>NZ_CP150280.1:4800000-7097857 GCF_037979415.1 Paenibacillus sp. FSL H7-0940
AAAAATATACAGATTTAAGTAGCGCTCATGTCTTATCCAAGCAGACAATTCCTCATGATCACGAGTTGACACGTTCTGGTTATTCACAAATGCTTCTAATCGATCAAGCGCATCTTGCTGCCTGTTCTCTACAAAAGTGGATTTGCTTAAATAACTATCCAATACAGTCTCGCCAACAACTTGTAAAATAACGAGTGCACTTATGGAAATGACCAAAGAAATGACAACCGCCAGAACCAGTTTAATCTTCAGCTTTTTTCCGATTAATAATCTATTCAATTTTGTACCCCTTCCCCCAAACGGTCTTCACATATTTAGGGTTCTGCGGGTCATCCTCCAGTTTGCCTCTCAAGTTACGAATATGAACCATCACCGTGTTATTACACGTATAAAAGTAGGGTTGCCCCCAAACACTCTCATATATGTTTTCTGCCGAGAATACCTTTCGTCGTTTCTTAACCAACAACAGCAAAATCTGGTATTCAATTTCAGTCAGAGCAATCTCCTTCTCCCCAACAAACACGGCTTTTGAATCCTGATGGACGGTAAGATCCTTAACGATAATTTGGTCCTGTTCTTCGGTCTTCTCCTTGCCCCGATAAACATAATACCTCCGCAGTAAGGCCTTCACCCTCGAAACGAGTTCTGTATAGGAAAAGGGTTTGGACAAAAAGTCATCACTGCCTGAGGAAAATGCCAATTGTTTGTCAGAATCCTGCGTTTTCGCCGTGAGAAACAGGATCGGTGCGCTTGTTTTTTCACGAATCTCCAGACACGCCTTCAGCCCCGATTTATTGGGCATCATCATATCCAAAATAATGAGATCCGTCTCTTCGTTCACTTTATCAATCGCATCTTGACCATCTATCGCTTCAATCACTTCATAATTCTCACTCTCTAACAAAATCCTTACAATTTCACGAATTTCACTGTTATCATCAGCAATTAGAATTTTCTTGCTCATCTGATCCCTCCGTCTAATTTCAGTATAATATGCGCTATTAGCGACTACCAGCAAATACAATCGACTTAAGAATTCTTCAGAAGTTATGTAGGTATCTCTTAATAATTTCGTCTTATACTGTAAATATGTAGAAGTTATTAGACAAAGGGGTCGTCAGGTATGCCACAACCTTCGAAAAAAGTAATGATTAACATATTGTTGGGTCTGTTCATCATGTTGTCCATTGGTCTACTGGTGTATTATTCTCCTGCCCTTATTAAAATCATGTCTTCCATGGACAACTTCAGAGCGTATATTCATTCAACAGGCCATTGGGGTCCGGTCATGTTTATTTTATTCCAGATTCTTCAGATCGTGGTTGCACCCATTCCAGGAGAAGTGGTACAGATTGCAGGCGGTTATATCTATGGGGTTACACTTGGGTCCTTGTATACTACAATAGGTTTGATTATAGGCTCAGCGATTGCTTTTTATTTTACTCGTTTTATCGGTCGCGCCTATATTTCACGGCTAATGCAAAAGAAAAATAATAAGTGGATGTCGTTAATTCATGATGAGAAGAAGTTCTCCGCTTTTTTATTCATCTTTTTCGTAATTCCCGGCTTGCCCAAAGACATGCTTGTATTTGTCGCCGCACTTACATCGATTAGTTCGTTTAGGTTCTTCACGATCCTTATCGTTGGTCGTCTGCCATGGATCATCGCATCTACCGTTGTAGGGTCCACGATTCATATGCAACAATACACAATCGCCATTATTATTTCTGTTGTCGCTGTAATCGGGTTCGTATTCGGTTATATCTATAGGGAGAAATTGGTGGGATTGTTCTCCCGGTCAGACAGTACCAAAGCCAAACCCAAGGCTATACCCAGTTATAGTACGAATAGGGCGTCTCGTAAAATAAAAAGAGATACAACATGAACAAAGCCAATCTATTGATATGAAAACCGGAGGTATATCATCTTATGCAAATACTTAAAACCAATCGATTAATCCTGAGAAATTTCACCGTAACGGACGCAGCCGGACTGTTGGAATACACAGCAAATCCCAGAGTGAATTGTTTTATGGATCAACAAATTTCAACATTGGAAGATGCGGCGGCAGAGGTCGCAAAAAGAAGCAGTGACGATTCCCACATCGCAGTCTGTCTGAAAGACAGTAACGAGTTGATCGGTGAGCTGTTTGGTATGAGGGAAGATCGGGATTCCGATACGGATAAAGATTCGAATTCAGATACGTATAGTATAGGTTGGAATTTTAATGGCAGATTTGAAGGGAAAGGGTACGCCAGTGAGAGCGCCAATGCTTTCATCGAAAATCTCTTTATGGAACAGGGAATAAGAAGATTGTACGCTTATGTCGAGGATGATAACTTCCGTTCTCAGAAACTGTGTGAGAAGCTGGGCATGCGCCGGGAGGGTCTTTTTTTGGAGTTCGTTTCATTTGTCAAAAATGAGGACGGCACACCGAAATACGAGAATACGTATCAATATGCTTTGTTGAAAAAGGAATGGCTGGCACAGCGTGAATCTCAGAAATAAAGAATGACAAGCCCCATCATTAGTTTAAAAAAGTTATAGAAATGAGAACGTACCCATACGTACGTTCCACAACAAATACGGCGGCTTCTCCCTGGATAGATTCCAGAGGAAAAGTCGCCGTTTCATTATCGTGCATAACACTATTGATCGAGCAATGTATTTATAAGGTCACAATACATTCAGCTTAAATTCTAGACGGTGCTGCCCCAATATTGCTTTGCAATCTTCTGCCCTTGATCAATCTTCGCCCATTGCTGAGCTTCGCTTAATTCGTTACCGCCATCACAAGATGCAAAGCCGCATTGGTGAGACAACAACAGCCGATCCTTATCGATGATTTTGGAAGCTTCGTCCAGCAAACGGACAACACGTGCTTCATCATCGAGTGTACTCGTTTTGGATGACAACAGACCCAGTACAATTTCCGTTTCAGGTCTGTCCTTGAACACTTCCAGAGCTTCAATTGAACCCGCACGATCATCATCCCACTCCAGGAAGAAACGGTCATACTTCAATTGCTTCAGGAACAGATTCGCAATTTTGGCATACGATCCACCACCCATGTTGCGGGAATCATAATTGCCGCGGCAGTTATGTGTCCACATTTTCAAGCCAAGGCTATGACCAAAGTCAATCACGGTATTATTAATATCAATGAATTCAGTTGCGAGACCTGATACTTCATCTTGATTAATATGTTCCCCTGTAAAAGGAGAGTTCGGGTTGTCGTCTGCAAACAGTTCCCACAAGCAATCATCGAATTGCAGAATTTTACCGCCCACTGCAGCGAATTCCTCCACGAATTCCTTATACGCGATCACAAGACCCTCTTTGAGCTCCTGTATGTTTTGATATACAGCATCCGTACCGCCAATGTTATCTGACCAGGAAAGCTCACCGAAAATATGGGAAGGAGACGGTACGCAAAGTTTCGTTTGTTGCTCGCCAGCCGTGTCTTGCAGTTGTTGGAACAGTTGAATGAAATGATGGTTCTTTCCACTCAATTTATCAGTGATGCGCAGTCCAATATCTTTGCGTGTTTCATATTTCGAAGTTCCGTCCACATCTCTGAAAAAATAGCCGTGATCCGCGATGTAACGCTTCACTCCGCCAAATCCCCATACAAAGTCCAGATGCCACATCGATTTGGAGAATTCGCCATCGGTAACCACGGACAAGTTATGTTCGATTTCCTTAGCGACAACTTGTTTGATTGCCTCCGTCTCACACTTCTCATATCCTTCGTAGTTTTCATAGAACGGATATTGGATATCATCATTATGTTCAATTTGCGTTTTATATTTCAGCAGCTCATCCGGCCGCAATAAACTTCCTACGATCTGGAACTTATCAGTCATGTAAAAAACCCCCTCGTTGTATACAATGATCATATCACGCTGAGAGCAGTTAGAAGGGATACTAAAAAACCATAACTGGTTATAGTTAAAAGCTATATCCACTTATTAGACAGATTTCAGTGAAACCTTCACCGACACAGTGTACCTCTATCCGTGAACGTTATTCAATTTCACACCGTACGACGACGCAGTTCATAAAAATACTGAACGGCTGGATGCTTTAATTTGACCTGCTTCGACATATTTAGAATTCGCTTTTTGCCAACTCGTCTGTCCATTAAAGCCAGAATATTAAACAAGATATCCTTGCTCTCCAGATTATCCTCTATAGAAGTGGATAAATACGTCGTAGCTGCAACGGTAAAATTCGATTTACTAAGTGCGGTCTGAGCCAACAAAAGCTCTTTGGCATGTACGGAGATTTTTCTACTTCTTGCCATGACTTGAAGACGATCCTCGGGAATGGGTCCTTTGGAATCTTTTCTGATAGCTTCAATCTCTTCATCGCTCACAGGAATCATGATTTCCGGGTCGCTCTTGATCTCCTGCTCTGACTGATACCATCGAATTGGGGTTGTAGTATCACTCATGTTGAGTACATTCTTTTTATCTACAGTAATATAACAATTGCCTGATTTATCAGGTGAATAGCTATAGCTGGTGGCACGGTACTCCACCCTTCCAACTAACGCAGGACTAAGAAAACTCTCCAGTTGTTGCTTCAATTTACTCCAGGACATAGATCCTCCTATTATCAAAAGCCTACCGCATGAATTACGGCGATCATTTCAAATATTTTTCAATCCGTCTCCAGTATCAACATTCATCTAAATTATAACATAGCAAACCAAATGGATGATGGAAGAAACCCAGTTATTGGTTTTAAAATCCCCTATGTGATAAAATTGCAGAAAATTATCTACTTACTATTAAATCGTCATAGCCTACCATTGGAACATACGTTGTTATTCACAAAGGAGAGGAAGAGTGTAATGGCTACGAAGAAAGCAACCTTACCTGCTCATATGGAAAAACTCGTTAAAGATAATGATATCGCTACCGTAAAAGAGGTTTTCGAGCAATGCGAATGGGATGCCCGCGGGGGCTACAGCAAAGGTACGACCCTCAGCTTTCGTCAAATATCGGATGAATTGGTTCGTTGGCTGGTAGAGCAAGGGGCAGATATTAATGCACGCGACAAATATCAACGCACGCCTTTACATGCCCATGCCTCACACTGGTCAGGAAATGTACCCCTGTTCCTTGAATTAGGTGCGGATCTGGACGCTGTGGATTACCAAAATGAAACACCGTTACATGCAGCAGTCAATGGGTATCGAACCAAAGTGGTTCAAGAGTTGGTAAACCAAGGCGCTACGATTAACGTAGAAAATAAACAGGGAAATACGCCATTAGCTAAGGGGTTAGCCAATTGCAGGAATAGCGATATAGTCAGTCTGGCAGAGATTGCCGCAATTCTGCTGAATGCCGGAGCATCGGTCACCCCCGATATGAAAGAATCGGTGAAGCGGATCGGTAAGGATTTTGAATTCGTCCGTGAGAAGTTCAATAAGGACAAGGTCGATGAAGTTTCAGACGCGCTGATCAAACTGTACCCGTTATTTGATGTTGAGCCGGTAGCGAATCGGATCATACACGATGGGACTACTCCCATTCAGGTAAAGGCAACCACCTGGACCAAACAGCACCAAGAGCTGTGGGAATATCTCATTCCCGCCCAAGGCCACGCTCAAACGGTGCAGGGAGAGGTCATCCGCATCACAGGACGTGTGTCCCATGAAGTATTGGATAATGGCGGTGGAAACTGGGATGCGGAGTATCGCAAGATGCTGGATGCACTGATTCGTCACCTGGGCTCTGGTACGCCACTCGCCCCGGCACTTCTCCAAGAGGCAGCAGACTTGGTCAGCAGACTTCACAATGGATACGATTTTGATGCGCCCGCCAGATTATCCGAGTTGGCTGTGTTATGGGTGCTTGCCAATCCTCAGCCGGTGGCTATGGAGAAGCCTGCGTATACGCGTTAAACAGCAAAGCAAAAAAGAAGCGGAAAAGTTACCGCTTCTTTTTTTGCTATTAATCTACCTGAATCATACTCCGTATCCATGATTACGTCTTACTCTACTCCCACCTGTTCATTACTTTCAAACTCATTGAGCAATTCGCGTACTTTAGAAGTGGTTTTGGCGTTCATCAAGCTGTTTCTCAGCTCACTAGCACCGCGGAAGCCACGAACATAGATTTTGAAAAACCGGGCCAGCGGGCTGAACGAACGTGGTTCAAGCTCGGAATATTGATCATGGAGATCCAGATGCAGCCGTAGCAAATCAAGCAATTCCGTGCTGCTGTGTTCCTTCGGCTTCTTCTCAAAAGCAAACGGATTCTGGAAAATACCGCGTCCAATCATAATGCCATCCACGCCATATTGCTCAGCTAGTCTCAGGCCCGTCTCACGGTCAGGAATATCCCCGTTAATCGTCAGCAGTGTATTGGGCGCTATCTCATCACGAAGCTTCTTAATCTCCGGAATCAGTTCCCAGTGAGCATCTACTTTGCTCATTTCTTCTCTTGTCCGCAGGTGAATGGACAGATTCACAATGTCCTGTTGCAAGATATGGGTTAACCAGTCACGCCATTCGTCTACCTCAGTAAATCCGAGACGCGTTTTTACACTGACCGGCAGCCCCCCGGCTTTCGCCGCCTGAATAATCTCCGCCGCAAGGGCTGGCCGGCAGATCAATCCACTTCCTTTTCCATTCTCGGCTACATTCGCTACCGGACAACCCATATTGATATCGATGCCTTTAAAGCCTTCCTTTGCCATACCGATACTCATCTCACGAAAGAATTCCGGTTTATCTCCCCAGATATGAGCCACAATCGGCTGTTCATCCGCTGTAAATGTCAGACGCCCGCGCACACTATGGTGCCCCTCCGGGTGACAATAACTCTCTGTGTTCGCAAACTCCGTAAAAAACACATCCGGTCTTCCCGCTTCACCTACGACATGCCGAAACACAACATCCGTCACATCTTCCATGGGTGCCAGTATAAAAAATGGTCGTGGCAATTCACGCCAAAAGTTTTCCTTTGTCATCTCAAAAGCTCCTCTATACATTCCAGGACAATCTTTGTCCTCATTAATAGTTAAAATAGTAAACCTCGTAACTCATGCATCTGCTGGCCTATCCTTTACATGATCATTCGCAGTTTCGTTGCAATTCACATTATGCTGTCCTTGCTTCTTCACTTATACCATGCAAATGAACTTCCTTCAAACAGCAGTATCTGTTATTACTTCCATTAGATCTTCAGATTAATGGAAGTGCGATGATCTCGAAATTGCTCTTTCCCGATTTTATCACGTCTCTATTAGATTTTCAGCCCGATTGCACTTGCCGAACTGGAAAAGCTCCTCTAGAATGAAGCTCGACAGGCTTTTAACCTGCAAATCGAGATTTTAAGGAGGCCTGAATGATATATGGAAATTTCACTGGATATGATCAAAGACAAAGTCGAATGTTTGCAGGCTTATGACTTCCGTGAACTCGAACGAGCGATCGAAGAGCGAATCGGAATGAACAAAGCATTAATGCTGCGCGTGAAGCAAGTTCAGCATCAAGTCACGTTTGACCCTTTTCGCAACAAGATGTTATATAGTGCAATCGTGCATTTTAACGTAGATTAATAGACCAAGATTTTTAATAGTGAAAAACAGTTCACTGACGCAATTGCATTTAAGCATATCCTATAAAGCATGCAAAAAAAGAAGACGCGAATTTGCTCGCGTCTCTTTCCATATCAAACTCCACTTTCTCTTGTTAAAACTCCTGCTTAACCAATATCGCCAGGTTTGTTTAAAATGCGTTGTTAAGAGAGGATTTTTGTCACCTGCAATTGTCACCTGCAATCATATTTTATATAGTTAAATACGGGATCGTACCACTGTACAAACAGTCACTTTTGAAGATTAAGGGGAGAATACCATGCAAGAATTAATATTTATGAAGAATTATAAAAACAATGAAGTACTGCGCAAGAGTTTTTTCGAGCTTGCTGTCAACACGTTTGAGATCAATTTTGAAGATTGGTATCAACAAGGATACTGGGGCGAGCGTTACATCCCTTATTCATATGTCGATGGAGACCAGGTTATTGCCAACGTTTCTGTTAACATCCTTGAGCTCATCATTCACGGTGAGAAGAAAAAAGCGATTCAAATCGGCACGGTGATGACACATCCTGATTATCGGGGAAAAGGACTCTCCACACGTTTAATGAATAAAGTTTTAGAGGAATACGAGAACAAGTACGATTACATGTACCTTTTTGCCAATGAATCGGTGCTTGATTTTTATCCCAAGTTTGGATTTAATCCTGTGGAAGAACATCTTTTTTCAATGAATTATACGGCAAAAAAATCACCCGAGCCTGCGAACATCCGAAAACTAAATGTAACTAACGCGGAGGATTTACGTCTTATTCAAAAATTGGCATCGGAAAGATTGCCTGTTTCTCAGCATTTCGCAACCCATCATGCTCAAGGAATACTCATGTTTTATTGCCTGAATGTCTTTAGTGATGATATTTATTACTTGGAAAACGAAAACGTCATTGTTATTTATCAGAAAGAAGACAATCATATTGAGCTCTTCGACGTTGTTAGCTTAAACGAAATGAATATGAAAGATATATTGGATAAGATTGCAGATGAAGATACAGAGAAAGTAACCTTTCATTTCACTCCAGATGCAACAGATGATATCGTTCTAAAAAGTTCGATCACCAATGAAGGTTTATTTGTAAGAACCCATGGTGAACATCTCTACCCTCTGCACGTTAAACATCCGATTACATCTATTGCTTGATGATTTATTTAATAAGACCTACCACCAGACCATACTTAAAAAAGATCAAAAAGGAGCAGGATTTCCCTGCTCCTTCGTTATGTGAAACTTCTTTCTCTCATCAAACGTAAATTCACAAGGTATAATGAAATCAGATGACCGTTCAGCATGATCTTATGACCATCATAATGAAGGAGGGGACATTCGTGGCGTTTATCCCGCTAAACTGCCCCAATTGCAACGGAAAAATCGAATACAAGAAGGATGAGGTTTTAAAGTGTCCCTATTGTGAAACAGAGCTTTTATTGAAGCAAAATCATGTGTATTACGTAGACCAGACCATTAATCATTACCACGGAACACCCCCTAAAGCACCGCTGAAGCAGACTGCCTCCGTAAAGGTAATGCTGATACTGATGTTAGTCCTAACTGGCGCGATCGGTACATATTTTTATTATAGCAACAGCTCCACCTATCCAAAAACAGAAGCCAATCTGCCTTTACGAAAGATGCCTGAAAGCGAGGTTCTGCTCTCATTTTTGCGAGATATCTTTGATAAAGGGGCCGCCTTGCCAACAGAGGAGGAATTGGCTCGTATTCGCTATTTAACCGTAGAGCATTCGGAGAATGATCAGTGGAAGTTTACATATAGCCTCTCCGATCCCTTCAGCGATGAACAGGCCGAGAAGATCACTTATATTACTCAGGACAAGAAACTGAATAGCCAGCGGATTGATCAGCGAGATTTTGAAGCTTTTAAGGGACTGACGGCATTGGACCTGACGAATACCTATGAAATATCCCAGACGGACCAAACCACTTTGGCCCATATGCCCGGATTAAAAAGTTATGGTGGCGCTTTTAACGAATCCTTTAGTACATTTTCGGGCTACTTTGGCGACAAGTCTAAAATTACGGAGCTTACCACTCAGCTTCGCAGCAATCAGGAATTGGCTATGTTGCTGGAATTCCCCAATCTGAACTCTTTATCCATTACCTATGTGGATGAGTCCGTAACAGATTTTCACTTGTTAAACCAATTGCCAATCAAGTCCCTGTCGCTCACCTTTGTCGATGAACTCGGATGGTTGTCGTCCATGACCGGGTTATCATCCTTGTCTATACAGTACAGTGAAACCACAGACCTGCAGCCGCTGTATGCCTTGACCCAGCTTCAGGAGCTTCAGTTGTCCTATTTAACGAACGTAAAGTCCATCGACTTTGTGCAAAATATGCCTGCTCTACAAACGTTAGATATTGAAAATGTAAACTTCTCCAGTCTGGAGCGCTTGACCGGCAAAAACTCTATTACCACACTACGCCTGGCTTCTCTAAGTGAGCTTGGCTCGGTAAAGGCCATAAACAGTCTGCCCTCTTTGCGGGAATTAACGTTGTCCGGCTACTACGAGAATGCAGAAGCGCTGACACTGCCTAAAGTAGAGCGAGTGGAAATTCCAAGCTCCTTTCTCCCCGGGCTAAAGGCCCCGGTTACAACCAGTCTGACGCTCCGTGGCGGAAGTGGGGAATTGAACTTGGCTGCGCTGGGGAAATTCCCGAAACTGGAGCAACTCTCGCTCTGGGAGATCGATGAAATAACCCGTCTTGCCGCCCTGGACGGCTTGTCCCGCCTAGAGACCTTAAACATTTACGACTCGTCACTGTTCAAGGAAAGCGATGCCTTATTTCGTTTGAAGCAGGTGAAATCTCTGGTGTGCTACGAGTGTAGGCTGAACTTTGAACAAAAGGCGGCCGCGAAGAACAGCGTACTTGAACATTTGACCTTAAATCAGTCATATTTTAGCATGAACAATACCTCTGTTACTGAAGTTGACCAAATAATGCCTTACTTTGCCAACATGTCCGCTCTACGTACCTTCACTCTGCAAGACAGCAATTTGGCTTCTCTCGAATTCATGAGCAACTGGCAGGCCATAGAAGAGCTTCATCTCGAGAACAATGCCATTTCCAATATAGAGACCCTTAGCCAGCTGCCTAATCTGCAAAAGGTATATCTATCCGGTAATTCCGTACAAAACAAATCCGTGCTTGGCGCGAGTGTGCATGTGTATTAGACAAGAAGGGGTTCGAGAATTATGTATAAATTCTCGAACCCCTTATGTTTATGTTTAGCTTTCTAACCATCATCGCTACACTCCTGAACGCTGCGGATTGACCGTGCCAAAGATATGATACGGTGTTATCCCCTTTGAAAATAGACTATCGATCAGTTTGATCAATTCCTCCGACGATAGATCTTTGTCGTTGCGTATCCAAAGACGAAACATAGATATTAATGTTGAAATGTAAAACTCAATGATATATTGTGCCAAGACATCATCTGTTGGAAAATCCACAATCAATCGCTCAAAGGGAATTTCTCTTTTCAAGCGTTCCACAAAATGAACAGAACCATAGTCGCCCAATATAGCTTTAAGAACTGAAATCTCCTCTGCATTTTCTAAGCATTGAAGTGCATCTTGAATAGTATGTGTAGAAAACTCTCTGCCTGCCATTTCCTCCTTAATGGATTTCAAAATACGCTCCTCAACGCAGTCCAACAACTCATAGATATCTGTAAAGTATTGATAAAATGTACTCCGATTATATCCTGATTGGTTAGCAATCTCTTGAATAGATATTTTTTCGATGGGTTTTTGGCTATATAAATCGCAGAATACATTTATGAATGTCTGCCTTGTTTTGTCCGTAATTTCAGGTTGCTTTTTCATTATTTTCCTCCGTTTGCTGTTCGATCAATTATCCGACAGATATTAAAAATCTGATGGTTGATGACCGTATAGTGAATCAATACAATAATATTATACAACACGTTGTTGGATCATCAACAAGGATGAATATTGATTATTAGGAGGCTAAGATGAGAATTTTATTTTTCGGTAGAGGTGTAATATCGACCCAATACGCGTGGGCTTTCGAAAAGGCAGGCCACACCGTTGAGTTTTACGTTAGAAAAGGGAGAAAAGAAACCTTCGGAAGTCATATAGCGCTTGAAATGTGGGACGCACGAAGAGCGAAACGGTTAATCAAGGAAAACTGGAAAGTCAAGCTGCATGAGGAGATAAGCCCAAATTACGATCTTATTATTGCGAGTGTCAATACGAAACAACTTCCCGAAGCAGCACAATTACTATCGACTACCGCGGGTAACACCCCGATCCTTATATTCAATAATATTTGGCAGGATTTAAAATCATCGATCTTGCCCTTGTCTATGAACAATGTTGTCTTTGGTTTCCCAGGAGCAGGAGGCGGCATTGAGGACAATAAGCTTAGGGGCGGCTTCTTAAAAACGATATTTCTGGAAAAACCACGTGTAGGCACGGAACAGATAAACAACAAGGTCAAAGAACTATTTGAAAGCGCCCATTTTAAAATCAATTGGATAAAGGATATGCAAAGCTGGCTATGGAATCACTTTGCCGTGAATGCGGCGATGGAGACCGAGGTGTTAAAACGGGGAAGTTTTCCAGCACTTATGAATCATCGTGACTCATTCGCAAATGTTGGTAAGAATATGCGGGAAATGGCACCTGTACTTAAAGCAAGAGGCGCAAAGATGGACGCGATTACTCTACTGTTGACCAAAATTCCATCAGCACTTCTCGGCACGCTGTTTAACAAGGTTATTTTTACAAAGGGCAGCTTACCGCGACTTTTCATTGAATACAACAATAGTAAAGCCGGTTTTGCAGTACTTGAAGTTGTGAGAGAAGCAAAAAAGTTAGGTATACCTTTGCCACGCCTTACCTTGGCATTAGAAAACATTGAACAACACACAGCTATTAAAAACGGATAAACTGAAAAATTGGATATTGTTCAGACCAACATCAACTCTACTAATGGTTATAACAACTATAGCCCGAGCTTTAGAAGCTTCGGGCAAAGTAATTTATTAAAACAGGTAAATGTAGCTTCAAAACACTATACCCTAACCAACATCACTACACTATCCACATGCACCGTATGTGGGAACATATCCACCGGCGTTACCTCAACCGTGCGATATCCACCATCCTCAAGCACACGAAGATCACGTGCCAACGTACTCGGATTACAGCTCACATACACCACTCGCTCCGGCTTCATCTCCAGGATCGTTTCAAGTAAAAGTGGATCACAGCCCTTGCGCGGTGGATCAACTACGATCACATCAGCTTCAATACCTTGTTCTTTCTAGCATAGAATACCTTCCTCGGATGCGCCAACTTCGAACTTCACGTTACACATCTCGTTCAAGAACGCATTGCTGCGAGCATCTTCAATCGCTTCGGGCACGATCTCCACCCCGTACACCTGATCCGCATGTTGCGCCAGGAAAAGAGAGATCGTTCCACTCTGTGATGTAATCTGCGACAGAAGCAAAGCTATACTGCGCCCCCTTGGATACAACATCTGGCTTTTTAATCCAAGAATTTTCACTCTTAGATAGAGAGGTTTTTTCAATGAGTTGAGTTTTCGGATTTTCGAGCTGAAATTTAGTTTTTTCTGTTTTTGTCAGATATGCCTGTTCGATGAGATATTCTCCACTTACTCTTTTATACATAGATCTTTACAAGATCATCACCTGTCATAAATGAAAGATAAGACGGCCTCGTTGATACTAACGGGACACGGTAGTTCAGAGGGGAAAAGAAAAAGAGGGGTTAATTTCCCCTCTTTGCTATTTTCGCCAATACATCTCAACTATTAGTCTTTCCTGACCAACAGTGAGTAACACTCTACATGACTAGTGTGCTGTAACAAAATCAAAACAAAAAAACGGCATCTCTGCCGTTTGTGTTTAAAGTGTTGATGCAGACAGCGGCGGCGGCTTCTCTGTTCGCGGCGGTTTTCATACGATGAAAAGACACATGCACAGTATGCCTGTTGATGCGGCTCATTTCTAGCAATATTAGATGTGATTTTACCTGAAAGCCTTTAACATTAAAAATAATTGATTATTAAAATGTACTTCATTCGTATATATTTTTGTAAATAAACCAATGCACTTGTCTATGATTTCCCCAGTGAACTTTTGGGACATGATGGCTTTATTCGAATAGATCCTTACTGTCTTCCAGTCATGAATAATTTGGTCCAATAACGGGTCAAGCGTATGTTTTGCATTGATATGATCAATGTTGTACTTATAGAGAGTATTTAACCTGTATTTCTCAGAACATTTCCTATAAATAGTACTGCTCAATGTTTCTATAATCGTTTCATTTTTTATAATGAGCTCGTAATTTTCTGCCAACAACCGTATATTATTCAAACTTTCCGTTATTTCATTTTGATACCTGCACATATTTTCTACGAATGTATTGATGGTTGTGTGTGCTAAATTCTTATTGTTCAAGATCTCATGATTACCGGGGGGCACTAGCGCATATTCCCAAAAGTAGTCTGGCATCTTTACGTGTTCCGAAGTCATACATGACCATTTAAATTCTGAAAATGGCAGAGAATATTGTCTGTATTCTGTAATATCATCAACCGTATATATTTCCTCGTTCGTAAGATTGAAGCCATAGACAAAAACAGGGTGCAGTCCATGTTTTTGGTTATAGTAAAAGTCTCTCCCGCGTTGATAAAATAAATCAATAAATATGGAAATCGGATGACCACTTGAAATAGAGTTTATGATCTCATCTTGTAACGTATCTAGTTCAGGGGATTTTTTACGAATAGAGATCCCCATTTCCTCAAGGATCTGATCTCCCTCCTCAAGATCCAACACCTCTAACTTGAAATATCCTCTTGTTTGTATTTTTTGTTTATCAAATCTATAAATACTAATAACATTATTCAAAATCGGCAACTCATCTTTTTTAAAATATCTGGCAAGCGTTAACAACAAATTATAGCCGCAATTAAAATAAGGAAAATTATGATGAGGATACATTTTTGTCATGCCGTCGAAGGGCTGAAAGGTGTCCAGGGAAATAATTTCTTCCATACAATATTTCTCCTATACTAAAATTATTGTTGATATTACGGCTATATTACCTCTTAACAAGGTTCATCATACGGTATTGCCGCGTTCCAGCCTTCATCTCTTCATATTTCTTTGAGCCGGGCAATGCGATGAATTCATTGATATCTCCAATATTCGTGCTCGCTTTGGCGTTGCTCGCGATCCCTTGTGTGCCAGTACGCTGCTTCGCACTCTCATCACATGATAGAAGAACATTCGAAGTCACATCCTGATTGCGGATTACAGACAGGCCTGCTTCCTCTAACAGCCTGATGTTCTGCGCTACCTGATCTCCCAGCATCAGCTCCGTATACAGAAATACGCCGCCAACTCTCATTATCCGGTACACCTCTTCATAGAATCGTGATCGGTTCGGATAGGCATGTGCGGATTCTATATTTAACACCACATCGAAGCTCTCGTCTGCAAACGGTATATTCTCCGCATCACCGACGAGATACAAAGATTCACCCCCTCGGGATTTGGCATTGCAATAGGCAATATTCGCCGGGCAGATGTCGAGACCGACAATAGACAGCGGCTTGAAATATTTAGACAGAGCTGCTATGTTCCCTCCCCTGCCGCATCCGATGTCGATCACCTGCCGCTCCCGAATCGCCGTCCTGCCCACTGTCTCAAGCAGCAGCTTGACCGAGTTTCTATTCCATGCATCGTCGGGCTCGATCACCGCATGTTGCTCATTCCCGTGCGGGACGTAACCATAATTTAAGAAGGTGGCGAATCGGCCTATACCGGACAGCGCAAGAGAGTGCGAAATCTCGCTATAATCCCGAATTTCAGCCTCTTTCCGGTTCCATTCGGAAGGGTGGACAAACTGCTCACGCCGGTCGAGCATCGATACATAACGGTCATCGTTCGTATATACCGCATCGCAGCTGCAGCATTGCAGCAATGCCTCCGACTGGACCAGCACGCCCTTGCAGCTGGAGCATACCAACCTTGCATGTAGATGTTGTAGCATGACTATCACCCAGCCGACGTATGCATTTGATTCAACGCGTACACATTATAGTAATTTGGGATATTCAAATCTTCGTAGTAATCGATCACGGCATAGAAGCCGTAGGTTTGGAAGATGTTCTCGAGCCTGCTGATCTGCTCTCCGTCCAGTCCGTGTACCTCCATTACAATTTGCCTGATTTTGCTCCAATCTTCCGGTTGGATTCCTTCCAGCACCTCGAACTCACTTTTTTCCACGTCGATTTTGAGCAGATCAATTTGGTTCAGATCATAAAAACGGATCATATCGGAGATCGTAGTTAGCTTGCAACGATAGATTTGTTCATTCAGAAGCTTCGGCGACATAAGATGATCGACAAAGCGGTTTAGCATTCGCCGGTCAGCGAAATTATCTTCGTAATGGTTGATTAACCCGTATCGGAGATCTTGATCGTGTTTCTCCCTGTATTTGATCTGGACAGAGTCCGTGGACATCGTAGGAAAATAGGCAAACTCCGCTTCCTTGATCTCATTGGAAAGCCCGACGTTAACCGTCGTTACGCGAGGCAGCGAGTTTGTATTCATCTTCAAGAGTTTAAACGTCGGAGGCAGTGGCTCAAAGGCATACACCCTGCAGTCGCTCTTGCTGCTGACATATAGGCTGAACATGCCGATATTAGCCCCGACATCCAGGACCGTGCCATGATCCGGAAGCGTAATCCCGTGCTTGAAATACATCTCCTTGTGGAAAATCTCGTTGTAGAGAAACTCGGTCTCTCCTTCGTTATTTTGATAGATTTCAATCCCGTTGTGCAGCCGTTTTTTTGTAATGGCCTCTGTCTGCAATGGATGACGCTCATGCTCCGTCCTGCTCATTCAATTCACCTTCTCAACAATTTGTTTGTAGGGCATTTCTCTAACTGCTGGCGCTTTCATAGCGTTTGACGGCCAGCTTCCAGAACAGCCTGACCACTAGAAGCGATATAACGGGAGCTACAAAAATCCATATCCCAAGGAACAAGTCCAATCGATCAATCAAATAAACCGACGGCATGTTGGTGATGAACAAGATCGGCACGACATACAGCCCAATTCTCCGCAGCCATTTGGGGTATATGTACATCGGCATATTGTTTAAATCCCAACATTTGTCGAGTATTTCGAAGATCGAACCGGACTTCACCGTCCAGAAGGCAAGGATTTGCGGAAGTAGAAGCACCGAATAGGTCACGATCGTGCTACTCAAGATCACGCCGATATATCCGGCCACGTGGATCAAGCTTGGCTCGATGTCAAGACGCCGCCAAGCCAGTACGATCATCGTGATCCCGGCGATCAGGTTCGGGATCGGAAACGCGAAGTTAACGTGCCGGAATGAAATCATGAACTGCAGCGAAAGCGGCTTCGTCATATACAAGTCCAGCGTCCCGTTGCGGATATGGCCGGCGAATCTATAAAAGTTATCCATAAACAGTCCTGTATAGATTGCGATCATAATCGTATAGGTCCCCGTGAAGATCAACATCTGGTCAGGAGAAATGCCATTGATTTCGATCCCGAGCTGGAAAACGAACAAGATATAGATAAGTTTGGAAAACAGAAATACGGTCTCCATGATCAAACCGGAGTAGAAATTCGCTTTGTATTCCATGTAACCGACCAAGCTGTTCTTTGCGAAAATAAAGAACATACGTACATGCTTCCGAAACTCCGTCAAGCTGATACTCACAGATCTAACCTCCAACGGCTACATATTTCCTCATCCCGGAATCCCACGACAACTTCGAAATCATCATAAGCACAATTACCCAGACCGCTTGTAAGAGGAGTCCGCGCACGATTTCATGAATCGCCATGCTCCCATTGATGATGTTAACCGGGAAGAATACGACATATTGAAACGGTAAATAGCTGGAGATTCTGGCAAACGTATCTCCGAAAATATTAAGCGGAAAGATGGCACCACTTAGCAGATAGACGCCTTGATTGAACGCGATATAAACGCCCCACACCTCGGTAATGATGAACGCGAGAGCACTAATCGAATAAAAAAGCAGGAAGTTGATGAGCAGTCCGAACAGAATGCTGACCAGGAACATAACGATCTGCACCCCTCTAAGCTGAAACCCCCAAATCTGAGTAAAAACGATCATCAGTATGACGAATAAGACAAGGACGACCCCGATCTGGACCGTTTTCCCACCGAAAAAATTGCATATCCGATAGCTGAAATAATGAATGGGCTGAGCGATAAATTTGCTCAGTCCACCCGTCTTGATATCATTCGCGATTTCCCCTTCGAAGCCGGCAGAAACCAGCTTGGAGACGACGCCGGACAACACGGAATAAATGATGATCTGTGAATAAGTATAGCCATTAATAATCTCTTGCGGCGAACTGCGAAACACGGCCGTCCAGAGGAAGCATTGGACGAGAATGATGAAGCCGCCGCTGATGATACTCATAAAGAAATCGGTCCGATACTCCATCGCATTCTGAAGCGCTAGGATGTACGTCCTTTTATACTTCTGTAAGGCTTTCATGTCTGACCCCATCTTTCTGATACAAGCTTTCGATGCCTCGCTCGACAGGTATATCTTCAACTGTGAAATCGAGGATCGGGAACCGGTCCAGCATCATCTTGGAAAGCCGCTGAAGGTCATGCTTATCGATCTCCATGACGGCATTCATGCCGTCATGTTGCATGATAGCGCCATAGTCGCTTAGCGCTTGCCTCGGCACTTCGTCCGTAAATTGCAGCTTGATGATCTTTTTTGCATGAAACAGCTCGTTCACACGCCGAAGATCGCCGTCGTATACGATCTTCCCTTGATTGATGATGATTGTTCGTTTGCATAAATCCTCAATATCCGCCATATAGTGGCTTGTCAGAATGACCGTTGCTTTCGTCTGCTGGTTATAATACTTCAGGAACTCCCGAATGCGCTTCTGCGAAATCAGATCGAGTCCGATTGTAGGCTCATCCAGAAAAATCACCTTAGGCCGGTGGATGAGCGACGCAATTAGCTCCATCTTCATCCGTTCCCCCAGCGAAAGCCTACGTACCTGAATATTGAGCAGATCTTTAACATCAAGCATCTCCGTAAGCTCATCCAGGACAAGGTTGTAGGGCTTATCCTCGACCTCATAAATGCATTTGTTCAGGTACAACGATTCGTTCGCCGGTAAATCCCACCACAACTGCGATTTCTGCCCCATCACGATCGAGAACTGCATCTTGAAATCTTTTTTTCGCTCCCAAGGGACATAGCCTAATACCGTCGCTTGCCCGCTTGTCGGATACAAGATGCCGGACAACATCTTAAGCGTAGTTGTTTTGCCGGAACCGTTCGGGCCTAAGAATCCGACCATCTCGCCTTGCTCGATTACAAGTGATATCTCGCTAACCGCTTCTTTGATCAGTGATTTCCGCTTCACTAAATTTTTTAGCGATTTTTTGAACCCCAATTCTTTTTCGTAGTAATTGAAGCTTTTGGATAAGTGTTCCACTTGGATAATACTCACTGGTTCACCTCATTTATGCTCATGTAGAATAGTTAAACACCGTGCAAATGCAAGACACTGCACTTGGAACATGCCGGTGTCAGTCGTTCATCCATCATTTCCCTTATCCTTCTGTAGGTCATGCCGTGCCATAATTCCTGTACGGACGCTTCATTTAATTTGCCGATCTCGAACTCTTTGAAAAATTTGCACGCAACAATCGTTCCATCGGGCGTAATATCCATCCGGTTCGAGAGAGCCAGGCACTTCTTGTTCATCGTGCCTTTACTCTTCACCTCTTTGCCGAGCACGAAATCTTCGATCTGGTCATAATCCAGATTCGGCTGGTAGCGTAAACGCATTTTCCAGACCCGATTATTCACCCGGTCCAACTCGCTCATCAAAGCAGGGATACGCTCCGGATCGAGCTTGTAGTTAAAGGCGTGCCAGCTTCGTTCGCCCTTGTGCTCGCTCGCCGCAAGGAAGTCGAACTTCTGGTCAAAGTAATCGTCCATTCCCTGCGTGCACTCGTCCGAGATGTACCACGGGAAACAGACCATGACCATATCTACACCGACGCCCTCCAGAAAGTCCAACAGATCGTACAGCTTGTCGGTCATAGCATCGTTAACGACGGTATGGATCGTAATTTTGCCCTTGAATCGGTTTTCCTTGCGCAGCTCGACTAGCATCCGAATAGCATCTATCGCCTTGTTGAATACCCCTTTGCCGCGAAGCGCATCATTCTCTTCTTCGAATCCATCAAGTGCAATGAGCAGCTCCAGGTTGTCGGAGATTCTCAGCAAGGCGTCCAGCTTTCGCTCGATCAGCATCGCGTTCGTGCAGATCGTCGTCTCGCGAGGATGGGCTTCAAGCAAATCGGCCAAACGGTCGAAATGGCTGTATACGAGCGGCTCGCCGCCCCAGATATAGAGTCTCGACTTGGCTGGTTCCGTCTCGAGGATCAGCTTCTCCAGCAGCCCGTAGTCGAGCTGTTCCCGCTGCTGCTCCGGTGTCATAAAGTGATGATAGCCTGTGTCGTTCCATTGATAGCAATGCTTGCAGCGCAAGTTGCATTGGTTCGTCAGTTTAATCCCGACCGACTCTGGCAACGGTGTCGCGTAACCCGCTATTTTCTCCATGTTCCGCTTGGTTTCCACCGTATTCTTGATAGTACGTTTCAATATTTGCAAATCCTTTGGGGAACGTTTAATCTCTGATTTCGGATTCATATCAACACCACCCTTCTTAAACCTATTAGGTCATTCACATGAATCAATAGATATAATACCTTGAACAAGCCGTACAAATCGGAAGCATATTTTTTTTCATATACGCGCGATAATCTTTGTACTTGTCACTACTCCAGATATCCAGCAAACTCTCTTCGTTCACGTTGCCAAAGGTCAGATCATAGAAGGCATGGCAGGGAGAAACGTCGCCCCTTGCCGTAATCTCCGCATAAACCCATGGAAGGGAGCACCGATTCCGTTTATCAGCCATCTGATGGAATTGCCCCGAGAAATAGTTGCTCAAATTTTGTTCATCTATCGTCTTCGGATAGGTGATCACATGGATGCTGTTTTTCAAGCAATACGCTTTAACATTATTGAGCTGTCTCGTCAATTCCGGAATATCGATCTGGCTGAACGAACTGGTGTCACGCCACACCATCCCCTTGGCATAAGGAGCTTCATGAACGTCGAATTTGTCACTAAGAACCTTCACATATTGGGCATACTGCTCTTCCGTTGCATAGAGTTGCACTTCCATGCTGATATGGTCCAACATTGACAAGTCGATATGCTTAAAGAAAAATTCCTCAACGTACATATAGTTCAAGGGCGTAATGATAAAGGATACACCCATTTTCGGAAATTGCTTGCCCTTGCTTTCCCGAAGCTCATAAAGCTTCTCGATCCCCTTGATTACTTTCTTGAATACGCCTTTGCCTCTCTGCTTATCGTTGATTTCCTCAGGGCCGTCGAGCGACATCCAGATCTTATTTGGAGCAGTCTCGACAAGCATCTCGGCATGCTGCTCAAGCAATGTGCCGTTCGTGGGGAAGTCCGCTTTACTTCCATAGTGATTGATCATGGCGAGAATGTCGCTCAGCCAAGGGTACATCAGCGGCTCGCCGCCGAAGAAATCGTAATACGGCTTGCCCGGGCTGCACTCGACGATGATCTTTTTAATGAGATCCGGATCCAGATGCGCTAACGTTTTTTTGCTTTTGTAGGGCCCTTCGAGTCCCCACTCATAGCACATCTTGCATCGTAAATTACACTCCTCCAACAGCTGCATGACGATCCATCTCGGATAGCTTGTCTTTGTCTTATCTTGGGCGACACTCAATTTGTTTACGCTCATCGCATAACCCCTTCTGCCATTGAAATCTTACCCCTTCGTTAACGCGACTCTCGCACAATAATGATCCACATAATTCGTCCGTTCTCTGGGTCTGTTCATGATCGCTTGATGCATCTCCCTAAGGACCTCTACGGAAAAATCCATCTCCCGCCACTTCTCGTAGCGTATTCCGAACCCCAGTGATTCCCACAATTCCAAATTGCTAAGCTCGTGACTTCCGAACGGCTCCAGCAGAATAAGAGGGGTTTCGGATGCAAGCGAGTCGATTAATGTGCCCGCTCCCGGCTTGGCCACGATAGCCATCGCCTCCGAAGCGATATCGAATAACCAATGATGATCAACCTCAGCGGCGTATGACTTCGTGTCTTCTCCCGTTATTTCGATGTATGGCGGAAACTCGTGCAGGCCGTTCGCACTCTTCACCCATGCACACCATTCCGGATCATTCATCCAATATCGGTGATCGGGATCGGGCTTCGCTTCCTTCCAATCGTAAGCTACGATATCAAGCCCATAGTTATGGGAGGCAAGCTCTGGAATTGTACTTTGATAAGTGCCCATCCCCCAGCCGCCGCCATGAACAACAAGCCGCCGCTTCCTTGAGTCGAAGGGCAGTGCCGTACGATGAAGAACCGGGATTTCGCATCGAATCTCCATCTTGTCGGTGTCATAGAGACAAGCATTGTAATAATACTCGTCATAGCTAGGATGAAACTTCTTCAAGCTCTTCCAAGACGGGGCCAGATCTGAATCGACGTAGAGCAGGTCTACATGAATTTGATTCGGCAGCATCTTCTCCCTATACAAATCCAGAATATAGATCCAGTGTCCGGATAACGATATGAATTCGTACCGCTCTTCCGCTTTCCACGCCTCCAGCAATAGCTCGACCTGGGCATAATCAATGCTGCCCCGGATATCCATCGGCATTCGGGCCGATAAATTGGCAAGTGCGAAATTATTGTGGTAAGCCTTTCTGCTGTCTACAATATGATCCATCTTGTCTTGCTCCAAATAGCTTTCGAACACGAGCACTTCCGTCGCGATATCCCTTTTCTCGAAATCACTTGCAGCTAACAGGCCGGGAATATAGAAACCCAGACCGAAACCCGAGCATAGAATCGTCACTTTCCGCTCACCCATAAAATTTCTTCCTCCATTCATGGCTTCAAGCGCTTCGGACTGCATCAGCGGGCGATCTTGAAGGATAACGACGACAGCACCTCATTAACCTTAGTGGTCAATCGTTCGTTATCCCATTCCCCTTCGATCAACGAATAATATAATCTGCCTTTCACCTGCTTATTCCGGATCCCCTTGCACTCGCTGACGACTTTGTTAATAAAGAGCGTATTCGCGCTTAAAGGTAAAATACCGAATCCTCGATCAGGCTTATATAGAACACCCTCGCGGTCCAGCGATTCAAGCAATTGATCGAATGATACATCGCATGCAAACTGTAAAGTCGCATGTGTCATGCTCCCGGCCGTGTCGTGCTTCTTCAGGTAGCGGTCAACGTAATGCTTGATCAGACTCATCGATCTTCTTGCATTCACCTCAACAATCGGAACGATGCGGCCGTCTGTCAACAGCATAGAATCGACGCATACGTCGCCGTGATAACCCGACCGATAAAGCTCGCGAGCCGCCCGTTTCATTACATCAAAATACTTCGCTTCCTGCAGCATATGAAGCAACCTATCGTCTGCTGTATAGGAGCCTTGGTAAGCGAAATTGTGATTGACCAACTGCTGCACTGAGATATGTCGGTAAGTGCCGTCCGGATCGATGTGGAATTGGCAAGAAAAATCCAATTCCTTGCGGAGGAACGGCTCAATAATAAACCGAACCGTTTTTCCCTTGCTGCACTGATCGGCGACATAGGATGTGACTCGCTGCAAAATCGCTTCCGACTCGATCAGCAAATTCCCTTTCCCGGATACCCCAAACTCATCTTTGATCAGGAAGGGGCCTTGATTCAGCAAAGTCAAGCCGCTTGCCAGCAGCTCTTCGGGAGAATAGACCGTCTGGCTGTCACACCGAAGATCAAGGCGACGGTTCAATTCGGTTGAATACAGCTTCGAATTGACAGTCTGAACCGTTTCGATAGCTGGAAAATCCTGTTCCAGCCCGTAACGCGCTGCAGTACGATCCACCCCCGGAATGACGGCAAAGGGGGACAACTGGGCGCCGTCCAGCAAGTAGAGATCCATGTCACCCATTCGATCGGCTGATGTGAGCAGGTCGAATATATTGGCGGTTCTGCCTACGCTTCCTACATCAGGACTCTCGAGATCGGTTGAATTGGAAAGAAATTTAAATCCGATCTCATGCAAATACGCTTTATGGCAAACGTTCATTCGATAGCGAGTAATGAGCTTATCCTGCGCCTCGCAAAATGGGAAGAGCAGCTCATCCATGGCCATCACGATATTCTCCATTTCAGGATCGTGAAACGACGGCAGTTTGGCTAGATTAGGGTCGCGCCAGAAGCGTTCCGCGTCAAATGTCCCGATAATGAGCTCGAACTTGCGTCTATCGTTCATACAGGCGCTGTTTTCTGCAGCTCCGAGATATAATTGCAGAAGGTCGTTACCGACTCCATAAGATTGAAGTCGAATTGTTCAAAATCGATTTCAATACCGAAACGCTCTTCCACCTGTAGTACAAAAGTAATTAGCTGTAAAGAGTCCAATCCCCCGTCTTCCATGATGTTCGAATGCTCGTTCAAACTGTTTGCCAGTTGGGCGTCTTCCTTGATTTCGCATATCAACGCTATGATCTGTTCTTGCATAGGTACCTCCCGTTTAATGGATATATTGACCCTGGTAATAATGGATCGTTCTAGCGAGTGCATCATGCAAACTGATCGCCGGTTCCCAGTCCATAATCGTCCTTGAAATGGTAATATCCGGCTTCCTTCTCCTTGGATCGTCTTCCGGCAGCGGGAGAAACTCTAACTGCGCGTTGGACTTCATTAGCTCCTTCAATATTTGGGCGACTTCAAGTATGGTGACTTCCTCCGGATTCCCCAAATTGACTGGCTGTTCATACGTGGTGCTCAGCAGTCTCACAATCCCTTCCAGCAAATCGTCGATATACTGAAAGCTTCTCGTCTGTCTGCCGTCGCCATAAATCGTAAGGTTTTGCTTGGACATGATTTCATTAATGAAATTGGTAATGACGCGTCCGTCATTTAAATCCATCTTCGGGCCGAATGTATTGAAGATCCGAATGACCCTTACCGGTATACCGTATTTCCTGTTCATCCAGTAGGTGATCGCCTCTGCATACCGCTTCGCTTCGTTGTAGCAGCTTCTTGCTCCAACCGAATTCACGTTGCCATAGTAGCTTTCCGGCTGAGGGTGAACAGTTGGGTTACCGTAGATCTCGCTTGTTGAAGCCAAGAAGAAAGCAGCCTGCTTTTCTTTGGCCAGATACAGCAGATGCATCGTCCCTTCGCTGTTGACCCTCATCGTTTCGATCGGATAGGACAAATATTTGGGCGGACTGGCAGGACTGGCAAAATGCATCACCCAATCGACAGGGCCTTCAATTGCGAGCGGATAAATGACGTCATGCTCGATAAACTTGAAATTGGGCGACCGTAAGAGATTGTCTATGTTGACAGTAGACCCGGTCAGAAAATTATCGACGCCGATAACGGTATGGCCTTCCCGCAGCAGCCTCTCGGCAAGGTTGGAACCGATGAAGCCTGCGACTCCTGTTAATACAATGAATATTATGATCCCCCCCCTTGCTTAAGGTTTGTGAAACCACTATTAATTCAATCGAACAGATATGGTTCTATGCATGAATCACAAGATGTTGGGTCAAATACCAGGAGAGATTCTTGAGGTGAGTGGATTCGCTGTGGTTGTGCCGGAAAAAAGCGCTTGAAGCAATGCGGATCGTTGAAAGACAAGAAGGCAATAGGCTGTCAGCAAACGGAATCTTTAATACAAGAGCAACGGTTTGGCTTACTCAACACGCTGTCTCCCAACGATTATAATCCCGGCATCACTCCTTCCATAAATATGCCCGGATCACCACGGGCTTCGCGCTAAAGCTTCTATTCGGGTGCAAGAAGAGATATCCACAACTGACATCATCTGCTCCCTCAACATTACTGAATAACTACCTTCTTCAGCCATCGTTCAAGGAATATGGATTCTTCATTTTCTATATTCGTAATCAGCGTTTGTAAGCTTTCGGAAATACTCGTATCCTTTGTCAAATTATATTTAATCGCTAGATTCACAAGGATCTTTGCCTGAAGTTCAATAGCTGTGAATTCATCTATATGCTCTTGATTTAATTCAATTAAATGCTGATTATCGTACAAGTACTTGAATCTTAGCGTCATTATCTTCTTATGATCATAAATTAAATGAAAGGGTCTTATATCAAGCATAGCCTTATTTTCCAATGTCTCTTTCACATAATTAAATAGAGTTGTGTATATTTGCATGCCGAAGTCAAGATTATCCCTGTCGCCCCCATAGTTGAACATCTGCCAATACTCCGGCGTTTGCTTAGTGAAATAATTTCTTATAGAATTCACTAGGGTATCTGCACTGAATTTATCCTGATATTGATCATTGAATCTATACAGATAAACCATTTTTCTAAGATAATCATGATTGGTTGTTAGATGATTCGTGTCGAACGCAAGATTGAAATCAGTAAATGATATCTCAGCCTGACTATACACCCCGTTCTTAAAAAAATCGGAAACATACAACATCTCTCTATCCAAATCATAGCCGTAAACAAATATGTCATGATGCAATTGAAGTCTATTATAGCGATCGCTTAGGGGCACGTAGAAATAATTGACCATGGTGTGGACATAGTTATTAGCATTAATATTTTCTATAATAAAATGAATAACAGAGTCCCATTTAGTTGTTACAGTATCTCTATGTATCTTTTGAGTAGTAATCCATTTGCACGCATCCGAAGGCCGCAGCTCATAAGTCAGAGGGAAATAAAAATCTCCCCAATGGTGTTTATAATCTTTGTTAATAAATAATTGAATATAATTGCTAAATATCCATGGGTGTGCGCACTCGTAATGGGTAAGTATGGACAAGAGATGAGCATGTTGCGTATATGTTGTAATCATCGGATAACTGACCGGCAATATTTTTCTGCCTAACGTTTGAGTTGAATTCTTCAACCTTTCGTTCACCCCTCGTTATCTGGTTAAATAGCTTAAGGATTTCGAATCAGTATATCTCATTTAGCAATAAGCGCTTCGTGCTTACCCTGTCCAGTTTTCCTGTTTTTGTTTTTGGAATGTTATCGATAATCCTCCATTGTCTAGGCACTTTATACGTTGACAAATGCAAGTTGCAATGTCGTGTCAGTGCATCTATATCAACCAGGCATTCATTAAAAACTTTCAGAAATGCGATAGGCACTTCGCCTAACAGATCATCGTGTACACCAACAACCATGACCTCCTCCACTTCTTTCAAGCCGTACAAAAATTCCTCGATTTCTTCCGGATAGATATTGATACCGCCGGATATAATGATATTCTTCTTTCGGCCTGTGAGTATAAGACACCCTGATTCATTCCAATATCCCAAATCTCCTGTCTTTAACCAACCCTCAACAATGGTAGCGTTCGTTAACTCCGGGTTTTTGTAATAACCGAGCATCACATTCGGGCCCTTGACCCAAATTTCTCCGATAGCAGCTCCTTCTACCTCATTCTCTTCTTCGTCAACAAGACGAATAGAAACGTCATTTATGGGTGATCCACAGGATAAGTAGCGCTCTCCCCGTTCCATCATGGTCACCCGCGGAGAAGCTTCGGTCAATCCATAGGTTTGAATAATGTCCGCGTGAGGAAATACAGTCTGAAGATGGTCTACTAATTTCGCGGGAATCGCCGCACCGCTAATTACAATAAATTCAATGGAATCAAAGGCACTCCAGTTCTTTGTCTGATGGAAATCGGAAACAAAGTGCATCAATTGCGTAGGCACCGCTGAGAATCCCGTGACCGCCTTATTCTGAAACAGTTTAAACGCTGTGCGCGGCAGCAAGGGCAAGCTGATAAGTTTAATTCGGGTTCCATATAACATACAAGAAATCAATTGCGTGACAATCGTAGAACTGAAATGAACGGGCATCGTTACAAGAAACGAATCTTGTTCTGTATACCCCACCTTTCCGCCATGTGCCAACGCATTCGTTAATACATTCCAATGGGATAACATAACGATTTTAGATTTTCCGGTTGTGCCCGATGTAGGAAGGAGAATCGCACATTGATTGGGATCGGACTGATTGGTTAACGAGATCGATTCGAACGAAGGCATTGGTTCTTGCGATAAATCCTGAGCGGTAACCCAAGGTATGTCGCAATTTAAATGCGCTGGCTGTGCAGATTTGCTGATAACCAATTTGGCGTCACTGGCATTTAAAATATTTTCAATTTCAGTATTGGACGCCGAATAAGGAACCGGTACTAACACATAACCGCAGAATTGAATGCCCAGCGCCGCAAAAATGAACAAGGGCTCATTATTTGTGTATAATGCAAGATGACTTCCGGACTCAAGTTCAAAATTCTTGTGGATATATAAAGAAATCAAGTAAGCTTCTGTCATCACTTCTGCGTAAGTCCATTGCTGCTTTAGATCTTCAAGGATAATATGATCTTGGCGATCAGAGGCCTCCAGAAATAGACGCTGAATGATAGTCATCATAGCGTTTTCACAGTCAAATAATTAAGGATTAATCCAGCCGTGGAGAACTTCTCAAATAACAGATCTTCATCAGGGATCGAGATGTTAAACTTCGATTCCATTAAAACAATAAGCTTGATGAAGCCTACTGAATCGATCCCTTGGTCCAACAAACGGGTATCGTGGCCTTCCGGATACTCGATGTCCAGCTCAGCAAAAATTTCATCTCTCAAGATAGATTCTATTGATTTAGACATCATATTCCCCCGTTAGATAATCTTTAGAAAGGCTGATTAAAGAGGATAGTATACGTGATGAGCAAGTGAAAGTGATTTGAAGAAAAAAAAGTTCATAACGATGTACAAGGTGAATTTGCACTGAAAGAGTTGTTTGCATAGTTGTATGCAGAGATTCTGCAATTCATGCTGGAGGCGGAGTATGACACGATGCAGGACATAAAAAGCTTGACGCGAAGAGTACAACGACGGAAATAATTGAGGGTTACCATCGTCAACATCGCAAAACCTAAAGAAAAAAGCATTTTCCCAAGCAATGAAGCGTTGCTGAAAATGCTCTACAAAACTACGATGAATGTCACTCGTAAATGGACAGAGTGTATATACAACTGGGAGTAAGCCCCCAATCAACTCTCCATTTTCTTCCTCGACGGGATCGAACTATACTGCGTAAAGGCTTTCTTGGTAGCGTTTACACTAGTAGATTTACAGCACCAAGCGCCCGATATATTTAATATAATTACAAATATACCAATTGTCAACATTTTTGAAAAAGCCCGTTGATGCCCTCTGGAATTCCATTCGTCATCTGGTTGTTTCTCTCATTTGTGATTGTTTCAAAATGTGTATGGTTAAGGGAAAATATAGTTAACGCAACCATTCCAGTCATAAAGAATACGCTTAATACAATAAACATTGTCAGAATGCTTCATAACCACAATGTCGAAGTGTTTTCGTCTAGGGACTGTTAAGCTTACGAGGAAACAGACGAGCGGAGATATTGATAAGGAGAACGGCTCGACTTCAAACTGGAATCGCTCACGAACACGATACAGAATCACGTGTATCAGCGTACAAAGCTGAGTTAATGAAGTTTGCCTCGCTTTGACGTCCAATCGAAATCAGTTATAACTCTAGCACATGGGTAAACACGGTTTCCAGTAACCTCTTTCATCCGTTCGGAAAGAGGTTACTGGTACGAAAGTCTGGCAGTTGGCCAGCGGCGAGCCACATGAAGATGATATTTTCACGAACCGCCCTACAAGGCTTCTCTACCCACATTTGGCTACAAGCGTGATGATAAGAATCTTCTACTGGATGAGATCTATGCCCCTATAGTTCAAGAAATTTCACCTCTATCTGTATTATAGGTACAAAAAAAGACACGGAAGAACAACTCCGTGCCTATATAAAGCAATTATCCCGCTTCACCAAACTTCAAATTGAAGGTCAACAAGTCTTTAAGCAGGCACTTCAAAGACTTATTCAAAAAATTGAAGTTATTAAAGACGGTTCAATCAAAGCCATACATTACATATTTCCCGTCCTCAATCCATAAGGAAGTTGGAACAACGAGAGGCGTAGGAATTAATCCTGCCCCTTCCATTTTAACATCGCCACTGATTCCACATGCACCGTATGCGGGAACATATCCACCGGCGTTACCTCCACGGTGCGATAGCCGCCATCTTCCAACACACGAAGATCACGTGCCAGCGTACTCGGATTACAACTCACGTAAACCACGCGTTCCGGCTTCATCTCCAGGATGGTATCGAGCAAACGCGGGTCGCAGCCTTTCCGTGGTGGGTCGACAACGATGACGTCAGCTTCGATGCCTTGTTCTTTCCAGCGCGGGATGACGTCCTCAGAGGCACCAACTTGGAACTTGACGTTGCGCATCTCGTTCAATAGAGCATTGCTACGCGCATCCTCAATCGCTTCGGGCACGATCTCTACCCCGTACACCTGATCCGCATGTTGCGCGAGGAAAAGAGAGATCGTTCCGATGCCGCAATAAGCATCAATTACAGTTTCTTTGCCGCTCAGTCCTGCGTACTCTACCGTTTTCCCATACAGTACTTCCGTCTGCACTGGATTCACCTGATAGAACGAACGAGCCGAGATCGCAAACTGAACATCACCGATATAATCATAAATTACATCACGGCCCCACAGGACGCGGGTCTCATCGCCAAAGATGACGTTGGTCTGTTTCTTGTTCACGTTCTGGCAGATGCTTGCCACATGCGGAATCGCTTCACGGATACTGCCAATCCATTCGTCTTTGTACGGAATGTCTCGACCATTCGTGACCAGTACGAGCATCATCTCGCCAGTACGGAATGCCTTCTTCACAACCACGTGACGTAGCAAGCCGCGACCTGTCTCTTCGTTATAGGCGCTAATACCAAAATGACTGCCGATCTCCTTAACCTTCGCAACCACTTCGTCATTATGCTCATGCTGAATGAGACAGCTCTCCATATCAATGATCCGGTGACTTCCTTTAGCGTAAAAACCACCTACCAAACCACCCTCGGCAGCTCCAATGGGCACCTGTGCCTTGTTCCGATATCGCCACGGCTCGTCCATACCCATCGTAGGCAGTACGCGAATCGCGTGTTCTGTATCTTCTGCATCCTCCACCATCACGTTCAACTTGCCAATCCGCTCCAAATTATCGACCACCAACTGGCGTTTCCACGCAAGCTGTCCGGCATAACTCATATGCTGGATCTGGCAGCCGCCGCACTGATCGTAGATCGGGCAAGGCGCGGACACACGATCCGGGCTTGCTTTCACAATCTCCAGCAATTTGGCGTAGCCATACTGCTTCTTGGTTTTCATCACGCGCACACGCACGGTTTCACCTGGAAGCGCACCCTGCACAAAGAGCGTGTATCCATTCGCACGACCTACACCCTCACCGTCATGGTTCATGCCAATGATGTCGATGACGGTCTCTTCATTTTTGCTAACGGGCAGTCCTTCGATTGGTGCAGATTCACGTGTTCTTCCCTTTGGACGAACGGCAGAAAGAGATGCGCCTTGTGGCCGCACCTCTTTTCCCTGCTGACGTGTAGATGGACGAGATGATTGACTTGGCTGACGGGACGCTGAAGCGTTCCCTTGCCCCTGAGAGGCAGCCGAATTCCGGCGGTTTTTTCCACGACCGCTGCGGTTCGTATTAGACAACGTACATTCACTTCTTTCTTCTTATATAGTATCACATCAAAAAATAACGTTCCGAATTTCTAATGAACTTCAGAAACGTTATATCATCTTCGGATGGTGTTTTCCAACCTTTTTCGGTCATTTTCTCCAAAATAACGACGTTGAGATTCGTTAGATTCACAACTTCGGCGATTTCGCCACATTAAGGCTTTCTGAGTTCGTTAGCAGCCAGCCGGCATTCGACCAAACTGTTACATTCAGCACGGTGTACCACATCGCAGTACCATTGAACTAGACCAGCTCTTTTAACCTTCACTATTCAATATTCAATATTCACTGTTCACGTTCACTCAATCACCACAATCTGCCCTGTATCAGCTCAACGCATAGTGACCACATGAGATTATACGCGATCCCACTGTACACAGCAACTGGAAAATACACTTCCATCACGCCTTACGGCAGAGCTGAATCCAACTCTCCTCACCACTTGTGCGATGCTATACAACAACCACTGCGGCATTAACGCTTTCCGCAAGCGACCACATTCTCCGCCAAGTGCCAAGTTTAACGATACAACATCAGATGATGACGCAAATTCGTAAAGGTAGCTGGCAATGTACCGCCCAACTCTCCATCGAGGTTCAATTGTACATATCCCGGGGACGTAACTTCCATATGACTCGTCTGGAAATGAACCACTTTCTTGTCGTTCAGATGCTCCCCACGCAGCGCGAGCGTTACGAGGCGAATCATATCGGCCAGATTACATTTGCGGACACCGATCACATCGAACAGACCATCATCGATGGTTGCACCTGGAGCCAACTTCTCAAATCCCCCGACCGAATTGGTATTGGCGATGAGGAATAACATGAATTCATCATGGATCTCTTCCTGACCGTCGGCGCGAATAATCAGCTCCTGAGGAGACAGGCTCGCCATTTTCTCAATACCCTTCATGTAATAGGCCAGTTGCCCAATCATCGTTTTCAGACGACTCGGTACTTCATAGGTCAGTTCAGTCAGTGATCCGCCACCGGCGATGTTGATAAAATATTTATCATTCGCTTTGCCTAGATCGAGCGGACGAAGATGCTGGTTAATGACCAGATCCACGTAATCCTCCCACTGTCTCGGAATGCCGAGTGCACGTGCAAAATCATTCGTTGTTCCCAAAGGGAACACACCCAGCGGAGGACGATTCTCCCGCTCAGCCATACCATTGATAACTTCATACAACGTGCCATCGCCACCAGCAGCAATAATCATGTCATATCCGCGTTCAATTGCCAGTTCAGCTTCCCGGGTTGCGTCACCTTCACCCGTTGTTGCGTGACATGAAGCTTCAATACCACCTTGATCCAAACGCTGCAAAATATCAGCCAGACGTTTCTTCATTTCTTCCCGGCCTGAGGTCGGATTATATATTAAGCGAGCTTTTTTCATCTCATACGCCACCTATTCCACATTATCCATGAGTCTAAACGACCTCATATTCTTACGTTGCATCAGTCCACAAAAGGGCATATTTTTTACACAATAATGAACTTGCGTTCATTCTGCTCTAATCTTTCGACTTACCTATATCTATGCATCAGGAATTCCGTCTCATTCCAAAGCCTTTAACTCCTATCATATCATCAAATGTAAAGATGTCCTAGCCTGTAATGTATAAGTATATTTTAACATATAAATACCCACTAATCTGCCTATTACCCAATAAACCTCACGCACCGATCCTGAATCTTCCCCACTACCTTTTATGTAAAATAGTCTCATTAATCAACCATTCTGCCCGCTTAGGCAGGAATTAGTCTTCGATTTCGATGATCTACATATGATTATGACATAGATATGCTACAAATTTACAAATCTTAAGATGAAAAGATAAATAACATAAACCTTTTTCCAATATAGTTTTAGTGAACCCTCGACTTAGCACCACATCATACCCTTGAAGGAGAATTGTAAATGAAAAAAATCGTGTTAATGCTCATGGTTTCGCTTATGGCATGTATTCCTTGGGTCACCGTTGTTGAAGCAGCAGAAATCAATCATGATCAGGTTGTCGGATTTCAGGAAGTCTCACCAGTCACCGTAATGCAACAAGCAGCCAAGCGTTTTCAGCCGTTTTTGAAGGTCTATCATGGTTGTGTGCCTTTTCCCGCAGTGGATCAACAGGGCAATACCAGTGCTGGCTTGAATACGTCCGGGTCATCGAATGGGAACTGTAGCTCAAGTACAGGGCAGATCTACTCCCGCTCCACATGGCACAATGGGGTGTGGGCTATCATGTATTCGTGGTATTTCCCCAAAGACTCCCCTTCCTCTGGACTCGGCCATCGTCATGATTGGGAAGGAATCGTCGTGTGGGTCGATAATCCGGCAGCTGCCAATTCCAAAATCCTCTCTATCGCATATTCCGGTCACGGCCAGTTTACAAAAGTTACACCGAACAATAACAATACACAAGGTAACCATCCGTTGATTTCCTACAATAGTACCTGGCCGCTGAACCATGAGCTTGGCGTTACTAATGCTGTGGGTGGAACTCAGCCTTTGATCGGATGGGACGATCTGACTTCTGCGGCACGAAATGCACTCAACACGACAAACTTCGGTAGCGCCAACGTGCCTTTCAACGATAACAATTTTACCAACAATTTAAATAAGGCCTGGTTCAGATAAAAAAATCCCCTTCAAGTGGCAGCTCACTTGAGGGGGATTTCATTATGAAGTTATTGTAGTATCCCGGATACCTGTATCACTTCTTCAACCAACTTCAAAATCCGATTTTTCTGCCTGCACGCAGCTGTTTATACCAGAAATAGACGGTGCAGCCTACACAATAACCCAGCAGCGCCGCGCTTGCAGCCGCGAGAAGCATGACGGAGAATACATAACCTGCGGCTACCCAGCCAAGCGAGAACGAGATGAGTGCCAGAGACAGGAAGAGCACGGCCAGAATATTGTTGAATCGCTGCAGCTCCACCGCCTGCGTCTCTGTACCTTTACCAGTCAACACAGCTTTCCCAATCTGCACAAACAGATTAAGCTTGCCACTGGAAGCCAGACCAACCACCTGAATGCTCCAGAGCGCTCCCAGAACTACAATTGGATTGAACACAAACGAGAGTAAAACAAACAATACAATACCGACCTGATTTGCTTTCACATAACGCATGGGCACTTCCCGCATCTGTATATCTCCTTATCCCCATTTTATTAGTTGGTTTTATTGTAGTCGGTATTGGGTTAATGAGCAACACTTCATTTAAGGATAGTAAAATCTCTTTTCAGCACGTCCCAATGGGGAGTTGGGATGCCTGTTGTCTTTTTCCAATCGGTAAATGCATTATTTAATGCCTCAATCTCTCCAAAAGAACCTGCGACCAGCTTATGAACCGGAAGCATGCTATAGATCTTCAACAGAAGGTACAACATCCGTTGATGCTTGCGGATCATTTTAGCCTGAATCTCCGGTATAATCGTTATGCCCATAGCCTCAAGTACGCTAAAGCCTTCATCCATCGCCCCAATCATATGTTGGATTTGCTTTCTGTTCCCGTCCAACTTGATCAACTCACTCTCCTCATTAAAGCTCACCGCATTAAGCATCAGAATGGGGATGATATGGCTTTTCAACCAGGCATCAATATCGCTCAGAACATTTAACTTGTATTTCACATGTTGGAAAGCTTGGTCCAGTAAAGGTTTAAATCCTATCTCTCCGTCCAGACTGCCGATTACCATTTGTCCGCTGCCTCCACCGACCGATAACATGCGGTCCTTTTCCCGCTTCCCTGCACTCACATGGAATCCAAACGCGACCTGTTTTGCTACCCTGCTGTTTTCCTCCAAAAAGTTTTGCATGCTTCGTGCATCTGCGTTGTTTCCCACAATCACAATATTGCTGCTCTGATTGTCTGCCAGAATAGGTAACACTGAAGAAAAATCGTTATACTTCATGACAACAAAAATCAGATCATATTCGTCATCCACTTCCAACGTTCTGGCTACCCGAACCTGATCAACTGTCGTTTTGAATTGAAAAAAATGCCGGATGACGATTCCATCCTTCTCCAGCTCCTCTGCCCGCTTCCCTCTGGCCAGAATGGTGACTTCATTGCCGCCGCGCACCAGAACATGCGCCAGTTGACTGCCCAAAACCCCCGCACCATAAACTAATATCTTCATTGGTTATCCCTCAATTTCATATTTTATCAATATTCGTTGCTTTATGAACATTTGTTGATAAAATAAGATTAACAAAGCACCTACTGTGCTTCAATCGTTAAAATATCCGTTTTTGTTGAATAATCAACGAATGATTCCTTATTGTTGAAAACCATCATAGGAGGGGCCATGGACAGACGAGTACTCAAGACACGAAAGGCGATAATTGAAGCTTTTGTGGGGTTACTGGAGGAACAGGAATTCGAGCAAATTACGATAAACGATATTGCAGATCGGGCTAATATAAACCGAGGAACCATCTATTTGCATTATGCTGACAAGTTCGACCTGTTGGATCAATGCATTGAGACCTATTTGCAGCGGTTGTTGGATGCCTGTATGATCGAAAGCCCTACTACAACACCCGTTACGGCCAAGGATGCGCTGCTCCGAACCTTCAGTTATCTGGAACAGCATGCCTCTACCTATACCACACTTCTAACTAAAAAAGGTATTCCAGCGTTCCGTAGTAAGTTGATGACATTGTTGGTCCAGGGAGTACAGGATCAAATGGATGCTTGTGGAATCCAGGAAGGTATGAAAAAAGAGATTACCATACAGTTTCTTGCTTCCGCTGCTGTGGGCCTCCTGGAGTGGTGGATTATGAATTCCATGCCTTATCCGGCCGAGGAGATCGTTGACCAATTAATAAATTTACTGGAGCTACATCTGCAATTGCACGCACCCATTAATGGATAACCCAATCTCTTTCAAGTGATCTACAACAAACAAAAACCACGTCCTTCGACGTGGTTTAATTGTTTATGAAGCTATGGAGTTCAAATCAATTGATGCGACATTACTGCGAGCGATGTGATTACACACCTATGCCAAAGCAATCACTTCAAGAAGAAGCTTTAACTTCATTACATCTCTCCAGCAAAATCTGGATCTGATGCTCCAGCCACTGCCCGAGCAATGGATGTGGCAACAGTGTTTCACCGCTGTACACATAGTTCAGTTCTTGCAGCCGACCTGGGATAACGTTCCTCGTGAAATAACCGGCACTCAAAAACAGCGGCGCCACAATGACTCGGTTCCCCCGCTCTTCGCTCCAGTACTTCACTTTGTCGTACACACTCTCCGGATTCAGCAATGCATAATCCGTATGGGCTACACCACTAACTTCCTGCACACGCTCTGCAAGGGAAGAAATTCCAGCTTCCCAACGCTCGCGAAAACCATCATGAATACTCCCATGGCCTACCAGCAGAATCGTTTCTTCCTCCGGTTGCTGCGACAGTAATCGGACTTTGTCCCACACCATCACGGCAATATCCGGATCGTTATCCACCGGATAACCGAAGTGAACCCGAGCCTTCACATCGAACGGTTCCAGATCCGTTTCGCGATCAGGTGTTTCCTTTGCACCAATGGCATATTCAATTTCATCCACATGTGTACTCCCGGACGAAACAAATAGAGGTACAACCAGAATATCGGTTACGCCTTGTGCTTCCAGTCGGTCGATACCGTCCTGGATCAGGCGTCCTTCCACAAGTTCAAGAAAACCGGCTTCAACCGGTAATGGAACAGGCAGATTCAACCGGGAGATCGCGTCATCGACGGATTCCACCCAGGTCTGCTCCTGTGAACCGTGACTGATGATGAGTACACCCGGCTTCTTCATGTTAGCGTCCCAGGCGTTCCAGCGTCATTTTATAACCATCATTACCGTAATTCAGGCAGCGTTTCACACGTGAAATTGTAGCTGTACTCGCACCTGTCTCTGCTTCAATCTGGTTATACGTATTGCCTTTACCCAACATACGAGCCACTTCCAGCCGCTGGGACATGGATTGGATCTCGTTAACTGTGCAGAGGTCATCAAAGAAAACATAACACTCTTCAATATCTTTTAGCGTCAAAATAGCCTCGAATAGTTGTTCAATGCTTTTATCATTTAGCTTTTTCAGCTGCATTTCATCATCATCCCCTAGCGGTTACTGTGTACCTACATTGTACTCACCCTGAGTTGGTATTTCAAGCGTTACCGATTTCACGCACTACAGAATAAAAATACATGTTACCGCTTACAAAAGGTACTATTGTCCTCCCCTCGTGTACATCGGGCGAAATTTCCGCGCTTTTTCCCAGTTTTCACCTGTATATATCCGATTACTTATGTAGGATTTCAATCCTCCTAAATGTTACAATTTTGTGTCTAAACTTCATTTTACTCTTCGTGAACCTGCCATCTTACATGCGCCCAAATCCGCAAATATCCCGTTTTCCGGGATACCCGCCTACGCCGTCTCTCCGCGAATGACATACAGTATAACAAAAGGGAGTTCCACAAGGGTCTATGATGTACATCTGTCATGCAACTCATGGAACGCAATTCCGAAATCCAATAGAAGGAACGTGATTGTTCATGCCACAGCATTATTATCACCGCCAGCCAGCACCAGGGCAGCGTCCGTCTTCTCATGCTCATCGGCAGGCACATACTTCTGCCTATATGCCGCCCGGTGTGGTTCCGAGGTCTTTAAATGAAACTCAGATTCAACCGATGTATCCTGGAGTAGAGCCCCATTACCCGGGCTTTGGTGAAGTCGAAGCTTCTGCAGTCGTACCCTATGGGCAAGGTGTGGCTGGCGGGAACTTTTATGGAGGTGCAGCTCAGGTTCTTCCCCCAGCTCCGGTACCGGCGCCTGCTACTGGCAGTTCCGGCTTTTCATTAGCCAACATCGGTGAGTTAAAAGGAATGATCGACCGCTTCGGCGGTATTGATGGAATCATGACTGGAATAGGCAAAATGCAAAAGGTCGTCGGTGGTATCCAGCAGATGGCTCCGATGATGAAACTTGTTATGGGCATTCTGCCTTTTGGAAAAGGAAAAACGGATAGCAGCGCGGCCGATGCAGACTATGAAGAATATAAGCCGTCCCGCAAACGCAAAAACAAACGTCGGAACAAAGCAACGAATGTTCCACGTCGCCGTAATACGACTCCAACCCGTCGCAAATCCAATTCCACGAAGCGCCGTCCCAAAAGTCACAAAGGTTAAGAAGATTCAGGCACCCCCTTACAGAAGGCGGGTGCCTTAACACCGTCCATCCGTATACAAATAAATTCCAGGAACTTACGTTCTTATTTCTGTAATTTGAGGTATACTGGATAGTAACTAAAGGAGGCGGACCATGGAACTTATCAAAGATAAATACACTCCCGCATTAATCGATCGGACCGGCGAACAGATGCGTCAATTCTACCCTAAGCTGGATACACAGCAATTTCATGAATTGGTTTTCGCCGAAGGCTGGGAACAGTTGGAATTCAAAGCGCGCATTCGCAGAATCACACTGGCTTTGACCCAGGTACTGCCGGACAATTATGAGGAAGCATTACATATTATCGAACAAGCCGCCCCGACGATGAGAGGCGTTGAATATCTGTTTGTACCGGATTTTATCGAAGTGAACGGACTTGACCCAGAGGATTACGAGTTATCCATGAAGTATCTGACCCTCTTCACACCTTATTCCAGCTCGGAGTTCGCGGTACGCCCGTTTATTGAACATTATCCAATCCAAACGATGAAACATATGATGGCGTGGGCAGAGAGCAACAACGAGCATATCCGCAGACTTGCCAGTGAGGGCAGCCGGCCACGTTTGCCATGGGGTGCGAAACTCCAGAACTTTATCACTGATCCAACACCTGTACTTCCGATTCTGCATGCATTGAAACAGGACGAGTCCCTCTATGTTCGCAAAAGTGTCGCCAATCATCTGAATGACATCTCCAAGGACCACCCTGAACTGGTTATGGATCTGGCCACGACCTGGTACGGACAACATGCACACACAGACTGGATTGTCCGGCATGCCAGCAGGTCATTACTGAAGAAAGGACATCGCAAAGCACTGAGTCTTTTTGGTTATAACGAGCAGGATTCGATTCACATTGAGCAGCTTCAGCTTGTCCAGGATACGATTAGCATTGGCGAGGATCTTCATTTTTCGTTTGATGTCGTTAACGAGAGCGGCGAGTCCCAGATGCTGCGAATTGAATATGAGATGGGTTATATGAAGGCAAATGGCAAGCAGGCCCCCAAACGGTTCAAATGCTCCGATAAAATGTACCCGACAGGCAGAACCAAGGTAGCCACTAAACAATCGTTCAAAGTCATCACAACGAGAAAATATTATGCCGGTCTGCATACGCTTACCATTCTTGTGAATGGCAAAGAAGCAGCTACAACTTCTTTTGTTCTTGAAATGGAGTAAAAGGAAGTCATCATAAGTTATACACAGCTTGTTGAAGCGGAATAGTTATTCACATGTGGATACATTTTTTTCAAAACTTCTAATAGAAGAATCAGAAAGGCCACCTGGCAAACATCATCTCCCGACATTTATTACTGCCCGAGATCATGGCCCAGTGGCCTTCTTCATATGTAGTTCAAACTGCAATTCCCCTTACCCACCCTCACCGCTATCCAAAGACCTGCATATGGTCGTAACAATTAGAAAGATACACGATACATCCATGCTGCGCATTCTTGTAACAATATTGGGCTAAATGATGATATGGGTTAGACATGGCCCAGCGTCTACCAGGTTTCCAACTTCCCGTTGGTGGGTTATGCTCGCTTCATTTGGATAGGGTTACCGACGCAGTTTTATTCCTCGATTAAGTCTATGGTCCAGTTCTTCTCCTGAATTTTAAAATCCAGTTCCCGGTAGGATTTCGAAAGGCTATCCACTTTTTGTTGAATATCTGCTATGTTCACGGTTCGCTCATACTTCACTTCAGAACGACTGTACCGATCCTGGCGAATGGACGCATTCTGCAAAACCTCGTTAAACGATGCTCTTTCTTGCATGATTCCATCCCGCTCTGCAAGGGCATCTGCAAGCGTAACTCCAGCTGTGAAGTCAGTCTGTGCATTGGTCTTATTAATTTTCTTAACCAATACCGTCAGGCTCCGGATCGTATTCTCCAGGTCAATCATAAGCAACTGTGGGTCCTCTGCTGGCTGTTCACCTTCCTGAACTTTAACTACGCGTTCCAGACGTTGCTTGAGCTGAGCTATCTTCTTCTGCTCATCTGCACGCAGTACAAGAGCCTCTGCCAATCTCATCGTATCCCATCCTTCCACAATGATATGTATGGATAATTCATCCAGAATCTATTCACATATCGTTATATTTTACCTGTGGATACACGTTATTACAAGTTTTTGTTACTAACATCTGATTACACTGGTTCTCACTTAAACCAGCCCCGTTTTACAAACCAGGCGACCATGCTTCCGCCAAGCACAAACATCAACAGTAGCACCGCACCATACCCAAACTTCCATTGAAGCTCAGGCATATAGGCAAAGTTCATGCCATAAATACCCGCGATCAGTGTAAGCGGCATAAATACAGTCGTAATCACCGTGAGTGTCTTCATGATCTGATTCATCCGGTTGGAGTTCAGGGAAATATAACTATCGCGCAGGTCAGCGGTCATCTCCCGATCGGCTTCAATCATATCCGTCAGCTTCAATAAATGGTCATAGATATCGGTAAAATAAGCCGTATGTTCGCCTGTTCGTTGTACATGCTGGGAATTGACCACCCGATAGAGCAGATCCCGCATCGGTACTACCGTTCGTCTTAGCTTCAGCAATCGAGTCCGCAGATCAAACACCTGGTTCATCAAGTCTTCAACTGACTCCTGTCCACCCCGGTTCTCCAGTTCGGCCAGTTCATCCTCAATCGCAAATAGAGACGGAAAATAATGATCGACCAGCTTGTCCATCACCGTATAGGCTGCAGCCACCGGACCTCGTGCCCAGATGGTTCGTTCATGTGCATGGTGCAACAAGCGTTCCCACGCTTCATCTACTTCCTCCAAAACTCCATGATGAAAAGACACTAGGAAGTTTGATCCGAGAAACAAGTCAACCTCCTCGGCTTCCAGTGTGGACGGGTTCAGTGCATGTAGTACAAGAAACTGCAGATTATCATAATAATCAAGCTTTGGCCGCTGCAATACATGCAGACAGTCCTCAATAGCTAAAGGGTGAAAATGAAAATATGTATCCAGCAAACGACTTTCCTCTTCCGTTGGCTGGTTAAAATCGGCCCATACCCAGGCGTAATCGTTCAGATCCAGCTGTGTAAGTGGTACGTTAACGGAGACTTGATGTTCTCGTGTAATGGCGAGTGTACGAATCATAAATTAGACCACGTCCTTGTCCTGTATCTTTACTTCATTGTACAACTTTAACCATAGGTACGTCTCCCACGTGTCCAAAATATCCACAGACGCATTCAAACTCGACAACAAAAAAAGCCAACCCTGTTGGCTTCTCTCATTTCCCTATCCACAGTTCCCTGTATCCACAGGAATATCTTCTTTTGGTTTATCATTCCACGGATGGCTATCCACATATCCAGCCTGTCCACACGTTCATGCACAGGCGTCTCTTGATTTTGGTTGTATAATTGTCCACATATCCCGATATTCACACAGTTATGAACAGATGGTCTGGTAACCCCGAATTCGTTCGGGATAACTTCTCTTTTTAGAAAATAATCCAGTAGAGCAATCCTGCCAGTCCCGCAGTAATCGGAATCGTAATGAACCACGTAATAATGATACGTCCAGCAAGTCCCCATTTCACAGCAGAGAAACGTTTCGCGGAACCCACACCCAGAATAGCTGAGGTGATCGCGTGCGTTGTACTAACTGGAAGGTGAAGCAACGTTGCTGTGAAAATAACGGAAGCAGCTGAAATATCCGCGGCAAAACCATTAATCGGTTCAATTTTAAAGATTTTGGTACCCATCGTTTTGATGATTTTCCAACCACCGATGGACGTACCCAGAGCCATCGCTGTTGCCGCTGAAATTTTAACCCACAGCGGAACATCCAGATTATCCTGCACACCTGCTGCAACCAAAGCAAACGTAATAATACCCATCGCTTTCTGTGCATCATTCGTACCATGCGTGAATGCTTGCAGTGCTGCCGTGAAAATCTGTACCGTACGGAAACCTTTGTTCACGTTATGCGGACTGCGTTTGGCGAAAATATATTTGAGAATCGTCATGACCACATAACCGATGGCAAATGCGATCAGAGGTGATAATAACAAACCTCCGACGATATCAATGAATCCGCTCCATTTCACTTTATCAGATCCTGCGCCAACGAGTACGGCACCTGCAAGGGCTCCAATAAGTGCATGTGAGGAAGAAGACGGAATACCAAACCACCATGTAACCAGGTTCCAGATAATCGCTGATATCAAGGTGACTATGACGACCTCTATCCCGTTATCCAGCGTGGTGGGGTCGGTCACACTCCCCCCAATCGTCTTCGCAACACCTGTGAACATCATCGCACCGACAAAGTTCATCACCGCTGCCATAAGAATAGCTCGACGCGGCGTCAGTGCTCGGGTTGAGACCGAAGTCGCAATGGCATTGGCCGTGTCGTGAAAACCGTTGATGAAGTCAAACGCCAGTGCAAGGAAGACGACTATACCCAATACCCAAATCGTTGTTTCCATTATTCTCTGGCTCCTTAAGAATTACGCATAATGATGGATTCAAGCACGTTCGCCACGTCTTCACAAGCATCCGTTGTTGTCTCAAGACGTTCGTAAATTTCCTTACGCTTGATCAGTTCAATCGGATCAGACACGGTAGCGAAGAGATGTTTGATACACATGCGCAGCACTTCGTCGCCTTGGTTTTCCAGATCATTCAAACGAATGGTATACTCACGGATCGCGAGCAATTTTTTCTGGGACAGCAGATGGATCGCCTTCTGAATTTCGTAAGCCGATTGGCGCAAAATTTCAGCAAACTGTATGACGAACTCATCATCTGGATCTGTCAGTTGGTACATATAGAAACGGGAAGCCGTTGCTTCGAGTCCGTCCAATACGTCATCAAGTGTTGTTGTCAGCTCCATAATATCATCGCGTTCGATCGGTGTGATAAATGTTTTGTTGAGTTCTGTAATGATCGTATGCACGTAATCATCACATTTCGACTCGTACTTCTTCATTTCATTAGCAAAAAGAGTCACATCCTGAAGGTTGGAAACATGCTGGGAGAAATAATCTGCCGCTTGAACAACCGTATCTGCCATATTCTCCAGTGTCTCAAAAAATATATCCTTCTTCTTCTTAAGCTTCATAGCTCTATCCCCTTTACGAGAAAAATTGCCGACAACCGATGAAACATGAAATGACAACCTTTGATATCTTATCATATTTGTTTCATGGTTTGTACAAAAGGTGTGATCCTTTTTTATATTCTTATCACATTAATCTGAAATGAATCTTAATTATTTGGAATAATGGTAAATTCAAGTCAAGATTTTACACTGCGTTTACAATTCGACATCAAAATTCAAAATCGACACGATTCTACTTTTCACGCTAAGGACAAATATAATGCCTTTTCGACAACAAAATGAATACATGTTTCATTGTTTTCTTTCATTACATCCTTTTATTGCTGCGCAGCCAGCTTCACATGACTGGAAAATTCCGGTTGATTGGGAACAATGCTGATAAAGGTTTTACCCGGTACAAGAGCAACTTCACTGCCACCTTGAACAAACCGTATAATATCCCCCTGCTTCTTCACCCACTGCCCACGAATCATCTTGCCCTTCTGAAAAAGCATGGCTTCCCCGCCCTGTTCCAAATTAACGGACAACCGACCTACATTATCGAGCACCTTGTGATCTGCACCTGCCACAATGATGTTCGCTGCACCAAGTTGAGTCCCATTATCCAGATCCTGATCTGCCTTGCCATTCACCATTCTCATATATCGTCCGCTAACTTCATCATAATCATACGTCACCCGGTAACTATCCAATAAATAATGGATATCAAATTGCTTCACTGCCTCTCCTGCGGATGTCGCGCCTTCTTCGTTATAATTGTATACTGGCGACTTGAAATCATGGCTGTAACCCTTGATATCTGACCCTTCTCTCAGCTTGTCCGCTGAAGTATACAGATTATGTGGGGCTTTACGATCCGAGGAACGCCAGAAGTAAGGTCCACCATTCGAGATTTCATCCATATGCTGTTTCTGCTGCCTTTGCAAAATGGAATACGCCTCCGGACTGCCTCCGGCGTGAACAAGTACCCCATCATAACTCTCGCCGAGCTCAATCAGATATGGACGTATACTGCGAACCGGTCCAACCGTCTCAGCACCGCCTTCACTCTGGAAGATGGCTATGAAACGGGTAATGCCTCCCTCAGCGAGAACTTCAAGAATGATATCGGCTGAACTTAGACCCGATTGGGGCCGAGCTGCGGGTGCATTATTAATCATTACGGCGAGTGGTCGACGCGTAATCGCTTCATCTACAGGCAGACCCGTCAGAGGTGCTGTATAGAGAGACGTGTTGGATTCCTCCACGTGTTCTTCTTGTACAGGTGCAGGTGTCGGTTCTGGCTGAACTGGCATCTGCGCCACCTCCTGGTTTTGGCAAGCAACAAGACTTAATGAGAGAATAAACAGAGATGCAGCCGATGCTACTTTGTTCCATTTAAAAAGCTTCAATATAGGACCTCCTGAACGATATGGCCTGGTTCTAAGTTGTGATATATGTCTCATGTGGGCAACCATTTCACGTATTTCTTTCCATTTAATCACACCCTATCCGATTTGTCTGCGCCCAGAAGGCCTTGATACAGCTTGAAATTCACATTTGAAACAGCATATAGCCAGAAAAATATGTCCTAAATGTGAACTTCTCAAACCTTACTTAAAATTTGAACTAGATTGTGATTTTAATCACAAACAAAACAACTTTTGAACTATACAATAAAGACATCAAAGGTGATCACTTAGAAAAACAAAACAACACACACTAGATTCCATGAAGGAGTGGTTCATATGTTCAGCACAAACCAATGGCTTAGAGAAAACAAAGTAGCAATGTGGATTTTGACAGTACTTCGGGTGTATATCGGTTATGATTGGATGACTCACGGATGGAGCAAATTGACTGGCGGATTCCAAGCTGGCGGGTTCTTGGCCGGTGCGGTAGAAAAAGCAACAGGTGATCACCCGGCTGTCCAAGCTTGGTGGGCAACGTTCCTTGAAAAATTCGCAGTACCAAACGCAGGACTGTTTGACTTCGTTATCCCATTGGGTGAATTCCTTGTAGGTTTGGGTCTCATCCTCGGTTGCTTCACTACACTAGCAGCACTGATGGCTATGGTCATGAACTTCGCGTTCCTCTTCTCGGGAACAGTAAGCACGAATGCTCAACTGGTTGTAATGGAAATCTTCCTTGTCGTTGCTGGTGCAAATGCAGGTAAAATCGGGCTGGATCACTGGGTACTGCCTTACCTTCGCGGATTGTTCACTCGTAACAACAAAGGCAATCTTCCTAAAGACACACCAACGATTAGCCCAACTCAAAAAACAGCTTAAGCAATCATTCATAGCATAAAATTCTCGGCCCTGCTCCCAATCCCCCTGGAGAGCAGGGCTTTTTACTTTTCAAAAATAGCCTGGATACTCTGTCTGACTTGCTCAGCCACAGAAAATCGTATTATGATGAAATAAAGTTGAATTTCAAAGGAGTACACGATATGCCGACCCAGCGACGTCTTGAGACCGATGCGGACTTCCAGGAAGCCATGAATATGAAGTATAAGGTTCGAGTTTTTAAAGATAATCACCAGATTGACTCCGGTGGCATCATTATCCGTTTTGACAGCAACACCGTAGTAGTACAATCCAGTGTCAGTGAGCTCGCTTATCATTCGCGTACAGACTGTGAATTGTTCGAAATCCGCAAATAAAGATCTATTGCATGAATAAAGTCCTCATATTGAAAAAAGGTTACTGTAGCCCTTCAAGGGTGTAGAGTAACCTTCTTTTGTTTATATATTGTAATTGTATGCATTAATACACGTTATGTTATCCGTACCAAACTGGCTTCAAACACCATAATCAGGCTGTTGTCTGTTCCAAGTTACACGCCGTCTCCAAACTGCCAGCAGTTCAAACTGAGCGTTCCGTAAGGGTAAGACTGGAATAGACGCTTCGCTGATCGGGACATATCCGCTGTACCCATGGCGTAGAACAAAGGTGCAATGTGTTCTGTACCATACGACGGAACCGCCGTACGTGCATGAGGGGCTTTTTTCTCATATTGAAACAGTTCTCTTGTGTTCCACTGCTGCAAGCGCTCCCCAATCCAGTTATCAAATTCAACCGCCCACTCTTGCGGTTCATCCGTATTGCCCAGCAATCGCAAATTGTGAACCGTTCCACCGCTGCCAATGATTAACACATCATCATGACGTAACTGTTCCAGCATTCGGCCAATATCATACTGTTCCTGCGGCGTACGCAACGAGTCTACAGATACAGCAATCACAGGTATGTTAGCCTCGGGATACATATGGAGCAACGGTACCCATACGCCATGATCCAGCCCTCGGCCTCGAATCGGCTGATGTGCCAGATTGCTGCGGGTGAACAAAGCACATATCTCGTTCGCTAAATCTGGCTGCCCAGATGCAGGGTATTCCATCGTATACATCGTAGAAGGAAATCCGTAAAAATCATGCAAGGTCTGATGTGTATCATCCATCGTCACGGACGGCTTAGGACAATCCCAATGCGCCGTAAATACGACAATGGCTTTCGGAGCCGGCAGCCTGTCTCCAAGCTGGTTCAAGAAGTGAGTGTAGTCATTGCTCTCCACCGCCAGAGCGGGAGAACCATGCGCAATGAAAAGTGCGGGTAATGTCATTGCTGCCAACCTCCAGACACGGATAGAATGCTTACTCCTCTATTTTACCCTTAAGAAGGCGCTTTTCCAAGCTGACATCCCCAAACAGTTGTAATCCTGCCACTTATATCATCCAGTGCTGCCAATCCTGCTCGATCTTCTGACGTTCCCCAAGCCACTCTCTGGTACGCGTAATTAGCTGTTCCCGCTCTTTACCTGAAGAGAAGGTGTGATCGCCCTGGAAGATGATCTCCTTGTCACAGCGGCCCTCTTGGCGCATCCAGAATACCTTTTGATACAGGAATGCGTAGTCTACAGGAATAATCTCATCTGACGTGCCATGTACGACGAGTACATCTCCGCTAAACTTAACTGCTTCCTGGAATGGCTGTTGTTCAGCAAGAGACTCGAAGAACGTTGGTGTGAATTTGTATCCGAGATAATCAGACGCACCCAGTTTCACGCCTTCATCGTATACTTCCCGTCCCGTAATCTTCACGATATCATTGAATGGATAACCCACGGAGGACCACATAACCAGGTTTTTGACACGTTTGTCACGTACAGCAGTTAGTAATGCAACGGCACCACCCAGACTATGACCAATCAGCGTAACACGCGTAGGATCTACATCACTGCAATTCACCGCGTAGTCCAGCACCGAACGGGTCTGCAGTACCATGGACTCCAGTCCCTCCGCTCCGTACTCCCCACTGCTCTCTCCGCAACCGATATAATCGAAACGCAGGACCAAATAACCGTCTTCAGCCAGCTCCCGTGCAGTTTTTACAAACAAACGATCCACGCCGATCCGGCTACCAACGAAGCCGTGGCAGATAACCGCAAGAGGGACGCGCTGCTGACTCTTCTCCTCCTTGATATCTTTCACAACCGGATAATGAATCGTGGCTGTTAATTCATCCTGTCCATGACGGATACTGATCTGACGTTCCATACCGATTTCCCCTTTCCTTGCTTAGCCTGTTGAGCTTCATTTATTAAATATATATAATCCGATAAGTTTAGTGTGTATTAAGATGTTATTCATATATTATCATCCCGTAACCTTCAAGTCAACGTAATAAGGATCCTTTCTACGTCGACTACTAATCTACATTTTATCGGTTGATGAGCGCAAAAAAATGAGCCACGCTGATGACAGCTGGCCCGGATATCATTTGGAATTCAAACAAGTGTTGCAGGATCGTTATTCGTAGCTTCTACGGAACATCTCGTGGGTCTCCACCCGTCCATTCCACTCATGCTCATGACCCGAATCACTATTGTCCCAGAAACTTCTTCCCTTCAAATTGCCATCTGTCAGTTCTTCTGCATACTCCGTATCCTCCAGGTTCTCTTCAAAGGATACAACCTCGTCCACGACTCCACGGGAGTTGCTGTTCAGTAGCAGCTTTCGCGTCAATTCTGTTTGTTTATCCATAACAAGCACACTCCAATCTTGGATTTCTGTTGGAAATGCTACTATTGTGATGGAATCGGCTGCTCTTTATGCATACTTCACACAATCGTTAGATCTGGGAGGCTTGAGGGTATTTTTTCACATGAACGGGGGAAAATAAACGAACAAACATAGGCAGCATATGCCTCGGAATCCTTCTGCCGAAAGGAATGAATTCATGGAACATCTACTGGAATGGATTCAACATCACGGTAAACTGGTGCTGTTATGCACCTGTGTTATACTGGCCTGTGTATGGATATGGGTCCACCATGAGCAGCTTTTTTATAAGGAATGACTTTGCGAAACGAGAGCCCTTCCCGTATACTAAAATACCGTCAGGGTCTTCAGTCCATTGGAAGATCAGAACGTGTGTAGACAGGGGGAGCAATCATTGGGGATTTCCTATAAGAAGCTTAAAGAAATACAGAATCGGCAAATAACTGAGATGAGTCGAATGACACCTGAACATGTGAAATTGTATGACGAGATCAGCACAATTGCGCGTCATGCGCCAGCGGACGAGAGAACACAGGAAGAGTGGATACTCTCCGCAGGAAAAGCAATCGTACAGGCTCAGCGGGATAACAAACCCGCTCGCGAGTTATACGGACCTGATCTGGAACAAGACATCCATGCACAGCTCGGGATTACAAATACAGCACCGGAGAAGACGGCTGCCGTTGAGGTGGGTAAATCCAGCCCAACCCGTGATAATAGTTCAACAGCTTCATCGAAAAAGAATGCCAACGTTGTAGAACCACAGCCAACTGAGAATCCAGAGCCTGTGAAACGGACACCAAAGTGGTATGCCATGATCGCTTGGGCGGCTTTGTCTTTTGTCATGTTGATTCAAGGATGTGTGGGATTGTTCGTGGGTTGGACTGGCGGAGATACGGAGCCGTTCCAACACATCAGTCTGTTCTCTCTGATCGTTGCGGCAGTTGGCGGTATTGCATTGGTGGAGATGCTTCGCCGCCTTGCTGAGCGACCGGACGATGAAGGAGCGGACAAGAACACCGTACCTAAGGTTAACCTTAAGGGAATCATCATCTACATCGTCATCGTGGTCCTTGTGCTCTTTGTAGGGTATCCACTGCGTGATAAACTTCCGGTATTTGCACTGGCTCCGTGGGTGAGTGCAGTGATCGGAGTTGTGGGACTTGCAACGGTAAGGCCTTTATTTGGACAAAAGAAAACAGCATAACACGTTATATAAGCGATTAAGGGGCCTCACGAATTCGTGAGGTCTTTTTCCATTTGGAGCTGGTTCCGATGTTTGATTCCTTTGCCCGGTGTCTCTCCAAACTCCCGCTTGAACATACGGATAAAATAGTTCACTTCCATCCCTATGGTCTCTGCCGCCTCTCGTACACTTGCTCCTGGATGCTTGTCCATCCAGTCCGAAGCCTTCTGCAAACGTAATCGTTGCATATATTGATGTCCTGTCACGTCATAATGCTGGTGAAATAATCGGTTGAGATGCTGCACCGAATAACCAACTGCGTCAGCGATGTGCTTCAATAACAGGTCATCCTGGTAGTGCGTATGCATCAATGCTACTGCTCGGATGAGTGCATCCTTGCTCGGATCGGTCTCCCGATTAGAGTGTTTTACAGCTACGTCACGGGGCATCCCTGATCCAACACCTCCAATACCGACATCAGATGGAATTTTCGATTGTGCTATATCTAAAATAAGCTGGTAGATAAGGGCTGATGTGTTCCACATCTCCGTTGCTCCTCGATCCAACGCGTGCCAGAGATTGGTCATGCGTGACCAGATGATTTCAAAACCAGAGATATGGCACGGCTCGTTCTGAAGCAAACCCGTGGATTGTAGTACCGATCCAGCCGATGTACCGCCAATACCGATATAACCCAGTTCTCCTTTGGCTTTGGAATGAGGCACATACTCATGCGCAACCTCGGGTTCCACGATGAATAACTGCCCTGCTCCCATCGTCCATGTCCCTTTTCCCGTTATCTTGAACTGCCCTTCACCACCGCGTGACAAAAACAACTGATACACCGGAAATCCATCCGGTCTATGCAGAACTTTCTCTTCCTGTGTCCCCACACAATACAGGTACAGCGGCAACCGGGAATCCGGCAGGCCTGTCAAACGAAATGCAAGCATTCCATCATTCCTTTCGGCTCATAGGCTTCTAGCTTATTCCTTCTATTATCCATCCGTTTGTCCTGTTCCAGCAATGGTCTAAGGAACCTTTTTAGCGACAAGATTTTCAATATGGTAATAAAAAAAACTCCCCTTCTCTTTTGGAAAGGGAGTTAACATGTTACTTTACTTAAAATAGATTGCGCTTCTCTGAGTGGCCGTTCCGGTCACGGATCGTTCTTGCGATCGCTGTTGTCTCCAAATTTCTTGATTAACCTGTAAAAGGTAGTAATAGGCGCACGCTGACGCTTCTTCAGAATCGATTCCGTGCCCTTCACTACCTCTGTCACTCATCCAGATTATGCATCCAAGTATTTAAATTTGTTTGTTTTATGAGGTATCTCAAGCTGATACTTAAATACCACTACCACCAGAGGCACTTGCATCGGTATCCTGATTAGAGGATGTACCTGTATTGTCGGCTCCCTGATCAGTACCAGAAGAAGCTGGCGGAATGGTCAAAGTCCCTTCAGAAGTGACGGATGTATTTAACGACGTGTCACTCGCCACTGCCACTACCAAAACCCGGTATTTTCCTGCTCCAAAATCTACATTATCTGAATCCTTAGCTGTAATACCCACTGTTGCTGTCCATGGAGCAGTACCCGTATTTACTGTGGCTAGAACTGTACCAGAAGTACCTGTACCGCCCCCTTCTTTAACAATGTACACATCGTAACGAACAATGCCTGCCTCATTAGTCGGCTTAGTGAAACTTACATTGATTGAATTATCAGTTACTGCTGCATTTACACCCGTTACCTTCTCAACAGGCGTTGGTGCCTGTTTCTTTGCGTTGATTGTGAAAACAGGGGAAGATGCCAAATTGGATTCCCGCTTACTATCTGATGATTCCGATAGTATATACACCTTGTATGAAACTCCTGCTTTGATATCACCGCCATTGCTATCCTTCAATGAAAGTGGCAAGTCTGTCGGAGTAGTAGTAACAACTGTTGCATAATTTGAATTTGCAGTTGTTTTGGCTGCATTCAGATCAAATGCCGTTGCAGCAGGCACAACCATTAGCACATACCGTTTAATGCCTGTCTCGTTACCAGGCTTCGTAAATTTAACTGTTATATCAGTTACGTTGCCTGCAGCTTGCGATGCATCTTTCACAGTTGCTTCTACCTTGCTCACTGCCTCTACAGTGGCATTCGAAGTCAGTGTAATTGTTCCGGAGGCAGACGATAATGCATTCGCCAGAGAAGCATTGTTATTCACAGCCATCACATATACTTGGTAGGCCACATCATTACGAATCAGTTCACCGTCCACAGATCTGGAACTACTTGTTAAAGTAACAGTCTGGTTAGCTCCCGTTTTATTGACGGTTCTGTAATACGCGCTGTTCAATGCATTCGCTGTGTTCAAATTAAACGCGCTGCCCGCCTTCACTACGAACACCCGATAATGATTCACATTCGTCTCATCTGCGGATTTATTAAAACTCACACGCAGATCACTACCATTTCCAGCATCCCCAATATCAGATGGCAGCACACCGCTTGGTGCGGTTACCGCCGCGTTTGCCGACAATGTAATCTGCGAAGAATAACCGGACAACGCATTCTGACTGGAGTTACCGTTGTTATTCACCGACAGCACGAATACCCGATAAGCAACATTATTGGTAATGGTATAACCATTGGTATCTACCGCATAGTTTTGAAGCGTAACTGACAGGTTACCACCCGTTTTATTCACCTGTGTATAGTTGTTCGACGCATTAGCTGCGCTTAGTGTGAAACTGCCCACATTAGCGGAACGAACTACATATACTCGGTAGGCAGAGATTCTGGATTCATCCGCAGCTTTGTTGAAAGAAACCCGCAGATCACGCCCATCACCGTAGTCACTAATATCCGCAACAGACAGGTTGCTAATAACTCCCGCGTTACCGGTCGTTGTCAGTCTCAGAGCTGTGGAGGAAGCTGACAGCGCATTGGTGTATCCATTTTGCTGGTTGCCCACCGCCATCACAAAGATGCGATAATCTTGCAGATTCGTTACGTTATAACCACTTGTGTCCTTCATGGATGAAGGCAAAGTCGTTGTAATGTTGTTGCCTGTTTTATTCACCGTATAGTACAGACTGGAGGACAGATTACTTGCCGTCGTCAGATTAAAGCTGCTGGCAACCGAGTTGCGTACCACAAAGACGCGATAATTCGCCACCTTGGACTCATCCGATGAACGGTTGAAACTCACCTGAATATCACGACCATCTCCATAATCCGAGTTATCCTTCACCTGCGTAATTACTGGAGACGTTGCTGTGTTCACGGACAACGTAAGTGAAGATGATGCTGCGGACAGCTTGCTGTCTGTTGTTGTATTAGTGCTTACCGACAAGATGTAGACCACATACGCTGTGCCACTTTTAATCATTTCGCCAGACGTATCCCGTGTCGAAGAAGTCAGCTGGCTTTTCACTGCGGTACTGTTTCCTTTGTATATGATCGTGGAGTTTGCACTGGACACTTTATTCGCTGCAGCCAGATTGAACGCAGAAGAGTCCTTCGCTTTGACTACAAAAGCACGATAATACGTAATGTTCGATGTCGTGCTCGGCTGCGTGAAGTTAATCTCCAGATCGCGGCCATCGCCATAGTCACTAATATCTGCGGCACGCAGACTTGTAACCGCCTGTACTGTGGATTTCACATTATTGAGCTTCAATGCTTGGGAAGACCAGTTCAATGCATTTTTATAATTATTGCTGCTGTTACCAACAGTCAGTACATACAGACGATAAGTTTCATTACTATTGAGCAAATCCCCGTTTACGTCACGCGTCTGTGCATTAAGTGTCAGTTTCGGGTTGTTGCCATTCGGTGTAACAGATGTATAGTTTGCAGAAGGTACGGCAGTTGCTGAGGACTCCGTAAAGCTATTCACATCGCGAGTTTTCACCAGCATAATCCGGTAAGCAGATACCGCCTTCTCTGAAGTTGGACGTGTGAAGCTCACGGTCAAGTCACGACCATCTCCGTTACTTCCGGATACCGAACCATAGATGTTCCATGCAGCATATTGAGTCTCATCTACTGGAGGTGTTGCTGTTGTCTTGATATCTACACGCTGATTGCGTGAGTTCCAGAATACTTTTTCTCCAAAAGCTTCACTGACAAAACGAATTGGAACCATCGTGTTGCCCTTAATCGTGTTCGCAGGTACATCCAGCGATATCGCTTCCCCGTTGATGTATGCCGTTTTGGAACCAAGTGTCAAAGTAACTTCCTGATCGTCGCGCGTTGCAACAATCGTTTTGGTTCTGTTCGTGTACTGTACCTTCGCATCCAATCCTTCAAAAATCGACCGCAGCGGAACCAGTACGCGTCCACCTTTCATGACAGGTGCCTGAGCAGATGATAACTCTGCATCATTAATATATATACTGATCCTCGCGGCTGCATCCATAACCGACGTTGGAAGTGCGGACATCAGCATGGCTGATACAGCCAGCGCTGACATTACCTTCTTCACTTGTTTTCCTCCCGCTTTCCTCATATCCCATATCCCCATTCTCGCATTTAGTTAACATCGAAATAGATTCGCTGTTCTTTTCATTAATTCCTGTATTTACCTATGCACAACTAAGACGTTCCGATCAGCTCAAAAGTTTCCAGTTGTACAAAAAATATTTTCTCAGAATTCTCCCTCTATCTTCCACCCTCCAAAAGTTAAAAATAACAGAAGAATTTGTCACCATTCCGCAACCACATCCTGCATCAATTAGGTTAATGTATAGTGACTAGTGAACAGCACCTATCATTTTCTCAACTACGGGAGGTTCATATCTATGACATCATCGTTCCAATCTGCCAAACGTAAAGGCATGCGCACCTTCATTACAGCCACCGCCATCCTCATGCTGCTCCAAACGGCTGTCGCTCCCTTATCCGGAGTCGCTGCTGCCGCTTCTTCCAGTACAGATACCAAAGTCACGACTGCCAGTTCAACAACGATATATAAAACATTTCAGTCCATGCTCTACAAAAAGAACGGCTTGCCTGCCGCGGATACTTATCTCGAATCTCATATCAATCAAGTCACCACTTATCATGCAACTCTGATGGTCTTACAACTGGAGAATGCCCGCAACAAGGCGTTAACAGCCATGACGGACCGTCTACTGGTGCCTAATGTTCAAGACAAGATGATCAATGCCTACAAGTGGAATGATAGCTTCACCCAACTGATGAGCCGCACCAACGACACCAGTCTGCGTGCGCTGCTCCAGCAGGCACGGGATAGCGGTTATCGCCTGGTTATGTTGGAAGGTTCCCTCTATCCGATCATGAATTATATGGCTTTTCAGAAATATATCTCGTACGTGAAACCAGACATCAAACAATACATTAATATTATGGCAGTTGAAACCAGCAACCTTGCCGCCGATGATGGTGCACTGGTCATTGGCTATCAGGAGATACTCAATCGCGCTTTGAATCAGGAACGATTCCTGAACGAATATCCGAAGTCCAATCGGGTACAACAGGTTAAGAACCTGATGAATAACTATACCTTGTATACCTTTTATGGCCTGAATAATACGCCTTTATTTGACTATGAAACGAACAAAATGACAGCCAATGCCCAGAAAGGTTACAAAGCTGTCTTACAACGTAACTCATCCGAAGACAGTGCCTTCCTGACCAAACTCGAAAAGTTCATGGATATCGTAACCGAAGCCAAATTCGAGAAAACCGCTGCTGTCGAGAAATGGCTAGAGCAGAATGTGCCGGTCAGCGACTACGCGAATTATTGAATTAATCTGCTCCCACGGTTAACACCCGGTTCAAATTCAGGCTAAATCCCAACAGATAACCACAACAAAAACCGCCACAGGATTCGCTCCTGTGGCGGTTTTCTTCATGCTTTATCATCAGAACTAACTCAACCGGTCAGCTCCCTGCACTATTGAATCGGTTTGACCATATGATTATACTCATGTCCTGCGATGACAATTACATCGTCTTTGACATATCCCTGCCGTTCGTACAGCATTAGCGCACGGCCGTTGTCTCGTTCTACAATCAAAGATACCTGCGAGTGACCCAGATCTCTGCCCTGCTGCTCAAAAGCAGCCATCAGTGCCCGGCCGATACCCTGCCCCTGATATGCTTCACTTACCGAGAGAGTATCCAGATAATACTCCCCCGGACGGGTCTCTTTGACCAATGCATACTTCTCATCCCGGCTTCGTCCAGGTCGATCCAGAATCGGCTGGTCCAGACGATCTGCATCTCCGCCATCATAGGCTACCAGAATCCCCGCAATCAGCCCATCCCGCTCCATCACTGTCACATGACGATAGCTAATCCGGTTGTCTTCCTGTACATAGAACTCCTGCAAAATCTGCATCGCCTTCTCATGATCCGCCTCACCCGCAAGCGCGTATGCAATGTCTCCTATCGCCTGATACAGTAACGGAATAACCTGATCAGCATCTTCTATGCGCGCAGGTCTGATCAGAGGAGATGTTTCTTGGTGATCTAATTGCATCTTGGAATCATTCATCAGATTAACATGTTGAACAGATTTAGATTTTTGTTCAGTTCGGTATAGGCGATACCTTTGCGGTTCATACGTTCAATGAGCGGGTGGTAATCTTCCTTGTACATCAGCTCGATGCCCACCAAGGCAGGGCCATTTTCCTTATCATGCTTTTTCGTATATTCAAACCGGGTGATATCATCATTTTTCCCTAGAACTTCCTCCAGGAATTCACGTAAAGCTCCTGCACGCTGCGGGAAATTAACCATGAAATAATACTTCAGACCTTCATAGATCAGGGAACGTTCCTTGATCTCCTGCATCCGGTCGATATCGTTGTTACCGCCACTAATTACGCAGACCACCGTCTTGCCCACGATTTGCTCACGATACTGCTCAAGCGCCGCAACAGCCAAGGAACCGGCAGGCTCGACAACGATCGCATTTTCATTATATAGTTCCAGAATAGTTGTGCAGGCTTTGCCTTCCGGCACTTTCACAATGTCATCAAGTATACTATTGCAGATATCAAAGGTGAGATCGCCAACACGTTTCACCGCTGCGCCATCCACGAATTTATCAATATCATCCAACGTCACAACCTGTTTGCGGAACATCGCCTCACTCATGGAAGCTGCCCCAAGTGGCTCAACTCCAATGATGCGTGTCTCTGGACTCACGGTCTTCATGTAGGTTCCCACGCCGGCTGCCAGCCCTCCGCCACCAATCGTCACGAATACATAGTCGGCATTCTCATCGAGACTTTCCATGATTTCCATCGCTACCGTACCATTACCTGCAATAATCTTCGGTTGATCAAAAGGATGGATGAACGTCATGCCCTGTTCGTCACATGCACGCATTGCTTCTGCGTATGCATCGTCATACGTATCCCCGATCAGCACCACTTCAACGTTGTTTCCACCAAAGCGACGCACCTGCTTCACCTTCTGGTTCGGCGTTGTACTCGGCATGAAGATTTTGCCGTTAATTCCAAGGGCATTACAGCTAAAAGCAACACCCTGAGCATGGTTGCCCGCACTTGCACAGACAATACCCTTCTCCATCTCGGCTGGTGTCAGACTGCGAATCATATTATAGGCGCCCCGAATTTTGAACGAACGCACCACTTGAAGGTCTTCCCTTTTCAGATACACATTACAGTTATATTTGGCCGACAATACAGCATCCCGCTGTAACGGCGTTCTTACAATGACCTCACGCAACACATGATGTGCGCGTACGATATCTTCCATGCCAACACTGGCACGACCGGGACTTGTGGTTCCCGTTGGTTCTTGTTCAACTGGTTTCATGTTGTCTCCACACTCCGCTTTTATGGTCTATATAAGTTGAACTAAAGTTTATTTACACTGACACTACGATGACAGAATAACCCTCCAATCGCTGTTATCCCCAGATTTTTTCGATTCCCTTTTCTCAAGGGAAAAATCCGGTGATAGCGTATGCTTCCGATGCAGCTTTCTTTCAGAAAGCTTTTAGGCGAACGCTTCGCTTTTTCGAGTTCTTTCTGTCCTCTCCGTTATCGTGTAAATCATTAATTCAACTTATCTAGCAATGTCGCGCACTGCTTTTCTTTGTATTGTATCACTTTTGATCTATTCTTGCGCCTGAGCTCACGTCATTTATCATTCGTACAATCTCATCAATAATGACCTGAGGGTCTGTATACATAACCATATGTCCCGATTGATCGGCCCCAATCCATCTCGCATTGGATAGCTGGCTCACCGTCTGGCGATGCGCCGTGATGAGGGCAGGTCTGATTTTCCCCTCTCCCTTGCCCGGGTTCGTACCCGTGATCACGCTAACTTCCAGATTACCCAGAGCCGGAGGATGTTCCAGCAGCGCTGCCATGTCATTCAGAAATGTTTTGCCTTCTGCAAGCATCGTGCTGGCTGCCCGTACAGTGAAATCCTCCTTGAGGTGATCCGCTGCCACATCGTCAGGCTGAACACTTCCAGCTTTGCTGCCAAGTTTCTTATATAAGCCAGTCCGCGCCATGATTGGAATAATAAAACCATTGATGGCAAAGCTCTTTTTAGTAAGCTTGGAAAAATACATTTCGCAATGCTCGTCTGATGGATCTACCAGAATAATGCCACGTAATCGAGATAGATGTGCAGCTGCCGCAGCCCGTACAATCGGACCGCCCCAGCTATGTCCAACCAGAATGAATGGGCCCGGGCCCAGAGCTGTCAGCAGTTCTCCAAGATCCCCTGCAATGCGTTCAAGGCTGCGGGGAGCCGAGTCGACATCACTTCGTCCCGCCCCTGCCCTGTCATACACGACAGCACGTGCATGCTCAGCAATGGCTGGTGCAACCAGTCCCCAGTTTGATCTGGAGGCGCCCATACCGGACTCAAATACAACCGTCAGTTCTCCTGTTCCCCTGGACATATAATGTAGTTTGCGACCATCGCGGGTCTGAACAAACGCACTTGAACCAAATGTATGTAAGCTAGGGTTAGGATTCATATTCCCCTCCTGATTACGTGCATAATCATCTATCACCGAATCTAATTGAAAATGATTATCAATTACTTCATTATAGATTAATCTATCCTTTACGACAACCATATTGCTTCAGCAAGTTAGAGCAGTCCTGTCACCTCTGTCACGTTGCTAGGATCACCCCACATCCCACCGTTCCTTCCCCCCTTTTTCCTTGTGCAAAAAGAAAACCCGATCCATGATCGGATCGGGTAACTGTCCTAGCCACTATGCGGCTGGCCCTCATGCACATTCTTGTTGCTTCGTGCGCAGTTCCTGCACGTATCGCATAATCGTAATCGCTTAATCCAAGGATGGACGAATACTCGGTTTAAGAGCACAGCCCCTTATCCCCTAATACCATGATCCTTGTTGTTCAGCTGCTCCAGAAGTTCATTCATCGCTTCTTCCGTCATGGCCCCACCGCTAAACGCAACCAGTGCTCGCAGCGGCATATATTTCATCATCGCATCCATCATATCTGCATGATCCCCGGCATCATCACCGCCGAACCCACTGGCTTCCTGGAATTGTTGCAAAGCCTGGTCCAGTAGCTGTTTATGGGCCGGATCACGCTGGATATCACCCAATGTACTATTACGCGTATAGGTTGGAAGGAATGTCGCTGTAGACTCTACATTCACACGTGTGTGCACATGAATGTCCCGTGAGGAACTGCCTACCTGAATCTCGAACTCTCCGGTCTCCACATGCCAGTCCTTCATATCTACGTTGTAATAGGCGAATGAACGTTTGTTTAGTGTGAAGCTCACCACTTTGGACTCTCCAGGTTCAAGGGCCACCTTCGCAAATCCTTTCAATTCTCTTACAGGACGAATAACTGTGCTCTCTACATCGCTGACATACAACTGTACAATCTCTTTGCCCGCTCTGTCACCGGTATTGGTGACCCTTACTTGCACATTCACCTCATCCTGATCGGTCAATTCTGTGCGATCTACCTTCAGATCAGCATATTCAAATGTCGTATAACTCAGTCCATAACCAAACGGGAACAGTGGCTCCAGCTCTTTTTTATCATAATAGCGATAACCAACAAAGATACCCTCCCGGTAATCGACACGATCCCCTTCACCCGGGAAATTCAAATAAGATGGATTATGACTGAGTTTGGCAGGGAATGTCTCTGCCAGTTTACCGGACGGATTCACCTCTCCATACAGCAGATCAGCTATCGCTCCACCAACGGCCTGTCCACCAAGATAAGCTTCAAGCACCGCTTGCACCTGCGGCAACCAAGGCATCTCCACTGGAGATCCGTTACTCAGCACCACAACCACACGTGATTGTACTTTTGCAATCTCTTCAATCAGACGAATATGATTGTCAGGCAAACGCAAATGGGCACGATCATACCCTTCGGATTCATAACGATCCGGCAATCCAACAAACACAACAGCGGTATCCGCTGACTGTGCTGCCTGAACAGCCTCATGCATCAATGTCTCATCCACATCATCCGCTTCAATCCGATAACCTGGGGCATACGAGAAGGTTACACTTTCGCCAGCCACCTGTGTCATCTCTTCCACAATATCATCCACTTTGGTCGGATTAATGTGGGAACTTCCCCCGCCCTGGAAGCGAGGTTTACGCGCAAATGCCCCGATTATCGCCACATCGCCTTCACGCCCAAGCGGCAGGATACCTTCTTCATTTTTCAGCAAAACCATACTCTCGGCTGCCACCTTACGCGCAAGTTGGTGATGCTCATCCTTGTTATATGCAGCCCCATCTTGCTTTTGATCAACGGCATTAAAGATCAGCGTAAGCAGACGCTCCACCGCCCGATCCAGCTTGTCCAGCGGCAGTTGTCCGCTTTCTACGGCATCGATCACTTTACGCTCACCGATTCCACCACTTGTTGGCATCTCCAGTTCCAGTCCTGCTGCAAGGGCATCTGCACGTTCATTAACCGCACCCCAGTCTGATACCACAAGACCTTCGTGACCCCATTCGTCTTTCAGAATATCCGTAAGCAACCATTCATTCTCACCTGCATACGTACCGTTCACCTTATTATAAGAACACATCACCGTCCACGGCTGTCCATCCTTCACCGCACCTTCGAAGCTCGCCAGATAGATCTCATGCAGTGTCCGTTCATCTACCACCGCATCAATCGACATACGCCGTTCTTCCTGATTATTAACTGCAAAGTGTTTGAGAGACGTACCCACACCCTGGCTCTGCACACCTTGAATATGACCGGTAGCCATCTGCGTAGATAACAACGGATCTTCGGAAAAGTATTCAAAATTACGTCCACCCAATGGGGAACGTTTAATATTTACACCCGGTCCAAGTAATACCGCTACATCCTCGGCCTGACATTCCTCACCCAAAGCCACCCCGACCTGACGCGCCAGCTCCTTGTCCCATGAACTAGCCAATCCTGCCGCAGACGGGAAACAGGTTGCAGGCACGCTCGACGTTAGACCCAGATGATCTGCACTCCCATCCTGCTTGCGTAGTCCGTGAGGTCCGTCCGTCACCATGATGGATGGAATGCCAAGACGCTCCACCCCTTTCAGATGCCAAAAGTCCAGTCCCGAGCACATGCCCGCTTTTTCTTCCAGTGTCATCCGCTGTACCAGTTCCTTGATGTTACGTTCCACATTAACCCCTCCAGTTCATGATGTTGATACATAGCTATATCACTAAGCATACAAGGTTATCTACCACACATTCAAATGTTTACCCGGTTAGTAACGGTTACATAACACCAGTCAATCATTTCTTCTTCCTGACGATGATCAAAATAAAAAGGAAAAACAGCCCGATCTTCACGATCAGGCTGTCTCTACACGTTTCATAACCGTCTATCCACCCAATTTACGCCTGAGTCTTAAACCAAGCTGCCGCGGCTTCTGCCTCGGTACGAGTCAACTGATGACCCTGACGCTCCCAATGCGTGTTTACATCGGCACCTGCACCGCTGAGCAGCGAAGCAAGTTCCTCGGTTTCACGTCTTGGTACAATCGGATCGTTCTCGCCCGCACCAATGAACACAGGCAGGCCTTTCAGATCCGGCAGTTCAAGTCCGCGCAACGGTACCATCGGGTGATGCAGAATTGCACCTTTGAATACATCTGCTTGATGGAAGATCAAGCTTGCCGCAATGTTGGCACCGTTAGAGTAACCCAGTGCATACACGTTGGAACGATCGAACCCATATTCCACCGCAGCTGCATCGACAAAAGATCCCAGCTCTGCCGTACGAGCAATCAGATCTTCTTCATCAAAAATGCCTTCGGCCAGGCGGCGGAAGAAACGGGGCATCCCGTTCTCCGATACATTACCCCGCACCCCAAGTATGCCAGCTCCTGGTGCGATCATCTCCGCCAGACCGATCAGATCATTCTCGGTTCCGCCTGTGCCATGAAGCAACAGGATTGTTGGCGCATCCGGCTGAGCACCTGCTTTATAGATATGTTTCATTGTATTGGTTGTGGTCATGATTTGGACTCTCCTTTCCATTCACGTACTTCAATTCGTGGCAACAATTGTTCAATCTGCTCACGCTGTGGTTCATACCATTCAGGCAACATCAGTTTCTCACCCATGCTCTCTGCTGGTTCATCCCGTGCAAATCCCGGAGGATCCGTAGCCAGTTCGAACAGTATACCACCCGGCTCCCGGAAATACACAGCGTTGAAGTATTGACGGTCAATGACTGGCGTTGGATGATATCCGGATTGTTCAAGATCCTGCTGAATTTGTTCATGTTCCGCGTAATCTTTGGCACGCCATGCAATATGGTGAACCGTTCCGGCTCCGCCAATCCCGCGTTGGATACCTGTGGACTGAATATCGATGATCTGACCAATATCGCCGCTTGCCTGAAGACGAAGGAGTCCGTTCTCTTCACCGACTTGCTCCAGACCCAGTTTGCTCACCAAGACGTCCATGGTTTTCTCAGGAACGTGGCTGAACAATACGGCTCCGCCAAATCCTTTGATGGCATGCTCCGGTGTCACACCGTTGAAACTCCAGTTGCTTTGCTGACCGCCTTCACGCTCAACCAGTTCAAGCAACAGACCGCCTTTGTCGAAGAAACGAATGTACTGCTCACCAAATCTGGTTTTATTTTCATATGGAATATCGAAGGAAGCAAGACGTTCTTTCCAGAAAGGCAGGCTTCCTACAGGAACCGCATATACGGTAACTCCAGTCTGACCTGACCCAATGACACCTCTTCTTGAATTCTGCTGTGGGAAAAAGGTAATGATTGTGCCCGGTGCACCCTGCTCATTCCCGTAATACAAGTGATACACGTCCGGTGCATCAAAGTTTATTGTTTTTTTCACCAGTCTGAGCGCCAACACAGCTGCATAAAAATCAACGTTTTTCTGCGCATCGTCAACAAAAGCTGTAATATGATGAATTCCTGAAGTTCTGAACATAATCTCCACTCCCTTGGTTTTAGTTGTATCATAGGTTGTTTTTGCTTCTTTTATTTATTGGTTTCTGTTATTTATCTTTAAGTTAAGATTCTTTAAATTTATATTAATCCATTGGACCTCAATATGCAAGCTTTTATTTTAAAATTAAGATTTAATACAAAAAGCAGGCCCCGATCACTCCGGGAACCTGCTTAGCGTATAACGATTGATTAGGTTGCTTCGTATTCCTGTATTACTTTTGCATTACTGCTTCTTAAACCAGTTTCATTCTTTTTGGTGGATTCACCAAATCTTTATGCTCGTATTCATCCTTGATATCTCCGACAATCTCTTCAAGGATATCCTCCATCGTAACCATACCTACCGTAGCACCTGCCTCGTTTTTCACGGTTGCAATGTGTACACGGCTTTGCTGCATCTGGATCAGTACATCCTTGATTGGAGAACGCTCGGAGAAACTCGGCGTATTGTGAACAAATGTCTCCATATTGAAATCTCTGCCCGCAGCCACACTCGTCAGCATTTCTTTTGTATTAATAAAGCCAACAAAATGAGCCTGATCCCCATTTGCAATAACAGGGTATCGCGTGTATTCATGTCGATTTAGCGTCTCAATGATCTGATCAATCGGCATTTCCTTATTCAGAGTAACAATTTTATCTCGTGGAATCATAATCTCCTGAAGCAGACGCTCATCAAAAGCAAAAATGTTTTTGAGATAGTCCAGCTCCGTCTGGTTGATCTCGCCACTCTCGTAGCTCTGTGCCATAATCAGCTTCAGCTCTTCTTCGGAGTGAACGGTATCATGCCCGGCAGGTTTTACACCAAATATGCCAAGCAACAGACGAGCAGCTCCATTTAGCGCGTAGATGAATGGATTCATGATTTTACCGAACCAGTACAGTGGTGGTGCCAGCAACAGCGTCATTCTCTCTGCAAACTGAATCGCCAGGGTTTTCGGTGCCAATTCACCAATAACCACGTGCAGGAACGTAATGATCGCCAGAGCAATACCATAGGAAAGCACGGTAGACAATGCCGCTGGTACTTCCATTCGCTCAAAGAGCGGATGCAGCATTTTCTCAACAGTAGGTTCACCCAAGGCTCCCAATACCAGCGCCGTGATGGTAATCCCCAATTGACACGCCGACAGATAATAATCCAGGTTGTGCGCCACTTTTTTGGCCAGTACTGCCTTTTTGTTGCCTTCCGAGATCAATTGATCGATTCGGGACATCCGTACTTTAAGAATTGCAAATTCGGCTCCAACGAAAAAGGCTGTCAGACCTATAAATACGGCTACTAAAAATAAATTCAAGGCTATTATTCCGTCCAATGATTTCCCTCGGGTTGAGGGATTCACCTCCATTAAATTTTAAAATAAGGTTTGCACGAGTGACGTTCCGGTGACGGCTCGTTCTTCCGATCGCCATTGCCTCCAAATTTTCCTGATTATTGTTTTCAAAGGTTTAAAATTGGTTTGCAAACGCGAACGCTACGCTTCTTCAGGATCGATTCCGTCCCCTACACTGCTACGTTGCCAAAACGTTTTAAATTCTGAGGGCAGTAGCCAAATAGGCAGTCAAACCCTAGATTACAGTCAGATCGAACCAACCAAGATCACGCCAGATCGCTAGTCGCTTCCTCGACCTGCGCGCCGTTTACCCGCTCCAGAAGAACTTGTTTGATGTGATAGTTTTCGGTATCAACAACGGTCCACACATAATCGCCGTGTTCTACCGTGTCGCCTTTTTCCACACCTACACCCTTCTGGTACTGGATCCATCCAGCAACGGTATCCATCTCTTCATTACCTTCAAAGCTAAGTCCGAACTGCCGCTCCACTTCATCCAAAAGTACCCGACCATTAATGAGATATTGATTCTCTCCGGTCTCCTGAATATCGGCCACCTCATCGGCATCGAATTCATCGCGAATCTCACCGACAAGTTCCTCCAGAATATCCTCCATCGTAATGATACCCGAGGTACCCCCATATTCATCCACGACCACGGCCATGTGTACACGTTCCTGCTGCATTTTAATCATTGCATCCTGGATACTTGTAACTTCGGAAACAAATGGGATCTCACGAACGAACTCGCTTAGTTGATACGATCTTGCGGCTACCATGTCAGGCAAAATCTTTTTCACATTCACAACGCCGATAATGCGGTCCTTGTCCCCATCCTCGATGACAGGGTAACGTGAGTAGTTATGTTCATCCAATATAGGAATAATATCGTCATAGGTCATATCCTGATCTAATGTCACCAGTTCTGTACGAGGTACCATGATGTCTTTGGCATCACGTTCATCGAACACAAATACATTTTCCAGATATGAAAGCTTGGTCTTGTTGTTCTCGTCACCTTCATAACTCTGGTTCATGATGATTTTGATCTCATCCTCCGAGTAGGCTTGATCATGTTTGGCAGGCTTCACACCGAATCCTCGCAGAAGAACACGTGATGTTCCATTAAGCGCCCAGATGAACGGATACATGATTTTACCAAACCAGTATAGCGATGGGGCGAGCATTAATGTCAGTTTTTCTGAAAATTGAATCGCCAACGTTTTCGGTGCCATCTCACCAACAACCACGTGCAAGAACGTGACGAGGATAAAGGCGATCGCATAGGAAGCAATCGACGAGATTGAAGCAGGTACATCTAAATAATTGAATACCGGATATAACAATCTCTCAACCGTCGGTTTTCCGAGCGCTCCCAGTCCCAGAGCAGTGACCGTAATACCGAGCTGACAGGCTGACAGATAATAATCCAGGTCCGAGACAACTTTTTTAGCCAATACGGCCTTTTTATTGCCCTCCGCAACCAGTTGATCCACTCTTGATGTACGAATTTTGACTACAGCGAACTCCGATGCTACGAAAAATGCAGTCAATGCAATCAAGATAATAAGTAAAACGATATTCAATATGGTAATTATGTCCAATGATTTCCCCGGTTCTCAGGGATTCACCTCCAGAGATAGTTACAGCGTGATCCGTTAACTGTGTTAACCATTCATCAACTGTTAGTCTTTCAACACGACGTCTGCCTTATATAAAATTGATTTCAATGATATCTTTTGTATAAGTCTTACGTTTGACCTTGTAAAATTACAAAACAGGAATTCAAGATGAAGTCAATGACTTGCAGAAACTTCTTCATTCAAATCGGGTTACCCCTCATGCTGTCAATTGTTCCTCGCTTAACTCCACCTAGATTCGCCATTTGGACAATTTACAATATCGCCTACCCAATAGATATCCACCTCCCCTCGTACTCATTCCTGTTTCCGAAAAGTATACCATGTTTCCCGCTCAACCATCCAGTTGCACGTTATGGTTTGCCACAAGCTTACAGTATAATGTTCACAAATTAGTCTCTATGTATGTTACGTACTTTATATAATATGATTGATATTACCTCATAATGTGATATTGTTCACATGTCTAGTATAGTCCAATTTATAAAAATACTACCCCTTACTTTAGGGCATTAAACATGCCGGATCTCCCTGATTTAATCCCGTTTTGAATCTTCCCCATATTCTTTCCCGTATAAAACAAGTCCGGCCTTATGCACAAGATACATCTATATACGTATCAAAGAGCCCGCAAGATGCAAATACCTTTCCGGTATACATCTTTACGGGCTCTTATATTCATTCTATACGAGTGCTTTGGCAGCAATATCCGTTCGCTGATGTTTACCATCAAAGTGGATACGCTCCGCCTGTTCATAAGCTTTGTTTCTAGCTTCGGCAATATCCGCACCAAGGCCAACTACACCCAGGATCCGTCCACCATTCGTAACCCAGTCTCCTGCTTCACTACGTGCTGTACCTGCGTGGAATACCACGGCATCTTGCACTTGATCCAGTCCTTCAATGACTACGCCTTTGGCATAAGGACCCGGATAACCTCCTGAAGCAAGTACCACACATACAGCAGCTTCATCGCTCCATTCAATCTCAATGTCAGCCAGCTTGCCATGAACGGTTGCCCAGAAAATATCGAACAAGTCGCTCTTCAAACGTGGCAAAACAACCTGTGTTTCGGGATCACCAAAACGTGCGTTGAACTCAATCGTTTTTGGTTTACCATCTGGTGAAATCATCAGCCCGGCAAACAATACACCCTGGAATGGGCGTCCCTCGGAAACCATCGCTTTGGCAGTTGGTTTGATGATCGTCTCCACGGCTTCCTCAATAATAGAAGCAGGGATATGTGGCAAAGGTGAGTATGTACCCATACCGCCTGTGTTTGGCCCCTGATCATTGTCGAATACAGGTTTGTGATCCTGTGCTGCGGCCATTGGGCGAACCGTCTCCCCATCGACAAAAGCCAGAATCGACATTTCCTGTCCTGCGAGGAATTCCTCGATAATCACTTTGGCTCCTGCTTCACCAAATACTTTGTCCACCATGATACTGCGAAGTGCCTGATCAGCCTCATCACGAGAATAAGCTACCGTCACACCTTTGCCCGCAGCCAATCCATCTGCCTTGATGACAACCGGGATTGCTTGCTCATTCAGGTATGCTTGAGCTTGTTCGTAGTTGTCGAATTTTTCATAGGCTGCGGTTGGAATGTTGTATTTGTGCAGCAGATCCTTCATGAACGTTTTACTTCCCTCGATCTCTGCTGCATTACGACGAGGTCCGAATACCGGAATACCTGTCGAATCAAATGCATCCACGATCCCATCCGCAAGCGGATCATCCGGACCAATAACCACTAAACCTACTTTAAGCTCTACAGCAAGAGCCGTTAGTTTATCGAATTCATTTACCGCAATGGCATGACACTCAGCGAGCTGAGCAATGCCTGCGTTTCCAGGTGCACAGTGAATCTTGTCTACCTTTGGACTCTTTGCCAATGCCCAGATGATTGCATGTTCCCGGCCACCGCCGCCTACTACCAGAATATCCATTCGCTCTGTTCCCCCTCCGTGCATAACTGGATTTGTTACGCTAATGCGTGTTAAAAAACCTAAAAAAGAGGGGGTGTACCATAAGTCATAAGTATGACTGGCGACACCCCTTATTTAAACCTTTTTCGTTCTAGTGTTTGAAGTGACGAACGCCTGTGAAGACCATGGCAATTCCGTATTCATTGGCTACTTTGATGGACTCTTCATCTTTGATCGAACCACCAGGTTGAATCACGGCTGTAATTCCGGCTTTTGCTGCCAGTTCCAGCGTATCACCCATTGGGAAGAACGCATCGGATGCCAGAATAGCACCTTTTGCTTGCTCGCCCGCTTGCTCAATCGCAATTTTGGCTGCACCCACACGATTCATTTGTCCAGCGCCCACACCCACCGTCATATCATTCGCAGCAAGTACAATCGCATTGGATTTCACGTGTTTAACTACTTTCCAGCCAAACAACAGCTGTTTCAGTTCTTCTTCCGATGGCGCACGATCCGTTACCACGTTCAGTTCACTCGCTTCGATGGAGTGTACATCGGACTGTTGCACGATCATGCCGCCGTCGATAGACGTTACCACGAATTGGCTCTCCCGTTTACGAGCAGCATTCAACTCACCCGTTTTGAGCAAACGAATGTTTTTCTTCTTCGTCAGGATATCGAGAGCCTCTTGTGTAAAGTCAGGAGCAAGTACGATTTCCAGGAAAATCTCGCTTAACTTGCCTGCTGTGTCGCTGTCGATAATGCGGTTCGCTGCTACAATGCCACCAAAGATAGACGTTGGATCTGCAGCATATGCCTTGCTGTAGGCTTCATAGATACTTGCGCCAATTCCTACGCCGCATGGGTTCATATGTTTAACCGCCACAACTGCCGGTTCTTCAAATTCTTTGACGATCTGCAATGCTGCGTTCGCATCGTTGATGTTATTATAAGACAACTCTTTGCCGTGCAATTGCTCGGCTGTTGTCAACGTATCTTGTGCAGCCAGCGGTTTGCGGTAGAATGCCGCCTGCTGGTGTGGATTTTCGCCGTAACGCAAATCCTGGAGTTTTTCGTAAGTAACCGTCAGACGCTCTGGCAGTGGATCGCCATTTACGTTGGACAGGTAGTCGGAGATGAGTGCATCGTAAGCCGCCGTATGACGGAACACTTTTGCCGCAAGCCGTTTGCGAGTTTCGAGAGTGGTATCTCCATCGTTGCGCACTTCCTCCAGCACTTGGCTGTAATCAGATGCGTCTACAACGACACTGACAAAGGCATGGTTTTTGGCTGCCGAGCGAAGCATCGTTGGACCGCCAATATCGATGTTCTCGATGGCATCTTCGTATGCTACGTCCGGTTTCGCAATAGTCTCTTGGAATGGATACAGGTTCACGACAACCAGATCGATATAGCCGAGACCGAGTTCTTCCATCTGGCGTGTGTGCTCTTCGTTATCACGCACAGCCAACAACCCACTATGAACTGCCGGATGTAATGTTTTGACACGTCCGTCCATGATTTCCGGGAATCCGGTCACATCCGAAATTCCGATGACAGGTACGCCTTCCTTCGACAACAGGCTACTTGTACCTCCTGTCGAAATAATCTCCACACCCATTTGCGACAGCTCGCGGCAAAAGTCCACGATGCCCGTTTTATCCGATACGCTAACCAGCGCTCTTTTGATACTCACAATATGCTCCTCCTTTAATGTCCCATGGCTTCGCGTTTCCTGACGAAACACAGCCGATTTATTTCCCGAGAAATATCACAAAATGCGTACCAATATTCGACTTCTGTTATACAGTTGATAAATAGATTTTCACACTAAAACACTACGAGTCCAGAATAATCTTTCGATCGCTGTTATTCCTAGATTTTTTTGAACAATTTCTCAATGGTAAAAATCCAGTAATAAAGGCGAAGTATATGCTTCCGATGCAGCTTTCTTTCAGAAAGCTTTTAGCTTCGCTTCTCCAGGTTTTTTCTGTCCTCTCCGTTAATGTGTGAAAAAGTTTAAAACTATATCAAACCGGTTTGTTAACAGTGACGTGACGTCCGTCTAACTGAACCAGACCTTGCGCGAACCAGGAAACAACTTCAGGGTATAACTGCTGTTCAGCCGCATGAATGGAACGGCTGATTGACTCAGGCGTATCCTCTGGCAAAATGGGAACCGGATGCTGGGCAATAATTGGTCCAGTATCCATGCCTCCGTCCACAAAGTGCACGGTCACACCCGTAACTTTCACACCGTATTCCAATGCCTGTCCAATCGCATCCTTACCTGCAAATGCCGGTAGCAAGGACGGATGAATGTTAATCAACCGCCCTGCGTAACGATCCACCACAACGGAAGTCAGCAATCTCATATATCCAGCAAGAACGACCAAGTCGATCTTTTTGGATTCAAGCACTTCCACGATCTCTGCCTCATAGGCTTCACGGGAAGCATAATTTTTCGGAGTAAACAGATGACATTCCACGCCTGCGTCCTGTGCCCGCTGCACAACACGTGCAGATGGTTTATCACACACGAGCAGATCAACGGATGCATTCAGCCCACCATTCCGTACTGCATCGACCAATGACTGAAAGTTAGTCCCTTCACCCGAGGCAAATACAGCTATGCGGTAGTTCGCCATTAAACATCCGCTCCCGTGAAGGTTACTCGCGCATCTCCTTCAGTAACACGGCCAATGATGTACGCTTCTTCACCAGATGCTTTCAGTTGTTGTAGCGCTTCTGATGCATCTGCTTCATTAACGACCAGTACAAGCCCAACACCCATGTTAAATGTGGTGAACATGTCACGGTTCGAGACAGCACCCTTTTCCTGTAACAGGTTGAAGATTGGCAGGATCGGCCAAGAGCCGTAGTCAATATCCACATTCACACTGCTAGGCAACATACGTGGGATATTCTCGATGAAACCACCACCTGTAATGTGTGCCATGCCTTTTACTTTTACCTTTTCCAGCAGGGACAACAGAGGTTTAACATAGATCTTTGTAGGTTCCAGCAGAGAATCGCCCAGCTTACCACCCAGTTCCGCTACTTCATCATGCAGATCAAGTCCCGCATCTTCCAACAAAAGTCTACGTACCAGCGAGAATCCGTTACTATGCACACCGCTGGAAGCCAGGCCAATTACTGTGTCGCCAGGAGCAATGGTTGTACCATTGATGATCTTCGCTTTGTCCACGATGCCCACCGTGAATCCGGCAATATCGTATTCGCCTTCACTGTACATGCCCGGCATCTCCGCCGTCTCGCCACCGATCAACGCACAACCAGATTGATGACACCCTTCAGCGATACCCGCAACAATAGCTTCAATTTTCTCAGGAATGACTTTGTCACATGCCAGATAGTCGAGGAAGAAGAGTGGTTCTGCACCCTGTACCACAATGTCGTTCACACACATCGCTACCGCGTCGATTCCGATGGTATCGTGACGGTCCATGGCAAATGCAATTTTCAGCTTGGTGCCTACGCCATCCGTACCGGATACAAGCACCGGCTCATCGTATTTATCTTTGTTCAAACCGAACAGGGCACCGAATCCACCCAGATCTGTCATCACTTCCGGACGGAAGGTACGCTTCACGTGTTTTTTCATCCGTTCAACCGCTTCATTACCTGCCGCGATATCAACGCCGGCCTTTTTATATGCTTCGGACAAGTGGAATCATCTCCTTTTTTTTCGCCCCACCTAAATCCTCCCGCCCGGGAGGACCCCATAGGACCTTGGCAGGCCCTCTGGACACCCGCCAAAAAAGCGGTGCAGAGGTGGCTGGTGTGATCTTGCTATGGTTGGTTCGTGCGTGATCTCGCGGGATTGTTCGCCGATTCCGTTGGCTGCAAGCCATCGGTCAGCGAACCCCGCTCAGCTACGCTGCGGGCAAGCCCGCTGGGCAGCTGCTTCGCCTGGCTGCCTAACCCCTGTTGCTCCGCAAGGCGGGGCTTAAGGGCTCGGGCTTGGCCCGGGGCAGCTGCTTCGCCTGGCTGCCTAGCCCCTATTGCTCCGCAAAGCGGGGCTTAAGGGCTCGGGCTAGACCCGGTGGCAGCTGCTTCGCCTGGCTGCCTAGCCCCTGTTGCTCCGCAAAGCGGGGCTTAAGGATTAACAGCTACAGCCGAATTTTTCCTCGCCGCCAAAGTCGAGGCGGGTTGGGTAATCATGATCAAAACATGCGAGACATAGTCCGCCCTTCGGATCATCCTGATTATCTCCCTGAATCGATGCAATCAGTCCATCGGGACTGAGGAACTCCAGGGAGTCCGCATTAATTTCACTGCAGATTTCTTCCACCGACAACTGTGAAGCAATTAATTCGCGGCTGTCAGGCGTATCAATACCGTAGAAACACGGGTTTTTGAAAGGTGGTGATGTAATGCGCACATGAACCTCGGTAGCTCCTGCATCACGCAGCATGTTCACGATCCGTCGGGAAGTTGTTCCCCGTACGATGGAGTCGTCAATCATGACCACACGTTTGCCTTCCACAACGCGACGCACAGCGCTGAGCTTCATCTTCACGCCCTGCTCCCGCAATTCCTGGCTTGGCTGGATAAACGTACGTCCAGTGTATTTATTCTTGATCATACCCATTTCATACGGAATACCTGTCTGTTCAGCATATCCAATGGCCGCCGAGATGCTGGAATCTGGTACCCCCGTAACCAAGTCCGCATCCACAAACGACTCAATCGCCATCCGGCTTCCCATCCGTTTACGGGCCGCATGCTGGTTCGTACCATTCATATCACTATCCGGACGAGCAAAATAAATATATTCCATCGCGCATAATGCCTTGCGGTGTTTGTGATGATCAAAGCGATCCTCGTGCAGACCATCTGCATCCAACACAAGTAGTTCACCCGGTTCAATGTCACGGATTAACTCTGCGCCAATTGTTTCCAGTGCACACGTCTCAGATGCAAACAGATATGCATCTCCCAGCTTACCCATCGTCAGCGGACGAAGTCCGTGCGGATCGGAAGCCACGAGCAGTTTGTCGTTGGTCATGATCAGAAATGCATAACCACCCACAATGCGCTGGAACGCCTCTTTTGCCGCTTCCACAAGCCCTTTGGAGGATCGTGCAATTAGATGCGCAATGACCTCGGTATCACTTGTTGTTTGGAAAATGGACCCGCTCTGCTCCAGCTCGCGCCGGATCGTTGGTGCATTCACAATGTTCCCGTTGGTCGCTACCGCCAAATCGCCATCACGGTATTTAAATACCAATGGCTGTGCGTTTGTCAGTTTACTGTCACCACTCGTTGAATAACGGACATGTCCAATGGAAATATCCCCGGTCAGCGTCTGCATCAGGTCTTTGGTGAATACTTCCTTCACCAGACCCATGCCGCGATGATAGTTAAACTGGCTGCCATCACTCACACACATGCCTGCACTTTCTTCGCCCCGATGTTGCAGCGCATGCAGTCCATAATAGGAGAGCGAAGCCGCGTCAGGGTGTCTGAACACCCCGAACACACCGCATTCTTCTTTCAATTTGTCGAGTCCTTCCTTGCCGGACCCTTCATTATAATAATCGCCTGTCCACAACGGTCCTGTCGTCAGTTCATGAGACATGGAATCGCATCCTCCCAGACCTGAGCCAAACCTCCTACAGGTTCGCTCACGGCTGATGTTCCGTTCAATTCAATCGTCAGGTTACTTCCTTCTACTCGTCCAATCACAGCTACAGGTACACCACGCTCACGTACAAATGCTTCAAGTTTACCCGCTTGCTCTGGCGTAGCCGACAACAAGATACGGGATTGGCTCTCACTGAATAGGGCGTGATCTGCACGCAATGCAGTCTCCACATTCACCTGTGCTCCTACGTTACCACTGATGCAAGACTCTGCGAGTGCAACAGCCAAGCCGCCTTCAGACAAGTCATGTGCCGAGCGAACGAGACCGGATTGAATAGCTTCCAGCACCGTGCTGAGCAACGCTTTTTCTGTTTGCAAGTTCAGTTCTGGTGGACGACCTTCCGTCTGACCATGAACCGCGTATTGCAGCTCGCTGCCACCCAGTTCAGCTTTTGTTTCACCCAGTAGGATGATAACATCACCTTCGGACTTGAATGCTTGTGTCGTGATATGATCCGTATCATGAACGAGACCTACCATACCGACAACTGGCGTTGGATAGATGGAGCCTTTGGCGTTTTCATTATACAAACTTACGTTACCACCGATGACCGGCGTATCCAGCACACGGCAAGCTTCCGCCATACCGTCTACCGCTTTCTCCATTTGCCAGAAAATATCCGGTTTCTCCGGATTACCGAAGTTCAGGTTGTCAGTAATCGCCAGTGGCTCAGCACCGGAACATACAATGTTACGCGCTGCTTCACTTACGGCAATCCGTCCGCCAACTTCAGGATCAAGGTACACATAACGTCCATTACAGTCCGTTGTCATTGCGAGACCTTTGCGTGTGCCACGAATCGTAACTACAGCCGCATCCGAACCCGGACGAACGGCAGTGCTTGTACGCACCATGTAGTCATATTGATCATACACCCATTTTTTACTAGCTACTGTTGGTGAAGCCAATACTTGTTTCAACGCTCCGCCGAGATCCGACACTTCGTCGTAACGAAGCGTGTCGATGGAAGCACTTTGCTCGTAGTATGCAGGTACAGAAGAAGGTTTGTCATACACTGGACATTCGTCAACCAGTGCCGTTACTGGCATATCTCCGACCACTTCGCCGTGGTGGATCAATTTCAGACGACCGTCATCCGTTACTTTACCAACTTTGGCACAGATTACGCCCCAACGTTCAAAGATTTCCATCGCCTGCGCCTCGTCCTTCGGCTCAACAACGAACAACATCCGTTCTTGGGACTCAGACAACATCATCTCGTAAGGTGTCATGCCTTCTTCACGCTGTGGTACCTGATCCAGATACAGTTCCAGACCGTTACCCGCTTTACTTGCCATCTCTGCACTCGAACATGTCAGACCAGCGGCACCCATATCTTGAATTCCCAGCACGATTCCCGTGTCGATCAATTCCAGACAAGATTCCATCACCAGTTTCTCCATAAACGGGTCACCGACCTGAACGGCTGTCCGTTGGGACTCGGATTCTTCCGTCAATTCAACCGATGCAAAGGTTGCTCCATGAATTCCATCACGGCCTGTTGGCGGACCAACATAATACACAGGGTTACCTACACCTTTAGCTACGCCGCGCTGAATCTTGTCATGATCAATCAGACCCACACACATGGCGTTAACCAGCGGATTGCCTTCATAACTCTCATCAAACATCACTTCGCCACCAACGGTAGGAATACCGATACAGTTACCGTATCCAGCAATACCTGCTACCACATGTTCGAACAAATATTTAACTCGATCGCTCTCCAGCTTGCCAAAACGAAGGGAGTTCAGTATTGCTACCGGTCTTGCACCCATGGAGAAAATATCACGGATAATGCCGCCCACACCTGTTGCCGCACCTTGATAAGGCTCAACTGCGGAAGGATGGTTATGGCTTTCAATTTTGAATACAACGGCCTGGTTATCACCGATATCCACGATACCGGCACCTTCACCAGGTCCCATCAGGACACGTGGTCCAGTGGTTGGGAAACGGCGCAGCAATGGCTTGGAGTTTTTATAAGCACAATGCTCGGACCACATTACACTGAACACACCAATTTCCGTGTAGTTTGGCTTACGCCCCATGAACTCACAGATCAGCTTATACTCGCTGTCAGATACGCCCATTTGTGCGTAAAGTTTATGTTCTGCGACCTGTTCTGCTGTTGGTTCCTTAGCGGATAGCTGCTGCGTCATGCCGATCCCTCCATGCTTTCAAAATAGATGTAAACATACGTTTGCCGTCTTCCGAACCAAACAGTGAATCCACTGCACGCTCTGGATGCGGCATCATGCCGACCACGTTTCCAGCCTCGTTACAGACTCCTGCAATATCACCTAGGGAACCGTTCGGGTTGGTCCCGTACGTAAATACGATCTGGTTGTTCGCTTGCAGACTCGCGAGCGTCTCCTCGTCGCAATAATAGTTTCCTTCACCGTGAGCAATCGGGATGATAATCTCTTCACCCGGTGCATAATCACGTGTAAATGGTGTATCTGCGTTTGCCACTTTCAATACCGTATCGTGACAACGGAATTTCAGGGAAGTGTTACGGATCAATGCACCTGGAAGCAATCCCGCTTCCGTCAGGATCTGGAATCCGTTGCAAATACCAAGAATATATTTACCTTGTTCAGCAGCCTTCGCTACCTCGTTCATTACCGGTGCAAAGCGGGAAATCGCTCCGCAACGTAAGTAGTCACCATAAGAGAAACCACCCGGAACTAAAATACAATCATAAGCCGATAGATCTGTAGCCGTGTGCCATACATAATCAACCTCTTGCCCAATTGCATCTTCCACTGCCTTATAACAGTCGATGTCGCAGTTGGAGCCAGGGAACACAAGAACTGCAAATTTCATGAGATTAACCCTCCAATTCGTAGCGGTAATCTTCAACAACGGTGTTGGCCAGCAACTTTTCACACATGACTTTCAATCGTTTCTCCGCTTCCGCACGATCTGTTGTATCCAGGTTCAATTCCATGACTTTACCGATCCGTACACTTTCCACTTCGTTGAATCCCATAGAATGCAGGGCTCCTTGAACAGCTACGCCTTGCGGGTCGAGTACGCTTTGCTTAATAGTGACATATACGGTTGCTTTGATCATGATCCTTATGTTCCTCCTCAGTAATGAACGGGATAAATGCTTTACGCTGTTAAAAAAGTTACTTTTGGTGCTTGCTCCGGGGCGGATTGTTCTTTCCGGTCGCTTGTTGTCCCCAGGTTTTTTGGATTGTTTTGGCCCGCTGTGCGGTCAAAACCCGGGGACAAAGGCGAACGCTATCGCTCCTTTAAGAACAATTCCGCCCCTCCGCTAGTCCATGCGACGTTTTTTAAAGGCCTAAACCTTTTACGTTGCACGGTGTGTAATCGTCTAGCCTGACCATTCCTTCAAAACAGTGAATGGCGAATGGTCTTTAAGTTACTTTAGTAATTAGTGAATTTAATTCTCTTAATTTTTAAGGCTTCCCCTACCTGTGGGAAGCCACCGCTCTTAATTGCCTCACCCACCAGTTTGAACACTGGCGGAGGGAAAGATTTGAGCTAGAGAAACGAAGTGCTCGCCTTTGCAACCGGAATGTTTCCTTTTGAAAAAAGGATTCCAATCAAAACATTCCGGGGGCAACAGCGATCGAAAGCCAAACTTTCTCGTAGCCCGCTCAAACGTTAGTCTCCTCAAACGTTAAACTTTATTATTTCGTTAAACGGTTATAAATATCGACGTATCTTGCGGTTGTTGTCTCTACTACCTCTTGTGGAAGTGGATCAGGTTTGCTGTTCTTGTCCCAATCGGTTCCGGCGAGATAGGTGCGCACTGGCTCTTTATCCATACTGTCGATCTCGATGTCGAGTTCATAATTCTCTTTGGCCCAGAAGCGAGAAGCATCTGGGGTGAAGATTTCGTCAATCAGGATGACCTTGCCATCCACGATGCCGAACTCGAATTTGCAATCTGCCAGAATGATGCCACGCTGATCACAGTAATCACGGGCGAATTCGTACAGGCGCAAGCTTTTTTCCTGAAGCTCAACTGCGAGTGCGTCTCCCACCAGTTCTTTCATGCGATCCATTGGGATGTCCTCATCGTGACCAACATCGTTTTTGGCTGCCGGTGTGAAAATAGGAACTTCGAGCTTGGCGTTTTTGCGAAGTCCATCAGGCAGTTTAATGCCATTCACTTCACCACTCGTCTCGTATTGTCTCCATCCCCCACCCGTGATGTATCCACGCACGACACATTCAATATCAATGCGTTCTGCTTTGCGGGTTACCATGATGCGGTCTTTGAGCAATTCAGGATCTGTGATGAGATCAACCAGTTGATTCACATCGGTATGAACGACGTGATTCTCCATCATGTCACCCGTCAGTTCGAACCAAAAGCTGCTGAGTTTATTCAGTACGTTTCCTTTCTCGGGAACCGCCGGGTCCAGCACGTAATCAAATGCCGATATACGGTCCGTAACCACGATCAGAAAATGTTCACCCAGATCGTATAATTCACGTACTTTTCCTTTATATAACAGAGGTGCTTTAACGAGATCTGCCGCAGTGGACAGTGCCATGGGCTCACCTTCTTTCAGGAGATGTAAAGTATACGTCCAATTCCCCTCATCACGCGGGGCCACTCCGAATGCAGAATAACCTTCCGATCGCTGTTATCCCCGGATTTTTCTGATCCCTTTCTCAAGGGGGAAATCCGGTGATAAAGGCGAGCGCTTTGCTTCTTCAGGTTTTTTCTGCCTTCTCCGTTCCAGCGTGAACACATAATCAACCTATACTTTTAGAGAGTAGAATAATTCAAAACCTTAATATATTAGTCGTTCAAGCCGAGCTTTTTGAAGATGGTGTCAACGTGCTTCAGGTGCCATGACGGGTTGAATGCATCTGCGATTTCTTCTTCGTTCAGCACTTCCGTAATTTCCGGTGTGGATTTCACGATATCCTGGAACTGGCGTTGTTCTTCCCATGCTTGCATCGCACGTGGTTGAACGGTATCGTATGCTTGCTCGCGGCTGAAGCCTTTGTCGATCAGCTTTGTCATGATGCGACCGGAGAATGGTACCCCGTAGGTGCGCTCCATGTTGCGTTTCATGTTTTCAGGGAAAACAGTCAGGTTCTTCACGATGTTACCAAAACGATTCAGCATGTAGTTCAGCAGCATCGTTGCATCCGGCAGAATGATACGTTCTACGGAAGAGTGCGAGATGTCGCGTTCATGCCAGAGCGTTACGTTCTCGTATGCCGATACCATATGTCCGCGAATGACGCGGGACAGACCGGAGATGTTTTCACTACCGATCGGGTTACGCTTGTGCGGCATCGCGGAAGATCCTTTTTGACCTTTTGCAAAAGCTTCTTCCACTTCACGGAATTCACTCTTCTGCAGTGCACGTACCTCTGTAGCGAACTTGTCCAGGGACGTTGCGATCAACGCCAGTGTAGCCATATATTCCGCATGACGGTCACGTTGCAATGTTTGAGTCGAGATCGGCGCAGGTTTCGTGCCCAGCTTCTCGCAGACAAACTCTTCGACAAACGGATCGATGTTCGCATATGTTCCAACTGCGCCTGAGATTTTGCCGTATTGTACATTGTCTGCTGCATGGCGGAAACGCTCCAGGTTCCGTTTCATCTCTTCATGCCACAACGCCATTTTCAGTCCAAATGTTGTTGGCTCCGCATGCACGCCGTGCGTACGTCCCATCATAGGTGTATGCTGATAAGCCAGTGCTTTTTCACGCAGAATTTCAATGAAATTCACGATATCCTTTTCCAAAATCTCATTCGCTTGACGCAGTACATAACCCAGAGCCGTATCCACGACATCTGTGGAAGTCAGTCCGTAGTGCACCCATTTCCGCTCTGCACCCAGACTTTCAGATACCGTACGTGTAAATGCGATAACGTCATGACGTGTTTCCTTTTCAATCTCATAGATGCGATCGATATCAAAAGATGCGTTCTGACGAAGCAATGCTGCTTCTTCCTTAGGGATTACACCCAGTTCGGCCCACGCCTCACATGCACAAATTTCAACTTCCAGCCACGATTGGAATTTGTTTTCTTCGGTCCAGATGGCTCTCATTTCGGGTCTGCTATAACGTTCAATCATGAATTTGTATTCCTCCAGAGGTTAGTTTGTTCAATCCATTGCAATCCTTCTTCAACATCCTGACAGAGCAGATTCACATGCCCCATCTTCCGTCCTGTTTTTGCTTCGGTTTTACCATATATATGAAGCTTGGGAATCACACCGAGCTCTATCGCTTCTGCATCAGGTTGCCCTGTTCTGGCGATAATGCCTTCCAGATGTTCTCCAAGCACATTGACCATAACAACTGGACTCAATAACGAGGTGTCCCCGAGTGGTAATCCGCAGATCGCACGGATATGTTGTTCGAACTGAGAAGTCGCACAAGCTTCCATCGTATAGTGACCAGAATTATGCGGTCTTGGTGCCAGTTCGTTAACGTACAGTCTTCCATCCGCCGCTACAAACAGTTCCACAGCCAGTAGCCCAACAGCCTTCATCGATTCTGCCACCGCTGCTGCCAGTTTCTGTGCTTCAATCTGGATGTCTGCAGCAACTCTAGCCGGTACAATTGAAGCATGCAAAATGTTATTCACATGAATGTTCTCCGCTGGCGGGAACGTTTTGATCTCCCCATTTGTACTACGCGCTACAACGACCGAAATCTCGCATTCAAACTTGATGAATTGTTCCAGCACCAGTTCCGCACCAGTAGCTGCAAGTTCTTCATATGCGGCAACAGCCTGACTTGCTTCCCGGATGACCCGTTGACCTTTGCCATCGTAGCCTCCAGTCACCGTCTTCAGTACACACGGCACTCCAAGTTCGCTAACAGCAGCAAGCATCGTATCCACACTTGTGATCTCACGATAAGGCGCGACTCTTACTCCAGCAGCTTCGATCGCACGTTTTTCACGCAACCGATGTTGTGTGGTGTACAGTAACGCACTTCCTTGTGGAACGTAAGACTCACGCTCGAGCAGCACAGCGACTTCTGCATCCACATTTTCGAATTCATACGTAATGACATCGCATTGCCGAGCCAGTTCAAGTGCAGCTTTGGCATCGTCATAACCAGCTTCAATCTGACGAGCAACTTGACCACAAGGTGCATCCGCAGCGGGATCAAGAGTAACGAATCGATACCCCATTGCCGTTCCTGCGAGCGTCATCATACGTCCGAGCTGTCCGCCCCCTAGAATGCCGATGGTTGTCTTCCCCGGCAGCAGGACATTTTTCAGCTCTCCTGTTATACCGGACTGGTTCCCTGTGCTACTCATAGTTCTTCACTACTTTCGAGTACTTCTTGTTTGATGCGCTCTCGGCGAGCTTCAGAGCGACGTTGGACATCCGGGTCAAAAGCACCGATCATTTGAGCTGCCAGCAATCCTGCATTCGTTGCCCCCGCCTTGCCAATCGCCACAGTTGCGACGGGAATACCACCAGGCATCTGAACAATGGACAACAAGGAATCGAGACCGTTCAATGCTTTGGATTGAACCGGTACGCCAATGACTGGAAGCATCGTTTTGGCGGCAACCATACCAGGTAGATGTGCTGCCCCGCCTGCCCCTGCAATGATCACCTTGAATCCTCGATCAATTGCTTGCTCTGCGTATTCAAACATCAGATCCGGTGTACGATGGGCGGAGACCACCTTTTTCTCATACCCAATCTCCAGCTCGTCCAGCACCTCGCACGCATGTTTCATCGTTTCCCAATCCGACTTGCTGCCCATAATTACAGCGACTTGCAGTGACATGAATACATCCAACTCCCGTCTGCGCTTTTTTGATTACATCTGACTATTAAGGGACTCTTATTACGTGTGAAATGAAAAAATCCGCTACCCGCGAAAACATCACATTTTCTCCGGACACCGGACTCCAAGAAATACGTATCCCTCATTTGGGCATGCCAAAAGGGGGCTTGCTGTCCGCATCTGGTTGCATGCGACTCTCAGCCGTATCTCCTCGTAGTCCGGAAATTTACGGTTCCCGGGTAGATACTTCCGGGCCCTATTCCCGGCGTTATACGAGCAAATATCTGTCAAACTATCTTCGTTCATTTTAGTAATCTCTTATTACACATTTCGTTCCTACTCGACCTTATTCTTACCTGATCGACACATCTAACATTCTAACAATCCCCTACAGCTAATGTCAACTTAAAGACGAACATTTAACATATTGACAAATATAACGTTCGGGAATTGCTTCTTTAAATTCGCTTAACCATCCATTTCATCCCATAAAAGAAAGCCGGCTCCTCTTCAATCTCTCGAAGACAACCGGCTTCCTGCTTTTCAGTGCGTCCACACTTCATCCATTATTTTACGATCAGTACTGGAACCTGCGCATGCTGCACCACATTGTGACTGACACTACCCAGGACAAATTCCCGAATACCACCCAGTCCACGGCTGCCAATAATAATGATATCAGAATCATTTTCTTTGGCAAAATCAAGCAACACTTCCGCTGCCGCTCCTTGAATCAGATCCACATTGGCCGTTACACCCGCAGCCTGAATTCGTTCTTTCGCTTCATCTGTTGTCTGTACCGCCAGATTGTAATAGTCATTATTAAGTGAAGGTGGCAATGGAGCCAGTCCCTCACCGATGAATACACGCGGGAAATCAAAAGCATGAATGACATCCAGTACTGCATTTGGGGACACTTTAGCTAGCTCAATCGCACGATCAAGCGCTTTATTTGAAGCTTTGGAACCATCATAAGCCACTAATATTTTGGAAAATAACATGTGAATCCCGTCCCTTCCTTTATATGTAGAGCACGCGAAGCAAGCTTCGGTCTGACATGTAATAAACTAACAGAACCATATAACTCCTTAAACGTTCCGGAACCACAATGAACCATTTATACGAATGAATTTACATATCAGACGAATTAATGATACACCTTTCACTTCAGCGTAAGTCTTGTTTGAATGGTTACGCATTTGTTCCGTGTTCATTGAATAAAGTAACCATAGATTACCGCATTTAAGAATAACAACAGCGGAATGCCAATGGTGAAGCTGGGATGTTTAGTCTTATGCCTTTTCCGATACATCGCGATCCAGACTCCCAAAGCACCGCCTATGAATGCTAATAAGAATAACGTCCGTTCGGGTGTACGGTCACGACGCTGTTGTGCACGCCTCTTATCATCCGACATCACCAGATAACCAACTACATTAATAAATAAAAACCACAATATAAGTCCGGTTTGCATATAATTCTAGCGATCCCCCTGTCCCGGGACATCTCCCTGTCTCCATTATAGTCCTCATCAGAGACATGTTCAACGCACCGGATAGGGAACCGCAATTTTGTGTAATAACGCTAACCTTGCTCTAACCTAGGACTCCTGCTTTGGAATACCGTTCAGGCTTGGTGCTCTTTTGGCTGCTTTGTCCGGGCGCACAGCGATACTCTCTTCCCGAATACTGTCTTTGTTTTGCTGGTTATGAATTTTCTCTGGTTTGTTATGCGGCATGTAGGTATCACCTCCTTGGCTTACGTTGCCTGAAAACGGAGGATCTTATACGACTTCAACTACCCTCAAGCGTGTTACTCTCCCTTTTTCTCCATAGCCGCCTTCAGCAGATCTCCAAGGTTAGACCCAATGGACTCCTGCTTCGCATATTGTTTCACCAGCTTTTGCTGATCGCGTTTGTTCACATGCTGTTTGTCCTTATCCAACGTTTCTGTAATACCACAAGGTAGACATTGTACGTATAACCCCGCCTTACCTTCTTTGATTTCCATCTTTTTGTGGCACTGCGCACAACGACGATTGGAGAGTCTCTTTTCTGCCGAACGACGATACCCGCAGTCCTCGGTAGGACATACAAGAAACTTGCCGCGCTTGCCCTTCTTCTCCAGCAAACGTGCATTACAGTCCGGACAATGGCTATTGGACACATTATGCGGCTTATACTCCGCTTTGCTGCCTTTTACCGTAGACACCAGCTCTTTCGCCATGGATCGGATACTATCCAGAAACGGCCCCGGTTTCCCTTGCCCACGAGCGATGCGTTCCAGTTCAGCTTCCCAGCGGGCAGTCAGATCCGGTGAACGAAGCTGCGGGGCAGCCAGTTCAATCAACTGTTTTCCTTTACCGGTTGGATGCATGCTGTTGCCTTGACGATCTATTGTATCGGAACTGACCAGCTTCTCGATAATATCCGCACGTGTAGCTGGAGTGCCGAGTCCATGCTTTTCCATCTGGGAAAGCAAAGCAGCTTCGGTATACCGTTTGGGCGGCATCGTCCGTCCACTTTTAATATGGCAACGCTGAACCGTCACGGACTGCCCTTGCTGCACATCTGGCAAAAGCGCACGCTCATGGTCTGCTGCATCATCAGTACGGTCATCGTCATCATCGCTGTAATCGCCGCCGTATACTTCACGCCATCCACTTTCTTTCACCGTTGTACCTTTAACATGGAAGGAGTCATTCCCCACCTGAACCGTGATCGCAACCGAATCGTACTTCGCTGCCGGATAGAATAGGCTGATAAAACGACGTACAATCAGATCGTACAATTTGCGTTCCTCTGGATTCAATTGATTCAAAAGTACCGTCTGCTCCGTTGGGATAATCGCATGGTGATCCGTAACTTTGCTGTCATCCACAATACGTTTGGTAATATTCAGATTTTTGCGCAGCAAAGGACGTGCCAAAGACGCATAAGGTCCAATGGCTACACTATCCAGCCGTTCTTTCAACGTAGCTGTCATATCCGAAGTGAGGTATCGACTGTCCGTACGCGGATACGTCACAAGCTTGTGCTGTTCATACAGACGTTGCAGGACATTTGATGTTTGCTTTGCAGAGAAACCATACTTCCGGTTGGCATCCCGTTGTAGTTCCGTCAGATCATATGCCAGTGGATGCGGCTCAACCTTCTCGCTTTTCTTCACTTGGGCAATCGTACCCTTGCGCCCGTCTACCCGTTTCTTCAATTCCTGCGTTTCCTGAGGGTCAAAGATTCGCGAATCTCCCCCAGTTGCCCGCCACACAGCCTGAAAATCTCCCAAATCTGCCGTTAACGTCTCATACTCCTGCGAGCGGAAACCGGTAATTTCATTTTCCCTATCCATAATCATGCCTAATGTCGGGGTTTGTACACGTCCAGCAGATAACTGTGCATTGAAACGAACGGTTAGTGCACGGGTCACGTTAAGTCCAATCATCCAGTCGGCTTCCGCCCGGCAACGTGCAGATTCATAGAGGCGGTCGAACTGACTGCCTGGCTTCAGCGAAGCAAATCCGTCTTTGATCGCCTTATCTGTCTGGGATGAAATCCACAGGCGTTTAAAAGGTTTTTTCCACCCTGCCATCTGCATGATCCAACGAGCCAGCAATTCTCCCTCACGTGCTGCATCCGTCGCAATGACAAGCTCACCCACATCCTGACGTTTCATCAGCTGCTGCACGGCTTTATATTGATGGTTGGTCTCTTTAAGTACCTTCAGTTTCGTACGATCTGGCAGAATGGGCAGGTCCTCCAGATTCCATGTTGCATACTTTTTGTCGTAATCCTCAGGTTCAGCTAATCCAACCAGATGTCCAAGCGCCCAGGTAACGATATATTTCGGGCCTTCCATATAACTTTTATGTTTATCACGCGCCCCCATTACTCTGGCTATTTCGCGTGCTACAGATGGTTTTTCTGCGAGTACCAATGTCTTCACTTCATATCTCTTCCTCTCTGGTAGAACGTTATGTCTCTTTTATCCCTATCTTTTCATTATATCATTTCACACTAAAGGTATGCTCTGTCATCTCTACTTCCTAATCTACTCGCATCCCGTAACCTCATGTTTAATCAACATACCGCTTTTATGTTATATTTCTTCACATCATAATATATAATAGTTTTTCTGAGTACATGTAAACAGAAGCATGAATAAGTATTAACACTGTAAAGTATTGATGTATACGTTTTTTTGGATAAATATAACCCTTGTAAGATTACCTGACATAACTATACAATGTGTCAAAAGCATAGAAACAGAATCGCTGCTACACACATCAATGAGACACAGGAAGGGAGCGTGGATGCATGACTTATCATGGATCTGTATTGAAAAAAAGTGGGGCTTTGTTACTGGCAGGTGCTGTTGTTGCCACAACATGGGGAGGAACGGTACCTTCGGCATCAGCCGCAACGGCAACGCCTACGAGTAAAACAACAGTAGCAGCTGTATCCAAAGGAAAAGCGCCAGCAACTCCGGCAGCATTTGTTCAGGCTATGGAAGAAGCGGCTACACTTGCAGGTGTTCCTTTTACCATGGACAAGCTCTCTGGCACAACCGTACAACGTAAAGATGCTGCGGCCGCCTTGCAACAATGGCTCAAGCTGGATTCGACTTCCGAATCATTCAAGGATGTTCCAGATGAAGCCACTTTCGCAGGTGCTGTTGGTGCATTGAACACTGCGGGGTTGATGAAAGGTTATACGGAATCCCTCTTCCTTCCAAACGCTGTACTTACCGAGAATGACCTCTCCATACTGAAAGACCGCATTTATAACTACATAAAACCGTTTGTTCTGGAGGAAGCAACCATTATGGATCTCCAGGCCGCAATGACGAAAGGAAAACTGACATCAAAAGAGCTGGTTCAGAAATATCTGGACCGCATTGAGAAATACGATGATCAAGGTGTAAGCATCAACGCCGTATTAACGCTGAACCCGGATGCACTCCAAATTGCGGAGCAATTGGATGAAGAACGTGCAGCCCAAGGTGCTCGCGGGCCTCTGCATGGCGTTCCCATTCTGGTGAAAGATAACTTTGATACCAATGACATGCCGACAACCGCAGGCTGTATCTGTCTGAAAGATTCCATTCCTGCTCACGATGCTGAACAAGTGAAGAAACTCAAAGCAGCTGGCGCCATTATTTTGGGCAAAACAAACCTGCATGAATTCGCATTTGGCATCACGACATCCAGCTCATTAGGTGGACAAACACTTAATCCTTACGCCCTGGACCACTATCCAGGTGGCTCAAGTGGTGGAACAGGTGCTGCCATTGCATCTAACTTTGCAGCAGCCGGCATGGGGACTGACACTGGTGGCTCAATCCGAATCCCATCCAGCTTCAACAGCCTTGTAGGTATCCGTCCAACCATCGGACTGTCCAGCCGTGAAGGCATTATCCCATTGGCTTTGACACAGGATGTAGGTGGACCTATGGCTCGTACGGTTAGTGACGCTACAATCATGTTGGATGCTACAGCCGGATATGATAAAAAGGATGTCGCTACAGCTTACGCGGTTGGAAAAATCCCTTCCAGCTATACAGACTTCCTGGATGTAAACGGACTGAAAGGTGCACGCATCGGTGTGGCCACAGAACTCATCCCAAGTACCAAAGCTGAAGAAAAAGCCGTTGCTGACTTGATCAACACCGCTGTGGAAGAATTGAAGACACTGGGCGCTACCGCAGTTCCCATCTCCATCCCGAACTTGACTGAGATCAATAAATATCCAAGCCTTAGTGGATATGAATTCAAGTTCCAGTTGAATGACTATCTGGACTCATTGGGTGCAGACGCTCCATATCACAGTCTGTCCGAGATCATCGCTTCCGGAGAGTTCGACAAATCTCAGGAGCAATCCATGAAGACTCGGGATGCACGCCAAACGTTGGAGACTACCGAATACAAGGACATCGTCCTGAAACGTACCCAAGTTACACGTGAGTCCCTACTGAAAGTTATGGCAGACAATAACCTGGATGCCATCATCTACCCTACGTCCACACAAGCCGCTGGTGTTATTGGCGAAGGACAAAACTCTGGTGGTAACAACCGATTGAGTCCTTTCTCCGGCTTCCCGGCGATTACTGTACCTGCTGGTTTCACAACTGATGGTTTGCCAGTAGGTATGGAATTTCTGGGTCGTGCTTTTGATGAAGGTACCTTGATCAAGCTAGCTTACAGCTACGAACAAGGTACACATCACCGCCAAGCGCCTAAACTTACGCCGTAAAATATTTATGGAATTAAGCAATCCAGTTAACAAAAAAATAAATGCAATCATATCACTTTTTTGAAACGAGTTAACCCAATAAAGAGACCACCCTCTTCATGACTGCATGAAGTTTGGGTGGTCTCTTTTTTTCTCTATTTATTTTGTGTTGCACAGTCATAAGTTACTCATTCCTGAATCTTGTCCGGCACGCCCCATTTCAGCACCAGGCCTGCGTATGTCAGACCACCGCCAAAGCCAAAGAGAGCTATGCTCTGTCCTTCTTTCAACTTCCCTTCATCCACTGCAAGCTGTAAAGCAAGCGGAATGGAAGCAGCAGATGTGTTCCCCCGATACTCGACACTGGTTAAAGTACGTTCCAAAGGAACCGGACCACGTTCGCAAACAGCTTCAATCATTCTCATGTTGGCACTATGCGGGACAAACCAGTCAATCTGGTCAGGGCTTAATTCAGCTTTCGTTATAAGTTTACCCAATTGCTCTGGAATCGTCCGTACAGCCCACTTATAAATCTCTCGCCCATTCTGAACTAAACAACCTTCGCCCTGTAAAGGCACACCATTCATCTCCGAAGACAAGCCACTCTTATAGAGATGTGCACCGCCTTCTCCATGTGTACCTGATATGGCTGCCATAAAGTCACCTTCAGCATCCGATGATCTCTCCACCAAGAAGGCTCCCGCCCCGTCACCAAACAATACACAAGTCGTGCGGTCTGTGTAATCCGTAATTTTGGATAATGTCTCTGCTCCAGTAACCAGTACTTTGCGGTACATTCCACTGGTCACCAGACTGTCGGCTAGCTGTAGTCCGTAGGTAAAACCTGCGCATGCAGCATTTAAATCCAGTACACCCGTGTGTGGGATCTTAAGATTAGCCTGTACTCTGGATGCGGTACTTGGGAAAGCATATTCAGGTGTACTTGTAGCCACTAGGATCATATCCACATCTTCTACACTTACATCATAACGATGTATCATATCTTCTACAGCCTTCGTAGCCAGGTCAGATACAAATTGATCTTCAGCTGCAATTCGCCGTTCTCTCATACCTGTACGCTGTACAATCCATTCGTCACTTGTCTCGACCAATTTCTCCAGATCAGCATTCGTTAATATTCGATCCGGTACATACGTCCCCATTGCCGTGATGGTTGCCTTTGATTGATGATTCATACCGGTAGTCACCTCACTTGTTTTTTATCATTATATCACTAAGTCTTAGTACTTGGTACTAATTTTATAAAATATTTATTATGATTCTTTCGTTAGTTGTTTATTTTAAAGTGATCTCTTCATTCTATTACCCAGAGTAATACAAACGATGGCATGCATTTTTGATGAAGAATTGTGGATATTCCCTGACTAACATGAAGAATGCCTTAATTATATGCGTTTTTTATAGACAGCTCATTCAAACAGGAGGAAAATAAACAAATTGCCCTACATTACTAAAGAATAGAGATGATCTATATCCATGAAAAAAGAATTAAATATCCTTGCCATTTCCGGAAGTCTGCGCAATCAGTCCTCCAATACGTTACTAATGCACGCCATGATTAAACTGGCTCACACTAACCTTAAGTTTGAAGTATATGATGGATTAAATGATCTGCCGCATTTTAACCCTGACCTCGATGTCGAGGAGGGTCCAGTGTCCGTACAGAACTTGAGAGCCCAACTTAAGCATTCGGACGGTGTCCTTATCTGCACGCCAGAGTATGGAAACGGCGTTCCTGGGGTCATAAAAAACGCACTAGATTGGGTTGTATCTTCTGGAGAATGGCTCAATAAACCCACCATTGTCATTGCTGCTTCCCCAAGCCCCATGGGAGGTGACAAAGCCCATGCTTCCTTATTGCTCACACTAAACATGATTAATGCACAAGTTCTACAGGAGGGCTGTTTAACCATTCCTCATATTACATTGAAAATGAACAAACAAGGCGTCATCATTGATTCGGAAACCCAGCATGCATTGCAGAACTCCCTTACAATCCTTGGGGAGGCTTGCAACCAAATGAAAGTATAGACAGATGTTGTACTTAAATCGATGATAGAGAAGAAATGATCCTTTTAAAGTTATTTAACATTCTCATAAATATTGAAATAAAAAAACAGCCTTGGTTATTTACCAGGGCTGTTAAGGTTTATATAAGTATTTAGGATTAAAATAAAAAAGACACACTCGATATCATCAAGTGTGTCTTTAGATTGCTTGGCGGCGTCCTACTCTCCCAGGACCCTGCGGTCCAAGTACCATCGGCGCTAGAGGGCTTAACGGTCGTGTTCGGAATGGGTACGTGTGGAACCCCTCCGCCATCGCCACCAAACGCGATTTGTCGAAGCATAGCTTCTTAAAATCAGATATGGAACTGAAAATCATACACACGTTCTGTGATGTACCAATTTTCATTTCAGAGATCGTTCTCTGAAAACTAGATTCGAAACGAAACATGCGAATTATCACTTGCTATTGGATAAGCCCTCGACCGATTAGTACTGGTCAGGCTCCATGCATTGCTGCACTTCCACCCCCAGCCTATCTACCTCGTCGTCTTCAAGGGGTCTTACATACTGGGAAATCTCATCTTGAGGGGGGCTTCACGCTTAGATGCTTTCAGCGTTTATCCCGTCCGTACATAGCTACCCAGCGGTGCTCCTGGCGGAACAACTGGTACACCAGCGGTACGTCCATCCCGGTCCTCTCGTACTAAGGACAGGCTCCTCTCAAATTTCCTACGCCCACGACAGATAGGGACCGAACTGTCTCACGACGTTCTGAACCCAGGCTCGCGTACCGCTTTAATGGGCGAACAGCCCAACCCTTGGGACCTACTTCAGCCCCAGGATGCGATGAGCCGACATCGAGGTGCCAAACCTCCCCGTCGATGTGGACTCTTGGGGGAGATAAGCCTGTTATCCCCAGGGTAGCTTTTATCCGTTGAGCGATGGCCCTTCCATGCGGTACCACCGGATCACTAAGCCCGACTTTCGTCCCTGCTCGACTTGTAGGTCTCGCAGTCAAGCTCCCTTATGCCTTTGCACTCTTCGAATGATTTCCAACCATTCTGAGGGAACCTTTGGGCGCCTCCGTTACTCTTTAGGAGGCGACCGCCCCAGTCAAACTGCCCACCTGACACTGTCCCCGCACCGGATTACGGTACCAGGTTAGAACCTAGATACGATCAGGGTGGTATCCCAACGTTGCCTCCACGCAAGCTGGCGCTCACGTTTCAAAGGCTCCCACCTATCCTGTACAGATCGTACCCAAATTCAATATCAAGCTGCAGTAAAGCTCCATGGGGTCTTTCCGTCTTGTCGCGGGTAACCTGCATCTTCACAGGTATTAAAATTTCACCGGATCTCTCGTTGAGACAGCGCCCAAGTCGTTACGCCATTCGTGCGGGTCAGAATTTACCTGACAAGGAATTTCGCTACCTTAGGACCGTTATAGTTACGGCCGCCGTTTACTGGGGCTTCGGTTCACAGCTTCGGATTGCTCCTAACCACTCCCCTTAACCTTCCAGCACCGGGCAGGCGTCAGCCCGTATACTTCGCCTTACGGCTTCGCACAGACCTGTGTTTTTGCTAAACAGTCGCTTGGGCCTTTTCACTGCGGCCCCCTCGTGCTATTCACACTACCGGGGCACCCCTTCTCCCGAAGTTACGGGGTCATTTTGCCGAGTTCCTTAACGAGAGTTCTTCCGCGCGCCTTAGAATACTCTTCTCGCCTACCTGTGTCGGTTTGCGGTACGGGCACCATCACCTGGCTAGAGGCTTTTCTTGGCAGTGTGAGATCATGACCTTCGCTACTATAATTTTCGCTCCCCATCACAGGCTCAGCCTTACAATGTGCGGATTTGCCTACACATCAGCCTCACTGCTTAGACGGACATCCATCAGTCCGCGTCACTACCCTACTGCGTCCCCCCATTGCTCATAACGGCTTACGGTGGTACAGGAATTTCGACCTGTTGTCCTTCGACTACGCCTTTCGGCCTCGCCTTAGGTCCCGACTTACCCTGAGCGGACGAGCCTTCCTCAGGAACCCTTAGGCTTTCGGCGGATCAGATTCTCACTGATCTTTTCGTTACTCATACCGGCATTCTCACTTGTATAATGTCCAGCGCTCCTTACGGTACACCTTCAACCCTTATACAACGCTCCCCTACCCCTGATGCAAAGCATCAAGCCATAGCTTCGGTGGTGTGTTTAGCCCCGTTACATTTTCGGCGCAGAGTCACTCGACCAGTGAGCTATTACGCACTCTTTCAATGGTGGCTGCTTCTAAGCCAACATCCTGGTTGTCTGTGCAACTCCACATCCTTTCCCACTTAACACACACTTGGGGACCTTAGCTGATGGTCTGGGCTGTTTCCCTTTTGACAATGGATCTTAGCACTCACTGTCTGACTCCCGGAAGTAAGTCTATGGCATTCGGAGTTTGACTGAGCTTGGTAACCCTTGCGGGCCCCGCACCCAATCAGTGCTCTACCTCCACGACTCTGTTTTCCGAGGCTAGCCCTAAAGCTATTTCGGGGAGAACCAGCTATCTCCGAGTTCGATTGGAATTTCTCCGCTACCCCCACCTCATCCCCGCATTTTTCAACATGCGTGGGTTCGGGCCTCCAGTGCGTGTTACCGCACCTTCACCCTGGACAGGGGTAGATCACCCGGTTTCGGGTCTACGTCCACGTACTAAGTCGCCCTATTCAGACTCGCTTTCGCTGCGGCTCCGGCTCTTCACCTTAACCTTGCACGGGAACGTAACTCGCCGGTTCATTCTACAAAAGGCACGCCATCACCCCTAAAACGGGCTCTGACTTTTTGTAAGCACACGGTTTCAGGTTCTATTTCACTCCCCTTCCGGGGTGCTTTTCACCTTTCCCTCACGGTACTGCTTCACTATCGGTCGCTAGGAAGTATTTAGCCTTGGCAGATGGTCCTGCCGGATTCATACGGGGTTTCACGTGCCCCGCACTACTCGGGATCCGTCTCGGAGGGAACAGACTTTCAACTACAGGGCTTTTACCTTCTTTGGCGGGCCTTTCCAGACCTCTTCGCTTAACCGGTTCCTTTGTAACTCCATGTGAGACGTCCCACAACCCCAAAGAGCAAGCTCTTTGGTTTGGGCTTCTCCGCGTTCGCTCGCCGCTACTGACGGAATCACTATTGTTTTCTCTTCCTCAGGGTACTTAGATGTTTCAGTTCCCCTGGTATGCCTCTACACAACCTATGTATTCAGTTATGAGTAACTGGAAATTACCCCAGCCTGGGTTTCCCCATTCGGACACCCCCGGATCAAAGCTTGCTTACAGGCTCCCCGAGGCAGTTTCGTTGTTCGCCACGTCCTTCATCGGCTCCTAGCGCCTAGGCATCCTCCGTGTGCTCTTAGTAGCTTAACCTCGTGCTCCGGTTTCGACTGCTCGCTTCCCTTGTTTTGCTTGCGCAAAGCCAAAAGTCGCTCCCATTCGATACCATCGTACGTGCAATCTACCTTATAAAAACACTTCACTTGTTTACACAAGATCAGCTTAAAGGAATGTTCTAATTCGCGTTTGTTTCGTTTCGATATCTAGTTTTCAAAGAACAAGCTCCATGCAAAAGCAAGCTGTTTTGAGAGTTTGAGCTCTCAAAACTGAGCAACGAGTGAGTTGCTTTTGCTCTTCATTTCATCCACACCGAAGTGACGGACCGAAATGAATCGCTGTTGCAGGTTCTTAGAACCTGCTTATTTGAATGTTTCCGTTGCAGGAAACGATTCTCCATAGAAAGGAGGTGATCCAGCCGCACCTTCCGATACGGCTACCTTGTTACGACTTCACCCCAATCATCTATCCCACCTTCGGCGGCTGGCTCCTTGCGGTTACCCCACCGACTTCGGGTGTTATAAACTCTCGTGGTGTGACGGGCGGTGTGTACAAGACCCGGGAACGTATTCACCGCGGCATGCTGATCCGCGATTACTAGCAATTCCGACTTCATGCAGGCGAGTTGCAGCCTGCAATCCGAACTGAGACCGGCTTTGTTGGGATTGGCTCCATCTCGCGATTTCGCAGCCCGTTGTACCGGCCATTGTAGTACGTGTGTAGCCCAGGTCATAAGGGGCATGATGATTTGACGTCATCCCCACCTTCCTCCGGTTTGTCACCGGCAGTCTATCTAGAGTGCCCACCCGAAGTGCTGGCAACTAAATATAAGGGTTGCGCTCGTTGCGGGACTTAACCCAACATCTCACGACACGAGCCTGACGACAACCATGCACCACCTGTCTCCTCTGTCCCGAAGGAAAGATACATCTCTGCATCGATCAGAGGGATGTCAAGACCTGGTAAGGTTCTTCGCGTTGCTTCGAATTAAACCACATACTCCACTGCTTGTGCGGGTCCCCGTCAATTCCTTTGAGTTTCAGTCTTGCGACCGTACTCCCCAGGCGGAGTGCTTAATGTGTTAACTTCGGCACCAAGGGTATCGAAACCCCTAACACCTAGCACTCATCGTTTACGGCGTGGACTACCAGGGTATCTAATCCTGTTTGCTCCCCACGCTTTCGCGCCTCAGCGTCAGTTACAGCCCAGAGAGTCGCCTTCGCCACTGGTGTTCCTCCACATATCTACGCATTTCACCGCTACACGTGGAATTCCACTCTCCTCTTCTGCACTCAAGTCACCCAGTTTCCAGTGCGATCCGGGGTTGAGCCCCGGGATTAAACACCAGACTTAAATGACCGCCTGCGCGCGCTTTACGCCCAATAATTCCGGACAACGCTTGCCCCCTACGTATTACCGCGGCTGCTGGCACGTAGTTAGCCGGGGCTTTCTTCTCAGGTACCGTCACCTTGAGAGCAGTTACTCTCCCAAGCGTTCTTCCCTGGCAACAGAGCTTTACGATCCGAAAACCTTCATCACTCACGCGGCATTGCTCCGTCAGGCTTTCGCCCATTGCGGAAGATTCCCTACTGCTGCCTCCCGTAGGAGTCTGGGCCGTGTCTCAGTCCCAGTGTGGCCGATCACCCTCTCAGGTCGGCTACGCATCGTCGCCTTGGTGAGCCGTTACCTCACCAACTAGCTAATGCGCCGCAGGCCCATCCCCAAGTGACAGATTGCTCCGTCTTTCCAGTTTCCTTCAGGCGAAGAAAACAATTATTCGGTATTAGCTACCGTTTCCGGTAGTTGTCCCAAACTTGAGGGCAGGTTGCCTACGTGTTACTCACCCGTCCGCCGCTAAGTATCAAGGAAGCAAGCTTCCTATCAACTCCGCTCGACTTGCATGTATTAGGCATGCCGCCAGCGTTCGTCCTGAGCCAGGATCAAACTCTCCAATAAAGTATTGAAAAGAGCGATATGCTCATTTTGAATCTGACGAGATTAAAAATCTCATTTGTGCTCCAGTCGATCCAAGCCAAGGCTTGTCTCAAACTTTTGCGTTCATTCTGCAAGCAGAATGTTTACTCACTCGTTGTTCAGTTTTCAAAGATCAAACTTGTTTCGTTACTGAATGTTGTTCTCTTCAGCAACTCTTATATAATATCATGTCCGAACCAACTTTGCAAGCTCTTTTTTTAAGTTTCTTTCGAAGCTTATTTCATTCGCTTGCCGCACCGTGTATCTCGTGTTTTTTTGGCCGGAAATAGAATATACCATGTACAGTTATGAAACGCAAGTCTTTTTTAGATAAACATTAAATTCTTATAAAATGAATACCCTATAGACCTTTTAACAAGTATCTCCTTATAACCAGCTAAATGATACATCTGCGCACTAACTTTGATGATCAGAGTAATTAACTTACAAACGCAATAAGTTTTTTTATATGATCCTTAATCCAACTTATAGAGAAACTCATGTTGTATACGTACATACTCATCACGTTATAGAACTTATTAACCGATAATTTCATTAGATAAACAACCAACAGATCATAGAACATTATACTCATTCCTTCTATATAGAAGGAAAACATTTTTGAAATTCATTTTTCCCAAGAAAAGAATACAAAAAAAGCGAAAGCTCCGGGTTTAAATCCCGTGGCTTCCGCTTCTTTCATATATAAGGTATCAAACTTATCTCCGTATTCTTCATTAAACCTAATGTACGCTTACTCCCCGCCAATAAATACGTATCGGCAAATTACAATGAGCGCCAAGATCCACATAAGCCAATGAATTTTCACTTTACGCTCTGTAACCAAGTTACTGAACACCGCCAGAATCACATAAGATACGATACCTGCGGAGATTCCGTTTGCGATTCCACCTGTGAAAGGCATCAATACAATGGTAAGGAATGCAGGGAAAGCTTGCAGGAAATCATCCCACTCAATGCTGCGCACTTGACTCATCATAAGTACACCCACGATGATCAATGCCGGAGCCGTCGCAGCGGATGGAACAACCAGCGCAAGCGGTGCGATAAACAGGGCCAAAATGAACAACAAACCTGTCGTTACCGAAGTCAGTCCTGTACGTCCACCTGCCTCAACACCTGAAGCACTTTCAACGTATGCCGTAATGGTACTTGTACCTAGTGCAGCACCTGCGCTGACACCAACTGCATCGACGAGCATCGCTTTACCGATCGTTTTCTCGCCTTTTTCTTATCCTTCATAATCCCCATACGCGTTGCAGTACCTACCATCGTACCAAACGTGTCGAACAATTCAACGAAGGTAAAGATGAAGATGATCTCGAACAATCCGAGACTGATGGCACCTTTCAAATCCAGCTGTCCAACCGCCAGATCACTGAAGTTAGGCAACCAGCTTGCGCCTGAAAGACCACTCAGATTCGTAACGCCCATCGGAATACCAATCAGCGTTGTTGCTACGATCCCGATCAGCAGAGCGCCTTTGACGCGCATAACCATCAATATAGCAATAAGGAGCAAACCAATCAGTGCAAGCAAAGCATCGTGGTGCGTTATAAAGTTTCCCAATGACAAGTTAAAACTGCTACCTGGAATCGGCTGACTCAGATCTGCGTCTGGCGCAACATTAACTGTTACAGCCACGAGATTAGCAAGTTTGAAACCAATAATGGTAATAAAGAGACCGATACCAACAGTAATGGCCATTTTGATCGACTGTGGAACTGCTACAAGCAGCATTTGCCGAATCTTCGTCACGGTCAAAATAATGAACACGATACCTGAAAGGAATACCGCTCCGAGGGCAGCCTGCCAAGTAATCGCTCCATTCGAGCTTAGAACGACAGTCATGAAGTACGCATTCAGCCCCATACCTGGTGCGAGCGCGATTGGAATATTCACGAACAATCCCATAATAATAGTCATTAATCCGGCGCCGACGGCTGTTGCAAAGAATACTGCATTATCCGACATCCCCGCACCGGCTTGTCCCAAGAACAACGTATTTACAAAAAGAATGTAAGCCATTGTCATAAACGTAGTGAGACCCGCAACAATCTCCGTTCTAACGTTTGTTCCGTTTTCTTTTAATTTAAAGAAACGATCCATAATTACTAACTCCCCCTTAGAGATGTTGAAGCCATATTGAAAAACGACAAATGACCCTGATGAAGATTCTTCACCCAGGGTTCAAATTGACAAGGAGTGGCATGTGCCTTTACTAAGAACAAAAAAAATTCTAATGTGCGTGATGTCCCCGCAATCATGTAGAATTCATGTGCTTAGCCTTCTCCTCTTCGTAGCCAGATCATTAGGGTGATCTCGTAGAGACTCCCGGGCCAATCCCCAGGATTATACGAATAAGTATGCGCTATTTGTTTGTTTCCCATCACTATTTTAGGAGGGCAGTATGTTTTTGTCAATGAGAAAAACGAATGTTAATATCACGCTTTTAGAATATCGTTCGTATTATTTAACAGATTGAACCAGTTCAGCGGTTTACAACCCAATTGAATACGCTTTTTTCGGTGCAATCTCAATGGGATATGTCCATTCTTTCAGACTGAAAGTTCCGCAGGATAACATAAAAAGCTAGCCTGGTCAAAGAGCAGAAGCGCTCTAATCAGGCTAGCTTATATTTCTGATGCGTCTTAGCAATCAGGTGTATGATGATATAGGAATAATAACGATGTCTCGTATTCCGAAGACTTATACTCATTAGGTATATGGAGCAATTTGCGACATGTTCCGGAGCTATTTTTTACCGGATCAGTCCTATGTTAATTATATCTCTGTCTGCGAAGCATCCTGTATCTCTTGTTGTTCCTGATTTGTGTTTGTTGTTGAGTCAGAGGATAACTCCTGGTTACTGGACTGATCGGAAGAAGCATCCGCTGCCTCTAAATTCACAAATGGAAAGTCCCCCGAACCGGAAGCCAGATCTTGCATACCTGAACCGCATCCTGCCAGCATCACCATCAGAAACGCACTTCCAATGCCCATCTTCCATTTGCTCATATAGTCGGTTTTACGCATACATTCAATTCTCCCTTCAGTAGCCATATAGCTCTTAGTATGTACTTATTGTACAGGCCCGACCTGAAAGGATCATGAAGTGAACTTTAAAATGGGATGAATTTTGAAAGTTTATTACTTGTAAAAAAAGTAGCCCTACAAAAATTTGATCACAATATTCTTCTTAATAAAAAAACGCCCTTTTATTTGCGAAATACCGCAGATAAAAGAGCATTTTTTATAATCTATCGTTAAGAGTCTATACCCTATTCCCACTCGATTGTTGCAGGTGGTTTGGAAGTTACGTCATAGACGATACGGTTTACGTTATCAACTTCGTTAACGATCCGTACGGAGATTTTCTCCAGCACATCCCAAGGGATACGTGCCCAGTCCGCAGTCATACCGTCGATGGATGTTACAGCACGGATACCTACAGTGTAGGAATACGTACGTGCATCACCCATAACGCCGACACTCTTCATGTTAGGCAGGGCTGTGAAGTACTGCCAGATTTCGCGGTCGAGACCGGCTTTGGCAATCTCTTCACGCAGGATGTAGTCTGAATCACGAACGATGGTAAGTTTCTCTTCGGTAACCTCACCAAGAACACGAATTGCAAGACCTGGACCAGGGAACGGCTGACGGTGTACAATTTCGTCCGGCAAGCCACACTCGGTACCGACTTTACGTACTTCATCCTTGAACAACGTGCTCAGTGGCTCGATCAGTTTGAAGTTCATGTCCTCAGGCAGACCGCCCACGTTGTGGTGGGATTTGATCGTCTGTGCAGTTGCTGTACCACTTTCTACGATGTCCGTATACAGTGTACCTTGCGCCAGGAATGCAAAATCATCGAACTGCTTGGACTCTTCATCAAATACGTAAATAAACTCGTTACCGATGATTTTACGTTTTTGTTCCGGATCATCCACGCCAGCCAGTTTGGACATGAAGCGCTCTTGTGCATCAATTTTGACAACTTTCATGTCGAATTTGCCGACAAACGTCTCCATTACACTTTCTGCTTCGCCTTTACGCAACAGACCGTGGTCGATAAACATACATGTCAGTTGATCACCAATGGCTTTGTGAAGCAATGCAGCTACAACGGAAGAATCTACACCGCCGCTAAGCGCACACAGTACTTTACTGTCGCCAACTTTTTCACGAATGTCTTTGATCGTGTCATCGATGAATGTCTCCATCGTCCAGTTGCCTTCGCAACCACAAACTTCGAACAGGAAGTTACGAATCATGTCGTTACCGCGAACAGAGTGACGTACTTCCGGATGGAACTGAACAGCATACAATTTACGCTCATCGTCACTCATGGCAGCGATTGGCGCACTTTCCGTGCCTGCATCCAGTTTGAAACCTGGAGGAAGTGTAACCACGTGGTCACCGTGACTCATCCATACCGTATGTTCGCCTTCAATGCCTTTTGCCAGTGTAGATCCAGCGGCAAACTCAAGGTCTGCTTTACCGTACTCTCGCTTCTCGGAACGTTCTACTTTACCTTCGAGCCTGCTGGGCCATAAGCTGCATCCCGTAGCAGATACCGAAGATCGGCAAGCCCAGGTCATAGACACCTGGGTCCACGTGTGGAGCATTCTCAGCGTATACGCTGGACGGACCACCTGAAAATACGATCCCTTTTGGTGCTATTTCTGCGATCTTTTCCGCCGGTGTATTATACGGCAAAAGCTCGCTGTATACGCCAAGATCCCGGATTCTTCTGGCGATTAACTGATTGTATTGACCCCCGAAGTCAAGGACAACTACAATTTCATTCTGTTTATTCATAACCGTGCCTCCCTCAATTCAATGAAACTAATTATACGCAACGACAAAACATACCGTCAAGGAAAGGCGAAACTCCTTTTTTCGACATCTCAAAACAGGATTACCAAATGCCTCTAAATATGAAATTTCGAACAGAAAAGCTTGGCAGCAAGATGCTGGTTCAAGTGTATGATCGTGGAAAGACGCCTCGTTCGCAGCGCAGCGCGAAAGGCGTCTTATGTATGGCATGCAGCGATGAACCAAACGCTTCATTTAGATAACAATGCGCCAGCAATGGAGATCTTCATCTGCCCACAAGTGGCCAAGCTCTATTGGAAAGCGATAGCGACTGTATGGCAAGCCTGCTTCGCATCTTTGGTGTAACGTTGTAACATCCTTGTGTTACAACGTCTGCAACCGCCGGGCCAAACGAAGTGCCCGGCGCAGAAAGTCCAGACTGTCCGTGCGCAGCGGACGGTCTGGCCCGTACAGCAGCCGTTCCCAGTCGGCTGCAAACCGCGCGATGTCCGCCCCGTCCGCGCCTGCGGCTAAAGCCGGTGAAGCTGCATATTCACGCAGCGTCATACCCGGCGGCCGCGGGCCGTACCGGCGCGCGAGCGCGGCCCAGACCGGAGCGGCGGCACGCAGCAGCCGCTCGCGGTCTGGAAAGCTGCTGCGTGGCCACGCCAGCAGCAGCCCTATCCGCAGCGCGGGGCGTAGCCGCCGCATGCGGATCAGAGCAGCGGCGCCCAGCAGGGCCGCTGCCACAAGGGCTGCCGCGAGCCATGGCTCCGCGGCAAAAGCCCGTGCGCGGGCGAGCAGCCATGCGCCCGCATTAGCCAATCCGCCGCTCATATACGGCGGAGTCTCCGCAACAGGCTGCGGCCCGGCGAGCGCTGCGACACTTTCGCCCGCGCCTTGCGCCATGGTGAAGCCTGGCGTGGCCTCAAACGGCATCCAGCCTGCAACCGGAAAATATACCTCTACCCAGGAATGTGCATCTCCCTGTGAAATCACATATTGACTGGGCACATTCGGGTCAGCAATTCCAGGCCCAAAGCCTTTAACCCAGCGTGCGGGGATGCCCTCTGCACGCAGCAACACAATCATAGCTGTGGAGAAATGATTGCAATACCCCTGCCGGGTGACGAATAGAAAATCGTCCACAAAATCGGTTCCACGCGGTGGCATACGGGTATCCAACGTATACTCGGCATGAGCAGCCAGATAAGTCTTGACGGCCTGCACAGCGTCATACCGGGTCTCACTGCCTTGAATGATTTCCTTGGCAAGCGTCTTCACTCGACCAGGGAGTGATGCAGGCAATTGCAGATAATCCCTCCGAATGGCTGCCGGATCTTTCCCTTTATTCGTTTCCTCAAGCAGACGTAACTGTTCAGGTGTTGCGACAGGAACCATGACGTCTGCCGAATAATGTTTAACTATCTTATCGTTTCCGGAGCTCGCGAGCCACAATGTTGCCGAATCGCGATTAGACAGCAAAGAAAACATGTTTTCCTGATTATCCTTGTTCTTATCCTGGAACGATACGTTGACCGGTGTGCCTCCGGTAAAGAGTGGATTTGGTCCTTTCCACTCTCGCTGCATCATGACAGTTTGGCGAATGCGACTCCAATAGATTGGATTCTCCCAACCATCAGCACGCAGCATTCCGGATGGACTTGCCGTTTCGAAGCTTTGACCCGGATCACTCCAAGTACTACCGTTATAATATGAACGGGTCTCCCCTCGCCAATACGTCACTTTTGGACTTTTTGCTATAAAAAAGATGGAGTTCCCCTGCACCAACGGTGCTCCCATAGGCGCGTCCGCTGTGCTATATCCCGTGACTGCTGTTGCAGCAGGGATACTACTGTGCTGTGTATAACCTGCCCAGCGAGCTATGCGTTCACCCATCTGTTCCAGAGATATGCGTTCAGGTTGAGGAATGGAAGCAAACTGGCCAGGTAACGCGGAGAGAAGTACCATACCTGCAGAAGCAACGATAGTTACTGCACTCCAACGGCCATAGGGGCTGCCGCGATAACTCGGAGTCGTGACTCCTCCATTGAGACGTAGTAGCTGAAGCAGAGCCTGAATAAGAAAAGTCCATAGGACAGACCGTATTACGGAAGCATACACATCCAGCCCCGCAAAGGATTCAAGCAAAAGCAAATAGAGCAGCGTTGCACTGCCAAACAGCATCACGCTTCGACGTAACAATACGAGGGATTGCACAGAAGCCATGAGCATACTCCAGCCGCACATCATGAACAAACCTCTCGTTTCTGTACTAATCGAGTGAAATCGCCAGTTATTTATAAACGTGTCCATATCCGCTGAAAATATCCCAGGGTATGCAACGGCCCAACGGACAGGATCACTTCCTCCGTACATCAGACATAGCGCAGTGAGTGCAATGAATAATCGGATCAGTACTCCGGTGATCCATCCTGTACGAATTAACCCCGCGAGCAACAATGCTCCCGTTAATCCCGCCATTACGGACAAGAACCGTTCACTGCCCTGCTGATCTGATGATGTAACCGGATATATCCACTCCAGAGACAGTATAAGTAAAATGGCCGAAATAACAATTTTGTACAGGACAGGTACGCTCACATATCCCTCATCCTTTATATCCGTCACAGAATTCTGGTTCACAGCTATATATACAGAATGGGCCGATTCCATTCTCGTACGGTCCGTTGACTCTAAGTCGGCCACAGTGGAATTGGGTTGCTGGTTACCATTACGCTCCCACATCCGTTACCTCCACCTTTCCCAATGAAGATAACGCAACGTCTGTAACCGCGTGGATCGGCACCCCGCTGTGACGAAGCCGCTCCAAACTTAAGCTGTCATATCCCAACCCATTCATCAATCTATCCGTTGATCCTAATTGGTTTTGATTCTGGTTTGCTTCAGTCAATTGCACCTCTACACGATAACCCGACCCGATTGCAGTTATGATCCATTCGGCCAGAACCTGATCCATCTTACCTGTGAGAACCACAATTCGCGACCCGCTCGTTAGTCCATCCAGCATCTCCGTTCGAAGCGAAACAGAGCCTGATTGTGCTTTGGATATTCGTGCCCCCGCTAACTTGTCCAGTCCATGATTCTCATCATCTGCATGGAACGGCCCATGTTTCCATTGATCTTGTGCATCATAGTTCTTATCGCCGCCTTCCATCCACAGATAATAAGGAATGTCATCCCGTTCAGCGGTATGAATCCAGCGGGCAGCTGCACGAACCACTCGTTCAAAAGCAGGTGCATCCATGTTCTCCCGTTGTTTTACGTCATAACCTGACGCGCCTTCATACACAAGGATGCCGAGCGAAGCCAGATCCGTGGTATCAGGCAGAAAGGTCTGAAGTTTTCCCGTTTTGGCTGTACTTTTCCAATGAACTCGTCCCAGTGGGTCACCCTGCTGATATTCACGGAACTCAGGGCTACGGTTACCCTGGCTATTTCTTCGCTCTGACAGAGTCCCTTCGATCATCGCTGCGAATTCTACCGAATCACCCTTCCCCCAAGCTGTTGCTTGAGGAACAACAATCAAGGGGGTACCTCCCGCGGTCTCTGCGGAGAGGGTATTCCAGCCAAACATATCACCCCAGTACAATCTGCCCGTATCCCATCTGTAGACTCCTCTGCGTAACCCGGAACATTCATATTGATAGGAAAATTGTCGCCGTGTTCCCGGGAAAATCAATTTGCGATGAACACCTGCAGGTGTGTTCTCACACAGAACGATCCATAACAATGGAATACGGCAATTGAATTCCAGTTCGACCAGAACCCGTACCTGCTCGCCTGCCTCAATCCGGTTCGTGTGTATTTTCCGGCGGATGTGAATACGCCGTGGTCCGAACCAATGGAGAAACAGACCTCCTGTGAACATCAAGAAAGCTATAACGGATAGAAACAACGCCGCTTTGCCCCCATGCCACTGATACAAGGAAGCAAAAACCACCACCAAGACAGCACTCACAATCCGTTGTCCCAGCGCAGTCATTGCCTCCGTCCCCTTCCCTGTGATGCCATCTGTACAGGTACCGGGACCGATGACAATGCTTCTTCAATGACCTGTACTTGCCCCCAAACCTCCGCTCTGTTCTGTGCCTTCAATTGAATACGGTGGGAAAGGACAGGCACAGCTACCTCTTTCACATCATCCGGAATGACATAACTGCGCCCTTGAAGATAGGCAAATGACTGCGCCGCAGCCATCCAGGCCAGTGTTCCACGCGGACTGATGCCCAGTCTGACCGCCGGAAGGCTGCGAGAGGCTACAGCAACAGCCACCAGATACTGTTTAACGACCGGATCAACATGTACCTGTTTGACTTCACGCTGCATGGCTACGACCTCTTCAGCAAGCAGGACAGGGCGAAGTTCATCAATCGCTTCTCTACCTTGCATGCGGGTTAACAATTCCAATTCCTGTTCCGGATCGGGATACCCCAATCCAATTCTCATGATAAATCGATCCAGCTGCGCTTCAGGCAGACGGTACGTACCCTCGAACTGCAACGGATTCTGTGTCGCCAGCAGAAAGAACGGGCGTGGCAAGGCATAGGTTGTACCATCAACCGTAATACGTCGTTCCTCCATTGCCTCCAGCAGGGCAGACTGAGTGCGTGGTGAAGCGCGATTTATTTCATCAGCCAGGACAACGTTGGACATGACAGGTCCGGGACGAAACTTGAATTCAGCTGTATGTGGATGATAGATTGAAGTGCCCGTAACATCTGCCGGCATGACATCGGACGTGAATTGAATCCGGCCCATGGAGCAGTCCAGTGCAGAAGCAACGGCACGAACCAGCATCGTTTTCCCGGTACCCGGCACATCTTCCAGAAGTACATGACCTCCACTGAGCATTGCGGTAAGGACATAACGAATCTCTGTTTTTTTGCCAATAATCACACTCTCAACACGCTTCATGACCCTGTTTAACAATTCAACAGCATGTTCATGTTCCATTCGGATATAAGACATTTCTCTGATCTCCTTCCGTTCATCAGCATTCCTGAACCATAGTAATCTATGATTCAGTGTTGCCCGGAAGTAGAGAGAATAGTCCTGCAAGAATTACTTTCTTCAGATCATTTTATACTTAAATATGTTGTTCATTGCCGAAATAGATCTGGAAGTGCCCGCCTTTACCGTCCACTCTGCTTCATTACTGGTTAAGGAATTCACCCTCAACCCCATCTGCTCCAGTAGCTCACGTAACGGAACCCAGATGGTTCCACCTTGACTCTGTACTGCTCCCGTTTCAATTGCCCCGGTTGTTGTCAGTGTTCCACTCACACTGTCTGCATGAATCGTTCTTTCCTTCCATACTGCTATGGCCGTCCTTGTTTCAGAGTCCCAGCGAGTGCTGCCCCCGAATTTTTTCATGAAAGTACGCAATGGCACCATGATTCGCGGCCCCTCCATGCGGAACTCACCCGGTTGCAAGGTAGCTGCAGCCAAGCCCACCTCTACCTTCAGCTTCTTGCTTGCAAGCCATAACGTCGCGTTCGCTTCTACATGCTCTGCGATCCAGGCCTTTCCTGGCACCTTGCGGGCCTTATACTTACCATCTGGATGTACACGGAATTGAACTGGTTGATCCGTACTCTTTATGGTCTCAAAACGATATCCATGATCACGATAATATTTGATAATACCCGGAAGTGCTTTTACCGTTTCAGCATGTGCACCACCGTCATGCATCAGGACAATGACCGAACGTGCCCCCGCAGGTACTTTGGTCGAATTGCTGAGGATCTCTTTGGCTGGAACACCTTTACGCTTGGAATCTCCACTATCGACGTTCCAGTCCATGACGGTGTATCCACCCAGTTGGAGCAAATCAAAATAATTCTGGTCAAAATGCCCGTAGGTACCGCCTGGTGCTCGCACCAGATTCGGACGGAAACCGGTTATACGCTCCAGCACTTCCTCTGTCTGCTTAATCTGTTTCCAGAACACTTTAAAATCACTGTACAGCTGTTCGTATTGATGATTAAACGTATGATTGCCCAGTGCATGTCCATCCTCCACAAGCCCCCGGATTAACTCGGGATAACGTTCTGCCTGCTCACCCAGCACAAAAAATGTAGCCAAAACCTTCTCCTTACGCAAAATATCCAATACTTCACGGGTATGGTTCCCCGGTCCATCGTCAAAACTCAGATAAACTACCTTGTCTTGAGTATTCTTATCTTCCGGGATTGGATCACCTGAGCCAGAAGCAGAAGATGCATAAGCCGTGCCTGCATATACAGCAAATGCACATAACAATATCGCAATACGCATGAGAATGACAGACCACTGTCCAGCTAAAAACATATGTATGGTTGTTGCAGAGTTTCCCCCTAATTTCTTGATTCTGAATTCCGGTCTCTGTACCATTTACGAATCGACCTCCACCGTCTCTAGTAATTTGCTGATAGACTTCAGCAGATTTGTTAGAATTATATGGAGGCTACATTGAAAAAAGACGTGATTTTGTTTAATATTTTTTCACAATTTGCTATGTAGCCTGATTGATTCTTCGCTTCAGATTAGGTAGCATAATGAACAGGCAGAACACATTAAAACACCTTGGAGAGTATTCATGCTCCCACCCCGTATTCAGGAGAGTGAAATCTATTGGAATTGCTTGAGAAGATCCAACATCTGTTTGGGTCCTACGGATACAGCGTTTTGTTTTTTGGCTTGTTGCTTGAATTCATCGCACTTCCCTTTCCTGGTGAAACAACGATGGCTTACGCAGGGTTTCTCTCCTACAAGGGGCATCTGGACTTCGGAATCCTCACCATACTGGCTTTTCTGGGAACAACGATTGGCATGACCATCACTTATTTTATTGGAGCCAAAGCAGGACTGCCCTTTATAACACGATACGGAAAATGGTTTCTGATGAAGCAGGACAAGCTCGATAAAACGCAAAAGTGGTTTGCCAAGTATGGTAATGCCTTAATCTTCATCGGTTATTTCATTCCGGGTGTAAGGCATTTCACCGGGTATTTCGCGGGCATAGCCGCTGTTCCCTTTCGCAAATTCGCTCTCTACGCCTATTCAGGCGCACTGTTCTGGGTTGTATTGTTTCTGGGCATTGGCAAAATATTTGGCCCCCAGTGGAACGCCGTATTCCATCTGGCTCATCAATATGCAGCATATATCGTGGGAGGAATCGGCCTATTGCTTATCGTAGCTGTGCTCTATCGTTACCGCAAAGCATGGACAGCAAGATCCACCGTATCCAAGCCAGCCCCTGTTCGACAAAGACAAAAGTAAATTCGGACAAAAGTCCATCTATAATAAACAGGCAAGGAGTTGCGAATAATCGCAGCTCCTTTTTTTTGTGATAATCCGAATTCATCCAGGTCATACTAACTTGAAATATAGGGTGTATAGGGAGGTGAAGGCATGAGTGAATCGTCGCTGGAACGCCAAGATCAGAGGCAAATCTCTCCGGATCTAAGCGAAAATATGGAATACTGCAAGCAAGTAATGGGGAACAGCAACGACTTGATGATGCGCCCTCTCCAGTGTTTACATAAATGGCCTGCAGTCATGTTGTACATTGATGGATTAGTGGATGTGCAGATCCTGAATCACTCCATTATGGAATCATTATTGCAAAAGCGTGATCTCCCTGAATTCTCTGCAGACGATGAACATCTCAGCTACCTCCAGAATGATATCTTGATCGCCAGTGATGTATTGCTGGTCGATGATATGGATGAAGTAATGAATGCACTTCTTTCGGGATCAGCTATCTTACTGCTTGAAGGATCTGTACGAGGATTGAAGATTGGTGCAGCAGGCTGGGAAGATCGATCCGTTGGAGAACCTGTCTCCCAAACTGTCGTTAGGGGGCCTATGGAAGGCTTCAACGAAAACCTGCGTACCAACACATCATTGATCCGCAAACGAATCCGTAATCCTCATCTTTGGATCGAAGAAAGAGAAATAGGTCAGGTTACCAAAACCCGAGTGGCTGTGCTCTATCTGGAACATATCGTGGATCAGGAGATTGTAAAAGAACTGCGTCGAAGACTCGATGAGATCGATATCGACAGTATCCTTGAGAGCGGGTACATCGAGGAACTTGTACAAGACGAAACCAGAACGTTATTCCCCACGGTTTACAATAGTGAACGTCCAGATACGGTTTGTGCTGCTTTGCTTGAGGGTAGAGTAGCCATCATCGTGGACGGCACGCCTTTTGTGCTGCTGGTTCCAGCCTTGTTCGTGCATTTCTTCCAATCGCCGGAGGATTACTATCAACGGGCCGATATCAGTACATTGATTCGCTTGATTCGTTATCTGTCCTTTTTTATTGCTTTACTAGCTCCATCCTTCTATATTGCCATTACCACCTTTCACCAGGAGATGTTGCCCACCAATATGCTCATTAGTCTGGCAGCTCAACGTGAAGGCGTTCCTTTTCCCGCATTCATTGAAGCCATACTGATGGAACTGACCTATGAAATTTTGCGAGAAGCAGGTATACGTATTCCGAAAACGGTCGGTCAGGCCGTTTCCATTGTCGGAACACTGGTGATTGGCCAAGCAGCCGTAGATGCAGGAGTTGTCTCCGCAGCAATGGTTATTATCGTTTCCATAACGGCCATATCCAGTTATGTCATTCCAGAGAATGGACTGTCTATCTCTGTCCGAATTTTGCGATTTGTATTGATGATTCTCGCGGCAGCTTTTGGTTTCTACGGTATTCTAATTGTTCTGCTCATTACAGTTACACACCTGTGCAGCTTGCGTTCTTTTGGCGTACCATATATGTCCCCCTTTGCACCTCTAATTCAGAAAGATCTGAAGGATACGCTGTTTCGTGTGCCCTGGTCCCGTATGAAAACACGGCCACTCTCTACGGGTACACCGAACAAAACCAGACAAACCAAAAAAAAAACGAAGCGTTAATTCGGTAAGGAGAACAACGTATGAACAAGTGCTTCCGATTAATTGTATGCATTGCATTCCTACTCCCTCTCCTTACCGGATGCTGGGATCGCCAGGAGCTGAATGAACTTGGCATTATGCTGGGTCTTGGTGTAGACAAGGATGGCGATTTGATTAAAGTGAGCGCTCAGGTCGTTGTGCCAAATGAAGTTTCCTCCAAGTCAGGGGGAGGCAATGGCACTCCTGTCACGCTGTACGAAGCGTCCGCGCCCACGCTGTTTGAAGCGATTCAAAAGCTGACCGAGACAAGCCCACGCCGTATATTCATGGCACATATCCGTGTACTGGTGTTCAGTGAAGAATATGCCCGCAAAGAGGGCATCTACGATGTTATGGAAGCATTAATGCGAGAACCTACTGTCCGGCCCGATTATTACGTCATGGTTGCTCGAAATACTACAGCTTCCAAGGTATTGGACACACTTACTCCATTAGAGAATTTACCTGCAGAGAAGTTATTTAATTCCCTGGACGTGTCTGCCAAGACCTGGTCTCCTACAACGACTGTAACCGGTGATCAGTTGATGGAATATATGCTTACTTCCGGAATACAACCCGTAATCACTGGTGTAGAGGTTTTTGGAAATTCAGAGAGAAGCGGAAGCAAAGACAATATTGCGACGATTAAGTCCAAAGCTCGTCTAGTTTCAACAGGATTGAGTGTATTCAAAAAAGACAAACTGATTGGCTGGTTAACGGAAGATGAATCCAAAGGGTACAACTATATCCGCGACAATGTCGTATCTACCATAGGTCACCTGCCTTGCCGAAAAGGAGGAAATGTGACTTTTAAAACCCTTCGCACCAAGACTCAACGAAAAGCAAAGGTCATTGATGACCAACCTGTGATCCACATCAAAATTAAAAATGTATCTTCCATTGGTGCAGTAGAGTGTGGAATCAAAATTGGTTCGATGAAAACACTCAAAGAGTTGGAAAAGGACAGTGAGGAGCGATTGATAGAACTGATGGAAAAATCCGTGAATTCAGTGCGGCGAAAGTTCCATATTGACATTTTTGGATTCGGTCAGGAAGTTTATCATGCCGATCCTAAATTTTTCAAAAAAATTGAGAAGGATTGGGATCAATATTTTGAGAATCTGGATGTTAAATATGAAGCCAATGCACAGATCAAACGTGTAGGTACACTGGATGATTCATTCAAGGAGGATTTGAAGGAGTGAGACCGGATGTTAATTACAATTACTGTCATTGTCATAGGGGGCCTCGTAGGTATGGTTGATCTTCCAGGTCTCATCCGCCGTAAGGAATGGAGGGAAACAGTTGTGTACAGCGGAATGCTCGTCATAGCCACAGGGTTCAGTGTGATTGCAGCCAACCTGTGGGATTTCCCCAGTCCGCTCTATATCATCATGTGGATCTATGAACCTGTTAATCAATTCTTGGCACATCTGACGGGAACCTAGAAAAAGGAGAGGACCATTATGCTGGAACAGGGGCGCCTTGGAACAAGACAATTGACCACGCTCATCTTTATGATGGTGGTCGGGGATATGATGCTGATCTACCCCTCGGTCATCACGTCCTATGCCAAACAAGACTCCTGGATTTGCGCTTTTATAGGCGTTCCTCTGGGGATGGCACTGATGGCCATGTTCCTGAAGCTATGTAGCATGCACCCAGAAAAAAATCTGGTGCAGATGGCACGAAGCATTCTAGGGTTCTGGCCAGGTACTTTCTTTTCCTGCTTCTACCTGTTCTTTTTCATTATTGGCGCTTCCACACATACGAGAGAAGTCGGCGATTTCATGACCACTCAAATCTTCCCGTACACTCCCCTTCGCATCATCATTCTGATGTTCGTCATCGTGATCGCCTGGGGAGTGTCTCATGGATTAGAGGCGATGGGGCGAAGTAGTGAACTACTAATGCCCGTTGTTATTGTGTTTATTGTCGTCCTTGCAATCTGCCTGCTTCCTCAGATTGATATCAGAAATTTGAAGCCAGTAAGTGATACGGGTGTTGTCTCTATCTCGCAAGGCATTCTGGTAAGCATTATATATCCAATCGGTGAAGTCGTTCCCATCATGATGATACTGCCCTATGTTGCCAAGCAGGCTCATCGAACACGGGACGTAATTATTGCAGCTGGCCTAGGTAGTTTGGTATTGGCAACACTCGTTACCATATCGTTGCTGGTCTTGGGTGCCTTTCTTACGCAACATAACATATATGCTTCGTTTATTTTGTCCCAGAAAATCAGTATTGGGAACTTTTTTGAACGTATTGAAGCGATTATGGCTTCTTCCTGGCTGATCTCTACGTACTTCAAAGCGATGATATACTTATACGCCTTTATTGTTGGTTGTGCGGAACTGTTCAAGCTTAAGCAGTATCAGATACTGGTACTCCCTGCGTCCATACTTGTGTTCGGATTAGCCAATCTGATCTCACCAAGCATTACTTTTATCGTGATCACCATTGTTCCATATTGGGTAGATTGGGATACCACACTGGGGATCATTCTGCCGGGTTGTCTCCTGCTGATACAATTGCTCAAGTCTTACAGAACATCATCGGTTACTCCAAACAATTCCTCACAGGAATGAGTGCTTTTTTTGAGGGAAGGAGCCTGGTATAGATGGAAAAATGGAGTTCATCCATGAAAGTCATCCATGCTGAATATAGAGAAGGAGAACGGTGTCTATGTTAATTAAGGAGAAAATCACCATTAGGCAATTTGCAGTCCTTACCTTTCTCGTCATGATTGGGGACATGATTCTACTCTATCCCTCCGTGGTTACTGCTTCGGGTCAACAGGATGCATGGATCTGTTCTCTTATCGGTCAACCGATCGGCATACTTATCATGTGGGTGCTATACAAACTTCATCAGACGCATCCTGATCTTTCCCTTATTGAAATCTGCCAAAAAATACTTGGCCGGTGGGCAGGGTCTGTTTTGTCAGCTGCATATCTATTTTATTTCGCCATAGGCGCTGTCATATGTATCCGTGAAGTCGGTGACTTCATGACCACACAGATCTACCTTCAGACCCCCATCCGGGTCATTCTAATTATCCTTATGTGCGCTCTGGTCTGGGGGCTTATGCATGGTTTGCATACAATAGGAGGAAGCAGTGAAATGCTGACTCCAATCGTTGTTGCATTTATGATTCTATTATTTCTGGGGCTGATGCCCAAAGTAGACAGTTCAAATCTACAGCCTTACTTGAACACCCCTTGGCTTCATCTGATGCAGTCTATCATTAGAGGGGCTTTCACTTCCTTTGGTGAACTAATCGTGATCACCATGGTTCTTCCTTATGTGATGTCCGGGCCTCACATCAAACGGGACATGTTACTCGCTACTTTATGTGGAGGGCTGTTACTAACCACATTGTTGGTCATTTCACTGATGATATTTGGCCCCTTTCTGACCCAACATGACATCTACATCTCCTATACCCTGTCCCAGAAAATTAATATCGGCAACTTTTTCGAGCGAATTGAGGCGTTCATGGCAACCGCGTGGTTAATTGCTACCTATTTTAAAAGCCTGCTGTATATGTTCTCCTTTGTCGTTGGAACAGCTCAGCTATTTCGATTAAAGACATATAAACCTCTCATCCTGCCATCAGCGATGTTATTATTCGCGTTAGCTGTACTGATTTCTCCCAATGTCATTTTCTACACCAATACGATCATGCCCGCTTGGGTGGATTGGGATATCACGGTAAGCTTTATTATTCCGCTATTCCTACTGCTTGTGCATCGGCTTCGTTCGGGCAAGAGCAAGAACAATTCAACCAATCATAAACGATTGCCCACCTAAAAAGGCTGTGTTCACGGTAAATTCCGCGAAGCACAGCCTTTAATGATGAAACGGTTAAGATGTATTTATTCACACATGTCTAAATCATTAATTACAATGTCTTCAAAGCCTCAAGCGCAGCCTCGATATGTCCTTTGACCCGAACTTTGGACCAGTCCTTGATCAATTTCCCCTCTTCATCAATCAGAAAAGTGGAGCGAACCATACCCATGTACTCCTTGCCATACATTTTCTTCAGCTGCCATACACCGTATTGCTCGGCTACAACGTGCTCTTCATCCGACAACAAGGTGAAAGGCAGTCCATATTTGGCGATAAACTTGTCATGTTGTTTCATCGGATCGGTGCTGATTCCGAGAATGACCGTGTTCAGCCCTTCAAATTCAGCATGTCGATCCCGGAAATCACAAGCTTGTTGCGTACAGGACGAGGTCATATCCTTGGGGTAAAAATAAAGCAGTACCCGCTGTCCGCGGTAATCCGAAAGCTTTACTGATTCTCCCGTACTGGACGGAAGCTCAAAATCCGGTGCCAATTCGCCTACATTTAACGTCATGTCAGTTCCTCCCTAATCTCCCCCATGAAATGCTATAGGGCGTTATTATGAACCTGCTCCGCGATACCGCTTCACGCCAAAATTCCACAACAGCAAGCCCATCGAGCCAAACACCAATCCCATCACAGGTGTAAGCAGCGCCATGCGATGCATCTCGGACCTCTCCAGGAACAACGCTGCGGGATAGATCCCCACAAAGGCAAACGGAATGATCCAGGTTAACAGCACCTGAATAGCACGGTTATAGATCGTTACCGGGTAGCGTCCATATCCTTGAATGTTATACATCAACGGCAGGATACCTGTTGGCGCGTCCGAATAAAAGGACAACGAAGTCAGGGTGGTATAGATGCCGGCATAGATCATGACTGAGCTGAGTGCCAAAATAATTAAGGCAGGGATATGCCACCACTCCAGCATCAGACCCATCTCTGCTCCGCTGAAGATCATGATGATCAAGCCGATAAACGAGCCCACGAGTGCAGGCGGGTCCACATTTTCAAGCAATATCTGGAACAGGTTATGTGCTGGACGTGTCAGGATCCGATCCATCTCACCTTTGACGATGTACCGCTCACTGAATCCCCACAGATTGATAAAACAACTGAAGATGCCATAGGGCACCATAAAATATCCATAAACAAAGAGCACTTCACTCTCACTCCAGCCGCCCAAGTTATCCGTGTGGCGGAACACCACAAAGATAAAGATCAGGTTGGTTGCCTGGAACAGCAGATCCGATAGGATCTCCACCCAGAAATCAGCACGGTACGTGAGGCGTGTTTTCATGTAATTCTTCAAATATTCCCAGATCAGACCCATATAGTACATATCTGTTATCCCCCTTGCACGAACAGACGCTTGCGCGCCTTACGCCAGATCAATACCATCGGAAGCAGCAGTACGGCAAACCAGAACACCTGAATACCGAGTACACTCCAGATGGCGGTACCTTCCACTCTTCCAGTGAACACAGAACCGGGCAGATACGTAATGGCCTGAAAAGGCAATACTTTCATCACCGCAGACATCCAGCCTGGATACAGACTGATCGGGATGATTAGACCGGAGAACAAATCAACCACGACGCGTTTCATACGCATCATGCCTTCATTGTTTTCCACAAAGAATGCCGCCAGTCCCGTTATCACATTAATCTGGGAATTAATGAGGAAACTGAAGAACAGCATGACGAGAAAGCCAATCCACGCCGATGGCGCCGTAGGCAATTCAACCGGGAACAGCAGAATGGCAATGAGCATTCCCGGAATCATGAGCAGCAGGAAGCGGAAAATACCTTCGCCAAGACCCTGCATCATTTTGACCATAACGTAATTGATCGGCCTGATGAATTGAATCGCAATGGAGCCATCCCGAATGTCTGCGGCAATCTCCCGGTCCAGGTTGTTAAAGTAAAAAGCACGTGCCATCCAGGATACAGCGATGTAAGTGGTCATCTGCGCTGCCGTGAAGCCGCCAAGCTCCCCACTGCTACCGTAAATAGCTTGCCAGGTAAAGTAATACACGCCGATATTCAGCGTATATATCAAAATGCCGGAGTAATAATTCACCCGGTATGCCAGCATCGTTAGAAAACGGATGCGCATAAAATCAATAAATGCACTATTCATCTCAGGATACACCCACCGCTTCTTTCCCTGCTCCCACAATCTCGGGACGCTCGGCGGAACCGGATTGGTAAATACTGCGCACAATCTCATCCGTGTTGATCTCGATAATCTGAATATCGGTAATATCAGCTTGTCCAACGACACGTCCGAGTACATCCGAAACATTCAGTTCAAGTGGAATCCATACGGATGCGGACAATTCATTCTCAACCGTCCAACGTACAGGCAACGCAGCAGTCCATTCCTGCATCTGACTGATGTTGTGAGCTGAACCAAATTTGAAACGGATCTCCCGCTCCTTACCCCACTGGGACTTGAGATGATCCAGACCTCCATCATAAATGATGTTGCCTGCATCAAGCATGATGACCCGGGAACACAGTGCCTCAATGTCCTGCAAATCGTGGGTTGTGAGCAGAATGGTCGTTCCATGCTCCTTGTTCATGTCTTTCAAGAAATCCCGAATTTCCGACTTCACCACAATATCCAAACCAATGGTTGGCTCGTCCAGGAAAACAATACTCGGATTATGCAACAAGGCTGCCACTAACTCGCAGCGCATACGCTGACCGAGACTGAGCTTCCGTACCGGACGGCTTAACAGGTCCTGGAGCTGCAATCGCTCAACTAGTTCATCCAGCCGTTTGCGGAAATCGACCTCTCCGACACGATATACTTTGCGCAATAAATGGAAGGATTCGATAACGCCAATATCCCACCACAATTGACTGCGCTGACCAAAAACAACACCGATATTCTGTACAAACTTCTCCCGTTCCTGATACGGAACATATCCACCAACCGATATTTGCCCTGAAGTAGGCACCAAAATGCCGGTCAACATCTTGATCGTTGTTGATTTACCGGCACCGTTCTCCCCAATATATCCGCATATTTCACCCTGTGGAATCTGAAACGAAATATCATTTACAGCCAATACCTCTTGGTATTGACGTGCAAACAGGTCCTGGAACGCGCCCTTCAGCCCACCTCGGCTTTTCTGGACGCTAAACGACTTGCGCAAATCTTTGACATCAATCGCCAGCATGATTATACCTCACTTGGATTTTGTTGAAATTGCTTGTAGCCCAAAAAGAAATTATAATGGTATCAGTCAAAATTCAGCAAGCTTTAAAATAGTCTGGAGCCGCGTCCTGCCCTTATGTTGGGAAAAGATGTGTACGGAAAGCTTCGACTAGTTCTTACTTGAATACTCGAACTCGTTTTTTTATTTCATCTCAAATACAAAGGAGAGCTAGCATGACCAGAAAGACGAAGAGAACCATATGGATTTCTCTTGCCGCCTTCGTGTTAATTATTGGAGGAGCAGCGGCATATTATTTCGGTTCTATTCTCAATCAGTTGGACGGTTTGGCAAAGGACGGCGACGATTCACCATTCGCAGGCATCGAAAATGTGGAGAAAGTAAATACGCCTGACCCACCCAAATGGGAAGGCACAGAAACGGTAAATATTCTCGTTATGGGTGTCGATGCACGTGGATTGAAAAAAGGTGAAGTTCCTCGCTCCGACAGCATGATGGTTGTATCGCTCGACCCACTGACCAAAAAAATCAATCTGTTCTCCATTCTGCGCGACACTTACGTCAATATTGACGGATATGGCAAGGAGCGGATCAACACCGCTATCACCCATGGTCCTAATGCAGCGATGCAAGCTGCCGGCGACCTGCTCGGCATCCCTGTACAGTATTATGTGTATACGGATTTCCAGGGATTCATCAAATTGGTGGATGCCGTTGGTGGTGTTGATTTTGATGTGGAGAAAGACATGCACTATACAAGTAAAGCAGACAATAACGAATACGATATTGATCTCAAAAAAGGATATCAGCACCTAGATGGCGAGACAGCGCTCATGTACGTTCGTTTCCGTCATGATGCCATGTCGGATTTCGCTCGGTCCGAACGTCAGCGTGAGTTGCTGAAAGCTGTAACAGCGAAAATGCAGTCAACAACTACCATTGCCAAACTGCCTGCCATTCTGGAACAGGTTAATCCTTACGTAGATACAAATCTCACGCTTTCCGATATGTGGAAGCTGGGTGGACTCGGATACCAGAGCAGCATGAACGGCAGTGAGCAGATTCCGCCAATGAACCTGCTGAAAGAAGAACGTACAGCAGGCGGTGCACAAGTATTGACGGTTACCAATGAAGAAAAATTAAAGCAGCATATTCAGGATATTATTCACCCACCTGCTACAACGGATGATAGTACAACCAGCACCGAAGATAAAACAGCCAGTGGTGACGATCAAAAGTCAGAGCAACCGGCTCAGTAATCTAAACATGCAGAGGGCAGCCATTACGCTGCCCTCTCGTTGTGCCCGGCTATACTATTATGAGAAAATCATCATATCTTTCTGTGGCTTGTTTCTTTATCATATTTTGAATTAACGAAAGGAAGTTATCTTATGAATACATCACGTTCTCGTTCCGAACTTCTATATGCAGAAGCACTTGAACATATTGTAGGAGGTGTTAACAGCCCTTCACGCTCGTTCAAAGCCGTTGGTGGGGGTGCACCTGTATTTATGAAAAAAGCTCAAGGGGCCCACTTCTGGGATGTTGATGACAACCGTTATATTGACTATCTGGCCGCTTACGGTCCGATTGTTACAGGACATGCTCATCCGCATATTACACAGGCCATTACGGAAGCAGCGGCAAATGGAGTGCTATACGGTACCCCGACTGAGCTTGAGATCAAGCTCGCCAAAATGTTGAAGGAAGCTATCCCTTCCATGGATAAAGTTCGTTTTGTAAACTCCGGTACGGAGGCGGTCATGACTACAATTCGGGTCGCTCGTGCCTACACCAAACGCAACAAGATCGTAAAATTCGCTGGATGTTACCATGGTCACTCCGATCTGGTGCTTGTAGCTGCCGGTTCAGGCCCGTCCACGCTCGGAATTCCTGACAGTGCGGGAGTTCCAGCCAGTATTGCACAAGAAGTCATTACTGTGCCCTACAATGATCTGGAAGCCCTGAAGGATGCTTTGGAACGCTGGGGTGATGATGTCGCCGCAGTCATGGTTGAACCGATCGTTGGTAACTTCGGTATGGTTATGCCGGAACCTGGCTTCCTGGAAGGTCTCTGTGCCATGACACGGGCCAACGGCTCCCTGGTTATCTATGACGAAGTCATTACGGCTTTCCGTTTCCATTATGGTTCTACTCAGACGTATGCCGGACTCGATAATCATGCGGAGATTGAACCGGATCTGACGGCTCTTGGTAAAATTATTGGTGGCGGCCTGCCAATCGGTGCTTACGGTGGACGCAAACACGTTATGGAGCAGGTTGCTCCGCTTGGGCCGGCTTATCAGGCGGGAACGATGGCTGGTAACCCTGCATCCATCTCGGCTGGTATCGCATGTCTGGAGGTCCTGCAAGGCGCGGGTGTATACGAAGAGATGGAACGCCTTGCTATCGACCTGACGGCAGGTCTGCAAGCTTCTGCTGACCGTCATGGCATTGCTCTGACGATCAACCGGATTCGCGGTGCATTCTCCACCCATTTCTGTGACCATCCGGTTACGAATTATGATCATGCCCAAGACACGGATGGAGAGCTGTTTGCTTCCTTCTTCCGTCACATGTTGGACCGTGGCATTAATCTGGCTCCATCCAAATATGAGGCGTGGTTCCTGACCACGGCTCATACAGACGAGGATGTTCAGGCTACATTGGAAGCCGCAGAAGCTTCCTTCAAAGCGATGGCTCAAGAATAAATTAGATTATTTCCATCTACCATGTAGCGTACAAGCTTGTATTGTAGATGGATAACAACTCATGGAAAAGGCGTCCAACAAGTGATTAACTTGTGTGGACGCCTTTTGTTATTTACGGACAACACTCCGATTCTTCACCTTATTTCTGCCTGATCTGAAGTTTCAAAATTTCCTCCCGGATCTTCTGTATCCCTTCTTCGATTCGCTGCTTCGGCACATTGGAGATGTTCAAGCGCAGCATCTGATCCTGATGCACCTGATATGTTCCCTCCGGATAATACCGTTCAGTCGTATCAACGATGACTCCGAGCTTTTGAAGCCGGGACAGCAGAACACGAAGCGGCATATCACCCGCCAAAGGTAATACGGTATGCTCCCCTCCTGTTCGAGGAGCATCCATAAATGGAGCAAAGTCTGGATATGCATCCAATTGCTCATGCACCGTGTGCATCCGGGCAGCGTAGCGGTTACGAATCACTTTCCTGTGATGAGCAAACATTCCGCTGTGGACATAGATTTCCAGAGCAGCTTGAGACAGAACGGAAGTGTCGATATCGAGCATTTTTTTGTAAGCCCCAAAAGATTGAATTAGTGGTGAGGGCAGAACAGCTACACCAATGCGCAGACCTGGAAACAAAATTTTGGAATAACTCTTCAAATAGATGACCCGGCCTTCCGTATCATAAGACCATAGCGGGTCCTGTTTCGTATTGTCCTCCAGATCAGCCAGATAATCGTCCTCCACCAGATAGACATCGTACCGCTGTGCAAGCCGGATCAGTCTCTTCTTGTCAGCAACAGTTAAAGATGTGCCAATCGGATTGTGAAAGCGCGGCATGACATAGAAAAACTTGATATCTCCCTCAGCGAACTGACGTTCAAGCGATGCCCAGTCCAGCCCATCCAGGGCACGTCTCACACCAGCAATCGGCACATTCAATCCACTCAGTAGCGAGGGCATATTGTGATAGGTCGGTAGTTCAAGCAGTACTTTTCTCTTTCCATTGGGAAAAGGCATCAATGCAAGTACAGCCAGTGCCTGTTGCACACCTGACGTGATAAAGAACTGCTCTGTTCTCGCGAACACCTGATAATCCGCAAACTGCTTCTGCAACAGCATGATAAGCGAAGGTAATCCCTGATCCGTGCCATACATAAATAACTCTGCTTGCTTCTTCTCCATCGCCTGATCCACACAATGACGAAAGTCTGCATAAGGGAACACCCTTGGATCGGGTGCAGCTGAAGCAAAGTCCAACGCTCCTTGCCAGTCCATGTCCTGAGCACCTGTCCCGTTCTGTACGGCATAATAACCGGATTGAGGTATGGCATACACCAAATGCCGCTGTTCCAGCCACTCATATGCACGAATAGCCGTGCTTACACTGCATTGATATTGTTCTGCTACAACTCGAACAGCTGGCAGTCGAATGCCCTTATCTGCCCACTGGCGACGATCCTGCTGCTGCATCTGTTCCTGAATCCATTGCTTTAACGCTTCGGCAATCACTTCGTATTTTCTCAATGCACCCATCCCTCTCCAACAACTGTACCGATACAGTTTAACCTTTTATCTATTGTAGCACGATGCACCTGGCAGTATATTGAATAAGGCCAGCACATGCCTCGAACCTGACATAATTCAGGATAATGAAGGATAAAGCGCTATGACTACTGTATTGGAGGAGCATTCATGAACACAACACACACTCGGGGATACGCCTATATCGCAGCTGTATTGTACGCAGCTATTATCGGTCTATCTTTTTTATTTGTTAAAATGACAGTCTCTGTTGCACATCCAATTGATGTGCTTGCCCACCGATTCGCGCTGTCGCTGATCGTTGTCAGCATTCCTGTCATTTTTGGCTGGATCAAAATTCGACTTAGCCTTCGTGATCTGTGGCGAATCATTCCACTGGGGCTTTTATCTCCCGTCTTATTTTTTGCCTTTCAAGCCTTTGGACTTGTCTCTTCCAACTCATCGGAAGCCGGAATTATTCAGGCTATGGCCCCTGTATTCACACTCGTTCTCGCTTCAGTTTTCCTGAAGGAACGTACATCCACGATGCAGAAGCTATTCCTGCTTCTATCTGTTGCTGGAGTGGTCTTTATTTTCATGATGCAAGGAAGCGGCGTATCTATGAGTAACCTGAAGGGTATTGCATTATTGCTACTCTCCACGGTCTGTTTTGCAGGATATGGTGTGCTTGCAAGACCATTAACCCAGAAGTATAAACCAAAGGAATTAACCTGGGTCACACTGATGGTTGGCTGTATTGTATTTAACGCCGCTTCCCTGATCCGACATGCGTCCAACGGCTCCATGATGGACTATATCAAACCGCTTGGAGATACATCCTATCTGGGTGCACTCGCTTATCTGGCAATTCTCTCCACCATGATTTCTACCCTGCTTGCGAGCTATGCCCTTACTCATCTGGAGGCATCGCAAATGAGTGTATTCAGCAATCTGTCCACGCTCATCTCCATCGTAGGAGGTGCATGGATATTGCATGAACCAGTGGGTAGCCATCACTATATTGGTGCATTGTTGATTATCGCCGGTGTGCTTGGCACCAATATGAGCGGTCGCAAACATAGGCTGGTCACCGGAATCAAATCAGATTCCCCATATTGAGACAGCGCGGAATTTGGTTCGCTGGTTCAACGAGTTATACGCTCCCATCCTCCCCAAACCCCGCATTTTGACCGGAAAGCGGCCCGGGAAACGATGTTAGAGGTAAGAGAAACCATGGGTATTCGTTATTTCGACTGACGGTATGAAGCGCTCCAATCACGTTAACACTGCTGAGGACAGTCTATTGGGAAAAGGAGACCCCTCAGCATGAAACGAACACAGCCTTCTTTTTTACAAGCTATGATGTTGATCATGTTGTCCGTTGGCTTGATCAGCCATGTTCTGATTATTCCTGCCCTTTTGGCTGCGGCCAAAAGGGATTCTTGGATTTCCGTCCTGCTATCAGCCGGACCATTTTTGATATTTGCGCTAATGCTCGCATATGTCTCTCGTTTCCTCCAGCATCAAACTCTGCATGAATGGTTAACATCCCGTCTCGGCAAGCCCATTGGCATGTTATTTCGAGTTGGTAACAGTCTCTTTTTTCTGAGCGCAATCTATTTCACCCTGCACGAAACCACGACTTGGGCCAAAACAAATTACCTGACAGAAACGCCAATATTGGTAACTAGTATTGCTCTGATGACTCTATGTGCCTATGGGGCATATAAAGGCATCCGCTCACTGGCATTTACGGCAGGATTGATCCTTCCACTGGTGGTACTGTTGGGCTTCTATGTTGCAATTGTGAACACTCAATATAAGGATTACAGTCGTCTACTGCCTATGTTAGAACATGGCTGGCATCCAGTGCTGAATGGCATGATTTACAGTCTTGCAGGCATGTTTGAACTGCTGTTCATCTGGTATATCCAGCCTCACCTCACCAAACGTATACGTGTATGGCAGTATCTGATGCTCGCACTCATTCTTGTGGGACTGACAGTCGGCCCACTCATCGGGGCGATTGTGGAATTTGATCCTTTTGAGGCTGCCAAAATGCGATATCCCGCCTTTGAAGAATGGCGAATCGCCTCCTTGGGCAAATACATCGCCCAGACCGACTTCTTTTCCATCTACCAGTGGCTCGCAGGCTCGTTCACCCGTATTAGTCTCGCCATGTATATTGTAGTAGAAATATGGAATATTAAGAGCTCTACCAGAAGGCTTATCAGTTGTATCTCGTTAGGTGTCTTCTTTATTCTAACCATGTTGTATCCTCTGGATGATATGACCTTCGAAAAGCTTCTGGTCGAATACATATTTCCGTTCAATCTCGTGTATCTGAGCGGACTTGCGATTATCGCAACGACGGTTGCCTTTATCCATTCACGCCATCAGAGGAGGAAACATCATGGAGCATCAAGCGATTGACACCACGTCCCATGAGACACTGCTTGCCTCTTTGAAAGAGCAGTTCAATCCATGTGCAGATGTCGTTATTCAGACCTTTCCTGTCAAAGATGAATCTGATCAGCCCGTAATTCTGCTTTATTGCGACGGTCTCGTCGACGGTAAACAAATTAACCAATTTATTATTCCCCGTCTGGAACAGCACTCCCTGATCATTGAGGAATCACACCCTAAAGAACTGGGATTAACCTTGAACCCGTTGGATGACCTCACAGATACTAACAAGCTCAATATGTTGATATTTAGTGGACAACTAGTGATCATTTTCGGCAATGGTGTGCAGTCCTGCAGTGTGGATATTGCTGATATCCCGGGACGCAGTCCAGAAGAATCAGCTATTGAAACATCAGTTAAAGGCCCGCGCGATGGATTCACCGAAGAACTCACTACCAACGTGGCCCTTATACGCAAACGAATGAAAACATCTTCGATGTGTTATGAGAAATATGTCAAAGGCGGTCGTACCCAGACAGCCATTGGACTTCTATATGTAAAAGATATTATCAATCCAGACATTCTGAAAGAAGCTCGGCACAATCTGGATCAGATTGAGATTGATGGCATTCTGGGTACCTCAATCATGGAACGAGCTGTCATGGGAGGGATTCGGAGTATCTTTCCACTTACAGATAATACCGAGCGTCCTGATTTTGTCGTTGATTCCCTGTTAAACGGACGTTTTGCCGTTCTCATTGAAGGTTCTCCTGTAGCGGTCATCGCACCAACTACACTTTTCAATCAATTGAAGTCTCCGGAGGACGAAAGTACACCCTTTTTCATCGTTACTTTCGAACGAATTTTGCGTATATCCGGACTGCTGATTGCCTGTTTCTTCCCAGCCTTCTATATCGGCCTGACCAGTTTCAATGTGGAACAGATTCCCCTGCCTCTTCTGGCAACGATTGCTGGCACTCGAATGGGCCTGCCCATGCCGGTGACACTGGAAGCGTTCCTGATGATTTTTATGTTCGAGCTATTTAACGAAGCTGGGCGTAGGTTGCCACGTGCGTTGGGGCAAACGGTCAGCGTTGTTGGCGGGCTTATTATTGGGGATGCTGCCATTAGAGCCGGGATTACGTCCCCTACCATTATTGTCACGGTAGCGATCTCGGTCATCTCTAGCTATATTCTCGTGAACACTGTGTTAAGTGGGGCTACTGCCCATATCCGGATCGGGATGTTACTCATCTCTTCCATTCTTGGATTATTCGGTTTTATGATCGGACTATTAGCCTTGTTGGTACACCTCGTATCGTTGGAGTGTTATGGCGTATCCTATCTGTCACCTGTATCTCCCTACATTCCCGGAGACTTCACTCAGGCCGTATCCATGCCACCTTCCATGAAAAGAACCAAGCGCCCAGAAGCACTTCATACACAGGATTCTACCCGTCGGAGGAAACGTCCGTGAAACGATGGGTATCCATAAGCGGCCTTCTTATATGCTGCTTGATCCTGCTAACCGGGTGCTGGGATTCCAAAGAGGTGCAAAGTATAAACTTCATTACGGCGATAGGAATTGACTATGTAGACAACCAGTATATTGCGTATGCCCAACTGATTGACTTCTCCAGTATTGCAAAACAGGAAACGCCAACTTCCCGGGAGACTAGGGATATCTGGACTGGACGGGGCGAGGGTACAACACTGAGTATGGCTATTAACGACTTGTATGAAACGTCACAGCAGCAAACGCTCTGGACTCATGTTAAAGCTATTGTTTTATCCAAAAAAGTGCTGGACGGTCGACTGGAGGATGTATTTAATACCCTTCTTCATTCAGGCCAATTAAGATATACACCTTGGATCTATGCTACAGAGCATAACATTCCGGATATACTCTCTCCCTCTGCATTGTTGAACCAATCCGCCCAGACCATTGAATTATTTGAGCCCATGAGGCTATACAAACAGCATTCCGGTTACGAACCTATCCGGCTCCATCAGCTTCTCGATGGATTACGGGAACCTGCTTCCGTCGTTCTTTTACCCTCGGTGTCAACGAGGAACGAGACCTGGTTTAACGGCGATAAAACGCCACCCCTTGTTAGAATGGATGGATTTTATGTCATTTCCAAAGGCACAAGTCAAGGTAGAGTTGCAGGAGCAGATGCAGATGGTACACGATACGTAAATTATGAGCGCGTACATCAGTACCCACTTTACGTATATGGGAATGGTGGAAAGACTCCTGACTTAACCTTGATGCTTCATCATCCCAAGACGAAAATCAAGGCGAGGAAGCAAGGTGATGGCGTCACATTTGATCTGGTTATCTCGGTCAAAAGCGCCATCACCGAAGATCATGGGGCTCCTCGGTCTCCAGATGCCATGGAACAAGAAGCCGAGAAACAGATCGAATCCCAAATCCGAGATACGTTCGAAAAAACCAAGGAACGCAAGATCGATTCATACGGTCTTGTGGAACACTTATATCGCCACAACCTTCCCTTATGGAAACAGGAAGTCTACAACCGGGCGGACCCACTCCAACGTTTTAAGCTTGGAAAAGTGGAGGTTCACGTGGATATCCTGAATGCGAGCACATATAAATACAGTGAATAAATGAAGAAATAGAAGCCCCGTACCTGCATTGAATGCAAGGTTACGGGGCTTCTTAACATCTCCAGCTATGCGGTCAATTGGGGAAGTTATCCTAATGGATACGCCATGACACTCATCAAAGCCAATTCAGGCTGGGTCGTGTCCAAACGACTGTACTGGACGATAACGGGGATATTGCTCGAAACCGTAATCGCATAAGGCACGCCCGGCGGAATAGACTGCTCCCCGGATCGCAGCGATGCAGTGCGAATATGCTTCGTCCTTCTCGCTGGCACTTCAGCGACCATACCTTCGAATGGTTCTCTGTCTTCAAAGTAAATCGTGATGTGCAGCTCCGCATCCGTGGCACTGGTGTTCAGTACACAGATGCTCTCATGACTCTCCAATGTGCCCCGGCTCTCCGGGGGAATGTAACCATCCGGAATGACCCAGTAGGTGTGACCTGTAGCTGCTGAAACATTCTTACGGGCAGATGTGCCTGATTCTGTCTGGTCAGGTGTCATTGATATACCTCCTCCTTTTTTGCGAGTGCAATATAGGTTAAAAATGCGTGGGCTCGCGGGGCAGTCGCTTCGAAGGGCGGATCGGGCTGTGGGCCGCTGTTGGCTCGGGATTTCTTGGGCTCATTCGCGGGGGCAACTCTTAAAACCTGTGGGCTCGCGGGGCAGCCGCTTCGGCGGGCGGATCGGGCTGTGGGCCGCTGTTGGCTCGGGATTTCTTTGGCTCATTCGCGGGGGAAACTCTTAAAACCCGTGGGCTCGTGGGGCAGCCGCTTCGGCGGGCGGATCGGGCTGTGGGCCGCTGTTGGCTCGGGATTTCTATTCAATTCCCCCTCAGCAGGGGAAATCCCGCTCCAAAGGCGGGCGCTTCGCTCCCTCTACCCGATTCCGCCCTTCTTCGCTGCTACGCTCGCCTGTTTTTTAAAGATTATTGCCTTCGCTCTTTCGCTGGGCAACTTTGCCGGCTCGTTATTTAATTAACTCGCTTAATTATTAAGGGCATGAACCTACCGCAGATACATCTGCAGCGGTTGCAATTGCAACTCGCGGATGGCTTCTGCCACCTGCTGGGCAAGGCGGCGGGCACCTCTTTCCTGAAAATGCGTGTTATCTTCCACGCCTGATGGGAAGTTCACATACTCGCCTGGCAGTACCCACATAAAGTCGTCCTTAGTGCCTTCAACGCCCGCCTGCTCGAACAGAAGACGACTGCGCTCAGCCAGATCGATCAGCGGAACATCTTCCTCTTCCGCCAGCTCACGCACGGCGATGATATAATCGCCGTGGGTATCGGTCAATGTGCCATCGTCCGCAAAATAGCGACGATGCACTGGGGTGATGAGCACCGGACGAGCCTTGGCTTCGCGTGCAGCATCGATATACTTTTTCAAATATTCCTTATATGTTGTGAATGGGTCCGTCCCACGTTCAGGGTCCGGCTTCTCATCGTTATGTCCAAATTGAATAAACAGAAAATCTTCAGGCTTGATTCGCTCCAGAATGGCGCTTAATCTGCCTTCATTAATAAAACTGCGGGAACTGCGGCCTGACTGGGCATGATTATCCACTGCCACATCATGTTTGAACTGTGCCGGCAATAACTGGCCCCAACCGCAATACGGATATCCACTTTCCGGCTGATCTGTTACGGTTGAATCCCCGGCAAGAAATACGGTCATGGTCTGATTCGCAAGAGTAATCTCCAATGCATTGATTCTCGGTGCAGGACCGGAGAATGACAGACGAAGTCTGCCGCCGCGAACAACAACCGAGAATCTAACCTCTGCGTATTGTCCGGGAAGTGTGCGAATGGTTGGCAGTACAAGCTTGCCTTCACCAGCTTTCACGCGTGTCACTGTCTCAGCCAATTCATCCCCTGCAACAAGTAATACTTGGTAGGTTCCGTCGGGAACATCCACGATGAACGATGCTTTGAGCGGAATACAGAAGCCTGAACGCAATCGGGCAGACATGGTTGTCTGCCCCGGATTGTTATGATGTTGTTTCGTGGGATTCGACACATCGTCATCACGAATGCGTTGTTTCTCATACACCAGAGATCCTGCCTCGAATCCGTACCCTCCGCGTTCCTCATATGCGGTTGTTGCAGTTACTTTCAGATAATCCCCTGTCTCATCTGCTCTTCCCGAGTCTGGTCCAAAGTTAAACTTCCAGCTGGTCACGGACACTGCCTGGCCCTCTGCCGCTGCCTCCATGGCAACGGCCTGACTACCCTGAGCTTTATTCAAAAGCGATAACCTCCTTGGTTAACTTTCGTAAACGTTCATTCGGGCGAAGATACGAAGATACAGTAATCTGGCTTATCCTTTCAATCCGCTGGTGCTCATCCCTTGAACAATTTGTTTCTGGAAGATGAAGAACACAGCTACAACCGGAACCAGACTGACGATGGACATGGCGAACATTGCACCCCAGTTGGAAGCAGATTCGCTATCGAGGAACATTTTCAGCGCCATCGACACGGTGTATTTATCAGGTGAGTTCAGGTACAATACCGGACCGAGCAGATCCTCCCATCTCCAGTAGAAGGAGAAAATGGCTGCAGTCGCCAGAGAAGACTTGATCAGCGGCATAATAATCTGGATATACAGTCTGAACTTGTTACACCCATCGATGGTTGCAGCCTCATCCAGCTCCTTCGGAATCGTTCGAATGAACTGTACCATCAGGAAGATGAAAAACGGCATTCCGAAGAATGTAGGTACAACGATTGGCAAGATAGTATTCAGCCAGCCGAGCTTCGTGAAAATGATGTACTGAGGAACCAATACCACGTCATGTGGCAACATCAGTGTTAACATCATCAAGGAAAACCAGAACGTGCGTCCCTTGAAATTCAGTCTGGCAAAACCAAAAGCGATCAGCGATGACGATATCACAGCACCGATGGTAGATATCACTACGATTACAAGTGAGTTCGTGATGTAATCCATGAACGGTCTTCCCGCTGTGCCTTTCCAGCCATCTACATAGTTGCTCCAGATCCACTCCGCAGGAAACAGGGTATCCGCTGTGACGAATATCGTACGGCTTTCCTTGAATGAACTGAAGAGCATCCAAAGTACGGGATACAACATTAGGAGGGCAAGAGCTGCAACGAACAGGTGATAAATGGGCCATTTCACATTTCTCCAAACCATCGTTACTTCCCTCCTTCAGATTCGTAGAACACCCAGTACTTGGATGTCAGGAACACAGCTACCGTGAGTATACCGATCATGATCAGCATGATCCAAGCCATGGCCGAAGCATAACCCATGTTGTTAAACATAAATGCCTGACGGAACAGATATAGAGAGTACAGCATCGTACCGTCCATTGGACCGCCTTCGCCTTTGGAGATAATATAGGCAGGTACAAACGTCATGAATGCTCCAATCGTCTGCATAATCATATTGAACAGGACGATCGGGCTAAGCAGTGGCAAAGTGATGCTGAAAAATTTCCGTATAGGGTTCGCGCCATCCACACCTGCTGCCTCGTACATCTCAGTAGGGATATTTTTGAGACCAGCCAGGAAGATCAGCATGGACGAACCAAACTGCCACACAGACAGTGAGATGAGCATAACCAGGGACGCATTCGGGTCACCAAACCAGCTTATAGGCCCGATCCCGATTGCCGTTAGAGCACTGTTGATAACACCCTCATTACTGAAGAGGTTACGCCACATAATGGATACGGCCACACTACCACCGATTATGGATGGCAGGTAATACAGCGTCCGGTACGTTCCAATCATACGAGAGCCAGTGTTTAGGACCATCGCTACGAAGAGGGCAAAGATCAACCTTAACGGTACCCCAATGAATACATACAGAAACGTCACTTTGACCGAGTTCCAATATTTCGGGTCATCAAAAAACATTTTGGTGTAGTTATCAAGCCCAATCCACCGCGGAGAAGTGAACAAGTTATAACTCGTGAACGACATATATAAGGACACAAACATGGGGATGAGTGTGAAGCCCAGGAAACCAATAATAAACGGGCTTATGAACGCATATCCAGTTAAGTTTCTACGTAACGACGAATACTGCCTCAATGGAACGAACCTCCTTCATGGATCAGCTTGCTCCCTCATCCTGGCTTCGGTCATCTGGACGGGGAAAGGCCCTCGCATTTGCGAGTAGCCCCATTCCCGACCATCCCTGAAGTGGGACGAGCAAGCCATCATTCAACTGTTATTTATTGTTCGCAAGTACAGATTCGGCGTTCTTGCGGAATGTCTCTGCTGCTTGTTCAGGTGTAATTTTGCCAAAGTTCAATTCTTCAACCACATCTGCCAGGGAAGAGATTACTTCAGGTGAACCAACCGGTGGCGGAGAACTCATTGGTGAAGCCTTAGGCTCCATGGCTGCTACGAATTCAAAGACTTGTTTCGTTGCGTCACTCAGCTCAGGTGCGATAGCTTCTTTGATTGCTCCTGAAATTGGCACACCGCGCTCACCTTTGATCAGTTTGTTGGCTTCCACGTCATTCACCCAGAAATCAATGAATTTAGCCGCTTCTTCCTTCACTTTGGAGTTGGACGTCACACCCCAGTACATACTTGGCTGCATATATAGTCCTTTTTCCATATCTGGTCCTGGCATTGGGGCGATTTCGAGTTGACGGTTCGCTACCTGTTGTAAGGCTACGAACTGGTTGGACCATTGCCACACGCCAATTCCTTTTTCCTTCACGAGATCTGATTCCTCAATAATGCCTTTGGTTTGGTTGGCTACATCCGGCGTAGGTGCTGCACCTTGCTCGATCATGCGGCGCATAAGTCCGAAGAACTCCACAAACAATTGATCATCATCATAACCAAGACCTGTTCCTTCCGCATTGTAAAGCGACAATCCTTTGGTACGCAGGAAGTAGTGGAAGAAAATATCCGGAGCTATCCCTCCATCCAAATACAGACCTTTATCTGCGGTTTGTTTACCCAGTGCTTCGTACGATTCCCAAGTCATATTGTCAGGGATTGCATCCACGCCTGCTTTTTTAAGCAATGCCGGATCATATTGGAAGCCCAGAACGTTAACACCGGCAGGTACACCGTATTGTTTACCGTTAATTACACCTGTGCTGATAACATTCTCGGACACATCGTCCACTTTGATCTGGTTGCCAAGATAAGGCGCTAGATCCTCAAGCTGACCATTCTGTGCATATTGGCTAATATAGGAAATATCCATCTGAACGATGTCAGGCAACTGATTTGCCGCTGCTTGTGGTGCGAGCTTTTTCCAGTAGTCATCAAATGAAGCATATTCCACGTCGATTTTGACATTCGGGTTTTTCGATTTGTACAGGTCGATGACCTTCTGTGTATATTCATGCCTTGCATCCGAGCCCCACCAAGCGATCCGCAGGGTAACTGAGTCATCTCCAGATGCTCCTTCATTTCCTCCACCTGAGCTACATGCCGCTGTAAACACGAGCAAAGCAGCCATCATCAGGAATATTGCCTTTTTCACCATGCCAATCTCCCCTTTTATGTTGATATGGTTGTGTGAACGAGTTATCCTTTTTATTTCTGATAACGCTTTCACAAACTTGTTAATGTCATTTTCGCAAATGTACGACCATAGTTGAATACACAAAACCGTCTTGTTGGTTCAAAAAACAGAGGAGGACAACAGTCCCCCTCTCGGCGCTGTTCGTCCTCCCCAGACATGAATTACATGATTGGTAGCCCATTGTTATATGCCGATCCTGCGGAATTCAGTAGGTGTCATCCCGGTCCATTTTTTGAACACCTGACTGAAATATTGTGAATTCCCGCCAAATCCGAACAATTCAGCAAGCTCAAATACTTTCACATCCCCGCCTCTGCGAATATGGTCACATGCGCGTTCAATGCGCAGACGATTCACGTAATTGGAGAAATTCTCGCCTGTGACTTTTTTGAAAATCTTGCCCAGGTAATCGGGATTCATATACAGCATCTGATGGGCGACTCCGTTGAGAGAAAGATCCGCCTCCCCATAATGACGATCCACGATATCCATCATCTTCTCCACGGCAGAAGACTGGCGGCTGATATGGTTTTTGTAATACCCTGAAGTTAATCGGGCCGCACTGCTTGCAACAAAAGACTTCAAACCGGATAACGTATCGATATGCGGCAGTTCTGCCATACGCTGGGTGAATTCCGTTGCCTCCTCTGGCGGACAGACATGAACCATCGCAGAATATAGCTGCACTACGTAAGAGCGAGTCACTTCAATTTCCAGCTGCTGACGTGATAATAGATCAAACAGACGCTCCACCTCTACCGCTGTTTCCTCGGTATTGCCCGATTTGATCAACTGACACAGTTGCTCGGCATCCTGTTCTACATGCAATCCGTCGCATTCTCCGGCCAGTACCAGATCATTCTTCGTAATCAGCTTGCCTTCACCGATAAAAAAGCGATGGTTCAGATACTGCAACGCCTCACGAAACAACCGCCGGGACTGAATCATTCGATCTGCTTCACTCAGCGCAGCGGTCACTTCCAATTTATATAGTCTGGTGAATGCAGACCGAACCTCTTCAATACTTTCTTTCAGTCCAGCCGGATCAGCTGAATCCGCGAGCAGAATGAGGAGTTTGCCTTCAATGGTTGTGCTTAACAGGACATGTGGGAGCAGGTCATTGGCAATGTTTTTGATCGCAAATAAGTGACTATAATCATGTTCATCTACAATTCGGAACAACAGTAACCGAACTGCGTTCTCTTCAAGCTCCAGATCAAACAGCTCCTGATAATACTCCAGATCAACCGGCCCATAGGTGCGGTTGGTCATGAACTCCAGCAGAAATTGCTCCTTCACATGTGGAAGGACACGCTGCAATCGCTGTTTCATCTCACCGGCAACATGCTCCTTCACCTGAGCATCCTGATGTTCCTGCAACAATTCAGTTAACGCATCATGGATCTGATTCTCGTTGCAGGGCTTGAGCAAATAATGCTTCACACCATATTGCATCGCTCTGCGAGCATATTCGAACTCCTTGTAGCCGGATAACATAATGAAACGTACTCCTGGGTAAGCTTCAGACGCCTTCTCTATGAGTCCGAGACCATCCAGACCTGGCATGGAAATATCCGTAATAATAATATCGGGTCGCGACTGCCCAATTTTGTCCAATGCTTCAATCCCGTTCCTCGCCGTATCCACCAATTCCGTTCCTGCCGCGGCCCAATCGACCACTTGGGAAATCCCCTCCAGAATGACACGTTCATCATCTACGAGCATCACTTTGTACATCGTCATCGTCCTCTCTGATCCAAGGTATGCTGATCGATACTACAGTTCCTGATCCGGGCTTGCTGCTCATCACCATTCCACCTTCATCACCGAAGGTCAGTCTGATTCGTTCCTGGATGTTAGATAACCCAATGCCCTGTCCTCTTGTCTGAATACGTCCTTCGTGTAGTTGTTCCAGGAATTCCTGTGTCATCCCCGGACCGTCGTCCTCGACTTCAATAATCACCTTATCTCCCTCTGCTCTCGCCCGGATCCGAATCCGGCAGGGGTCAATACTTGGTTCGAGCGCATAATGTATCGCGTTCTCCACCAGAGGCTGTAATGTTAACTTCGGTATCCGCGCCGTTCCTACCTCCGGGGCAATTTCCATGTCGAAATCCAGTCTTTCCTCAAAACGTGTGCGCTGAATCGTCACGTAACTGCGGACAATGTCCAGCTCTCTTTCCAGCGTGATCCACTTCTCGGACATATTCACAGAGCTACGCAGCAGAAATCCGAGAGCCTCAACCATTTCCGAGATCTGTCGTTGCTTCTGTACTTTAGCCAGCCAGTTAATGGATTCAAGCGTGTTGTATAGAAAATGTGGATTAATCTGCGCCTGAAGCGCTTTCAACTCGGTCTCACGAATCACCAGTTGCTTGGCATAATTCTCATCAATCAATTCACGTATTCGTTGAAGCATCATCTTGAATGTGCGATGCAGCAGCCCAACCTCATTCTGTGGAGATATCGGAACATTGCCGAGAGCAGCCTCCTCCAGCTTATCCAAATCGCCTTTTTCGATATTACGCATCTTTTTGATCAACTGTGCAATCGGATGGGTAATACTGCGAGAGAATCTCGCTCCAATGATAAGCGCCGCCAGAAAAATCATGATGAAGATCACCGTGACCAACTGTTTGACAAACTGGATCTTTTTAAACATCTGGTCAAACGGGGTTGTGTACAAATAGGTCCAATCCGTATAGGAAGAATGAGCACGAGCTACAAAGTGTCTCCCCTGCTCCAACATGGCAATTCCATAGGGCTGGGTACGCTTCAGTTCAGACTCAATCTCGGCTTCACTGACCGACGATTCTGTTGGATAGATCACTTCTTTTCCATCCGTAATGAGTAATTGGGAGTCCTCGGCCGGTTCTTGCATCTGGTCCTGTACAATTCGGTCCAGCCGGACGCGGATGATCAGTGTGCCGAGGTCCTCCAATGTAAATGCTCCGCCAATAAAGGATTTCACCTGTCGGACCGACAAGAGTCGGGACTGTTTATCCCCACTGGTATGCCATGCATTCGAGCCCGAGTATTGCTGTCCCAGTGCAACCAGTTCCTTTTGCTTCGACTCCGAAATTCCCTCTCGATTGCCTGCAGCCATAACGTTATTATCATTATCGATAAATAGCATGGAATAGACGTATTTTTCGGAACCGGCATAAGCGACTAACCTGTTGGTAATTTTTTTACGTAATCCATTTTTCTCGTAACCCGTTTCGGCCTTTTTCAGTTGGAGCAGATATTGCTGAAGCGGCTCGTCCGACATCACCTTGAAGGAGAGATTGGAAATTTCACGAAGTTGATTCTCAATACCTACCGAAGACATATTGAGGACCTGCGAGGATTTCTCATAGATCTGACGGTCATAGATGCTGAACACATATCGGAGTACGGACGCATAAAACGTAAAGCTGATCAACATCAAAAGTCCGATAAGAAGAATCGTTTTGTGATGAATCGGCAGTGTTGTGAAAGCGTTCTTAATTTTGTTCATCCTAAGCGCTCCTTTGGCTTGCGAGGGGTGCCTGTCATACTATGCATTAGTGGTTTTATTGTAAGTTATTTTCATATTTACACATCCATTGGTCATCTGACAAGATATATTTATGCAACATTTTAGGTCATTAGAGAAGGTATACATCTGTGTCAGCAACTCAAAAAGAACACAAAACAGCCAGAATACCTTGAACAGATCAAGGTATTCTGGCTGTTGAATAACATCATGTTAAAGTAAGAAATACAATTTACGGGTTAACAAAAACAGTTTTCAGCTTCGCTACATATTGCACATCAAAGCCAAGACCTTCAGCCACCATGGCAAGTGGTACATATGTTTTGGACTCTTTGCCTACCTTATTCAGGAATGCAGGTGTATCCACAGTAACCGATGCTCCATTTACCTTCACAGTATTGGCACCAATCTTCACAGCAACTTTCCGGTCTCCATATGTAATGGTTGCGGTTGAAGTTTTGTTATCCCACACCGTAGTAGCCCCGACAGCGTTTACGATGTCTTGAATCGCCACAAAGTTTTTGCCGTTACGGATAATCGGTTTGTACGGTGTATTTAATGTTTTGCCACTCACAATAATGTTCATCGGCTCACCTATCGCAGGTGCAGTCAGCTTGGTGTAGTCGCCCCAGATCGTTTTGGCAAATACTTCGGCAATGGCCGCATATCCAAATTGGTTCGGGTGGAAATCACGATCTTTGATCATATGTGTCATCGTGCCTTCACCACCAACAAACTCCTTGGCCACGTGTGCGACTTTGACATCGGTACCCTGAGCAGTGAATTGTGCTGCAATGCCATCAATGGTCTGTGTGAAACCTTGAGATGCCTCCATCAGTTTGGCATAAAGTGCCTTGCCTGCTACTTCTGGCATCGGTTGATACTGATCGGCGATGACAATTGTAGCTGTCGGATTAATTTCATGGATATCATTAATCGTTGCACTTACATTGGCTGTATATGTTGCGAGTAATTCTTTTACCTTCGCTTGCAGATCCTGATCACTCAGTTTGTCTGCTGTACCGAGAAGCTCAGATACATCATTTCCCCCAATGGTAATTGCAACCAGATTGGCCTTTGCTACACTCTCACGGATTGCAGCAGTATTGGCTCCGATCTGTCCCGCTCTTGGATCAGGAAGACTTGGTTGAATGGCTTCAGAAGTCAGCGTTTTGCCATCCTTAATTGCAGTAGTGAAGTTTTTCAGACCACTGGTTTTCAATCCGGCAATCCCGTAGTTGTCCACCTGTGTACGTCCATGTAGCAAACCTTGCTCCTGGAGACGTTCTACATAACCATAAGGCAATTCTTCTGTGTTGGGCTCATAACCTACCGTTATGGAATCTCCCAATGTGACGATGCGGAACTCCTTAGTTACGGCTACTGCATCTTTCTTCGCTGTCAGCGAAGTCTCGTTTGTACCCGCTGGCAATACACCGGTTTTGGTGTCAGCCGCGTGTGCAGGCAATGCAGATGATGTAAAGAGCAGCATTCCTGCCAACATGCTTACCGTTAAACCGGCAGCTGTATTTTCCCATATACGTTTACGCTTCATTCAGGTAACACTCCTTCTCGCAAATCTATAATTACACTAAATGTACGTGTTCAAAAAGGTCGGTTTTCAGTACCGAGAAGATGGGATGAAGCTAGAAATGGAGTAGCGGAGCGTAGGAAAACTACGTGAGCAACCAAAATGTTTCCTTCGGAAACATACTTCGTAAGCTTCCCGCTTATTTCGGCTGAATTCCATATTCGATGCTGATGATGCCGTTAGGCATCCTTCGTAATCAAAAGCGGACTTTTTGAACAACCTCACTAATATATAGTACATTGGTCATTCCAATGACATTGGTTGGTGTTACTCTATTCTATCATTTTAAAGTAGGTGTTGTCCTCTCTACTGAGAGCACACATGAAATAACAGACTCCCTGAAGGGGAGTCTGTTACTGGTTAAGCTCAGCTATGACGTTCAGTGATTAGTTAAGATTGCGGCTTATTCGAGTCTTCAGCAATCGAATGACCCTTGTCACTCTCCGGTTTGTTCCCGGTAGCTCGCTCCAGATACCGATCATAACGATCATCCACTTCGCGTGCCATCTTCCGGTACTTTAACGTTTCCTCGACAATTGGATCACGTTCCGTCTGGATTCGCACTTCATACTTGGGAGGAATCAGCTGGCGTTCACGCTGATCGGTGTCGCCGGACTCTTCCATGTCCCCTTCCGTCAGCATATCACTGAGCCGTCGTTCCAGTTCTTTGGATTCATCCATTGTTTTCGCTCCTTTAATTAAAGTCATACATGCGTTAATTATTACTATTGTACTTTCACTTCGTGTACAGAACCATCTTCCGATCGCTGTTATCCCCAGATTTCTTTGATTCCCTTTTCCAAGGGAGAAATCCGGTGATAAAGGCGAGCACTTCGTTTCTTCAGATGCTTTCTGTCCCCTCCGTTAATGTACAATCACAGGGGTTATTAAAGCATGGATGAGTTGAATAAACTCACTCCAAGCCGGTAGCCTTCGCTTCCTTCAGTACATCCGTCATTGCATCATGGATTTTGCCATTGCTGGCAACGACATGGTTCACAGACAGTTGGTAAGGCGTTCCGATGGTATCGGTCACCTTGCCACCTGATTCTTCAACCAACAGTGCACCTGCGGCAATATCCCAAGGTTTCAATCCAACTTCGGTGTAGGCGCTGAGACGTCCTGCGGCAACATATGCCAGATGGAGGGCGGCAGATCCGCCTGCACGCAAGTTACGAACTTGCGGAGCAAGCGCCTGTACAGCGGCCATATTTAGTGGCAACGCAAAGGTTGTGTCTGCCGGGAATCCAACCGCAATCAGGCTCTGAGCCAGTTCTTGTTCACCAGATACAAGCATCCGGTTTCCGTGAACATATGCTCCTTTCCCTTTTTCCGCAACAAACATTTCATCACGGGAAGGGTCGTAGATCACGCCGACAATGACTTCACCATTGTGAGCCAATGCGATGGACACCGAATAAAACGGAAATCCGTGTACAAAGTTTGTCGTTCCATCCACAGGATCAACAATCCACAGGAACTCTTCTTCCTCGGCCTCTTTCAGTGCTTTTGCCGAAGCTTCCGGTCCCGGTTCGACGCCTTCTTCACCCAGAATGGCATGGTGGGGAAAATGCGTAAGAATCAGGCGGCGGATCATCTGCTCCGCTCCTTTATCCACTTCGGTCACCAGGTCTTGGGGTGAATATTTGGTGCCAAGTTCAGCTACCGTCCCAAGACGGCTTTTGATCCATTCGCCAGCTTTGGAAGCTGCATTAATGGCAACGGCAGTATAGCTTTTGCTTGTCACGACATAAGGTGTCTTTTCCTTCTCATTCAAAGCGTTCACTCTACTTTCTATATCAATCTACGAAAAGTTGAAATACTTGTTAAAAGTATACGCCCCACAGGTCGTAAAGTTTCTCGTTGCCCAGGCCCCTTTTGGCACTACGGATGAATGATGACGGTAGACTCGTCCACCCACTCCACACCCTCTTCGTGATAGAATGTCAGCTTCTGCATCAGTTGCACAAGAGCCTCATCCTTGCGTTTGGCCTCAATCATCACGTCAAGTCTTGGGGTGTCTGCTGCGATATGACGCAAGAAATCGAGCACAGGCTCTACCTCCACACCATCGGCATGACCTCGCAGATCCTTCTCACTCTTTGGACTGGAGACATGGATTTTGGGTGGCAATGGCTGATCAGCCGGTGAATCTGCCTGGGCAAGCGGTGACTGCCAGGTCTTTAGAATATCAGGCCACAGATCCCATGCCTGTTCTCCTTCGTTGTTCACCCAATGGTGATGGATATCCAGTACCATGGGCAATCCCAAGCGCTGGCACACGGCAAGTGTCTCAGGCGCATTGAACGTTTTGTCATCATTTTCGAGTGTGAGCCGCTCCTGAATGTCCCGATCCAGCTTCAAAAAGTTTTCTTCAAAACGAAGCGCCGCCGAAGGCTTGTCCCCGTATGCACCACCAATATGTATATTGTTCTTGGCAGTGGCATTCAGACCCATGGCATCCAGCATCCGAACATGATGACGAAGGTCGCGAATCGAGTTGCGCAGAACTTGCTCGCGGGGGGTACTAAGTACGGTAAAATGATCCGGATGAAAGGACACACGCATATGATTTTCCTTCACAAAATCACCAATGGCCGCAAAGTCCTGCTTCAGTGCCGGGAACGGGTCCCAGTCATTCAGGTCTTCGTGTGTTGCCAGTGGAATCAATTTGGAAGAGAAGCGATATACATGAATATGGCTACCCTTGTTGTGCCTGAGCAAACGTAATGTATTGTGCAGGTTCTCGGCTGCAATCCGTTCGAGCTTGCGGATCGCCGCTTCCCTGTCATCGATTTTGTTAAAACTCGACATGGTCATGGTCCGGGAAGGCGAGGCGTTCTCTATAAGCACGGACATTGCCACGTAACCAAAGCGTACGAGCATGAATCTCTTCCTCTCTATTAGGGCGGAGAACCCGCACGGCATATTCAACCGTCAGGATGTACCGTCACTGTATATAACCAAGTTTTACCCTAAAAGAGTGACCATAATCGTATTCTGGCAAATCCGTCCTTCCGACCCGCACTTACAGTCAACAACTACTCCTGTGCTTGCTCCCCAAAGAACATCTCATCCGCAAGGGCAGTCTGAATGCGTGATTCTTCCTCAGTCAATTTGCGGATGAGTTGCATCTCCACCTCGGTTACCTCTTGCCCCTGGAAGTTGATCTCCGCAATGGAAACCACGATCTTGACGATGGCTACAGCCACGTTATCCGGTGTGTATGCAATCACTTTCTGGCCGGTAGGAAATACCCGGAAGCCCTGTTTGACCATTTTGCCGCGTCCGTATTCAAGCAGTTCGAACAGCTCCTGCTCATTCTTGAACTTGCATACGGAATTGAATTCAGTCTGAAATCCCATGCATATCCCTCCTGATCTTGTGGTCGCAGGCTACGCCTGTACGCCGTTCTCGTAATTCAGTGCCTGCTTGCGGTTGTAACGCTCCAGTGCCAGCTCAATCATGCGATCCAGCAGTTCGGCATACGATACACCTGTCTCACGCCAAAGAAGTGGATACATGCTGTATGGTGTGAAACCAGGCATGGTGTTGACTTCATTAATAAGCAAAGCGCCGTCATTTTTCCGAATGAAGAAGTCGGCACGTGAAATACCGTTACCTTCAATCGCACGGAACGCCTGCAAAGCTGCCTCGCGAATGCGATCTGCGGCCTCTGGGTCCAGTGGAGCTGGAATCAGCATCTGTGATTGACCATCAATATACTTAGCTGCATAGTCATAATACTCACCGGAGGATACGATCTCACCTGGAACGGAAGCCATGGGCTCGTCATTGCCGAGGACGCTGACTTCAACCTCGCGTGCTTCAACGAACTCCTCAATGACAACCTTCGTGTCATACCGAAGTGCAAACTCGACAGCTGTCTTCAACTCATCGCGGTTACGTGCTTTGGAGATACCTACACTGGAGCCCAGATTCGCCGGTTTGATAAAACAAGGATACCCCAGCTGATCTTCGACCTGTACGATCATTTCGTGCTCTGTCTGCTTCCATTGTGTCGCGTTAAAATACGTAAAGGCACATTGGTCAATGCCAGCCTGTGCAAACAGCTTTTTCATGACCACTTTGTCCATGCCGCCAGCCGAAGCCAGTACACCTGCACCTACATATGGCATATCCGCCATCTCAAACATGCCCTGAATGGTGCCATCCTCTCCAAACGTACCATGCAGCAGAGGGAACATCACGTCCAGCGCTTCTGCTCCGCCATACAAACGGCCAAACAGTGCGTTCAGCGCATCCTGCGTTCCGCCTGCCGATTGCTCCAGCTTCAAGTCTTCAATCTGCGCGAACGGCGCATGCATGACAGGTCCTTTTTTCCACGTCCCCTGCTTGGAGATATAAAAAGGAACCAGTTCATACTTTTCATAATCAAATGCGTTTGTTACAGCAAACGCCGTTTGCAGCGACACCTCATGCTCGCCTGATTTTCCGCCGTACACGACGCCTACTTTTAATTTATCCATACTCATGTGTACCCTCCGATTATCTGTGCCTGATGCTGTCATGCTTGCATGCTCAGCACCCTTGTTATTCTGCTTGCATTATCTGGTCTTATTTTACACGGAACTGGATGTCTGCGTCACCGCATCCCGAAAATCTTTCATCATCAAAACTCATCTGCAATATGAAAAAGCCGGTATACCGTCCGCTCCGTCCAAGCGTAAGAATCCCGGTAATCCCAAAAGCGGTGACGGCTGCTAACCGTATGTGCGTTAACAAGCGGCATACCGCCTGCATCAAACGCGGTCACAACGGTGCTGTGCTGAAATCGTCCATCTCCATCCCAATCGTAGAGAATAACATCGCCGAGCATCAGCTGCTCAGGACGCTCCACTTCTGTCGCGGTCAGACCCCAGCTGCTGCCTGACAAATAACGCTCCAGACTGTTGGAAACTGCCCAACTGTAACTCCACATTTCGGAGCCGTTCACATACCCTTTATACCACCAGCCGGCTTCTCTTCTACCAGTATAGTGGATGGGTGCGCCCCCTGCAAAGAGACATTGGGACACGTAATTGGTACAATCCACATCAAATTCCTCAAATGCCGGATTCCCCGCATTCCACCACCGATCTGCATAGGCAACCGCCAGATCTCTGCGATATGACTGTTGCCGTGAGCTTCTTCCTTGACCCAACACTTCCCGATTCAGCAACGGCCGATTCATCGCCTGTACAAAATCAGCTTGTTGAAACGGACGTCCTTCCCCAGCAGGGCGACGCTCCGGCACTTCTCGCTCGACCCGTCCAATGATCCATCCACCACTCTGCCGCAGAAAGGTTAACCGCTCCCGCTCAATCCGGTCCTCCCGGTGGGTGATCCCGCTCTTCTCGTAGAACAGTCTGCTGTACAATTGTACATCCACCACCGCTTCTTCCTGGCCATCCATAAGCGTGCGCACAAGCTTGGCGCTGGTCTCGCTGCGAAGAGGCACGGCGCGCCGCTTACGATACCATTCGTCCAGCCTTGCCATACGCTCTCCCCGTTCCACCACGAAGTCAGGATCGGTAACGATCCGTTCGCTGGTCTGTGGACGGTAGTCGATCTCACAGCGATTGTACTGGTTCACGTAAGTATATAAGGCACTCTTCCATTCCCGTTCCAAGCCTATGTCCCCCTTTGGCATGAGTTCTGTCTGAAATATTTCATTGCGTATATAAACTCCTACTATTCATATGAAAGGGTCTTCGGTTGTATGTACACGGCTCAGGAGGGAGATTCTAAATTCGGCAAATACAGGTACACAAGATATCTTATTCCTACTCGCTTCACGAAAACGCCTTCATCGGTCCAAAAGCTTGCTTGATCAGGCAAAAAGACCTTTACGTACGGAGGTGAAAACGGTATACTTAAAACTAAAGTTATGATTATGAAATTACGTTTCATCTGATGAAACTAACGAACAAGAACACGGAACGATGAAGGCCTGTTCTTCACCTAAATGAACGTTTTCTTCATCTCACCGACACATCCCAAGGAGGTACATGTATGTCAGCAAAGAATCATTTCTCCGCCGCTCGCAGTCTTGAGGTTGGAGGCAAGTCTTACCGCTACTACAGTCTCGATGCTCTTCAGGAAAACGGCCACGGCGATCTTTCCAGGCTTCCTTTCTCCATTAAAGTGTTGCTTGAAGCAGCAATTCGTCAATTCGACGGACGTGCTATCACCGAAGAACACGTAAAACAACTGACCGGCTGGGCAGATGGCCGTGACAATAACAAGGAAATTCCATTCATCCCTGCACGTATCGTTCTGCAGGATTTCACCGGTGTACCGGTTGTCGTTGACCTCGCTGCAATGCGTGATACTGTGAAAAAAGCAGGCGGCGATCCAAAACAGATCAACCCGCTCGTACCGGTCGATCTCGTTATCGACCACTCCGTTATGGTTGATGCTTTTGGTACCAACGATGCACTTGATTACAATATCAAAGTTGAGTTTGAGCGTAATGAAGAGCGTTACCGCTTCTTGCGTTGGGCGCAAACGGCATTCAACAACTTCCGTGCAGTTCCACCATCCACAGGGATCGTTCACCAGGTTAACCTGGAGTATCTGGCTTCCGTGGCAGCAACAAAAACCGTGGACGGCGAAACCGTTGTATTCCCGGATTCCCTCGTAGGTACAGACTCCCACACCACCATGATCAACGGACTTGGTGTTGTTGGTTGGGGTGTTGGTGGTATTGAGGCTGAAGCAGGTATGCTGGGCCAACCGCTTTATTTTGTAACACCGGACGTTATCGGTTTCAAACTGACAGGCAGCCTGAGTGAAGGCGCAACAGCAACGGATCTGGCACTGACTGTTACCCAATTGCTTCGTAAAAAAGGCGTTGTTGGTAAATTCGTTGAGTTCTACGGACCAGGTCTTGCCAACATCGGTCTGGCTGACCGTGCAACAGTAGCCAACATGGCACCAGAATATGGCGCAACGATCGGTTTCTTCCCTGTTGATAGTGAGACGTTGAACTATTTGCGTAACACTGGCCGTCCTGACGAGCAGGTAGAATTGGTTGAAGCTTATTACAAAGCTCAAGGCATGTTCCGTACTTCAAGCACCGTCGATCCTGAATTCACAGATGTGATTGAACTGGATCTCGGCTCTGTTGTACCAAGTCTTGCAGGACCAAAACGTCCACAGGATCGCATCGAGCTGACACAAATGAAAGAAAGCTTCAACAGCATCATTCGCACACCTGTAGATAAAGGCGGCTACGGTCTGAGCGATGAGAAAATCGAACAATCCGTACCTGTGAAGCATCCGGACGGTTCCAACAGTGAACTGAAAGCAGGCGCTGTTGTGATCGCGGCGATCACAAGTTGTACGAACACTTCGAATCCAAGTGTTATGGTTGGAGCGGGACTACTGGCGAAAAAAGCAGTTGAACGCGGCCTGACCAAACCAGGATATGTGAAAAGCAGTCTGACACCAGGTTCCCTTGTGGTTACCGAGTACCTGGAAAAAGCAGGTCTGATCACGTATCTCGACAAACTCGGATTCAACGTTGCGGGCTACGGTTGTGCAACATGTATCGGTAACTCCGGCCCACTGCCGGACGAAGTGAGCGAAGCTATTGCTGAGAACGATATGACCGTAGCGGCTGTATTGTCCGGTAACCGTAACTTCGAAGGCCGTGTACACGCACAGGTTAAAGCCAACTACCTGGCATCACCACCACTCGTTGTGGCATATGCACTTGCGGGTACCGTAAATATTGACTTTGAAACCGATCCAATCGGTTATGATACGAACAATGAGCCTGTATTCCTGAAAGACCTCTGGCCTACCTCCGAGGAAATCAAGGATACTATCGCTAGTTCCCTGAACGCTCAGATGTTCCGCAACAAGTACGAGAATGTATTTACAGCCAATGAGCGTTGGAATTCAATTTCTGTACCGGAAGGTGAACTGTACGAGTGGGATCCGAACTCCACGTACATTCAGAATCCTCCGTTCTTCCAGGAGCTTGGCGACAAGTTGAACGATATCGCAGATATCCGTTCTGCACGCGTTATGGCATTGCTTGCGGATTCCGTAACAACGGATCACATCTCGCCAGCAGGTAATATTGCACCATCCAGCCCGGCTGGACTGTACCTGAAAGAACATGGCGTAGAGCGCAAAGACTTCAACTCCTACGGTTCACGCCGTGGTAACCATGAAGTCATGATGCGTGGTACGTTTGCCAACATTCGTATTCGTAACCAGGTGGCTCCTGGTACAGAAGGCGGTATCACGAAGTACCTGCCAACGGACGAGGAAATGTCCATCTACGATGCTTCCATGAAGTATCAGGATGAAGGACAGAACCTGATCGTTATCGCAGGTAAAGAGTATGGTACAGGAAGCTCCCGTGACTGGGCGGCAAAAGGAACATTCTTGCTCGGCGTCAAAGCCGTTATCGCAGAAAGCTTCGAGCGTATTCACCGTAGTAACCTGGTCGGCATGGGCGTAATGCCATTGCAATTCCAGGAAGGTCACGGCTGGTCCAGCCTTGGTCTGAACGGACGTGAAACGTATGACATTACCGGCCTCAGCAATGATGTGAAACCAGGACAAGAGTTGAAAGTAACCGTAACTCGTGAAGACGGTACACAGTTCGAATTCCCTGTTATCGCTCGTCTGGACAGCATGGTTGACGTGGATTACTACCATAACGGCGGTATCCTGCAAACTGTATTGCGTCAAATGATGAAAAAAGCTTAATTACATGAATCATTAATGTGATGAAGTTATACAGAAAAGCTCCCTGCCACGTGCAATCAGCACGTGGCGAGGAGCTTTTTTGGCTTTGTTTTTTATAATAGGAATATGTTTAAAAATCAATCTTCAAGCCAACTTCCGAATCATCAGGTGGCTCAGCTATACGATATATACCTCTGCAGTTTAATTTCTCTACGTTAATCCAGTCTACAAACTCATCTCCTCCGTAGCATCTTACAAAAACGGCATATTCCAGCTCACCCTCATAATTAATGGACTCCATGTATTCTGTGAATGGATGTTTCCCCTCTATACTCTGCAAAAAATCTGAAAATTCAATTCTCCACTCTTCCATCTTCTCTGCATATTGATCGGGGACATAATAGTAGAATCCATCTGGCGTATAATACGAAATTTTCATTATCATCTTGCAGACCTCCTATTAGTATGTCGCGTAACGGTCTAGAGTTTTAAGATCTCTATACCTTCTTTTAGAAATGATGAGACAAGCGTATGATATTCAATTCCATATGCTAATTCCTCTTTGGTTTTATGTATAAGATAATAGGAATATTTCTGCATCAACTCATGCTCGTTTAACTCAATGGGAAGGTTAATAATCTCAACGTCTTCCGAATTAAAATGATAACGATACCCTCTTTCTGACCTTCCTACGTTCATCACTGTTTGGATGACCATTAATTCATCACGTGTGACATTATTTATTAAAGCCGATCTTCTCTGTTCCATACCAAGTATGATCTCTTCAGCCTGTTGATCAATCTTAGCTTCAGCAATTTCAGTTTCAATTTGCATAATGGCTTTCATTGTTCCAGCTAGTTCTTTAGCTAATGAATACAATGTATGTCCTCCTTTTTTTTGTAAGAAATAGGTACTAACGCATCTTCTCTACTCTACCTCATTTACGATGTTACTCGCAAAGTTCAATGGTCCTATGCTAAATTCGATACCTTATGAAACACTAAAAAACTCCTCGTAAAGTGCACTCTGCACGTTACGGGGAGCTGTGGTTTCAGTATGTGTGTATTCTCCGTTGCTTCAAGGCCAACTGCCTTTTAATGCCCAATGTGATGTGCGGCTTGATCTAACAGTTGAATTGTGCCCATGATCAGAAACAAACACGACAGAGCAATTAACGAGCCGCCAACCCATCTAGACATGATCACTCGCTCCGTGATCTGTTTTTCCGAAGCATCCGTTACCTTGTGTGGATACACGAGAAACATTAGCCCTGCGCTAATGAACAGTACAGCCATTATAATCAAGTTGTTCCCCTCCTTACACGTGACTTTCCTTAGAATTTAACTTTTTCGTCGTCACGCGGGATTCTCCTCCCACCAACACCTTTTTCAGACCCATAGCCATAGTGAAAACAATATATCCAATCAAGCCGCCGAGTGTATTAAGCATCAGATCATCCACATCGAATATCCCCATCCCAGTCACTAACTGTGTCACTTCATAACCCAGACTGAGTAGCAGAGACAGCAGGAGCACTTTTACTCCAGAGAATAACTTGTTGCCCGTCAACACAGGGATGAAGATGCCCAGTGGGATAAAGGCCAGTATATTGCCTACCAGATGGATTGCTGTACCCGGACGATGTAACGACAGACTGTTCCAGTCTCGTGAGATTTCCTGGAATGGTGTCAGGTTCACGGTTCGTGTATGGATCAGATCCGGTTGTTGCAAGAACGCCATCAGTCGATCCTTCACGATGCCAAAATCGACCGGGTTTCCTTTGAACAGGATCAGCTTAGTCAGCAGATATACATAGATAATGAATACGGCAATCCAAAGGATGTAATGTTTGCTTTTCTTCTGGTTGTTGTGATTCATGCTGCTCCTCCTCCTTTGTGTTGCCCTGTTATTTCTTTACGGTGACGATGACGCCATCCATGTTATCACCCGATATTTCAGTTTGGCCTTGCTCAGGTATGTACACGGTCATATCTTCGGTGGCACGATAATAGCGGATATGATACGCCTCACCCTCTACTTCAACAGTAATGTTCTCTTTTTCTTTTAACAATTCAAGGTACTCCTCCAGCACCAGATTATTATCATGCATGACAGCACTATGGGGCAGGCCTACATATCGAAAGTGCCATGGTTCATATTGAATACCTGTAATGCGCACTTTATCCTTTGGGTAACGCAAAATAAATCCGTATTTCCATGCATTCTTCTCCAGCCAGGCTCCCTCTGGTGCTTCATTCATGGCAGCCAAGCTGGAACCGACATCCAGGGATAACCCGAGATTGTGCTCACTGTGTCCCGCAGGAAGCGCATAGTCTGAACCCTTTTCCCGATAAAGCTCGTCCTGCTTCGCAAAATCCCTGTAACCACTACTGATGAGAAAATATCGGACTCCCTCTTCGCCTGCTGCTTCGACCATCTTCTGAAACTCCTGCGCCACCTGGCGGGATAACATGATTTTCTGATCCATGATTCCATATCCACGAAGCAGCTCATCCTCATCTGCCACATATACAATATCGGATTTAACCCCTTCCGCTTCAACGGGGTATTGCTTATTAACCAATAACAAGTTCCCCTTATGTACCTGATCATGAATATTTCCAGTGACGGATGCCGTATAACCTGCAGGATTTTCATGCGTATTCTGAATCTCGATGGGCAACTCCTTCTTCTGCTGAAGCCATCCTGGTGATTGTGTAACGATATATCCGATCAAAACGATACATATTAAAAAGCCCCACTTTTTCATGCTTGTTCCTCCTTTTACCTCATACATCAAGGATAGACAAAACAAGTTAAAGAAAAAGCAGGGCAATTTTAAAGTTTTTCTTAAATTTGACGTCGAACTTTATTGGAATACGGGCAAACGAACTTCGAACAACGTCCGCACCACATCGCTCTGGGCCGAGATCGTACCGTCATGTTGCTCCACTATATTGCGAGCGATAAACAAGCCAAGGCCTGTCCCCCCGTCCTGAGGGGTCCTGGCACGATCTCCAGTGTAATACATATCGAAGATATGCGGCAATTCCTCCGGACGAATATGTCCACCATAGTTAATCACCTGAATAATGATCTGTTCTGCATCACGATATCCGTTAATATCCACGTACATGCCATCCTTGCCATGTCGTGCAGCGTTAATCAGCAGATTCTCGAACACACGTGCCAGCAACTCGCCATCACCGGAGATGGTAAGGTCAGTGTCTATTTTTAGTCGGGCGACTAGTTTGTTCTTTTCAAATACAGGATAGATTTCTTCGTTCATCTGCTTCAGCAGCTCACTAAGATCCAGCTGTGTCTTGTTTATAGGAAGCCTGCCATAATTCATGCGGGTAATTTCGAACAAATCATCAATCAACTTCTCTAGACGCTGTGATTTGGTGAAGGCAATCGACGTAAAGTGCCTAACCTGTTCCTCCGTCAGATGTTCATCCTTCATCAGCAGATCCAAATATCCAAGCACTGAGGTCAGCGGTGTTCGCAGGTCATGCGCCAGATTGACAACAAGCTGGTCCTTACTATTTTCAGCAAAATCCCCTCGTTCTACCGCTTCCCTTAGCTTCTCACTCGCCAGATTCACATCCTCTGCAATCGTACCTAATTCGTCCTTGGATGAGATCTGTACACGATGCTGAAAGTCTCCATTCGCCAAATGACTGATCCCTGTAGAAATATCCTTGAAATACGTCACGTAGGGCTTGGTAAACCAGAAGAAAAATAGAATGGCGAGCGGGATAAATAAGAGCAGAAAAAAATAAATATCTCCGATACTTCTCATAAAATGACGATATTCAGCAAGCGGATCTTCTAAACGGACACCCGAATAATAGGCTTGTAAAAGCTTGTAAATGCCATAGGTAATTGCACCAGAGGCAAGCATGCTTAACCCTAGCAACATAATCATGGTTGTACGAAAACTTCTTCGTTTAGTCATTAAACGTGTACCCCACACCCCAGATGGTTTTGATAAACTTGTTCTTGTTCACATCTTCCCCCAGCTTTTTGCGCAGGGTCCGAATATGGACCATCACGGTATTCCCACTCTCGTAATAGGCTTCTCCCCAGACCTGTTCAAAAATGTTCTCAGCACTGAACACCTGCTTGGGGTGGCTCGCGAGCAGATACAAAATGTCGAACTCCTTCGGTGTTAGTTCCACTGGTTTGCCGTAGAGTTCAACGCGATGTTGATCTGGCGTGATGATGAGCCCGCCCTTCTCCAGAATGGACCTTTGCACAGGCACAGACTGGCTGAATTGCAGAGAACGACGCAACTGAGAGTTGACCCGGGCAACAAGCTCCATCGGATTAAACGGTTTGGTCATATAATCGTCCGCGCCCATCACAAGCCCCGTAATTTTATCCATATCTGACGTTTTGGCACTTAGGAAAATGATCGGTAAATGATGCTGTTCCCGAATTTTACGTGTCACCTCATACCCGTCCATACCAGGCATCATAATGTCCAGAATCGCCAAATCTATCGCTTGGGTCTGAACAGCTTGAACCGCCGCCTTCCCATCAAAGGCCTTGATGGTGTGATATCCTTCTTTTTGTAAATGTAAAGCAACCAGATCAGCGATCTCAACTTCATCGTCTGCGATCAGAATCGTAATTCGCTTCATTGCTTATTCCACTCCTATGTGTGATGCTCAACAATATAACATATTTGAATCCAACAGATAAACCAATGAAAGGAATCCATACATATGAAACTGGAGCGTTTATTAGCCATCGTGGTGTTGCTAATCAATCGTGGACGGGTACAAGCCAAAGACTTGGCAGATATGTTCGAAGTATCGATCCGGACCATCTATCGAGACATCGATACATTGGGTCAAGCAGGTATCCCTGTAGTGACGTATCAGGGGGCAAGCGGCGGGATTGGTCTGGCAGAGGGTTACCGTCTGGATCGAAACGTATTAACAGACAAGGACCTCGCTTCTATCGTCACTGCACTGCGCAGTGTATCCACTTCCCATGCTAATGCGGCGCGTGAGCTTCTGGTCGAAAAACTCAGCAGTATCGTCCCTGAATCCAAAAATGACGATTTTCAGGCTAATACCAATCGATTCATCGTTGATTATTCAACCTGGACGCATCCCGAAGCGCTGAAAATCAAGCTTGAACTTATCGAACAGGGTATGGATCAATTACGCCCCGTAACCTTTACCTACTGCAGTGCGGAAGGTATCCATACTCACCGAACTGCCGACCCTCATACCATCGTACTCAAGAAGCATTCCTGGTACCTGTACGCTTTTTGTCACGAGCGGAATCAATTTCGCATGTTCAAGCTTGTGCGCATGCAAGATGTTACACTTGCTAATGAGCACTTCGAGCGTAAAGTCATTAACCCACAGGACAGACCCTGGCAACAGGAATGGAGCCGTCCGGACAATCAAGCTAGGTTAACCTTGAAATTCCATGCTCGCGTCCGTCATATTGCGGAAGAATGGTTTGGGATCGAGAACGTCATGCCTGATGGGACTGGGTATTATATCAGCGAGGTTGCTTTTCCCGAGGATGGCTGGTTATATGGGTTCATTCTGGGCTTCGGCGCGGACGTTGAAGTATTGGAACCTCAGCATATTCGGGATGAAATCTGCCGTATCGCGGAGCAAATTGTACAAAATTATATACCTCCGACTCAAACCTGACAGACAGCTGTCCAGTTCCTACCCGTATACTTCAGATATATTCAATCTGTACATATATGAGGAGGAACTAATCATGAACGTTACTGTATGTCAAAGCTGCGGAATGCCGCTCACAACCCCTGCCCAATTCGGAACGGAAGCAGATGGAAGCACAACCCGTGAGTACTGTATTTATTGTTACAAAGAGGGCAAGTTTGAGCAGCCCGGTATGTCACTAGAAGGCATGACGGAGATGTGCACTGCCATTCTGAAGGACGAAGGCATGGATGAGGAATCCGCTCGTTCGATGCTGCGTAACCAGCTTCCTTTTTTGAAGCGTTGGCGCACGAATACAACGGATCAACACACAGAATCTCTGGCTGAAAACTCTACTGCTTCCGCTAATCCTGGTCAGGTAACAACAGAGCATTCGTTCTCTGCCCAGCCCGTTCGTTATGTCACGCTCCCTGGCAAACGTCTTGCCGGCGTATCCGCCCGCACAACCAACGCCATTGAGATCAGTGGCAAAGGTTGTATTCAGGGACTCTGGAACAATTATTTTGCCTCAGAGCACCTCCCTGCACCTGAAGTTGTTCGCTATGGTTGTTACACGGATTACACCGATGGGATAACCGGAGAATACACCATACTGGTAGGGCATGAGGTCAGTCCGAACGAATCGTTGCCTGAGGGATTGGACGACATTTTACTCCCTCCTGCAAATTACGCCATATTCACTTCCAGAAAAGGACCGATGGCAGAGGTTGTTGGCGAAGCTTGGGGAGCCGTGTGGGCATGGGATAAACAAAGCGATCGTACGTTCACCGGGGATTTTGAATTATATGATGAACGCAGCCTGAATCCCGAAAGTGTACAAGTGGATATATACATCGCTGTTCGCCAAAGTAGATAAAACCAACACGATACCACCTCAGACAGAATCAAAGTTTCATCGCATCCTTCTTCATATCAAGCAAGCTGCCGGGTTCGCTCGGCAGTTTTTTTGTTATATCCGGAACTACATTATCCCCTAAACAACCCGACCATGGTACCAAGTTAGTTAGCATGCTTTGCATCATTTAACCAGATAATATGCCTCATATGCGGGTACCATTGACTTCCTTAAAATTGGGACTATTCACATAACAACCGATTCGATCCTCCCATATCAAACCTTTCATATCAGGTCCTTTTCTCCTGAATTTCCCTAAAAACGTTTACATCTCCTTAAAACCGGGTAAAATCACTACAATCCAATTGGAATTACGCTTTAAACTCTTTTATTTCGTCTAACAAGTCACATGTACCTATATGCGCACCTGGCATGGTAACCAGTCGAAATACATAATCCAAAAAAACGCATCAAAGGAGGAACCAAGATGATCCGCATGCCTATTCAGCAAATGATCCCGTACCATCACCAATATCCGCGCAACACGGCGACCACTGCTCCTAAAAAGGAGAATGAGAACACTCAAGGTCTATCCTTTCATGAAATTTTACAGCAAAAAATGGCGAAGAAAAACGCTTCTCCTTCCCTTAGATAAAAATGGACACCGGACCGACCCTAGTCGAGTCAGGTTATCAACCGTCTTTCCGCAGCTTGGCGGAAGGGCGGTTATTGGCGTGGAGCCATAAACGACTGTACAGTTCTCAGGCATGTTTCTATAATGGTTTAAATATCTAAAAGATCCATGACATATACGAACTGTTAAAGGGGACTTAGCACATGATCACCATTGGTTGTTTTCACGCTCATTATTCCAACATCGCCTTAATTGAAGAGACGCTTGCTCCTTATGAAGTTGAATTGGTCCATTACGTCGATCCAGGTCTGGACCGTCTTAAACATGACGCTGACTTTTCCGCGGTCGTCATTCACGAGAAGGTAGCCCAGACGCTCCAATGGATCGCTGAGTGTCATGCCGATGCCATTCTGGTCACGTGTACCCTGTTTGCGACAGTATTGGAGCAGGAAGCCATACAGGTCCCTGTGCCTGTGATCGGCATAGATGATCCGTTATTGCAGGAGATGCGGCGAGTACCAGGAGATTACATAATATCATTCACCAACCCGGCAACTATTGAAGGAACGATGGCACGGTTGAATCAGGCATTACAGCAAGAGGATGAGAATGGGCAACTACACGTTGCCAAGACCTCTCAGACGGAAGCGGTGTGCATCCCTGGGACATTTGAGTTGATTATGCGTGGAGATCAGCAAGGGTATCTCGAAGCGGTACGAGAAGGCTTACAGCAGATTGCTGAGCAGTACCCGGGTAAAGCGGTAGTGGCGGCCCAACTGTCTATGGCTCCCGCTGCTGCACAGGTTACAATAGATCGCGGTATTCCAATCCATAGCCCGCTGGCATTGCTTGCGGCGTATTTGGAGAAGGATTTGGGCTTGGCTCGACAGTAGCTGCTGATTTGGAGTGAAGTAACAAGTTCTATCTGAAACTATGCAACTATGAACTCACTTACTTAGTAACACCACAAATTAACGAGGTGAACTAATATGCGATTCCTCTATATTGTTTTACTGTTTATAGTAGGTTTTTCCTGTTCCGCATTTCTATACGGAGGAGCACCAAAACTCAGTGATGCTCTTTTATTCGTTATCGCAGGAATTCTGTATAAGATATGGACCACACTTAATCACAAAGCTAATTCTGATAAAGGCTGAGTATGGTTAAGAATACATACATGACATAACACTAAAAAAAGCCGTTCTTCTCTGCAATGACAGAGAGAAACGGCTTTATCTCTATTTCAGACTGCCCAGCTTGCGCTGTATCGGCGCCTAGGACCGTGTCCGATATTCCTCGGCCTTTTCCTGCATACCCGCTGCTACAGCCTCATTCTCGGACAATCCTTTGTCCGCGGCAAAGGCACGAATGTCCTGCGTAATGCGCATGCTACAGAACTTTGGTCCGCACATGGAGCAGAAATGAGCTTCCTTGGCCCCTTCTGCTGGCAGCGTCTCGTCATGGTAGGATAATGCCCGTTCCGGGTCCAGTGACAGGTTGAACTGGTCCCGCCAACGGAACTCAAAGCGTGCCTTGGACAATGCGTCATCGCGGCGTTGAGCACGCGGATGGCCTTTCGCCAGATCGGCGGCATGAGCTGCGATCTTGTAGGCGATGACCCCTTCCCGCACATCATCCTTGTTGGGCAGGCCCAAATGTTCTTTTGGCGTAACATAACAGAGCATGGACGTGCCGAACCAGCCAATCATGGCTGCCCCAATGGCGGATGTGATGTGATCATATCCTGGCGCAATGTCGGTCGTTAGCGGCCCAAGTGTGTAGAACGGTGCTTCTTTACAGATCTCCATCTGCAAGTCCACATTCTCCTTGATCTTATGCATCGGCACATGACCCGGGCCTTCGATCATCACCTGCACATCATGCTTCCATGCGATCTGCGTCAGTTCCCCAAGCGTGGCCAGTTCCGCCATCTGAGCTTCGTCATTCGCATCGTAGATACTGCCTGGACGAAGTCCATCTCCCAGTGAAAACGCCACATCATACCTTTTCATAATCTCGCAGATTTCTTCAAAATGGGTGTACAAAAAATTCTCCTGATGATGCGCAAGGCACCATGCTGCCATAATGGAACCACCCCGGGACACAATGCCTGTCATACGCTTGGCGGTCATGGGGATGTAACGCAGCAATACACCAGCATGAATCGTAAAGTAGTCCACGCCCTGCTCTGCCTGCTCAATGAGCGTGTCACGGTACAACTCCCAGGTCAGCGCTTCCGCTTCGCCATTCACCTTCTCCAGCGCCTGATACAGCGGCACCGTACCAATCGGCACAGGTGAATTGCGGATAATCCATTCCCGGGTGGTATGAATGTTTTTGCCTGTGGATAGATCCATCACGGTATCCGATCCCCATCGTACTGCCCAAGTCATCTTCTCGACCTCCTCCTCGATGGAGGAAGATACGGCAGAGTTGCCGATGTTGGCATTGATCTTCACGTGAAAATGACGACCGATCAACATCGGCTCACTCTCCGGGTGATTGATGTTGGATGGCAGAATGGCCCGTCCACTCGCCAGCTCCTGTCTCACAAATTCCGGTTCCACGCCTTCACGAATGGCGGCGAATTCCATCTCTGCCGTAATGACTCCCTGCCTCGCGTAATGCATCTGAGTCACACAACGTCCCGGCTGTGCCCGCAACGGTTTGCCACGTAATCCGGGGTACTCTTCAGCGCCGGCTCTCTTCCCTCCGGGCTTCAGTCCGTTATCCTCCGGTTTAACCATACGGCCCTGATAAGCTTCAACATCGCCACGCTCTGTGATCCAACGAGTGCGCAGAGCTGGCAGACCTGCGCGGATATCCGCATGAAATTCGGGATCGGTCATGGGGCCGCTCGTATCGTAGACACGCAGCGGTTCGTTATGCTCCACCCCTTGGGGAGTATTCGTGTCATGAAGGGCTATCTCACGCTCCGGTACAGCAATGTCCGGCCGTGAGCCCTGAATGTAGACTTTGCGGCTGCCCGGAAAGGGCTGAACCCGTCCGGCCGCTCCTGTTTCTTTTTCCACCTGCTGATCGTTATGTCCCTGCTCCGTCGCTTGTTGTCCCGTTTGATTTCCTGTACTCATGTTCACTTGTCTCCTCCTCAGTGTTCGTCGCTTGTTTGGTTGGTTTCATCATTAGCTCGCTTACGTACCTGTCCCAAATCATGCGCAATGCAGAGAAGAAAGAGCGATCCTACACCAGACCAGGGGAGACACTTTTCATGTACAGTTAACAACAGACGGAGGCTGCCACAGATCATCGATCTATAAGACTTCCCTCCTCATCCAAGCCCACTTCCGCAGGTTATCGAAAAAGAGGCCCATAAAATCCGCGCTATATCGCCCGTTCCCTGTATATAAAAAAGCCGGTCCCCGAAGGAACCGACTTTTATGTCCATCACCAATAATGCACCTTTATGCAGCTCCTTAACGGAGCCCTACAAGGGTCACATCATGTGGTGGTTGTGGTCATATCGCCGATTACTTCCCTACGCTGGTATGATCCAGATCAGGTGCAAAGGGTCCGGAATCTCATGCGATTCCGTCTCAGTCCGGACAATTCGGACTCCCCCAGTAACGTTAATAAGTTGCGGCTTACATAAGCCGCCGTTCATATTCAATGAAGCTGGCTCCGTTGGGCCGTCCATTACAGAGTAGCGCAACCGGAACATAAAAACAACCTTTATATTCCAAATGATCAAACTCTATTAGAGAAAAAACTTACATCAACATCAGGATAACATGAGCCCCATTTGCGTAGCAGCATCCTTCAACACAGGTGCGTATTCATGCAATGTCTCCTGCGAGAGTCGACTGACAGGTCCTGAGACCGAGAGCGCAGCTGCAATATTGCCTCTGCGATCCATAATCGGTACAGATACCGCGGCAGCTCCCGGCTCACGTTCCTCATAACTCGTCGCATATCCGTTATCCCGGATATCTCCCATCTGCGCCAAATACACCGCGGGATCAATAAACACCGGCCATTCCGGCCCGTTCATCAGTTCTTCACGATCCTCGTCCGTGGCAAACGCCATCAGGACTTTGCTGGAAGCGCCCACAGACAGCGGGAGTCTAACACCCACTGGAGCGACTCGGCGGATCGCCTGATCACTTTGCACAGCTTGAATCCGTATCCTTTCACTCCCATCACGCAGGTACAGACTCACGGTCTCCCCCAATCGATCTCTCAGTCGCTCCATCGCAGGCAGCAGCAGAATAGCGGGATCATCACTGCGGGACATATGAGCTGACAGCTCCCAGATTCGGATGCCAAGTCGGTACTTCTCTGTTGCTGCATCGCGGATCACGAACCCTCGATCCTCCAGCGTAGCCATCAAGCGGTGGACTGTACTTTTGTGCAGGCCGATCTGGCTGGCAATTTCGGTGAGTCCCAGATCACTGCGTGTGGTAAAACATAATAATATATCCAGCGCCCGTTCCACAGCCCGGACGGTTAACTTGCGATCTTCCATGGCATAATGCCCTCCTCATGTTTCATCACATGAAACTTGGTTACATAAATTATATGAGAAACGGTCTCATCTGTAAACCAAAAAGAGCCAAAATCAAAATAGGCCAACGTATAAATTTTTCCTTTTTATAAGACTTAATCCCCTGTAATTTACACACTAAGGTAATGTTACCCATATATCTTAAGAACTATATAACAATTGCGTAACAAATGCCCTCAATCAATTGACTTTGACTATATTGGAACATACGATAAAGATATATTACATTAAGATATCGCTCTGAAGCAGGCTCTGAAATCGACGCAATTCTCTTTACATGTCGTTGTTATCTTCAACTGAACTTCAAAGGAGGGGCATTCATGTATCAATCATCCCAGAGCGAAGCCCCGCTGCAAACAAAAGTGTCCGATCTGCCCTCTTCCCTATCACCGAGGCTGATTCGGTTCAAACATATTATCGTAGCGTTGCTGCTCTCCGTTGTATTTTTTCTACTGTTTTGTTTTATTGCACTGCATGGTTATATCGCATGGGTATTATCCAATCCAACGGTAGCGCCAGTCTTCTCCAATCCGATGCAAGCCAAGAACATGAAGTATGAAGATATCACGTTCCCGGCAGCAGATGGCAGCCGGACGATGCAGGGATGGTATATACCTGCTGACAATGCTGCAAGCAAAACGATTATTTTCAGTCACGGCTATGGTGCTAATCGTGAAGAAACATGGGTACCCATGTATGACCTGGCACACTATGCCCATCAACTTGGGTTTAACGTGGTCATGTTCGATTATGGCTTCGCCTCACAGGTGAACAAAGCTGTAGCCACAGGTGGCAAAGCTGAGTCACAGCAACTGCTCGGTGCGATCCAGTTCGCCAAGCAACGTGGTGCGCAGGAACTGGTTGTCTGGGGCTTCTCGATGGGTGCCGGTACAGCGCTTCAAACCGGATTGATTACGCAGGAAGTAGATGCGATGATTCTGGACAGTGCGTTCCTGCTGGAGCCAGATACGCTGTACCACAACATTCACAACCAGATCGATCTCCCGCGTCAGCCTACACTGGAGATCATGAAACTGTTGTTCCCTGTTCTGAATGGTACCGGATTACAACAGATTCCATACCAGGAAGTGAAAAAGAAAGATTATCCGTTCCCGATTTTCTTCATCCATGGTACAGAGGACGAGAAGGCGCCTTATCCAATTGCGGAGCAACTCGCCGCCAACCAGACCAATCCGTACTCCGATGTATGGATTGTCCAGGATGCGCATCATGAGTTGATCTTCCGGGAGCATCCAAAGGAATATCTGCGCCGTGTCTCAACTTTCCTGAGTCATGTAACGAAAACAAGCAGTGACGATGTGGAAAACACCAATAGTGGAGAATAACCAAATTTCAATCATTGAATTTTTTCCAGAGCCCTCAGGGGCTCTTTTTTTTGCACTCATAGGACAACAAGCTCGCGGAATATACTCTTGGGACGCATGAACAGACGGTCTGCATGCAATGAATTTCATCTGAAGGAGGTTCAACATAGATGAACTGGTATGAATATGGTCACCTGCTGCCTCTGCGGACATTGGAGGAAATCCGTTTCTGGAAAGAGCAGGAGAAAGAACATACACTCGTCATTCGTGCCCTGGTTCCTGATCTGGAGCCCCCATACGTCAAGCTACTGGAGGAATGGGAGGTTACCTTTGCAAACAGTGAGCGAGTAGCCAATCAGCTTTTAAAACAACTATTGCCCGCAACCCATCCACCTGCTCCCTACATCGTTCGTTGTATCGATCAACTTGTGTTGGCAGCTCGGCAGCAATCGAGAGAGTTCATCAAACAGCTGTATGTTCTTCTGGAGCAAAGTGCTGCTGTGCAAGCTGTTCCGCTTGCCAAAGTACTCATTCTGCATTTTATCCGCGAGTCGGAGTATTTTCTGGGTGTATTGGATACGCTTGGCCAACCTGGCATCTTACGCGAAACGGATTCGGAGCCATCACTTTTTCTGGAAAATGCGTTGCATACGTCAGTGTCAGGAAGTGTCCATCGCCAAGCTTCAGAAGCTCCAACTTCTCCAGAGGGGAATGTAAATGCACCTGCCGGTTCAGCTCATATCCAATCCGCAACCATTCAACCACCTTCTACCGGAACAACACAAGCCACACCCAGTTCTACAGCACCTCCCGTAAAAGAGAAGCCAGTTCCCATTGGAGGACACACACTGCCTCCTCTCCCCTATGCGTACAATGCGCTGGAGCCACATATTGATGAGCTGACGATGCGTATCCATCATGACAAACACCATCAATCTTATGTGGACGGACTAAATGTAGCAGAGAAAAAGCTGGCGGAATCGCGAAAAAAGAATAACTTTGAACTCATCAAACATTGGGAACGTGAACTTGCCTTCAACGGGGCAGGCCACTACCTGCATACGATCTTCTGGACAATTATGAATCCTGCTGGTGGCGGCAAACCTTCCGGTATGCTGGCAGAGCAGATCAAGCGGGATTTCGGAAGTTATGAAGCGTTTAAGAATCAATTCACAGAAGCCGCGAACAAGGTGGAAGGCAGTGGCTGGGCGATGCTTGTCTGGAGCCCGAGAGCACATCGTTTGGAGATTTTGCAGGCGGAAAAACACCAGAACCTGTCCCAGTCCGATATCGTACCACTCCTGCCACTGGATGTGTGGGAACATGCCTACTATCTGAAGCATCAGAATGAACGCAAAAAGTATATCGAGGATTGGTGGAACGTTGTCTACTGGCCCGCTGTGGCCGAGCGTTACGAAACGGCACGCAAGTTGTTGTGGCCGCCTTATTAAGCTTGGGGTTAGATGGTTTAGAGAAAAAAGAGATATCTTCAGCCAAATGACTGAAAGATATCTCTTTTGGTGTAGACAAAAAAGAAGCCTCTTGTAAAAAGAGACTTGCTTGTATTTTGAGAGACTTCCTATTTCTAAATGTTCACTTAAGAAGCACAGCCCTCGCACGCCACATAGTTGTCGCCAACCTGTTTGCTAATGGAGATCAGATCGCCCAGCTTGATATCAGACTCATCTGTAAACTCCAGATCGGCTATACGTGCAACGATCAGTGCAGCAGCCTCTTCCTTGCTTGTTGCCATTTGGCTGAACTCGGATTTTTCGCCTGTTGATACAACCTCATATAAATACGTATATCTCAATGTGTCCATCCTAACACTCTCCTTCCGAAATCACATCATATCATCTCTATTAACCAATTCCAAGCCCTAGTAAAAAGTGTTAATCGTAGCGCAGCTTCATCTGCTCAGCTGTCAGGCGTACTTCTTCAGAGCCAACGCTAAGCACCCTGCTGGTCTCCGTCTGTGGATAGCGATCTCGCAATGTTCGAACCAAAGCCGCAGTATATGCCGCAGCTGAAGGTACACCTGCCAATTCTTTCAGACTTGCCATCGTGCCAGGCTGAACATCGGGATATCCTTCACTCGCCCCGCCTGCTGCATGCTGATAGAATTGTCGCACATCTGCTGCCAATTGATCACCCTGACCGTCCACGATGATAAAAGCCGTAATGATATACGCCTTTGCCTGCCTGCGCTGGGCAATACCACAGAATTTCAATCCACCTACACTGACATCATAATCTCCCGGGCAAAAAGCACCTTGAACCTCGCCAGTTTGCGCCTGATTCGACCACGGCGTTAGCGACTCGGCAATAATCGAAGCCATTTCCCGGAAATCATCATGAATATTGATGGCATGTCCGGGATTAGGCAGAATCAGCGACACATTAACTACCCCTGGGTTCAAGGGTACTGCCGCTCCACCGGAAGGCCGAACACAGACCGCTGTCCCTTGGCTTCTAATCTGTTCCATCGCTTCTACAGCCTGTGGCAACCTGCGGTCACGCAGACCCGCTACAAAGGCATCTGGGTGTCTCCATATATGTGCAACTGGTAGATGCCCTGCCCCAACCCGCCTGCACATAACTTCTTCCCAAGCAAAAGCTTCGAGTACACTGCTACCTTGTCGCATGAGTGGTGTCTCCCAGATTTGCAGACGCATTGAAGCCTGCTGATCTGCCTGTAGTCCCTTTTCCGGCTGAACCGGTTGATCTGAATGGGAAGGTACACTCATCGTTCCATTACCTCCGGCTTAACGAATTCATATGTATCCAGTATATAGGAATGACAACGCATATATAAATAAGCCGGTTCCCAGGGAACACGGCTTATTTATATCACATCCTATGGCTAGAAACTGCTGCTTCCAAAACCAAAGGAACTTACTCATCCGGCTTGTCCAGCGAGTGGACATACCTGATCTTAATCTTTTACCAAAGACAAGAACTCCGCACGTTGTGCCGGATTCTCACGGAAAGAACCACGTACAGCAGACGTTACCGTCTTGCTTCCCGGTTTCTTCACGCCGCGGGAACACATGCACAAGTGCTCGCCTTCCACAACGACCATAACTCCATGAGGTTCAACGGCCTCTGTCAGAATGTCAGCGATCTGTGAAGTAATACGTTCCTGAACTTGCAGGCGACGTGTTACTGCTTCGACCAGACGAGCCATTTTGCTCAGACCAACGATCTTGCCGCTTGGTACATACCCAATGTGCACCTTGCCGAAGAACGGCGCCATGTGGTGCTCACACTGACTGTAGTAGACAATATCCTTGACGATAACCAGTTCTTCATGATTCTCGTCAAACGTGACACCGAGCACATCGCGCGGGTCTACTTCATATCCGCCAAAAATTTCTTCATACATTCGGGTCACACGTGCAGGCGTTTCAAGCAGCCCTTCACGTGTACTATCTTCTCCGATCAATTTCAGGATCTGCTCTACATGATACTCGATCTTCTCCCGATTGTCGGATACTTTTGAATTCAAATAATCTTTAACGCCAGCCACTGCCAAACGCCTCCTTTCGAACCACAATACTTTAAGAGGTTGTTCAAAAAGTACGCTTTTGATTACGATGGATGCCTAAAGGCATCATCAACGTCGAATATGAAATTCAGCCGAAATGTCCGTTGCTCACGTAGTTTACTACGCTCCGCTACTCCATTTCTAGCTTCGTCCCATCTTCTCGGTACTGAAAACCCAACTTTTTGAACACGCACTTTAAGCAGTTATTCACTTCACTGCTATTATTTTCGGCGGCCCGAACTTTTACGCGCAGGATGCTGTTGCGGCTGAGGCATTTTCGCTCCTGGCTGCTGATTCTTCATCATCTGCTGGGCACGCTGCATTTGCTTACCATTCAGGTTGTAGCCCATTTGCTTCGCCATTTTCTGAAGCATGTCCGGATTGCTTTGCATTTTCTCAAGTTGTTTACGCAAGTAGAACACCCCGATGAAAAATCCCCCGACCAGACCAACAATCAATGTAATAATCGGTATAACAATATCCATCTCTTAGACACCTCTGTATGCATTCTAAAAAGCCTGATAATCCGTGTCACTTCATGATGTTCAACACACATGTTGCAAACCTGACACAGAGCGGATTTCCTGAAAGTATCATAGCATTTCCGCACGCCTTGAGCAAACGGATTTTCCAGTTGAACCGCACACAAGCTACGTCATGACAGCTTCAATGAAAACGGTTGTATGCTGAGCCAGATCGATTTCAACCACATCCAGAGAATAACGCGTACTTCCGCGTGCCACCCTGATCACAGGTCTGCCGGGCAATCCCCGATGTTGACGCACAATGACTCCAGTCTCTTTGGTGGACAGTCGTACCGCTGTACCATTGGGATACACGGATACACTCTTGTTGAACTCAATCAGAATGTCCCGATCCAGCTTTGTACCAGACAACGCCATCATCTCTTCACAGGCCTCATGTGGCATCAAACTGTCCTTGGATAAACCATTAATGAGATTATCATAGATATTAGCCACACTAACGATTCTCGCAAACAGATGAATGTCACTTCCCTTGATCCCTCTCGGCATGCCTGTACCATCTACATGCTCATGATGTTGCAGGGCTGTATGGGCGACCAACAGACTGAACTCCCGTTTGTTCTTAATCACTTCGAATCCACGCCATGTATGATGCAGCGAAGAATTTGCAGCAGAGCCACTGCCAGGAGGTTCCCCCACTTTGCCAATATCATGCAATAATGCCCCCACAGCAAGGTCCTTCAGTTGATTATAATTGAGTCCCATATTCAGTCCGATGACCGAAGACAACAAACATACATTCATCGCATGAACATACTGTGCATTGTCTTTGGTACGAATATCGGTGAGCTGCACAAGCATTTCACGCCCGTTTAGTACATCATTCAGCAACTTCTCTATACTGAGGGCAACTTTTCTCGGACTCCAGTCTTTCCCGGATCGAATGGATTCGAGTGTGACACTCATTTCGTTAATTATTGCCCGTTTCGTGGTTTCATCCAGAATGTCTTCTGCATCCACATCTTTATACGCTTCATCCTGGATGTATAACATGGTCACGCCAATACGCTTCAGCGTATTGACCATGTATACGGTGAGCTGGACTCCGGCAGACAGCAGTACGGTGCCGTTACTGGAATATACCGTCTTGCCCAGAAGCTCCCCCGCTTCCACGCTCTCCACGTTTACATACTTCATGAACGTCCCCCGCTCTTACGATAGCTGCTCCAATGCGAGCAATTGCTCCTTGGTTTGCAGACCGCCTACATAACCCACCAGGGTACCGTCTTTACCACTGATACGGTGACAGGGAATAATAATCGGAATCGGATTCTTGCTAATGGCGTCCAGAACTGCACGAACAGCCTTGGGTCTGCCGATGATTTCCGCAACCTGTTGGTGTGATGAGGCCTCTCCATAAGATATATCGGACAGAACTTGCCATACTTGTAGCTGGAATGGTGTTCCAAGCCGATCAAGCTGCAAGTCGAACGTTTTTCTCTCCCCTGCAAAATACTCCTTTAACTGCTTTGCAGCTTCGCTGAGCTTCTCTTCATTCTTCTCATATCGATACTCGCCAATCCAGATGCGGGCCCATTGTTGCAGATGAGCTTCGCGTACGTGAAAGGCGCCAAAATCTATGTGACACAGCCCTTCATCCGTCGCGCATAACGTAAGAGTACCAATCGGTGTCAGTACCTCATCGTAGTATACGGGCTTGCCATGAAGACCTGTAACGGCTGAAGGTTTCCACGCTGCGGCTTCCGGTTTGGCAGGCTGTGCAGACTGCTCACTACCCGGTTCAATCCCAGCTTCCATTTTCAAATCCTGTTGTAACGCACGTAAGGAATTGTTCTCGTTGTTCTGTTCCTCTGACTGCTTCTCACTCACTTGTCCAGCCTGTGGCTGTTTGGGTAAGGTCTCGGACGAACTCAGTCGCTCCTCGGCCTTCTGCAGCATGCTTAGTACGTTCCCATCTTGTTCGTTAGCGGCAGCTTCCCCAATTGCTCTCATGGCGTCTTCTCCTCCAATTCTGCTTAACGCCCAGGCTGCGGTTCCCCGCAACTCGGGGCGCGGATCACGTTTTAATACTTCTGTAAGTTTGGGTACAGCACTTTTGTCTTTGAAATTACCCAGGGCAATAACGGCGTTGCGTTGAATCGGCTTTTTGCCCCGCCAAGCGGCGGAACTCTGACCGAAACGTTCCTTGAATTCCCGGTTACCGATGTCCAGCAGCGGCAGTAGGAGTGGCTTCACAATCTCCGGATCGGGGTGAAACTCGGGATGGTGATCCCAGTTCTTGCCCCGGTTCTTCGGACAGACAATCTGACACGTATCACAACCGTATAGACGGTTGCCTATTTTCAGCATAAATTCTTCATCCACGAACCCTTTCGTCTGGGTTACAAAAGAAATACAACGCTGTGCATTCAACTGCCCCGGCCCCACCAATGCTCCTGTAGGACAGGCATCAATACATTTTGTACATTCACCGCAGTCTTCGGTCACAGGTGTGTCTGGTTGAAAAGGAATATTCGTTACCAGTTCTCCGAGAAAAATCCATGAACCAAATTTGGGTGATATAATGGCACAGTTTTTGGCACTAAAACCAATCCCCGCACGCTGGGACACCGCACGATCCACCAATGCTCCGGTGTCTACCATGCTTTCGATCATGGCTTCAGGTACGCGTTCCTTTATAAAATTGACCAACTTGTCCATCGCTGCACGCAGGACCTGATGATAATCCTGACCCCAAGCCGAACGGGCAAAAATGCCTCGATACGCACCAGGCTCCGATTTCGGCGGATTCACCATTTTGGATGGGTATGCCACGGCTATTGCAATAAGTGAAGCGGGCTCGCCATCTTTTAAGGCGGGGTGCACCCTTTTTTCAATATCCGGCTCTTCAAAACCTGAAGCATACCCTTTATCCCGCGACTGCTCCAGTAGCGACTTCAGGGAAACAAAGGGATCAGCCGAAGCAAAACCGATATCATCAATGCCCAGTCCGGGGCCAGCTGCCTTGATCTCCTGTTTTAACTTTTCCCATACGGAGGCATCCTGTGCTGCCTCGGTCTGTACGCTCGTCATTTCTCTTCCCTCTCTTCTTCCGACACTTATTCCGTAAATAGTGAACGCCCGCCTCACGGTAAGAGGACAGGCGTTAATTTCTATATATGCCTTGCATACTTGAATTCAAACGGAACGAACTCTATATGGTTTAACGCAAAATGCAGTCTGAAGTTGTTGTCCTGTAAGCATTTTACAATTTCTTCAATTCAGAAAACGGCCAGAAAATAAATTCAGCCTTGCCTACAATCTGGTCGGATGTAATACTGCCAAACACTCGGCTATCCTTACTTTTGCCTTCATGACGATTATCCCCCATCACGAAGAAATGATCCGGCTCCAAGGTGATTGGGCCAAAATCTGGGTCCTGCACCTCAATATCGGTGTAAGTTTCCGCTTGTTGCTCGCCGTTCACATATAGATGGTGATCCCTAACTTCAATTGTATCTCCCGGAAGTCCAACGATCCGTTTCACCAGAAAATCCTTCTTCTCCACACCTTCGCTTGGATCACGAAGTACGATCACATCTGATCGGGAAGGATTACCCAGATGGTATACGATTTTGTTGACGAAAAGGCGATCTCGCTCAACCAGTGTCGGCTGCATGGACTGTCCCTTGACCATTGACAGATTAAACACAAACAGGTTCAGCAGCATCATAATTACAAAAGCAACAACAATCGTTTTGACCCAGTCCCACAGCTCGACAACCCAGGATTTCCCCGGTTGTTCAGGCTTTGACGGTTCATTTCGTTGCTCGGAAGTCACATGTTCCATTGAATGATTATTGGAATTCAAAGGGACACCTCATTTATTAAATAGTTGAATTAAACTTGTAACATGGTAACCATACTCCCTTTCAGTCTACTCCATTTGGGAGAGTGAAACAATTGGTTATGAGCACCAATACCTTGGTTATCGTGAATACAGCCAGGATAGTCAGGGTGATTTAAATAGAATTCAGGGACTCCGAAGCATGTTCAGAAAATGAGGAAACCAGAGGAATATGACGTGAAGAACACTCATATAAATAGAAAGGCACATCCCTCACGTTCTTACACGTTAAAGAGATATGCCTAATATGAAATGAAAATCTTTTTTTTATTTCTTTTTAAACATGCAAACTAAGCTTTGGACAAAATACTAAGAGTCTGGAAAGCGCTCATAATCTGATTGGCACCGTAACCCATTGCTTCATATAGAGGCATGGCTACTTTGTTGTGCTCATCACCTGCCACCCATACTTGGCTGACTTTACGCTGCTGGAACCGCTGTTCCATAGCCTCGACAAGTGTTTTGCCGACTCCACGGCGACGATAGTCTGGATGTACCGCAATACGGTAGATACAACCCTGGTTGTGATCAATCGTACCGATCAAAGCGCCTACGAGGTCTCCCTCTTCTTCCGCAACCATGATCAGGTCAGAATCCCATGACAATTGACGGGCAAACGGGCCCATCGTGTTCTCATAACACTCTTCCGATAGTGCAACCTGGAGAAGCTCCGTCATCTGGCTTGCATCACTCAACTGAAAGGAACGAACGTGCATGTCTTAAATCTCCCTTTTCGTTAGCTTAGATGAGGTTTTTTACAAAAAGGGAATCCCTTTTTACCAAAAACCCAATGTTCATATAATGACAAAAAACGAGAAAATACCGCTTCTTCGTCAATTAAACCATACTTTTCTCCATAAAACACGCATTTTCTTTTGAAAGCGCTTAATTGTAACCGTTTACATACGAATATTAAACTTTTTATCTATTTAAACGCCTTAAAACACATAAATAGTTGCATAAAGGGTAAAATATGTTTGTTATCTCTGGCCCATCATTAGATCAACGCCTCGGGGGACTTAATAAACAAAAATGTTGCTTAATTAGCTCGAATGCGGTTTAATATTAGTGGCAAGGGTATTATTACATATGTACCTGTTTTCAAAAAAACCTAAAATCTCAGGAGGTATTTCATTATGACTTTTCAATTACCAGCACTTCCTTACGCTAACGACGCACTGGAACCACATATCGATGCAAAAACGATGGAAATCCACCACGATCGCCATCACAATACTTATGTAACTAACTTGAACGCAGCTCTGGAAAGCGCTCCTGAACTGCAAGAAAAAAGCTTGGAAGATCTGATTGCTAACCTTGACAGCGTACCTGAAGGCATCCGCACAGCGGTTCGCAACAATGGTGGTGGACATGCTAACCACAGCCTGTTCTGGGAAATCATCGGACCTAACGGCGGCGGCGCTCCTACAGGCGATATCGCAGCAGCTATCGATAGCGAACTGGGTGGCTTTGATAAATTCAAAGAAGATTTCGCTAAAGCAGCTACAACTCGCTTCGGTTCCGGCTGGGCTTGGCTCGTAGTTGGTAAAGATGGTAAGTTGTCCATCACTAGCACACCTAACCAAGACAGCCCTCTCTTCGAAGGTCTGACTCCGGTTCTGGGTCTGGATGTATGGGAGCACGCTTACTACCTGAACTACCAAAACAAACGTCCTGACTACATCGCCGCTTTCTGGAATGTAATCAACTGGGATGAAGTGAACAAACGTTACGCTTCTGCAAAATAAGACTGTTAGCATGCAATAGTTAACATAAAAGAGAGCCTGATTCGGTCATCGTGACCGTGATCAGGCTCTCTTTTTGCTACCACTATAGTTATAGTTAATGGGTGTTTTATTTCTAACGAACCCAGGACACGTTATTGCTCCATATTTCATCGTATCGCTAACCTAACGAATCTCAGAGTAGCTCTTTCCCCAAATATGGGTTTTGATGCGCACTTTTGGGTTGATTTGTCTATGATAACGTCACTCAGGTTCGTTAGAATTCATAATTGTGGTATATCCACATGATAAGACCTCTGGAGTTCGTTAGCTCCCCCATTTAATCATTCACTTGATCATACGCACCAGCAAAATAACTGCTGATCAGCTTCAGGAAGATATTCGGGAATGCCATCTTATCCATATCTTCCGGACCGATCCAGCGGTAGGTCAAGCCATCGCCTTTACCTGTCAGTGTCGTAGTACTCAGTGCTAGGTCACTAACGTCAGATGATGACATCAACATCTCTCCATCGTTAAGTGATGTTGAGATGTTCTGCGCATTAGGCGTGTCTGGCTCCGATGGATGCATTGTGTCTGACTCAGGTGACACAGCTGATGATGAGGCTGTGCCCTCCCTTGTTGCCGCCTGTGCATCGTAGGCGGCTCTGGCTTCCGCTGCGATCAGCGGAAGCTCACTGCTCTGGTCCTGCTCGGTACACTTGTACACCTGCAGGCTCCAGACAATGTGGCTGAACACATGCTCCGCATGGGTAGCCAGCCCTTCCGGGCGGGCAGCGAAGCCTTCCGCCCACAGACTGCCGGCCAGCAATGCCATGGCCGGCTCATCCGCCAGCGGCGCCGCCTTCTTGCTCGCTGCGGCGGGCGCCGCGAGCACATGCGGCAGCTCCCACATGCGGGCCAATAGGCCCGTGTCTGGGCGCTGGCGCACAAGCACTTGGCCGCGATGAGCACCGCGGCCCTCCACAATCGCGACCAGCCGCTGCTCAGGGCGCGGCGGCTTCGCCTTGGTCTTGACCGGCAGTGTAAGCTCTCTTCCGGCGATACGGCCGGAACATTGCTCCATGACCGGGCAAGTCAGGCAGTGCGGCGCTTTGGGTGTACACACCAGCGCGCCAAGCTCCATCAGCGCCTGATTGAAATCACGCGCCCGCCCTTCCGGAATGAGCTCTCCTGCGAGCTCTTCCATCAACACCCGGGTGCTGCCCTTCATAATGTCCTCATCGATGAGGAAGTATCGGGACAGTACCCGCATGACATTGCCATCTACCGCAGGTTGCGGCTGATTGAAGGCAATGCTGAGAATGGCCCCGGCAGTATACGGGCCCACCCCTTTTAATGCAATGACAGCAGGCTTGTCCTGCGGCATCTCGCCTCCGTGCAGCTCCATGACTTGTCTGGCGGCTGCCTGAAGATTACGTGCACGGGAGTAATAACCGAGTCCCTCCCAATTTTTCAAGACATCCTCTTCAGGTGCCTCCGCTAACGCCTGTACGGTCGGGAAATTCCCGATAAAACGATTGAAATACGGAATTACCGTATCGACCCGCGTCTGCTGAAGCATAATCTCCGATACCCATGTGAAATACGGATTGTTGTGGCGACGCCACGGCAAATCCCGTCGGTTGACCATATACCAGTCCAGCAAATTCACGCTGAAATGTTGTTTCTGTTCCTGTAAACCCATATTTCCGTCCTCTCCTATTGCCAAGCTAACTACTTTTCCATCTGCTCCACGATCGCAAAGGCCGCTGCCAATTCCGTCTGATGCGTAATACTCAAATGAATGTCATATTGCTTATCATATGGCAGCTGCAGACGTTCCCAGGCTTGACTGGACAGCGAGGCCACGGGACGTCCTGTCCCATCAGGCAGCACCTCAATGTCAGTGAAGCCCATGACACCACCAATACCGCAGCCAAATGCCTTAGACACCGCTTCTTTCGCTGCAAATCGACCGGATACAAACTCCGTCATCCGCTTCCCTCGACGAACTGCGATCTCCCGCTCTGCTGGCGTTAAAATTCGTTTTATGAAAGCTTCCGCATGGCGACCGGACAGTAGCTTCCGCATACGTCCAATCTCCAGCACATCATTGCCTATGCCATATATCATCAACGCTTCACCCGCTTAATCTTTTATACTGTAAAAGATCTCCATTCAATCACATGATCCGTAACTCTCCGAACACGTATTCTATTGTAGCAGGAGGGACGATCAGAAGCGAGTACCTATCCGCATTACCATATATGCTAAAATATGAATCAGGAATCGTCTGAAATTCTTAGGAGGTCTGAATAATGCCCATAACTTTTGAATTGCCCACTGACGTAGATGCGATCATTCGCGGAGACTTTTTCCCTGCACAGCAACCCGCTCAAGGTGTCATCATTCTGGCTCACGGATACAAAGGCTTCAAAGACTGGGGCATGTTCCCCTATGCAGCTTCACAGCTAAGCCAGACGCATCATGTGCTGACCTTTAATTTCTCTCACAACGGTATCGGCGAATATCTGGAGCAATTCTCTGAACTTGAAAAGTTCGCAGTGAATACCTACAGCCGGGAGCTTGCCGATCTGGCCCTGGTACTGAAACATGTGGCTACACAACCTGAACTCACAGGACTTCCTGTATACCTGGTTGGTCATAGCCGCGGTGCGGGCGTAAGTCTCGTCTATGCACTGGATCATCCCGAGCAGGTGGCAGGTGTCATCTCCTGGAATGGCGTAACCAATCTGGATCTCTTCACGGCGGAGCAAAAAGAAGAAATGCGTACGCATGGCCGCAGCCATGTCGTTAACGGACGAACAGGCCAGCAGATGCCACTGGACGTGGCTATTCTGGAAGACCTGGACAAGCATAGCGAACGTTACGCTATCATTGACCGCTTGGCTTCTTCACCTGTGCGAGTCGCACTCATTCAGGGAACAGAAGATCCCCCGCGTCTGCGGGACGGTTCTGCCGCACTTGTGCAAGCACGCCCTGATATCCCATGGCACCAGGTACCTGAAGGGAATCACACCTTTAATACGGTACATCCATTTAAAGAAACCACTCCGCAACTGGAGCAAGCCATCACCCAAACCCTGCAACAGATCCAAGACTGGAGTAAGTAACTCATCTTTAATATAGTAGTCATCTGGATTTTTGTTTTTCCTCAATCCATACAAAAAAAGAGTCACTGCGTGAGCAGTGACTCTTTTTTTGTATCCCCTAAGAGGGAAAGCATTTCAATGTTGGTGTTAACAGCTTATAACGTTCATGCTCATCCACCCGTATTAGATACCTGGAATGGCATTGCGTTTGTGATGTGTGCGCGTATAGAACGCTTCGAGGCGCTCTTGTGCAGCCGGATCGATCTGTTTGCCTTCGAGATAGTCGCTGTTCGCTTCATACGAAATTCCCAGCTCATCTTCGTCCGTCTGACCTTCCCACAACCCTGCCGATGGTGCTTTGTCCAAAACAGCCTGTGGAACGTTCAGATATGCTGCCAACTGGCGTACCTGACGTTTGTTCAGGGTGCTCAGTGGTGTGATATCCACAGCGCCATCGCCCCATTTGGTATAGAAGCCCGTGATGGCTTCGGATGCATGATCCGTACCTACAACGAGCAGGTTCTCTTCAAACGAAAGCGCATATTGCATAACCATACGAGTTCTCGCTTTGACATTACCTTTGCCTTGATGAGTCATATGGCGTGGGCTGCCCAAGGATTTGAAACCTTGCTCCACTTCGAGTGCAATCTCGTTCACTGCATCTTCGATATTGGTTTCCACGACATGCTTCAGATCGTATGCTTTGGCTACAGCATAGCTGTGATCGATATCGGATTGTTCACCATAAGGTTGGAACACACCAAGCGTTTTGTACTCTTGGTTGTTCTCTTGCGTAAGCTCGTCCGTCGCTTTTTTGCAAAGCGCCGTAGCCACTGCACTGTCAATACCGCCGCTGATTGCAATCAGCAAACCCTTGGCACCCGCATTTTTCACATACGTCTTCAGAAAATCAACACGCTTGCGTACTTCCTCTTCTTCATTAATGCTTGGTTTAACCTTCAATTCAGCGATGATCTGTTGTTGCAAACTCATCGTTCACACACCCCGTTTCTAAATGAATGAAATTTGATGTCCAGCTTGAAAGGTCCGAATGGTTCAATAACCTTATCTATCCAAAATGAAACGCCCCGGCATCGGTGATCCGAAGGGCGGGGCGTTCTATTGGAGCGAATTAACGGCAGTAACGGTCAAATGCACTTTTGAGATCAGCCGCAATATCCTCTGCAGAACGGTCTTCCACTTGATGGCGCTCGATAAAGTGAACGAGTTCTCCGTCTTTCATCAGAGCGATGGACGGTGAAGATGGAGGATACGGTGCAAAGAATTCACGTGCTTTTGCAGTTGCTTCTTTGTCCTGACCAGCAAATACAGTGTACAGGTGATCCGGTGTAATATCGTGCTGAAGTGCTTGGGACACACCTGGGCGACATTGACCAGCGGCACATCCGCAGACAGAGTTAATGACAACCAGCGCTGTTCCTTTTGCATCCGGAAGACTTGCTTCCACTTCTTCAGGAGTACGCAACTCCTGGATTCCTAGACGAGTTAAATCATCCCGCATCGGTTGAACCATATCTTTCATGTATTGATCAAATGACATCGACATTCGGTTTCACTCCTTATAAATGGTTGTTCTATGATCTCGATAAAATTAAAGGCCAATAAACTCTCCAAAACAACGTTACATTCATATCGAACATTATGGATGTAATGATGTGCTATTCCTATTATACATCCATAAGCAATGAAAGCAAGATTCAGAAACCGCCTGCGGAGAGGCTTCTTCCATAATATTATGCCTCAATGTCTGGCAATATATGCTGAATGACTAACGTTCAAATGCCACTTTGAAGGTCGTGCCCTGGCCTTCCTCCGATTCCACAGTAATGGTTCCGTTATGTCGTTCCACAATACTCAGGCACATGGACAATCCAAGTCCGGTTCCCTTGGCTTTTGTCGTATAGAAAGGTTCAAACAGCTTTTCCTTCTTCACTCTGGGTAGACCAGGTCCTGTGTCACGTACACACAGTTCCACCTTATCATCCACAATCCGTGTCTCCAGCGTAAGCACGCCCTTCTCATTCATGGCTTCCATCCCGTTACGGGCCAGGTTCAACACCACCTGTTTGATTTCCTTAGAATTGAGATGCAGCTTTGGCACATTATGGGCCAACATGAGTTCAATACTCTGACCACGTAGGTTCGCATCCGCCCATAACAACGGACTGAGTTCATGTATGATATCGTGCAGCTGGGATTCTTCTTTCTCGGCAATACGATTCTGAGCCAAAGACAAGAAATCATTAATGATACTGTTGGCACGGTCCAGCTCTTCCAGAACGATCCGGTAATAGTGATCGAGGGAGTCAGGACTCTTTTCCTGCATAAGTTGAAGAAAGCCACGTACAACCGCCATTGGATTACGCACCTCATGCGTAATGCTTGCAGCCATCTGCCCCACCAGACTGAGACGATCCACATTATCCAGTTCACTTCGCAACATCTCAAGCTCCGTGATATCCTGAATGATCAGCATGGCTCCTGTAACTTCTCTCGCAGACTCTGTTGAAAAGGCATAAATCGGTACGGTTCGGGACTGAAATACATGTGCACCGTAACGAACGGTCAACCCACTAATCTCACCATGAACGACGGCTCTGCGAATGCTTTTATCCATCTTGTCCGCCTGACCTTGTTCAACAAATTGACTGGCAGGCTGTCCAATGAGATCAGGCGTGGAGGTACAAGGTAGCTGCTCCCTTGCCGTTTGCTCCATCATCTCATTGACAAACATCACTGTGCCTTGTTTATCTACGGTGGCAATGGAAAGAGGCACTGCGTTCAGAATCTGATGAAGTTTCTCCGTTTCGGCTATGTATCGGTGGTGGACTTCCGAGAGATGCTGCTCCAGCCCGCGATAGTGCTTCATCCGTTCCAGCCATAGCAGACTCAGACTGCCCGCAACAATGGCTCCAGCCGTATACCCAAGTGCTGTAAGTATCATGTAGGTCGCAGAGTAAATGGATTCATTCTGGAGGGATGCGATCCATAACAGACTCGTTACAACCAGTTCCATTGTAATCAGGATGATGAGGATCGCCATTTTGCGTGAAGGTGTATTATGCTTGAATCGTTTGGCAGACAACCATACAATAGGATAGAGAAGAATGCCCGTATGAAGGAGAAATCCGTACAGATCATAGGGATGCGCAAAAAGAAAATAGAAGAGAATATGTAGAATGGACAGCGTTACGCCTATAGCGGACTTACAATACAAAATAACAAGTATCACAGGTACGATGCTTAATGATATGGGTACGGCCACCGGGCTTGCATAGAGCGCGAACAGCAGACACAATAACATGCTCGCGACACTTGTCACAGCAAAACTGGTATGAACGGTTCCGGCATGTTCCATTCTGGCAATAGCCCGCTTGGAGAGTACCAGACGGAATAAGGGAATCAGAAATACCGCCGACCCTGCCAGCAGTACTTGTAAAAGCATGTCCTTTAACGCAACCACAATGCCATCTCCTCCTCTGCCTGCACATTCCCTCATGTATTTCTGATTAAAACATAGGCGACAGTATATTACAATATATCCCTTAAGACTGCACAATAGAACTGCTCATAACTCCATTATATTTCAGAAAAAGCCAGGAGTAGACACATTTTACGTAAAACAGACAAAATCAATGAAAAAAGAGGGTAATAACATATGTATGATGTCATTGTAATTGGTGGTGGATCTGCGGGCCTGATGGCTTGCGTTGCTGCTGCCGAGCATGGAGCCTCCGTGCTTCTGCTGGATAAGGGAGATCAACTGGGTCGTAAACTCGGTATCTCTGGCGGAGGTCGATGCAATGTAACCAATGCCAAGGAAACGGATGAACTCATCCGGCATATTCCGGGTAATGGACGCTTTTTATATAGTTCGTTTCAAAATTTGGACAACCAGGGAATCATGCGTTTCTTCGAGAATCTCGGAATTGCCCTGAAAGAAGAAGACAACGGCAGAATGTTCCCTGTAACCGATAAAGCGAAAACAGTTGTGGATGCGCTGGTAGGCAAAATTGTCGCCCTCGGCGTTGAGATTCGCACCAAAGAACCGGTCAAAGAAATTATTCAGAACAGTCAGCAGATACAGGGTGTTAAATTGATATCCGGTAAAACCATTCTTGGGCGCTCTGTCATCATCGCTACCGGCGGCAAATCCGTACCCCAAACCGGATCAACCGGAGACGGTTATCCCTGGGCTGAGGCTGCGGGCCACACGATAACGGAGTTATATCCGACCGAAGTGCCCATTGTGTCTGGAGAGAGTTGGATTCAGTCCAAAGAACTGCAAGGTTTGTCTTTGAGGGATATCGCCCTATCCGTAGTGGATGCCAAAGGAAAAACGGTCATCTCCCATCGCGGAGATATGATCTTCACGCATTTTGGCGTGTCAGGACCGGTTGCACTGCGCTGCAGCCAATTTATCCGCAAGGTTCAGATGAAGTCTGGAAACCCACAGGTCATTATGAGCATTGATCTGTTCCCGGAGCTGTCCCCAGGTGCCTTGGAAGCACAGGTGCAACAGGTATTGGAACAAGAGTCCCGCAAGGCTGTCAAAAACATTTTAAAAACATGGGTTCCTGAACGTATGATTCCCTTAATGATGAAACGGGCAGAGATCAGCGATGACCTCACGTTCCACCATTTCCCCAAAGGTATGTTAAGCAACTTGTGTGGGCTAATGAAAGCTTTTACCTTCCGTGCAGACGGAACGAGATCGCTTAAAGAAGCCTTTGTTACTGGGGGGGGAATCCACTTAAAGGAGATATACCCAAAAACAATGGAATCCAAGCTGCTGCCTGGACTATTCTTTTGCGGTGAAGTTTTGGATATTCACGGCTACACCGGAGGGTATAATATCACCGCTGCATTCTCCACAGGATACACGGCTGGCATGCATGCGGCTGAATATAAACACGTTACATCATAATAGAGGTTGTTCAAAAAGTCCGCTTTTGATTACGAATCATGCCTAATGGCATCATCAGCATCGAATATGAAATTCAGCCGAAATGTCCGTTGCTCACGTAGTTTTCCTACGCTCCGCTACTCCATTTCTATCTTCATTCCATCTTCTCGGTACTGAAAACCGAACCTTTTGAACTCTCACTACTAGGTATTACACCTTTTAACCCGATAATGAATTAGCTCAGATGCCAAAAACCCCGATATCCACTATTGTGGACGATCGGGGTTTTTGGGCATTGTTCCATGTTAGAAAAATTGGCTCCAACTGCTCTTAGCTTGTGATGCTTCTATGCTTTCACACTGCCTGAAAATCCATCAGCCGAATCATCGTATGTTGGGTCATCGCTATAGTTATGTCTGCCTTGCTCCGTCTGGCTTCCTTGGTTTTGGCTCGCATAACCCTCATGCCAGTCTTCATTCACGAGATGAGCCGGAATCGATATATTCTGAAACTGATCCAGCTCTTCCGTTTGTGAGGCAAATACGGCACTTCCTCCATGAGATTGTACAATCTCTACGGCAGACTGAGGATCTTGGCGATCTGTGGGGATGTACAGTTCCAGCGGGCCGGACTGATACGGCTTATATCCCAATTCCTCCAAGGTTGCCCTGGCGGCATTCAACGCTGAATCGTCTGAAAAGTGCACCTGTAGTTCGCTATTATCCATCATCGTCTCTTCCTCCTTGCTACAGCTAATCTCTCATCATCCATAGATGAGATTCTTCTTCTATAGCATGGGCAGATATAGCGCACGATATGCTCCGAATTAGAAAGGAATTCCTTTAGGCCCGGGTCAGCCGGACCCAGCCGGCAATAGATAAGACACAGAGTCCAAAAGCCACCGCACCTACAGCTGTCAGAATACCGACGACCCAGCCGAGCCAGGCCAATCCCAGCGTGAATCCCATAAGAATACCAATCGGGATGAACAACATCCGAACCATCATTGAACCTGCAAGATGCAGCGCCTCCGTGTCATACGTTATAAGCTGAACATAGTCGGACGTGGCAAAAACATCCCAGGAACGATAAAACATCACCGTCAACATGATGATTAATAACGCACACACAATGACATTGACCGGAAAAGGTGGTAATGCAACTGCTGCGATGGATAGTCCGCCAAGCTGCAGATACAATTTCATCGTGGCCGAGTTTCGGAAAAATGCCTTGAATGCAATCTCCGCTGTCCGATTCGCGATGGAACGATTACGTAACAGTTTACGCGGTTTACGGAAGATGATGGACCGTGTTCGTGGGGCTTTCGGCTTGCTCACCGCCCGGCTTAACATTAGAGCTGTAAGCTGCAGCCTGCTCCGCAGATCCTCCCGCACATCCCCTTCAAACGTTCCCTTCATCAATAGCCTCATCTGTCCAACTGTAATTAGAAGAAGCATGATAATTACGATTCCAAAACTGATTTTCCACGTCTGTCCATGCATCCATGATGTCGCATGAATGGTCATGTAACCTATGCCAATGACGAGAGGGATCATCTGAATCCAGCGTCGCCATCCAGTATGTCGAACCTTCGTCATATGTAGTGTTATGGCTTGGAATGAAGCTACCGCACCAAACCAGACAGCCATAAGTGCAATCTGGAGATTCGACATCTCATAGACACGGGACCACAGGGGTGCGGTCAGCGCTGTAATCAGGATCATTTTGCCCAGATGTTGCAGACAGGACCGGTAGAGCCCTTGCCTCATTAGTGTTCGCATCCACAACGGTCTTGATTTCAAAAACAATACATCCGCTTCCTCCACAAATATCAACACACCACCGGTAAGCATAACCACGTCGATCAGCCCAGTCAGTACGGGGAGCGGTAATCCTGTCGCCCATGCAGGCAGCGGTTTGGTCCACAGACTCGTGTACCATCCAATCAGATAGAGCAGACCCGGAACAAGCAGGTATACCCACACTGTCCAATCCACGACGAGTCTGAGATTTTTCATCTGTTCCTTGAAATGCTCTTTGCGTCTTCGTCTGTATAAACGAAGTGGGGTATAACACTGGGAAGTTTCCATTCTCTCTCACCCTCTCTCTATCTAAGACGTCAGTACATCAAAACAGTCAAACAAAGAGGCTTCCGGCAATCCTGCCACTTCACGGATCTCATCCAATGTTCCCTCGGCAGCAGATCTGCCCGAAGCAATCAGAATAAACCGGTCGCAGATTCGTTCAGCGGTATCCAGTACATGCGTAGACATAAGCACACCCGCGCCGCGGCGACGTTCATCATCAAGTAATTTTAGAAAATCCTTGGTTGCACGAGGGTCCAGTCCGATGAACGGCTCGTCCACAATATAAATATCCGGCGAAGACAGAAATCCGATCATCAACATCATTTTCTGCCGCATGCCCTTTGAGAAACTGGCTGGAAGATCATTCCGAACGTGGTCCATACCGAAACGAACCAACAGTTCCTCCGCTCGGGCAACAAAAGCTTCTTCCTCCATTTCATACGCCGCTGCGGCCAGATCAAGATGTTCCCATAGGGTCATATATTCATAAAAAACCGGTTGCTCCGGGATATAGGCATAACGACCATCTCCCCCAATCGTCACTTCATAGTTCGCATGTTCCAGCAGACCAAGAAGCGTTTTGATTGTGGTACTTTTGCCCGCACCATTTGGTCCGATAATCCCTACCAGCTCTCCTCGCGCCACATTCATTCGAATATTGCGTATGGTCGATTGTCCCGGCTCGTATCCTGCCTCTGTAATATGTACGTCCAATATGGACTCCTGTATAGTTGTACCTTCATGCTCTATCTTCATATCGAACACTCCTGTTCTGATTCGGGCTTGAACTAAAGACTATTTACACTTGCCACTCCGATGACAGAACAACCTTCCGATCACTGTTATCCCCCGATTTTTTGAATCAATATCACAAATGTTAAAATCGGGGGATAAAGGCGAACGCTTCGCTTCTTCAGGTTCTTTCTGTCCTCTACGTTATCGTGTAAATATATATTTCGGGATGCGTGTTTGATTATTTGAACGTTGTTCTTTTCTTAAAAAAATAAAGCAATAAATCATAGTAATGAATGACTTATTGCTTACTATTATATTTCATTTTCAGTAACACAGTGTGTACGAATAATTGAGACTAGTTGTTCAAATGTGAACTTGTGGTTCACCATATCAACAGTAAAGTCCTCAGCAAAAGTTTGATCCATCTTAAGATACACATTGTTATAACGTAGAAAGATTACCAATGCGGTAAAAGCCGTTCTTTTATTAGCATTATGAAAAGGATGGTTTTGACCCAAAGATTGAAAGATCGCAGCAGATTCAAGCAGACCAGAATCTTTAACTCCAATCTGCTCTCCAGGACTGTAACGCTAAATCATAGCGACGTTGATCGCAATAACCTCTTGAATACTCAAATACCGGATCATGCTCATCTATCCTTGAGACCTTTCAAGGTTTGATCATATTCACCCATCACATCAGCCAATGTATCCATAAAATCACTACTGATTCCGTTAGGCAAATTAACTTTTGTAGCCTTTTTAATAATAATCTCCCCGTTAGACTGATTTACCTCGATTTGAACCATATCGCCTTGCTCCAGACCAATTTGTTTGAAGGCATCTGGCATTGTTAATCCAAGACTATTACCGAATTTCGTTACTTTTCGTTCCATCTTACTCACCCTATTCATTCATTACTACCTCTAGTAATACTATTTAATTGTTATAACAATTATAGTGGAACTTTTATCAATTTGTATATTATTTCGAATTTTGAAATGCAAAAAAAGAAGCAGGGGTTCCGGAGCCCCTACTTCTTCATATTACAGTGAAAATCTCATATTACCGATTTGTCTCCACCATAGATGTAGTTGCACTCTCTGCATCCGCATCCACGTTCAGATCCAGTGCTCCGCGGCTTTCGCTCGCATAGCTGCTGTTCACGTTACGCTCGCTGTCTTTCACGCTGTTGTTGCGTTCAGATTGAGTCCAAGTCGCACTCTCTCCTTCTGCATTCGCGTTCAGACCCAGATCCAGCGCTCCACGGCTTTCGCTCGCAGTGCTACTGTTTACGTTACGCTCACGGTCATTCACGCTATTGTTGCGTTCGGATTGAGTCATCGTTGCACCCTCTCCTTCTGCTTTCGCGTTCAGACCCAGATCTAGTGCTCCACGGCTTTCACTCGCATAGCTACTGTTCGTGTTACGCTCGCCGTCTTTCACGCTGTTAGTGCGTTCAGATTGAGCCATCGTTGCACTCTCTCCTCCTGCTTTTGCGTTGAGACCTAGATCCAGTGCTCCACGGCTTTCGCTCGCATAGCTACTGTTCGTGTTACGCTCGCCGTCTTTCACGCTGTTAGTGCGTTCAGATTGAGCCATCGTTGCACTCTCTCCTTCTGCTTTTGCGTTAAGACCTAGATCCAGTGCTCCACGGCTTTCACTCGCAGTGCTACTGTTTACGTTACGCTCACGGTCATTCACGTAACTGTTGCGTTCGGATTGAGCCATCGTTGCACTCTCTCCTTCGGCATTCACGTTCAGACCGAGACCCAGCGCTCCACGACTTTCGCTCGCATAGCTGCTGTTAGTGTTACGCTCGCTGTCTTTCACGCTGCTGTTGCGTTCGGATTGAGCCATTGTTGCACTCTCTCCTTCAGCTTTTGCGTTCAGACCCAGATCCAGCGCTCCACGGCTTTCGCTCGCATAGCTACTGTTCACATTACGCTCGCCGTCTTTCACGCTGTTATTGCGTTCGGATTGAGTCATCGTTGCACTCTCTCCTTCGACTTTTGCATTCAGACCGAGATCCAGTGCGCCACGGCTTTCACTCGCATAGCTACTGTTCGTGTTACGCTCGCCGTCTTTCACGCTGTTATTGCGTTCGGATTGAGCCATTGTTGCACTCTCGCCTTCCGCATTCACGTTCAGACCGAGATTTAGCGCTCCACGGCTTTCACTCGCATAGCTGCTGTTTACTTTCCGATCATCGCCGCCTCTTGAATAGTCGCTCATCGTTGTACCTTCTCCCGACACATTGGCATTCAGGCCAAGGCCCAGCTTGCCAGAACTGCTACGCTCAACTGTGTGGTCGGAAGAACGATCATTGTAACGGTTCATACTCTCGGAAGATAAGCCGGCGTTAAGGCCAAGATCCAGATTCAATGCTCCAGTTGCACTGGATGAACCTCCGTAGCCACCATGGTTACCGTAACCTGTGTCACGGTGTCCTGACAGAAGAGATCCAAGTTCCAGGCGCAAACCTGCATTTAGATCCAGATTACCACTGCTGTTATTGCTATAGCTATCGGCATAAGTTGCCTGCGAAGCTCCCAGCAATCCAGCTACCAACGTACCCGACAATACCGACAATTTTACCCAACGATTCACTTTTTTCATGATTATATACACTCCTTCTCAATTTTGGTTGAATTAACGCCATTGTTGCCTATGAGAAAGAGGTATATTGCGGCGGCCGCCCAGGTGGTGCCTGTGACCATTGACTGAACCCATCGAGCCGTTCCATTCGGAAGGCAAAATCGTAATCTGGCGTAACCAGACCTGTTGCTGCTCCCGGAAGTGCAGCGGCTGGAGCGGTTGCTCCACCTCCAGTTACACCGGACGAACCGGAGTTTGTCCCTGCGGAAGCATTAGCTGCTCCGGGAGAAGTTGCTGCAACAGACCAACTTGTTGGTCGTTCTGTGCGAGGTTGCAATGGAGATGTTGAATCAGCATTATCTTGTTTCAGATCGGCTTCCTTGTTACTCTGCACTTGTTCAGTGACAGCTGGTTTAGCAGTTATCTGATCTACGAGGAATAACTCGTTATCAGGCAAACCTGCATTAACATCGGAATCCTGCGTCAGATCGGTTCCTTCCATAGGCAATGGTTGCGGGACAACAGGTTGTTCTGGACGTACTTCTGATTCCGGGGTGACTTCAATCACTTTCCCCGTAACCTGTACTGCGTCCTGTCCTTCCTCGTTGTTTTGAGTTGAAACAGGATCTGCGAGTGCACTCGTATTGGAAGTTTCACCATTCGGTGTTTTGACGACCGCCGGTTGTTCCCGAGTGACTACAGTCCGTTCCGGCTTCACACTTGGAATCTCCACCTTTTCCTGATCAGGATTGAGTTCAGCGGATACGTCTACAACTGGAACTTCTGCTTTCACAGATGGCAGCTGGACATTTCCCTTACTCAGATCCACACGGGATGAGGAGATATTGACGGAAGTAACTTCAGGTACATCCACCTTCACGGAAGGCAATTCAACCTTACCCTGCCGAAGGTCTGTTTTCACAGCAGACGTCTCTGCTTTGATAACCTCCGGTACCTCTGCAGTAACGCCAGGCAAGGAAGCTGTACCATCGTTCAGGTTCACCTGACTGCTTGATACATCGGCTTTGATCACCGGTGTATCCGCCTGTACAGACGGCAGTTCGACGGTTCCCTTCTTCGCATCAATCCCAATCTCTGATGTTCCGGCCGATCCAAGCGGTGTATCTACTTTCAGCTCAGATACACTCAGCTTACCTGTCGATTCATTCGCTTTGATCGACGGAACTTCAACATCCAGCAGTGGTGTGGATACCGATACTGACGGAGTCAGGTTCAACCCGCCATCCGAATCACGTGAAAACAAACTGAGCGACAATCCGCTGGAAGGTTTTTCAGAAGATACCTGAGCCTCGTCTGCGTATACATGTGACGATCCAAACCCCAGCATCAAAGTCCCGGCAAGTATTGCCAGTGGTATGCTTCCAAGACGCACAATCGATTTTGGTAACTTTACATTCAAGTTGCTTCACCCCCTTTCCGCTAATGCGTTGGTGGGACAAGGCATATGAGTTTTCCCCTAGGAATAATTAGAATACAGGGATTTCTGCCTGTTCCTCATTAAACGTGAAGGCGTTTACTCAAACGCTTTCCGATCATAAACTTAAAATTTGAAGTAAATTCAAATCTTCATTTTAACTGTTCTAACCTGAGCAGATCCGGCCTGTTTTCAGTCACCTGCAATCATGGTCTTGGCTGCAATGGAGCCATTCAGATCGGCTTTTTCCCCGCTACGTTTCATCAAATAAATCAACCCAAGCAGGGTCAGCAAAATGCCTGAACAGACAAAAGCCGGCACTACACCAAATGAGGTGACCATAAATCCGCCTACCACCGGGCCCATAATATTACTGGCTGTCATCACGCTGCCTACCGTTCCAAATACCCTGCCTGTCATCGCCTCAGGTGTCTGTTCCTGCAACAGGATCTGAAAGGGGACAATTGCAAACCCAATTCCGACACCTGCCAGGGCAAAGAGGGATACTAACAACAGATTGGCACCTAGCCCGGCGTGTGGCCAAATCCCAACAATAACTCCGGCTCCGCCGATAACCAGACCCATGAGTGTGGTACCCAGACCCATTTTCAAAACATGCCCTGCATGCTTCCACTTCCGTACACTCATCGCTGCAATTAATGTACCTGCGCCACTTGCTGCCACGCACCATCCCAGCAGATCAGTTGAAATTCCGGGAAGTTGTCTGAATAACACCACAGTCTGTGAATCGGCAAATTGCAGAAAAAGTATGGCTGAAGCAAGCAAGATCAGAGACGTTCCTACATGAGGGAGAGATGCGAGCATGCGGATACCCTCAAGTGTTTCTTTCCAAAAAGAGTCTTTTGGGAGGTTGCGAACATCCCCAGCTGGCTCTTCCTCTACTTCTGTTACGTTATGAATTGCGGTTTGGATCACCCGAGTTCCAGGAATCCACAATAAAATGATGCCGGAGATCAGAAAAGACGCTGAATCGAGAACAAAACACCAGGTAATGCCAAAAGCGGCTACCAGCAGTCCACCAAGCGCTGGACCAATAATTTTGGACATCTGTTCGATCACCGAGCTGATGGATACAGCTTGCGCAAGTTGTTCGCGGGGTACAATTTCCTTCAGCTTTCCGTTTTTGGCCGGAGAGAAGATTACATCAAACAGGGATTTGAGGACAAGCAGTATGTAGACGTGCCAGATCTGGTCAGCAAAAATTAACGCACCCACGATGATAATCCGTGCACCATCGGCTACAATCATCAGCCATTTTCGGTTCAGGCGATCTGCAAGTGTGCCTGCGAATGGCCCTGTCAACAGAATGGGTAGTGCTGCGGAAAGTGTGACAAATGTAATCTCCCATGGCGTTGCATTCCAGCGGATACCCACGAGGGTCAGAATTGCGAGCAGATGCAGCCAATCACCAAGATTGGAAATGCCCTGTGCCACCATCAATGTTACAAAAGATCGGTTATTCTTCAGCGGTCGTTGTCCTTCAAACGTTAAATCACTTGTCATCCTTCTTATCCTCCATTATATTCCAATTCATAGTATGAACTCATTATATAGAGCAGCCCTTGACTCGACCTCCTGCCAGAGGCGGAGAAAAAGCGACATCTGAAGGATGATTTTTTCAGCATGATGAATGATCAAATTTTAAATGCTAAAAATGCAAATCTTGTGACATATCGCATGTTTTTCGTAGAGATAGAAGTTTACAATTAAACCATGGCGACAACCTGAATCGTCAAACATAAATAATCAACTCATATAAGTTGAAATACTCTTTTACATGAACAGCATAACGGAGAGGACCCCTCTTCATCATTTCAACTTATAAAACTAATCTGAAAAGGCGGGATCAGCATGCTGGAATTACAAGAAATCGGAACCGAACGTTCACTTCATCTGTACCGCACCTTGGCCCAGACATTCAAGAGCGTGAATGAACACGCTGTATCCGGAAGCAAAGTGCATGGCTTCAACCCCACCGCATACGGGGTGCTCGAAGTGTTATATATGAAAGGAGCTCAGCCGATTCAACAGGTTGGCGCACAACTTCTGCTGCAAAGTGGTAATGTGACCTATGTGATCGATAAGCTGGAGCAAAAAGGATTGTTACACCGCAAACATTGTCCGCAAGACAGACGTATCATCTTTGTGGAACTGACCGAAGAAGGACAGCGCACCATGGATGACATCTATCCAGGCTATGCGTTGAAGATTGATCGGGCGGTAAGTGGACTAAGTGAGGAAGACAAGGAATTGCTGTCCGAACTCTTGGGAAGGCTTGCACATTCCGCAGACCGTTTATCAGCGAGCAGCTAGAGCGTATCTTCAAACCTGTCGAAAGCCGGAGCGGGAACGCTAACGAACCTGTGACGTCTTATTCAGGGGTTTGAAGCGCTTGCAGCATTTTAAGGAATCTGACACACGCTATCTTTGAATAAACAGCCGTTTACAACGTGTTTTTCAGGTGATTTCGGGAAATAACGTGTCTCATGTTCCTTACAATTTAAAAAGAGGAGCAGAAGGTCAAATAAGACGTCCTCCGTTCCTTAGAAATTCGTCTGGACAATTCACCAGGATCAGCCAGCCTGTACTTCAAAATGCTTTTGGCCCAGACACCCCCAACATATCACTTGCCTGAGTTTGAAGATGTAATCTAGTCCACTGCACGTGTGCCATCAACAAAAATAACCGGATTTGCCTGACATCGGCGAATCCGGTTTTTCGTATACATATCTTCTTTTTACTTTGAGCCTTGTGGCTGCGTTGGAGCATCTGCATCTTCGGGTACAATTAAACGTTTGCGTAAAGCCAGCGTCGTTACCCACGACACCAATGCAATGACAAACATAATCACAAATAGGGAATGCAAGCTTCCTTCCAAAACGTTACGCAGCAGCGCCCATTTGTCATCCGATAGGGCAGCATCCGTATGTGGAGCGAGCAGTTCGTTCAGATCACTCTCGGAAATTCCCGCCTCCGCCAGATTCTGTTCACTAGATAACGTAGAGATCCGATAGTTCAACCACGTGCCAAAAGCCGCTGCACCAATCGTCTGTCCCAACGTACGCATGAACGTGTGCAGTGCCGTAGAGGAGCCACGCTCCTTATACCCTACAGAAGACTGCGCAATAATGGTGAAGATCGTAAACGCAAATCCGAAACCGAGACCATAAATAAAGGTCAATACAAATAGCACAGCCTGCGGGGATGTCCCGCCAACCAGAAAGAGTCCACCCGATCCAATCGCAATACCGGTTAACCCAATCAATGCGGTCATACGTGATCCAATTTTCATTAACAGACGGCCTGCCATCACACTACCAATGAGCCAACCCACCGACATCGGTGCGAGCAGCAGCCCGGATTCCGTCGCATTACCTCCCCGAACCCCCTGCACCCAGAGCGGCAAATAACTGGTCAGGCCGATCATCAAAGTACTGGTCAGCAGTCCGGCTATATTCGCCACACGGATGTCCCGAATTCGGAACAAATGTAGTGGAACCATAGGGGCCTGAGCTCTTTTTTCCACCACGAAAAATAAAATAATAAACAGAGCGGCGACCACACTCAGCACAACAATCAACGGAGAACTCCAGGCATAATATTGCCCACCCGCCGACAGGACAAATAGCAATGCGGTAATGCCCACCGTAAAGGTCAGCGCACCAACATAGTCAATTTTGGCTGTACGCGGCGAGATATCTTCCTTCAGATAACGAAATACAAACCACATTGCAAGCAGACCAAATGGCACATTAAAACCAAAGATCCACTGCCAGCCGAGATTATCTACAAAATAACCACCAAGCAGCGGTCCAGCCAGAGAGGAAATACCCCACACGGAGCTAATCCAGCCCTGGATTTTGCCACGTTCTTCAATGGCGTAGATGTCCCCAATAATCGTAAATGTAACAGGAACTACCGCACCCGCACCAATTCCCTGTATAGCACGGAAAATAATTAATTGCTCCATGTTCTGCGACAGACAGCACAAGAGTGAACCCAGTAAAAATAAGGCACAGCCAATCAGAAATACAGGCTTTCGTCCATACAGGTCACTGATTTTACCGAAAATGGGCGTACTCACAGCCATCGTCAACAGGTATGCCGTGAAAATCCAGCTCAGCAGCTGTACACTCCCCAGCTCACTGACAATGGTCGGCCCTGCCGGACCAATTACGGTGCCTTCAATTGCTGACAGAAATGTCGCGAGCAACAGCCCCGTCAAGATGAAACTGCGCTTCAAACCTCCAGTTGCATTCACACAAACCCTTCTCTCTTCGTTTCTCTCTTTTATTTACCTCGCTTGCGAAGAAATTCATCATACAGCATGGAATACATCACCATATCCTTATATCCGGTGGATGTATGCTGCACCTGTCGCAGCAATCCTTCACGCGTGAAGCCGCGGTTCGTCAGGAACTCGCCAGACGCCAGATTACGCGGATCAACCAGCGCTTCAATTCGATTAAGACCCATGGTCTCATACCCAAAGGGCAGCAACGCCGAGAAAGCCTCCGTCATATAACCATGGCGCCAATAATCACGTCCCAGCTCATAACCGATCTCACCCCGGAATGCGCCTTCAAGCTGCCATGTATTGAATCCACAGCTGCCGATGAGCTTGCCTGTTTCTTTGAGTTCGATCCCCCACCGGATCGCATCCTCTTCCCCTGCCATTTGGTTGAGCAGTCCAATCATGTCCGCCGCTTCGCTTGTCCCAATCATGGGTGCAAGATTCATGTAACGGGTCACCTCGCGATCTGACCAGCATGCGAACATCTGGGCCGCATCCCGCCGACGCATTTTACGCAGACGAAGCCGCGCAGTCTCCATTTCGGGAATTCTTCCTTTGCATTTATACATATAAAGACACTCCGATCCGATCTATCTCCGCAGACCATAATATTCACTAGTCATCTAATCATAACCTGCGCCGAATGGCAACTGTTCAGTCATGCACACACGTCAAAAAACCGGGCCAATTTCGCTCCCGGTCTTGTTGTACGTATGGAACAATTCAAGTTTGAGTGAATTACGGAATCATGGCTTGTCCTAATGAATTTTAAGCTTTGGACGTTTTCTTGCCCTTTCCCAGTAATTCATCGCTAACCCGGCCAAACACAGCCGTGATTTCCTTGAATTCTTCGATGCCAGTCCCGGTCAAGCTCCATTGGTCCCCGTGGGCGGTCAGGAAGTTCTCCTGTGTCAGGTGTTCAAGCTCCTGCTTGATCTCCCGCTCTCCAACGCGATATCCCCGTTCTTCCAATAGGGGCAGTGCCTCGCTAACGTTCAAATCCTGATTTTGCGCGAAATATAGTAGATGAATCCGTACAAAAAGATTCTGTACCTCTGCATGCATAAGCCAAGCTCCTTCCCGGGTTATAGCCCTCCGTGGTTGCTAAGTAATTACCCCACGTAAGAAGCTGAGAAACAGGAGGATTCTTCAGGTATTCCCTTCCCTTTCCGAAATCCTCCGCTTGACTAACCGCATCCTCTGCACTATCTTGAAAATAAGTACCATTTTGCTCGGGAGGGTGATTTACCATGTTTCAAGCTGTTTCCTATGAAGGAACACGAAGTGAGCAGCACACCGCCGTCCTGGGACAGTTAAGTGCTCTGATCCGCGATGAACCTAGTGCGATTGCCAATCTGGCGAACGCTGCTGCGCTGCTCAATGTATTTATGACCGACACCAATTGGGTCGGCTTCTATCTGTATGATGGAAAAGAATTGGTCCTCGGGCCATTCCAAGGACTGCCTGCCTGTATCCGAATTCCATTGGGACGTGGTGTATGCGGCACATCTGCTGCGGAAAAACGTACCCTGGTCGTTGATGATGTTCATGCCTTCCCAGGCCACATTGCCTGTGATGCAGCATCGAACAGTGAGATTGTCGTACCTATTATCAGAAACGGCGAACTGTACGGGGTGCTGGATATCGACAGCCCGATCAAAAACCGTTTTGACGACGAAGACCGCGTCTTCCTGGAGAAAGCCGTAAGCCTGCTCACAGAGCAGCTGGAAGCAACCATACCCCTTTAGGAAATGATGAATAAGGTGATCGGAGTCTCATCACACACGATGATGAAGAACCCGTAATAACAAAGAGCGCAGTCCTCTCAGAGGTCTGCGCTCTTTGTTATCCATTATGATTCACACCCATGTTCTTGCTCGCCCATGTTACTTTATGCATCTAGGATAAATCATGTTCCGCTTTAACCATCATCCCATCCCGCAGGAATTCAGCCAGCCTTGGGTGGTAACCATCATACATCTGACGGAAATTTTTATGCTCTACATACAGATTGGCCAAATCCCGATAGATCTCAGCGGTGGGTGTATAATAACCTTTGATCCATTCAAGATGCCTGCCAATAATCTGTTGTACTTTTGCACTACCGGGCTCCAATCCGTCCTCAATGGCCTGTTGCAAGTCCAGATGAACTTGATCAATTTTCGCTTGGGAATCCAGATAATCTTCTTTTGACTTCATCTCCTGATTTTCAGGTAATGTGGATGAATTGGAAGATTGGATGTCAGACCTCTGAGCACCGTCTGTCTGCACATGGTTCATATCATTAGTGACTACAGCTTCAGAACCCGATTCATTCAGCAACTGGTGACGCCCCTTATTTACAAAACCGATATAAAGATCATGTTCATCAATTTCCTGTTCACCTTGCAAATGAGAGATCGTTTTGTCCAGTGTCTGAATCAATCCATGCAGACGGAGTGCCTTCTCCAGAATATCAATGCGATGCTGCTTCATGATGCGTATGACATCCTGAGGATTATCCCGGAGCATCGGGGCAATCTCATTCTCCTTCATACCTACTTCCTTACAGAAAAGGATTTGCTGGAGTCTCAGCAATTCCTGCTTTTCATAATAGATGTCCTCATCTATATCCCCAAAAGCCGGATTCAGAAGACCTGTCTCCGCATACTGGCTCAGTTCGTTCAGACTTACGCCTGACATTCCCGATACGTCAACCATGGAATATGCCATTTGAATACACCTCCTGCCTGTCCTGCAACTCCAGAGTTCAGGCTTAATTCATACTGCATTGTATTTGAATAATGAGAGATTATAAGACTTTCGGCAATGCTGTACCGCTTCATTCCGCTCGTGCTCTGGATGGGTACATCATGCTTCGGTGATATGAGCGGCGTTTAGTCAATTATGTTGCGGTATGTTAACTATGTTATACCCGTCTCATCAGATGTGAACCCGCAGTCGGCGAAGAATCCGCATGTATTTTTGAAAACTTTTTCCATGATCTTCATATAAAAAAACCTGTGCCATTATTCTGGCACAGGCGTGTGTGGTTATGTTTTCATTGGCATACGGCATATTGAGTAAAATAATGGAAGATAATCACCCTTTGTTAAACATAACAAATTTCAATTCCGTCATTTCCTCTACAGCATATTTTACACCTTCACGTCCGATACCACTCTGTTTCACCCCACCATAGGGCATGTGATCCACTCGGAACGTCGGAATATCATTAATCATAACTCCGCCTGCTTCAATCTGATCGACAGCATGGAGGGCGGTATGGATATCGTTTGTAAATACGCCTGCCTGAAGCCCGTATATCGAATCGTTAACATGTTCAATACCCTCTTCAACGGAATCTACCGTATTGATCACAACGATGGGTGCAAACACTTCCTGACAGGATACCTTCGCATCACGCGGAACGTTAATCAGTACCGTTGGACGCAGAACGCCTCCTTCAGCTTGACCGCCTGCTGCCACTTCAGCCCCTGCCTGTTTGGCTTCTTCTATCCAGTCGAGTGTACGCTGTACATCCTTGGAGGTAATCAGCGCAGAAACCACCGTATCCGGGCTCAGTGGGTCTCCGACCACCACTTGTTTAGCCGCTTCAGCGAAACGCCGAATGAATTCATCCGAAATATCACGATGTACGTAAATCCGCTGTAGCGAGATACATACCTGTCCCTGATACGTGAAAGCTCCCGTCACACAGCGAGGAACCACTTTGTCCAGATCTGCGTCCTTATCCACAATCACCGCTGCATTCGACCCTAGCTCCAATGTCACGCGTTTTAGTCCTGCTTTGCTACGAATGCTCGTCCCTACCGCTGGACTGCCTGTAAACGTAATATGAGCAACACGGGGGTGCTCCACAAGCACATCACCAATCGTTTTGCCATCACCACTCACCACGTTCAGTGCACCATCCGGCAGTCCGGCTTCCTGAAGCAGATTAGCAATGTAATAGGAAGACAGAGGCGTCTGCTCCGCAGGTTTGAGAACAATCGTATTGCCCGCTGCCAGCGCTGGGCCTACCTTGTGGGCTACCAGATTCATTGGAAAATTAAACGGCGTAATCGCACCAATGACGCCTAGAGGCTGCCGCATCGTATAACCGATACGTCCTTCTCCACCTTTCGCTGCATCCATCGGAACCGTCTCTCCGGTCAGTCGCTTGGCTTCTTCAGCGGCAAAACGATACGTTTCCACCGTACGATCAACCTCAGCCAGTGCTGCCGTAATTGGCTTCGCCGCTTCAAGCGCTATGATTCGCGCTGCTTCTTCCTTGCGTTCTTCAAGCATGGAGGACAACTTGTACAGAATATCTGCACGCTGATGTGCAGGCATCTGGCGCATTGCCTTCCCAGCCTGAACGGCAGCTGCAACAGCAGCCTCCGCTTCCTCGGCTGAAGCCGAAGAGACTTCTGCCAGCGTTTCCCCGGAGTATGGTGCTTGAAGTGTTTTATAATCTACAGATTCGGTCGGTTGGCCACCGATAAACAGATGTTGTTTTTTCATATGCTGCATCCTCCATCCTTTTAGAGCCTATTGAACTTAAGAATATTACACTGCCACTTCGATGACAGAACAACCATAGTCTCATGTAAAAGTTCAGTTCAATTTATATAATCTATTTATACACTATTTCCGTGCCATCAACCCACTACGGTGTTCGGCAATCATAGCTTGTAACGTGCCTGATGAGCCATTGTGGCGATCTTGAGCTATTGCATTATAAAGGATTTCACAACCTATTTAACCGTCAGGACGGGGCATTCTGCATGTTTTAACACGCCATGACTGACACTGCCCACGATCATCTCTGCGAGCATGCCTTTCCCGCCGGTACCCATCACAATCATTCCACAATCTCTTTCACGCGCCACACGGCAGATCTCATTAACGGGATCACCTGCAATCAACAGCGTTTCATATGCAACGTCACGCCCTGACAACTGATTAGTCACAGGTTCTATAATATGTTGCCCTTCTTCGGCAATCCGAGCTTCCAGATCAACACCCAATGCAGGTTCATTGATCGAAATGGCAGGATTCACGTGCACGATCAACAGACTTGCGGGATGTTTCATATCTTCAGCCAGGATCAGAGCTTGTTCCAAAGCCTTATGAGCATGATCCGAACCATCAACAGCAACCAATATACGTTTCAACATTGCAATTCCTCCTGTGAATTAATGAGATGTAATGGCGGAATCGATATCCCGCAGATGATGACGGCGCACCAGCAGTACCACGACTCCAACCAGAACCATTAATGCACCAAAATAAAACGGCGTTTCCGGCAGGAACCACTCGGACAATTTACCCGCAAGCCATGGAGCAAGTGCACCACCCAGGAAACGAACGAAGCTGTATGCAGCAGAAGCAACAGAACGTTCTACAGGTGCAGCTTCCATAACAGCCGTTGTAATCAATGTGTTGTTAATTCCAAGGAAAATCCCCGCTACAATGACTGCCACAATAACGGTAGTTGGTGAACCCATCACCGTACCTACTGCCATAACAACCAGATCAATCGCGAACAATGTAAGCATGACACTCATGGACGGAACCGATCCGAATCGGCGTTGTAATCTTGGTGCCACGAATACCGACGTAATCGCCAGCATCAGTCCCCAGCCAAAGAATACATAACCCAGGCCGTGCTCATCCAGATTCATGACATATGGTGAATAAGCCATCAAGGTAAAGAAACCAAAGTTATACAGGAAGGCGGTAATCGCCAATGTTTTCAGTGAAGGATAACTTAATGCTTTAAACGGATCGGACAAAGAACTGCGTGTTTTCGGTTTGGCCATCTTGGGCAACATAAATGTAATGCTGATAAAGGCAATCGCCATCAGGACAGCCACCCCATAGAACGGGCCACGCCAAGAGATGGAACCTAGCTCACCACCAAGCAGCGGTCCAACCGCAATCCCGAGACCAAGCGCTGCTTCGTACAAAATAATCGCTTTGGCTGTCCCCGACGTGGACAGTCCCACAATGGCAGATAACGCCGTTGCGATGAACAAGGCATTACCCAGTCCCCAACCGCCACGGTAACCAACCAGTGCACCTACCGTGTCTGAGGTACCGCCGAGGAACGAGAAGATAATAATCAACAATATACCGCTGAGCAGCGTCCACTTCACACCAATCCGGCTGGATACAACACCTGTAATCAGCATCGCTACCCCGGTTACAGCGTTATAACTGGTAAATAGCAGTGACACCTGGCTTTTCGAAGCATGCAGCTGATCTGCAATCGCGGGCAGGATCGGGTCAACTAGACCCAGACCCATAAAGGATATGATACATGCAAAGGCAACCGCCCATACCGCTCGTGGTTGGGATAACAGGCCCCCACGTGATGACGGCAATTCGTCCGGTAATGATGGTTCTCTTTTCATACGTAATTCCTCCTGTGAATAATTTATGTGGTTAAGCTTTATATTTGAAAACGACCTTGAAAATAATGAAAACATTCTATACATTTTCAGAATTAGAGGTAACAAAACGGCACAAATGACACCGAAACATCCGGTGTTTGTACAGGATCGCCACAGGTACTATGGTGCTCACTCCATGTAGCGATTATGTGTATACAGTTTTGTTTATTAAATATTAGATGCTTTCGGTTAGCCGTCTTCATCACCCTGCGGATCATGTGCCTGTAACTTCTGAATACCACTCCGAACGCGTTCACGCAGCTCTTCCAGTTCAGTCTGTACGGCATGTATGCTCTGAAGTTTCTGCTCAATCAGTTGCAACTGACCACCCAGCGTTGTTTCCATCGCGGTAAGCTTCTCGATCCGTTCTCTTACTTCGGTTGTCTGCTGGTAGTCAAAACGTTGTTCGTTCAAGGCATCTGCCGTTGCCACATAGGTATGTAACTCCTGAAGGGAGAATCCAAGTACCTCTTTGGCGCGAACCACCTTTTTCAGATAATCGATATCCTCCCGAGTGTACAACCGCGTCCCGCCATCTGTCCGCTGAGGTGAAGGCATGACACCAATCTCTTCATAATACCGAATGGTTCGCTTGGTCAAACCACATTCCTTGGCTACGTCGTCGATTTTATATAAACTCATTTCCCTCACCTCTACTTCTTTTTATATGTCTATAATGTTATGTACATAATTATATATAATATTAACGTTAACGTCAACGTTAGATTTTGTGTATGAAGTCTTAGCGAGTTTAACATCCTCTACAGTTTTCTATTTCAACAAAAAAAGACCCGCTTCACACGCGAGTCCTCTTCTCTAAACCTATTCACTAATCTTACCTTAAACGTTCTGCTCATTCTGTTGCTGTTGAGCACGCTGCATTTGCTTCAACCGGCCTTCAACTCTGGTAAACAATCTGAACGTATAGAATCCTGTAGCAACCAGACTCAGAACCAAAGCTCGTACATCTGTAAGCCAGAAACCGATAATGCCGAATATCGTGATAATCACACCAAATTGCATCATCAGATTGGCGCTATAACTTTGCGCTTCGTCCCATAACTCGGGATTACTCATTGCACGCGGGGTCCGATAACCATATATTCCGTTAATCATTTTCGGTGGTTTTTTGAACACCATCAACCCCAGAATGAAATAACACACTCCAATGATGATCCCTACTACTGCTCCTGTCAAAACGTTCTCCCCTTCACTGTTGTCTTCCATAGACCTGCTCACACTGACACTCCGATGACAGAATAACCTGCGATGGTAGCTTCGCTACTTCAGGTCATCTCTGTCCTCTCCGTTCTCGTGTAAATGTCTAGTTAGACTTATCTACATAAAAATATAAAAACGGCTCTACGTATATACGAAGAGCCGCCTGGATCGTTTCGTAAACTTAAATATTCTTCACACGAAGTACACGCATGGCGTTCAGGACAGCCAGCACCGTGACACCGACATCCGAGAATACAGCTTCCCACATGGTGGCTATGCCAAACACACCTAGTAACAGGAAGATCGCTTTAACTCCCAGAGCAAACGCGATATTTTGCCACACAATCATTCGTGTACGCTTAGCAATGCGGATTGCACTCGCTAGTTTCGACGGTTCATCTGTCATGATGACCACATCAGCCGCTTCAATCGCGGCATCTGAACCAAGTCCACCCATGGCCACGCCCACATCGGCGCGTGCCAGCACAGGTGTATCGTTGATGCCGTCACCGACAAACACCATTTTTTCCTTCGGAGATTTGGCAGCTTCCAGTTGCTCCAGTCGTTCGACTTTATCCTGTGGCAACAATTCAGCGTAGACCTCATCCACACCCAGCTCGCGTCCTACCGCTTCACCTACGGCTTTGGCATCACCTGTCAGCATGACCGTTTTGCGGATGCCGAGTTTCTTCAGTGCCTGAATAGCAGCGGCTGCATCGTCCTTCACTTCATCAGCAATAATTAGATGACCAACATATGTGCCAGCTTCAGCCACGTGGACTATCGTTCCGGCTGTTTCTGGTGTGGTATAGGATATACCTGCCTGCACCATTAATTTGGCATTGCCTGCCAGCACTTCCCGACCATCGACGCTCACCTTAATCCCATGTCCGGCAACTTCGTCATAACCTTCAACACCTTGCGTGGGAATGGCTTTGGCCCAAGCTGCGCGAATGGATTCGGCAATCGGATGATTGGAATTGGCTTCCGCGATGGCTGCCAGCTCCATCAGTTCATCTTCCGTACGTCCACCTTCGGGACGAATGGCTGTTACTTTGAATACACCTTTGGTTAGTGTACCCGTTTTATCAAAAACAACAACTTTCACATCGTTCAACGCTTCAAGGTAGTTACTGCCTTTGACAAGAATCCCGTTACGTGAAGCTGCTCCGATACCACCAAAGAAACCAAGTGGAATAGAGACCACGAGCGCACAAGGGCATGAGATAACCAGGAAGACCAATGCACGATAGATCCAGTCAGCAAATGTTGCACCACTAAGTATCAATGGGGGAACAAATGCAATCAAGCCTGCAAGGATAACAACAACCGGTGTGTAATAACGAGCGAATTTACTAATAAAATGTTCTGTTTTCGCTTTCCGGCTGCTCGCGTTCTGCACCAGGTCCAGAATCTTGGATACCGTTGATTCACCAAACGTTTTAGTCACTTCAATCGTCAACATACCATTTTTGTTCACAAATCCACTCAGTACATCACTTCCGGACTCCAGCTCACGAGGTACGGATTCACCTGTCAGAGCAGAAGTGTCCACCATGGAACGCCCAGCTCTAACGATACCATCCAGCGGTACTCGCTCTCCTGCTTTCACGACAATACGATCACCAATTCGTACGTCTTCCGGAGATACACGAAGGGTCTCGTCACCCGAACCCGTCAGGATATTCGCGTAGTCCGGGCGAATGTCCATGAGCGATTGAATCGACTTGCGTGACCGATTAACCGCCATGCCCTGAAACAGCTCCCCGAGCTGATAAAATAGCATGACCGCTACCCCTTCCGGATACTCTCCAATGGCAAAAGCACCCAAGGTAGCGACGGACATCAGGAAGTATTCATCGAACACTTGACCGCGGATGATGTTTTTGGACGCCTGGAGCACGATATCTCCCCCGGCAATCAGATAAGCGAGCGCATATAGAGTAAACTGTGCCCAGCCCTCCAGCGGCGACCAGATTGCGGCTGCGAGCAACACAGAACCTGCAGCAAGACGAGCAAGCAACACTTTTGTCTGTCCTGCACCATGTTCATGTGAGTGGCCTGCATGGGCATCATCATGGGTATGGCTGGGATCATGCCCAGCATGACTCCCGTGCTCATGTGTATGACCATGTTGATGTTGATCATGAGTATGCGAGTGTTTGCCATGTGAATGTCCATGATTATGTCCGGCATGGTCATGACTGTGGTTATGCGCACCAACTGCACTCCCTGTATGGGTGTGCACATGTCCGTTCACGTGTTTTCCTTTTTCCGAGATGCGAATATGCGGCTCCAGCCGAAGCACTTTGCGCTTTGCTTCTTCCACTACCTGTTCATCCATATCGGAAGTGGTGTGCAGCGATAATGTTTTGGTAACAAAATTGACAGAGCATTCGTTAATGCCCTTAATTTTTTTGACGCCATTCTCGATCTTTAATGCGCAGTTCGCACAATCCAATCCATCAAGTAGCAGTTCCCTTTTCACCTGTTCCTGTCCGGTTCCCATGTGAATTCTCCCCTTTGCAGTACAAAAACGATGTTATATTTCAATTGTATTCAATATATGAGCACTCATTCATATGTTTGGTTACCCCTATTATATGCACGCCTAAACATGAGTGTCAACAATCGTTGTTGATTTTTCATACAGATTATGCTAATAGTAATCATTTCGCTTTAGGCGGGTTTTGGATATAATAGAGCTATAGTTAAACTTTTGCATAAATCCGAACCAGTGAATTCCAATCAACAACAATTAGATCGAAATGGTTTTATTCGTCTAGTTGTTGTACTTACCAAATGGTTAAATCGAATTATGCAAATGTTGAGTTAACATAGGCGGTGATAGGAAATGGAACAACCGGTTAAAGCACCAAGCGAATGTGATGCAGCCTGCTCAGGTACTGAAGCCGACGTGCAGACGATTCGCACTTCACTCATAGATCGGGAGACGTCTTCCGAGATGGCAGATTGGTTCAAGGCATTCAGCGACCCCACACGTCTACGTATTATTGATGCGCTGTTACAGAAGGAATTATGTGTTCATGACCTGACGGTTCTGCTCGACATGGGACAGTCGGCCATTTCACACCAGCTGCGTTCACTCCGCAACATGCGGATTGTCAAGCGGCGCAAGGAAGGCAAGACCGTGTACTACTCTCTGGATGATGCTCATATTGAGCAGATTTTCCTGCAAACGCTCCAACATATTAAACACAGCTAGGCAGCAGCCAAGCTTGTTCATGCAGAAGAACCCCCGCCTCTCGGCTGTATGCCGATGGACGGGGGTTCTTCTTGGTAAGGGTACCGTTTTATACAGGATACAAAGTGACTAAATCTTCTGATTAACTATCTCTTGGAGCTTGCCACTTCGGTTATAAAAGATTGTTCTTGTTCGGGTCGTACAGGCCCGATCTGTCCTTAAACCAGTTGAAGATATGTGATACACATACTTTGAGCACCGCGTATCCTGGAACAGCGAGCAGAATGCCCACGACTCCAAACAGATTACCCGAAGTCAGAATGACAAAGATAATCGTGATAGGATGAATCTTCAGCGTTTTGCCCATGATCTGTGGTGAGATGAATTTACCTTCGATTAGCTGCACGATTGTCCATACAGCAACCATCTTCAGCAGCATCACCGGCGAAGTAACCAGGGCCACAATCAACGCAGGTGTAATTGCAATTGCTGGTCCCAGATACGGAACAACACTTGTGAACGATGCGATAATGGCAAGAATCAATGCATAATCCAGACCAATGACCATATAACCGATGTAGAGCAGAATACCGATGCAGAAGCTGACGATAATCTGTCCACGAATGAATGAACTGATCTGGTGATTGATATCTTCCAGCACATGCATTGCGCCCGTACGGCTCTTGATCGGCAGGAAAGACAGAATTTTCGCTGGCAGCTTCTTGCCGTCTTTTAGCAGATAGAACAGAATGAACGGAACCGTTACGATGGACAGCACGGTCTCCGTGAAAGCTCCCAGGAATCCGCCCAATTTGGTCCAGGTCGAGTTCAGAATTTCAGTAGCCTTTTGGGAGATTGTTCCCCACCAGTCCTGCGAATTCAGATTCACCGTTTCCTGGAACTGACCGAACAATTTACTGCCCGTGAGTTCCTCAAACTGCTGTTTTACCGTCTCACTGTACGTTGGGAAATTTTCAATCAGCCCCACAATCTGGTTCCGTACGACCGGAATGACTGCCAGCACTACGACGGTCAGAATGCCTCCAATCGCAAGATACAGGATCAGAATGGACCAGCCCCGCTTAATTTTCCACCGCTCCATCACATCCACAATCGGATTAAGCAGATAGTAGAGTATGCCTGACAGAATAATAGGTAGCACAATGGTTTTGATGAGTACTGCGAGCGGATGAAGAACAAAGGATACTTTGGTCAGAACCATCACGTTCAGTCCCACCAACAGCAGAATCAGCAGAAATAGGACAAATTTGTTGTTAAGAAAAAATCGCTTGAACCGCTCCGGCCAAACGCGGGGTTGCTCAGGTTGCTCCATAGGCGTGTCGTCCTCTCTTATGACCCTTAATCAAAACTAAACTATAAAGCTAAATAAATGCCCACACACGAAAAAAATACCTTGTACAAGCCAACATATGTATAACACTCTGGATTTATACGTATGGTGCTGTTTAACCGTTTCAAATTAAACCGGTAAAGTCATTTTACCCCAAAATGAGTCTTCTGCCCCACACGAATCATTTGCAAATTCTCCCTATTCAAAAACGGCTCGCCTCACTGGGAGACGAACCGTAAACTTGTAGCTATACCCCACCATTAAGCCAGTTTTAACGCTGAAAATAAAGATTAAGCTTTTCCCGCCAATTGTGCGATTAACTCATAGGAATGCAGACGTGCCTTATGATCATAGATCATCGACGTAATAATCAGCTCATCTGCCTGTGTCTGCCGAATGAAAGATTCCAACTGTCCACGTACGGTTTCTGGTGAACCATTAACAGCTGCCTTCAGCGTCTGCTCCACACCAGCTTTCTCACGATCCGTCCATTTGCCTTCCATCTCTGCCGGGGGCTGTACCAATCCCGTTGTGCCACGAATAATGTTCAGGAACTGCTGTTGCATCGTTGTACCCAGCCATGCTGCTTCCTCGTCTGTATCTGCAACAACAGCGTTAACACCAACAATCACATGTGGCTCCTTCAAGCTTTCAGATGGTTGGAAGTTGTTTCGATACGTCTCTAATGCGATCCGGGTATAATCGGGCGAGAAGTGGCTGGCAAAAGCAAACGGCAATCCCAGCTGACCTGCCAGACGTGCACTGAAATCACTGGACCCCAAGAGGTAAATTGGAACATTCAATCCTTCTCCAGGAACTGCGCGAACAGGCGCATGATAAGATGTCGCCGAAGCATCAAAGTATGCTCTAAGTTCTGCCAAAAGCTCAGGGAAATCTTCCCCACTGTTCAGATCTTTGCGTAGTGCAAGCGATGTACGGCGGTCACTACCTGGTGCGCGACCCAATCCCAGGTCAATTCTGCCAGGATAAAGGGATTCCAGAGTACCAAACTGCTCAGCGATGACAAGCGGTGCATGGTTAGGCAACATGATGCCTCCTGAACCCAGACGAATCGTTTTGGTTCCACCAGCCAGATATCCAATAACAACCGAAGTTGCGGAAGAAGCAATACCCGGCATGTTGTGATGTTCAGCTACCCAGTAACGGTGATATCCCCAACGCTCTGCATGCTGTGCCAGATCGAGACTGTTGCGCAAAGCATCAGCAGGTGTTGCACCCACAACGACGGGAGCCAGATCCAGGATGGAAAGCTTAACGTCATTAATATGTTCTTTATGGGATGAAGCCGTATTTTCTGTAGTCATTATCGTTTAATCTCCTCGATGATTATATTTTTGTATATCCAGATATATAGATTAATTGAATCGCAACTGGATATGGTGATGTGTTCATAAACTAGCCGTTTACATCCGGACGGAATCCCTGCCTGCATATGCATCCTAGCTTCCGTTCCGGCATCCGGCTTATAACTCGTTCTGCACGTACTCGGCAAACTGACGGATCGTCTCTTCGTTGCGCCGATAATACGTCCATTGTCCTCTTCGCTCGGAGAGCAGCAACCCTGCCTTGAGCATAGTCAGCAGATAACTGGAGATAACCGACTGAGCCAGTCCAGCCTTCACTTGAATCGTGCCAACACAGATTCCGTTCTTGCCACCATCAGGATGCTGAGATAGTTCCAGCGGTGGGAAGTGTTGCTCCGGGTTTTTGAGCCACAACAAGATTTGTCTACGTGTCTCGTTCGATAAAGCTTTGAATATAAGTATAGGTTCCATGGGTACGATTATACCCCCTTTCATCCATTTTGCAAACACATGAACAAACCGACTCATGATCGAGTCGGTCTGGTATCATATGGAATCCGTATCTGGATTCAACATCCATATTAGAAATTGGTTGTAATCGTCTGTTTAACCTGATCCAACATGGCTTGATATGCGGGTGCATCCAGGTATCCGATACTACCAAAGAGCAGATGATCTACGGCTTCAATGCCTACAAAATCGAAGATACCTACGTCTGAAGTTAATTTCAGTCCAGCAGTCATGCCAATCTGATCATAAATTTCACTTGGTGTACCATGTGTGTTGATGATGAGTCCTTTTTTGCCTGTCAGCAATTTCTCAATTCCCACTTCACCTGCTGCATATGCAAAACCATAGGCGAATACACGGTCAACATATCCTTTCATAATGGCAGGAAGACCTGTCCACCAGATCGGATAGATGAATGTGATAACTTCTGCATCCGTAACAAACTGTTGCTCTGTTGCGATATCCTGTGGTGTCTGTCCTGCACGCATGGAAGCTGTGTCAGCTTCAGTCAGTACGGGTTGGAATCCAAGTTTGTACAAGTCACGAACGACCACTTCATGGCCTTGAGCTTTGAGAGCTTCTACAGCAGTATTGAGGATTGCGTTATTCAAGCTGTCTGTGTGCGGGTGAGCATATACGATAAGATGTTTCATAGTGTGAATCCCTCCAGGTTTGGTTTGAGTTAGGTTGCGAAAATGGGGTTACATTGATACGCTCCCATATACATAGATATCTATGTATATGGGTAAAAAATATTGGGGCTCCTCTGCCTCCACCCCAGTCAAATCTGGAAGGGTTGCAGACAGAAGAGTTCATTCATTATAACTTTCGGACAATAATGGATAGCAAGCTCTCCAATTGCTCCGACTGTTCATTGGACAAACCACTATAGATGATGTCATTAATCTGCTCTGATACCTGATGGAAGATCGGTTCAAGTCGCTTCCCCTGTTCGGTTAGGCGAATCATCGTCACTCGGCTATCTTTGGCACTCTTGCTGCGTTCAACATAGCCAAGCTTCTCCAGCTTGTTGACCAGTACCGTTACCGTTGGTTGCGTGCGTTGAACACGTTCAGCCAACATCTTGATCGACAGCGTCTCTTCCCGGTACAAAAACATCAATACATCTCCATGAGAAGGAACAATCCCTGTTACCTCATGCTGTTCCAATTCGTGTACAATCCGTTTGTTGACATGGTCTCTGATTCTTGCAATCAGTGCAATTGCGTTGTATTTAGGCATGACCTCATTATACATAGACATCTATGTAATTTCAAGTTGTTTTATATAAAAAAGAAAAACAGCCCTTTCCATTCTGCTAACATGTGGAAAATATTGGGCTGTTTCGATTCTGCTTTGATCCTGATCTATAATGTTAGATCTTAGCTAATCGTTTTTGGATTCATGCTGAATTCAGTTAATCCATTGCGTGATTTTCTCAACGGATTGTCGGGACTTCTCACGCTGGGGCTCCTCTGCCCGATAACCGAAGGCTGCCATCATGGAGACGCCCCATGCGCCATTTTCAAGCAAGCCCTCTTCTTCCATAACACGGTGGACGCCCTCACGGCTGAAACCTTCGATTGGACAAGAATCAATCTCGATCTGAGCTGCCGCCGTCATCATGTTGCCGAGTGCAATATAAGTCTGTTTAGATGCCCAGTCAAATAATGATCGTGGATTATCCAGAATTTTCTGGTTATTTTGAAACTTTCCATAAGCCTCACTTGTTAGCTCAAATACGTTATTAGGCATTCCCTTTGTTTCCTTCAACATGTACTCCGCATAGGGAGAATTATAACTGGCATCTGATCGGGCCAAGATAACAACAAAATGGCTTGCTGTAGCCAATTGCTTTTGAGCGCCGGAAGAGACTTCGGACAGACGCTTACGCAGGTTTGGATTTTGTACAATCAGAAACTTCCACGGTTCAAGGCCAATGGAACTTGGAGATAATCTGCCTGTTTCCAATATAAATTGGAAATCCTCATCCGAGATTTTGCGGGTATCATCAAATATCTTTGTTGCATGCCGGAAATGATACGCCTTTAAGATGTCTTCCTTTGTCTTTGACTTTGCTGTAACTTCCATGGAGCTCCACGTCCTTTTTATAACTTTTTTTATGTTGAACAATAATGTTTAAGTGGTTTCATCTCAAGTATTATTTTAGGCTCTATGTGTATAAATTAAAAGTACGCACATTATTGTTTCTTGGTTTATAAAAGTAAGTATTGGATGAAAGACAGCAATAATCCACTGGGCACATACATGGCCCTAGTAGATTATCTATGACTCTTTTCTTTTAAATCTTGAAATCTTGAACCAGCTTATTCAGATTTAATGCACTATCCTTGACTTGATCAGATTGTTTAACTACTTCCACAGATTGCGCAGCAGAGGCAACCATATGTCCTGCAATTTCCTGACTGGATGCGGCTGATTGTTCACTTGCTGATGCAATCTCGTGAATGGAGCCCACTAGTATTTTGATATTCGCAGTCACTTGTTGTGAGGTTGCATTGAGATCTTTAACTGCATTGGCATGATCAAGAGAATCGACATAATACTGTTCAGCTGTATCCTCCAATAATTTATAATCTTTGCCAACCTGATTGAACATAAAGGATAGCAACTCTTTGGCATTCGAGGACAGATTGGTTACAGACTGCATAACTTCCTCCGTGACCTGCTGAATTTGATCGGCAGCCTGTCTGGAATCATCAGCCAACTTTCTAATCTCGCTTGCAACAACCGCAAAACCCCTGCCTGCTTCCCCAGCCCTTGCAGCTTCAATGGATGCATTGAGTGCCAGCAGATTAGTCTGCGCTGTAACATCCAAAATAGATTGAGATAATATACCAATCTGATCTACAGCAGTTGCACGTTCCAGCGCTTCTGACATCTTCTTACTCGTATGATCGTACATGTCTATGGCTGCTCGGCTCGATTCGCGGGCTTCCTGCTTCAACTTTTCAGCCTTCGTGCTGGTCACATAGGCGGACTCTGCTTGTTTAGATGTCTGTTCCGATATATATTCAGCTCCCTGTTGCATCTCATTAGCCGAATGATTCATATTTTCCGTATGGGCTGAAGCCTCTTCCATTGCAGCAGAGAGCTCTTCAACTGTAGCTGATACTTCACGAATTCGTTCATTCAGACCAGCCATGTTCTGGTTGGTAAGATCGCTAACCTGGTTGATATGATGAGATTCCTGAACTACACCACGAATGACATTTGTTGTGGAATCGGTCATTGTACGAATAGCTCGTGCGATGACACTTATCTCATTATTTCCCTGTGTTAGATGCGGATCTAAGGATGCCGTTAAGTTGCCTTGTGTTATTTCTTCACAATAACGGGTGATAGCTTTCATTCGTTGACGTATACTGCGAATCACTACAAATGAAATAAGAATGAGTGCTGCAAGTGAAAACAAAAGAACCGAACCGAGCACCAATGCTCGCTGCTGAATTACTTCCTGTGTATCCGCATAGAGCTTGGCTGACTCTTCTTCGTTATGCGCACTCAACAGGGTGATCGTCTCCACAATTGCTGTACTGCTTTTGTTAATTCTTCCTCTCTCTTCACTATCGTAGGTGCCCGACATCTTTTTGGTATCCATGATTTGCTCAATATCCTGATAATATGTATCCATCTTTGCTACCAAATCTGCAAATATCTCTTTTTCTTTGGTATCCAATGTTCTTGCTGAAAATTCATTCAAGCCATCCGTGATACTCTTCTTACCTTTCTGAACCTGATCGTACTGTTTGTCGGTATACTCTGCATTATCAAGAACCTTTGTATAATTGGCGCGCATATTATAGAAATTACTTTTCAGTTCAAGAACATTGGTTTGATGCTGGAAGCGGTCATTATAGAGGATGCCTTGTCCCGTTTTTGCTTCGTTCATTCCGAAAATCCCAATCAGAAAAACAGTAAACAAGCCGATTAGACTAATTACAGTCATGATGACCATCGTTGTTGTTAATTTCATATTTTTGAGTTTATTTCCTTTCTTATTTTTTGGCTTAGACTGAATTGACATGATTATTCCCCCACTTTAAATAGTAGATAGCCTTATATATCTTATATCTATATCGTATGTATCCATATTGTTTGTTAGCATTTCAGGAAAATCGACTTTATTCATTTGATGAGAAAAGTAATGGGAGACAACAAAAAAGCCGCCAGGATATAATCCAGCGGCTTTTCTGTGAATATGAAACGATAATCTGTGCGACCTATAGTTGCTGCATCCATTCATTTTCAGAAATGACGGTATATCCTTCTTGTCTCAACAATGCTGAGGTGACACCTTCTCCAGTTACCTTGTGATTGGCAAAATTCCCATCATAGATCATCTGTGTACCACAGGACGGACTAAACTCCTTCAGTACCACACACGATACATTCAATTCTCGCGCCCATTCGAGTGTCTGATAGGCTCCCTTGATATACAGCTCTGTGACGTCCTTGCCACTTTTCTCGATCACTTTTGCTGTGCCTGCCAGTACGTCCTTGCCCGTGCCACCGATAATTTCAGCCGGTTCCCGTGGAGTGGAAAATCCGCCAAGCAGCTCCGGACATACCATCTTAGCCTGCTCCTGCTCCACCAGCTGCTGAATCTTCTCATCCAGACTCGCTGTTCCATTGTAACGGCAAGCTACCCCTGCCAGACATGAACTCACCAAATATTTCATCGTTATCTCCTTATACTCATTCCATCTATGAAGTAAATTGTAACATATAAGATCAAGCTCTATAACTCGCCTCTGGTGATCATCTTGATCCGTCCATCTTCCCCATATTCAACCTGAAAAACATCCTTGCTCGACTCCAGTTCAAATGTGACCATGCCTGGATGGTCAGGATTACGGTGAAGTTTATACGCTTGAAGATCCATTTTAAATATTTTTTTAATTATAGGTTCTACTTCTCCTCTAAGAAGAGACTCCTGTATGTTATATAGTTCCTGATAATAAGCCTCTATTTCTTCCCAGTCTGCAAAGTCTTGCTCATAGTGATTAGCATCCCCAACCGTATAACCCATGCCCGCTTTTCCTTCGGTCATCTGTACAAAGTAGTTATCTTTAAAGGAAAAAAAGACTGTATCTTTACCGAGTTCATCATCTTTGCTTCGGCTTGCTCTTACCAGATCAAGATTGGCTTTACCAGACAGAGCCTCAATCGCGTTTCTGGCATCCGTCAGCGCTGCCTGGGATACTTGATCAGGTCTAAGGTCACCTGTGATCGAGACAGCCTTGTCCTGCTGCCATACAATCTCCCCATAACCATCGCCAGTCTCATTCTCTAACGCTAATGTCGTATGCGATATTGGCTCCGACTCCCCTTGCTTCATACTCACAAAACGTTGGACTGATGCAGGTTTAAGCGTTGGAGTGCTGCCTATACTTTGCAAAAGCGATGGAACTTGACGCAGATAACGGTGCTCCAACTCGCTTGGCTGCATCTCACGTCTCATTCCTAATTCACGCAGATTTCCTGTTGTCGCATCGAGCCATATCTGCGCATACTCCTTCTCGCTTTCATTTCCAGCCTCTACATATATTCTGCCGGACACAGGCAAATCTTCCACTTTCGTAATCTTCAGCTGTTTACCCAGATCATCTCGCATCGTAGTCGCAACATTTCTTTTCATTTTGTCGGTTAGCAGATTTGTGTTCAAACCATCGGATAACTGTAACGCTGCTGTCGGATAGACCTGCTCGATCACGGGTTTCACCAGCTGTCCATCATCCCAGATCCATAGGAACAATCCAGCAGCAATAACCAACGCACCCGTGCCGGCAACAAGAGGCCCTCTTCTAGGGCGACGCTTGTGTGACACGTTGCCTACTTGCGGTCTAAACGGCCTGGATGACCTGGAACTCTCCTCTGATCTATCTCCCTTGCTTCCCTCTTCCGACTTCTTCATCCACTCCACCTGTTGAAGCACCTTTCGCTTGTGATCCTCTGTAAAAGGAGACGAAGCAAACGGTCCTTTCCGGATTTCTTTCTCCCATTGCTCATCCTTGTGTCTCATTTGCTTCGCTCCTCCCATTGTTTCCGTACCTTATCCTTACCTCGGGATAGTCTGGATTTTACTGTGCCTAAGCTGATTTTCAACATCTCAGCAATCTCACTCGTCGTAAGCTCATACTTCAGATTCAGCAAAAGAATCTCCCGAAACTTCTTTGGCAACGCCAGAACAATATCCCAGATTTCATGGATATGCTCCTTACGCATCACTTCCATCTCGGCCGAAGGATGTGCAGGCTGCTCTGCAATCATGACTCTTTGGCTCGAACCCCCACGCTCCGTCTCAATGGGTAACGTCTCTCCCCACAGACTGCTGCGAAAAAATCTGGATTTTCGATATGTAAAAGTGGTGTTTCTAGTAATCGTCAACAGCCAGGTTTTCAATGAGCAATCTCCACGATAATGAGCGATCCCCGAGTACGCCCGAATAAATACCTCCTGTGACAATTCATCTGCCTGTTCGGCACTTTTGGTCAGAAAATAAGCGTAATTCCACACGTCATTTCCGTAGTCATCCATTATGCTGCTAAGTGTGTAATTGTCTATGGTCTGAGCCTGTGCCAGTAATTGATCATCCAACTGTTGTTCACCTCACTTAATATGACTGAGTCTAATGTGATTTAGTTCCCTGGTTTGGACATTATTTCTTATTATTGTAGCAAAATAAAAAAACAGCATGTTCAACATCGCTGAACACGCTGATTCCTTCAAGTTTGCTTAGTTAGAAATCTCTATCAGAAAGCTTTTAAGCGAACGCCCCACTTCCACAGTTTCTTTCTGCCCTCTAGTCTAACGTATCATTTTCATCGTTATACTTTCACCGCAGCAATCATCAGAAACATCGGTCTTCGATTCTCGTCTCTCATGCCTGGGACCTGTTCAATCATCTCCGGTGATGGTTTGGATTCAGCTACCTTTTGAATAGCAAACCCCGCCTTAATCAGTTCATTGAGATGTGTTGCCAGTGTGCGATGATATTTATCCACATCCTGATTCAGAAAGTTCGCCACACGCTTCCCTTCATCGTGGTAATCATCCACGGGCCAGTGCAAGATCTCACCTTCAGGTCCGTAATGCCAATCCTGCGCAGCGCGAGCGGTGAAGATAGGATGTTCGGAGGATAGTACAAACACGCCCCCAGTGACAAGACAGTCACTGATCTTAGCGTACACAGTGTCTAACCGTTCAATATAATGCAAGGCAAGTGAACTAATGACAACATCAAATTGTCCAGCTGCAAAATCAATATCTTCAATCGCCAGCTGTTTGTACTGGATCTGTGGGTCGTCCGTCATTTCACGAGCACGCTGGAGCATATTTTCAGACAAATCTACCCCAATAACTGAACTCGCTTTTTGCTCGCGCGCGTACCGGCAGTGCCAACCAAAACCACATCCCAGATCCAGCACATGCTTGTCCTTCAACTCAGGCAAAAGAGTCTGCAACTCATGCCACTCCCCGGCTGCATCAAGCCCTTGAACGGAACGAGCCATCTTACTATAGTTGTCGAAAAACTCAGCTTCATCGTATTTATTTTGTTTCATCAAGAGATTCCTCCCGCCTTATAAATATCCACCTACTCTATCACATTAACGATATTTAAACGCAAAAGTTGCCAAGAGAATTCATGGCGTGTTATCATACAGAACGAACGTTCAGTATTATTAAATACAGAATGAACATTCAGTTTACTAACGGAGGTCATTATGAATACGAATTGGACGCATCCATTGGAAGGGCAATCTGTAGGTAAAGCTTTTATAAGTTACCTCGTGCCTTCTGTATTAGGGATGCTGGTAGTTGCTTTTAATTTTATTATCGACGGCATTATGGTTGGACACAAACTGGGTTCTACCGCAATGGCCGGGATCGGCATTGCCTCACCTGTCTACACGCTCTTTGTTGCCATGTCGCTGTGGATTGGTATGGGCGGGGCAACGTTGTACTCCAACGCTATGGGTAGAAAAGATATCACTTCAGCCAAACAAATTTTCACCAAATCCATTATGCTCATTATGTTAGTTACGGTAGCCATTGGATATGTTGCATTTACATTCAAAGACAAACTGGTATACTCCCTCGGTGCGAACGCCGAGACCTTCCCGTTTGCTTCAGACTATATGAATATCATGTTATTGTTCGGGTTTGTTTTCACCATTGAGAATGCACTCTCTATCTTTGTACGAAACGATGGGAACCCCAACACGTCCATGTACGCTCAGATTACGTTTGCTGTAGCCAATATCATCATCAATTATATAACATTGTATGTACTCGAATGGGGTGTACGCGGTGTGGCCCTCGGTACAATTGTATCGGCGTCTCTTGCCCTACTTGTCCTGTTCACTCACTTTTTCAAAAAAACAAATAATCTCACGTTCACCCGGTTCAAATGGAACAACAAACTGCTGGCTTCCCTTCTACTCATTGGTTTCCCCAGCTTTCTGGCTGAACTTGGCATGTCGGTCTTCTCTGTCTCCCATAACATCTCGATGGACCGCATTGCGGGCACGGATGGTGTAGCATCCTTTACCGTGTTGAACTATATTCATGGTGTTGTATTGTTGGCTTTCCTGGGTCTGGCATCCGCTGCCCAACCTCTGATCAGCTATTATCACGGTGCCAATCAGATTAAACGGGTACAACAAACGATACGTTTAGCCACTAAAACAGCTCTCGCATGCGGTCTGTTGTTACTGGTTGTTGTTCAGATCGGTGCACCTTATTTCGTGCAAATCTTTGGAAACTTCAGTAGTGGCGTAACGGATAATGCCGTTTACGGATTACGTATATTTACATTTGCCTATGTGTTTATGGGTGTTAACTTTGTCATGAGCACCTATTTCCAATCTGTGGGTAATGCCAAAATGGCCATCTGGATTACAGCTGCGCGTGAAATGATCATCATGATTGCGTTGATTGCAGTCCTGCCTTCATTCTTTGGTGTCACGGGTGTGTGGCTTGCCGTACCGCTGTCCGAAATGCTGGTTCTCGCAACCATAGCCCTGTATTATAGAAAACGATCCCTTACGGATCGAATAAACGCGTTGCGTCCTGAGTAATGTTAACAGATAATAACAGCAACAGATAGAAGATCAATGGAACGTAGATAAACTGTAGGTAGACCTCATAAATAATCTAAAAAACTAATATACAAAGCCCTGCACGATCAATATAGATCGGTCAGGGCTTTTGTTTTATCCTAAATTTAGTTATAAATTAGATACGTATATCAAATCGGCCATTACTATCTGTTGTTGCGTTCGCAATCTCCTTAGGGGTAGCTACTCCCATTCCATTGGATGGTGGTTGGGCAGGTGGAGCCTCCTTCGTAGCAGTTGTACCGGCTCCTTGAGAGCTTTGCTGTGCAATCTGGTTCTCAATCTGTTTGATCTGCTGTTGAAGCTGTTTGGTCGTTGTCTCCTTAGTCTGTTCATCGTCCTTGCTGGATTGCACTTTCTCCAGCTGAGCCTCAAGCTTCGTCTTTTGTTTCTCCAAGCTGCTTGAATTGTCCGAACTCGAAGATGTCGATATGTATGATGTAGTGGAGCTGGCTGTAGAAGATATATTCATTATGATTTCCCCCCTCTTTACTTAGCTTCACTATACCCTATCCCACTGAAACGTACGTTAAATTCAACTGAAAGGTTGCTGAAGGAGCTAAGAATCAGAAGTCGAACAGAGGGAAGTATGTATATCAGCATTAATAGTCTGATCAATAATATTGGAAGTCTTCATATAAGTGAAGAATCTTAATTTCGTCTCATCTGTAAGTTAGTTGTTTGCCAGTGTAAAATAGTAAAACAAAAAGACACACTCGATATCATCGAGGCCACTGAAAAACTTACGATTTTAATTTGTTAAGATTCATTTTAAATCAAAAAGGCTATATTTCGTTCACATTGGAACGGAATATAGCCTTTTTCTCTATCCTTTTACTTTGAGTCTTCCATGAGTGTAATGATTCGCTTGAGATTAACAGTAAATATGGCCATGGCACCTTGCATTTGCATGCCAACAAGACCCGAGGACGATGCAACATCATACCCGTGTCTGTGCTTGAGTTCGCTATTTTTCTCTTCAATTTTATAACGTTCTTTCGATTTTTCTTTGAAACTATCGCTACTTTGAAATGCCTCATGTTCCTTATGTTCGGTCGATTTGATGGTTACAGAATAGGTTTTACTTTTCGCTACTTCTTTATAGCACCCGTCTTTCATTGGGCATACTTTGCATTTTTCAATGTCAAACATGTAGGTATTCTTTTGGTTATTATTCATACCTTTCTTACCTGTGCGCGCTCTTTGAATCGCCATATGTCCAGCTTTACAAACGTACATACATGCATCTTTATTAAACTCAAATTCATCTTCTTTTTTACGAGTTCCTTGTGTGATATTAGGGTTTAATTTTGATATTAATTGTAGTTTGTTGTGATTGGCATATTGAATATTATCTTTTTCAGAATAGGCAGTATCTCCAATGACGGTATCGATCTTCATACCTGTGTCACGACTTTTTTCAATGAGAGTTTGGAGTTGTTTTCCATCACTTTTCTCACCAGTCGTAATTACCGCAGCTGTAATAATTCGTTCTCCATTCATAGCAAAATGTGTTTTGTAACCGAAGAACGAGGAGTCTGCCGTTTTGTGACCTATTCGTGCATCTGGATCATTGCTGAGTTGAAAGTGCTCATGGTGATCAGCTATGATTTCTTTTAAGTAGTTCAGCTTTTCTTTCACCTTTGGGTATTCACGGAGGGATTCTTCTTTTTCTACTGCATCTACAACTTTTTGGCAATAGTCCAGTTCATCAGATAATTCGTTCGTCGTTGTTTTCGGTGGGAATTTATCCTTCATTTTTTCATCGATCTTGTAAACGGATTTTCTCAACAACTTAGACTTTTGCATTAATATTTCTTTGGGTGATAGCTGATTAAATCGCGCTTTCGTATGGGTGGCATCCACAATAATTGCGCTGCTTTTGATAATTTCTTTCTCCAACGCGATCTTCATGGTCTTTTGAATTAGTATGTCGAGGAGGTTCACATCTTTCAAGCGAAGCTTGCGAAACTTCGTTAGTGAACTAGGATTAATGACTTCATCTTCAGGCGCCATATCTAAAAAGTACTTAAAGGACATGTCATATTTAGAACGTTCCACAACATCCGCATCGGATACATCGAAAATGGATTTCAACAATAGGTATTTGAACATTCGAATGGGAGGCACTGCATTGCGACCATTGTCGAGGCAGTATCTATGCTGCAATTCTACCTGAACAAATGAAAAATCTACGAGATCATTGATTTGACGAAGCATATTATCTTTAGGTACGACGATATCGTATATGTCCATAAATGCACTAAGGTTAAGAGATTGTTGGTTTGAAATCATCCGAGACACCACCTGAAATTAATCATTTAATTATACAGGAAAACAGATATCCCTCCTCAAAAAAATGAGGAGGGATATCTGTTTATAGATGTTGGACTTTTTCAGTGGCCTCGATATCATCAAGTGTGTCTTTAGATTGCTTGGCGGCGTCCTACTCTCCCAGGACCCTGCGGTCCAAGTACCATCGGCGCTAGAGGGCTTAACGGTCGTGTTCGGGATGGGTACGTGTGGAACCCCTCCGCCATCGCCACCAAACGCAACGCTTAGCTTACATTTCAGAGATCATTCTCTGAAAACTAGATTCGAAACGAAACATGCGAATGACAACTTGCTATTGGATAAGCCCTCGACCGATTAGTACTGGTCAGCTCCATGCATTGCTGCACTTCCACCCCCAGCCTATCTACCTCGTCGTCTTCAAGGGGTCTTACATACTGGGAAATCTCATCTTGAGGGGGCTTCACGCTTAGATGCTTTCAGCGTTTATCCCGTCCGTACATAGCTACCCAGCGGTGCTCCTGGCGGAACAACTGGTACACCAGCGGTACGTCCATCCCGGTCCTCTCGTACTAAGGACAGGCTCCTCTCAAATTTCCTACGCCCACGACAGATAGGGACCGAACTGTCTCACGACGTTCTGAACCCAGGCTCGCGTACCGCTTTAATGGGCGAACAGCCCAACCCTTGGGACCTACTTCAGCCCCAGGATGCGATGAGCCGACATCGAGGTGCCAAACCTCCCCGTCGATGTGGACTCTTGGGGGAGATAAGCCTGTTATCCCCAGGGTAGCTTTTATCCGTTGAGCGATGGCCCTTCCATGCGGTACCACCGGATCACTAAGCCCGACTTTCGTCCCTGCTCGACTTGTAGGTCTCGCAGTCAAGCTCCCTTATGCCTTTGCACTCTTCGAATGATTTCCAACCATTCTGAGGGAACCTTTGGGCGCCTCCGTTACTCTTTAGGAGGCGACCGCCCCAGTCAAACTGCCCACCTGACACTGTCCCCGCACCGGATTACGGTACCAGGTTAGAACCTAGATACGATCAGGGTGGTATCCCAACGTTGCCTCCACGCAAGCTGGCGCTCACGCTTCAAAGGCTCCCACCTATCCTGTACAGATCGTACCCAAATTCAATATCAAGCTGCAGTAAAGCTCCATGGGGTCTTTCCGTCTTGTCGCGGGTAACCTGCATCTTCACAGGTATTAAAATTTCACCGGATCTCTCGTTGAGACAGCGCCCAAGTCGTTACGCCATTCGTGCGGGTCAGAATTTACCTGACAAGGAATTTCGCTACCTTAGGACCGTTATAGTTACGGCCGCCGTTTACTGGGGCTTCGGTTCACAGCTTCGGGATTGCTCCCTAACCACTCCCCTTAACCTTCCAGCACCGGGCAGGCGTCAGCCCGTATACTTCGCCTTACGGCTTCGCACAGACCTGTGTTTTTGCTAAACAGTCGCTTGGGCCTTTTCACTGCGGCCCCCTCGTGCTATTCACACTACCGGGGCACCCCTTCTCCCGAAGTTACGGGGTCATTTTGCCGAGTTCCTTAACGAGAGTTCTTCCGCGCGCCTTAGAATACTCTTCTCGCCTACCTGTGTCGGTTTGCGGTACGGGCACCATCACCTGGCTAGAGGCTTTTCTTGGCAGTGTGAGATCATGACCTTCGCTACTATAATTTTCGCTCCCCATCACAGGCTCAGCCTTACAATGTGCGGATTTGCCTACACATCAGCCTCACTGCTTAGACGGACATCCATCAGTCCGCGTCACTACCCTACTGCGTCCCCCCATTGCTCATAACGGCTTACGGTGGTACAGGAATTTCGACCTGTTGTCCTTCGACTACGCCTTTCGGCCTCGCCTTAGGTCCCGACTTACCCTGAGCGGACGAGCCTTCCTCAGGAACCCTTAGGCTTTCGGCGGATCAGATTCTCACTGATCTTTTCGTTACTCATACCGGCATTCTCACTTGTATAATGTCCAGCGCTCCTTACGGTACACCTTCAACCCTTATACAACGCTCCCCTACCCCTGATGCAAAGCATCAAGCCATAGCTTCGGTGGTGTGTTTAGCCCCGTTACATTTTCGGCGCAGAGTCACTCGACCAGTGAGCTATTACGCACTCTTTCAATGGTGGCTGCTTCTAAGCCAACATCCTGGTTGTCTGTGCAACTCCACATCCTTTCCCACTTAACACACACTTGGGGACCTTAGCTGATGGTCTGGGCTGTTTCCCTTTTGACAATGGATCTTAGCACTCACTGTCTGACTCCCGGAAGTAAGTCTATGGCATTCGGAGTTTGACTGAGCTTGGTAACCCTTGCGGGCCCCGCACCCAATCAGTGCTCTACCTCCACGACTCTGTTTTCCGAGGCTAGCCCTAAAGCTATTTCGGGGAGAACCAGCTATCTCCGAGTTCGATTGGAATTTCTCCGCTACCCCCACCTCATCCCCGCATTTTTCAACATGCGTGGGTTCGGGCCTCCAGTGCGTGTTACCGCACCTTCACCCTGGACAGGGGTAGATCACCCGGTTTCGGGTCTACGTCCACGTACTAAGTCGCCCTATTCAGACTCGCTTTCGCTGCGGCTCCGGCTCTTCACCTTAACCTTGCACGGGAACGTAACTCGCCGGTTCATTCTACAAAAGGCACGCCATCACCCCTAAAACGGGCTCTGACTTTTTGTAAGCACACGGTTTCAGGTTCTATTTCACTCCCCTTCCGGGGTGCTTTTCACCTTTCCCTCACGGTACTGCTTCACTATCGGTCGCTAGGAAGTATTTAGCCTTGGCAGATGGTCCTGCCGGATTCATACGGGGTTTCACGTGCCCCGCACTACTCGGGATCCGTCTCGGAGGGAACCAACTTTCAACTACAGGGCTTTTACCTTCTTTGGCGGGCCTTTCCAGACCTCTTCGCTTAACCGGTTCCTTTGTAACTCCATGTGAGACGTCCCACAACCCCAAAGAGCAAGCTCTTTGGTTTGGGCTTCTCCGCGTTCGCTCGCCGCTACTGACGGAATCACTATTGTTTTCTCTTCCTCAGGGTACTTAGATGTTTCAGTTCCCCTGGTATGCCTCTGCATAACCTATGTATTCAGTTATGAGTAACTGGAAATTACCCCAGCTGGGTTTCCCCATTCGGACACCCCCGGATCAAAGCTTGCTTACAGGCTCCCCGAGGCAGTTTCGTTGTTCGCCACGTCCTTCATCGGCTCCTAGCGCCTAGGCATCCTCCGTGTGCTCTTAGTAGCTTAACCATTTTGTTCCGGTTTCGGTCGCTCGCTTCCCTTGTTTTGCTTGCGCAAAGCCAAAAGTCGCTCTCACCCGATACCCTCACAAAAGCAATTTGACTACCGTTTTTATTGAAACTTGTTTAACACAAGTTCAGCTAAAAAGGAATGTTCTAATTCGCGTTTGTTTCGTTTCGATATCTAGTTTTCAAAGAACAAGCTCCATGCAAAAGCAAGCTGCTTGAGAGTTTGAGGCTCTCAAAACCGAACAACGAGTGAGTAGTTTGTGCTTTTCATTTCATCCACACCGAAGTGATGGACCGAAATGAATCGCTGTCGCAGGTTCTAAGAACCTGCTTATTTGAATGTTTCCGTTGCAGGAAACGATTCTCCATAGAAAGGAGGTGATCCAGCCGCACCTTCCGATACGGCTACCTTGTTACGACTTCACCCCAATCATCTATCCCACCTTCGGCGGCTGGCTCCTTGCGGTTACCCCACCGACTTCGGGTGTTATAAACTCTCGTGGTGTGACGGGCGGTGTGTACAAGACCCGGGAACGTATTCACCGCGGCATGCTGATCCGCGATTACTAGCAATTCCGACTTCATGCAGGCGAGTTGCAGCCTGCAATCCGAACTGAGACCGGCTTTGTTGGGATTGGCTCCATCTCGCGATTTCGCAGCCCGTTGTACCGGCCATTGTAGTACGTGTGTAGCCCAGGTCATAAGGGGCATGATGATTTGACGTCATCCCCACCTTCCTCCGGTTTGTCACCGGCAGTCTATCTAGAGTGCCCACCCGAAGTGCTGGCAACTAAATATAAGGGTTGCGCTCGTTGCGGGACTTAACCCAACATCTCACGACACGAGCCTGACGACAACCATGCACCACCTGTCTCCTCTGTCCCGAAGGAAAGATACATCTCTGCATCGATCAGAGGGATGTCAAGACCTGGTAAGGTTCTTCGCGTTGCTTCGAATTAAACCACATACTCCACTGCTTGTGCGGGTCCCCGTCAATTCCTTTGAGTTTCAGTCTTGCGACCGTACTCCCCAGGCGGAGTGCTTAATGTGTTAACTTCGGCACCAAGGGTATCGAAACCCCTAACACCTAGCACTCATCGTTTACGGCGTGGACTACCAGGGTATCTAATCCTGTTTGCTCCCCACGCTTTCGCGCCTCAGCGTCAGTTACAGCCCAGAGAGTCGCCTTCGCCACTGGTGTTCCTCCACATATCTACGCATTTCACCGCTACACGTGGAATTCCACTCTCCTCTTCTGCACTCAAGTCACCCAGTTTCCAGTGCGATCCGGGGTTGAGCCCCGGGATTAAACACCAGACTTAAATGACCGCCTGCGCGCGCTTTACGCCCAATAATTCCGGACAACGCTTGCCCCCTACGTATTACCGCGGCTGCTGGCACGTAGTTAGCCGGGGCTTTCTTCTCAGGTACCGTCACCTTGAGAGCAGTTACTCTCCCAAGCGTTCTTCCCTGGCAACAGAGCTTTACGATCCGAAAACCTTCATCACTCACGCGGCATTGCTCCGTCAGGCTTTCGCCCATTGCGGAAGATTCCCTACTGCTGCCTCCCGTAGGAGTCTGGGCCGTGTCTCAGTCCCAGTGTGGCCGATCACCCTCTCAGGTCGGCTACGCATCGTCGCCTTGGTGAGCCGTTACCTCACCAACTAGCTAATGCGCCGCAGGCCCATCCCCAAGTGACAGATTGCTCCGTCTTTCCAGTTTCCTTCAGGCGAAGAAAACAATTATTCGGTATTAGCTACCGTTTCCGGTAGTTGTCCCAAACTTGAGGGCAGGTTGCCTACGTGTTACTCACCCGTCCGCCGCTAACTATCAGAGAAGCAAGCTTCTCTTCAAGTCCGCTCGACTTGCATGTATTAGGCATGCCGCCAGCGTTCGTCCTGAGCCAGGATCAAACTCTCCAATAAAGTATTGAAAAGAGCGATAAGCTCATTTTGAATCTGACGAGATTAAAAATCTCATTTGTGCTCCAGTCGATTCAAGCCAAGGCTTGTCTCAAACTTTCGCGTTCATTCTGCAAGCAGAATGTTTACTCACTCGTTGTTCAGTTTTCAAAGATCAAACTTATTTTGTTACCGAATGTCGTTCTCTTCAGCAACTCTTATATAATATCATGTCCGAACCAACTTTGCAAGCTCTTTTTTTAAGTTTCTTTCGAAGCTTATTTCAATCGCTTGCCGCACCGTGTATCTCGTGTTTTTTTGGCCGGAAATAGAATATACCATGTAGAACACACACTTGTAAAGAGTTAATTTCAAAACATATCAAATCCACGATCTAACCATATTAAGGACCTGCAATCTACAATGAACTCTTAGGTTCAATTGTATTATCCTGCAGCTTGATCTTCTTTATTTAATCTGTCTTTCTTCTATATATAAGAAGGTAACCCTCTCAACTCTTATATTCGAGACGAAAGGGTTACCTTCTATAGTAATCTATATTTATTTACGTTCTACTTTATATCCTTTATCCTCAAGCAGTTTCACGATGCCGTGATCGCCCAAGTAGTGTGCCGCACCAACAACAATGAAATATTCCTCACCTTTGCCGTTTTTCAAGTAACCATCGATTTTGTCCGCCATACCAATGTTACGATCAACCAGCATTGCTTTGTTATATTCCTCGTTAGTGGAGAAGCTGTTTGTCAGTTCAAGCAGTTGCTCATCATTACCCGTTTTCCACATCTCAGCCATTTCTTTCACACTGTTATCCAACACGTCGAAGTTTTCGATTGTCGCTTTCAGTGTTTCCTCTTGTGTTTCTTTGGAAAAGTCGTTAAACATGCCAAGTTGAGATTGATAACTCTCCAACTCAATAACTGGAAGTTTGCGCTCGATCGCTTTCTGGATGAAATACAGGTCCACTCCTGCTGACGCTTCGTATCCTGCCGTTGTGGACTTCAAACTTGCAAGTGTGCTCTCTACTACCCAAGGCTTAAATGCATCCAAGGTGTTAGACTCCAGACCATTTTTCTTCAAAACATCACCCAGCTTAGTATACGTTTCACTGGAAATGTGGTCTTTCAGTGTTGTTCCATCTTGATACGAACCCAGACTTAGAACCAGCTTTTGCTGCTCTTCATCAGCGGCTTTGCTAATATCAATCTCTACCCCGAGATAGTCAGCTTCCGCAAAGGCTTCTTCAAACTCCGGACGCAATGGATAGAAGCTCTCATCCGCAATATGCATGGACCCTACCAGATAGACCGTGTTGCCATTGCTTTCAACTTCCCACATGAATCCACGTCCACCGGTTTGAGCAGTTTCGGTTGCTCCACCTTTGGATACCAACAGCACGGTGCGCGTTGCAGCATCCCAGCGAACTTCATAACCCGCTGCATCACCGACGATGCGGATTGGCGCATACGTTACACCGTTGATACGTGTAAGCTTGCTTTTGAGTGTAATCGTTTTGCCATCTACTACAGCCGTGATCGTATCATCTGTCGCAGTTGTTAGCTTCACGTCCATAGCTTCCAGCGTAGTCCGCAGTGGAACCAATGTTGTACCTTTCTCCAGGATCGGCGCTCCTGTAGCATATTTCACAGCTTCGTCATTAACCTTGACGGAAGTTCCTTGTGGAGCAGCCATAGCTGGTACTGCAGATGCGAGCAACCCTACCGAGATTGTAAGAGATAAGAGCATGCGTTTCCAATTCTTCATACTTATGTATCCTCCTTTAAGGAATATAGTTGCCAATCCAATTTTTAATAGAATAGACATACTTAGATACTACGGTTAAAGATGGGAATTGGTGCCACTCCGCAAACGGAGCAGCACTTTCTCCCTTCATTACTCTCATTAGATAAGAAACAATAAATAGGAAACAATCATATAGGTTCAATGTTAGATATTCGCAAAGTCTAAGCTATGCCAAGATAAATAGATACTTATCAGCGCTAGGAAAAAAAGGCTATAGAAACCTTCGGATTGCCCCACAGCTTCACTCCATATGCGACGAAGAAAATAGCGATAGCTAATTTGGAGATGCTTTGGTAGTTGCCCTGCTCTGAAAAGGCTTAACTGCTAAATACAATTGAAAGTAGTAGTTGTAGTCAGGATCGAACAATGCTTTAAACCACAGAGGTTCCCTCAAAAACTGTATATAGAACCCTTTTAACTGCTGCATGATCATCGACCCTCTTCTGAACTCGATTTAATATGACCACCGACACAGCACACCACTTGTCATAATAGTGAGAAAAAGTCATCAATAAAGCTTATCTATCAGGACATATTTTCATGATAAGTAGGAAAAAGCGCAAAACTCATTTTGCATCTTCATAAATGATAATGTATACGGATTTTTGCGATATTTCATCTTAATTATACATAGCAAAAAGACCACTATCTAGTATTAGATAACAGTCTCATTTTAGAATACTTTATTCATTTAAATTAAAATCATTCCGTCTTCTATTCTTCTACAGAAACATAAATACTTAATCGTATGCGAATTGCCGCTATCTCAAAACCAGTTAGAATCATAATCCAGTGATCTTTCCTCCCCTTCTTTCTCTAGTAATATGTTCAGGAAAACATCAAGCAGCTCCTATCAGCTTGAGTACAACTAAAAATATTGCTGGGATAATCGAATTGATGGAATTAAATATTCAGTGAACGATGATATTCGACCATATATTTCTGATAGCTCCTTCTAAAGTAAGTAGAAGCTGAATCCTTATTCTTGCCGCTTCATTCGGAAAAAATCTCACAAATTTTGTGCTTCGGCATGTAGTTGTCATGATTCATCCTCTGGTATAGAGTCTAACTAATCTTTTTGCACATTTCGGTACAGTTTATCTAATATCGTTTTTAACTGATTTAATTCATCGTGTTCCAAACCTCGTGTAACATAGTCATGCGCGTTTTTAACTGTTAACAACAGCTTTCCTTTAACCTCTTGACCTTTAGAGGACAAATATAAATAATGTGAGCGCTTATCCTGATCATGAACAATACGTCGAACCATGCCCTTGCGTTCTAAAGAATGTATCATTCTCACTACCGTTGTTTGATCCCGATCGATGGCCTCCGCCAGCTCTTTTTGAGTCATAGCTTTATCTATATCAAGACAGGAGATAATGCTCCACTGCTCCGGTGTCACCTTGTAGGGCTTTAATTGTTTCGTAAAATAGTTTGTAAGCTTGACATCTGTACGATGGATCAAGAAGCCGGTAATATTATATAAGTCCATTGCAGTACCCTCATTTATCATTTTCTTAAATCAAATATAGTCGATCTCTCAAAGGTTACACATGAAATCCGTCAAAAATTCGTTAATTTCGTTTAGAAAAAATGATACATGGATACAATCAAGCTAAGTATGAACAAAATGAGTGCTGGAATGGCCTTCTGAATCGGATCTTTAGCTAAGACTATTAAAGTAAACGCTCCAGCAAGCATTGTTCCGGCTAGAAGCAAACCAGCTAAAATTGCTGCGACAGGCATCCAGATGCCAACGATCATACCAGCTGCCCCCACAATCTCGAACGAACCAGTCAAAACATTAAAGAACGATGGCAGTCCAAAACGTTTAAACTCATTGGCCATTTTACCGGAAATAATTTTGCTTCCTGTAAAAAGGAAAAAACCACCTAATAGAACCTGTAAAACTGTGATAAAAATGAACATATCTACCCCTCTTTCATAAAGTTATGCATATGAATTTTATATATGCTATAGCATATATTTTGTTTGAAATTTTATATATTGTCAACCCTAAAATAAAGCTTTATAGATTATAGCCCTCTTATATCCTTTTAATTTTTCTTAGATTATCGTTCCAAAGGAAGCTTTCTTTTTCACATATCGTTAATATTTTCTAGCATGGATAATTCAATTTCTGTTCTTTGTTGAACTGTGGTAAATTTCTCTGTAATCAGCCAATTAAAAGCCTATGCTTCTTACTTTCAATAAATTTAGTAACAAACAAAGGTAATTTACTTAACTTATTGTCAATTCGACCTACGGAATGTAATTTAGCTTGTTTATACAAAAATCAACCATCCCAAATTAAATATAACTTCTAAGTAATTATTCGTTCTTGACTGTTTGTATCGAACACCATTAAACAACATGTAGCGCGTTCAACATTAAATTGGCCACCAATGGCTACAAGCTAATTTAAAATAGAGATATGCGTATTTATGGATAAATACGCATATCTCTATTTGCGACAACACACATTTTTTTATTAAAAAACACTCAACCTAGATCTTATATGCCTTCATGGCTTTAAACAATTCCTTAAAGGTTGGACGTTTACCGTACATCAACACACCTGTGCGATAGATTTTGGCTGCAAGCCATCCGAAGATGATAATGGATATGATGAGAATCGCTAAGGACGTTAGAATCTCCCAAGTTGGCGCAACTCCTGCGCCAATTCGTACCAGAATCGCGGTCGGCGACGTGAATGGAATGAAGCTTGCGATTTTCAACAACAGAATGTTCGGCGTAGAAATACTGAAGATCGCAATATAGAAGGAAACAAGCGACAACATCGTAATCGGCAGAACAGCCTGACCGAGTTCTTCAGTACGGCTTACCATTGAACCAATGGCAGCAAACAACACGGCATACAGGAAGTAACCCAGAATGTAGAATATGAGTCCGTACACAATAACCGCAATATTCACATCACTTACACTCATATTGAAATCACCTAATACTGCACGGTTATGCGGCAGCAAGATATTTCCGGCAACCACCGCTCCAAAGATCCCGATTTGCAGCATCCCCACCATGAAAATCCCGATGATTTTACCAAACATCTGACTGAGCGGTGATACACTCGTAATCAGAATTTCCATAATACGTGAGCTCTTCTCAGCTGTGATCTCAGAGGCAATCATGTTACCTGTCATCATCGTTGAGGTAAACAGCAGAATGATCAGCAAGTACACCACAATATAGTTAATCGGGCTCATTTTACCTTCAGACTCAGTACCTGCTCCGCTCTCATCTGTACTCAAACTTTGCTCAGTGAGCTTCACAGGTGTTGTAATCAGTTCCTTCTGCTCCGCTGTGAGTACATCCTTCACAACCACATCCAGCTTCACACTCTGCAACGCTGCTTCAATGGATGCAATGATCTGAGGTGATACGTCTTCTGCTGAATATAGAATGGGCTGCGGGAACTCTTGCCCGGATACTGCTTCAAACTTCAGATAACCATCGGTAAGCCCAGCTTCCGCATCTGCTTTAAGGGCCGCCTCATCCTTGTCTCCACTGGCAATGAATCGATAGGCCTGATCTCCTTGAGCCGCAGAGAAGCTCTCCAGTTTCTCGGAAACTTCAGGCTGCCCTGTACTCAGAAGACCGATATTTACAGGATTACTGCTTGAAGCTCCACCAATGGAACCCCCGTTGAATAAGGTAATGAAATACGGAACATTGAGTCCGATTGAAATTAAAAGTGCAAGTACAATGGTCGTTACCATGAATGATTTCGTTTTAACTTTGTTTTTAAATGTAAAACCCGTAATCGTTCCCATTTTATTCATTCGACTCACCTACCTCACGAATAAAGATTTGGTTAAGCGTTGGTTCCTTCAGTTCAAAGTGTTCCACTGTCGTCTGAGTCATGGCTGTTCTCAGAATCTCTTGAGCCGCTTCCACCTGACTAATATGTATCAGGTAACCACGCTCATTTCGCTCGACTTTCTTCACACCAGGCAACTGTTCAAGTCCTTCCACACTACCAATCGTACCCAGGAATACCTGTTCACGCGGATACCGGCTCTTGATCTCCTTGATCTCTCCTTGTACCACCGTGTTGGAACGATGCAGAATGGTGATCTGACGACACAACTCTTCAACGTGCTCCATACGGTGTGTTGAGAACAGAATGGCCGTGCCTTCATCACGCAATTCCTTGACGGTGGACTTGAGTAATTCCACGTTCACAGGATCCAGTCCACTGAACGCTTCATCCAGAATGAGAATCTGCGGTCTATGCACTACAGCCGCGATAAAGCCCATTTTCTGCTGATTACCTTTGGATAACTCCTCGATCTTCTTATCGTAATACTCAGGTACCTCAAACCGATTCAGCCAGTACTTGAGGCTCTGATCTGCGTCCTTACCATTCATGCCACGAAGTCGTGCCAGATAATTAATCTGTTCGCTGACTTTCACCTTCGGGTACAATCCGCGCTCTTCCGGAAGATAACCCATAATCTGTTGCAGCTCCGTATTATAGGGCTTGCCGTTGTACAGGATATTCCCTCCGTCCGGGTGAATCAGTCCAAGCACCATACGCATTGTGGTTGTTTTACCTGCACCATTGGCTCCGAGCAGTCCGTAAATCTCCCCCTCTTTTACATTGAGCGTGACTCCATTAACGGCTGTTTTGTCTGCATATTGCTTGACGACTTGCTTCAATTCCAATCGGTTCATCATTTATCGTCTCCCTTCGGTTATTTCCACTGTACGGGTGCATACCCGGCAATCCAGAATGCCAGCACTTCATCCAATTCCAAGTTACGGATTTTCAATACCCGGTTATTGGACAGCTCCAGCCTCTCCTGCGCCTCGCTGACCCGGGTTGTAATTACGCGAACCAGACCTCCCTCTTCTATAGAAGATTCCACAACACCAGGAATACTTTCTGGCCTTAAATCTCCTTCATACCAGACTTCTTTCCACTGATCGAGCACCATATCTTTCTCGGCCATCCCCAGTGACTGACCACGGTGCATCAATACGATGTAATCCGCAAGCCTTTTGACTTCGTCTGCAATATGTGTGGCAATCAGAATCGTGGTGTCTCCCCCCGCCATGAAGGTACGGAACTGCTCAACCATCACTTTCCAGGCAAAAGGGTCCAATCCTGATGAAGGCTCATCCAAAAGCAATAGTCTTGGGCGAGCTGCAATTGCAGCTGCAATCTCAAATTTTCGCCTTTCTCCCTTGGACATCTTGTTCAGCTTCACATCAACAGGTACTTCCATATCCTGAATCAGTTGGTCGAACAACTTCATATCCCAACGTGGGTACCAGTACGCCCGGAAATGGGCCGCTTCTTGTGCTGTTATCCGGTTCTCTTCTGAACCAGCGTTATCTGCCACAAAACCAATCTGTTGTCTCAGTTCAATGGGAAGTGGCCCATCATGTTCCTGACCAAACCATATAATCTGCCCAGCATCTGGCAGCACCACTTGCTGTAACATGTTAAGAAGGGTGCTTTTTCCTGAACCGTTGTGACCGAGAATAGCCACTATATACCCTTCCGGGATGGTCAGATCAATTGGGCCGATAACTCTGCGTTTTCGCATTTTGGATACGCCGTTCAACTGGATTGCTATGGGTTCCACGTATGAATCACTCCCTTACTTCACGTAAATAGCCTTCAGGACTTCCCGGAATAGGCTCTCCATCTCTTCTTCCGTACAGCCTACCGATTTCCCGGACTGCACCGCTGCCTGCATCGCTTCCTGTGCGGCCTTTAATCTATAATTTTCTCTGTCACCGGCTTCTACCTGGGCCACAAATGTACCTGTCCCCTGCTTCGTACGAAGCAAGCCTTCATTCTCCAGATCCTGATAGACCCGTCTAACCGTAATAACACTGCAATTCAGTGCTCCGGCGAACTCACGAATGGACGGCAAATGTGTTCCCTCCCCCAACTGACCCGTAATAATTAACGATCTTAACTGATTTTCAATTTGGTGGTATAAAGGTTCAGCGCTATTTTCATTAATTTGAATGGGTATTTTCACATCTTGCACCTCGCCCTCCGGTACACTCCAGTCTGTTACCTGACCGTGCCGGTTTCATCCTGTATTCGTACATAAGCTCAATTCTCATTTTAATTCAAATCCCGATGAACCAGCTTCTTCAGCGTAAAACGACTAGACAGCCATAATCCCGCTACGCCAGCCACCAGAGAAATCCACATGATCGGGGAAAGCAGCCCCCATGATTTACTTCCATCCATTACAATCCGCAATCCGTAACTGCCTGATATTCGAATCAGTATGGATATGCCAATGGCGAATGGTATAAAAAGCATACTGAGAAGCAAGTATTTCTTGCCACTGTTCAGAAACTCTCCGTAAATATAGAACCCTGTTACCAAAAGGCCATAACCTGTACAGGTAAGGCTAAAGGCCAGATACTGATCCCATCGGAATCCTTCGACATGAAGGTTAACCACGTATAACGATCCGTAGAAAAAGATTCCATTGTACGTAAACGCCATCAGAGACTGCTGTAGCCTGGACCACATCACCACTTGTTCAGGAATGGGAATTCTACGATAGTAGGCCAGCATCTGCGTATAAGAATCTTCCTGTATGTAACGGAAGGAGCGCCTGCAGAACATAAACCCTTGAAATGGCAACATGATTAAAAAGAAGGAATCCACTACTGGATTAATAATATCTGTCTGTTGTTGTCCTAAAAACATCACACCGCTCATACCGCCAGTGTATATCATGAATAATGCAGACCATAGCCATTGGAGCCTATCCTTACTCATCTGGCTGCGGGTCAACCACCACGCCTGCTTCCATTCGTTCATATGCATGCCTGCCTTTCACCTGTCATTCACTCATGTTGCTTACTGTGATTACTGTATATATCAATATACACAGTATACAGACCTATTTCTCATCCCGTCAACCCCTAATTTTCCTGAATCAGGAAGACGGGATGGGACACAGTACGAATTTACGTTAAAATAAATTATAGTAACGAACCCTAGAAAGGAAGGTTACAGCTATGGATTGGCTGGTAGAGATCGGATTTGTCCTCCTTTTCCTTATCGTCGTAATCTGGTTGGTCCTCCGGGATGAGCCTCATCGTCATTCTGCCAAAAAAGGCAGACACCGCATCCGCCGTAACAACGGTTATACCGACTCTGCTTCGGGATATCCGGTCATTATGGGAGATGACTCCTACGATCGACATGCTAGACACACACCGGATCACAAACATCATGATTCGGATTCTTCAGGAGGCACACATTCTCATCACAACAGCGATAGTGGTAGCAGCAATGACAGCGGTGGAGATAGTGGCGGCGGAGACAGTGGGGGTGGCGGGGATTAAACATCATTCCCCAATCACAAAAGAAGGGCTGTACCCGTTATTGTGTAAACACAATTCGGGTACAGCCCTTTGCCGCTCTCTAGCACCTGTTAGAAGAAGAGGACTTACGATTAAACGAGGTTATAACCACTAGGCAGACTGCGATCCCTGCGGATTGCGCGAATCTGAGCCAGCGTTAACCGTTGATTGGTGGAGATCAGGGATTCCACATCATTGCCACGGATCAGATCATCCAAATCTCTCAAGTTGGTGTTGCCTCGGAAGACTCGGAATCCACCTTGGAAGTTAGGACGTGTAAACACAACCAGTGTTGCATTGGAACTTGTTGAGAAAAAGCGCAGGCTCTCCACCCCATCCAAAATATTGTCAAGGTTACGAAGACCCGTGTTGCCACGATAGATGCGGCTTCTCCCTCTGTAGTTCTCTTCTGAATACACGGTAAGACGTGGATACGTCTGACTGACGTTGACTGTTTTTTTCATTTTGTTTCCCCCTCTCGAACTCATTCTATGAATGAATGAGAGAGGAAGCGTGGACGAATGATCTGCTAGATTCGTCCATTTTCATATTTTCAGAAGAGAGTAGTGAAGCACGTCCGAGTAACCGGAGGTTATATCTCTACTTCTATACGCCGAGGATAACTTCCCACACCGGACGTGTATGACCACCAGGATATAAGAGATATAGAAGAACATACACGATAACACCTGTTAGCGCTGACCCGAACCAGATCATGGACGTGAACTTACCCCAGCGGCGATGTTTTCCGAACTTCTTTTTGAACCCCAGCACTAGTGTGGAGATGCCAAATATCGCTGCCACGGTAGCCAGGATAATATGAAAGATCAGAAATATCCGATAAAAGATCTCCAGATCCGGGTCCCCGCCCCAAGCTGTATTGCCCACGAACACTGTACGAGACATATAGATCACAAAGAAGATTAGAGCTGCAATCGCACCTGCTACCATGGCGGACTGATGAGCCTCACGTTTCCCCCGAATAATCAGTACCCATCCAATCCCCACCAGTACTGCACTAATCACAATGAAAGAAGTACTGATCGTTGGTAGCCAAAAATACATATCCATCGTGTGTTCCCCCTCTTGTCAGAACATTACTTCATTATTTGGCAGCCGGATTGAGCGGCCCCCCTGCGCCTCCTGCAGGATAAGAATCATCATCATCTTCCTGCTTCTCTTTCCGATACCATTGGAAAAAGACATAGGATAACATCGAGGCGAAGATTCCTTCCTGAATAAACTTCATTACAATGCCACCGACCTGCTGATCTTCCTTCGCGGAAGACAGGAAGTTGAAGAACGCAGGCCCACCGAATGAGCGAAGTAACGCCGTAGAATCTCCAGACACACAATACCGCATGGCTTCAGCCCATACTGCCGGGTTGCTGTACGTCTGATACAACGGCTCGGACGCAAAAATAATCAATCCACACGCAGGCGTAAGCAGTACCATATTCAGAAAAATAAAACCGATCTTGGATAACCCCGATGCTTGTCTGCCTTCTGGCAACGGATTCAGCAATGTCCACCACATGAGCATCGAGGTGATGAACAGTGCAATATAATACAACCGGTGAACGGTAAAATTCAGCATGACGTAATCATGTACAATCGGTAGGTGATACAGCGAGAACAGCCCGTTAAAGAGCACTGCCGCAACGATCGGATGAGCCAGGAACGATAGCTGGCGTGTAGGCAACCAGCGTACGATTCTGCGCCATACCCAGATCGGCAAACCTTTCATCATCAGCGGCGGAGCTACCAGATAGGAGAACGCCATACTTACCATGTGGAAGCTAAACATCACGTGACCAAGCAGATTAAAGGGTCCAGCTTGAGCCAGATATAGGACAAATAGCCCTGTAATAAACATGATTTTCTGTGCAGCAGTCGCAGGTTCTGCATCCTTTATTTGTTCGCTTAACGGTCCCACAAGCACCAGATAAGCCGCAGCAATGATCAGAAATAAAGCCAATATAAGCGGACTCCATAAGTCGTTAAAGCTAAAATATTGCAACCCGAGCATACGGGAAACCTCCCCGTGACCTGATTTGATTGTTGCCTTCATTACTTTGTGAAGATTCATTCGGCAAAAAGGGGAAAAGACGGCGGCAATGCGCCGCCGCCATCTCTTTTACCACCAGACCCAATAGAGTGCCATAATGATGCACGTAAAGGCTACGAAAAAGCCAAAGGCCATGAACAGAATCGGCATCAAGTGCCCTTTGTCCTTCAAGTGCATCCAATAACCCAATTGAACGAATACTTGAAGAATAGCCATGACGAGCAAAATAATAATGATAAAGGTTGTGTTGACCCCTCCGGCAGAAGCAGCCGCAAACGCAATCAGCGTAAGAATAATGGAGAAGATAAACACCACGACGTGTTTCTGTGGCCCTTCCGTCCGGTGACGGTGTTTCACAGGCTGTTGATCTGTCTTATCCTGTGCCGACATGTGCTACCCCACCTTTCCGAGCAGGTACACGACCGTAAAGATGAACACCCATACCACGTCAATAAAGTGCCAGTACATTGCGGAGACGTATACTTTAGGTGCGGTTACGACCGTCAATCCTTTTTTGAACAGCTGACCGATAATGATTCCGATCCACACAATACCAAAAGCAACGTGGGCTCCGTGGAACCCGACCAGTGTATAGAATGCTGAACTGAATGCACTCGTGGTCATGCCAAACTCTTTATGTTTCACATACTCGTAGAACTCGTAAATTTCCAGTGCGAGAAATCCCATACCCAGTACTACCGTGATGCCAAGCCACAACGCTAGTGCATCTCGCTTGCCCTTATGCATGGCCTGAATCGCAAATACACTCGTCAAACTACTGACCAGGAGAATGAACGTTGCAGCGGCCACAAGTGGCAGGTGGAACAGTTCATTCGCCGTAGGTCCATCATTGGTTTGGCCACGAAGAGCCAGGAAGGTAGCAAAGAGTGTACCGAACAGTACCGTTTCGCCGCCAAGGAACAACCAGAAGGCGATAAGCTTGTTACGGCCTTCCAGCGTTGCTTTCTCCGGTTCATGCGGCAATTTGTCGTTCACCGGTTCGGCATGTGAGGTTGTCATGTTCTAGCCCCCTTCTCATCCTGATCCTCCGGTTCAATATGCCAGCCATGATCATCATAAAGTGAACGAAGTGCCATTGCTCCAAATGTGATTACGAGACCAATAATAACTACAATATAATTGTTGAAAATGACATTCATAAATGCATTACCAAATTCATCATTGCTGAACATCAAGCCAAGTCCGGCGATAAAGATACCTACTGACATTACAAACGGCAACGGCGTTGCTGAAGGCATATGAATCGAACCTACAGGTTCTGCCGGTGTCATCTCCGTATGTCCTGCCATTTTTTCCTTCCAATATGCATCAATTCCGCGTACCAGCGGCGTCTGCTTGAAATTATATTCCGGCGGCGGAGATGGAATAGACCATTCCAGTGTACGGCCGTCTTCCCACGGATCGTTTGGCGCGCCAGCCGGTTTTCTCATTGTGATTACAATATTCACGAGGAACATGATAACCCCAACACCCATTAGAAACGCACCGACGGAGCTGACCAGATTGAGCAGGTCAAAGTCCTGATTCGGCAAGTATGTAACGATCCGGCGCTGCATCCCCATCAGACCGAGGAAATGCTGTACAAAGAACGTTAATTGGAAACCGATCATAAATGTCCAGAACGTCCATTTGCCCAGTGTTTCGCTGAGAATACGTCCGAACATCTTCGGCCACCAGTAATGCAGTCCCGAGAACAATCCAAGTACGAGTCCCCCTACAATAACGTAGTGGAAGTGGGCTACAACAAAGTACGTATCATGGAACTGGAAGTCTGCCGGAGCAGATGCCAGCATAACGCCTGTAACACCACCCATAACGAAGGTTGGGACGAATCCAACAGCAAACAGGTTTGCCGCTGTAAAACGGATCTGTCCACCCCACATCGTAAAGAGCCAGTTAAAGATTTTGATCCCGGTAGGTACGGCAATCAACATCGTGGAGATGGAGAAAAGCGCGTTGGCTACATTACCCAGACCTGTTGTAAACATGTGATGCGCCCATACCATGAAGCCCAGAAAGGCAATCAGGATGGTAGCAAATACCATGGAGCTGTATCCGAACAACCGTTTACGCGAGAAGGTCGGAATAACCTCCGAGATAATACCAAATGCCGGCAAAATCAGAATGTATACTTCCGGGTGCCCGAAGATCCAGAAGATGTGCTGCCAGAGTACGGGGTTACCGCCACCTGCGACATCGAAGAAATTCGCTCCCAGTATACGGTCAAACGTCAAAAGTACAAGCCCTACCGTGATGGCAGGAAAAGCAAAAAGGATAATGGCAGATGTAATAAATGTCGTCCATGTAAACATCGGCATCCGCATGTAGGACATGCCTGGAGCACGCATTGTAATAATTGTTGCGAGAAAGTTAATGCCCCCGATGAGCGTTCCCAGACCCGCGATCTGAAGGCCGATGGTGTAGAAATCCACACCATGCGTTCCACTATACTCACTGCCCGAAAGCGGGGTATATGAGGTCCAGCCCGCATCCGGTGCTCCGCCCATAACCCAGCTCAGGTTCAGCAACAATCCACCAAACAGGAATGTCCAGAAACCCAACGCGTTAAGAAACGGGAAAGCAACGTCCCGTGCCCCGATCTGCAAAGGCACAACAGCATTCATAATGGCAAAAATAAGTGGCATGACACCGAGGAAAATCATCGTTGTTCCATGCATTGTAATCAATTCGTTGAAGACCTGTGCCGATACAAAATCATTCATAGGCTTCATCAGTTGAATCCGAATCAAAATGGCTTCAATGCCGCCGATTCCAAAGAAAAATCCACCCGCAACCAAATAGAGAATGGCAATTTTTTTGTGATCGACGGTGGTGATCCAATCCATCAAGCCCCTGTACCTCTTGACGCTATGCGCATGAGCCAAGGTTGTGTACCCCCTTCTTCGTCCTTGCTGTTCTATTCATAGTCCAATTTGTAGTTGGCCAGATATTCGGCAATTCCGTCGATTTCTTCATCCGTCAACCCAAGATCTTTGGGATTCGGCATGGTATTGCCCGGCTTCACGGATTGTGGATCATGGAGCCATTCTTTCATGTTATCCAGTACCGGACTACCTTCTTCCTGTCCCTCGCGAGAATTCAGCAAAATGCCTGCGACAGATTCCTTGCCGCCGATTCCCGTCAGGTTAGGTGCAACCGGTCCACCTTGATCACCAACAGCGTGGCAAGAAAGGCAGTTTGTTTTGAACTTTTCAGCCAATTGAGTGTCTTCAGGAAGGACTGCGGGTGCTTTCATCTGGTTCACCCATCTGTCAAAGGATTCCTGACTCACTGCTTTTACCTTAAACTCCATGAAAGCATGCGATCTGCCACATAATTCGGCACATTTACCACGGTAAACGCCTTCATTCGGTGCAGAGAAACTGAACTTGTTAAGTGTTCCATCCGGGTTTGTGTCCATTTTGCCCGCAAGTGACGGCACCCAGAAGGAGTGAAGCACGTCAGCGGTTTTTAATTCGAATGCAATTTTTGTTCCGGTCGGGATGATGAGATCTTGAGCGGTGGTTACGTCATATTGAGGATAAGTGAATTCCCACCAGTACTGATGCGAGGTGACTTGGACCTTAAGTGCATTTTTGTCATTGGACAGATCTTCGCCTTGGGCAAAAATCGTTTGGACCGTCGGTACTGCCAGAACAATAACCAGCAATAACGGAATGGCTGTCCAGATTACTTCCAGCTTGAAATTACCTTCAACCTGTTCGGGCATCTCAGTCTGCCCGGCTCGTCTACGAAACCGGATCAGAACATAGGCCGCTATGGCAAATACAATGATGAGCACCACGATCATAATCGCGATGGATAACTTCATCAGATCATATTGGCCTTGCGCTACAGGACCCTGAGGTTTCATTACCGACAAGTCTTCCCGCCCGCATGCGGATAGCAGCAAAGAGAACACCGCCAGCAAGGGGAGAATTCGCTTTGCAACCTGCCACTGTTTCATCATTGATCTACCCCACTTTTTTACGTTTTCGTAGATTACCGTTGTCGTTCGGTAGAAAGGCAACAAAAGGTACGTTTCAGCACGATACGCATAATCCTCTTCATCATACAGAACGCTTAGAAAAATAACGCTTCCAGTACTCCCGTGATTTCCTGCTCAGGGCATGTCTGCGCATTCTTCCAATTCATTCTATATGCTTCAATCACTTATTAAATATAAGTTGAGGGTATGATTTTGTCAATCTTTGGACACATGTTCACAAATTGTTCACTTTATGTAAAAAACCGCTCTACAACTTGATTTGCAAACGATTTCAGTTAAAAGTATTACACTCTACATTTGAAAATTTTTGCCAAATTTCGGTGATAAAACTCGATTTATTGGTGATTTTTCTCACATTGAAAACATGTGCTATTATGCAAAAGAAAGATCAGAATATATGGAAAACCTCTTCCATATCCATTCAGAAGACATGCCTACCGCTCCATACCGCTATCTTTAAGCTCAAAACAGCATGGAGCATTTGGGAGAAAGTTCAACTCAAGTCCTCTTATTCACTGACTTCATCTCACGTGCCATCGGTCAGAATCAAGGGGCCATTCCCAGTAATCGCAACCGTATGCTCATACTGGACCCCCCAGCTGCCATCTACCGTCCTTACCGTCCATCCATCTTCATCCCAGACAACGGCCCCAGAACTGCCTTTTGTAAAGATTGGTTCAATCGTAATAACCATGCCCTCGGTGAGCATCGTGCCCGTTCTACGTTTGCCATAAGGCAGAACATTTGGGGGTTCATGAATATATTGACCAATCCCATGACCGATGAGAGGCTTCACAATCCCGTACCGATACAGTCTGGCAGTTCGTTCAATGGCACTTCCAATATCTCCGAGTGTATTCCCTGGAACTGCCTGGGCAATCGCCCGCTCAAGTGCCTTCTCCGTGCGTCTCATCAGCTTGCGAATGGATCTGCTTGTTTCACCAATTCCATATGTCCAGGCCGAGTCAGCAAGCCAGCCGTTTTTGTTCACCACCATATCGATGGTCACTACATCCCCACTCGCCAGCTCCTCTTCCCCCGGAAATCCGTGGCAGACCACTTCATTGACAGAGGCACACGTTGCGTACGGATATCCTTTATACCCTTTTTGCTCCGGTGTGGCTCCTCGTGCTGCCAGAAACTCTTCCACCCGCTCATTAATCGCTGCTGTCGTGATACCGGGGATCATCCACTGCTCAATATGCTGGTGACAACTTCGCAAAATTCGTCCAGCTTCCCGCATGTAGCCAATCTCTTCTTTGGTTTTCAAAATAGGGTCCACATGCATTCATCCTTCCCGCTGTAGGTGTACTCCCATATATATGCAGCAGGAACGCAAAAAAAACCGCCTGCCGGAGCTTATCGCCCGGGAGACGGTTCTATTCATTATCGGAACAGTATAATCAGAGTTGTGTGTTGTTTCAGGACACGGAAGAATCCATCTTGACAAGCTCATGCTCAACCACAGAAGTCAATTCTTCCTCATATCCACCCGTAATCCGGTATTTTCTCACGTACTCCTTCACGAATTTTTTTGGATCTTTAGGACGGAAAATCCGAGTCATTTCCCTCAAACTTTCTTTGACCTCATTGTGACCTTTCGTTGCCATTGTAATTCCCTCCCAAAACGTTGAAAGTGAATGCTCCGTTTAGAGAATGCCGAATAAGTCTTAAATGCCATCCATGAAGTTGTGTGCGCGGCTTAAAGCAAGCTTTAGGTCGGGAACCTCGCTAGAAAGCAAGTACCTGACACAATAAATACCCGATATGATTCGGAATGAATCATAATCTTATTGTAGCATATTCGGAAGTATCTTACGACTTGACGATTTCCTCTAATAAATATAACGGTTTTCATGCCCAAAAAGTTTAATTCCGAATCATATGTTAAGATTGCCACCATTCTATACGGAATTAATATATCCAGCATAACACTGAACTATTCGGGGGATATTATCACGGACAACCCATACAGTTAAATTACTGGTATCCAAAGGAGGCGTCGTCTCATGGACCGCAAAGAACAAGATATGCTGCCCCTTTCGCATGAAAAGGTGGAAGTAGACGGAGTTTACATCAATGAAGCCGGACGTGAGGAACATCTGCACCGGGGGCAACATTTCCCGGCCGATCCCGTTCTTGGCAAGTCGGAATGGAAACTGACTGAATATGCATATGATAATCACCACGAAGGACAAACCGATGAGCGGTTGGTTCCCAAAGAAAATGACACCGATAAAATGGGCAAGATTACAAACCCTCGCAGACAGATCGAGGGCGGATAACGATTTCGTTCGTGCAACGTATTAATCGTAAACGACAATAGGGGCAGAGCAAGCTGTACAATGGCTTTCTCTGCCTCTGTTTGCTTTTTCCTATGTGTTACATCCCCATCCGTCACAGGCAAATTAATTCATCGGTTCAGTTCTGTCCCTCTCTCTCATAACCTAGTTAAAAAGGTCAAAGGAGGCTGGACCGGATGTCCCCCATGAAATCGTCTAGCGGTCTGGATGAAAATATTGCCGGTATGCTTTGTTATCTGTTTACCTTTGTAGGTGGGATTGTCTTTCTCGCTGTGGAGAAGCGGAGCCGGTTCGTGTTATTTCATGCGCTGCAATCTGTAACGGTCTTTGGCATCATTATGGTCGGGCATGTATTATCGGCTTTCCTTCCGTTGTTCGGACCACTGGTGGCATCGCTGTTATCCCTGCTTGGTGTAGTGGTCTGGCTTATTATGGTCGTTACCAGCTTACAGGGGAAATGGCTAAAACTGCCGTGGGTTGGCGATTTTGCAGAAAAACAGCTGCGTCATCTGTAACTTCAAACAAAAGGTATACGTGTTCCAAAAAGAAAAGACGATCCGTTTCCGTTCAACTGGATGTGGATCGTCTTTGATTATAACGAGGGAAACGAGTCAACCTCTAGCCCTTGTATCATGAACACGTGGCTCAGAATGCTTTTTACGGATCGGAATGAAACTTAGATAGGTACCACATCTCCATACCCATTCCAGCGGCCCATACTGGAACCAGCGCATCCACAGATTACTGGCGATGACTTGTAAAATAACCATACCAATGCACACAAGGGTAGACACCATATACGATACAGCAGCATCTGCAAATATAAGTTGGTATACCACTAACAAAATGATGGTCTGTGCAACATAATTGGTCAGGGCCATTCGTCCGAATGCATGCAGGGGACTTAACATTTTGGAAAAGGTCATGTTCTGGTTCAATCTCAGTAATGTACTTAGATAAAAGATGGATACCACCGGACCAATTGCCACACCGATATGTTCTAATCGAAAAGCAGCATCCATATTGGCTTGCTCAGCAACAGGCAGGCTCGCACCAATCACTTCGTATAGAAACGGACTCATCGCATCCGGAGGAGCAACCCACCACATGATACCGATCCCCACCGTAGAAGCGATGAATGAAATGAACCAGATTCTGCCAAGATACGGGAGTCCTTTCTGGATCTTCTCCATCAGTTGATATTGGCCTGCTGACAATCCCAGTATAATTAAAAAAGGAATCGTTAGCATTTTGACACCTATCGCGGCGGCCGCACTGAATCCCACCACACCGAGCACCAAATTCACAGTTCGAGGTGCCCAATATAACGGAATGACAACCAACCCTATGATGGCATAAAGAAATAAAGCTTCTCCAGACTGATACTGTTGATGAATATATCCCAGCGCTAATAAAATAAGCATCCTGCGGATATAGAGAAACAGCTTGGTTTGACCTTTGGGAGCTGACCGGCTTAGAAAAAGATAAAATCCAAGGCCAAATAAAAAACAGAAGATATCGTAAAAACGTGCCTCCACCAAAAAATATAATGCTCGTTGGATCCAAAAATCTACACGAGTATCCGGCTTCAACATAACCCACAATGCCAATATATTTACGAATGGTAGGCCTATCAAGGAAAACCCTCGAAACAAATCCAGAAACTTCATTCGATCTTGTTTTGATACAGGTTGATAATTCATCGTTCCTCCCAGTGAAATTATTGTTATCTAATCAAAAAGCGATTGGATCGCTTATCTCTTTGGTGTATATCCCCATGCATGATAACAGTCTATCCTTCATACAACATGGCTTGCCATCGAATTAGGTGAATAACTTCTTACATCCGGCATAAGGTCTTGTTCCTGTATTGTTCCTGTACAGCGGCACATTGGACGCTATGCTGATGATAAAAAAAAACACCGAAAACACGACTCTGTTGAGCCTGTATCTTCGGTGTTTCAAATATAAAGAGGGCTTGTTCATGGGATTGAATATTCATATTCATAGCATAAATGATGTATGTCATAAACCATTCATGCTGTATATCACCATGATTAACCTGATTCATTATTTATCTTGTGAATCGTCTATTTATAACAGTTAACATAACAATACTGCTGGATAATAAGCCTAGCCTAATTCGGTTAATTAAGCTGACTTGCCCGTCTCTCCAAGGATGGCATCTGCCTGTTGTTCAGCCATCTTGGCAGCCGTTTCCTTGGTACCAAGACCATTAAACAGCAGGTTCATGAAGATCGCCGTGAAGCTGCCTGCAATGATACCATTACCGAGCATAATCTGAGCCCAGGCCGGTGCACCTGCGAACAACTCAGGTACAACGGTAACCCCAAGCCCCATACCTACAGAACAAGCGATGACAAACAGATTCTCATGTCGGTTCAGATCAACCTGACTGCCGATAATCCGAATGCCTGATGATACCACCATGCCAAACAAGGCCACCATGGCTCCGCCAAGTACTGCCCCTGGAACGAGCTGTGCGAGGGCTGCAATTTTTGGTACAAATCCAATGACCACCAGGATTCCACCAGCTACTACAATGACATCACGTGTCTTCACACGTGTCATCTGTACCAGTCCTACATTTTGCGAATACGTTGTATACGGGAATGAGTTGAAAATACCACCTAACACAATGGCTAGACCCTCTGCGCGATAACCGCGCGCCAGATCCTTGGAGGACAAGTCCTTGTCCAGAATTTTGCCCAGAGCCATAAATACACCTGTGGACTCGGCCACGCTGACAATCGCCACCAGAATCATCGTCAGGATCGGTACAATCTCAAATGTCGGTGTACCGAAGTAAAACGGCTGAACAACGTGGAACCAACTTGCATCGCGAATAGGGGCAAAATTAACCTCGCCCATAAACCCTGCCGCAATCGTACCTACAAGCAGACCAATCAATACTGAGATGGAACGGATAAAACCGGTTGTAAAACGAGTCATTAGAATGATAAAGAGCAGCACGCCAAAACCGAGCATGAGATTAACTCCGCTGCCAAAATCTTCTGATCCCTGACCGCCGCCCAGATCGTGGAAAGCAACGGGAATCAAGGTTAAACCGATGATCGTAACCACCGAACCCGTAACCACGGGTGGAAAGAGCCGAATAAGCTTTCCAAAGATTCCGGAGAAGATCAATACGAACAGCCCTGAGGCAATAATCGCTCCGTAAATGGCAGATACCCCACTGTTCATCCCGATTAGGATCATCGGAGACACGGCCTGGAATGCACAACCGAGCATGACAGGCAGCCCTACGCCGAAATATTTATTTCCCCATACCTGAAGCAGTGTAGCCACACCACATGCGAGCAAGTCAATGGCAATGAGATAGGTTAGTTGTTCCTGTGTAAAACCCAATGCATTACTAACGATCAATGGGACAACAACAGCTCCTGCATACATCGCAAGCACGTGCTGTAGTCCGAGGGAGAACGTTTTGATTGGATGCCGATGACGTTGAAAAATACGTTCGCGTGCCATATTAGTTCGTGCCCTCCTCGTCCGCAAATGTAACCTGTCCATCCGACAGTGCCCCGATGCGAACCAATGATTCCACACGGTATCCTGCTTCTTTCAGCAAGCGACCTCCCGGCTGGAAAGCTTTTTCAATAACAATACCGATACCCACCACTTCGGCTCCAACCTGCTCCACAATGCGAGCCAGACCAAATGCTGCTTCGCCATTCGCCAGAAAATCATCAATGATCAGTACGCGATCACCAGGCTTCATGAACTTCTTGGCAACGGTAATTTCATTGGTCTCTTGCTTCGTGAAGGAGTAGACCTTCTCCACCAGAATGTCTTCCGTCAGTGTGAGCGACTTCTGCTTCCGTGCAAAGATCAGCGGCACGTTCAGCTCCAACGCAGTCATGATGCCCGGTGCGATCCCTGACGACTCAATTGTCAGCACACGTGTGATATTCTCACCTTCAAAGCGGCGAATGAATTCTTTACCTACTTCCTTCATCAAAACCGGGTCCATCTGGTGGTTCAGGAATGAATCCACTTTGAGTACTTGCTCGGACAGGACAATACCTTCCTGTCTTACCTTGTCTTTTAACAATTGCATTGTAATTCTTCCCCCTGAATGCCCTCCGCACAGAAGCTCACACGCTCTTCCAATCGCATGGTAAAAAAGCAAAAAGCCCGCCTTTTCACACGCTGCGGAATAACCGGAGACGGGAAAGACGGACTTGTACGTATATGGACAAGCCGTATGGATGCCGCAAGTGTACTGGATGGACAGAATGACAGGAGTTCAATCCTGCTCTGAGAAACCTCAAACAGTGTAATCAGAAACAGATAAAAGCCACTTGAACCTGCTCTTCAGTCAAACTGTCTGAGAATGATCTCATGCCAACCATACAAAACATTGCAACATCTTTCCCGTAGTCCGATCATTCCGGTGATCAGGTAGAGACATGCAGGCCTATTCCTGCACATATACGAGTAACGGCATATTTAATTTTTTGGCTCCATGATTCGTTACAATGTATGATCGCGAACCTGAATGTAAAAGGTTAAACATAACTGACAATGTTAGAAGTATACCGAATCGACGGCGTGAAATAAAGAAGTATTTTCATGGAAGTTGCGGAAACTTGTCTTAATTTGCAAACAGGGGGTGATTGGAATCTATTTTTTATGTACAATATGAGAACGGAAGCGCGGATCTGAACGGAGAATGGATGGAAACGCGGCCTACATTTTGAATTGAATGATCAAAGGAGATATGCAAACATGAAAGGCGTACTTAACGAATTCAAGGAATTTGCCGTCCGCGGCAACGTCATCGATCTGGCGGTCGGTGTCATTATTGGGGCTGCTTTTGGTAAAATCGTCACATCCCTTGTGAATGATATCATCATGCCCCCGGTTGGAAAACTGATGGGTGGAATCGACTTCAGTCAGAAAATCATCAACCTGGACGGGGATATTAAAACAGCAAACGGACAGGACATCACCACCCTCGCTCAAGCCAACGAAGCTGGGGCTACCGTGATTGCTTATGGTCAGTTCATCAACGTCATGATTGATTTTCTTATCGTTGCGTTCTGTATCTTCATGCTTGTGAAGGGCATCAACTACATCAAAAGCAAAGAACACAAAAAGCCCGAGCCGCAAAAAACGACCAAGGCTTGCAAGTATTGCCTATCAGAAATTCCAGCCGCGGCCACCCGCTGCTCGCACTGTACTTCAGAGCTCGAAGCTGAAGGCACCGGTACTCTAGCATAATCACGATGAAGGTTTAAAGACGCACCGAGTTGAATTACGGATATAAATCCTGATGCGGGGGACAACCTCTTACGTGCTAGGGTTTATGTATGAAAAGCTAGCCATATGGGCTTCATTAACTATGGGTTGCGTAGCTTAAAGGTTTGAAGGTTCCACCGTAAAGGTGGGGCCTTTTTTTGTGCCTAACATACATGTATTACATATGCTCCCCCATGAATTTCATTTGCGGCCATGCTCATGAATTAGAAGCGGCGTGGCAACAAATGCTCCAGGATCGACTTCAGATCTTTATCTTCTTTGTAAACTTCTTCCCCAGTATCAAGCTCTGTCACACGAATATATTCAAAGTTTGCCGAAGCATCCACTGGCTTGAACAACAATTGGGCCTCATCTTCCAAACGTACATTAAATCCCATATCCTTAAACATGCTGCTTAACTGACTGTTAGCCGGTTCCTGACCTTGCCCTACAAATATAAGTCCTCTAAGACTTTTACGTTCCTGAGGTTGCGGATAAATCACCTGAAAGTGTACAATGCATTCCATACGATGGTTCCCCTTTCGTTTAAAACATACTTTGTGAAATTTTGAACTTTAAAATCTGCTATATAAGGAGATACGTTTCATGACCCCAGAACGTTTCGACATTTATGACGATCAGCAAAATTGGATCGGCACTTCACTACGCAGCGAGGTCCATGCCAAAGGATATTGGCACCGTTCATTCCACTGCTGGATCGTGCGTGACGAAGGCGAGCAACGACGGGTTCTTTTTCAGCGGCGGCGTGATATTAAGGATACCTTCCCCGGATGTTACGACATTACAGCAGCAGGTCATCTTACCGCAGGTGAACAACTGCAAGACGCCAGTCGTGAGCTGGAGGAAGAACTGGGTGTTTATACTCCATTCGAGGCACTAACCTATCTACTCACGGCTACACAGCAGCTCCAAGGAGAGGTGCGTGGTGTCCCATTCATAGATCGGGAATTCAGCGCCGTCTATGGATTATGTCTGAACCAGCCGCTCGAAGCCTACGTTCTGCAGCCTAGCGAGGTGGATAGCCTGTATGAAGTGCCGCTGGATGATCTACTCGCTTTGTTTCGTAATGAGATCGACGTCATTCAAGCTACCGGAGTTCAGACTCAGCCGTTGACATCACCGCCACATTCCATCGGTCATAAGGACCCATTAAGTGATCATGCAGCTGATGAAGCGGAACGTATCGTTCGCGAGATTCGGGCAACGGAATTTGTACCCCATGGTACAGCTTATTATACGGATGTGCTCGAAGCTCTATATCACGTGCCAAAAGAGTGATCATGTGCGATCCTGTTCAACCCGATCCAGTTCAATCGAATGTTCATAGCTTCATTTTCTCAAAAATAGCGTAACTTCATACCTTTACTATCGACTTGACTGGAAACAGATGCTGTGACGAACATCACTGTCATATCTCAAACCAGCACAAACAGGCGTCTGCCTTTGGGCAGCGCCTGCTTTATGTACACACGTATTCGTTTCGTCAAGATAGGTACCTATGTGCTGGCATGTTCACTCCATCAGAGGTGATTAGTCGCCGATCTGTCTAGCTCTGGTCACCTTCTCCTGAAGGAGAAGACCAATAACGCGCAGAGAGTTCTTCGTACCGGTGCCCATAGCAGGACTCCAGTTCATCCCCCATATCCTGTTCCAATTCGTACAACACCAGCTCTTGAGCAAAATGATTCAGCAGCAGTCCGGTCATTACCGGATGCTCCGTAACTAGTGCCTGTGTGGCGCATGATTCACCGCGCATGCCTAACATGCACCAGCGGCGATCGACCACCAGGGAAAATTTCCGACCATTACCTGTACCATACATAGGCAAACCCGGCCAAGGGACAGGCTGATCGATCATGCCTTCGCCACCATCACACGACCATAACAACCGCACACCCCGAGCTTCAGCCTGCTGTAAGTCATTACGCAGCAGCTCTGCCTCTTCACGCCAAACGTCTACGACAATCTCATGCTGAGCCTCGGCCAATTCACGGCTCAGATTCTCAAACACATTTTTGTCACCTTCGACGTTATAGAAGACAGGCTTCTCCGGTTCACTTTTGGGCATGCTGCTCTGAACATAATCCAGCGAGGTACGCATTTGATCGGAGATCATACGTGTCATCTCCTCTGGCTTCAGCACACTATACTTCGCCGGTTCCCCAGGACTACACCGCAAGAATCCACGCTGTTCCAGCCGTTGCAGGGTCGCATATACATTGGAACGGGACACGCCCAGCCGCTTCGCAACCTCATATCCTGAGGCTGATCCCTGACGGGCGAGTTCCACCATAATTTTAGATTCCATCTCGGTAAATCCGAGATGACGCAAATGATGCAGCAGTTGGTCCATATTCCCGTCCCCCCATGCTGTCAGCAACCCGCACTGCCTCACACTGATGCGGCAGTGCTTCTACTGCATCAGATCAGATCTGTTCGGCACCACAGCGCGGGCACCACTTCGACCCTTTGGGCAGCTCGGCTGCACAAATCTGACAATTCACCATTTCGCGTGATACTTCGGTCTGTACGTCCACCGTGTTCACGATCGGGTTGTTTTCTTTCCAGTAGCGGATGCGTTCGTCCAGTTCCTGCTGACGCTCACGTTCCCGTTGCATCTCTTCATCTCTGCGACGTTCCCACTCGGCATCAAACGCTTCCTTTTCTTCCTGAGTAAATTCCGTACTGTTATATTCCGATTCCGTTTCCAGATCCGCTATGGACGGAATGACCGTATGGTACGGCTCGTCTTCCTCCAGTTCCAACTCAGGTGGCGCATCGTAGAAGTCCGGCTCTGGAGTTGGGGTCTGAGCTACAGCTGCCTCCTGTCTTGCGGCTGTGGTGGCTGTGGTGGCTCCTGCGACTCCTGCTGCTACTTTAGGCGCTGCTGTCTTGAGTTCACCCAACTTGCGTCCGCATTTAGGGCAGAAGTTGGCATCCAGGGAAGCGACGTGTCCACACTCGCACAACCGTTCGTTCTTGAGTTGTGCAATCTTGTTGCGCAGACTATCAATCTCGTCCTGCAATTCGTCGCAGAGCTGCGACAGATCCACCATTTCTTTTTCCGCACGCGTCATATCCTGTGCCCGATAACCCTCATAGAAGATGCGACCCATATCTGTAAAATGGACTTCCTGTTCCTGTTGCAAGCCCACAATCTGGTTGTTCAGTTTCCCAATCTCAACGGCGTGTTGGGCACGCTCTGTTGCTTTGTTCGCTCCGTCTTTGATGCGCTGAAGCAGTTTCATGACCATTCCTCCTCTGTCCCGTCAAAACCAATATTATCATTTCTATTTAGTAGTAAATTAGCATATTACATCTTTCATGCAAAATGCTCAGGCATATAACTTATACGATATCATGCCAAAAAGTTGCGTAATCTCGTGCAGGTGCCCGTTTTATACCGATACTGGATGAAATCGGGGGCTTTCGTCAAGACCATATGTTCGGGTATAATGAAGCTTTGACCATACTTAACCGCCTGATTAGGCGACTAACTCTATCATACCAATTTACAATGCGATTGTGAAAAGGGCAAATGGTTTACTTTTAGCCGGGATAGTCCTATCCCTGAATGCATACAGAGGTGGATGAAACATGTTAAGTCCGAACTCAACGTTCTACCCCCGTCCGCTCGGGGTTACCCCGGCGGCGTCCCTGCCCCAGTCCCCGTCTGCTCCGCTGGAGACCAGTCGGCAACTCGTGGGTAATGAGCAACAGGATGCCTTTTATTTTCGTTCTCTGGAAGAGGCCGGCATCAAGTTAAACGCACCACAAATCTCGGCAGTCCGTCACGGCAGAGGACCGATTCTGACGCTCGCCGGAGCCGGTTGTGGCAAAACAACTGTACTGGCTGCAAGAGCCGGCTACCTCATAGAGGTCAGTGGCGTACATGCAGGCAGTATCCTGCTGGTGACGTTCACGAACAAAGCCGCCACCGAGATGAAAGACCGGATCGCCGCATTGCCAGGCATACGCCCGACAGCCGCGAGAGCCGTACAGGCTCGCACCTTCCACTCTTTTGCGCTGACATTATTGCGTCATTACGGTGTGCAGGAAGAGATCTTTGGCGAGTCGCGAGCCCAACATACCGTACTGAAGATGCTTCTTCGCCAAAATCGCATGAGTGAAGCCTTCCAGCCTGAAAGTCTGCTGGCCATGCTGTCCGCATGGAAGATGCAAGGATCGGAAACAACCGATCTGCCTGAAAAATCGCAGGAAGAACGCGATGCCAAGCGTGTTCTGCTTGGTTACGAAGCCTGGAAGCAGGATCGCGGCAAAATGGATTTTGATGATATATTACTACGGGCAGCCGCGCTGCTTCGTGATCCTGCTGTTCTGGGGCCGCTTCAGAAGCGTTTCCAGTACATTATGGTGGATGAGTTCCAGGATACCAACCATCTGCAGTATGAAATTGTGCAAAAACTGGCTTCCGCTCACCGCAATCTGATGGTTGTGGGAGACGATGACCAGACGATCTATACCTTTAATGGCGCACGCCAGGAATCAATTTTGGAATTCGATAAAGTATACCCCGGTGCACGCATCGTGACGCTGGATATCAATTATCGTAGTGATGCACGCATTCTGGGACTCGGAAGTGAACTGGTCGCCCGCAATAAACGCAGACGTGACAAACGGCTACGTGCCGCTGGAAACCGCGGCGATGCCCCCCGTTTCGCTACACCCTCCAATGCGGAGGAAGAAGCAGCGTGGGTCGTAAACCAGCTGTGCCAGCAGGTTGAAGAAGGACAACACACCTATCGCGATATTGCGATTCTTCACCGGACAGCCAGCAGCAGCCGGGCTGTATTCGAGCAGCTTGTGCTGAAAGATGTACCTTTTGTACAGCATGGTGCTTCTCCGGTGTTCTATGACCAGTCTCTCATCAGACCCCTGATGGATCATCTGCGTCTGTCCCTTGACCCACGAGCCATGGATGCTCTTCCAAGTGCACTGGGTCCGCTCTACGTCTCACGCGATGCGGGTCTGGAATGGATACAGCGTTGTGAACAACAACAGGCGAAGAAATATCCGCTCATCCATCTGGTGAAATGGGAAAAGCTGAAACCATTTCAGCAGGAACAGGTCAAAGAACGCATCAAACTGATCAAATCACTGCACAAACTAAAACCCATCATCGCCATTCAGGAGATGCGCAGGCAGTTCTACGACAAGTATATGGAAAGTGGTGATCCCAGCATCTTCACCCACTATAAGGAAACGATGCTGGAAACTCTGGATGAATTCGAAGCTGCTGTCAAAAAATTCGAAACGGTAGAAGAGTTCATCCAATTCGCGGATGAGCTGTCCCGCAGACACCGTGAGATGGAATCTTTGCGTCGTGCGCAGGATAGTGACGCGGTACAGCTGATGACCATTCACCGGGCCAAAGGACTGGAGTTCCCTTGTGTGTACTGGATCGGAGCCAGTGAAGGCATTGTGCCTCACAGTACCGCACTGCGTCAGGATATTCCTGAGGATCAGAAAGCTGCGCTTGCTGTGCAGCAGACAGATGCCGAACTGGACATGGCGCTGGAGGAAGAACGCAGGCTCGCCTACGTTGCCATCACACGGGCCAAGCAGTACTTGTATGTCACCTCACCGGCGAGCCATCACGGAAAACCAGCGGATGTGTCCCGTTTCCTGCTTGAAGCCTTCGGCATGGAAGTACCGGACAAACGCAAACCTCGTGAGGAGAGCCGGACGAGCAGTCAGGCTTCATATGGTAAAGGCAACGGACAGTATGCCCGCTCGTCCGGCTCAGGTGCCCGTTCCGAAGGTCGGGATGTGGCACAGCGTCGTGCCATCAGCCACAGTGACCGTCGAGACTACGAGGTCCACAACGAACGTGATGAGGATCGCCTCGGTGAACGGCGTGGCAGTGGTGAAATTCGCAACCATAAGGCATTCAGCACTCCGGGTGTGAGTCAGACAGCTGCGAGTTCCTCCAGTTCGCAGTCGCACACTTCAGGTTCAGGTAATGCTGAGCGTACGGAGACCGTTGCGGTATGGAAGTGCAGTTCATCCACCTGTAAAGCGTGGCTAAGACAGAAGCCGGCTGTGCCTTCTTCAAAAACAAACAAGAAAGCTTCATCGGGCCCTCCCGCCTGTCCCCTGTGTTCAGGATCAATGGAGGCCGGTACCCGCCAGGTTCCTGTAACGGGGAGATTTGGGAAATAACTCAAAGGAAAAGGTAATGGCTGGTCATATGTGACTGAACATGTGGATGAGTAAATAACACACGAGCATAGTAGCTCGTTTCAGGGCGCTTTTTGCTGTTTATTAACAGTAGAAGCGTCTTTTTTCCATTTCAGAATGGGGGTTGGAATATGCAGGACGGCAAACAACATCTGTATGTATCGGTAACACATAATCTTATTGAGCAAACAAAGAACGAATCTACACCCTTTGAGGTGTTGGTGGATGACGAACAGTTGGGCCGATTGAAAGATCTGATGAAGGTGCTGGAGGATGACGATGCCTATACATTGCAACGGGCTCCGGTACCCTACAAATCGGCAGACCATGATGAGGCAACGGAGCAGTTTTCGGATGGCATGACCTTGCTGTACACCTTTCTGTATGACCACGGCACGCCGGATACCCGGCAGGCAATTGAAACCATGAACGTGCTTCCAAGGCTGCAGGATACGGATTATGATGACCCTGGATACGAGAATTCACCACTGAATAAATGACCTGATGCCAAAAAGCATGCGTAACCGCAGATCACGCGGAAGACGCATGCTTTTTAATATGCCGAAGGACAACTGCCATGTAAAATGAACTCAATCCAGACGAATCTCCTGCCCTTTCTCAGCGGATTCGTAGATTCCGCACAACATGCGCGTGGAAGCCACACCATCCGCAATTGGGCTGATCGGCTCTGTACCGTTCAGGCAGCAATCCACAAAGTGGTCAATCTGGTTCTGGAATGCACTATGAATATGGAGACCCGTATTGTCCGTCTGGGGTTCAATATTCAGGATGGTATTATTTTTCTCCGTGACGATCAGTGTCTCCGGCTCCAGTTCGAACCCACCACGCTCGCCGTATAATTTCACCGAAGATTCATCTCCGCGTGCATGCAGGGTAAAGCTCACATCCACCGCCAGCGAAGCCCCGTTTTCAAACCGAATGAGCGCATTCGCCATATCTTCTACGTCATTCACAGCTGCGCTGTAGTCGGCTGCTTTGTAAAAAGAAAGATGTTCAATATGGGCACGATTGCCCAACTTCCGATACGTATTACCACTGACCGAAACAGGTTTCGGCCTGCCCATGAGGTACCAACATTGGTCGATAATATGTACGCCGAGATCAATCAGGGGGCCACCGCCGGAACGGCTTTTGTCAGCAAACCAACCGCCTGGATTGCCGTGACGCCGCAGAATGGAGGCTTTGGCATAATACAGTTCACCAAACTCCCCGGCATCTATGAATCTGCGCATCATCTGCATATTGTTATCATAACGCCGCACAAAACCAACGATAAACGTACGTCCGCTCTTCTTCACCGCTTCTTCAATCCGCAGTGCATCTTCCACATTGGTTGCGACCGGTTTCTCCAGCAACACATGCTTGCCTGCCTCCAATGCAGCAATGGCAAATTCCGCATGTGTATTATTCCAGGTACAGATACTGACAGCATCCACATGCGGGTCCTCCAGCATCTCCCGATAATCGGTGTACACGGATTGAGCATCATACTTCTGTGCCGCAGCTTTAGCCCGTTCTTCGTTCAGATCGCAGATCGCATAGATGACGGCATCCTCGTTTTTGGCATAACACCTCATATGAAGATCCGAGATTGATCCCGTACCGATCATTCCGATGTGCAACATTTGTTTCGTGCTCATCATCGTCCTCCCTTCCTTTTCCACAGCTTCCAGAACATCATTATCTTCTAGTCTGCCCGCAGCATGCCTTCGTAAATACCCGGCGTTGAATTTTCAATCTTCACGGCACCCAGCGTCCGGGCATAGAAATCCACAGGTCCCGCTGATCCGATAATGGCATACCCGTAACCGTCCGCCTTCATCGCATGCATACAGGCCAGTAACAGGGCTGTGCCTACACCTTTGCCCCGTGCATCCTGGCTCACACCTGTCGGTCCAAAGAAGTTGCGACATGTCGCTTCGTAACAGGCAAATCCAATCATTTTCCCATGCTCAACCGCAATATAACAGGACACTGGCTGACGCGCAAAAGCGACCTCACATTCATCCACCCAAGCCTGACTAAAATGTGACCTCACCCAATCCAGTACAAGCTGTTTTTCTGGGGCAATGGCTCTTCGAATCACAATGGAGGATTCCTCCAGCGCTCTCAGTCCACTCTCTTGCTCCGGCAAACGATAGAGCGCTACCAACATATCACTCATCTAATCCGTTCCTCCTCGTACTCGAATGTGAAATAGGACAAAGGTTTGGCCACTTACCTGAAATTAACCTGATCCTGCTGCGGATAACCTGCAATACAAGCGATATTTCTAATTTAAACTAACCTACCGCTTACATTCATTGCATTTCAACTGCAACACTTAGACGATTTGTCCCGTCTATTAACTTGAAGCGCGGCCCTAAGGAAGATTTTACCGCGTCAGTACACAGATTAGAAGGGATGAATATTGATGAACAACAACATGAAAAAAGTAAGTGCACTGATGGCCCTATCCATGGCATTGGGTGGTGGAGCCGCTTATGCAGCAACACTGGACAACACAAAACCAGTCCATCAAACATCCGTTTCAGCAGATAGTAACGCAGCGAGTGTAGTAAACGTATCCGTAAATGGTGCAGCCATCTCTGATGGTTATTGGAACAAAGATGGCAAAGTAGCCATGATCCCGCTGCGTGATCTTACCGACGCACTGGGTATTGAACTAGAATGGAATAAAGAAACTAAAACTGCAGAGCTGACTCGTGGTGCTCTCTGGACACAGGTAATCACAGGCAAGGATCAATATTCCGTGAATAAAATGTCGCTCACGCTGGGTACAGCGCCCGAAATCACAGGCGGCAAATTGTATGTACCGGTTTCTTTTGCTGAGAAAGCACTGCATGGACAAGTGAACACAACGGGCAATCAAGTGACTATCTCGAGTGAAGAGGACGTGAAGACGGTTACTGAACGTGGTGTCATTACCAGAATCTCGAACCAAGATAAATATCAGTCCATCCAGATTGGCGGTGCAGGTACGGATGGTATAGTGCTCAATCTGAGCGATGAGACAAAATTCATCTCAGTTGAGGGAAAAGAGATTGCACTGACTGATCTGGCCATTGGCATGAACGTGGAAGCTGAGCATTCCCTGATCACCACCCGCAGTCTGCCACCACAAACGCCGACCTATAAAGTCACTGTACTGGATGACGCTGCGGAATCACAATTGAAAGACGTTCTGGGGACAGCTGGTACGATTGAAAATGTAACATCAGCTGAAGGCAGCATCTCACAGATTGAGATTACAGGTACACGGTTAACAGAAACAGCTCCTGACCATGTCGTGCTGAACATTGCTAAAGACACGCTGATCGTGAACCACGAAGGTGAAACGGTGAAAGCTGAAGAACTCACCAAAGGCGCTAAAGTCATTGGGTTCTACAGCCCTATGTTGACACGCAGCCTGCCTCCAATCGGAACAGCTTGGAAAGTGGTTGTTGAAACACCTGCAGCAGAGCTGGAAGCGAAATAATACGGTTAGAAAAACGTCTGACTGAAACACATGTTATATGTTGTTGCAGACGACCGTGTGCATTGCTTAGCGCGGGGTCATGAGTGTGGAGCATCAGAATGACCAGCCATCCGCATGTAGCTCCTGACGCGCGGTGTAATGAGTTTGGCGCATCAAGAACTCAGCCGTGTGGCCAGGCGGCGAAGTCAATTCAAAATAACCTTATCCGCTTGTCTTTTGACAGGCATGGATAAGGTTGTTTTTTTGTTTTGGTTTTTAGTTTTGGTTTTTTAGAGTGTGTCTACAAACTGCTTCAAACCGAAGGGTATCTGAAACTTGTCCGGAGCAGACACGTGCGATGTGCGCTGCATACGAAATACGTTGCTTACCGAATGTAAGAGCAAGCGGAGTTAACGCTAACGAATCTGAGGCATCTTATTCATGGATTTGAAGCACCCGCAGAAATCTAAGGAATCTCAGGCACGCTAATTTGAATAAATAGCTGTTTATAGCATTTTTATCAGAGGAATTTGGGAAATAACGTGTCTGAAGTTCTTTACATTTTAGCAAGAGGACCTGATGACCAAATAAGACGTCCTGTGTTCCTTAGATATCTTCTGGATAACGGTCAGAATCAATCGGCTTGGGTTTCATCTTCAACGATCGCTTCCACTTCAATCTCAACCATCAACAAGGGATCAATGAGTGCGCTAACTTCAACCATGGTGGCTACAGGCTGGATCTGTCCAAAAAATTCACCGTGCGCCTTGCCAACTTCCTCCCATCTGGAGATATCGGTCACAAACATCCGGGTTCTCACCACATGCGACATGTCAGCCCCCAGTTCTTTCAGTGCATTCTCGATCGTCTGCAAAACGAACCTTGTCTGTGCATACGGATCACCTGCCCCAACAACTACACCATCTTGCATCGCGGTTGTACCCGCCACTTCAATTCGGTTCCCTACACGGATGGCACGGCAATATCCCACCAATGGTTCCCATGGGGAGCCCGTAAAAACCTGCTGTCTGCTCATTCTCTCGTCCCTCGCTTTGGTTGTATTTGTCTCTTCAGATTAAACATGAATTATATCAGTCCCCCATCATCTCAGACAATGGAATCAAGTTTAATTCTATCTTAACTCCATTAACATTTTTGCATAGAAAAAAATCCCCTGAATGACTGCCCATTGGTTAGATCAAGGACGGTTCATTCGGGGATTTATGAGAAATAGTATCTTGTCTTTTTCTTTAAGGATGAAACATCCAAATTACAACTTGATATTAGCCTCATCGAAGTATTCTTCCAGAGTTAACCCACTCTTCGCCACATCAGGTGCCAAATCTGTACCGATGTACCGGATATGCCAAGGCTCATAGACGTAACCTGTGGTATCTTCTTCACCTTGCAGATAACGGATGACATATCCGTATTCTGCAGCATGTTCAGCCAACCACTGGCCTTCCTTCGATGTGCCAAATACCTCTTCCAGCACATTGCCCACACTCGGGCTGGATACATCGATGGCAAGACCCGTTTGATGTTCACTTCGGCCTGGCACAGAACTCACACGATCTGTGTATTCTTGACCTTTGGTTTTGACATTATTGTTATAGATGGATACCTGACGCTGATATGAACGATAACCAGACACCGCACGAAGCTCAATACCATCTGCTTTTGCACCTGCAAACAACTTCTCCAGTGCCTCAGCAGCTTCCTTGCGCATATGCCGCTTCTCGTGAGGTTCGTCGAAGGAGAACGGTACATTCGGCTCCACCAGATCGTCCGGCTCGTACCCGTCGGGCAGACTCCGTTGTTTGTTCACAATGACGGTCATAGACTCGGCATTGGTCACCACAGTTTGTGCATCAATCGTCGTTTGCAGTGCGCTGATACTGCGTTTCTCCAGCAATGGATCTTCCGCTGTCGCGCCATTCCCATTGTCCGAAGAGCCCTGCTCTCCGCCCGCTGAAGCATTATCTGACTCACTGCCTGTATCTCCATCATTGTTGCCAGAAGATGATGTGTCATCCCCGCCAGCATTGTCGCCATCCGTTCCTTTATCCTCCGTAAAATGAACCGTTGTGCCGTCCGTCTCCTGTTGTGTGTTACCTGTTCCATTCGGATTCTGACTCTCCTCTGTGCCTGAACCGTTCTGGCACGCGGCAAGCAATGCTCCGCATATCATCAATGAGGACAGCATAACCACCATGCGGCGCTGTCTTCCTGTAGTTGATTTCATGTAAAAACTCCTATCGCAATAATATAAATGTTATATAGTTCTCAGCGTGCAATGTTCCCTGCGACAGTATACCTTAATTGGGAGCGAAGCTCCACCGGTAAAGACCTCCTTTAGAAGAGATCCGAATGAACTTATACGGGCTGTACAGCCTGTATGATCGTTTTTTGGACTTTTAGAGCAACATCCCCGTACTGTACACAATAGAATTGAAATGGGAATATACCTTCATATATCCAATATGCAAAAAATTGATTATACCGAGATGCACTTTATTAATGAGCATTAGCATTGTTGGATAAAGACAAAATTCATCTTGTACCGGGAAATGAATTAAATCAAATAATGCAACATGCTGCAATAAAAACAAGCAGGGGTGATCTGAGATCTCCCCCGCTCTGATTGGTGCATCATTTGGTTGCCGGGCTGTCCGTCTTCTTCTGGACAGCCTGCCACATCCGCGCGGCTACACGCTCGCGGATCAAATCCAGCCCTGCGGTGGCCGGCACGCCCGGCAGCAGCGCCGTCAGCTCCGGCAAGGCCGGCGGCTTGCCCGGCTGCGCGAGGCGCACCTCAACGGCGCCAAAGCCCGGCCCCGGCTGGTGCATGGCGCCGTCCGCGGCGGCCTCGGCGATCCATTCGCCGACGGCAGCGCCGCCTTCGCCGCCCCGCACTTGCGGGCGGCCAGCCGTTTCCGCTGCGCGGCCGGGGCCGCTGGGATCATGGGCGAGTTCCTCCGCCCATGCCCCCAGCACGCCGGCGAGCAGCGCTTCGCGTGGCAGGCCGGCGTGCGCCGCCTGCAGCAGCGGCTCGGCCGCGAGGCGCGCGGCTACGGCGCGCTCAGCGGCCGCGGCATGCGCGCAGCCTGGGGCGGCCGCAGGTGCATGCCACGGCCGCACTGGCCGTTGCTGAACCTGGCGAGCCCTCGGGCGCTTGCGCAGCCGGCAGCAGCCCGGCGAGCTCCTCGGACGCCGGGCCGCCGCGCAGCAGGGCGTACAGCGTCAGCGGGCGCTTGCGCAGCTGAGCCAGTACAGCCTCGCGCTGGGCTTCGCTCAGTCGCGCGGGCGTTCCCGTGACCGTGAACATGCCTGCGGCTGATCCGGTCTTGCCCTCAGCAGCGGAAGCGGAAACGGAAACTTCCTGGTCCGCATCCGCTGCTGTATTTACTTCTGCTGTCCATCCACCGGGGGACATATGCAGCTCGATCTTCCATTTTTCGCTCACAATAATCCCCCTTTCTCCACATCTATATTCTCCTGAATGTTCAAGGTCACAGCCACGTCTCACCCTGAAGAGAGATCAGACCACGCAGCTCATCATCCGACATCTCGGTCAGCCAGTTCTCACCCGAACCAACGACCTGCTCGGAGAGTGCTTTCTTGCTCTCAATCAGCTCATCAATCCGTTCCTCCAGCGTTCCCTGACAGATCAGCTTATGCACCTGCACATTGCGATTCTGCCCGATTCGGAATACACGGTCCGTTGCCTGATTCTCAACCGCGGGATTCCACCACCGATCATAGTGAACGACATGACTCGCCCGTGTCAGATTCAGACCCACACCTCCGGCACGAAGAGATAGAACAAACATGGACGGCCCCTCTCCTTTTTGGAAAGTCTCCACCATATCGTCTCTTTGCGACTTCGATACACCGCCATGCAGGAAATAAGGTTCTTCCTCGTATCGCTGTTTCAACCTCGACACTAATAGATCTCCCATGGCAACATACTGCGTGAAGATCAAGGCAGATTCCCCGTTATCACGGATGGCGTCCAGCAGTTCAAGCAATCGTTCCATCTTACCGGATGCCTCAGCCTTGCCGTGGTCTTTCCGATTGCTGTCCGCCAGCACCGGATGATCACAGATCTGCTTGAGCTTGGTCAGAGAGGACAGAACAATTCCCTTGCGGGCGATGCCATTTCTGCCATCCAGACCACCCATCAGATCATCCACCACACGCTGGTACAACACCGTCTGCTCCGGCGTCAGAGAACAATACGATTTCAGTTCAAGCTTCTCTGGCAGATCCTTGCGAATATCCGGATCACTTTTCAGCCTGCGCAACATGAATGGAGATACCAAACGATGAAGCTCACGCAATGATGCTGCATTTTCTTCGGATGGCCCCAGTCCCGTATAACGCTGACGGAACGATGAAGCGGTGCCCAGATACCCCGGATTGAGAAACTGGAAAATCGACCAAAGTTCGCTCAGCCGGTTCTCTACAGGCGTTCCCGTCATCGCAATACGATGAAGTGTAGACAGGCGCATTACGCTTTGCGCTTGTTTGGTACGGTAGTTCTTAATATATTGTGCCTCATCCAGCACAATGGTGGACCAGTGCAACGAAGCCAGATCCGGGCCATCTCTGCCTGCCAGATGATAGGTCGTCAGTACAATGTCATGCGTCTGCGCTTCTGCCTGGAATTCGTTCCCGTGCAGCCGTTGTCCGCCATGATGAATATATAGCGACAGATCCGGGGCAAACCGCTTCAGCTCACGCTGCCAGTTTCCAAGCAGCGAGGTAGGACACACAATAAGTGCAGGCAGATGAACAGGCTGTTCATTCGTGTGCTGATCCGCCGGGAATGAATCATCTGATCCATTCAACAGCTCATTCTCACGGGCTTCCTCTTCAGCGGCCTGGCGTTCCTCGTGTTTGCGGTCCAGCAGACAGGTAATTACCTGAATCGTCTTCCCAAGTCCCATATCGTCCGCCAGACATACGCCAAAGCCCAGCTCACGCATCGCGGATAACCATTGGTAACCTCGTTCCTGATAAGGTCTTAGTTCACCATGCAATTCTGCCGGAACCTGACGAGGCTCAATACTGCGAAGCACCTGTCCATCGAGCAGGAAAGCAAGCATCCCATCAGATTCGGCACCAAAGACGGAGAGGCCCTTCCATGCGGAATCCTCCCCTTCATCCGCTGCCAGATGCAGCCATTCGGAGAGAGGCATATATTGTTCTTCTTCTTTTTTCATGTAACGCAGAACTTGACGAATCTCTTTTGTATCCACTTCAATCCATTCACCACGGAACATGACATACGGAACTGTGGATTCAGCCAATGCTGCCAGTTCCTCCGCCGTGACCGGTTTACCATCCAGCATAGGTTCCGCCTTGAAAGCAACCAATTGTTCCATGCCCAGTGCCGATGTGGCTCCAGGCAACCGCTCTGTTCCCCGATTCAACATCTGCAGACGCAGTCCCGCACGACGTTTCCCGGCACGACTCCACCTTGAAGGCATGAGAACAGTTATCCCGGCCTTCTGCAAACGTGGAACCGCATGCGTGAGAAATTCAAAGAAACCCTGCTGCTCCAGCTTAATTTCCTCCGGACGAGCGGTAAGCAGCGCTGTCTCCAGTTCAGGTGCCAGTTCTGCTGCTTGCCCGAGTGCCATCAATAATTGCTCTGCCGCCGAGGTATATAACACCTTCCCTCGGTCCAGATCTCGCTCTGGATGTGCCCAGATAGTCCGTGCAGGCAACCTCAAGCTTGGTTCCTGCTCACTGTCCGCCCAAAAGCTGATCCCCCAGATCGTTTCATGTTCGCCCAGCGGCGGCTCCAAGCGGAGCACCAGCTTCAATTGGCCTTCAGCAGGCGCCATCTCTTCTGCTCCCACAATTGGCATTGACGTTCCACCAACTTCTTGCAACGTATGAATAAACGCTGTCATATCGTCCGTCGGCCCTTGCACCGTCACAGGACGGAACATCGAGATCAGACTGTTCCACCAGAGTTCGGCTACTGGCGAAGATCCACGTCGATATGGGGTGCGGTAACGGGACAGTTCACTGTCCATGCCCTCCAGTTCACTTGTCACCACAGCATGAATCATGCCACTCATGAATGAAAATAATACCGCAGCCCCTGCTTCTTCACGCGTTTCCGGTTCCAATGAAGCATAAGCTCCAGGAGCAGCCAATCCAATCGGAGGCATCGCTTCAGCAAGATCGCGGAAGCGTTCAATGTCCTCCTCCTGCTGCAAACGTGGCCGCCATACGCCTGTTAATGTCTCTTGCCCGGTCCGTCGCCGTGCTCCGGTCTTTGCTGCGAATTCAGCCGATGGAGCAATTGCTCCCCGCAACAGCAGCTCCTGTGTGAACTGCGCCGCCTTGATCCAGTAACGCATCTCTTCTCCAACCTGAATTCCGGCTGCATTTAACAAACGGTCATCCCATTGCAACAGCAGCCTGAAGGCATCCTTGGGCGAGACTGCCAATCCTTCCAATGTGCGTCCCAGCAGTTGACGCCGCTTCGTGTTCTTCGCTTCAGCCGTGTTCCTCAGCGGATTCGGCCAGCGCAGCTCCGCAAGACGCAGAGCGGCAGGCTGAAACAGACGACCCCCGTCGCCAAAATTCAACCTTCTTACCACGTGGCTCCATGCATCCACACGTGGTTCCGATGTTTCACCGGAAAAACAAAAAAATACGTCACCAAGCCATACTCCATACAGCGATTGCATCATTAAAGTCTCCCGTCATCCCTTCGCATTGTTACTCTCCATCATATACGAAAATGACCGGATTTAAAAACCTTTGCCCATAAAAAGTGGTTATTTCGATGGTTAGGGCGTGTCTGAAAACGCCCTAGCGGCACAAAAAAATGTCCCTTCTCCCGAAAAGCGGATGAGGAACATTTGGGTAAACCGAAGGATAATACTGAATATTGAAAGAATTACGGATCGTTATACTCCTATGATCTGATCAAGCTGCCCAGTAATACATCGAGGTTCAAAATACCTGCACGATGATCTTCACAGAACCCGATTTTGTCAAAAACGCCAAGCATGAAACGACGGTGTTCCTCAGCTGGTTCCTCGAAACGATCGTAACTTACGACAGAATCGACCATATCTACGATCAGCGGTACAAATCCACCTTTGTAAGGCACCACAATAATACGTGTAGAAGAGGTATCCTCCTGGTCTGGCATGCCTAACAATACACGAAGACTCACCACCGAAACGACCTTACCGTACAGCGAAGCAAAACCTCGGATCTCCGGGCTTCCAAATGGAACTGTTGTCACCTGCACCATTCTGATGATCTCATGAACTTCATCAATTCGTAGTGCAAAGATCTGGTCTCCTACCGAAAAATTAATATATTGCATTCCCTCGTCCATAGTTATCCCCATATCCTCTCATTCCGTATAATCAGACTACTTTCGTCCCATTAGATGTTACTTTGGTGTATCGGTTATTTTTGATCAAATGTTTAGGCTTCAGATCAATTTTGCCAACTTCAACAGACGTTGCATTACGGTTGCTGTCTCCGCTCTGCTCATTTGCCCTGTTGTGGAGGGTGGTGGAAGTCAGTCGTTTTAGAATTGAGCGTAAGTAACCTGACATAGGATTGAAAAATTATATTCATAAAAAAGACCCAAGATCAGCTTTATGCCGATTTCGGGTCTTTTTTATCCCCATATATTATGGATCTGTTTCTATGTTTTCAAATACTTGGAACAAAAAAGCGTTATTCCTGTGGATAACTTGTTTGATTACTCCAAAACGACTGTTTTATCGGATGAAAACACGAGTTATACCTGATTTGTGGATAAGTTGTGCACATATTGCACACATGCTGTGGATATCTTTGGCGTTTCATGTGGATATTCATTAATTTAATGTGGACATGTTGTGTATTTGTTTGTAAATCTGACGTAAAATCCGAATTTCCGCTTCAGTTATCCATTACTGTGGACACGTTGTGGACATGCCCAATTTCCTTCGCTGTAGTTATTCGACTAATTCACCCTGACGCATGATCAGCCTGTCATCGATGTACACGTCCGGCTTTTGTACAACTACATCAATATGAACACCTGCGGCAATCGTTCCACCAAATGTGTTATTGCTGCCAAAGGCCACATGAATTGTGCCGTACACCTTCTCATCTTCCAGCACCACACCCGTGATTCGTGCCTTGTTATTGGTACCGATCCCGAATTCGCCGAGAAAACGACCATCCCCCTCACCCAGCGTTTCCAGTAATTGAGCCCCATCAGGTCCTTCAGCTGACACCAACCGTCCTTCACTAACGGTTAATAACATCGGTTCACGGAGTGCCCCAATTCCAGCAACGGAACCATCTACAACAATACTGCCCTCGCCCTTGCCCTCAACGGGAGCAATATAGGCTTCTCCTGACGGCAAGTTGCCCGATTCACCAGGGTTCAAATACATACCTGTGCTTGGTACACCGTTACGATCTTCAATGGAAAAGGAAAGACTATGGCCCTGCTTCTCTATTCGCACATGGCGACCTGCGGTTAATAGAGCCGTTACCTTCTCGGTCAACGCCTTTACTTGCGAATATTCAGCTGTAATGGCTCCGTTCACAAACATATCCTCTGTCATGCCGGGCATGGTTGCCACTCGGGTCCCTGAAGCAGCGGCTTTTTTGCGTGCCTGAGTATGTGTTAATGAATATTTCGTTACACACACGGCTACATCTGCTCGAATCATGGCCTCTGCAATTGGCGCAGGTGGCTCTTCGCCGGATCTGCTGCGTTCCTCCATGATTAACAGGACTGATTCTGCTCCAAGTGCCTTGCCTGCCTCATAGATGGATTCAGCCAGATCCCGTTTCATATCGTCTGCGATAACTACCAGATTCTCTCCGCTACGCAGTCCGAGACATTCGGTTAGCACATTTTTACTGATTTCCACACGTTGCTTGCTCATACATTCATCTCTCCTGTCTTTGGTTCAGCTCTCAAAAGTCGACTTGACCCTTTCGACAATTGGCACGGGATTCCTGCATGTCCAAACCTGAACTCACCTTAAGGTATCGGCCCATTCGGCGAGAATTGCAGCTGTTTCCTTATACTGAAACGTCGGAAAGTAATGTCCATAGGGTACATCTATCCGTTTGACCTGTGAGTTCATATCCTGGGGATAGTGATATTCCTGATCTTGATTGGCCCATACAACTAATACATTCTTGGCATAATGCTGACTTTCCATTTTCGCCCACAACGTTGATCTGGCGCCTTTCCTCTGACCCGAGTGGATCCAGCGCAACAAGTCTGCATGTGCTCCTGCAATGCGAGGGGACTGGAGACTGGAGCGTATTCTCTTGCCCATGGTATCGGCCATAACACTTCTGTCGCCTACGCCGCTATGTGAACTGAACATTTGATTCCAACTTTTCTCCGATCTGCCACGCAGCAGGGAGCGCATCACTCCTCTTGGTAAACGAGAAATCCATCTCAGCACATTCGGATTCGAATTGTCAGCTACTGGCTGAAGCAACCCCAGTCGAATGTCTGTCCGCCCGCTACGCATCTGTGCCGCAGCTGCAATAGCAGCCCCGATCGAATGACCAACCAGCTTCACCGGACCTTCAAACTCACCAAGAGCCGTAAGCAGTGCATCCACCTGACCTTCAAATGTTTCATCTCCCTGATGCACCGGGGACCGTCCGAATCCAGCGAGATCGATTAACCATACCGGGTTCCCAGTCCGGTCCCTAAGCTGTTTTCCTAACGGTAACATCTCATCCGCAGATTGAAGCAAACCATGTACAATAATCCAAGGCTCTCCCTCGCCCTCCCAACCAAGCATAGCCATATTTCCGCTCCGCGACCGAATATAATCTGTCGGAAAACCCTCAGGTAACGGCGTATACCGAAGACGATAGTCCAGATCGGCTGTAACCAGCGGAAGCTGTTCCCGGATGTCCGGCCAGTTTTGCCCCATACGTGTGAACAGAGCCTCCGTCTCTTCAACCGGGAATGACCTGTTGGTAATAAAAGCAACCGACTCCGCTGGAACACCACTGATGCGTGAACCACCTGATTTCATGATCCATTGAATCCATGGTAGTGGCAAAGCCCCTTTGGGCTTGGGTACGTCCAATTGCTGCGCCAAGAGTTGCAGCAGTTCCTTCATATTGGGACTGTCTTCCCTCCGCGCCAACAGTGGATAAGTTCCTCCGACTGGAGCAGCTTCCCTAGATAGAAAAACAAGCGTCTGTGCAACAAGGTCATTCTCCACAAGCGGTAACCAATAGGATGAACCTCCCGGTACTACTGGCATAAGTCCTTTCTGAATCGCCTGAATGAGCAGTCCAATCCCACCCGTTTGCTCGGTTTCACCTGTCGGGCGTGGTCCAACCACTGTACTCGGATTTACAACGGATAAGGGATAGTGATGCTGTTCAGCATGCTCGCGAATATGAAGATCGGCATGGAACTTCATCTCTTCATACGCACTTTCATTGTTATCCACATGCTCAACCTGTAGATAATTCCCCTGTTCATTCCGCTCTCCATAAGGACTCATATAACCAACAACGTGGATAAAGTGTCTCAATTCATGAGTACGGTGGATTTCCTGCGCTAGCTGTGCCACTTCTCTGGCCCCGTTCATGAATATCTGCTCGGCTACTTTTCGTTCCAAAGTGACGTCCATCGTTCCACCCGCGTGAATGATCACATTCGCTTCAAGAGCACGTTCCCGATCTGCTGCGGTAAGGCCAAGACCTGACATGGACAAATCACCTTTAATAAAGGTAATTCGGTCAAAATCCTTCACTCCATAAGCCTTCAGCACAGTTCTGGCTCGCTGTTCCGAACGAACCAGCAAGAGCAATGGTGCGTCTCCCTGCGTGAGTTGTTTGACCGTTTCTTTGCCAATAAAACCTGTACTACCTGTCATAAAAATGGTCGTGGCTGCAATATCAGACTTGCTTATTACCTGATTCATGTTTGTTGAATGTATATTCATTCCGTTACGGCTCCTTTTAGTACTATATAGTACTAGTTATATTCAAAAAAAGAGCTTCGATTAACGAAGCATCTGACAAAACGTACGTGCCGATTGTTCTATAATCCCAACATCACGGGCAGTTCCCGCTAGGATTAGCGAACCTTCCAGTGCTGCAATAAACAACAACGCAGCCGGTCCCGGCTCGATCTCTTTGCGAAATTCACCGCGATCCAAACCTTGCTGAAACAACTTCTCCACCATCGGTCTAAGCTCACGAAAGAATCTGGATATGCTTTCCTTCACTTGGGGTGCACTGTCCGGTGTCTGCATATATAACGTAACAAAAGGACAGCTCCCTTCGTAATTTCGGCCCTCAATGCCTGCCGACAACAATGCCATGAATGAGTAGATACGCTCCTCCACTCCTCGCTCACGCTGACTGAGCAGCAGATACAGCTCCGACTCATACTGGGCAATCCAGTATTGTACCACGGCCTGGAGCAGCTCCTCCTTGTTTTTAAAATGATAATAAATATTTGACTTGGATACCCCACTCACGCGCACGACTTCATCCATGCTGACGTAGCTGTACCCCTGACGCAGAAATAATTGTGCCGCCACTTCAACTGCCTTGGTCCGGTTCACCGGATTGGAACTTTTGGATTTGGCGGGTCCCGTATTCATTTTTGGATTTGTCATATTTAGAACTATACAGTACTAATCAGTTGAAAACAAGTATTTCTGTTAACAAAAGAGGACCTCCCAATCCAGCTACTCCATACTTGTCCACATTTAGAGTGTTATACACACAGGATATCCACATATAGTATTAACTCTGTGTTAAATATGTCATTAGATCGTTAAACTGCTTTTGGGTTATCCACATTTCAGGAATATAGCTGACTTTGAACTTTTCAGAGAGCGCTATTGGCTCCTCGGAAAACAAAAACAGGTTTGCCAGAATAAGATTTCTGGCAAACCTGTTTCCAATTGACTTATTTATCTAATAGACTAACTTTTCTATCCAAAAATTTCTGAACCGTTTTTGGTAACCTGTGGATACCGTCCATGATCCGGATTATTTTTTCAGACTATCCCAGTTCTGTTGCAATGCGTCGAGCAATCCGGCTTTATCCGATTTGCCTGCAACGTAAGCCTGAATCGTGCTGCCATACTCTTGTGGAACCCCTTCAGGGAAACGGTTGAAGTTCCAGCTGAGTGTTTTATTTTCCTGGCTATACTTCATGATCTCTGTGGCGAGGTCACCCAGATCCTCTTCGGATGCCGTGATGGAACTGAAAGCCGGAATGAATTTGAATTCTTTCGTCATGTATTGTTTCCCGATATCCGAAGTTACGAGCCACTCCAAAAACTCTTTTGCTTCCGGTTTCACTTGAGAGTTCTTGTTCACAACCCAATAGTTCGGTACACCGACAAATAATTTGTCATTAGGTTCATTGTTAATTGGCATTGGCAGGATACCCAGATTCAGATCCGGATCGATTCCATCGATCTGTACTTGAGTCCAGTTCCCTTGTTGCATCATCGCCGCTTCTCCACTCGCAAACAACGTAACTTGCGTATTGTAGTCGGTTGTCAGCGGGTTTTTGTTGCTGTATTTCAGCGTTAAGTCGAGCAAGTTGATCCAGTCGGCGAACACTTGGTTGCCAGGAATTTTCTCCGTACTTTCGTTGAGTCCCTGGATGAATTTCACCGGATCTGCCTGATTTGCAAATGCGACGTTTACGTTATGATTGCCCAGCACCCACCACTCCTGATATCCGTTCGAGAAAGGCGTAATGCCCGCAGCTTGAAGTTTCTGTGCAGCTTGATCCAATTGTTCCAGTGTCGTTGGAATTTCGGTAATACCTGCTTTTTGGAAGAGGTCTTTGTTATAAATGAAACCATAACCCTCCAGCGCGAGCGGCTGTCCGTAGAGCTTACCGTCTTTGGTCATTGGCTCTTTGGCTACTTCGAGTGCATCCTTGGCCCATGATTCTCCAGACAGATCTTCCAGATATTCAAGCCATGTATCCAATTCACGATAACCACCTACGTTGAAAATGTCCGGTTGTTCGCCAGCGGCAAACTTGGCTTTTAATGCAGCACCGTAGTCACTACCGCCACCTACAGTCTGAATGTCCAGTTTGACGCCTGGATGGGAGGATTCATATTCCGCTTTGAGACGATTGAGCGCTTCCGCAATTTCGACTTTGAATTGGAAGATTTTAATGGTTTTATCTCCAGCAGCAGCCTCGCCACCACCTTGAGCATCCGTGTTGACCGGACTGCCACTCTTGTCCCCATTGCCACAACCCGCGAGCATTACCGAAAAAGCAATCAGCATAAGCAACGTCAACTTGGTCATTCTTTTCATACATACACTCTCCCTATAGTAGTTTCAGTATAACCGTTCCACTAATGAATATTTACACTGGCACTCCGATGACAGAATAACCTTCCATTGAAGTGTGTTTTCATTCTAACGAACCGAGCGCACGTTATTCGCACCTATTTGCACAGGTTCCCATTCTAACGAATCACAGCGACGTTATTTCGTCGATTTGGTCGAATTTTAAGCCTCTAACGCTGTTTTGTAACCGAATAACGTTTCAGAGATTCGTTACAATTTGTATTCCTTGATTATCCACCTATTAAGATGCGGTGGATTCGTTAGCGCTTTGATCCGAGTTTATCTTTTCTCCTAGAAGGAATGCCCAAGCTATTCGAACTTCCCCAGGAGTCATGCCCAAGCTATGCGGGCATGACTCCCTTTGCACACCTCCGTGCGAGGTGTGCAAAGGGATCAGGATGCGTTGCAGGATCGGAGCGTTCGCCTTTGATACTCGGTGGCTTCCTTGCCCTAATCCATTCAGGCCACCGAGGAGCAACAGCGACCGAAAGCGCAACTTGATCCCGCAGCGACCCTGCCCTTATACACTCACCTTCTGCCTTATCGAACCTGGTCTTAAAATCATTTCATTATTGCTCCTTTCTCTTTATCGACGCTTTCCCTTCCCTAGGAGTCATGCCCAAGCTATACGGGCATGCTCCCTTTGCCCACCTCGATGCGAGGTGGGAGCAAAGGGATCAGGATGCGATGTAGGAGCGGAGCGTTCGCCTTTGATACTCGGTGGCTTCCTTGCCCTAATCCATTCAGGCCATCGAGGAGCAACAGCGACTGAAAGCGCAACTTGAGCCCGCAGCGACCTTGTACTCGCACTCGCACTCGCACTCCGCCACAGCGACCCTGCCCTCGCACCTTATCCTTTAACTGATCCAGCGGTAATCCCCTGAATGATATACTTCTGCATCAGCAGGAAGAAGATAATGATCGGCATAATACCGAGCACAAGTGCCGGCAAAGCCAGATCCCATTGCTTCGTATATTGACCGAAGAGTGCAAAGGTCGCAATTGGGATCGTACGCAGGTTGGAGCTTTGCAGGATCAGCGATGGAAGCAGATAATCATTCCAGATCCAGAGTGTGTTCAGAATGATGACGGTTACATACATCGGTTTCATGAGTGGAAATACGATCCGGAAGAACACTCCGTAGACCGAGCTTCCATCCACCCGAGCCGCTTCCTCAATCTCCAGTGGGACGGATTTTACGAATCCGTGGAACAGGAAGACAGACATCGGTGCCCCGAAACCAAGATAACAGATAATGAGGCCGCCAAGGCTGTCGATCAATCCCAGATTACTGGTTACAGTAACAAGTGGAATCATGATAGACTGGAACGGAATCACCATCGCGGCAATGAACATGCCGAACAAAATACGGTTGAACCGGGTATCGCTGCGGACCATTCGGTACGCGGCCATGGAACTGATCAGCACAAGCAACAGATTGCTGACCACAGTAACGATAAGCGAGTTCATCAGCGCGGACGGGAAGTTAATTTTCTCCCAGGCGTTCGCATAGTTGCCCCATTGAAATACTTCCGGCCATGCAGCCGAATTGGTGAGTAGATCACCGAAGGTTTTGACCGAATTCACGAACAGGAAGTAAAACGGAACCAGGAATAAAAGTCCAAGGAGTACCATGACAATCTCGGTTACAATGGTACTGAAGCGGTAATTTTTTGTCGTCTCCATTAGGCTTCTACCTCCTTGCTCTTCGTCAGACGTACCTGAATCATGGTGATGATGGCAACGATTACGAAGAACACGAGCGCTTTGGCGGTTCCGATGCCATATCTGTTATTTACAAAGGCTTCATTGTAAATATTAAGTGCAACCGACTCTGTCGATCCGAACGGTCCACCTTTGGTCAGTGACAGATTGAGATCGAACATTTTGAACGACCAGGAGATCGCTAGGAACAGACAGATCGTTACACCTGGCATAATGAGCGGAAGAATGATGCTCCGCAGTACCTGCCAGCGACTTGCGCCATCAATCTCGGCGGCTTCCAGCAGATCAGGGGATACATTTGTCAGAGATGAGATGTAGATGACCATCAGATATCCTGCGGTCTGCCATACAAACACAATCACGATTCCCCAGAAGGCGGTTGGTTCGTCTCCCAGCCAAGGAAGGTTGAAGAAGGACCAGCCGGTTACATCGCCTACTGCTGAAAACCCTTTCACAAATATGAACTGCCAGATAAAGCCGAGCAACAACCCACCGATCACGTTAGGCATAAAAAAGATCGTACGCAGAATGTTTCTCGTCTTGAGCGGTTTGGTCAGAAAATACGCCAGGAAAAAGCCAATCACATTGGTCAGTACCACACCAACCACGGTGAAGCGCACCGTAAACCAAAACGCCGTTTGGAACTTGGGATCATTCGCAAACACATGCACGAAGTTATCAAACCCTACCCAATTAATGTTCTCGGATACCCCGTTCCAATCCGTGAAGGAATACACCATGCCAAGCAGGAAAGGGACCACGATGATGAGAATAAAAAACACGATGGAGGGACCCACGAACACAAGCTGCTGTAACAGCTGTGAAGATTTGCGATGCTTCATATCGTTCTCCCCTTCTATAGATGGATGAAATTGGTCTCTTTTTCTATTAAACCCCATTATCGCCGAGGGAAACACCGACCCTTGTGAACAGTTGGGGGTAAAATATTGTCCTCTCTAAACCTGCAACCAGAAGGGGTGTTCCGATGTCCAAATACTACAGTATACGCACCAAATTGATTGCCTTTATGCTCATTGCTACCACCCTTCCGCTGCTCGCATCGATCAGCATGACGTTTATCCAGACCAAAACGGCCCTACGGGAACAGGCTGTGGAAGAGAACAAACGCCTGATCTACCAAGCGTCCACCAATCTCAATAACTATGTGGATAACGTGGCCAGAGCGTCGCTCGCTGTGTATAACGACCCGAACTTTCTGCGTAACTTGGCAAAAATTCCTGGTGATTATCGTGCGGTGGCCGAAGTGTATACCACTTTGCAGACAATACGCGCGGCTGTGCCGGATGTATTCCAGCTGTATTTGCACTCTTTTGCCGCCAATCAATCCACCTTAATTACAAATCCCTTTCCGAAGCGGGAGGAACGCAAACAGGCCTATTCCGGCTCGCTTCATGGAAAAACAAGCGGTGACAGCCCGGATATCTGGGTGGAATCGGCCCATATGAGTCACACGTACGGATTCAAGGCTGCCTCCCCCGATGACCCTGCCAGAACGGTCATTACCCTGCATCGGGTGATCAAGGATATTCCGTCCACTGAGCGTCTGGGTGTACTCGCCATTGATCTGAATATGAATACCATTGCAGCAATCTGTAGCAGGCTGTATGATCCGGCTAAGGAACAGATCTATGTGGTGGATGGTCAGAATCAGATCATTTACCAAGGACGTTCCGAGGTCAATCATACAGATGCACTACGAGAGGAAACGGCTAGTGAACTGAATATCGCGCGATCTAGCGCAGGTACAGCCCAGAATGTTGCAGGGCATTTTGAACAGGATCGTTCCATGTATGTATACCAGCAACTTGGCAGCACGTACGCCGATTGGACCATCGTCAAACAGATCCCAAATGAGACGTTATATGCCAGAGCCACCACACTTACGTGGAATAACGCGATGATTGCCATTGCGGCACTTGTATTGGTCATTGTTGCAACCTTGTTCATCTCCATACGAATCACCGGTCCGCTCAAGCAACTCATGCGGTATATGAACCAGATTCAAGCCGGGCGTCTGCATGTGGATATCCATCTATCCAGCCGAGATGAATTCGGGGTACTCGCTCGTCATTTCCGAGATATGATGGATACGGTAAACAATCTTATTTTGCGGGAATATCGACTCGAAATCGCCAATAAAACGAATCAACTCAAAGCATTGCAAGCGCAGATTCATCCGCATTTTCTGTATAATACACTGCAATCGATCGGTACACTTGCCCTTCAACAGCAAGGACAACGGGCGTATACACTACTCTCTAGCCTGTCCAAAATGCTGCGCTACAGCATGCGGGATCAGACCTGCGTGACCTTACGCGAAGAGGCGGAGCATGCCCGATTATATCTGGAACTGCAGCAGGAGCGGTTTGGTGACCGCCTTGAGGTGGATTTGGATTTTGCCGAAGATACCCTGTCTGTCGAAATGCCAAGAATGACGTTACAACCTTTAATTGAAAACTATTTCAAACATGGAGCAGATATTCAGCCTGGCAAAGGTCAAATATCCCTATCCAGCCGCCGGATCAACGATCATTGGATTGAAATCGAACTGAATAATAACGGTCCCTCCATACCTGAAGAAAAATTACTGGAGATCTGCGGATGGCTACATCAAAGTCATACAACAACCGGGTTATCCACACAAGAATCCGACGAGTCTGAATCCATCGGTCTACGAAATGTAATACGCCGACTTCAATTGAACTCACATCCCGGTCACTCAGCCAGGCTTGAGATCAACAATCGGGAACCCAATGGTGTGAAGATCACGGTTAAACTATACGCGGGAGAGTGAACAACATGAAGGCACTGCTTGTAGATGATGAAAAACATGTCCGCGATGCCATAAGGTTGCTTGGTCATTGGGAAGAGTTTGGCATTGATACATTACTTGAAGCAGCAGACGGGGATGAAGCCATCGCCGCCATCACGGCACATCAACCTCAAATCATACTCAGTGACATGCGTATGCCGGGCAAGGACGGTATGGCATTGCTTGAATGGATATCGGCTCATACCCCGCACAGCAAGGTGCTGGTTATCAGTGGATATGATGATTTTGAACTCGTGAGGCATGCAATCAGACATGGTGGCATGGACTACCTCCTGAAACCTGTGGAAGCAGATGAGCTGAATGCATCTCTATTAAAGGCCGTTACAGCTTGGGAAGAGGAAGACGCCATTCGGATACAATCCACCAGGCAATCCATTGTTGTTAATCGAATGCGCCCCCACTACCAGGATCGTCTGCTCACCGAACTTGCCGTCGGAAGAGGCAGCAGCCCTTCACACATGCAGCGATTGCAGGATGAGTTAAATCTCCCCTGTCTAATCCCTGTCTGTAGTGTCGCTGTCACCAGCCTGTCCCATCTGGATGCAGATTGTCTGGCAAAATACCGCAGTCAACCGGACCTGCTTGTGTTCTCGGTACTCAATATCTGTGCCGAGATGTTATCCACACCAGACGAAGGCGTAATGTTTCGCCAGTTGGATCAACCGGACGAGATTGTTCTGCTGCATTGGGGTCCATCCACTTCATTGGAACATATTCTGGACAAGGTCAATTATGGATTGGAGCAGACGATTCAGCGCCGGCTTCATTTTGGGATCTCCACCTGTGAGTCTTATCCTGGCGGAATCTCAGCGGCCTATCTGGAAGCAAGTTCAAGGCTGTGGCGACGTAATGCTGTGCAAATTAAACAGCGAATCCATGCCTCAGTGGAATCATCAAATGGAAATAAAATCAGGCGTTTAACCGCCCATGAAGAACCCCTGCGTATGGCAGCCATGAGTTGCCGGGCTTCCAGTGTATCTGCTGCGGTCGCCGAGTGGCTTGACCCGATTACTGATCTTGAGGTTGTCAGTGCTGAGCAGATCCAGCAATGGATCGATGAGCTGGAATGGATGCTGAGCCGCTGGCTTGATGATACGGCAGGTTCGTCATTCCATGAGGAAGAAGTGACGGGGGAACAGTCTATTCCCTTTGCCGAGTTACCTTTGGACGCTGAAGGACTGTTATCCTTCCCCCTGCTTCGTTCATCATTGGAACAACGACTGCTTGCGGCCGGTAAGGCGCTCACCGCTCATCACCACGCCAATCCTGATCCCATGAGTGAGATTGCACGTTATATGGACGCCCATTATCAGGAGGACCTGTCCTTACAGCAGATTGCCGCACGTTTTTATCTGAGCCGGGAGTATATCTCCCGTAAATTCAAACAGCAATTTGGTCTGAATTGGTCGGAATATCTGGGCAAACTGCGTATCAACAACGCCAAGCTGTTACTGCAAAATCCTTCCCTGCGTGTCGCCAAAATCTCGGAGATGGTTGGATTTCAGGACGAAAAGTATTTCAGCAAAGTGTTCAAAAAGATGGAAGGCATCACGCCAGCGGAATATCGTAAAACATTATTGGAGGCGGGTACGTAACGAGTACCTGATCGAATCAAAAAGAGTACTCCTGGCATGACCCATCGGAAGTACTCTTTTTAATTTTACTTTTACAGAAAATAACCTATATCATGACGATTTGTTGGCTCTTTCTTTTCTAAGATAGGATACGCTCCGAAAGATTGCGGCTACAGCTACACCAAAGTAGAGATAATAAACTTTATTTCCCGTTGTATGAGCTGCTATGGAAAAGAAGATAATGATGAACGGTACAAGTATAATATCCAGATAGAACATGATCTTCCGGTAAGTAAGGATACTCATAACCCCCTTTTATTTACCAAAAATGGTTTTATTCATTATATTAGATCATAACATAGATACACCCTAGTACGCTCACCGATCCCGCAAAATCACCGCAGGTACAAGTCGAATGTAGACTATCTCCCCTGCAAGCTCCACCATCGTCTGTGTAACAATAACAGCCGCAGCGATAGTTGCCCATTCTGGCGGGAGTGCCAGCGCCAGCGGCAGAACAACCAGCGAATTCCTTGTGGCTGAACTGAAAATTAACGCACGCGCTGCGCCTGTATTCAATCCAAACCAATTAGCAATGATCCGAGATATCCAAGGCATAATGATCAGAAAAGCAATGTAGATCGGGATCACGTTTACGATAATCGCCATATCATTGTAGACTTTGCCAATCTGGGAAGCGACAACCACGATCAGCGCGAGTGCCATCATCGGAACCGGGAGCCATGCCGTCGCATTTATGACCCGCTCCCCGCTCGCTTTACCTCTGGAGAAAACTTGTGTAACAACAGCGAGCAGCAGTGGAATAACGATGAGGAACAAAAAAGCCTCTACAAACGGCCCTACCTGCATGATCTGCGCTATCTCGGTACCCATCAATAACCATAAATAAAACGGCAACAGGATCATTTGTATAACAAATAAAAAAGGTGTTGCGGCGAGCATCAGCTTCTCATTGCCCCGGCCGAGCTGTGTGAACACAATGACGTAATCAATACAGGGAGTTAACAGTACCAGATAGACTCCGATCAGAACGCCTGGTGATTGCGGAAAGACAAGTGTGAGCAACCATACAACTACAGGTACTACGATAAAATTAGCCACCAGTAGCGCCACCATAAATCGAAGATTCGACCAGGACTCTTTTAACTGTAAAAAGGGAATCTGTACAAACATGCTGTATAACAGAACGGCAAGAACCGGGGACACAGTGTAGTGTAAAACATTCCCCCATACCGGATTACTCAGCCCTATCGCTGCCCCTACGAACAGTGCAACTACATAGAACCAGGTTTGCTGTTGCTCCATCGTTTCTCTTGTGAGCATTTCTCTTCCTCCTCTTCTAGTGGGACATCGTGGGCATGGACATATTTCTGCTTCGTTTCGCGTACATTGGGACAGAGTGCCGTTCCAACATAAGCGGCAGAGCACAAGGATCTGAAGGATCAACTTGTGAATTTTTTGCGGCTGTTATTAGAATGTGCAAGAACTGGGTATATTCATTGTAGACTGACCCGTGGTTCATTCAATCGTTAAACCAAGGAGGAAACACAATGTCACGTAACAATCCGTACAAGTGGTTAAACGCCATTGGTTTTATCGCTGTAATTATCGTGAACTACCTCTCCAACGCGCTGCCGATCGGAGGCAAGACCAATAAAGAAGTATCGGATATGTACCCTGTGCTGCTCACACCTTCTGGCTATGCCTTCTCTATATGGGGTCTGATCTACTTGCTGTTAGCAGGGTTTGTGATCTATCAGTTCGTGCCCGCTTCCTGGAAAAGGGATTCGATTACCCGTCTCGGGTATTGGTTTCTGGCAAGCTGTGCCTTCAACGTAGCCTGGATTTTTGCTTTTCAAAACTTGCAGACCGGTCTCGCTTTACTGATTATTGTACTGCTTCTGTTGTGCCTGATCATGCTGTATGTAAAAACACGTACCATTACGGTTCCAACCACTGCTGAGATCTGGCTTGTGAAGCTGCCATTCAGCATCTATCTCGGATGGATTAGCGTGGCAACGATTGTCAATGCAGCTGTACTGTTATATAAAATTGGCTGGGATGGTTTTGGTATCAGCGAACCAACCTGGACGATCATTATGCTGATTGTCGGTATGGTGCTGGCTGTCCTCGTTAGTTTCCGTTATCGCGATAGCATATACCCACTTGTATTCACATGGGCGTATATCGCCATTGCACTTAAACAAAAGGATGTCACTTCCGTATATTATACGGCAATCATCATTGCGATCGTACTGGCCATCTACGCGGTATGGTTGTTCTTCGCCCGGAATCAGGATCGCGATTGAGTAGTTTCCATCATATATAACGCTTAAATATAACGAAAAAACATAAAAGCAAACAGCCGATTCTGGTCTTCGACCTGAAATCGGCTGTTTATGTATAAAAGAACGAGTAAGGTTGTCCTATTTCAGGGCAATAACTTCAATCTCCACCAGTGCATCTTTTGGCAAACGAGCAACTTCCACAGCACTGCGTGCAGGGTACGGCTGTTCAAAGAACGTGCTATACACTTCATTCACAGGAACGAAGTCGTTCATGTCCTTCAGGAACACCGTCGTTTTCACGATTTTATCCATACTTGTACCTGCTGCTTCAAGGATAGCCTTCACATTGCTCAAAGACAGACGTGTCTGCTCCTGTACATCTGCGCCGAACTCTCCTGTTTGGGGATTCAGACCAAGCTGTCCGGAAGTGTAGATGAAATCGCCTGCATCAACGGCTTGACTGTATGGACCAATGGCGCCTGGCGCATGATCGGTAGAGATTGGTTTTTTCATGGACGAGTTCTCCTTTGTGTTCGTTATCCTGCTGCCGCATGGAGTCAGGGTTCGAACTCATTTTTGTTGCCTATTATACCACGATCTACCTCAAGCGAGAAACGCTCCTCACTAGCCACATGAAGTAAACAGCTTGTTCAAAGGTTTCTTAGCCCCCGTCCACACCAAGGACATGAATGACTTCATTTGAATACACATGGTTTCCCTTGGCTTGCACCAGTGCAATATTGGTCATGGCCTGTGCAACAGTTGCGGCGTGGACCGCCCGGTATTTGTCCGCTCTGCCTTTCATCCAGCGATCCAGAAACTTCATGGCATAGGCAGCCATCTGCTCACCAAACCGCTTCTCGTTTCGATCTCCCAGAATTAGGGAAGGGCGGAAGATATGCAGTGACGGAAAACCGATATCGGACAATGCATCCTCCATTTCCCCTTTGGTCCGACTGTAAAAGACCCGGGAATCTGCACTCGCTCCCATGGAGGAGATCACCAGCATCTGTGATACACCATGTTGCTTCGCAATCGTAGCTGCACGAACCGGGTAATGATAATCCACCTGACGGAAATTGTCCTGACTGCCTGCTTTTTTGATCGTTGTCCCCAAACAACAGTACAGGTCATCGATTCCATCGAATAAGTGGTCTTGGCTCTCCAGCTGTTCCCAGTCCACCACATGCTGTTCCAGTTTGGGATGTTGCAGCTCAAGCGGACGTCTAACCAGAACGCGAACCAAGCTGTATGCTGGGTGCTCCAGCAGATTATGAACCAGTAATTCACCTACAAGCCCGGTGGCTCCAATCACCATGGCTTTCCGTTCGAGACGATTCAAATACATCCCTCCACTTCGCCATCTTTTTTGAAGTCATACCAGATAGATATGATCAATCTAATCATTTACACGATAACGGAGAGGACAGAAATAACCTGAAGAAGCGAAGTGTTCGCCTTTATCCCCGGATTTTCCCTTTTCTAAAAGGAATCAAAAAAATCTGGGGATAACAGCGATCGGAAGGTTGTTCTGTCATCGAAGTGCCAGTGTAAATATTCATTAGTTGAAATTATATCGTTTCTATTTTAACAGTACACGACGTCCAAGGGTAAATGTCAGAATCAGCATCACGACACCAACCCCCATCTGAAATCCATAGGCTGAGATCCAGGCCAGCGCATCGGACCAGGTTTCCATCTTTTCATACAACCAGCCTCCCAACAACGGCCCGAGAAACGAAGTGACTCCGGTCAGAGCCGAATACACCGCGACAAACATCGGTCTTTCACTTTTGGGTGTGTCTCCAATCGTAAAGTTAAACGCCAGCTGGTTGAATCCACCTACCCCGATCCCAAGGAAAATATGAGATAGAAATAGTGCGATCAATACGGGCATGAACGACATTAAACCCCATGACAAACAGGAGAGTGCAATGACTGGCAATGTCCAAAATAGGAGGGTTTTGTTACTGAATCTGGCATTCAGATTGCCCCAAACATAGAAACCAGCCATCATAACCAGCGTCTGGATTACCGTGATCAGGGATACCGTCTGATAATTGATGTTCAATAAATCGAGCATAACATAGGAATAAAGCGGAACAATCAAGGTCTGGATCAATAACCATGAAGCCAGGAACAGCGTTGCTTTCAGGAAAGAACGATCCTGGAACGGCTTGATGAACATGCGCCAGAAAACCTTTTCGGTAGAACGTTCAAAGGGAACGTCCGGATAGAAAAAATAGATGACTGTATTGGCAATAGCACAGATCCACACCGGAATAAACAGGATCAGAAAGCCCATTTCTCCAGGGTAACGATCCAAAACAATACCGCCTGCAAATAAACATACGCTTCCAAGAGCATTCAGAATCGTATTTCGAATTCCAAAATAACGCCCTCTCACCTTAGCAGGTACGATATCGCCAATCAGTGAAGTCCAGATCATACCGCCGATGGTATTTGATATAAAAGCAACCGTATACACGCCAATATATACACTTACCCACCACTCTTTGGGAACTATAAACGGGATCAGTCCCGTTGCACTCCATAACATGCGATGAGTGCCCACAAATAACAGCAGCATGCGTTTACGGCTGCGAATACGCTGCATCCAGTAAGCTGCTCCGATCTGGGCAATGTTTACAAACGTCGTAATCGCGAGCACAAAGCCGATATGTCTCGACCCGGCCCCAAGGTACAGCAGAAACCCGGTTAAGAACGGGCCTCCCAGCAAGGTCTGTAAAATAATTGCCGGTACACCCTCCCATGTTGCAATCGATAAATTCGTGCGTTGTGTCGAACCCTTGCGCCGTGGTTTGCTTGCTAACGGGGGAGGGTTAACGTTGACCGTCTTCTGTATGGGGATACACTCCTTAGACCGGGTCTCAAAAGCCGGTCGATGCTAGTTGTCATCCCAAATTCTACTCACGGCGCGAAGGTTGTCAACTCATTTTTTCACGGTCCAACGGGAGATAGAGATAGAAGGTGCTTCCTTTACCTTCAGTGCTCTCAAGTTCAATCGATCCCCCCAGTAATCTCGCTAAATCCCGACTGATTGACAGGCCTAGTCCGGTACCGCCAAATTTTCGACTAATCGACCCGTCAGCCTGTTGAAATGCTTCAAATATGGAATGATGCTTGTCCTCCGAAATACCAATGCCTGTATCCTGAACGGAGAAAATAAGCCATCGATTCTGAATACCTGCATTCTTAATCTGCTTGGTGCTTACGGTCAGCGTGACCTTCCCCCGGTGAGTGAACTTGATGGCATTGGACATCAGATTCCGCAAAATCTGTTGAACCCGCTGGGGATCAGACCAGAGCGTCTCGGGCAGTCCCGGTTTTTTGTCCAGAACCAACTGAATACCTTTTTTCTCGGCAACAAGCTGAAAGTGGCTCATGGCATCTTCTGTAAGTTGTGCGACACTGATATCCTCCAGTACAATATCCAGCCGCCCCGCTTCTACTTTGGAAAGATCCAGAATATCGTTAATGAGCGTAAGCAGTTCCTGCCCGGAGTGGTCGATCATATTGGCAAAACGTATAATATCCTCCTGATCCATCGTGTCGGCATTCTCGCTGATCATCTGGGCAAAGTTAATGACACTGTTCAGTGGTGTACGCAGTTCATGGGACATATTGGCGAGAAATTCGGATTTGTACTGTGAGGCAATCATCAATTGTTTCGCTCGATCCTCCAGTACAATCTGGGCTTTCTGTAACTCTTCCTTTTGCACAGATAAAAGCCGGTTTGTACTCTGGATCAGCAAAATACGATTCTGTTCATTCTGAAAATCACGTAAAATAAATGCAAAAATAAGGCTCAGCAAAATACCTGTAGGGAGTGTATAAGGCATAATATGTGAAAAGAAGTATGTAGCCGGGATCACACCAACGATAGCAATGTTTACACTATTGACCACATTGACGATAACTGTAACAAGGATTCCTTTAATAATCAGCCTGTAGTTGCTGCGTCTCATCCATATATTCAGACCTGCACATATCACGCCCAAAATAGACATGTTAAGTACTGCCGCCAATGTAGCATCCGTGATGCCAAAAGTCAGCCTCGATAGACCAATTCCAATGCCCACGATAATTACGCTATAGGGTTGTCTATACGTTAGAACGGCTACAATTAAAGGAACATATCGAAGATCAAAGACCACTTCATCGGTGAGTTGAAACCCAAAAACCGTACTGATCCAACCTGCAAATATAAGGACAAGCACGGAACTAACCTGCTTCACTCGGGAAGAGGTACGTATTACGACATATTTATAGAACACACTAGCAAGATATGCAATGGTAATAAGCATCCCCATATTCAATACGAACATTTTTGAAAATTGCATTCACTCACTCCTGTTGTACCGACTTTACTGGCCAAATTGCCTTCGTCCGTATGTGTCTCTATCATATCATGCCCATTGAAACTTCCGCATTCCTTCTTCGTCAAAAAAATACACAAAAATACACAAATCAGGATTCAATTTGTGCGCTGGTCGTAGTAGAATATATTGTTGTTTAAATTTGAATTAGTTATTTGCTGGGTCATGCTCCTAGGGAGCATGAATGAAAGGAGAAAAGGTGTTGTGCAATTGTTAAAAAGTAAATCCTATTGGCTGTCATTGAGTTTAATGCTGTCTTTGGCCGTCATGGGGCTCTTCTATGATATTCTTAATAGTCCAGAACGCGGGTTCGTAGTGCTTGATTCGCCGCTCGACCGGATCATTCCCTACGTGCCTGGCATGTCCATTCCATATTTGGGCTGGTACCCGTTTGTATTCGGTGTGCTAGCTTACCTGTGTGCCAAGGATCGCCTGACGTATTACCGCGTCTTGTTATCCATGAATATCTGTGTCTGGATATGTTATCTGATCTACTTCAACTTTCAGACCATGGTACCGCGCCCGGAACTGACGGGTACTGGCCTGGGAGCATCTGTTCTCGGATGGCTCTATAGCCAGGATCGTCCTTATAATTGTTTTCCAAGTATTCATTCTCTTCACTCTTATCTGGTTATGCGTGCTGTTCTCTCGGTTCCAAGTATCCGCAAACCCATCAAGATTTTGGTCGCCGCCGGGGCAGCAACTATTATAGTATCCACGCTAATGATCAAACAACATGTGATCTATGACGCCTTGGGTGCGGTCATACTCGGCGAGTGTGTTCTCACCATCATAACAGGCCTCGCTCTTCACCGGAGACGCAGAAAAGAATCGAAGTGGACAGAGGGGATCAGCTGATCCCTCACTTCGATGGTTTCTGAAGATGCTGTTGTCGTCTCCATTCATCAATAAACAAACCTGCAAAATAGGGGTCCCATTGGGTCCCTTTTCCTTCTTCCAAAATCGTTAGCGCTTTCTCATGACTCATCCCATTCCGGTATGGTCGATCAGACGTCATGGCATCAAAGGCATCCGCTACCGCAATGATGCGGCCAAATAGCGGAATCTCATCGCCTGCCATCCCATCCGGATACCCTTTGCCATCATATCTCTCATGGTGAGATCGTACACCAGGCAGAAAGTCAGCCATGGCATCAATGGGTTCTATCTGGAGCAGAATACTCTCTCCCTGCACGGGATGTGTACGAATAATCGCGAATTCCTCATCGCTTAGTTTTCCATCCTTCAGCAGCACCTCATCAGGTATGCCGATTTTCCCGATATCATGGAGCAGGGCTGATTTGTACAATAAATCCGCCTGTTCCTCACTCATTCCGCTCAGCTTACCAATCATCAGCGAATACTCTGCCACACGCATGGAATGTCCTGCCGTGTACTTATCTCGGGCGTCTAAAGCAGCAGCCAGCGTAGAAAAATAACTTTGCAACAGCTGTCGATTGCGCTCCTGTCTCATCTCCAGCCGATTAATCATCATATTAAAGCCGGAGATCAGTGCCGAAAACTCATCCGCATATAGATCCGGGGCTCGTCTGCCAAGATCTCCCCCCTGAATTCGGTTCATCTCATGCGTCAGTTCAGCAACTGGATCACGAACATCACGAATCAACAGCCAGCTTCCCACCAGCGCAAACCCCGCGCCCAGAACAACGATGAGAATTCCCCACAGTATGTACTCTTTCGCAAATTCACTGTCCATATACTGAAGTCGGATATATGTAGCCAGGAAAAATAGAAATAGAGGAAATAAGCCAATCAGTGCCGTACTTAGCTGAAATTTACGCTGGATCGATACCAGGATGCGCCCTCCCAGTGAAGGTTCCATCCCGTATTGGACTTTGCCTCGATGTCGAATCTCAAGTAACAGGGGTCTAATCGCCCGCACCGTTAGGTAATACTCAATCAGCGCATGCATGATGGCAATCAGAAAGGCACACGCAGCGGCCACGACAGTATAGAAGTAAGGAAATTCAAGCCACCCTGTGGATATCATCCATATTGTTAATCCGGCTGCCGGAAGTGAGAAGCCAAGCATGTGCGGACCCATGATCCGATATATGGTCTGTCCCGGGAAACGATGAATTTTCTCATACATGTGGTTCAATTCGTCTCTCTCGTGGTGCTCGGAATTGAAAAATTGTCTTATGGGGCCAAGCTGCACCCACAGCGTAATTAATTCTGCAACCAGCATGAACAAGAGTGAAATCAGTACAATGAAGATGAGCCGGACAAATTGAATATTGGGTATTTGCAGAGTAGATACCATAACTACTGTACCGACAACAAAAACAGCTGCCAGTGAACCGATCAGATAATTGCGTATCAGGCGAAAGATAAATGAACGGTATGCTTCCAACTGAACCCCTCACTCTCTATGTGCAACCAGTTCTCCCTTGAGATACAGGGAGATTAAGGGTATTGCCTTCTATTTGTTTATCGGTTGCTCCGACTAAAAAAATTAATAAAATCCAATGGATGGGCATCAGAACTGGAAAACACAAAAAGGCTGCTCCACGACGGAGCAGCCTTTGGTGATATATCCTATATTTATCCTTTAATCTTGGCAGCCAGAATCATTGTACCGCGCGGCTCATCTCCCATTGCATCTGGTTCAAGCGTGATGGCAACCGTATCATAGTCGTTGGCCGAATCCAATGTGTAATATACCGCTCCCGTTCCGTCACGACTAAGGAAAGTACCCGCATTCTGAGGGGTATCTCCTTTGATCAACCAGACCTGAAAAGCCTCGTTGCCTTCCAGATTCGGCAGGTTCTCAGCCTGCACAACCAGGTGAGTGCCTTTGCTGTCAATAACGATGGTTGCGAGACCCTGAGCTACAATGTCCTGCGTTGCAGGATTCAGCTTCACTGCCTCGCCAGTCTGCATGCCCTGTGCGGGCTTCAGAGCTGATGCCAGCTGCTCTTGCAGCTGTGCATTCTGCGCCTGTGCCTGCACCAGTTGCTCTTGCGTAGCCGACGAGCCCGCCGCTTGCTGCGTCAGCGAGTCGATCTGGCTCCGCAGCTGCGCCGTGTACACGCCCAGCAACAGTGCCGCGGCCGCAAGGCCGGCACTGGCTATGCGCCAGGCGCTGCTGCTGCGCGCACGCGCGCGCGCTTGTGGCTGCCATGGCTGTGCCTGGGCAGCCTCTTCCACCCGGGCCGCACGTTTGTGCTGCGGCGCAAGATCCTCCTGAAGCACCACGGGTGCTTCAGGCTCTGCAGGAGCAGCCGCTGGCTTCGCCTCGGCTCTCTCCTGCCCATGTCCGAGCACGTTGCCCAGCACACGTGCTCGCATGCCTTGCGGCGGTGCTACAGGTTCCGCCGCCAGTGGCAGGAAGCCAGTCACTTCCTGCAATTCCCTTACCTCCTGGCGGCAAGGTTCGCAAGTTGCCAAATGCGCTTCAAACGCCGCCACTTCCTCTGCTTCCAGTCCGCCCAGCACATACATCGGTGCCAGATCAGACCACTCCTCATGTCGTTCTATCATGGATGTATGCCCTCCCTTCCCGCGTCCGGATGCAATTCAGCATCGGCCAGCAACTTTTGCAGCTGTCGCATGGCAAGCCTGACACGGCTCTTTACTGTACCCAGCGGAATCCCGAATCGGCTGGATACTTCCTGCTGGGTTAATCCCGCATAATAAATCGATTCTATAACTTGTTGCTGATCACCGTTCAATTGGGACAACGCCTCTTTAATCCGGGTACCTTCCCATTTACGCTGCACTTCTTCTTCCGTGTTCGTATGTTCATCGGCATAGGCCGCCAGTGTCTCGTGTTCAACTGAAGTAGTCGCTGCCCCTTTTGATTTCCGCCTCAGCATGTCCACTGCAATGTTACGCGTAATCGCAAACATCCATGTGGTCAGCTTCCCCTGTGAGGCATCGTAACGTTCAGCATTATTCCAGACCCGCATAAAAAGTTCCTGAACGGTCTCTTCTGCCGTCATAGGATCACCAACGATCCGGTAGGCAAAAGAATACACCGCTCGCTCATAACGGTCATATAAAAGCTCCAGTGCGGAGGCATCACGTTCCGCGATCTGCCGCATTAACCTGCTGTCCTCAATCGATTCAGTCATGCGAGGGCCCCTTTCTGTTTCTTCCCTCTTATTATAACCTACGCAGAAACTTTTGAAGAGGATTACCCCTATGAAGAAATAGTTTGAAAAATTTTCTGTATCTTTTCAAACTAACCTTTCACTTCCCAACTTAAAAACAGTCCGAAAACATGCTGCTCTGGTCGCGCTTTCCTTTTTATTGCAGAAAATTACAACCTGTGGTATACTATAAGAGTTGTATTAAACAACCTCATATGATTTCTGTCTTCTTTAAACCCCGGAATATTTTCTTCATGCTGCGACCGCAGCGAACTATAAGCACATTTAACCTATGAAGATTGAAGAACCTGAATCACAATAACCCGGTAGTACAGAGTTTCACAAGATGTTCCCATTCACACTGGCGCGGTCATCGGAGCCGCAAGGACAAAAGAGAGGTAGGGCTTTTGTTGTTTTGGATATCACTTATTCTTGAGAAGATTGAAAACATACACAAAGCACCCGGAATTGGGTTCCGGGTGTTTATCCATGTCTACATATTCAATTTAGCAACATCTATAGACTGTCGGACACTGTTCCTTCATTGAGAAAAGTCTTCCTTTCACTGATCAGACTAACCAGATATATTCGGCTCTGCTTTTAAAACTTTTTCGTTCTCCCACTGACTGCACTCCTCGATACTTCCTTACTTCTCCAATTGTGCAAATAACTTCGGCCTCTAAAGCAAATGTTTACGCTCACCAGATGCTAACGAATCCTGCACACCTTAAATTGGGGATTTCTGTGCTATGTAAAATCTAACGAATCTCAGCCACGTTAATCCATGTCATGTCTTTTCATGAATATAAGCTCCAAACATGCCCAAATTGAGGAAATAAGACGTCTACGATTCGTTAAACTTGTGAAATGGCAAAAATGCATGGAATAGCGTCTGTGGAGTACGTTAAAGAAAGTAATCCCAACGCTCCTTCACTTCTAAATAAAAAAGGGACACCGCAGGATGAAATCCTACGCTGTCCCGCTCTGAATCATAGGTACGTTATGCCCCAACATGGAACTCAGACTCGGAGTTTATTTAGAGCACCCAACGCAACGATCTACGATCAGCAAAGTCTCCTTGCACTCCCAAAGACTTAGATAAACATCGTTTTGGAGATGATGACCAGCAAGATGAACAGTACGAGGATCGTACCCATGGAACCCCAGCTTCCGCCGCCATGACCATAGGATACTCCACAACCCTGTTGATAACCGTGCATCATTGGAGCCTGATTGGCATGGTGTCCGTATCCATAGCCATATCCCATTGGCATTGTTCCACAACCATATCCATACCCATGCATTTCATGACCTGTGTATTGGTATCCTTGCATATGCTCATAACCTCCCATATGTCCGTATACGTGTCCCTGTCCGTTCGGTGAATTCGGTTTTACTTCGCTCATTGTTCATTCCTCCTTAACATTTGCCTACACCCCTAAGCTATGTATTATGCCTACCTCTGGACCGGGCTATCGCCCTCATTTTGACAAAATGGGCGTTTAGCCATGAGGAACCTTCCCCATTTTCGAAGCATACGCCATCCTTCCTTTTCTTGAATTCCACCAATTCTTCCGTTCAACCACAAGCTATCTTATATGCCTGTCTCTCCACCATGCTTGTCCTCTAGAAAAAAAACCCCACCGGTTGCCCGGCAGAGCTCGCCATATTATACCCAGAAAGATTTAGTGATGATTACGAGAAGAATAAACAGAACCAGGATTGCTCCAGTCGATGTCCAGCCGCCGTATCCTACGCCTTCAACTACGTTGCTCATGCAGAACCCTCCTTTACAAATATATTAGGGTCCAAGCGGTTTATTAGATCAAGAATGCTTTAGAGATGATGACCAACAAGATAAAGAGAACCAAGATCGCGCCAGTCGATGTCCATGCGCCGCCGTATCCACCTACTACTCCACTCATGTAAACCCCTCCTTTGATTTGAGGTACAGTTCACTATATGCACCAATCACACATGGGACCGGGCTCAGGTCGAAAAATGGGCTGTTTTTTTCACCGACTATTCGCTAATTGCAACTACATAAAGGGTTAGTTCTTAAGTCGGAATGTTATGTTCAAATATGTTTAAGTCATAAATAAATCCCACGGTTGTATCAACCAAATGTATGTACTATCAATCAAAATGGATACCCATACGGTATATTATTAGCTTTTGACTTGTTAAATACAGATAAATTACCTTTTTAGTAATTATGAATGCTGAAATCTTTATTTATGTTATTATTTTACTAATAAAAGCAGAAAGGAGTTTCTATGCTCACCACCTAAACTAGATTATCCCAAACGAAATGATGACCTTAGAAAAAATCCCAACCGATGGGAAGCACATTAGGAGAAATTAGACATAATGAAGAAACTTATTACGATTTTGGCATTAGCCACATTGCTTACTGCTTGTGGTAATTCAGAAACAAACACAACAACCAATAGCCAAGCGTCAGAAGCATCCAAGGCAACTGAAACTGTCTCAACAGAAGCAAAAGCTACGAAATACACTACATATAGTGGAGAAGGATTTTCTTTTGCATATCCTGAATCCTGGAAAAGCGTAGATACAAGTCAAATGAATGCTCCATCCATTAAAGCTGCTTTTTCAGACCAATCTTCATCAGTCACATTTGCAGATAATATGAATCTGACGATTGAGGCCAGCTCAACCGGTTCAATTAATCCTGAAGAATACGCCAATAATATAGTGGATTATTACACACAAAGCGGTTCAAGCATCGGCATTTCCGATTATAAAAAAACCAGCTACACAAACAAGCCTTATAAAGAATATAGCGCTGGTGTCTTGGAAGGAGCCTATAAGCATTCCTCGGGTACAGATGTTATCCTTGTGCAGTATCTGATTCCGACCAATACAGAACTCTATACCATGACGTTAACCTACGCCAAGGATACTTATAATCAGGATGAGATCAAAGATATCCTTGATTCCCTAAGCATTACTACTTCTCTGGAGCAAACAGCACCAACTGCAACAACTGGAAATTCATCTGCCACAGCATCAGCTGCGGATTTCTTTAATGAGTTAACTCCGTACATTACAGAAGACACAGCCTTTATGGAGCAGGCATCTTATGATTTCTTTGGTAAACATAACGATGTATTCCCGGCCATTACGACAGAACTAAGCAAAAAGGTACAGGGGCTCGTTGACTCCAATGTAACGACCCGTCATCTGAATAAAAATGTAGCCAACTATTACAATACTTTCGTACAAATTAACGGGGAAGTCATTTCCGTTGAAGAAGATAGCTCTCTCGGAGCAACCTTCTCTATCGTTCATGTCATGGATGAGAACGGAAACGATATTATAGCGCTGTACCCTGCAACGACTGGAGATCTGCTTGACGGTGATTATGCCACTGTTATCGGTGCGCCAATTACCAACTTCTCTTTTGAAAATGTTGGCGGTGGTTACACCAACGCCACTTTGATTGGAGCCTCATTGGTAGTGGCAGATTAATTAAAATGTTAAATGAGTATACAAAAAGACCAGCTTAATGAACGTTAAGCTGGTCTTTTTGTCTTTCAGTTTATAGATGTCAGAAATTCACGTTAACTACGCAGAGACACAATCTAACCTTTAATTAATGACTTATAACATACCGAATATACGGATGTTTATACTAAACCATTAATTAGGTCTTGCCTGAAGTGACGTCAGTTTATCCTGAACCGATTGTAACTTCTGTATACTTGAGGCATCCGGTTTATCACGACGGTCGTCAATTTTGACGGATGTGGAAACACGCTGAGCTCCTGACAAAAACGGCGCTTCATGCAGAGCCGCAATTGCTGTAAAGATCTCGTTAAGCGGTCCCTCAATAATGGTGCTCATGGAAGTTAACTGATATGTAATGCCCCGTTGATGTTCCAATACCTTTTGCATGTCCGCCACATAACTGCTTAGACTGGTTGTACCCGTTCCAATTGGAATTACAGTCACTTCTGCTATTGCCATTTTGCTCCGCCTCCTCTGGGCCCCGTGAACAACCGCTGCCGCTAATTTTAGTCGATTTTTGACTGTTTTTATTCTACCAGTTGAATGCGTTACAATTCAAACTGACGTGAAGACGTCATTCAAATTGGTCAAAAATTTTTTTTGATAAATCTTCAAATCTTCCAGTCCTTTTCCTTTGCGGATTCCTGGCTTAAATGGTATACTCGGAATTACGTTTTACTGTATCGGCCCACTTTACAAACACAATATGTTGGGTTACAGTATGTTGAAAGCTACAAAATGTAGTAACACTAGATTTCTCCGCTTCTATTAGTCACCTTCTGCATTCTCGCGAAAAACAGGATGAAATCACCTCCAAAGGCACGTCCCTGTAGGTGTAAATCGCTTTCTCGAAACAGAGTTGACATGGAGGTTAACGGGGCTGTTTGGACTGCATCCGGTATCCTCAAACTACAGGCACATCTGCAATAGACCAAAGCTTACATAAGCACCCTTTTCTGTCGATATCCTGAACCTCTAAGACAGTAAGGAAGCCAGAGCATCCATGGGCATTTTCAGCCGCGAGGCGGGAGAATGCTTTTTATATGAGCATGTTATGCATTGTGCTGTTTTGTGCTCCGCAAGTTGAGCGATTTAAGACATGAACTTGTCACCGCCGTTTCAGTCTGCCAAAAGCAACCTTTACCTTTTTCTCACCGTAAGACAACACTCAATTCTTTATATAAAGAATTTCTCCAATTTATCTCTTAAACATGCGAAAGCGAGGAATATTCATGCCACAAGTTGTGACCAAGCCGAACAACCGCCAGCTTGCCTTTGATGATATGCGCATCTCGGTATATGCCGACCGTACTTTGGAAGGACTGGAAATGCTGGACAAGGAACGTCTTGTACGTGGGGTAAACAGCAAGCTCCGCCGTGATGAAGTTACCGGAGACGAAATCAGCAACGCTTTTATCATGAGCGCACTGGAACTGGTAACTAAAGAGGAGCCTAATTGGAAATTTGCAGCGGCACGCTCCCTGCTCACTTCCCTTTACAAAAAAGCGGCTACCAACCGCAGATACAAGTCTTACCCGGACGAGCCTTATGGCGCATTCCACCCTCTTCTTGTAGATCTCGTGAAGAAAGGTATCTACCGCGAAGAATTGCTGGAATGTTACACCAAGGAACAGATCGACGAACTTGCTGATTGCATTGACTACCGCAACGATCTGCTCTTCGATTACATCGGCTTGCTCACACTGGCAGAACGTTACCTCGCTCACGATTTTGATGGAAAAGTAATGGAACTGCCACAAGAGCGTTATATGGTTATCGCCATGTTCCTAATGCACCAAGAGCCTGCCGAGAAACGTATGGATCTCGTCAAGGAAGCATACTGGGCAATGAGCAACATGTACATGACCGCAGCTACTCCTACGATGTCCAATGCAGGTAAAAAAGTAGCCGGTCAGCTCTCCAGCTGCTTCATTGATACGGTGGACGACTCACTCGAAGGTATCTTCGATTCCAACACGGATGTAGCTCGTCTGAGCAAAATGGGTGGCGGCATCGGCGTTTACCTCGGCAAAGTCAGAGCTCGTGGTTCGGATATCCGTGGTCACCAAAATACAAGTTCCGGTGTAATCCCTTGGATTCGCCAACTGAACAATACAGCGGTCAGCGTAGACCAGCTCGGTACGCGTAAAGGTGCCATTGCCGTGTACCTAGACGTTTTCCACAAAGACATTCTGGCCTTCCTCGATCTGAAGCTGAACAACGGCGACGAGCGTATGCGTGCGCATGACGTATTCCACGGCATCTGTCTGCCTGACTTGTTCATGGAGCGGGTATCCACTCGCGGCGAATGGAGCCTGTTCTGTCCGCACGAAACAAAGAAAGTGATGGGCTGGAAGGACGAGAATGGTCGTGCACTCGGACTGGAAGATTTCTATGATGAGTCCTTTGGCGAAGGTGCGTTCCGTGATAAATACGAAGAAGCAGTGAATCACCCACTGCTGTCCCGGATTACAGTACAGGCGATTGACATCATGAAGCGTGTACTTAAATCCCAACTGGAGACAGGTACGCCATACATGTTCTACCGGGATACGGTTAACCGCTCGAATCCTAACCGTGCACACGGTATGGTATACTCCTCCAACCTGTGTACCGAAATTATGCAGAACCAGTCTGCCACTGTAATTGAAAAGGAAGAACTCGTAACCAAGGATGGACAAACTCGCATCGTGATTTCCAAAGTGCCTGGCGACTTTGTTGTCTGCAACCTGAACTCCATCCATCTGGCACGTGCTATACCTCATAATGTATTGGAGCGTCTCGTTCCAATTCAGGTGCGCATGCTGGACAACGTTATCGACATTAACAACATTGAAGTGTTGCAAGCCCAATATACCAACAGCCAATATCGCGCAGTCGGTCTGGGAACGTTTGGACTTCACCACCTGCTTGCTCTCGAAGGCATTCATTGGGAGTCTGACGAAGCTGTAACGTATAACGATAATCTGTATGAAAAAATTAACTACCTGCTCGTGAAATCCAGTATGGAGCTGTCCAAAGAAAAAGGACATTATCCGAAATTCAAAGGTTCCGATTGGGAAAGTGGTCATTACTTCGACCAACGCGAGTACACATCAGGTGAGCGCGTAGGCGAGTTCGTGACAACCGAACAGTGGAAAGAACTGCAAGCCGAAGTACGACAAAACGGTGTACGTAATGCCTGGTTGTTCGCCATTGCACCTAACGGTTCCACGTCCATTATTGCCGGTTCAACGGCTAGTATTGATCCGCTCTATGAGCTGTTATCTTATGAAGAGAAAACAACTTACAAAATTGCCAATCCGGCTCCGGATCTGTCCGAAAAAACAAGCCCTTATTACCAAACGGCGTTCCAGGTGGACCAACATGCTTCCATTAATATGGCGGCTGCCCGTCAGCGCCACGTCGATCAGGGACAAAGTTTCAACTTCTACGTTCGACCAGATATCAAAGCAACAGAATTCCTGGAATTGCATCTGCACGCTTGGAGAGCCGGCATGAAATCAACTTATTATGTTCGTAGCCGTGCATTAACGATTGAAGAATCTTGATTTTTACGCAAGTTACGTTTTATCCATGATAGAGAAGATTTACTAGATTCGAGGTGACCACCAGGGCATCCTGTTTTGATTGCAAAATGGCGTTGCCCTGGTTCTTTTTTGCCTAAAACACGATCACAGCATCGCAAGATGTTGATATAGATGCCACATTATAGAACCCTAATATATAAAAGAATTAATGATTACACGATAACGAAGAGGACAGAAAAAAGCTGAAGAAGCGGAGCGCTCGCCTTTATCACCGGATTTTCCCCTTTGAAAGAGGGAATCAAAAAAATCAGGAGATAACAGCGATCGGAAGGTTGTTCTGTCATCGTAGTTATACAGTGTAAATTCATTCAAGGAGTGAACGGAACAATGCAAGTACAGAAAATTTTCAACACCGAAGCCCCTAACCAATCAACCCGTATTATTGAAGGTGAATGCTCCGGTATCCTGAACTGGAACGACATTCGTATGCCTCATATGTACAAATTGTACAAAGTACTGCTGCTTAACCACTGGATCGCAGACGAGATTCCAATGTCCAAAGATGCTTCCCAGTTTGCTCAACTGGACGAGGAAGAGCAACGTACGTTTAAAATCAACATCTCTCTGCTCGCGGTACTTGATTCCATGCAGACGATGTTTGTTGGTGATGTAAAACGTTACTTTACCGATTCTTCACTCGAAGCTATCTCGGCCATTATCGGACAACAGGAAGTCGTTCATAACCAATCGTACTCCTACGTCCTGTCTTCGATCGTATCTGATCGGGAGCAAAAGGAAATTTTTGAATACTGGAAACATGATCCAGTCCTGCTTGACCGTAACCGTTTCATCGCAGACATTTACCAAACATTCCGGGACGAGCCGTCTCCACAGACGTTCTTCCAGGCTATGGTCGCCGATCTGGTACTCGAAGGTATCTTCTTCTATAGTACGTTTGCCTTCTTCTACAACCTGGCCCGTGACCAGAAAATGATGGCAACCAGCCAGATGATCTCGTATATCCAGCGGGATGAAAACCAACACTGTTACTTCTTCGCCGAAGTGTACAAACAGTTGCTGGTAGACTTCCCTGAACTGAACACACCTGAGAACATGGACTACGTATACACAACCATCCATCGTGCTGTTGAGCTTGAAACCAACTGGGCACATTACACACTCAGCAACGTGCGCGGTATTGACCTGAACGAGTTGGAAGATTACATCAAGTACATCGCCAACAAACGTCTGCGTCTGATGGGTATGGAGAAAGCATATGAAGGTGTGGATGTAAACTGCATGCCTTGGATCAAACCATTCTCCGATGAAGCACTGAATGCAACCAAAACCGACTTCTTTGAAGCTAAATCCCGTAACTACGGTAAAGTTGGCGACGATAACGGATTTGACGATTTGTAATAAAGAATAGATTATAAAAAACAACACTCTCTGAACTGTGGCTATAATGCCTAAGTTCAGGGAGTGTTGTTTAATTCGTATGTACAAACATCATATCAGCGTTGAACTATTATAATTTAATAGAAATATTTCTTAATCTAATAAATTCAAGAATCATATATAATTCTTGAAATTTTTCATTATTCAATCTTCTCTCATTTGCCGTATGAATATGAAACGGGTCATACATCGTAATATTAGCAGGTGTTTCATCAGGATGATAATGAGCATGGAATTTCATAATCAACTCTTTTTGATCATCATACCAATCATACCAATATAACTCGATGAATCCCCCGTTTCGATCTATCTCCTCTACACAGTACATCTTCGATTAAAGACAATTGTTTTACGAATAGTTCTAGCACTGCTTGGAAGACCGTGGGCACCATCTCGAATCTCCATAATAATATCTGAAAAATCATTCTCAATAAAACGAAAATTACTTTTCGGTATCTTTAAAGCCAAGACGCTGCCTCCCCAAATGGTGTTTCCAAACTTGTGCATCGGTTTCTTCTTCAGGTGTTAAGTTCAATTTAGTTCCGAGGGTCCGTTCGAATTCCCCTTTGTATTTATCTTCATATAAGGCAATTTGCCCTGTATGGTAATCCAGGTCACTGACTTCTATTGTGGATTGGTGTTCTGCCTGTTCCTTTTTCCACATAGTCACAATCTCTTTAATCGTCGTTCTCTTACCTGATCCATACACATATGTAGTATTGTCTGGGATGAGATTATGTTTGTTGGACCCGGCTCTTTGAATTCCCATAAAACGGCCTTGATCAATCCAGTTAAAAATCGTCGTAATACTTACTCCAAAAAATACAGATAATTCTTTAGGAGTATAAGAACGTACCGCTTCAATAGAAGGAACACCACTGTCTGTAATTCCTGTCGGTACATCCACTGCTTGACTTAACGCATGTTTGAGAAGAGTAACATACTTTTCTCTAAAAATATCAGTATCTTCAAAGATAGATTCATCCAGGCTACGAACAAATTCAGCATTATTTTTGACTGCAAGTGCCAGCACTTTGAACAGTAAAATACTATTATCCGAATTACTTAAGCTCTGAACTAACTCAGAAGCAATCTCGTCCGTGTTCTGACTAAATATATTCTTCTCAACTCTTGTGATTCCCATATCCATCTCACCTCACACTCCTAGTATAGGATAGTAAAGTTTAACTTTCAACATCATACTTAAACAAAGTTAAACACAACTTAAACTTTATATATTAAACTTAAAGTATACTTAAACAGTATGCTACGAAGAGCTTGATTTATACATTCTCCAACCAACACATACTTATTATATAATGAAAGAGATTCATACCCCTCCTACGGAAGTGAGGCCTATTCATGGAAAGAGAACTGCTGGAACAAATCAACTTGTGGCATGACCAGGACCAATTCAGTCTCATTATTGAACATATTGAACGAACCCCCGTCTCAGAGCGGGATTATGATCTGATTGGTCAACTCGCCAGAGCTTATAACAATGATGCACGTTACCGCGAAGCCGTTCAACATTTGTTGTCTGTCCAGGAGCAAGGGGTAAACGACCCGCTCTGGCAATACCGTTTGGGTTATGCATACTGTCATATAGCGAGTTATGAACAGGCATTACTGGCTTTTGAGAGAGCTGATGAACTTCTGCCCCATGATGAATCTACCCTTGAATTCCTTCGAGAGATTCGTCCCGAAGCGGACAAGATGCGTCAAGATCGCCAGCGTCATGAAGAGGAACTTGCCGCATTCGAGCAGAGCGGTATACAGAACCATCTAAGAGCCGCTTCAGGGACTTATGATCCTGCGACATTCTGGAAGCAGAGTGATTATGCACTGGACAACCATGTATCGGCTCCCTTTGACGAAGCAGAAATTGTGTCGATTGAGCAAGAATTGGGTTACAAGCTGCCCGCTTCCTATATTCAACTGATGAATACGCAAAACGGCGGTATCCCTGCGCTCACTGTATTTCCCACCAAAGAAGCGACTTCCTGGGCTGAGGATCACATTGCCATTTCAAGCATTATGGGAATTGGACACGATAAAATATACGCACTCGCTGGTGAGCTGGGAAGTCGGTTCATGATCGAAGATTGGGGATACCCCGACCTGGGGATTGTGATCTGTGATTGTCCATCCGCTGGTCATGATGTTGTTATGCTGGATTATCGCTTCTGCGGCCCTGAAGGTGAACCCTGTGTAGTTCATGTCGATCAGGAAAATGATTATGAGATTACATATCTTGCGCCGAATTTTGAAGCTTTCATCCGTGGATTGGTCGATGAGGATACGTATGACCTGTCTGACGAAGAGAATGAGGACTAACACCCAGGAGGGTCTGGCCATATGACAACCCGTATATATTTTGGTTCCAATCAACTTGGCGAAGTGGCCGCAGTTTTATTACAAGATGCGCTGAATGAGCTTGACCTGGGAACTCTTGAAGATTATCGACGAACGGATAAAGGTGTTATGGGTCAGACACTACTCATTCGCTCTTCCCGTGGAGAGTATATTCTAAAAGGCAATCCTTTATATGCAGGACAGTTACAGGAAGAAAAGTTCTTTGTAGAACAACTGGCAAAACATACGTCCATTCCTGTCCCTGATCCATATTTATTACATGAAGATACCCATCTGCTAGGCTGGAGTTATGCCATAATGCCACGCCTGCCCGGGAATCACCTGTATGATCCAGCATTCCAGGCTTCGCTGTCACAGCAAGATCAGGAAGAGATTGCCTGTATGTTTGCCCATACTTTGGCTGAACTGCACCGCTGGAAGGTGCCTGATGCCGGGGAATATGATCCTGTAGCACAGCAGATTGTTTCCTTTGCAGGCGATTATCTGGACTGGTTGTACGGAACCATTCGTCACTGGTTACATGATGCTGAACAGTACTCGGTGATTACGGATGAAGATGTTCAGTGGGTGGACGAGCAATTCAAAAATGCTGAACCGGCATTTCGGTCCAGAGCTGTTCCGTGTTTTGTTATGGGAGACTTCAAGGTCGAGAATATTCTGATTCAAAATCTGGACGACCGTTCTTCAGGGTGGCAGATTAGTGGTCTGTTCGATTTTACAACCGCCTATTTCGGAGACGGCACAGCCGACCTCACCAAAATATCCACCAGGTATGTTCGTGAGGGTCAACCAGAACTGGCCGCACAGTTCCTTCGTTGCTACCGGGATCTGGTCTGTGCAGCAGATGAGGAGAAATGCCAACACTTCCGCACACGTCTCAGCATGCATCTGCTCTATCAACGTATCTTGTGGTGGGGGGAAGCCAAAGCGACAGGACAAGTGACGTGGGCAGCCGACCTGCCTTTTGCACAGTGGGCGCAGCAGTCCATCAATTCGATTGTCGCATTGTTAGATTAGTAGAATGTATCGTTCCATATATATCGCCCAACATGCGGGCGCACGCATAAAACCGCCAGAGATCATCCTTGATCTTTGGCGGTTTTCCTCATCTCACTATATTTCAGTCAACGATGGAATCTCTCAACTTAAGCTTGTGCGACGGGTGACTCCTGATGTTTCTGCAAAAACTCCAGCATCCGGCGGTACACAAGAATCTCGTTTGTTTTCCTGGAGAAGCCATGACCCTCATCATCCAGAACGATGTATTCCACATCAAGTCCCTTCGACTGGAGCGCAGCCACGATCTGATCGGATTCGGCCTTCACGACCCTTGGATCATTAGCACCCTGAATGACCAGCATTGGGTTCGCCATCTGATCGAGATACGTAATCGGTGAATCCTTCGTTAAACGTTCGCGGTCACGGACCGGATCACCCAGCCAGTTATCCATCATCGGCTTCCAGTCTTCCGGTACGGATTCAAGGAATGTGAACAGGTTACTTGGCCCAAAAATATCGACCGCAGCCCGGAAGAGCTCCGGATGGCGACCTGCCAATAACAGGGTCATATATCCCCCATAACTTCCACCTACCACAAACAACCGCTCTGGCGAGGTGATTCCCTGATCAAACAACCAGTTGATCCCGGCAACACAGTCCAGCCTTGGACCCTCACCCCAATCCCGCTCAACCAATTTGACGAATTCCGCACCATACCCGGTACTGCCCCGGAAATTCGGTGCAAAGATATGATAGCCCTGAGCGAGCATCATCTGGAACATCGGCCGAAAAAACTTTGCTTCGGAAGATTGCGGCCCACCATGAGGCCAAAATACGGTGTAGCCATTGGCCTGCTCTGGTTTTGCTTTGAACAAGAGAGCTTCAATCTCCAGTCCGTCGTAGGAGTTATACTGAATAACGTCAGGGTACACGAGATCACTTGGGTCCAGTCCGGTTACCCGATTGGCAGTCAGCGGCTCCCAGGACTCAGCACCTGCTATTTTTCGATATATATTATGCGGTTGGATCGCTCCACGTCCGAGGATATACACATTGCCAGCCTTTGTAACGTTCACCTGCTCTATCGTATCCAGCGGCATATCTATGCGCCGAGGTTCATCGGCATTTTTGCCCAATACGTACATGCGATTCTCCGGCCCTGTAAGTGTCCAGAAATATAAGGTCTCGGAAGCCTGATGCCAGCGGATAAACTCCACATCTTCCCCTTCGATTCTGCACAATAAACGGAATTCGCGGGTATCGATACGATACTCAGCCACATAGGCGTATGCGGAGTCATCATTGGTAATGAACAGAAGACGATTGTCATCTGCAAAAATCAGATCAGATACCTGACTATGACGTTCTGAAGCTGGCAGAATCTCCATTTCTTCATTATTACGATACAGATGCGCCGTCTGATACGTATTGGAGTACATTTTTAAAATGACATAACTCTTCTCGTCAGGACTTACAGCAAACAGGCTGCTCGTAACCTCTTCTCCACTGTATAACAGTTCATCTTCCCCTGTCTCCAGATCGATGCGGCGTGAATTCAGATAATTCGGATTACCCGCGCTGGTGACATAATAGAGACGCTGTCCATCCTCAGACAACTCAGCGAAATAACAGCGATCATTTGGTTCCGCCGGAACCACAGGCAGTGGAACACCACCCTCGGGTGGGAGTGCATATAGATGATAGTTCTCATCTCCATCCCGATCAAACGCGGTAAGAAGATGACGCCCCTGCGGGTCTGCTTTGATAAATTGACTGCTCTGGTTCAAGTACGTTAAAGGATACGGGTATCCTCCAGGCAAATCCATCGCCCAAATATTCGGCTGACCGTTCAGATTGCTGTCCATGAACAAACGTTTCTCGTCTGCCGATACGGCAAAATGCGAAATACGGTACGTCTGAAAATATTGCTCGACATCCGGTTTAGGGAACTGAATCATGACAAACCTCCTTGGAATTGAACCAACGAATTTAACATTGGTAAATTAAGGTACCATTTGTCCATATTATAGGTAATGCCAATGTTTAGACAATAGATATGTAAGATTTAAATAATAACTTCCTCATAGCTTCGTATATTATTATCCATATTCATCCAGCGTATGAGTGGTATCTCCCTCCCTGTCACGCATAATGATGCGGAGTAGCTTTTGCCCATTTTCAGAGACTGCAGCACATAATTGTGTCCGGCCCATTCCAGCACATGTTCATGATTACGTATAGCCTGTACCGTATTCAGATTTCTCCACTGTCCACATAAAGATTGACCGGAAGCCTTGATCCAGGCCTCCTTGCCTGTGAGGACTTTCCACAGCAGGGAAGAAGAATCCTCCCCGGAACATATGGCTTCCAGCACATGATCCCGCTCTTCTTCCGTCAGGAAACGTTGGATGATGGCTTTCTCTCGCAATAACGGACGTACCCATTCCACATCAACGCCAAGCTCGTTGTTAGTGGATGTAACCGCCAGTACACACAACCCATTCGTATGCGAAAGGCTGAATTGCGGACCTCCCACGAGATAAGGCTTTCCGGAAGTGCCGTATTCAAATCGAATATCCCGTGCCTGAAGCTGCATGTACTGTTCCAGTACTCTTCGTAAGAAATCCCTTGAAATCATCCAGCAATGAGCCTGTAGACGTGAGGTTCTGCTTATTCTGACCATACGTTCATGTTCTTCTGAAGTCATTGCATCGGAGTCTATGGCAGCCGCTGTCTGCAGTTGATCCTCCCTTATGGGCAAAGTCTGTGTCCAAATGTGGACCTCTGGTTCTCCTGAAAATGGCGTGGACGTATCATTCCCTTGTTCCCTCATTGCCAGAAGGCTGCTGATTGTTCCGGTTCTGGAATTCATAACGCCCTCCTCCCTATGCGGGGTTACATGTTATCGTATAACAACCATCCGCAGACGAGCAGACGTTGCAATAGTTCTAAGACCACTCCTGACCTCTTCTTCTGTCAATTCAAGTGCATACGTGCCAAGCTGTATATAATCCAGTCCGATCACCTCATATTCGGAGACGTGCATGCATCGCTGTTTTAACGAATCCATGTCTGCATAATACTTGCTTAACCACTTCATCCGTGCATAGTTGAAGTTGGATAGGGACAGCGTTCCGTTCTGAATATGCTCACACATCTCCTCAACCCGGTTATATAAAGAAACGGGATCAGCTGAATACCCACAAGCGTTCGAAAAGGCAAATTCCTTACGATAATAGTGGTCCCATTCTGCACCTTTATGAAGCAGACCCAACTCCATACATTCCGCATGGAAATCGGAAGTTTCACCCAGTAAAGCTTCAATGCCGATCATGCAAGCGACTTGCTCTTTTAAATGCATCCCATCTTCGGCACGGAACCCATACCTTACAAGTGGCAAGGACAATCCGCATTCAATCTCCCGATATTGCTTATTGGAGTCCTCGCCCAAATAGTCGAGTGTAACTTCTGGCAGGTAGGCACCATTCAGTGGTTCCATCGCAGGGAATTTTTCCAGCATATCCGTAATGAACTCCGTTTCAACTGGACCGGCAACCGCTATCGCCATGCTCCCTGTGGCATAGTGAGTGTTGTAGGCATGCTTCAGCTCATCCGTTGTCATTTGGTACAGACTATCCGGTGTGCCTGCAACGTCCATCGTGATGGGGTGATTGCTGCCATACATCATCTGAGTCAACTGCTGCAAAGCTCGCCAGGAGGGCTGGTCTGCATACATGGACAGCTCCTGATGAATGACGGACCGTTCCTGTTCCACATGCATCGGGGTGAAATATGGAGCAGCTAGCATGCCGGTGAACACCTCCAGACTTCGTTTCAAATCGCCTGTGCAGGCCATTTGATAAGTCGTTACATCGTAACGCGTCAATGCAGATGTCGAAGCTCCCAGAGTATGAAATAACGGCTTGACGGGCCGTTGATCCGGATTGTAGAACATCATATGCTCAAGGAAATGTGCTCTGCCAGGTAGGGCTCCATCATGGATTGAGCCATAGGACACGGACCACGAAACAAAAGTATGATGGAACTGGGGTTCGGGGAAAATGTGGACCGACAGACCATTGAACAAGCGCCTGCGGACAGGTGCGCTATTCACAATACTATTCATGAGTTACCTCCTGCACTGGTGCGGAATATTCACTCTCAGGATACAAAATCCAGGTGACAGCCTTTTTCATGTCAGAGGCTACCTCGGCCACTTGTTCCGCAGTAACGCAGGATATGGCTTCCAGGAATTGCGGAGTTGTCATCTGGACCCGGTTGAGCAATCGATCGATATGAAGGTTGACCACCTGCTCAGGCAGATCGTATCCCACTTGAACATAATGCATCACATTCTGAATCGCTCTATTCAGCTCCACTTCCTGAATGTCTCCCCTGCATATCCTCAGCCATTCAGCGTCTATCGCTTCAAGAACCTCTGTCACATATCCACTGTTTGTTCCCGTTGTCACATGAAGCATTCCCCGATAATCATCCAGCGTGCTGTAGATCTGATACACCCATTGCTTTCGTTCACGAAGCTCGGATTGAAGCCTGGAAGCAGGCGTAGCTCCAAACAGGGAATGAAAAAGAAACAGGGTAGGATAATCCGACGATCCATACGTCACCCCGGTGGTGAAGGTCACATTAATCTTGCATTGCTGAACATCCATCAGTTCAAGCATCATCTCGCCTTCCTCCCGGCGCTCAGTAGGTTGACCATGCCCGATCACAGATGGGATAGCTCCCCCCTCAGCCGTGACAAGCAATGGCACAAAGGTCTCCATGACCTGAGCTATCATCACATCCGACTGGAAATCACCGATCACATGAAGATGTAGTGGGCTACAAAGCACCTCCCGGTACCATTGCCGAAGTTCACCATCACGCACACAATGTTGCAGTTGCTCCACGTCGGCATCCCTGCTTCGTTCCGCATACCCAAGCCATTCCAGACTGCGCCCCTGTACCACCTTGTCCCAATTGGAAACATCATAGCCCGCATGATGTTCTGCCCAAACAAGTTCCTCCTGGATCTGCGCTTCATCAAAATCAAATCCGCCCTTAAGGCTCGGTTCGAACATCATGTCTGCGAGCAGCTTCAGCGCATCGAGCGTCCGTGCCTCGGTCCCGGGCAGCAACCCTGCAGGGATACGCAACCGGATGGATGCAAGCTGAGTCTCCCCCTTCTGCTCCAATTCGCATCTTAGCTCATCGGCATACATGGACCATAGTTGCTGCTGTAGCTTTCTTTTGCCGAGCGAATCCTGCCTGAAAAGCAACCGCACAATGACTGCAAATACCGCTGAGGGAATCCTTCCCTGTTCGTTAACGATACCCAGGTGGAGATAACAGTTGGCGTATTGGCTTGTTGGCATCACATGGACCGATAGACGATTGTACTGCTCCGTAATGAAAGACTGCATCCTTGCCTCCCCCTTATCTGACGGTTAACCCAAATTGTAGATCATGCCACTCGCGGTGTTCAGTCCAAGCTGACCGAATCCCTCCAGCGGCTTGGAGAACCAGTCCACCTGACTCTCAGCTTCCGCTGAATGAAGATTAGTCTCATCCTCTTTCCAGTGAATCACTTGCTGATGGTGACGGTCCCAGAATCTCCATAATGCAGGCTGCTTCAGCAGTTGATTGCGAAACGGCTCATATACACGTCCTGCTGATTCCTGAATATCCCCTTCTAATGTGAAAGGCGGCAAGAAGACAATTTTGGAACGAAAATCTTCAGTCAATGTCATGAAATAGGGGCATACAGGCTTGCGTGTCTTGGCTAAAATACGAAAAATACCGCTCCTCGTCCGGATGCGTGAACTCAGGAAAGGAAGCTCCACTGCGCGATTATCCGCGTTGAACCCAGTCTGACCATCTACAAAAAGGTTGAATGAACCTCCCTTCCGCAAATGAGAATATAATCGTATGCCAATCATCTCATCCTCGGCATTCAACAGATCAGCACCTGCAAACTGTCGTAGAGTGTTCCAGGATGACAGCTTCTGTTCCTGCTCTACGGTGCCCTGCTCAGCCACAAGATAGAAGGGTAATCCGGACTTCATGTGGCCTGCGCGAATCTCCTGTCCGATGGTGATCATATTATGCCGGACGAATCCATAATGCCAGGTCAACAAAGCCCCACCTTCCTGCAGCGTCGCTTGCAAATGTTCAAGCCCCTCGACTTCATCCCAATCCATAAAGGAGTACGGGTTTTTTTTGTGTTCGTCAACCGTCCGCAAAAAAGCCAGATAATCCATCCAGATCGACTCCGGTGACGATTCCGGTTGAAGTGGTGCAAGCTCTTTAATAATATTCATTAGCGCATAGAAGAATCCCAGTTGAATTCCTTTTGTCTTTTCCCTATACAACTCCTCCCTGACCTGTTCCTTATGTAACGTATATAATGTATGAAAATCCTCCATCCTTACACCTCCTGTATACCCTGATTCATGGATATTCCCGCTCCCGACAGCATTCCTTCCCTCGCTGCGCTAGTTCTAGAAGACAATTCAAACCGCCGACGATTCCGGTCGATACCATCCATCATATAGGCCAACATTCGAAGCGCCAGCTCATATTGTCCAGGAATGTGTCGATCCGATTGCACACCCTGTCCTTCAACCATGTCCATCCCTTCATAAGATAACGGTACTTCCAGTGCTGCAGTAACGCAGTCTCGAATGTTCTGCCACGTCGGCCCTGCAGCAATTGGAAAATCAACAAAGGGAAAGCTACCCGGATCAAGGGAATCCAGATCAAACGTTAGATAAGCCGAGTCAACGTCGTACTTTTGCCTTACCTCGTTCAGAACATGGCTCACCCTCTCGGGTGTCATATGCTCTGCCGATATTTGAATCAAGCCAGGGTGGTTGTACATCTGATCTGCTGAGCGAAGACCACGCAGGCCGATCTGTACTACAGCAGCAACCGTACCCTGTTCTAGCAAATGTCTCACAAAATTGGAGTGACTGGGTTGCTCCTGATGGATGGCATCGATACCGCAATCATGATGGGCATCGAACTGGACCAGCACTCTTCGACTGCCCGGGGCCTTTGCCATCATCTGAAGCACTGCATGCGTAATGGAATGGTCTCCGCCAATACAGCACAATAGTGCCTGTTGATCCAGCGCATGATCCAGTGCGGCCGCAAGCCCCTTTTGATAAGGAACAGCTGTATCCGCCTCCGCTTCATTCATAAGACAAGTACCCCAATCCTGCATGGCTACGCTCTCAAGCAATCGTCTCCCACTTCCAATATCGTACAAGCTTGAATTCCCGGACTCTTGTAACGATGGATAGATGACCTTTTTCCACGATTCTACGCGTAACGCATGCGCAAGTCCGGCAACGGAGGAGTTTAACATGCTTGTCCCACCAGAATGAGGGATACCCAAGATCCCCAGTTGAGGAGCCCCATGACCGATGAGAGGCTCATACAAAAAAAAAGGCGCTTCCGCAGGTTCCACCCCCGGCAGATCCGGGGGGCGTTGTGGCTCCAGCTCTTTCGCAGGTTCCAGCTCATAAAACTGGCTGAACGTTTCATCCGCAGCGATCCACGCATCTGCAATGCGACGTACCAGATAAGCAGGTTCTGATGTTGTCATGCAAAAACCTCCTGTACGTAGTTAGAGTCAAGTCTGTGTGGAATAGCTCTTATTCGGCAACGTCGCTTCACCTTCTGTACTGATGTCCTTATCCGCAGACGACTCCACATATTCCCGCTTCAGCATTCGCATGAAAGGCAGGAAGAACGACGACATGCCGACCACATTCATGCCAGCAATCACCGCATAGAAGTAAGTAACCTCATTGAAAGCCCGAGTCAGTCCCCAGCCAAGTGCGATAATAATCAGAAAATATACCGCATTCAGGAGTATGGCCTGATATCCGCGCCCGCTCTGTTCCATCGTCAGCAGGGTAGTCATCATGGGACCCATGCCAATATAGGAAAGAGCTACGATGGACAGATACCGTGCTGCTTCTGCTCGGGTTGCCGCGTCTTCGATTAGGAATGCGATAAGTGGATCTCGCCAGATCCAGACGGCAACGGCAATGATTACGTATAGAGCAAAGGATTGCAGCAGACCTTGGCGATAGCTTGCATAGGCCCTTGGCCGGTGTGGTGACTGCAAATTATGATTGATGATAATGCCGATGGCCGATCCAATCACGATACCCGGCAGAATCGCCATTGTCTGAATTCGATAACCAACGCCAAAGCCAGCAACCGCCCCTTCGCCAAAGTGACTGACAATTTTATTGAAAAAAAATGTACTCAGAAAAATCATGCAGTACGAGATGAACACAGGAATACCGACATGCCTGAGGGCCATCAGATGTTTTTGGGCAAAAGCAAAGCGTTCAAAGATCATTTCCCGACGAATGAACAGAATGAGCAGAGAGATAGCCAAGGACAAGACGGAAGTGATCAGGTTGGCATAGATGATGCCCTTCAGATCCAACCCAAAGACCGACACAAATGTATACACAAGAGCAATGTTTAGCATCGCCATCCCAACCGCGTTCCACGACGCTGCCTGTGCCCGGCCCAGTCCTCGCAACGCCGCACTGGTCACTGCAGCCAGGACAGCCGGGATGCTCACTGCCATCATGCCCCCTACGTACAGCGTAAACATGGGCCCAATGTCGGCAGGCACACGGTAAAACCATGAAAGCACAGGGGTCATTAACATCACAATTCCCCCGGTCAGAATGGCAAGCAGCATTGCACTGCCCATCATGTGCACGAATAGCTGGGTAAATGCACGAGAGCCCCCGGCACGACTGCGCGCTACCGCGACCTGAACAGACAGTTGCATCGCTTCGATGATGGCAATCATGACGAATGAGACAGGAATATACAATGAGAGCACATATAATACATTTTGACTCGTATGGCCCAAGAAAAATACATTGGCCAGTTGTGTAATCACGTTAACCAGAGAAGCGAGCAGCATCGGAACGGCCGTACGGAATAACAAACGATGGATCGAGCCGGCCGTATAATCGATCCCCTGCATGGGGTTCACCTCCATAATTCATGAAGTCTTGATTTCTTGATTTATTGTAAGCCTGTTGAGGATCGGCAGACGTATCACATGCACGCAACAAGCAGATATCACCCGATCGTCATCCCACGAGACCAGCATGACTCGATCATCCGGCCTGATGATACCCCGCTCTAACTTATCTGCCAGCTGTATCCATACATCACCGCTCTGATAATCGGTTCGTGGTACGCAGATGGTCTTGGAAGAGGAAATATGCAGAACAGAACTGCCATTGAGACGTAATCCCAGTCTCGACTGAAGAATGACATGCACGGCTGCATGACTATCCATCCATTCGCGGATCATGCCGAGTGCCTCGGATGCAAAAGCCGTGGCATCATCCGATCTGATGATCCGTTTTCCCGCATAGTGTATCTGCAACGCTCCTTGACCAAGGCCTACCTCAAGCGCCACCGCCATGTCTCCCAAATCACCCTTAGGTTCAGATGGTTGACCATATCCAATCTGTCCATCGTCATGGAGAATTCGCTGTTCCACCAGCACAATCGCAGTCCGTTCGTTAGGTAGCATGCTCCAAAGAGCAACCTGAATGGCCTCGGTGCCTGCGAGCGCACCCATATGGGTAATACCAAGTGGGTGATCAACTCGCCACGGAGCCGTTTCAAGCATTCGGGCAAGTGGAGCATTCAATGCATGTCGTTCGGGACAAGTCTGGGCAAGGATCAACCAATCCCAATGCGGCTTTGTGGACAACTGCTCCAGCACCATAAGCGCAAGATCACCCGCTGTCACCCGTCTCCCGTCTGCCATAAGGGAGCGAGTCAGCGTTCCCACGCGACCATAATAGTGATCCTCCATGTATATGTGCGGCGATACATAAACATAATCATCCGGTGTTGGCCAATCCAGCGTGTACAGATGATCCTCCGCAGTAAGCCAGCAAATATGATCCACATAGATTGGTGCGCCAATATCACCATGAAGTGAATCAGACATGCTGCATCTTCCCGTTGGCATACGCCTGAAAAACGCTAATCTTCTGAATGGACGTTGTGCCTTCCATGAACTCAAAGGCCCTTGCATCGCGATACCATTTGTTCAACAGAGGATGCTCCAGCATGGAACCTGGCCCCATCATCTCCAGTGCCCATTCCGTCGCTTCCTCGGCAACTGATGCAGCCCGTATTTTACTGAGGGAAGCCAGATATCCCTTATTCGCATCATGGTCGATCTCTGCTGCTGCATTCCGAATCATGCTGCGTAGCGCATGCAAACGCATCTCCAGTCGCTCCAATTCTGTCTTTTCACGTTCTGTAAAAATCGTTCTGTGCTCCACAACATAATCATAAGCAGCCTGTGCAACACCAAGCGCCAATGCCGCCACACTAGGGCGCATCCGGTGGAATGTACGCAGTGCCCCCCACAATCCACGCTTGGTTGGGCTTAAATGACGACCCAGAATATCTTTCTCTTCCAGTGGGAAAGCCTCGAATTGCAGATGACTGAGTTGCAGACCGCGAAGCCCCATCGTGTCCAGCGGCGTTGCTGTGAAACCCGGCAGAGAAGGATCAACTATAGCGACCTGAATGCCCAGAGGCGTACGATTGGTCTGAGCGAATACCAGTCCAATACTCGCCCGGTGTCCGTTCCCAATGTAGAATTTATGTCCGGTTAGCTCCATTCCCCCATCCGGATGTCGCGTAATCCGCGTGCTGATCTCGGTTGCATCTGAACCCTTCTCCGGCTCTGACAAGGCAAAAACAGCCCAGGCAGGACCTTTCAGAAAGTGGCTATAAAAGCGCTCCTTCTGTTCCTCATCGCCCAAGTCAATCATGACGATGCTGGACATGGAAGGCCCAGGTCCTCCCAGAAAAACGCCCGCATCTCCTGCGGACAACTGCTCGATCGTAATGACTCTTTCCAGCGAAGAGAGTCCATAATATCGATCCTGACCTATGGTTACAATTGGCTGGCCGCCATACTCCGGGGGAATCATCATATGATTGATGGCCTGCAGGGCAGACGTGTGCAAAAACTCGGTGAGCCGGTCTGGCTCCCTGTCGATGATCAGGCCGATCTGACGAAGCTCCGTAGCATACTGCTTCATCACTTGCTCGAAAATCGCAATCGTTGATGGAGTAATCATCAATATTCCTCCTTAGCTGGCAACAGCATGTTCTTCACCAGTTGGCCTGCATATGTATATGCAGATACGCCATGTCTCAAAAAACCGAAACCGCCGCCAAGACGTTGAATCTGTCTGAAAGCTTCGTCCAATTCCTGATGTATCCACGCATGGACCCGGACCGATGGAAGACCTGGATTTTCCGAGAGGAAGCGGTCTTCAGGCAACGTTTCCGCCATGTAGAGCGTTGTCAGGATGTCAGCGACCATGCCTTTCACGAGCTGGTGCTGAAACGTGGATTGCCCGCCCGATATTCGCACCGACAAATGCCTGCGAACCTGCTCCAATCCAGCCTTGCACAGCTCTACGCGGAACTCAAGCAGGCGTGTTCTCAGCTCATTCGAGGTCACTTTCTCGCCTGATGTCTCTGCCTTCTCGCCCTCGTTCGGCTGTACCCGGCATAACAGTAGTCCAGAGGGCTCAAGCATCCGATCCTGCACATGAACGGCATGTAGTTGGTTCCAACGATACAGCCCTGCTGATTGTTCATGCCAAAGTAAAGCATCTTGTTCCATGAGATGAGCGGTTGCGAGCACGTAGGGACCTGTTGCCAAAAGCACTGGACGATTGTTCACCAGTAAGGTTTTTGCCTCCAACATTTCCGATATCGGAGCTACGGGGTTGCCTGCTGCCTTTGATCCGACGGGCTTAGCATCTGGGCCCTGGAATTCAATAACGTGCATTGTCATTCCTCCTGTTCATTCTTCTTCGCATCCTCCATGCTCCACCAGTGCAAAACCAAAAAAACTGCCGAGCCCGATACTGACCATGATGGAGCGTCCCTTCCTACACACCCAGTCCTGCTCCAATCCCGAACTCAGGTTAATGAACGGGTCGGTGGAAAAGGTATGTCCGATTCGCTGAATGTTATCCAGATATATCCGTTCAAGTCCAACTCCCGTACGTCGCGAGAATTCCTTCCAGGTAGTCCAGTTCACATTATGGGGAAAAATATGATTCACATCTTCGAAACTCAGGCCTTGCGTTGACAGCAGCTCTTCCATCCCTTGAATGATATGGTCCACATACAATCGGTTAAATGCCGAGATCTCATCGGCGGTTGCATGATAACCAGTATGGAACCGGGTATCTCGCAGCACATGCGCCGCCTGAACGACATGCTGACAGCTCTCTCTGCTCAATAGAACAGCTACGGCAGAATCACCCAGAATGGCCGATTTGCGCAGATAGCGCCATTCGGGAGGCAAAAAATTGAATTGATCCGCACAGATCAACAACACATTCCGAATGTGAGGCTGCGTTTGCGAGATTCGCTCAAGCCATTGAAGAGCGGCTATCGACGATGCACAGTTCATTTGGGATATGCCATAGAACGGTACATGTTCCAGCCCGAAGCGCTGGAGGACACGCTGCACAAGCCTGTAATCGCTCGGTGTCTGCACCTGGAAGGAATGGACATAGAGAACAAGGTCAATTCCGGAAAGGGCAGGTCTGGTCTGGAGTCGTTCCACAGCCTGTGCGATCGTATCGTCAAGCATCTGGCCCGGTTCCGTTACAGGCACACCTTCCAGGCGGTGGTACTTGCGCAGAAACTGAAGCTCGCCTTTCCCAAGCTCCAGGGCAGCCAGCACCTCTTCCGGCTGCTGAATCTGTTCAGGCAAATAGACGCCAATATCCACAATACCGAACCCCAATGTTCTCCCTCCTTCTGCGATTAGTGTCCATCCATACTCCATTCACAAGTTCGGATCAGCAAGGCATGAATAAACGAATCCGTCTGCTCCAGATGCATAAGACATATGTACTCGCCCCCGTCCTTCTCCTCCAGTAACTCCTGTAATGCGAAGAATGGCGCTGCACTCCAGCGCGATGGATCATAATAACTCTTCGATCCACATTCGCTGTACCAGGCAGCCTGATTGCACAGCTGCTCCAGATCAGGATGGATGAGCAGGTTAATCTGATTCCGGTGAATGGATGCCTGGGCACATAATCGATCCAGTACCATCTCCGCAGTATCGGCTACGGAATGCTCGGCATGTCGCATCTCTACACCAAGCAGGGAAGGTCCTACGCCTGTCATCCGATCAAGGTATATTGCTGCAGCCGTGTCCGGTCCAGTCGGTGAAACAAGTTCCATCGTTTCATAGGGGAGAGCCGTCTGGTCCATAACCAGCAGCATGCCTTTCATGTAACCTTCTCTGCCCAGATAATGCTGAAGCATGTGGAGCGCCGCAAAAGGAGCACCAAAACCAAGATCATTTACAGCAAAACTGATAAAACGGGCCTGATAACGATCCATCAGATAATTCACAATTGATATATCCGGGCGGGTATTCGGAAAATTGTATGCCAGCAGCAACACATCCACATCCTGCATGACCCGATCAAGTCCCGTCTCTTCCAGCAGTTCCACACTCATCTCGTGATAGGCATTGTTGTTACGACCCTGCAAAAGTTGAACGTCGTACTTGACCGGAGTACCCGCGAGCATGTCCTGATGAAATCGCAGCAGTTCCGGATGATCAAACGGAGGCTTCTTCTCCGAGAACAGCCTGACTCCCATCTCCCGTATGGCAACAGGCGAAGCCATCAGGCCGCAATGAGCTGCTTCTCAATATAAGCAGCCAGGGAGCCTACCGTATCAAATACATCGGGCTCCAGATCATCCGGGTCAATCTCCAGACCTTCAATCCGGTCCTCCAGCGTCATCAACAGTTCCAGAACAGAGGTCGAATCCAGATAGAGTTCGTCAAATAAAGATGTGCTTAATTGAATATCCTCCCTGGCTTCCGTATTCAACACTTCAGCAAGGGCACCTTTGATCTCTTCAAGCAATACTGCAGTTGTCATGATCATCATCTCTCCTCATCAATTGGTTATTGCTGTGTGGGACACTTGAATCAAACGTTGCTTGGACAGTAGATCCTGCGGAGTATCTCGCTCACGGATCAAGTGAGCCTCCCCAGCGACAATCAGCACTTCCGCCGGACTTCCGTGACTCAAAAAGTGTGTGGGAGAAGCCGTTGGTCCGTAGGCTCCCGAATGAAAAACACCGATTAGATCGCCCCGTTCAACAGGAGGAAGCAATACCCGTTTCCCAACAACATCATTGGGCGTACATAAGGGACCCGTAATATTGTATTCGGCTACAGGGGACTCCCCATAACGCGTCAGGGAGGCAATCGGAAAGTTACGCTTCACGTAAGAACCTGTGCCCACCGCCGCCATATGGCAGTTCGTTCCACCATCGGTTACGACGAAGTGCTCTCCATACGATTGCTTGACGTATAGAGCTCGACTGACCAACATACCGCAGGTGCCTACCAGATATCGCCCAAGCTCCATGAACAGCCGGGTGTTGGTATGACTATGCCGAAACGATTCGAACATTGGATTCAACTGTTCTGTCAGTGTGGCTATGGATAGGAACTGCTCACCTTCATGGTAGGGCACGCCCAATCCCCCGCCTACATCGACCATACGCAGCGTGATATCCAGCTCGTTCTCGATTCGATCAGCTAATTCCAGAATATGGCGGGTATTCTGAACGATCGGCTCTACATCCAACATGCGGGTTCCCATGTACACGTGAAGTCCCATGATCTCCACATGGGAGAAGCTCTCGAACTGCTCTTTTCCCTGGAGCACACTTTGTTCATCCATACCAAACTGACGTGGTTTGCCACCCATGGTCAGCCTGGAGCCTTTAACAGAAAAAGATGGATTCACTCGCAGTGCCACCGGCACGATTCGCCCCTCACTTGCAGCGATGCTCTCAATGCGCTCCAGCTCCTGAAACGATTCACACACGATCGCATATATGCCCAGACGTATGCATGCCGTAATCTCGTCATCGCTTTTTCCCGGTCCCAGAAAAATAATGCTTTCTGCTGCTACTCCAGCCTGTACAGCCGTATGCAATTCGGCCAGGGAACATACCTCTGCCTGTGCTCCCATCTCCCGGAGCATGTGTACGATCGAAATATTGGGATTGGCCTTCAATGAATAGAACAGCTCCACTTGAGGCGTAAGCAATCCCCTAAGCTCCTGATACACCTGCTGCAACACATCCCCGTCATATACATACAGCGGGGTCCCGAATCTCTCGGCGATGTCCGAAACAGGCAACTGCTGAATCTGATATTCCTTAGACACTCACATCACCTCGTTAATGGAAGATAGGACGGCTTCTATCGCTTCGTCGATCACTCCCAGCCGTTCAGGGGAGGACGCAATAATCACGCCATACAGACGTCCGGAGAACAAGGTCCCCTCACTTCTGAATGCCGCATTGACTGTGGCAAAATTATTGATCAATAATCCTTCGCCGCGTTCCGGTTCGAACATCAACGTACCCAACCGGGAACGAAGTATTCCGTATTCCAGCGGGTGATTGAGCCGGAGCGTATATTTTTTCGCCAATCCACATTGATCTTCGGGCAGCCATTGATGCTGAATGTTGGTCTGATAGGTAGACATATTAAACCTGGCATTAATCTCAAGATTGGGCCAGATTGTACCGTCCTCGTCCAGAATGGCGTCCATGCCGGCAATGCCGTAGTATCCATCTCGATACAGAGCTACTCCAATTCGCATGGCCGCTTCACGAATAACCTCAAGTTGAACATCGTTGAGCCGCGAAGGCATGAGATGCCCCTGATGCACGCCTTGCTCTACCAACGATTCCTTGACGCCAAGAAATTCAACTCCGCCGGAGCGATCGATGAGAATCTGGTAATTCAGGTCACAGATTTTATCAATCCATTGCTCAAGCACGTAGTTGATTTGCCGTATTCCCTTTTTGCTTGCCTGTTTCTCCAGCATACTCATGCATTTGTGAAACCTGGCTTCATCGGTGATGACGGTAATTCCCTTGCCTGATACACCCATGGAATCCTTCAGCACAAGGCGTCCACCCTGCTCTAGAACGGCCTTTAGCTGATCGAAACCAGACACCAGTTCATCCAAAGACGTGCATTCAACGCCTGGAATTTGGCGAATGCCCAGCTCCGCGTTGAGACGGCGGGAATACCCCTTGTCATTCACCTTGCGGAAGATATCTGAAGATGGAACAGCCAGCGGAATGCCGGTCCGTCGGGAGAATTCCTCTTCCTGATCCGAGGTTCCAAAGGGAACCAGATAAACATTCGTTCCAGCAGCCTGTGACAGCTCTCGCAGCTTGTCCATTGTCCTTGGACAATTCAGAAGATTCGCGGTAATGTTCAGTGCCGGATCATTGTGCTCCACCGTTATGCATCGGGAGCGACCAAACCCAAGCGCCTGTGCATCTGCCATGAATCCCTGATTCGGATGCTCCTTGAGCAGGATGATATCGTTCTCTCCGGCGAGGAAAACACCCAGTTCCTCCATCCGATTAACGACATCCGCAGCCGAACCTATGCTTAATGAGGGCAGCTTGAGAATGCCCGTTTCACTCCAGTACTCCTCTACCTCAAAATTGTTAAGATACACAAAAGTAACGTCATGCTGGCCCGTTAACGCCCACTTGAGCTTGCTCGAAAAATCCGTCAATACGGTGGTCAAGGCCATCCCCTCCTATTCCTGCATACTGCATCACTGCTACGCTGAATGTAACCCCAAGTCCGACCGTAACAAGCAGATAATACTCCTCTGGTTGCAACAACTTCTGCTCTAGAATGGCTTGCAAATTAATAAATGGGTCCGAACAGAAGCAATGCCCGATCTCCTGTACATTGGACGTATATATGCGTTCAAGGGGATAGGATAAACGGATAGCCACCTTCTTCCACGAGGATAGATTCACATTGTGTGGGACGATGTATCGAATATCCTGCAGCGTCAGACCCGCCTGCTCCACGGCTGCAACAATGGCTTCACATAACCGAGGCGTGTAGATTTCCTGAAACTCCCTTAGAATCTGCGGGGTTCCCGTTAGTACATTACAGAATTGGCCCAGGGTAACACTCGTGAGTCCGACGACACGACTTCCGTTGCCCTTGTTACCCACCAGCACGGCGGCTGATGCCTCTCCCATCACGGTGGTATTGGGGATCAATTGCACAACGGGACTAAAGGTTTTTTCACCTGTCAAAATTAAAATATGATCATCCGCTTCCAATGAAGGCAGCATTGTCTCGGCAACATTCAGGGCAATTAAGCCCGATGCACAGTTCTGCTGCGTAAGCGAAAACGCGATGGCATGCTGCAACCCGTAAGCCCTTTTCAGGGCTTGCAAAACTTTCATAGGAAAGGGGAAATTTTCCTGAATTGTGTGGCAATAAATGATATACTTAATCGAGTTAGGAGCGATCTCCGGGTTATTTACCACCTGGGTTAATACACGTCCAAGCAACGAAGCCAGATCTCCATCCCTGTCTTGCCGAACCTGTTTCAAACCATGAATTTTTTCCAGTACCTTCGTCTGGGCATTATTGAGTCCCAGCACCTCGTTCAGTTCCCTGATCGGCACAATGTGCTCCGGAATGTAAGACCATATTTTCTTGATATGCATCGGCTTCAGACACCTCGTTATCACTAACGTACGAATCTCACTGAAATATAGGGAGATAAAGAGCTTCCGCAGAAGCTCCCATCTATGAATCTAGCGTAATACGATAAGTAAGTAGGAAAAATCAGGCACGAGCCGCCGCTGCACGAGCTGCTACAGCACGAGCCGCTACAGCACGGGCTTCAACTGCGCGAGCGGAAACCGCGCGTGCACTGACTTCACGTGCCTCGCCCAGTCCACTCGTTTCCAATTGTGCTGCTTCAACTTCTTTGCGCTTCAGTTGCTCCAGCGTAATGGGAGTCGCTTTAATGACCATTCATATCTCCTCCTTTCATCTTGGATACTCTGATTCTATAATCTCCCAAATTGCATTTAAACTGTAAATGGGGGTAAATGAGCCTCTCACTCTCCTTACCCCTGCTTCTGGAAACACACGATAGACCCAACATACCAAACAGATCTCCATTCCAATCAAACTATATCAAGGGACGGTGAACGATCATGCTCGGACCCAAAATCCGGCAAATCCGGGAGCAGCTTGGACTGTCTCAGAAGCAACTGGCAGGTGAGGATATGACGCGTTCTTACATCAGTCTTATTGAAAAAGGCAGAGCCGTTCCCTCGCAGCGTATGTTGAAAATTATTGCCAGGAGACTTAATACACCCATGGAGTATTTTTTGGGAGGAAGTGCAGCAACAGATACGGATATTGGGGAGGCTGTACTGGAAAAGGCCAAAGCCTGTTATGCCGAGCAGAATGATTCTGCCTGCATCCGCATAGCCCATAAAGTGCTGACGTTGACGGAGGATATATCGGATCAGTCAGAAGCCTACCTGCTCATTTTACGAAGTCACAACAGACTTGGGGATTATCGACAAGCCTTGGATGAGGGGGAAACTGCAGCATTTACGGTCATTCGAACAGGTGACAGGGAACGTATTGTTGAATATTATCTGGAAATGGGGAGAGCGGCTTTTCATGCAGAGCTGTTTCATGCTGCCCGGAAACATTATGAACAGGCGTATACGTACAGCAGCAGACTCAAACATCTACAGGAAGAACACATTCAATCGCTGACCTTTCTCGGCACAACCCATTTAAGACTAGGCAATGTGAATGAGGGGTTGAACTACTATCTCAAAGCGGAGAAGGAAGCCCAGATGGCGGGACAATCGGAACTGTATGGCGAGATTACGCTAGGTTTGGGCAAAGCATATTATATGTCCGAACAGGACGGACACATGCTGTTAAGTTATGACTGGACCAAGAGATCCGTACAGGCCTATAAACAGGCGAGCAGTGAATCCTACGTTCTGGCACTTCACAACCTCGCCGTGATCCAGCTTCATATGGGGCAAAAAAAAGAAGCCCTCCCCTTGCTGGATGAATGCGCACGAATTTACGATAAACGCAATCTTCCCCACAAGAAGGCTTCCATATTAGAGGAAATCAGTAAAGTTTATTTGGAACAGCGTGAGCCAGAACAGGCAGAGGCCATTATCAAAGAAGCCCTCCAACTGCTGGATAAACAAGATGAAGGGATGCTTCGTGCCAAACTGTATCGCTTGCTGGGTATTGTATTTCATGAGAAAAACAACAGCAATGAGGGTTATTACTTTCTAAGAATGAGTCACGATCTACTTAAACGCATCTCTGCAAACCGCGAGGCTGACATCAGCCAACAACTTCTTCTGCTAAGCCTTCAGGATCGTAAAATGAACTACGACGACTATAAGTCATTGATAAAATAAAACAGATTCGTTCTTCATCTAACAACTGAGGACACGGGAAAACAAAATGATGGAGTTCAGGGTCTCTTCAACAGAGGCCTTAATTCCGGGAATACATGGTGACAAGACATAGGATCATCTTAAACCGCTCATCGAACAGGTACAGGATCATTCAGCTCCAGCAGCGTTTCCGTAGATACGGCATGCTTATGTCCCTGCTGACCACTAAACTTAGCTGATCCTGCATATGCCTCCGAAACATGAAGCTGTCCTGCAATAAAAGGTAGAAGCATGATAGTAACCATGCAGAGTTCACTTGCCGTTGTAACGAATTTGCTTCCTTTACTCTCCATGCTCATCTCTCCTCATGTCTATAATCGGGTAGCATAGTCCACCATCGATTCCTGGCAACCTAAGACGTATTTTACGTATAATCGCAATGACTTTAAATATGTTAATCCACATTTACCTCCACTTGCACAACCATTTCACGTATAAAAGGTCATATGATCTTTGTCTTCGCGATAATAATCCAGCCTTTGCTTCATCGTACCTGTATGCAGTTCAAACAAATGACCATCCGGGTCGGTAAAATAAACGGATAATGCATCCCGCGGATCTCTTGGCCTTCCGGGAAGAATGTCTGCCCCCGCTGCTCGCAGCTGCTGCACAGACGCGTCGAACTCCTCTTCTGTAACGGTAAATGCAATATGGGTATAGGTTCGTTCCGTATAGTTGCGAATAACATCCTCCTGATTCAAGGCGATCCACAGACCGGCAAGCTCAAAATACGCCAGTTTGCGTCCTTTCACCTGAATCTGGGCACCGAGAGCCTGCTCATAAAAGGTAATGGCCCGCTCCAGATTGGATACGGAAAAGCACAGGTGATTAATTCCTTGAATATTCATGTGGCTCCTGACACCTCCATCGATTTAAGAATCTATCCTTATTATGGTATATTCTCTGCAAAAAACAACCGCTCTACTGCCTCCTCTCGCACCTTCTTCTGGGCGAATGCATAGGTTATCCGTATCAATGAACGCTCAAGGAGGATGTAAAGCACATGAATCCTGTCTATCCTTTTTATGGTGAGAAAACGGTATGCAAGGAGCAAAAGCTGGCATTTCCACCCCAGCATCAGGACCAGCAACCCGGTCTGGAAACTCTGATGGTGCCTGAACCGATCAGTGAAGATCCTGCCTATATCGGCAGCTGCAAACTCCAAGGTAAAGTTGCCATTATTACGGGTGGTGACAGTGGAATCGGCCGGGCGGCCGCCATCGCTTTTGCCAAGGAAGGTGCGGATATCGTCATTGCTTATCTATATGAACGGACAGATGCCGAAAGGACTCGTGAACGGATCGAAGAACTGGGACAGCGCTGTCTCTTAATCGAGATTGATCTCCGCTTAAAGAAAAACTGTGAAGCCGTCATTCGCACAACCATGGAAACCTACGGGAAGATCGATATTCTGGTCAACAATCATGGCGTACAGTATGTGCAGCCAAGCATCGTTGATATTACAGAGGAACAGCTGTATCACACCTTTCAGACCAATGTGTTCGCCTATTTCTTTCTGATTCAGGCCGCTCTCCCCCATCTGTGCAGAGGTGCCTCCATTATCAATACGGCTTCCATTACAGCATATAAAGGCAACACTCAACTGATCGACTACTCTTCTACCAAAGGAGCCGTCGTATCGCTGACTCGTGTACTCGCCCAATCACTCGCTGCACAGGGAATCCGTGTGAATTCCGTCGCCCCGGGACCCATCTGGACACCGCTCATTCCTGCTAGTTTCTCCGCTGAGGATGTACAGGTATTTGGAACAGATACACCCATGGGTCGAGCTGGTCAGCCTTACGAACTGGCGGCAGCCTACGTTTATCTCGCTTCCCGCGATTCATCCTACGTCACAGGTGAATGCATTCATGTAAATGGCGGCGATATGGTAACGACATAGGCTGATGTCAGGTTGGATTTGGCAGGTGTGGCAGGATATCGGTTGTTCAGTTGCGAAGAGGGTTAGGAGTATGATCCGGTTATGCCGGAGCCTGACATCTAGCGACAAGGAGCTGAACAACCTGATGAACTTCGATCCACTCTACCAACCGTACCCCTCTTACCGCGTGCCTGTGTATGCGAAACAAGGCATGGTCGCCACGTCACAGCCACTGGCTGCACAAGCTGGTCTGGATGTATTGAAAAAAGGCGGCAATGCCATTGATGCCGCCATTGCAACTGCGGCAGCACTCACGGTGCTGGAGCCAACGTCCAATGGCATTGGAGGCGATGCTTTTGCCCTCGTCTGGACCGAGGGCGAACTGCATGGCCTGAATGCCAGCGGCCCTGCGCCTCAGGGCATATCCATTGAGGCGCTTCAAGCGGCAGGCCATACGGAGATGCCGAAGCTTGGGGTTGTTCCGGTGACGGTGCCTGGCGCACCGGCGGGTTGGGCTGAGCTGAGCCGCCGTTTTGGGCGGCTCACGCTGGCGGAAGCGCTAGAACCGGCCATCCGCTATGCGGAGGAAGGTTATCCGCTTGCGCCTGGGCTGGCCCGCCACTGGGCAAGGGCAGCCGAGATCTATGCACGCCAGGGTGATGCGGAGGTAGGGCGTGCGTGGTTTGAGACATTTGCTCCAGGCGGGCGTGTTCCCGCAGCTGGAGAGATGTGGCGCTCGCCGGATCATGCGGCGACTTTGCGCCAGATTGGCGAGAGCGAAGCGCGAGACTTTTACGAAGGAGAACTGGCAGAGCGCATTCATTCCTTTATGGCAGAGCACGGTGGTTATCTGACTCGCGAAGATCTGAAGGCTTTTCAGCCGGAGTGGGTTGATCCCATCTCCGTCTCCTATCGTGGTTACGATGTATGGGAGATTCCGCCGAATGGACAAGGATTGATTGCTCTCGCAGCGCTTAATCTCCTGAAGGGATATGATTTTGACGAGAAAGAATCCGTTCTGGCGTATCATCAGCAACTAGAAGCCATGAAGCTGGCATTTGCCGATGGGGAGAAGTATATTACTGAAGAACGCAAAATGGGTGTGACGGTGGAGGAACTCCTGTCCGAGGCATACGCGGAAGAACGGCGCAAACTCATTGGTGATACCGCACGAGCACCTGAGGCAGGTGATCCACGTGCAAGTGGAACAGTCTATCTGGCTACGGCGGATGGTGAAGGCAATATGGTTTCGTTTATCCAGAGTAACTATATGGGCTTCGGCTCTGGATTGGTTGTTCCGGGGACAGGCATTGCTTTGCAGAATCGTGGTCACAACTTCTCACTGGACCCTAATCATGCCAACGCCCTGGTGCCAGGCAAACGAACGTATCATACGATCATTCCGGGGTTCCTCACCCGTGGCAGTGAAGCAGTTGGGCCATTCGGTGTCATGGGTGGTTTCATGCAGCCGCAGGGTCATGTGCAGCTGGTTATGAATACGATCGATTATCACCTGAACCCACAGGCCGCCTTGGATTCTCCGCGCTGGCAGTGGACGAAGGGCAAAACAATTCTCGTGGAACCGGGTTTCCCGCAGCATATCGCTCAGGCACTCGCCCGCAAGGGACATGATATTCAAGTGGCAGTTGATCCATCCCAGTTTGGACGCGGTCAGATCATCTGGCGCAACCCGGACAATGGCGTATTATGCGGGGGTACGGAAACCCGAGCGGATGGCTCGATTGCGGCTTGGTAAAACTCGCGTCATTTTTATAATAGGATGATCACCTTATCATCCGTATAAGGTGAATTTTCAAGGCACAACAGAGATGATTCATGTCATCTCTGTTGTGCCTTTTTTCGACTTCTAACATCAGTAAACAACATACTGTAGATATTTATGTACCCTTTTAACCAGAGAAATGTAAAAATAATGTGTAATTTATGAAAAATATTTATTTTTTCGTAAATTTTCACTACATACCATAAATCACAGTGCCTTTCTGACCGATATAGATAAAGGGAAATCCTCACCATACGTGTCATCATGTACACGTCATTCCCTGGAGCTAAGGAACCATGCAAAACAGAAAAATGCGACTACAGAAATGAGGGTACCAACACATGAAAACAAACAAGAACAGACGCGCAGGTCTAGGTCTCACCATAATGATGATCCTGACGGTACTAATCCTGGGGGCATGTTCACCCAACAATACAACAACGGCAACAGACACAAGAACAAAGGTTGGGATCGTGCTTACGGAAGTGGGTCTGGGTGACCGTTCTTTTAATGATGCTGCTTTTGATGGACTGGTTCAGGCCAGAAATGAGAAAAGCATTGTCTTTGACTATCGTGAACCGGGCGACAATGCCGAAGCTGCATTTGAAGAGTTTGCGCAAGCCAAATTCGATCTGGTTATCGGCCTGAGTGATGCTGTCCAAGCGGATATGGAGAAAGTTGCAGCCAAATATCCTGACCAGCAGTTCCTCATGATTGACAGTCAGTCCGAACTGCCTAACATTGCCTCCATTTCATTCCGGGCGGAAGAAGGAAGTTATCTGGCAGGTGTTATTGCCGCTATGGCTTCAACGGAAGATCATGTCGGCTTCCTTGGTGGAATAGAGATACCAGTCCTTCGTAATTTCGAGCAGGGTTTTAAACAAGGTGTTCTGGCTGTCAAGCCGAATGCAACCGTTGATGTCGTCTACGCAGGGGACTTCGGTGATGCCGATCTCGGTGAACAACTGGCTGCACAGATGATTCAGGAAAAGGGTGCTGACGTGATCTACGTTGCTGCTGGTCTCACAGGCGTAGGCGCACTGACGGAGATTCAGAAATTAGGGAAATACGCCATCGGTGTAGATACCGATCAATTCTTTTTGGCGGAAAAAGCCATTCTTACGTCCATGCTGAAAAATGTGGATGTCTCTATCTACAATGCCGTTAACACGTTTGTTAAAAACAATCATACCTTCCCTCAAAAGGAAATCGTGGAGGGGCTGGCGGAGAACGCCGTGGGTCTGACTGCTCTACATAATATCACGCTCAGTGATGAACAACAGCAAACCTTCGAAGATCTGAAGGCTAAGATCTCTTCCGGTCAAATCAAAATTACGCTTGATCAATAACCCATCGGATACGAGGAGGTACGCATATGAAACTACAGGGAAAACTGATACTTAATGCTCTAATTTCACTACTTCTATGCCTTGTGCTAGTCGCTTATATTATCATGCAATTGCTCAACATGAATGCCAAAAATCAAAATCTGGTACCAGCCATGCTCAAGGTGAGTGAACTGAACGCCAATCAGATTCAGACCCAGCAAGCGCTGGATGTCTACTCATTCTCCATGACAGCAGGAAACCAGGACGCCGTGCTTCGCTTGCTGGATGAAGGACAAACGATGATTCAGGAGCTTACGGACGGATTGCTCGAAACAGATCAGCAGTTACAACTTATTCAGTCCATCGAGACAAAATTAGAAGCTCTCAACCAGGGAGCCACCGAAGCGATGAGTGCGATGAACAGTGCGGAAGCGAAACGTTACAGCACTCGGGTTCGGGGCATACAGAATGATATCTATTCGTTGGATGAGATGACTCGGGATCGTTATGATCAATATACCGTCGATTTGGAACGTGACATTCAGCAAACGTGGCAAGCCGCTCTGGCAGGAGCTATCGTATTGCTCGTCGCCGTGATGCTGTTTAATATGTATACTTCACGTCAGATTGCCAAGCGTATTCGAACACTCAAAGACGCCGCTGGACAAATTGCGGACGGTGACCTGACCGGACAATTACCGGAAGCTCGGGGCAAAGATGAACTCGATGACCTGAGTCGTTCCTTCGGTACCATGACTCATAATATCCGCGGCATTATTCAGTCGATTGGTGAAGCGGGTCATCGTGTCGATCTGATGGCACAAGATATTGACCGCGGTAATGATACAGCCCAAGCGATTGTGCAGCAAGTATCCCGCACCACGGAGGAACTGTCAATTGGCAGTCAAAAGATTGCCGAGGATCTGAGTGAAACAGTGATGGTTGTGGACAAAATGCAGTCTACCTTCAATAGCAATCTGGAGGCCACTTCCCAATCGGTAATCGATGGTCGTGAAGTATTAACTACCGTTGAGGAAGGTAATAAGGCTGTAGCGGAGCAACTCCGCTTGGCCGAAGTGAATCGTATGGCGATGGCCGAGGTGGAACAAACGGTGCGGGAACTGGAAGAAAGCGCGGTTCGAATCACTACGATGACGGCATATGTATCAGAGATTGCCAAACAAACAACCATGCTCTCGTTAAATGCCTCCATAGAGGCTGCTCGCGCTGGAGAAGCCGGACGTGGCTTCGCTGTTGTTGCGGGCGAGGTGAATAAACTCGCCGAACAATCTGCGCAATCGGTCAAACATATCTATGCGGCTGTGGGCGAGATCACAACCTCCATGGACAAGGTGAAGAACTCTGTAGCACAGAGCATGCAGTTATTCGGGGAACAGGAACAAGCCACAAGCCAGACTCGTGAATCCTTCTCCGCCATTCGTGGAAGTGTAGAGCGCATTAGTACCGGCATCCATCAGCTTGCTGAGGACATGCAACACTCCAATGAACTCAGTACACAGGTGCAACAAGCCATCGAAAATATCAGTGCCATCACCGAGCAGTCGGCTGCCAGCAGTGAAGAGATCACCGCCTCCACGTCGGAACAACAACGTTCCTTCGCTGATGCAAGTATCAAGGTGAAGTCATTGCGTGATATTAGTGCAGAGATGCATCAGGAACTGCTGCGATTCCGGCTGTAAGCAGGATGCCGCGAGAACTTGGGCCAGACGTAGGTCGGATGTCGTTTAGATGCAGATTATAGGCATGTTATGGGCAGGTTATAGCCGAGCCAGGATCAGGTAGCGTGAACATACAAACAAATAAAGGGGAGCCTCCGTCATGCATCATGACAGGGCTCCCCTTTTCAGTAACTAATCATTGTTTCATCCAACCATTAATTCGTTTCAAAGATATGAAAGTATATAGATTGAACTAAACATTTACACAAAACAGAGAAGACAGAAATAACCTGAAAAAGCGGCGCTAAAAGCTATCTGAAAGAAAGCTGAAACGGAAGCATATACTTCGCCTAAAAGCTTTTTGAAGGAAAGCTGCTTCGGAAGCATACGCTTCGCCTAAAAGCTTCTTGAAAGAAAGCCGCTTCGGAAGCATACGCTTCGCCTAAGAGCTTTTTGAAAGAAAGCTACTTCGGAAGCATACGCTATCCCGGATTTCCTATTTTATAAAAAAACTGGGGATAACAGCGATTGGAAGGTTGTTCTGTCACCGGAGTGTCCAGTGTAAATATTCTTTAGTTCAACTTATATAGATAATAAGACATCAGCGTTTCAGATCCAAACGTTTAACGAACCGTGCAAACCTTATTGGGCCATTAATTGCAGATTATAAAATCTAACGAATCTCAGGCATTCTATTCCCTAATTTAGTCCGGTTTTTCAGGTGTTTTATCTGAAATACACAGAAATAACGTGGATGAGGTTCGTTAGCTTTTGCTCCTCGATGTAAACCGTGGTATAAGGTGTATCAGGTTCGTTAGGGCACTGGGAATTGGGTAGTGAGTACTGAGCAATGGACAATGGGCATTGATCATTTAGCATTGAGCAATGGACATCGTGCACTCATCTACTTTTGATGCGCTGGTGCGCTAGTTCGTTGGATCACTTACAGTTTAGAAATGATTATTCATAGACAGTAACCCAAAACTATGAGCTTGTCCCACACCTGCCCCAACCTCACAGTGCGTCGATGATGTCTCCGGCCAGCAGGGATGATGGGTCACCGCGCAGCAGTGCTGCGCGTTCGGCGGCCTGTCCGTGGAGATATACGCCGAACGTGGCGGCTTGCTCCGCGCTGAGCCCTTGGGCAAGCAGACCGGCGATGATGCCGGTCAATACGTCTCCGGCACCGCCAGTCGCCATGCCGGCGTGCCCGGTGGTGTTGATGTACGCCTCGCCGGATGGCGTTGCGATGACCGTTCGTGCTCCTTTGAGCACAAGGGTCACGCCCTGCTCGCGGGCGTATTTTGCAGCGTGTCCAATGCGGTCACGCTGCACCTCTTGGGTCGACATGCCCAGCAGTCGGCCCATCTCGCCAGGGTGCGGCGTCAGGATTGTCGCCGCACTTCGCTGGCCCCAGTCGCGAGGCCCATGTGGGCCAGCGTCTGCCAGCATGTTGAGGGCGTCCGCGTCGATGACGAGCGGACGATCCGTATGTTGCCACAGACGGCGCAGCCAGTCTGTGTCGCCCTTGAAGCGGCCAAGGCCTGGGCCGGTCGCGAGCACATCGCGGCTCTCCGCAAGACGCAGCACAGCGTCGGCGGAAGCCGCGTTCCATTCTCCGCTGTCGCCATCGGAGGCGGCAGCAAGCATGAGCTCGGGCACGGTGCCGATAACATGCGGCAGCAGTGCCGCGGACAGCGCCCATGTGGCGAGCCCGCAGCCTGCGCGCAGCGCGGCCTTGGCCGAGAGCAGGCCAGCGCCGCTCATCGGCAGACTTCCTGCGGCCAGCAACACGTGGCCGTAGGTGCCCTTGTGGCCGTCCGGTGCCCGTAGACGGCCTGTATCCACGCGCAGCGCACCGCGCAGCACCTCGTCCGTCAGCAGACGGACCGAGGGGCCATGCTCTGGCGCAACCCGCGCGGGAATGCCGATGGCGCGCACCACAATGCGCCCCGCGGCAGAAGCGCCCGGGTACTGCACCAGCCCGCGCTTAAGCAGCGCGAGACATACGGTCACCCGGGCTTGAATGCAGGGCTCGTATACCTCTCCGGTGTCGGCGTCCAGCCCGCTTGGCACATCGGCGGACACGACCGGCTTGCCGCTGTCGTTCGCCGCCTCAATCAGCGCCGCGTAAGCTCCCCGCGGCGCCCCCCGCGAGCCGGTGCCCAGCAGCGCATCCACGATGCCTGTGCACCGGCTGAAGTCCACGGCTTCGCGCCCGTGGACAAGAGCAGGGATGCCAAGCTGCGCGGCGGCATCCCGTTGCACTGCGGCTTCGCCCCGCAGTGCATCAGGGGCATCGGCGTAGACCAATGTCACGCCAAGCCCTGCTTCAACCAAATGGCGCGCGGCCACCAGCCCATCGCCGCCATTATTGCCCTTGCCGATCAGCATGTACCACTGCTGATCTCCCGGGCGCTCCATCACCAGCGCCGGATCGGCGATGATGTCGCCACCATAACCTTGCCGATCGCCGGGCCCAGTGTGTGCCCGCCTCGCATCTGTCTTACCGCTATAGCCAAGCTGCCCTGAATCCGCAAGCCGGCCTTCTGCCTGCCCTTCCCGGCACAGCTTGATGACTTCCTCGGCTATGGCGCGGCCTGCATTCTCCATTAGACTTGCTGCCGGAATACCGAGCTGATGAATGGTATGCTCGTCCACAGCTCTCATCTGTTCAGCGGTTACGATAAACAACGTTCATCCCTCCCCGTGACAAGCTCATCTCATACTTAAAAGTAGCAACTTTGCACCTAAACTCTGCATCTTATATGTGTATCGCTATCTTTCCTCTTACCTCATCCAGTTACCACGATCCACTCGATACATCATCGAAAACTCTATCGATCCCGTGTACGAGACCTTCAGATTAAATCATCCATTCCAAAGCCTGTCTACGCTTAATAACCTACCGTAAACCGTGCTTGGATAAATTGCGGATCGTCCAGTTCGTCCACCAAAGCCGCTGCAAAATCACCAACCGAAATCGAGCTTTCCCCGATATCATCCGTAATCACACGGTTCATGCCAACCCGGAACTGGCCTGTCCGACGTCCTGTTGTGATTGTCGCAGCAGGGCTCATGTAGGTCCAGTGAATACCTGATGCTTCAATCAGCTCATATGCTTCTGCATGGGCTTTTGCCAGTGGTTTGACTTCTTCCGGGAATCCCGGCGTATCCATCAGCATATCCCCGGAATCGGTTAGCAAGCTTCCCGCTCCACCAACTACAACCAGACGTCCTGCTTTTGCCCGGCGCACGCCCTCGATCAACGAACGTGTCACTTCCAGCATCTCTTCTTCTCCACCAAACTTCGGTCCATATGCACTCACAACCACTTCCTGACCCGCTGCAAAATCAGCCACCTGATCCGGGTTAAGCAGATCTCCCTGTTCTACACGCAAACGCTCATGAACCATCTCAACCTTCGAAGGGTCACGCACCACCGCTGTCACTTCATGCCCACGATCCATCAGCTCCCACAGTATCATCTTGCCAATCGCTCCGGTTGCTCCAAAAATGGCTACTTTCATATGAATTCCCTCTTTTCTGTAGATATCATCTTGTCAACTTACCGTTATTTTAATACTTAATCCTATTGTTATATACCTTAAACGGCTCACGCCATCTTAAACCGGATGTGAACAACTTGTAAACCTATCTCTTACAGCTTATATGTAGAAAAATAATCTTTACTTCAACTAGCGGAAGAAGCACCGACACTCTTAAGTATCCCCTCTCTCCGCTAGCACTCAACACGAATCATGCAAAAAAGCCGCTAAATGCGGCTATACTAAGATAGTTTCATACGACATAAGTCTATTCTTATCTCAAAATTTCAGTTTCCGTTCCGCTAGGTAGTCGGTCCTTCTTCTCCCTGCCTCCACCACATGCCCTCCGATTTTGGGCTGGTGTATTCAAATCCAAATTGAGCATAAAGTTGATCAGCCGGAACATCCGCCAGCAGACTGACCAAACCACGGGCAGGTACTGCTTCACGCAGATAATTCATAATCTCGCTCATGATCAGTTTTCCATACCCCATTCCCTGAACATCCGGGTGTACAGCAATATCGACGACCTGAAAGAAACAACCTCCATCTCCAATCACTCGCCCCATGCCTATCAGCATATCCTCTTCACGCAGACATACGGCAAACAGGCTATTCCGTAATCCAATCTCTGCGCCTTCCCTGCTCATTGCACTAAGGCCGGCAATCTGCCGTAAGGCAAGATACTCCACCGCTGCGGGTGGTGTGTGTTCAATACTCACATGATCCATGAATTGTGCCCCTTTCTGCTTGAATTCATCTACTTCCTGTGTAATAGTGAGAGAAAGCTTACGTGAAGCGTGTTTCATGATACGTGAAGTTGGTGCAAAGGAGGAAAAAGTGTGTTTCAACGTTGGATTGAAGATCTAACATCGCGCCCAGGCGCTGTGGCTGTACTGTTTGGAGTCATGGCTTTGCTTCTGGGGATATACATATGGTCTGCCACTGAAGTTCGCCGCAGCCACGAAAGGCGAATGAGAAGGATACGAGATACATTATACATAAGTACAGCCCTCTTGGGACAACTTACCATCCAGGAAAATCGGAATTATGAACGATCGGAACACGAACATGACGATCTGATAACAGCAATGTTAGCCTGCAAAGCTGCATCTTACCTATCTCCTCAGCTACAGGACCAGATCCGTGACTGTATTAAGGATCATGACCCTGCCAGAATCGGACTGATGCACAGAGCACTGGAACGGGAATGCACCGTATTATCGGATGAACTCAGCCGGGAGACTCATGCAGATCATTGGGGCACAGCGGTATGGACCATCCTTCGGCCCGCAGCCGAACCATTGGCACTAGCAGCCACAGGGGTTCTAGTTACAGATCTGATATTTCGTCAGCGGATGTTGGACGTCCATGTAGACTCATGGGACAGCATCTTGCCATGGATTCGCGCAACTTCCATAATGATCACCATAATATATGGTTACCTGCTCTGGGCCAGCCCACGACGGGATAGGTCACGTACAGTAACCAAAATGCTCTCCTTGCTGATCGCGCTATGCTCCTTGCTCCATCTGATTGGACTTGTTGCTGCGCCCTACGCACTGGGACTACAGCTGATTATATTCACTTCGGGTTTCGGGTTGACTGGGACACGCTCTCGAAGTGATCGCCCCTACGCAGGACATACGGATCTGGAACCAACGAAGCAAGTCTCTACGGAGATGGAAGGAAATACACGTCGTATATCTGGTACCAACACCGACGAATAACCTACGATTCAGCCGCTTCCGTATGATTAAACTTAGATACCCACATCGATGATACGAGACTTGGCCCTCCCTCGGCTGGATTTTCACCGATCAGGTCGTGTCTCCTTACTCGGCATGCTATACGATGATGTATGTCAGTGTCCCAAAATTATGGAACTCCCGTCTGGATGTTCCTATTGAGTAACCAGTCGATTCTCTAAGGAACACAGGACGTCTTATATTACCTCTACAGCCTCTTTCAAAATTGTAAAGAACCTCAGACACGTTATTTTCCAAAATCGCTCGATAAAAACGCTCTAAAACGCCGTACATTTCGATATAACGTGTCTCAGATTCCTTAGATTTCTGCGGGTGCTTCAAACCCTTAAATAAGACGCCTCATATTCGTTAGCGCTCAACCCCTGCTCATGCTCTGTTCCAAACGCGACTGAGAGGAAACCTCGTGTCCCTCTCGTACGAAGCGAAAATTTTCATTGGTAGTGGAAAATAGGAAAATCGCTTTTGCGACGTCCTAATTGCTTGCTCTTACATTCAGTATTTAGCGCTTGCCTACTCCGGACACGTTCAGATACACTTCGGCTTTCAGCACGTGTTGAAAACATCCCCTATATCCAACGTATCTGTACGCAAAAAGGGCTTAAACTTCATTGTAGTTTAAGCCCTTTTCTATAATCTTTTCTTGCGAAGAATTGAACGATATAAAATGAATTTTAATAACTACACAAAAACGGAGAGGGCAGAAATAACGTGAAGAAGCGAAGCTACAAGTTTTCTGTAAGAAAATTACTTCGAAAGCATTCGCTACGCCTAAAGCCTTTCGGAAAGAAAGCTCCATCGAAAGCATATGCTTATCCCCGGATTTTTTCCTTTGAAGAAGGAAAGAATCTGGGATAACAGTGATCGGAAAGTTATTCTGTCATCGAAGTCGCATGTGTAACATTCTTTAGTTCACTTTGTATCATGCATAATTACTGCACTTATTTGGCTACAACATGTGCAATGACGCGGCCCTTTTCGTACGTGACAGTCACGTCATAACCTTCGGCAGTTACACTGTCGAATTCACCTGTAATTCCATTAGCCGTGATTAACGTAATATCTTTGGCACCTTCAATCTTATAGTTGGACAAGTCGAGTTTGAGACTTCCTCCATCAATATAGAGCTTTCTGCCAACATTCAGTTGACTGTTGTTGTCAGTCACTACCAATTCCAACGTACCGTTATCCATGGTAAAGTTTCTATCTAAGTTGAGTGCTCCGTCGACATCAACGACAACTGTTCCATTTTCTACATACAGATCACCTGTACCAAAAGCCGTTGCAGATTCAGCTACCAGCGTTCCTGCTTGCAGTAATGTTCCGCCAGTGTAGCTATTTTTCCCTGTCAATGTAAGGGTGCCTGTCCCCTTTTTCGTGAGCATTCCACTACCGGTGATATCATTTCTCCACCAATCTTCTGCATTGAAGCGCCCTTTGGAAGCGTCCATATCCACAGTTACATTGTTCAAGAATGCACCGTAGCCATCCGCAGCCGTGACCAGATCAATTCTACCCCAGCCCTTGGATTCATCCAGTACAGGATATCCAGAGTCAATGGATGTTGTATACAATACTTGTCTGCGTTGCTCATCTGTTAAATACGGTTGACGTGTTTCTAACAGGGCTTCTGCTCCTTGCGGTACAACTGGAGCCAAACCTTTGGTTCCGGTTTGTGGTAGACCGTAAGTCATCTTTTCTCTATAGAAGGCTTTATTGGCATCATGATCTTCCCATTTGTGTTCATCGTAAGCACTCTTGAACGTGTAATCCTCAGTTACGGTGTGTGCATACTCATACAGACTCATATTTTTTTCCTCGGCTGCAGCTCCAAATACTTCTCCTGCATTCTCATAACCTTTCTCTAACACATCTTTGTTCTCAGCCTTATTAAGTGCATATGCAGCCATGGCTGTGGATTGTATTCTTCCTCCGATAACATCAAGCGGTGAGTGCATCCCCGTTACGATTCGATTCTCGCCCAACTGAGCTGCTCTCGTTAACAATTCAGAGAATCGTTCTGGTGTAGCGTATGCCAAAGGAAATACGGATAAGTAAGCTGCACTGGTATGTCCGCTCGGAAATGCGCCATCTTTCCCTCTTCCATCCTCAGCGATTCGTTTGACATACGTTAACGCAGGAATAAGCTTAACGTTAGTTTCGTATTGCTGGTAATGTTTTTCTCCTGTTGATTTGGTGCCGCCTGAAGCCAAAGGTACTTCTTTTTTCTCACCTTCGCCCAAGGTTTCCCATACAGGCAGTCCTTTGCTGTCAACAACTTCTTTCACTTCTCCATTGGAATTCATTCTCCACGGTCTAGGGGAAGAGTAGAAATATTTAGAGGGATTAGATGAGGCAGGAATTTTGAATCGAACCAGATCAACTAAATGAACCAAGTCTGCAAGTTCCGTCTTTGCTTCCCAATCTCCAATGCCTTGGCTTTCATCTTCCACTGTTTCTTCGGTCAATACCACATTCATCTCGTCCACCGTTCGTTCAACGTTTGTCTTTGGCTTGATGATATCTACATACGTGTTAGCCAACGGACCAAAGCCCTCCATCACGCTATAGATCTTATCTCTTTGGTCATCATAATAGGCTGCCAATGTCTCTTCACCTGTGCGATTTTGCGTGACCTTTTCTACATATTTGATATTGCCTTCCCAAGTTGCTTTGTTTCGGATCTCTTCATTTGCATATGTTTTCTGATCAGCAACAGCTACGGTTGGATCATTCTTAAAGCCGTCATAATATGGAGTCGGTCCATCTCCATACTTTGCATTTTTCCCGTCAGCTCCAATTTTAGTTGCCGCTGTTCCATCTCTCCAATCCGCTAGGTTCATGGACCATACTTGATCAAAACCGTCCAAAATATCAATAAACGGATTGGTTTCCGCAATATTTTTCAAGGTGTCGTCTCCGGCATTGGCTCCGTGCTTCACGGCGGACAACCGAGCTTCATCTGCTGGGGGATTAACATTCAGCACAGTTGCCGTTCCCTTTGGCTTAGCTGGTTTGGCAGCTGTAGTAGCATCTGTTTCCACAGCCTTAACGAGCGCAGACACTGCTTCGGCACGAGTAATGGAATTAAGCGGTTTGAAGCTTCCATCTGCATAACCAGAGATAATTTTCGCTGCTGCCGCTCCACCTACAGCTCCCTTGCTCCACGCCGCTATAGACGATGAATCGCTAAATACATTCGCTGCTGTTTCATTTAACTCCAGATTCAAAATGCCAGCAATCACTTTAGCTGCTTCTTGACGGGTGATCGGATCTTGCGGCTTCATTGTGCCATCGGTGTATCCATCTATATATCCATTTGCATTTGCAATAGAAATTGCTTCGTAATACCATGCACTCTCAGACACATCGTTAAAGGTAATTTTAGCTTGTCCGGAATATCCAAAGGCACCGTTTACCAAATTCATAAATTCTGCTCTGGTAATATACATATTCGGTTTGAATGAATGATCCAGGTAACCTCGAATTAATCCTTCATCACCCCATGCTTGAATATTCGCTTCCGCCCAGTGTCCCTTAATATCAGAGAACTGAATCTTCTGATCGGCTGCAAAACTCTTCTCTGCAAATGTCGGACCTACCATAGACAACATTAGAAGTAATGCCAGTGACTTTTTAAGTGGTTTTCTCATGGCTTGCAAATACACGCTCCCGTTATGGTAAATTTTTTTTTGCTTCTGCATCTGCAAATGAGTAAGAAAGACTCTATACAGATGTCTGATCTGCCGTTACTGTAGCATTAGGGAGCGTTTCGCATCTATAGAACAAATTCCGTTTTATATCAAAATCGTACGTTCCGGAGCTTATATGCCAAGAAAAATGGAGTTAGATACTACATTTATCAATTAAAATACCTACTTTTGTAAACGCTTTATTAACTGAAAGTAAATTATGGAGTGGGAGTTTGTTAAATTTCGATCAACATGATTTCTAGTCCTCGGCCTGCTATATAATGATGAAGTTGTTTAGAAAAGAGACATGAAGGGGGAAAAAGAATGCTTAAGCCATTTCAATCTGTAAGATCCAAGATGGTTCTTTCCTACCTTGCTGTCGTTCTTGTCATTGCGCTTCTTTTCGGCTCCATTCTATACCTCTTCTTCTCCCATCAATACAGCAAAGAGATTCGAATCAATAATCAACTTTCGCTGAAAAGCACTGTCAATACTATTGAGAGCTCCGTTATCCAGAAGGTGAATCAGGTCTATCTGTCCCTGGCACTCGGTAACGCCGCAAGTATCGATTTAGATAGCTTAAAAGGAAACCATAGTAAAATCCTGGACATCGAACAGTCCCTCAAAAATATGGTGCAAAATTATTCCGATCTCATTGAAGCTATTCATGTGTACGATACGAAGAACCACTTCATCGTCTCCTCTGTATATGGGCTGTTGCTCTATGAGGACACGCCTTCGAGTGTGGATCATACGACGGATTGGATTACTGCGATGAAAGAGAATCCAGAAAGCTCCTTATGGATGAAGACTCGCATGGTGCCTCAGGATGTTTATATCGAATCACGGGAACAGGGCAAGATGAGTCCTCTAATTTCCTATGTCCATAGTTACCCGTTTCAATCGTCTGGACAAGACAGTAAGGCCATGATTGCGATTGATATCAAAGAATCAGCGATCAGTCAAATCATTAAAAATATGCTCCCTGCTGACTATGCAAATACATTAATCATCGATCAGGACGGAACCGTCATATCTGCCGCGGACAAAACGTTGATAGGCAACTCCACGGAGGAGAATCTGACGCAGTCGCTGCTCACCTTTCATTCTTCAGATGCGAGCTTCAAACCTGTATTTAACTATGACTCTCATGTCGTTACCCAAGATCAATTTAAAGGAAATGCATGGAGAATCTACACAACCACACCTAATGAAAGCTTCTATTATAAATTGGATAGCTTGAAGGAGATTTCGGTTCTTCTCGGTTTATTGGCTGTTGCGGTTGGAATAGCGATGTCGTCCATCTTTACCAGGGCCAACTATAGTCCTCTTAAACGAATCATGAATAACATCAAGAGCCGGATGGATAGCCCAACCAGCTTAAAGCAGGACGAATATCGTTTCATCGATACGACGTTTAACAGTCTGTCCAATAAAGTTGATAGTCTTGAAGAAACCTTACAGGCCAATCACAGAATGATTAAGCATAGTATCATGCTCAATATGTTAAATAACCGATTTACACCCGAGGAACTTACGGAACAGCTCCAGTCTATTCACATTTCAATGGCCTACTCTCGCTTCCGTTGCATCGTCATTGACCCTGTTAATGAGAAGTGGAAGGATCTGCAGCCACGACAGTTGCAGCATACGTTGTATACGATGATCCAGCAACTGGAGATCGCAGAAATGGATGGAACTCAACTGCTGGCAGAGGAATTGCAGGATCACAAAATAGCAGTAATCATCTGTACCAACCAACCCGAAGAACCGCTCTCTGATCACATTGTAGACTTTATTCACGCTGAGGCGAGCAGCAGATTTGGTCTGGAATTTGTACTATCGTTAGGCGGATGGGTAGAACACTTCACGAAGATTCACACAAGCTATCATCAGGCGAATACCCTGATTCGATACAGCTACTTCTTTCCCGAGCAGTCTGCCATTCAGGATCTTGATCTTCTGAACAGAGAAGTCAGCAGTTTGGAAATTCCGGAGTCATACCTCGTAAACTTTGAAAAGAAATTGCAGGCTCGGGATGTGCACGGCACAGTTCAGGCCATTCAGGAATTGGTCGCTACAATAAAAGAAGGCCCCTATTCAGCCGAATACAGTCGGATCATCTTATTAAAAACGTTATCTATTTACGCTGAGTGTATTAATCAGGTGCGCCTGCAACCCACCGAGGCGAGTTCATTGAATATGTACAAGCAATTTTCATTGTTCTACAATATCAACCGCTATTCAGAATGGATGATTCATCTTGTGACCGAATTTGTGATGCAGATGGAGAAGCGAAGTGAGGTACGAAGTGTGGATACCATCTCGGCTGTCAAAGCCTATATTCACGAGCACTTATCAGGCGATCTCACGCTGGATCATGTCTCAGAGCGAGTATTCATCAGCCCTAAATATCTCAGTAAACTTTTCAAGGAAGAAACCGGGATTGTTTATTCCGAATATGTTACGAATCAGAGAATGGAACGCGCACGGGAACTCATGACACAGCGTGAAATCACAGTTGAGCAGGTCGCAAGTACTGTCGGTTACCGAACCCCTGCTTATTTCATTAAGAAGTTCAAAGAAATCCACGGCTGTACGCCAAAAAACTTCATGCGCAATCTAATGGAGCAGGGATCTATATAGGGTCAATTTAACATTTACACAAAAACGGAGAGGACAGAAAGAACCTGAAGAAGCGAAGCGTTCGCCTAAAAGCTTTCTGAAAGAAAGCTACTTCGGAAGCATACGCTATTCCCGGATTTCTTCCTTTAGAGAAGGAATCAAAAGAAATCTGGGAATAACAGCGATCGGAAGGTTGTTCTGTCATCGGAGTGTCCGTGTAAATATTCTTTGATTAAACCTATATAGAATTTGAAATCAGGAAAGGAACTGCTATGAACATCAACCTTTCAAGAAAGTTATGTCTATATTCCGCAATGCTCCTCCTTATCGTATTTACAAGTGGGTGTACCTTTTTAGGAAGAGAAACAGCACAAGTGCAACAGCAAGACCATCTAGCAAGCGCTGAGAAGGATACAGCACCGCAGTATACGATATCCTGGACCATGCATCAAAATATCCCTGTTCCTGAAGACGCCGAGATGATTACCTATATTGAGGATCGGTTTGATGTCGATCTGGAGGTGTGGAATCTTGAGAACAAGCGATACGAGGAACTGCTGGACCTGGAGCTTGCTCAAGGGAAAATACCCGATCTGTTCCGGATCAGACAACCGCATGATCTGCTTAAGTATCAAATGCAAGGGGTCTTAGCGGAAATTCCCCCGGAAGTTCTTGAACAATATGCGCCAAATATCGTACAGCGAATTCGCGATTATGATTCACGTTATTTAGAGTATGGAAAAATAAACGGTGGCTTATATGGAATTCCGGCTATTAATCAGACCAACATCTATCGAACCCCTGTTGTATACCGAGAGGACTGGCTTAAGCAGCTTGGTCTGGAGGTGCCAAAGACATTAGATGAATTTGAAACGGTTATGTATGCTTTTGCCAAAGATGATCCGGACGGGAATGGTAAACAAGATACGTATGGCCTATCCAGAGAGGGCTTAAATGTCGTGTTTGGCGCTTTTGGACAGTCCGTTTTCACCGAGCAACTGTATTTTAATGAAAAAAACAACCAACTCGTGATCGGTGCTTTGCAGCCTGAGATGAAAAAAGCCCTGACTTATATGCAAAAGTGGTATCGGGACGGGATTATCGACCCTGAGTTCATAACCGGCGAAAATAAAGGCGGCTATAAACATCTATCCCATGCTTTTATTAATGGAAAAATTGGGATGACCTCGATGGGCAACTATTATCATTGGAATCAAGAGGGAGACTACAGTGTCCTTAATGAAAATGGCCAAGAAACTCCAGTGGGGGCCTCGTTCAATGTTAATGAGCTGTTACAGAAGAACGCAACTGCAGAGGTTGTATTTGGTTCTCCTGTTATTGGTCCTGATGGACATAGCGGTTCAAAAGGGAACAATCTGCTGATGAATATTATTGCTATAGGTGCTGAGGCTGCGAAGGAGCCGGGAAAACTGGAGAAAATTTTGGAGATACTCGATTATGTAAGTGCCAACCCCGATCCCGAGGAGCAGATCAAAATGGAGTATGGCCTTCCAGGAAAACACTGGAATTGGAGCGCTGAAGATTCAAACTCGTTCCATTTACTTTACCCATACAACAGAATGGAGAATTATATTAATATGATCGGCTCAAGTATCGGCATGACGGTTCCAGGTACACCCTCGGATAAACGTGAACAGTGGGCTGCATCTGCAGGGTTGACGGAGAATGGTATCTATAATCGCCTGGAGGTTGCAACCCCTGCCCTGATTCAATATTCATCTGAATTGATTCGCATGAGAGACAGAGCGTACATATCCATCATCACTGGCGATCAGCCTGTGGGGTATTTCGATACCTTTGTGGAAGAATTCATGGATGCAGGTGGGCAACAGGTACTGCTTGAAGCGAATCATTGGTATACGGAGCATATGGAGACAAGTCGTGCACAATAGATAGGAAGATCTGGAACATGCATTTCCCATGAGTTTCTGGAAAGTATACATTTGTGTTCCTATGCACCAATCCTAGATTCCTGACGCCACGTCACTCTCTATCCCTTCGCACTCGCATTTGATCCGCGTAGTGAACGGGCTGAACTGCTTCGTGCCGTGCTTCCAGATTTGGAGGCGCTGCCTGAGGGCGTGTTTTCAAAACGCTTACGTTCGGTCCGCTCCATCTGCACAATCTGACCTTCGTGCACCACGATATGCAATGAACCAAACTCCATGTCATTCAGCTGTCCGGCAATTCGGTCCAACCATACCTCATCCACTTTTAACGGCTTAGCCATAGAGCCGCCTCCTCTTCTCGGGCTACTGCCCGCCATATTCCTAAGTGCGCTGTCATCCAACGGATTTATAAATCATTCTTATCCAACCTATATACTTGGTTTATACATTAGCAGGGCTTCCAGTAGCTGTCAATCTGTATTTTCTTCTTCTCATAATCACTTTTCTGAAACGGCTTTGTGTCCAAGCCAGCTCTTGAGCAGCAACGTGGCAAGAGCCAGAATCAGGAGCAGGGAAGCTACGGCAAATGAAGCCGAGAATTGATATTCGTTATACAAAATCTCGACATGAAGTGGTAACGTATTGGTCTCCCCGCGGATATGCCCGGACACCACAGATACGGCTCCGAACTCGCCCATAGCGCGGGCATTACACAGAATAATACCGTACAGCAGTCCCCATTTGATGTTGGGCAAGGTTACACTCCAGAAGATTCGCCACCCGGAAGCACCTAGCGTAACCGCCGCTTCCTCTTCCCGGGTTCCCTGGTCCTCCATTAGTGGAATCAACTCCCTCGCTACGAACGGGAAGGTAATAAACAGCGTTGCAATGACAATGCCTGGCAGCGCAAAAATGATTTTGATATCATGCTCGGACAACCACGGCCCTAACCACCCATTCGAACCAAAGACCAATACAAAGATCAACCCGCCCACCACAGGCGAAATTGAAAAAGGAAGATCAATCAGGGTGATCATAAGTCCCTTGCCCTTGAACTGGAATTTGGTAATGACCCATGCAGCGGCCACACCAAATATCGTATTCAGCGGTACGGTAATCGCCGCAACTAATAACGTGAGTTTCAGTGCAGACATGGCATCCGGCTCGGTAAGAGCCGCGATGTACACACCCCAGCCCTGCTTCAACGCCTCCATGAGCACAATGGCCAGTGGCAAAATAAGCAGCCATATGAGTACCAGGCTTGCCAGTCCAATCAACAACCATTTGACCCAGGGAGCTTCCGTTGTTGCACGGTTAGTTCCACGGCTGGTCTTAACGGGTGGAACAGGACTCAGTGGAACAGAACCCGCCATATGCTGCACCTCCTTTGGTTTGGGTGAGTGACGTCTTTTAATATCCTTATTCCACCATGCTTCATTGTCATGCTCTGCCCGCCTTCCGGCTCCAACGTTGCAAGGAATTAATGATCAGTAGCAGAATGAAAGAAACCAGAAGTAGCAGCAAAGCCACAGCTGTAGCGCCTGCATAATCGAACTGCTCCAGCTTGGCCATGATCAGCAAGGGAGCAATCTCCGTTTTCATCGGCATATTGCCTGAGATAAATACAACCGAGCCATATTCGCCAATGCCCCGGGCAAAAGCCAGAGCAAAACCCGTCAGCAACGGTGGAATCAGATCTGGCAACAGAATCGTGCGGAATATCCGCCATCTTCCTGCCCCCAGTGTGGCAGCCGCCTCTTCCACCTCAGCTTCCAGCTCCTCCAGCACCGGTTGCACCGTGCGAACTACAAACGGAATTCCAATAAACATCAGCGCCAGCGTAATCCCGGCCTGTGAATAGGCGAGCTTGATGCCCAAAGGCTCTACAAACTGCCCAATCCAGCCATTGCCGGCATAGATCGCCGTAAGAGCAACCCCTGCTACCGCTGTCGGCAAGGCAAAAGGCAGATCAATGACCGCATCAAACAGCCTTTTGCCAGGGAATTCATACCGAACAAGCACCCATGCCAGGAGTAACCCCAGCACGAGATCAATCAGCGCCGCTGCACCTGCGGTCAGGAAGCTGACCTGGAAGGAAGCCAGCACCCTGGGATTGGTCGCAACCTCAATCATGGTTGCCCACGTCAGCCCTGTGGAGTTAAACAACAGCGCAGCCAGTGGAATAAGTACAACCAGGCTCAGGTAGAACACACTGTAACCCATCGTTAATCCAAATCCCGGCAATGTGCGTCTCCGCGCCACCATCACCTTGCTCATGCACGTTCATCCTCTCTGCCTTCAGCCGGTAAGGCTGGTTGGCCGCTCACAGCGCGATTGATCAGGTGTTCATTGAACAGAGCAACCTTAGCTACCTGGAACATAGATCTGGTCGAAGATACCACCGTCATTAAAATGTTTGGCCTGAGTATCCCGCCATGTGCCAAATACATCTTTCAACGTGAACAGCTCAAGTGCCGGGAACTGATCTTTGAATTTTTCCTCCACGCTGTCCAGCGTTGGGCGGTAATAATTTTCAGCAGCAATCGTCTGTCCTTCTTCACTGTACAAATATTTCAGATAGGCATCCGCCACGTCGCGGCTTCCTTTTTTGTCTGCATTTTTGTCCACAATCGCAACGGGCGGCTCTGCCAAGATACTAACCGAAGGCACGACAATGTCGAATTTGTCCGGACCCAACTCTTTTACCGATAGGAAAGCTTCATTTTCCCAAGCAAGTAGCACATCACCGATACCACGTTCAACAAACGTTGTCGTAGAACCGCGAGCACCCGAATCCAGCACAGGCGCATGTTTGAACAATTCTCCAACGAAAGCCTTCGCCTTCTCTTCATCATTGTTATTATGCTTAAGGGCATATCCCCATGCCGCCAAGTAATTCCAACGCGCCCCGCCGGACGTTTTAGGATTCGGGGTGATGACTTGCGTATCCCCTTTGATCAGATCATCCCAGTCCTTGATGCCTTTTGGATTGCCCTTACGCACAAGGAATACAATCGTAGAGGTATACGGAGAGCTGTTATGCTCGTATTTATCCTGCCAGCCTTCATTAATCAGACCTTTATCTTCAATCGCATCAATATCGTATCCCAATGCCAGCGTCACCACGTCTGCATCCAGTCCGTCAATAACAGAACGACTCTGTTTGCCCGATCCCCCATGGGATTGCTTGATGGTTACTTCCTGGCCCTTCTCTTTCAACCAATGCGCCGCAAACGCTTTGTTATATTGTTCATAGAGTTCCCGCGTTGGATCGTAAGAAACATTCAGCAGTTCAATGGCCTTGGCCCCTTCTGTGCCGCCTTCCGCTCCCCCCGATGTTCCTGCTGCACTGGACCCGCCGCTATCCGATCCGCATGCTGCCAGAACTCCTGTTAATACCAGTGCCAGACCAACCAAAATACCCTTGTGAATTCTCTTTTTCATAAATAACACTCCCCCGATATAGATCTGCATGACTACCTCAGGCCGGCTGAACAGGATCAAACGCCCCGTAAAAAACAAGAAGACGGAGGAACCCCCGCGCACTTCTCCCCATAAAGTCATGCCGGCTTAAGGCCGTGCATGCTCCATCTGGAAAGGATGCGCTGCGGTGTTCCTCCGTCTATACGGTGAGAACGTTATTCTGTTCAGGTTGCATGGTTGCATCTGTCTGTAAAATGACTGTTTTCACAATGAAAACAAATTCATTTTTATTATTCCTACCTGTTTAGTAAGTTATATACGTATAATAAAGGCAGTCTATATACCTGTCAAACGTTTTTTCCGATTTTTACCGTATTTCTGGGCTATTGGTAAAAAAAAGAGGAACAACGAACCAGCGTCCGTTGCTCCCTTCAGCGAATCCCATACTTCGCTGGCTTTTGAAAACATGAACGGAATTGGACAGCCACATCTTGTCCACTCCTCATCTGCCTGCATACCGGATATTGGGTACCGGTGGTGTGCTCATGCCTTCTCCCAGATAAAAACCGGTGTGTGGCGGTTGATTGTAGGCTACATTTTGCCAAGCTACGCCAAGACGGTACACTGGATCATGCATCAGCGTATAGATGCGTTTGTCCGTAACTGCTGTTGTGGTATAGATCCGCAGTGCTGAACTGTCATTCGTCCGCCATACCACTTCCTCTCTCCAGTCCCCGAACAGATCGGCCTGCAGATTCGGCGTAGACTTGGTTCCGTTATTGGAAGATACGCCGGAAGCGGTGAGCAGGTTCATCGTTGTGCTGTTAGCATAGTTCCACTTATCGATTCGGTTGCTATCCAGCAGTTCACGGAGCAGATCCCCATCCCACCAGATACCAAAATTCGTGGAGGACGGCAGGGTTGTCCCGAGTTTCTGCCCTTTGGCTGTATACAGACTGCCGTCTGCCCATACTTCAGCGCCTTTATATCTTGGATCAATATCTGCCGCCATGCCGCGTCCAATATCCTTCGTTGTTTTGACTCCCCAGATTAACTGGCCTGTACCTGCATCCCGGAACTCCACTCCAGCATTGGATGGTGTCTCATGGACCTGAAATACCTCAAGTCCAGGGCGGTCCGGGTCGAGGTCACTCAAATGCATGGCATCGCCATGATGAAGTCCTGTTGTGTACAATCCTTTGCCGTTATCATCCACCGCCATGGCACCATAGACGATCTCGTCTTTCCCATCCCCATCTACGTCCGCCACACTCAGATTATGATTCCCCTGCCCGGCATAACCTGAATTGCCGGAGGTATTGGAATCAAACGTCCATTGTTTGGTCAGCTGTCCATTCCGCCAGTTATAAGCCACGAGCACTGTGCGGGTGTAGTACCCACGCGCCATGACCAGACTTGGGCGCTCTCCATCCAGATAAGCAATGGCGGCAAGGAATCGGTCCACCCGATTGCCGTAGTTATCCCCCCAACTGGATACATTGCCACGCGCCGGTTCGTAGTTCACCGTGGAGAGCGCTTTGCCAGTCTGCCCATTGAAAACCGTCAGGAATTCGGGACCAGACAACACATAACCGCTAGAATTACGGTAATCCTTGCTTGCATCCCCGATGACCACGCCAGTGCCATCCTTGGTGCCATCGGCTGTTTTCATCGCAACCTCGGCTTTGCCATCACCGTCGAGATCATACACCATGAACTGGGTGTAGTGAGCGCCGGCACGGATATTTTTGCCCAGACTAATACGCCAGAGGCGTGTTCCGTTTAATTTGTAGGCATCGATAAACACTTCCCCGGTATAACCACTCTGGGAGTTATCCTTGGCGTTGGAAGGGTCCCACTTCACAATCAATTCATACTCACCATCACCATCCAGGTCACCTGCACTGGCATCATTGGCACTGTAAGTGTAGGCTACTCCATCGGGCGTTGTCCCACCTGCGGGTACACTGAGCGGTACAGATAGATAGTTATTGCCCCACACGCTTGCTGCCGCTGAAGCAGCCTGCTCCGTTCCACTGACGACAGCGCGAACCGTATATTTGGAACTGCTTGTCCCGCTTGCATCCTGAAGGTTGGTGCTGTTTGTTATGGGCGTAGCGTTCACCTTGGTTCCATCCCGATAGACGTTAAACGATACATTCGATCCTTCCGTTCCCAGAAGCCGCCAACTGACAAACACACCTGCCCCGGTCTTCACAGCCACCACACCGCGATCCAGATATTCCATCTGCCGTGCTCCCGCTGCATGTGTTACCGGCGTGTTACCAAGGCCAAGCGAAGTAACCAGTAACGCGGAACTTAGCAGTGATACTCCGGCTGTACGTAATGTGCGCTTCCACAATGATGATCGATTCCCCATAAACAACTGCCTCCCCAATTGGTTTGGTAAGCCCGATGCCCTTGTAGCGCCATCTTTTTATGTAAGCGCTTTAATATATTCATTTTAAATTAAACATATAATTCCATCTATAGGTCTAATTTAGTAATTGGATGGTGGTACATGAAAAAAGCCAGAGGATTTCTCCTTTGGCTTCGTACTTTTTTGAATGAATTAATAAATTTACACTCCGCCTGCTCCGTGGCCCATTAAGGCATGAATGATTGGACAGATTGTAACTGTAACACTAAAAATGGTTAGCAACAAAGACGTTTTTTTTCGCATTGAGCCGTTGCACCTCACTTGATAAGGATTTGAATTTCTGTTTTGCTTCTGAATCAGCTTGATCTCTGTACTGCTCAAATAATGTCATACATGTAATAATATTCCGATCACTATTTATTTTAACTGACATTTGCAATCCTTCAAGAATAAGATTCATTGCATCATTACGATCTCTCTTAAGTTGGTACATCCCCAGATCACTCAAAAACCGCGCATAACTTTCATTAATAATACGTTTATTATAATCGCCAAACTCAGTCTTGTAGGTACGTAAAGGCGTATGTTCGGAGAAGCGATCCAAAATGTCATCAATGTTCCAGTCAAACCGATTGGCTGCCTGTATCATGTAACGTAAAGCTAAAAAAATCTCATCAGGATACTTCGAGATGTAGTCCGCGTATTCGTGAACAATCTCTCTTTCTCCGGATAACATTCGGTAGAGATAGGTATTAGCTGTTGCCCATTCCCCAAATTGTTGCTGTATGCGCTCTGATTCTTCATCCTGTTCCTGTAACCAGCCCTGTCCGTATGCATACAACGATACAAACTCCAAAGCTTTGTTATAATCTCCATACTCCTCATAAACTGTGGATCGAATCAACCAAGCATATAAAATATAAGTATAGAGTGGGCGTTCGGTGTGATTCTCATGGTGGTGCTCCCTTCGTTTGGAAAGGTGTTTAGACTCATAGAAAATCTTCGCTAATTTGTACATCTCTTGCGCTAAACCATCTACTTTATCCCATTTATGAACTGCCATAAACACATGAATTAAATGTTTCAGCGCGTCCAGTTGGTACCCCTCATCCAACCGGTCAACATAGGGCTCGAACAAGATAGCCATCCTTAGATTTTCCTCCAGGTTCTCTCCTTGTCCAATTAGAAACAATCGATACTGACACATCGCAAGCCGTTCGGAATGCTGATATTTCTCAACTTCACTCACACTCTTATATAACAATGCCGCCGCAGACCGCTGATTTTGTTCAAATAATTGTTCAGCCATCTCAAATAGTTCTGTCGCATAATCCAGGTCGTCCAGTAGCCGATAAAGAATCTGTTCAATGCAGTCCAGCCGATTCAACTCCGCACTTCGGAGAATAAACGGTCTGATCCGCCGCATGGATACGGAATAAGCAAAACATTCTTCCACATAGTCGGTAAAAAAATGATCCGCTGCCACGCCCATTCCTGATGATATCGCAATCAACTGACTCACGGATATGGGACGATTCCCATGTATAATACGACTAATTGTGCCTGTATTAATGCCAGAGACTTCCGAGAATCGGGAGAGCGTCATGCTGTTCTTATCGATAAACTGGGTTAATTGCTCCCGAATTGAATTTGCAGGTTCCAAGGAAAGCACCACCCTTCGTGCAACATCCAGATTTTAGGTTTTATCCCTATATATTCTGATCATAATGAACGTTCGAACAATGGTCAATAAAAAATGTGATAATTGCCACTATTTTCAAGCCAATCGCAAAAAAGACTAATAAAAGCTGTAAAACCATGTGTTTCTCCATGATTTCACAGCTTATAGACCACTTTTATACCACAGGCGCAATACATACCGGACGAGGCAGTTCCAGCTTGAACCCGTTATGCGTCAGGCGTCCGTCTTCTTCACTGATCTGGAAACCTACGAGGTTATTGCTGTCCTGATTCGCCACGACCAGAATCCCACCTGGCAAAATATTGAAGTTACGCGGTGTCTGCCCAATCGTGGACGTCCACTCTACGGCTTCCAACTTACCGCTCTCCTGGTCAATATGATAGAGCACGATGCTGTCATCTCCCCGATTGGATGCATACAGGAAACGTCCACATGGAGATACACGGATGTCTGCAGCCGTACCCTCTCCTTTATGCCCTTCTGGAAGTGTGGAAATGTGCTGCACCGTAGTGAACTCTCCTCTGCGCTCATCGTACAGGAATGCCGTAACCGTGTTGTCCAATTCGTTGATTACATATGCCCACTTCGAGTTGGGATGGAACACAAGATGCCTTGGCCCTGCGCCTGGTGGCTGATCCATCTCACGATGGGTAACCAGACGTCCCTCTTCCAACCGATACACAATAATCTGATCCAGACCGAGGTCACATACGACAGCATACTGTCCGGACGGATCGGGTTGAATGGAGTGTGCATGCGGCCCTTCCTGCCGTTCTTCGTTGATTCCACTTCCCGTGTGCTCCACCCATGCACTCATCTCACCAAGCGTCCCCTGATCACCAACCGGGAATACATTGACACTGCCGCTGCTATAGTTGGATGAGAACACCCACTGACCATCCGTGGAGACAGACACATAACATGGAGAAGCCCCTCTGGTCTGTTTTCGATCCATCAGGTGCAGCTCACTCGTTGCCGCATCTCTCCGATAGACCAACACCTCTCCCTCGTCCGTCTCACTCGCCACATACAGACAGTTTCCATCCGGGCTTAGCGCCAGATAAGACGGATTATTCACACCATCCATGTGATTGACGATTCGCATCTCTCCTGTATCCGCATTCAACGCACATAGAAAAATACCCGGTTCATCCGCTGACGCATACGTACCTGTATAGAAAAGTGTTTCCTGAGTTGTGACTGGTTCCATATCTAATCTCTCCCTTATCCTGTATATTCACTGTTCTGATTCTTCCCACTGGTATGTACTTACCCAATTCACGGGCAACTGCTTCACTTCCTGTAACGTGGCTTTCTAAATCGATAACAACCCCGGTGTGCGCTCTCATATCTGTCATTGACTCCCTTATCGCCTCTCACCATAATACAAAGTATGAGACCTAAAAACAGACCACCCCTACAGCGTAAATCTGACGGATTTCGTATGCAAAAACTCATTGTGCTTCCAGACTCCCTGCTGCAAGAAACCGCAGCTTATCCGGTCACGTCAGGATTATATGTTACCGATATCGGTTACTTTCACGAAGCGAAGCATCATTACCGTGATCGTCCCGATGGTTGTGAATCACACATTCTGATGTACTGTGTCCAAGGCACAGGCTGGTATACGATTGATGGCAGCAAGACATATGATGTCAGCCCGGGAAACCTCGTTATATTGCCTGCACATGTTCCTCATGTGTATGGTGCCAACGCAGCTGAACCATGGAGCATCTTCTGGATTCATCTGCGCGGGGAACACGCTTTATCCTACATAGAACCCTTGTTAACTCATCATATTACTACCATGCCACCGGCCAAGGCTCAAAAATGGCTTGAGCTGTTCCATGAATGTTACGGCGCGTTAGAGACGGGTTACTCCATGCAGACGATGACGTATGCCTCCCAGATTATCGGTTATATGCTTGGTATGCTCGCTTATGGACCGGAGACGACAGGAACAGATGGTGGGATTGTGAGCAGCAAACGTGCGGCTGAACAATCCGTTCAATATATGCTGGAGCACCTGGAGAACGGAATCACCCTCAAGGAACTGGCGGCACACGCCCGGCTGTCTGTCCCTCATTACTCACAGTTGTTCAAGCAAGCTACGGGGCATTCGCCCATCGACTATTTCCTGCGGCTCAAGATCCAGCATTCCTGCCGCTATCTGGATTTTACCGATTGGACTGTGAAGCAGATCAGTTCGGAGCTTGGATTCAAAGACCCGTACTACTTCTCCCGTCTGTTCAGCAAAATGATGGGACGTTCACCCACGGATTATCGAAATAAATCCAAAGGTTAGAGGCATTGCCTTCACTTAGCCCTTTCTGAATGAATAGGAATTCAGTTGGAAAATTACAGCAACCTTTTGAACAGAAGGGTCGTCTATAGGGGCAAATAACTTTTATATAAAGGGATCATCCCTGGAAAAGTGAGGCGAACCTATCATGAAAAAAAATATACTCGCTACATTAACTGCGGGAGCTCTGCTCACGCTGTCTCTAAGTGCAGGCCCGATCAACGCTGCGCAGGCCCAATTCACGGATATTCAAGGTATCGCAGGAGCAGACAAAATCGAATCTCTCCATAAAGATGGATTCATCAAAGGTGTGAGCGACAGCTTGTTCAAGCCTGAACTGGAGTTAAATACCGCTCAGGGCATTCAACTGATTGCGGACGGCCTGAATCTGAATTTGGACACGATTCGTTTTATCAAAATGCCGGTACCAAGTGACTACTTCTCTGTTGTAAAAGATGGTGTATGGTACAGTGATGCATTTATCCGCGCACAATATAATGGCATTCAGATGTCACAGAATATCGATCCGTCCAAACCGCTTACTCGTGAACAATTCACACTGTTCCTGATGCAAGGCATCGAAGCCAAAGGCGGTCTGCCAATGATTAATATCAAACCTGTGGACATTACCGACGAACAGGAGCTGACGCCAGAGTATCAAGGTGCCATTCAGCGTTCACTCGTTCTCAAAATCAATGAACTGGATGCCGACGGAAACTTCAATCCCAAACAAACGATTACTCGCGCCGAAGCAGCAGTGATGATGTATAACGCAATCGAGTACATGGAATCGTTCCATGCACCACAAATCCCGGAAACACCTGAGAAGTAATCATTTCATGGTGAAAGCTAAGAACTAACTTGAGTGGTGAATCCGATCTATTGGGGTCCTAATGAATGGCCTTTTCCATACAACCCCAATATGCCAAACGGCCGCACCTTCCCTCAACAGGAAAGTGCGGCCGTTTGTATTATACCTATATCACTGATGCAATCATCAGATTTAACTTTCTAACTTAGAAAGAACCTTTAACAACTACCTCAGACAACGGTAAACGTCCTGACGGGCGAGCTGGCTGTGCAGCTTTACCTACAGTAATCAACAACGTTGGCACAAATCGTGCAGGAATGTTGAATGTTTCCATCAGTTTTTGTGGATTATATCCACCGATTGGACATGTATCGTAACCCAGGGAGCGTGCAGCAATCATAATATTTTGGGAAGCAAAGGATGCATTGCGAATCGCTTCATCGCGAGCGATTTGCGGGCTTTGGTAAGCACCGTTGATCTGTCCAACCAATGCGTCACGAACCTCTGCAGTCAGTGCGCCTGCTTCAACAGCTTGATCGTAGATTACGGTGTTACGGTTTGCTTCCAAATCTCCGAGAACAGCAATCGTAACCGAACTTTCCACGATCTGACTTTGACCGTAAGCAACTGGCAGCAATTTCGCTTTGTCTGCTTCGGATTCAATCACGAGGAATCTCCAGTGTTGCAGGTTCCATGAAGATGGTGCTTCCGCAGCTGCTGTCAGAATCGCATTGAGATCAGCTTCAGGCAATTCAAACCCTTTTTCGTACTTTTTGACAGCATGGCGTTCGCTAATAACGCGAAGTGTTTCATTTTTTTCAATGCCTGACATGTGTTCCACTCCCCAGAATCTAGTTTGTTTATACTTCTTTTACTTTCGCAAGGTGATCTCGAAGTTTACTCTACCAGGGATTTTCCTTCCGAAAATAACATCAGCGCAGACGATCTCTCCTCATCTGTGTTCAGGTTATGCCCGGAATCGCTTGAGAACATCAATGGATCTTTCACCGGAGCATACGCCCATGCCGTAACTTGTCCACCATGCCTGACTAAACCAAGACCATATTCATGGAGGACCATTCGTTGTGGACTCCGTCAGGACTTCTCCTTTGCAGATAATCCCTTCAGCGATAAGTTCAACGTTTCCCCATGACCTATGCGTTCTTTCACATCCTGGATGGATATACGGTCAAAATAAGCGCTGAGCGCCTCTTCGCCTCCGTTATATATGTTCCCCATCACATCCTGCATATTGGAAGATACCACACACGATGAACCGGACTCCCCTGAGCACCAGTTGGGACCGAGTGAACCACCAGCTACCAGTCTGTACAATTCTCCAAGCTTGATCTCTTCACTCGGACGGCTAAGCAAGTACCCACCATGAGCACCTTCCTTGGTCGTCAGGTAACCATGCTTGCGCAGAACACTAAGTACCTTACGGACTCTGGCCGGGTGTGTACCCACACTCTGGGACAAATCTTCACTATTGGCCATACACTCATCTCTCATCGACAGAAAAACAAGACAATGCACCGCTATGGTAAATTCGCTGTTCATAACTTACTCCTTCCCGGCTTACAACACCGATGAACTCCAACTCAAGGTAAGTATAACTGTCATTATATGAATAACAGTTATGTTTGTCAACTTTCACCCAGCATGGAGATCAAACGTGATTTTTCCTGTTATACCAATACTTACAGCTCATCCACACAATTAAGCTAGGATTAACATCCCGTCTTCATTTTAATCCAAAAAGAATAAAAAAGTGAGCCTTCCGCTACGCGAAGGGCTCCAATAAGATAGACATATGAAAGGGCTTACGTGATTATTATAATCGGTAATCTTCAATTTGAAAACGCTTTTTTTGTAAAGTGCATCATTATTTTAAATTTTTTTTATTTAAATAAAATAAACAACAGGTATTGCTAAAACTAATCCCATTAGTTATTATACTAATACCATTAGTTTTAAGGAGGGTTTAACGATGCGTATTACCCGAGAATTTGATGTCGTTCAAGTTACGTTTTTCCCAAGACTCTTCCCTGTGAACGTATACCTGGTTGAAGAGGAAGATGGTTTAACCCTGATTGATGCCGGAATACCGGTCAGTCTTAAGGGGATTTTGGCAACTGCCCAGTCCCTTGGAAAACCCATTACCAAGATCATTCTGACTCATGCGCATAGCGACCATATTGGTGCATTGGATCGTCTCACAGAGGCACTGCCTCAAGCCGAGGTCTTCATCTCCAGACGAGATGCCCGGTTACTGGCGGGTGATACTTCCCTTCTTCCCGGCGAGCCACAAACCCCGGTACGCGGCGGCGTGCCTAAGCCCAAAGCGGTGCGCACCCAGCCAAACCACTTGCTGAATGACGGTGACCAGATTGGTTCACTGGTCGCCATTGCCTCACCAGGACATACGCCGGGGCATATGTCCTTCATGGATACGCGCAGCCGTGTGCTCATCGCTGGCGACGCGTACCAGCTGCAAGGGGGCCTTGCCGTATCCGGCCGCGTGCGCCCGCTCTTCCCGTTCCCCGCGCTGGCGACGTGGAACCGCGAAGCGGCTCTGGCCAGCGCGAAGTGCCTGGCGGAGCTGGAACCGTCCGTGCTGGCTGTAGGCCACGGACGGATGCTGCGCCAGCCCGCGGCCGCCATGCGCGCGGCAACCGCTGATGCTCAGCAGCGGTTTGATCTTGCCGGGGGGCAACTATGAGCCCCCGGCAAGGGCTGGATCGCGGCGCTCTGCTCAGCGCCGCCACCCAGCTTGCTGACAGCGACGGCTTTCAGGCGCTGACACTGGCCGCGTTGGCACAGCGGCTGGATGTGCGCTCGCCGTCGCTCTACAACCACATCAGCGGACTTCCCGGGCTTCGCCAGGAAATGGCGCTGATGTCCGTACAACAGCTTAGCCGCGCATTAACCGCGGCTATCGCTGACCGCACTGGCGATGATGCCATTCAGGCCATCGCTGCGGCATACATTGGCTTCGTCCGCGAGCACCCCGGGCTCTACGAAGCCTCATTTCATGCCCCGGACCGCGAGGAGCCACAGCTCGCCGCGGCCAGCACAGCCACGCTGGAGTTGCTGCTGCACAGTTTGCAGCCCTACCCGCTCACCGAAGCGGAAGCATTGCACGCCGTTCGTGGTTTGCGCAGCCTCTGCCATGGATTTGCCTCCATTGAGGCACAGGGCGGCTTCGGCATGGACTTTGATCCGGACGAAAGTCTGCGTCTGACCGTATCCGCCTTCCTCCACGGACTCCGGCATCTCCACCAGGACTAGTATGACACGCATTGCATCATGAAAAAGGACTGCAGAGGATCTGCAGTCCTTTTTACATTGCCGTGTACTGGTACATCCCATAGATTTGGCAGTAATAATGTTATAGTTGCGCCAAAGACTTCTAACAAATTAACATCCACTTTGAATTCATCTTTCATCGGCTTGTGTTCTTTATAATTTCTTTCTTTACAATTTTTTTTAATACAGAAGAAAAAGGGCGTCTCGGTTGCGTGATGCCATGATCAGTGCCCTCTGACCAAAATCTAACGAACCGAGGACACGCTATAACGGCAATTAGAGCGAATAACAACAACTAACGAACTCCACACGTCCTATTTCGCAGAAAACTGGCTGCGGGACAGGAATAATGAGTATATTCCGTCATTTAACGTGTCTGTGATTCGTTACATTTACCAACGTACCAAATTAGGACATATAAGATGTGCTGAGTTCGTTAGAACTTGCTACGTGCGGTGCTTCAGATCACGATGCCATAGACACTCGTCCAGACACACATTGTGTTATGGAGCTAAATACGGAGTGTTCATGCTCCAAATTGCGTTGATCATGCGGGTACATGGCTAGATAAGGATCTTACCCTGCTCGTAATGCACATGGTAGTACATGTTTTATTACTATTCATGTATAGATCACGCTATAGTTCGTGCACCCATTGGGGCGATACTCGATACGGAGCTTACCCTGGTCGTGATACACATGGTAGTACATGTTTTATTGCTATTCATGTATAGATCACGCTATAGTTCAGTGCACACATTGAGACTATTCTAGATACGAAGCTTACTCTGGTCGTGATGCACACTTTAGTACTTGTTTTAATACGTGTCCTAATACGAATCATTTAATAGATCACACTACATGTACGCCGCAGCGGGATAATTCTTGTTTCGGATCTAGCTACAACTCCCATTGTTCAGGGTGGAAAGGGTCTGAAACGTATTCAATCTACCCAGTCCAATTTCACCTGGCGATTCTGATCCTTACTTGATACGCCCTGTCTCTCAACCACACTTTTGCCTTTCACACATCTACGCGCTTCTCTAATATGTACATCTCCCGTTCCTCTCGAAAGGTGGAATGGACTTTGGCTTCCCTTTCCATCGAAACGGTTCTCCATAACCTATCTATGGCCATTGCTGCCGTCCGTCCTGCACTTCATTCAAAATATGCTTCATCACGGGCACATACACCTTCCAGTAGAACATGTCCGGAATATCTTTTTGATCTGGCGTAAGCTTGGACCGGACGACCTCCCATCCACGGATTCGGCGCCAGAAGGAATAATGCTTCATCTCTCCAAAGGACCCTGCCATGTAATACGACCGATTATAGTCGTCGTACCGGACCAGTGCAGCAAATTCCGCAGGAATTCCTGCATCCACCAGCTTCTGCTCACCTGTCTCCGTCAGATCCGTCTTATACCAGGCCAGTATGGAGTTCTTCTGTTGCGGCACAATGATATCGAACCAGCCACTATAATGTATATCCTGGGTTATGCCGCTCCAATCACTGCCTTCCGGTGTAAATGCAATCTGTATATTGCCTGTCTTCACATCCGGACCTTTCGCCAGTACCATGACCTGTCCATCCATATGGATCAGCAGCATACCCGCTCCGTGATAAGACCATTTCTTCTTCTCTTGTTGCTCATAGTTCGTCCGAATCCAACGGGGTACTTCTTCTATACTTTGCAGATTAGATACCGATTTCCCTTGCCATCCACTGCTTTCCACACCCAAGATGGGGTATAGTTGCTCTCTTGTCATCTTGGAAGCCGTATTTGCCAATGCACTGTATTCGGCAACAATCGTTACCCCTTTATACGCAGCCTCGCGGATTTTCTGCACATCATATATCGTTAATCCTTCATAGATTCCGCCTTGTTTCCCTTCACTCTTGTGTGCAGACAGACTACTCCGATTCGCCGTCAGATAGATCAGATCCGTATCTGTCACCTCATCAGGCAGCAGTTGCTTCATCCGTGGAAGCCCGTTCTGAAGATCATAACCGTAATAATCCTCTTCATACGAGTAGTATTCCCCTGTGTGCTGTACAATCTTCTGTTGATTCAGAAGCCAAACCAACCCCTTGTGCCCCTGATAGGACAAGTCCGGTCTGCTCTTGTCAATAATCATGATGTTCAGTGAAACCGGGGCCTGGGATTGCCACATAATCCATGGGACAACCAGCACCACCGATACCACTGTAAAACAAGCCAACGTCCACATCGTGGCTGGCCTGTAACTTTTTTTCATGAAGCGTATTCCTCCTTGCTCTGTTCCAAGGTATTGTCAGGATCGATCGTTAGATTACCCTAATCCATGTCTGCTGTCCTTTTCCTCTGCCTTCCGCAATCCCATAGCCTGCAACATGCCATATATACGGGATATGTTATTCAGCGGTCTGAACCAGAACGTCTCCGTACATGCATACAACAGCAGACGTGTCACCTCTCGGGACGTATATACCTTGCGTGAACACCATATTTCGAACATCACCACACTTGCGGACAACAAGGAACCATAGAGGGTCAGTAGCAGAACGAGAATGATGCATAGGTTAATATCCACCCACTGTAGCCCTATGCCTGCAATGAACAGCACGATCGCTCCCAGTTCCAACACAGGCCCCAACAATTCGATCAAAATAAAATACGGGATGGATACCATCCCCATCCAGCCATAGGCCGGATTGAAGATCATGCTCCGCTGAGTCCATAGACTGCTTGCAAGTTGCATGTGCCAACCGATACGCTGTCTGCACAGCTGACGCCATGTACCGGGTACTTCTACCCTGCAGATCGGATCGGGAATATATATAATACGGCCACGTTCCCGGATCTGCTTCATATGTTTCTGCAACCGCATCACCAGTTCCATGTGAGCGACCTGGTCATCGCGCTTGTACCCACCAACTTCCATCACCCGGTTCTTTTTGAATATACCGAATACTTCAGACGTAAATAAAAGCACATTAATATTATAACGAACAAGTCCCACACCGCTAATCAGAAAAGCACGCACGTATTCAATGGTCTGCATTACAAACAACGTACTGCCCGTCCTTCTTGCGCCGTTGTGGGTTAAATCCGTTTGATTCGTATTTCTGGAGGCCATGAGATCTACTCGTCCACTACAAGCAACGACCTCTTCTCCTGGGAGAGCATCCATAACGGGCTTCATAATCTTCACCAATGCATCCCGTTCCAGAACTGTCCTGGGTCCAACAGAGGCGATATAAGGATATTGCGAGATATTCAGACCGGCATTCAGGGAGTCCATTCGTCCCCCATACGCCTTGTCGATCACAACCAGACGATGATGTAATCTGGATTGGTAGACACATTTAATCTGAGCCGTCTCCTGACCGAGTCCCGAATAATGAACTTTACTCCGAATGGGCATCAGATCATAGGTTTCTTTTAGACGCCGCATGGTCTCATCCTCTGATCCATCATTAATGATAATAACCTCATAACGTGCATACTGCATATCCAACAGACAGCTGATTCGCTGTACGATCGTATCCTCGCTATTCCGCACCGGAACAAGCAGGGATACCGCAGGAGCCAGTTCTTCATCCAACATCTCATGATATTGCAGCGGGTCCAGATCCCTCTGGCGGATCAATGTGCGAGCGGCAGCAACGACCAGAACACTACACATCACAATCGCTAACACCAGATAGATAAATATCCCCTCGTAACATGCCAAAACAAAACTCCGCAGCATCTCAATCCATCTTTCGTCCATACTGCATCCTTTCCAGCGTTTCCTCCGCTATCTGCCTTGCATATTTATCCGGATGGTTTACAGCCGTATCCCGGAGCTCTTCAAGTCCCTGCTCGTACCGGGCAAGAGAGTTCGCCGCTTCCTGTCGGATCTGAAAAGAAGGATCACCCATCATTACCTTCAGTCTAGGAATAAAAGCATCCGCATGAACAGTACCCATAAGCTTGGTCACTGTTAGTCTTTCAGAGCGTTGCCTCTCCTCACCAGATTCGTTCCATACCAGCAATAGCCCCTTCAGCAACTCTTCGCGACCTCTGCCCACTTGAGCCAATGCCTGATACGCATGGGTACGCAGCAATGCATCCTCTCCAAGAATGAGCTTCTCCAGGAGAACAACAGCACCCTCCGTCTGGTCATCCCGAATACGAATGGCGTGGACGATATTACACTTGACCTGATAAGGTACATCCTTGAAATGATCCTTCAGACGAGTCCAGGATGAATCGGTAAGCAACAGCAGAATCTGCAGATACTGCGAATCGGACCATACATATTGCTCACGCAACAATTCCTTCACGATTCTGAAATAACCGGTTCGGGCATATATGCGTAATATGATGAAGCGTTCAAGCGGCGTACAGGAAGTAACCCGCAGCATATCCTCTAACCTGGGCAGAAGCTCCACCATATGAAACTGTTCAATATATAACAACGTGTTGACCCGTTCACTCCACTTTCCCGTCTTCAGAACCGACCGGTATGAACTTCCAAAGACTTGCCAGGATAACAGACGAATTCGCAGAGTCTCGTGCTTTACCGGACCTTGAGCAAGCCGTTGCAATAACAGCTGCTGCAAAACGCTCTGTTGATCTCCACTCATATTCAATAAGTCTACTTTTACTTCTCCTTGGCCCAGATACCGCTGTAACACCGAATCTTCGGAAAGTAATTCCTGTATCAGTGCCGTCTTAAACTTTTCCCTGCGCCTACTGCTATATTTCATCCATAAGATGTAACCGTAGATAACCAGCAAAAAAGCTAGTACACTTGCACATACAAGGCTGACCACATGTACTAACCAATCTGTATTACCTGCAAGCCATCCTCTATGATGTGAGCCGATAAGCTTGATATACATCCATTGTTGTCCAATCATTGCATGATTTCCCCTTAATCGAATAAACGGCCTTACAACGGGCACAATAATACAAAATTTTCAAATACACCCTGTGAATACGTATCGGGTATATGATACACTAAGCTTTCTATCGGCTTTCTGCGTTTGTGATATAATAGGAACTGAAAATTCCGGCAATTCGTATTGGGTTCCGGATCTCCGGATAACATATTATTCCAGAAAGAGGGAGTTCTACGTGGCTCAAATCAGTCCGTACTACCTGCAAATCGGAGCAACCGTGGGCATGCTTGTCATGGCACTGCTTGCCATCTTCATCCGCATGAAAGCCAGTCACAGACCGGTGACCATTCGTAAAATCCTTATTCCTCCGCTCGGCATGAGCACAGGATTTCTCATGTTTGTTGTACCGGCAACACATGTTCCTCTACTCTGGGCATTCTTTGCGTTTCTGGTGGGCTGGTTCCTCTTCTCCTATCCCCTCATTCGCAGTACACGGTTTGAACGAGTAGGTGAAGAAATTTTTGCCACACGTTCTCGCAGCTTTGCTTTTATCTTGCTTGGATTGCTGGCCGTACGCCTGATCCTGCATGAAGTCATTCAGCGATATGTAAGTATTCCGCAAACAGGCGGATTGTTCTTCCTGCTGGCTTTTGGCATGATTGTACGCTGGCGTGTATATATGTACAAACACTACAAAGAAGTGCTGGTCGCCGAACACTAGTCACCCTACATAGACCACGCACAGATTTACAGATAAAAAAGACACGTTCTGCTGCACCCTCGGTGTGCAGAACGTGTCTTTTCGTTTTCAACCTAATTGTACATGTAAACCATTCAATATTTATTCAGGATCTGCAACCTTAACCAGTTGCTTGCCCAGATTATCTCCCGAGAAAAGACCCATGAATGCTTCCGGCGTCTGTTCGAACCCGTCCACAATGTTTTCTTCATACTGGATATGACCTTCCTTGATCCATTTCGCCAACTTGGCGCGGCCTTCCTTGAAGGATTTCGTATAGTCCCCCAGCAGGAAACCTTTCATTAATGCTGTATTTGTTAACAGCAATGTCTGTGGTCGCATCCCGATATCCGGCTTCTCCAGATTATAGGACGAGATCTGACCGCATAACGGAATACGTGCATTCCGATTGATGTGGCGCAAGACTGCATCCGAGATGTCCCCGCCCACATTGTCAAAGTAGACATCTACACCGTCCGGGCAAGCCCGTTCAATGGCCGCTGACATATCCTGCTCCTTTTTGTAATTCAACACCACATCGAAGCCCAGCTTTTCTTTCAAATAAGCGCATTTCTCATCAGAGCCTGCAATACCAACCACGCGTGCTCCCACAATTTTACCAATCTGACCTGCAATCATGCCTACCGCTCCGGCTGCTCCCGATACAACAACCGTTTCGCCGTCCTTCGGTTTGCCGATATCCTCCATACCAAAATAAGCCGTCAGACCCGTCAGGCCCAGCGCACCCAGGTAAGCCGTGATTGGTGCTTCTTCGGTATCAATTAGCGAAAGATCAGCCGTATTCACTGCGGCATATTGCTGCCAGCCCCACATACCGGATACGAGGTCACCTTTGCGCAGATTCGGTTCCGAAGATTCCACAACCTGTCCAATGGCTCCACCCTTGATCACTTCATTTAACGCGTACGGTGCAGCATAGGATTTTGTATCTTTCATGCGGCCCCGCATGTATGGATCAACCGACAAATATAATGTACGTACCAGGACTTGCCCAGCTTCCGGTTCAGGAAGAGGTGCATCAATGAATTTGAAATTCTCTCTGGATGGGGCACCTTCGGGACGAGAAGCAAGTACGATCTGTTTATTTAAAGACACCAAAATTACCTCCTTGTTGCCAAGTGGACGCAAGGTTAACCCTTGTCAGCTGAGATCACTTACCACTGGCTCTGTGTTATCACTTCTTAATAGTTTAAACCGAAACAGGCGGTTCACAAACGTGGGCCGCCTTGAAATATGCAAATATCGTCACATTGTAGCTGCTTTTGGCTATTATTGTGCTGTCAAAATCACTGGACCATCCGCCGTAATCGCAATCGTATGTTCATACTGGGCAGACAGACTTCCATCCAAAGTACGAGCAGTCCATCCATCTGAATCCAGCTTACTTCGGAACGTACCAATATTCAGCATCGGTTCGATCGTAATAACCATGCCTTCCTTGAGACGCGGACCCCGATGAGGCGGACCGTAGTGAGGGACTTGTGGTTCCTCATGCATCTTCTCACCAATGCCGTGTCCGATAAACTCACGCACAACCGATAGGCCTTCACCTTCTGCATACACTTGAATCGCATTGGAGATATCTCCGATCCGGTTGCCCACCACGGCAAGTTCAATGCCTTTGTACAGAGAGTTTTTCGTTACATCCAGCAGATGTTGTGCTTCCGGAGTCACTTCACCTACGGCATATGACCAAGCCGAATCCGCCAGCCAGCCATTCAGATTAACGACCATGTCGATTGTAACGATATCGCCGTCTTTCAGTGCATATTTTCCCGGAAACCCGTGACAGATCACATCATTAACCGACGCACATGTCGCATATTGGTACCCGTTATATCCCTTTTGTTCCGGCGTAGCGCCATTTTTCTTCATAAAAGCTTCTGCAAACTGGTCGATCTCCTGTGTCGTAATGCCTGGACGAATCATCTTTGCAATTTCTCTATGGCATGCGGCGAGAATTTCTCCGGCTTTTTTCATATATTCAATCTGTTCTTTGGTCTTTATTGTAATCATAACAACTACTCCTGTCCGTTAAAATCTTATCCTGTCCTCTATTGTAACGCTAAACACTCAAAATAAAAAATTCCGTGCGATCAGCAACATCCTATTATACGCCAAGCTCCTGTCCAATGAATACAATTATCCATGAAAAAATCGAAACCCCTTCTGATCTAGCCACGTATATGCTTAAAACAGTTGAAGTCGAAAGGGTGAAAGCTCATGTTCAAAAAGATTATCGGCAAACTTATCGATTCCAAATCTTCATCTCACCGCAAACGTCATAGCTCCTCCGACAGGCGCTCATATAAACGTCACAGCAGTTCCTCAGGCAAGCGCTCATACAAGCGCTATTCTTCTTCAGATGTGAAATACCGGGATAGCCGCAGTGGCTCCGGGTATTACAAAAGCAGAAAATACAGCTCCAGCTAAGCGGCTTCCACTACTGCTTATAAAGAGCAATGATCACACCAGCTTATTGGACCCTACAATAAATGAATATGTAATAAAGGGGTGATCGCTAGCCATACACACGGCTAACAGAACACCCCTTTATTGTTTCTATATAGTAAAAAGGAAAAAGACCCCTACAGATATCATACGAAGAGGTCACGGATAACAAATATAGGTCCGCCTACAGAGCTATTTCATTGTAATCTCAGCAACACTTTCTCGATCTCTGCCTGTAACTCTGTCGCCCCACCCTCATAACTTGGCCGGAGTCCAAGGAGTCGCTCCAGCATCTGGTGCAATTCCGGCGTAAGCTTAAGTTCCTCCTGCCAACTGGCGGGTTCACGGCCCTTCTCTGGCTCATAAGCCGAATACAGCATAAAGAGAAGAAAGTGGCCGATATCCTGCAAATCATGATCCGGTGTAGCCGGCTCATCTTCAGGCTCAGGGACTTCACGCATACGTCGCTTTAGCTCCGGCAACAACGGCTCCCCCAAGCGTCTCGCCAGGCCAAAGTCAATCAGATGCACCGTCCCTCCACGTAAAATAACATTGGGAATCCGCACATCTCCATGAATATATCCCTGCTCATGCACATGAGCCACTGGAGCCAGCAGTTGACCTGCCAATTTCACACATTCCCGCTCCGTATATCGAAGACCTTGCTCAAATATGCAATCTTCCAGCGTCTGTCCACGAATATACTCGGTAACGATATAACTTCGTCTCCCGGATGTGAACACATCCAATAGATCAGGGATCGCCGGATGATGCAGACGTCTCATCACGTCCGCCTCCCGCTCCAACAGGTGCGCAGAGAGTCTTCCCTTGCTAGGTTTGGACTCCTTCAATGCCACTTCCCTGCCGTTCTGGTCATCTGTACACAGGTATGTCAGCCCATAGCTCCCCATACCCAGCAATTCCTGTATTGTATAACGCTCAGCAATGGTCGTGCCTTTCCGCCGAGGACGATCCGTCCATAGTCCGAGCAATCTTTGCCAACTTCGTCGCAGCTCCACAGATCCTCCCACGCCAGCTTCCTGATCCACTCAGTCTTTATCTATACTGAGCAGTTCGTTGCCAGTCTTCATGTTGTATGGAGCTTATTATATCAGGCCCATAATGCAAAATCACGATGGGTAAATGCCTGTTGCTCAAGCTTCCTTATGCTTCTTGGGCAGGAACCCAAACAACATACGCAGGGATACTCCTTTGGGTTTGCGTTTTCTTCCCTGAAAACTGCGCAGATTGGTTACGAGTTCACGATCCCGCTCCTCTTCCAGCTTCTCGTTCATCCATAGACGCTGTTTTTCCATCTGTTCCTGAAGAGCCATATGTGTATCAGCCAGATGCTGAAGGGTCAGCTCCAGTTCATCGACCCGCTGTTGCAGCAGCTGTACCCGATCATCCTGCTGTTGTTCTACAGCACCATAAGTCACCTCACTTACCAGTTGCCCCAGACCTTCATAGGATCTCAGATTACCCATTATTTCAGGTTCTTGAGGGAGTACAGATGACATGACTGTCGCTGCACATTCCGTCTCTGACAGACCTTCAATTCCCACCACCGGGACGTCTACTTCTACTACAGCTACAGGTACTTCTGGAGCCAATACAGTCACCACAGCATCAGCCAGGGGTAGATTATGCTCTCTGAGTTCAGTCATCAGGCGTTCAATGCACTCGATGTCGTCGGACTTGAATAGTCTGGATTTGTTGGCTGACCGTTCGAACCGGTATCCCTGTTCTTCCAGTGCCGCCGCATATTTACGAAGAGTACTGGCACCTATGCCCAGGCTCTTGGCCGTTTCCGTCGTTGCTCCTGCTTCTTCAATCATCATTAATTCCCTCCCGGAATGAAGTCTTTTGGGAATCAATTTCATAATACCTTTAGTGAGTTATGAAATTGATTCTTGGATAAAAACATTATGGCTTCAGCGTTCCTTTATGGAACCGTCATCGGATCGGGGCAACCTGTCTCATGGATCAAGTATGCTTATCTTTTGCTTGTCCGTATGTATTCGTCAGCTTCTCGGCAGATCCCTTTGGCGGTTTTGTTCTGTTTCTGCGGATTCCTAAGAAGTTTTGTCAGGTATATGATCCGCACAAATAACCCCCAATCCGACAACAAACATGAATGCTGTCATGTCGAATACACAGGTGCAAACGCCGTCAAATCTTATGATTATGAATTATTCATGTCAATTTTGTTAACTCCGTTACTCCAATACGCTCCCGCGATAGCGGATATCATTGCTGCACAGCTTTTCCATGTGTTATCTTATGTAACGTAGAAGTGGATTACAGCATAAAATAAAGGACTATACTTAACATAGGACGCATTAGTAACGGATAAATATCAATCTAAATGGGGGCTGAACGGCAGTGTTAGGCAAATCAGGCAAAGTAGCGGTGATCGGGGCGGGTCTTGTCGGTTCGAGTTGTGCGTATTCCATGATTAATCAATCGATATGCAGGGAAATTATGATGGTGGACCGGACGTATGACCGTGCTGTAGCACAGGCACTGGATTTTTCCCATTGTATGGACTTCACACATAACCGAACCAAGGTATATGCAGGCACGTACGCCGATTGTGGCAATATGGATGTTATTATCTTAACTGCCGGGGCAAATCCCAAGCCAGGACAGACACGGCTGGATATTCTGGAGGAAGCGGAGTCGATTGCCAAAGACATCGTGGTCCCGATCATGGACAGTGGATTTAACGGGATTTTTGTCGTCGCTGCCAATCCGGTTGACATAGTAACTTATATGGTATGGAAATTATCCGGCCTCCCGCGCGAACACGTCATCGGTACAGGCACGTCCATTGATTCTTCACGACTCAAAACACTGCTGTCTGAAGTCTTCTCCATCGATCCACGCAGTGTGCATGGTTATGCTCTCGGGGAGCATGGAGAATCCCAGTTCGTGGCCTGGTCCCATGTGACCATCGGTGGCAAACCGATTATGCACATTATGGATCAGCACAAGGAGCGCTTCAAACATCTGGATCTGGAGGATATTGCACGCAAAACAAAGGATGCCGGCTGGGAGATCTTTACCCGTAAAGGTTCTACCCAATTCGGAATCGGCAATGCCCTCGCGCATATCACTCGTTCCATCCTCAATGACGAACACAAGATCATCGCCGTATCGGCTATTCTGGACGGAGAGTACGAACAACACAACGTTTGCGTCGGTGTTCCAGCAATCATCGGTGGCAATGGTATTCAAGAGATTATCGAATTGAATCTGGATGCAACGGAACGTGAGAAATTCAACAATTCCTGTGAAATCCTATCAGGTAACATCAATCGTCTGACACTGGTATAAGCCATTCGTGTACAACTCCACACTGTATGCTTCGGCTCAACTTCAAAAGCCTGCCTACACAAACATGCCAATAACACTCCATCCGAGGAGTTTTATTGGCATGTTTGCGTTTATTATTTTTCACAGCCAGATGAATCAATTTCATAATTGATTTGAGTAGTTGTTCAATTCGGTGCAAGCTGAGGTTCGTCCCTTGGTCCCCATTGCTGTAACACTCGCTTCAACTCACTCAGCATAACCGGTTTGCTAATAAAGTCACGCATACCCATCTCCAGGCAAGCTTCCTTGTCTTCACGTTTGGCATTGCCTGTAACTGCGATGATTGGAGGTATGCGATCCTGTGGAATTAGGCGGTGTAACAGGTCTGTCGCCTTCAGTCCATCCATCACAGGCATATGAATATCCATCAGGACAATATCATAAGCATTCTGAGAGATGGCATCAATTGCCTCCACACCATTGGTACATACATCTGCGTGGTATCCGAGCTTCTCCAGATATTCTCGCAAAATCTTCCGGTTTACCGGATGATCCTCCGCCACCAGAATACGCATGGCGACCTTGTCACTTTGACGTGTGCGATCATGATGGAACTGACTTGCTGTCTGTTCTGCTGAAGCATCTACACTCGCCGCAGGAACAGCAAACCGGAAGGTTGAGCCTTCCCCTTCTATACTCTCGACACTGATACTGCCTCCCATGATCTCCACGAGTCGCTTGGAGATGACCAGTCCCAGTCCGGTACCACCATACTTCCGGTTAATCACCGGGTGTAGTTGAGAGAAGGACTGAAACAACTGATCCAGCTTGTCAGCGGGGATGCCAATTCCCGTATCTTGCACCGCAAAATCAAGAACACTGTCTTCAGGCTTTCTGCCCTTGATAATATCCACGGCAACCTCAATGCTTCCCTGATCTGTGAACTTGAGTGCATTACCAACCAAGTTCACCAGAATCTGCCGAATACGTATGGCGTCACCGACCATGAACTCAGGGATGCTCGGATTGAGACGATATCTGATCTCCAGATGTTTCTCATCTGCACGCGGTTTAAACAGTTCAGCAACCTGTTCCAACATCTTGCGTAATGCAAATGGTTCATAAGCCAGTGCCATTTTCCCGGATTCCAGCTTACTGAAGTCCAAAATATCATTAAGGATGTTCAGCAGAGCATCACCGCTGTCTCGAATAATCTCGGCATACTCACGCTGTTCTTCAGATAGATCGGTACCGATCAACAATTCTGTCATCCCCACGATCCCGTTCATCGGTGTCCGGATCTCATGGCTAACCATCGACAGAAATTCCGACTTGGCCTGAGCTGCCAGCTCAGCTGTCTCTTTGGCACGTACAATTTCACGTTCGCCAGTCACATCATTAAATACAACCACCGCGCCCTGAATCTGTCCCTGTTCAATAATCGGCGTCACCTGATACTGCACCAGAAAGCTGCTGCCATCTTTACGCCAGAACACATCTTCCTTGATTGAACGTATCTGTCCATCCAACACGGTCATGTGGATCGGGCATTCTTCTTGTGGCAAATGACTTCCGTCTGCACGGGTGTGATGGATAATGGGATGTGAGTTTTTTCCAATGAATTCTTTCGCCTCATAACCGAACATCGAAGCTGCTGCTGGATTCATAAACATGGTGATTCCATCCGCATCCAAACCAAATATTCCTTCCGTAACCGTGTTGAGAATCAGCTCATGTTGCTTGCTGAGCTCCTGAATCCGTTCCGTGTATTCCTTGCGCTCGGTAATATCGGACACGATCCCATAAACGCCCACCATTTCCTTATCCACAATAATGGGCACATTCGTAACAGATACTTCAATCTTCCGACCACTTGAATTGACGACTCGGGTCTCATAATATTGCGGTTCGCCTTGCTTCACCATGTCAAAATAATGTTTGCCATGTTGCACTTCACATTTATCCAGATTGGATAAAAAAGATTGGCCAATAAGCTTATTGCGCGGAATATCCAACATTTGCACCAGTTTGCTGTTCACTGCGCTGTATTTACCTTCCAGATTCAATGAATACACAGCTGCCGGGTTATGTTCGAACAACGATCTGTATCGCTGACGGCTTTCCCGAAGACGTCTTTCCGCATCCTTATGCTGGGTGATATCCCTGCTGATGCTTACAATCTGGACACTCTTGCCACGCTCTCCAGCAACAGGTTTCGCCAATGTCTCCATCCAGATATAATGTCCCTTCTTGTGCAACACACGCATCTTGCAGCCATTGCCGATCTTGGAAAGATCCATAGGGTCCGGATAATCTCCCGAATAACAATAATCCTTGAAGGACTTACCTATGACTTCCTCCGGCTTATAACCCAGTAAGGTGTACACGGAAGGGGAAACGTATAACAACTCGCCATCCATAGCACAAGTTGTAATCAGATCTTGTGCATGGTCAGCCAGCACCTGATATTTCTCCTGTGCCTCCTTAAGCTCACGTTGCACTTCCAGGATATCGGTAACATCTTTGGCAATGCCATAAATTCCTACAACTTCTTTTCCCTCCGTTATAGGCACATACGTTATCTCTGCCTGTTTCAGGGAACCATCTTTATGATAAAAAGTAATGGGATTACTGACTGAACGTCCAGCCAGTACCTCTTTAATGTATTGTTTGCGTGAATTTTCACTGTCCGGAGGACAGATCTCACTCTGATTCATACGAATCAAGTCATCCAGTGTATACCCAGATATCCGCTCTACCGAGGGATTAGCATCAATATAGTTTCCATGGATGTCCATTACATAAATGGCATCCGGATGGTTAAAAAACAGTGATTGGTAAGAACTTCCCTCAGAAATAATGCGCTTCAGGGTTTCCGTTTTATTAATATCCAAGGCTTACCCCTCTTTTCTCAGCCAATATCTTCATCTAACAGCAGGGATTAATTATCCCTTACAAAAATGGGCCTACCCTCGAATAACCATGTAAGCCTGCCTAGAAACAGCTTTTTTTATTTTACCAGATTCTCGTCTCATTTTGCTTGCAATCTATGATTCAATTCACATGATGTGTGAGGTAATACTTGGAATTTTGATTTACTTAGGAGGTGCCTGCAAAGGCAGACATTTTATACAAAGATCAAATTAAGCCTCTAACAAGCTTGAAGTTCAAGTCCAAGTCAGCCGATTCTGGCGGATGGCTAAACGATTTTCTAAAGAACCCAGGACATCTTATTTGGCGTCCATGTGCTCTTTTTATATTTTAAGGAACATCAGACACGTTAATCCCCATAATCTCCTGTCATATACGCTGCAAACGGTTGTTTCATTGGATATAACATGTCTCAGGTTCCTTAGATTGCTGAGATCACTTCAAATCCTTGATTAAGACTCCTCAGGTTCGTTAGCGAGCTAATCATTCATGATGGGTGGGTCAGACATTAGAAAAATCCTCCTGAAGCCTACATACAATGAAGTTTGCATGTTTTGCTTAAAGAGGATTTTGATCTACGATAACCAAGGGTGTAACAGATTATTCAGATTTCTTTTTTCGCAAAATACATCATGCCGATTCCAATGAAAATAACAGCACTGCCTCCAACAACCGCCAGCATTGTGACCAGTGGAACATTGTAGGCTCCGAAACCTGTGCCGTCCACGGGTGTCATCAGAATCATCGGTTGTGCCCATGGATAATACGGCCCATATGTCGCCGAGTTTACAATGAGAATATTCGGTATGGTCAGTGCAAAATTCAGTGCGAGCGGTGCGGCGAAGCTGCTCCACACCAATGAAACGAACATCTGCAGGGCAGCCAAGGGTACACAGGCCAGCAACCCAAGCAGCAGTTTGCCTACCAAGAATCCCCAAGGTACTGGCATCGTAATGCCATGAATCATGCCTGCCAGCAGAATGGACATCAGCAACAATGCTTGCGTACCCGCCAGAAGCATGAGTACAATCGTCAGTTTACCTGCATATACACCTGAACGTGTGAGCGGTAAAACCAGCATCTGCTTCCACCCTCCACCTGCATGTTCAAAACGGCAGACAAAGGACGTAAACACGCCAGTCAGCATCGGTAACAATAACAATCCGTGCAGGAAAACCATCGTGGTCATCAATACCTGCCAATTTCCCGATGGAGTAGACAACAGTCCAATAAGCAGCGCAATGAGTGGACTCAGCAGAATCAGGAGCCATATGGGCGATTTGCTCATTTTCAATCGTTCAGCGGACAAGATTCGGAAGTACGTTGTCGCAAAGCTCATATCAGGCCACATCCTTCCGGCTAAAATGTACCATACCCAGCAACAGGATTAATAACCCTAGACCTGCCCCCATGCCTGCATACAGGTATGGATTAGGCCCATTCCAGGCCATCTGTGCCCATGCAAGCGGAAAGATTGGTGAGATACTGAGTGAGAACATACCCGTTATCGCGAGAACGATGCCCAACGTGACGGGAAGCGCCTGATTTTTGTTAACCATCGTGAGCCACAACTCCAGTGACAACACCGGAAGTGCACCAGCCAAAGGCAATAGACCCAGCTTGATCGCATGTGTCCAAGGTATTTCGCTGGCATGGAATCCGAGGATCAGACCCAGACCCACAATTCCTGCGGTTAGCAGCAGGCAGGAGATCACCAGCAGCACACAAGCAAGCAGGAACTTGGCTAAATACACGGCTGGTCTGGGAATGGGCATCGCGAGCAACTGTTTCCACGATCCCTGTTCATGCTCAACATTAGCGATCATGGAGCTGAGAATGGTTGCTCCCAGCATCAGAGACAAGGGCACAAAGACAACCACATTGCCCAATAATCCGCCCCACAGGTTATCTGCATACTGCTCTTTCAGATAGTCCAACCGTAAGCCAAAATTAAGCGCCTGCATCGCTGTCAATCCAAGAGGGGCCAGAAAGACAAGAAACCAGATCCCTTTCCCCCGAATCTTGAGCCAGTCTGACGATAATGCACGCCCGGTCATATGGAAGCCCCCTCGCCAATGACCCGCATGAACAGATCTTCCAGCGACTGACGCTGTTCCTCTACACGATACACATCATGATCCTGCTCAATTAATCGGCGCACAAGCAGTGCCACTGAACTGTTATCCATATAAGGGAACGTTAATGCAGCACCTTGTTGATGACCAAATTGTCCCTGTTCTTTTGCCAGCTTCATAGCCTCTTCCGGCTCGGAAACCGTTAACCGGATAGAACTACCCGTCTGACTATGCAGACTTGCGATAGTATCCTGAAGCACCATCTTGCCTTCACGGATAATACCAACGCGACTTGCCATCTGTTCGACTTCACTCAGCAAGTGGCTGGAAACCAGAACGGTAATGCCGTGTTCCAGAGGCATGCGTTTGATCAGTTCCCGAATCTCCTGAATACCGGCAGGATCAAGCCCATTCGTTGGTTCGTCCAGAATCAGCAGCTCCGGTTCACCGAGCAAAGCGCTGGCAATACCCAGACGTTGCTTCATCCCAAGGGAATACCCCTTCACTGAACGTTTGGCATCCTTGGTCAGATCTACAATGGACAGCACTTCAGCAATTCTTGATTTTGGTACATTGATGATGCGGCGCAAAGTTTCCAGATTCTCTACTGCGTTCAGATGTCCGTAATAGGATGGGTATTCGACCAAGGAACCCACACGGCGCAAAATATCCATGCGATCCTTGCGGATATCCTTGTCGAAGACACGGATCACACCTTTGGTTGGTTTAATCAAGCCGAGAAGCATGCGAATCGTTGTTGTTTTGCCGGCACCGTTGGGACCGAGGAAGCCGTAGATATCTCCCTTTTTAATATGCAGATCAAGTTCACGGACCGCTGCACGGTCCCGGTATGTTTTCCATAAATTCGCCGTTTGAATAATATTTTCACTCACTGTATGATCACCTCGGAACTATCGTAACCTTCCAAGGTTAAAGCCAAAGTAGTCTCTAGTTTAAGTTTAGTTTAAAAAAGCTATTTCAGCGGTTTGTTGTTCCCCTGTTTCCCTTACCACTGTAGATATATGTCTGGACACCCGTATCGGAACTGTCTACCCTCTTGCGCAGACCCATCTCACGGATCAACAGGTCTACAATGGACAAACCCAGACCTGTGCCTTTTGTGTCGGCATTCGGTTGCATTCCCGGACCCCGATCCTGAATAACGATGGCCGTCTCACCCTGAATCTCCTGAGTTGATATACCAATATATTTCCCGCTGGCGGCATGACGGATCACGTTTTGGAACAAATTATCAAGAATGCGACGCATGCCCTGTTCATCCATATGCCAGATCAGCGGTTCCTCCGGGAGATCTATATCAATATCAAATTGCTCTTTCTCCCAGACCGGGTACCAGGCGGCCGCCGTTTCCCTGACGATCCGCAGTATATCTTTCTCTTCCAGCTTCAGTGTATATTTCCCACTCGTGAGCAAATTGTAGGATAACATGTTGTCAATGAGCCCACCGAGGTCCTCCATCTTTGCTTCCATACGATGTAATGAACGGTCACCTTGCTCACTCAGATCTTCCTTGTGCAAAGCATGCATATGTCCACGAATCACCGTTAGCGGGGTACGCAGATCGTGGGAAAGCCCCGCAATGAGACGTTTGCGCAATTGTTCTTCCTCGCGTTCACGGTGGCGGCTATCGGACAGTTGATGCACCATCTGATTGAAGGATTCTTCCAGTTGACCGATCTCGTCTGACCGGCGGATATCTACCGGAAGCGGGATGCCCTCCTTGCCTCTGTTCATCATGGCCGTCTGCAACCGGATAAGTCGTTTGCGGATGCGTGCGAAGAAGAGAATCGACATCATGATGAAGATCAGAAAGATGAGGGTCATTACGATACCAAGATACAAGAGTTCCATCGGCCAGTTACTCTGATTCATTTGCAGAAGTGACCGCGGCACTTCAATGATCATGAATCCCTGTCCTTTGTCCTGCTCAGCTCCGCCAATATATGCAACTACGGTCAGTGGATCGCGAAAGGAAGCTACTTTCATGAATTGCACCGTATTGTTTACATTCCATAAGGCTGGAATATAAGTCTCTGTCGTTTGCCCGGAATCCAGTGACCATCTCAATGTCGTATCTGTCCTGCCATCCGGCGACGTGGATTTCAGAAGCGTTACATCTTCACCACCAAGAATAAAGAGGGTCTCACCACTCACATTCACACGATACATGGAAGATTTGGGATACGAGTCATGTAATTGCTCCAACCGGGCCTTAATCTCTTCATCCGAAGCACCATCCAAGTTCTTCGCTTCATGTGACCAGAGGTTACTGATCTTAGTAACATCACCGTAAGGAGCGGCACGGTTCATATTCGTGTCCGTGTTATTCACTACAACAATATATATAACGGATATGATCGGAAGCACAACGGGCACAAATAATACAGCCGCCAAGATCAGGAGGATGTATCTGGACATCAAGGACCGCCCAAAGCGAAGCTTGCGCCGCCCGGATTGCTTTTGCTCCTTGCTTCGTTCTCCCTTCATGATCTTCCGTTCTCTGAACAACCGAATCATGGCTTCTTCACACGATATCCCACACCGCGGACCGTCTGAATAACTACAGGATTGGCCGGATCAAGCTCCAGCTTTTCGCGTAGATGTCGAATATGTACCATTAAAGTTTTGTCCCCATCCAGATAGGGCTCGTTCCAGACGGCTTCATAGATCTGCTCTTTGGTTCGAATCATGCCCATATGTCGTAGCAGGTAGGCGAAGATGTGGAACTGTTTTCCCGATAGAATAATCTCATCTCCCGTCTCCTCATTGACGATCCGGTTGTCCTTCTCATAGATGGAGAGATGATCCAGCTTCAGGGCTGTATCCGATGAGACCGCTGTTCCTGCCTTACGCAGTTGTACTTCAATCCGGGCAGCCAGTTCATCGGGGTGAAATGGTTTGGTCACATAGTCATCGGCAAAATCAAGACCGTGCAACTTATCGTCAATGGACGTTCTGGCCGAGAGCATGACAATGGGCACGGCGGGATGTTCTTTTTTCAGTCGCTGGCCCACCGTAAATCCATCCAGCCCAGGCAGCATGACATCCAGAATAATGAGTGAACAACCGACAGCAGCCTCCGCTGCACCTTCACCACTGCCGAGCCATACCACCTCATAACCGCGCTCCTCCAGATCGGCTCTGACCCAAGTCGCAATTTCCGTATCATCTTCAATATATAACAGTTTGGTTTTCATCCGAATATTCGTTTCCTTTCTGCCCCCAATGGGTTAATGATATATCTGAGCATCATCATGATAAAAGCTGTCTATATCATATGGATTCATGTCTTGTTGAGCAAATGTTGAAGTCCTTTACGTTACCATACATGCTAATTATAGCTTATCCATTAACGTGGGGAATGTCATATTAATCAAGTCTACCAAGTACATATCAGTTCTACACCTGACGGGAGGAATTTCATTATGCTGCTGGAAGCCATCTATCATCAACCGAAACGAAACTGGGCCTATGCCTATGACCAAGATACAATCCATCTGCGCCTGCGTGCCAAAAAGAATGATCTGACCGAGGTACATGCCCTGACCGGGGATAAATATGCGTGGGATGCAACCAAAGCGCTGGTTCCCTTAACAAAGTTCACCTCTGACTCCATGTTCGATTACTTCGAGGGTGAGGTGAAACCTCCCTACCACCGACTGAAGTACTCTTTTCTGCTCAAAAACGGAGACGAACAGATCTGGATGACCGAGACGGACTTCCAGGAAAAAGAACCAGACGATCCGGGTCGTATGTTCCAGTTCCCTTATATTCATGCTGGAGCTGTATTCACACCCCCTGCATGGGTTAAGGATGCAGTGTTCTATCAGATTTTCCCTGAACGATTCGCCAACGGCAACCCGGATATTAGTCCGGAAAAGGTAGAGCCGTGGGGTGGTGAGCCGACACCTTTCAATTTCTTCGGCGGTGACCTTCAGGGCGTAATCTACCATCTGGATTACATCAGCGATCTTGGCATTAATGCGATCTACTTCACACCCATTTTTGAAGCCACCACCAATCACAAATACGATACCGAAGACTACCTGCGGGTAGACAAGCACTTTGGTGACGCAGATACCGTGAAACGACTGGTCGAGCTGTGCCATGCACGCGGAATTCGCGTACTTCTGGATGCTGTGTTCAACCATTCCGGGAAGACATTTGCGCCGTTTGTAGATGTACAGAAGAACGGAGAACAATCCAAATATAAGGACTGGTTCCATGTACATGAATACCCGCTGGACGTGAAGGACGGCATTCCTACGTATGAGACCTTCGGGTTCGAAGCGCATATGCCAAAGCTGAATACGGAGAATGCCGAGGTTAAGGCCTATCTGCTGGAGGTTGCCGAGTACTGGATCAAGGAAGTGGGTGCAGACGGATGGCGGCTGGATGTGGCAGACGAAGTGGACGATGCATTCTGGCGTGATTTCCGCCGTGTAGTCAAAGCGGCTAATCCGGATGCCTATATTCTGGGCGAAGTATGGAACGAGTCTTCCTCCTGGCTGCAAGGCGACCAGTTCGATGCGTCCATGAACTATCCGTTTACCGATGCCGTGAATGCTTTCTTTGTGAAAAATACGATGCACGCCGAACAGTTCGCAAACTCCATCGGGCGACAGTTATCCCGTTATCCGCTTCAGGCCAGCGAAGTGGCGTTTAACTTGCTGGACAGCCACGATACCCCGCGGCTGCTCACGCTGTGTGAAGGTGACCAGCGCAAGATGAAGCTGGCTGCGTTATTCCAGTTCAGTTATATGGGTGCTCCGTGCATCTATTACGGAGACGAGATTGGCATGGACGGCGAACATGATCCGGGCTGCCGTAAATGCATGGAATGGGATGAAGCAAAGCAGGACCGAGAGCTGTTTAACTTTTATCAGAAACTGATCTCCCTGCGTCATGCTCATCCTGCCCTGCGTGCAGAAGGCACCGTTCGTTTCCTGCAGGCTCGTCATGACGGCAGCCAACTGGTATTTGAGCGGCAAAATGAGGAGGAACGCATTCTGGTTCTGTTCAATCGATCAGAAGAGACAGCTATTGTCGAGCTGGAGGCCGGTGACGAGGAATGGACCGAGTTATTTGGCGGAAACCATCGTACCGCCAAGGAAGATGGCGTACTCGCCATTGAACTGCCCGCGTATGGATATGCCGTATTGAGTACTAGTCTCACATAAACACCAAGCTATCCTTGCTCATATGCAAGACTGGAGTCTGTTCAATTCATCGGCATATCAAACGAAATAGGCGCTCCCAGATCTGTTCCTGATCTGTGGAGCACCTATTTGATTTTGACGTTATTCATTATGGCCATGGATTACTCTGGCCGAACCAGCTGTTCCTTGAGCAACTGGATGGTGGCCTCATATTGTACAAGCCCCACTTGCAGACACAGACGCTGTGCAGGCGAAATACGTTCGCCAAATTCCTCCATCTGGCGCTGAAGTTCAGCGTATAACATTTCCTTTCGCTTCAACTGGCTGGATATCCAACCCGTTACGGTATCTTCATCCGCCAACTCTCCGAAATACAACCGCATCAGAAAATCAGAACGAAATACCTCAGCTTCCAAAGGACTCATTAAATAGGCGTGAAATTGCGCTGCTCCTTCAGGGGTCAATGAATACACGTTCTTATCAGGTTTCCCTTCCTGCTTCACCGATTCCTTAGTCAGCAATCCTGACTTTTCCATCTTCGCAAGTGTAGGATATATGGTGCCAAAGCTGGCATCAAAGAAAAATGAAAAATATTGTTCAAAGTACTGCTTGATCTCGTATCCGGAACTTGGCTGATTGTGCAGTATTCCGAGGATGACATGCTGCGTGTTCATCGGTGTACCGCTCCTTTCCATTCTCCTTAACGTATCACAACCAGTACCCCTTGTTCAATGATCAGATGACGAAACGGTTGCTTTCAGAGCAACAGGCACAGCAGCAGGCTGGTCCTCCCTACGAGCTTCAGAACGTACCGGGCCGGAGCGTCTGATCCAGGTGCAAAGCGCACCCAGGGTCAGTGTTACTCCACCGATTACGGCAAGCAACATCGCATCCCGGCCGATCCCGTTTCCTCCGAGTACAAGGTTCATCATCCCCTCTACGGCATAAGTCGCTGGCAGATAATGACCGATAAATTGGTAGAACTCAGGCATTACATCTCGCGGAATCGTTGATCCCGAAGACAGCATCAATAGAGGCAACAGCGCGCTGTTTAACCAAGCCCCAGCATTGCCAAGCAATAGCAGGCTCAACTGAGCCATAAATAGAAAAGATATGGTGATCAGTAACTGGAACAGCCATAACATGAACCAACCGTCTGCTGATGATACCCCCATAATGTGCATCATCCCCGAACCAACGAGCGAAACGATAAATGCCGCACCAAGATTAACGATGTTACGTGCCCAGAAGCGCTCCCATTTCCCAGCTCGCCCACTCAGTTCACCAGAAACTTTCTGCAGATTCATGCTTAGCAACATCGCTCCGGTAAACGTAGCCGTTACAATCAACATCGGTACCATCGAGGAAGCAAAATTATCAACAGGATTCAGCCGCTCCACCTCTGCCTCAACACGTGAAGATAACCCCAGCGCCAACGCATCGGCCTGATCAGCAGTCATACCGGATTGATTCAGCACTCCGTGAATAACCTCCTGTTGTACTTCACGGTTCAATGTCGCTGTAACTTGTGCGGCTACGTTCTGCATCACACTTTTCACGGTAGCCACGTTTGATTCGTTCATCACATACTTAACTGCCATCGGCTTCGACAAGTCTTCTGCCTGCTGCATGAAACCTGATGGAATCTCAATAATCATGTACACATCCCGGTCCGTTAACATCTGTCTCGCTTCTTGCATCGATTCAGATGTTTTGACCTCGAAATTCAGGCCCGCTGCCAGAGACTCGGCCACCGGTTCAGCCGCTACCCCATCTTCATTCACGATGGTGACAGCCAATTGAGTCATTCTTTCGTTAACCTGGTCGTATCCGCTAAGCCAGATGATGTTAAAAAAAACCTGAAACAGCACAGCCGTAATTAAACCTACAATGGTGGCTCCGTTTTTCAAAAACAGCAGACTCGTCTGGAAAATACCTTTCATTCTATCCATCTCCTTTAATTTTGTTGCGCTCCTATATATATCGTATTGATATATGACAAAAATTAATATATCTAATCGATATATAGATCGTCAATGTTTTTTTGTTTTTCTTCGTTGGAAAAAGACAAAAAAAGCCGATACATCTCTTCACCAGGAAGATTTGTACCGGCTTTTCATATCATGTAAGGACTCTTCTTCACCTTTAATAATCAAGGCTAAAGGCAGGCTCCACAAGTTAGCGTTAGATTTAATTCATATCAATCCGATTTATGCCTTAGTTTCTACGTCATTTTCAGCAGGGGACTCCGGCTCAGGCTCGGCACGCTTTGCCTTTGGTTTAGCCAACTTCTGCATCATTTTGCGGCCGGTTGGTGTCTGGGCCAGTCCACCTTGGGCTGTCTCCCGATGGCGGCTCGGCATTGCACTGCCTACTTCCAGCATGACATCGATGACTTCGTCTGACGGAATGGCACTACGCACTCCGGCCAGGGCCATATCAGCCGCAGCCAGCGCCGTAACTGCACCCAGTCCATTACGGACGATGCACGGGATTTCAACAAGGCCTGCGACCGGATCGCAGATAAGGCCCAGTGTATTTTTTAACGCCAAACCAACGGCATGAACGACCTGTTCCGGTGTACCTCCACGCAGTTCAACCATGGCACCCGCAGCCATGCCGATAGCGGAACCCACTTCCGCCTGACAGCCACCCTCGGCGCCGGAGATAAATGAATTGTTGGCGATAACATAACCAATCGCTCCCGCACAGAACAACCCGTTCACCAAATGTTCGTCCGTCCAGCCAAATCGCTCCTGTGAACTGATAAAAACACCCGGGATAATGCCGCAGGAACCGGCTGTTGGTGTTGCCACGATCCGGCCCATGGAGGCATTCACTTCAGATACACACAGGGCATACGCCATGGCAAGTGCGGAAGCATCTCCTGAACAAGTCTCACCCTTGCGAATGTACTCGGCCATTTTTTTGCCGTCTCCACCTGTTAATCCACTGCGTGATGTCGTATCTTCCGTTAACCCTTTGCGTACCGCTTCCTTCATCACCTGATAATATTCAGACATCTGCTTCACAACATCCGCTTCCGGTGTATTGGTCTCCTGAACCTGCTCCTCGATCATCAGCTGAGCAATGGTTTTGGATTCTGCTGTACAGATCGTATTCAGTTCGTGCAAATGTTTAAACCGCATCCGAATCAACTCCTCTCTTCAAATCGATAACACGAATGTCCAATACATGGTCCAGCTCCCTTAGACGCTTGAGCATATCAGGATTAGGCACACCATCCATTTCCATCGCGGTAAGCGCTTCGCCATCACGGGCTTTCCGGTCCACCTGCATATACCCGATGTTAACCCTGGATGAACTGATCGTGGACGTCACTGACGCGAGTACGCCCGCTTTATCCGCATGCCGCAGAACGAGTGTTGGAAACTCACCACTAATCTGAACACGAAAATCATTCATCGAATGCACGGATACGCTTCCACCACCAATGGATGCACCGATTAAGGAGCAGGCACGTTCTCCATGCCACAACTCAATTTTGACCGTATTTGGATGAGGAGCAGGCAGGCCACTTGTATAAAACTCTACCTCCATGCCCGCTTCCTCTGCGTATTGCTCTGCATCCGGGATACGCGGATCGTCTGTGACATAATCCAGCAGACCGCCGATCAGTGCCAGATCTGTTCCGTGCCCCTGATACGTATCTGCAAATGAACCGTACAGGGTCAGCCGGGCACGATCTGGCGTACATCCTAGCCACTGTCGAGCAATTCTCCCTAACCTTGCCGCTCCAGCTGTATGTGAACTTGAAGGCCCCGTCATCGACGGACCAATAATTGAAAACACATCTTTAAATCGCACCTTATAACCCTCCAATTGTATTCGTCATTTCCATCCAGAATCTGAGCCATATTGTTCCTTATTTACTGAATGATGACATCAAAAAAGGACAGAAGAAGGCCTCAGGCCCTCTCTCTGTCCTTGATACCTGAGAGTTTCATGATCAGCAGTGTCTCACGACAAGGTGCATTGCCTGCGATTACAGACAAGTTCACCGGTCTGACTGATCATATACCCCTTGGGTGGCGCAGTTCGCGCACTCTCCAGAGTTGCGTCCAACGATGGTACATTTACCTGAGAGATTAACCACTGCGCCGGGTGCGCAGCAGCTTGCTCCTTCGGTGCCTGAACACTAGCCATTTTGCTTGGCTAACCCAGGTCTCTCCCGCTCGTTATCATCCGCTATATGGAACCATTCTGAGCTTATATCAGAACAGTCATGGAAGTCATTAATTTCTTCTTCATTAAGATTAATCGACCGGAAGATCAGTGTCAACAAACTTGACGATTTCTTTGGGTGTATATCCATCATTTCCTATTGAACCAAGGAAAACCAGAATATTTTGTCAGCTTTCATTACATTAACGCGATAAAAAGATCTTTTAAACAGGTTATTTCGTTCAACTTCAATCAATAATGTGCTCACTACTATTTATGATATTGTCCACGAAACCGTTCGGGTATTCAGGCAACCATATATTTTGAACCATACTGCTCAGTACCCCATCCGAGTCTGCACATCTGGATTATAAATCACAGTTCGTAGAAGATGCTCTTGTTCTGTACATAAGGTCGGCAATACTTGCTGCACAGCTTTGGCATGCGATCTTTCATCCATTCGTGCCTCGACTCATTCGCCATCTGAAAGGCATAATAACCCAGTGTAAAGATCAACATGAACCCTTCCATCAATCGAATATCACGATCCGTCAGTGGTGCGATCTGTTGGGTATAACCGGATAAAAATATGTCACGTTCCTCCCGATTGAACATAAGTGCTGCCCCTCCGGCATCAAAAAGATAATAACCATAACCGTGTAGACAAAAATCAATCATGGAAATTCCCTGCTCCGTTATCAGCAGATTATTGCGAGTAATATCCCCATGAATGATCCCCCATGTCCCTGCGTGATGCGGGTATGTTTCTAACTGCTCATTAATGTTCTCAAACGTCTCACGAAGCAGATCAAAGTCTTCCGTTGTAAAAATCCCCAGTCGGACACCTTCCTCTAGCTGCCCTAGCATGACCAAGTTCTCATGGCTATTGCCATATGCCGGCCGCACCTTTGTTCGATCTATCTGATTCTGCATACGTCCATATTGATGAAGCATCTGCAGTTGTGCCCCAAGATCATAGATCTGCTCTGTTGTCAGCCGTTCTCCCTGCTGGATGTCCCTTCCCTCAACCCACTCCAGTACTGTACAGCAGATTTCTTTACCTGCCTCACTTGTCCATACCGTGACCCATTCACCCGATGCATTGCGTACCGGATGCTGCACGCGCAATGCTGTCGTTGCGTTTAACTCATGAAGCAGGTTCATCTCTGCCTTCAGCGCAGGAAGCGTATGCTGAATGCCGGTCATACTTGCATATGCGGCTTGATGGATACGTAGCAGATACTTCTGCCCGCTTGCTTCATCAACGACATGATACGTCAGATTCTCATTATGACGAATATATGAAACGACAGGTTTCTCAATAGGGTAGTTCTGTATAATCTGAGCTGCCATATGGTCGTAAGACATCTGATCCGTAGTGATTATTAACATCTCCTTCGAAGTCATGTAAACGTTCTCTTCACACTAAATATCGTAGCATAATGTTTATCCCGCATACAGAAAATCCCACTAAAATATAAATTAAAAAAGCACAACCCCCGAACAACCGTCCAGGCATTGTGCTTTCTTTTGTCTCTATTTATGATCCAATTAACCGAAACGACCCATAATGTATTCTTGCGTCAGACGATTGTCCGGGTTCGTGAAAATATGCTCTGTATCCCCGTGTTCAATCATGTTCCCCAGATAGAAATAAGCTGTGTAATCCGAGATTCGTGCCGCCTGCTGCATGTTATGGGTAACAATAACAATCCGTAGCTCCTTCTTGAGCTCGGTAATCAACTCTTCAACTTTACCCGTAGATACCGGGTCAAGTGCAGATGCCGGCTCATCGAGCAGCAGAATCTGTGGTTCAACAGACAAAGCGCGAGCGATACACAGGCGCTGCTGTTGTCCCCCAGAGAGAGACAGAGCTGACTCATGCAGTCTGTCTTTTACTTCGTCCCAGAGCGCAGCACGGCGCAAGCTTTTTTCCACAATTTCATCCAGTGCCTTCTTACTCTTCGTACCGCGGTAGCGGGGGCCAAACGCGATATTGTTGTAGATGGACTTATGAAAAGGATTTGGCTTCTGCCACACCATGCCAATCTTCTGGCGAAGCTTGATTACATCGGTTCCAGGCTCATTCAGGTCGTTACCGTCCATCCAGATATGTCCCTCTGTACGGGAACCGGCAATCTCGTCGTTCATTCGGTTCAGCGACCGGAGGAACGTGGATTTACCGCAACCAGACGGTCCAATAAGAGCCGTTACGCTTGCTTCAGGAAACGTCAGGCTAATCTGCTTGACCGCCTGGAAATGTCCATAATATATGCTTAACTGTTCCGTACCAAAAGGTATGGCCATGTTGGTTCCTCCTTATTTCGAAGCTGTCATGCGGCGGAATACAACCCGACCGATCCAGCGTGCACTTAGATTGAACGCCAGCACGAGAATGACAAGCACGGCGGATGCCCCTGCTGCCACTTCTTTGGAATCTGGCCCAATACCTTCACTATTTACTTTCCAGATATGGACAGCAAGTGTCTCTGCCGGACGGAAAGGATTAAGCGGTGATCTTGGACTCGTCGGATTCCAATCTGTAAAGTCCAAAGGTGGACTACTCATACCTGCGGTGAACATCAGCGCGGCTGCTTCACCGAAGATCCGGCCCGATGCCAGGATCGTACCCGTAATCAAGCTCGGTAATGCTACAGGCAACAGAATGGAAGTAATGATTTTCCACTTGGACAGCCCAAGCGCCAGACCTGCTTCCTTCTGCTCCTTCGGAACGGCACGGAAGGCCTGCTCCGTAGTCCGCACCATCAGTGGCAAGTTAAAGATCGCCAGAGCCAAGGCACCCGAGATCAGGGAGAAACCAAGACCAAATTGATTTACTAGCAGCAAGAGACCAAACAAACCGATAACGATGGATGGGAATGATGACAATACTTCAACGACCAGACGAATGAAGCTGGTAATCTTGCCTGGTTTGGCGTATTCCGCCATGTAAATCCCGCCGCCCCATCCGAGTGGAATGGTAACAAGCAAGGTCAGAACAAGCAAGAATACGGAGTTGAAGAGCTGTGGACCAATCCCGCCGCCACCCTTAAGCAACTGTGGTGCACTTGTAAGGAAGTTCCAGCTAATATGTCCAATGCCTCTATACATGATGAAGCCAAGCAGACCGAGCAATAGAATAACAATGAACAGGGCTAGTACAACGATAACGGATGTTGCAATTTTATCTACCGTCTTTGCCTTCATTTTCATACCCGGTTTCTCCTTTCAAGCAGGCGAACCAGAATGACGAAGACAAATGTCATCACCAACAGGACAAGCGCCATACTCCACAGTGCATTGTTATGAACAGAACCCATCGTGGTGTTACCCATGCTGAGTGTAATTACACTTGTTAATGTTGAAGCTGATTCAAGCAAGGATGTTGGAACATGCGGTGCATTACCGATAACCATCTGCACAGCAAGTGCCTCACCAAAAGCACGGGCCATACCCAAAACGACACCTGTCAACAAAGCTGGCAAAGTCGTTGGGATAATGACACGGTAGATGGTTTGCCAGCGAGTGGCACCCAGTGCGTAGGAGGATTCACGCAATCCTTTTGGCAATGCGGACAATGCATCTGCCATAATACTTGTCACCGTAGGAAGAATCATTACCGCGAGAACAAGACATCCGGCTGCAATCCCGACGCCTGTTCCGCCAAAGATACCGCGCAACAAAGGTACGATGACACTCAGACCAATAAATCCGTATACAACGGATGGAATTCCGGACAAGAGCTCAATCGCAGGCTGCAAGATCTTTTTGCCTTTACCCGGAACAATCTCTGTCATGAAGAGCGCTGCACACAGGCCAAGCGGACTTGCGATCAATGCTGCAAGCAAGGTTGTAATGAAAGAACCTGTGATGAACGGTAATGCCCCGTAGAACGCAGGTTCTCCGGTCGGATTCCACGTCTTTCCACCAAGGAATTCGCTGATGCTTATTCCATTTTGGAAAAATGTGGATAGTCCCTTAGACGCTACAAAATAAACAATGGAAAACATGACAACGATCAGGAAAACGACACAAATCGACGTATAGATCCGTCCCGTCCACTCTTCCCAATAATGTTTCTCTTTTAAGGGCCGGCGCGGTTTCAACTTGTTATTCATTACCGTTCCCCCTTCGGTCTGTTCCATAACAACCATCCTTCTATAGTAGAATTAATGCAAAATATGGGATTATTTTAGAGCAAACCGCGTAAAGAGGCGGGACCTTAGTCCGCCTCTTTCGCTGTATGCGCAAGTTCAAAGATTACTCAACCACATTACCTGCTGCATCGCGTTTTACTTTCATACCTGACATTGGAATGTATCCAAGTTCTGTCACGTCGTTTTGTTGAATTTCGTCACTCAAGATGTAATCCAAGAATGCTTTTGTTGCTGCATCAGGCTCACCTTTTGTGTACATGTGCTCGTAAGCCCACACTGGATAAGTTCCTGCTTCTACGTTCTCAACTGTTGCTTCTACACCTTCGTATTTCAACACTTGCAAGCTGTCATCCAAGTATGACAAGGCGAGGTAACCAATAGCACCTGGCGTTTCAGATACCAATTTTTTTACGTTACCAGAAGAATCTTCTTGAATCGAACCTTGGATATCACCCATTTTTGCACCCAATGCATACTTCTCAAAAGTTGCACGAGTACCAGAACTGCTCGGACGGTTTACAATAACAATTGCTTTATCCGCGCCGCCAACGTCTTTCCAGTTTGTTACTTTACCGGAGAAGATGTCGATCAGTTGTTGCTTCGTCAAATCTTCTACACCTGCATCTTTGTTGCTAACTGGTGCCATAGCTACTACTGCTACTTGATGGTCAACCAATTCTTTTACTTTGGCTTCGTCCTCCAGTTTCTCTTCTGCAAATACATCAGAGTTACCGATTGTAGCTTGTCCGTCAGATACTTGTGTCAAACCAGTACCACTACCGCCACCTTGAACTTGAACCGTTACGTTCTTATATTCATCAACTGCCATAAATTTCTGTCCAGCTTGTTCTACCAGAGGTAGCAATGCTGTCGATCCGACTGCCAGAATGTTACCGCTAAGCTCAGTAGCAGCTTCTCCTGATCCATTGCTTGCGGCACCCTCTGTACCAGCGTCATTTTTCGATCCGCATGCTGCGAGTACCAGTACGAACGTTAAGGTCATCAAAATAAACGGCAACTTTTTAAACATGTTTTGTTTTCCTCCCCCAATGTAGTGATGGCGTTTTGTGAATTTGTTTGTTCACCATCAACTCTTTACTCATTGTAGTTTCGGTATGTCATCTTAAAATCAGTGTTTTGTAAACGCAATGTTAAAAATATCGGCTGTATATTGAAAATCATCTGAGACAAGTTGCGCTGAAGTGGCCGCTTCGGGAACGGACGTTGTTTCAATCGCTGTTATCCCCGGATTTATATGATTTACTTTTTTCAAGGAATACATCCGGGGATAAAGGCGAACGCTTCGCTTTTCCACAATCGTTCCGTTCCCTTCGCTGTGTCAGCGCTCGTTGGATCTCAGGCATTTCAATCTCCTGCCTGGGAAGTAGGCAAAAAGGCCAGCCCTATAAAAGGCTGGCCTTCTGTAAATACTTAATGTAGATATTGAATCAATCCGTTATATAGAACAAACAAAAACTGCCTCACAGCCAGTGCATGGCACCAGGTGGTTAGAGAATTTATGCAGATTTCATAGTTGTTAAGGCTTTTTTATCTGACGGGTCGCTTGAATTACTTTTTGGTTGATATACAGGTTTCTTTAACAATCCAATCATACAAGCTGTAATGATGGAACCAACTAAAATACAGACAATATACAGTAATGGATTACTTGCCGCAATGGGAATAACAAAGATTCCACCGTGAGGAGCTTGTAACGAAATACCTAGAGCCATGCTCATTCCTCCACCAATCGCTGCACCTACAATATTGGATGGAATAACTCTCAAGGGATCATTTGCAGCAAACGGAATCGCGGCTTCTGTAATAAACGACGCACCCATAATATAAGCGGCTTTACCTGCATTACGTTCTTCGATTGAAAATTTATTCTTAAATAATGTTGTAGCTAATGCAATACCCAGTGGCGGAACCATACCTCCAACCATCAGAGCAGCAGAAGGTTCAAAGATTTGATTGGCGAACATCGCCAGTCCAAATGCAGATGCTGTTTTGTTAATCGGCCCTCCCATATCAGATGCCATCATTCCTGCCAGAAGTGCTCCTAATAAAATAGCATTAGAACCTGTTAAACCATTTAGCCAACCTTGTAACGACTCATTGATCCAAGCCATCGGACTGTTGATGACAAAATACATAATCAAAGCGGTTATAAATGAACCTACTAATGGCAAGATCAGCACAGGTGACAGGCTTTGCAGTGAGTCAGGAATGCCTTTGACTAATTTTTTCAAAGCTATGATCGTATAACCGGCGATAAATCCAGCCAGCATACCTCCCAAAAAGCCGGAACCTCCAATAGTCGCCAGCATCCCACCAATCATACCAGGTGCCAATCCTGGACGGTCAGCAATACTATATGCAATATACCCTGCTAATACAGGAACCATCAATGCAAAAGCAGCACTCCCCCCCGCTGTACTTAAAAAAGCGGCGAAAGCATTATAGTCCGGGCTATTTGGGTCAGCCGCATGAATACCAAACATAAACGAAAGCGCAATCAATATACCGCCTGCCACTACAAAAGGAATCATAAAGGATACGCCATTCATAATATGGCTGTATATTTTAGGCTGCTTTAAACGTGTTTTTTCTTTTGCTTCTTTAAGATTACTGTTGCCTTGATTCAAAACGACACCTTTTCCAGCAATCGCATCTTCAATTAACTCTTGTGCATGATGGACTCCATTTTTGACAGAGGTTTTGATCACTGGACGATCGCCAAAAACATCCATATCGACTTTGACATCTGCCGCCACAATAATACCATCAGCTTCAGCAATATCTTCAGGAGTCAATTGATTTCCAACACCTGTTGATCCATTGGTTTGCACTTTAATGTGTACACCGAGTTCCTTGGCCGCATTTTTCAATGCTTCCGCGGCCATAAACGTATGGGCAATTCCTGTAGGACAGCCTGTAACTCCAACCACTTTTTTGCCAGCATACTTTTTAGGACGTTGAAGTGCCTGCGCATCTTGCTCTTCTGCCTGTTCAAATAAACGGACAATCTCTTCTTGATCTCGAGCAAGGATAAGTTTCGCTCTAAATAGTTCATCCATCAAAAAGGTCGAAATTTTGGATAATGTTTGCAAATGTTCTGATGAAGAGCTTTGATCGACTGCAATCATAAAAAATAAATTACATGATTCGGTACTATATTCAATACCGCTTAATGATCTGCCCATAATAATGGCAGGGGACTGTACTCCAGTAGACTTAGCATGTGGAATGGCTATTCCGAATCCCACTTCTGTAGGAACCTGTTCTTCACGTGCCCAGATATCTTTTTTAAATTGCTCAATATCGCTTAAATAGCCGTTATCGTTTAACTTTTGCGACAATTCATCTATTAATTCGGCCTTGGTCGTAGCGGTGACATCTAATATGATATTTTCTGGTTTTAAGACATTAGAAATCTTCATGATGGATCTCTCCTCTTAAATTTCTCCCAGTTTATAAAGGGATGCTTTACCTGTAGAACCGAACAGATCCATTTTTTTCTTCACCAGTTCTGTTGCCGCTTTGGTCGCCTCAGGCATCAGTTGATCCGGTTCATATGCTTTCGGATTTGCATCGAGTGTCGCTCTTAATTGGTTGTAGAATGCTCGCTTCATATCGGTTGATAAATTGATCTTCGCTATCCCATGCTTCACTGCTTCTCTAATCTCTTCATCAGGATTATCTGATCCACCATGCAGCACTAACGGAATTTTTACTTTTTCATGAATTTGTTTCAAACGATCGATTTTGATCGAATGATCTTTGGATTGAGGATAAATACCATGTGAAGTACCTACAGCGACAGCAAGTGTATCGATACCTGTTTGTTCTACAAAAATCGCCGCTTCTTCTGGATTCGTATACAAAATTTCGTCAGCCCCACCTTCCGAGCTGCCTTCATTACTCCCAATCGTGCCTAGTTCACCTTCTACAGATACATCGACCAGATGAGCCAGTTCAACCGCTTCCTTGGTTGCCGCAATATTCTCCTCAAAAGGTAAATGAGATGCATCCATCATGACTGATGTATACCCATTGCGAATCGAACGCGTAATATCTTTGATCGTCGCTCCATGATCCAGATGAATAACAAACGGTACTTTGGACTTGGATGCCGCTTCTCGCACATAGGCTATAAACCCATCAGTGACTAGATCAATTTCATTCGGGTGAATCTGCATAATTGCAGGCGAATTCTGCTCCTCTGCGGCTGTAATGACCACTTTGACGAACTCGCTATTGGCTACATTAAATGATCCGACTGCAAATTTATTTTCATACGCTACTTTAAGTAAATCTTTCATATTAATTAACATTTGAATTCCTCCTAGATTTATTTGGAAGACCAGACTTCCAAAAATTCATCGTAATTGGTGATATGGAGTAGTTTTTCTGTCATATTGGTCTGTTTAAACACATCGTAAATTTCTTCAAAAAATTTGGTGTTATTCACCTTCTGATTTTTCGGCGGAATAAACAGAAAAATAATCTGCGCCATCTGATCACCCCATAGCATTTTCTGCTTATTAATCGCTACCAGTACACGTAGTTTTTTGTTATCTCCACAATCAAATGGATGGGGCATCGCGACCAAATTCCCAATATTGGTACTCGACATTTTTTCTCTTTCCACAATACTGGTATATAAATGCTGAATATCGCCTAGTTCTGTAAGTTTTTTTAACAAATCAATTGGATTGTCTTCATTTAGGAAAAAAACATCATCTGGTGATAAATAATATTTGAGTAGTCCACGATTTAACTGAATCGAAATATTCTTCATATCATCACTTGTAATCATTTCACTTACCAGAATGATATTTTGTACATTTAACTGCTGTTGTTCCGCAATCTCGCTCGTTGTGATAATCGTTTCAATTCCTTCGGGAAGAAGATGTATTTCATGATTAGCTAATAGACTATCGATTCTAATATTCGGAAAATAGAGATTAATCTTACGCTCCAATAACTTGCCGACTAATAGATTTTTGCCATAAATAATTGCAATCCGTTTTCTGTTATCTTGAGAGTTCTCAATAATGCCCATAATGTGTAACGTCAAGTAACCGATTTCATTTTCGGGTATTTTGATATTTAAGCAAAATTGCAATTCTTTTGCCAACACAACTGCGACATTATAAGCATTGGTATATTCTGATTTTATTTGAGCAATAAAAGGATTTTCGACAGGGAAATAATACTTTAATGGGTATAATGATTTGGTAATATGAGCTAATAATCGATCAAGTAACTCTTGGTTTTTGTAGCTGATGAATCCATATTGCTCTCCAACTTTTTGGATCACTGATTTGATTTTTTGTTCCATTTCATTCACGTGTTCATGCCCGATTTCTTCATTTTTTTTAGGTAAGATCTGCAATGCGATCAGCAGGTAACCTAAATACTGATACTCATATTCATCAAAAGGGATATCCATTTCTTGAGCCAGACGGATCAGAATAGATTGGGCTATTTTTAATTCTTCAAAGCTTGTATGATCCAACCTCATATCCTGTTCAGTTATTTTTTGTGCAAGACTTACTCGTTTAAGACTGATCAAAACATTCACACAGATCGAGAATAATTCTTGAAAACTTAGCAATAAATTATACTTGGCAACCTCTTCTTCAATACAAGCGTAGATAAAATGAATAGAAGATTCGTTGAACCAATCGCCAAAATAGTATTGCAGTGCTTCGTCTATCGGCATGTGTTTGAGACAATCGGTAGTGACTAGTTTTTTGAGCAAAATCCGTTTCTCAACTTCGCTTCCTTTAAGCCGGATACCTTGGAAGATAATCGCTTCAATTTCGATGTTCTGCTTTTCTGCTTGAATCGTTTGCACTAATTTTTGCACGTCTTTACGGATCGTTTGAGTCGAAAAATAAAGCGTTCTAGCCAGATCCTCATACGTAATAAAATCAGTCTGCGATAACAGTGCTTTGATAATATGAAATGCTCTTTCTTCGTCATCATCTTCATTTTTATACAGGCTGGATAAATCCCCGACTAATTTGTATCCTTTGCGAGTATTTCCAATAATCATTGCTTTATCTAAATAATTTTCATTCATTTCTTTGATGTCATTGCGAATCGTTCTAGTCGTTACATCAAATAGATTAGCTAATTCGCTTCCACTCACAAAATCATGCTCAGATTGTTTTAAATGCTCTAATAGCTTAATGTAACGTTTTCTCATTTGGCTTTCCTCCTTACACACATACTAATGCAAGCGCTTTATATCCACCAAGCCTATACTCTTTCCTAATAGTTAGGAAGTGATCGTGTATTCGTTTATGATACCCACTTTTTTTAAATTCTAAGTTAGTATTCTATTTAAGAATCGTTTGGGAAGGAAAACAGAACACAAAAAAACCAACCTTCTAAAAAGGTTGGTTTTTTTGTATAGTACCACTACATCCATGACAATAAACGCGATCCCTACAAACACTACCTACACTAGGCCCTTAACGGTTTGTTCTGGTTCCAAATGTAATTACGATTGTACTAACCTATAATCCATAGCCACAACGCCAATCCGGCCAACGTGATCAAAAGTGTCGGGATCGTCAGGATGATACCTGCTTTGAAATAATACCCCCATGTGATCTTTACACCTTTACGGGATAACACATGCAACCACAGCAATGTGGCAAGTGATCCAATCGGGGTCATTTTGGGACCCAGGTCGGAACCAATGACATTGGCATAGATCAATGCTTCTTGAATGATACCTTCAGTATGTGCACCCTGGATGGCTAGCAGGTTAATCAACACGGTCGGCAGGTTGTTCATCACCGATGATAATACAGCAGCGATGATGCCCATCCCGAGTGAAGCAGCCAGCAGACCATGCTCTGCTATGGCATCCAGCCAGCGGCTCAGATGATCCGTTAACCCTGCATTACGCAGTCCATATACGACGATATACATGCCCACCGAGAACACCACAATCGACCATGGCGCTTCCTTAATTACCCGTTTCAGATCAACAGCCTCGCTCTTGCGTGCCAACAAAGCGAACAGCAACGCAACAGAGCCAACGATAACCGACACGGGAATCGGCAGAAACTCACTGGATGCATAGGCAACCAATAACAGCCCAAGCATGAACCAGGCGATTCGGAACATCCGTGGATCACGTATTGCTTCCTTCGGGTCACGTGCCGCGGAGATGTCGTAGCGAAGGGGTATGCTTTTGCGATAAAACAAAAACAACATCCCCGTACTCGCTACGATTGAGAACAGATTGGGCACAACCATGCGTACAGCATACTCCACAAATGTAATGCCAAAGAAATCGGCCGAAACAATGTTAACCAGATTGCTGACGACCAGCGGTAACGACGTTGTATCGGCAATAAACCCACTCGCCATCACAAAAGCCAACACCATGCGCTCATCAAACTTCAATGCACGCACCATTGCCAGCACAATTGGCGTCAGAATGAGCGCGGCACCGTCATTCGCGAACAAGGCAGACACCGCGGCTCCCAGAAGAATGGAGTAGAAGAACAGTCTGCGACCGTCTCCTCCAGCCAGCCTAGCCATATGAAGGGCAGCCCATTCGAAGAAACCCGTCTCGTCGAGAATGAGAGAAATCATAATAATGCCGACAAAGGCCAGCGTTGCATTCCATACAATGGATGCTACATCCGAGGCATCGTTTAAGCTGACAACTCCACACAGCAGAGCAAGCAATGCCCCACCAGAGGCAGTCCAACCGATACCCAATCCACGAGGTTGCCAGATCACCAAGGTGATCGTTACTACAAAAATCAGTATTGCTACGTATACCATAGAGCCTCCTGCTGTACCCTGTATCAATATATTATTTCGTTAATTCAATCTTATACTGTAAGATTACACCGCTCTATGCGCGGAATGACCAGACGATATATTTATACAGGGCAACAGGAATATTGTCTATCTTTATTTTCTTTTAATATAAAATGTGTGGTAAGTTATGGTGTTCCTAATTTTAGAATTTATTCTATACCCTTATCCTTCGGTGTATCCTCCACCATCTTGAACATGCCAAGCAGTCCTTGTAATTGTTCTGCCATGCTATTCAGATGTGCCGAGGATGATGCAATCTCTTCTACCGATGCCAGTTGTTCTTGCGAAGATGCAGACACGGATTCTGTATTCGCAGCCGATTCCTGGGTCACATTCGAAATATCACTCATCGCCTTGGCAACGTGCGATGCACCGCTCTCCAGTTGCTTCGTTGTTGCGGACAAGTCATCCAATGTATGAACAGCATCTTCCACCGCCTCCCGAATCTGAGCAAAGGATTGTCCTGACGTATTCACGGCCTGAATTCCTTCTCCTACCCGAGTCTGAGCTGCATTCATAGCGATTAGAGCGGCATCCATGTCCTGACGGATATTATGAACCACCTCACCAATCTGCGCTGCCGAACTTCCGGATTCTTCTGCCAGTTTGCGTACCTCACCAGCTACAACTGCAAACCCACGCCCCGCATCCCCCGCTCTTGCTGCTTCAATAGAAGCATTTAATGCGAGCAAGTTTGTTTGTTTGGAGATGGATGCAATAACATCAACCATGCTACCAATCTCAACGGAACGGGCATTCAGAGATTGAACCACCGTTCCCAGCTGCTCCACCGTTTCCTGGATACTGTTCATCTGCTCCACAGCCTGTCCTGCTGCCTCATTCCCAGATGAAGCCGCTCCGGACGTATGCCGCATATTTGCCGTAATCGATTGTACACGCTCCGACATCATTCGAACATCTTCTGCCATTCGGCTCATCTGTCCCGATCCGTCTTTCACGCTGTTTACCTGCTGCTCTGCACCTTCAGCCAGTTCCTGAATGGCCAGTGTTGAATGTTCAATCGCTTTGGTAGTTTGTTCTGCACTGGCAGACAACTCTTGAGAAGAAGCAGATACCTGCTCTGTCGTTTCCTGTACGCCCAGAATCATCATCCGCAGGTTATCGACCATACGTTCAAAATACTTCGCCAGTTCTCCGACTTCATCTTTACGCCCTGTTTCCATTTTCACGGTCAAGTCACCTTTACTCACGGCTCTGGCAGATTCCTGCAGTCGTTTAATTGGACGCAGCATGGAGCGTGTAAACCAGATAATAAAGAGGAGCGTAAGGAACGTGGCCGCCAGAATAACAATAAATGTGGCCATGCGAATATCCTTACTTGCATTAGTTACTTCACTCTTGAGCATCGTGCCGGCAATTTTCCAGCCTGTTGCTTCATTTGTTGAAAAAATCATCATCTTCGGCTCATCGTTGAACACGTAATCGAATTGACCTTCTGAACCTTCATACATCTCATCCAGCAAGCCACTCGTTTCCGGCGTACCTGCATCTGCTACAGGGGATACGACATAGTTTTTGTTTGCATCCATAATAATGACGTAGCCTTCTTTGCCCACCTTAATGGATGCCTGCTCTTGCAGGTCTGTCAGGTCCAGAGATAACCCGATGACACCGGATTGATCCTTTAATGTTTTGGAGATAAACACAACTGCAACACCATCGGTATTAACAGACACCGCTGATACAACAGCTGTACCTGGCTTGTCCATCGCTAGTTTGTACCATTCCCGCTCCCTAGGATCATAAGCATCTCCCCGTGTGCTGCTCGCTGTTGGTTTACCTCGAACCATAACTCCGTCTGTTGTTCCTACAAAAATGTTCATGGCATCGGGATGCAAGCCCAGATATTGCTCCAGCTTCAACTGAAGCTCGGGACTATCGTTCTCCCCTTTGATCAGGCTCGGATCAAGAGCATCCGCGAAATAGTTAATGTCATGAATCTTGTAATTCACTTGGCTTTCTACAATGGTATTGGCAGTGCTCACACTTTGCATGGCACTATCCACTAATTGTCCTTGTACGCCATCTTCAGCCATCGTTAGTGTGATTAAGCCGACTGCCAAGCTTGGCAGGAGTAGAACGGCCAGGAAGGAGACCAATAGTTTGTTCCTTATATTCCAGACGAAACCTTTCTTTTTCTTCTTTTTATTTTGACTATGTTTTGGTTTGGCAGGTTTCGCTGCTTTCATTGGTTTATTATCCTGAGTTTCACTCATGTCTTTCTCCCCCTCAAAATGTAAAAATGCCCTCTTTCTTTGTATGTATGGATCAATCTAAAGGCTTATCTTATATATCGGCTAAATGAGGGTATTTATTTGAGAGAAAAATGTGCAGGCACGCCAAACAAGCCACCTCTGATCAGAAGCGACTTGTACAAGGTACAGGTTACTAATTATTCCATGAATTAGATGAAGTATTAGAGTAAGGACCGCCTGGGGGTTGCGCAGAGGGTTTACCAAAATAGTAGCCCTGTGCAAGCTCAATACCTATGGAACGACAGAATTCAAACTCTTCCATTCGTTCGATCCCCTCGGCAAGGACTTGCCCTCCAAATCGACTCGACATCTCAACAATATGAAGAATTTTCTCTTGTTTGGTCGAATCCTGATCACAACGATCAATAAGACTTCGATCTATTTTGACAAAATCCGGTTCTAACCGATTCATCAACTCTATTGTCGAATATCCGGCACCCACATCATCCAGTGCAACCGACATTCCACGGGAACGATATACCTCAAAGATTTGCTGCAAGATAGGCATATGCTGAATCTGCTCTGTTTCCACGACTTCAAACACAAAATCTTTAGGGTCCAGCGAAAGGCGTTCAATCGCTTCAAACGTATGTGTCAGACAATATTCGGGATTGTATATGGAGGAAGGCAGGAAATTTACGAAGCGTTTGACACCATGCGGCAAAAAAAGGGCACTGGTCTCAATAGCAGTAATACGCGCCAATCGATCCAGAAAAGAATGTAGTCCGGTCTCACGCGCAACTTCAAATAATTCATAGGAACTGAAGGATTTTCCATTCTCAGCAGGACGAAGCAAAAACTCATATCCGATAATCTGCTCCGATGCATCAACGATGGGTTGCATATGACTGCTGAATTGATGCTCCAGAATAATGGAAACAAGCTCCGCATGTTTGAAACGGGACTCCTGCATGGTTAGACTAATCCAGCTTTCTTCATTAGCCTGTTCGTAAATAGGCATAATCTGAACGGTTAGGGAATCACGTAATGTCGGATCAATTTCGCCGATCTCTTTTATTAAATTTTGAACCGTCTCAAGATTCGAAAAATCCATCCACATCATGTCATCCGACGTCTCGATAAGTCTTCCCGGCGTTTGTAGCGCTTCCAGCAAAGCGGGGGAAATGGGACGCAAGTACAAGGTACCTTGGCCCTCTATAGGATAGATTGGACTGCAGCCACTGCAATTCATGTAGGACCCCCCTTGCCAATTTAGATTCCATGTCCATTAATGTTCACTTGTATATACCCAAAGTTTGTAAATATTATATCATGGGTCTTAAAATTAATCTCTACTGTTTTGATGACTTCCTGTATGACGGTTCTTGGAACAAATATATTCAAATTTGCAGAAAAAAAGACCGACAGTCTGATGACTGTCGGTCTCCCTCAACTTATTAAACTTTAAGAAGCGGGAATCACGATTTTCTGTCCAACTTTCAGGTTGTGTACATCTGGAATTACGTTAAATGTGACAATCTTGCGCCAGTCCACACCATATTTTAAGCCGATACGGTACAAGTTATCGCCTTTTTTCACCACATATACCACTTTGCCGCCCGCTGGTTTCTCAGGCTGTGGCTTGGTCGTTGGTTTGGTTGGAGTAGTCGGCTCCGTAGGTTTAGTTGGCTTTGTAGGCGTAGGAGCAGGCTCCGTACCTGGTTTCGGAGTTGTTGTTGCTTCTCCAGTTAATTTCATGCCGTACTCAGCAAAACCATCATCATTTGTACCAATGAAAGACATCGCCGGGTTCGCTTCTACCAGATTTTTGGCATCCGGGGAAGATGCGAACACAACTTCAAGGTCGTTAAGTGCTGCTGCGGTTAACCCAGCAGATGGTTTGATTGGTGCCAGCGACCAGTTACCGTCAGCGGTTGGGTTAATCGTTTTGTTCTCACGGATATAGTCGATGATCACTTGACGGTTCTCATCCGGTGCAGCCAGAACGATACGTTTACCGTCCGGGTTAGCCAGCTTGGACGAAGAAGCACGGTAGTTATTCGTCGCTACGATGAATTTTTGCGCTGGGTCAATCGGTTTACCGTTAAAGCTCAGATCCTTGATCCGGCTTGCCGATGCATTTACAACGGTTGCTTTGCCGTCATACTTGGCTGGTTGTGTCACATCAATCTGATACGTTACACCATCGATAACATCGAAGTTGTACGTTGGGAAGTCATTGTTGATCAGTTGTTGCTGTCCACCTTTAGCCGGGTCGATCTGGTTGAACTGGCCTGCAGACCATTCCAGCCATTCTTTCAGTTCTGCGCCGTTAACCATTACAGCATGTACCGTATTTGGATACACGTACAGGTCAGCAACGTTTTTGATGGCAATGGTGCCTTTAGGAATATTCGTGTAATACGAAGCGCCTGAACGTCCACCGGCTTTGAACGGTGCACCTGCGGACAATACAGGAATTTTCTCATATTCCGTACCTTGCATATGTTTTTCGACATACCATTTCTGTGCATTCGTTACGATCTGAATGGATGGATCATCCTGAACCAGAGCGAAGAAGCTGTTGATGGGTGCAGTCGTTTCGCCCACCGGACCACGAACATACTCCAATGTACCTTCATGCTCTTCATGAACCGCATCAATGATGTCCTGATCAGCCTCTACCAGTGGCTTTTTGTTGGCTGTGTCATAGATTGGGCGTGCTTCCGTTTTGGAATCGACCACTTTCCATTTGCCATCCACTTGTTCTAGATCCAGATCAATAATCCCCAGGTGATCCCCCCAGAATCCTGGCTCTACAGCAGGAACGCCGTTAATGGTGCCCTTCTCCAGGTCTACCCCTTTTTTGCCGGAAAAATCAGCACTTGGGAACACTTTGTGGGCATGTCCAAACAGAATAGCATTAATGCCTTCAACTTGGCTCAGATACAGAACGGAGTTCTCCATCAGATCCGTTTGAGGAATTTCCTCAAATCCGGAGTGAGGAATAGCTACAATAATGTCGGCACCTTTGGCTTTCATTTCAGGAATGAATTTTTTTGCAGTAGCAATAATGTCTTTGGCGATGACCTTACCTTCAAGATTAGCGCTGTCCCATTGCATGATTTGTGGCGGTACAAATCCGATCACACCTACTTTGATCGTATGTTCTTTGCCAGTCTCATCCGTTACTTTTTTATCCAAAATCTCATATGGTGTGAAATAGTTCTTGTCATTTGTCTCATCATCATCACCATCGTCTACATAAACATTGGCATTAATGTAAGGGAAGTTCGCTCCCTCCAGCGTCATGTCCAGGAAGTCCAGACCATAGTTGAACTCATGGTTACCGATGTTACCTGCATCATAATCGAGCAGATTCATCGCTTTATATACAGGGTGAGTCTCACCCTTTTTCAGTGGATCAATTTTGGCAGTGTAGTCTCCCAGCGGATTCCCCTGAATTAGATCCCCGTTATCAAACAGCAGGCTGTTCTTCGCTTCGTCACGGGCTTTCTTAATCAGTGTTGCTGTTTTGGCGAGTCCATATTGGTCTGTCTCTTTGTCGGAATAATAATCATAGTTAACCAGATTGGTATGAATGTCTGTGGTCTCCATGATCCGCAGTTTAACTTTGGCAGCATCCGCAGCCGACACAGGTACCGGAAATACCGCAAGCACGTTTAATGCAACCAAAGCGGCAGTCAGGCTTGATAATACTTTTTTTCTCATTTTCAAAATAACCCCTCCCGGTTATGTACATTGAATCATGCATTAATGGGCAAACGAAGAGCGCAGAAAAAAGATAGATTTCATGGGTTGTGCGTACTGACGCTCTGATGACATGCATCGGAATTTCAGGTAAGTTTATCTCACATGAACATCTATTTATGTCTGTGCTTGTCGTTTACTTTCCAAATCATAACGCAATGATCAGCCATTGAAAAGCATTATTTTTTACATTACCCGCACATACCTAGGTAAGTTTACATTATCATGCGTGAATTCGACATTTTTTTCAACATTTTAGTAGGTATTTAGTGCTTATTATCTTTAAAATACGTATATTACATGTGCCTTACATGTATATCCAATTCAGCGTTATTCATCCATACCAAAAACCGTGAAACCTTAATGGCTTTCACGGTTGGATTAAACTCTGCGCGTATTTTCGCATAAGGACGCTACTTTGCAGAGGTTATGTTCATATTCGGATTATTGTTCCCACACATGATGTTCATGATCTTTCCCCGTGTATTCAATACGAGTCGGGGTAATGTCCAGAATGACATAGTTCGGATCATTAGGTCCATCGAACCACGCCTTCAGTTCGTCGTTCCACACTTGCTCACGCAAGCCTTCGTTCTTCGTCACTTCACAGGTTCCTTCAATCTCAACTACTTCCTTGGAACCACCAGCCTCATAACCTAGTAGCAGGCTAACATTCGGATTATTCTCCAGTTCCTCTACTTTGTGTGTACGGCGGTTCGTTGCCAGATGAATGTTCAGTCCATCGTTGAAAAGCGCCATATAGCGGGATTTCGGTTTACCATTCTCCACAGTGGAGAAGCTGCAAAAAGGGTTATTTTCCAATGCTTTTACAATGTTTTGTTCCAATTCAGTCTGGTTCATGGGAAGTGCTCCTTTCGGTTTGGGGGATGTTGGAAGAACTCTTGTAGGCGGCCGTTGCGGGTACGGATCGTTCTTTGGATCGCTGTTATCCCCGGATTTTTTTGATTCCCTTTTCTCAAAGGGAAAATCCGGTGATAAAGGCGAACGCTTTGCTTCCTCAGAATCGATTCCGTCCCCTCCACTACGTCTACTGTTCTCCCAATTTGAGGAGTGGGTAAGCTAAAGTTCAAACAGAAACCTGTACTTAACTTTGCAGGTTTCGTTTCTTTAGGTTTTATCCGCTCCGTTGCTGTGTATAAGTACAGTCAACTTACGTTAGGTGTAATAAGCCTGTACTTATAGTGTACCCACCTCACCTATGGTGAATCCATGAACCGATACGCTAACGTGACAAAATTGGAAAAGTTCTTTATAAAAATGTTTACATAAAGGGGTTAGCACGATATTTCTTCTTGGCTGATTTAATTCAAATCTCCAAGATAGATTGATGAAGAATCCGATTTAAGCAGCAACTCACCAATGGTTTTTGGATATAAACGAATCTGGGACAGCTCTTCAAGTGCAATCCATTCCACGGCGACTTGGTGGTCATCTGGATTGGAGCCTTCAAAAACGGTTGCCTCCGGATCGATCAGGCTGCACGCAAAATAAAATTCAACCTGATGGATATCTGCATCCCACTCGGCGAATTCATGATTTTTACCGATATACTCCCGGATATGTAACAGCTCTCCCACATTCACGGCCTGACCAATCTCCTCCAGACATTCACGTGCGACCGCATCCTTGAGTTCTTCACCTTTCTCCTGTCCTCCACCTGGGAACACATAAGCGGTACCATATTGGTCTTCCAGCCGGATGACCAGCAATCGTCCATCCTGTACAATGACAGCTTTCGCCGAGTTGCGTATGGGTTTCATTCTGTTGATCCACTCCTTGTCATTCTAAAATTTCAAAGTTCAATCCGAACAACCTGATACTACTATTGTTCTGCTGAACATTCGTATCATCCCGTGGTATGCGCAGATAACTTAATGCCTTCCGATTCCAGCACACGACGAATCTCTTGAGCAAATGCGAGAGCGTTCGAACCATCACCGTGGATACAGGCAGTCTCTGCCTTAATGGGAACCAACGTACCATCCGTGGATACAACCACGCCGTCTTTCACCATCCGAAGCACTTGAGCAATCGCTTGTCCCGATTCTTCAATGAGGGCTCCAGCTTGGCTGCGAGGAGTTAACTTTCCGTCCGTCCCATAGGTTCGATCCGCAAACACTTCGCTCACACTACGCAGACCGATGCGATCCGGGGCATGAATCAGCTCACTGCCCGCCAGACCATACAGATACAGTTCAGGCTGTACTTGATAGATCGCCTCGGTGATGGCTTCAGCAAGCTTCGCATCTTCTGCGGCCATATTGTATAAGGCACCATGTGGTTTTACGTGATGCATTCGCCCTCCGCTTGCCCGGACAAAGGCATCCAGCGCACCAATCTGATACACCACCATGTCATATGCTTCCCGTGGCGTAATGTCCATACGTCTTCTCCCAAACCCTTGCAAATCCGGCAACCCGGGGTGGGCTCCAATTGCCACCTGATGCTCCAATGCCCTCTCTACCGTCAGCCGCATTGTAGCCGGGTCTCCTGCATGAAACCCGCAGGCAATATTGGCTGATGTAATCAAGGGTAGAATGGACTCATCGGATAGCGTGCGATGTATACCATAACTTTCGCCCAGATCACAATTGATATCCAAGGTTTTCGAGGTATTCATTAAGCGCCCCCCATTCCTGCCATTCTCCTGCGTATCAGTTTATCGATGAGCTGCATGTTGCGTTCCTGTTTCATATACAACTGTCCGGCTTGATCATGCGTAATCTTTTTAAAAGAAATTCGGGTTCCTGGCCTAGCCTGAGCCAGGATTGGCATATCCACCCGAGCTACCTGTGCAATGACAGGATAACCCCCTATCGTCTGATGGTCTGCCATCAAAATGATGGGCTGACCATCCGGTGGCACCTGTACCGTGCCATAGGTAACGGCTTCAGACAACCGATCCAGGGGCTGATCCAGCTCCAGTCTGGAGCCTTGCAAGCGATAGCCCATCCGATCGGATTGTGGAGAGATCACGTATTTTTCGGCATAGAATTGTGCAAAACTCTCTTCGCTGAACAGCGAACTATCCTTGCTCTCCATCACACGAATAACAGATCTCCCGTAATAGTCAGGCCTTTCACGTTCAGATAAAAGCCACGCAGGCCCCAATATTCGGTAGTCCCGCTCACTCTCCTTTACCTGCTGCTCCATACGCTGCATCCAACCTTGCGCTTCGACAGAAAGTTCACCATTGGATAACAAATCCCCCACGCGCAAGGCTCGCCCATCCATACCACCAAGACCTGTCTTGAGGTCTGTACTTCGACTGCCCATCACTTCAGGCACAGCTATTCCACCCGCAATCGCCAGATATCCACGCAACCCATGACGACATGGGCCAAATTTCAGTACACTTCCAGCCCGCACCAACACAGGACGCCACAAAGGTACAGGCAGATGATCCACCGTTGCCGTCAGATCGGCTCCACATAATGAGACTAGCTGGCTCTCCTGAAATCGAAGCTCCGGTCCCGTCATCGTCATCTCCAGCACTGCCGCATGTCGGGAGTTGCCCACAAGCATATTGGCTGCTCTGGCTGCAAAGGTGTCCATGACCCCGCCAGGATGAATACCATACCGGCGATAGCCGGTTCTGCCTTCATCCTGAACGGTAGATAACAGGCCAGGGCGAATCACTTCAATACTCATCGTTCGCCCTCCTTCCGCTTCAACGCCAGATAGTCCTGCATCGTAATCTGTTCGAATCGAACCCGATCACCTGCTGCCAGCAAACTCGGTATGTTCTCATCCGGCCGAAACAACCGGAGTGGCGTTCGTCCAATACATTGCCATCCCCCGGGTGTATCCACTGGATAGATTCCCGTCTGTTTGCCACCAATACCTACTGTGCCCGCCTCAACCCGAAGCCTTGGCGTTGCCCGTCTGGGCGTAGCAATCTGTTCAGACAACCCGCCGAGATACGGAAAACCCGGTGCAAATCCAATCATGTGTACGAGATAATCCCCGGATGTATGAATCGCAATAACGTCTTCTGGGGTCAGTCCATGCTCACTGGCAACATAGTCCAGATCAGGGCCCCACTCGCCACCATAACATACGGGAATCGTGACCGTTCTGGGTTTGTTGTCTTGTACGGATTCCTTCATTTGATTCAACTGCTGAAGCAGAATCCGGCATAACTCGGGGTACGGGGAGATGAACGGATCATAAAATACTGTAACGGACGTATATGAAGGCACCCATTCGATTATGGCTGGCAAAGTGCTTTTTTCCAGCAAAGCACATACAGACATCACTCTGCGCTGTACAGCGTCAGACAATTGATCCCCGCACTGGATGATAACCGCTTCCTCACCCAACGGAGATAAAATCTCCTCCGTCCATGCATACGTCTGTTTGGTCATGCGCCATCTCCCCCTTTTTCCAAACGTTTAGCGTATCGTTATTTATCTCTCTCCAATGCCTGCAATACCAGTGAACAAACTGCCGGAAACGGCTCATCTTCCTCTGTACGTATCGCAAGATACAGTGTCTGCAAAAACAGACGCACATTCAGGTTCCTATGACTGGTTTCCAGAAGTGATCTTTTCACCGCCGGGTCTCCTTGATGAAGGGTATCGATCCACGTCGTAATATCCTTTGGCTCCAACAGATTGCGACGCAGAATGGTAATCACAGCATGCGCTATTCGCTGATCTTCATCATGGATGTAAACCACACTTGATTCCGTTATTTTTACAGCGAGTGCGTGCAGAAGTTCCAGCAGATCCGTTCGCTCCAGATATGGCGACTGTGCCAGATCTTCAACCGCATCCGCCGCGTGTGCAGGGGCGTGTGCCCAGCCCTTGTTATCGGCGTAGCCGCGAACATCTTTTTCACGTTCCAGATATGTAGTCAACCGATGATGAATCCCTGCGATATCTTCTTCGTCCAGGAAAGGACGCTGACGATCCACATTCAGAATGGGAGGCAGTAACAATACGGAGAACGTACGCGTAAACACACTATCCGTTCCCTGCTCTCCGATCCCATAGAACAGGTGCTGATCGTCCAGCGCCAACTGCAACATATTCCTTAGCTGATCTTCCGAAAATACACCCTGTCCAATCCAAGTTGCAAACGTAACATAGATCAATTCATCCCGCAGGACAGGATCAGTACTACCAATATGCTTCATCATATGCAGTGCCAATTCGTAAGGCTGTTCCACGTGATCAATGGAATGATTAGACGACTGAATATGCTGTAATTTTTGTTTTAACGTCAGGGCATCCATCTATTAAGACTCCCCGGGCGAATCCAAATGCACACTGCAATTGTACAGTTCGCATTGCCACGTATCATCTTTCTTAGCGATCCGAGTAATGGATGTGTTGGACAGCTTCACGCTAATATCCAGTTCAGGCACCAGACCTCGCAGTGTATTACGCAGAACGGCTCCGTGACTGACAACAATCACTCTTCCATCGGGGTGCTGCTGTACAATATCTTCAAGCACCGCACTACCTCGAACAGTCCCTGCATCTACAAGCTCACGTCCCAGATCCAGCGTACTCCAGTCCGCTCCCCACTTGGCTAACCGTTCCTCTTCCGTCGTTCCTTCGACCTGTCCTCCGCCCATCTCGCGAAGTCTAGGGTCCAGATGAATCTCCTGAATGCCCAAGCGATCACCAATGATGCGAGCTGTCTCACTTGCACGCTCCAAGTCACTTGAATAGATGGCATCCCAGGATTCCTCGGCCAGTCTCGCGGCAAGTAAAACTGCCTGTTCCCTGCCTTCCTGATCCAGCGGATTATCCGTCTGTCCCTGCGAACGTTTTTCCTTATTCCACGCTGTACTTCCATGGCGAATCAATGCAATTTGAGTCATTGTTGCTCCTCACCTTTTTCTATATGAAGTTCATCTTCTGTAAAATGTTTGCGTGCCTTCGGCTTGGCAAATTTGCCGCCATTATATTGAGAAGACCCGTTTCTCGGAATCGAGAGACTGTCCCAAGCTGTTTCTTTGAGCATTTTCGCGGCAAATACAATCTGCCCGACATGATACGGATAATGTGCTAATTGCCGAATAACGGCCTCCATCACGGTATGACCTTCATTCCGAATATATATGATATGAGACAATTGTTCCGGAGTAAACGAACGAATGGCTCCGAGTAGGCATGTCCAGCCTTCCTCCCATTTGGCGAGTAACTCTTCCCGGGACGAAATATCATTCACGAACTCGGCGTCCCGTTCACGCCACGGTTTCTCACCATCTGTTGTCAGTACATCCGTCCAACGGGACAGCATATTGCCCCATAAATGTTTTACGATTACCGCAATGCTGTTCGCGTCTTCATTCCAGGATTGAAACAATTGCTCGGACTCCAGTTGTGCCATGGCTTTTTCCCCGAGCTGCTTGTAATACAGGAATTGTTTCTCGGCTGTCTTCAGAAAAACCTGATTCATATCCATCCGTTAACCACCCTTCGGAAAAGTATGTTGTCCCCAGATCACGTCCAAATAGAAGCGTCACATGTTATTTATTCAGGAAATGAGAATGTGCCGTCTGCATTCGGTTCAAATGGAATGACTTTGCGAACCGCATCCAGATTGAGCTCTCCATAGATATGTGGATATAGTTCATTTAATTCGTAGAGATCCTCATATACCAGTTCTGGCTCTAACGCCTTCTCATCAATACTAAGTAATAATAGATCCGTGCGGCCTGCATAATATTGCCCGGCTACCCATGGAATCTGTTCCTTGGTGGAACAATGAATGAATCCGTCCGTTTCCAGGCTATCTGGTGCATACACACTCCCCTTTGACACTTGCTCCCACAACGAACGGGAAATAATACTATAGATCATGGTTCTGCCTCCTTCAATTTCTGCGATGTACCCTATGAGTCATTGGAAGTATTATAGATCATCCCGGATACGGGAGTACAATTTTTGATCCGTAAATACACCTTTGATCTTCAACTGTTTGCGTAGCAAACCTTCGTACGACATACCCAGCTTCTCCATTACGCGTGCAGAGCCTATGTTGCCTGCATTACATTTCCCCTCCAACCGATTGCAGTCCAGTTCCCGAAAGCAATAATCCACGATGGGTTGCATCGCTTCTGCTGCGAGCCCCTTACCCCATTGACTGCTGGCTATCGCGTACCCTAGTTCACCACTCTGCATGGGTTCGTTAAGATGAAAGATGCCACCCCTCCCGATCAGGGTCCCTGTTTCCTTCAAAACAAAAGCCCAGATATGTACCGTTTTCCGTTCATAATTATCCAGTACCCGCTGAATATATTGAATTGAATCCTCCACCGTCTCATGGTAGTTCCACAAGCTTTGCTGACTCACTCGCGGATCAGAGGCAAACGCATAATATTCATCAAGATCATCCATCGTAAGCCGCCTCAGCTTTAACCGCTGTGTTTCGAATTCGGGCAATTCGGCAAAAAGTTTTTCTACATTCATTCAGCACACCTCCATGATTCACTTGAGTTCATGATCCAGCCATCTTATTTCTCAGGAAATAACGATCTATCATAACCATGCACAGAATACCGACCGTATATCGAATCAGATCAATTACCAGAAACCCATGTCCCAAAATAAGCGCACCCCATACGGTTGAACGTATCTCAATCAGCCAAGGCGTCTGAATCAACTGTGAGAACTCAATCATCCAACTGAATGCACAACTCAAACACATCGCCCATACCAAGCTGCGATGAGGCCACACCATGCGTACTCCGAAATAAATCATGCCCGCCCATAATGCATCCCCGAAATGTTCATGCACCCAACCTGGCAATCGTTCACTATAGTGTCTGGATGCGAGCCCTGCCGTCATGGTCATCATGACGGCGAAGAAATAGATCAGCCTGTCTCTGATAAGTACGCTTTTCAATCAATCACACGCCTTCATCAAGCACTTGTAAAATAAATTGCGTTTTGGCAGCGGTATACGATTCCCTATCTTCCTCGTTCTCATCAGCAAGCTTTGTCTTCAGGACGGCGTAAGCTTCCACTAGATCTGGGCGTTTTCTCAGCACATCCCGAAACCGAATTTGACGATCCCAGCGTTCTTCTCCCGGGCGCATCAGATGAAGGTGTACAGCTCTCTTGCCATCCTTAACCCTGACCCAGAATCGTCTGTACTCCCGTCCATCCAGTTCAGGCGGAACGTAGTTCCAGCCCAACGGATTCAGCTGATCCGCAATCAGATCCATGTCATCCCATGACTGTACCTCTGCCATCAGATCAATAATGGGCTTGGCGGGTAACCCTGGAATGGACGTGCTTCCGATATGTTCGAATTGATGAATATTAAACTGCTCTAGAAGACGTTTGAGTTGCCGGATTTCATCCTGAGCCTGCGCATCCCAATTGGGGTTGGCCGGAGCAATCTCTACCGACTCTGTCGCCCAGGCAGGCCAATTTTCCGGTTGCAATGGATCTTTCATTCAGGTATCTCCTCTTCTCACCATGACATTTTAAATGGTAACCTTCTCTGTATTTTTCATAGGTGCGTTGCTTCATGCGCTTACATTGTAGTACTCCGTTGAAATGTAAGTATGGAACTTAGGGATAGAAAAAGATATTTCAGGTAAGCCAGATCGCTAGAGTTAGAGTCTGAGCTTATAATCGAAGCTTTCATATTCATCCCATCCAATCCCCTTATATAGTTGTTGAAGCAGAAGGCATTTCAGATACATATTTCTATATATCCAAAAAAGGAGCGTATGTCTACGCCCCTTGGTTGTCTGTTACCTTGATGATATTGATGATTTTAACGATGTCATGTACTGAAACCAATTTTTGGATCATGCAAGATGCTTTATTATATGAAGATTTATTTTACCGTAACGGGGATCGTCACTTTTTTGTTGCCCCACTTGGCCGTGATGGACGTTTTACCTTTGCCTACAGCCACGATCTTGCCATTTGTCACTGTCGCTACGCCCGGCTTTGTGCTGCTCCACACCGCGCTGTTCGTCACAACAGTGGTTTTACCCGTATCATACTGAGCCATCACACTCAGCGTTGTACTTCCCTGTGGGGACAAAACCAGTTTTTTCTGGCCTGTAATCAGCTTTTTGAGCAATGGTACAACGGTAACCTCTGCCTTTATTGTCTGATTTTGATAAGTTCCTGTCAAGGTGGCTTGTCCCTCGGTCAGCGTCTTAACGGTTCCATTTTTCACGATAGCTACATTTGTATTGGAAGAGGTCCATACGATTTGTTTTGAAAGGTTAATGGTTTTACCATTCGCGTAGGTGCCGATGACCTTCAACGCCTTGGACTTCTTGATGTTCAGCTGCATTGTGGCAGGAGTGACCTCAACTTTGGTAATCTCGTCCGTCACAGCAACGGGAACTTTCACAATCGTTGTTCCGTACTTGCCTTGCAGCAATACTCTGCCAGGTGTAACGCCTTTGATTTTACCGTTTTCCAGCACAGCCGAAGAAGTGGATACGGACCACACAATCTCAGACGTCACATCCTCTTCCTTTCCATTCGCACGGGTAATGCTTACTTTCGGAAGGGTGCTTTCACTGCCTTTAACAAAACTGTAGGATTTCGGTGAAGCTTTGATGCTTTTGATCTTCTCCTGCACTTGGACAACCAACTGGGCTTTAGACCCGTCTACTTCTGCAAAAATGGTTGCTTCACCTGCGGCCACAGCCTTGACTTTGCCTTTCACCATCGTAGCGACTGCTGCATTACTGGTGGACCAAGTCACGCCTTCGGTAACATCCTGCTTGTTATCAAAACCTTCTACCGTTGCCATCACCTGAAGCGCAGCTGTTTCGGAAACACTCATCTTCTGCGGGCTGCTATTGGTTATTTCAATCGATTTCACGTCACCAGTAGCCGCCAAGGCCAACGAAGGGACCAGTATTGTTAATGCCATAATTAGAGCAAGTGTGCCTCGAAGCGCCAGTTTGATTCTATTCATTTTTAATTTCCAACTCCCATAATCCAATATTTTACTTCTATTATATTATATCGGATACGAATTGCATAAAGTTGAATAACGTGAATGAGAGTCTTGGAACAATTCATGAGATTAGCGTGTAATCGTTATAAAAACTTTTGAATTTAGCCCGACATAGTAGGAGCTTGGTTTATGTAAATACTATTTCAGTTTAAAAGGGGATGCCCATCGTCACATGCAACATGCCGTTTGGAACATCCCCTTTTTGAATTACTAAAGCGTTACCTAACCTCTCTACTTCACTTCTTCCTGCTCTGGCAAAATCAAGCTCTCGGCCCCGCCCATATAGGGCCGCAGGGCTGCCGGAATGTGAATGCTTCCATCCTCCTGCTGATGATTCTCAAGCAAAGGAATCAGGATACGCGGCGATGCCACCGCCGTATTATTCAAGGTGTGACAGTAGACCAACTTGCCTTCGGCATCGAGGCAACGAATATTTGAACGGCGCGCCTGAAAATCATGCAGATTCGACGACGAATGCGTTTCTCCATATGCACCACGGCTTGGCATCCAGGTCTCGATGTCATACTGTTTGTACGTTTTCTGCGACATATCCCCGGTACATACAGCGACAACGCGATACGGCAGTTCCAGTAATTGCAGCAATTCTTCGGCGTGTCCTGTAATCTCTTGCAACATGCGCTCCGATTCTTCCGCATCAGGAGCACAGAGAATGACCTGCTCAACTTTGGCAAATTGGTGCACACGGTACAATCCGCGTACATCCCGTCCGCCGGAGCCAACTTCACTGCGGAAACACGTCGATACCGCGGCCAGCTTCACAGGCTCTTGAACATCGACAATCTCATCCGCATAATACGAGACCAGCGGCACTTCAGAAGTTCCCACCAGCCACTTGTTCTCCCCTTCGAGTTCATAGACCTGATCTCGACCGGTCGGGAAGAATCCGGTGTTCACCAGCGCATCCTCCCTGACCATCAGCGGAACCTCCATCGGTGTGAAGCCGTGCTTCAGAAGCAAATCAAGCGCAAGTTGCTGTACTGCTCGATGTAATAACAGGCCAGCGCCTTTTAATACATAGCTTCGCGTACCGCCAATCTTAACTCCACGGGGAATATCGATGAGATCGTGCAACTCCCCAAGTTCCACGTGATCTTTGATGTTATACTCGAACGTTGGCACCTCTCCCACACGTCGCAGCTCTACATTGTCTGCGTCCGACGAGCCATTGGGGGTATCCGGGGATACGATATTGGGTACCAGCCATTGCAGCTTGGTTACTTCCTCCTGCACAGGGGCGAGCCTCGCTTCCACCTGTTCCAACTGTTCATTGATCTGTTTCACCTGAGCCCGCAAACCCTCGGCCTGTTCCCGATTCCCGGCTTGCATGAGTCTGCCAATATCAGCAGATAACGTATTGCGCAACCTGCGACCTTCTTCCGATTCCTGCAAAAGTGCCCTGCGTTCCTCATCCCGCTCTAACAATGTGCGAATGTTGATCTTGATTTTTTTCCCGTCTGCTGCGGCCTGAACCTCTTCAGCATGTGCACGAATCCACTTCATTTCTAACATGGTCACCGTCTCCTTTGGCTGTAAAAATACAAAGAGCGCCCTCATCCCTTGGGACGAGGAGCGCTCTGCTCGCGGTGCCACCCAACTTGCTGAATCAGGATATCCTGCTTCCAGCCTCTTGGTCCGCGATAACGGGCGGTTCCGGTTAACTTGGGGAAATATCGCTCCCCTGGCGAAAACGCCTCCGAGTTGGATGCTCTTCAACGGCATGGTCCGATCTGTAATTGTTGGTCTCAGTATATACGAACGCCGGACCAAATTGCAACCTTCTGTATCGATCAGGAATTCATGGCACAACTTAACATGTCCTGTTATGATAGACTTTGTCTTCAAGATTGCGCATTATTGTGATCCTCAATTTATGTATATAAGTAGAAGGAGTTCTTTATGAAAAAATTACTTTGGATCGGATGTCTGTCCTATTTCCTGATTGGACTTGCCCACGTTGTGCTCGGTTCCATTCTACCGGTTGCACTTGAACATTACGGCAAAGATTATAGCCAAGGCGGAACGCTGATCTTTGCTCAATTTGCCGGATTCCTCGGTGGTGTATTGTTATCCCCTTGGCTGAACAGACGCTTTGGTAAACGGGGAGGCCTGTTAATCGCCACCGCACTACTCTGTATTGCAGAATTATCCTATATGCTGTTGCCACCATGGGGCTGGATGTTCGTCATTGCACCCGCTGCCGGCTTTGGATTCGGAATGGTTGAAGCTGTTATTGGCACCATTATCATCGCTGCAATCAAAGACAATACAGCCGTTGCCATGAGTCGACTGGAAGTGTTATTCGGGATCGGAGCGATGGTCATGCCGCTCATTGCCAGCGGTCTGATTGCTGCTGGATACTGGCGCCTGTCATTTCTCGTTGTTGCCATCTGCGCAGCGCTGACCTTTTTATTCTGGGCGAAGGGATCATTCGGTGAACTCGATAAGTTTCTAGAGCGACAGAGTTCAAATAAAGGTTCAGTACATGCCCACAGTGCTGGGACATCGGATGAGATGCATCCCGCATCTGCAAGTACATCCAGTCCAACCTATCGTGGCCGTAACAGGACTCTTCTGGTATTATTCGTCCTGTTCTTCTTCCTCTATGTTGGCACAGAGATGAGTCTTGCGAACTTCATGCCAGCGATCCTGATTGAGAAAATGAACATGAAGGAAGCCGGAGCAGCGCTTAGTGTCACCTGTTTCTGGATTGCCATGTCCGTGGGACGACTCTTCGCCGGGTATATCGCAGAGAAATTCCAATACCGCGTCTATGTCTTGTACAGTTGTCTTTCATCTGTTCTTTTGTTAATGGTATTTCCATTCACAAACCAAATCTGGTCTGCATTTCTCATCATCTTACTGCTTGGACTTGCGATGTCAGGGATATTCTCCATTGCCCTTGTCTTTGCCAGTAAACTGCTGCCCGGAACAGAAGAATCCACACCCAGCATTTTGATTGCCTCAGGTGGGGTTGGCGGTGCCATTCTGCCTTTGACTACGGGATGGAGTCTTGATCATCTGGCGGTTAATCAGTCTGCATGGATGCTTGCGATCTTTGCAGTTGGCCTGTTTGTCATTAGCGTAATCACGTATCAATGGCAGAACAAACATATAGTGAATTCTGCGACTTAACAGTTCTGTGTTGATCCAGTCCTGAGGATTAGAAATACCTATTAAAGAAATTGAAATGTCCACCGCCATGACCTGACGGTGGACATTTTTTTGTAGTGTTACTCTGTTCTAACGAACCTAGCACACGCTATCCCCCTCCATTTCCGCATGTTTGAAATCTAACGAATCCTAGAGACGTTATTATAGATAATTAGCTTCAATTAAAATGTCTCGTTGGAGGTTTTTTGCATAATAACACCGCTGAGATTCGTTAGGTTTTCATTCCCTTAGAAACTGGCCTAATAAGGTGTCCTCGATTCGTTAGCGCTGTAATATGGCGGCAGTGCCCTATCTTTGCCTCTCTCATCACCTTTCATTAAAGGTGAGAATAATATCTATTCATTTGCATAAGATTGCCCAGGAAATACTTAGGGCCAGCCGAATCTCACACTTTTATTAACGACAGGCAATACAGGCCCGTTATCCTTGATGAATTTACCGAATACATATCGGACGAGTGGTCCCAGAACGATCAACTGATATGGAAGCGCAAGGCTGAAGTTACGAGCAATGGTATGGAGATACGTACGGAGTACGGATGACCCACTTAATTGATCAGCGAGATATGCGGAGATCATTCCATACATGGACATGATCAGAACCATGCCAATCACCATGAAAAATGAAATGACGAGCACACCTAAAATCTTATTGGACTTGTCGAAGGGCAAGGAGAATGCAATCTTTCTCGCCACAGGGCCAACAATGAAAGACTCCACCAGAAACGCGATGACAAAACATAATACGAATTGAAGCAGTATTTCAAGCGGGGACATCTTGCCGAGTAACCCACTGTGCCATAGATTGAAGAACATCATGACCAAGACCATTCCTATACACATCATTAATCCGAAAATAATTTGTTCCTTCTTGCTGGTTGGCAATTCTCTCATCCTCTCTGTTTACCTTCGTAATTATAGAGATGACCAAACCCTCCGCATAAGTGAACATTATGTGAACAATTGTGATTTTTCCAATTTAAAACTATATTTGACAACCATGTAGTACAGCCCTATGATATCCCTTAAAATGGTAGAAACATTCACTACATAAGGAGGTTTTTGATTGTGAGTTTTCAAAAACGCATTGACCACGTCGGTATTGCCGTACGTGATCTGGAGACCACGCTGCGTTTCTACACGGAGATCGTTGGTCTTGAATTGAAAGACCGGGTGACCCATACCAACGGTATCATTCAGCTCGCCTTTCTTGGCTTCAATGGAAGTAATGAGACTGAGATTGAGTTAATTCAAGGATACAGCGACAAGCTACCTTCTGAAGGTACGGTGCACCATTTTGCGATCCACGTGGATGATCTTGATTCTGAGTACAAACGCATTCAATCCACCGAAGCCGAATTTATCGACGGAGAGATTATCACACTGCCTAACGGTTACCGCTATTTCTTCATCTATGGACCTGAAAAGGAATGGATTGAGTTCTTCCAGCGCTAAGAATTGGAGTTGATTTATGAACATTTTAATTACCGGCGCAGCCGGAAAAATTGGACGTGACTTGTCCCAACACTTGTCAGAGGCATTTCACCTGCGACTAACGGATTTAAATATCGACAGACTGCATACGTATCAAGGGACCGGCCATGAGATCATGACACTGGATGTGACAGACCCCGAAGCCTGTCAGCATGCTTGCGAAGGCATGGATGTGGTTGTACATCTGGCGGGAGATCCTTCCCCAAATGCCGGATTTTATGAATCGTTGTTGGACATCAATATCAAAGGTACATTTAATGTATTCCGTGCAGCTAAAGACCAAGGTGTACGAAGAGTCATTCTTGCAAGCAGTGCACAGACGATTGAGGGGTATCCCATTGATGCTCAAGTCTATCCGGACATGCCCACACGCCCACGGAATTTGTACGGGGTTAGCAAATGTTTTGGAGAATCGCTCGCTTCCTATTTTGCGTATACCGAAGGTTTACAAAGTGTTGCGGTGCGTATAGGTGCATATGATGATTTTCAACCGGATGGACCAGTGCTGGAGGCAAGGGATATGAGCGCGTATATTAGTCCAGCTGACTTGTGTGATTTGATGTTCAAAGCAATTACAACTACCGATCTGGAACCCTTCACCATACTGCATGGGATCTCGAATAATCGGTTTAAACGATTAAATCTGGAAACCACTCAGAAACAGGTAGGTTATGACCCAAAATCCGATGCTTTTGCACTCAGTCAGATTGCCTTATATGATTCGCCACGATAATTATTGAAAATAATACATCCAAACAGGCTGTTATACATATGTATAACGGCCTGTTTGATAACTTATACGTGTCCCTATCCAGTTCATGACTGGACAGGCCCCACCCTCTGGCCTATAATTACACCTAGTAATGCCCGTAACTTCATAGTTTCCCAGGGGAGTCGGAATTGGCCGGCTGAGAGTGTATCCCACCAAGATACTAACCCTTAGACCTGATCTGGATCATGCCAGCGTAGGAATCGGAGTATATCGAAATGGCACAGCCCTATGGCTGAACGCCACCTCTCTAACGCCTGCACGCGTCCCGGAATACGGGGCGCTTTTTTTGTTACTATCAGAAAGTATAAGACTGGAAGCATCACCTTCCTGATATTGCAAGAAAAACTGCCGCTAAACGCGGTCTGGCTTCCTTGAATGACATCGATGGACGTTTTACTTGTTCAAAAATAACGTCATCCGGATCTCAACTGGTATAAATCTGTCGATTTATGCAAGATGATTGGATATGAAGCCAAGGAGTACCCCGTGCCAATCGGCCGGACATACCGAAGGAGAGAACCACAGATGAAATGGCGTAAAACGATGGGACTGTTGCTCTTATGCGTGCTTATGGTGACTGTAGCCGCATGTGGTGGCAAAGAAGCTGCCCCAGCTGGGCAGAACGGCAACACAAATACGGAAAGCAGCAACGAAGGTGACACTACCGCCCTGAAAGATATTAAAGTGGTGCTCGACTGGACACCAAATACGAATCATACCGGCCTGTATGCAGCTGTAGATCAAGGTTTTTATAAAGCCGAAGGCTTGAACGTGGAGATTGTACAACCAGGTGCCGGTGGCGCAGATACAATGGTTGCCTCCAATGAAGTGCCTTTTGGCGTAAGTTATCAGGAGAGTGTAACTCAAGCCCGCACACAGGGTGTTCCATTGGTCTCCATCGCAGCAGTTATTCAGCATAATACATCCGGGTTCGCTGCTCCGGCGGATCGGAATATCAAATCACCGAAAGATTTTGAAGGTAAAACCTATGGCGGTTGGGGTTCCCCAGTCGAAGAAGCCGTGATGCAATCCATTATGGAAGGCGACGGAGCCGATGTATCCAAAGTGAAAAACATTAATATGGGTGACGCCGACTTTTTCACCGTAGTAAAACGGGACATTGATTTTGCATGGATTTTCTACGCCTGGACAGGTATTGAAGCCGAACTGCGCGGGGAGCCCATCGACATGTTATATGTGAAGGATTATTCAGATGCATTGGATTACTACACACCTGTCCTTGTAACAAACGAGCAAACGATCCAAAACGACCCTGAGTTGGTTAAAGCATTCCTGAAAGCCACCTCCGAAGGGTATCAATACGCAATTGATCATCCCGAAGACGCAGCCAACATTCTGATCAAGGCCGTACCGGATCTGGATAAGGAATTGGTGCTGGCAAGCCAGAAATGGCTTAGTCCAAAGTACACAGATGACGCCCCACGCTGGGGTGAGCAAAAACAGGAAGTGTGGCGGAATTACACCGACTGGATGTTTAGCAAAAAACTGCTTGATGAACAGATCGATGTGAGCAAGGCATATACAAACGAGTTTTTACCCCAATAAAATTTCTCATATAAAACGAACTTAAATTTTACACGAGGACGGAGAGGACAGAAATAACGTGAAAAAGCGAAGCGGTCGCCTTTATCACCGGATTTTCCCTTTAGAGAAAGGGAATCAAAAAAATCTGGGGATAACAGCGATTGGAAGGTTATTCTGTCATCGAAGTGGCAAGTGTAACAGTCATTAGTTCATTTTATATATCACGAAAGGAGCCGTGATCTCTCATGGCAAGCACACTACTTAGTATTCAGGTTATCCCGAAAACGCCAAATGGCGAGAACTCTTATCCTTACGTAGATCGCGCCATTGAAGTTATTCAGCAATCTGGCTTGAAGTATCAGGTGAACGCGCTTGATACCACGATGGAGGGGGAACTGGAGGAACTGTTGGAGGTTGTCCGTAAAATGCACGAGGTACTTGTGGAGGCTGGCAGCCCAAGCATCATCTCCCAGATCAAAATCGCCCATAGCCCTGCTGGCTTCAGCATGGATACCCTGACGGAGAAGTATCGCTAATGCCTGCCTATTTCAAAAGTGTATGGCCGCCCTTTGTGGCGGTTATTCTCTTTATAGCGATATGGCAGGGAGCCGTCTCCCTCTTCCATATTGAGAAATGGATGCTGCCTGCACCGTCCGACATCGCCCGCGAAGCGGCAACCCAGGCCGAACGACTTGGCATGCACGCTTCCGCAACCATTCAGTTAACGCTGATTGGATTCGCCGCTGGAACAGCGGTTGGATTACTGATTGCGATGGTGCTGCATTTGGTCCCTTTTCTCAAGTCAGCCCTGTATCCTTTACTTATTCTTAGTCAAAATATCCCAACCATCGCGCTCGCGCCGCTCCTGTTAATCTGGTTCGGATTCGGGCTGTTGCCCAAGCTGATTACAATCATCCTCGTCTGTTTCTTCCCCGTTGCAGTGGCGGCCATGGACGGCTTGACCCGTACTGACGCGGCGATGATGAACTATATGCGCATGGCTGGTGCGAAACGTCATCATATCTTCTGGAAGCTGGAGCTTCCCCATGCGCTGCCATCCGTGTTCTCCGGTGTCAAAATCGCCGCTACCTATAGCGTGATGGGCGCCATCATCGCCGAATGGATTGGTGCAGACAAGGGTATTGGTTATTATATGATGCTGCAAAAGTCCGCTTATCGCACGGACCGCTTATTCGTGGCGATCATGATTATTGTCGCGCTCAGCTTGCTGCTCTTCCTGTTCATTGCCCTACTGGAGAAGCTGCTCGTGCGCTGGCGGCCACAGAAGCGATAGTAAAGAAGTAATCTGTATATTAGGAAGTGATGACCATATGAATCGGCAACAGGATGAACAAGTCCAACCTGGACGAGGAGCACACGCGATGGAGCCAAAGCATGGTGTAAAACTCCATCCAGCTACGTCTGATCGACCTGCCAATACGACTCCTGCTCCGGTTCCACCTGCACTGGACGTTGTTAATGTTCATGCATCATTCCGTGAACGGCGCAGCAAGCTACCGGTTCTGAACGGCCTGTCCCTGACTGTGGAGCAAGGCGAGTTTGTTGCTATCGTTGGACCTTCTGGCTGTGGCAAGAGCACCCTGTTCCATATCATCGGCGGTCTGCTGAAGCCACAGGAAGGCCAAGTGCTTATGAACGGTCAGAATGTAACGGGACAGCGTGGCAAGATTAGTTATATGCCGCAACAGCCCGCCCTTTTCCCGTGGCGTACCATTGAAGATAATGTACTACTTGCTGGTGAAGTAGCTTCAAGTGCTCCACCTGGGGCCGAAGCACTTACAGAGGCTCGAAAGTGGTTAAGCAGCGTGGGTCTTGCCGGGTTCGAGCAGGCCTATCCTCATATGCTGTCGGGCGGAATGCAGCAGCGTGCTGCATTTCTGCGTGCCCTGCTCAGTCCGCAGGAACTCATGCTGCTGGACGAACCTTTCAGCGCGCTGGATGCACTGACACGTAGCGACATGCAGCGCTGGCTGCTCGATATCTGGGAACAGAACCGCCGCTCGGTGCTGTTCATCACCCACAATATCGAAGAAGCATTGCTACTTGCAGATCGGGTCTATGTATTATCCAACCGACCTGCAACGGTGTTGCACGAGGTACATGTTCCTTTTGATCGCCCAAGACGAGAAGAAATTACGGAGGAATCCGCTTTTTTGGAGCGTAAACGGCAGATTGCACAGTGGATGAAAGAAGAACAGCAGAAAGCCCGCCTATCTTGATAGTGCGGGTTTTTAAGTTATTTATTTCCTTTAATGGGTGATCCACCATAAGAAATTCTGCGTAACATAGTTAGAATATAACTGAACACAAGGAGGAATTCCCTCGTGCATTCTCAAGCTTTTGCACCATTAATTGATGCTCATATTCACTTCGATCAGTATACCCCTGACGAACAACGCGAGATGCTGCTATCGTTTCCGTCTCAGCAGGTCGAAGCAGTCATTGCCGTGTCCATGAATCTCGCTTCTGCCAAGACCAATCTGGAGCTTGCAAAACAACATCCACGTAACATCTATCCGGCCTTCGGTTTCCATCCGGAACAGGAACTGCCGTCCGTTGCAGAAATGGACCTATTCTTCCAATGGATCGAGAAGCACATGGGACAAGCCACAGCCATCGGAGAAGTCGGCCTTCCCTATTACAACCGTTTGGAAGCTGAGCAGGCAGGGCAGCGCTTCGATCAGAGCGGGTATATCATGCTGCTTGAACGTTTCATCCAACTTGCCAAAAAGCATAACAAACCACTTGTCCTTCATGCGGTATACGATGATGCGGATATTGTCTGTGATCTGCTGGAGCAATATCAGTTCCGACGTGCTCATTTCCACTGGTTCAAAGGATCTCGCCAAACCGTAAGGCGTATGGCGGACAACGGTTATTTCATTTCCTTCACGCCGGATATTCTATATGAAGAAGAGATTCGTGAACTCGCCCGGCAATATCCATCAGAACAAGTGATGGCCGAGACCGATGGACCTTGGCCCTTCGAAGGACCATTTCAGGGACGAATGACACACCCGGCCATGACCAGACAGGTCATCCAAGCTTGGAGTGAAATCACTGGCATGGGAACCGAGCGGGCCGCCCGTCTTTTTTATCAGAACACAAAGCGTTTCTACGGCTTAACTTGAGTACAATCAGGTAACAGCAAGTACACTCGCATGCCCTGCCAGCACAGCACAAAGAAGCCAGTCGGCTTCGCCACCGACTGACTTCTAATTTACTATATATATCAGTTGAACTAACCATTTACACAAGAACGTAGAGGACAGAAATAACCTGAGGAAGCAACGCGTTCGCCTAAAAGTACCTTCAGTTCAACTTAGCGCTTCAAGAATCCTTTGCCTTCCAGGAACGGTCTCACTTGCAACCTTGTCGGCTCAGTCAGGCGCTTCGCCATCAGTTCGGACCATGGAGTCGTTCGTTCACCGTTAGTTCGTGCTTTCATGTACGCCGTCGTTGTCTCATCATACTGCTCAACACCTTTGATGCTCTGCTCGGCATTATAACGATTACGATGCAGAACTGCATCCAGTGGCAGACGCGGGCGAATTCCCGTTTCCTGATCTGCAACACCAATACACATGCCATACACCGGAAATACCCCTTCCGGTAATCCCAATAACTCGGCTACTTCCTCAATCCGGGTACGAAGCCCGCCTATATATACAATTCCGAACCCTAGTGACTCCGCTGCAAGAGCGGCGTTCTGGGAAGCAAGTGCAGCATCAATCGTGGCTACCATGAAATTCTCGGTTGAATCGGCATACGATTCCTTTTCAGGAAGATGACGTTTCGCAGCATCACTCAGCCGATACAGATCAGCACACCATACGAGAAACACCGGACATTCATTGACATAGGCCTGGTTGCCTGCCAATTCAGCCAGCTTGGCTTTTTGCTCTAAGTCAGTCACAGCAATTACGGTATAGGCTTGCACACTACTTGAAGAGGAAGCCATCTGCCCTGCAGATACAATGGCTGCAAGCTGCTCATCACTTACCGGGTCTGGCTTGAATTTGCGTACAGAGCGGTGTTTCATCATCAATTCAATGGTTTCATTCATGGCTGTTCACTCCCAATCCTCGTAGTACGAACTCAATTGTCTGCTCAGCAAGCTCGTCTGTATTCATATCCTGATAATCAAAGCCAAATCGTGAATTCTTGGCCCGTTTGTGCGCCAAAGCCACACCCATAACCTGAAGCATCGCATAAGATACGGACTCGACCTGGAACAATCCCTGGTCTTTTCCTTCTTGCAGCAGGTCCCTCACTCGGGTCCATACAGGGTCTAGAAAACGAAATACGGTAGCTGTACGATGTGTCCGCAGTGTAATTTCAAGCTGCACAATATCGCTCATCTCCCGATCCGTCATCGTGAACTTCACAACTTCACCAATAATTCGTCGGATACCTTCCACAGGCGAGGACATGGACTCTTCAGCCAGCGCGTTCATCATATGCCCAGGGAAGAAATGCTCAAATAATGCTTCGAACACCTTTTCTTTGCCGCCAAAATGATAAGACACCAGCGACACATTGGCACCTGCCTCATCACATATTTGACGAACACTCGTTCCGTCATACCCCTGCTGTGCAAAAAGCTTCTTGGCTGCAAGCAATATCCTCGTTTTGATATCCAACTCCGGTTCAGTCATTCCGTCCCGCTCCCTCTTGTCCGTTCATCTCATTCGCTCCAGCTCAAGGACTGTAGCCAGCGAATCATCTGTCTATTATATTACACCAAGCACCCCGATGAAAATCATCGGGGTGCTTGTCCTATCCTATGATGCAATGGTATACATCTGCTGTATTAGTTGTTTGCTTGAGCAGGGCTTGGAGCCATAGCTGGCATGCGTTGTTTTTTCAACAACGTCACGACCAGTGACAACGCAACGGCAACCAACAGTACAATCACGATAGAGCCCGCAGCAGACTGAACTCCTGGGCCTCCCAACTGCACGCTCAGAATACCCTGAACGGCGTATGTTGCAGGCAGGTACTGCCCAATGCCGCTATAGAAGCTGTTCAGCAATTCACGCGGTACCATAGCACCGGAGGATACCAGTTGCAAGGACAGTGAGATGATGTTGAACAGACTTCCCGCTGGTCCGAAGCAGATCAGGAAGAACTGGGAGAAGAACATGAACGTGCACAGGAAGAGCGCCTGGAACAACCAGAATGCAACGAATCCTTGTGCAATCTGTCCTCCCAGTGCCACGATCAGTGATGATCCCAGCAAGGAAACAACCAATGCGGAACCCACATTAATGACTACTCTCGCGCCAAACAAAGTCAATCGGGAATAAGTGGATGACAGCATACCCATGGCTGTCTGGAGATTCATCCCCATGATCATGGCACCTACATAGGAAGCCAGTACCATCATCATTGGCACCATCTGATTATTCATCCCGTTAACCGGGTTGATGGACGTTGTCGTTCCCTCCACTCGGGTAGTCAGGTTTGTAGCGGCTTCAGCAGCCTGATCGGCAGGTGCACCTGAAGCGGTCAATACCGTCTGTACCCCTTGTGCTGTAGCTTGTTTGTTAATCGTGTTTGTCACACTTTGTGATACACCTTGCATCATGCTTTTGATCGTAACCGGGTTCGCTTCATTAATGGTGTATTTAATCTCGGCGGTTGAGCCAGCCGTCTGAAGCAATTCGTTAAACCCAGCCGGGATATCCAGCACCATGTGTACTTGGTGATGATTCAGCTGATCCAAAGCTTCAGCCGCACTTAGATTGGATACGGTATGGAAAGGCAGTGTTCCTGCGAGCGAATCCGCGATTCCTTTGGACATTTCTCCGTCCTCGTTCACAATCGCAACCGTCAATTCTTTCGCACGGTCATTTACTCCAGAATATGCGGTCATCCAGATCACGCTAAAGATCACTTGGAACATAAGTGCTGTTACGATCCCTACAATCACTGGCGGTTTTTTAAACAATGTACGTAAAGCCTGTAACATAAAAGGTGTCCTCCATTACTCAAATAGTTCTAATTTGATTTAAACAGTTGTTTGAATCAAACGATCGTTTAAATTTTATGTGAATATGTCCATATTGTCAACTCATTTTTTGAAAAATTCAGAAAACGTAAGCTTTATTCATGAATACAATTGATCCATTTTCACAAAATTGCATTATGCTTTCCTTTCTCCGTAGAAAAGAACATCTAATACCAACGATTCAGGCTTACTTTCTAGCGACTCAACTGTATTTTTCTCAACAAAAAACACGGTCCGCCGCAGCGAACCGCGTATTTATTCATCCTCACTTCATTGACAATGACGCGTTGATTATATCTCCAAACAAAGGTCGGTCAGTCATTTCTCTTCAGCTTCATGCGTTGCAGACGTAGGGAATTCAGGACAACCGACACGGAGCTGAACGCCATTGCCGCCCCTGCCAGCCATGGAGCCAAGAAGCCAACTGCCGCAATGGGAATACCAATCACGTTGTATCCGAGTGCCCAGAACAAGTTTTGTTTGATGTTCCCCATCGTGCGCCGGCTCATCTCAATGGCATCTGCAATACTGTTCAGATCACCACGCATCAACGTAATATCCGCCGCTTCCATCGCTACATCCGTTCCTGTTCCGATCGCCATCCCAATATCCGCTGTAGCGAGTGCCGGAGCATCATTAATGCCGTCACCTACCATCGCGACTTTCAGGCCACTCTCCTGAAGTTTCTTCACTTCCGCAGCTTTACCCTCCGGCAGAACCTCAGCCAGTACTTTACCGATCCCTGCCTGTTCAGCTACAGCGCGAGCTGTTCGCTCATTGTCTCCCGTAATCATGATGACATCGATCCCCATCGCCTGAAGACGACCGATGGCTTCACGAGAGGTATCCTTGATGGTGTCAGCCACAGCCACGATCCCTGCCCACTGACCATCTACCGCTACCAGCATCGCTGTACGCCCTTGTTCCTCCAGACGGTTCATCTGCTGAACGGTTTCCTCAGAGACATTCACCTGTGCATCTGCAAGCAAACGACGCGTGCCGACCAGAATCTCCTGCCCTTTTGCTGAAGCTCGCACGCCGTATCCCGGTATGTTCTCGAACTTCTCTGTTGGGGTTAGCTCCAGACCCTTGGCACGGATACCAGCAACAATCGCCTCTGCCAGCGGATGCTCTGAACTCTGTTCTGCCGCTCCCACTCGCTCAAGCAGATCGGATTCCGTCCAATTCGGAGCCATAACAACATCGGTAAGGACCGGTTTACCTTGGGTTACTGTACCTGTTTTGTCGAGCACCACGGTCTGAATCTGTTGTGCCGACTCCAGATGTTCTCCGCCCTTGAACAGAATGCCATATTCAGCCGCACGTCCTGATCCAGCCATGACAGAAGTCGGCGTTGCCAGCCCTAGTGCACATGGACAAGCAATGACAAGCACGGCAATCGCTTTTTCAAGGGAACCGGCGAAGTCACCCGGACTTGCAAACAGATACCAGATCAGGAATGTCAGCGCAGCTATGCCGACAACAATCGGAACAAAAATGCCTGAAATGACATCTGCGATCCGCTGGATCGGTGCTTTGGAGCCCTGAGCTTGCTCGACTACTTTAATAATCTGGGACAAAGCCGTATCCGATCCCACTCGGGTCGCACGCAGTCGTAATACCCCGTTTTTGTTCAGCGTAGCACCTGTAACGGGATCTCCTGGCTTTTTATCCACGGGAAGGCTCTCTCCACTAAGCATGGATTCATCTACTGAGGATTGCCCTTCTTCAACAATACCATCCACCGGGATGCTATCACCCGGCTTCACCAGAACCAAGTCACCCACCGCGACATATGCGGCAGGAACCAACACTTCCTGTCCGTCCCGGATGACACGGGCTTCACGTGGAGCCAGTTCAATCAGGCTTTTGATCGCCTGTGAAGAGCGACCTTTCGCCACAGCTTCGAACCATTTTCCAAGTAGAATTAACGTAATCAGAATTGCACTTGTCTCATAATAGAGTTCTACCGAAGGCATGGCGGCTGTGCTCGTTCCCATTGCCCCATGATCCATGGTTGTAGAAGGTAAGTACCCACTGGATAACGTCAGATAGAGACTGTAAAAAAACGCTGCACTGGTACCCAATGCGACGAGAACGTCCATATTGGCACTGCGGTTACGTAGGGCTTTGTACGCCCCCACATAGAATTGCCATCCAATCACGAACTGTACCGGCGTTGCCAGCAGTAGCTGGAACCAAGGGTTCATGAATAGTTCGGGGACATAGATTCCGGATGTGAACGAGAAATGCCCGACCATTGCCCACAGCAAAGGAATCGATAACAACGCAGATATCATCCATTTCCACTTTTTGCGTTGCAGCTCACGTTCACGAACCGATGTGGTCTCTTCTTGTGTCAATTGCAGTTCAGCACCGTATCCCATCTGCTTGATCTTGGCGGTAATATCCGAAGGTTTCAATGCACCAGCGGCATATTCGATATGCCCTGTTTCCAGCGCCAGATTCACATTCGCCTGAGATACCCCCGGTAGTCGGGAAAGACCTTTTTCAATCCGGGCAGAACAAGCAGCACACGTCATACCCGTGATGTTCAGATCAACCGATTCGGACACCGTACCGTAGCCAAGCGCCTCTACCTTATCCCGCAACGCGTTCACGTTAGTTGTCTTTGGATCATAAGATACGGTTGCCTGTTCGATGGCAAGGTTCACATTGGCCTGATGCACCCCTTCCATGCGGGACAAGCCCTTCTCCACTCGTGTCGAACATGCAGCACAGGTCATCCCCGTGATGTGCAGTGTTGCCTTCAGTCCTGGTGCTTCTGCCATAGGTGCCATTGGTGTGGGTTCGGATGATCTATCCATTGGTTTATTCGTTGAGTTATCCATCATGTCAGCTCCTTTCATGTCGTTTCAATTTTTGTATGTTACACCCAACATACCCCCAAGGGGTATATATCAGACAGAAAATTAGGCTTAAACCTGACTCTTGGGAAAAGGTACTCTGACCTCTTTTTCGCCCATGAGCATGTTCGGTTTAAGCCTGTAATCCCGTTAGACTACATCGTATCCCTGATCTTCAATGGCAGCTTTGATCTGATCCACGTTCACCGTCTGCTCATCATATTCCACCGCTACCGTTCCCGCTGCCAGATCAACCTTACCACTCGCACCGGTATTCTTTACAGCTTCTTCAACCGACTTCACACAGTGATTGCAAGACATTCCCGTAACGTTCAACGTAACATTAGACATTCTAAATTCCTCCTTGGGGTATATTAAAATGATAAAATTAAATATGTGAATTGATTCAGCTTACTTCATTAACTTCCGCATCGTAACCAGCAGTTCATCCACAACCTCATGTTCACCAGCCTGAATACGCTCAACGATACAGCTCTTCATATGGCCTTCAAGCAAAAGTTTACCTACTGAATTAAGAGCAGACTGAGCCGCCGCAATCTGCGTCAGCACATCATCACAGTACGTATCCTTCTCGATCAATCCCTTGATCCCGCGAATCTGACCTTCCACACGGTTCAAACGAGAAACCAGGTTACTCTTCATCTCCTGCGAATGGTGACTCTTGCGCACATGCTTCCCATCACTGCCCTCGGCATGACAGGATACTGCTTCATGGACTGTAGCCAAAGCTTCCGTTGAATCTGACTTGGAGGATTGCAAAGGTTCCTCGGGATGGCTCTGATGATCCATCATGAACACCCCTTTTCTTTCGTTCTTTTCTAAGAGTAACATACCCCATGGGGGTATTCAAGAGGATTCTGATATTTTATTAAAAATGATGAATCCTTACTAATTAAATAGAGCGATGTATCTTACAAGGTATACTCCATCCTGCTGCTGCGGACGACCAGACCCATCTGTTCATAGAAAGCCTGTGCCCCAGAGTTAAACGTTGACACGGACAATTCCATGCTTTCTGCCTGAAGCTCTCTCCCTAACTCGATGAATGCTTGTAGTAACTGTTTACCTGTTCCTTGGCCCCGATGTTTGTTATCCACTACAAGTTCATGGATGTACAACATCTTGCGATCCACCATCAATGGGTTATCCTGAATTACACTTAACTGCGCGCTCCCGTAACCCAGAATCAAGCCCGTTTCGGAAGACTCGGCAACATATAGGTAACGCTTGTCCGTTTCCAGCAGTTCGATGAACTCCTTTTTCTCCATTCTGGTCTCCAACGCTCTGTATAGATCCGGCCGCGCCTCGACATGCATCTGGTGCAGCTCATCCATCAACAATGACACGCCAGAGTAGTCCCTCATTTCTGCCTTTCGGATGTTAATCGTACCTGTACTCATCCCAATCACTCTTTCGTCTACTGAATTTTACATTATTATACAACCAAAAAGCAGATACCATAAGGGTACCTGCTTCGCTAAATTTATTTTCATTCCATCTAGCCCATATGATGCTCATATTGTTTATTTTTTCGAAGAAGTATTTCCTTCATTAAAAGCAACAGGTGATGGCTTCGCTGCCCATTCGTCCGCCTGCGGCTCAATGTCTACTCCGCTCAAAATCTTCTTTTTCTCCATCAAGGAATCCCCGTCTTCATCCAACTTGTTGCGAATTTCCGCCTCGTCCTGAGGTTGATTGTTCTGTGTCATCGTAGAATCCTCCCTTTTTTCGTATTCATGTTGATGTTCCTTTATATAACGTGCCCACTTTCTGCATTATCATTCTCTTCGAGGATCAGGCCTTCCCCAAGTTAAGCTAAATCTATCTCTAAACCCTTTCGTTAATCGAAATCAACCTGTTTATCCAAAATGATTTCCTCTACTTTGTATTCCATTTCTGGTATTGAGGGAATCAAGGAGAATCGAACGTTTTCCAGAGAAGAAGGAAGGGCAGGAATCACTCGGAAACTAATTTGCGTCTCCCCACCTCCTCCACGACTGCCATGTCTCATGGTGATATGTCTCTGTTCGCTGAATATTTCCAGAGCCAGATGTGGAACCATTTGTATACGCTCAGCTTCATTCCCCTTATATTGAATCTCCACATAAACGAGGCTTTCGCCTTCATATTGCATCGAATGCGTGATCATATACTCACACGAATCTTTGATCATTTTCTTCATAATCGGCACCACACTCGTCAATTGAAGAGGTTCACTTGGAAAGTAGTGTCTTTGCGGCATCGGTTGCACGCTACGGAGAACATATCGGATATCTTCCTCCTTCATATCCAGTAAGCTCACCCATTCATCGATGGTATTTTGAGGGGGTTGGTATTGGACTGCTCCGGTTATGTCCTTTCTGGCTGCAACCAGTTTCAAAAGTTGCTCATCAATCCGCTGTACCTCATCGCTGTATTCATTAGGAATTTCACGTAATTCACTCCAGCCCATATTTAATCACTCTCCTAATTTAATGACATGCCATGCAAATACAATTCGCCACTGTACCTGCATCCCCCTCTTAAAAAGGAAAGGACGCTCCTTGGGTCATATTCATGACCTTACGGGACGCCCTTTTTATATTGTCCACCTCAAATGGACATCATCTACTGTTTTGCTTGTAACAATGAGCAAAAATGTATACTTGCCTTAACCAACCTACGCCTGATCTTGGCGAGCAAGCGCGGCTAGTGCGCGTAGCGCTGCATTAATCTCGCGCTCCACCGCTTTTCCAACCGCATCCGTATGCGGATCATACTCGGCTGCCAGGTCACTGTCCGCGAATCCATCGATCGCGACAATGGCTCCGGCGCGAGCGCCACGCAAGGTGCTGACGATGTAGAGCGCCGCAATTTCCATCTCAGCCGCAAGTGCTCCAGCCTGCTTGTACTTGCGGTGTGGAATCTCTTCCACGCCTGCAAAGAACGCATCCAGCGTTACGGTGATACCAACGCCCACTTTGCCTGCAAATGTTGCAGCATCCGCGCTTTCTTGCTCGCGAGCAGCTTCGATCAACGCTTGTGTCACCCCAATGTCCGCTACCGCTGGAAAACCATCCGGCACCAGTTGGCGAGTCAACCCCTCCGTACGAACAGCGGCTGTACTCACAATCACACTGCCTGCCGGATAATCAGCTGTATACGATCCCGCTGTACCTACACGAATCAGAGTTGTTACACCCGCCCGAATCAGTTCCTCGAAACACACAGCTGCTCCAGGCGAACCTACACCATGACTGACCACAGCGATCTGTACCCCTTCATACAATCCAACAAATGTACGATACTCCCGACTGAACGCCAGTTCTCTCGCCTGCTCCAGTTTACGGGAAATCTTCTCCGCACGTGCCGGATCACCACAGACGATGGCATATGCCGGCATGTCTTCCGAATGAATCTGCAAAATAGGCATCAACATATCAATCAAACTCCTTCTTCGTCCACTCGTCTTCCGGAATCGGCAGATCTTCACCCGAGAAGCGTTGTTCCTTGAACGGATCGGCAAAATGGTGGAAACCATTCACTTCCCAGAATCCATTACGGTCTTCTGTCATAAACTCCAGACCACGTATCCACTTGGCACTCTTCCAGAAGTAAAGTTGTGGCACGACCATACGCAGTGGAAAACCATGCTTGGGTGTCAGTGGCTCACCGTTATATTTGAATGCAAGCAATACATCATCATGCATCAACTCTTCGAGCGGTACATTTGTTTCATAATCATGATCTGCATGGATCATGACGTATTTTGCCTCCGGCTTAACCCCCAGAAGTTTCACAAAATCGGAAAAACGAATACCTTCCCACGGCGTATCGAATTTCGACCAACGGGTAACACAGTGAATATCACTCACCGTGTTCACCTGTGGCATCGCCTGCAACTCAGCTAAGGAGAACACCTTCTCCTCTTCTACTTCGCCAAATACCTTCAAGTCCCAGGTGGACAGGTCATATTCCGGTACTTCCCCTTCATGCAGAATCGGGAATTTCTCCGTCAGCATCTGTCCTGGCGGCAGCCGATCTCCGTGATCGTTACCTGTTTTTGGTGCCGGGGTTTTACTTTTTTTCAAACGTTCAGCCTTGTTATGCAAGTGGAATTCCTCCTTCTTTTACTGTCTCTAACATAGGCATTCAGAATTAACGCGAGCTTCCGCCCGCTTTCAGTGCATCCTGTGCATAGGTACGGTCTTTGAAAAAGAACATCGCGACCAGCGTTACAATATACGGCAACATCAACGTGAAATGCGTTGGCAGGGAGAATCCTTGCAGACGAATACTCAATGCTTCCATGAAGCCAAACAGCACACTGGAGCCCATGACGCCAAGCGGATTCGCTTGTCCTAACATCGTTGCCACCAGCGCGATAAAACCACGACCAGCAGTCATGCCTTCGGTAAACATCGTCACCTGACCGAGCGACAACTGTGCTCCAGCCAGAGCACACAACACACCGCACATCAGAACGGCACCATACTGGATGCCACGTACCTTGATCCCGATGCTCTGTGCTGCAATCGGGTTCTCACCGACGGAGCGCAGGCGGAAGCCGGATACACTTTTGAACAGGTAAAATTGTAGTGCAATCACGAGCACAATACCGAGGTAAACCAGCGGACTATGTCCCGATATTACATCGCCCACCCACGGGATGTCCTTAATCAGCGGAATATCCCACTTGGGAAGTCCCACCATGTCTTTATCGTAGTATGCACCTTTTACATCAAAAATCGCACGCAGTGCAAAGGTCGTCACCCCCGCAGCCAGGAAGTTAAGCGAGATCCCGACCACGATGGCGTTGGCTTTCAGATTAATGCTTATAAAGGCAAAGAGCGCCGAGAATAACATCACAATTATAATGGAAAAGAGTACCGCCAGCAGCACATTACCAAACAGATAATTACCGACAATAGCGGAGAACGCACCGATCAGAACCAGTCCTTCAAGACCCACGTTAAACAGACCTACACGAGAACATAAAGCCCCACCGAGCGCTGCAAGCAGGATTGGAGTCATAATCCGCAAGGTTGAGCCAAACATGGCTGCATCAAACAGTTGTTGCATTGGACTTTTTCTCCTTTCTCCGCTTCAGGAATGAATAACCGATCTGAGCTGATACAAATAACGTCAATACAGCTTGGATGACACTGCCAACTTCCAGCGGTACATCCGTGTTCCGTTCCATCCCCATGGCACCCGTCTGTAGCGCAGCCAGCAAAATAGCTGCTACAGCTGTACCGAGTGGATGCGAGCGGGCAAGCAACGTGGCCATAATGCCGCTCCATGCGTAACTTGCCGATGACAATGAGCCATCAAGGAAACGGTACTGAGTACCGAGCACTTCCCCCGCACCCGCGAGTCCAGCAAGTCCACCACTGATGACCATGGACAGCATCATCATGCGAATGCGGCGAACACCACCGTAGGTTGCAAAGGACGGGTTGCTGCCGAGCATGCGGATCTCGTAACCGGTCACCGTTTTATGCGTGAACCAGTAGATCAGAATGGCCGCTACAATGGCAATAATGAAGCCTGCATGCAGCCCCATGCCCTGGAACAACTTCGGCAACCAGATACTCTGGTCAATCATGGGTGTCTGAGCCATTGCTGCAGATCCTGTGCGGTCCTTAAATGGATAGGAGACCATGTAACCCCCGAAATAAATGGCAATATAGTTAAGTAGTAAGGTTGTGATCAACAAGTTCATCCCGAAGCGTGCATCCAGCCAGCCTGCAAACAGGGACCAGATTCCCCCGGCAATAATACCTGCCACAATCGCAGCAATACACACAAACCAGCCTGGCCCTGGCAGATAGAGCGCCGTGAGCGCGGCACTAAGCCCGCCAAGAATCATCTGGCCTTCGGCTCCCATGTTGAAGAATCCAGCACGGAATGCCAATGCTACGCCAAGCCCCGCCAAGATGATTGGTGTGGAACGAGCCAACGTATTGGTGAAGAAGTAGAAGTTGCCGAAGGCCCCTTTCCACATCTCCGCATACGTATCCACCACATTACCGCCAACGATCAGAATCGCCACAGCCCCTGCAATCAGACCGATGAATACGGCAAGCAGCGGCTGGACGAGTCCGCGAAGTGTTTCTTTTACCCGATTCATATCCGCTCTTTCCCTCCTGCCATTAACAAGCTGATCTGTTCCTCAGTTGCTTCCTCTGCTCTCAGTTCTCCGGCAATTTCGCCTTCATACATGACAATAATCCGATCAGATAATTGCAAAATTTCGGACAACTCCGATGAAATGAGCAGAATACCCGCGCCCTCGCTACGTTTGCGCAGCAATTCAGCATGGATTGTCTCCATCGCTCCGATATCCACACCACGAGTCGGTTCGGCTGCAATCAGAAACGGTGTATCCTGTGCAAATTCACGGGCAGCAATCAGCTTCTGCAAGTTTCCTCCAGACAGAAACTGTGCCTTGGTCTCCGCAGAACCTGTCTTGATGCTGAACTGTTGGATCCAGCTCTCTACCATTGTTCTTGCTGCTTTGGCTTTGATAATGCCGCGTGACTGCAAGCGATGATGATGTCCCATCAGCCCGTTCTCGCGAACACTCGCATCCTTGGCCGCTCCCCACATGTAACGATCTTCCGGGATATGAGCAAGTCCATGCTCCCGGATGCGCCGTACAGGCCAGTTGGTTGTATCCTGCCCGGAGAGCACAACGCGACCACTATCCGCCTTACGCAGTCCAGCAATGACCTGAATCAGTTCCGACTGGCCGTTACCTGAGATGCCTGCTATGCCAACGACCTCACCTTTACGAACTTCCATATGGATGTCCTTGAGCGCCGAACGATCCTTCGCTCCGGACAGATTAACCCCTTCCACCTGAAGCACCGCTTCCGCTGGTACCGATGGCTGCTTGTCCATACGCACAAGTTCACGACCAACCATCAGACGGGATAACTCCTCCACATGTGTATCCTTGGCTTCCAACGTACCTGTCACCTGACCATCCCGAAGCACCGTGATTCGGTCGGCTACATCCATGACTTCTTGCAGCTTGTGCGTGATCAGTACAAAGGTTTTGCCCAGCTTGGCGAGAGATTTCATGTTCGCCAGCAGTTCCTTCACTTCAAGCGGTGTTAGTACCGCCGAAGGTTCATCCAATATAATGATGTCTGCGCCCTGATGCAGCACCTTGAGAATTTCAACTCGCTGCTGCATGCCAAGCGGGCACTCGGACACTTTTTTCCACGGGTCAACCGGCATGCCATATTGTCTGCCAAGCTCGTTCACCTGAGCCGCTGCTTTTTTGCGGTCAAATGCGCCTGCCTTAGCCGGTTCGCGTCCAATGACGATGTTCTCCGCTACCGTAAAGGATGGGAACAGCATGAAATGCTGGTGCACCATGCCAATGCCACTTGCCATCGCCTGGGACGGCGTGGCAAAGCTCACCTCACGTCCACGGACTTTGATTGTGCCTGACGTGGGCTGTTCCATACCGTACAACATACGCATCAGGGTTGTTTTACCGGCTCCATTCTCACCTACCAGGGCATGAATCTCTCCCTCACGCAAATTAAAACGGATGTCCCGGTTAGCGGTGAAGCCGCCGTATTTCTTCGTAATCTGCTCCATCTCCAACAGCATATCTCGCGTTCGCTCCCCTCGGTCTCGGTCATTTAATAGCAGCAAAACCGGCTGCCTGATCGGGCAGCCGGCTGATCATTTCCATCACTCATTCATTGAAAAGAACATTCGAAACTATTGTTGCAATGGATCTTTGACTACGATTTTGCCGGATACGATATCATCCTTGATTGCTTTAACCTTGTCGATCACTTCTTGTCCGACAAAAGCATTCAATGGAGATTCACTATCACGTGTAACGTACGTCAGGCCTACACCGTCTTCTTTCAAACCGTAGTTAACAGCGCCTGCTTTGAAGTTGCCTTCTACAAAATCTTTCACAGTCTCATAAGCAACCGTATCGGTTGATTTCAATTGAGACAATACGATATGTTCCGGGTCTTCAACGGTACGGTCCGTATCTTGACCTGAAGTGTAGAAGCCTTTTTCTTTGGCTGCTTCGAACACGCCGAGATCACCTACAGCGGATGCGCCAGCGATGAAGTCAGCGCCTTTGCCGAATTGTACCAGTGCCAATTCTTTTGCTTTGGCCGGGTCATTAAATCCACCTACATAGTTCACGAGAAATTCTGCGTCTGGATTCACGGATTCCAATCCTGCTTTGAAACCTTCCGTATATTTCTTGATCAATGGTACATCCATTGCTGCGATCATGCCGACTTTGTCTGTTTTGGTGGACAATCCAGCAGCTGCACCCAGCAGGTACGCCCCTTCATATTCACGGAAACCAACGCTACGAACGTTAGGAAGATCAACGGTTGTATCTACAATCGCAAAGGACTTGTCTGGATTCTCTGCAGCAACTTTCTTCAATGCATCTTCTGCCTGGAAAGTTGCTGTAATAATCAGATCATAATTCTCGGCAACCGCAGCACGCAGATTTTGTTCAAATGCTGCCGGGTCTGTCGATTCAATCGTCTTGGTATCTACTTTGAATTCTTCTCCTGCTTTTTTGAAACCTTCATCCATCTGTACAAAGAAAGGGTTAACCCCTATTTTTTCGGGAAGTACGAGGGCCATCCGAAGAGATTTCTCCGAATCACTGCCTTGGGCGGATTGTTCGTCTTTGGAAGCCGAATTCCCACAAGCTGCCAACAAAATAGCCAACATGATGATCGATAAGACGAACGATAAACCTCTTTTCATTTTGAAAATACCCCTTTTCAACATTCTTTTTTCTTATCCTAGCGGATACTGTCGATCCTTGTCAATAAATCTTTGAGCGTATACACTCAAATAGAATATAATTGACAATTCGCTTTCTACCAAGCTTTGGAAACCGTTCTGTATCAAGCTTTTTTTCGTTGACATCCAGCGCGTCTCCGTGCTAAAGTCAATCCAATTATTCTATTCTTATAGGAATTGTCAGAATTATAACCCAAAGCTAATTATTTTCCAACCCATTTTAAGGAGGCTATTCATTTGAAAAAAATCACCCAGATCACGTTGGCGGCCCTACTCGCCGCTCCGGTAACACTCGGCAGCCTTAGCTTGCCCGCTTCCGCTTTTGCAGCATCTGCAACTCCGGCTAAACCCGCCACCTCACAAAGTGTCAAAGGACCGGTAGCTCAGGCGCCAGTTGCCTATACGGAAAGCGCAGCGGATTTTGCTCAATTCTTGCAAGCGAAATACAACATTCAATTGCCGCAACAGATTACCAAAGGTGATTTCATTCAAGCCATTGCAGCCATCACGGAAGCAACTCAAGCAAGTGACAGTGAAGCCAAAGCTCCTATCTTTACCGATCTGTCTTCTGGTGATTCTTCATATGATGCTGCCGTATCCTTATACAATAATGGTGTTCTTACGGGTACAGAAGTACGTGCTAAGGATCAACTGAGCACTTATGCAGCGGTCTTCATCGCGGTGAAAGCAGCCGGATTCAAGGAACTGGCTTATACATATCCTGCAGAGAAAACAGCCAAAGCGCTTGCCAAAGTTGGCATTAGCCCGAACCGTGTTCAGGGACAAGCCGCACAGGAACTGGCTGCGGCGATCGATACAGGCCTGATTCCTGAAAGCCTATACCCCGCTCTCCTTAAGGGTGGCGTAGCAAGTAAAGATTTCGCTGATACTTTGCTTGGACGCGTATTGGTCAGTCAAGGGAAATACAAACATGAGGTTGGGCGTTCCGGCGATGCGGACATCTATTCCAAACTGTATGCTGCATATCGCACAGCGGATCTGATCGAATCACCTGAGCTGAGAAAAATTGTGGATCAGGCCCTGCGAGATGATCTCGTAACAGGTTACAATCTGAAGGATAGCCGCTTTGATTCCAACTTTATCGATGAACTGACACTTACCTACGGCCACGATAATATTCAACATGCTGTACAGTTGGTTGGTTTGCTGCGTAGCGAAGGTATTGATGCTGATGTGCAATTCCAGCCGAAGACATCTGCCTTCATTTATTTGAAGGAATGGGGCGAGCCAAAGGAAACGCCTGATTATAAAGTGACACAGATCGAGAACGGTAACTATATCGCTTCTGCGAAGGAATATGATATTCAGTTCGAGTTCAACAATGTGGCAGACAAAGTTCGCTTCAACGACATAGTGCTGAAATATGCCAAAAAGAACAGCGACAGTACATCTCCACTGATTCTCAGCTCCTGGTGGCAACCGCTGTATTATTCACCAACCGCATTGGCGAACTACCCTGTCATTTCCAATAATAAGATCGCGCTTGGCAATTATTATGCTCAGTCCTTCTCTCTGAAAGAAAATGCCAAATCCATTCGGGAAGGTTTCCTGAAACTGGCACCTGATGCGGACATTACGACGTATGACTTCTGGGTGGACCAGCCTTTCTTCAACTATCTGAACGGTGGATCTGAATAAAATAAATTCCGTCTTCAACCGAATTAAAGCTCGTATTTTGGCACCATAAGCAGCCGTCCTTACCGAATTTTACAGGGGTTTCGACCCCTAGATTCGTAAAGGCGGTTTTTTGTTCAGCATTTTGCAAATTTCTTCTACAAAATCATTTTTCTCATGCAGGAATTACCAATATAAGGTCGAATCCTTTATGTACACAAACACGCAATCATATTGCATATCTCCGCACGAACAGGAGTTACTCCATGGTATATGACGGTATTCTACTAGGCTTGATCGTTGGATTTTTTCGGGGCGGGTTGCGGCATGGGCTCAACCAGTTTGCAGCACTCAAGCTGCGAAGTGGCTGGATTTTCCCTGTATTGCTACTAATCCAGTTCTTTATTTTCTATCTCCAGGAACGATTCGAATGGGTGGCATCCATTAATGGATATCTCTTTGCTGCCGTCTACATTACAGGGCTCGCTTTCCTGTGGCTCAACAGACACCATACCGGTTTCATGCTCATCTGGATTGGGGTATTTCTCAATTTTGCCGTTATGGCTGTAAACGGTGGGCGCATGCCTGTTTCTGTGGAAGCCTCCGCTGTACTGGGACCCTACTATGTAGACATGCTCCGGGAAGGCGGCGCCGTATCAAAGCATTTTATGATGGATGCATCTACAAATCTGCCTTTTCTCGGTGATATCATCCCACTCTCCAGCCCTTACCCACGGACTCAGGTCATCAGCATCGGTGATGTGGTCATGAATATTGGCATATTCCTTTTTATTCAATACATGATGGTGAATCGGGACAAAAAGGCTGTGCAACCTGCTAAAACTCATCAGGCTTGAAGAAAACAGGTAGACTCCAAGGAAGGGAGGTCTTCTCCATGAAAAAATTTGAAGGTGTGAAATATTCCCGCATTGTCATCAACGCAATCATCGTGGCTTCTGTCGTTGTAGCGTTAACTTCTGGATACAAGCTGGGCGGCTAGTATCCATACCACCCAACAAGACAAACAGGCTGCCAGCGGCCTGTTTTTTCTGTCTGGATTTTTGGCAGGTAACTTGGTATGTTATACATCTATATAGTATATCCCTATAGAAGAACACCAACTATATACACATCAAGATTAGACTAAACTCAAGCAGGAGATTTTTTATGAACTTTATTCGTAACCTTATCCATAAGGCAGATCGAAGCAGTATGTATGTTATTTTGCTTAGTTGTACCGGGATCGGTGTTTTTCTATACATGAACAAGTGGTCTTACCTTCATCTAACCACGGCGGATTGGGTTATGGTCTACACCATGCTGGGTGCGGCGTTAATTCTGGATTATTTCACGTTCCAGATTCCACCCAAAGGCAATCAGCAATCCATGGATTCATCGGTATACCTTGCCTGTATATTCATGTTTGGCGGAGCTTTCAGTTTATCCGTACTGCTTCCTGTCTCCATCATCCTGTTAATCAAAGAGCGCAAGCTAACCTGGTGGAAACACATTGTTAATTTCAGCATCTACAGTCTCATGATTACGGGAGCAGCTGCCGTGTTTGAGTGGACTGGCGGGCAATCGGGAACTCTGGACGGCTATAACCTGATTCCTTATTTTGCAGCGCTCGCAGCCTACTTCATCATCAACACGATCACACTTGGCTTATTCTTTCATTTCTCAACAAAGGATGCATTACAGCAGATGAAGCGGGCATTCGTTACCGAATCCCTGCTGGTTTATCTGTGTACGCTGATTCTGGCTCTGGTCCTGACAATTCTGGTTGTGCACAATGGCGTACTTGGCCTGTTGTTGTATCTAAGTCTTAGCATTCTGCTCTCCCATGCATTCAGGCAGTTGTTCGTGATGTATCAGACGATTGAGGAAAAGGCCAACACGGATCAACGTACGGGTCTGTTCAACCATAGTTATTTCGAAAGCATGTTAGAAAGCGAACTGACTAACGCTCGAACGCAGGGATCCCCGCTCTGTCTGGGGCTTATTGATATTGATGATTTCAAAAAGTATAACGATCGGTTTGGCCACCTTCAAGGTGACAGTCTGCTGGCCCTGCTGGGGGATTTTCTAATGCGAAAGACGGAAGGCACACCTGTTACCGCCTTTCGTTATGGAGGAGAAGAGTTCACTTTGCTCATGCCAGGCATGGAGTTGGACGAATCCTACAGGTTCATGAACAAGTTGCGTAAACAACTGAACGACACGCCGTTTGAAGGCGTTGAAGTGTTTCCACACGGTTGTCTCTCCTTCTCTGCTGGCGTCGCGCCCTATCAGGTGGATATGTATAACAAATCCCAGCTTGTGGATCAGGCGGATAAAGCACTATATTATGCGAAGAAACAGGGCAAGAACAACGTGCACCGCCACGGCAGCAATGATGGTATGGAACACGAGATTGATCTGGTACAGGACGTTCGTGACATCGAGCAGCAGCTCAATCTGTTCAGATACAAAGATATGGATACGTTTAAACATTCCAAACGGGTCTACAAATATGCACTGGATATCAGTGAATTGCTCGCACTGGACAATGCGGAAAAACGTCGTTTCGTACTGGGAGCACTGATTCATGACATCGGAAAACTGGAGATTCCTTGGTCCATTCTGAACAAAAAGGACAAGCTCACCGCAGAAGAATGGGAAACGATCAAAGGACATGTCACCTGGGGCAAAAAAATGGTGATCACGAACGATCGCTTCGCCGATCTGATTCCGTATATTGAACTTCACCACGAGCGCTATGATGGCAAAGGCTATCCTTACGGCCTGAAGGGTAACGAGATTCCCCGGCTCTGCCGGATGCTGACCGTGATTGACTCCTTTGATGCCATGACGACAGAGCGGCCTTATCAGGAAACCAAGAACGTGGAAGAAGCGATTCGGGAGCTGCGCTCATGTTCGGGTTCACAGTTCGATCCGGAGCTTGCCGAGTTGTTCATTCAATATATTGAGAAAAGAACCGCTCAGCAACAGTTGCAGTAAAATAAACAGAACTTCTTCTATAAGCCCAGAAAAAGTAAAAGCGCTATCCCCGGTCTGATCGGAGATAGCGCCATTTTCATTTTCATGGAATGAATCGTACACCAGACAACTTCATTCTCGTGCAGATTCTACATTAAGATTTGGTATTCAGCTCATGTGAGGTCTGATGCAGCTCTTTAATCATCTGCTGCAAAAACATGTTGTCTTGGCGACTGATACCGTGCTGATTGTCTTGAACAAGCATCTGATGAATGTTCTTTTTGAGCAATTCACTGCGACGTTCCAATACTTCTTGACTCATGTTGTTGCTTCACTCCTTAACATGTTTTGTAATGAATTCACGTTCTATATTAAGTATAGAGGACCTTCTCCGATAGGGAAAACGGACTCAGCCTTCCTCAGCTGGACACACCAACCCTCACCTAGCGTGACAACATTTCACCCCTTGTCATTCTTAGATATCCTTCTAAATACTCCCTGATCCTCCCCAGCTTTCTCCAAAGACACAGACTAGGGTCTTGGACAAGCTTGCGTTATAATGGTCCCATCCCTGTATAAATAAAGTACCTAAATAAGCTAATCCTAGATCAAAGGAGTTCTGCATTCATGTCCTATAAACAAATTAAATGGATGATTCTGCTGATCCCCACATTCACGGTTGGCATCTGGGAATACATTCGCCATCAGTTTCTGATGCCGTACCTTTCGATGGATGCTGGAAACTGGTTAACCCCCGTCATCGTTTACCTCGTCAGCGTGACACTGCTCAGCCGACTGTTCCACATGCTCGAAGGTGCCAGGGCTGCTCTGGAGCAGGAACGTGCAGCAAAAGCAGCTCTGGAAGCTCGTGACCAATTGGCAAGAGAACTTCACGACGGCATATCTCAGTCCCTTTTTCTGCTGTCAGTGAAGACCAATAAAGCAGGCCGTAGTCTGGCAGGCAGCGGACATGAGCATGAGATCCAGGAGATTCAAAAAACCGTGCATGAAGTCAATACATATGTAAGGCAAGCCATTGCCCAGTTGCGTTTTGTTCCTTCCTCTACGGTAACATCAGAAATTATTTCACTGCATGCGCAGGTCGAAGTGCTCGTCAAGGAAACGGTACCTGGTGCACAGATTCATTGGGACCTCAGGGGTGTAACACTCTCTGCCAAGGAACAAGTGGAACTGCTCGCCTGTATCCGGGAGGGTCTACTGAATGTACGCAAACATGCGCAGGCTACCCGCGTTCAGGTTCATGCGGAAGGTAACCCAATTGCCTGGTTCATTTATATTCAGGATAATGGGACTGGACTAAGTGGAGATCCTCTTCATCTGAAGGATCGGTACGGACTGCGAATTACGAAGGAGCGTGCTGCCGAGATGGGTTGGTCTTTTACCCTCGATTCAAGACCGGGGCATACCCGAATGACGATAGGAAAGGAGCATGCTTAATATGGAACATGTACGTGTATTGGTTGTTGATGATCATGCGCATGCGCGTGAAGCGATCTGTAGCATTTTATCCGAGGACAGCCTGTTTGAAGTGATAGGCACAGCTTCGAATGGACAGGAAGCGCTGGAGCTCACCGGGCAATGGATGCCCGACCTGATCCTGATGGACGTGCAGATGCCGGGCATGGATGGACTGGAGGCCACCCGTCAGATCAAGCTGCGATTCCCTTATGTTATTGTTGTTATGGTCACAGTATCGGATGATGTGACATTTCTGTTCGAAGCACTGAAACAAGGCGCTCAAGGCTATTTGCTCAAAAATCTAACACCTTCCACCTGGCTTGAATACCTGCGCGCCATCGTCAGTGACGACGCACCGCTCAGCAAGGAACTGGCCTACCGGATTTTGCAGGAGTTTCCCGCACCACGCAGTGAAGATGTGCAAGATAACCCGCTAACGGCGCGGGAGCTTGAGATTCTGCAATGGGTATCCGCGGGATATACCAATCGGGAGATTGCCGATCAACTCGGTATTTCAGACCAGACGGTGAAGAATCATCTCAAAAACATTTTGCAGAAGCTCCAGCTTGAAAACCGGGTACAACTCACCCGCTACGCGCTAGAGAGCGGGCTTGCAGGACGTAAACTTCGCAAATAAACAGTGTTAATTCGAAGTCAATGATGCGTCCGACATAGGTGAGAAATGACATAGCATTCATGCTTTTGTCACAATTATGTAGATCAAATCGTTTTTTTATAGCCCAATGTAGTCATACGCAGTCAATTTGGACAAAGTTATAATGGGGTAGATTGTGTTTAAAGACCATGAATGACTACAAATCTATAACCTGAGGGTGATGATTTTTTGATTTTTACACGCTTTACCCTGAAATGGGGCAAACGGCACTGGGCATTGGTCACCTGTCTGTTGCTCGTATGTTGCCTTGTTATGCCACAGTGGGCATCTGCCCATGCTTATATTGTTAAGGCTTCGCCAGGAGAAAATGAGATCCTCATAGCTGCTCCGGAGCGGCTGACGCTGGAGTTCAACGAATCCTTGCAGACGGCCTTTTATGATATCAAAATTACCGGCCCTGACGGCAATCAGGCAGACGATGGAAATGTAAAGATCGATGTGGATCGCCCTCATATTTTGGAGACTGGCCTGCAGGCTGGACTCGGGAATGGGACTTATGCCGTTAACTGGAAAGCTGTATCTGCCGATGGGCACCCGATTCAAGGGGCGTATGTTTTCCATATCGGTGAACCATCCGGTTCTCCTGCCGGACTGAGTGATCTTACATCCGGTTCCGGTTCAACAGGTGGGCCGCTGAAATGGATTGTATCCCTGACAGACTGGATTCAGTATCTCGGATTGTCTGTCATTCTGGGGACACTTGCATTCTTGCTGCTGCGAATTGCACCGACCTCCTTGACAAGAGAACCTATGGACGTTCCAGGCAGCTACAGATTGTTATGGATCAGCTACGCTGCTGCTTCCTTTGCCGCTCTGGTCAGCCTGCCACTGAATACGTTATATGAATCTGGTGTAGCTCTGAACGAACTAAGCTGGGCACTGATCGGAAGTGCGCTCAAGCTGACATCCTTTGGTCAGATCTGGATGTTACAAATACTCATTGTAATGCTGCTGGCCGTCACGATTCTCTCCGGATATGATCGCGATCGATCCATCCGTGCTCGCATCTGGTCCTCCTATGGCTCACTTGTGCTCGTGCTTGGATGGCTGTTCACGCATGCCATGACGGGACATCCGGCTGCGGCGGATCAACGTGCTCTCGCGATTGCCATGGACTTCATACATCTGATCGGTGCTGCTTTCTGGATTGGTGCACTAACCGCCATGGCGATATGTCTGCCTCCACTGGCGGATAAGCTGCCATCGAAGGTGCGAGGAGAAGTCTACTGGGTTGCTATTCGCAGATTTACCGCCTGGGGGATTGGCGCCGTAGCCGCTCTGGTTGCTACAGGGATATACAGCAGTCTGATTATTTTACCAGCACCTGTGCTGACTTCCTTGTTCACTACAGCTTATGGCCTTGTCCTGATCGGCAAGATCGTCCTGCTTATTGTGATGCTTGTCTTCGCGTGGCGTCATGCCAGATTGGCAAGAGCAGCAACGGGAAGCAGATTATCCGGCAGCCTGAAAGCCGAACTTGCCACCGGTGCTGTCATTCTCGCTCTTGCTGCTGTACTGACACACCTGTCTCCAGGACAACCCGCTGCGGTCGGACCGTATCAGGAGACAAAAACTACAGAAGACGGCTCAGCGATCACACTTCAGGTGAGTCCTAATGTAACGGGAGAGAACCAATTCGAAGTTGATGTGAAACGGGCAGATGGAAGTATCGTAAACGATCTGGAACAGATCACACTGTCACTCACACATCTGGACATGGATATGGGGATCTATGAGATTACCATTCCGAAAAACGACACCGGTGTGTACAAGGCTGAAGATTACATCTCCATGCCTGGACGATGGAATATCAAGGTTCATCTTCTGACCAAAACGTTGGATGCACTGGATGCCGAATTTGAGATCGACACCACCAAGCCATAGTTACACAACGTTTATATTGAAAAGTGACCCAATCTAAAATTGTGTTCCTACAAACTGCAAATGTAGTGAAGGGAACGAAATTGATTCTGGAGAAGCGAAGCTAAAAGCTTTCTGATCTACACGAGAACGGAGAGGACAGAAATAGCGTGAAGAAGCGAAGCGTTCGCCTAAAAGCTTTCTGAAAGAAAGCTGCTTCGGAAGCATATGCTATCCCCGGATTTTACCCTTTAAGAAAAGGGAATCAAAAAATCTGGGGATAACAGCGATTGGAGGGTTATTCTGTCATCGGAGTGTATGTGTAAACCGAATTTAGTTAAATTTATAAAGTTGTATAAAAATCCCGGAATAACGGAGTTCGTAAGAACCATTCGTAACCGAAACGGCCTTTGCAGAACGTAGACACTCATTTAAGAAAATGGGCCGCATCATATATGATAAGAACTGAGAGGGGTTATTTATTTTGAAGAAAACATCATGGATTTCCAAACTAACATCCACTATCGCAACAGGTACCGCAGCATTCATGTTATTCGCCGGATTCGCTAGCGCTCATGTTACCGTTAGCCCATCCGTTGCACAGACAAGCGCATGGCAGACTTACACCATTAAGATTCCATCCGAGAAAGAACTGCCTACAACCAAAATCACCATGAAAGTTCCGGAAGGTGTTGCATTCAAGCAATATCAACCACTGGCAGGCTGGAAAATCTCTACAGAGAAGAACGATTCCAATGAAGTAACATCAATTACGTGGGAGATTGACGGCGATAATGAAGGCATTCTGGCAGGACAATTCCAGCAGTTCAACTTCGTTGCACAGAACCCTAAGGCGGAAGCTGAAGTAGCTTGGGATGCATTCCAATACTACAGCGATGGCAGCATCGTAGAATGGACAGGCCAACCAAGTGATGCCAACCCGCACAGTATCACAACGATTAGCGAAGATCCGGCTGCTGCTGGTAATGCTGCGGCAGGTGGAGGTCATGCCAACGATGGACATGATAGTGCAGGTACAGAAGGCGCCACTGGAGATAATGCAGCTACCGACGATAGCAAAGCAAACGATGACACCACGCTGGGCGATGCACTCAATGACACCGTTACAGGTGAACCAAACAACACGGATACAGACCCGGGTACGCTGAAGCTTCAACAAGCAACATTGATCGTATCCATTCTGGCCCTGATCTTGTCCTTCTTGGGGATTGCGTTGGCTACACGTCGCAAAAAACGTTAAGAATTAACTTACAGTTCACGATAACTTGAGAAAAATACAGATAACAAAGAAGCCTATGGCATACGGGATCAAACCCGATGTGCCATAGGCTTTTTAGCTATCATCATCTTGATTGGCTACCCATGTTCTTTACAATACGTGGTTAAAGCACTATACATGCCGCTCCACATTCACACTGATATCCACGCTGATTACCATCCGCAATATGGCATCAGCCTTACCACTCTTTAGCGTTCCTGATCCGTCTGGATCATAATCTCAATATATTGCAGCAAGCTTTTCTTCTGCTGTTCGATGGATTGAATACGTCTGGACAGGCCCGCAAAAAACTCTTCAATCTGCTGTCTTGTATGATCTGCGGACTGCCCTTTCCAATCGTTCAGGCGACTATATAGCGCCCTCGCTTCCTGTTCATCGGCTTGCAGACGGGCAAGCAACTGTGTCAGTTCTTTTTCCGCAATTCGAAGATCATTCAATTCCACCAGCAATTGTCCACCCACTTGCGTTCCCCTCCCCCATGTACGTGATATCGACATTAACCAACCTGGTTCCTAATTAAAATGAACCGGACTCTCGTCCGCCTGCCGGAAGGCATCTGCTTTCTCATCAATAAAGTTCAGGAACTGGCTGGTATGTTTCATATGCCATGTGCTAAGTTCTTGAATCGACGCGTCCAGTTGGGTGACAATGGGCTCCAGCCTGCGACTGCGGCTCGTATGCAGATATTGAGCCATGCGGCTTCGTACCTGGTTTAGCTCAGCATTGCATTGTTGTGCATTTTGCTTCCACCGCGAAGCGACACTTTTCAGTTCTTCCGGCGTTACCTGAATCAGACCTGAAGCCGCAGCAGCCGAAGCCATACCTCCACCGCCGCCAGACTTGGAACGTAACGGACCTAAGTTCTTGCTGAACGGTCCCATGTGATCCATAAGGCGTGGTGAATAGCGGATTCTCTCTCCAGTAATCGGATCGTACAGGTCATTGGATATGTAACCATTTTTGAAATCATATTGATCCAGACTGTGATAGTTCTCCCCGCCAAATGAGTTCTTGGCTTTATCGATAATACTCACGCCATCATTCGCCGAGTCATAATCGGAGTTGATGTAATAGGTCGATCCCACATGCCGGTCGTATCCTCCCAGCGTTCCGCTGGCTACCAGATCACTGGGATTTGCATAGTTCACAACCTGCCCGTCAAATGCACCCGATTCAGCCCGGCGCCGCATTTCTGGCGTCAAATTACCCATTACAGATGGTGCACTAAACGTCACGGCTGGAATTCCGGTATAAGCAGATGCATATTGTGCATTTCCCCCGCCCAAGGAATGTCCGGTCATCGAGAAATTCAGATCCTTATGCTTGTTCTGCATGTGATTTGCGTAGTCTTCGGATTGATACATCTGATTGGCCCAGCCTGTAGGGGAAACAGTTTTTTCAATATCCTTTACGCGATCACCCGTCCAGTTCTCCACGTCTCTTACCCTGTCTCCAGCCCAATCCTCCACTTTGGATATGCCCGTGAAGTCCTTAACACCTTCGACCCCTTTGTCGAGCCAATCCGGCGTAAGATTATTAACAAAATTCCCGGCCTCCTGCTGACCCTTACGAATCAATTCTCCGCCCCCAATGCGGCCATCCATGACAAAGTCAGGTACAGAGCGATCCAAGGACGCACTTCCTTCTGTACCACGATAAGCAATGACAGCTTCCTTGGTCTCGGGATTATAAAATGTGACGGCATCAAAACCCGAAAATTTGTTACTTTCCGTCCCCTCAAGGACCTCCCATCCGGGAAGTTCCGTTAATTTGTCTCCAGCCTTTTGATCCTGGTAGGCTAGATCAGACATCGTTTTATACGTTTCATCATCAATATTGGACCCGTTACTCAATAACTACACCTCCCTTTATTTGCCGTATGGATTATGTCCCTTGGCTATCATCACTTCCTCAATCTCAGGACTAATGACCAAGTTCTTGGTTACCTTCTTTTTGTAGTCGTACGAAATGCCAAAGCTCTGATCTTCATGATCTTTCACATGCCCTTTCAGCCCAATCTGGGACACTGCCATTTCCGGCAACAACTCTTTGCTTGTAATCACAACATCCAGTTCAAACTTCTGCTTGAAGTGCTGAATTACGGTTGCTTCAGCTTCTTGGTATAAAGCTTCCTTCTCACTTGCGTTCATGTTCTGACAACCTCCCAAAAATATAGTAAACACCATCATTAGTGTGAATAAACCCTTCAACCATCCTGCACGTTTAATACGGATCCCCCCTCATGGTAGAATCGAGGCATTCACTATATGTGAAGTACACCCTATTCATCTGTTACCTGCATCATAGTACAAAATCAACATGAGCCATATCGGCTAACAGGATCGTTTTCATGTAACTTTCTTCCTATATGATTCAAATAGGACACTTTGGTGTACATTACCCACTTTCCTAATTCTTGCATCAAGTACATGATAATTTTCCCATCCACGACAAAAAGAGCCTGCTCCTCGAAAGAGCGGCCCTCCTTTTGCATGATTTACTGTTATGCCAATGCCATCTGCAGCGCAGTCAGCGCAATCCCGATAACAAATCCGGTAACGGCTCCGTTGATCCGAATCCATTGCAGGTCCTGTCCAACCTTATCCTCAATCATCGAAACCAAAGTGGCATTGTCCATTTTGTCCACATTTTCGCGTACCAGTTTACCGATTTTGGAATGATTTTTCTCCAGCAGTGTTGTGACGCCATTTACGATCTTGGCATTCATGCCTGTCATCAACTCGTCATCTGCCCGCAGATCAACCAATACCCGCTCAATGGCAGGCAGTGCATACGTATCTACATACTGGCCATCTTCCATCGCGGCGAGCGCCTTGTCTCTCAGGTCGGTGAGTTTGTTCAGCACCGTTTCCTCTGCGTTCCAGCCCTCCAACATATTGTTCTTCCAACTGTTGATTCCATCTTGCATAGCCTCGCTCATTGCCAAACGCACCGTCTGGGTACGTACCATATCAAGCACCTTGTACCTTAGAGCGCTGCCTTCACGTTTCATATCCTCTACCCGATCGAAGAGATATCCTTGTAAAATGCCACCCAGACGCTCCTCGTTCATATAACCCAGGAACGCATTCATCGCAAACTGCATCAATCCGTTCATCTGAATGCCGCTGATGGCTTTCATGCCGCTTTCACCCAAAAACATGATCGTCTCAGGCTTAACCAGCCACTCCTCGGCTTGCTTCAGTCCGTAGTCCAGCGCTTTGGCGTCGTAACCGCGCTCTGTCATCTGGTGGGCAGCCCGTTCCAGAATCGGACTCAGATCAAAGGCGCCCGCCTGTGACTTGATCTCACGTGCTACGAGCGGAGCAATCTGCTCTAACGGCAGACCAGCCAGAATTCGTTTGCAGAGTGTATCAATCATGATCTTGATCCCGTCACTGTGAAGCTCACGGGTCAACGTATCGAGCACCGTCTCTGCTGCTTTGAAATCTGCAATTTTCTCGGTAATGCTGTCTTTGTTGAGCAAGTTATTCTCTACTGCGGAGACCAGACCTTCCGTCATTTTATCGCGATTTTTCGGCAGCAATGCCGTGTGTGGAATTGGAATGCCGAGCGGGTGACGGAATAATGCAGTAACTGCGAACCAGTCCGCAAGTCCACCCACGAGTCCCGCTTCAAATGATCCTACCAGCAACTTGCCAACTGGAACGCCCTGGAACGGCAAGGATGCAGCAAATCCTGCTCCCATTACCACGAGAGACCAGGCAGCTGCTTTTTTGGTTTGTTTAGGTTTAGCCATTGTATTCTTGCTCCTTTATCGTTAATCGTACGGTCCGATCTGTACCCGATTCCGCACTTCTTCGTTTCTTATGTAAATTCTCCATAGCAAAGTCTCGACTTCCATGTTTCGTATACTTCATCTTATCACCCACAAGCGTCAAAACCAAACCTCTGGTTGAAGAAAAAGGATAATAGCGGCGTTTACTTCGTAAAATGGATCGCTCCCTTTTCCAAGATCAGGCAGATTTTAGTATAATCAATCAAGACGGCCCTTCGATATCGATTGGCTGCTGAACAGCAGGGTAATTACATAGTGGAACAATGAATCAATAAGAGGAGGAATTTCGGACCATGAAACACGTGCAGGACACAACCACACTCTATAACGGAGTCAAAATGCCATGGCTGGGTTTTGGGGTATTCAAAGTTAAAGACGGAGACGAAGTCGTTCATGCTGTCAAAACAGCCATTCAAGCTGGTTATCGTAGCATCGACACAGCCAAAGCGTATAACAACGAAACAGGTGTCTCTCAGGGTATTCGTGAATCTGGAGTAGCTCGTGAGGATCTGTTCATTACCACTAAAGTATGGAATAGTGATCAGGGATATGAATCCACGCTGGCTGCCTTCGAAGCAAGCATGGAACGACTCGAACTGGAGTACCTGGATCTCTATCTTATCCACTGGCCGGTTAAGGGCAAGTACAAAGATACATGGCGAGCGCTGGAGAAACTTCATAAAGAAGGACGCATCCGGGCGATCGGTGTGAGCAACTTCCAGATTCACCATCTGGAAGACTTGATGATCGATGCCACGATCAAACCAGCAGTTAATCAGGTGGAGCTTCACCCACTATTGATTCAGTCAGAGCTTCGTGAGTACTGCAACAAACATCAGATTCAGATCGAAGCCTGGTCTCCGCTCGGACAAGGTCATCTGATGGATCATCCGTTGCTGAAGGATATCGCAGCCAAATACAGCAAGTCCCCCGCACAAGTAATTCTGCGCTGGGATCTGCAGAACGGCATCGTGACGATACCGAAATCCGTTACGCCTGAGCGTATTCACGCGAATGCCGATCTCTACGATTTTGAGTTAACTTCGGAAGAAATAGAGCAGATTAACGGCCTGAACGAGAACAAACGCTTTGGTTCTGATCCAGACAACTTTAACTTCTAATATAAGCAGATGAATTCGATTACACCCGCCTTCGATCTTAGAAGAGCGGGTGTTTTGGCATGTGATGTTATAGGCCAACTATTCGTTGTTAAGAATGGAGGCGAGGCTCGTTATCCTATTCAGGGCCGAAAGAAAAAAAGTTTTTTTGACCGTTTAGAACTATTTCTTCTCCTCACCAGTCTAACGAGTGTCAAGCGAACTCAAGCACTTCTATAGAATCCAGGCCTGGAACGAGCGGTGACTTGAATATTTAGGTTGATCAGGGGGGATCAGGAGTGATTAGACTGAACCATAGAAAGACAAAAGAAGAACAGTTCAGCGAAAAAATAACAGAGATTCAAAATAAATTATATCGACTGGCATACTGCTATGTTAAAAATGAACAAGAAGCGCTGGATATCGTATCCGAAGCGGTCTATAAAGGGTACATCGCTTATGGAAAGATGGAGTCCATGACTTATTTTGATTCCTGGATGTCACGAATTGTGATTAACACAGCGATAGATCATATTCGACGCAACCAGCGAGTGACCTATATGGAGGATCATGTGCAGGAGTTTGTGGCTCCAGAGCGAGGGGCGTCGCTGGAAGAAAAAATGGATCTATATGACGCACTGGATCGACTCGTGCCCGAAGATAGAGCCTATATTATATTAAAGTTCTTTGGTAATATGCGTTTCCGGGAGATCGCTGAAGTGCTCTCCCTGTCGGAGAATACCGTTAAGTCAAAATTCTATCGGATTATCAACAAATTAAAAATGGATTTAATTGAAGGAGAGGTTGAGAACGTATGACAGGAAAAGATCGTTACGAAAATATTGAAATCCCTGCTCAACTTACTGACGTTATTCATCATGCACAGAAAAGAGCCGCTGCTCGCAAGAGTTCATCTCGAATGATTCGTTATGCCTCAGTCATAGCGGCATGTGCTGCTTTTCTCTTCGTGGTGAACATCCCTTCCGTAGCAAACGCCATGTCCAAAATACCTGTGGTCGGATCTATTGTTCAGGTGTTGCAATTTGGCGATGGAGGCAAAGTTACAGATGGTGTAACTGTGGGATCGGAAGCAACCGAAAATACGCTTAAAATCAATTTTAGCACCGACGAGCAAGATCAGACTAATGATGCACCCCATTATAATGTGGTACACAAAGAAGCACCGAATCGTATACTCTTCACTTTTAGCGGTGCACGTTACATGGATGTAAAGAAAGTCAAAGCCGACTTCATGACCCAGCCTTTAGTGAAAGATGTTTATGGTTCCATGATTTTAGACGACTCTTCCGTCGGATTCGTAGTTGTTTTAAAAGAAGGGGTACAGTATGCCGTAACGGAATTCAAGAATCCTGGATACCTGGAAGTGAAACTGACTTCCGACGGCAAACCGGTCACACCTCGGAAGGTATACTCTCTCCGCACAGAATCAATGCCTTTTGGAGAATCGATGGGTATAATTAAAGAATCCTATCCGGATGAGGACATCTCTTTCCTCAAAACGTCCACTGGTGAGTTTACAGCAGTTATTGGAGAATATCTTACCGCTGAAGAAGCTGAACAGAAGCTCAAAGAACTAGCTCAGCAACCGGATTATCATGAGGAGTTTTATGTGGACAGCTGGATGAGTAACGAGAATCCGAAGTGATTAGTTATTGCCAAAAGTGATGCTGATCCAAAAGGGAATCCTACATCCCTGAACTGGGCATAGACCTCAGCATATTTAATACGCTCGATCCAAAAAAATCCCGATTCGGATGCCCTGAGCATCTCGGATCGGGATTTTCACATATTAAAACCTATTCGCTTTTGGATACCAGCTTGAAATCATCAAAGTGGAAACCTGGCGCTACTACGCAAGTTACCAGTACAGGCTCATCGCCCAGCGGACGCGCTGTCTGCCATACGCCGGCAGGAACGAGCACCTGTGGTGATTGCCCCGCAGCAATATCCATCCCCAGAACAAGAACTTCCTCGTTCTCCGGGTTCTCCCCGTTGCCGCCCAACTTCAGTTCAACCGGACTACCGCTGTGCCACAGCCAAAGTTCATCGGACAGAACCGTATGCCACTCGGAGATTTCATGTGCGTGCAGCAGGAAATACGTGGAACTTGCCGAGAATCGTGGACCGGAGTATGTATCCGGCAGAACGGACTGTGGAATCTGATAAGACGCCTTCCATTCTTCCTTATACCAACCGCCTTCAACGTGAGGTTGCATATTGAGCGCAGCAACCAATGGCGATAATTCATGTGTCGTCATAACCTGTTTCCTTCCTTCCAAATCATATTGAAGGCACTCCTTAACCAGAGTTTCGCCTCTCTCCCCCTACTCTAAAACATCATTCAAGTTTTGTCACCTTGACAGCACATAAGTGCCATGCCGAATTCATTCTCTCGGTATTTAACGATAGGATTAAAGAAATATTTCATTTCCAATGATAGCGTTTACAAAAAGATGGATGTTCCGTTATGATATGGATATCGTTGTTAATCCGTGAAGCAGAGGGGAGCTGTACCATGAGTCTCATAGAGGACCGGATTGGACCCAAATACCGAATCGGTGAACATTCATTTACCATTGAACATATGCGCAGACATGATGGGAATGGTATGCCACAACCTCACGCTCATCCATTCTACGAACTGTATTACTTACTTGAAGGTGAACGAGTGTATTCCATGAATGGTCAGATTCTGTCCGCCCGCAAGGGTGATTTTATTCTGATTAATCCACACGATGTACATACCACCTCCAAAGGAAATATTCCCGGCTTCGAACGGATATTAATCGGTTTTTCTCCTGCTTTTGCAACGGGGATGGAACTTGGCATATGTGGTCTGCTGCCTTTTAATTGTTCAAGACTCCTTCGCCTGCCTGAAGCGGAACAGCCCGAGATGGAACGTATATTGTGGCAGATGCTGCAAGAATGCAAAGAGCGACGCCCTCACTATGAGATCGCCGTAAGAAGTCTGCTTGCCCAACTTTTGATCCGTATTCATCGGGTAGAGGAGGACATCCGGCAGTCATGCCCCAGTCCCTTGCATCCGATGCAGGACAAAATCAGTGAAATCGTCACTTATGTGAATAAAAACTATACCGAACCACTTACGCTGGAGGGTGCAGCCAATCGTTTTTATATCAGTCCATCCTATCTGAGCCGAATGTTCAGCCGGTTTACCGGGTTTCGATTTAGCGAATATTTGCGGGTTGTTCGTGTCCGGGAGGCACAACGAAGATTGCTGTCCACACAAGAGCGTGTCCAGATGATCGCAGAGAAGGTAGGATTTGAACATACGGCTCATTTTAACAAAACATTCAAACAGGTTACCGGTACAACACCGCTGCGCTATCGTAAGGAACACCGGTAGATCATCAGATAACTTCATATAAAAGCCGAGTGGGTAGCCTTGCTCCAGAGATTACGTACCCCTTATATCAAAAGGCATCACGATTACTGGATCTATAGGCTGCACCACTACGGCTGAATTGGACCAACTTGTATAAACCCTATTACATACTTTTTATCTACGAATGATTACGCCACTTCGCACCTCGGGACCCACAGATATCTGACGACCGTCTGTGTCAGCATCGCCTTCACGACATACAATGCCTGCGGACTCGTGTCCGGTCACCATCAGAAGTCGGCCATCTGCACCTTTGCCCTGAATGCTCTCTAATTCTGCCCCTTTGCACTGGTGCAAATGAACCAGCGGACCTTCAGTGATCTGCGCCTTCAATTCAGCGATATGCAGATGTTTTGCATGAGCACATTGGATACCACTGCGAGCTTGCACGTTGTAACGCTGGATGATCACCCCATCCAAAGGCTGTTCCGGCAATCCACTCACAAGCAACGCAGTGTCGGCACCGGCACAGACCACATCCGATATTCGAATATCTCGGAACACTGGCGTCTCTTCGCTAATCTCCTGAGATAGATCACTGCCCCGGGCAGACCCTTCCTGATTTGCATAGAAAAAGGAAAACGAGATCGCTTCCATAATGATATCTTTCATATATATGCGCTCAATCTGAATGTCCTCAACCACTCCGCCGCGCCCACGTGCGCTTTTGAAGCGAAGTCCAATGTCCGTGCCGATAAACGTACAATCCGACACACGCACATGCCGCACACCACCGGACATTTCACTGCCAATTACAAACCCGCCATGACCGTGATACACCCTGCAATCCCGAATGGTGATGTACTCCGATGGAAGACCCAGTTCACGGCCTTCGGCATCCTTGCCTGATTTCAGACAGATCGCATCATCACCGACATCGAATACACTCTTCTCGACCACCACATGACGACAGGATTCAACGTCCAACCCATCTCCATTCTGAGAAAACCACGAATTTCGCACACTCACGTTACGAATGGTGACATGCTCAGATGCCCAGGGATGAAGATTCCATGCAGGCGAGTTCTGGAACGTTGGACCGTCCAGCAATACCCGTTTGCATCTGCGCAAACTGACCATGTTGGGGCGTAAAAAGTCTCTGACTTCTTCATAGGCAGCGACATCACGTACCTGCTCCTGATGCAATCGATTCGCAATGGTGCCGCCCTCAAGTGCAGCTGTGGTAGGCCACCAGATTTCTTCATCTCCGCCGGATTGCTCTACAACACCACCGGAAGCGACCAATTGGTTCCATTGTGAAGTGGTCATTTTGGAGCGTTTCACCGGGCGCCACGCTTCCCCGCCACCATCCCATATCCCCTCACCAGTAATCGCAATATCCTCCAGTTGATCACCATCGATCGGGGATTGGCAACGGACCACCTGCCATCCTTCGAAGCTTGATGCAATTAATGGGTATTGATCAAAATCTCGGCTAAATGTAACCAGTGCCCCTGCTTCCACATGTAGTTCGATACGGCTGCGCATTACAATCGGGCCTGTGAGCCATACCCCGGCAGGAATGACGATTCTCCCACCTCCTGCTTCAGCACATGAAGCGATGGCAAGTCGGAACATCTCCGTGTTATCTGTTACGCCGTCTCCAACAGCTCCATAGTCTGTAAGCTGAAAATCCTGTACAGGAATGACAGGCAAATTGGCTTCATAAGCTCGAACATCGGACTGGGCACTTGCTCCTGTCGACATTGGGGAGTGATATGTATTCATCGTGCAGAATCATCCTCTCTACATGTAATGGAATTGTTATAGGGTCAATACATCGCTTTTACTTTCCTTACTTACGTTCAAACGGACGCTCTCTCGCTCCATCATATCAATGGCATGACGTGTAGGGTTGAGCTTTCTTGCCATGTACACGTGGAACTTGATGCTATTTGTTTTGTTAATCAGAGTCATAAATCAAACATCACTTTCAGTATACTCTATACAACTATTCCAAAGGTTGGAAAGCAACTAGGAGAATAGATTCATTTTTCTGTCAGGATTCGTCACAAGGGGTTTAGTAACATGACAGATATATAACATATTTTCTGGCTATAGCCCTAGGTAACCTATTACTTATGTCATGTTTTATCACAAACCAATTGCCATAAGAAGGATGACTATGTATGATTAAATAACTAGTTTCAATTTATTCCTTATTATTCCTTTTACACACAGACGTTGCAGAAAGGATGGGGTGTACTCTTGATTGAATTTAGGGGTGTCCAGAAGCATTTCGGTCATTTTCATGTCCTCAAGGATATCCATCTTCACATTGAAGAAGGAGAAGTCGTCGTCATTATCGGACCTTCCGGCTCCGGCAAAAGCACGTTACTCCGCTGTATTAACCGCCTGGAGACCATTACCGAAGGTGAACTTGTCGTCAGTGGGATTCCTCTACATCAGAAAAAGGTGGACATTAACCTCTTCCGCCGTGACATCGGCATGGTATTTCAACACTTCAATCTTTATCCTCACAAAAAAGTCATCGATAACATTACCCTTGCACCCATGAAGGTGCGCAAACAACCCAAAGAACAGGCAGCCGCAACAGCAATGAAGTATCTGACCCGGGTGGGCATTGCCGACAAAGCAGACAGTTATCCCTCCCAGTTGTCCGGTGGACAGCAACAACGGGTAGCCATCGCCAGAGGACTTGCCATGGAGCCCAAAATCATGCTTTTTGACGAACCTACCTCTGCTCTTGATCCCGAGATGATCGGGGAAGTCCTCGATGTTATGCGTTCCCTTGCCCATAATGGCATGACCATGGTCGTCGTTACCCATGAGATGGGATTCGCCCGCGAAGTTGCGGACCGGGTCATCTTCATGGACGAAGGCCGAATTGTTGAAGAGGCCAACGCTGCAGAATTTTTTGACAACCCCAGAGAAGAACGAGCACAGCAATTCCTGAGCCGTCTGATTCATCATTGAGAATAATCCACTATTCCATTTTGAAAGGGGTCTTTTATTCATGAAGAAATTATTGAAATGGCCATCATTTATGCTTGTCCTCATTCTCTCCCTTGTATTGTCAGGTTGTAGTACAGGTACAGATACACCTTCAGCGAGCGGTGGTGGTGACGCCGAGGCGAAAGGCACGATTGAGCGGATTAAGGAACGTGGCAAGCTCATCGCCGGTGTGAAATACGATACGAAGCTGTTTGGCTTGAAAGATCCTGCAAGTGGCAACGTTGAAGGGTTCGATATTGATATCGCCAAAGCACTCGCCAAACAAATCCTTGGAGATGAGACCAAGATCGAACTGAAAGAGGTCACTTCCAAGACGCGTATTCCCATGCTGCAAAATGGAGACATCGACATCATCATCGCCACGATGACAATTACGGATGAGCGTAAGGAACAGGTGGATTTCAGTGATGTTTATTTCGAAGCAGGCCAATCCCTGCTGGTGAAAAACGACAGTGCGATTACCGGCCTGGAAAGCCTCAGCGGGGTGAAAGTACTCGCGGTGAAAGGCTCCACATCCGCTCAGAATATTCGCGAGAAAGCCCCGGATGCTGAGGTGCTTGAATTCGATAACTATCAGGACGCATTCACTGCTCTCAAAGCAGGTAAAGGCGAAGCGCTGACCACAGATAACATCATCCTCATCGGTATGCAACAGACGGATAACAGCTTCCAATTGGTTGGTGGCAATTTCACAAGCGAACCTTATGGTATGGCCATTCGCAAAGGTGACACTGCCTTCGTGGAGGAAGTCAACACGCTGCTCAAAAGCATGAAAGACAGTGGGGAATATGACACTTTACATGAGAAATGGCTGGGCGCGAAGCCCGAGTAACCCGAATTAAGATAGGTAAGCGGCGAATTCGTCTGCTGGATGCGAAGCATGAGCAGACGTAATCGCCGTTTCTACATCTGGAGAACGGAGGCTTCGCCTATATGGGCACATTGGATTTCAGCGTACTAATGCGACACTCGGATCGTTTTCTGGAAGGGTTCCTGAATACGATTCAAGTGAGCATTATGGCTCTCATTGGCAGCTTTATCCTTGGCGCGATCCTGGCTATCTTTCGGATATCCCCTGTGAAACCGCTGAACTGGATTGGCACGGCTTTTGTGGAATTTATCCGAAACATCCCATTACTTTTGGTTGTGTTTTTCTTCTATCTTGGACTGCCTGCACTAGGCATCTCGCTGGATGGATTTGTCTCCGGTACTCTGGGTCTGACCATCTACACCGCCGCTTTCATTGCCGAAGCGATCCGAGCGGGCATTCAGACCGTGCCGCGTGGACAACTGGAAGCAGCAAGGTCTTCCGGCTTGTCCTATGTACAGGCCATGAACCTGATCATTCTGCCCCAGGCCATCAAGATTGTACTGCCGTCCATCGGCAACCAGTTCATCAATTTGGTCAAAAACTCATCCATTCTTGCCGTTGTCGCCGGTATGGATCTTATGTATTTTGCCGACCTGGTTAACTCGGATACGTTCCAGCCGCTAAGTGTGTACACCATTGTTGCGCTGTTCTATCTGGTGCTGACACTACCACTCAGCTTCCTGGTGCACTATATGGAGCGCAGGTTTGGACAGAGCGATGCAGAAGCGCGCAGCACCAAAGGCAAACCGAAAAAGAACAAACCGGCAGGTCAGGTTACCATGTAACAGATTGACTTGTACCTGCGCAGATTTTTAGGGAAATATATCGACTTGTCCATGCCCCATCTATTGATCTTCGATATTCCATTCCTGCACACAGAAGGAGGCTAATAAAATATGGACTTTAGCGGGGCCTATGTGTGGCCCAACCTTCGTTTCCTGCTTCATGGATTCCTGATTACCCTGCAGGTAGCAGGGCTATCCATTATATTCAGCTTTGTGCTTGGCACTGTGCTGGGTACAATCCGATTTACCCGTATCCCTGTTCTGTCACAGATCGTCGCAGTGATCGTGGATACGATCCGGAATCTGCCGCTGCTGCTCATCATTTTCTTCATCCACATGGTACTTCCACAGCTCGGGATTAAAATGTCCGTCTTCTGGTCCACAGTTGTTGGACTTAGTCTGTTTGAAGGCGCGATGATCGCCGAGATCGTCCGTAGCGGTCTGAAGTCTGTTGAGCGCGGTCAGGTGGAAGCTGCCCGCTCCTCAGGCTTGAGCTACATGCAGACCCTCGGTGGCATCATCATGCCACAGGCGCTACGCCGCATGTCCCCGCCGATGGTCAGCCAGTTCATCTCACTCCTGAAGGATACTTCACTGGCGATCATCATCTCTCTGCCGGAACTGATGCACAACGTGCAGATCCTTGGCGGTCAAAGTTTCGATTACATTATCCCGGCCCTGCTGCTCGCAGCCGTATTGTATTTTGTCATCAACTACGCGCTGTCCATTGTCGCAAGACGACTTGAGGCACGGATGAATTGATAATCGGAGGGAATAAGGTATGAAGGAATAGAGATGAAGGAAAGAACCACATGGATGAAAAGAATGAAAGCGCCCCAAAGACTCTAAACCCACCTATGCAGTGGATTTGGAGTCTTTGGGGCTACAGTTATGCTTACCAATTCACGAGCTTCCCACCAATTTCTAACGAACTGAGGGAAGCTTATTTAGCTATTTTGGGGATAGTTTCTAATCTAACGAATCGTAGACGCTCTATTCTTCCGATTCACCCCACTTTTACCCCCTATTGCAGGGTTTTGAGTAAAATAGCTTCACTGAGATTCGTTACATTTTTCATTTCAGCTTATATTCCCGAATTAGACGCCTCAGGTTCGTTAAAACTTACGCCACCACCGCGAATTAAATAAACACCCACTCCCACTATTAATGATTCACCCGATTCGCCCAATTCGTCCACAATCAGCTCATCCGCTAGATCGCTGCTCCGTTGCGACGTAATTCCGCCTGTAACAGCTCGATCGGCAGTTCCACCGGGTCCAGCTTCATCTTCACTGTTAGTGCAGCCGCTGTTCCCGCGGCCTCCCCGGTAGCCATACAGCTTGGAGTCAACCTTGTCGTTGCATGCGCCTCATGTGTGGTGGAGATGCAGCGTCCTGCCGCCAGCAGATTGCGGATATTTCGAGAGATCAGACAGCGATACGGAATATCGTACGCTCCATCTCCCTCTATAAAGGCAGCCACAACGCCTTGACCCGAAGGGTCATGAATATCAATCGGATAACCACTTCTGGCAATCATATCTTCAAATTTTTGTCCTGCAACCACATCCACCTGGGTCAAAGCGTAATGACCTATGATTCGCCTGGATTCACGGATACCAATCTGCGTTGCTACTGCCGAGATCGAAGCCCGTTTGAATCCAGGCACATCACGCTGCAAAAACTCAGCGATCATTAGCACCTGCTTCCGGCCTTCCTGTTCCGCAGAAGTCAGATCCTCGGCATCTGTCGCATCAAGTCCCTGTACCCGGGTACAATTAATCAGCACTTCATCCTCTGCCGGTCCGGTAAAAAATAACACCTGGTCGCGATTAATCGGCACACCTGCTTTTTTCCACTGGGAATAGAAGCCGCTCACCCCGGTTAATGGAATGCTGTCCAGTTCAGCAAAAGGAGTTTTCACATAGAAATCCTCCGGGTGCTCCAGCATGTATTGCTTCACTCGTCCGAGATCCACACCACGCATACGGAATTTCATGGTCATTGGCTGTGACTGGTGGTCTCCGTCTCTTCCCTTTGCCACAGAAGCACCCGCAAGATAAGCCAGATCCGCATCACCGCTTGCATCCACAAATACATTCGCCTGGAATTCCATTCTTCCAGACTTGTTGGTCACTCGCACCGCTTCCACCCGATCATCTACAACGGCCACCTCGTCCACAAAGCTGTGCAATAACAGCCGGACACCTGCCTCCCGCAACATCTCTGCCGCAACCACCTGAAAGATGGCCGGATGGTACGGCGTGACGGTATGAACAAATCCAACCGTATCGCGCAGATGCCCCGGGGAGCCGCCACGTGCCTGCAATCGATCCACGATCTCCTGCGCAATACCTTTAATAACCTGCTCACCGCGCTCCGTATGGAAAGTCATCCAGGGATAAACCATAGCAGCAGTTGACATCCCGCCAACGAATCCATATCGCTCTACCAGCACTGTTCGTATCCCCTGTCGTCCAGCCGCAATAGCTGCCGCTATACCCGCAGGGCCCCCTCCCACAATAACGACATCTGCTTCTTCCTTTTTCATGCTCATCCCTTCACGCAAATGTTGTCCCTCCTTCGTTCTATTGCACGTATTACACGGCTTACTCTTTAAGTCCCGTCATGGCAACCCCCTCAATGAAGCGCCGTTGTGCCAGGAAAAAAACAATTAACAGTGGCAAGGTTGCCATGACGGTGGCGCTCATCAGATATTGCCAGGCTGTACCCACTTCATCTGTAAACAGGGATAATCCAAGCGGCAGCGTCATTAGATCACGGGAGTTAATGAAGATCAATGGATCAAAAAACTCATTCCAGATCGTCACAAACGTAAAGATTGTCAGCGTAGCCATACCCGGCTTGGCAATGGGCAGCATAATTCGCGCATATATCCGGAATCGGTTGCAGCCGTCCATCATCGCTGCTTCCTCCAGCTCGGTTGGCACCGTAATGAAGAACTGCCGCATCACAAAGATGCCAAACACACCACCCGCGCCAAAGATCGGCAATAGTATCAGCGGAAGATGGGTATCAATCCACCCCAGCTGCCGCATGAACAGAAACATCGGAATTGCCGTCACCTCATGGGGAATCATCATCGCACTTAGCAGGATGAGAAATACCACATTACGTCCTTTAAACGGAATTTTAGCGAATGCATAACCGGCGAGAGAGGCAAAAAATACTGTTCCCAGCACAACCAACGCAGAAATGTAGATACTGTTCCAATAAAAACGGTGAAACGGAATCAATCGAAAGACATCGATGTAGTTCTGAAATCGGAATGGTTCCGGTATCCACTGTGGTGGATAGGTGAATATGCTCTGGGGTTCCTTGAATGATGTCGATATCATCCAGATAAATGGCACAATCATAATGAGGGAAATCAGGGTCAGCAACAAATACGTCCCCAGAGTACTACCTATCTTCCGCCCCGAAGGACTAGGCATCGCCTTCATTGAATACCCACCTCTTTCGGAGCTGCCATTGCAACAGCGTCAGAATTAGCACGATAAAGAACAGTACATATGCGAGAGCAGAAGCATAGCCAAACTGAAATAATTTGAATGCTTTTTCCCAGATATAATAAACCAATACCTTGGTGCTGTTGCTCGGCCCGCCCTGTGTCATCACATAGATCTGCCCGAATACTTTGAGTGAACCAATCACGGTCATGACTACGGTCAAAAACACGGTTGGCGTGATCATGGGCAGCGTGACGTGAAAGAAGGTTCCCCTTTTGCCCGCCCCGTCTAATGTTGCTGCTTCGTACAGTGAACGCGGTACCTGCTGAATAGCTGCAATGAACAGCACCATGTTCAGACCGACATTTTTCAGCACACTTGTCACGATAATCGCTGGCATTGCCAAATCCGGATTGTAAAGCCAGGCCGGACCTTTGATACCCAGCATCAACAGAAGCTGATTAATCAATCCAGACTCTGTCGCATACATCAGCTTCCACACGATGGCCCATACGATCAACGAGGTCATGACCGGAACAAAGATCGCTGTTCGGAAAATTCCGATGCCCCGCAGATTTCTGGACAGCAGCAACGCGAGCAACAGGGCGAGCACAATATTAAGCGGCACCAGCCCCGCTGTGAAATAAACCGTATTGGCAAGCACTTTCCAGAACATCGCGTCTGTCATAATATTCCGGTAATTCTCCAATCCAATAAAATGATGATCCCCCAGCAGCGGCCAATCGGTCAGACTCATGTATAAAGCGAGACCCATGGGAAATAACAGCAGCAGGGTAAACCCAAGCACCATCGGCGATACAAACAGCCAACCCGCGATCTGGGCCTCTCTGGCGAGCGGCCCCCCTCTTTTGCGCTTACGTGAATGGGTCAATCAGGCCTCCCCCTTTTAATAAAATTTCCTCCGAAGCTGAACTCTGTGACGATTCTATATATGGTGCTGTCTCAAAAGGAATGATCCCCCTCGCTCCAAGCGCTAACAGAACTTTAAAAATCGACCAAATGGACGAAATAACGTCTCTCTGATTCCTTAAACTTCAGATCTGTACAAATGGACGCAAATAACATGTGCTCGATTCGTTAGAACAAATGAATGCTAACATGGGTGTCCCCCGTGATTCACGTGACTTTCAATTGATTAATCCCGACGGTTCAGACTGTCCACCGCATTCCGGAACCCGTTCACAGCCCTTCGTAGCTGTTCCTCTGTGTTGCCTGTCACGACCGCCCCAAGCATGATCGCTTTTACCCCGGTATCGCGCAGCACCCGAACATCCTCCGGCACCAGCTTTCGCTGGGAAGGAACCAATACCGGTACCTGGGCTTGCAAGACCAGACGGCGATACTTGAGTACATCCGCGAAGCTTAGCGGTGTACCATATTCTTTTCCAGGTACAATGGATGCCTCCAGAGCGGTGAAGCCGAAGTGAGCTGCCGATGTTACGAGGGAAGCATCATATTCCTCATTGATCGCAAACGTTGGGTCCAGCCCCAAGTCACTCAGCATGAAAGATGGCAAGTGATGTGCATAGATGGAATAGAAATCAAAGCCCAGCCCACCAAGACGCTCCACATCCTCCCTTTGTGCTCCATCAATACTGCCAGAAGGTACAACCCCAAGCAGGCCACCAAACTCACTGCGGATCGCCCGAAACACCTCGGCGTACATGTCCAATGGACCAAAATGATTCCCGCTGGCGCGATGACCGACATTATAATGTACCTTCAGTGCATCAGCGCCCTCTTCCATAGCTGCCCGTGCCAAAGCAATATCATTCTCAGGCAGGCTGACCACCAGCGACAGCGGTTTCCGTTCAAGTAATTCTTTGAAATTGCCCATTGTTCTCACCTCCGGTTTCGATCAAATGACTTAGGGTTGCAACACGCTTTGGATCTCTTCCTGCATTTGTTTCAGGTTATCCTCAGCTGTCGTTGTCTTTGCAAATAGTCGGTCAAATCCCTGCAATACCGCATTGTCGATATCCTGCCAACGGATATGACCGGGGATTAAGCGCGCTTTGGGCATTTCATCAATGACCGCCTGCACGATATGCTCTTTGCTCGGGTTATTCGGCTGAAGAATGAATGCATCTGAGTTCAGAACAGAGGTACGCGGAGGCACAAAGTAGGTGGCTGTCGCCTGAATCCCCTGCTCACTGGCAAAATACTTCAACAGTTTCTTCGTTTCCTCTGGATGTTTGCTGTCGTTGAACATGGCATATCCGGCCTGCCCCAGCATCGGCACACTGCCTTGAGAACCGGAAGGCATAGGAGCGATGCTCCATTCAAAATCCGTAATTTCTCTTGCTTTGGAAACATAGCTGTAATTATCAAAGAACATGCCCACATTACCCGCATCGAAGCTGACTTGCTCACCCGCCTTCGGGTGTGATTCATCAGTGAACATCATGCGTTCCAGCAATTCAAAGGTCTGTACGCCATAGGCATCGTTCCAGGTAAACGTTGTCATGTCTTCGTCGAATGGACCGCTTCCATTGGACCAGGAATAGGAGGAAAGCACCGCCCAGGTCTTCCAGTCGCGAAAAAAGTTGGCACCATAGACTCGGTTAGTCGCATCCTTGCTGGTAATGGCTTTGGCGGACTCTTCGAACTGTTCCCATGTCCATTGTCCTTGGGTGGCAAGTGTGTTTGGATCAGTCAGGCCGGCCTTGTCGAACAGCGTTTTATTGTAAAACATGACCACCGGAGGTGTAGAAAAAGGTAGTCCCAGCAGTTCATCGCCATCACGGAACAAATCCAATGTACTTGGAATATAATCATCCAGCTTAAACTGTGCATCATCCTTGAACTCGGATACATCAGCCAGAATGTGATTGGACTTGAATTGCGGCACCATTCGCTCCGATACCCATGCGAGATCGGGAAGAGAGCCTCCGGCAGCAAGCACCGAGATTTTTTGCTGGTATTCTGCGAAAGGTACGGATTCCATCGTTACTTTGATGCCTGGATTTTCCTTTGTGAAGTCATCAATCAACTTGTTGTATACATCCATATGCGCCTGATTGCCCCACATCATGAACTTCAGCTCGACCTCTCCATTCTCTCCGCTTGAACTGCCAGATTCACTGCCGGAATTGGAGCTTGTGCACGCGACTGAAGCCATCATCATGAGTATAAACACCAGTATCAGTCCTGCTTTTTTCATGGAAATCCCCCTTATGGACGTCGTGGTATACATGTGCAACCAAAGTATAACGAAAGCGTCGTTCCCCCTAAAATCACGTCAACTACAGAAATGGTATGGTTTTTCAAGAGATACTGAATCGGTCTCGATACTCTCCCGCGGTCCATCCCACCTGCTGCTTGAACACCAACATGAAGTGTTTGGGGCTCTGATGCCCGGATAACCGTGCCACATCATAGATTTTGAGACCCGTGTTGATCAGCAACCACTTGGCCCGCTCCATACGTGCCTCCGTGATGTATTCGGAATAATTGATGCCTATTTCGTTCTTGAACAACTGGCTTAAATAAGTAGGGTTCAAGTTAACGAGATCTGCTATCGTCTGAAGTCGCAGATCTCCATCGGGATGTTGCTTGATGTGCTCCTTCACATCTCGGATAATCTTCCGTGTATCTCCACCAGCGTGTTCTGTTTTGCCAGATGGCTCAGGGATAGAAAGAGTTGTAATACCGTATCTGCGATCCAGCAGCAATTGAATCTTTTGTATGCATAATGCCAGTTCATAACGATCGATGGGCTTCAACAGGTAGTTCAACACCCCGAACTCCATCGCTCTGCGTGCATATTCAAACTCGCCGTAGCCGCTAATGATGAGCATTAGCAATTCAGGGTACATGTCTCTTGCTTTGCTTACCAAAGTTAGTCCGTCCATTTCACGCATGCGGATATCCGTGATTATCACGTCCGGCACCTCACATCTCAGAAAATCCAGCGCCTCGGTACCGCTCGATGCTTCGCCCGTTACCTGAAACTGAGAAGACACTTGTACGATCAGTTCCCTCAGTCCCTGACGGATGACCGTCTCATCCTCTACAAGCAATACTTTATACATGCGCTTCAATCCCCTTTCGGTAGAAGTTGAATGGATATCGTGACCACCAGGCCCTGCCCGGGACTCCCATCAATGCTTAGGCTGCCGCCTTCTCCATACATGAGGCGAAGCCTCTGAGCGATATTGTTAAGCCCCAGACTGTCCCCGGCATGGCAACGTAATGCCTCATTGGATGGCTGTTTTGATATGGACTCATTTAACTCGTCAATCTTTGCCTGAGTCATACCCTTACCGTTGTCTCGCACGCTAATCAGCAGCTCATGGTCGAATTTCAAGGCAGATACCCAGATTACTCCTCCATTTTCCTGCCCTTCAATGCCATGGTATACTGCATTTTCCACCAGCGGTTGCAGTACCAGCTTGGGAATCAAATACTCCGTTATTGCTTCTTCGATGTCATAGATAATCTCTAACTTGCCGTCGTAACGTACCTGCTGAATGCGTACATAGGATTGTACAAAAGCAAGTTCTTCCCCAAATGGAACCATCCGGTCCACCTTATCAATCGTATAGCGCAGCAGCTTGCCAAGCGCCGTCACCATGTCTGATACCTCAGCATGCTTCTGGCGAATGGCCATCATGTTAATGGACTCCAGCGTGTTGTATATAAAATGGGGATTCATCTGGCTTTGTAACGCTGACAACTCTGCCTCCCGCTCTTGAATGCCCAGCAGAAACACCTCATTGAACAGTCGATGAATCTCTTCCATCATTCGGTTAAAGCCCCGGCTAATCTGTCCGAATTCATCACTGCTGAAGTGTGATACACGCTGGCTAAAATCTCCCTGCTCCACCCGAATCATGTGGTGCTTCAGTCGAATCAGCGGCCGGGTGATACGATAAGATAACAGAACCGCCAGAATCGCTATACCCGCCATACATAACACAGCGAACCATATTGTGAAGGTGAGCATCTCACCCGACTCCTTTTGAATCACAGCAATAGGTGTAAGACTGATCACCGAAAGCCCGGAATAGCTGGAATGATGTTGTACATAGAGATAAGACTGCCCATCCAGAATAACTTTTTGGTTTCCTGCATAGCTTTGAAGCTGTCCCTGCATTAGCAACTGGTCGTACGCAGACATCCCTCCGATTGAGGTCCGTTCGAACAGCAGACGCTGCTTGCTGTCTACAATCATCAGACTTGCATCTTGCTCATAATTCAGATTGGATAACAGTTGACCGAAAGCCTCCAGACGAATGTCAATCAAAATGTAACCCAATCGCTGGAGCGTTCCCGGATCTCGAAGCACTCTGCCCACCGATATATACGATTCTTGCTGACCACCCGTGTAATAGTCGGGTTGATGCGGAGGAAGCAGGCGCCATGTCCCTTCCGAGTCTTCAAGCTCTGCAAACCAGTCATCCTGCCTGCTGTCCCATACCGGCTTGACCGCCAGTGAATCGAGATTGGAGAACAAAATGCCGCTGTTGCTGATCAGGTGAATTCCCCGAATCTCGGGCCGGTCATAAGCTTGACCCGATGTGTAAAGCTTCATTTTCAGATAATCCTCCGACCTCGCCCATGTTCCCGACCCCATTGAAGCGTTGTATTTCCCTAGAATGCCAAGCACCATCTGATCGTAAAGCGGCAAGAGCGACAACCGCTCAAAGTCCTTCAGCAGCCGATTCAGATTGGCGTTAATCTGGCGAACCATATCAATGGTGAACTGCTCGGTCTTGCGATCCATCGTCTGCGAGAAATGCTTGTAGTTCATCACTCCCTGTAAACATAGCGGCAGCAACGTCAGCGCCAGGAACAACAGGAGCAACTTGGTCCGCAGGTTTACATTTTTTCCGAAAAAAATGCGTACCTTGTCCATCATTTCCGTTCATCCCTCCCTCTCCCGATCATTGTATGAGCCCCCTTCACAGATCAATCTGGATATAACTGGGGTCATCATATCCAGTTTTAATGATCATTCGCTATCCTGCCAATCCTGGAATTGGTACGGAATTTCAAGTTATCCGCATAGGTTTCAGGATGAACGCCAAAAAGCCGACTGTATCGCTACAGTCGACTACACTATTTCTATAGAACACTAATTAAACAAAAAAACCGACTGCATTATGCAATCGGTTGTCTGTTCCCGAGATGGCTTTTATATTTGAATCGATTATATTCATTAATAAGCTCGTCCAGTACCATGGACTGTCGGAGGACTTTGTTGTCCTGCATGCCATGATTCTCCGCCAAACGACTTAACTCATGCCTATTTCGTTCGATTTTATCTTTGATCTGCTTCGGTTCATTCATAGCATGCACCCCCTCTTTGTATAACATTTTAGGATACATTGCCAAAAAATTCATATTATATTCCTTTGCAGAACTAATTGATTGTTTGCAAAGGTGGTTTTCATAAAACAAAAATTAATTTATATCTCCCTACTTTACCTGCCTCAAAAAAGCTAAGTCAGGATTGATGCCATCTCCCGTTTGAGTAAACGCCTCATATGATCCGCTTAAAGATTACTGATCTCAGCCGGACTCATCTCTTCATCTACATAGGGTTCATTGTTCACGACAATCTGGTTTGAGTGGTCAGAGTAGAGAAAAAACGAAACATATCTTTGGCCTTCAAGGTTAAAGGAACTAAAATAACCCCTGCAGTTGGTATATTGAATCAAGAAACGTATGGTCTATCAGGCCCACTAATTCTGAAATTATACTTATACTGATGAAGTAAACCCACTGTTGTCGATTGCAATCACTAGACATATAAATCAGATGTGTTCTGATCGCTGCAACGGTATCCACCATAATAGTAAGTATGGTATAATATTCCTATCAACAGAATGGCTAATATGGGTGGTCGGCTAGTCTCCTGCAAAGGAGGTGATGCCTGTGGCGATTGAAACGGTATTGACATTGATGATCAGTTTTGCGGGGTTCATTGTAACCTTGATTGGACTGATTGTAACTATTGTCATTGCCTTAAATAATCAAAACAAAAAGAAATAGACCGCCCCAGCTAAGGTAATGGTCTATTTCAGCTACCTATGCACAGCCACCGCCCTTAGAAGCGGCTGTTGTAAAGAGTAGGGATGTTCGCGCATCCTTGCTCTTTTTTTATTATCTCCAGTTTAGCACAGTTTGTTGCAGAAGTTAACTCTTTACTGGTAATTATTGTCGCTCATTTTTGGAGTAGAAGGGAAGGGGTATAAGCATGGTTGTTGCATAAAGGTTCGCTTAATCTTTAAGCGCATCCTGTCTGCCACACATTCAAATAAAATAAGTTCCTCTTTATTGAATCCTTTGGCAAAAAAGCTTTCAGCTACAGCAAATAACTCTTCTGAATAGGATCGTTCGTCCGTTACATGAGTGATGACTTGTTGTATACAATCCAGCTTACAAAGCTCAGCACACTCATATAGATATGGCTCCAAACGTCTCCAGTGGGGCGAAGATTCTATGAAGGATTCAACCCCATAACTCTCATAAAAATACCCTTTCTCTAATCCCATAACAGAAGTAATCTGATTCAGTTGGTTCATAGACATTGGCCTGTTGCCTTTAAGAATAGCACTTAATGTCCCAACATTAATTCCTGTAATATCGGAAAAATGCTGCAACTTGAGATTTTGTTCTCTCATATATTTCTCAATATGTGCTCTTATTGTAGGAACCAATTCCACTATCACACCTCCGTCACCTAAATCACTTATAATTCAATAACATATAATAAATGTTATTTTAATCCTGTATTTTACATTGGTCAATCTATGAAAATACAAAAAAAGCTTACTCTCAATACTTGAAAGTAAACCTCATTGACAATTTAATATATCTCTGACTGTTATAGACTGCCTCCACCATGATGATAAGCTAACATTTGTATAATTACATCACTATCAAAATTACCAATTCCACCAAAATTAATAATCATAAAACTAAGCAAGATTACATAGAAGATTTTCTTTTTTTTCATAAGATTTCTGAACCTCCATCATTATAAGTTTGTATTGATGCTCAATTTCAGTGTTGCCCATGCTTTTGTACTTTTCATATAAGGAAATACAATGAATGACATCTGTTTGATTATTTAATCTTATAGATTCTGCTAAGCAGTGTATAAGCTGCTTCAAACCCTCTCGATATTCATGACGATTCAAGTGATAGAGAGAACTTTCTAACAAAAATGCAGCATACATTTCACTTTTCATCTGTTCTGTATATCCTTTTGAATGGTTAATTTCCGAGTTAATTCGATCACTAAACTTATACAAAATCTCATCAATATTTTGTTCAAACTTATTAGCCGCTTCTAAAATATTAACTATTGCAGGTAAAATTTCATCTTCATTTTGTTCAATAAATTCCACGTAAGCAGGTAAAACATTGAAATCACCTATCATTAATGTATATAAATAAGTATTGGCTTCTGTCCAACCAGCAAATTTATCAATAAAAATCTGATCTTCTTCATCCGGTTCAGAGACTTTAGCAAGCTTGGCATAGAGTTCTGTATAGTGCAAAGCCTCTTCATAACGTCCCTGCCTTTCACATGACATTGATTTAAGCAAATTGGAATAAGCTCTATATACGAACAAAGGATAGGCGGTAAGTCTATCACTTTTGTCTATTTTTTTCTTTGTATATGACTGCAAAATTTTCGTTTTCTGATCTAATTCTTCAGCCAGATCAATTACCTTGTCCCAATACCTCAGGGCGAGATACGTATTCCCCAAATCCTTAATCGCATCCAGTTGTCGTTCCTCATCCAGCCGATTAATATATGGCTCAAAGTGCACAGCGGCCCGCAGGTTATCATGTTGATTCTGACCGAGAGACAACGTGAAGATGCGATACTGGCACAGAGCCAGACGTTCCGAGTGTTGATATTTCTCACACTCCGCCACACATTCGTACAACATCCGTGCAGCCTTCGTCTGTCCACGTTCAAGCATGCCTTCCGCCATCTCAAACAACTCCGAGATATACGAGCGATCATCCGTCACTTCCTGGATAACCTTATGAATACATTCCAGCTTGTCCAATTCAGCACAGCGTTGCAGGAAAGGTTCCAGTCTCCTCCAATGAGGTGCCGATTCCACGAAACATTCAGCCCCATAAATCTCGTAGAAATACCCCTCTTCCAGCTTCATGCCTTGGGTAATCAGATCCAGTTGCGCCATAGCGATGGGCCGAGTCCCCTTAATAATTGCGCTAAGCGTTCCAGCGTTAACTCCCGATATATCGGCAAAATACTGCAGGGTGTACCCCTGTTTCCTGATGTAGTCCTCAATATATGAGCGTATCGTAGTTGTAGGTTCCATGTATCCCACCTCCACAATGAAAATCCATAATTTTGAATTTATATGATAAGCACAATTTTAATCCTAAATTTTACAGCGGTCAATAAAAATCGTGGCAATTCCCTTCACATTTATGCAAGGAAGCCTCGCTGTTCCCGCTTATAGAAAAAATCCATTAGAAGAATCCGTGAGAACGTGATACATTTAATTCAACTTACATATCCTACTATTTCAATAGGATTATACGACACAGATACTATCAATTCAGTTCGAGGAGAAGGTCAGATGAAATTTGCCTTGTTTAGTCTCATGATGAATCTGCCTAATGCCGTAACCGGGGAAGCTCTGACAACTCAGCAGAAATTCCACAATATATTAGAGCAAGCGAAGCTGGCTGAACGACTGGGATTCGATGCCTATGGGATCGGTGAACGACACGGTGCGCCTTTTCTATCTTCCTCGCCACCTGTCGTATTAACCGCAATAGCCGCAGCAACCACACGCATTCGGTTACTAACCACCGTCACTGTTCTTAGTATACTTGATCCAGTCCGGGTTGCCGAGGATTATGCCACGTTGGATCAATTATCGGGCGGACGGCTGGAGATGATCATCGGGAAAGGCAATGACCCTCGGCACTATCCGCTGTTTGGCATACGCGAAGAGGAACAATGGGACTCACTCGATGAACGCTATCATTTGCTAAGACGGCTGTGGTCTGAAGAGAATGTAACCTGGCAGGGAACGTATCGCCCTCCGCTTGAGGGAGTGACCACGTGGCCCAGGCCGCTTCAGCAATCCATCCCGATCTGGCATGGTAGCGCGTCCAGCATGGTCTCGACGGAACTCGCTGCCAAATATGGCGAGCCGCTATTTACGTCGAATTCTTTCCATCCGCAAGCCAAATACAAAGCTTTAATTGATCATTATCGGGAACGCCTCAATTATTATGGTCATGATCCGCAGCAAGCAGTGATTGGCTCTGGTGCCGGCAGTCTCTATCTTGCGGATACGGGCGAAGAAGCCATTCGTCGTTATAAGCCATATTATGAAGCGTTCCATGCCACCGCCGCCGCACAGCATAACCAGTCGCCCTTCACCGATCTGGAGGATAACATTGCACGAGGTCCTGCGTTAATTGGCAGTCCGGAACAGGTCATTGAGAAAATTCTGGACTATCATGCCGCTTACGGACATCAGGTGCTGAGTATCAGCGTAGATGGACTGACGCATAGCGAGCAACTGGAGCAAGTGGAGCGTTTTGCCAAGGAAGTTGCCCCTATATTACGCCGCGAGCTGCCCAGTTCGGTATGGAATGAACCCCCGGTGTTAACCCAGCACTCATCCTTCCTTTCCTCTAATGTTACAGATTCGTGGCCCACAGCCATCTCACCTATATTCCAGGTCTAACAATCTCCCACGTACAATATACATGTGCTCCTTCCAGGGTGATTCCTACGAATCGCCCTCTTCCCTCTTCCCTCTTCCTCCCACTTGTATCGTGGCTATCCCTATTTCTTCTTGGACTGAATGCCTTCCAACAATGAACGGAGCATCAGATCTACAAACGCATCATCCATCGCTTCCCCCGTCACTAACATACGATAGAACACCGGTCCATAGATCAGATCAATGTATAATCCAATGTCCGTCCCACTCTTTAATTCGCCGCGCTCCACACCCTTCTCCAGAATTCCCCGAGCTTCACGTCGACGTGGTTGGATGTATCTTGTACGGTATTCTTCGGCAAGCCCTTCATCCGACTGCCCTTCCCCAATAATCTGTGTAATCACTTTTCCTTCCCGACTGGTCAAAAAACGAACCAGATTACTCGCATGTATGCGTATATCCTCCAATACCGACCCTGTATCCGGCACTGGCAATCTTGCCGTTGCAGCAGACATATATCCGTCCATAATGACAGCGCCTTTATTCGGCCACCATTTATAGATAGTGGCTTTGCTCACCTGTGCACGTTCAGCAATCTTCTCGATTGTAACCACCCCGAATCCGTGCTCCAACAACAACTCATACGATGCTGTAAGAATGGCATTCTGGGTTTCCATGTTACGCGGACGTCCTCTTTTGGCAGTCATCTTGAGCCCTCCTGGATGTATAAAATATATTTAATCATCAGTATTTTTCATAAAAACGATACGTTCATTATACTAAACTGCCATGAGTACATACAATTCCATCCTACGCTCACCTTTTCATCCTCATTAACTTTCTCATTAAAATATGTTGAGCCTATTTACAATACTATACGTTTAGTTTATTATATATTTATAATTAGTGAACACACCGTTTAGTAATTAACGTTTTTAAATATCACCTGTTTATTGGGAATACCAATTTAGAACTGTGGAGGATGATTATGATGGATATGAGACAACAAGTGAAGAAGGCACCTGTACCCACCTGGATTATTTTTTTGCTGGCATCAGCTTGTGGATTGATCGTGGCAAATTTGTATTATGCTCAGACCGTTATCGGTCCGATCAGCATGACAACGGGTCTGTCTTCTGCCGCTGCCGGATTGATCGTAACGTTGACTCAGATTGGTTATGTCATTGGTCTGCTGTTTATCGTGCCGCTCAGTGACATTACCGAGAATCGACGCCTGGTCGTTCTTTTCCTCATCGTACTGGTTGTTGCCCTGATTGCTGCGGCTTTCTCACCTACAGCTGTTGTATTTCTGACTGCCTCTCTGTTCATTGGTATAGGTTCTGTTGTCGCTCAAATTCTGGTGCCCTATGCGACATATCTTACTTCCGAGGAACAGCGCGGACGGGTTGTTGGCAATGTAATGAGTGGTCTGTTGCTGGGCATCATGCTGGCTCGTCCTGTCGCAAGCTTTATCACCAGCCTCTTCGGATGGCAGACGGTCTTTGTATTCTCCGCCATTGTCATAACACTTCTAATGCTGCTCCTATCACGTGCTCTTCCTGCTCGCCAGCCTGAACCCACCTTGAAATACGGGCAATTAATCGTGTCCTTGGGCACACTGTTCAGAACGATGCCGCTGCTGCGCCGCCGGGCGTTCTATCAGGCCAGTCTGTTTGGTGCTTTCAGCTTGTTCTGGACTACGGTTCCGCTCAGGCTCGCTAACGATTTTGACATGTCACAGCAAGGCATTGCCTGGTTCGCACTGGCTGGTGTCGGAGGTGCTATTGCCGCTCCTATTGCCGGGAGACTGGCTGATCGCGGATTAACACGTATTCTGACGGGTGCTGCCATGGTGATCGCTGCTGCTTCGTTTGGTCTTGCTTATGCGTTCCAGAGTCACTCCACGTTAGCACTGATACTGCTTGTGATCGTCGCGATCACACTGGATATGGCTGTCTCGGGAAATCTGGTGCTGGGTCAACGCATTATCTACTCCTTAGGAAGTGAAGCGAGAGGACGTGTGAATGGCATATTCATGTCGATCTTTTTTGTCGGCGGTGCGATTGGTTCATCCCTTGGAAGCTGGTCTTATGCTAACGGAGGCTGGAGTCTCACAACGCTAATTGGCCTGATTATGCCGCTGCTCGCTTTGGTGTATTACTTTACGGAAAAGAAAGCTGCCGTTGTCAGCAAACATCTATAAGTGCGATGCCTTCAGGCATCCTTCCTAATCAAAATCGGACTTTTGAACAACCTCTATAACAATTCTTTCATATATAAAGAAGGGCAGAGTGATCTCTAAAGATCCGCTTCTGCCCTTTTCCCTTATTTCATGACACTGAATTTTTTGGTCGCTGCCCTAACTTGATCATCCTCGCCCCATACAATGACACCTACCACTTTGGTAGCTTCCAATTCCATCGAAGCAATCTCAACTGCATATTGTTCAAAGGCATTGTTGAGCGACTGGCCTGTCTGTGAAAAAACAACATGGCTCAGTCCCCCGCTGTCATCTGAGCAGAGTTTGGCCAGATTGATCAGTTGATTCTCCCCGGCCTTCAGAATGACAGTGCTATATCGGATGCCCGCATGCTGAACGCCGCTATGATCCAGCACAGGTTGATCAGAATATAACTCCGGCTCATTCAGGGCTGCTTGTCCCATTAACAGAGCAGCCACATTTGCGGCGGCGCCAGGTTCCAGATTTTTATCCAGTATAATAGCAATTCTTTTCATATGACTGTATTCACCCTCTGTGTATTTTGTGTAAAACATACCCATGGCATATTGATTCCCTCACGCAATACTTTGTAGGTCACAAGCCCGTAATGATCAGCGCATAGCTGATTCGTGAGCGCAATGGACTTCTCCGTGTTGTGCATGACCTTCCTGCAAGCTTCAGGGTTGGACGATACGGTGCTGTTCTCTCTATAGGTTGTATCAAGTTCAGATAACAAGTAAGTGGTTGCTGGATGATGATAGATAATATCGATCTGATCGGGACATACCGCATGGAAGCCGGATAGAACCAGCGCAGGAATTTTCTCCACAAAGCTCTCAGACACCGCTAGTTCAGAATCCATGATAAAGCTGTTGAGCTTGGGATACGCCCCGGGGACCAGCAAGCAGGATATGATCCCTGATCTCAAGTCTTCCGCAGCCGCTTCAAATTCAGGGTATGGCTTGATACGTTCCGAGTTGCCTAGCTTTTTCGCGATATGCATGCTGCAAGTCAGGAATCCTTCATCGTCTCCCAGCGTTCCCAGTATGGCATATTTCTCTTTAACGATCTCCATTTATTTCTATTTCCTCCTTTTTATTTCTAATCCGCTAAAGATCGTATACCAAAAATTTCCTATTGTCAATTAACACTTTAACGCATCATAAATATGTATTTTGGTTCATATTTTTAACCAAAAGGTGTATTCAAAATGGAAAATATTGAGCTATAATGTTATGAAATGAATTTTTACTATTTTTAGTATTTTGTTGAAAGGGGATATACGAGAACGTATGAAAACCATTGTATACATATCTGATTTCAGGCTTCCAACTGGATTAAACTTCGTTAAACCTTTGCAGAAATTGGCGGATCACAAGAAAATTCTGATTATTGAACGGCATAATTTGCATCATGATGAGGTCCTCAGGGACTTCTTTGACGAAATTAGATATGTCGATCATCTGGAGTCCGTAGATGCCATCCGGGAGCATATGATGCAGATCCGAGAATCCCATTCCATCTCTGCTCTGTTAACGCCGGGTGAGAATGCGATTGAGATCGGTGGTCAGCTCCGTTCCGAGTTCGGGATCCCCGGTATGCAGCGCAATCAGGCTGAGGCTGTTCGCAACAAATGGATCATGAAACAAATGCTGCATCAACGCGGAATTCGGACATCCGAAATTGCCATTGCTCTACATGAACAGGACTATATTCGTTTCACTGCTGTACACGGCTTCCCGATTATTGTGAAGCCACTCAGCGGATATGGAAGTATCAATACGTTCAAATTGTCCAGCATGGATGAACTGGTACATTATCTACACCATACAAGACAAGCACAGCAAAGGGATTTGCTGGAGGAATTCATCCACGGTACGGAGTTTCATTGTGATTCCATTGTGTCCAAGGGCAAGGTTGTATTTGCATCCGTGTCCCAATACCTGTATAACTGCCTGGATATTGCGACGATGCAGAAACCTCCAGCCAGCATTACGTTCCCTGAAGGCACGAAAGCTGATTTTATCCATCACATCAAAGAACTCAATGAACAGGTCATTGCTGCCTTGGGTATCAATCAATCCGTAACACATGCCGAACTTTTTCTGACTCCGGAAGGAGAAGTGGTGTTTGGAGAAATTGGTGCAAGAATCGGGGGATCACATGTTATGCCTCCTTGTATCAAGAACACCCATGGCGTTGATTTCTTCGAAGCCGTCACTGATCTGGAAGTTGGAATATATGAATTTAAGCAACAGGAGACGCGCCATAAATTCACAGGCATGATCTGCTTCCCTTCACGCGCAGGGGTAATTCAACACATATCCGGGATAGAGGATTATGCCGATATCCCTGGCATCATTGAGTTCAATGTATCCTATCAAGTGGGGCAGCGCGCCGGGGACGTCAACGATACCATGACCCGATCAGGCTATGCTATTGTGGAGGGTGATTCGTTCGAGGAATTGCGTCAAACCCTGCTGGATATGTACGATCGCTTCAAGATTGAAGTGACGGTTGCTGAAACCGTATAAGATGTACGAATCATCCTCACTGTTTTTGGTCTGGAGTGACGGTTATCTTGGGGAGGGCTGGAATTATTGTCTTTATTCAAAACCTACGCGGGTCTGAGCCGCGATATCTATTATCTCTGTTTAGCAAGAACGATTAACAGCACGGGAGATTTTGTATTCTCCCTGATTACCTTGGTGCTTACGTTGCAGATGGGTATGAATGTGGTCAGTGCAGGGATCTTTGTGTCCATGGCAGCCCTGATTAGCGGACCCGGTGTACTTCTCGGCGGCTATTTAAGCGATCTTATGGGCAAAAAAACAATTATTGTCATCGGGCAACTGTTGTCTGCCATCATGATTATAAGCTGCTCTTTTTGGTCAGGCACCATTACCGTTGGTTATCTTCTGATTGCAGTCATGTTTTTCATCAGTATCACCCGACCTGCTTATAATGCACTGATTATTCAACTGTGTACGGAGGAGAAAGAGCGAAAGTCCTCCTTTTCCCTCATGTATCTTGGGGCCAATCTGGGTATAGCCATCGGACCACTGATCGCCGGTTTTTTTATCAAGGATCACGTCAACATTGTCTTTATAAGTATCGGCACCGTGTTTCTGATATCTACCTTTATCATCATCAACCAGGTTAAGATCGGCACACGCAAGGAATTGGCATCAACAAGCAGCGAACATGCCGGACAACAAGAACAACAACGATCGAGCCAACCGCCTTCGCCGTTATTCAGATTACTGCTGAAAAATCCACTTGTTGCCTTTTTCATCGTTGTGTCATTTCTTAACTATTTTATCTATATGCAATACTCATTCAGCCTCCCACTCCAGATGAATCATTCATTTGGCGAGAACGGGGCAGCATATTACGGCTCTGTCATGACCATCAATGCCATTAGCGTCATTATTCTTACCACCGTGATCCTGTCCGCTACACGCAAATTAACTGCCCTAAACTCCATAGCTACAGGCGCACTCTTCTATGGAATCGGATTTGGAGCCTTGAACCTGCTCGGAACCTTCCCCCATTTTTCCATCGTCGCCTTATCCACGGTGCTGTGGACCATTGGAGAGATTCTCGTGCAGACCAATATCAACCTGTATATTGCTTCGCGTGTACCCGATACACATCAGGGCCGGTTTAACGGCTTGCTATTATTCGTAGGATGCCTGGGTTATACACTTAGCCCATATTTGACAGGCATTTTCATCAAAAGCATGGACATGGAAAGTGTATGGATCATTATTCTGGCTGTCAGTCTGTTCTATGCATTGTCTATGATCATTCTCTGGTATATCGAAAAAAGCTCAACAAGAAGAAACGAAATGAAACCGCTGGATCACTCAAAAAGTATCTGAACCTCAGGGCAGCCTATTCTGCCCTTTTTTTCACTTTTTTTTCACACCAAAACAGGCAAATGTGCATTCGCATCATACTCAATCAATTGCTGACCCGTATGCAATCTCTGTACCAGATCTGGATTGGCGATAAACGGTCTGCCGAACGCTGCCAGATCTATGCTTCCCATGCCGATAGCTTGCTCCGCGGTCTGAACATCCAAATCCCCCACACCAATGATGATTCCATCCCACTGACTTCGAATCCGCTCGTGAAAGGACTGCTCCCCTTCCCATGCTTTCGCATAATGATCTGTTGAGGGATGCAAGATCGTAATTCCCGTCTCGCGGAACAAGTTCAGGTATGCATCGATCATTCCAGCTTTGTCTACCCATTCATAGGATGCATCATCATCCTTTTTCTCGGAGAATCGTACCGATATGCGATCCACAGGGATCTCTTTTTTCACAGCCACAATAATATCCCGCAGGAACCGCAATCTGCCCGCAGTGTCGCCTCCATATTCATCTGTTCTTTGGTTAGTCTTCTCATTAATAAACTGGTCGATCAGATACCCATGCGCAGCATGCAGCTCGATCCCGTCGAACCCTGCCAGAACCGCATTGCGGGCGGCCGTCTGAAAATGCTGAATTGTATCCGCTATATCCTGTGTACTCATCGCTTGAGGAACCTGATACGGTTTATGCAGCTTATGCACTCTTCCCTCTGCCGCAAGGCTGGAAGGTGCCACTGGAGTGGTTCCGATCAGATCGGAGTGGGACAACCTGCCGATATGCCATAGTTGAGCAATAATGGTGCCACCATGTCTGTGGACAGCATCCGTTACCCTTTTCCAAGAAGTCGTCTGTTCATCTGTATATAAACCGGGGATGCCGTAGGTGCCTTTGCCTGCCAGATTGGGGTTAATGCCCTCGGTAATGATCAGTCCCACACCATCTCGCGCACGCTGCTCATAATACGCCACCATCTCATCCGTCACGGTCCCCTCCCGATCATCAGCAAATCCCCGGGTCAACGGTGCCATCACAATTCGGTTCCTTAATTGCCACTGATGAATCGTTACCGGGCTTAATAATGTTAAACGTGTATTCGTGTTATCCATGTCATATCCCTACTCTCTTTGTCATTAAGGATATTGTACGGCGGCTCCGATATATCGTAAAATGATTTAAATATATAGTTGTATCTCTCAGAGAGATACCTAACATCACCATTTGCCGAAGTAATTGAAGTTAATCCACGTTCAGGAGGGGACAGCATGGAACTTTCCGATATCGATATTGTTCTCGCGGTGGCACGTTCAGGCAAAATCTCACAGGCCGCCAAAGAACTGAATTACGCACAATCCAATGTCACTACACGTATCAAAAAACTGGAGCAGGAATATCAAATCCAGTTGTTCAACCGATTTCCCAAAGGTGTTGTACTGACCTCCAAAGGAGAACAGTTCGTCCAGTACGCCACACAGATTCACAACCTTTTGTACGATCTGAAGCAGGATATGACCGATCCCGGTGAGCCTTCCGGCACGCTGAAAATTGGCATTGTAGAAACGGCGGCATCCAGCCGCTTTATGGAGATCCTGAATGAATATCAGATAACCTACCCGAAGGTGTCCATCTCACTCGTCAACGCCACTTCACCCAAAGTACTGCGCAAGAAAATACAGGACGATGAGATTGATGGTGCTTTTATCAGCGGGGCTTGTGTGAAAGAAGGTTTGAAGGTGGAATATGAGATGCAGGACACCGTTCATATCATCTCCAAGCGGATGGATACACCACCCGAAAGTCTGTGCCAAGTATCATGGGTTGTTTTCCCCGAGGGCTGTCCTTATCGTGAAATGACCGAAGAATTTTTGCAGGAAGAAGGGTTGTCCGCACGTAATATCATCGAAGTGAGTACGATGGAAAACCTGCTCAGCTGTGTGGAGTCTGGAATTGCTTTTACCATTATGCCGTGCAATGTTATTCACAAGAAACCGGATGAATTCTCCGTATTTGATCTGGCAGATCGTTTTACCCATACCACGACAACCTTTGTCCGCGGTGAGGATCGGTATGTCAGTAGTGCGTTGGATCAATTCATGAAGCTGCTGAACCAGAAGTGCATTACGTTTTGATATAGATAACTCAGTACCCCTCTTTCAACCGCTGATCTTCTTGATTACTAAATGAACTAGAGCACATTGATCGAGACCATAAAAAACAAAGCAAAAGGCACTCATACAGAGTGCCTTTGTCTTCCTTCCCTCTATACCTATTCAACTAACGCTTACTCCACCTTGAATCGCGCAGCCGATTCGGCCAGCTTTTGCGTCAATTGATCGATCGTATCAACCATGTTGGCCAACTGCTGTACTGTTGAAGATTGCTCCATCATGGTTGCTGTTACCTCTTCAACCGAAGCGGATACCTGCTCTCCTGAAGCCGACAAACTATGGGCCGACTCCAGTACGTCATCCTTGTTCTGTAACATCTCCTGCATCTGTCCTGCCATCGTGGCAATTTGTCGATTGATAACCGTTACCTTCTCCAGAATCACATCAAATGCTTGACGAGTCTGCAAGACAAGCTCATCCTGTCTGGACGAGATGGTGTGAATTTCGGCAACACTTTGGTTGTTCTCGGCGACATCGGCCAGATTCTGCTCGATAATGCTGGAGATTTCCTTGGATTGGCGGGAGCTCTGCTCTGCCAGGTTGCGGATCTCTTCGGCCACAACCGCAAATCCTCTGCCATGCTCACCTGCCCTTGATGCTTCAATTGAAGCATTCAATGCAAGCAGATTGGTCTGCTTCGCAATCTGGCTGATGGCTTCCGTGATCTGACTAATACTGCCCGAACTGGTTTGAAGTTTGACGGTAATCTCCGAGATTTTCTCCACTTCCCGTTCGTTCACCTCGTTGATACGCATCAGTTCATTCACGACTTCATTCCCATTGTGGAATACCGTTTCGATCTCATCTGCTCTTGCCTTCACATCCTGTGCACTGCTGTTCATGGCAGCCACTTTATCGCCAAAGCTGTTGAATTTGCCTGCAATCTGCTCGGTATCTTCCGATTGGGCCTCCATGGCTTTGGCAATCCCCATGGACGTTGCCGATGTCTCATCAATGGATCTTGCCGTCTGTCTGGATGTCTCCTCCAACTCCTGCGTGCTGGCCTGAAGGACATGAATCGAACTATTCATATCGGTAATAAGGTTCCTGTTCTGCTCCACCATACCATTGAAGCTCTCCGCCAGATCCTTGAATTCGCTGTTATACTTGCCATTGGCCTTAACGGTCAGATTGCCTTGAGCAAGCTGTTGGAACAGACCGCTCAGACGTATGATAGGTCTTGTAATACTGCGAGAAATCAGCAATCCTACACCAATAGCCAGAGCAATCCCGATCAATATCACGATAACCATCTGGCGCTGCATATCCTCTATCGGACGCTTGATATCGTCATAATCGTCAATAATGAGCACAGAGAGATCTGCACCCGGAATCTGATTAATACGATAGTAGGTATCTTCTCGATCCATCGAAGTGATTTTCACTTTGTCGGTGGCTCTAGCCTCGATAATTCCCATCGCGTCCTTATCTTCTTCCAGCGTTTGTCCCACAACGGAAGGGTCCAGTGAATCATACATAATGATGCCGCTCCGACTCAGTACTTCAACTCTGCCTTGACCATTGATTTTAATGTCTCCGAGTTGCCCCAGGAAGAAGCTGCTGTCCACCGACATGGCGAACACACCTAGTATATTCCCCTGTTCATCGGTGATAGGCTCCGAGAACACAATAATGAGCTTCTTGCCAGTCTTAGAGACGACCGCGTCACTGATGAAGGATTTCCCCTGTATGGATTCCTTAAAATATTCCCGATCTCCCCGTGACTGACCAATGACTTCTGGCATGGTCCCCGCCACCATCGTTCCTTCCTTGTCAAATACGAACAGGTCCGGCTTGGAGCCTTCCGTATCGGATATACTGTCAGTGAGAATCGTATTTGCTCTGTTGAAATATGGATTCTCATCTGTAAAAAAGGTGTCATCTGGCATTTCGTTCGTATCACGCAACTTTAAGAGTTCTTTAAAAGTACTATGTACGGATATCGCATGACTCAATTGTTGTTGAAGCTGCATAGCTGTCCAAAGCCCTTCCCCAAGGCGGTCAGCCATCACATTCATTTCATCCTTGCTTTTCTTGACCACAACATCAGATGAAATCATATAACTTGTGGTCGTTGCACCAAGCAGAACCAAAACAACCAATACACTGATCATGAAAGGTAGCTTGATTTTAAGCGACATATTTTTGATCTTATGTCCTACACCTTTTCTTTTCCCCATTTCCTTCTCCCCACTTCCCTGAACCATCTGCATCTGAACGATGTACATACATTATCGGAAAAATCCATAATAAAATTGATCAATTAGGGAGATATTGCCACTGTTTTTCTTTTTTTGAAATTCTGATAGCAACATAAAAAAATGGCCTGTCAGATCGACTATCCATCTTGGGAATGGATGTTGCCGTTATCTAACAGACCGTTTTAAGTTTTTTTATGAATCTATTAAGTTTACTTGCGCAATCTCCGGGAACTCAATGAGTGATGACCATTCTGCAAGAATGTACTGCGCGTATTCTTCATCTGTTCAATCCGTCGCTCAGCCAGACGATCTGCGGCAACATAGGTTGCGATGCCCTCGGTACGTGAGCTTTCGAATATTTTCTCCAGATTGGAATAGATCTCTCCGATCTTGCTCCACGCCCGATCCGCGTTATAACCGTTCAACTCATCCGCAATGTTAATTACACCACCTGCATTGATAACATAGTCAGGCGCATATACGATGCCCATATCATACAGCTGATCCCCATGACGGGTCTCCAACAGCTGATTATTGGCACAGCCCGCTACAACCTTTGCCTTGAGCGTTCTGAGCGTATCGTCATTAATCGTGCCGCCCAGTGCACATGGTGCATAGATATCACATTCCACACTCGTGATGTCTGCGGGATCAACTGCTGTCGCGCTGAAGCGGTCCACAGCCTGTTTCACCGAGTCCTTATGGATATCCGTAACGATTAGATGTGCACCTTCCTCATACAGATATTTGCACAGATGCATCGCCACATTGCCGACACCTTGGACCGCTATCGTTTTACCCTCCAGCAGATCGGTACCAAATGCTTCTTTGGCTGCTGCCTTGATCCCCCGATATACACCCCAAGCCGTTGCAGGCGATGGATTACCGGATGAACCATAGCTCGCCGAGATGCCTGTTACATAATCGGTTTCCTGATAAATCAGGTTCATGTCCTCTTCCGTTGTTCCCACATCTTCGGCTGTGATATAACGTCCGTTCAACCCTTGAATATATCGTCCAAACGCCCGAAACATCGCTTCGTTTTTGTCGCGCCGCGGATCTCCGATGATAACGGTTTTGCCACCGCCCAGATTCAGGCCAGATACCGCATTCTTATATGTCATACCACGGGCAAGGCGCAGGGCATCTTCAATGGCTGCTTCTTCTGAAGCGTAAGTCCACATCCGTGTGCCTCCCAGCGCAGGGCCGAGTGTTGTGTCGTGTATGGCGATAATTGCTTTTAACCCTGAATTTCGATCCTGGCACAGAACCAGTTCCTCATAATCGTGATGCTCCATTGCTTCAAACCAACTCATGTGCTAACCGTCTCCTCCAACCATTTTTGCGATCCAATCGCATTGTTCTCTATTCATTGACCATCCTCTATTGTACCCATGAATACCCAGTTTGTGCAAAATCACATCGCAATGTCAGAGAAGCATCGATCGATGCTTCTCATATGGCGAGAGCATAGCTGTCGAATTTCAGATTATAATTTTATCGTCTATCCATAGAAAAACCTCTCTCCCTTACAGGAGAAAGGTACACTTCCCTCAACTACATCAACCTATTCGCCCCGAGTAGGCCAATTAATCGTTCCCATTTAAGGGAGCGTCTCAACCACATTGATTGGATGCAAATCGCCATCTACAGCAAATGAAGCCTGTCCTGTCTCCTCGGAGACAACTAATACAACCGCATCCGTCAATTCACTGAGTCCCAGTGCAGCCCGATGACGGGTGCCTATTTTCCGTTCATGCACTTCCGCCTGTGACAACGGCAATACATTACCAGCAGATACGATCTGATTACCACGAATCAGAACAGCCCCATCATGCAGAGGTGCACCGGGAATAAACAGCGATTCCAGCAACGCATGCGTCACTCGTGCATCCACAGTCACGCCTGAGTGAATGATCGACTCCAACGGAATCTCCCGTTCAATCACAATCAACGCCCCATATCTCCGGTCAGATAGATGCTGCACGCTCGATGTTAATTCGGCAAACTTCTCGGTAAAGGGTGACAGATAACAATCCAGATAAAACGAAGAGGCGAGCACCTCGATCTGCTTGATCTCCGCTCGAATCTCTGCAAATTGCCCCAGCAGACAGGCACTGTCTTTGTCAAATTGGGATAACGTCAGATTCATACGCTCTGCTACACGATGGAGGTCTGCCTTAAGCTTCTGCCTCATCGAGGAACTGTCACAGTCTGCTTGCTGAGTCATCATTCGCCGCCTCCTTGGTTGGCTTGGGCTTCACGCCGCATCATTAGTACCCATACCTTCCCCTCTGGAGCACATACTTATGCAATGGCAGGCTGTAGGATTTAATCATGGGATTCATTGTAACTGATATAACAAGCAAAAAAAGAGCCTGTCCGCAAAACTCCACGGTCAGACCCTATTCGCATAATAATTTGATGTTTATCTACTTTACTTATTGCGCTTTGCCGTATGAACCTGTCTTAAATGTAGTCGGATCATACCATTTGTACCCTGCCGCTGGTGCAGCCCATGGCTCAAGTTGCGGCTCGGTTGATGCGGCCGGAGCTTCGATAGGAAGCAGGCTTGTTGCCGTATCCAATGTCAATCCTGGGACTTGTGCCAGACTGGTGTAGCTCTCTTTGACCGCGAGCCATTTCACAGTATTCACAAGGAACGTTGCATCATCCACTTCTTTGAATCCATCATAGGTCTTCTTGGTAGCACCTGTCTCTTCACGCAAATATTTCGGAGTCGCGTCTTCTACAGGTGAAGAGTCACCGATAAATGCGGCTTTGCCTGCACCAACCTTTGCAATGGCAGCATAGGCTCCTTCAGCTCGTCCACCACCATTGTATACGCCCTGATCCACGGCATTGCCCCACTTGGACACACCACTTGGTACATACACCAAGCCTTTGGCCTTGTTAGAATCTATAATCGCAATGGTCGATCCCGCATGCATGGCTACAGAATTAACACCAGTCGTAATGCCAAAGGATTGTGCAGGTGCAACGATATCCGATGCGTTCACATCTCCAAGGGCATTGTAGCGGAAACGGACACCAAAGTTAGTCGCGAGCCAGTCTGAACTCGTCACACTCTGCATCGCTGGTGATTCGGCTTCAGCCGAAGACATGCCTTTGGCCGGATTCAGGAAGGCACCGCGGCGATAGCCATTGAATACTTCGGAAGAATCCCAGCGGTTTTTGTTGCGGTCTGCATTATAGTGGTCGGAGATGAAGAAGATACTTCCTCCGTTCTGCACGTACTGCACCAGCGCTGCCTGCTCAGTCGCTTTGAACGGCACGTTGGCTTCGCCAATGACAAAGACGTCGTAATCTTTCAATTTATTATAGGTGATGGCTTGCTCACCGAAAGTATACGGGATGCTGCGTTCCAGCTGATCCACGGCAAAGCCTGCGTTTCGCAAACCATTGGCAAAATCCGAAAATGCCCCGTCAATAATCCAGTCGGCAGCACCTGCTGTCTGGGCGTGGGTATTATCGAACAATACTTTCTTGCCGGTACCGTCCGGCAGTGTTGTGCCCGGGTTCGGTTCTGGATCAGGATTGGTTGTTCCGGAGGAAAGTGTGATGGACGTTGGGTTTTTGACTCCTGCATAGCTGTTGTAGGCACCGAGGGTTCCGGTTACGATGATCTTTTTGCCTACAAGACTGGGGTTGGACGCCAATCCATATTGCGAACGGAAAGATGAGGGAACCTGTACATCCAATAATCTGGCGTTGGTTCGCTCTGACGCTGAGTCTGCAATCAGAACATTAAAATCATTGGCATACGGAGATGTAAACTTCGCGGTAAGCGACCCGGTAGCATGTCCAACAATGATTCCTTCAACCGTTGCTGTTCCTCCACCGCTCTGGGCAGCGATGGCCTGAGATACCGTAAGTGGTGCTGCAGCTTGTACCGGACTTTGCGAACCCGGCCCCAGCAGTGCAGTTGCCATCATGATAAAGACCAGGAATGCCCCGATCCAGTGCTGCCATAACGCCTTTTTCATATTCCCTTTCTCCTCCTCATAATTACCTGATAATGGGTTATCCTCCTTTAATTTAATTGTTCATATGCTGAATTCCTCTTTCTTTTTGTAAAGTTTATGAAAAAGTTTAGAAGTTGAGTCTATTGGCCCATACTGATTATCATTAGAATTCCATTTACCGAAGGAGTAAAACGATGATGAAATTGGTATTTTTGATACTCTTGTTGATTGTTCCGCTGATTATGGCTTATGTTGCTCTTCGTTCCCGGATGGTTAGACGATTGTTTCATATTCTTGCGCTGCTCTGCTTCTATATTGCGGCAACGGTCATCGCAGGTGATGTGTATGCGACGAATGCTCATATGACCACATTCACCACCGAGATTCATCATTTCCTGTTGAATGGCTGGTTCCTGTATCCGTCTGCATATCTCGGTGTATACATTCCCTATGTGCTGTGGATGAGCCTATTTTCAGAAAAAAGTTAAATTCGATGCGGACTTGGGATTGCATTTTACCAACGTTCATTGCATAATGAATATATAAACATGATAATGATTATCATTCTTGAACTTGTCTCTTTGTAACTTTCTACTGCATATGATTTTACGATTTTATAGATAAAGGGGAACGAACATCGAATGAATACAACTCTGCAAAAGGCTGATCTGCAGCTTGACGATTATTTGGATCTTCTGAACCTGGCAACCAATCTGGGTGATACGAGATGGCAAAAGGAAATTATCCGCAAGTTGGCTTATACTTATCCCGCAGTTCAATGTAAACAACCACAATAGCATTCCACATACATCATAGATCTACATTATGGCTCATGACCGATTCATTCGTTGAATCTGTTATGAGCTATTTTTGTTGTACAATGAACAGTAAAGTTATTCAAACGTGAAGGAGTGAACAACGATGCAACTGGAGACTGACAGACTGATCATCCGGGAGATTCGGGAGACCGATTGGAAAAGTATACATAGCTATACATCCATGACAGAAGTTACTCAGCATACGGCATGGGGCCCGAATACGGAAGAAGATACACGAGCATACGTGCAGTTTGTGTTGGACACACAGCAGGCACATCCAAGAGAGGGCTTTGAACTTGCAATATGTTTGAAAAGTAATGGAACTCTCCTTGGCGGAGTAGGTATTCACGTGATGGAGAAAACCAATGCAGAGATCGGTTATGTCCTTAACCCCACCTATCAAGGGAAAGGTTATGCCGCCGAAGCAGCCCGCGCTTTACTGGGTTTCGGTTTCAACGAACTGGGCATTCACCGGATTTACGCCAAATGTCGTCCGCACAACACAGCTTCGGAGAATGTCATGAAGAAGATTGGCATGCAGCGAGAAGGGCTATTACGCGAGCACTGGTTCTACAAAGGTTCCTTTCATGACTCTGTGATCTATTCGATTCTTGCAAAGGAATATGCAGGTGAACAATTGCAAAGAAACACAAAAAGCTGACTCCCAAATATGGGACGCCAGCTTTTCTTTTACTCCGTAACGACCCCAATCGCCAATGGAGGTGAAGCCTTGAAGCCTCATTTGGAATCCAAATCAAATTTGTTCCTCAGGGATGCAACCGTTGATCTTTCCTTATATAGGATTACCTCGGAACAAACTAATTTACAGTCGACACAGCTCTACCGGACAGCTCGGGAATGTCGGACATCCACACATACAGCGCAGGGCTGCCAGATCCCGAATCATCAGTTTGCCGTCCATCATATCCAGCGTACCTTGTTCCTTCCATGCCCCCAGCATCCGCGTTACGCTCTCCCGGGTAGCTCCAATCATCTCGGCAAGATCGGTATGGTTCAGCTTCATGTCCAGCACAATACCATCCGGTGTAACCCTACCATACGAATTGCTGGCACGGATCAGTGTCGAAGCGAGCGCACCCGCCTTGCCATAGAGCAGCAAATCACGGAATCTCGACTGGGTGATCCGCTGCGAGAGTGCCATCCATTGCAAGAATTTCAAGGCAAGGTCGCCATGTTTGCTGAGTATACTTTCCAGATCGCTAAGCGAGATAATGGCCAGTTCCCCTTTTTCCGCCATCTCTGCACTGTAGCTATGATTCAATCCTCCGATGCCGCCGAATTCACCGATGAGATCGCCGCTTTGCTGAATGGATAAAATAATTTCCTTGCCATCCTCCGTCGACTTGGTCATTTTCACTCGTCCCGAACGAATGTAGTACAGATATCCGGCTTCATCGCCTTCGAGAAAGAGACTATACCCCGACTTCACCCGTTTGGGCTGCATTTTTGCTTCAATCAGGCCCCATTGCTCAGATGTAACGAACGAAAGGATTCCGCCTGTTTCTCGTGTCATTTTGCCCGCCTCCGTTTGTTTCTGCTCTGCTCTTTGGGTTGTTCTTTCTACAAATACTGTACCCATAACCTTCGTCCCCCTCGGTGATTCCTTATGTATCCATCATACCGCGAAAGTAGCGAGAGGGTTATCGGGGGATTACCTGATCATTAACGAGAAACTCCCTGAATTTGCTGTGAGAAAAGTCACATTTCACCGATATGCCTCATCCTTCGCATTTCTTCAATCCCTTGGTGCACCTGACTCAGGAGTCCTCCACTGCCCAAGTTCAGTAGATTATAGAACGGAAATAGGGGTTTTCCCTGAATTACAACGTACGAGAAAGGGTCTACAATAGAATTAACATTGTAATACCCTTACTTTAAGATGATCCTGTTCAAAGGTTAATGATAATAATTACACGTCACGTACGTTATAATTTTGAAAAAGGAAGTGTCCTCTCATGCATGATGAACTGCCATCTGGCATTCAGGAGATGATCGACGGCCTGCGCCTGAACACATCCAGCGACTTCTGTGGACTTGCCTGTCTGAACGGGACAATGCTACGCTGGAAGTATACCTCTGGGACTAGTAATGAACGGGTGAAACGCATGGAAATGCGTTCCGGACAAGATCTGGTGGGCACAGCCCTTCGGACTGGACGCACAGCCCGATCTGATGCACAATCCACCGGGGAGCATACACCCGGTCGTTGCCCGTTAATGCTTGCTGAGCGGCTGGTATGTGCCATAGCGGTACCTGTGTTCCAGGAAGGAAGCGTGCCTGGCGCCGTGCTGCTCGTTGGCAGCAGACTGCCTTGCACCTTCTCACCGGACATGATCCGGCAGACGGAGCAAATCGCTCTACATCTTCAGCCGAAGGTGTTTGGATAAAGTTTGAACTAGAGCGTGAGAGAAGCTATTCGGAGATTAAAGCTCTGAATAGCTTCTTTTTTTGTTATGATATAGATAGAACTAAGGAAGCGGACAGGGGGAAATCATGTGATTCAACTATTAGTTGTAGACGACCATGTTGTCGTGCGTTCCGGGCTGATCGCCTTACTTGAAGGAAAGAATGATATACATATCGTTGGAGATGCCGCAGATGGCGATGAAGCCATTGCCAAGGCTCAAGAGTTGAAACCAGACGTAGTCTTGATGGATTTCAGCATGCCACCAGGCAAAGACGGTCTGACTGCTACCGCTGAATTAAAGAAATTGATGCCAGATGTCTCCATTTTGATACTAACCATGCATGACGATGAAGAATATCTGTTCCGCGCCATCCACGCGGGAGCATCCGGATACATACTCAAAAGTGCGCCGCATGAAGAATTGCTTGCCGCGATTCGTTCCGTAGCAGAGGGTAGCGCCTATCTGTACCCGAGTGCGACCAAGCGGCTGATGAGTGAATACCTGGACAAAGCCAAACAGGAAAACGCCGGACCGTATGACACGTTATCCGAGCGGGAGAAAGAGATTTTGTCCTGGATTGCCAAAGGTTACGCCAACAAGGAAATCGCCGAACATCTGATCATCAGTGTCAAAACGGTCGAATCCCACAAAAGCAATCTGATGGAGAAACTTGGCCTGCGTACACGACCGGAACTGGTGAAATTCGCCATGAAAAAGGGGTTGCTGAACTTTGAGTAGTGCACGCAAGAACAGATTAAGTGGACTCGCAGACCAGCCCGTACGCCTCCTGCTGAACGAAATCGATAATCACATTACGGATAATGAATTTCGCAGCAGGTTGAAGGGTTCCCTGCATCAACTGAGTGATCTGAAATTTGCCTTGGATGAATCCTCTATTGTAGCCCTGACAGACCGCAAGGGTAAAATCCAGTATGTGAATGATAAATTCTGTGAAATCTCACAGTATGAGCGCGAGGAACTGATCGGTAAGGATCATCGAATCATTAATTCCGGATACCATGGCAAAAGCTTTATGAAAAACCTGTGGGACACGATATCCTCAGGTAAGGTATGGAACGGGGAAATTCTCAATCGTGCCAGAGATGGCAGTCATTATTGGGTCAACACCACCATCGTGCCTTTCCTTGATAACGACGGGGAGCCCTATCAATACCTGGCTGTACGCAGCGAGGTCACCAAGCTGAAATCCGTCGAAGCCGAATTGCAAAAGATGATGTCCCAAGTGATGAATATTCAGGAAGAGGAACGACGCCGGATCTCGCGTGAACTGCATGACGGGATTGGACAGAGTCTCTTCTCTCTGGTGATTCAGATGGATCGCCTGCTGGCAGACCAGCCTCACCCCGGGGTTGAAGCACTTCGTAAACAGGTCACGGGTATCATGGAAGATGTACGCGGTATGGCATGGGAGCTGAGACCATCCGTTCTGGATGACCTGGGTGTTGTTCCGGCGATTCGTACGTATATCGAGAATTACACCCGTCACTACGGGATCGAAGTTGATCTGGAATGTAATTTGCGCAAACGACTGGAGATGAACCGGGAGATAGCTATCTATCGGATTATTCAGGAAGCCTTAACCAATGTCGCGAAGTATGCCGATGTTGCCGAGGCACGTGTTACTATAGAAGACGCTGAGAACATGACGATGGTTATTATTGAAGATCAAGGTGCTGGATTCAGCGAAGCAACCGCAGGCAATGGCGTTGGATTGTTCAGTATGGAAGAGCGTGCCCGTGGTGCAGGAGGAACGTTGAGAGTTTCTTCCGAGCCTGGCGAAGGGACCACCGTTACCCTTTTACTGCCCAAGACAGCACAGGGATAACCGTACATGCTTCGTATCACACTTTGTGCTTTACTCCAGCTTATCTATTATTTAACGGCTGCTCGCTATTGGACTGTGCGAGTGGTCTTTTTATTTCCGATTGGTCGAAATGACAAAATGAAGGCTCAAAATCGGTTAAATTCAATAATCATGATAAATAGATTGACTCCAGTTACGATTCGTCATTAAACTATGAATGCCACATACACATTGTATGATTAGTAAAATTTCATTGTTCATTTCATATAGCGAGAGAAAAGGATGGTCAACATGTCAGAGAAACGCTCCTCCAAAGGAGGAGAAATTCCACAAATGTACAATCTGGACGAGATGGATCGCAAAATCATCGCCGCGCTTCACCAAAACAGCCGAATATCCTATACGGATCTGGGTACACAGATCGGGTTGTCACGTGTAGCTGTTCAGGCCCGCATTAATGCGTTATCCGAAAAAGGAATCATCGAACGCTTCACCGTTGTAATCAACCCTGGCAAAGTTGGGCTTCAGGTCTCGGCCTTTTTTAATGTCGATGTTGAACCGCCCTTCCTGGATGAAGTCGCTGAGAAACTGGATGAAGAGCCAGCCGTCACCAGCCTTTATCATATGACAGGCCCAAGTACCCTGCACATGCACGGTATTTTTGCGGATATGGAAGAGATGGAGCAGTTCTTGCTGGAGAAGCTCTATAAGATGCCGGGTATCGTCAAAGTGGAATCACAGCTATTATTGAAGCGTTATAAAAGCCGGATGGGCATGAGACTCTAGGAGGAAATCAGCATGGGTTGGAAAGATTACAACGGTCTCGTCATCGGAATGGTACGAACCGGAATTCTCGGATATGGCGGCGGCCCTTCGGTCATCCCGTTAATCCGTTACGAAGCCGTTACGCGTTACAAATGGGTCAGTGATGAGGAGTTCGGCGAGATTTTGGCTATCGCCAACGCCTTGCCGGGTCCCATCGCGACCAAAATGGCCGCATATCTCGGTTATAAAACCAAAGGTGTGCTGGGCGCGATCGTGTCTGTACTCGCTCATATTTTGCCGACAAGTATTGCCATTATTGCTCTGCTCGGTTCCATGTACGCGCTACGCGAGTCGAAAGTAGTAGCAGGCATGGTAGCCGCCGTAAGGCCGGTCATTTTTGTCATGCTGGGCATGATGGCTTATGAATTTGCCATGAAAGCCTGGAAGGGACTTGGTAAAGTTTTTGCCGCCCTATTCGGCGTAATTGCCTTTGTACTATTACAGCTGCTGGATATCCATCCGGGGATTGTGATCGCTGTTTTCCTTGGATATGGTGTCTTCCATCTGGATCTGGTTCAGCGCTTCAAGTCCAAAGGCGAGTCTGATAAGGGGGTGTCCTAAGGATGCTCCAGACATGGTGGGAATTATTTTGGGGATTTTTCGTAGCAAACATCTTGGGATATGGGGGCGGCCCGGCATCCATTCCGCTCATGCAGGAAGAGATTGTGAACCACTACCAATGGATGACCACCGAGCAATTCGGTGATGTACTGGCGATTGGTAACGCCCTTCCCGGCCCGATTGCAACCAAAATTGCTGCATTTGTCGGGTACCACGTAGCAGGCTGGTTTGGGGCAATTATCGCAAGTTTTGCCACAATCGTACCTTCCGCGACCGCACTAATTATATTACTTCGTCTGTTGAACAAACATCGCACGTCACCAAAAGTCAAAGGCATGACCCTGCTTGTGCAGCCTGTTATCGCCGTACTCATGATTCTGCTCACATGGGAATTCGGGCAGCTGTCCACTGATTCCATCGGCATCTGGCAGACGTTGATCATTGCAGGCATCTCGCTCTGGGTCATGACCAAAACCAAGCTGCATCCGGCCATTCTGATCGTGATCGCTTTTGCCTATGGTGCACTAGTACTGTCTCACACGATGTAGTTATAGAACATACGGGGAACGTCACAGAATCACTTGGTTATACATCTGTAATAGGGTGGTGTATGCAAGGGTTCTGGACGTTGGCGAATGGCCAGACTATTTTCATTTTCTAAGGAACTGAGGACGTCTTATTTGGTCTTTAGGTCCTCAGTTTATATTGTAAGGAACATCAGACACGTTATATACCAAAATAACCTGACAAAAGTGCTATAACAGACTGTAATTTCCGATATAACGTGTCTCAGATTCCTTAGATTTCTGCAAACGCTCCAGACCCCTGAATAAGACGTTTCAGATTCGTTAGCGCTTGAAGACATGCCTAGTTTATAAACAAAAAACGGTGATACCAGCTATTATCTGGCATCACCGTTTTATTTGCGCGTTTCACACTCACATTTGGAAAAGCAATTACTTCGCTTCAACCACTACCGTTACTTTGGTTTTCACACCTGCAAATGTCACCGTAATTGTTGCTTTACCTTTGCCATTTGCCTGAATGATGCCATCTTTCACCGATGCTGTTGCAATACGGGAAGATTTCCAGAGAGCCGGTTTGGATACATTCGCTTCACTGCCATCAGCATACGTTGCAGTAGCCGCCACAGTTACCTTTTCACCAGGTTTCATGGTCAACGTTACTTTATCCGTCTGCAAATATTTCAGTGTATCCACATCTAGAGCAATCGTTACAGACTTGCTGCCGTATTTTGCTGTGATTTTGGCTTTACCTGAACCTGTAGCTTTGACTTTACCTTTGGTCACTTGAGCTACTTTGTAGCTGTTCGTTTTCCATTCAGCTTTGTCCGTAACATCACGCTCGCTACCGTCGCTCAAGAAGGCAGTTACCGTCAGATCAGCTGTATCGCCTGATTTCAGGGAAAGAACCGGCTCGGAAGCTTCAATACGTGTGATGACATCCACTTCAACTTGGATCGTCACTTTTTTGGAGCCGTATTCTGCTGTGATGTTGGCTTTACCACTGCTGTTACCTGTGATCACGCCTTTTTTCACATCTGCTACACGTGCATTGCTGGATTTCCAGGTTGCTTCGGATGTAACATCCAACGTGTTGCCGTCCTCATCCGTACCTGTTAGAAGGATCGTCTGAGTTTCTTTGGCAGACAGAACAACGAAGTTCACATCTGCTTCCAGTCCACTAGCCATACCTACTTCAACAGGCAGAGTCAGTGTTTTGCCTTCAATCTTCGCGGTAATGGTTACTTTACCTGTAGCAACACCTGTGATAACCCCTTTGCTATCTACCTCAGCGATTTTGTCGCTGCTGCTGCTCCAAGTTGCATCTTCAGATACATCTTTGGATGTTTCACCATACAACGCCAGTACTTTGGCAGAAGTCGTTCCACCAACGGCTACCGATGCTTTCTTCTTGTCCATCTCATACTTGTCTGCTACGTCTACATTCACTGTGAATTTAACCGTTTTACCGCCATAAGCTACAGTGATCGTAGCCGTACCGGATTTGTATGCAATCAGATCGCCGTTTGATACATATACGACATCTGGATTGCTTGAAGTCCATGTTGCTTTGGAAGTTACATTTTCTGTACTGGCATCAATATATTCGGCATTGGCTACCAATGTCTTAGACTTGTTATCACCGGTAACACTCATGGCGAGCTTGTCATTTACATCTTTGATATCCAGATATCTTGCCGTATCTACATCTACAGCAATTTCTACAGTTTTTCCACTATAGGTTGCTTTGATCGTTGTTGAACCTGCGCTAATGGCTGTGATCTGTCCCTTAAACACCGTTGCAACCTTCTCGTTGCTAGATGTCCATGTTGCCTGATCCGTTACATTCACATCGCTGCTGTTTGGATAAGAAGCCGTTACAACGACATTAGCCGTTTTGGTTGTCTCGCTCAAACGGAAGAAAATACTTTGTTTCTCCACACTCAGCTTGCTCGTCAGATCCACATCCACGTCAACGGATACTGATTTCGTACCGTATTTGGCTGTGATCTTGGCAGAACCTGCCGAGTAACCTGTAATTTCGCCTTTAAGAACGTCTGCGACCTTCTCGTTGCTGGATGTCCACTCCGCCAGATCCGTTACATCTTTGGTTGTGCCATCTGGATACGTAGCCGTCACTTTCACACTTTCACTTTTGTTCAACAACAGGTTAACTTGCTGTTTATCTACATCTACACGTTTAACCACTTCAACGTTAACATCCACCGTCACGCTTTGGCTGCCAACTTTCGCAGTAATAACTGCCGTACCCGCGCTTTGTCCAGTTACTTTACCATTCACCACGGTAGCAACCTTCTCATCACTGGTAGACCATTCTGCAGTACTTGCTGCTGCATTATTTGTTTCATTGTCACTATACGTTGCTGTCAAAATAATTTCTTTTGTATCTCCCGTGCGCAAATCCAGACTTTGCACGTTTTTCGAAAGGGCTTTGACCTTCTTCGTTACTTTCACTTGAACAGTCTGACTCTGACCCTGGTAAGCTGCCGTAATCGTCGCTTTACCTTCCTTTTTGGCCGTGATTGCACCATTATATACAGTTGCTATCGAAGTATCTTCGCTACTCCAGGTTGTACTAATCGTTACATTAGCCGAGGTATTATCTGAATATACCCCTGTCACCGTAACAGACCCAGAATCACCAACTTCGAGCGACATCTCATTCTTGGAAACCACAATTTTGGACAGTTCTTTGTCTGCCGCAGCGGCCAAGCCTACGTTGGAAATACTCAGCATCAACACCAGCATCATCACCATGTACTTGGTCAATCTTGGCTTTAACATCATTTCCCCCCGATTATCATCATTTTTTTCCTTATGTTTTATGTCGGCAAGTCCTTTCCAGATGTTTAGACTTTCAGGAAATTTTCAGGTAATTCTATGGAAATTAATTTATCTTCGATTCCTGTTTCAACCGATCATACCTGCGAATATTACGCATACCTATGTATATTGACTGTCTTGAACTTCTTTTAACAGGATTGGAGGAAACATAATGGTTCAGCCTTTTGATTACATCGGGTATTGGGAGGAAACATATCGTTCGGGTGAAACTTCTGGGAGGGGTTCATACGGGGTTTTGGCTGAATTCAAGGCCGAGGTCGTGAACGGACTGATTCAACGTGAAGGGATTCATCGTGTCATTGAGTTTGGATGTGGGGATGGCAACCAGTTGCAATACATGAATTATGAGGACTACCTGGGCGTGGATGTAGCGGCTTCTTCAGTAAAGCGTTGTGCTTCCCAATTTGCCAAGGATTCGTCCAAGAGCTTCATGTTGTATACACCAGGCCTATGGATTAACCGTGGTTTCCTGCAAGCCGATCTGACGGTCTGTCTGGATGTGTTATATCACATCACGGATGAAACAGATTTTCGCAATACCCTCTATGATATTCTGCACTCCTCAACAGCATGGGTGGTGCTTTACACCCGTTTGAAAGAAAACGGCAACCCGGGGATTGATACAATCCAGGACCGTAATCTATTTCAATATCTCTTCGATTACCCTGATTTCAAAGTTCATGAGATTATTCCGCAGCGCTATCCAGATCAATCATCAGCTGACTTTGTCATCCTGAGACGTACACCTTCGAAGTGAAAATCGATTCTTTCAGTAGAGCATAGCTAAGTCTGCACCCAACTGGACCCGTAAGAATGAATATTCATAGGCCAGATACTTCTTTTGTCTTCCTTCGATATGTACACCATCTGCCTGTCCGCTCACCTTGATTTGTCTATTCAAAGCTCAAGCTTAGGTATACTCCGTCTCCAATAGAAGGGATATCGTTCCTAATACTGGAGACAGCCGCACGCGGACAGGTGATGATGGTTTGCTAATGACGCTACTGACAATAAATACTGAATATATAACTGATTAACTAGTTGAATCTAATGAAACAACTCGAAGGCTCATAACACGACGACCTTACTAATCCGTTCTCACTTTCGGTTCTTCCTGCCCGTAGTTCTCAATTCTTCTTTTAAAATAACCCCGCATGTCCACGCAGCTTCGCCAGCGCTTCCATATAGAAATAATCGCCGTATATAATCGGCACATTCAGCCCTCGCCCTTCCGGGTAATGCACCGTTCCCTGCATGATCAGACCTTCTTCCGCTGCCGAGTCGCCAGAGCTATAGTGCTCATGCAAGCCGCGGACGATACGTTCTCCCGCGGCAGCATAGGTCTCCCCGCGTGGCGACAGCTTCGCCAGCTCAAGCAACCCGCTCGCGGCAATCGCCGCAGCGGACGAGTCCCACGCCACCTGATGCTCCGCAGGTGCGCGGAAATCCCACACCGGCACGATCTCTTCGCCAAGCATGGCGAGGAAGAAATCGGCCGCACGCTCCGCTGTCTCCAGATATCGGGCTTCGCCCGTATACCGGAAAGACAGCGCAAACCCGTGCAACGCCCAGGCGGTGCCCCGCGCCCAAGCGGAACCTGGAGCATGGCCCTGTCCGCCATGCTCTCGCAGCTTCTGCCCCGTGTGTGGATCAAACTCCACCACGTGGCAGATGGACCCGTCCGCGCGGATGAATTCGCGCGCCACGGTGTCCGCATGTGCTTCCGCCAGCCAGCGGAAGCGAGGGTCGCCGCTCTGCTCGGATGCCCAGTAGAGCAGCGGCAGGTTCATCATGCTGTCAATGATGGCTACGCCGCGCGTATCCATTGCTGACGAGCTGAAGTTCCAGGCGCGGATGAACTCACCGCGCACGTGGAACCGTGCAGCGAGCAGGTTGGCGGCAAGCATGCCACGCCGCCGTCCATCCATGCTGCCCGTCTGGCGGTAGTTGGCTACGCCACTAAGCAGCCAGATGAACCCCAGATCGTGATCCACCGATTCGGGATCACGCAGACAACCCTCCAGTTGCCGCTCACAGCTTTCGGCAATGCGATGTAGCGAAGCCGCAGCTTCACTTTCCGGAGCATCCTCATAGACCAGCCATAACAATCCAGGCCAGAAACCCGCTGTCCACCATTCCGGATCATTCCGGTCATACGTCCCCTGCGGGGCAATGTGCGGAAAGGTATCCTTAATCCGCTTTGCATTCCGAATCGTCTTGGCAGCTCCCTGTTGCCACGCTTCCTCGAGCCATTTTACCGACGTTGATGTGTTCATGAACATATCCCTCCTCGATTCAATACCGGACATCTATGTTTGATGCTCCAGCTCATCCTCAACTTATCTATAGCGTCGTATGCCGTAACTGCAATAGCTATCCGATAAATATCACTAATCATCCACGAATAACACTTTTAACTATGCTTCGAGCTGTTTTGAGATGTTTGGAGATCTAATGATCCTCAACCTGAACACCTTCAGTTAACCTCGCCCAATCGGATCGCAAATGACAACCTACGTGCTCCGTTCAATTCAATCCGGGCTTCCTTCAGTAAACCATTACGGGAGGCCACAGCCTGTTCCTCCAGATGAATTGTGGCTCCCTGATCCAGCGCAGTGGATTCTACATACGCCCCCCGATACTCCGTTCGTACGCTATGATCCGTATGGGTAATTACCGCCTGTTCACGACCATCATGGAACATCAACGGAATGAGTGCCCCTGCTGCAGCGATCTCTCCTTCGAATTCATACGTTATAGTCAGCACATCCGCCTGTTGTACATAATGGGTACGCAATGTTTTAATTCCGGGTAATGGACCGACCCATGTCACGGCAAAAGCATTCTCCAAGGCGTTCACGCCATCTTCTGCCGCTCTTTCCTCCAGATGCTGCTCCACTTGGTTCCGTGTATCAGGGTCCACCTTCTCATACACAATGGAACCACCTCCCTGAGCAGGGTCTAATCCAACATCCCGATCATATGCACCACCGGATGGAATCCCCTCTGCAAGACTGTGCCATACCCCATCTGGTGTCTTCCAGGCAGGACAGTAACTGAGCGGACGAACCGCCCCTTCGGCAAATTCCGTAAACCCGGCCTGCACATGGCTGGCAGCGGACGGACCAATCAGACCAGGTAACCCCATCTGTTGAATCCGTACCAAACCAGGAATCGTATACGGATCATTCATCGCCGTGTGTAATACCAGTTGCTGACCAGGTATGGAAGCAATCACAGTTTCAAACCACCCATCCGTCTGCAAAACCCTGCTGCCTAACTCGGAAGGAAGGTATACTTCGCTCACATCGTCTCCCGGATCACTGAGACAAGCGTGAGCAAGCGCTGCTGCCGTCCACAGGTTGTAACAGGTGTGGTTGGTATATATCTCGTACCCGTGCCGATCTTCTGGCGCGTATTCATTGCGTACGATTTTCAAACGTCCATCTTCCATCTTCCAGCGCTCAACAGCAGCAAAACACCGATTGGCCGCACGTGCAAAAGCACCCGCCATCACCCGATCTCCCGCCTTCAGAGCCTGCGTTGCATGTGTGGAGCATACATAAGCCGCCGCCGCTTCATTCCACTGATGCTGGGAGCTGCGACCACGCGGTGGAATCTCACCTAGCGGCGAGAGCGTCAGTAACGAGCTGAAGGCACCATGGCGCAGCTGCTCACGTAACGTATCGGCAGTGGTTCCCTCGTAACCAGCTTCAAGCATCACCCCAAGGTGATAACGGGTGGCAATATCATAGGAAAATGGACAATTTGGACGGTCCAGCGGTCCATCCTGATACAAGCCAAGGGCCGTAAACCGGGGTAGATGATAGGCTTCCAGATATCGATCCATCCACGCAGTACCCTCATTCGCCAGCTGTTCATGCCACCTCAGATATTCGCCAGAGATCATAATGGCGTTCCAGTTAATCATGCGATTGGGATTGTTCATCTTGCTCATCGTAAATACATAATCTTGTTCAGGACTGATCGTCTTAAGTGCCTCAGCCCAGATCTGTGCATGTTCAGGCAGGTGTGATTTCAACAACATATAAGCTCTCATCATGAGCACCGGAAAAAAATCAGGGTGATTGTCTGGTGCGCTACCTTTGACCAGGGCATCAATGCTCTGTGACAGGGCTTTTGCTGCGGATTGGAGCAAATCTGTACGCCCTGCATTAACCAGAACTGCCGCAGCCATCGCATAGGCCGGTGTAGAATAATATCTCTCCACACCCGAGAACGGGTCGATAATTGCACCCTGGCTGTCCTGATATGGTGTGTAAGCGCGAACAACACTTTCAACAAGTGCCAACTTGCGCTCCCTATTCCAGCCGTCTGCCGGAGGGGGGCCCGCTTGTTCTGCCAATGTACGGTAATGTTCGAGTTCGTCTTTCCATGGATACGTGGACGCAGATGTATATTTACTCACGCATGCTCACCTCGGTTTCTCCCATTTTCGGTTCAATGATGAAGCGTACTTCACATATCGTTTCAAGCGGATTAGGGCGTTCTGTCCGAACATCCGTCTCATCAATTGCACCTGTCCATGATAGTGACGTCCGATAGAATGTGACTGGAACATTGTCATGATCAACTGTGTCCAGTTTCTCCGTAAGAATTTTCCACTGGTTCGCATCATACGTCATATGGATCGCCCCATGTGCACCTTGCCAGCGAAGATTACCGCTCTTCACCACCTCAGGTTGTACTCTGCTCATCCAGCGCTCCACTACGCTCGAACATCCTGCATCTGAATCATCCACCGAAGAGAATCGTTCTGCCGAAGACACCAACCTGCTCTTCCATTGAAAACGGTCAATGAGACGCAATTCCGCTCCATTCCCGCTCCCGTCAGGAGCCATCTTCCAATGAAATTGGCGCGTATAACGAGCCAGTGAAGCTGCCCCAGAGTATGCGGATGTCAGATCCAATGTAGTATCCAGCTCACCGCCACCCTCTGCCAGCTTTGCCTCTAACACATGGGCTTGCGCTTGCCGACCGGAGCATTGCTCCTGGCCTTCAATGAGCGGAACGTTATGCCCGGATGACGAGATGTGGAACAGTTGCTCTCTGCCTAGCGCAAAATACGCTTGGGTATACAACCCTGCTCCTGGATCACACAGAATATTCTCACCACCGCAATGGATAATGAACTGCCCCAGATCATTATGGTTGTGAGGTTCATCGTTATGCCCGCCTTTAATGGAAATAGCCACATGAAGGGGTGAGCCGTTCGCATGTTTTGTATCCGGAGAATCGAACGATCCTTTTGCAATCATCCATCCCAGATTTTGAAAAATAAATCCTCGTTCAGCCTGCCCAGAGGCACCTTCATCCCCGTACACTGCTGGATCGCTCCACATCACGTTCCGCAACAGATGAGCCCAGCGATGACAGGGATCATCTGTAAGCAGTGGAATATGAAACGGAAGATCTATCTGCAACCCAACCCGGGACGCGAGCAGGGAAAGCAATCCAGAAGGGATCTCTTCCTGCTCGACACTGTCCGAATAATTCACATATGTGCCACCCGACAGATGAACTCGCAGTGGGAAGGCTGCGATAGCTGTTATTTTGGAACCCGTCAGTAGATCTAGTTCGCCCTCACTGTACTCACGAAGCATCTCGGTATAATAGGTGAAATAACCGAATCCATATACCCAATATCCGATGCCTTCGGCACAGCCGCCATCCTCGCCATATCCGCTCAAGAATGCGTTCATACAGCTGACTGTTTGGCAGATCGATTCTCGTAGTGTTGGCTCATCTTCCAACAGCAACAATGCAGCCATACCACAGCATCCACCACAGACTGCCGACCAGTTGTGATCCGCTGTCTGCCAGTGGAACTTCCGTTGATCCCGGTAAAGCGGAGTGAAGATTCGCCGTTCTGCTTCAGACCTGATCCGTTCTATGACAAGGCGATTCAGCCGCTCGGCGTGAATGGTCACAATCTCGGCCAGCATATGTACCGTCTCTGCTGCGAACAGATCGATGTTCCCATTCACCTGGTTGACCTCTCCCGTACCCAGATGCGCGGGCAAACACCACGTATACTCACCACACACGTCCCACAACATTTCTTCCAGCGCTTGCAGTGCATCCGGCCTAGCCGTGTCCAAGGCGAGCATCGCCACAGCAGCAAGTCTGCCCCTTCGATCGAAATAAACCTCTTCATAGGCTTTTCGCTCACCCCTATCGCTGAACTGTCGATATAGACGGAACGACAAGGAAGGCATGGGTTCTTTCAAGGCACGTTCACCGTAAGCCTTCAAGTCTGTGTATAACGTAGCCAATTCAGGCCGGGATAACTTCTCCAAGAGTCTGTCGGCACTTAAGGAACTCAATGCTCTGCTCTCAGTACCACGTTGGTTTATATTTTCATTTTCGACTTCGTGAATGGAATCTTCCACTGGATTCACCACTCTTCGTTAATGGATTGTCATGCCCATATTATAATGTAATCGATTTCATTTTACCGGATATGATAGCATTTTTGAAGAATTATCCATTAGAACCCTTTCCACGACGTTACTTCCTTCTCCTTCCTAACCAAAAAAACGAAGAACCTTCGCCAGGTTCTCCGTTGCATTCTGCCTGTCACCACAGGCTTTTTATGGTTATCTCATATTCTTGACTATCTTATATCCTCATCCTCAATTAATCCTGAATACCTATAATGCTGCTGCCCATATCCTAGCTGTCCGCTGTTGTTATTACACAATCGCAAGCGAAGAATTCTGTACAACAGACAACCATTGGCGTGCAATCAGCTCATGACCTGCTGCGGTTGGGTGTACGCCATCCCATAACCAGTACGCTGCATCCGCCTGCTTCAGAGCGTCATTAAACGTCTGCTGCAATGGCACCCACACAGCTCCAAATTCCTCAGCAAGACCTTGGGCCAGCTTCTGATATTGACCGATATACTCTTCCCAGGCTTCCCATTTCTCCGCAGTTGCTCCGGTTCTCAGAATAAACGGCTCCATCAAAATCAGCCCCGTATCCGGCATCACTTCCCGAGTTTCTTCAAGCAAATGGCGATACGCCCGTCCGAAACGATCCGTTACCCCGCTAGGTTCACCATTCATCGTGCGCCAGGCATCATTAACCCCAATCAGGATGCTGATCAGGTCCGGTTTTAGACTAATGGTATCCTCATTCCAGCGTGCGTACAGGTCCGATGCCCGATCCCCGCTGATGCCTCTGTTATAGAAGGTCTTTTGCTTGCCCGCCAGTTCCATACCCAGTTTGCTGGAGATCAGATACGCATACCCGTGTCCGAGAAAATGATTTGGATCATCATTGCGTGATCTTCCCCCATCTGTAATCGAGTCTCCCTGAAACAATATAACGGATGGACTAGTACTCATGATTGAAATCGTTCCTTCCTCTTGTGAAAATAGAAACACTGAACACCTCAGTCTCCATTTTATCCCTTTCGGTCACAATAGAAAATAGCGTTTTCATTACTGAGTGTCGCCATCTTATGAATCTCCTAGCAATTATCCGATCCAATATCGCAGTATCATCATAGCCACAATACCGACCAATACGGTTCCCAGCAGACTGCGTGTCCAGATAGCTACTGCAATCGTAGGCAGGGATGCCCACAGAGCTGCATTGTGCGTAATCGGCACCAACTGGTTGTCCGACATGAACAGTTCCTGACCAATCAGCGCTGCCATGACCGCTACGGGTACATACTCCAGCCAGCGTAATAACCACATTGGAATCTGTATCTTGCTGAACAGCATCAGTGGCAGTACACGCGGAATAAATGTTAACAACGCTGAGCCCATAATAATCCAGAAAACATCCCATCTTACTTCCATCGTTCCATGAACACTCCCATCGTTGCCGCAATGACCGCAGCCACAATGACACTCATGCTGCCAAGTGAAGCCATGCTGGCGAAGATTACACAGACAACGGCGATAATAGCCACATTAATGTGTATTTTTTTGTTTTTGCGATGCACCAACTGGAGTACAACCAGTCCAATAAACATCGCTGGCAGGGCATAATCCAGACCCAGTCGTTCCGGGTTAGTGATCCAGCGTCCAAAGTACGCTCCCGCCATATTAGCCACGAACCAGTTCAGATATGCGGTAATATTCAGACCGTGCATCCAGCGTTCACTAAGCCTTTCCCTGCCAATCGCACGTGTCATCGCCACGCCGAAAGACTCATCGGTAAGCAATGAACCAAGCCACATATTTTTAAGCGGGGTGAGATGCCGAAAATACGGTGATACAGCTGCACTGAGCAACAAATGACGAAGATTCACAAAAAATATGGTGAACATGATGGCTATTGCTGATCCATTCGATGCGAGCATGCCCGCTGCAATGAACTGAGCCGATCCTGCATATAAAATCAGGCTGAGCAGTGCCGTTTCCGCCAGACTCAGACCCGCGGTCATTTCAATAACACCCGCCGCAAAGCCAATACTCAAATAACCAAGCAGGGTTGGGATACAATCTTTGACCCCCTGCATGAATGTAGCTTGATCCTGGACCTCTTCCATGTTCTCCTGTCCAGATATCTGTAGTGTACTTTGGTCCAACTGCCTTACAACCCCTCTCCAATTTCAGTCCCCATAAACCGATATATATGGATGTAGATCCATCAAGGTCCACTCTTCATGAAAACAACTTCTTTGTGTATTCAACATGACTAGTTACATGTCTTATGGATTTCACATTTTGCAGAATTCACTTCACATTAATTCAGAAATATACCACAAGATGTGCACTAAGGGAGAGACAGATTACTTTTTATAGAACAGATGTAATCCTAAATACCTACAAAATCAAAAAATATTTTCGCGAAACTCATAAATTATGTTGAATAAACGCGAAATTTGTCATACGATAGCACCAGAAACTTCTGGAAAGGATGGAATGAAATATCTTTTACCAGATGGGCTTGTCCACTAGACATGAGGATGGGTTACACAGAGGGGGAATGTGTATGAAAAAAATTCGTAAACAAGGGGTCAAAAGAACAATGCAGATGAGAGAGAAACTGATTTTGTCATTTGCCATTGTATTGCTCATTCCAACCATTAGTCTGGGCATTATCTCGTTCCAAACAGCTGATGCCAAGGTTGAAGAGAAAATGTATGAGAACGCGATCAGCAGTGTTACTGTGCTCAACCAGACCATTGACCAGATCATTGGTGCAACACGCAAAAATGTTGATTTCCTGGCAAGTCAGCTGGATGCAGGCAATGTCGGACCCAATCAGGGTGACGAAACAGATACCATCCGTACCTTGCTAGACGCTTATAAGGAAACGCATGATGACGTAGAACTTGCCTCCATCGGTACCGATCAGGGCGTGTATATTAACTCCCCTGTAACTGCGGTGAACAAAGAAGGATATGACCCGCGCGAACGCCCGTGGTATCAGGCTGCTACGCAGAACAAAGATGTCCCTACCGTAATCACCCCCTACTTATCAAGTAATACCGGCAATGTTGTTGCTTCAGTAGCTCAGACCTCAGCGGATGGCCATGGTGTCGTCTCTGTCAGCCTGTCGCTTGAAGCCCTCTCGAAGACGGTTAACTCCACGAAGATTGGCGAGAAGGGTTATATCTATATCATTGATAATGCCAATAAAATCATTGTACATCCTACCGAAAAACCGGGGACCGAAGGAACCATGGCACCCTATAAAGATATTTTTGCACAGAAAAACGGAAGTCTGACCTATACACTAAATGGAAACCAGGAACACGCCTTTTTCTCCACCAATGAAACGACGGGCTGGACCGTGGTTGGTGTCATTGACAGTGGGGAAGTGACGGCTTCAGTCCGTCCAATCCTATACACCACACTTATTGTTGTAGCGATTGCAATTGCGGTAAGCTCCATCATTATTTTCTGGATTGTGCAATCAATCACCAAACCACTGAACCGCTTGGTGAAGGCATCTGACGAAATTAGTAATGGTAATCTGACCATCGAGGTTGCTGTATTGGGACAGGATGAATTCGGCAAGCTGAGCACCAGCTTCAATAAGATGAGCGAATCCTTGCGAACCGTTATTCAGGACGTACGACATACAGCTGACGAGTTAACCGCCTCATCCACACAATTGGCAGTCAACTCATCGGAGACAACCAAAGCAACAGAGCAAGTCGCCCTAATCACGGAAGAATCCGCAGCTGGACTTGAGAAACAAACAAGCAACCTGAAACATACGGCACTGCAGATGAATGAACTTGCTGGAGGTGTGGGACAGGTAACGAACAGCACACAGCAAGTATCCGAAGCTGCCATGCAAGCAAGTGAGCTCGCGGATAAAGGGAATGCAACCATGCAGACGGCCGTATCCGAGATGAGTTCCGTCAGTCGCTTTGTGCAAGGTATGGCAGATACTGCTGGACGACTTGAACAGCATTCCACATCCATTGGTGAGATGGTATCTGTCATTACAGATATCGCTGCACAGACCAATTTGCTTGCTCTCAATGCTTCTATTGAAGCAGCACGTGCAGGTGAGCATGGACGTGGCTTCTCCGTGGTTGCCAGCGAAGTCCGCAAGCTGGCGGAACAATCGAGCCTGTCCGGCCAGAAGATTGTAGAGATGGTCGGAGCGATTCAACAGGAGATTTCAATGGCCAATCACAATGTACAGATCGGGCAACAGGATGTAAGCAACGGCATTCGTGCCGTGCAGTTTGCAGATGAAGCTTTTGCCCAGATTAGTGAGGCTGTTGGGGTCGTCAATCATCAGCTTGAGAACATTGCAGCCGCCTCACAACAGATGTCTGCAAGTACAGCCGAAGTGGTGCAATCCATTGATCAGATCCACGCCATATCGGAAACCAATGCCGATGGAACGGAGAACATCTCTGCTGCTACGGAGGAGCAAGTGGCTTCCATGCAGGAGATATCATCCTCTGCTGATTCCCTTGCCCATCTGGCTCACAAGCTACAGAAGCTGGTGGAACAATTCAAGCTGTAATCGTTGAACTAAAGATTGTTTACACTAACACTACGATTACAAAATAACCTTCCAATCGCTGTTATCGTGTAAAAGATTAGTTCAACTTATATAATAATAAGTAGTCTGTAACACCCAAAGCCCCTTTGCCATCATATTGGCAAAGGGGCTTATGGGTTATAAAAGGTCAGGCATTTTAGAGAGGAAAATGCCTCTCCTATTCAGCAGATTGCTTTTTATCTCCGTGGTACCCTTGATCTCCGTAGGGCTCTAACTGTTCAAACCAGCGATTCAGACATTTGGCGAGTGCATCTTTGGAATCGTAATACGGGTTATCGTCTTGTTTCAATGTCTCCAGCACCTCGATCACAAACGCAGTCTCTCCATATTCATTCCATTCAGCCTGCAATCTTCGATTCAGATGGCTACCCATCTGTAACATAAACCGTTGTCCGTTAATGGTTTTCAGGTTCAGTGTGCTGTCGATATAAACTTTACCGTTACGTTCATTCCGAATCTGGTAGACGCCCGCTTCCGTTTTAACTTCTTTGGCCTGTTCCTGCAATTCTTTGCGACGATTCATCTTCTCCTGCTCCCCCTTTTCTTTGCGCTCCTGTTTTCCAACTTTGGCGCTCTGTTGATCTGTGTGGCTTCCCAGCCAATACTGACTTCCGTCTGGCTCACGTTCCAGCAAACCATAGTCGACGAGATACCTCCGTATTTCCACGTAATCATCATGAACTTCCTTCAGCAGCTCATTGACCTGTTTCTCGGAATATTTGCGCTCTGTCTCGAATCGTTTGGCAATTTCGATAAGCACAATATATTTATGCTTTTGCTGCATATGAAACGTCGTCAGCCGACCGCCAGTACCCTCTGGAAAATACTTGTTTAGCACCTTCTCCCGATCCTGTTCTGTAATATCAAATGAGTTCGGATGGATCGTATGTTCATGCCTTGTCACCGGCGACACCCATTCGGCTGGGGCCTGTGTATCCTTACTTTTGAGAAGCTCCATTAATGCCAGGAATATTTTGGCCTGCCGTTCCTTCTCCTTTAATACAAACCGATGATTCCGGATCGTGGAAGCACTCCCGATGCCAAGGGTCTTCTGTACTTCAGCATCCTTCTTGCCTTCATAGAATTGTGACAACAAGCCCCGCTGGACATCAGACAATCCGGTTACGCTTTTATCCAGCTCCAGCAAATATTCAAATACCGATCCATGAACCTTCTCAATGTGCACTCGCATATAACGGGCTGCCTCATAGAGCACTCCTTCTTCAGGGTAGATAATCCCCGATTCCGTCCTGTATCCGCAGCAGACACATATATAGGCGGAACCCTCCTCCATATAACCACGCTTGATCTCTTCCAATGAAGCTGTTTGCAACCAGGATTCCGATGATTTCATGTAAAAGCTCCTTTTTATCATTGTTATGGTCATTCCAACCGTATATTAATCAAATATTTTGTAATTATGTTTGTTTATTTATAGATATAATATAGTTTTGTTTGTTATATGTCAATATAACGGAAAAGAATGCTGTGTTTAAAGACATAACGGATGCCCCTTGTTCAACAGAAAAAAGACCGCAGGGTCGCAACCCTGCAGTCTCATCGCAGAAAGGGCATTCAGCACCTTCCATAAGCATTTATCCTCAATCATTATCATTTCAATCTCTGTTACAACTTAAACCGTTCAATCATGCTTTGCAGATCTTCAGCCATACGTGACAATGCTGCCGAAGAAGCTGCAACCTCTTCCATTGTAGCCAACTGCTCTTGAGCCGCCGCTGATCCATCTTCCGTTCCAGAGGCAATTCTGTCCGACAGAACCATTGTATCACTTACTGCCTTGTTAATATGACTCATGCCGCCATCAATCTGACGGGAAGCCGCGGATACTTCTCCAGCTTGTGCAGCCACCAACTGAACCGCAGTACGAATGTTATTGAACGCTTCGCCCGCTTCTGTAACCATCTGCGAACTCTTCACCATACCTTCTCCCGTACGGGCAAAAGTGGATTGCACCGCATTGGTTTTCTCCTGCATTTCATGCATAAGCTCATTAATCCGCTCGGCTGAAGCGCCTGAACTGTGAGCCAGTGTCTTCACTTCGTTGGCTACGACCGCGAATCCGCGCCCTTGCTCGCCAGCTCTTGAAGCTTCAATAGATGCATTCAAAGCGAGAATGTTCGTCTGCTTGGCAATGGCCGTAATCTCGGCCACGATCACAAGAATCTCTTCATTTTTCGCGCGCAGATCCTCAATGACCACAGACATGGCTTTGCTCTCATCATTCACCTGCTGAATATGGGTAACCGCTTCTTCTACTGTAACCATACCCGCTTCCGACTTAGTGGATGCATCCAGAGCGATACGAGCGGTGTCTTCAGCACTTGATGAGATCTCTTTGACTCCAATGGACATTTCGCCCACAAGTTGACCTGTAGCAGCAAGACTATTGTTCTGCAAAGTCGTTCCCGCAGCTGCATCCTGCATCAGTTCGGCCACCTGTTCTGTGGCTTTGGATGTCTGCTCGGAACTTGCCATCAGTTCTTCAGAAGACGCCGCCAGCTGGCTGGACGTATCATGTACTTCTCCAAGCACACTACGGAGTGAGGTCGTCATCATATCGAAGCTTTCCCCGAGCTGTCCAAACTCATCCCGGCGCTGTAAACCTACCCGAACGGTGAGATCCCCGGCGCTTACTTTGGATGCTGCCTGCGTTAATTGCAGCAATGGCCGGTGAATGCTGCGGATAATGAATATAAGCAGAATCAACCCGATAACCAATGCAGATGCCACAATTGTAATTGAACGGATCAAAATAGGCATTACGGCTTCACTTGCTTCGGAAGGAACCATCTCGCCAACAATTTTCCAACCTGTCACTGGATTGGTGAAATACACAGCTTCCACTTCGTGACCATCATATGTATACTTCACCGTTCCACTTTCCTTCGTATACATCTCATTAATGTAGCTTTCATCCGACTGTGTACCGGATTCAATATTGTAGTGGAACAAGAATTTACCCCCGTTATCCAGCATGTACAGTTTTCCTTCTTTACCAATACGTATCTGATCAACGGATTCTTTCAGATGATTGAGACTGACATTGGCTCCGAATACCCCTTTGCCGTCAGCCAGCTTGACCGCTGCGGTCACAACCCATTCGCCCGTCGAAGCCGACTGGAACGTATCCGAGATTACCGGTTCATCCTGGGACATGCCCATCTTATACCATGAACGTTCTCGAGGATCATAATTCTGTTCCTCGGATTCAGGGGACTTCATCCAGCTACCATCTTCGGAACCTGCGGTAAGTACACCCAGTTCCTTATGATTCTGAGACATCCGATCCATCTGCCTTTGCAGTGCAGGGGATTTAGTAATAATATCGTTTGAAGTAATACCCGCAGCCATCTGAGCTGCGTTATCCTTCTCCATATCGAGCATTTGATTTATCTGCAGACTAAGCATTTCTGTTTTGGCCTGTGCGGAACGAATAATCTCCATTTTAACCTGGTCAGCAGCTTTTTGATAAGACAACCATCCCACGGTAATGCTCGGTACTATCAGGAACAGGAGCAATGCAGCAATCAGGCGTTTTTTTACGGTTAAAGTAAACCAATTTCGAATCCTTTTCTTCATATAACTATCCCCCATCATAATCTTCACCCATCCTTTTATCGGACAATCGCTGTAAAAATATTATGTATAGATACTAAATTAGAATAAATTTAATCTTTTCGGTCAGTTTAGATGGATTCACCTAATCCTTCTATTCGTTTTGACCCCCTTAGCGAGATCGTTTACAATGCTCATAAGCTGGCTATTCATGAAACGATTGGAAGGAGAGGATTTAAATCTTACGCAAGTCACATGAAAGGCAACGTATTTCCACGGTATATTCATCCATGTTCCGCATTCTGTTAGCGCTCATCCTGTGTGCAGGCCCGATTCTGGGACAAGCTGGTATTACGGTATCCGCAGCGCAGGCGACGCAAGCAGTTCACATTGAAGTGAATGGTGAGCAACAATTCTGGAAGAACGCACCACTTATCATCAAAGGTTCAACGTTTGTTCCACTGCGGGATGTGGTCACATCGGTTAAAGGCACGTTGAAATGGGATAATCGCACCAAGACGGCTACCATTACCGTTGGCAGAGACAAGCTGATCCATCAGGCTGGCAGCAATTCCATTAAGGTAAACCAGGTCGATCTAGCTACAGGTGTGAATTCACGTACCGTTAACGGTACGTTGATGGTACCTGTCCGGGCCATGGCTAATGCAATCAAAGCAGACATCAAGGTCCAACGTACAGCCACGGGGCAGATGAGTGTAAGTATGGTCACTGATCAAGTCAGCCTGCTGAACAGCGAGGTTGCCAGCGTGGATACGTATCTGCGCGAGATCAACTATCCAGGTATGGCTCTGATCGCCCGCGATGGTGAAGTACTTCTAAAGCAAGGCTACGGACTTGCCGATGAACAGACGCTGAATCGACCGGATCAAAAGACCCGAATCGCATCGCTGAGCAAATCCTTCACGGCCGCGTCCATTCTGAGTCTCGTGGAGGATGGTAAGATTAATGTGCAAGATCCAATCTCCAAGTATATCTCTGGTATACCAAAGGGAGATCAGATCACGCTGCATATGCTGTTATCCCAGACTTCAGGTCTGCCATCTGCATTTGGTCGGGGTGAAGGAACTTCTATGGAAGAGACTGTAGAGGAGATTCGCCACAAAACGCTGAAGTTTGAACCAGGAAGTGCCTATCTGTACAGCAACAGCGGGTATGTTTTACTTGCATACGTCGTTGAACAGGTCTCTGGCATGAGTTATGCCGACTACGTGCAACAAACGATACTGAAACCACTTGGTATGAAAAATTCGGGAGAGGCCTCCCGTAAAGTGCACACGATTAGTGGTTTTGTTCAAGAAGATAACGCATGGGTAACTGCGCCTTACTATGTGTCTCAATCCGGATCAGGAACCATCTATTCCACGGTGGACGATATGCTGAAATGGGATCGTGCGCTGTATACGGACAAGATTCTAAGCCAGGATACGATTGAACAGATGTATGAGCCTTATTCTGATAAAAACTATGGCTACGCCTGGATTCTCAAAGAGAATGGCGCAAACCGTACCGTCTTCCACAACGGTAGTGGTGGCGGGTTTGCCACAGCCTTTTCACGTAATCTGTCCGATGATATCACCATTATCCTGCTTGGCAACCACGCAGGTATGGACATGACTTCACTTTTGGATGAAGTTGAGGCACAGACAGCCAAAGCACTGCAATTGCAATAATCTATAATTTATAGCTTATAATGAGCAAAGAGACGGTCCTTTAAAGGATCGTCTCTTTGTGTTGTATATGTTCTCATTTTAACGACTCACACTTCCGTTTCGCTCAACCCAAAATCCATCTCTTCTCCATCCTGCAAAAAGCAGATTTACTCATATTCTTATTACTGCCTAGGAGACATCCGCTCTTTCATCATCTGTCTGCTTTAATGTTACAGGAAGTTTCCCCGCAAAAGGAATGCGCCCCATCAGCGCCTGAGCGACGCTATCCATGGCAAGTGGCCGGCTCTCGTAAGCCGCTACATAGACCTGGGCATCCGGAAGCGCCAGCAGATCGTAGGGGCTTCGCAATGCCACAACAGCCAGCGGTTTGCCCAATTGCTGTATCCAACCAATCAGCCTGCACTGTGGATCGCCGGAGGGACTTCCCGCATTGTAGGTTCCCACCACAATCTGCCGAATGTCATCTGCTTCCGCTGCCTGAAGCAGACGTGCGGAACGAATGGCGACTTCCTCGGGCGTGACCGTCAGATCGACAACATCCAGACCATACATGGATAAGGCTGAGCCCAAGGTGAACGTCTGAGTCAGCTGTTCGTCAGCAATTGTCGTCACGGACGTGGCAACCGTTATGACCAGCGTGCGTTCCGGCTTCAAGGGCAACATATTCAGCTGATCGCGCACCAGTGTGATACTGTTCTCGCTAATACGGCGGGCAACCTCTTGGTGTAAAGAATTGTTGCGCTCCGACCAACTGGATAGAGCAGGAGCGTTTGATGCCTTTGGCAATGATGCATTCGATACTACGCCATACACTTCCTCATCACCTGCACCACCCGTTTCACTCTCTAACAAACCACGTTTCGCCTTGTACATCAGCAAGCGATTCACCGACTCATCAATACGTCTCTCGCTAATCCGCCCGCTCCTCACAGCTGCTAACAAAGCATCAAATGCCTCTGCCTGAAGCTTAGCCGTATGGCTAATTAACACCAGATCTGCCCCGGCCTCTACCGCCATTACGGCTGCATCGACAGTGCCATAGTTCACGGCAATGGCATCCATCTCCATGCAATCTGTCACGATCATGCCCTGATAACCCAGTTCCTGGCGAAGCAGACCGCTTAATACGGTTTGCGATAGCGTTACGGGCAGACGCTCTGGCTCCAGTGCAGGGAAATAAATATGCGCCGACATCATGGCATCGACACCTTCGGCGATAGCGGCTCGGAATGGAATCAACTCCAGGCACTCTACCCGTTCCCGATCATGAGTGATGATCGGGAGGTCCAGATGGGAATCGGTATCCGTATCCCCATGCCCCGGGAAGTGCTTGGCTGTCGCTGCAATCCCAGCGTCCTGTATTCCCGCAATGGTTCTGGCCCCATATTCTGCAACCGATTGTGGAGATTCGCCGAATGATCGCACACCGATGACCGGATTGGCCGCGTTATTGTTCACATCCAATACCGGAGCAAAGTTCATGTTAATGCCCATGGCCTTCAGCTCCAACCCACTGATATAGGCTGCCTGATACGCATCGTCAATGGAACCGGCAGCGGCAATGGCCATTGGTCCAGGCATCAAGGTTATCCCTTCGGTAATTCGAGCAACCATGCCGCCCTCCTGATCAATGGATATCCAGAGCGGCACATTACCGCTGCTTTTGGCAATCTGCTGTAACCCTGACGATAACCGCTCTACCTGCTCTGGCGACTCAACGTTGCGAGCAAAGTAGATTACGCCACCGATTGGATACATTCGGAGAAAGGATTCCACATCGCCAGCAGCTTCGGTGCCATGAAAGCCACAAAGCAGCATTTGCCCGATTTTCTCACGCAAGGTCATCTGTTTCAGCTTCGACTGGTATAACTCTTTTGGCCCACTCATTTCATGCCTCCCTCCGCTAACAAACATCCGTTCATTCATATAACAAAAACGGCTTTCGCCGCTCCTTCCATTCCGCTGCCTGTACATTCCACGCGTTCATTAAACGAATGAATTCCGCGCGGTCATGAATCGTTTCCCTGGCTTCCTTACCCCCTGCCAGCAGGTCGATAAAGTACCTTGAACCCGGCTCTGGTGGCTTCAGCCAGCAGAATTGCTCCGGATAGAGTGACACCAGTTCATGCAAAAGCACCAACCCTGTCTCTACCGCCCGGAATTTCCTACTGTCCGTTACAAAAATCCTTACGCCACCACACAGCTCACCTGCGTGTTTGGAGAATGTTGGGGACATGTACACTGGATGCACATGTACACCTTCCAGCTTGTATTCCCGAAATCGTTCCGCCAAACGCTCACCCTCAATCCAGGGGGCTCCAATCCACTCGAATGGGCGGGTCGTGCCCCTGCCCTCCGATACATTAGTGCCTTCGAACAGGCACGTACCCGCATATACGCGCACACTGTCCAGCGTGGGCATATTGGGAGAGGGTAATATCCAGGGAAGCCCACAATCCGCAAACTCCATGGAGCGCTGCCATCCTTCCATGGCAACCACGTCCAATTTGCAAGGTACATCCATCTCGCTGTTGACCATCAGGGCGAGTTCACCTATCGTTAATCCGGTACGTACAGGTATACGCCAAGCGCCAACGAGTGATTCATACCCCGCGTTCAGCACACCTCCTTCCACTTCGTTTCCACCCAGCGGATTGGGACGGTCCAGAATCAGCATACGTTTGCCTGCTTCAGCACAGGCATCCATCATATGGAACAAGGTTGAGGCATATGTGTAATAACGGATACCCACATCCTGAATGTCGAACAGCACCGTATCCACTCCAGCCAGCATTGCAGGCGTAGGTTTCTTGTAATCTCCATACAGGCTGAACACCGGAATGTCCAGATGTGGATGAAGCATGTCTCCGAATCTGACACCCGCCTGAAGCTCTCCATACAGTCCGTGCTCACAGGCATAGAGCGCTGTAAGCTCGGTATTAGCCAGTCCAGCGCACACATCTATTGTCGATACAAAATCCGCTGTAATACCAGTCGGGTTTGTAATTAGACCGATTCGGTTACCCGTTATCCATGGATGCGATAACCCTCTGGACAGAAGATCAACTCCCGTTTTTACAGCCGGGATCTGCTCGGTCCCATTCAACTGACCCATCACACATTCCCCTGGCTGACCCAGCCTGTATGCTGGTGATCATTACCGCCTGTTACGACAGGCTCTTCTTCAGGCTCCAGCACATTAAGAGCAACCTTATGTTGATAGATGGCAAACATCCCTCCAAACAGCGCTCCGAAACCAACGACAGTCAGCATCAGCAGAGCCGTCAGGCACATGGCCTGAAAACAAGCGCCCATCGTGTACCCCGGGTGACGGAAGAACAGCTTTACACTTTCCCCCATCGCCTGAACGATGCCCATGTTTTTTTGTAAAACAAGCTGCCAGGTATAGAACTGTGACATCAACGCCATGAGAACAAAGAACGTCTGGAATACACCCACTGCTGTACCTGTAATTCCACCCTGTCCACCGTAATACCACCAAGTTGACCATAGAATGAAGCCAAGCACCGCGAAAAGCACACCCACCGATCCTCCCGGGATTATTCCCTTCAATGTTCCGACCCAGATATCCTTAAGTCCATTGCGTCGTTCCTTACGTTCCAATCTGTGATGTACGGCATAACAGACCCCGAACAGGATGGGCATATACATCAAGGCCAGAAGCAGTATAGCGATCGGCAGCGGAGCAAACATCAGAATGGGAATCAAAACGATGGAGCTAACGACACTGTACAAGGCCACCGAAATAATATCCCGATAGATTTCCGCACCCGACTTGATCAATACTTCACTCAGCTTACGCATTTTTATTCTCCCCTTTCTCACCGTTCCTTCTTCACCAGGCATCGTCTCTTACTCACGTCCGATCGCAAGCTCCGTCTCTGGATCAAAAAAGTGTGCCTTACGCAGGTCCAGTACAAAAATTTTGTCCATACCTACATAAGCATGTGTTTCCGGGTGGACCTTGGCCGTAACAGTACGGGCACCGGAATGGAAATATACCAAATTCTCGGAGCCCAGATGTTCTACAACCTGAACTCGCGCCTGCAGCATGTGGTCTGTCGGGATATTCGGAGCGACATCATCACCAAAAATATGCTCTGGACGCAGACCCATAATCACCGGCTTGCCTTGATGACTCTGAAGACGAGCGAGTAGATCTTCTGGCAAGGTGAATGATGCACCGTCCACGACAACCTGCGTGCCTTCAATCCGGGCATCGATGAAGTTCATCGCCGGGGAACCGATAAATCCGGCAACAAACATATTCCGCGGACTCGCATACAATTCTTTCGGTGAAGCCACCTGCTGAATATCTCCATGATTCATGACCACGATGCGTTCCCCAAGTGTCATGGCTTCTACCTGATCATGCGTCACGTACACAATCGTGGCACCGAGACGTTTATGCAGCTCACCCAACTCCACTCGCATCTGTACCCGCAACTTGGCATCCAGATTGGACAGTGGTTCGTCGAATAAAAACACCTGCGGATCACGGACGATCGCCCGTCCCACCGCAACACGCTGGCGCTGACCACCAGACAGCTCGCGTGGTTTGCGCTCCAGCATAGCTTCCAGTCCCAGAATGGAGGCCGCATTCTGCACCTGTTCATCAATGTAGGACTTTGGCTTTTTCAGGTTTTTCAGGCCAAAGGAAAGATTCTCACGGATGGTCATATGCGGATAGAGTGCATAATCCTGAAACACCATCGCGATATCGCGATCCTTCGGATGCAGATCGTTAACAAGCCGGTCACCGATCACAATATCACCGCTTGTTTGCTTTTCAAGTCCGGCAATCATCCGCAGTGACGTTGTCTTGCCACAGCCCGAAGGACCCACAAACACTACGAATTCCTTATCTTCTATAACAAAGTCCGAGCCGGCCACAGCCGTGAACGTTCCTTTATGATCGTCTTTGAATTCTTTGCGCACTTGGCGAAACTCCACGCGTGCCATAGGTAAATCCCCCTTTACGTTGTCGCTTGTCCTGAACTAACAGTTAACCTTTTACTGCACCGATCGTAATGCCTTGTAGGAAATAACGTTGCAGTGAGAAAAACAGAATGATCATTGGCAGCGCACCTATTGTTGCCCCTGCCATCATCGCGCCGAAGTCCGTTGATTCGGCAAATACAAACGAAGCCAGCCCCACCTGAATGGTACGCATCTCGTTGGAATTGGTAATGAGGAACGGCCAGAAGAATTCGTTCCACGAAGCCACAAACGTGAATATCGCCAGCACCGCGATTCCCGGCTTTGCCATCGGCAGAATGACTTTCCAGAAGATGCCGAACTCACTGCATGCATCGATACGTGCCGCATGTATCAGCGATGTGGGCAGCGTAGACATGAACTGTTTCATCAAGAAAATGTTGCCCACACTAACGGCAGCAGGCAGAATAATGGCCGTATACGTATCCCCTAGATCAAACACGTTGACCATCAGAATGTACAAAGGAATTAGTGTCACCTGCGCCGGGATCATCATTGTCCCAAGCAACGTCCAGAATACCGCCTGACTACCCGGAAACTTCAGTTTGGCGAACGCATATCCCGCCAGGGAGGCGAAGAATACATTTGTTACGGTCAGAATGATCGAGATGAGCAGCGAGTTGTATAACCAGCGCCAGGCATCAGTTTTGGCAAAAAAGCGCTCATATGGTGATAACGACAACTGCTCCGGAATCATCTGTGGTTTAAACGAAGCCGACATCGCGCTATCCTGCACCGAACCAACGAGCATCCAATACATCGGAATGACCGTCACCAGCGCCCAGACTACCAGCAGAATGGATGCAACAACGAGCAGAATCTTTTTCTGTGTTGATTTCATGGATTTCATTCACCCCCGGATGCTTAATGCAACGTGCTCTAATAGTCCGTGTTTTGAACTACCTCTAATACTCAATATCGCTGGAGAAATATTTGAACTGTATGACGGAGATGACAATGATGATAATCGCCAGTACAAACGACTGAGCCGAAGCCAATCCGAACTCATAGAATTTAAATGCCGTTTCATAGATCAGATAAGCGATTGTTGTTGTCGCAAAGTTTGGTCCACCCTGTGTCATCAGATAAACCGAGATAAACACCTGGAAGGATGTAATGACACCCGTGACGAGCAGATACAGCGTCGTTGGTTTGAGCAGCGGCCATGTAATCTTGCTGAACTGGGTCCAGCCGCTGGCATGATCAATATCCGCCGCTTCGTACAGCGATTTCGGAATACCACCCATGGCTGCCAGATACAGAATAATGCCCGCTCCGTGCGATCCAAGCCAGTTCATCAGAATGAGGGAAAAGAGTGCCGTTCCCGACTGGCCCAGCCAGATCACCGGATCCAGGCCGAACAGACCGAGGAAACGGTTAAGCAGTCCTGAATTCGTCGGGTCAAAGATCGCCAGCCATACAATGGAGATGGTCACCCCGGAGGCTACCGCAGGCAGATACATGGTAGCTTTGAAAAATGTCTGCCATTTGCTTTTCATCTGATAGATGAAATAGGACAGTACAAATGTAATGAGAATATTGACCGGGACTGTGCCTACGGTGAAGATGACTGTATTTTTAATCGACTTCCAGAATGTCTCATCCTTCACCAAACGCTCGTAGTTATCCAATCCAACCCACGTCGAGTTCATAATATTGTATTTCTGGAAGCTCATCACAAGAGCCGTCAGAACGGGATACAGTGTGAAAATGAGAAACAGCAGGACAGGCGCCAAAATAAACAAATACGCCCACCCGTAGTCTCGCCAAAACCGGGCAACCCGGGAAGTCCGGGGCACTGACGATTTTGGCGCAAGGGCGGTCTGCATGGCGAATCCTCCTCTCCTAATCAGTGTGGTTTTACGTTATGTTTGATTGTCCGAGTTATTGTCCAAACATCTGCTGGCCTCTGCTCTTGAAGTCTTCTGCGATCTGCTCCGGTGATTTTTCACCCGAGAACAGCGCCTGAATATTAGGCTTCACAACCTGTTCCTTGAATTGTTTTTGCTGAGATGCTTTGTCGATATCCAGTTCAAGTACAACCGGCATCGCGATATTCTCTGCCATGACTTTTGCAGCAGCCAGATTATCCGGTTGACCAAGCTCTTTTCCTTTAAACAGATCCACCTGGGACTGTCTTACGAATGGAAGCGCCAGTTCATTGGCCGAGTTCCCTGCTTTGGCACCACTGAGCGCCTCCATCACCAGGAACGTATTTTTGGCATGCTGTTCGCCCTTGTCCTTTTTCTGTTTGAAGGCTACATACCCTTCGCCACCCATCGTTGTGGCCGCAGGTTGATCATCATTATGTGGTACAGGCAACAGGACAAAATCAATCTTCTCTCCCTGCACCTTGCCATCATCGATGTCCTTGTTGCGATTCTGAATCATCACATCATAATAAGGAATTGCTTTGGAGATGATCGCCGTTTCCCCCGCGTAGAACATATCCGTACGTTTCGCTGGAGCGAGAGCCGCCGTTTCCTTCGGCATATACCCTTTATCCATCAGGTTTTTGATAAAAGAGAGGGTATCTAGAATGCGACCATCATTCCATTGGAACGTGCCGTCTTTATCAAGAACATCGATCATCCCGTTGTTACGAGACAGCATTTCAATGAAGTCAAGCGAGGTTCCGTCGGTAACCAGTGCATATTGCTTGGCCCCGCCATCCAGCGTTTTGGTCAGCTTGGTAGCAGCATCGTTGAATTCGGACCAGGTCCAGCCATTTTGTTGAATGGACTTCCAATCAATGCCCGCTTCCTCCAGAATGCGTTTGTTGCCACCCCAAGCCCATTGGAATTGATACAAAGGCAGTCCATACTGTTTCCCCTGAATCTGGCCTAAATCAACCGTACCTGGCAGGTAGTCGTCCTTGATCTCAGGTGTCAGGTAGCTGTCGAGCTCAAGTGCCAATCCCGTATTCACATATGTGCCGTCTACGCTATGAAAGTAAAGATCCGGCGGGTTGCCTGCGTTCAAAGCGACATCGAATTTTTTGGGCCCTTCCGCCCAGGAGAGCATTTCCGTCTTCACGGTAATGTTTGGGTGTTCTTTATTGAAATCAGAGATTAGATCCTTCAGTTCATCTTCATATGTGCCATGTACAGGATAGGTCCATACAGTTACCGTATCATCGGCATTCGGGTCATCCGAAGCAGCACCTCCGCTATTCCCACAGGCTGTAACCCAGACCATCATCAACAACATTGCCCATACCAGACCCTTCTTTTTCATCCCTTCATCTCCTTTGCATGTCATCATCCGATTCTTTCATTGCCTAACCATGCTACCCCTTTTGTGATCGTTCGGCCTTCAAACGCCATCCACCTATACACGCGGCAGTAAGGAAAAGCACCTCCCCTGTAGATTGGGCCTGCCAGTCGCAGGCTAAATCTCTTAAATGCAATATTAACGTCAACTTAATTGACATTAACAGTATTAATTCCTTCCAAAATTGTAGATTGAATTCATTATATGAGTTGTAAAATAAAAATTCAACATTATTTTTTATTATAAAATTTAATTTTACTTTTTCTTTTCATGCAACTATACTATGTAAAAAGAAAACCCAAGCAAGCGAGGTGAGCCACTTTGCGAGTATATGTAGGCGTAGATGGAGGCGGTACCAATACTGATGCAGCAATCATTTCTGAATCTGGTGAAATTCTCGCCCGACTCAGCGGCGGTCCCACGAATCCTCACAGCGTATCCACTGAACAGGCCATTTCCGAACTGCAACGAGTGCTGGAACAGCTATTTAATCTAATAAGTGATTTATCGACAAATTGTGAGGGTATATGCCTTGGTATGTCAGGTGTAGATACGATCCAAGAACGGCAACTTATAGCCGAAGCAGTAAATAACTATATGAAGAGTCGTAATCGACAGGCATCAGAAGGTTGTCCCGTCTGGGTTGTATCCGAAGGAGAGATTGCTCTGATGGCCTCTCTTGAACATACTCACGGTGTATTGTGTATCTCTGGAACAGGTTCCATCGTGTACGGATTTACGCGGGAAGGCGAGCGATACCGTGCAGGAGGCTGGGGTCATCTGCTCGGAGATGAGGGGAGCGGCTATCGTATTGGGCAGCGTGCACTCCAAGTGGTTATGCAAAGTTATGACGGTGTTCTTCCTCCAACCTGTTTAACCCCGCTTCTTCTAAAGAATCTGAGCCTTCGGGATATATCGGAGCTAAAGACGCGAGTGTATCAGACGGATTGGGGCAAAACCGAGACCGCATCCATCGCCCGCTTAGCTATGGAAGCAGCTGAACTCGGAGATGAGGCCGCCCAGGCACTGATCATCGACGAAGCCTCACAATTGGCGGATACCGCCAAGGCGCTGATTGCCCGTCATCCCGAATTTGCATCCACTCCGGTTGTCCTGTCCGGATCAATGTTTCGATACGCTACACTTTTCCGAAATACATTTATTCACAAGTTATCTGAATATTATGAAGAGTTGGACTTTGTATATCGTGAAGATGCCCCCGCTCCAGCGGTTGGTGCAGCACAACTGGCAAGAAAACGCCGTTCCCTGAATGAATCATTTTAAAAGAGAGAAGGAGGCCATACGGATGAATCACATGCTGAATTCACTACTAACAGAACAACCCAATCCACTAACGGATCATATAGATGAATTGCCTTCGGCAGAAATTATGGAACTCATTAATAAGGAAGATCAACGCATTGCGGAGCTCATTCAGCCCCTGATTCCGGTCATTGCTCAAGCTGCGGATCGGATCTTGGAGGCATTTCAGTCTGGCGGCAGGCTTTTTTATGTAGGCGCAGGTACCAGTGGACGATTAGGAATACTTGACGCTTCGGAATGCCCGCCTACCTACGGAACCCCGCCCTCCATGGTACAGGGTATTATTGCAGGGGGATTCCGGGCAGTGAAGGACCCAGTTGAAGGTGCTGAAGATAGTGAGGAGTTGGGAGCTGCCGACCTTGATGAACATGGCTTAGACAAAAACGATGTCGTGGTTGGCATTGCAGCCAGTGGACGAACACCGTATGTGCTGGGTGCGATGAGACATGCCAAGGAGATCGGGGCTACGGTGATCAGCCTGAGTAATAATGCAGGCACGCCGATGACCCTGTTGGCTGATGTGAGCATTGAGGCTGTTGTCGGCCCAGAGGTTGTCATGGGTTCAACACGTATGAAGGCAGGCAGCGCACAGAAAATGATTCTGAACATGCTCACCACTACCGCCATGATTCGTCTGGGCAAGGTTTACCGTAATTTCATGGTTGATCTGAACCCTTCGAATGAGAAGCTTGTCCATCGTGCCAAACGCATGATCCATCTAGCAACCGGAGCAAATGAAGCGGATATTGAAGAGGCTTTTACCGGTGCAGACGGTCATGTAAAAACGGCAATCGTCATGCTGATGGCAGGTGTGGACGCAACGGAAGCCCAGCACAGGCTTGATCTGGCTGACGGATTTGTCCGCAGCGCCATTGCGGGGCCTTCCTGAGCCGTATCAAGGGGTATTATTAGAGGTGGTAAGAGAGGAGCCCAACATTAGTCTGGGCTCTTTTTTTTATTTTTTTATTCTAAAAGCGGATATAATCCGTCAAAAAATCCCCTCCTGCATAAACAGAAAGGGATTCATATGGTTCTACTTCACTTGTGCTCCAGAATAGCCTGTCGGCTCTTCTCCAAATATTCCACCGACTGGTTATAATCCCGACTGGCAATCGCTAGATACAAAATGTCGATCACGTTCAGCTGTGCAATCCGTGACGAAGTTGCTCCGCTTCGAATATCACTTTCGGTGGAAGTAATCATCAGGGGTACATCTGCCATACTACTGAGTGTATTGCTGCCCCACTTGGTAATGCTGATTGTCGCTGCACCACCATCATGAGCATGCTTGAGACAGGAGATTACGTTCGACGTCTCCCCTGAATACGAGATACATACCACCGCATCATCCTCACGAAGCGTCGTTGCGGACGAAATCTGCATATGCGGATCGGCGAACGAAAAGCTTGTGCGATTGATTCGCATGAACTTGTAATGTGCATCCAGCGCAATCAGGTTGGAGGCCCCTACTCCATAGAAAAAGATCCGGTTTGCCTGATGAAGCACGTCCACAGCTTTTTCCACCAGACGTGGGTCCAGAATATGAACCGTATCCTTCACCGACTGAATATTGTTTGCGGACACATGCTGAATAATGCTCTCCATGGAGTCCTGGGGACGAATCTCCGTATATTGATATGGCTCACTCGTCTGCAAATCTCCGGCAATCTTCAGCTTCAGCTCCTGAAAACCCGTTACACCTAGTGATTTGCAGAGACGGATAATTGCAGCTGGGCTGCCTCCACTCCGTTCAGACAACTGGGCCACCGAGGATTGAACAGTTTCTTGCGGGTGATCGAGAATATAAGCTCCGATCTTCCGTTCGGACGGGGTCAAGTCATCCATTAATGCGCGTAAACGTACAAGTCCACCTTTCATGCCTTCCATTCGCTCCTCCTTTCCGTACTGCATTCATGTACAAGCATTTTATCTTATAATTCCACTCGCGTCTAATCGAATTCCTCGCCCTTCCATAACTGAACTCATATTAAATTCAGGGCTCACTAAAGTGTGAGATTGCCCGAGATTACAGCGTGTTTCGCGCCGGTTACTGCCGGGAGTGTATTGGTTCTTCCCATAAGTGCCTCATGGCCAAGTAAAGCAAATCCAATGGCTTCCCGAGCATCATCGGGTATACCATAATCTGCCGTTCGCTCCAAACGGATATCCTTCGGTAGTCTCTGACGGATCATCTCCATTAACGTGGCATTGGAAGTGCCACCACCGCACGCGAGCATGGCCGATATTTGCACCTTGGGCAGGATAAAATCCTTCACTGCACGCACGATGGTTTCCGCGGTCAGACAGGTGGCAGTAGCCAGCGTATCTTCAAGAGATAAGGAACGCTTTGCGGCCATCTCCATCAGTCTCACTGCATACGCGGCTCCATATACTTCTCGCCCGGTACTTTTCGGTGGAAGTCTTTTGAAATACTCATCCTCCAAACACAGGTCTACCAGACCCTGATCGACCTTTCCCTGTGCGGCAATACTTCCATTCGGATCATAATGCTGCCGCCCATCCGTTGCCTGCCGCACAATGGCGTCCATCACCATATTCCCTGGTCCCGTATCAAATGCCGAAATACCTTCGGTAAAAGACTCGGAGGGAAGCACCGTCACATTGCCAATACCACCGATATTCTGCACCAGCCGTCCTTCCGTCGGGCTACGGAACATCAGAGCATCCGCATAAGGCGTAAGCGGGGCACCTTCCCCACCAGCGGCCATATCCCTTGCCCGCAGGTTGCCAATCACTGGCAGTCCTGTCCGTTCTCGAACGACAGCACATTCACCGATCTGCAATGTCGATACCACATCAATACTTGCTCCCGTTGGCCCTGGAAATGCAGATGCTACAGGAGCATGCCATACCGTCTGCCCATGCATGCTAATCATATCCACCTGCTGCGTTGAGATACCGGCAGACTGCATCAGTTCCGTAACGCTATGCGCATACCACTCCGATACACCAAAATGCGCGGCTGTCAGCTCGTCGACACGCGCCGTCCTCGGTGAACATAACCGGATCAGTAGGTCTCTCAATCCATTCGAATACGGCACACAGACGAAATCAACCAGCTCTATCTGCTGTAATGCCCCGCTCATATCGGTTTGAATACGCACCAGTGCCGCGTCAGTTCCATCAAGTGACGTTCCTGACATTAGTCCGATGACCAGATGCTCCTGCTTCAAACGATACTTCTCCCACATTGGATAGCTACCTGTATCCATCCACTTCCAACCTCCTGCAAGACCCGATGAACACATCATCCTGCCATAATTTCACCCAGTATATGATATTAAATTTCACAAGTCAAACATTATATGAAATTTAATTACATCATTAAAAATAAAAAGAGAGATATTCATCCCATTTGCGATCACACACCATGTTTTCTTCCATCAATTGATAATTAGATATCAGAAGAGAAACATTTTTACATTTTTACCGTTTATATTATGTAGGGATATTTTGGATTTAAGAAAATGATCTAATATTAGTCGAGGTGCATAATGAAGAAAACCATTTTACTACTGTTTTTGAGTCTATTCTTACTCGTTTTGCTCCCTAATCAGGGAAATGCCGCTGCAAGCACGTCGAAAATCTTTATGGATGGAGAGGAATTAGTCCTCCCAAGTGATGTACAGGTGACGATTATCAATAAAAACGTGATGATCCCGATTCGTGTCGTTGCCGAAAATTTGAAATTCAAAGTCGATTGGAACCAACAAGCACGCACTGTAAAAATTCAGCAAGATCAACAGACGATTTCCCTAACCGTGGATCAAAAGCAAGCCATGGTTGCTGACAAACAAGTCACTTTGAACACAGCACCGCAGATTTTGAATAAAACGCTGGTGGTGCCCATTCGATTTGTCAGTGAACAAATGGGGCTTAAGGTGAGATGGAACAATCAAGACAAGATCGTATACTTAACAAACACCAGTAAGGAACCTGCTATCGAACCAGGCAATAGTCCTGAAAAAGGGGATTCAAGCTCTACCGCTCAGGTTACCGATATCCAATTTGCCAACAATCAGCTCGTCTTATCCACCGATGGGGCCGTTCAGCCAATAGTAACGACCCTCAAGTACCCTGATCGTCTGGTTGTGGACTTGCCCGGAGCCACCTTTGGTGATATCTCCCAGCCGCTGGATCAAGGACTCAATGGCAAGTTGGATGTGAGCGGTTATCCCAATGTGACAGAAGTGAGATATTCACTGTTCAAACGAGAACCGGCACAAGTTCGCATTGTTGTAGAATTGAATAATGTGAAGAATGTCCAGTACAGCCAGAACGTCATTGCCGACAAACTGATTATTGATCTGAATGTTGCGGGTGACAATGTCACACCTGCTCCAGTCACTCCAGTAGGCGACTCAGGACGCAAGGTTGTGGTCATTGATCCAGGACACGGTGGCAGTGATCCAGGGACGATCAGCATCACGAACAAACCCGAAAAGGAATACAATCTGGCATTAGCTCACAAAGTACAAGCCCTGCTGCTCAATGAACCCAATATCGAATTGGTGATGACTCGTGAAGGTGATACTTATCCAACTCGCCCTGAGCGTGTTCAACTCGCCAATCAATTAAATGCGGATGTATTCGTATCTATCCACGGCAATAGTGTGAAGTCCGCCCCCCAAGCCACAGGTACGGAGACATACTATTATCAACGCAGTAATAGCAAGGAATTAGCCACTATCATTCATCAACGTTTGGTGAAAGCCATGGGTCTCAGAGATCGTGGTGTGAAAAATGGCAACTTGGAAGTAATCCGAGACACGACCATGCCTGCAGTGCTTTTGGAAGTGGGATTCTTGAGTAATGTGCTCGATGAAGAACTGATGTCGTCCGAAGTTGTTCAGATGAAAGCCGCTCAAGCGATAGCCGATGGAATCAAGGAGTATTTGGGCCTATAAATCATCAAATAAATCAGATAAAGGAAGTGATTCTTTGAATAAGAAGCTAGGTTGTGCACTTATATTATCATGCTTGATCCTTATCGGAGTTGGATGTGCCCAGAAGCCAGTGAGCCAATCCGGTTCAAATGAACCTGCTGTTCAGGGAGGACAGGTGCAGGCACCAAACCCATCCGAAACGGAGGTGGATCTGGGCACAATGAATACACAAGTCGTCGATGTATATTTGGCAGACTCTCAGGTACTTGAGCTAGAGAAAACAGAGCAGGAAATTGAGTACAAGGATGACTCCGAAAAATATGAAAAAACATTTGCAGCGTTGCAAACAAACACCGATTCAGAGCTTGTTTCCCTCTGGGTGCAGGTGGAATTGCTCTCTGTCCAATATGCTGAGGGTACGGTGACTTTGGATGTTCATATCCCCGCTGAAGCGAACCTCGGTACCAGTGGAGAATTGCTCGCATTGGAAGCTTTAACAACAACGATGTTTCAATTTGATGAAGTGAAGAGTCTGGATATACTGGTGGATGGTGAAGCCGTTGATAGTTTGATGGGTCATGCCGAACTGGAGCACCCCATTCATCGCGAACCCTAAATGATCAGACAACAATGGAAAAAGAACGTCCCCAGGGACGTTCCAATCTGACGCATCAATTCGATTCATGCACAATTCACACATATAGCTCGTCACCAGCAGACAGTGAATGTATCACTGTTCTCGGTGACGGGCTATTTCTGAGCAATCCTTCTTTTAATCTGTCCGTCTCTGCCCGGTCAGCATGCACAAGGACCGTATGCCCTGCTGGAACCTGATGCAGCATCCGTTCAACATCCTTCCAGCCCTGATGTACTTTATAACGTATTTTCCGCACATCACACACTCCATACTTGTCAGGAACCCGTAGCAACTTATCAGCAAATGTACCATGAGCAACATGCCCGGTGAGCAGAATCAGATTCTCCTCCCTGTCCGATAATTGACTATAGTACCAACGGGCAAGCGAGGACTGCATCATGCCGTCCGGAATGAACCATAGCGAAGCAGCATGATGTTCCAACAGTTGTTCCCGCTCTTGGGTGGTTGTAGGTAGATCCCATCCTCGTCCGGTCAGAAAGCAATCAATTTTGTCTTTCAACGAACTTCCAATGACATGCTCTCCCTTCTCCCTCAACCAATACGGAACATGCATAAGCTGCTTCATCCCTTCCACCAGCCCTTGTTCCACTACGATTGGGATAGCCGGGAATTGTTGCTGTGCCCACAGTATGATCTCCTGTCCACGCCCTACGACAGGCATAGGTAAGAGCACCTTTCCACCTTGAGCAATCGTCTGGCGAATGGCTCGTTCAAGCTGTTCCAGTTTGTCGGCCTGTGTATCCTGGTCCGTACCGTAGGCCGCATCAACGATCGCCAGATCCACCACGACGGAAGATATTGGCGCAGCGTCTGCAACGTCTGCTCTGCCTGCTCTGACTGCTCCATCTGCTACATTGGATGTGAAATTTCTCTGCTTCATGGGTATCTCCATGGATACAAGTGTTCTTGACAACGCCTCTGATGCAACAGATGTCTGATCTTGTGACGTTATGAATTCTCCAGCCTTTTGCCCACTGTTTATAGCGATTAGTTCCTCCGTACTCCACTGTTCGCTGCTCGGAGCATCGAACACCGGGATCTCACGAAGCATGCTTGTCTGCCAGAACGCCTCCGCTGGACAATCCTCCTGTAAAAGCATCGATTCGGACGTGTAGTCCCCGGAATAAAAAATCCGCTTACCTTCCATTTCAACCCCAAACCACACCGATCCGGCCAGATGTCCACTGCGTCCCCACATCACTTTTACTTCAGGAATGGGTTCGAACCAGGTTTGGGATACAACCTCATCCTCCAGATACCGATAACGAATAGCTTGCTCATCTGCTTCATCATAAGGAAGTTCTTCCCCTACACGCTCTACAAACCTACGCCAGTTGGCAAAATACGTACGCAGCTGCGCCCTCGTCTCCCTCGTCGTCCACACTTCACCCTGGTAGCCCAACTTATACAGTAAAGGGATAGCGACCGAATGGTCCTCATGGGCGTGGGACAAGAGGACCGCATCCAGTTGCGGGACAATCTCCGGGTCAATCAGCGGATACTCGCCCGTTCCTTCTTTTTTCACACCACAATCCAGCAAAAGGTGGAACTGGCTCCCGCTCAGGAGATAGGCGGAACGTCCGTGTTCCCCTGCACCGCCCCATACGTTCAGTTTGATCATGATGCATTCCACTTTCTCTTTGAATTCAGCAGTTCGATTCCCAGCAGCATCAGCACAGTCATACCTACAGTCACCACGGCCATCGCCATGCCGAGGGATACCTGACCTTGTTCAAACTGGGCAAAAATATACGTAGCCGACGTCTGCATCGACGGCGGAAGAATCAATAACGAACCTACCAGCTCCCGGGTAGCAATCGTAAAGGTCATCATCCAACCGGCCAACATGCCGGGCAGGATCAGCGGGATCAGGATTCGCCGCAGAATATACAGCGGCTTCCCGCCAAAGACTTGCCCAGCCTGGAACAACGTTCCGTCAATCTGGGTAAAGCTCGATTTTACATACTGCACGGTGTAAGGCAAGAAGAGCACAACGTACGTGAGCACAACCATGCCATAGGTGTTATACAACGTGACTGGCATCCAGGGTGAGTTCCAGAATAGAATCAGACCCACGACCATCACGATACCCGGCACCGTATTAGGCAACAGACTGAACAAATCAATCACACGTTGCATGAATGAAGATGATCTGCCGATCGCCAGCGCAAATCCAGTTCCGATAATAACAGCGACCGTTGAAGCCGCAAGGGATAGACCGAGACTGTTCCCGATGGCCTTCATGCTCACCGATCCCCACGATAACAGCTCTTTGTAATGATCCAAGGTCAGATTATCAAATGCAATTCCCGATCCCCGTAACTTCATGGTCGAAGCGGCAATGATGGAGAAATACGGGATACCTATCGACAGGATCAACAGAATCGCAAGATACACCCCGCATAACCATCCTGCTCCGCCACGAAGAGAATATCGCTTCGAACGTTGCCCTTTGCCACCGACCAGACGATACGTGAACTTTCGACTCATGGCAGACTGCATATACCACATCACCAGACAGACGGACAACAGCACCGATGCCAGCGAAGTCGCCTTGCCGAAGTCAATCGGCCAACTGGAGATGTACTTATGGATCTCGGAGGTCATGACATAATAGCCAATCTTGCGCCCGAAGGTTGCCGGAGTTCCGAATTCCGCAATCGTTTTGACAAAGACCAGCATGATCCCCATGCCGTAAGATGACAACAATAAGGGTAAAATAATACGTCTGAAACGGTACCCTGCACGTGCACCATGCACGGCTCCCGCTTCTTCCAGATTGCCACCGATGCGGATCAACGCATCTCTAAGCAGCAGATACAGGAACGGGAACAGGTGCAAGCTCATGATGAGCACCATGCCCCAGAAACTGAAGAACAGCTCACTCCAGCCCGCAGATGAGGGCACCCATTGCTGGAGATACCCCCCTTTTTGCATAAACAGAATCCAGCCCATCGATCCGATATACGGCGGAGTCATGAACGGAATCATCAGGATTACATCGACCCAGCGATGCTCACCCATCCGAGTCTTCGCCATCATCCAAGCCAGCGGTAGCGCCAGCAGCGTAGTTACCGCTACAACGCAGATGCCAAGCCAGACGGAATTCAGCAATACACCTGATAGATGATGACCTGTAATCGTGCGAATCGGAGCCATCCAGTCCCATTGTCCATCCGGATACACACTTTGCCAGAAGATCAGCAAGAGCGGCACGCCAATGCTTATGGTCAGCAGAAAGAGGGCCAGAATCACGCCCACTCTCCGAAAAATTCGGTTGTTGTCCATTCCAACAGGTTTCACTACGTTCACCTCACATGACTTTCCACAGACAGCAGGTATTCCTTTTGCCTAGTTGTCTCTATCCTTGTTCTTCTTACTTAAAAGTCTCGGAAAAACGTGCCGCTGTCTCTTCGCCATGTTCACTCATCCAGTTCCAATCCACTTTAAGTTGTGGAATATCCTTCACATTGGCACGGTTAGTCGCTTCAATGTCTTCGCGGCCCGGAATCAGATAAGCATCTGCAACAAGCTTCTGTGCTTCATCGGACAACAGGTAGTCAATGAACGCTTTGGCATTTTCTACATTTGGACTGGATTTCAGAATCGCTGCCGGTCTTGGGCTGATTACCGTGCCTTCCTCAGGATATACGATATCCAGTGGTTCGCCTTTTGCCTTAGAGGAATACGCCATGTAGTCCACACCTGCTGCTACGATGCTTTTGGCACCCGTAATGACCGGATCAAGTGCTTCCTGATTGGCGCCTGCCATCGCTACACCATTGGCTTTATAGGCACTCAACAGATCCCAACCTTTTTCACCGTTCGCGCTCAGGTAGCCTGTGATGAAGTCGAGTGCTGAACCTGATAATGTAGGGTCCGGAATGTTCACTGCATCTTTCCATGCAGGTGTAGCAAGCTCTGCCCAACTTGTTGGTGGTGTAGATACCAGTTTGGTGTTATACACAATACCCAGTGCGGAAGCACTGCTGCTGAAATAGTTGCCCTCTGCATCCGACCAGTCCTTGTTCAGCTTGTCTGCATTGGCTGCTTCAGGGTAAGGCATAGTCAGTCCATCGGCTTTCAGAGCCTGTGCGGAAGGTAAAGAAGCCAGGATTACAACGTCTGCAACCGGATTGGATTTCTCAGCTTCCATACGAGCCAGAATTTTGCCTGTCGTTCCCTGGAACATCTCGACTTCAATTCCCGTTTTGTCCGTAAATCCGCTCACGATGTTATCCGCCAGCTTCTGTGGACCAGCACTGTACAAGACAAGCTTGCCGCCAGCTGGTTTCGTTGTTTCCGCCGCTGCTGCCGTGTTTCCTTCGCCCGCGGGTTGTGCCGCGTTGCCTGTGGTCGAGTTCCCTGTACTACATCCGAACAAACTGATACTCATTACCGCTGTCAATAACAGCATTGCGCTCTTTTTTCGTGTGTTCATACCCAACATATTCGTCCATCTCCCCTGGTTTCTTATAAAATGTGTACTTCTGCTTCCAACTGCGTGCTTGTTCAACAATCTAATATGCCACTGCGATCGCTTCGTTCTGCTTCATACTCGGGTGGTCATAACCGTCCATTCGGCATATCCGCTCAGGGGTTACATAGAGCTGCACCCGCTCCCCTACGCGCACCCTTTGGTTCATATAGGCTGTCCATATGCCCAGCCCTTCCATCTGCACTCGTACTTCATATCGTTCACCTACATAGCTGACACTAAGTACCGTCCCCGGATAATACAGATCATCATGACCTGTTTTGTTCCAGGTGACATGCTCTGGACGCACCATCGATTGATTAGGCGTGAGCCAGTTGGACTTTCCGATAAACGAAGCGACATACGGATCACTTGGCGCCGAGTAGATCGTTTCCGGGCTTCCCTTTTGCAATATCCGCCCCTTCTGCATCACCACAATCTCATCTGACATCGACATCGCTTCAATCTGATCATGTGTGACGTACAGCGCAGTCAATCCCATGTCCCGAACCAGTGACATCATCTCAATCCGCATCTCTTCCCGGAGTACAGCATCCAGTGCGCTCAGTGGTTCATCGAACAGGATCACACCAGGTCTGACCGCTACGGCTCTGGCAAAAGCAACCCGTTGCTGCTGTCCACCAGACAGCTGATGAGGATATCGATCTTCCATGCCTTGCAGGCGAACCATGCCAAGCGCTTCGTTCACCTTTTGCCGCAGATCAGATTTCTGTTTTCCGGCCTTCAGGCCAAACGCAACATTTTCGTATACGGTCATATGCGGCCATAATGCAAAATCCTGAAACACCATGCCCAGATTACGCTTGTGTGTTGGTATATCAATCCGCTTCGCCGCAGAGTAGATACACTGACCATCTGCACGAATCTCCCCCGCGTCCGGCTGTTCCAGCCCGGCCAACATGCGAAGCAGTGTTGTTTTGCCACAGCCCGATGGGCCGAGCAGGGTCGTGAACTTTCCATGCTCCAGCGTTAGATCTGTCGGCAGCAGTGCGGGTGTTTGATTAAATGATTTTTGAATTCCTGTTATCTCTAATTTCATAAGCATCCCTGCCTGTCTTCTGTTACTTAATCTCTTGCACTGTTCTCAGTCTAACGTCCGCTTTCGCGAGTTGTATGTCTTGTATGTAAAATTGGAATTAACTTTTTAGATGAATTCTGTTGATGTTCATAGATTAAATCTATAGTAGGTGAACTAATCATTTGCACGATAACGGAGAGGACAGAAAAAACCTGAAAAAGCGAAGCGTTCGCCTTTATCACCGGATTTTCCCTTTAAGAAAAGGGAATCAAAAAATCTGGGGATAACAGCGATTGGAAGGTTGTTCTGTCATCGTAGTGTCTGTGTAAATAATCTTTAGTTCAATTTATATAGTAGAAGTGAGAGGAGTGTCGGGACATTGAATCTGATCAAATTACAAATTGTTGAACTGATCGACAAACATCATCACATGACAAGCGTGGCCGAGTTACTGGGGATCAAGCAACCTACCGTTACATTTCATATGAAGTCATTGGAGGAAGAGATGGGCGTGCGATTATTCGAATCGCGTAGTGGAAAGACTTTTCTAACGGAGGCCGGACAAGCTCTGCTCCATTATTCCGTCAAAATCAATGCTCTGACCCAAGAGGCAAGGCGGGTAGTGAAGGAATATGACAGTCTCTATCGGGGCACCCTGCACATTGGAGCAAGCTATGTACCGGCTACATATTTGCTGCCCACCATACTCAATACCTTTTCTCAAGAATTCCCGGGCATTCGTATCGTCTTATCCGTCAAACCGTCACCTGTTATTCGCGAGATGTTAATTCGTCATCAGATTGATCTGGGGGTGATCTCTTCCGAGCCATTTGTTGGACCCGCCCTGCAAGCTGAGACGTTATGTGAAGACGACCTGGTACTGATCTGTTCTCCGCAGCATGGGTTGGCACAGAAGGATACATTAACACCTGATCATATCGCGCAGATTCCTTTTGCCTTACATGGCAATGAATCCAGTACACGGCGGCTAACCAATCAATGGCTTGCGCAACATGATATTCGTTTGCGGAGTACCGTGGAGATGGATTCCCTGGAAGCGATCAAACAGCTCGTGTTAATCGGGGGGCATGTCTCATTCATGTCTCGGATGGCGGTACAGTGGGAGGAACAGCACGGGCTCATTCAAGTTCTTCCAATTCCGGGAGAGCAGGCACCGCGCCATATCTATACTGTACATAACAAGGATCGCCACCCTTCCGTTCAGGTAAACCGCTTCAAAGAAGTGCTGCGAGAGGTGAGTCACGGCTTCCCCATTTTCCATGGCTGATTGCCCTGATCCGCTATAAACTATCGTTTGCCATTCATCAAATCTATGCAGGGTTAACGCAATGTGCGCTTCCCTTTAATCGCTTTCATATATTCGGGCGATAAAGTGGGATCTGTACGTTAATCCAGATTAGGAGAGTGATTGGTTTTGAAAAAGTGGAAAAAGGTAACCGCCTCATTGATGCTGAGCATCGTAACATTGGGAAGTGGAATGACATTTCTGGGAGCACCCCAGGCTTCAGCTGCTGCCAATGCCGTTCCTGCATATGAAGTAAAGTTTCTGGCCAAGCCGGAACTTGTATTGAATACAGATGGGACACCACGCAGTGAAGTGATCCAGACACTCGGCCTAAATTCCACGCCAAGAAATATTAACGTAGAGTACTTCGACACCAATGCTCTCGGATTGGATCAACAAGGATGGAACGTTCGTTTTCGCAAAAAGGATGATAAAAATAACTACGAATTGACTTATAAAAAACGCTACCCTGTGATCAATGGCGATATCAACGCAGCGCTGACTCTGGCTAACCAAGAGGGATTTGATAAATCGGATGATAACTACGAGGCTGAAATTGATTGGGGATACGGCAAACAGACGCTGAGCTTCTCCAACACCAAAAAAGTCGATACCAAAGCGACAGGAGTCCAACTTCCTTCCCAGCAAGAAGCCTTGAACATGTTACTGGACAAGCTTCCGGGCAAATTGAAAAACTGGTCTGCCTCCAACTGGGGCAAGCAGCAATTGACTCAATCCCGTGCATATGGTCCAATCACATTCCAACGATATGAAGGTACATGGAGTGGTCAAGAGCTTACACTCGAAGTATGGCCGATCCGTGACGCAGCAGGTACAGGTATTGAGAATATCGTAGAGGTTTCTTTCAAAACCGATGATGCTGTAGCCGTATCCGGACTCCGTACCCAACTACTGCAATTACTGGAGAACAACAACTGGCTGATTCCGGCTGATGGCTTGAAAACACAGACGATTCTGGAAAGATACTAATCGCAAGCTCTAATTAAAAAGACAAGTTCCTCTTCCCGCGGACATCGTAGGAGAGGGCTTGTCTTTTTTTGCGTAGTGAATTAATGAATGCCATGGATTATATATATCGTGTAATTCCATGCTTTAACAAAACATCTATCTGCCTACCCTCTGTAACAAACTAGAAGCCCTGAAACCTCCTTCGTATTCTCTCCACTACCACTCAGATGATCGAACAACCTTCCGATCGCTGTTATCCCAAGTTTTTTTAATTAGTCTTTAAAAGGTGGAAATCCAGGAATAACCTATGCTTCCGATGCAGCTTTCTTTCAGAAAGCTTTTAGACGCACGCTTCGCTTCCTCATATTATTTCTGTCCTCTACGTTCTCGTTTAAATGATAGTTCGACTTATACATAATGGACTTCTTATTTGAATGACAATATGCGATAATTGATAATTATTCTCAAATACATCATATGTAATGTTACTATCGTAAGTTAAGGAGGGATTCTGGTGACTTTGCAAGTCTTTCCACTGATATCTAACGGTGACCATACCCGTGACCTATATGCAAGATTCAAGACATCCGAAGTTCTCGATCAAGCGTCTTTTCTTGCCCCATTCGTATTAGCGGACTCACATCTTCTGCTCATCTGTACTGGTGGTGAAGCCGATATTCGTATTGGGCACAGACTGAATCATGCCACACTCGGCAAGATGTATCTGATCCTGCCAGGAACAGCGATAGAATATACAACGGATGAGGTTCATCCTTTACAGGGCATCGCGATATATTTTGATATGTTGAAGCCTCTCTCCGATATCAATAAAGCTACTTCCGGCTCTACTGTAAGGGAGATTTACCAAAAAGGGTTACTTCGTTCATCTTACGCTGATGAATTACCGCATGAACTTTTTCAGGAATGTACCAGAATTGCCTCCCAGCTCTATGAATGCATCTCTGTACCTCAAGAAAATCGTCCATTTCGTATTCAGACTTTGATGCATGAATTGTTGACCCATGTGTATGCTCCTCCCAAAGAAAGTGCAATAGGAGATTCCGAACACACCTCTGCTTTGGATCAAACGCTTGAACTTATTGAGCTTGGATATGCTGAGCATCTTTCTCGGGAAGTTCTTGCCGGAGTGGCAGGCATGAGTGTATGGCACTATTCGCGGGTATTCAAAAACAGCACTGGCATCAGTCCCATGGAATACGTGAATAACATCCGCATGGACCGGGCCAAAGAGATGCTGCTCGTCCCCGGCCAAACCATCAAACATATCGCCTCACAGGTTGGTTTTCAGGACGAGTTTTACTTTAGTCGCAAATTCAAAAAATATGTTGGCGTGTCTCCCTCTACCTATCAACGGCAGAAACGCAGTAAAATTGCTACTCTCTCCTTCGGAACCACTGGCCATCTGCTGGCATTGCAGATCATCCCCCATGCGGCATTGATCGATAACCGACGGGATCAACACAGGAATCTTTTTTTCTCCAATATCCCTTATCATCTGGGGCGTAGCAAACGAATGAATCCTCATATCTGGCAAACCAACGTTGAGTTGTTGATGCAAGCGAGCCCGGACCTCATACTCTGTAATGAGTACGAAGCCCATACGTTAAAAAGAACACTGCAGCGAATTGCGCCTACCATCGTTATTCCATGGAAAGGATTGAGCTGGCGGGAACACTTCGTACAAGTTGCCTCCATTGTGGGACAGCAACAAGATGCTCAGCAATGGTTGGAGCAGTACGATGACAAGGTAATCCAAGCCAAAGAGCAGCTTACTCATTTAATCGGTAAGGATACGGTCTCCATTATTCATATCATGATGGGTCATCTGTTAATCTACGGGCGACGCAATGGGGGCGCTGTTCTATATAACGACCTGGGCGTGTCCCCTTCACACGATCTGCTTCCGGGGCAAGTCTATCGTGCATTGGATGAACAGGAGTTGCCTCAAATGGTTGGAGATCGCATGTTACTGATTGTGGACCAGGACTCAGAATCCCAGCAACGTTGGCATAAACTACAACATACTCAGCTATGGCAAGATTTGATGCCTGTGCAGAACCAACATGTATATCTGCTTGATGAAATGCCTTGGTTGGATTATTCACCATATGCCCATGATCAGATCATCGATGAAACCCTGAAACTTTTTGGTGGGACTCAGCACATTAATCCATGACCGGATAGCACAGAAGGCTATGTCTCCCTCAACATGAGACCGCTACAATATAAAGTATACTGAGAATCAATATCATTAGAAACACAGGGGGATTATGATGTACAAACAGCATTATGTCAAAATAACGGGGATCATGTTCATACTCGCCATGTTACTTGTTGCGTGTGGGCAGACACCTGCAAGCACTTCGCAGCCATCTGCAGATGGCGTAAAATCAGCTGCGGGGACAGATGGCGACTCATCCACTGAATCAGCTACTAAGACCGTGGAGAGCGCCAGTGGCAGCAAAGAAATCCCGGCACATCCCGAACGGATTGTGTCCATTAATATGGAGGACATTCTCCTCTCCTTGGAGGTACCACTGGTACTTGCTACACCTATTGGTCGGCAAGATTACCTGAATGAGCAACTTGAAGCTCAAGGCGTGGATGTCGAACCCATCAATGAAAGTGTCAATTTTGAAGCTGTAGTCAGCGCCAACCCGGACCTCATTATTGCCAATGCCAGTTTGGATGCCAAAATTCTCGAACAACTCGAGAAGATCGCGCCTACGATCACTTATGATCGCCGTAATTGGCAGGAATCTATCGTACAGGTAGCTACTGCGCTAGATATTGAAGAGCGGGCTGAACAGCTTTTACAAAAAAATAAAGACCAAGTAACTGAAGCTCAGAAGCTCGCAGCCGATATCACCAAGACCAAACCTACAGCTGCATTCCTGCGCCTGGAAGAGAAGGATATGCGTTTGTTCTTCTCTTCCATTCCATCCACGCCATTTCCAGCTTCCAGTTATGTAGGAGCGGGTTATGAGGTTGGATTCACTCCCGATGCTCTCGTTACCAAACTCGAGGCAGAGAACCCGGATCGGATGAATGCCAGTATCTCGGTAGAATTTTTGCCTGAAATCAAAGCAGACTATCTGTTTATCGTGTCCATTAGCTCAGATGGGTCAGCTGAAGCGTTGCAAAAAACAAAAGATGAACTCAATGAAATCCAGCAACTCCAAGTATGGAAAAGCCTACCTGCTGTTCAAAATGGTCATGTCTATGTCCTCAATGCTAAGAAATGGCTCATTGACGGCCCCATTGCCGAATCGCTCAAACGTAATGAAATGCTCGAAGTTCTTGGGCTACCTGCTCCATAATAGTCAATATACCTCTGTTTCATTCACAACAAACAAAAGGAGATTCACCGGATTTTCGGTGGATCTCCTTTTTATTTAATATTTCAAATGGCCTCATTCAGTTCTGTTTCATGAAAAATCATTCTACATGCTTAACAGCTAAATGTATTTCATGTACACCTTTCTCATCCTGCAATTAATTAGGGATAGGTAATCATCAAAATCATATATAACTTTCCGGCTTTTAATATATTTTGAAATTTTGGGCTGTTTCAATCCCAAGTGCACTCTGGATAAACGTATTAGCCACTTTCTCTACAGGTACAGGATTAAATCCAATAAAGAAATCCTTATATTTTTCCGCAGACTCTACAAACAGATTAGGACTAACCGAATTCAAACGAATGCCTCTTGGTAACTCAAACGCTGCCGCTTTGGCAAACGAATCAATAGCCCCATTGACCATAGCACTTGATGCACCTTGCTCAATAGGGTGGTCTTGTATAATGCCACTGACCAGCGTGAAACTCCCCTTGTCGTTAATATAGTGCTGTCCAATCAATACGATATTGACCTGTCCAAGCAGTTTACCCTGCACACTAATCATATTGTTCTCAGGTGTCAGTTCTTCGAGTTTCGCATAATGGGTCTGGCCCGCCGCCACAATGACGTAATCAATATTTCTCACCGTTTCGAAGAGGGTAGTAATACTCTCTGTCGACGTCATATCCACCTGAACATCCCCGGATTGTCTACCTGCTGTAATAACCTCAATGGAATAATCTCTCAGTTTCGCAACAACGGCTTTACCTAATGTTCCGTTTCCACCAATGACCAGAGCTCTTTTCATTACTGTTTGTCCTCCTTTATAAATAAATACGGTTAATCAGATACGAATTGTTCTATTTATTTAAACAAAGATTCCATCCTTAATCAAATGACAATTGACCCTATTTTAAATAAATTACACTTATTCTTTTTAACACAAAAAAAGCCTTTGCTATAAGCAAAGGCTCTTCTATATGTTACTAGGAAGCGGGTGATGGGAATCGAACCCACGCTATTAGCTTGGAAGGCTAAAGTTCTACCATTGAACTACACCCGCAAATAAAAAAAATCGGGATGACACGATTTGAACATGCGACCCCCTGGTCCCAAACCAGGTGCTCTACCAAGCTGAGCTACATCCCGATACTTATGAGAATAATGGCGCGCCCTGAGAGATTCGAACTCCCGGCCTTTTGATTCGTAGTCAAACGCTCTATCCAGCTGAGCTAAGGGCGCAAATATTGGAGCGGAAGACGGGAATCGAACCCGCGACCCTCGCCTTGGCAAGGCGATGCTCTACCGCTGAGCCACTTCCGCAAAACATATGGTGCGGTCGAGAGGACTCGAACCTCCACGGGGGTTAGCCCACACGGACCTGAACCGTGCGCGTCTGCCAATTCCGCCACGACCGCAAAATATAATGGTGAGTCATGAAGGGCTCGAACCTTCGACACCCTGATTAAAAGTCAGGTGCTCTACCAACTGAGCTAATGACTCGTAATGAAATGGCTGGGGATATAGGATTTGAACCTATGCATGACGGAGTCAAAGTCCGTTGCCTTACCGCTTGGCTAATCCCCATTAAAAAATCATGGGGCGATCGAGGGGAATTGAACCCCCGAATGCCGGATCCACAAACCGGTGCGTTAACCACTTCGCCACGACCGCCATAGAGTAAGCCATTCATCCACTAAGAGTATCTTAGTATTAACAATTTTACTTGTAATATACATTCTATCACAAATTCAGATGTAAATACTAAAAAATGGTGCCGGCGAGAGGACTTGAACCCCCAACCTACTGATTACAAGTCAGTTGCTCTACCAGTTGAGCTACACCGGCACGGTGTATATTTAATTAAAAAATGGCGGAACCGACGGGATTCGAACCCGCGATCTCCTGCGTGACAGGCAGGCATGTTAGGCCAACTACACCACGGTTCCAGATCACTTTCTCAAGGAAAGTTAATTGCGGGGGCAGGATTTGAACCTGCGGCCTTCGGGTTATGAGCCCGACGAGCTACCGGGCTGCTCCACCCCGCGTCATTATAAAGTTATATGGTGGAGGCTGAGGGGATCGAACCCCCGACCCTCTGCTTGTAAGGCAGATGCTCTCCCAGCTGAGCTAAGCCTCCATAATATGACCCGTAGGGGATTCGAACCCCTGTTACCTCCGTGAAAGGGAGGTGTCTTAACCCCTTGACCAACGGGCCTTGCTAAAAATATCTGGCGGAGAGAGAGGGATTCGAACCCTCGAGACGCTTGTGACGCCTACACGATTTCCAATCGTGCTCCTTCGGCCAGCTCGGACACCTCTCCATATGGCTCCCCGAACAGGGCTCGAACCTGTGACAACTCGATTAACAGTCGAGTGCTCTACCAACTGAGCTATCAGGGAATGGTGGAGCCAAGCGGGATCGAACCGCTGACCTCCTGCTTGCAAGGCAGGCGCTCTCCCAGCTGAGCTATGGCCCCATACACTGTGTATTTCTTGTTGTGGTCTTGCTATGGGCCCTGGTGGACTCGAACCACCGGCCTCACCCTTATCAGAGGTGCGCTCTAACCAACTGAGCTAAGGGCCCTAATATATATCCCTTATTCCTTGGCAAGGGGGGCAAAAAAAATACCCCAAAGGGAAATCGCTTGGCGGCGTCCTACTCTCCCAGGACCCTGCGGTCCAAGTACCATCGGCGCTAGAGGGCTTAACGGTCGTGTTCGGGATGGGTACGTGTGGAACCCCTCCGCCATCGCCACCAAACGCATAGCATAGCTTACATTCAGAGATCGTTCTCTGAAAACTAGATTCGAAACGAAACATGCGAATTACAACTTGCTATTGGATAAGCCCTCGACCGATTAGTACTGGTCAGCTCCATGCATTGCTGCACTTCCACCCCCAGCCTATCTACCTCGTCGTCTTCAAGGGGTCTTACATACTGGGAAATCTCATCTTGAGGGGGGCTTCACGCTTAGATGCTTTCAGCGTTTATCCCGTCCGTACATAGCTACCCAGCGGTGCTCCTGGCGGAACAACTGGTACACCAGCGGTACGTCCATCCCGGTCCTCTCGTACTAAGGACAGCTCCTCTCAAATTTCCTACGCCCACGACAGATAGGGACCGAACTGTCTCACGACGTTCTGAACCCAGCTCGCGTACCGCTTTAATGGGCGAACAGCCCAACCCTTGGGACCTACTTCAGCCCCAGGATGCGATGAGCCGACATCGAGGTGCCAAACCTCCCCGTCGATGTGGACTCTTGGGGGAGATAAGCCTGTTATCCCCAGGGTAGCTTTTATCCGTTGAGCGATGGCCCTTCCATGCGGTACCACCGGATCACTAAGCCCGACTTTCGTCCCTGCTCGACTTGTAGGTCTCGCAGTCAAGCTCCCTTATGCCTTTGCACTCTTCGAATGATTTCCAACCATTCTGAGGGAACCTTTGGGCGCCTCCGTTACTCTTTAGGAGGCGACCGCCCCAGTCAAACTGCCCACCTGACACTGTCCCCGCACCGGATTACGGTACCAGGTTAGAACCTAGATACGATCAGGGTGGTATCCCAACGTTGCCTCCACGCAAGCTGGCGCTCACGTTTCAAAGGCTCCCACCTATCCTGTACAGATCGTACCCAAATTCAATATCAAGCTGCAGTAAAGCTCCATGGGGTCTTTCCGTCTTGTCGCGGGTAACCTGCATCTTCACAGGTATTAAAATTTCACCGGATCTCTCGTTGAGACAGCGCCCAAGTCGTTACGCCATTCGTGCGGGTCAGAATTTACCTGACAAGGAATTTCGCTACCTTAGGACCGTTATAGTTACGGCCGCCGTTTACTGGGGCTTCGGTTCACAGCTTCGGATTGCTCCTAACCACTCCCCTTAACCTTCCAGCACCGGGCAGGCGTCAGCCCGTATACTTCGCCTTACGGCTTCGCACAGACCTGTGTTTTTGCTAAACAGTCGCTTGGGCCTTTTCACTGCGGCCCCCTCGTGCTATTCACACTACCGGGGCACCCCTTCTCCCGAAGTTACGGGGTCATTTTGCCGAGTTCCTTAACGAGAGTTCTTCCGCGCGCCTTAGAATACTCTTCTCGCCTACCTGTGTCGGTTTGCGGTACGGGCACCATCACCTGGCTAGAGGCTTTTCTTGGCAGTGTGAGATCATGACCTTCGCTACTATAATTTTCGCTCCCCATCACAGCTCAGCCTTACAATGTGCGGATTTGCCTACACATCAGCCTTACTGCTTAGACGGACATCCATCAGTCCGCGTCACTACCCTACTGCGTCCCCCCATTGCTCATAACGGCTTACGGTGGTACAGGAATTTCGACCTGTTGTCCTTCGACTACGCCTTTCGGCCTCGCCTTAGGTCCCGACTTACCCTGAGCGGACGAGCCTTCCTCAGGAACCCTTAGGCTTTCGGCGGATCAGATTCTCACTGATCTTTTCGTTACTCATACCGGCATTCTCACTTGTATAATGTCCAGCGCTCCTTACGGTACACCTTCAACCCTTATACAACGCTCCCCTACCCCTGATGCAAAGCATCAAGCCATAGCTTCGGTGGTGTGTTTAGCCCCGTTACATTTTCGGCGCAGAGTCACTCGACCAGTGAGCTATTACGCACTCTTTCAATGATGGCTGCTTCTAAGCCAACATCCTGGTTGTCTGTGCAACTCCACATCCTTTCCCACTTAACACACACTTGGGGACCTTAGCTGATGGTCTGGGCTGTTTCCCTTTTGACAATGGATCTTAGCACTCACTGTCTGACTCCCGGAAGTAAGTCTATGGCATTCGGAGTTTGACTGAGCTTGGTAACCCTTGCGGGCCCCGCACCCAATCAGTGCTCTACCTCCACGACTCTGTTTTCCGAGGCTAGCCCTAAAGCTATTTCGGGGAGAACCAGCTATCTCCGAGTTCGATTGGAATTTCTCCGCTACCCCCACCTCATCCCCGCATTTTTCAACATGCGTGGGTTCGGGCCTCCAGTGCGTGTTACCGCACCTTCACCCTGGACAGGGGTAGATCACCCGGTTTCGGGTCTACGTCCACGTACTACATCGCCCTATTCAGACTCGCTTTCGCTGCGGCTCCGGCTCTTCACCTTAACCTTGCACGGGAACGTAACTCGCCGGTTCATTCTACAAAAGGCACGCCATCACCCCTAAAACGGGCTCTGACTTTTTGTAAGCACACGGTTTCAGGTTCTATTTCACTCCCCTTCCGGGGTGCTTTTCACCTTTCCCTCACGGTACTGCTTCACTATCGGTCGCTAGGAAGTATTTAGCCTTGGCAGATGGTCCTGCCGGATTCATACGGGGTTTCACGTGCCCCGCACTACTCGGGATCCGTCTCGGAGGGAACCAACTTTCAACTACAGGGCTTTTACCTTCTTTGGCGGGCCTTTCCAGACCTCTTCGCTTAACCGGTTCCTTTGTAACTCCATGTGAGACGTCCCACAACCCCAAAGAGCAAGCTCTCTGGTTTGGGCTTCTCCGCGTTCGCTCGCCGCTACTGACGGAATCACTATTGTTTTCTCTTCCTCAGGGTACTTAGATGTTTCAGTTCCCCTGGTATGCCTCTGCATAACCTATGTATTCAGTTATGAGTAACTGGAAATTACCCCAGCTGGGTTTCCCCATTCGGACACCCCCGGATCAAAGCTTGCTTACAGCTCCCCGAGGCAGTTTCGTTGTTCGCCACGTCCTTCATCGGCTCCTAGCGCCTAGGCATCCTCCGTGTGCTCTTAGTAGCTTAACCATTTTGTTCCGGTTTCGGTCGCTCGCTTCCCTTGTTTTGCTTGCGCAAAGCCAAAAGTCGCTCTCACCCGATACCATCACAAAAGCAATTTGACTACCGTTTTTATTGAAACTTGTTTAACACAAGTTCAGCTAAAAAGGAATGTTCTAATTCGCGTTTGTTTCGTTTCGATATCTAGTTTTCAAAGAACAAGCTCCATGCAAAAGCAAGCTGTTTTGAGAGTTTGAGCTCTCAAAACCGAACAACGAGTGAGTGTTTTGCAGCTAAGCTGCGTATTTGAATGTTTCCACTCGGGAAACGATTCTCCATAGAAAGGAGGTGATCCAGCCGCACCTTCCGATACGGCTACCTTGTTACGACTTCACCCCAATCATCTATCCCACCTTCGGCGGCTGGCTCCTTGCGGTTACCCCACCGACTTCGGGTGTTATAAACTCTCGTGGTGTGACGGGCGGTGTGTACAAGACCCGGGAACGTATTCACCGCGGCATGCTGATCCGCGATTACTAGCAATTCCGACTTCATGCAGGCGAGTTGCAGCCTGCAATCCGAACTGAGACCGGCTTTGTTGGGATTGGCTCCATCTCGCGATTTCGCAGCCCGTTGTACCGGCCATTGTAGTACGTGTGTAGCCCAGGTCATAAGGGGCATGATGATTTGACGTCATCCCCACCTTCCTCCGGTTTGTCACCGGCAGTCTATCTAGAGTGCCCACCCGAAGTGCTGGCAACTAAATATAAGGGTTGCGCTCGTTGCGGGACTTAACCCAACATCTCACGACACGAGCTGACGACAACCATGCACCACCTGTCTTGAATGTTCCGAAGAAAAGGTACATCTCTGCACCGGTCATTCAGATGTCAAGACCTGGTAAGGTTCTTCGCGTTGCTTCGAATTAAACCACATACTCCACTGCTTGTGCGGGTCCCCGTCAATTCCTTTGAGTTTCAGTCTTGCGACCGTACTCCCCAGGCGGAGTGCTTAATGTGTTAACTTCGGCACCAAGGGTATCGAAACCCCTAACACCTAGCACTCATCGTTTACGGCGTGGACTACCAGGGTATCTAATCCTGTTTGCTCCCCACGCTTTCGCGCCTCAGCGTCAGTTACAGCCCAGAGAGTCGCCTTCGCCACTGGTGTTCCTCCACATATCTACGCATTTCACCGCTACACGTGGAATTCCACTCTCCTCTTCTGCACTCAAGTCACCCAGTTTCCAGTGCGATCCGGGGTTGAGCCCCGGGATTAAACACCAGACTTAAATGACCGCCTGCGCGCGCTTTACGCCCAATAATTCCGGACAACGCTTGCCCCCTACGTATTACCGCGGCTGCTGGCACGTAGTTAGCCGGGGCTTTCTTCTCAGGTACCGTCACCTTGAGAGCAGTTACTCTCCCAAGCGTTCTTCCCTGGCAACAGAGCTTTACGATCCGAAAACCTTCATCACTCACGCGGCATTGCTCCGTCAGGCTTTCGCCCATTGCGGAAGATTCCCTACTGCTGCCTCCCGTAGGAGTCTGGGCCGTGTCTCAGTCCCAGTGTGGCCGATCACCCTCTCAGGTCGGCTACGCATCGTCGCCTTGGTGAGCCGTTACCTCACCAACTAGCTAATGCGCCGCAGGCCCATCCCCAAGTGACAGATTGCTCCGTCTTTCCAGTTCTCTTCAGGCGAAGAAAACAATTATTCGGTATTAGCTACCGTTTCCGGTAGTTGTCCCAAACTTGAGGGCAGGTTGCCTACGTGTTACTCACCCGTCCGCCGCTAACCATCAGAGAAGCAAGCTTCTCTTCAAGTCCGCTCGACTTGCATGTATTAGGCATGCCGCCAGCGTTCGTCCTGAGCCAGGATCAAACTCTCCAATAAAGTATTGAAAAGAGCGATAAGCTCATTTTGAATCTGACGAGATTAAAAATCTCATTTGTGCTCCAGTCGATTCAAGCCAAGGCTTGTCTCAAACTTTCGCGTTCATTCTGCAAGCAGAATGTTTACTCACTCGTTGTTCAGTTTTCAAAGATCAAACTTGTTTCGTTACTAAATATTGTTCTATTCAGTAACTCTTATATTATATCATGTCCGAACCAACTTTGCAAGCTCTTTTTTTAAGTTTCTTTCGAAGCTTATTTCATTCGCTTGCCGCACCGTGTAAACCGTGTTTTCTTGGCCGGAATTAGAATATATCATGTACAGATTTCAATTGCAAGTCTTTTTTCAAAAATGATAATCAACCCACATCATCAGCACAATATGTAATCTGACGCTCCTGTATTATAGAAATCACTCTCAGCATCCTTATTACGGTGCTTCTAATATACATGTCCATTAAACATAACCAGGGAAGCCACTTCCACTGCGATTGCAGTGAACAATTGATTGTGACTAGCCCTGGTTTTCGGAGATCTCAGTTTTCTTTCCTTCTATAATAGATAATAAAGTATATTCCTTGGGCACAGCTTACATATTCCGTTTCACTTCTCAGTGCTTACAATATGCGCTTACCAAGTAACGAAGCGATCAGTTCCACGCCAAGTCGTGCCGTATGTCTATTATGATCAAACAACGGATTCACCTCAACCAGTTCCATCGACGTAACTTGTTTTGTGGAAGCAAGTATCTCCAATGCATAATGTGCCTCTCGGTAATTCAGACCACCAGGTACTGGGGTTCCCACACCCGGAGCTTCCCGCGGATCCAGACAATCCATGTCAAAGCTGACATGAATACCATCTGTCCCTTTTCCCGCTGTAGCTATTGCTTCCTCAATAACTTGCTTTATTCCCATCCGGTCAATATCATGCATCGTAAATGCTCGGATTCCCAGTCCCTTAATCTGCTCTTTCTCATACTCATCCAGATCACGCAGACCAATATAGACCAAGTTGGACGGATCAATAAACGCGCCCGCTCCAGCAATGTGCGACAGATTGAATGCAGTATGCCCCAAGGATGCAGCCACACTCATCCCATGCATATTACCGGACAAGCTGCGTTCTTCCGTATTCAAGTCTGCATGCGCATCAAACCAGATCACACCCAAATTCGAATAGTGCGCTGTTAGACCGGCAAAAGTACCAATCGCTACACTATGATCTCCCCCAAGCACAAGTGGGAAAGCCCCCTCCTCTACTGCACCTGATACTTCACTACACACCTTCTCACTGACCTGACGTACCTCATTTAAGTGTTTTACACGATTTCTCTCAATAGGGGCAGCCGGTTCAGAAGGACAATCTACCCGCACTTCTTTGGAAAGCACTAGCCCAAGACTCGCAATCTCCCGCTTCAGTCCAGCTGTAATCAATTCATCTGGCCCCAACTCTGCTCCACCTCTTGCTCCACCGAGTCCAAAAGGAACCTTAATGATAGCAATATTACGCCGCACAGATGTTTGACTTGTATCAATAGAAGTATCTTTTATTCCACCATGGACATCATCATCATTTTTCATGTAGGTCAGCTCCCTCATTGGTGATCAATACCTGCTCAATTCTCTCCAGTGCCCAGTCAATCTCGGACTCTTTAATCGTCAGTGGTGGGGCAAATCGAATGGTTGTCTCATGTGTTTCTTTACACAGCAGTCCAACAGACATCAAACGCTCACAATAAGGGCGGGCTGGTTCATGCAGATCAACACCAATAAATAAGCCTTTCCCCCGAATATCCCGTATGGCTGAACTGCGAATATCTCGAAGTCTTTTCATAAAATAGTTCCCCAGACGCTCAGATCGCTCAGCAAGCTTCTCATCTTCAAGAACTTTCAGAGCTGCTATAGCTACGGCGCAGGCGAGTGGGTTACCCCCAAACGTAGAACCATGAGACCCTGGCTCAAACAAATCAAGTATCTCCGCATCAGCAGCGATAGCCGAGATGGGCATGACTCCTCCCCCCAGCGCTTTGCCCATAATCCAGATGTCCGGTTCAACCCCTTCCCAGTCGGAGGCAAAACGGCGACCTGTTCTGCCAAATCCGGTCTGGATCTCATCAGATACAGTCAACACCTGCTGGCTCTTACACAGAGCAAAAGCTTCTGCCAAATATCCATCAGGCGGGATAACGATTCCAGCTTCGCCCTGAATAGGCTCTACAAGAAAACCAGCCGTATTTGGTGTAATGGCCTGCTTCAGCGCTTCAATATCTCCATAGGGAATAATCCGGAATCCAGGTGTGAACGGTCCAAAATCTTTTTTATACTCCGCTGAAGAAGAAAAAGAGGTAACCGTCAGAGTTCTTCCATGAAAGTTACCAGAGCATACGATGATTTCGGCTTGATTTTCCGGTACACCTTTGCAACGATAAGCCCATCTACGTACCGCCTTCACCGCAGTCTCCACCGCTTCCGCTCCTGTATTCATGGCGAGAATCTTCGATTTCCCCGTGAATTGTGAGAGTTTCTGATAAAAAAGAGAAGCGGAGCTGCTGTGGAATGCCCGTGATGTCAGCGTAACCTGATCTGCCTGATCCTTGAGCGCCTGTATGATCACAGGATGTCTATGACCATGATTCAATGCAGAGTATGCACTTAACATATCCATATAACGGCGGCCTTCAGGGTCTTCCACCCATACCCCTTCCGCCTGTTCAATTACAATTGGGAGCGGATGATAATTAGGTGCAGCATAACGCTCCGACCAATCAATTAACATTTTGGAATCTGACATACACACCCAACACCTTTCCAAAATATTGTATACAAAATACAATAACAATGTATGCGATGCCATCGCTATTTACGACTACATCTCTCTTTTTCCACTCCAGCCTAATCCAAGCCTTTCTCGAATCCAATCCTTTATCCATAGTTAGCGAGAAGTAGAAAGTCTACGTTCCAACCAAGAGAGTAAATTAGCCAGTGTAAATGTAATTATAAAATAGAGGCCGGCGGCAACAAGCAGCGGAGCAAGCGGCTGGAACGTAACACCCTGAATCGTTCTGGCCGTGTATATAATCTCGGCTATGCCGATCATGGAGACAAGCGAAGAATCTTTAATAATAATAATGAATTCATTGCCGATAGCTGGAAGCATGTTACGAAAAGCCTGCGGCAGTATAATATAACGAAGTGTCATACCATTTGTCATACCAAGGGAGCGCGAAGCTTCGGTCTGTCCTTTATCAATTGCTTGAATCCCGGCCCTGAACACCTCCGCCATATAAGCCGAGCTATTCATCGTCAGAGCTACCACCCCCGACATAAATGCCGGCAAGTTCACACCTACAACCGTCAGACCATAATGAATAATAAGAATCTGTACCAGCATCGGTGTTCCTCGAATGAGTTCAATATACGCCGATGCCACAAATTTAATTGGCCATATTCGGGATATTCGCATTAGCGCCATGATTACACCCAGCAACGTACCAAACAATACACCGAAGAAGGAAAGTTCAAGCGTGACCCACGCACTTCGTGCATAGTCCTGCCAATGTTCTAATAGAAAGGAAAAATCTAAATTCACGGCATATCCCTCACTCGTCCGATTTATTCGCCGAGCATCTCATTCGCTTCAACGACGAACCGTTCAATATCTCCGTTTGTTTTGAGCTTTTCCAATGTAGTGTTGATCTGATCCAGCAGCTTCTGATTACCTTTCTTCACCGCGATGGCCGAACCACCCTCGTCTTCAGCCTGTTCAACCTCCACACCTGCAACAACAAGCCCCTCTTGGTTATTCACATACTGTTCAGCCACCGGCTTCTCCAGGATGAGCGCGTCTACACGCCCCGTCTGCAACTCCAGAATCAGCTCAGGTATTTTGGCCAGAGAAGTGAGCTTTGCTCCCTCTATTTCCTGAGCAATCCCTTCCTGAATGGAACTCTTTTGCACGCCAACCTGTTTGCCTGATAGATCATCTATGGACTTCAATGCGGTACCTTCCCCTTCTCTAACAAGTACAGCCTGCTCTGCATAATAGTAGATATCCGTAAAATCAACATTCTTCTTTCGTTCTTCGGTAGGGGTTAAGCCTGATATCACAAAATCAACCTTATCTGTACCAAGGGCCATAAGAAGGCCATCAAAATCCATGTCCTCAATCTTCAGCTCGGCTCCCAGATCAGCCGCAATTGCTTTGGCAATCTCGATGTCAAAACCTACAATGGTATCTTTACCATCGATTTTCTTATGAAATTCATAGGGTGCATAGTCCGCACTGGTTCCAAGTACAATGACTTCCTTTTCCGCAGAGCTACTGCCCGAAGACGAAGTAGCGTCTGATCCGGTCTCTGTCGTTTTTTCCTGCCCACATGCGGACATGAATACAACCACTAACAACAGCATCATTGGCAAAAGCACTTTTTTCACACATCATACCCCTATTCTTTTTTTGAATGAGTAACAGAATGATTTGTATACAATATACATAAGACAATATATGGACTTATATGTAAGTAATACTAACAAATAATTTGGTTTATCACAATCATTATTTAAACATTTATACGCTTTAATTCCATAAAATGTGCTATATATAACATGGCATTTACATCGGCTGAAACATGAAGTTTGCTTGCCCAACTTCCCCCTCGGTGTTAAGATGATAAAAACTTGAAACTCCTGAACGGCGCGTACAGTACGGCCTCACACCCATCTATTTATTCACTATACATAGAAAGGAGGATTCGGTATGGAGGTACCCAAATACCGGTCCTTGAAAGATCACGTATACGATTACATTGCCCAGAAGATCCAAGACGGGACGTTGCTTCCCAACCAGAAGATCAACGAGGCAGAAATTTGCAAAAAGCTGGACATCAGTCGCACTCCTACTCGGGAGGCGCTTTTCCAGCTGGCTTCAGACAATCTGCTGCAATACATCCCACGCAGGGGATTTATTGTCACTCCTTTTGATGCAGGCAAAAAACTGGAATTCTCCCAAGCGATCGGTGTGCTGGAGGCACTTGCTGCCACACTTGCAGCAGACCATCTCAGACCATCTGAACTTTTGGAGATGGAAACTCTGGTTGTTCGAATGGACGAAGATATCAGCCAGCTTGATCTTGCTGCTTACAACAAGAACCAATATCAGTTCCATAATCTGTACATTCAGCGATGTGGTAACGCCACAGTCATTGAGATGTTAAACACATTGAAGAACAGTTTCATCCGGCAGTCCTATGTTAGTGATAATAAACCAAAGCTATCTGAGGTACTGATGGAAGTTAATGAAGAGCACCGCCAAATTTTAAGTGCTTTTCGAGCCAAAGATAAGAACCAACTGGAAGCCCTGCTTAAACACCACTGGCGAATTATCGACAACGATATGCTGTAGTACGTGCTGTCGAAACAAACCAAAGGCAACCCACACGATTGTGTGAGTTGTCTTTTTCCTATTTTTCATTTTTGACCTCCAACGGTGCCCTAGCCGCAAAAACAGCATATCCCAACTTTTTGCCGTATTTCGCGAGCAAACGATCATTGGTAAGACTCATTCGCTGCATACGTTCATCCTCAAACCAATTCATATCGATCTCGCGATGTGGATCATGATCAACGCTCCATTTTCCCATGGATCGCGAATGTTCTTTGACCTCTACCTTGGTGAAACCACACTGCTTGAGGCGTTTTCTCCATGCTGTGGCCGTTACCAGGGTTCGTATACCGTAAAATTGCTTTAACCTACGACACATCAATTCGGTCTTCTGGCCTGATAGAACCATCTCCCGATCCACTAAAAGTCCTCCGGGCTTCAACACCCTTCTATACTCAGCAAGTGCACTCCGCCATGGGGTGAAGATCGTGACCGACTCCACAAATACCACGTCAAAATGATTTTCCGGAAAAGGTAACGATGTTACATCAGCCTGAACAAATCGAACATCCACCCGTTCTCGTCTCGCTCGCCGAACTGCCTTATCCAGCATATTGCGATGAAGATCAATCGCCGTTACCCGATATCCACTTTTAGCCAGGTAACACGCAGTCCTCCCAGTGCCGCACCCTATCTCAAGAATATGATTACTCACAGGCAGAGATAAGCCATCCAGCAACTTCAATGTTGCCAAAAATCCTCCAGGATGGGCACTTCCCTCCCCTAACCGAGCCAGCATGTCATGATAATCCACGCGACATCCCCTCCTCACTTCTCCCAGTGTATGGAGCAGATTCAAAAACGGCTCCTCCCCATTCGATTTTCCGGGTACTCGTCCATACCAATTGGTCTTCTTTTTACTATGATATACAAACCGTTGAATTCAAGCGGCAACCGCATCTAATGAGGAGGATTTGCATGTACAGAATTAATCGGGTATGTGAAGAAACGGTTTCTCCGCACGTTGGACGTTCCGTTTGTCTCGTTATGAACGACGGTAAGCATATGTATGGTACGCTTAGTCAATGTCGTGATGGCAAAATTTATTTGAACGGGTGTTTCGAGGGACCACGGCTGTGTTCAGTCAAATCCAAACAGCAGCTGGTAAAAAGCAGCAAGAAAAACGCTGTTGCAACAAAAAAAGTTAAATCTTCGGCCTACGGTCGATATGGTTACGGAGGATACGGTGGGGGTTACGGCTATGGAGCAGGAATCGATCTGGCTCTGGTAGCAACATTGTTTCTGCTGCCGTTCCTGTTCATCTAAATTCCAATCTGATCGTTGTAAAAATTATAGTCATAACAAAGACCCTTTTTGCTTATAGCAAAAGGGGTCTTTATCTTTTTCATACGATTCACGTCAATTACACTATATTTACTGTTAAAAAATGATACAAAAAAAGGCATTCGCCAAAACGAATGCCGGGAACTTCATATTTAATACCCTTACCTTCGCACAGGGTGTCTATTTAATCTTAAAAAAAAACACCTCGTTAGAGGCGGGTAAGCTATGTTAAATCCGATTTCCTTTAGGCATCGTTTTCAGATTACTATTCGAATTCTCAAGCAATGGTAGCATCCTAGTCGTGCTGACCATCTCAGAAGCACATATCGGACAAGTAGGTACGTTATCAAACGCAAAATTGTCCCGCATCCATCCTTTGCACGTATCACTCGTACATTCCCAGATTGCCGCATCAGCTTGTGGAATTTCTTCCAACGGTTTTTTGCGATTATACATGACTTCTACCCCCTTTGTTATGGAAAAACATCTAACCGACGTTATTTCACAGAAGCCTACACTTAGCGGAAGTTTCACGTCCCACCGGACTCCTGCCTCGTCAACTAATGGGTCGACTTTTATATAACTGATCAAAAAAAAGAAGCTGCCTTTACCATTTTAACATGTTAAAGGCAGCTATGCTTTAATTACAGTTTTACAACTTCTTCTGCTTGAGGACCACGGTTTCCTTGTACAATTTTAAATTGTACGCGTTGACCTTCGTCCAGAGTTTTGAAGCCGTCGCCTGTAATAGCGCTGAAGTGTACGAATACATCTTCTCCGCCTTCAACTTCGATGAAACCGAAGCCTTTATCAGCGTTGAACCATTTTACTGTTCCGTTTTGCATGTGAATTACACCTCCAAATAAAAATTAACATGTTCCTTTGTTCTTTGCAGCAAGCAAATAAAAATTCACACATTGAAAAAGGTACCAGTCATAAACCTATAAGTGATCGCCCTTTACAATATATGAATTAGGTTTTCCACTCTCTACAACTTGTTTTTATTATAACTCCAATTCAGCAAAAAAGCAAATCTTTGTATTTTCTTTTCAAACAGCTTTGGAAATACATGTTATTAACACGCGCGGGGACAGGGTTTATCACACTTATGTGTGTGGCCGCTTATGTACGGTCTTATGAAAGGATATGCAGATCTAATCCATCTTATACATTTTTTATATAACATTCTGACATGCATATCCAACACAACCAATGAATCATCTTACTCCAGTATAACACACTATGTCCATGCCCACATAAATGCATCCCGATCCCAGGCGATCTGCCCACGATGAAGCTTCCGGAAAGCTTTCTTCACTTCTTTGGACAATGATGTATTGCCGTTCTCGTTCACAAAAACAAACTCTTCGCCAAAATGGGTCTTCACATATTCTATGGCAGCTTCCTGATGAAGTGTTCCTGTGAATTTAATCTCCTGAACCATCCATTCTGCTACGCCTTGTGCTGTCTTCTCCACTATATCACCTACTGTCTAAACCTAATGTACGGATAGGCAGACCTCGTACCATGAACATATCTGTCTTCCCGCCAGACTGAAGTATACCATGATCCAACTACTGACGGGAAACTGTGTGATAACTACTTTCAAGCAATACCGGAAAGAACCTTAATGAACAACCGTATTCGCTTGTTCACTCCCTTTGGATGGAATAGATGAATTTGTTCGAATGCTCCACACTAACCATGCACAGTAAGCAATCAGTACTGCCAGTATAAACAGATCGTAAGGAAGTGTACCTGTGTCCTCCAGATCATTCCCTAGAAATTGAATCAGATTATGTATGAAATGAAACAATATAAGCGGTACGATATTTCCGTTCTTCAGCATCAATAACGCCAGTACAGCTCCCAGGAGCAGCGCATAGATCAATTGTATGATCGTATCCGTCATATCCTGACCAGACAATGCGTTCAATAGATGTGTAATGGAAAACAAGATGCTGGAGGTCACAACTGCGGCCACTGCACTTTTTTGAAGCAATGTTTTGAAAATAAGCCCCCGATAGATCGTTTCCTCAACAAAAGCTACGAGCAAGGTAAAAAAGATGAAAAAGGCTACTCGTGACAAGCTCAGCTCCCCAAATCCTTTCAGGGTAAGTGTACCCAGTACAAGGAGTAGTGGAATATAATACTTTGCGTGGCCAGCCGGGATACTTCGCAAAGATCGGAATCCAGTCTCTCCCCACTTGCGCCTTAACGTCAGATAGATCATCAGAACAGTGGCGATGGGTGTAAAGGAAATGAGTACAGGGGAAGTGTAGTCAAGTTGCTTTATTGTTGCAATGGCCCCCGCAGCAAATACGGCTAACAGGAGAAGCAGCTCAATAATCACAACGGTGAGAACAGGTTTGCGCTCAGAAAAGGAATGTTTTGGCTTGGATTGCGGATTAATCATACATTTGCCTACCTCGTTTCATTTATGTTTTCCGTTGTCATAAGAACTTATATACCAATATAGTTGTATCACATCATCCGTCTATTGAATATTCCTATTATGGATAAAACTATAAAAGTAACAAAAAAGAGACTTATCCTGACTTCTTTTCCCCTAAAATCAGGTATGGCTTATACCTTTATCTGTCCATTATAGTATTACAAGAGTTCAATGCTGCAGGGGTGTGGCGACTCTTCAGCGTCTTATATCTATGAAGTACCCATAACGATAGACTCACAATGCATAATGAAATCAGGGGGATACTATGAAAGCATTCTTTCAGCGCTGGGGGCATTTACTGGCTATTCTGTGCATACCGCTCCAAGGCTCCATTTACGTATTTCTAGGCAGCAACACCGGAAGTGATGTCTTCTACAATTATGCTTGGATTGACACACAGATTCCTTTTCTCAAAGAATTTATTTATCCGTACATTAGCTGGATGCCCATTCTGTATCTTGGATTTCTCTATTTGGGTCTGACGAACAAGTCGCTATTCTGGCGTACGTTGATTACCTATAATGTTGGTGTCATGGCTGCCAATGTCTGTTTTGCGGTGTTCCCTACCCATGTCCCGCGCCCGGAGCTCGGCGGAACTGATCTGAGCAGCGTGTTAGTGCAGTTTATCTATACCAATGATGCGCCCTTCAACTGTTTCCCAAGTGTTCACGTTCTGACCAGCTATTTGCTGTTTATTGTGATCAACAGACACTTGAACTTTAAGCCTTTGGCACGGATTGCTTGGTCGGTATGGCTGTGGTTGATTATTGCTTCAACGGTGTTTGTAAAACAGCATTCCTTGCTGGACATCGCTGGAGGTATTTTGTTTGCTGAGGCCGCGTATTGGACTGTACATGTCTTTGCTCTTCGTCTTGGGCAGGCACGAAAAAAAGGCAAGCAGCCACTCACAGCTTCTAACCCAACCAGTCATGTATAACGACATTTATTGATGTAACAGGTGGGATGATGATCCTGCTATACAGCAAAAGAGGGCCTAGGCCCTCTTTTTTTGTACTCATTTAATTAAACCTACTTATATAGAAGAACTTTATTTGGGTTGGACTACGCGTTTCACGCTATAGGTGGTCGTTCATGAAGAAGGTCAGACGGTGGACTTCCGGTTATACGTTTGAATATGCGGTAAAAATAAGACAGGTCCCGGTAGCCGAGAAATTCGGCAATTTCCTGGATGGAGAGTTGTGACTCAGTGAGCAGATAAATGGCTCGTTTCATCCGTTGATCATGGACATATTGACTGATGGTCTGATTTGTCATGCTTTTGAATAATGCGGCAGCATAATTGGGAGTTTTATTGATCTCGTCCCCGAGTTCTTCCTTCGTCACTTTCTCCCGATAATGCCGCTCAATATATCGCTTCATCCGTTCAACATGATTATGCCTCTCCGGCGGGATAACTCCACGATCAAGCTCCCTGTTCATATAAATCAACACTTCCATCAATAAGGCTTGGCTCATCATGACATAATAAGACGGACGCTCCTGCCATTGTTGATAAATAGCGCTCATGCGTTGATGGATCAGTTCGTAACATCCAGGTTTATGCCGCAAAGCCTCATACCGTTCCAGTGCAGGCAGAGTTTCGGTATGGTCGCGTTGCAATTGAATTACAATCTGTGTGTGCGTTACTGTAGGAATACTCTTGCCGTAATATGGGGTACCACCTGGAATGAGGAGCAATTCACCCTTTTCCATGATCTGTTTATCACCGTTCACCCAATATACACATTTTCCATAAGTAACCAAGCTAAGCCGCCAAGTTTCTTGAGATTGCACAGCTTCTTCGTACCAACCGACACCATTAATATGTCGTACTTCAAGTGGAGTGACCATAACACACCTCATTATCGGACTATACTCTAATCATTGTACTATAGTTCATACCCTGATTCGACAGAAAACGCTACAATACACATATAAGCTTAAATATGAGGAGGAAATTAGCATGTTAAAAACAAAAATTATTTGTACCATGGGACCTGCTTGTGACTCAATCGAATTGTTAAAAGTAATGATTCAGGAAGGTATGACCGTTGCCCGTCTGAACATGGCTCATGGCGAACTGGAAGATCACGTTACACGGATTAACAATATCCGCAAAGCAGCTTCCGAACTGAACACCTATATACCGATCATGATGGACATCAAAGGGCCGGAAGTACGTATCGGTAAACTGAAAGAAGCATCCTGTCATCTGCAAGCTGGTAAAGAGCTGATCCTGACTACTGAAGAAATTCTTGGTGACGCTGAGCGTATCTCGGTAAACTATCCGGAACTGAACCTCGTTGTGAAACCTGGCGATCGTATCCTCATCGATGATGGCCTTGTGGATCTGACTGTACTGTCTGTGGAAGGATCCGATATCCATTGTAAAATCATCAGTGGCGGCATTCTGAAACCACGCAAAGGGGTTAACTTGCCAGGAATCAAAACGACATTGCCAGGTGTAACCGAGCGTGACGTTATGCACATCGGATTTGGGATCGAAAACGATATCGAAATTATCGCAGCATCCTTTGTTCGTAAAGGTGATGACATCCGTGAAATCCGCAGCATTTTGAAAGAACGCGGTGTAGAGCACGTACAGATCATCTCTAAAATCGAGAATCAAGAAGGTATGACTAATCTGGACGATATTATTGAAGCATCTGACGGCATCATGGTAGCTCGTGGAGATCTCGGGGTTGAAGTGCCGATCGAAGACGTACCTATGATGCAAAAAGAAATGATCGATAAATGTAACCGCGCTGGTAAACCGGTTATCGTAGCTACACACATGCTGGAGTCCATGCAAGTGAACCCACGCCCTACTCGTTCCGAAGTTAGTGACGTGGCCAACGCTGTACTTCAAGGTGCTGACGTTGTGATGTTGTCCGGTGAATCAGCTGCTGGTAAATATCCGGTACAATCCGTGCGCACGATGGCTGCTGTTGCTCGCCGTGCTGAAACAATGATCGATTACAAAGAGCAATTCGCACAAAAATCGGCTCAACAGATCGCTGATATTACTGAAGTTATCAGTCAGGGCGCTGTAAGTTCTTCCCTCGTACTGAATGCAAAAGCAATCATCACTTCGACTGAGAGTGGATTCACGGCACGTATGATCTCCAAGTATCGTCCAAAAGCACCAATCATCGCAGTTACACAACATGAAGAAGTATTGGCGAAAATCTGCCTGCTCTCAGGTGTCATTCCGGTTATGGGCGACAAAGTAACGACAACGGATGAAATGTTCGAATCGGCTACGCGTAACGCAATCAAAACTGGTTACATTGAAAAAGGTGACATCATTGTATTGTCCGCTGGTGTTCCAATCGGTCAATCCGGTAATACAAACCTGATCAAAGTTCAACAAGTTTAATTCAATAGCTGAAACTGAAGCTATACATTTTAGCTATAAAATAGAAATACAAAAAACCACCGGGAGCAGAAATGCTTCCCGGTGGTTTTTTGTTGATGTTGTTGCCAATGATCGTGATGTTACAACAAACGGCTTCGAGATTATAGATTCCTCGAGTAATTAACCAGATCCTGTGACATGGTGTTGATCTCATCCATTGAAGCATTCACCTGTTGTGTCAGAGCAGCTTGATTTTGCGTTAACGTGGACATATTACCGATGTGCTCAAGAATCTGATCAATCAATGTTTTCATTTTCTGCATGCTATCTTCGATATTTACTGTGGCCTCCGAACTGTGATCAGCCAGTTTCCGCACTTCACCTGCAACGACGCCAAATCCCAGTCCCAGCTCTCCCGCTCGTGCAGCTTCAATGGCTGCATTCAACCCCAGCAGATTGGTCTGACTGGCAATCTCTCGAATAAACACGGTGATATTCTTCGTATCATCTGCACTGCTTTTCACTTGAATGGCCGCATCGGCGGATAACTCCTGTGCAGTAACCAGATCCTGTGCCTGATCGGTGATCGAGTTGATTCCACGTACCATCTCGCCAATGGACTCCGACAATTGTTTTGTTTTCAGATTCATGGCCTCCACGATCTGTTCCTTATTCTTCTCATGGGTAACATCTCGAATGGTTCCAGCTACACGGAGTGGTACTCCATCCTGATCCCGAATGGTCTCCCCACCCGCGTGATACCACCGATACTCCCCGTCTTTGCGCTGCAGACGATAATCCAGATCGTACGGCGTACGACCACTGTAATCGTTCATGTGTCTGGCAAATTCGTTGATCGTCCGATCATGGTCTTCCGGATGAAGTCGGCTGCTCCAGCTGCTGAACACATTCGGGAAATCCTGCTCGTCTTTAAACCCTAACTCTTTACGGAACTGGGGTGACCACCAAAATTCATTGTTTGGATTAACTACATCTCCAGCCACAACGGTCATATCCCACGGTGCCTCCACCAAGGCGCGGTTAACCAGATCATATCGGGTGACGAGTGCTTCCAGCTCATCAGACTTGCTCTTCTCCTCATGAATATCAAACATGATGCCCAGAAGTTTGACCGGAACTCCAGCCTGATTTCGGATGACTTGTCCAAGGCATCGGAACCAGCGAATTTCTCCACTTTTTGTAATCATACGGCTGATGACGTTATAGGCAGTTGTTGCTTTTGTGTCATTCACATGTTTCATAATCTCCTGCACCAGTTGGGGTCTGTCATCCGGATAGATCGATTTGGCCCAGCTTGCAAATGAATCGGGATAATCCTTGGCATTATGGAAGCCTAACATTTGGCGGAATTCATTCGAAAATGCGACGATATTATTGTTATCCAGTGGATCACCAGCAACAATTTTTGATTCCCATAATCCCACATTCATTGCCTGATTCAGCATTCTAAGGCGCATTTCCACGTCTTCGTTCTGAGCTTTCATCATATGTACTGCTTTTTTGATATTACTAGCTATTTCATCAGTATCCTGAAACTCAATGCCATCTTCAATCCATGCGTCATAGTCGCCCTTTTCTGCGTTTGCTACCAGTTTACGACTATACTCCAATAATCTCTGATGAGTATCTGTACGAAGGTGTTTGGTCGATTCAGTACGTTTACGAAACATGCTCATTTCTCCTCTTAGCTCATATGATATATATTTCGACATTATCAGACATTAAGTGTAGAGCAATGGTCTTAATTTTGTATAAAAACAAGAACCAGCGCAGAAACAGCACTGGTTCTTATATTAATTGCCCTTTATCTTTTATGAAAATAAATCTTAAATGACTACCTCTTCCCAGCTACCAGCCAAAATTCAGTGTTTTCCCCGTCTCCACCCAAGTTTTGATGCTGCTTAGAATCATCCACCAGCTGCTCTGTGCATTCGCAATGGAAGGATGGTTATCTGTAAATTGATCATTGATTAGGGTCAGCTTCGTACACTCGCCTACCGTTTCCAACTGGAAGAACACTCTGGATTGAAGCTCGGCATGATTCGCATGGTACGACGGTCCAGGATGCTCCTGATAACTAAGTCTGGACAACGGTTCAAATTCTAATATATCTCCATACACATGGACAGTCTCCGCACCATCATTGCCCGGCCCTACATAAGCAAACGGCTGGCCTGGTTGGAAATTGGTGCGAAGTTCACTGCCGAAAAAGCTGTTCCGTGTGCCGTCTGGTGATATTAGAGCATTCCACACCTCTTCCAGTCCTGCATTGATATAGAATTCATATTTCAGTTCCATGGACTCACTCCCTTTATGTATTGGATACGCGATCTGCCAAGCTCGCACTCCTATCCTATCGTTATACCCCAAAGGCCGTATTGTAAAAACGCGACAACAGGTAAAATATAAGCTCTTTATTTTTCGGGAATGTTATACCATGATCCCAACGGATTGCGCCTATATAGTGCTTTCCCAGAAGATCAGATATACTAAACTGGAATGAAATAACAGGTCTGCTCAAGGTAATGCGACTAATTAAGAAAGGAAATGAGATATGAGCCAATCAACCAATATTATGGGTATCCCTTTTCCCAATGTCACGATGGATCAAACCGTTGCGATCCTTGATAAAGTCGTAGATCAGGAAAGCAATGAACTCTTCCATGTCATCACAGGTAATCCCGAGATTGTTATGTCCTGTCAAAAGAATGCATCTCTTCGGAAAGTCGTCGATCAAGCCGGGTTGGTCACGGCTGACGGTGCTGGCATTGTGATGATATCCCGTTTCCGCGGCGGACAATTGACTGAACGGGTAACCGGTTGTGATCTGCTGTTTCGTTTATTAGAGGAAGGCGATCAAAAACACTGGTCATTCTATATGCTGGGAGCAGAGGAACGTGTCAGTGAAGAGGCTGTGAAAGTTATTGCGCAACGTTATCCGGGAGTTGTTGTAAAAGGTAGACACCATGGTTACTTCCAGGCAGATGAGGAACAACAGATTGTGGAAGAGATTTGTACTGCTCAACCAGACTTTCTTATCGTGGCTCTTGGCGCCCCCCATGCGGAACACTGGATTAACAAGTATCGCCACCAGTTGAACGCTCGTGTAGCCATAGGTGTTGGAGGCAGTCTCGATATCGTGGCTGGCAAAACCAAACGTGCCCCTGCGATATGGCAGAAGCTTAACCTGGAATGGCTCTATCGCCTCCTCAGTCAACCTTCGAGATGGCGCAGGCAACTCATTTTACCCCGTTTTGCTGTGCGGGCATTGTTGTTCAGAGAACCTAAATAATGTGAGATGAGCAGGAGGGATGATTCGGATGAAACAGGTAGAACAAGGAGACAGACCAAGTATGGGCCTGTTGAATCTGAATGAAGGTGACCATAAATATCAACTGACACGCCATGCTCCTTCCGAAGCACTTCGACCTTTTGTTAAACATTACTGGATCGTATCGTGGGATCTGACTGGACTTGAACCGTATCCCCAACATGTCGTGCCTAATCCTTGTGTCAATCTGATTGTGGAACGGAACAATACGTTTTTCTTCGGACCATCGGGGCGTAAATTCTCCTATCTTGTGAGCGGGAAAGGTCGTGCATTTGGCGTGAAGTTCAATCCAGGAGGGTTTTATCCCTTCCTTCGGGTTCCTGTTTCTTCATTGTATGGACAACCGATGAATGTATCCAATATTCTTGACGTCACAGCGGAGTCCTTGGAAGACCGGCTTCTTGGGGCGGGGGATGATGCGGATAAAACCAGTAACATCGACCAGCTATTGTGTGCACATCTTCCTGCTGAAGATGCTCAAGCGAGAATGGTTCATGATATTGTGCAACAGATCGAACAGAACCGAGAGATGCTGAGAGTGGATGATCTGTCTTCTTATTGGAATATGCATACACGAAAGCTTCAACGCCTGTTCAATCAGTATGTGGGCATCGGACCCAAAACGGTAATTAAGTTGTATCGTCTGCAAAATGCTGCAGAATGGATGGACCGGGGTCTTCACTGTGACCTGATTAAACTATCTCAGGATCTTGGATATCATGATCAATCCCATTTCATCCGAGATTTCAAGTCCATTATTGGCAGTACACCAGAGGAGTACTTACACTCTAAACATCCGCATGGTGAGCGCCGAGGGCTGATCAATTAGAAACCTGTCCTGAAAATCAGGACAGGTGAATGACTTCTATGGTATCCCCCGTATGGATTACACCTTCCCGCTCAACCGAGCAGACGATTCCACGTTTTTTGCGAGCGGCTGGCACGAACTTTTTGCGCAAACCGTCCTGTTCGTAGAATTGTTCAATCATTTTCCCCGGATGTACACAGGGAAGGTTCTCCCCTTCGCATATTAACCCTGTCCCGTTTGGAAATAGGAGCCGCGTTCCAGCAGGCAGTTCCGTCAATCGATCAATGCCACGAACCAGTATATTGGCACCAAGCCACTCTGGACGCACTTCAGGAATGTTCATTTTCTCAGCAATAAGAGCACATTCTTCCTCAGACACAATACTGATCTGGCGGCGATTCGCAATCGGTGTGCCACGCTTGTAGATTTTCTGACGTGAGTCCGCCGGACGAAGCAGACCATAATGACGGTCACCCGGAATTCCTGCAAGCTCAATGTCGATTAAAGGTACAACTCGGGTCACAAATGTGGATGGATCATCAGCCAACATGACGAATTGAACTGTTCCCATAGTAATCTCCTCCCTTTCCTGAGCAATATTACTTCTTTATTGTTCATTATTACCCAATGAATGGATTGTCGACAATCGGCGTATGCTTACCTTTGTAACCATTTTTTAATTTCAACATCATAACTCAACTGGAAAACGATAAATGATTTTAATAATACGCAATTAAATTGTTACAAATTAAATTTGCTCTTTCCGTTCTTGTTGCAAACAATTATACTAGGATGGACAAGTAAATAAATTACATATCAGAAAGCAAGGTGTTTCCTTTGATTAGTATCATTTTTGTAGCTCTTGTAGCTGTCGAACACTTCTATATCATGGTGATGGAGATGTTTATGTGGACTCGTCCACGCACAATGAAAACCTTTAATCTCACGCCGGAATTCGCCAAATCCACCAAATCTCTCGCGGCCAATCAAGGTCTTTACAATGGATTTCTCGCGGCAGGTCTGATCTGGGGACTCGTATATCCGGATGCTGCCGTTGGACAGCATATTCAGATTTTCTTCCTGGCGTGTGTGATTATCGCGGCTCTTTATGGAGGAGCAACTTCTTCACGGTCGATCATTATCAAACAAGGTTTGCCTGCGATCATTGCGTTGTTGCTAGTTCTGTTCCTGTAATTTCTGTCGAATGGTGCATTGCTTCGATTCATGTTAACTCCTTTATGGTAAGGTAGTGAATAGATAGCAGTGTACAATGACCAGAATCGTTCTGGAATTGGAAGGAGAACATGTCATGGGATTGTTTGACAAGCTTCGGCGGCGCAAAAAGGAAAAAGTACCTGCAGGTGGTGCTGTCGAATCGACGAATTACAGTGAAACCATCGTGGGTTTTGTCCTGCTGGAGCGTGACGATTGTGATTTTGACCTCTTCATCAGGAACATGAAGAACGAATGGGATATCGAGATTGAAGAACGCCCAGAGGAGGGCAATCTCTTTTTCGAAGTGAATGGAATGCAGGTGGTATGTGCCCATATTGCCGCGCCTGTACCCGATCGTGAAGTTGAGGAGAATGCCAAACTCAACATCCTTTGGCGAGAAGCGGAGCAAGTTACCTCACGGCACCAGTCTCAGATTATTGTCTCTGTTCTGAACGCAACAGATGCAATTGAAGGACATGTTCTGTTCACTCAAACAGCGAGTGCTTTGTTACAGTTGGATCACGCGCTTGCCATATACATGGCCCCACTTGTTGTTGAAGCCAGTCAGTATGTCGAAACCAGCCGTGGGATCAAACATGATGAGTTGCCAGTCTCGCTCTGGATTTTCATCGGATTATTCCAAAATGCCGAAGGCGCTTCAGCTTACACTTACGGACTACGTAACTTTGGTAAAGAAGAGATGGAGATTATGCAATCTTCGGAGTCCTTAAGCGATGTATTTGAGATGATGTTCATGACCACAACGTATGTGGTTGAGAACGACGTCACACTGCATGATGGGGAAACACTAGGCTTCTCGGCAGAACAAAAGCTGAGCATTTCCCTTTCCAAAGGTGTAGCAACGGAAGGTAACAGTTTGAAGATTGGCTTCTAATTTAAGTAGTTATCTTAACTTTATCGTGTCACAGTTGTAGAAGCCGTCTGGAGTTCATTCTCTGGGCGGCTTTTAGCTATTTAACCTTCCTCCCAATGACGATATGATAACAATCCCTGAATTTAACTTCACTAGGAATAAGTAGTCCATAAGAACCACTTAATTATGAATTTAGTTTTCATTCTCGTTATAAAAAGGTATAATTAATAGGCTTATAGTCTCATATATTACATATTATTTTATTATCGAGGAGTTGCCTACATGTCTGTTAGACGTTTGGATTCAACTAAACCTATTATTGAAATTATCTGGGAAGGTATTGTTTCTCCTGAACATGTCGAACAAACGAATACAGAAATCCAGAGAATAGCGGAACAATTGGGGAATTCGTTTGATGTGCTAGTAGATATGCGGAACATGAAGGCTTTCCCTCAGGATACCAAAGAAAAAATTGTGGAACACCAGAAACTACTGACACAGTGGGGGATGAAACGAGCTAGTGTAGCCGTAGGTGGTGCGATCGCCAAAATGCAATTGAATCGGATCTCCAAAGAGTCCGCGCACCAGACTGAATTCCAATGGGAAACGTATGACGAGGCTTTGGCATTTTTGTTGAAATAATATTGAAGTGCTACGGACTTAGTATAATAAGAGAGATACCGATGCTGTACATGGCACACAGAAAGAGGCGTTCCCATGAGGAAACGCCTCTTCTTTTGCAGTTCCACGTGGTTTACTCAGTTTTGCCAGTGATCCGAACGCTCATCATTTAAGATTCAAGTTTACTTACACGCACCATCGTTACTGATGTACCATTTAGGGACTCCTCCACAAATCCTAACCGCTTATATAAGCGAATCGCTTGGTTATCCGGGTCAACACTGAGCGAGACTGCTGCAATTCCCCGCCGTTCAACCTCATCTAATGCGGTCTGAAGCAGTAAGGTACCTACTCCTTTTCCACGTGCATCTTCCGTTACAGCCATCCCCATCTCTGGCGTAGCTGCATTCACATAACCGTATCCCGCATTCTGATCCGTATAGAATCTTAATGTTATTGAACCTAGTCTCTTGCCCTGCTGGTCAACTGCAACATACCCGAAATCCCCTTCTCTTCCCCAGTCTTCAACGTATTTGGACAGTCCGGGAGTATGAATACTTTCGATTGGAAAAGGTTCATCACCTTCTCTTCTATGCAGGGATGCGTATAACATCTCCCACAGAAAGGGGATATCCTGTTCTTCAATAGGGCGTACATAATAGTTGGTTATGATGGTCATGTTTGCTCCTCCTTCATCTTTTCAAAAAGGCGGTCCATCTCATTCAGATTAATCTCGTTGGTAATCTCGTAGTCCTCAAGTTGGTCTCTCGTTTTCGCCTCATTGTAGATGGAGATGGACTTTTCATTATAAAACGTCAATCCGAATCCATCGGTAAAGCGACCTTCTTTATTAATGGTAAGTCGCCACTCATAGTAGTGCGGATTCCTTTCGGAAACGTCGAATTCCCGTACTCTTTTAAGTTCAACATCCTTTAATAACTTCAGCATGTCTCTAATCTCTTTGGGATCTGTAATCGTTATTTCATCATCTTCATTATACGATTCATTGTTGAAAATTTTCCTAATCGTCAGTCGATCCAATGTATCCAGCATCGTCATATGATCGGTAACCTCTGCTCGAAACGTCGTATGTTTGCTGGGGATATACTTAGTATATTGACCAGAGGTATACATACGCACTGCAATAGCTAAAAAAACAATAATCATGGCGATACCCATAATCATCTTGATTCGTTTAGTCATCCCAATCCCCTCTCTATACCTACACAAAACATATAAATTGGTAATTATTGATATATTCCAGTATAACATCTCACTTCTTCTGTTCCAATGTCATTTCTTATCTCTGGTCCCTCAATTACGATGACGTTTTGGGCTACACTAAAAATTAAAGATTTAAATGAACAAGCCGCGTTCTCCCATAGGGTGAACGCGGCTTGTTTGTTACTTTGTTATATTGTTTTATTACCTATTCAGAACGAGGTAAGACGATAACACTTATCCCGAGCCATGAATATGACACTCGTAGACTTGGCCTCACGTCTGTTCAGCGTACGCCGAAAACTATTTGTTTTCAGCTCAATACACGACCTGCTGATTCTCGGATAACCAGCTCGGGCTTCAGGACAATCTTCTGCGGTTCTTTTCGCTCATCCTTTAACTCTTCAATCAACAGATCTACAGCGCGATGTCCCAGTTCTTCAATTGGCTGGGCAACGGTCGTAAGCGGTGGACTGGTCACCGAAGCCAGAATGGTATTATCAAACCCGATAATCGACACATCCTCTGGCACGCGTAGGCCCAGCTCTTTGGCTGCCTGAAGTGCACCGATGGCCTGAATGTCATTACAACAGAACAAACCTGTCGGGTGATCCTTCTCACCGAGCAGCAATAGCGCCTCTTTTTTGGCCGAGCTCAGGTCAGCTGCCGATTCTCGAATTTGATTCGGTTCCAGCGTATGACCTGCCTTAATCAGGGTTTCACGGAATCCACGTACACGTTCCTGACTGCTGCTGACTTTGGACGGTTCCGACAGAACCGCTATACGGGTGTGCCCAAGTTCAAGCAGATGCTCCGCTGCGAGTGCTCCACCGAGAATGTCATCAATGGTGACTGTATGAACCGACAGGGACGGCATATGACGGGCAACCAAAGCGACAGGGATGGACTGCTGCAAGAGAGGTGACAAAATTTCGGCATTATCGATTCCGGTTCCGATCATCATGCCATCGACCCTTTTTTGCTGAAGCAGATTCAGATAACGCTCTACCCGCTCGTCCTTATTGTCGGTACTGCAGATGACCACGCTGTAGCCCAACTGACGGCTTCGATCCTCGACTGCTCTAGCGAGTTCTGCAAAATACGGGTTGGAAATGTCCGGTACAAGTAGTCCCAGTGTATACGTCTGCTTACCTGTAAGTGCAGCTGCGATCGCACTGGGTTGATAGTGAAGGCGTTCCATGATCTCCATAATCTCGGCGCGCCGCTTCTCACTGATCTTGCCTTTGCCATTAATGACCTGCGAGACGGTTGCAATGGATACACCCGCCTCGCGTGCTATATCGTATATGGTTGCTTTCATTGTTTTTCCCCATTTGTGCTATATATAAATTTCGTTATACATAGATAATTGTTCTCTTCTTCTCATTATGCAGGGGGAAGTCTGCATACGCAACTTGAAGCCAGCACAATGTGCGTAGCATAAACTGCTTTACTTTTTCATCAACCACTCATGGTCAGGGTCGTTATGGAATTTCCAGGTCCGGGTTGGTCCAGCCATCACGTTCAGATAGTAGACTTCATACCCCGGAGGAGCGCCTACCGGATGATATCCGTCCGGAACAAGCACCACTTCTCCGTTCTTCACTGCTAGCGTCTCGTCCACAGAACGATCATCCGTGTATATACGCTGAATGGCAAACCCCTGCTCAGGCTGCACGCGGAAATAATACGTTTCTTCCAGCAAAGATTCATCCGGGAGTGCGTCCCGATCATGCTTATGTGGCGGGTAACTGGACCAATGCCCATCTGGTGTGAATACCTCAACAACGAGCAGACTGTCCGCTTCCTTCTGTTCCGGCAAAATGTTGTGAATCTGGCGTTCCAGATTACCATACCCTCGCGCCTCTACCCCTACATCTTCGGGTGCAATGAGACGAGCCGGGTGCGTTCCTTTACCGGGTGCAACACATATAGCGATTTCCAGTTCGGTACGTGCTGTGATCTGTACTTGATCGGAAGTTGAGACGTAGACCGAGTACGGAGGTATTTTCTCGAAAACACTCATTCTTTTTCCGATATTATCCCATGTGTGCTCCCGGGTACTTACATTGGCGAAACCACTGAGAAGCACCACACAGAGTTCCTGATCACCGCTCTCACGGGTTAGCGTCTCCCCCTCCGCCAGCTTCGCTACCTGAAAGCCAACATATTCCCACCCCGCCGACTCCGGTGTTACGTTTATAAGTGTACCGTCTCCCTCCGGGTTGACCACGGGTTTCACAATACGTTCTGACATCTTGTCATCCACTCCTTTCTGTAATCGTCCACAACAACCTGATACTTATAAAAAACAAAAACTTGGACCATTCTTGCGCTCTATTAGAAAAAAGTGACTTTAATCATCCACCTATGGCGTTGCCGTTTGCGATTCCAGTGACACCCCAGGGACTTCACTCAGCTTCACAGGTCTTCCCCGCTCCATGGACATTTTTGCTGCCAGTGCAATTCGTTCTGCCTGTACTGCATCGTGGCCATCAACGATAACCGGTGTATCATGAATGATTGCATCGATAAAGAGGACTGTCTCCTGTACATATGCTTCATTGTAGCGTTCCAGGAAAAAGTGTAACGGTTTGTCGCGCATAAGCCCGGCCGCTGTACTGATCTCAGCCGTATTTGGATGATCATTCGCCGCTGCGGCGCTGCCCTTCGAGCCAAATACTTCAACACGCTGATCGTATCCGTATACTGCCTGACGGCTGTTATCAATAACACCAATCGCTCCATTGGCAAAAGTCATCGTTACAATCGCTGTATCCACGTCACCATGTTCCGCAAAAACCGGATTGATCAGCACGTTGCCCTGAGCGTACACTTCTTCCACTTCACTCCCGGACAGATAACGGGCCATGTCAAAATCGTGGATCATCATGTCCATGAAGATCCCGCCAGACACCCGGATGTACTCCGCAGGAGGCGGACTCGGGTCGCGAGACGTAATTTTGATAATATGTGGATCACCAATCGTACCATCCTGCACATGCGCACGTATCCGTCTGAAATTGTGATCGAAGCGGCGGTTAAATCCAATTTGTAGCTTCACGCCAGCCTTCTGAACTGCCGCTACCGCCGCTTGGGTCTGTGCCAGATCCATGCTGACCGGCTTCTCGCAGAAGATATGTTTGCCCGCCTGGGCGGCCTGTTCGATCAACGGCACATGTGTATCTGTTGAAGAACAGATCAGCACCGCGTCTACATTAGGCATCGAGATCAACTCGCTGCTGTTCGTTGTTACAACAGGGATGCCACGACTGGAGGCCCAAGCCTCCAATTCAGGACCTGCAAATAAGTCACTGATTCCCACAATCTCGGCATGCGGGTTACGCAGGAGATTGTCTGCATGAATTTTGCCGATCCGTCCAGCACCGATGATGCCAATTCTCACTTTGTCCTTGCCCATTCCGTTATCCTCCCTATGTGCGTCCATATGGGCTGGGCATTCCCCTTAGCCCGAGTGATGCTCTGGTTGTTACCAGCGCGCCGTTACCATCTTCTTGCGAGTGTAGAATTCAACACCATCCGTACCATTGGCATGTAGATCACCATAGAAGGACTTTTTCCAACCGGAAAACGGGAAAAATGCCATTGGTGCAGGTACGCCCAGGTTAATACCCAACATGCCCGCATCAATCGTTTCACGGAATTGACGCATACTCGCTCCGCTGCGGGTGAACAGACACGCCCCGTTGGCAAAGTCGGAACGGTTCGCCAGCTCAACGGCTTCCTCCAGCGTAGACACTCTTGCCACCGAGAGTACCGGAGCAAAGATCTCATCCTGCCAAATTTTCATATTGCTATCAACTTGGTCAAATACCGTTGGCCCTACAAAATAACCGGATTCACCTGTCGCCTGATCCTTACGTCCATCCCGAATCAATGCCGCGCCTTCCTGCTCTCCGGCTTCAATGTAACTGAGCGTACGCTCTTTATGTGGTCCACGGATGACAGGACCGAGGAACACGCCCTCATCCATGCCGTTACCAATGGTAATGCGGTCTGCCGCTTCCACCAGCTTTTGTACCAGTTCGTCAGCCACATCACCCACAGCCACAACAACCGCACATGCCATGCAACGCTCCCCTGCTGAACCAAAGGCTGCACTGGTAATCTCTTTCACGGTTAGATCCAGATCGGCGTCCGGCATAACGATGGAGTGGTTTTTGGCACCCGCGAGTGCCTGTACCCGTTTGCCATGCTTGGATGCAGTAGTGTAGACGTATTCAGCCACAGGTTGTGATCCGACAAAGGAGATCGCTTGAACATCCTTATGTTCCAGCAACCCGTTCACGACATCATGCGCACCGTGAACGATGTTGAGCACGCCGTCAGGAAGCCCCGCTTCCTTGAACAGCTCTGCCAGGCGGCCTGCCAGCAGCGGTGTGCGCTCGGACGGCTTCAGGACAAAGGTGTTACCACACGCAATAGCAAGCGGGAACATCCAGCACGGTACCATCATCGGGAAGTTGAACGGGGTAATCCCCCCAATTACGCCGATTGGGTAGCGGTACATGCCCGACTCCAGTCCTGTCGCGATATCAGGCAGTTGTTTGCCCATCATCAGATTCGGGGCACCTGCCGCGAACTCGACGCATTCAATGCCACGTAATACCTCGCCGTACGCTTCGGCATAACTTTTACCGTTCTCCAGTGTCACCAGGCGAGCGAGCTCTTCCCAATGTTCAACCAGCAACTGCTGGTAGCGGAACAGAATACGTGCACGGCGCGGAACCGGTGTGCTGCTCCAGGATTTGAACGCTTCTCGTGCTGTCTGAACCGCCAGATCCACGTCCGCTTGTTCGGACAGTGGCACATGTGCAATAACTTCTTCCGTGGCCGGATTCACAACCGGCTCCGTACGAGTTGACGCTGGGGTTACCCAGGCACCTCCGATCCAGTTTTGTACCATTGTCGCTGTTGCAGACGCTTCAGAAATTCCTTTTCCCATAGCCCTGTCTCCCTTCGCTTATGTGTGATCCCTTATGTTCAACTTATATCATTGATGTTGATCTGTATGAGTGTGTTATTCAAAGTATTGCAACGAGCTTCAAGACACGGTGATCTCGCCCCGATTGCAACGTTCGATGTAGTCATTCACCTGTTCCACCGTTGGCATCGCATCCGAACAGCTGTGGCTTGAAATGACGATACTTGCTGCGCCACTGCCATACGCCATACTGCGCTCAATCGTCCAGCCCTGCATCAATCCATACAGGAAGCCGGCCGCATAGGAGTCGCCTGCCCCGAACGTTTTGACCACTTTTGCCGGATAGCTGTCCGCACGGTGAGAAAGCCCTTCACGCGTATAAGCAATGGACCCTTCCTTGCCGTGTTTGATTACTACAATATTTGCTGAGAAATCAAACCATTTCTGTGCAGTCACCTGATCACTATGATCCGGATTGTGGTCGAATGTCTCCATCATGTCGAACTCTTCACGTGTACCGAGGATGATATCGCATTTCTCGGCTGCGAGGTTATAATAGACCGCTGTCTCTTCGTCCGATGTCCATGTGTATGGACGATAGTCCAGATCAAACACAATAACTGTGCCATGTTTTTTCGCATACGTTAGTGCCTGTAATACGGCTTCACGGGATGGGCTCTGCGCGAGGGCAGTGCCTGAGATTAGCAGCACTTTGGAGTCAGCAATCAACTGCTCTTGCACCTCTTGCGCCTGTAATAACAGATCCGCTACGTTGTCTCGGTACATCAGGATACTGCAATCCGTTGGGCTTTTGATTTCGGTAAAGGCAAGCCCTGTCACCGCTCCAGTGTCATCTGTAACTACATTTGATGTGTCGATGCCGTTCTTCTCCAAATAACTCTGGATGAATCTGCCCATCTGGTCACCCGCGATCTTACCGATAAAAGCCGTCTCCATACCCAGTCTGGACATACCAATCGTAATATTGGCCGGAGAGCCGCCAACATACTTTGTGAACGTCATCGTCTCTTCCATCGGGCGATTGATCTCATTGGCGTTCAAGTCGATGCACAAGCGACCAATGGCGGTGAAATCCTTCTTCCTGGATACCGGAAAGGATACGTAAGTCATTGCATGTGAGCCCCTTTCTGTAGTGGGATTTTCCATGTTGTATATGGATATCTAGACTAGTTACTCATTCCATCGTAAGAACTCGTAAACGGCTAGAGTAAGTCATTTTTATTTTCCAATCGTAACGTTATACTCTTGCTAGCCTTCTTCCTTTTCACTTCATGGGTTTGGCCTCTGACCGCTGCAATGCTGAACAAATCAGCTGTGTTGGTATAACGACTCCATATAGTTCAAAGATTGCTTCGCATACTCATATGGGTTATGAATCGCAGGGTCCTGCTCTCCTTCAAGCATCGCCCAGCCATCGTACCCTCGTGTGATCAGTTCTTGCAGAATTGGTGCAAAATCAATGCATCCATCTCCTGGTACGGTGAACACTCCTCTACGAATACAACCGACAAAGTCAGACTGCTCCGCGCGTGCTTCATCCAGCACATGCGGGCGGATATCTTTCAGATGGATATAGGCGATCCGATCATAATGTTTGCGTAGCAGTTCAAGTGGATCGGCTCCGCCATAATAGGCATGACCAGTATCATAGAGCAGGTACACGAGAGAAGGGTCTGTCAGCTCCATCAGTCGATCAATCTCATCCGGTTGCTCTACCACTGTGCCTCCATGATGATGGTACGTAAGCTTCAACCCATGTTCGCGGGCAATAGCTCCTGCTTCGTTCAATCCTTCAGCGAGGATATGCCATTCAGATTCGCTCAGTCTGAGCACTTCTTTTTCATTCGGTGTCCGTCTTGGATCAAAATGAAGTGACCCGCCTACCTCTGCCGTACTGATTACCTTACTGCCCATGGATTGGAGAAATTCCGCATGTTTGCGATAACTGTCCAGCTCCGACTGACGATATGCCGGGTCGGAGAAAAGTACGGATTTCCACTGGGAGACCAGCTTGATATTCCTTTTACTCAATTCCTCACGCAATATAGCGGGATCGGTTGGATACTTACGTCCCATCTCTGTGCCTGTCAGCCCAAGACGCTGAATGTCATCCAGAATCTGTGCACACGTTGTCGCATCACCATGCTCCTTCACATCTTCACCGACCCAATTGATCGGATGAATCCCAAGCTGGAATGGCAGCTTGCTCATTGCTCCACGTCTCCTTTGTCGTTCAACATTGTGGTTCACTATATTAAACTGGATTAAATCGGTCTTGCTTTGGCACGGTTGGCTTGCATGGTGTGATGAGCATGAACTACCTTTTCTTCGGCAGATACCTCAGGTACACCCACATTCCACCATGACTCGTATCCACCTGCGTTGGTTCCAGGCACGACCGGAATCTCAATCAACGTACTCACTGTTTCGTTCTTCGCATCTCGGAGTGCTTGTTCCAGCTGTTCTGCTGTCTCCGCTCTATAGGATTTGGCTCCCATGCTTCGGGCGTGTGCAGCAAAGTCCATTGGCATGTAATCCCCGGTCAGTCGTCCACTCTCGGATTCCCGATAACGGAACTCATTGCCGAACCCGTCACTACCATGTTCCCGCTGTAAATTATGAATACATTGGAATCCATTGTTGTTGAATAATAAAATAGTCATCTTCTTCTGTTCCTGCAAACTGGTCACAAACTCCGAATGCAGCATCAGATAACTGCCATCCCCTACCATGGCGTACACTTCACGATCCGGCTCGGCAAGTGCTGCTCCGAACGCTCCACTTACCTCGTACCCCATACAGGAGAACCCATACTCCATGTGATACGTCTTTGGTTCAGCCGCACGCCACAGACGATGCAGATCGCCTGGCAGACTGCCCGCCGCACACACAATAACGGAAGATGGATCAATGGTCCGGTTAACGATGCCAACTGCTGTAGTCTGTGCCAGCCCTGCTTCATGTTGAGCTGCATACAGCCGATCCACTTCTGCATTCCATTCAGCGCGGAGATCAGCGATTTCGGATGCGCCATATGCACTTCGGTATTGTCTTTCCTGCAATTCCTTCTGCAAAGCCTGCAATCCTTCGCGTGCATCTGCCAGAATGGCTTCCCCGCCTAACTTGGCGGCATCCATGCCATTCAGGTTAATGTTGATGAATGAAGCTTCCGGATGTTGAAAAGCAGAGCGGGACGCCGTCGTAAAATCCGAGAACCGCGTACCGACGCCGATCACAACGTCTGCTTCTCTCGCCAGCCTATTGGCTGCTAGAGAACCTGTAACCCCGATGGCCCCCACATTTAGTGGGTGGTCCCAAGAAACTGCGCTCTTGCCCGCCTGCGTCTCGGCGATCGGAATACCAAATGCCTCGGCGAATTCCACGAGTTGAACGGACGCCTCAGAGTACAACACACCGCCGCCTGCAACGAGCAGCGGTTTCCTGCCTCGGGCAATCTGCTCCGTTGCCCGCTCAATGGCTGCCTGTACTGGGGGGCGACGATCCAGATAATGTACTTTGCGGGCAAAGAACGATTCTGGATAATCGTACGCCTCTGCCTGCACATCCTGCGGCAGTGCGAGCGTTACTGCTCCCGTCTCTGCTGGATCGGTTAGCACACGCATGGCCTGTGTGACAGCAATCATCAACTGTTCGGGACGAACAATGCGATCCCAGTACTTGCTGACGGCTTTGAATGGATCAGTTGCTGAGATTGTATAATCACTGCTCACTTCCAACTGCTGAAGTACCGGGTCCGGTTCCCGTGTAGCAAAGTTATCTCCAGGAAGTAATAAAACCGGAATCCGGTTCACCGTTGCAGTAGCTGCGGCTGTAATCATATTCAAAGCACCAGGTCCAATGGATGTTGTACATGCATAAATCTGTCTACGGTTCTTCTGCTTGGCATAAGCCGTTGCCGTATGCACCATACCTTGTTCGTTCTTGCCTTGCATATACGTCAGGCTTCCCGGACTGCGCTCCAGCGCTTCTCCAATGCCTGTTACATTGCCATGTCCAAAAATACCGATGATTCCCTTCACAAACTTGGTTTCCACCCCGTCAACCGAGATATATTGCTGATCCAGGTATCGAAGCAGTGCCTGAGCCATCGTTAGTCGAATTGTATTCATGAATTGATCGCCGTCCTTTCCTTTACGGGTTAAGCGCTTAATCTACGTTAAGTTTAAGCGCCTTACCCCTAAAGGTTAAGCGCTTAATTGATATGGTATTACAGGTTAATGATTTACGCAAGCTATTTTTGTAAGCGTTTTTATAAATTGTGATAAAGAAAAGATATTCTTGTGTTCGAACATGTGTTAGACCTTCTCTATTTGAACACTTCCACAATGACTAAGGACAGACTTAAAAGAGAGGGGAATATATCGTGAGGATGGGATACACGCTAAAGCCATATAATCCGTGATCTTTGCATACAATTATAATCAATATGCCTGTGAATGCAAAAAAAGAAAGAGACGGTGAGTACCATCTCTTTCTTTTCAATATTTAAGCGGGTGATGGGAATCGAACCCACGCTATTAGCTTGGAAGGCTAAAGTTCTACCATTGAACTACACCCGCATAACAACAATCGGGATGACACGATTTGAACATGCGACCCCCTGGTCCCAAACCAGGTGCTCTACCAAGCTGAGCTACATCCCGTTAACTATACCGGCGAGAGGACTCGAACCTCCACGGTTTCCCACTCGATTTTGAGTCGAGCGCGTCTGCCATTCCGCCACGCCGGCAAAATATGAAGTTATAATGGCGCGCCCTGAGAGATTCGAACTCCCGGCCTTTTGATTCGTAGTCAAACGCTCTATCCAGCTGAGCTAAGGGCGCAAAATATTGGAGCGGAAGACGGGAATCGAACCCGCGACCCTCGCCTTGGCAAGGCGATGCTCTACCGCTGAGCCACTTCCGCAAATAAAGGATGCGCGTGGAGGGACTTGAACCCCCACGTCAAAGACGCTAGATCCTAAGTCTAGTGCGTCTGCCAATTCCGCCACACGCGCATATAATGGTGAGTCATGAAGGGCTCGAACCTTCGACACCCTGATTAAAAGTCAGGTGCTCTACCAACTGAGCTAATGACTCATAGAAAAACTGGTGGAGGATGATGGATTCGAACCACCGAACCCGTACGGGAGCAGATTTACAGTCTGATGCGTTTGGCCGCTTCGCTAATCCTCCAGGATTACATGGTGCCGGCGAGAGGACTTGAACCCCCAACCTACTGATTACAAGTCAGTTGCTCTACCAGTTGAGCTACACCGGCGTATTACATGGTGTTATAAATGGTGGCTCGGGACGGAATCGAACCGCCGACACGAGGATTTTCAGTCCTCTGCTCTACCGACTGAGCTACCGAGCCTTACTAGAATAAAAAAATGGCGGAACCGACGGGATTCGAACCCGCGATCTCCTGCGTGACAGGCAGGCATGTTAGGCCAACTACACCACGGTTCCAGATCACTTTCTCAAAGGAAAGTATAATTGCGGGGGCAGGATTTGAACCTGCGGCCTTCGGGTTATGAGCCCGACGAGCTACCGGGCTGCTCCACCCCGCGTCGTTATAAAGTTTATATGGTGGAGGCTGAGGGGATCGAACCCCCGACCCTCTGCTTGTAAGGCAGATGCTCTCCCAGCTGAGCTAAGCCTCCATATTATGACCCGTAGGGGATTCGAACCCCTGTTACCTCCGTGAAAGGGAGGTGTCTTAACCCCTTGACCAACGGGCCTTACTGGCTCCCCGAACAGGGCTCGAACCTGTGACAACTCGATTAACAGTCGAGTGCTCTACCAACTGAGCTATCAGGGAATGGTGGAGCCAAGCGGGATCGAACCGCTGACCTCCTGCTTGCAAGGCAGGCGCTCTCCCAGCTGAGCTATGGCCCCATACACTGTGTATTTCTTGTTGTGGTCTTGCTATGGGCCCTGGTGGACTCGAACCACCGGCCTCACCCTTATCAGAGGTGCGCTCTAACCAACTGAGCTAAGGGCCCTTATCAATTTTCGAAAAAAAATACCCCAATGGGGTTTCGCTTGGCGGCGTCCTACTCTCCCAGGACCCTGCGGTCCAAGTACCATCGGCGCTAGAGGGCTTAACGGTCGTGTTCGGGATGGGTACGTGTGGAACCCCTCCGCCATCGCCACCAAACGCGTAGCTTACATTTCAGAGTTGTTGTTCTCTGAAAACTAGATTCGAAACGAAACATGCGAATTACAACTTGCTAATTGGATAAGCCCTCGACCGATTAGTACTGGTCAGCTCCATGCATTGCTGCACTTCCACCCCCAGCCTATCTACCTCGTCGTCTTCAAGGGGTCTTACATACTGGGAAATCTCATCTTGAGGGGGGCTTCACGCTTAGATGCTTTCAGCGTTTATCCCGTCCGTACATAGCTACCCAGCGGTGCTCCTGGCGGAACAACTGGTACACCAGCGGTACGTCCATCCCGGTCCTCTCGTACTAAGGACAGCTCCTCTCAAATTTCCTACGCCCACGACAGATAGGGACCGAACTGTCTCACGACGTTCTGAACCCAGCTCGCGTACCGCTTTAATGGGCGAACAGCCCAACCCTTGGGACCTACTTCAGCCCCAGGATGCGATGAGCCGACATCGAGGTGCCAAACCTCCCCGTCGATGTGGACTCTTGGGGGAGATAAGCCTGTTATCCCCAGGGTAGCTTTTATCCGTTGAGCGATGGCCCTTCCATGCGGTACCACCGGATCACTAAGCCCGACTTTCGTCCCTGCTCGACTTGTAGGTCTCGCAGTCAAGCTCCCTTATGCCTTTGCACTCTTCGAATGATTTCCAACCATTCTGAGGGAACCTTTGGGCGCCTCCGTTACTCTTTAGGAGGCGACCGCCCCAGTCAAACTGCCCACCTGACACTGTCCCCGCACCGGATTACGGTACCAGGTTAGAACCTAGATACGATCAGGGTGGTATCCCAACGTTGCCTCCACACAAGCTGGCGCTCATGCTTCAAAGGCTCCCACCTATCCTGTACAGATCGTACCCAAATTCAATATCAAGCTGCAGTAAAGCTCCATGGGGTCTTTCCGTCTTGTCGCGGGTAACCTGCATCTTCACAGGTATTAAAATTTCACCGGATCTCTCGTTGAGACAGCGCCCAAGTCGTTACGCCATTCGTGCGGGTCAGAATTTACCTGACAAGGAATTTCGCTACCTTAGGACCGTTATAGTTACGGCCGCCGTTTACTGGGGCTTCGGTTCACAGCTTCGGATTGCTCCTAACCACTCCCCTTAACCTTCCAGCACCGGGCAGGCGTCAGCCCGTATACTTCGCCTTACGGCTTCGCACAGACCTGTGTTTTTGCTAAACAGTCGCTTGGGCCTTTTCACTGCGGCCCCCTCGTGCTATTCACACTACCGGGGCACCCCTTCTCCCGAAGTTACGGGGTCATTTTGCCGAGTTCCTTAACGAGAGTTCTTCCGCGCGCCTTAGAATACTCTTCTCGCCTACCTGTGTCGGTTTGCGGTACGGGCACCATCACCTGGCTAGAGGCTTTTCTTGGCAGTGTGAGATCATGACCTTCGCTACTATAATTTTCGCTCCCCATCACAGCTCAGCCTTACGATGTGCGGATTTGCCTACACATCAGCCTTACTGCTTAGACGGACATCCATCAGTCCGCGTCACTACCCTACTGCGTCCCCCCATTGCTCATAACGGCTTACGGTGGTACAGGAATTTCGACCTGTTGTCCTTCGACTACGCCTTTCGGCCTCGCCTTAGGTCCCGACTTACCCTGAGCGGACGAGCCTTCCTCAGGAACCCTTAGGCTTTCGGCGGATCAGATTCTCACTGATCTTTTCGTTACTCATACCGGCATTCTCACTTGTATAATGTCCAGCGCTCCTTACGGTACACCTTCAACCCTTATACAACGCTCCCCTACCCCTGATGCAAAGCATCAAGCCATAGCTTCGGTGGTGTGTTTAGCCCCGTTACATTTTCGGCGCAGAGTCACTCGACCAGTGAGCTATTACGCACTCTTTCAATGGTGGCTGCTTCTAAGCCAACATCCTGGTTGTCTGTGCAACTCCACATCCTTTCCCACTTAACACACACTTGGGGACCTTAGCTGATGGTCTGGGCTGTTTCCCTTTTGACAATGGATCTTAGCACTCACTGTCTGACTCCCGGAAGTAAGTCTATGGCATTCGGAGTTTGACTGAGCTTGGTAACCCTTGCGGGCCCCGCACCCAATCAGTGCTCTACCTCCACGACTCTGTTTTCCGAGGCTAGCCCTAAAGCTATTTCGGGGAGAACCAGCTATCTCCGAGTTCGATTGGAATTTCTCCGCTACCCCCACCTCATCCCCGCATTTTTCAACATGCGTGGGTTCGGGCCTCCAGTGCGTGTTACCGCACCTTCACCCTGGACAGGGGTAGATCACCCGGTTTCGGGTCTACGTCCACGTACTACATCGCCCTATTCAGACTCGCTTTCGCTGCGGCTCCGGCTCTTCACCTTAACCTTGCACGGGAACGTAACTCGCCGGTTCATTCTACAAAAGGCACGCCATCACCCCTAAAACGGGCTCTGACTTTTTGTAAGCACACGGTTTCAGGTTCTATTTCACTCCCCTTCCGGGGTGCTTTTCACCTTTCCCTCACGGTACTGCTTCACTATCGGTCGCTAGGAAGTATTTAGCCTTGGCAGATGGTCCTGCCGGATTCATACGGGGTTTCACGTGCCCCGCACTACTCGGGATCCGTCTCGGAGGGAACCAACTTTCAACTACAGGGCTTTTACCTTCTTTGGCGGGCCTTTCCAGACCTCTTCGCTTAACCGGTTCCTTTGTAACTCCATGTGAGACGTCCCACAACCCCAAAGAGCAAGCTCTTTGGTTTGGGCTTCTCCGCGTTCGCTCGCCGCTACTGACGGAATCACTATTGTTTTCTCTTCCTCAGGGTACTTAGATGTTTCAGTTCCCCTGGTATGCCTCTGCATAACCTATGTATTCAGTTATGAGTAACTGGAAATTACCCCAGCTGGGTTTCCCCATTCGGACACCCCCGGATCAAAGCTTGCTTACAGCTCCCCGAGGCAGTTTCGTTGTTCGCCACGTCCTTCATCGGCTCCTAGCGCCTAGGCATCCTCCGTGTGCTCTTAGTAGCTTAACCATTTTGTTCCGGTTTCGGTCGCTCGCTTCCCTTGTTTTACTTGCGCAAAGCCAAAAGTCGCTCTCACCCGATACCCTCACAAAAGCAATTTGACTACCGTTTTTATTGAAACTTGTTTAACACAAGTTCAGCTAAAAAGGAATGTTCTAATTCGCGTTTGTTTCGTTTCGATATCTAGTTTTCAAAGAACAAGCTCCATGCAAAAGCAAGCTGTTTTGAGAGTTTGAGCTCTCAAAACCGAACAACGAGTGAGTGTTTTGCAGCTAAGCTGCGTATTTGAATGTTTCCACTCGGGAAACGATTCTCCATAGAAAGGAGGTGATCCAGCCGCACCTTCCGATACGGCTACCTTGTTACGACTTCACCCCAATCATCTATCCCACCTTCGGCGGCTGGCTCCTTGCGGTTACCCCACCGACTTCGGGTGTTATAAACTCTCGTGGTGTGACGGGCGGTGTGTACAAGACCCGGGAACGTATTCACCGCGGCATGCTGATCCGCGATTACTAGCAATTCCGACTTCATGCAGGCGAGTTGCAGCCTGCAATCCGAACTGAGACCGGCTTTGTTGGGATTGGCTCCATCTCGCGATTTCGCAGCCCGTTGTACCGGCCATTGTAGTACGTGTGTAGCCCAGGTCATAAGGGGCATGATGATTTGACGTCATCCCCACCTTCCTCCGGTTTGTCACCGGCAGTCTATCTAGAGTGCCCATCCGAAATGCTGGCAACTAAATATAAGGGTTGCGCTCGTTGCGGGACTTAACCCAACATCTCACGACACGAGCTGACGACAACCATGCACCACCTGTCTCCTCTGTCCCGAAGGAAAGATACATCTCTGCATCGATCAGAGGGATGTCAAGACCTGGTAAGGTTCTTCGCGTTGCTTCGAATTAAACCACATACTCCACTGCTTGTGCGGGTCCCCGTCAATTCCTTTGAGTTTCAGTCTTGCGACCGTACTCCCCAGGCGGAGTGCTTAATGTGTTAACTTCGGCACCAAGGGTATCGAAACCCCTAACACCTAGCACTCATCGTTTACGGCGTGGACTACCAGGGTATCTAATCCTGTTTGCTCCCCACGCTTTCGCGCCTCAGCGTCAGTTACAGCCCAGAGAGTCGCCTTCGCCACTGGTGTTCCTCCACATATCTACGCATTTCACCGCTACACGTGGAATTCCACTCTCCTCTTCTGCACTCAAGTCACCCAGTTTCCAGTGCGATCCGGGGTTGAGCCCCGGGATTAAACACCAGACTTAAATGACCGCCTGCGCGCGCTTTACGCCCAATAATTCCGGACAACGCTTGCCCCCTACGTATTACCGCGGCTGCTGGCACGTAGTTAGCCGGGGCTTTCTTCTCAGGTACCGTCACCTTGAGAGCAGTTACTCTCCCAAGCGTTCTTCCCTGGCAACAGAGCTTTACGATCCGAAAACCTTCATCACTCACGCGGCATTGCTCCGTCAGGCTTTCGCCCATTGCGGAAGATTCCCTACTGCTGCCTCCCGTAGGAGTCTGGGCCGTGTCTCAGTCCCAGTGTGGCCGATCACCCTCTCAGGTCGGCTACGCATCGTCGCCTTGGTGAGCCGTTACCTCACCAACTAGCTAATGCGCCGCAGGCCCATCCCCAAGTGACAGATTGCTCCGTCTTTCCAGTTTCCTTCAGGCGAAGAAAACAATTATTCGGTATTAGCTACCGTTTCCGGTAGTTGTCCCAAACTTGAGGGCAGGTTGCCTACGTGTTACTCACCCGTCCGCCGCTAACCATCAGAGAAGCAAGCTTCTCTTCAAGTCCGCTCGACTTGCATGTATTAGGCATGCCGCCAGCGTTCGTCCTGAGCCAGGATCAAACTCTCCAATAAAGTATTGAAAAGAGCGATAAGCTCATTTTGAATCTGACGAGATTAAAAATCTCAATTGTGCTCCAGTCGATTCAAGCCAAGGCTTGTCTCAAACTTTCGCGTTCATTCTGCAAGCAGAATGTTTACTCACTCGTTGTTCAGTTTTCAAAGATCAAACTTGTTTTCGTTACCGAGCGTTGTTCTCCTCAGCAACTTTTATATCATAACACTTCCGAACCAACTTAGCAAGCTCTTTTTTTTAAGTTTCTTTCGAAGCTTATTTGTTTTGCCTGCGGCACTTTGTTTCTCGTGTTTTTTTGGCCGGAAATAGAATATATCATATACACAACACAATTACTACTTGTAAAATATCCCATCTAAAAACTAATTATATATTTGATTCAATCTCTTCATAATCTCTTTTCCAATGGCAATATCCTCTTACTATATCCTATATACACTCACCGGTCTAATCTATCTCAATAATAGGTTGTGAATAGACTCATTCAACATCATTACATTCGTTCTATAAGATAAGAAACATAATACATCTTCTCAATAACACTGCTATCTATTATGTCGGTATCAAATCTAATAATTAAGCTCCATAAGCTGTGGGCTTATATAGATTCTGCTTTTCACTTTTTATACCATTATTAGTCTCTGAACCTGCCCATCACTATCGTGTCGTGATACTGTCCATCCGTGTGTCGCCGATCCTTTTTCAAAATACCTTCAATCTCGAAGCCACTCTTTTAGTATAACTCGATTGCCTTTTCATTGGATGCCAGCACGTTCAACGTCATCTTCTCTACACCAGTCCGGTCTGCCCATTCTATCGACCTCTCCAACAAGTTCTTGCCAATCCCATGTCCCCAGAACTCTCGGGCTACACACACGCCGAACTCAACTTTATGGCAAAAGCGCTTCAGCTCTGTACCTTCACATCGGGAGTATCCCACAATCTCCCCTGCCACTACAGCAACAAGGAACAAATTCCGTGACTTCTCAGTGTCCAAATGAATGATCCGCCTAAACCCGGCTGCGTCGATATACGCCTCGCCCTCTTCACGATCCATGTTCTCGGTTTCCCCATCGATTTGTACACGTAGTGAAGACAAGGCCTCAGCATCCTTTTCCTCTGCCGATCTAATGGAGTAAGATAAGCCTTTAATGTAATATTCCTGCTGATCGCTCATCATAAGAACCATACCTCCTCTTCCACTTTGTATAATTACTATACCTGTATCGCTCTACCCCACTTCAGACGGACTCTTGCCCGTAAGCATTTTGAACACCTGGCTAAAATACGTTGCATTACGGAACCCCGTCATCTCGCTCACCTCATATACCATGTAATGTCCCGACTGCAACAGTTCCAACGCCCTCTGAATCCGGTACCCGTTCAAATAACTCACGAAATTCTCACCGGTCACCCTTTTGAAAAGTTGACTCAGATACTTCGGATGTACAAACAGCCCCTTGGCTATCGCTTCAAAACTAATCTCTTCGGCGTAATGAAGCTCTACATACTGTTTCACCTGCTCGATAAGTTTATTGCTTTTCTTCTCACCCATCTCCTTGCGTATCTGTTCCAGCCAGTCGCAGATAATACGATCCATCCAGCTTACCAGATCATGCAAAGCATATTTCGATTGAATTTCACGCAAAAAATCACTCATCGCCAGCGGCGGCGCTAACATAGGATGAAGTCGGTTCCAGCTATGCATCAACGTGTCAAACAGACTGACGGCCACAACCTGTACATCCTGTATCCCAACACATTTCCCCTCTTTCAGCAAAAGGCAAATATGATGCCATACCTCTTCCGCCAGGTCAGGTCGAATATCCGCCCAAGCCTCATTCCATTGACGAAGCAATAATGAATAATCGGTCACACTTGGTTCTGTTTCCTCAAACGCTTCATAGTGGTAGATACGACTTCCACCTTGGAACTCTGCTGTTTCCACCGCTTCCCTGCTCTCGAGATAGGAATCTATCACCTCACATGGGTGACTTTTGGATCTTCCGATTCCAGCACTCACTTCAATTTTCAGATACGTAAAGATCTGATCGATCATCCTCTCCACGAGTGGCAGGCATTCCTCCAAATGATCTTTATCTCCTAATAGAAGCAACACAAATACCTGATCCGAATAATCAACAATCTCTACCTGACCATTCATGCGCGCCGCGTGCTCCTTCACCGTCTCCTGAATAATATCGGCCGCCCCATAGCGGAGAAGCTGCCAATCCCGTTCTTTCATCCGTGTCAAAAATACGGGGCGATTCAGTTGCAGACTAATGGCGCGTGTCTGGGAGGACATATGAATGCCTATATAGTCCATGCGTTCTTTGGGCAGCTCGTCTGCCCGATATCGCGTAGTCAGCAGTTCGTGAAGAAATTGTTTGCGCAAATACGGAAGTACCCGTCCAACCTCCTGCTTGTACGTCTGCTCCAGTCGCTCATGCCGCTCTCGCACATCTTGTTCCAGTAGCACCTCACGCAGCACAGACTCAATCTCCTCAACCTCTGCCGGCTTCAGCAAAAAGTGATTCACCCCCCAGCGCATGGCTGCCCGGGCGTTCTCGAATTCGTCATATCCACTAAGAATGATGATCGGCAAGTGGGGATGATCACGTCGCAACGTCTGTGTGATCTCAAGCCCGGTCATTCCCGGTAGATATACGTCAGTCATAACGACATCTGGATGCATACGGTGAAACAGCTCCAGCGCATCCAAGCCATTGGAAGCAGTGCCTGCAATGCTGAGGCCCAGAGAAGGCCAATCGATATGATCTGTTAATGCCTTTACAATATGAGGATCGTCATCAACAAGCATAATGGTCTTCATCATTTTTCACCGTCCAGCCATAGATTTAATTGCTCGTCGGTCTCAATACGCGGCAGCGTAATGGTCACTTCCACTCCACCTGACTCTCTATCGCTCAGTTGAACACCATACCTCTTCCCACAATAAAGCTGGATGCGCTGATGTACATTCCGTACGCCGATGCCACACGTCTCTTCGAGTTTCCACCCCTCCGGCAAACCCCGCCCATTATCCGTGATACGAATGACGATATCCTCATGCGGGCCAACCTCTTCGTGCATATGCACCTGAATTCGAAGTGTGCCTTCTTCAGGGTGCCCGTGCATAACGGCATTTTCGATGAAGGGCTGCAAAATGATCTTGGGAATGTAACAACCGCGAATATGCGGATCGATCTGCTCCTGATATTGAATGGAGAACGGCAGCCGCTCTGACTGGATGTTAACGTAGCAACGGGCATGTTCCAACTCATCACGAACCCGTATAAACAATCTCCCTCCACTCAGTCCGATCCGTAATAACTTACTGAGTTGTACAATCATGCGACTGATATCCTTGGCTTCATAATCAAGTGCGCGCCAGTGGATCATGTCGAGGGTATTGTATAAAAAATGGGGTTTGATCTGGGCCTCAAGCAAGCCCGTCTGGGCTTCACGCTTGGCCCGGCTCTCATCCTTCACCTGTTCCATCAGCGTCGTGAGCTGTGAAGCCATGTGATTAAAGCCATAAGCCAAATGGGCATATTCCTCTGTAAACGAAAGTTGGACCCGGGTATCGAAGTCCCCTTTCTCCAGTTGTCTCATTCTCTTGATTAATTGTCGCAAAGGTCGGATGATCTGCCTTACAAACAGGTACGCTAGCACAGCCGAGCATAATAGTCCCAGCACGGCGATGCCAAGGATCTGCCAGCCTGCTTGTCTGAGCGGAGATAACAGTGTATATACCGGAATAGTCTGTACGAGGCGCCACTGAAGCATCGCTGGCCTGGAGTACAGCACCAATTGAGCACCTCCAGGTTGGCCGGAAACTACTTCGTACCCGTCTGCACCATGCTGGACATGTTCCTGAATCCATGCACTATCTATAATAGAAGAAGATGAATTTACAGCTTCACCCGTTTCCTGTACTGTACTCGCTTCATTTCTTCGATCCGCTCGTTCATTCTCCCCTGTTGGATCAACTCTCCCCATCTGCATTACGACATTACCAGCCGTATCTACCAACAGGACTTTTCCATCAAGCACCATGGGTACATCAGCAAACCTGCGTACGATGTCGGCTCTACTCAGTCGAATGAGTACATAGGCAACCGTCCCACCACGACTGTCGAAAATCCGTTGGGCGTATCCGACCAGGGATTGGCCAGATTCGTTCTCACGCAGCGGAACCCAAGCCGCATCAGCCTTTTCCAGCGTAGCAAACCAAGAGTCGTGTGCGATGGTGTCCACCGGAAATATGCGATCAGCCATAGTCACTGTCACTTCATTAAAGGCATCCGTATACAGTTCGATGGAAGTGATGCCTTCACTCACGACCATGGTATGATCCAGAATTCGAGAGACCTCTCTCCGCTGGTGAATCTGTGCAAGCCTGCCCGTATCAGCCGTTTCGAGCAGACTGGACAGTTCCCGATTGCTTGCCAAGGCATAGGAAGTTCCGGTTACCCCTGTGATGAAATCAAATCCCCGACGTGTGCTTTCGTTCAGAAGAGCCAGGCGTGCTTTGCTAATCTCGGCAAAGGTGACTGCTGAGAAAGACTGATATGCCAGCCAGACCACAACCGAGACGAGCAGGAGGTTAAACGCAATAAAGCAAGTCACCATCAACGTGGAGAGCTTGCTTTGTTGCAGCTTTTGATTAATAAATGAAGACCATCTTCCTTTCCCCATGGAAAAATCAACTCGTTTCGTCTTGGAATTACCCTTTGAGCCCAGAGGTCGCGATTCCTTCCACGAAGTACTTTTGACACACGATAAATACGATAAAACATGGCACCAGCGACAACACCGACATGGCAAACATCGGACCCCAATCGGATTGAGAGCTGGAATCAAGGAACAGGCGTAGACCCAGCGGCACGGTATATTTGCTCACGTCACTCAAGTAGATCAACTGACTGAAGAAGTCGTCCCATGTCCACAAGAACGTAAAGATCATCGTGGTAACCAACGCTGGAAAAGCAAGCGGAATGATGATTTTGGTGTATATCTTCACAGGACCGCATCCATCAATGGTTGCTGCCTCATCCAGCTCTTTAGGCAATCCCCGGAAGAACTGTACCATGAGAAAAATGAAGAAGGCATCTGTCGCCAGCCATTTTGGCACCACAAGCGGCAGATACGTATTCACCCACTCCAGGTGGTTGAAAAGGATATACTGCGGGATCAGCGTCACATGATGGGGCAGCATGATCGTCATGAGCATCAGGCCAAAGCAAATGGCTTTGAAACGAAAATTCAGTCGGGCGAAGGCATACGCCGCCATAGAGCAGGAAATCACATTGCCCAGCACCGCGCCAAGCGATAGAACGACAGAGTTAGTTAGAAACCGGGAGAACGGGTTGCCCTGAATTCCCGACCAGCCATTCATGTAATTTTGCCAATTCCATTCCTGTGGCCAGAACCAGGTCTCTGTAAAGATCATATGTCCCGGTTTGAATGAGCTGCCCAGCATCCAGAGGATCGGGTAGAGCATGACAAAGGCGATGCCTGAGATCAACACATGTTTGCTGACGACCCATGCTGTAGAGTTCCGTTGTCCAATCATGATTTCCCACCATCCTCATAGTGCACCCACAGCTTGCTACTGCGGAATACGAGCAATGTAAATACGCCAATCAGGATGACCAGCACCCAGGCCATCGCAGAAGCATAGCCCATCTGAAAGAATGAAAATCCTTTTTTGTACAGATACAGAGAGTACATTAGGGTTGAGTTCACTGGCCCTCCGCTACCATTACTGATAACAAAAGCCTGCGTGAACGATTGAAAGGATGTAATCAGCTGCATGACAAGATTGAAGAAGATAACGGGTGACAGAATCGGCAACGTTATATAGAAGAATCTCCGCAAGGGACCTGCACCATCTACCGCTGAGGCTTCATCATATTCGGGTGGAATCTGCTTCAAACCTGCTAGGAAAATAATCATGGATGATCCAAACTGCCATACGGATAACAGGACGATGGAGTACAGGGCATACTTCGGATTAGCAACCCAATCGGGCGCCTTAATGCCCACCATGGCAAGAACACTATTGAGCAGCCCGTCCCCACCCAGCATTTTACGCCACAACATCGCAATCGCCACGCTACCTCCAAGCAATGTCGGGATGTAATACACTGTCCGATAAATACCTAATCCTCGAATCCCTTTGTTGAGCAACATCGCTACCAGCAGCGCGAAAATCAATTTGACCGGTACGGATACAGCGACATACGTGAAGGTGACTTTGAGCGACTGGGTGAACAGTTTATCCGATGTAAACATCGTGGTGTAGTTGTCCAGACCGACCCAGGAAGGGGCGGCCAGGATACTGTAATCGGTGAACGAAATGTACAAGGATACCAACATTGGACCTAAGGTGAGAAATAACAATCCGACAACCCATGGGGCGAGAAATAGAAGTGCGGCTCCATTATGCGCATATCTCCGTTTGACCCGCCGGGTAGCTACACGCTCGATTCGGGCTTGACCGACCTGTGATGTCGTCATCTTCGCAACCTCCCCGCAGAATTAGAAGTCTGAGACAGTTTCAATTATTATTGACTCGATCCAAGCGTAGCCTTGGCTCCTTCAATAAACTGGGCAATGACATCTGGAGTATTGCCTTGACCGAAGGCGATCTGCTCGCTTGCGCTCTTGAAACTTGTGTCCACTTCGGCAAATCCTTGCGGGTATGGCGGGTCAATCTCGCTGGAGTTCTTCGATACAGTATCGATAAATTGGAAAATAGTTTGCTCCGCTTCCGGTAGCGTAGGCTGCATCTGTTCACGAATGCTGGAATTGACTGGCACCCCACGTTCAGAACCAAGAATAGCGGTTGCTTCTGGATCATTGACCATGAAATCAATGAACATGGCAACTTCCTTTGGATGTTTGGTTTTGCCATAACCGGAGAGGAACTGGCCTGGTTTCAGATATTCACCGATTTGCTTTTCACCTACACCATGCGGAAGCACTTGTATGCCAAGTTTATGATCCTGGTTTTTGTTCACCTGCTGGAATGTCAGCAATTGATTGGACCATGCAAAATCCATGGCAGCTGTGCCCAGTGAGATCGGGCGTGTCTCCAGCGCATTGGTTGTGGATGCCGTTATCTCCGCTGTGGTCACTCCACCATTCTCGCGTAGTGCGCTCCACATATCGAACCATTGTTGAAGCTCCTCGTTGGTAGCTGTCATTGTGCCACCATCAAACAATCCTTTTCCGGATTGCCGAATAAACACTTCAAACATGTTTGTTGTACCGGAAATATCTGCCGATCCATAGAACCCCTCACCTTTGGCTGCGGCAATCTTGGTCGCAATATCCCCAAAATCCTTCCACGTCCAACTCTCTTGTGGTTCTTCTATACCTAATTCCTGAAATACGGTGGCGTCATATATGACACCTGGTGCGTTTACTCCGAGGGTAATCGCATATAATTTATCGTCAATCGAACCGGCTGTAATCATGCTCTGATCATGATCCTCTGTCCGCAGCTCTTTGCTCTCTGTAAACGGGGTTAGGTCAAGCAAGGCACCACGCCGGGCAAAGTCAGTCAAAAAGGCGTAATCCATCTGGATGATGTCCGGTGCATTCGAACCAGCTACCTGTGTAGTCAACTTATCAAAGTAACCGTCCCAACCGGAATATTCAGGTTTAATAGTGATTCCCGGATGTTTCTCTTCAAACAATTGGATCACTTTGGTCGTCAGATCATGTCTGGTCTGTGATCCCCACCAGGTCATGCGCAGTTCAATCTTGCCTGATGAATCTCCTTCACTTCCACTTGCTTCCCCAGAAGAAGAAGATGTATCGGTGGCCCCTCCAGAACAGGCTGTAGCGAACAATAACAGGGACAGGCAGAACAGGGTTACCCACTTTTTTGTAATCATCATAAATGAATTTCCTCCCCTTCTTGCATTTATGGAATCGCTTACAAAACCTATTGTATCGGTCTATTACTGTACATGACATAAACAAAAGTAAGCTTTCCTGTCAAAAAAGTAAGGAGTTACAGGAATCAAAAACCACCAGGAATGATATTCCCGGCGGTGATGATCCCGTCTCAAATATGATTACGGATATACAACCGTATTACGTGGAGCAGAAGACTGTTGTATAGAAACGATAGTATGAAAATCAGACCTCGGTGGTCTGTCAGGAATGTGAGACGGCAGGTGAAGACACCCTGTGTTCAGCCAGATGTTTCTTCATTTTTGCTACTTCAGTTCCTGCCAGCATCATAATGCCTATTCCGTGATTGTCATTGGTAACGGTACGCAAGTCCTGATCATAATACTCTGCCGTAAACGCATATCGTGATCCGCTACACACGCCATGCACACTCCCTTGACGATCAATGGCTTTGCAGATAAGTCCCTTCCAAGCCCGCTCGGCAGCTGTGACATAAACTTCAGGGTCTTTGAACCAGCCAAAGCGTACACCTCTCGCAAAACCATAGGCAAACATCGCCGTGCAGGAGGCTTCTTCATACGTCTGCGGAACATTCAACACCTGATGCCACAACCCGCTTTCCCCTTGAAGCGCTGCGTACCCCTCACACAGCTCATTGAAGAAATCTATTAAGGCTGGGCGCTCGGGATGCTCTGTTGGCAAAGCTTCCAATACCTCTGTCAAGGAAAACAGTGTCCAGCCATTTCCCCGTCCCCATGGAATCTGCGTTGCCTGTCCGTATTTGAAATCATACACATGGGACATGATCTTGAACTCAGGCATAAACAGATACTTCCGATACAGTGAAAATTGTCTGGCGGCTTCATCCAATGCGGCTGAGTTGCCTGTCACCCGTGCATAACGAACGAGAAACGGCGTGCTCATATAGAGGTCATCTGCCCACATGGTATTCTCGGCATACTCCCCTACACATGTGCGATAAAATGCACCATCCTCCTGCCGTTCCAGGCGGGAAAGCATGAAATCTGCAATCCGTTCAGCAATCGGAAGAAACGTTGGTTCATGACACTCTGAATACGCTTCTAGCATGGCCGAACCAAAAGAACCACAGTTATCCAGCATTTTCAGCATGACCAATTGTTGATTAACTGCCGGGAAACCATACTGCTCCCGATCCCATAAGGAGTATTCATACATCTGGGTACATGCCTGCACATGCTCAGCCGCATAACGTGTAATGTCCGGTCTTTGCAAATAACGCCCCGTCCGTAGTAGACCATATACAGTGACACCCAATGGATAATCCCAGCGACCATAATTGGTCACACTGCCCACTGTCCATTTGTTGCTTAACATCGCGTTCTCATAATAAGGTCTGATCCAAGCATCCGGTCGATCCAAGCGCCAATACGTCTGTTCTAGACCCGTTTGATACACTCGGTCCGTTCGAGTCAGATCCGCCAAGTCCGGTTCAACCTCCGACTCAAAAGGTCCAACATATAACCAAGACTCTCCATTAGCTCCGTGCACACGCTGAGGAAGTTCCAGTGAGAGCGGCTTACCCGACACGGTTGCGTTCAAATTAAAATGCCAAGGTCCAGCCGTATCGTCATATTCACTTCGGACAAGCAGGTCACTCCGCCCAAAAGAGGCTGGTACATCCACCTCGAACGGGCCCGCTTCCTTCACTTGCGCCACAGGCTTGCCGCTAATCCATATACTTAGAGAACCGGAAGATTGACCTGACAATCGCACTGCATTCCCGGTTGAATCGTTATTGTTCAGGTGGGTCCAAGCATAAGCATGCTTACCAGCAAGATTTCCGTATATTCGCTCGAAAGCTGGCTTGGTTTTATCTTCATCAGACCAGCCTGTCTCAGGCAGCCAGTTCAAGCTGACGTCTGATTCTTTTCCAAGCAGGTCCGGTTGTTTACTCGTGGCTGGGTTCGGTTGGGAGAACACCCACCCCGCTTGCCCCTGTCTCTCCTGAAATGGAGCATATACATTCAAAATGCGCACTTTTCCTTCATCTGACCCAAATTGGCAGCCAAATCCGGCAGGGGTGTTTTTCATCTCCAGCCAAATGGTGTTCCAACCAGGCTTGATATCGATGCTGAGCTTCACCGTTGCGTCTGGACTAATCTCATCCATTACGGTAGAGCGATAGACCAACTGCTCATTGAAATAGAAACGAACAGGCCCATAACAGCGGACCAACACGTCCAAATTCCGGTCCTCGTCCCCCCAAACCAATGCAGCTGCGTAGGATATATGGTCTTTAGGCGCATCAGGAAAGCGTTTACTTAAATTCAGATCATAAAGCCCTTTTTCATTTTGCAAAATACCAGACTTCTGGAATACCCGATATACAAAATCAGCCTGCGCATTGGCTCCAATATACCTCTCGGCCAGTACCTTCAACACCTGATCCTGATCTTCTCCAAATCGGTAATACATGCTCTGCGGTTCACTGAAATAGGTCGTCATCGATGGCACACATCCTTCTCCCGTTGAAATAAAGTCTTATATCATAGCATTCATACCATCCACACTGGAGCACCAAACTAATATGCAGTGATTAAGTATAGCGCTTAACCTAGGTGGGTAATCCCCTTACCGGGAAATAGGTATGTCCCTTGGTTATCTTCTGAATACCGAATAATAATCCCAGTATAACTGACATGTTCTGTGGTGGCTACAGATTTTTGATTACGCTTTCAAAAAATCAGAAAATTCGGTTTTTACTTCGCCAATTACACCTTCATTGGGACATTAAATCAAAAAAACGGAAAATGTTACCGATATAGAAACTATATATGTTGAACTAATCATTTACACAGAAACGTAGAGGACAGAAAAAACTGAAAAAGCGAAGCGTTCGCCTAAAAGCTTTCTGAAAGAAAGCTGCATCGTAAGCATACGCTATCACCGGATTTTTCACTTGAGAAAAGGGAATCAAAAAAATCTGGGGATAACAGCGATTGGAAGGTTATTCTGTCATCGGAGTGTACGTGTGAATATATCTTTAGTTCAACTTATATAGATTGAAAAATTCCACTTTTTGTATCGGGAAGGAAAGATGCACATTGAATACTCTTGAATCTCTGGTAAATGCTATGCCTTTTGTTAGCCAAATGTTCCGTGACGACATATCCATATCCATTAATGATCATGAGAAAGTATTGTATTTTTCCGAAGCAAAAAGTCTGGAGATTGGCGTGAAGGTTGGGGATGAGCTGCATGATGATTATAAACATTTCAAAATGCTGACTAACAGAGATTCCCGTACCGTGGCACGCATGCCTGGTGATCTGCAGGGCAGACCTTTTGATGCCATTCTAATCCCTATTAAAGAGAACGATCAGGTCGTGGGTATATTGGGTGTGAACTACGCACTGGATAGTCACATGACACTGGAAACGCTGATCCGTGAAAATGAAACAACCATTAATGCGCTCGTCGGCGGCATTCAGCAGATTGCGGCACATTCCGAGGAACTCTCCGCGACATCGGAAGAGATTCTGCGCAATTCCAAAAAAGCTTCAGAGAACTCGGTCAGTGTAAGTAAAGTAACAAACGTCATTCGTGAAGTATCGGAACAAACCAATCTGCTTGGACTCAACGCCATGATAGAGGCAGCCCGTGTGGGCGATCAGGGAGCCGGCTTCGGTGTGGTTGCCAGTGAAGTACGTAAGCTGTCAGATCATACGAAACAAGCAGCAGCTGATATCGAATCATCCCTAGGCAGCGTACAAGATTCCATGAAACATATGGAGCAGGAGATCGGTCAGATTACAACCGCAACAGTGGATCAGGCCAAGCTTGTTACCGAGTTCATGGAAAGTATCGAACAGCTTAGTGAGACAAGCGCGAATCTGAAAAAGTTCGTACATCAGATGCTGGCGCTCGAATAACAATAGAGTCCCACAACAGAAAGAACAAACGATATGAAATGTACATAACAAATGATTTAGAATGTGAAAAGCCTCCGCTGACTTCCCTTTACAGGAAGTCAGCGGAGGCTTTGTTTCGTACTTGCGGTGATATCACCTTTACGGTTTATGCTCACACGGCTGTTATATCTCTACAGCGACGCCAAAATGGTCAGACACGACCGGCCCGTTTATACCGTTCAAGACCACGGTAGAAGATTTAGCCTGAATCGGACGATTGGAGAAAATATAGTCGATCCGAAGATCGCGTTTGTTATCTGCCCAGCCGGCAATGGCCTTCACCACGGTTGCTCCTTCATCCTTTTGCAATGCTGTGGTATACAGGTCATTCCAGCCTCTGCTCATCATATAATCATAGCCTTCACCACGCACTTCCGCGACATTATTGAAATCACCCATTATATATAACGGCTGGTCCATGTAGGGGGCAAGCTTGCTCTCCGTCAACTCCCACTGTCCCTTGAAAGGTTCCTGCGCATCATCCCACCAGTTATAGTGTCCATTCACAAACCAGGTTGCTTCACCTTGGACGACCGTCTGGATTCCCACAATTTTGCGTGTACGATAGTTGTTATAATCCCGCATGTGGGACACGTATTCCCCAAAAGCCTGCTTAATCGGCGTCCGGCTAAGGATCGCCAGTCCTTCATCGTATTTTTGAAACCCGACATGCGCGGGAATCCACGTCCAGTAATATTGTTCTGTCAGCTGCTGAAGCAGGACGTAGGCATAGTTGTCTTTTTTAATCACTGCATCGGGTTCAGTAGCATAATACATCTTCAGTTCTTCTTCAGAAAGCGCGACTTCCTGCATCGATTGGTTGACCTCCTGCATGGAGATCATATCGAATTGATGTGTATTAATAAAATCAGCCAGCTGACTGATCTTGTTCAGTTGATCCTCTTCCGCCCAAGCGTGTGTGTTTAACGTAAGTATTTTCATATGCTCTCTCCTGTTGTGTGTAATATGGCCGTTTCCCCGGCCTGCATCGTTCCTGAAAGGAATACATACCATAAGCATACACAATATGGTGCAATCATGCATTCCGTCCGCCAGCAGAACCGACGTGTTCATCCTGATTCCAGTTGGTCTAAAATAACTTCAAATTCTTCATAACCCATGCACGGATTGGCTCATAACTGATATGATGGATACAACAAATTTACAACATCACGTCATAGACGTGGTGATTACTGAACCTATGTTTACCCCAGGAGATGGAATGATGAACATACCGAATAACATGAGGATGGATGATGCGCAGTGGCAACAGTTGATCAGGCAGGTTGCAGAGCATTTTAATAACCTGACGATCATGCGCGGATTCCAATATTATAAACAGAAACGTGTCGGACCATTAACCTATTCCGAACAACAAGGGATCTCGGCCGTTGTACAAGGATCGGAAGAGTACGAGGTCACACTAAGCATGCAATCCCTGACTACAAGTCATTGTACCTGCCCGGTGAGTTCCGTATGCAAACATATGACGGCTGTATTAATGAGTTATGCCGAGCAACTGGAGCGACCTGTGCATGCGATTGTGAATGCGCACTCCAGTACTGCACTCAAACAAACGACCAAACCCGTCGGGGCCATGTCCGCAGGAATATCCAGCTATGCAGATGCCGATGAACAACAGGATATGGACATTCCGGACAACCAATACAGCCAGATCAAGGAACGTGCAACAGAGCTTGCTGATCTCGAAATCTCGGAATGGCACGAACTATTCCACTCCTGTCTGAGACGGCTGGGTACTGGCACAGCAAGCACATCCTACGTACAGGAAGCAACGGACGAGCTGTATGCCATTAAACCAAGGCTGTCCGCTGCAATGGACCAACTTTTTGAACTACATGTGCAGCTACACCTCATCCGATTCTGCGTGCCGCCGGCTCGTAATTCAATCACTCATACCCCCGTGTACTTGAGCTACCCTGCCCAGCTCGCGGTGGATGCACTTCAGAAAGACATTGAACGGATCTTTAACCATCCGCTAGACCTGTCAGGTCTAAAGGGAAACAAGCTTGAACAACTTTGGAACAGACTGTCTGAAACCTCGGCTTATTTACGCAAACAGATGATGCCTGAGACAGCAAGCATGATGTTTTTCACTCCGATCTATCGACAACTGTGGTTGAACTGGATCGTACCTGAGCTGCAAGGGTCGCGGGACATGTTAGTGTCGGAACAGGCCATCTTAGATGATATAGAACGCAATATAACCGCCGCTTCGTCACCTTCCCAGTCAGGTGGGAGTGTCTTGGGTAGCGCTCAAAATAATGGAAGTAGTAGTGATAGACCAGGCAAAGCCGTAACACTGCCTTTACCACTCATACTCGCGCAGAGCTGGATGCACTTCCATCTGGGGCAAGATGATCAGGCATGGCAGCGACTCATCCATGGAAGCTCGGCCTACGGTTTCCCGCCAGAACAACTGTTGCATTTTCTCCATGTACTCGCAGATTCGGCTGAATGGAAGCGACTTGGGGATTGGTTGGTACAACTTGGCCCCCTTCTGGCGAATCGGCGCAATACACCTTTGAATGATTACATGCATCTATGGGATACGGCCATTCAACATCTGCCCGATGCAGAGAACCGTATGTGGGACACGCTTGTCAGTATGCTTCCCCACTCCCGCCCCGCCTACGAGGATGCTATGCATTCGCGTGGACAGTGGCGCAGATGGATTGATTTTCAGCTGAGTACGGGAACGGAACCTCTCGAATTCCGCGTAGCGATGCTGCAACCAATCGAAAAAGATGCACCTGAGCTGCTGCTTCCCTTCTATCATCAGGCAGTGGAGCGTTATATCGGACACAAAAACAGGGACGGATACAAAGCAGCGGTGAAGCTGTTGAAACGTCTGTCCAAAATCTATAAAAAAATGAAGCAAGAAGCGAACTGGGAGCAATTCATCACCACACTCGCCGTTCGTAACAGTCGGCTACGCGCCCTGCAGGAAGAGCTTCGGAAAGGTAAACTGATCTCATGAGCTTAATTCATCCTTACACTGAAACGATTGAGGTTCACGTCGCTTTAACCGGATATGGCGATGCTTTGTTTTACGGAGCACTCAACACACACCACTTTGTACCGGGACAGTCGCTTAAGCAGCGATTGTTCGCTTGGCATGCGCCTTCCTTCTACGGGACCGAACTGGAAGTTCGGCAGATTGAGGAGATTGAGCTGGTTGTTCTGCCTGCGGAAGAAGTGATTCCCTTTTTTGCCGAGATGCATACGCTGCTTCATATTGAATGGAAGTGGGACGAACAAGCGGAACATCTGATTCGACTAGCTCCAGCACTGGCATCCTCCATAGAGAAACGAAAATACGTACCTAGCTTCGAGGCATACCGTGCAGGACAGCTTCAGTGGACCTGGGACCCGGATAGCTTGAAAAAGCAGGATCGGGCATCGCTTACGAAAGCGGTTCAGCAAACGGACGAGAGTTATGCCGAAGGACTTGGGGCGGCCTATTCCGCCTTTGTATTCCAACGCTGGTACAGTTCGGAAGAAGCTGCAACGGATCTGCGGCGTGAATTTCCGCAGTTGTTCCCAGAGCGCGGCACTCTCCCTAAGACAGCCGGAATGGACGCCCAGTCCTGGCTCGTATCTATTGGCTGGAAAGCAGATGCCGCACCATTCAGACCCATGCTGCAGTTGCAGGAACCGGACGAGGATGAGCCATCTTGGCGGCTGCGACTGGTATTGCAGAACAAGCTGGATGCCGCCGTATTGGTGCCCGTCATGCTGGATTCACGGGGCCGGCTTGAAGGGGAATGGCCAGAGGTATGGACACCATTCATTCTGGATCGCTCCGCCGGATGGCTGGATCAGCTGCGTGCCCATCTGCCCCGTCTCGGAAGCTCCATTAGCGGTAGACGCGATGTGCTGAGTGATCCTTTGGGAGATCAGGAAGCCTGGCAGTTCCTCACACAGGATAGCGGCAGGTTGCTCGCAGCGGGCTGGCAAGTTCTGCTGCCTGGTTGGTGGGAAGCAGCCCGTAAGAAGAAACCAAAGCTGCGTGCTAAGGTGCAGCCGGAGGAAGGCAGTGAGCGGGGACAATCGTTCTTTGGACTGGACTCGATTATTCATTTTGACTGGCGCATTGCGATTGGTGACACGGATCTTAGCGAAGATGAGTTCGCCGACCTTGTTGCCCGTAATGAACGACTGGTTCGCTTCCGTGGAGAATGGGTTCCTCTCGACCCCGACCTGCTGGAACAGATACGTCGTGCCATGGGCGGTGTAGATCGGGAACAGGGACTCTCATTCCAGGATATTCTGCACCTGCATCTGCTGCACAATGAGCAACGGGAATATCGCAACCAGAAATGGAAGGAAGGACAACAAACCGAGGAAGAGCAGCAACCACAGGATGATCAGAACATTCGGCTGGAAGTAGAACTGAATGAGCACCTGAACCGGGTTATTGCACAACTCGGGGGCGGACAAGGCGGCGCACCTTCCCTGCCCATTCCGACAGGGCTTCATGCCGAGCTGCGATCGTATCAGAAGGAAGGTTTTGCATGGCTTGGTTTCCTGCGCAGATTCGGACTTGGGGCATGTCTTGCCGATGATATGGGTCTCGGGAAAACCATTCAGTTCATCACGTATCTGTTACACATCAAGGATCATGAACCACGTAAGCCGGGACAAGCCCCGGTACTTCTGATCTGCCCAACTTCCGTACTGGGCAACTGGCAAAAGGAAATTAGCCGCTTCGCACCCTCCATTAATGTCAGTCTGCATTATGGCGCACGCCGATTAAGTGGAGAAGAATTCCGGGAGCAGACCGAGCAGGTGGATATTATTATCACGTCCTTTGCTACGGCTACACTGGATCAAGAGATGTTACAAACCTATACGTGGTCATGCATCTGTCTCGATGAAGCACAGAATATCAAGAATGCTCAGACCAAACAGTCGCTGGCTGTCCGCAGCTTCCCTGCGAAACACCGCATTGCCATGACAGGTACGCCGATCGAGAATCGGTTGTCCGAGCTGTGGTCGATCTATGACTTTATCAATCCAGGATATCTGGGCAACGCCCGGGCATTCCAGACTCGCTTCATCAGTGCCATTGAAAAAGATAAAGATGAGCAGCGCATGCAGGATCTGCAGCAATTGGTGAAACCATTCATGTTGCGCCGCAAGAAAAAAGATCCCAATATCCAGCTTGATCTGCCGGACAAAAACGAGATGAAGACTTACATTCATCTTACGGGCGAACAAAGTGCATTGTATGACCAGTCCGTACAGGCCCTGATGGATAAAATGAAAGAGCTGGAAGGCATCAAGCGCAAAGGTGCCATTCTATCGGCGTTAACCCAGCTCAAGCAGCTGTGTGACCACCCTCTGCTGTTGACCAAAGAGGCTTTGCCAGAGGAACTGCCCGAAGACGGCGCATTGACATCTGCTTATGACGTGTACAGCCCGCAGGATATGGCGATGCTGATTAGTCGCTCCGCGAAGCTGGAACGACTGATGGAACTTGTCCGGGAATTGCGGGACGAAGGCGAGCGATGCCTTATTTTCACCCAATACATCGGTATGGGACAGATGCTGCAACAGGTACTGCGTCAGGAGTTGCAGGAGCCTGTGCTGTATCTGCACGGGGGGACCTCCAAAACGGCACGGGATCGTATGATTGAGGAATTCCAATCCCGTACATTGCCTGAGGATAAGCAACCGTCCGTCTTCATTCTGTCTATCAAGGCAGGCGGTGTGGGATTGAATCTGACCGCAGCCAACCATGTGTTCCATTTTGACCGCTGGTGGAACCCTGCTGTTGAGAATCAAGCCACCGACCGGGCTTACCGGATGGGTCAGACCAAAGATGTTCAGGTGCATAAGTTCATCTCTCTTGGCACATTGGAGGAGCGGATCGACGAGATGTTGGAGAGCAAACAGCAGCTCAGCGATAACATCATCACAAGCTCTGAGAACTGGATTACCGAATTGTCGACGGACGAGTTGCAGGATCTGTTCACTCGGCGTCGTGACTGGTCGGGCTAACTTGAATTGAAGAAAACAGTATACAGACTGGGTCCACACCCGGAATAGATGAGATATATCATAAAAAAGAGAAATACAAAAAGAGCGAAGTTTCGGAAAGTAAATTCCGGCTTCGCTTTTTTTGTGTTGTTGCAGTTAATTATCCGTTCTTAACGCATGTTACCGATGATGGATGATCTTGAATCCTGCATTTTTTTGACAAAGTTTGTCATGACATCAAACGCTTCATTGCGCTTGTTGGACATGGACTGCAGACGAAGCATGTCCATCTGTTGCGAGTTGCTTGCAGCATCAATTTGACCTTTCAGCTTTTGAACAGCTGCTTCATCCCCGTTTTGCTGGGCTACCTGCAATTGAGAGTTCAACTCCGCGATCTGTTGATTACGGTTCTGTACTTCCTGGATTTGCGTTTGCAATTGCGCATCCAGCAATTTGGCGCGTTCGCTCTGAACCATCATCAAAGCCGTTTCGATATCCATACTGCTAATGTTGATAGGTGTTACGCCAGAGATGTTGGAGACTGAAACTGTGCTCGCTGAAGCTGAAGAGACGATGGATACTGCAGCAACAGCAGCAACCACTGTTGAAGCGAAAAATTTGCCTGAACGTTTCATGAATGTTCCTCCAAGTATATATGTAATTTGTACCAGTTTTTTGTTGGCATCTTCCGCCATTCTAAATCAAAAGAACTAGTTGTACAATCAAATTAACTTCAAATTTGAATTAATTTCGTTTCCCCTTACACACGGCTACCTCCGCTTACAATTTGAGTAAATTAAGCAGGGCATAATAAGTAAAAGTACATTCTTACAGGCATATTTACTACGACTAGATTGTTCTTTACTCCTACGCTTGAAAGTCACATTGGAGATCGACGATACGCTCATGATTTTACTTTGGAAAATGGTTATGTTATATTTAATAATATATTTTACACAATTTAATTTTGTGATATTCATTATAAATTTATGTTATATATTTTACGGGAGGTTTTAATATGAAAAAGATACTGGTTGTTCTAACAAATGTAGATAAGTACGCAACAAAGGACGAGCCTACTGGCTTGTGGCTGAGCGAAGCAACTCATTTTATTGAAGAGTTTGACCATAATGACAATGTTCAGATCGATCTGGTCAGCCCTAAAGGCGGGAACGTACCTCTTGATCCGAAAAGTCTGGGCGACTCTCTGGATGAGAGCACCAAAGCCTATTTCGAGAACGAAACGTTCATGAACCAATTGAAAAATACGTTGAAACCTGGCGAAGTAAACGCGAGTGACTACGATGCAATCTACTTCACAGGAGGTCACGGTACAATGTGGGATTTCCCGGACAATGCCGAACTTCAAGAGCTTTCTCGTGATATCTATGAAAAAGGTGGCGTTGTATCCGGCGTGTGCCACGGGGTTACAGCCCTGTTGAATGTGAAGCTGTCCAACGGCCTGCTATTGATCAACGACAAAACCGTTTCCGGCTTCACGAATGAAGAAGAAACATTGGCTCAACAAACCGAGTATGTTCCTTTCCTGCTGGAAGATGCTTTGAGAGAACGCGCTGCACAATATGATAAAGCTGCTGCCTTCAGTTCCTATGTCACAACAGATGGCCGCGTGGTCACAGGACAGAATCCGCAATCTAGCAAAGCTGTAGCTGAAAGTGTTAAACAACTGCTGGGTCTGTAAAATAAACCGATCGATCCCTCTCCTCCCCCAGGAGATCATATAGATGTACAAAGCAAAACAGCACGTGATCCGTCATAATCTGACAGAACACATGCTGTTTTTTTCTAGTGATTTGTCGAAGTAGAAACTTCCGTTGCTGTTCCTCCAGACAAACGCTTCACGATATAAGGCACGGTCACCGATGTCAGGATCACGGCAAACGCAATCTGAGCGATAGCTGTGTCCACATATGGCGCATACGTCGGATTGAATTCTGCCGCCATCGATGGCACGACCATGGACAATCCAGCAACCGAACATGTCGCAGCCGCTGCGTAACCGGGTCGTCTTAATATCGTTCGATCGATTCCAATGAGCGGTAACATGCAGATCAGCAAAAATAACACTGTGACCAGCAAGCCGGACAGACTGGACTGAAATGCAATACGCAGATCAATATTGGACCCGAAGCTGGTACCTAGAAAAGGCAGCAGAATCAGTGTTCCCGGAGCGAACATCTTCTGTATATTGCTGTCCAGGTTACCAAGCAGTATCCCGATCAAGAAAGGTACTAGCGTAGCAAGTACACTAAGATAATCGATACCGACGCCACTTGCCGAATTCAATATCATGACCGGAATAACCGGTACGGCGATCAGATTCAGAATGCCAAACGCAGCACGATCCACATCATCTCCATACGTGTTCATCAAGGCCAGATATAATCCTGGATTACAACTGGTCAGAACGGCAATGAAGGCTACCGCAGAAACTCCCCCGACCCCACTTATGCCAAAAAAGTGTACAAACGCCCATCCGAACAGGCAGCTGATGAGGATGCGTGAAATACAGAGCACCCCTGCTCTCTTCAAAGTCACCAGAAGCTGTGACAAGTTAAGCTGTGTTCCTGATATCAGTAAAATCATACCGATCAGCACCATGGTACCTTTCGATGTGAACAGCGCTGTTGTTGGATCTCCGATCTGAAAAAATGATGGAAACACCGTGTTGATGACCGCGGCGGCCAGCATAGGAACAATCAGTAAGCCGCCGGGTATTTTTTGGATACGACCCAAAATGTTCATGGTGCGTTACAGTTCTGCTCCGTTGGTACGAATCACATTCTGATACCAGAAGAAGGAATCCTTACGATATCTTTTCAGCGTACCATTGCCATAGTCGTCCTGATCCACATAGATAAATCCGTACCGTTTGCTCATCTCGGAGGTCCCTGAACTGATCATGTCGATTGGTCCCCACATCGTGTATCCCAACACTTCGACCCCATCCGCAATGGCGAGTCCCATCTGTTCGATATGTTTGCTCAGAAAATCAATCCGGTAAGGATCGTTGATCGTTCCATCTTCATTCAGTTTATCGTAGAAACCTGAGCTATTCTCCAGAATGAAGACAGGTTTTTGATACCGATCATAGACGAGATTAAGCGTATACCGCAGGCCAATGGGATCAACCTGCCAACCCCACTCGTTAGCGGGCAGATGTGGGTTTTTATATACGCTGTGTACATTACCTGCCGTTAGTTCGAGCTGCTCCGTATCACTGCTGGAAATCATCGAGTTGTAATACGACATCCCCACGAAATCAGCCGTGTGTGCACTAATGCTATCCAGATCGCCGTCCTCGATGTTCAACTGGATTTCCTTGTTTTTGAAATACGTTTTACTATAGTAAGGGTACTCGCCTTTATTGAGCACATCGAGATAGAACTGATTTTTCATCTGATCATCCTGTTGCATCTGGAGTGCGTCCTCCGGCTTGCAAGTGTAAGGATACGTTGTAAAATAAGCCACCATACTTCCGATCTGGTTATTCGGATCAATCTCATGAGCCATCTTGGTTGCTCTAGACGCAGCTACAAATTGATGATGCAGCCCCTGGAACAGCATTTCTTCATAATTTGGAGCATCATAATCAATGATTCCCAGCGTCTTGGCCGATGCTTTCACGCTCATGTTGATCTCATTGAACGTCACCCAATATTTCACTTTGCCCTTGTAGCGATTAAACAGCACATCACAATAGTTCACATACAGATCGATCAATTTGCGGTTATACCATCCTCCGAACTTGTCCATCAGTACGATTGGCGTATCAAAGTGACTGATGGTGATCAGGGGCTCCATACCGTGTTTAAGACATTCATCAATAACCTGATCATAGAACTCTAGTGCCTTTTCGTTCGGAGCGGCATTGTCGCCACCCGGAAATACTCTGGCCCATGAAATGGAATAACGGAATACTTTGAAGCCCATCTCGGCAAACAAGGCGATATCCTCACGGAAGTTATGATAAAAATCGATTCCCCGGCGCTTCGGATATTTCACGGTATCCGGGTCATTCCTGGCCTCTTCAATCATCTCCCAATTCACTCTGATCTGCTTGGTCACTTTGCGATCGTTCTTCTCGTTAAACTTCATCACTTCTGGGATGGTCAGACTCTTGCCGTCCACATTATAAGCTCCCTCTGCCTGACAGGCAGACAGTGCACCGCCCCATAAAAAATCTTTTGGAAAATTGGAATTTGTCATTTTAGTTTCCTCCTGTTATTACGTGTTATTAAGGTCTTATTAAGACCATCTAGCTTGTAACTCGTAGCTGGACCAGTGAAAAGATGAGCAGTTCTTACGGAATAAGCTTGATCAAAGGTTCACTCTCCCGGATCGGGCCGCTGGTCGCTGTAGTCAGTACGTCTCCATACTGTTGCATGTTGGTTACCACAATCGATGTAATGGTGTTATAGCCTGCTGACGTAATGCCCTCCGGATCAAAATCAACCAATAAATCCCCTGCCTTGATTGTCTGTCCTTGCTCGATATGGGCGTTAAAATATTTCCCTTTCAGACTGACGGTATCCACCCCGATATGAATCAGGATCTCAACACCATTCGTTGCCTTCAAACCGATGGCGTGTTTGGTGCGATAAAGCGCCTCAACTACTCCGTCAAATGGAGCGTATACTTTTCCATCTGTCGGAACGATTGCAATGCCTTTACCCATTAACTCTTGGGCAAATGCCTGATCTTCTACCTCAGAGATCGGTTTAATCTCCCCTGTCATTGGACTAACGATAAGCATGTCAGAAGATGTGGATGTCAGTGATGATACGGACGCTGTAGTTGCCTCTGTGGCAACGGCTGTTTGATTGCTATTTACTTTATTCGTAGCTTGTTGCTGCGATTTATTTCCATCTGTATCTTCCTTGATGCCAGCCAACAGCGTAAACACAAACCCGAGTACAACTGCGGCAACACAACCAATAACGACATACATGTAACGATCCGATGAATACGTGCCAATTGCCAATACACCTGGAAGTGAAATTGCATTCGCTGTTGTATGCACCAAGCTGTAGAATCCACCAACTAATCCTCCTGCCAGACAACCTGCGAAAAACGGACGTTTGTATTTTAGCGTTACACCATAGATCGCTGGCTCGGTAATCCCGAATAAAGCGGTGAATCCACTCGAAGCAGCCGCTGATTTCATCGTTTTACTCTTCGTTAGGACAAACACACCAAAGGCTGCTCCAGCCTGAGCCAAATTCGCCGCTAGTGCCGTTGGTAACAACACGGTTGCGCCCAGTGTAGCCACTTGTTGAACCTGAATAGGCATGATGGCATAGTGCATACCGAACATAACCATGATTGGTTTGAAAAATCCAAGAATCGCACCAGCAAGAACACCTGCGGTTGAGAACAATGAGTTAATGCCATTGGTCAACCAGTCACCGATATATGATCCTACTGGCCCAAGCACGATTAATTCCACTGGAATCATAATAAACAAAACAATCATTGGGGTAAGCAGGACCTGCAAAAACTTGGGAATTACTCGATTAACAATTGGATACACATAACTCATAATCCATACCGCCAAAATGATTGGAATGACGGAAGAGGAATATTTCATCAACAGAATCGGCATGCCGAGAAAATCAATACTGTTTACACCCGTCTCAGCAATCTGAGCCGCAGCGTTCAAAATGGTTGGGTGCATCAGCCCCGCAGCAAGAGCTACCGCCAAATAGGGATTGGTTTTGAAACGATTTGCTGCACTAACAGCCAGGAAGAATGGCATGAAGTAGAAAATACAATCCCCGATCATGTTAATGATCGTCAGGAAGCCGGAGCCTTCCAGGTAACCCATGGCAGTTATAACGGTAGCCAAACATTTGATCATCCCGCAACCAACAAGTGCTGGCAGAACAGGCGTGAATATACCTGCGATGGTTTCAAGCACTACATTGACGGGGTTACGTCTCTTTTTCGGCCCACTGTCTGTAGACTCTGTAAGCTCGCCAATCTTGTCAGAAGTTAGATTCTTCACTTCACTGTATACCGCGTCTACTTTAGCACCGATAACAACCTGAACCTGTCCACCGGAATTTTGTGCCTTGAGCACGCCTTCGAGCTGATCCAGCGCCTTGAGGTCTGCTTTGTTATCATCCTTTAATACGAATCTCAAACGGGTTGCACAGTGTGTCAGACCCGATATATTTTGCTCGCCGCCAACGAGATCAAGTACGTTTTTAGCCAAGTCTTTGTTGTTCATGACCCTTCTCCTCTACATGAATAAATTGGATATATAAAAAATGACCAAGCCGGGGAATCGTCATTCCCTACGCTTGGTCATGCCTGATCGAATCAGTAACAGTCCAATATGGATTATTCGGTTAGTTCATTCCGTTGGTTCATTTGAGATCAATCGTTGAATATGCAAGATCAAATATAATTTTTCATCATCAGAACAGGTCCAGCCATAATTATTTTTCAGGAAATCAGCAATCTTCTCCACACAAGCCAGTTCTTTTGGAAACTTCTCCTTCACCATCAGGAACAGCGATTCATTCTCGTCTTTGAGCGATTTACCGCTCATCTGCCTCAGAATGAAATACCGGATATGTGTGGCAAAGCGCATGAAATGGATGGAATCCTCCTGAAAGTCAATTTTGAGAGCATATTTGATCACGGACAGGATCTCGCCCGTAACTGTAGTTACCTTGGTGGTGTCCGTCATCTCTCCAGAGCCCACCTGTGCATTAACAAAATGCAGAGCAATCAGTGTTGTTTCGGCTGTTGGCAGAGCGATATCCGTTTTTTCCTGAATCAGCTTCAGCGCAGCCTCCCCCACCCGGGTCTCGTCCGGATAGAGTGTCCGCACTTCCCATTCCAGCGGGTTTTTGATACGGATACCTTCTCTGGTTCGGGTTAATGCAAAACTGATATGGTCGGACAGGGTGAGAAGCAGATTCGGGTTAAATGTTTTATTCAGGATCTGACTGCCCAGCTTGATGACTTCCTCCGCGAGATAAATATCCTCAATCGGAATACTGTTCAGCAGGTCATACATACGGATGTTCTTTGGTGCTACAAATATTTTTTCCACCAAGTCCGTCTCCGTCAGCTCATAGGGAGTTTTCAGAAATCCGACCCCTTTACCTACGACAAAAACCTCTTCGTTATGTTCATTAATAGCGATGGCTACGTTATTGTTTACTTTCTTGATAACCTTCAATGTTCTCACCCCCCAACAAAAATAAAAAAAGACCGAAAGCGATTACAGTAAAGCAATCGAATTCGGTCATGCCTGGTTTCCCCAGTAACAGTCCGTGTTATGAATATAAGTTTATTATAGTGCTGTTTTTAAAAAAGTCAATCATCCAATCTTAGGGAAAAACCAGCCAAGTGCTGGCTTCATCCCTCCAATACGAAAGGAGCTGTTATCCATGGGTTCAACCGATCTCGTTAACCAGGCCATCCAAGGAGATCGTGAAGCCTTTATCCGGCTTATTCGAGACATTGAAAACTCTTTGTACAATACGGCAAAATCCATGCTGAGAAAAGAGGAGGACGTGGCCGATGCCATTCAGGAGACAATCCTGAACGCATACAAATCGGTGCATACACTCCGGGAACCCCGGTATTTCAAAACCTGGCTGTTTCGCATCCTCATCAATGAATGTAACACGATGCTGTCCCGCCGCTCTCTCTCCACCGCTTATGCGGAAGTACCTTCAGATAAGCAGGAGCATTCCAGTCCCTACGATGAGGTCGATATGCGAGAAGCGGTAGACCGTCTGGAGGAATCGAAACGAATTGTTGTCGTTTTGCATTATTTTGAGGACCTGTCCCTGCGTCAAGTCGCCGATGCCCTCAATATTTCCGAAAGTGCAGTGAAAATGAGACTTACTCGGGCAAGGCAGGAGTTATATCAGAAATTCAAAAATTTTCGGGAGGTAAACTTACATGTCAAACCCGTTTAATATCGATCAGGAATTAAAGAACCAAGCGAAGGAGCGTCCTCTGATGTCTGAACTCGTTCGTAACCGGATTGATGCCACACTGGAATCTCTGCCGACGTCACCAAACACATTGAAAACGGAACAGACTTTGCGCTCCAGTCGCCGGAACAAGCGATGGCACAAGGCTGCAGCTGCGACGATCGCAGCCGGAGTATTGGGCGTGACCGTATTTGCATCCGGCTTTGTATCACCGGCCATGGCTGCCTCCTTGCGCAATATCCCACTCGTGGGCAGTCTCTTCAGCTCGATAGAAGCCGATATGGGTCTGCGAACGGCGGGCAACGAAGGCTTGACTACCCCTGTTAACAGCAAGGTCGCTTACCAGGATGTGAAGCTGGAAGTGCTTGAAGCGGTATATGATGGTACCCGTGCTGCGTTTCTGGTTCATTTCACTGCGCCTAATCTGAATCAAGGCGAATATGACAATGGCAAGGACATCGTGAAACTGAGCAGCGGAATTGAGAATGTCTTTTTCAAAGTCGACGGAACCCTTCCGAATAGTGGACTGTTCTATAGTTCGGTAGGAGAAACGCAGCCAAATACACTGCTCTTTGAGCAGGTCATTTCCTCCGATCAGGGAACGGCACATTGGCCGGATCAGTTCGATGCTCAAGTTCAATTGACGTTGCAGGGCATCGATCATGAGTTCGAGCTTACGGTTCCATTTACCAAATCAACAGAAAACATTCATCAGGTTCTGCCTAACACAGCCATGACCAACGATCTGTATATGGCCGCTGTTAAGGAAGCTGTGGTTACCCCTGTCACTACTCGTCTAGCTACTGTTATCAGTTTGAATGATAAGAATACACTTACGGCAAAGGAGCAGGAAAAGCTGAGTCACATCGGATTTGCCGTCTATGATGATCAGGGGCGGCAACTGACCTCACTTAGCGGCGAAGGCATATACGAGGGTAACCAACTGAAATCGGAACGCATATATGCCACAACAGCCAAGGATGTAAAATATCTGATAGTGAAACCTTTTGAGATCAAGGATGACTTCGCCGAAGAGGTTAAAGATACACAATTCATCAAGGGAATGGAAATGAAGATTCAGCTTCAATAGCCTAATATCATTGCCTTATCGAAGGAGCCATTCCATGTCCATCCAATATTCAATCTCATCTCCCATCGTACTTGGCCCATTATTCGTTCTGGTCCTGCTCGCCCTGATGCTCCATGCCAGGGTGAGCAAAACCAGGTACACGGTCAGACAGTATGTGTCGATGCTCGCATTTGCCATATATATGTTGGGCGTTATGCATTTGTATTTTTCCCTATCGACGTGAACATCGGAATCTATGCCAATCAAACGCCATGGTATCAAAGCATTCAATGGATTCCGCTCCTGACCGCGGATGCACCAAGCTTTCTCCTAAACATTGTGCTGTTTATGCCACTGGGGTTCATGCTTCCTTTCATAAAGCCTTGGATTCATTCGATGCGTACAGCAGGATTAGCCCTAAGTTTCCTCATTGAAATTACACAGCTCCTGCTCCGAATAACCTTGGGCAACGGTCGCAGCACCGATCTGAACGATATAATAGCCAATAAAACAGGAAGTGTACTTGGTTTTATCATCCTGAATCTGTTCACCAAAAGTTCCATCGGCCAGCGACTAATGGCACTATGGGAGTCACCACAGGGAGTATCGTCCAAAAATATGCAGTAAAATGAATATGAGCATGCATAACGCCCCTTGAAGGCAAAACATGGTCCATACACCAAGATGAAAAAAGTCGAGTGCTATGGTACAATGAAGGAATTGTGTATTCAGAGACAGACATGTGGATAAAGGCCATGAACGAAGGATTTCTGATGCGCTTTTATCCATTCATCATGCTGCCATTTTAGGGAGGCTTATGGAACAACCATGCTCATTATTGGTATCGCCGGAGGAACCGGCTCCGGTAAAACGACGGTAGCTCGCTCCGTCATAGACCGTCTGGGATCAGCTAAAGTTACGTTTATCTCCCAAGACAATTATTACAAAGACCAGTCGCAGCTCACACCTGAGCAACGCCGACTCACCAATTACGATCACCCGTTTGCATTCGATAATGATCTGTTGATTGAGCATCTCACCTTGTTAAAAAAAGGCCAAGCGGCGTATGCCCCCGTATATGACTTCACCATAGATAACCGTGCTGCCAATGAGACGGTTGAACTGGCACCGAACCATATTGTCATTGTAGAAGGATTGCATGTGCTGATTGACGAACATCTTCGCAGTCTGATGGACATCAAAGTATTTGTTGATACCGATTCCGATGTGCGGATTCTACGTAGAGTACTGCGGGACATTGAAGAACGTGGACGCACGATCCAATCTGTATACAAACAATATCTCGAAACGGTAAAACCAATGCACGATGCTTTTATCGAGCCATCCAAAAAGTATGCTGATATCATTATTCCAGAAGGCGGACATAATGAAGTAGGTATTCAGATGTTATCCATCCTCACCGAGAAATACCTCACCGGAGAGAATTGGAACGGCGCTTAATTTTGCAACTTCTTATTAGCTTGGCGGATTTGGATTTTTATGGCACAAAAAACCAGATTGCGATAGAGCGCAATTGGTATTATCCCCTTTAAGTAGACACTTGAAAAAACCTTCATGTTATCATGAGGGTTCAAGTGACACTTGGAGGGGATATTTTTATGGCCAAAAAAGGACAAACATTTCACACGTATACCGAAGAATTTAAATTGAATGCGGTTAGATCCTATGTCGAAGGTTCTTCAAGTTACAAGGTGGTCGCTGATCGCGAAGGAATTCGAAACTGTTCACAACTGAAGGTGTGGGTAAAAAAATGGAAAAACGGGGAAGCATTCGATGAGCGAAAAAACAATGTTCCGAATCCACTGAAAGGACGGCCTCGTACTGCCTTTAGCAGTGTAGAAGAGGAACGGGACTACCTTCAAGCACAGGTAGATTATTTAAAAAAGCGGTATCCAAATCTAGTAAAGGAGAAGCACTAAGCCAACGGGAGAACTACGATATCATAGACGAATTGCGTTGCTCGCATGGCATTACACGCCTATTATCGATTACAGGAATACCCCGTTCCAGTTACTACAAATGGCGAGCAACACAGCCACAGCGAGACGCAAGACAAGACCGTGAGCGTGAGATCAAAGAGCACATGATGGCTATTCATTTTGCAAATCGAGAGTTTGGTTATCCTCGCATGACAACGGCGCTCTGGGAGTCTGGTCTGAACGTTAATCACAAGAAAGTATGGCGAATCATGCGGGAACTATCGATCCAATCGGTAATTCGCAAGAAGCGGAAGAAGTCCAGCTATACGCCATCTGTGATTTATCCGAATCGCCTAAAGCGCAAATTTCATGCCACAGCACCTCAGCAAAAAATGGTGACGGATATAACTTATATTTCGGATGGAAACACGTTTGTTTACCTGTCTGTGATTCAAGACTTGTTCAACAACGAAATTGTCGCTTGGCAATTATCTAAACGGAACGATGTTCAGCTCGTATTGGATACGGTGGAACAATGGACACAAAAAAGAGACGTTTCGGAAGCCGTGCTCCATTCGGATCAGGGCTTCCAATACACGTCTCAGGTGTACAACTCACGATTAGAAGCATTCGGCGTCAAAGGCAGCCACTCTCGCAAAGCAACCTGCCTGGATAACGCATGCATCGAATCTTTCTTTTCGCATCTCAAAACAGAGAAGCTGTACCTTATCCAGTGTAATTCAGAAGCCGAGATTCGACAAGCCGTGGAAGATTACGTGTACAATTACAACTACCGACGCTTTCAAGCCAAACTCAAACAGCGCGCACCGATTGAATATCGATGCGCGCTGGCAGCATAGCTTTTTTCATCTGTCTACTTGACAGGGGTATGACCACAATCTGGTTTTTTAGTATAATTTAGTCTTTTAAGTTTATAACTTGTTATCGTGAGAAATAATTGGGTATATTTATATTTTGAATAAAAATTTCTTCTCTCAGACAAAAACGCATTTTTATTAATTACTTTCTAATAAAATAGAAAGCATCTATTTATTATCTTTACATAATCTAACTATATCAAGTATCTACTTGGAAGCTACTGCTACTCTATGAGTTATTAATTGAAACTCTAAAAATAAAAGTAACGCAATCATTTTAAATGATTGCGTTACTTTTATTTTTTTCATTAATTTAAATAGTAAAGTTAAATCGACCAGTATAGTCCACTTTACCTGTTCCAGTAAAAGAAACATAGCCGAAACTTAAGCCTACTCCTGTAGTAAATCCAGGAAGAGTTCTATGCGAATAGCCTACTGCAATTGCTGTACTAATCCCTTGAGAAGAAGTAGGATAACGCAATTCCTGACGTCCCCAGCCATCTTGAACGTTGTAGCTACCTCCAGCCTTAATGTCCACAAGCCAAGCAGTACCACTAACTTCTTCCTTACTCACTTTACTAGAATAACTACCAACTTTTACACCATTCGTGTTATAAACCGTGTGCTGTCCATTAGGAGAACCTGTAGGAGTAGCATTTGACTGCCAAGCCATAGCTAGATTATCAGTATAAAAATTAAATGGGCTACTGCTCCATTTATATGTCGCATATACTTGATATATGCGTTCTTTTCCATTATTAGATGTCCCACCATACACAGCATAACCCGATACCGTCGGACCGCTGGCAGCAGCTCTTACCTGTTCAGCTAAAGCTTGTTTATTTACTGATTTTCCTTGTTCATCAGTAGCATTAATAGTGAGATCAACATCTTGAGAAGCTACTTTTTTACCATCTTTACTGGAGATGTCTCTCTTCATATCAATTGGTAAATTAAAAATTTCCGTTGAATTAAATCCCATTTTTTCCAAATGATTATTTATTGTACTTTCGTCAGCAGAAAAGGCATCAGATAATGCAGGAATAACCGCCTCATCAACTTCATTGCTGGCTTGAGCACCAACTGATGTTAAAAGACTAAAAAACATAAATAACGACAAGAGACCAGAAACAAGAGTTTTCTTTTTAAGCATATTTTCCTCCTTAAGGAAATTTTGTATTAATCACATTATAATAATATCATTGTATGGAAAAGAAATCAAATATAGGGATTTTTTTAACACCCCTAATTGTTATCTACTAAAGAAATTAAGACTAGTTTAGTTAATAAACATTCTCATCTAGTTTATAATTGAAATAAGTTTTGATCTACCATAGATATACTTAGGCGTATTAAAGATCAGAAAAGTCGCACCATTATGGTGGTGAGTGTCAAAAAACTAAAAAACATAATAAATAGTGGATCGATTGCTGGAAGACGATAATTCTCAATTTTTAAAATAAGTATTACACAAAATAGTTTTATCAATAGATATTTCCATTAATATTTTTTTAATTAGATCTATTTGCTTGGAATTACTAAAGTAGCCTATAGAAAGCTCTCGAATCTCATTCGCATCATATGCTCAATCGTCAAATATCTCTTAATTAAAGTTCAAAGCCCTAATTGTAGTCATGAATTCCACTACCCATTAATTTCGAAACGAAGTTTGCCTAATGTGTCATACATGATACTTTCTTTATTCACGTCCAAAGAACACACTTCAGCAACCTATCCAAACTTCTTCCTTAAAGTTAAAGCGGGTTTGAATAGATTTTCAATGGGGAAAGAGTTCCAGTAGTTTACGCCATATGGAGGCTAAATGGGCCACCCACAGCATTACATATATTTAACAGGATTGGTTTTCTAATGCAATTCAATTTCGTTTACGCATTCAGGTGGAAACAGGGTTGTATTTCCCCCTATTCGTTCTATCTGATTTCGTATTGAGTTTTCACACAGCATAAAACTATGTATTACCATTTGAAATTTTGGAGATACATCCTACTATAGTATAAAGTAAACAGCAACGGCTATGGGAATATCGACTGATATTATTTCCCTTCTAATCTCCTACGATGGTGCCTAATACCCAACGAAATTCCCATAGGCTAACTTTATTTGAGTAAGAAGAATATGGGCTTTTCAAATGTTTGGAAATCGAGTATTCTTGATTTATTGATTATTGATGGAACTACATATGTTGGAGACCTTAAAGCATAAGGCTATGAATCTGCGGATTCGTGGCCTTTTTTTGTGTTTTTTGAGGAAATATAGGTCTTGAGCATTAGTAACAGTTGTGTAGAAAGGAGAAAATATATTGCTAAATCATACCAACAGCCTAGTTATACATGGTAGAATATTGATTATTATTACAAATTTAGTATCTAGTAGACTGAAAAGTACATATCAAGGAGAGAAATTCACAATTGAGAGGAGTAAGATTCATGAAAAAAATGATGATTTCTGGAGTAACGGCATTAGCTTTATTAACAGGGGGTATCGTAGGTTTTGGAGGCGTTGGGAGTTCTGTAGAAGCCGCACAAGCTACAACTACATTCAAGGACGTTCCAGCTACACACTGGGCATCCGCAGCGATTAATTCAGCCGTGGAACAAGGTTATTTCAAGGGGTATGCCGACGGGACTTTTAAACCCAGCTCACCGGTCACCAAAGCTGAAATGGCAAGTATCCTGGGACGTCTATCCGACCAGCCTAATGCATCGACACAAGAACAAAACAATTTCACGGACATACCCGAGTGGGCAAAGAGTGGTGTCTCAATAGCTATCGCAAAAGGTTTTATCAACCCTTCTAATTACAAGGGAAAATTGGATGCACAAGGCGCTCTTCAACGAGGCGAAATGGCTACTTGGCTAACGCAAGGGCTAACCGTGGTTGATCCTGAGTACAAACAAGCACTCTCTGATGTAACCAACACCGTTGTGCCCGCAAAGGAATATTTTATAGGTAAACTCGCAAGCGCTCAAAAAAATGCAGTAGCCGTTGCCCTGGGAACAGGACTTATGAGTGTGGCAAACGATAAAACATTTGGCGTTGATCGTACTACAACACGAGCTGAAGTAGCTGTATTGATCGCCCGTTATGCAGCCGTTGCCAAGACAAAACCTGCCGATTTTCAGGGTCTGAATGAGCTGCGAGCAGTGGGTTTGACGGGGACGAATTTGAATATTATTGCGCCATCGTACAAAAAAACACCTCAGAAAAAGGTTAATCCTAACATTGACTATGATTCTGTAACAGAGGATTTTTCAAAAATAAGAAATAAGAATCTCGTAACACTAACAAATTATTCCGATCTCAAAATCCACAATTGGATTGTTGTTAGTCCTTATGCAGTAGGAGCAAAACGGAGCATTTATTATCCCGTATTTGTTGATGAAGGAGTTATTACAACTTTACGAGGTGCCTACCACTCATTTGTCGAATTTGAATTAAATATTAAAAGTTCATCTATGAATCAGTTACAAGCTGGAAGTCTATTAAACTCAAGTGCTGTTGATCCTCTTCTTTCCCCAAAAACAAAAACTAGTGCTTCATTCGGAATACCGACTAATATTGAATATCTAAAAAATAAAGGAGTTTTCACTGTCAAAGATCCTGTATTCTGGGGAGATGGACTACTACATTTCGATAAAGCTCTGATTTCTGCAATTACCCTCACAACTAAAGAGGGAGTTACATTTAGTGTGATCGATAATAAATAAGGATGGGATGATTTTGGCATTAAAAAGTAATTTAAGTCGATTTCTTTTAGCAGCCTTTACAATAAGTGCATTATTAGCCCCCTTTTCAACGATTGAAGCTGGCGGAGGGCCAGGCACTAAAGAAGAAGTTAAACCATTTCACATGGAACCCTCAGGACCAGCAAAGTCCCAGAAGAAAGTTATTCCTCTTGAAGGAGAAGCAAAAACAAATCTTGGTATCTATATCTTTCAACTTGATAATTTGGATTGGAGGGTGGAAGGTCAGTGTAACGGCATTGATTTACTTAATGATAGTTCAACTAACCTACCTAGATCATCCAGAGTATGTGTACAATTAGATCTCGATAAAGATGTATACAAACCAACAGAGTACAAAGATAAAAACAATGAGCAACCCCCTTCATCTACAATAACTGAAAGATCAAAGAAACCGCACTACATGGACAACACTAGCTATTATAGAATTGGAGATCCAATTTTGATTTCTGTAGATGAATTCGATGGATTGAGCACCAAGTTCCAAATGCAAATTGGGGGCGCAATCGCCCCTACTGCATCAAGAGAGTATAACCCTCCGAAATGGTCAGCGGACTACATTTTCAGAACTGATCTTTATTGGAAGGCATTGGCTGAGATAACCAAAGAAATCAACCTCACCGCTGGTGGACAACTTAGCTTGAACCAGTCCAAACAATTGAATGCAACGGTCAAAACAAAAAATGGAGATGGAAACTTTGGAGCGGAGACCAATGTAAACAACGGCAGCGGTGGTACAACTACATGGGAATCATCCAATCCTGGTGTTGCTACCGTTAGTAACTCCGGAGTAGTTCAAGCAGTCAGCAGAGGAACCACAACCATTACCGTATTGTGGGAAAAGGACGATTTTGAGCTAACTACCACAACAAACATCGGTGTTGAAGAGAGCCCAGGTACTGGCGAAGGCGACGGTAACGGAGGCGGTGGAGGTTGCACACCAACGATTGGACCACCTTCTGCTGGAACCATCATGAGCATGAATGATCTTGATCCAAATGCCAACGGTGTTATTAAGTCAGATAACAGAGATAATGAAACATTCAACGTGTTAAAAGGAATCCCTACTTCCGAGTCACTCTACACAAATGCCTTTGCTGACAATTATCTGTTTAAACAAGCTTGGGCGAAAATGAGCGGTAAAGTTACATACAACTGTAATGTCACAATCTCGTACGACAGAGAGTGGACAGTACCTGGACCAGAGGAATGTGATGATGATGGTTGTACACCAGGGCCACCTGTACCCGCGAACGATACGGTACCCAAGCCATACAACTTCCAGATTACAAGAGACTACTCCTACTGGAAAATTAACAATCTGGAAGTATACAAGATCGCTAAAGCAACCATGAATAATTACGCTTTGCCCGGTGAGACCGTTACGATGAATCCAACAGGATACACACCACCAACACTAGAGTCTAAAAATGATGAATCCGTAGAAAGCCATGTTCGACCAGGGCAAACCACTTCAATCTCATATACTCCACCCAAATTAACAGGTGGTTTGAACCAACCTCCCAGTGTGCCTGATGATACATCACGGTTAAAAGGGATGGCTGAATCCAACACACCTCAAAGTAAAGTGAATAATGATCTAGTGAAATTCAACAGCACGACCATTATGAATGATGTGGAAGCAACCAAAGATGGCCCGACGCCATCCAATATTCCTAATCCAACAACGATTGGGCGTGATGTGCTGTACAAACCGGGTAACATGATCAGCAATTCCCTGCTGAATAAAGCAAACACCACAAGCGCTGGTGAGATCTATTATGATTTGCTACCGGGTAACGTGAATGGCGGCACCAGTAAAATATTACCGATTAACGGCATTAACACGGTCACCGTACACACCCCTGTCGTCAACTACGCCTGGGTATCGGATGATCAGCCGCATAATCAGAAAACCGTACCGGACCCAACCAGCGCTGCACTCATTCTGGAACGCCCGTTCATTGTGCGAATTCCCACATCGGGACAGCACTTGGACGCAGCGAGTTATCCCGGTTATGGAAATCGGGACTATGCCAAATATTTTCGAATCAAACAGGTGCAATTCCCGTTTGATGTCTATAACGCAGATCGGAGTCAGTTTATCCCTGCCAAGACATGGGTGGATATTCCGGTCAATCAACTGGACACCACATTCTATCTCCCTGTATGGGTAGACGAAGGCAAATACCATATTGTATTCCGAGATATTGCAGAGAATGCGCCTACAAACTTTACCGAGCAACAGGATGCGAATACCAATCTGGCACATCATGTTGCAGCAGACACCGTACCGGTAGATGTTATCGGAAGGTTATATGATTTTCACGTCACTGATATCTCCGATTACAACTGGGAAAATGTATTTCGCAAGCGATTGGGCAGTCCCGAACCAACGGGCTATAGCTACTGGACCGGGATAAATAGCATTGATGGTGATCCGCGAGGTAACCTGGCTCCATTTGTATTGCCTATTCGACCAGGAAGCCATCCGGTGCAGGGATTCGCTAACGCAACTGTGAAGACTGGATACCATTTCAAGTTCGATCTGAAGACCAAGGGCAATATGTTTGGCAAACAGGATGGTATTCGAATTACACCCACTTTTGCTTTTGTAAGTAAAGACGGGTCCTCCCGACAAGAAGTGGATCTGTACTACCATCGCGGTCAGGAACGCCTGATCCGTATCGGATCGGTGCAGGATCTGGAGAAACGCTTTGTTGTCCTGAACTCACGTCTTCGAAATGTACCCGGCACAGAGTTAGGCGATACAGCGCGTTACCAGTATACTTATGAACTGTCAGCTGAAGAACGTAATCAGCGTACGTTGGCAGAATATATGGTTCGCCTAGTCGATCAGACATCTCATCAAAAAACATGGGTAGGTCGTTATGACTGGATGATCCTGTCCGCTCCGATTCGGACACTCATCGGGCCCAAATCGGAGATTCCTTCCGGGGTCAACGTGGACCGGGCCAATGCAGCAATCCAGCGTTGGTACGGGGAGTACAGCTTGCCGGCCGATGTATATGCTGTACCAAAAGGGACGGATCTCGAACCCCTCGCCCGACAAAATCAGCTGGATGAGAAATCGAAGATTTTTCTAAAGAATGGTTATATCGCGGTCAACTTCAACATGGAGAGCCTGCGGAATGGAAATACAGATGCACCTCATCTGCAATACATTCATGCACCACTGATGAATCAATGGCAGATGGAAGGTTTCAACAAAAAACCAACAGACACTCGAGGCAGAACCTGGCCGCTGAAGGATGGCGATATTGTCTTTTACCATGCTGATCAGTCCAGCCGGAATGACTTCCAATCCCAAGTACCGCACTAGTTTGAATCTCTCATGTCAGCACGACTGGCTAAGCATATGTAGACAACTACATATGGATAGAAGAGTCTGTATGCGGAGTACCTCTCCAAAAGAAGACTGAATATCTGTATACCGATAATCACCCAATGAAGCAATCAATAAATATATGATGAAATAGCCATGAAGTGCCAGACTGAGTACTATACAGCCTGCGCAAAACTATGGTGTGCTTAATGCATAGGTGTACTGAACCACATACGATAAAGCATTCACAAGTGATTCCAGTGTCACATCCCAACTACACACAACATGCCTGTTATACAACAAAAGGGTTATCCTGAAAGTCATCTATGGACTTCTGGGGTAACCCTTCTTGCATCATTCTTTTTTCATAACCTTACTTAGACTATAAAGAAAACCCGCACATTAGTATTATCCTAACAGACTTTCTCCAGGAGACAGGTAGGTTAGCAGGAACGTGATGCCGAACAATACGACTACGAGTTGTAATAATCGTTTAACGATATATCTGCTCAAGTGCTCTAACGTCCTTCCCCACAACTTTATGTATGTGCCATGATGTTCTTCATCCACAGCTCCGCTGAAAACTTATAAATTCTATCAAAAAAAGCGTCCATCTCCGTGTTACTGGATGAGGACGCCTTAAATAAACAGATTTTCAGAAAAAATCATGCTCTCTAAACACCTTCCTATTTCCCGTAGGGTACTACTGTGTTTCCTAAACCTGGCAGGTCTTCTGGCTCCGGAATCATCGTCACTTGCAACTCCTTCCCGGCTTAAACCAGTGGATTATCGCTACTTGACTCCTCTGTTACAGTGGCGGGACCGCGCCGGTATCACACCGGACTTCCCTATTAAGCTTCCACCCTGACGGGCAAAGCACCAAGTTCCACATATTCAATTACACTTCTGTATCAGTAACGCGGGACAACATTTAATGATCAAAACTTTTCTTTTAAATTTGAAGCACTAGGTGCGTCTAATCTCGATTTCTCGAACCCTTTGGAGACACACCCTTCACTCGCTTAAACATCTTGGAAAACAGTAATGGGTCTGTATAGCCGACAGAATGGGCCACTTCGCTGACCGACAGCCCTGGATTCTGAAGAAGTTCGGCAGCCCGATTCATACGGTACTCCAGAAAAAAGGACTGTAGCGACATGCTATATCGCTCTTTAAACAATCCCGACAGATACGTGCGATCCAGTCCTACAGCTTGGGCAATATCCAGAATGGAGGTTCGCTGGCTGTACCTGTTCTCCATAAACTGCACCGCCTGCCGGATATACGTCTCTTTGTTCGAAAGGAGCTGCCCTATTTCTTCCTCTACAGGAGAAGAAGAGATTAATTCTGCCATCAAGCGGTACAAGAGACTCTGATTCATCACATCGCCTCCCGGACGCGTAGAAGCCTGGACCATCTCCGTATACAACTTTTCCATCGTATTTGTATCATGGGCATTATATATCGGGTGCTCCGGGCTCAATTGGGCACGTTGCATGAATGCTTTGGCTTGTATGCCTTTAAAACCAAACCACGAATACGTCCAGGGCTCCTTCGGATCCGCCTCATAATGAATAAGTGTGTCCGGGAGAATGACAAAACCCTGTCCCTCGCTAAGCTTGTATTCCTGATCTCCCATGTACACGGTGCCCCGTCCTTCATGGATGTAATGAACAATGTAAGAATCACGTACACCGGGTCCCCAATAATGCGCAGGATCACAGGCCTCCCACCCGAAAAACAACAACATCAGCTCCATCTGTGTCCAGCCTGCGGGAACCACATTCATCTCAATGCGACTCATTTTTCGCCCTCCATCCTGACTTCGTTCCGCTTACCTCTTTATTTAATATTTTATATTATAACAGCTAAAGTGCTTCCATATTAGTTGAAAGCGGGAACAAAAATGGGATTATGCCATGTTTGAAAGGGTTTGAGCCATAGTTATATGTGCCGAATCGGCCTATAGTTGGGGTACAACATTTTTCAGGGAGGCTAAACTTAAATGAATAAAATTACGTTTCTCGGTGCGGGAAGCACCGTCTTTGTTAAAAACGTATTGGGTGATGTCATGATGACCGAAGCACTGCAGGATTTTGAACTGGCATTGTTTGATATCGATGCTGAACGTTTGAGCGATTCAGAGCGTTTGCTGACCAGTCTGGCCCGTTCACTCGGAAGTCGTTGCGTTGTGAACGTATATCATGACCGCAAAGAAGCGCTACGCGGGGCCAAATATGTCATCAACGCCATCCAGGTCGGTGGATATGATCCTTGTACCATTACAGACTTCGAGATTCCGAAGAAATACGGACTGCGTCAAACGATTGCAGATACACTCGGTATCGGCGGAATTTTCCGTAACTTGCGGACGATTCCAGTCATGCTGGATTTTGCCCGAGATATGCAGGAAGTATGTCCGGATGCATGGTTCCTGAACTACACCAACCCGATGGCCGTGCTTACCAACGTCATGAATGTGCATGGCGGGATCAAAACCGTAGGATTGTGTCATAGTGTTCAGGTATGTGTACCACATCTGTTTGATGCACTGGGGATCGATCAGACAGGTGTTGTGGCTAAGATTGCAGGGATCAACCACATGGCGTGGCTGCTCGAAGTTACCAAAGACGGGCAGGATCTGTACCCCGAGATTAAACGTTTGGCGAAGGAAAAACAGAAAGAACAGCATGACGACATGGTTCGTTTTGAGTTGATGCAGCGTTTTGGCTATTATGTAACGGAATCCTCCGAACACAATGCCGAGTACCACCCTTACTTCATCAAACGGAATTACCCGGAGCTGATTGAACGCTTCAACATTCCACTGGATGAGTATCCACGCCGCTGTGTGAACCAGATTGAAGGCTGGAAAGAAATGCGTACCAAGCTGTTTGCCAGCGAAAATATTGAACATACCCGCAGCCGTGAATACGCATCGCATATTATCGAAGCGATGGAGACGAATAACCCGTACAAGATTGGCGGAAACGTTATGAACAACGGACTGATCACCAACCTGCCTCGCGAGGCTTGTGTTGAGGTACCTTGTTTGGTGGATGGATCAGGAATCAGCCCTACGTACATTGGGGATCTGCCTCCACAACTCGCGGCATTGAACCGGACAAACATCAACACGCAACTGCTAACAATTGAAGCGGCAATCACTGGAAAAAAAGAACATATCTATCACGCCGCCATGCTTGATCCACATACAGCTGCGGAGCTGTCTATCGATGACATCGTAGCGATGTGTGATGAGTTGATTGAGGCTCACGGCGACTGGTTGCCAAAATACACGTCATAATACAAAAGCACCGTTTCCTTTGCAGCTAAAGGGGACGGTGTATTGTTCGTTCTATAGCGCTCACCCGCTGAAGCGTACATCACATCATTTATAAGAAACGCCCCGCTCCATTAAACCTTATTCTGCAGGAAGCAAAAAGCGATAACCAATGCCAGGCTCCGTCTGAATATATCGGGGATTCGTTGGATCTTCATTTAATTTTTTGCGCAGATGTCCCACATATACCCGAAGATAATGGCTGTCGGACTCATGATGATGCCCTCCCCATACTTGCTGCAAAAGCTGACGCTGAGTGATGATTTTCCCTGCATTGGAGGCAAGCACCTTCAGCATCTCATATTCCGTTGGGGTTAATTTGACCAAAGCCCCCTCCAGTTCGACCTGCCTTTGGGCCAGATCAATCGTGAGTGATCCGAAGCGTAGTATTGGCTCATCCGTCGTTTTGGCTACATGACGCAGCGCCACCCGAATACGAGCGACCAACTCACCCATCCCAAATGGTTTGGTTACATAATCATCTGCACCACCATCCAACGCGGCAATTTTGTCTCCCTCCTGATCCTTCGCTGTCAGCACAATAATCGGTACCTGTGACCATTCGCGAATCCGGCGAAGCACTTCCATGCCGGACATGCCTGGCAAACCAAGATCAAGGATGATCAGATCCGGATGTACAATACTGGCCTGAATAACGCCCTCTTCGCCATCCCCACACTCGTGGAGATCGAATTGGTGCGCCTGTAGAGTGACCTTGAGCAATTTGCGAATCTGCGGCTCATCATCGATCACCAGTATGCGAGCCCCTAGTGGTGCGTTCATGTTATTCTTCAACCTCTCCTTGTTCTGAATAGGAAAACGACGATCCGTGAGCCTCCATGGGGATATCTATGCGCATTCTCGTTCCCCCGCCCGGATTCGGCTCTGCCACAATGGTACCTCCGTGGACTTCCACAACGCCTTTGCAGATTGCCAGACCAAGCCCCGTTCCTGTGACATGCTGAGTCGACTCTGAGCGATAGAACTTATCAAATATGCGCAATCTTTCCGCTTCCGGTATACCGATGCCTTGATCAGCTACCCAGATCGTCAATTGATTTGAACTCTTATCGCTTGCCACAGTGATGACAATCTTGCTCTCATCAGGCGAATATTTGATGGCGTTGCTGACGATATTGACCAGTACCTGCTCCAGCAATACTTCATCTCCGTAAATGAAGGCCGGATCATCAGGCAGTTCAACTTGAATGTTACGATGCGGACTGAATTCCCGAACCTGTATCAGTACAACGCTGATTATGTCCCCCACGTCACACCATTTCCGATTCAGCTGCAACATGCCGCTCTCCAGCCGAACCATACCCAGCAGATTCGTGACAAGACGATTCATACGCATGGCCCCATCCCGAATGTTGCCTGTTAATTCTCTCCGATCCTCGGGTGTAAAAAGAGTATCATTCTCCAACAATCCCGTAGCCGAGCCGATAATGGCGGTTAGGGGCGTACGCAATTCATGAGAGACAGAGTCCAGCAGCGCTGTGCGTATGCGCTCTGATTCAGCAGTGATCTGCGCCAATCGGGCCTCTTCCGCCAGCTTCACTCGGGCAATAGCACCTGCGGCCAGTCCTCCGCATGCTTCCAACAGACGAAGGTGTTCTTGCTGCTCATGAACCTCACCAGCGTCCATGCTCACGGCGAGCACGCCATGAATCTGCTCCTCTGTACGTAGCGGCACATATAGCCCGAGAGATTCCCGCAATGTGGATGATCCTTTACCAGCGATCTGTCCGTGATGATACACCCATTTGGCAATGGCAATCTCCGACTCTCCATCTCCCCAGCCATCCTTTTCCCCTTCTGATGCGGGTGCAAAAGAGCTTGTAACCAGCAGATCCCCCTGCCCATTCGGAAGATACACAGCTGCTGGCTTACCCAGGGTAAGCGATACTTGGGTTGCAATGTTAACCAGTAATGTATTCAGATCCGTAATAGCTGTCATCTGACGACTCAATGCGTATAGGGAGTTCGTCGTGGCCTCGCGTGCTTTTACCATCTCCAACTGTTGTCGCAATCGACCTGCAAGACTCGCTGTCAGGATCGCCACCGCAAGATACACAACAAAGGATATGAGGTATCTCAAGTCTTCAACCGTAAAGCTCAGATATGGCGGTACAAAAAAGAAGTCAAACATAATCACGCTAAAACTCGCGGCATATATAGCTGGCCCCATTCCCCAATACACGGCACTCACCAGTACAGGAAATAGGTATACTAGTGCTACATTAACCAGATCTCCACTCATGCCGATGGCATGAAGCAGCAAGGTTAGCAGTATCACCCCGAGGGTCACCCATACATATGCCGGAACCCGTTTCCCATGGGCTGCCCGCGTTTCTTTTTTTATTCGTTCAGACAAAATCATTCACATCCCGCTCAGTTCATAATCGTAATCTGCAACGATCAATACATCCAGATGCCGCGACAAACGTATAAGTCGGTTGACTACTGAGCCTGATCCACGGTATCCATTCAGCCACCACACCCGTCTTGCCTGCCCGACCACCAACTGGGTTGCTCGCGCCTCCGATGCCTTTCTTGCCAAAATCCCAGGTACATCCCGCAGCTTTGGGCTGTGGTGGATGTGAAATTGACCGCCAAGCCGAATCGTCAGCTGTTCCAACGCTTCCAGATGGCACTTCACCTCGTCACTCATAGACTCACCAATGTGGATATGGTGTACATGCCAGATGGCTTTTAGACGATAAGCCATGCGGAATCCGCGCCGGATCAGCCGCTCGGCATGGCGATCACTGCTTACACATACAAAGACTGCTTCCTGTCTGCGCCAAGGTCCTCGAAGTGCAATTTTGGCCTGCTGTGCTTCAAGCCGTTCATCGACATCGTCCGCCAGTTCACGAAGGGCAAGTTCTCGCAAGGCAATCAGATTACCGATTTTGAAGAAATTCGCAAGGGCTTGCTCGACCTTGGCAGTTGCATAGATTTTACCCTCCCTCATGCGCTGCCGCAAGGCCTGGGGTGCCACATCAATCAGCTGCACCTCATCCGCCTTCTGAATGATCCGATCAGGTACAGTCTCGCGCACACGAACACCAGTAATATGCTCAACGGCATCATTCAGACTTTCGAGATGCTGTACATTCATTGTGGTAATCACCGAGATGCCTGCATTCAGCAGGAGCAGGACATCTTCATAACGCTTTTGTCGGACACTTCCGGGCACATTTGTATGCGCAAGTTCATCCACAAGCACCACTTCCGGACAAAGACGCAGGATACCCTCGGTGTCCATCTCTTCCAGACGGGCCTCTTGATACTCTCGCTGTACGCGAGGGATCACAGATAAGTGACCCACCTGTTCCACGGTTTCCGCCCGCCCATGGGTCTCCAGCAAGCCGATCTGCACATCGATGCCCTTACGGAGCAAATCATTGCCTTCCCGCAGCATCATGTAGGTTTTGCCTACACCGGGTGCGGCTCCAATATATATTTTGAATGTGCCGCGCTGAATCTGACCAATCTGTTCCTTCATTTCCTGCTCGCTTAGTCTGCGGTATTTCAGTGACTCCACCTCGTTTAGCTTGGCCGGAACCACACGCTCACCCTCCCTGGCCGCTCGATCAGCAACAAGAAACAGATCCACACCACGTAATCTGCGTAACAGCGAGTTAACAACGGACCCCTGCCACAATTCCTGCCAGCGCGTACGCCGGGAGTGCCCCATCACAATCCGGGTGATTTGATGCTCCATGGCGTAACGTGCCAGCGTAGACGGGATGTTGCGACGGTGTAATATAGACAGCTCCTCCATATGGCCGCCAAACTTCTCCACTAGCTTGATCATATTGCGCCGAAATACGGTTGCCTCCTTGGTTAATGGCTGCTTCATATCCCGAAAAACCACGGCGCACAGATCACCGTTCAACCGTTTGGCAATCTGTTGTCCACGCCGGATATAGATCGAGCCGTTCCAATGATATTGCGTGGACACCAGAATCCGCTCCATGATGCCTGTTGTGACGGTAATTCCCATCTCCTCCCGATGCTCACGCAGGGATTCATTCACCCCTTCTGCCACCAATCTCAGGGCCAGTTCGCGCATAATACCCAGATTACCTTGACGAAATACAGCTGCTCCCTCATGCCCCTTCAGATGACCTTCTGCCAGACGGCTCAGTATCGTTTCCGGCGTGACGTCTATCAGCTTGACTTCATCCGCAAGTTCCAGTGTATCCGCGGGTACCGTATGTTCTGCTGCGATCCCTGTAAGTTGTCGTGCCAGCTCTGTATAGCCTTCCAGCTCATACACATTCACCGTTGTCATGACACTGATGTTGTTTCGGAGCAAGAACTGAATGTCCTCCAGTCGGGTAGCATAGCGAGCGCCTTCTCTGTTGCGATGTGCCAAACCATCCACCAGCACAACTTCCGGATTACGCGCCATTAGTGCATCCAAGTTCAGATCCTTCATCTCTACATCATCACTCTGGCGCACCCAGTGAATGCTTGGAATCCTTTCGAGTGCGCCAAGTTGCTCCACCGTTTCCGGTCTGCGCATCGTGGACACGGCACAGATGACCACATCAATGCCCTGTTGGCGTAACGTATTCCCTTCCCGCAGCATGTGATACGTTTTGCCCGATCCGCTGACTGGGCCGATGTAGATTTTGAGCGTACCCTGCTGCAGCTTCGTAATCATCTTCAGCATCTCTTCTGGTGACTTGCGCTTGAAGCTGTCTTCCATCCGTCCTTTCCTCCTTTCCTTTGAAAATAGGATGAAACAAATAGAGAAAGCCCCTCCCGATATATCGTGAGCAGGCTAATATGTTCGTTAGTTCATTTCTGCTGTCAGCGCCAGATTCAGAGCCGTTACATTCACACGTGGTTCCCCGAATATACCCATCTGACGACCTTCCGTATGCTCATTTACAAGTTGCACAAGCTGCTGTTCACTAAGCCCCGTAGCTTTGCTAATGCGTGGGATCTGTGCCTCAGCGGCTTCGGGAGAGAGATCCGGATCAAGTCCCGAACCTGAACCCGTCACGAGATCAGCAGGGATCTGCTTCAATCCCGTGTTTTCCTGCTGGAGCTGAGCAATCTTTTCCTTCATCTCGCCGATATATTCCTCCGAAGCTACGGCGCGATTTGAACCGGCTGAAGCCGTTGGGTCATAATCGGCATTTGATGCCCGGGGCTGGAACAGCCCCGACGATTGGATTTCCTGCGCCAGCAGGGACGAGCCGATGATTTTCTCATCTTGCGTAATCAGACTGCCATTCGCCTGCGCAGGAAAGAGAAGCTGGGCTACACCAGTCGTTACGAGGGGATAGATTAGGCCGCATATCAGCATAAGCACAACGGATAACCGTATGGCGGGCAAGAACATGTTCATACAGATCACTTCCTGAATTCATTAGGATAGAAGGACAATTTTGATAAGCGTTGTTATCTCGTTAAAGAATCCCCGACAGAACCATATCAATCAGCTTAATGCCGATAAAAGGTACAATCACGCCACCTACGCCATAGATGAACACATTGCGGCCAAGCAACCTTTCGGCTGACATCGCCCGATACTTAACCCCTTTCATCGCGATGGGAATAAGCAGCGGAATAATAATGGCGTTGAAGATCAGCGCCGACAGGATTGCGGACTGCGGTGAAGCCAGATTCATAATGTTCAGTGCCTGAAGTTGTGGCATGGCGAGAATAAACATGGCTGGAATGATGGCAAAGTATTTCGCGATATCATTGGATATCGAAAAAGTTGTGAGTGCGCCGCGTGTAATCAGCAGCTGCTTGCCAATGGAGACTACCGACAATAATTTGGTCGGGTCGGAGTCCAAATCAATCATGTTGGCCGCTTCCTTGGCCGCCATGGTGCCCGAATTCATCGCCAGGCCCACATCGGCCTGCGCCAGAGCAGGAGCATCGTTGGTACCGTCGCCCGTCATGGCGACGAGTTTGCCCTCCTGCTGCTCTTTTTTGATCGCCGCAATCTTGTCCTCGGGCTTCGCTTCGGCAATAAAATCATCCACGCCCGCTTCAAGCGCTATGGTCGCTGCGGTCAGCGGATTGTCGCCTGTACACATAATGGTCTTGATGCCCATGGCGCGCATCTCAGCGAACTTCTCCTTCAGCCCTGGCTTTACAGTGTCTTTCAGATAGATCACACCGTAGATTCGTTCATCGATGGCCACAGCAAGCGGCGTGCCTCCGGCCTTCGCAATACGGTTGGCGATCTCATCCAGATCACCCGGTATACGACCTCCTTCGGAAGTTATATATCTTTTGATCGCATCTACCGCACCTTTGCGGATCTTCATTCCGCTGATCAGATTCAGACCAGACATCCGGGTCTCTGCCGTGAACTCCACATTTTCCGCATTTGCATACTCCGTCTCAGCCCAGCTCTGGCCTTGTTTGCCTGCCAGTTCCACAACAGAACGTCCTTCCGGGGTCTCATCTCGCACAGAAGCCTGTAAAGCAGCTTGCGTCATCTCTGACAAAGTAATTCCCTGAACGGGAATAAACTCAGATGCCATGCGGTTTCCGTATGTGATCGTTCCTGTTTTGTCCAGAATCAGCGTGTCGATATCCCCAGCTGCTTCCACCGCTTTACCTGACATAGCGAGCACATTGAACTGTGTAACACGGTCCATCCCGGCAATACCAATGGCGGATAACAATCCACCAATTGTGGTTGGGATCAAGCAGACGAGCAGTGCGATCAATGTCGCCAGATCCAGTCGAATACCCAGGTAATTAGCCATTGGAACCATCGTGAGTATGACAATCAGAAAAATCAGAGTTAATACGGCGAGCAGGGTTGTCAGCGCGATTTCATTAGGTGTTTTCTGGCGCTGTGCACCCTCAACCAGAGAGATCATCCGGTCAAGGAATGACTCACCCGGATCGGTCTGAACACGAATGACGATATAATCGGACACGACACGTGTACCTCCGGTAACGGAGGAGAAATCGCCTCCTGCTTCCTTGATGACCGGGGCGGATTCTCCGGTAATGGCTGATTCATCAATGGAGGCCAAGCCTTCCATAATTTCACCGTCTGTTGGAATCAGTTCACCGACTTCTACACGGACCATATCGCCTTTTTTCAACTGGGTCGAAGACACTTGTCTAACCGTTCCATCCTTCTGCACCAGATTGGCCATGGTGTCCGACTTCGTCTTGCGTAACGTATCCGCCTGCGCCTTACCTCTTCCTTCTGCAAGTGCCTCCGCGAAGTTAGCAAACAGCAGCGTGAACAGCAAAATGAAAAACACAGCGATGTTGTACCCGCGCCCAGCCTCGGATGCGGTGAAGAGATCGGGATTAATGCATAATAAGAGCGTAATGAATGTACCAATCTCGACAATAAACATGACCGGATTTTTGATCATGACCACCGGATTTAGTTTCTTGAACGCATCGAGTGAAGCCTGAAGTATCATATCCTTGCTTAACGACCGTTTCGATCCGGGATCACGTTGAATATTACCTCGGTTGTTATCCGGCTCATTGCCCTTCGTTCTAAACATTTCTGTATCCATGTGTTGCATCGTCTGCTCCTTCTTTCGTTCAACTGCATTCATCGTGCACTGCCACCTCCATACGTTACGTCCTTGCACCAATTCCTCTGTTGCTCCCCTGTTGCATCCCTCATTGAATCATCGCCAGATGCTCTGCAATCGGTCCAAGAGCAAGCGACGGGAAGAACGTAAGCGCGCCGACAACAACAATCATCATGACCAAGATGCCAGCAAATAAAGGCGTGTGTGTACGCAGCGTACCTGTAGTTACCGGTACAACCCGTTTCGTAGCGAGTGAACCCGCAATGGCCAGCATGGCGATCATTGAAACGTACCTTCCCAGCAGCATAACGATACCAATTGCGATGTTGTAAAAGTCTGTATTGGCATTTAGTCCGGCAAAGGCCGATCCATTATTGGCTGCTCCCGAGGCAAAAGCATAGAGAACTTCAGTCAGGCCATGCATGCCCCCGTTCGAGATGGACGCAATGGCTTCGGGCCGCATAAGCGCGATTGCCGTTGGCGCAAGAATAATCAAAGGATGAATGAGCAAGGCGATGGATGCGAGCTTTACCTCTTTGCCCTCGATTTTTTTGCCCAGGAACTCAGGTGTTCGTCCCACCATCAATCCACAGATAAACACAGCAAGAATCACATACAACAGTCCGTTGATCAGCCCTACCCCTTTGCCCCCAAACACGTTATTGAGCATCATCTGAGCCAGTGACACCAGACCTCCAAGCGGAGTGAGCGACTCGTGCATATTGTTGACCGAACCTGTTGTAGCCGCCGTCGTGACCGCTGTGAATAAGGCCGATTCCGGTATGCCGAACCTGACCTCTTTCCCCTCCATATTGCCCTGAAGGCCTGCTGCATCCAACGCGGGTACACCGTGATATTCGGAGACAAAGACTGTGGTCAACATCACAAGGAAAAGAAAACTCATCGCTGCGAATAATGCCCAACCCTGCTTCCGGTTATTGACCATCAAGCCGAAGGCGTATACCAGTGCAGTGGGTAACAGCATCATACAGACGATATGCACCAGATTGCTCAGGGCCGTCGGATTCTCGAATGGATGTGCAGCATTGGTTCCAAACCAGCCGCCACCATTCGTTCCGATGTGTTTGATCGACTCCAGTGAGGCGACCATTCCACGTGAGATCGTCTGCTGCGCGCCTTCCAGCGTGGTTGCGTTCACCGCTCCCGCGAGTGTCTGAGGCACCCCCTGGAACACGAGGAACAAGGCCACGATGAAGCTCAGCGGTAAAAAAATTCTCGTAATCGACCGTACAAGGTCGACGTAAAAGTTCCCCAGTTCATCCCGGCGGCCTATCAGCCCGCGAATGAACGCAATAGCCACTGCAAATCCCGTTGCTGCCGACGTAAACATCGGAAACGTCACGGCCAGCATCTGTGACAGATACGACAAGGCGTTCTCGCCCGTATACGACTGCCAGTTCGTGTTGGTCATGAAGGATACCGCCGTATTAAATGCCTGCGCCGCTGGCATATTGCCGATGCCATCCGGATTGAGCGGTAAATACTTTTGCAACCGCAGCACCAGAAACATCAACACCAACATTACAAAGTTGGAGAGGAGAACAGCCGTTAGGTACTTTTTCCACCCCATGGATTCGTTCTCGCGTACTCCCATTACTCGATAGAGCAGTCGCTCCGGTCCACCAAAAATCCGATCCAACCCCGTTCGCTGTCCATCAAACACGTTCACTATATATTTTCCCACCGGTTTCACCAGCAGCAGGATGATAAGCAGCGTCACCGCTACTTGCACTACACCGATACCCATATCCGCATTTCCTCCCTATTCGACGTTCACTTGTTCGTGCATTACGCACATTGTCAGCATCAGAATTTCTCCGGCTTCACCAGCACATAACCGAGATATATCACCAGTGCGAGTACAATCATGCCGATGACAATCATTTGGCATCCCCCTCTCTACCCTCAAGCCTTCTCGCAGAATTTCACGAATCCCCAAAACACCGCAAACAGCAGCACAACCAATCCAATCATCGTGGCATCATTCACCATGCGCCCTTCCTCCCTCTCTCTACCGTTCTCTGCACCTGCTACATGTAAAATCGTAATATGAAACGCTGTAAAAAAGGGGTAAAGAAATGCCTCCATGGGTGTAAAAAAAACGTAAAAAAGACCCGCTCTCCTCAGCAATGGGCTGAAAAGAACGGGTCTATAAGGTTTACTATTTATCCAAATGGATTCTGTGCCCACTGCAATAATCTCTTTTTTGTGATTTTGCCATGAGAGGTATGATGGACGACTTTTCCCTGATCGAGCAGAAGTACCTGTGGTGACTCATGGTGAACCTCTGTCTCTTCCGCAATGTGACGGGACAACGAGCGATTTTCAATCACTTTGACGATGCGGTAGTCCATAGGTTGTTTGGGATCTGATGCATGGGTGCCTACAAACGCCATAAACTCTCTGTACGCTCTCGCACTGGTTGGACAAGTCGTGCTGTGTTTCAGGATAAGCACCGGATGATCCTGCGAGCAATGCAGCGCGTCTTCCCAGTCATCTGGTTTGTGCAATTCCCGGACATGCTCGCTGAGCATATGTTCCGAGTCTGACCCCGCACGTTTGCTAACCACCGAACCAATCACAATGCCAAGCGCCAAGCCAAAAGCAATTCCGAGTCCAAGTTGCTTCGTAGCCGTACCAATGCTGACTCCCATGGCAACACCTATAGCAAGCCATACAGCTTGATGATTTACTTTTTTCTTCATATAGATCTTCCCTTCCTGAAATATGTATATCAAGGCAACCTTCCCACCTTACATTCTGATCAAATTATAGCATAGGCCTCTGTTAGCAGGCGTTGATAATCTTCATCTCCGAGTACAGATTTCAGCGTTTCGATTTATGCAAAATGCTCATTTGTGATACACTGGTTGTAATTTGGAAACGATGAACATGAAGAATGGATTGGAAGGGCGGAAATTCCATATGACATACGCATTTATGATTGAACCGCAGGATTTTATTGCGCTGGATAACGAAGATGAACTGATTGAGAAATGTCAGGAGTGGGGTCTGCTTTCTGGTAAAGCGACCAAACTCAAAACGTTCTATTATAAAGGAAACGGATTAAACATGCCGTGCACCATCATTGGATATGTCGATCACATGGCAGCCGTTATTCAACTGGATAATGGACAAAAGCATTGTATTCACCCGTCTTATCTGAAGGAAATGCAAGCGTCCAGTTACAGTGCCAGAAGCATAAGTAATGCCGGATCAGATCGCAGCACAGAATCGACAACTTCGGATACAGTCGTACCAGTTACCCCTGCTGAACTTACGCAAATTCCAGATGCCCTGGTTAACCTGGATGAAATTCCGCCGGATCTGGATGATTCGGACGACACGGACACAGATGAATTCTCCTCGGGGATGAAGGGTGATCCGGATGGGCTAGTAGAAGAGTATGTTGGACCTCAGTCTGGGGCAGCCAGTGAAGCCAAACCTAAAGCCAAAACAGCGAGCAAAGCTAAGAGCGTCAAGATTGATCTGCCCGAAGGCAAAGTGAAGATGAGTGCCGTTGTCAAAGAGTTCACCACCGTACCGAATCACTTCTCTGACAATGACGATGAAGTCATCATCTATGAAGCAGTTACCATTACGGAGCCAGACGTCATTGATGTTGGGGAAGCCTGGTCAAGCCACAGTGCCACCGTTAAGAAACAGGAACTGGAAGTGGGAGATGTTATCACGTTTGAAGCGAAAATTATCAAGAAGAAGCTGACACGTAACCCGGTTCCCTATAAAATCAACAATCCTTCCAAGATTCAGAAGGAAGACTAATCAAGGAAGATTAATCACGAGTCATTACAAAAAAAAGCAAAAAACCTCCACAACTGCTCAAAGCAGACCGCGGAGGTTTTTGCCATTTGAAGTTTATATTAGTGAAGAGTACACTCTTAAGCTTGTCCCGGCGTAGCACTGATCTGAAACTGTACGCCAAACTTATCGACAACCGAACCGTAGGCTGGACTCCAGAACGTTTCTTGTATCGGCATTTTCACTTCGCCACCGTCTTGCAACTGGTTGAAAATCGCTTTGGCTTCATCCGTCGTATCCGTGTTCACAGTAACCGTAACATGATTACCTACAGTGTACGGCATACCTGGAAACGTATCAGACAACATTAATACTGAGCTACCAATCTGCAAAGAAGCATGCATAATACGGTCTTTCGCTTCTGGCGGGATGGGGTGATTCGGGTCAGATGGACCGTCGCCAAATGTTTGAAGCGCGAGCACTTCGGCTCCAAATGCCTTTTGATAAAAATCTACCGCTTCACGTCCATTACCGTCTGTAACCAGATACACATTCAAGCTGATCGACATGCGTTCTTCATCTCCTTGGGCTCTTGTAATTATACGATTCACGCCACTTGCGACATGAGTATATATGAACAGGTTGTCCTTTGACAAGCGTATATTTCTGCACTCATCACTGCGGACCTTTACACGATTAGGGTTACCAACATATTCTTAATCCATCCCTCGCTCCACTACTTCTTACGCTTGCGTATATAATAGAGAGCAGTGATCAGAACACCCGGAACCAGTGCTGCAAAACTGGCATAGATCAGACACCATTTCAACAGGGTAAATAGCGGAGTGAGTTCGGCAAGCACAGGCGTACGTTCAGGATAACGATACATGATCAGGGACGCACCTATATTTTCAAGCATGTCCATAGCCCAACCGAAGACCGGAATCAGATTCACCCAATGCCAGCGACTTTTTACCGGAAGCACGCGATAGAGTATCGATAACAGAACAACCAAGAGGAACAGATAGGCCAAGGGCCATATGAGGTCAAATGTGAATCATGCCTGAATAAATGCAATGAAACAGGCAAAAACAACAACCGCAGCTGCAACCCATTTCCAATTCACCCGCTGATAGAACCAATTTGACACTTTATTCAGCACGTTCTGTCCCCTTTCTGATAAAAAAAAGACCACTCTCCCGAATCCTATCGGTAAAATGGTTGTGTTCAATCCTATGAAGTTATCGAGCTTGAACGATGTTATCTATTTCACTTTTCAATAAGAGGTATCGGTGAACACTTCTCATGATCGGGACCTTCGTTAGTTTGTTCTTGTCCACGTACAGTTTCATCTGGTCTTTGGTCAAACCAAGCAAACTTCCAGCTTCCGATACCGTCAATACTACCTCTGGGTTCGTAGCATTAAACGTCCTCTTTACTTTCTGATTCCAGTCCTCGAATACCTGCATAGATCAGTGACATCTCCTATCCATAGCCAGTTATTATCAGGCTGAATATATCCAGTATACCACACTTGTGCTACTCGTAACTTAATCCTTGCGCAGAACCATATTCTGATAGGCATATTTCCTGCTTGACCCTGACGTTAACTCGAGGGTTTATACTGACTTCAGGAGGGGATTAGCATGAGTATGTCAACTGAACATGTAACCAAGACACGACGTAGCAGTGGAATAGCCATTATTGAAATGAGTTGGTTGACGATGACATTGGGTCTGTTTTTTGCTACACTCGCAGGGGAGTTTGTCAGCACTATTGGTGCTGTTGAATGGATGGTTCATCTCACCCAAGCTGTTGTCATTATTAGTATCGTCTTGCCCGTACTATTCGTCATTCGAAGACACTTCCATATGAAGTCCGCTCTTCTTCCTCTGACAGGAAAAAGCATAATTCACTTGCTCTTTGGCGCATTATTTGCCACTTCTCTGGCCTTCATCGGGTTAGCGATAGCCAGTATGAACAACTGGATTACGATTACGGAGTGGCACTTCTCAGCCGAGTTCTTGCTTGCTGTTGCACTTAATAGTTGTATTGCTTTCTTGTACGAAGCTTTGCCAGAGGAACTATCCATGCGAGGCATGGTCTATGATGGATTACGCTCCAGACTGCGACTTCCTGTGTTTTTCGCTTATGTAACTCAAATCATACTCTTTCTGCTGGTTCCGATGAGTGTCAGCCTATTGCAAGAGCTCGTCGGTATGGATGCCGGAAACCGGATAACCTTGGATTATATGATCCTACTCTTGACCTATGGAATTACGTTACAGCTTCTGCGCAGTTTGACCGGTTCTCTATGGGCCTCCATCGGATTTCATGTCGCTTACCTGGAAGTAGCCCGATTCGTTGTTATGCCAGGTGATAGACCGGCATTGTTAAGCTATACCGCGCAAGATAATGGGTTGGCCGAAATATTTATTTTGTATATGATGATAATCTTCGTCGGTGGGATCATTCTGGCGGTGCTCAATGCATGGCGCTGGTGGAGAATACATAAATCATGAGGGAGGGATCTGCTGTTGTATACCGTTGGACAACTATCCAAACATACCGGAGTATCCATCCGAACACTTCATTATTATGAAAAGCTGGGTTTACTGCGACCGGCCCGTAATGAGAACAATCAGTATCGCTTATATGGTGAAAAGGATATTTTACGGCTTCAGCAGATTACCATTCTGAAGAAAATGCATTTTAAATTGAATGAGATTGGAGAATTCCTCGATCAGGATGCTACTCGCTCTGAACCAAAAAGTAATCTCACTTTATGGAATAATACGTTGGAACAACAACTGGCCGTCGTTAAGGAACAGCAGGAGAGATTAAGCAAGGTCGAGCATCTTCTTTTTTCAACTATATATGCCATCAGAGCCTCCGGTAAAATCAGTCTGGATGAGATGCTGGGTTTCATCCGTGAACTGGATCAACCTCCGGGCAAGTTCCGTCAAGATGTTTTTACACCTGAAGAAATGGAATCGTTACCTCTGAATAATCAGAACGATTCAATATCCATGGAATGGGCCGATATTCTTAAAGATGTTCATACATGCAAAATGGAACCTCCGGATTCCGAAGCCTCACGGTTACTGGCCATTCGAATCTCTGATTATGCTGAAAGGGCTTTTCAAGGAAATGCAGAATTGGCAGAAAAATATTGGGATTATATCACCCCAGGGGATGATCGGTCAGCTCGTGTATATGGTATGACAACGGATACCATGCGTTACATCGAAATGATCCTGGACCGATGGACAGTCCAGAATCCTGATGATCAACAATAAGAGCCACTTCGAAAAGTGGCCCTTGATCCATTCCCTTATTATGTTTCATCATGCTTCGTTACGCCTCTTCCCAGAAGCGGCGCAGGTTGTCCATGGCGATTTTGGATGCGGATTTGCATTCCTCCATGCCTTCGAACTCCACCGTAATGTTACCATCATAGCCGGAGTCTTTGATCAACTTTACAATTTTTCGGATTGGAATGTCACCTTGTCCAACGATGGCCCCTCGCAGGAAGTTACCATAGGCTGTCGTGAACCATTCACCCTCACCCGGATGCTCATCATAAGGACGGAAGTAAAAATCTTTGAAGTGGACCAGAGAAGCGTACGGCAGATTTTTCATGACACCAATGATCGGATTCTCATCCACACACATGAAGTTTCCAATATCGAGTGTTGTTTTGAAGTTCGGACGATCTACAGCATGAAGAACACGCTGCACCCGATCACTCGCCTGCACGCTGAAACCGTGATTTTCAATGGTTGTCGTGATGCCAAACTGCGCGGCATAGTCCGCAATGATCTGGCTTCCCCGCACCATCAGCGGCAGATTTTGCTCGAACCAGGCGATGGTCATCTTCTCCTTTGGCAGGGTAAACGCCGTGACGTCATGCCGCAGATGTTTTACACCCATTCGGTGTACGACATCCACATGTCTTTTGACCCGAGCCATCTCTTCTTCAAAGGCCTCTTCCGTCTCCTGCACGAAGTTCGCTGGCATCGAGTAGTTGGACAGTTCAATACCCTTAGTAGCAGCCCGCTCCCGAATCGCATCCGCCAGATCATGATTATCCTCCACGGTATAACCGTAAGGAACCATTTCCATATGCTCGCCGCCGTTCGCCGCAATCCAGTCGATCACATCCAGCACCGTCATCTCACCCGAATTCAAATCGTTCAACAAACTATACGTGCTCAGGCCCACTTTCATCTACTCAGCTCCCTATCGATATTGTTGGATAAATTGAACCGCCTTGCGAATGTCCTGCTCCGGCTGATGACCAACCTCGCGTTCAATCGTCAGATAACCGGTGTAACCAATCTCCTGAAGCGCTGCAAAGTATCCGTCAAAATCAACGCCACCCTCGCCCAGCGGCACCTCACGGAAGAAAGTCCCGGAAGAGACCATTTCGGCAATCTTATCGTGATCCATAGGGGCATAACCGACCGCTCCGTATACGTCTCGTGGGTCAACTTCCTTCAGCCGCACACCATCCTTCACATGGGTATGTACGATGTAATCCTTGAGCAGATGAACGCCCCGCGCCGGATCATCTCCGGTCACCATCACCATGTTCGCCGGGTCAAAATTCACCGATACTCCGTTGGTCGACAGCGTATCCAGGAATCCTTTCAAGTCAGCAGCCGTTTCCGGTCCTGTCTCAATGGCAAAGTATGCGCCAACACTTTTGGCGTATTGGCCCAGTTCCTCACAAGCAGCATGCAGCGTGGCATAAACTTCTGATGAAGGGTCATGTGGAACAATGCCGATATGTGTGGTGACGATGTTGGTACCCAGATCGAGGGCCAGATCCACGATCTGCTTCGACTTCTCCACTTTCCACGGATTATCTTCCTTGACCTGAAACCCATGCCCACCCAAATCACCAACCAGTGCTGAAATTTCAAGACCCAGAGAATCGATGTAACTCTTCAACTCTTTGCGCGCCGCAGGTGACAAATTTTCAGGGTCCATCTCTCCCTTGACGGCGTAGATCTGCACACCTTCTGCACCTACGTCTTTGGCTTTGTTCAACCCTTCCCGTACACCTACGCCAAAGCTATCCACGATGACACCGATCTTATTCGTTAATTTCATGTCATACCTCCTGTGATTGAGTGAGTAACTCTACGTTCTCATGTAAATGTAAGGTTCGACTCATTACTGATATCAACAAGTTTCACCGACTTGATCTCATACGGTTTGAATGTCAGTTCAATTGTGCCGTTTGAACAAGCCAACGGATGGATCTCATCCTCCAGAAGATTAATGATGGACGCTTTGATTTCCTTTTCAGCCCACTGAACCTGCACCGTTTCCCGACCTCCGGATGATTCGTAGAAACGTAGTACTGTTCCCGAACCGTCTTCCGCTGGCTTGATTGCATCCAGAATAACATGTTCACTGTGGAACTGAACCCAAGCATGTTCAGCTGGCAAGTGACCGGAAGACTGACTCGCTGCCACAACTTCGACCGGATGATTCAGCTCCATCGCCCGGCGAACGACGGCAGCTTGTCGCCAATCGCCCTGGTGTGGCAGGATCGAATACGTGAATTCATGATCGCCCTGATCGGCATGTTCATCCGGCCATTTCGGAGCACGAAGCAGAGACAGGCGGATCGTCCGATCCTTGATGTCGTATCCGTACTTGCAATCATTCAGCAAACTCACACCGCTGTTGCCCTCCGAGATATCCGCCCAGCGATGTCCGCAGACCTCGAACTGCGCCTGCTCCCAACTGGTGTTGTTATGGGTTGGACGCTCCAACGCTCCAAACGGGATTTCATAGGCTGCTTTGGCTGCCACCAGATCCACTGGAAAGGCCACCTTGAGCAGCTTATGGCTCTCCTTCCAGTTCACTTTTGTATGGAAATCAACACGCCGCTGGTAACGATGCAAAATGATATCCTGGCTGATCTCCGATTTATTCAGCTTCCAGACCAAACGTAGTACATCTCGCGTAGCCCCGCGCTGTACAATCTCTCTGGAGATCAACTGCACCTCACCAGCTCGCTGAGATTCAAATCGTGGATCGATATCCCATGCATCCCAGTACGTCGGTTTGTCGTGGAAAAACTGCCACTCATTCGCCCGATCACCAGGCTTCAGCCAGTCACGTCCTACCGTTTTGTCATACCATCGAGTGATCTCTCCCAAGTCATTAAACTCAAGCGTGTAAAATTCGGTTTCCCACGTGGAAGGGAAGGATTTTTCTTCCCTTACTGGAAGGATAACATCCGATGCTTCGCGCAGCCATATGGTTGTATACCCAAAAGCAGGAATCGATGGAACATGCACGAGTAGCGTATACTTGTCTTCCTTTTGTTCGAGATCACAGGTCAAACGGTTACCTTGACGATCAAATGCTGCCATCCTGGCGAGGTGAGCATCCCCTGTAATGGTGATATTTTCTCCGCGTTTCCAGCCGAGGCTGTTGAATATAATATAGGGGAGACCATCGACTTCATCTGTTGCAATGTTCTCCGCAAGGGTATCCAGCGTTTCCCGCAGTGCGGATGTACCCAGTGCAAATACTTTCGTGTACTCCTGGGTGGACGTTACGTAAACTTCTGGAATCGACGTTCCCGGAATAATGTCATGGAATTGGTTGAGCATAATCAACTTCCAGCCTTCATCCAGATCATTCTTCGTGTGCGCGCCGTAAGCCCCGGCAAATTGCCCCCAGATTTCCGCTTCCCGATATAATACCTCTGCCTTACGGTTGCTACGTTTGTTCCTCGCATGAGTTGTATACGTTCCGCGATGCAGTTCCAGATACAAGTCCCCGTGCCATTTCGGCAACGTCGGATTATTTAATGATATGTCTTCAAAAAAAGCCCCTGCTGTGCTGAATTTGCTGATTGGCTGTCCAACCATCAAATGGGATCGCTCCGCAAACTCCACCATCTCATTCGTCACTCCACCACCACCATCGCCATGTCCGTAAAGCAACATTTGCTCAGGGTGCACATCCTTTTGTTTAAATGATTGCCAATGTTCATCCACATCTTTGGGACGCGTATGCTCATTCACCCCATGGTTCAGATACGCAAGCACCGAAGTACCATCAATGCCTACCCAGTCGAAGAGGTCATACGGAAACGCATTGGTATCATTCCAATTCAGCTTGGTGGTCATAAAATAAGGAATATCCGCGAGTTTCAGCATCTGCGGCAAGGAAGCACAGTAGCCAAAGGTATCCGGCAGCCACTCGATGTTGGAGCGTTTGCCAAACTCCGCCTGATAGAAGTTCTGTCCATACAGAATCTGCCGAACTAACGACTCGCCACTCGGAATATTCAGATCCGGCTCGACCCACATGCCTCCGACTAGCTCCCAGCGGCCTTCAGCAATACGGGCTTTAACTCGCTCGTACAGCTCCGGGTAATGATCCTTCACGAAAGCATACAACTGCGGTTGGCTCTGGGAATACACAAAATCCGGGTACGTATCCATCAAGGTGCACATGGTCGAAAATGTGCGACTGGACTTGCGAACCGTCTCACGTACAGGCCACAGCCAGGCTATATCAATGTGGGATTGTCCAATCAGGTGCATGAAGCCACTTCGATATTCCTCCGGGTCTTCCTGCTGTACCGACTGTGCTAATGCATATTCGAAGTTCTGTATCCAGGCTGCATCACTCCAGCGTTCCGGGTCATTGTACATGTTATCCATCACCTGATAAATAGCCTGAACAAGTGCCATCCGCTTGGGCTCCTTCTCGTTATATGCCCGGAGCGACTCGGCGAGTACCGTCACGCTGTACATCAGGCTCTGCAGTGGCTGATTAACATGCACCAATGCTGCCCGAATGCCCTGAATAGGCGGCTGAATGACAGCTTGTCGGTTGAGTGGATCATGCGGCTCAGGAATCGGATCGTAGAGTTCAATCTCTAACTGCGGCGTATCCCCTACCCGACTTCTCGGTAAGGGTACGAACCCGTGGTTCCGGTCCAGTCCATGATAAGGCATGCCATTCACCTTCAGCAGCCCTTCTCCTCCGGCCTCGAAGATCAGCCCAACAGCCTGATCCTGCCATTCCGCCGGAATCTCCACACGTTTGCTCAGAAAATACGTCGTTCCATGTACGCTGTTCAGCGGATTCAATCTTTGCATAGCCTTGTCTGCCTGCTCATCTTCATTTACTTCTGCCTGTTCGTACTCGTATTCCCCTGGCCGAATGTATCTGGCCCTCTGCATCTCCCACGCTGGAAGCTCGATCGTATCCAGCCATTGTCGGTGCTTCAGATCTTCGATGAATCGCTGAATTCGAATCATACCTCCACCCCCACCTTCTGAATGTGCAGACTGCAGGCGGTCCAATCCATAGAATTGCGGCCAACCATGAGCCTGAATTCACCCGGTTCTACGACAGACTGGAGACGGGAGTCGATCAGTGCGAGGTGTTCTTTTTGCACAGGGAATGTAACGGTCTGGGTCTGTCCTGGCTCCAGATGGATTTTACGAAAACCTTTCAGTGACATTTCAGCCCGAGTAACCGAAGCCGACACATCCGTGATGTACAACTGCACAACCTCGCTTCCCGATACCGCTCCGGTATTCGTGACTTCAGCCATCACCTGCGCTTCATCATCCGGGCCGATCACATCCGGTATAACTCTTACATTCTCGTATTTGAATTCGGTGTAGCTCAGTCCATATCCAAACGGATACTGCGGCGCCAGATCCATCTCCAGATACCGCTTGCCACGAGTGCGTTTGGCATGATAATAGACCGGAAGTTGCCCAACATGCTTGGGAATGGAAACCGTAAGACGACCCGATGGATTAACATCGCCAAACAAAATATCTGCAATCGCGTTACCACCTTCCTGTCCGGGGTACCACGCTTCCACAATCGCATGGACATGCTCATCAATCCAAGGTTCAGCAATGGGGCGGCCGTTAATATACACAACGATAACGGGTTTCCCCAGCTTATGTACCTCCTGCACCAGTTCCAATTGAACACCCATGAGATTCAGGGAAGCCCGGTCAATGCCCTCGCCACACTCCATGTCGTTCCATGGATCATCGGTCACCACAGACGCACCTGTCCGCAAGTCGATCGTACCTTCACCAAAATCGCGGGCGCTGGACCCGCCCATCACCATCACGATGGCATCTGCCTGTTCCGCACAAGCCAGCGCTTGCGCAAAGCCCTCTCTGGAGTCGCCTTTAATCCGGCAGCCAGGCGCGTACAGCACCTGACCCGAATCCGCGCCAAGCTTGCGCGTAATGCCATCCAGTACGGTGACGATCTGCTCTCTCGGTTGTGGCGAGGTATAGTCCCCAAGTTGGTTATAGATATGGTTCGCGTTCGGACCAATGACGGCCAGCTTCGTGCCTGTTTTGGAGAGTGGCAGGGTAGCCCCTTCATTTTTCAGTAAAACAATTCCCTCTTGTGCAATTTCCCTCGCCAGCTGTGTATGGTCTTCACATCCGATGACCTGTTCTGCAAAGTCAGGATCTACGAAAGGTTGTTCAAACAGACCAAGTCTGAATTTCATCTCCAGCACTCGCCACACAGCCAAGTCCAGATCCTCCTGTTGAATCAATCCCTGCTCAAGCGCCTGACCAAGATGTTTGCGGTACATGTACCCGGACATTTCCATGTCTACACCTGCCTGAAGGGACTGTGCCACGGCCTGCTCCCCGTTCTCAGCAGTGTTATGTCCATGGACCAACATCTGAATGGCGCCAAAATCAGTAATCACAAACCCATCAAAACCCCACTGCTCGCGCAGAAGGTCATTCAGCAGATACGTACTGGACGTGCACGGTACCCCATCAATCTCGTTATAAGCGGTCATCACGGAGCAAGCCCCGGCTTCCACTGCCTTTTTGAACGGCAACAGGTCTATTTCATGCAATTCACGTAATCCCATATGCACAGGTGCTGCATTACGCCCACCCTCCGAACTGCCATAAGCCGCAAAATGCTTAAGTGTAGCGACAATCGTCTGGTTGGAATCGAGGCCTTCACCCTGTAGTCCCTTCATGGCTTCTACTGCAAATTCACCAATCAAGTATGGATCTTCGGCAAAACATTCCTCCGTCCGTCCCCATCTCGGGTCACGTACGACATCAAGCACCGGGGAATACGTTGCCGCTCCCCCTTGGCTCCGGGTCTCCACAGCGATGGCTTCACACATCTTGCGGTACAGTTCCATATTCCACGTACTTCCCACCATTAACGGTACCGGAAAAACTGTTGCCCCGATCGCCATATGCCCGTGGGAACACTCTTCCCCAAACAAAATGGGAATGCCTAGCCGAGAATACTCCATGGCATACTGCTGAATGACATTTGTGGCAACGGCTCCCTGCCGTGGGGTAAGCCCCGTTTCCAGTGTCACTTCGGTCCATGGATCGGCCCGAAGCACACCGTACAGAGAACCGACACCCCCCTGTTCCATGTACGCTTTGAACTCTTCCGTCACCTGTACTGTACCATCAGCTGCTTTATCATACGTCTTCCATCCCATCGGCTGAATGAGTTGTCCAATCTTCTCTGCCGTTGTCATCCGTCCGATCAGATCCTGAACCCGTTCCTGAATGGGAAGCGAAGCATCTTTATAGTCCATATGCACATTCTCCTTATGCGTTCGGAATTAGTTAGGCGCATGCACTCACATGGCTTTGCGATAGTCACTTGGTGCCACACCCACCACGTTCTTGAAGGCCCGGTTGAAGGAATTATAGTTCGTGTAACCCACTTCCTCACTGATCTCCTGAATAGCCTTATCCGTCTCCTGCATGAGCAGCTTGGCTTTTTCAATGCGATGACTAATGAGCAGATCCACAAACTTCTCCCCAATCTCATCCTTGAAAAGCTTACTCAGATACTTCGGATTAATATCGAATAGATCACTAAGGTAGTTCAGTGACAGATCAGGATTGTTGTAATGCTCTTCGATGTATTTGCGAATCTCCAGAATATGTGATCTGTGTTTTCGGGAACAATGCAGCGTCTGCATCTGCAACGCCAGTTCTCTGAACCCTTCCCAGCACAGCTCACGCAGATCGTCTAACGTCTCCCAGCCCTCCAGCCTTGGAAGAAGTGGGGTGAATATAGCGGCCCATGACTCCTGATACTCTCGTGGAAGTTCGGCGAATTCCCGATTGTAATGTTGAAATAACAATTGGATCGTATTCATAATCTCCTGACGGGACAGAACGGACTCACTGATTTGTTCAAACAGTCTCTCAAAATGCTTTTCCCAAACATCGTCCGACAAGCGCATCGCCTGTACCAGCAGGGAGATGGTCTTCAGGAACTCATACACATCATTGGTCGAATTCGGCACATCACTACACGGAATGATGCGATTTATGCCCAGTACAGCCTTGTACTCCAGCGCGTGCACAGCTTCTTTCAATGAAGCTCTCAACCCCCGAATATCAACAGCAACCCGACCAACACCAATGGTCACGGTGAAGTTCAGATACTGATCAATTCTGTCCAGATAACCCGCTAGCAATCGATGCTCAGTATCCTCGGCCTGTTCCATTTCCGGAATCCAGAGGATGGCGTACAGACGTTGATCGGAGATCCATTCAGCCCATACTTCCGTTCCTTCATGACGCGCACTCTCCTGCAGAATACTGGATAACACAAATTTCAGGAGGGATTGGTCCTGATCATGATACTCCGTCACAAATGCATCATACCGATCCATTTCAACTACCATGACGGCCCAACGATGCTCCAGCTCAGGCAGTTTGAACTTCTTCATCTCCGCTGTCAGCTCCGTGCTCGTAAAGTCTCGTGTACCCTCCAGCAACTCCTGAAAGAACATTTTTTTCTGTAAAATCAGATTCTCTTCATGCTCCTCCTGATATTGCCTCGTCTGATCAATCATGCGTTCCAGCGTTGTATGGATGAATCGGAACTCATTCTCCTTGCCATAGCCCAGCCCCGATTGCTTCTGCGAAGAGACGGTCTGAATTAAAGTGACAATCTGCTGAATCGGCTTATAATTTCTGCGGGTCACGTAGATCACCCACACCACCCCGATCAACACAACCACTACAGCAAAGGCAAACCAGATATTATAAAATTGCAGAGCCCATTTGACGATTTTTCCATTATTGAGACCTGTCTGCACCTTCCAACCGCTATAACTCGACGTAAATTCAGAGAAAACTTCTCCCGTCGTGGTTTTAGTAGAAGCTGCAACCCCTCCTGGCATGCTGCTATCCCACAGATTGCCGCCCGAACGGTTGAAGATGTTCACAAACGTAAATTCCGGATCATACATCTGCATGATGGATTTTCTCAGGGTACTCAGATCCACGTTTGTCACCACAAGTCCTTTGCCGTTTCCTACACTTCGCACAATCGTAATCACCTGCTCCGTCGCTTGCGAAGGAAAAGCTCGGAACGCTCGTGCCCCTGCCCACTTCTGTTCATCCCTTGACCGGCTATCTGCAATAAAGTCTGCATCCGGGAACTCTTCAATCGGAACAGCCTTCCCGTTACTGAAGACCGTGCCATCCCCGTATCGAACGAGATAAATCGAATCAATCAGCGGATACTCTATTTTCAATTCATCAACCACCTGGACCGCCTGAATGCCGGCATACACATCATCGCTGCCAGATACCGAGAAATAATTCTTCAAGTTAGGGTTGGTCAAAATCTCACGCAGTACCTTGAAGTCGATGGAACGTAGGGAGTTGTCCAGATATTGAGTAACCTGTGAGGCCAGAAATTCATTGGCCTTGAGCGCTTCTCTACGGTTCTGTTCATTGAATACTTGAAAGAAAATAAAGAATAGAATGGTCGTCACAATAAAGAAAACAGGCAGATACGATAACAGCAAACGTCTAAACCAATTGTTGTTCATCTCCGAGATCCCCCCACCGTTACTGTTCATGCTGAATGACGACAAACATCTGTGATGATCGCTAATTTTCCATAAATATTCAGTACATTATATCGGATGACGTGGGGTTGTCATAGGAGAAGACCGTCCCGGTCACGGGTGACAGACGGGACAGCCTCTATATTGAATCCTTCAATTATTGATTCTTCTCAATGGCACGCTGGTAGATCTCAAGGTAATTACTCAGTCCGAGACCATCAAAGCCTTTGACATACGAATCCCATTCCTTTTCAATGCTCTTGCTGCCAATAATGAACTGTGCCATATTCGTCTGTACATAATCCTTGATGGCCGTAGTCAGTTGTGCAGCTGATTCCGTATCCTCTGGACGAATAAATACGTTCGCAGGGTATACTTCTTTGGGTCCATAAGGTTCATACACATTGGTAGCTTGAGCCAGACGTGTACCATAACCCTCTGCTTCTAAAGGATTCTGTCCTTCTGCAAACAGATTACGGAACGTGTTGGACAAGTCATGTGCTCCGATCTGTGACCAGCTCTCGTTCACAACAACGTTTGGATCACGCTCAGGCAGGTTGTAGTAGCTGTATTTGGCAGGCTCACCATTGATGTTTTTCTCATCGGCATCTGCCTTCTTCCAGCCCTTTCCTTCAGTTGGTCCATACTCCGCGTACAGCGCACCTTCTTCACTGAACATGTAGTCCACAATTTTGATGGCGGCAATCTGCTGTGCTTCTGTCGCTTTGTTCGTGATGGCAAATTCAAACTCACCGACGCTTTGCGTGGCGCCTGTCGTCTGCACTCCATCTGGTCCTTTCAATGGAGGAACGATCTCCCAGTGTTGGTGACGGGTGATGTCTTTGTCATAAGTATTCACGAGATAACTGACCAGCGCCGTTGTAATGGAGCCGACCACTTCATCGCCTTCCTTGTTGCCCAGTTGTCCGATTGCCTGATCGTTCTGTGTAAAGGAAGCCGGATCAATCAGGCCATCTGCATACAATTTATTCATGTACTCCAGCCCTTTCTTCCAGCCTTCCTGATTGGCGGAAAAACTCACCTTGCCATCGTTCACGATCAGGTATTTGTCGTTATCATTGTATATAAAGCTATTCATCAGGTAGGCATCAATGTTGCCATTCCATACATACTTGTTCGGTGCGCCCGTGAGTGGAATCTCGTCCGCTTTCCCGTTACCGTTTGGATCTTGTGTCTTAAACGCCTTCAGAACGGTATACAGTTCATCCGTTGTGGTTGGCATTTTCAGGCCCAAATTATCAAGCCACTCCGTGTTGATCCAGTATTTCTGTGCATACGTACAGTGGTAACATTCATTGAAGATAGGCAGCGCATAGATGTTGCCATCCGGTGCCGTAATAGCTTCTTTGAAGTATGGCTTCTCTTCCATAATCTTGGTCAGATTCGGACCATACTTCTGAATTAGATCTTGTAGCGGAAGGAACACGCCCTGTTTTCCATAGGTTTGAAGATCTGAGGTGGTGAACTTGCCGTGAAGAAATACTTCCGGATAATCACCACTAGCCAGCAGCAATTGTCTGCGATCCTGCAAGGCGTCCGTTGGGGCCAGATCCCATTTTAGGGTAACGTCGAACTTGTCTTCGATAAATTGGGTGAATTCATTCTCTTCCATGGACGCTTTGCCTTGCGGAGCAAAGAGGGTCATGGTTACAGGACCGCCGCTCTCCCCGCTACCGTCGCTACTTCCACCCGATTCCTCGGATGAACTGCATGCGGACAACAAAGCCACCGAAGCAAAGACCAGAAACAACATCGAAATCCAAGATTTTCTCAATCTGACTCCTCCTTTTTGTTCATAACGGCAAATTATTGACTTGTACTGCACGTTTATAAAATCGACCCCGGAAGCCGGCGTGTTCCTTCCACCTCCTTTCAAGAGGCAACCAGGCTTAACTCACAAGGATTAACCTTTGAGGGAACCAACCATGACCCCTTTAACAAAATGCTTCTGTACAAATGGATACATGATCAGAATTGGAATACTCGCCACAACGATCAGTGCATATTTCAACACCTGCTCGAACCCTTGGTCCCGCATCTGTTGGCTGGTATTGGCGAGCATCGCCGGATCAGCCGCGTTCAGGATAAGCAGATTGCGAAGCACGTATTGTAGAGGGAACAATTTCTCGGAACGCAGGTAGATCAATGCATCAAAGTACGCATTCCAGTGACCTACGGCATACATAAGTGTCATGACCGCCAGAATGGGCTTTGATAAGGGAAGAACTACGCTGATCAGATACCGGATATCCCGGCAACCGTCCATTTCCGCGGCCTCCCCGAGTTCTTCCGGAATGGAAGATTGGAAGAAAGTTCTTGCCACGATGACCTGGAATACTGCGAGCGCCCCGGGCAGCCACATCGCCCAACGTGTATCGAGCAGGTGCAAATCCTTCATCAAGAGGTAGGTGGGAATCAGACCACCATCAAAGAACATCGTGATCATCATGAAAATAATGATGGCACCTCGTCCATAGAACGATTTTCGTGACAAAGGATACGCCAGCATGACGGTCAGCACCACGTTAATGAACGTGCCCACCACGGTATAGATGATCGTGTTATAGAAACCGAGCATAAGCTGTTGGCTTTTGAAAATGGAGATGTACGCCTTGATGTTAAAGTCTACCGGGAACAGCCACACCTGACCGGATGTAACGGCTCGTGAAGAGCTGAACGAAGAACTGATGATATACAAAAGCGGATAAAACACTGTTAGCAGTATGGCGAACAGAAAGATATAGTTGAATGTCATGAAAATGCGGTCACCGAGTGGGTCCTTGATCCGGTTACGATTAATCAGGTTGAACATGGATAAGCTCCTCCTTTACCACAAGCTGTTCTGGGATACTTTGCGCGATATGCCGTTGACGATAACCAGCAGGATCAGGTTGATAATGGAGTTGAAGAACCCTACTGCCGAGGAGAAGCTGAAATTCGCTCCGATCAGACCCACCTTGTACACATACGTGGAGATGACCTCCGAAGCGCTTGTGTTGAGCGGATTCTGCATCAGGTATATTTTCTCGAAGCCCACGCCCATAATGCTGCCCAGACTCAGAATCAGCATGATAACGGTGACTGGAATGAGCGATGGGAGGTCGATGTGCCATATTTTCCGAAGCCTTGATGCGCCGTCCATCTTTGCTGCTTCATAGAGAGATGGATCAACACCAGCAAGAGCTGCGATATATATAATTGATGAATATCCCATGCCCTGCCACACACCTGACCAGACATAGATCGATTTGAAGTATTCCGGAATACCCATGAAGTTCGTCATCGGGAAGCCGAGCAGTGTGAACAGCTTGTCTACCACGCCGACATGCGGGGAGAGCATCAGAATGATAATGGATACCATAACAACCGTTGAGATAAAATGCGGAGCGTAAGTGACCATCTGCACAGTCTTTTTGAAGTAACCCGTTCGAATCTCATTCAGCGCCAGCGCCAGAAGGATCGGAATGGGGAAACCGGCAATTAAGGAATAAAAGCTGATGCCTATCGTGTTTTTGATTAACAGCCAGAAGTTTGGAGATTGGAAGAAGGCTTCAAAATGTTTGAATCCGACCCACGGGCTGCCCCAGATTCCTTTGACTACACTGAAGTCCTTGAAGGCGATTTGGACACCCACCATAGGGATGTACTTGAAGATCAACAGATACAATACCGGGGGCAACACGAGCAGGTAGAGTTCCCAGTGTTTCTTGAGGCTTTTGATGAATGGATGCTGCCGCTTGGGCTCCACATGTTTCCTCTGTTGGAGTTCCATCTTGGCGGGTATGCTTTCCGTAGCTCGACTCATTTGCGTCACTCCTTCTACACCTCAAGTGTAATAATACATTACATTTACATCCCTTAAACATCCTTTTTTCTGTTCCTAGTTCCTTGTTTAACAAACATGATGTAAACATTCATATCAGGTAGCGCTTTCTTGATTTGATAGTACATCGCCCGATAAACTTTTATCAATTTGCAATTTTCTCCGACTTCTCTTTATTCCACAAACCCTTGTGTGACAAGCGATTGCGAGCCGTTTCTATTGGGAATTGTGTCCCTTATGTATGAATAAAAAAATCCCGGAGGTGGTTATATCTCCCCCGGAATTGACATGGAATTCTTTACATACAAGTTCAAAAAGTTAACGATTCAGCACCGAGAAGGTTGCGAGAACCTGAAGGAGGAGGAGCGGAGTGTAGGCAAACCTACATGAGCACCGGACTCCGAAGGTGAACGCAAGATTCGATGTCGAGTTCGCTTCGTGGTTTACTTCGTGATCAATTGGGGACTTTTTGAACAACCTCTATGCGCTTGTGACCAATCTGAACGTATGTGTGATGGGAGCTTCATTGGTTGTAGCGGATTGGGGCAGATCCACAAGAAGTCCGTCTCCCGTTTGCTGATACGAAAGTACGTCATCGCTACCGACGAGTTCGATCCGCTCTACCTTTTCAAGATAAGGAATGATTAACTGTGGTTGTACGGTCTCATTCTCGTTTAGGTACAAACGGAAGGCATATACGGTGTTGATCTCTTCCTTCTGAGTGAAAGCCCAATCTTTCGTAAAATATGGTCCGCAGATCCGGGTTCCATAGATGCCTTCTCCATGAGTACCCAACCATTCACCGAGGCCCTTGATGCCTCGAATTGCCCCTTTTGGCAGACGCCCATCGGGTTGTGGACCTACATTCAGCGCCAGGTTACCGCCCTTGGACACAACTTCAAGTAGAATATGTGCCAGCTGTCTTCCCGTTTTATACTGATCATCGAATCCGAAGGCAAAGGAGTTCCCCACGGTAATACAGCTCTCCCATGGAATGTTCATCGGATGTTCCGGTATGGTCTGCTCGGGGGTAACGATATTCTCATACGGTCCACCGACGGTGCGATCTGCGGACAGGAGCCAAGGTTGTGTGGTCTGACGCGCCCGTTCCACGACTTCTCCAAGCCTGATATCCTGACCATGGCGACCTTCGCGCACCCATCCGGCATCCAGCCACAGACATTCGATCCGCCCGTAATTCGTCAGCAGCTCCATGATCTGCTCATGTGTGAACTCCACGAATTTCTCCCACAGCCACGGATACTTATGGGGATCATACGAAGGGCCGCGCCACATATGACGTCCACGCTCCATGCCCGGTGCCCAGTAATAAGGGGTATGCCAGTCCGCTTTGGAGAAATACGCTGAGATGCCGAGTCCTTTGGCCCGGAAAGCGTCAAACAGTGCTCGACAGATGTCCGCATACTTATGGGTATGAAAAGGAGTGTCCTTACCCGTAATTCGATAATCCGTCGTTTTGGTATCCCACATGCAGAAACCGTCATGGTGCTTGGTGGTGAACAGGAAATATTTGAACCCGTTATCTGCCGCCATTTGTGCCCATTCCTCAGGCTGGAAACGAATCGGATTGAAGGTTTTGTTCAGATCGAAATATTCCCGCTTGAAGTCTTCCATGTCATCCGTCCAGTCGATGTCATCGCGAGACCAATCGCCGTCCTCGTCGCTCAGCGCCCAAGATTCCACGAGGCCAAGCTGGGAATACGGTCCCCAGTGCATCATCAACCCCAGCTTCTGATCCTTGAACCACTCCAGCCGCTCATTCAGCAGCGGATCTTCCGGTTTGATCCATTCATCCTCTTTGCTAAAATTGTGTACGCCAGCTTCGACGATCTGCTCTTCCTGCTCCAGTACGGTTTCTTTGGCTTCGCTCATCCTGTTTCATCTCCTCTGGATTGGATAAAAGATAAACCATGCATGTTACGCCTGGTCACTCCGAGTGCAGTACCGTCTTTCGATCGCTGTTATCCCCTGATTTCTCTTATTTCACTTTATAATTGTTGGAAATCCAGTGATAAAGGCGAGCGCTTCGCTTCTTCAGATTGGTTCTGCACTCTCCGTTTTGGCGTAAACGCTAGTTTAACTATTAAGGGGCGTAGTAACTTTGTTATTTCGAGTGCGGTGCCATCTTCAATCACTATGGAACCCCTTATTTCCCCCGATTTCCTATAGGGAAATCCAAGGGTAGAGAAAGTGCACTCCGTTGTTTTGGATTGGTTTTGCGTTCTCCTTTTTGGTGTAAACGATGCGCTTAACCTATAAAGGGTTAGTCTGTCCGTCGTTGCGATTGCGGTGCCATCTTCAATTACCATGGAACCCCTTACTCCCCTCGTTTCTATAGGGAATACAAGATCAGAGAGAGTGCGCTTCGATGTTTTCAATTGGTTCTGCGCCCTTTGTTATGGCGTAAACGGTAAGTCTCTAAAGGATGTGTCTTCAACTTCAGTTCAGGGAAGATATACGATGATGGATGTCTGCGTTTAAAACGTCTTAAAATCCAAGCCCGTTTATCCTGGTGAATAGGTAGAGAATTTTCTAAGGAACACAGGGCGTCTTATTTAGCCTTTTGTTCCTCTTTTTAAATTGTAAGGAACATCAGACACGTTATTTCCCGAAATTAGCTGATAAAAACGCTGTATACTGCTGCTTATTCTGATATAGCATGTGTCAGATTCCTTAGATTTCGGCTAGCGCTCCGAATCCTTAAATAAGATGTCTGAGACTCGTTAGCGCTCGCTCCCTACTCTGCTCCATTGGCGAGCGGGAAGGACGAATCCACACCCGCCCGGAGCGGAGCTTTTCATCAAAAGGAGCGAAGTGCTCATAACTTTCAATGAAACGGGAGTAGTAAAGTATCAACGTAGTGTATCAACGCAATACAACCCTACCTTTACAGCGTGATTTCGCGGCCCTGACGGGCTGATTCGTAGATGGCGCAGAGCATTTTCATCACTTCGACGCCGTCTTCGATGGGGCTAAGTGTTTCTTTGCGGCCCTGTGTACTATCGATAAAATGGTTGATTTCATTGCGGAACGATCCCATAAAGTCGAATGATTTGAAATCCACCTGTGGAGTCATGTTTAAAATAGTGTTGAATTTCTCACCGATGATCGAAATTTCCGGCTCGAGCTCCGCACCACCTTTATCGCCATATAGTTTGACCGAAGTCTCATCCGCTTTGGCATGGAGCGTGAAGCTGACATCCACGAGCAGGCTCGCTCCGTTCTCAAAACGAATCAGGGCATTTGCCATATCCTCAACGGTGTTCTGCTCCGCATCATAGTCTGCTGCTTTGTAGAACGACAGATTGTTAATGTTCGAGCGATTCCCCAATCGGTTAGACACGTTAGCTGAGACGGATTTCACCTTTGGTCTGCCCATCAGATACCAGCATATGTCGATCACATGCACCCCGATATCGATCAGCGGACCACCTCCGGAACGGTTGATATCCGAGAACCAACCACCCGGATTGCCCAGACGACGCAGACTGGAGGCTTTGGCATAATAGATCTCGCCCAGCTCACCCTCGTCGATAAACTTCTTCAGAATTTGTGCATTGTCGCTATAGCGGCGAACAAAACCAACTTGCAGCAGCTTCCCGCTACGATGAACCGCCTTCTCTACTTCGAGCGCATCCTCTACCGTTTGGCAGAGTGGTTTCTCACATAACACGTTTTTGCCTGCGTCCAGAGCAGCAATACTAATCTCCGCATGGGAGTCGTTCCATGTACAGATGCTGACGGAATGAATCTCGGGCAGTCCGAGCAGTTCCTTATAATCGGTAAACACATGAGGTGCATTATATTGCTTCGCGACTTCTGCGGCACGTTCTGCATTCAGGTCACAGATGGCATATATTTCAACGTCCGGGTTACTGACGTAGGCTTGCAAATGGCAATCGGATATGGATCCGGCACCGATAACGGCGACTTTCAATTTGGACATAGTGCTGATTCCTCCATAAATAAAATAATTGACGTCCAGCGGGTAGACGTTCCTGACTGAACTAACTTTCTTTTTGAACCATACGTAACAAGTCATATTTCATTTAAAACAAGTACTCAGCCCTATGCCTCTTCCCATAGGCGGCGGACGTTATCCATGGCAATGCGTGAGGCGGTTTTGCAATCCTCCATGCCTTCAAATTCAACCGAGATATATCCGTCATACCCGGATTTTTTCAATACACGGAATACCTCAGGCATGTCGATATCGCCATGGCCCACAATGGCACCGCGCAGGTAATTGCCATGCGAGGTTTGAAACCAGCCTTCACCGGGGTTCCGGTAGGAAGGTCTCCAGTAGAAGTCTTTGGCGTGCACGATCGACGCGTATGGAATGTTATTTTTCACGGCACTCACCGGGTCTTCGTCCACACAGAGGAAATTGCCGACATCCAGCGTGGTCTTAAAGTTACTCCGCGCCGTTTCGTGTAACAAACGCTGAATTCGCTCACTCGACTGCACATAGTACCCATGGTTCTCAACGCTTGTTGTGATTCCAAAATCCGCTGCATAATCGGCTATCCGCTGACAGGCTTTCACCAGTACCGTTAGGTCGATCTCGAACTGTGCTACAGTTCCCTCTGGTGCAGGGCGGAAAGCCACGTCATGACGCATCAGCTTCACGCCGAGCGCAGCAGCCACATCCACATGTCGCATCACATTCTGGATCTCTTGCTCCAACGCTTCGGCGTCCTCCTGCACAGCAAAGTTAGCGCCGATGGCATAATTGGAAATGTCGATCCCTACCTCTTTTGCCACAGCTTTAATCTCATCTATCAACTCCGGATTATCGATCAGACTGAATCCCATCGGTACAATCTCCACATGTTCCCCGCCCTGATCGGCGATCCAACGAATGGCATCTGGTACGGTTAATTCTTTGCGATCCAATGCTTGTTGCAGACTGTAGGTGCTGAGTCCAACTTTCACTTTTCCTCATCCTCTCCTTTAGGACGTGTCTCAAAACTCACTGAAGTGCATCTTTTACCGCCTTTTCGCCCCCTGCTGCGTCACTTTCCCTTGACGTGCCCCGGCACGCCTGCGGAAAATCTCCTTGCTTGGAACGAAAATTCGGCAAAATCTGCGTCCTTCGGAGTTTTCAGACACGCCCTAGTCAATGTCCATACCCAACGTATACCTTTTTCCGGCGGACACGACAATTCTCATTAATCGTTTGGCTCACCAATTTTCCTTTTTCTAGCCCAAATCCGGTGTATCCACAAACGTTACGGCCTGATCAGCCGTCTGATGAAGCTCGAATACCATGATTTCATTCTCACCTTCATGGAAGAGCGGGGCTGGTACATATAACGTTTTTTGCGGTCCTTTATTCCAGTAGCGACCCAGATTGAATCCGTTTACAAATACAACCCCTTTGGTCCAGTTATCCAGTCGCAGAAAAGTATCTCTTACATCCGTGATATTAAACTCTCCTCGATAAAATCCTGGTCCCTGTACTTCATTAATTGTTTCATTAATTGCTTCGCTAATCACATCACTAAATTGCAAACCCGATAGATCAGTTAATGGCAGACAATGAATCGTCCAATCATATAAAAATTGAAAACCATGTCTTACTCCCTCCGTAATGCCCTTCGGATCTTTCAGGTACGGGCCATAGTTGATTCGCCCCATATTTTCAACAAGGAGCAATAGATCTGCGCCCTCTGGCGGCACTTCAAAGGATACCGATAACGCTGGATTTCCGCGTTCCAATACACCCTGAAATTGCCTATCGACAAACACAAGCGCACGGTCACGCACCTCCTGAACCACAAGTTCCTGTCGCTCCCTTGGCCCGGATATTCGGGTTTGATAACAAATAAAGCCATAATCTTGACCCAGCTTCTCCATCGGTTCCGGATTCGCACGCTGCACCGAAACTGATATCCGGTCCAACTGCGTTAGTAATAACGCCTGCTGGTTCAACTCCACTCTCCCATAAGCGATGGTCCCCTTCGATTCTGGCAGCACAAGCTCACCCAGATCTTCGCCGCTATATTGAGCAATAAGGTCCCTCACCGCATGGAACTTCGCTGTCGGCTCCCCGGATTCACTGAGCAGTGAATCATAGTCGTAACTTGTAATTGTGGGTTCGTATTGATCCTTCTGCTGACAGTTCGCCCCGTTATAAAATCCAAAGTTCGTTCCACCGTGGAACATGTAAAAGTTAACCGAGGCTCCTGCTCGAAGCATCTCCTCAAACACACCAGCCACATCTGTGGCTTCTCGGGTGTGATGTGACTCACCCCAGTGATCGAACCAGCCGTTCCAATACTCCATGCACATCAAAGGTTCATCCGCCTGATATTCACGCAACTTGGCGAACGCTCCTTCCGTTCCTGATCCAAAATTAACTGTAGCCAGATGCCCCGGGACTGATCCCGCTTGCAGCATGTGGTCTGTCGGTCCGTCCGAGGTAAATAACAACACATCCATACCGCGCTCTACCATGCCATCACGTAAATAATGCAGGTAACTCGCGTCGTTCCCAAAGCTGCCGTACTCATTTTCAATCTGCATTGCAATGATCGGCCCGCCTTGGGTGCTAAGAAGAGGTTTCAGTCTGGGCAAAAGTACATCATAGTAACGATCCACATTCGCCAGAAATTTTGCATCATTACAACGAAGACGGATATCATCATCAGCAAGCAGCCAGGCAGGTAATCCGCCAAACTCCCACTCGGCACATATATAAGGACTTGGACGAACAATCACATGCAGACCCACATCTCCCGCAATGCGAATAAAACGTTCCAGATCAGCCATGCCTTCAAAACAATACCGACCCGGCTGCGGCTCATGGACATTCCACGGCACATACGTTTCCACCGTATTGAAACCGCAGGCTTTCAACTTGAGTAACCGATCCTCCCAATATTCGGGGACCACTCTAAAATAATGGATGGCACCCGACAAAATCCGAATGGGCTCACCATCATACATAAATTGTGAACCTTTATACGTCAGCACCGCCATGTTACAACCCTCCCCGCTCGCTCAGATATATGCCTAACCCGGACAACGTAGGATACCATCTGGATTCATGAATGCTTAATCGCATCTTTCTCGATGTGACCTGTGGGAAACAGCAAATTCGCTTATACCCCACCACCGTCCTCGTGTAGAACGTTTCCCAACCACCATCTGCCGTCTGTAACTCCAGTGTAAAACGCTCAATCCGTTGACCTGTCTGGATATGTTCCATCAGCACCACCCGGTCAAATGATCTTTCTTCCTGCAAATCCAGCTCGATCCAAGCCTGCTCCGTTCCTTCGTGAGGACACCAATACGTATCCCGTCGTTCCCTCAGCACTTCCGATACAGCATGTTGTTCATCCATCGTCTCCGATGCTTTTACCAGCGCCTGCAAGGCGAAATTTTCCTGAAAAATGGTACGCAGCGAATCTCCCAATTCCTGTAGTCGCTCCACATCCGTTTCGTGAATGAGACCACGCGTATCCGGTGGCAGATTGAGTAAAAAGGTGGCGTTGCCCCCCACTGCGCCGTAATAGACGGCGAGCAGTTCTTCCAGTGTTTTGACCTGATCATCTTCACTGGCATGATAGAACCATCCCGGGCGAATCGAGGTATTCACCTCGGCAGGGTACCAGATCAGTTGGTCACCTTGGGAACGAATGACCTCTCGGCTTCCCAAATCACTGTCCTGCGTATTGATCCTTGTGGCAAACTCACCATCATCCACCTGTTGTGATTGCTCCTGAATCTTCTCATTATCCTGCATATGCGCTGGCACAACGCTCCATTCCGATTCCCGTGTATGCCCTGCCTCATTGCCACACCAGCGAACATCCGGGCCACATACCGAGATGACAGCCTCAGGCTGAAGTTCACGAATAAGCGCATAATAGGCGTCCCAGTCATAGACCTGCCTTTTGCCATTCGGACCCTCACCACATGCACCATCGAACCATACACAGAAGATGTCGCCATAATTCGTAAGCAGCTCGCGCAACTGTTGGAGGAAAAACTCGTTATACCTCTCCGAATCTCCATAAGTGGCTTCATGACGATCCCAAGGAGACAGGTACACGCCAAACTTCAACCCACCCTCACGGCAGGCATCAGCGACTTCCCGAACCAAATCCCCCGTACCATTCCTCCACGGACTAGCCGCCACCGTATGCGCTGTAAACTGACTGGGCCACAAACAAAATCCATCATGATGCTTACATGTCAAAATCAGCCCCTTCATCCCCGCAGCCTTGCACGCCTGCACCCATTGCACCGCGCTCAGTTCAGAAGGATTGAATATCGCCGGGTCTTCCTCCCCAGTGCCCCACTCCTGATCCGTAAATGTATTTACTGTAAAATGAATAAACGCGTAGAACTCCATCTCCTGCCACCTCAGCTGGCGTTCGGATGGGCTGACCTGTGCTGCGGACTTAATCCATTCGGCTGGTTGCAGTTCATAATTCATGGCGTATCACTCCTTTTATTTAGCGCATCCCTATATCATTGGACCACCCTTGCTTGGACCACTACTCAGTGCACTACTGTCCATGAATGGCTGTGATGCAAGCAATAACTGTTGCTTGGCTTCTTCAACCAAATGTGGATCAATGGGATAATTAAAGTTGCCTTTGTACCTCACGCCTGATCCCATATGGATTTCCGTGATACCCGTCTGCCTCACTAGCGTTTGAATTCCCTCTATGGTGACCCCCGATCCTGCCATGACAGCGATGTTCAAGGTTTGCCCCAGTTGCTGAAGTTGTTTCAGTTCCAGTATAGCTTCAGGCGCTGTCTGTTTCCCTCCCGATGTAAGAACACGCTCCACGTTTCCCAATGTGTTAATAGCCTTGAGCGCCTCAGTCAGGCTTGTGCTCACATCAATTGCACGATGAAACGTAACGCCCAAACCCTGAGCTTCGGCCATACATAATTGCATGGGTAAAAGGTCCACTTCACCATCTCCGGTGAGGGCACCGATTACGATGCCAGCGGCTCCAAGTTCCCTCGCCACGCGTACATCCCGGGTCATGACGTGGATGTCATCTGCGCTATAGCGGAACGAGCGGCTATGGGGACGGATCATGACATACACCGGAATGGATACCTGGGATACCACCTGCTCCATGACGCCATAACCGGGGGTAAGTCCTCCTTCAGACATCGCAGACACCAGCTCAATCCGATCAGCCCCTCCCTCCTCAGCTGCTTTGGCATCTGCCGCATCCACAGCAATGACTTCCAATACAGGCTGTCTTTCCATAAGGATCGCTCCCTTCACTTCATCGTAGATTATTCTAGAACCGTTAACCCGTATCGATAGACATCACTCGAACTGCACACAGCCTGATCCATGACATAAAGGACCGACTGAACGCTTCATCAGCGCTCCTGCGGTCCTTCTTCATCATTATTTGACGACGGTCAGCTTCTTAATCTGCAAAGGCTGACCTTCCTGAACGATATATGGTTTGTCGGCAATGATCTTCATGATTGGATTCTCCTTTGGGGACCGGAATGGGCTAGCAAATAGAGAGCGCATCGGATTTCATGTACTTCGTCTGATCATTTTGTTATTTTCGTTATTATTAATGTTATTATTTATTAGCAATAGTCTAAAACGTTAGGATCAGAACGTCAATACAAAAAAAGACACCCGGAGGATGTCTTCGTGTCTTGGATAACCTTCTGGTTATCCGAGCTTTTTCTATTTTCTACGCCGAGCCTTCGTCATTCGATTAAACATGATCAGTGCAGCAATAATCATGGCTATCATGGCAATATTACTCGCTACTTCTTGTGATAGTCCGAAAAGAACTCCCAGGTTAGTCACCAGGCCTCTTACAATCAGCGCCACCACAACCAGCAGGATTGGACTCAAAAAATTATAATTTCTCATTCTTCGCAACACCCCTGACCCCATTGTTCAGAACTACGAATCTCATAACACTATCATAACAGTAGCTATTCTGTGTTACAACAAAGGACACCCGCGTACAGTGTCCTTTGTCATATACCAACGTATTCTGCTTTGGATGACAGAACAACCTTTCGATTGCTCTTATCACCTGATATTTCCGATTATCTTCTACACCTGTTTGAATTCGATCCAGTCAATCTGGAGACCTGGTTTGGTGAAGTCCAGTTTCAATTCATACAGTCCTGCTTCAAGATCTACTTTGACAAGTTTCTGTCTGATCCATTTGCCTTCCGTACCATTTGTTTGAATGGTGGTCACCAACTGGTCATTCAGGAGCAGGTTACATGCACTTTGAGCGAGTTCCGGCTCAGGGGACATGATCTGTACGATAATCCGATAATGGCCGGCCTCGCTCACTTTCATGTAGACGGGTTCAGCTACTGCAGGTTTCACCTGTGCGTTCTCAACCAGATCCTGAGCTTGTGCAGCAGATAGGGAGGCATTCGCTTGGAATGAAGCGACGTTCTCCACGATCTCGTGTTTTCTGCCGGACACCGGTGCATTCATGATGAACTTGCAGATGTTGATCGCCGAGCGTTGCAGCTCTCCGCGAGTCAATGTTCCATTTTCCAAGGATTCAATCGTGTTGTCGTCCCAGCCATTGATCTCTGCGCCGTAGTTCGGTACAACCATGTAGAGATCATTCTGCGCACGAATCATCCAGTTGGTGTATTTGCGATCAGCCTCTCCACCTTCGGTCACATCATTCATAATCGCCCACCAGTCGGTCATTACAATTCCGTCGAAATTCCATTCGCCACGCAAAATCGTGGTGTTCAGGTCGTAGTTGGATGCCGCCCAGTGTCCGTTAACCGGGTTGTAGGAGGTCATGATGGAGTTTGCTCCGCCTTCTTTTACAGCGATTTCGAACCCTTTCAGGTAAATTTCACGCAGTGCACGTTCGGAGACAACAGCATCTACTTTACTGCGGTGTTTCTCCTGGTTGTTGCAGGCAAAGTGTTTCAGTGTGGCATTGGAACCACCCTTCATGATACCTTTCGTACATGCTGCCGCAAATACACCCGAGATCAGTGGATCTTCGGAGAAGTACTCAAAGTTCCGGCCATTAAGCGGGCTCCGGCGGATATTGAGTCCAGGTCCGAGCAGGGTATCCACCTGATTTCTTAGCAATTCCTGTCCTTCCATCACATACAACTCTTCAACAAGATCCTTGTTCCATGTCGCCGCAAGCAACGTACCAATGGATACCTGTGTTGCCTTTTCGCCACTATCCATACGAATACCGGACGGGCCATCTGCCGTACATGCTACCGGAATACCGTAGTTAAACAGGCTGTCGCTGACACCACCAAATGCAGATGCCGTCCCCGAAGTAACGAGCGGACTGCTCATGCCTTCGCCACGGACAATCGCCGCCAGATCCTGATCACTCAGTTGAGCGATGAAGGTTTCCAGACTCACTTTGCCAGCCTTAACGTCACTCAGCTTGTGGCCCTGGTTACCTGTCTGCTCCAGCGTTTGCGGGAGATTCTGCTCGATCCGGTTTGCCATGGATATCTTACGTTTCGGTACTTCTGCATAAGTCAGTTCATAAGATCCATCTTCCTTGCGCGAACCTGGTTTCATCCGTGTGAAATCTTCAGTTGGGGCCATCGCTTCTTGCAGTTGCTCCACCAATTGAAGAGATTCAATCACATATCCATCCTGGCCATCAATGCTGATATGCTGCACTTGTTTCACACTGGTTCCTACATGCAGTCGGTATGTGCCTTCTTCCAGAACATATGCGGAAGCAAAACCTGTAACACCTGCATCATCGTAAGATGCCATCGCATGGATCGGGAAGCTGATCGTCAGAAGTTCTGACTCGCCCGGCTGCAACAATCCTGTTTTACCAAAAGCCACCAAAGCCTTCACCGGTTGTCCCAATTTGCCTTGTGGTGCTTCATAATAGACTTGCACAACCTCTTTGCCCGCATATGTTGTACCTGAGTTGGTCACATTTACACGAACTTCAATGTAGGTTTCGCCGTCTTTGGACACTGATTTTGCTTCTTCGTGTTGGGCCAAAAACGTCGTATAAGACAGGCCGTAACCGAATTCAAACTGAACGCGCTCAGGTCGAAACGTTTCGAAATAACGATAACCTACATAGATATCTTCCTGATACAGGTTCTTGAACTCATTGCCGTAGTTGCTGGTCGAAGGGTAATCTTCGATGGAATATGCAATCGTATCTGTCAGTTTACCGCTTGGTGTAACGTCCCCCGCCAGCACATCGGCAATCGCATTACCACCCTCCATACCGCCATGCCATGAGTAAATTACGCCTTGGATCGGATGTAGATACGTTTCGTTTAACCAACTCATGTCGATGATATTTGAGACATTCAGCACAACGATTGTGTGTTCAAACTGCGAAGTAACTTGCTCCAACATCGCTTTCTCATCTTCTGTCAGTTGGTAACTTCCTGGCGCATCCGCATTATCCTGGTCTTCTCCTGCTGTACGTCCAATCACGATAATGGCTTTGCTGGATTTGCTTCTAGCCTGTGCAACAAGTTCATCCGTCAAAGGCATTTCTTTCTGATTCCATGGCTCGGCCGCCCATACTTTTCCGCCATCATCAAATGGATTTTCCTCAATCCACTTCTCATAGACAGCTGCCAGCTCTTCATTGACCGTTATATTCTTCTTGCTGCGCAGACCATCCAATAGATTCGTTGTGTAGGCCACATGAACACTACCGCCTGAACCCGTGCCGCTCCGATAATAATTGACTTGAATCCGTCCAAAAACTGAAACGTTTTCGTTTTCACGAAGTGGAAGCACTTGGCCTTCATTTCTGAGTAAAACGGCTCCTTCAGCGGCAACCGTACGACTAAACTCTGCAAACCCTTCCAATGGAACTCCGATTTGATGTGTGCTCAATGATTTCCCTCCTGATTGTCATCCCCATACCTACGAATCGCTATATATAAAATGAACTATATAAATTGAACTAAAGAATATTTACACTGGACACTCCGATGACAGAATAACCTTCCGATCGCTGTTATCCACAGATTTTAGGAATCCCCCTTATATGGGGAAAATCCGGGGATAAAGGCGAACGCTTTCGCTTCTTCAGGTTTTTTCTGTCCTCTCCGTTTCGTGTAAATGTTTAGTTCAATTTATATAACAAAACGTACACTCATTTTATAAAAAGATATTCTATGATCTGGTAGATTCACTTGTACATAGTCTCATATTAACAGATTCTACCGAAGAAATTAAATTAGATTTGTGCTTTATTTATATTATTAAAAAATGTCCAGGATTAGCGGCATAATAAAAAGCCACGGACACCTGTTGTCCGTGACTTTTCTTGATTTTATATTACTCATATTAAGTCGTAAGTTTCGCATACACCAAGAAGAATAACATGTCTTCGCCCATGATCACATAAGCAGGAACCCGGTAGACCAGATCCACAAAGACAAATGCCACCAGTAACCCCACCATGACTGCCAGATGACGTGGCCGGAGTCGTAGATGTGCGTGTCTGTAACGATGGAACACAAGTGATGTCGACAAGAAATACAGTAACGCTGATCCAAATACAAACCCCAGCATGAACACATAGTTTAACTGATTCTGATATAACAGCTGAATTGAGGCAGCGATCATACTCATAGAGATGTAGATGAACAGATGGCCGTATATGATCGCTTGCCCGGCAGTCTGAATCTCTTTGCTGACCTTTTTCTCCACGTTGTCGAAGTATTGCCACCATATCGCAATGACAAAGATGGATGTAAAGGCGGCAAACAGAATGGATTTCATATCCCAATGATCGGCTTGCAGCACTGCAATAATGCTTACCACCGATTCACCCAACAGGATGAGTGTAAAGAGCGCGAAACGTTCCAACAAGTGATGGGTCTGAACCGGTACCTTCACCAGATTTTTGCGTCCGATCAACGGAAGTACGATGTCCACAGCAATCCCCGCATACAAAATCACGTAGCGTAACCAGGAATCGAAGAACAATGAACCTGATGAGATCAATATGCCAATAAGGAAACAGATACCCAAGTAACGAGCCGCTTGCTGCTGATGCTCGCCTTTTGACTTGTGAGCCGTCAGATACTGAATCGCCGTAAATGCCCGTGAGCCGATATATCCAATGAAGAAGGACAGGTAGTATTGGTCAAAATGGGTAGAGAGGCTTGCCGTCATGACCATAACGGACAGAAGCTGAAGGATGAGGAATATTCGATGGATCAGGATATCTTGACCATAGCGGTTAATAAATAAGGTCTGACCGACCCATGCCCACCAAACAGGGATAAAAATAAGCACAAACTTCATTAAATATTCAAACGTAATTACTCCATGTTCGGCATGCAACAAGACATGACCCGCTTTGGCGACCGCTGCTACAAAGAGCAGATCGTAAAACAGCTCCAGCCAGGTAACCTTTTTCTCCATCATCCTTCGTTGCTCCTTTAGGTTTTTCATTTACACATACACTTCGATGACGAGTAACCCTTCAATCGCTGTTATCCCAGATTTTTTTGATTCCCTTTTCCTAAGGGAAAATCCGGGGATAGCGTGCGCTTCCGATGTAGCTTTCTTTCAGAGAGCTTTTAGGCGATCACTTCGCTTTTTCAGGTTTTTTCTAGAACTCTTATTAATTCGCAGCTGTAGCAGGTACGAGTGTTCTTACTTCAATCGGTTGCAGATTGTCCTCAATTTGAGGGCGGTATTTCTCAAACCACTCTGGCAGCATCAATTTTTGTCCAAGCGAATCAGCAGGTTCATCTTTGGCAAAGCCCGGAGGATCTGTAGCAATTTCAAACAGAATGCCGCCAGCTTCTCTGAAGTAGATTGCGTTAAAGTACTGACGATCCCGCACTGGAGTCGGTTGGTACCCGTAATCACGTACAGCTTCACTCCACTGTGCATGCTCTTCATCGTCTTTGGCGCGCCATGCAATATGGTGCACGGTTCCTGCGCCGCCCATACCCAGAGCCATACGGGTCACTGGAACATCTACGACATTACCGATATCCCCGCTGGACCGGAAACGAGCATACTCTTCATTTTCACTCACTCTGACAAATCCCAAAATTTTCTCAAGAGCATCCATCGTTCTTTGCGGGTTAACACTGAACAGGACAGCACCACCGAAGCCTTTAATCGCTTTATCGGTCGGAATCCCTTCATGCGCCCAAGTGCTGATTGCTCCCTCTTTCCGTTCAACAAGCTCAAGCCGCAGGCCTTCGCCATCTTCGAATTGAAGCAGGTCTTCATTGAAGCGACTTGTTTTGGTTACCTCAATGTTATACTGTTCCAGCCGATTCTGCCAGAAGCCAATCGACCCAGGAGGAATGACATAGGAAGTGATGCCGACCTGACCTCCGCCAATTTTGCCCCGTGGTGATCCAGCGGATGGGAAGAAGGTAATGATGGTACCTGGGCTTCCGTGCTCATCGCCAAAATACAGATGATATACATCAGGTGCATCGAAGTTGATTGTTTTTTTCACCAGACGAAGTCCCAGAACTCCGGCATAAAAATCAACGTTGGCCTGTGGATCTCCTGCGAAAGCTGTAATATGGTGAATACCTGCTGTTTGAATAGTCATGATTATTTCCTCCTTGGTTTGGTAAGCATGTTTTAATTTGAGTAGGTATTATAGTTATTCGAGTTAGCTGATTGATTTATAGTAAGTTTTTATTATCTTTAAATTAAGATATATGATCTAGCGAATTGTATTCTAGTCGTTATTTTGATTGGCCTGTTCTTGTTTCAATTTATCAGGAGTCACGTCATCGCCGTTTGGATCATAGATGGTTGCATTCAGCAGAATGTCGTTGACCGAACCGCGAAAAGTTTGCAGATATTCCTGGCGAAGACGAACCTGTTCCTCTTTCTCCATCTCCGTCAATCCGCCCTCTTTGGCTTTTCTTGAAAGTTCATTTATTCTGGTCAATGTTGGGATAATCATCTTGATCTCTCCTTGTGTAATGGATTTAAGATATTTGTTTGGGTTGTTATTTATATTTAAATTAAATATCTTAATTTAAAGATAAATGATTTGTGATCGGTTGTCAACTCTTTTATAAAAATTAAAATACTGCACCCGTTCCTCTGCTCTACGCCATGTTGCTTTAAGTATGAATCCAAACAAAAAAGGGCTAGCTCCGCAGTAATTTCACTTACTACGAACCTAGCCCTACATGTATTTATTTGATTAGCCCAGCTTTTGACCACAATTCGGACAGAAGTTGGCTCCATCATTTTTGGCTCCACAGTTCGGGCAGAAGTTTGGCTTCTTGTTGCCTTCTGTAGATGAAGAGTTACCTGAATCACCGTTGTTATTTCCCGCTGGTTTCTGGTCGTTATTTTGATTCTGAGACGAGTTGGCATTGTTGTTCTGATTCTGGCCTTGGTTCTGGTTCATGTTTTTCATCATTTCATTGGCCATGTTCATACCCATCATCATGCCCGCCATATCCGAAGCTGCGCCGCCGCCCTGTACTTTACCGGATGAGATGCCGTCTGTCATGCTGACCTGTTGATACTTTTGCAGATTACCAATCATCTCATGCGAAGCGGTCTTTGTAATCATATCCTGAATCTCTTTTGGATAATTGAAGCTCATCACCTGGAAACCGGTAATCCCAATGCCGATATCCATCATCTGCATATCCAGATCTTCCTGAATACCTTTGGCAATATCCGATGCGTTGGCCTGCAGGTTAAACATATCCTTACCTTCGCGGCTAATCCACTTCATTAGAAGCTGATCCAGCACGGAAGTGATTCGGATTTTGACATCCTCCACCAGATAACTCTGCTTGATGCCTGCAATCTTATCAATCAGGGTGACATAGTCACTTACTTTAAAATTAAATGTACCGTTGGCCCGAATCGGCATCCCGCCCGGGAGTTGTGGTGTTGGAATCAACACCGGACTTTGCGTGCCCCAGCGCACGGTGAACTCTTTTGTATTTACAAACAAGACTTCGACCCGCATGCCACTGTTGAATCCAAATTTGAATCCTTTTAATGTAGAAAGGAATGGAATGATCTCGGAATCGATATTAAATGATCCTTCGTCCTCGAAAATTCCTTCCACTTTACCGTTATTCAGGAAAATGGCGTCCTGACCGGAACGGATGATCAGTTTACTCCCCTTCTTAATCTCCCGGTTGCTCCACTTCCAAAATATCATGTCATCTCTGAACTCTTCCCATTCCACCACATTCGAAAATTGATTTCTGAAAAATCCCATATTCGTTTCCATCCCTTCTATTTAACGTAATCCGATTACTCAGTTACTAAAACGACCCTCTACTTCCACTGTGTGAGTGACCACCTCGGGAGGTACCTCCACCGCCGCCTCCGCCACCGTTGTTATTGTTCTTCTCGATTTTGCGCTTGGTTACGGTTGTACGGATATAACGATCCTGACGATCAATTACACTGGAATTGCTTGAATCCTCATAAGTCGCACGATTGACCGTGACACGTCCTCCGGAACGATAGGTCATAATACCAACAACAATACCGCCAAGAACTACAGATACTCCCAATTGAAACCAGCCGTTGAACAAAATGTTGTTTGGATTCACACCGGGTTCATACCCCATATATTTGTAAGAGAGCTCAATATATTTCTCAAATGCGAGTTTATAATCCCCACTGGACAATTCAGAGGTAATCCGGTTACGGATAGAATCTAGTCGCTGATCGCTCAGATATTCTTTTGCCTTATAAAATCCAGCCAGATACACTTCACGATTATTCATGTCCATCGTCAATATGACAGCATTACCATGTTCTTTATCGTATCCTAGCCTCTGCTCATCATAAAAATCTTCAGTTAAGAGTATAACATCCTGATTCTCAACATTATTTGTTGTCAAAATAACAAAGTCCGTCTGCCGTTCCGCGCCATACTGATTAGCAAGTAGATTCAATTCACTTTTCTCCTGCTCACTCAGCAGGTTGGCCTCATCGTAGATGAGATTTTTGCTCTCCGCTGCGGATGCCGATGACATGGGAATCATCGGAGCGATAAGCGTTATCATAAGTAAAATGAGCGTAGCCATCACGGCCAGAGGGGTTCTTTTCCTCATAAGAATCCACCTCCCATCATCCAGGAAACCAGCTTCAGTGATAACAACGAGACCGCTGATACCCCTGCGAACCATCCGGCCACTTTGGCTTTGCTGATCGGTGGTTTGCCGACCACTTTACCTGTCTGACCATTCATGGCAAAGGTATACTGTGCCCGATTGTAGTCATAGTTGACCATCCACACTGGGAGCAGCACATAGTCCGCGTTTTTGAGCGTAGTATCAATCTGTTTGTCCGTGTAGCTCACGCTGGTATATCCGGATACAGTTGAGGCAATATAAGAATCAATGTACGATCTCGTTTTATCCTTGACCCGTGGAAAAAGTTCCTCGTCCGTATAACTGTATTTTTCCGCAATGTACCCCGCCAGATACGGGGTCTTGAACAATTTCAGCTGATTATATGGGAAAGGCTCCAGCTTATCCATCAGTTCATCCTTCATTTTCTCCGATGCATCAATGGGCAGATTCACGTAATTCAGCCGAATCCGGCGGTATATATCGAAATGCTGTGTTTCCGTGTAATGGTAGTCACCCTGGGTGTAGGATCTGACCTTGGTGCCACGACCATGCACTTCGATTTTGTTATGTAACTCGTACAACCAGAACGGCACGTACATGCCGGTAATGCTCTGAATCCGATCGGCGGACATGAAGCCACTTGGCGTTAAAAGGCCGTTTTTGCACCACTTTTTGAAAGCCTGCTTGGCTTGATCCTTGTTGATCGAAAAGGGAATCACCATCGCAGGGGCCAGATTGCCCGTCAGCCGATCACTGAGTACAACCGCCGCACCGCAGAAACTACATGTCGTCGCACTGGTCTCCGGTTCTGTCACAATGTCAGCTCCGCAGCTGTTACAGTGGTATTCCTTGACCTCGTTTTCGGTGAATACTTGTCTTTTCAAAGGATCGGGGATCTGCTCTATGTTGTCCTGGCGGCCGCAGCTGGGACAGGATAATGCACCTGACACACTGTCAAAGATCATGCCACTGCCGCAGTTTGGACATTTATATTCAATAACCGGCATCTGCTCACCTCAATGTTAACGAAATGGTTTAACTTATTACTTATTCTTCAGCTTTTCCTGAATCGCTGCGAGTTCTTCCTCCGCACTTGGCGACGCACTCTCATTATTACCCGCATCTGCGTTCATGTCCCTCTCCAACTGGGCAATTAATTCGTCCAAATCATCTTCCTGTGCCCCAGCACGAAGTTCTGCCAAAGCCTCTGCTTCGTTCAGCGCCTGATTCGCCTTATCTTCCATGGCCTTCAATGCAGCATCAGCTCTGCCCGCAGATGCATTCTGTTCGTTGGCCTGTTGCTGCGCCTTTGCATCTGCGATGCGACCTTTCAGTTCTGAATGCCGACCCTCCAATTGCCCTAGATCTGCAACCAGTTTATCGTTCATATGCTTCATCATCTTGGCTTTGGCAGAAGCACGTTCATAGGCGGCTTGTAATTCATTCAATTTGTCAGCCAGCTTCACTTTCTTCTCCAGAAAACCACGTGCCTTGTCTTCGTCTCCCGACTCCGCTGATTTTTCCGCATACCGCTGTAATTTCTTGACCTCGGCGCTGCACTCATCCAATGCTCGCTTCGCCCGGCTCTCATCCGACAGCACCGCTGCCGTTTCAGCCTTCACCTGACCCAGATCACTGCTCAGGCTTCGCATATATTCATTCACACTCTTCTCCGGGTCTTCCGCCCGAGACAACATGTGGTTCACATTGGCCTTCATCACGTCTCTAAACCTCGATAAGATTCCCATTACTTGTTCCTCCTCCGAAAAGTTCATATGTATACTATAATACATGAATACGGCGACATACGTTTCACATTTCACGATGGCAAGTGGAGTTACTACGATCCAAATACGTACTATAAAACGTAATATAAGAAAAGACGAGCACTTTATAGTGTCGCCTTATAATCAAAAAAATCACTCATAATTATCAGTATCATTCTTCCTCAATCACAGTTCGTAATGAACAGCACACTTTCCTCTGCGATCCGATTTGGATCGGTATTATGGGTTTTAGTCCTTTGCCCGCAATCCACAAATCCCTACCTGATCTACGGCTCGACCGGAAGGCTCTCCACCGCTGTGAAAAACACATCCAATAGCTCAACGTTATACGTTTTATGGACGTATTCGGTTATTAACGCCACATCCTCTTCCCCCTGATACTCCAAGCATGGGCGGCCCTCACTCCACAGCACCCTGCACGGGAACTTCCCGACAACATCCTTAATGATGTGATCCGGCTCAGCTACTTTATGAATGTCTCCCATATGAAATCTCCTCATTTCTCTATACTTATCGTGTGCAATTATGCATTAATTTTGAGATAGATAACGATTCGATTCAGTGTACTTCATCACATTCCATTCGGGAGAGCTATGAAGGCATATCACACAAGCATTTTGCAGACACAACAGGGCTGGTTCCCCCATAGGTGCCATTCCTTCGCAAGTTGGCTATAATAAGGGGATCAAAGTTTTCTATAAAGGCAGGAAAAATATGCGTACACGTGTTCACTTTATTGCTCCCTACGAATCGATGATTCCTATTATACAAGAGTGCATTCCTCGCTTTCCCCAGTTAACCATTCAGACGGACGTGGGCGACTTGGCAAACGGTGTGGAATTAGCAACTCAAGCTGAGAAAAATGGTGCAGAGATTATCATCAGCCGCGGCGGAACCGCCCAACTCATTAAAAAAGCAGTGACCATTCCCGTCATTGATGTGCAGTTATCGGGCTATGATATGATTCGTTCACTTACACTGGCAAGCCAGTTTAACGGCCAAACAGCCATTGTTGGCTTCTCCAACATCACCTCTGGTGCACAATCGATTATTGATTTGATGGATCTGCCCCTCAAGGTCTATACCATACATAGCTCGGAAGATGTGGCACGATTGCTCCTGGAGTTGAAGGCTTCCGGGTACCGACAGATTGTTGGAGATGTGATCACCGTCAACACCGCGAAGACCTATGGTCTGGAGGGATTATTAATCCAATCTGGCCAGGAATCCATCCTTAGAGCGATGGAGGATGCACAGCTGGTCTACCGTTATTTGAGCAAAAATCATGCGATATCGATCATCCTGAATGACCTGGTTACACGGGAACATCCCAATTTACTTATTTTAAATGAACGGAATGAAGTTGTATTCGAGAACCTGACCGATTTTGGGAAAAATCCGCTGACCGATAATCACATATATCTGACCAATACCAGTCTGGAATTCCATCAATCCCAGATCCAAAATGTGTTCATGGTGGACGATTACCAGCTCACGGTTAACGCCTATGAAACGACCCTGGACAACAAGAACTACAAGGTATATATGCTGGAAAAAGGACAACCCTATGCCTTTGCACAATTCGGCATAACAACGTTTACGGACGCATCGATGGAGCCTATCGTTGCCGAATCCCCTGCCATGCAGGCGGTATTACAGAACATTCGGGCACTCTACGAGAATCATGAACCGATCTATCTGCGGGGTGAAGCAGATTCCGGTAAATCTTTTCTGGTCAAACATATTCATCAGATGTACTCAGGTGGCGGACTCTTATTACAGATGGATCTCTCGCAAGTTCCGCCCGGTCATTTGCACAAGATACCACTCGCCAAGGTTAGAAATGTAGAGATTAACCACATGGAAACACGTATGGAAGATCCGGAGTTGCTCGCCTTTATCCAGAGCTGCCTTCAAAACCAGATTGGGGTGTTTATACTCGGGGAACAGATATTGAACCCGCAGTGGTCACTCGATCTGGAGCTTAATACAATCATGATGCCAAATCTTGCGGATAGACCAGAGGATCTGGCTCCACTGATGCAGCATTTCCTGACGGATTACTACCACAAATACGGAACTACTGCGGTGAGAATCAAAGAAGATGCTCTACAGCTGATCCAAGATCAGATCACACATATGAATGTCAACCAGCTGAAACATCTGATCAAGCAGGCTGCACTCAACGAACAAGATTATGTAATCAACACGGCTACCTTGTCCCGCTTGCTGGATCAGCAACCTTCTTCAAGCCCAATGAAGTTGAACGGTACGCTGAAGGAGATTGAGAAAGAAGTTATTCAGTTCGTGCTTCAGGAGGAAAATAACAATCAATCAAAGGCCGCAGAGCGTCTGGGGATTAACCGGGCCACATTATGGCGTAAACTTAAAGATTAACTTTAAGTTTGCGTCTTTTTTATCGCTTTTATGTGTTGCATTTTTAAACAGTTAACAGCGTATTTAAAATTTACAATAATTTATTGTTGCTATATTAAACGATATGGGATAATATAATCCCTGCAAGCGCTTCATAAAAACGATTACTTCATAAGGAGCTACTACTATGAACATTAAAGCAACTTTAGATCGCATCCCTGGCGGTATGATGGTCGTTCCCCTGTTACTTGGTGCAACCATTAATACATTCTTCCCAAATGCCCTGCGCATTGGCGGATTCACGGAAGCACTTTTTGTTAACAGTGCCAGTACTTTGATTGCCCTGTTCCTGTTCATTGCGGGTACACAGATTACGTTTAAAACAGCAGGTTCCTCTGTCGGCAAAGGTTTGACCTTGCTTACGTTCAAATGGGTGATTGGTGCAGCCCTTGGTTTTATCGCTATTTTGTTCGCGGATTCAAATGGGTTATTTCTCGGTCTGGCCCCGCTTGCCATTATTGCTGCGATGACTAACTCTAATGGCGGTTTGTACATTGCTCTGGCCGGCCAATACGGGAAAGAAGATGACAAAGCAGCCTACCCTTTCCTGGCTCTCAGTGATGGTCCTTTCCTAACCATGGTAGCGCTCTCCATCTTTGGTGCGATGGGTTTTGCAAACGGTATGTTTTCCCCTATGGCCTTTGTTGCGGTATTGCTTCCGCTCATCGTTGGTGTCATTATTGGTAATCTGGACCGCAATCTGGCGGAATGGCTGCATAAAGGCAGTGACAAACTTGTTCCGTTCTTTGCATTTGCTCTGGGTATGAACATTAGCTTCTCCTCCATCATTCAAGGTGGTCTTAGCGGAATTTTACTGGGTGTGTTAACCGTGTTATTAACGGGTGGAATCGGTTTCCTGCTCTTTAAAGCCATCGGCTGGAACCCTATCGTTGGTGCTTCCGAAGGTTCAACAGCCGGGAATGCCGTAGGTACACCTGCTGCCATCGTGGCTGCTAATGCTTCATTTGGCCCAATTGCCGAGATTGCTACGGTGCAAATTGCAGCGAGCGTTGTAACAACAGCCATCCTGTTGCCGATCTTCATCGGGTTCCTCTCCAAACGATTAGAGAAATCAGGTGGAGTCGAGAAATACAATCAACGACCAACCACATAAATGGGTATCACCTGATTTAATTTGCTTAATCTGTGCTTAATGGATGATCTGAACGGACTTTTTATTAAATTGTGCTTACAAGGAGGGATGACTGCATGAAATTAGCCATTATTGCAGATGATTTGACCGGTGCCAATGACAGCGGGGTGCAGCTTGCCCGTCACGGCTTGAAGACCAGTGTTCTTTTTAATATAGATGAAGGCCCTCTTACACGTTACGATGCCGTCGTCTTTGATACAGATAGTCGTTCCATATCCTCGCAGGAAGCGTATGACCGTGTATATCAGGCTGCTGAATTGCTGACGAACAACGGATTTGAGACGATTTTCAAAAAAATGGACTCCACCATGCGTGGTAATATCGGCATCGAGATTGATGCTGTATATGATGTCGTAAAGCCGGACTTTATGATGATTGCCCCGGGTTATCCAAAAAATAACCGGACGATATTGAAAGGAATTCATTACCTGAACGGCGTTCCGCTGGCAGATACTGAAATTGCCCATGATCCGAAGACACCTGTAACGATATCCTACCTTCCGGACTTGTTGAAACAACAGACCAAGTACGAAGTTGGTGAGATCACCGTCGCCGATCTGGAAGCCGGGCAGAATCATATTCGCACCAAGCTAGAGCAGTTGAAAACAAAGAATATCCCGTATGTAATGGTGGACTCCACCGAAGAAAGACATCTGGAACTGATTCTGCAGATGACTCGCGAGTTGGAGTATACCTTTACTTGGGCAGGTTCGGCGGGCATTGCCAATTACCTCCCCGCACATTACGAGTTGGAATCCAGGGCTGCGTCACTTGATATCCCGGAGAATCCCGGTCCAATCCTAACGGTGGTTGGCAGCGTGAACAAAAACTCCCGCGAGCAGCTGCATCGATTGATGCGCAAGTCCCGCGTAGCTTCAGTCTCCTTCCATTCCTTCAAAGCGGTATCCGCAACCGCAGACCGCGCGGAAGAGATGGAACGTGTCTATAACGAGGTTCGAGACAAAGCGCTGGAAGGACAAGATGTTGTCCTCTACTCCACCGCTGAACAGGTGGATATCGAACTGGCACGAGCAACGGGCGAAATTCGTGGTCTCAATCACACGGAAGTCAGCAACGAGATTGTACTTGCGATGGGTGAGATCTGTGCCAGACTGCTGGAAGAGGGATTGTTCAAAGGGGTATCCATGACCGGCGGTGATACAGCTAAACAAATCTGTCTGAAATGGAATATTAGCGGCTTCGAGTTGCTGGATGAGCTTGAAATCGGCGTGCCGATCTCCAAGTTTATAGGGATTGATGATCTGCATGTGATTACCAAAGCAGGCGGATTCGGTAAACCGGATGTCTTTATCCATGCGATTCAAAAATTAAAAGGGGGTATTCTTGTATGAAACCTACAATTGGAATTACGATGGGCGACGCAGCAGGTATTGGACCGGAGATTATTATGAAAGCACTGGGTCATCAAGAAATGTACGATCAGTGCAATCCACTCGTTATCGGTGATGCAAAGATTCTGGAGCGTGTGTTGCCTGTCATCGGTTCAAGTCTGAACGTTAACGCGATTCAAGAGCCTTCTGAAGCCAAGTATGAATTCGGTACTGTGGATGTGATTGATCTGAACCTCGTTCCTGCGGATCTGGAATACGGTAAAGTATCTGCCGTGGCTGGAGATGCAGCATTCCAGTTTCTCGCCAAAGCCATTGATCTTGCCAAAAAACAGCAGATTCACTCCATCTGCACTGCACCTTTGAACAAAGAAGCTCTCCATCAAGGGGGGCACCTGTATCCGGGGCACACCGAGATTCTGGCTGACCTGACGGATACGCAGGACTTCTCGATGATGCTGACCACGCCTAATCTGCGCGTTATTCACCTGACAACACACATGGGTCTGATCGATGCCATTGCGAGTATTAACCCGGAAAGAACCTACACCGTGGTGAAGCTTGCTCATGATACGTTGAAAAAAGCAGGCTTTGAGAATCCGCGCGTTGCCGTATGCGGAATCAATCCTCATGCCGGAGAGAACGGCTTGTTCGGTAATGGAGAAGAAGAAGAGAAACTTCAGCCAGGCATTGATCGTGCGCAGCAGGAAGGCATTAACGTCGTTGGTCCACTCCCGGCGGACACACTCTTCTTCCGCGCTGGTCGCGGTGACTTCGATATCGTTGTAGCCTGCTACCACGACCAAGGTCATGCACCGATCAAGGTGATGGGCATTGAGGAAGGTGTGAACATCACCGTTGGCCTGAAAGGTGGCATCATCCGTACATCCGTTGACCATGGTACAGCCTTCGATATCGCCGGCAAAAATATTGCCGATGATAAAAGTATGCTGGCTGCCATCCGCTCTGCTATTGAGCTGGCGCCGAAGGATCAGGGATAACATCAAGATTCATTCGGTACATGCGTGAGTCTGATCGTAAGATCAATTGTATTCGTATCGGTATATATTCGGTATTCAATAAATAGAAGGAAAAAGGCAAACCCTCTGTAAGTTCAAGGGTTTGCCTTTTTGTATATCGTCCACCCATTTATTCAGACCAATAGTCTTGGTTGGTATTATGGCCATCAAACATATGCTAAACTGATCATAATAAGCAAGTAAAGTGAAGAACTCCTGTAGACCTGCAGTACACATCGATTACGTGAAGTTCACACCGACTTAAAATGATAAAAAGGAAGAGATTTAATGGGACGAAAACAATCTTTTACTGAAACAGAGCTACTGGACACAACTAAAAAATTAGTACTTGAGCATGGCTATGACGGTTTTCATCTCAAGCTGCTCTCACAGCATCTGTCCGGAGCCCGGAGCACGATATATCAATATTACGCGAATAAAGAAGAGATCGTCGCTGCTTGTATGAAGCGATCAATTGCAACCGTATTAGAGAATTCATTAGCCATTGATGAGACTGATCCAATGGATGCTCTTGAGCAACTGCTTCTGATCTACGCAGAAGAATCTACGCTCCATCAACTTCTGGGAGATGCCAGTAAAATTAATACAACTAATTCTGCTGCGGCAGCGAGAGATCTTGAATTTATTGAGGAAGCACATAGGACCCTAAAAATTCAATTATCACGCTTGTTTGAACGCGCTCAGCAGGATCAAGCCCTGCGACAAGATATTCCTCTACCTGTACTTATTGGTGTTTTTTTTAACTTAATTAATACGCCTAATATGCTAAATATCCCTACGCCTGATTGGGGAAAGTTGCTGTTCCAAATGTGGATCGGAGGAGCCAAGAGCTAACTTTATTCTTGGCTTTAATTTGACACAAGTGTCATTTATATCGTTTAATTATATAAACCACGTGGCTGTACCTCTAATTTGACACATGTGTCAATAAAAATGAAAGAAGGAGTTGAACAGATCATGTTTTTAGCGATGAAGGAGTTAATGCATAATAAAATGAAGTTTTTGATGATTATCATTATCTTCGTACTAATGGCTTGGTTGGTATTTATTTTATCCGGTCTGGGAAACGGATTATCTACGCTAGCCGCATCAACATTCAAGACCATGAAGGCTGATTATGTCATCTTTGAAGAAGGAGCTCAGTCTTCCATGAGCAAGTCACTGCTGTCAGATCAACTGGTGGCGAAGGCGGAACAACTTCCTAATGTGGATGCTGCATCACCCATGGGAAGTACGATGGCAACGGCACTGAAAGAGAATAGCACCAAGAATGAAGATAAGGTAGATATAGCGATTATAGGAATTGACCCAGGAAGCTTCCTGGAACCAGCTATTGTAGAAGGTGAAAGCCTGTCTTCCGAGAACCCTACGGGTGTCGTGGTGAATTCAACCATGAAAGATGAGGGCTATCAACTTGGGGACACGTTTCAACTGGATGGCACGACGGAATCATTGACAATTATCGGATATGTGGAGAATCAGACGTATAACCACGTTGCATCCGTATTTACCCCAATGGCTGAATGGCGGAAGATTGCCTTCGCGGCTCCAAGTTCAGATAAAGGAATTGCCGGACCGGTTAATGCGATCATGTTACAAGGCGAGAATATTGATCCAGAAGCTATAAATAAAGAGTTATCCAGCACAGATACAGTTACCCGAGCAGCAGCTGTACAAGGAATGCCAGGATACAAAGAAGAGAACGGTACGATTCTAATGATGCTTGCATTTCTACTCGCGATCTCTGCATTTGTACTCGGGGTATTCTTCTATGTCATTACGATGCAAAAAACCAACCAGTTTGGCATTATGAAAGCGATAGGCGCTAGTAACCGTTTCTTGGGAAAAGCCATTATCTCGCAAGTGTTTGTACTTTCGCTGACTAGTATTGTTGTTGGAATCTTGCTAACTTATGGGACAGCAGCAATTATGCCAAAAGGAATGCCATTTAAGCTGGAAACCAGTCTTGTCTTCAATTATTCTATTATCTTGCTGGTTATTGCTATGTTAAGTTCACTGGTATCTGTTCGCAAAATTACTAAGATTGATCCGCTTAAGGCGCTCGGGAGGGTTGAATAATGAGTAAGGGACTGCACATGCGGGAAGTCACCATGTATTATGCCGAAGGAAACAATCGGATCACCGCGCTTGATCATGTATCCATATCCGTGGAACCGGGGGAGTTTGTTGCTGTAGTTGGACCTTCTGGTTCTGGTAAAAGTACATTCTTATCTATTGCTGGGGCCATGCTGAAAGCCTCCGAAGGAGATATTCAACTAAACGGAAATCATATTTCGAAGCTTACGGAGAAAGAGTTATCTAATATAAGGCTGCAAGAAGTTGGATTTATTATGCAATCTTCAAATCTAGTTCCCTATCTAAATGTTCTGGATCAACTGCTAGTTGTAAAAAGGATGGCGGGGACGATTAAAAAAGAGGATAAGGCATTTGCCACCAAGCTGCTGGAAGAACTGGGGCTGGGTTTGAAGTTAAAAAGTTTCCCCGAAGAGTTATCCGGTGGTGAGAAACAACGGACAGCCATTGCTCGTTCTTTAATGAATAATCCCAACATCATCTTAGCCGATGAACCAACCGCCAGTTTGGATACCAAACGAGCCCATGAAGTGGTTAGTCTAATCGCGCAAGAAGTGAAATCACGCCAAAAGGCGGCCATTATGGTTACCCATGATGAGCGTATGCTTGAATATTGTGACAAAGTATATCGGATGTATGATGGCGGTTTGTCCCTAGCTGAATCGTAAATATATGGACCAAACAATATACCATTTCTCTTCTCTATTCCTTCTTTTATAAAAAGCTTCTATTCAGAAAAGAGTAACATGTTAAGTAGATTATAGGTCTGTCCATCACTCTCCTCGTCCCTCTCACTCTAGGCTCCCAAGTGGTTCGGGTCTCTCACCCACAAGCATAACTTCACGCTCGCTCTGCGAATGTCTGCTTCGGCGATATGCACTTGGTGACATTCCGTTCTGTTTGTTGAAGATGCGATTGAACTGGGAAAAGCTTGTGAACCCACACTGTGCAGCAATATCTGTGATTTTCTCACTCGAATTCAGCAGCATTTGCTGGGCATTCCGAATACGGGTCATCTGCACATACTCCGTGAAGGTGAAGCCGGTAACCTTATTGAATTGGCGAGACAAGTGATGGGCACTTACATAAAAACGCTTGGATACCTCGTCCAAAGATAAATCCTGCTGATAATGGCTGTGAATATAAGAGGCAATGGCATACATGCGCCTGGACATCGTTGATCCAGTCTCTTCACGCACATACCCGTTCTCTGGTGAGTAACGATGAAGAGCACAGAGAAACTCCACGAACTTGCTATGAATCATAACCGATTGAAGGACAGAAGACTGCTGCGATATAGCAAAAATATCATTGATCGGCGCGAGGACTTCCTTGCGTCTTTCTTCTGTAAATCGGAATATCGGGACCGGTTTATTAAAAATCGAAAACAGCTCTGTGTAACCGCTCTCAAGACCAGGTGTATTACGTGGCATGGCAAAGGTGATCATCAATCGTTTCGGCGGGGCACCCTTCGGATATTGCGTTTTATGCAGCAATGAAGGCCGCAGCAGAACGATATCCAGAGGCTGGATCTCATATAAACTGCCTTCAATGATGTGCGCAGCTGTTCGATCCAGAAGAATACAGATTTCATAGAAATCATGGAAATGCTGAAATTCCATATTCAGTTCATGGGAGCGCTCGTCATAATCCAGATGATAAAAAAGTGAATCTCCAGGCTGGTTCACATGGATCGCATATCCTTGCTCGTATGCCAAAACCGATGGTGTCATGGACATGCCCCCTATCCTGATTCTAATGATTTTATTTTAGCATGAAATGCAATAAAAAGACGTTATTTTCAGCATACAATACGTAGTTTCGCCCATTTCTCTTTTGTTATGATAGAGTTGATATGTTAGCGCTTGCAGTATTTTCGCCCCAACAACGACTACAGCCTGTACTTACTACAAACCAAGGTGGGAAACCAACATGAAAATGAATTCCTTATATACTCGAATCCATACCATTGTTAAACACTTGGAACGTGCTCGACTTACCTCAAAGACATATATCCCTGAGCTTTATCATAAAGAAAGTGGTTACCACTCCTGGGAACTGGTGCATGAGGACCCTTCCTCCTGGAACGTATTCCGTAAGGGTGATGGCTGGGGTGGCAAAGACGTACACAGCTGCTTCAAAACCCGCATTCAAATCCCGGATCAAATGGAAGGAAAAAAGGTCGTTTGTGCCATCGTTACTGGTGCTGATGATATCTGGAATTACGATAATCCGCAATTTCTGGCATTCCTCAATGGGGAATTAATCTGCGGTCTGGATGTTAACCATACGGAGATTGACTTGACTCCATCCGCGGTGAAGGGCGAAGAGTTTGAGTTGGCATTATATGCATATTGCAGTACGTCTGCCGCAGATGTTTTTCTAAATGTATATATCGCCGAGCATCATCAGCAAGTCTCCGATTTGTATTACGATCTCAAGGCTGCGCTGGATGCTGCGGATCTGCTGCGTGAGGATGATCTGGAGCGCCTGAAGTTGGTCGAACATCTGAATAAAGCCGTGAATTTGCTGGATTTGCGCCAGGAAAACAGCGCAGAATTCCATGCGTCGGTACTGGAAGCGCGCCGATATCTGCAAGATCATGTCTATGGTGATATCCGCCCTGCCGGTGATCACATCCCTACCGTGCACTGTATCGGACACACGCATATCGATGTGGCATGGCTGTGGACGCTGGATCAGACTCGGGAGAAGGTCATTCGTAGCTTTGCGAGTGTACTCTACTTGATGGACAAGTTCCCGGAGTATACCTTCATGTCCTCTCAGCCCCAGCTGTATGCGTACTTGAAAGCAGACTACCCATCCCTATATGAGAAAATTAAGGAAAAGGTGGCCGAAGGCCGCTGGGAAGCGGAAGGTTCAATGTGGCTGGAGGCTGATTGTAATTTGATCTCGGGTGAATCCATGATCCGTCAGATTATCTACGGCAAACGTTTCTTCAAGGAAGAGTTCGGCGTGGAGAACCGTGTGCTCTGGCTGCCGGATGTATTTGGTTATAGTGCAGCGATGCCGCAGATTATGCGCAAGAGCGGCATTGATTATTTTATGACAACCAAAATTGCCTGGAATGATACAAACCAGATTCCAAACGATACGATGTACTGGAAAGGAATCGACGGATCAGAGGTCCTGACCCACTTTATCACAGCAACAGACTATGACAAACACCCTGATTTCAGGCAGCGTCGCTTCGAAACGACCTATAATGGTCGGTTTAATGCTTCGCAAGTGAAAGGCACGTGGCAACGATACCAGAACAAAAACATCAATGCAGATGTCCTGCAATGTTTCGGATTCGGAGATGGCGGCGGTGGACCAACCGAAGAGATGCTGGAGCATGGCAGACGACTTGATATTGGATTGCCGGGTGTACCCACGGTGAAACGTACCTTTGTACGCGAGTTTTTCGAGAAGCTGGAGCAAAATCTGGCTGATGTTCCTTCCGTTCCTCGCTGGTCGGGTGAGCTGTATCTGGAGTATCACCGGGGTACCTATACTTCCATGGCGCGTAACAAACGGTACAACCGTCATAGTGAATTTGCGCTGGCCGATGCCGAGCTGTATGCCATGATTCATCGTCAGGCGAATGCACAGGCGGCCTATCCAACCGATGCACTGGAGCATGCATGGAAGCTGACGATGCTGAACCAGTTCCATGATATTCTCCCGGGCAGCTCCATTGAGCAGGTATATGTGGATTCCAAGGAGCAATATGAAGAAGTGCTGCGTGTCACGGATGAGCTGAAAGACAGTGCGCTGAACGGCATTGCAAGCCAAATTACATCTGATGGCGAAGCCATTGTAGTATTCAACACGACCGGATTTGTACGGACGGATGTGGTTGAACTGCCTGCTTTTGCGAGAAAAGTAACCGTCTATGATGGAGATCGCCCTGTACCAAGCCAGCGGACTCCCGAAGGTGGACTTGTATTCCTTGCAGAAAACGTGCCTGCATCCGGGTATAAATCCTTCCGAATCACACCAGATCTGACAGGCGAGCTTGTTGCGGGAGTTTCGGTTGCACAGTGGGAAGCAGATCGGCGCCATATCCATACACCTTGGTACGATATTCACCTGAATGAAAGTGCCGAGTTCACATCCGTATGGGACAAGCTGGAGGGCCGCGAGCTGCTTCAGTCTGGCAAGCGTGGTAACGTGCTGCAAGTGTTCGAGGATCGACCTGCGGAATACGAGGCATGGAACATTGACGATTATTATGAACAGCATATGTGGGAGATTAATGACCTGCAGTCGCTGGAGTGGGTTGAAAGCGGGCCCGTGCGTTCCGTGCTTCAAGTGAAGCGACAGTTCCTGGACTCGGTCATTGAGCAGACGATCATCTTCTATGCGCACACGCGCCGGATTGATTTCCGTACGTTTGTGGATTGGAAGCAGGAGCATTTGCTGCTGAAAGCCGCTTTCCCGCTGGATATCTGGAGTGAAAAGGCCGTCTACGAAATCCAGTACGGCAACGTTGAGCGTGCTACCCACCGTAATACGAGCTGGGATCAAGCCCGGTTTGAAGTATGCGGGCAGAAGTGGGCCGATCTGGCGGAGAACGGGTACGGTGCTGCTCTGCTGAACGACTGCAAATACGGATATGATATTCATAACTCGGTGATGCGACTGTCGCTGATCAAGAGCGCAACGTACCCGAATGAAAATGCCGACAAAGAGCAGCACGTATTCACCTACGCGCTCTATCCGCATCAGGGCGACTTCCGTGAAGGACGTGTCATCCAAGCTGCTTATGATCTCAACCGTCCGCTGGTTGCCCGTGAAGTAAGTCCGCAAACCGGTACGTTGCCGGGAACATGGTCAATTGCATCGGTCGATCAGGATAATGTCGTGCTGGAGGTTATCAAAAAAGCCGAGAACAACGATGATATGATCATCCGAGTCTACGAAGCACATGGCCGCCGCAGCCGTGCTTCCCTGCAATTGCCTGAGGGAGCAGGTGTTACGGCGTACGCGTGTGATTTGCTCGAGAATAACGAAGCGGAATGCGCCGTGGAAAATGGTCGAATTTCTTTTGATATCAAACCGTATGAGATTCTGACCTTCCGTATCCCTGCTGAACAGTAAACAGAAATTACGCAACATGAAAAACTGCAACATTGCTTAATATGCTTCAACAATAAAGCAATAAAGGGCTGCCTCCTGTCATATCTGACATGGGAGCAGCCCTTCATTTGTCGTTCTTTAAAATTCTTCGTACTCGCTTGGGTCCTGATCCCACAACCGTCCATCCGGACGATTAAATGCAGAGATGACCTGTATCTCTTCTGTGCTCAACTCAAAATCGAATATATCGATATTTTCCTGTTGATGCTGCAAGGAGCCGGCTTTCGGAATGGGAATGGAACCCAGCTGAACATGCCAGCGCAGAATGATCTGGGTTGGCGTTTTGCCATGCGTTTCCGCAATCCGAAGAATGTTCTCATCCTTCAGAATATCCTGTACGGCATCATTGCCACGTCCAATCGGACTCCAGGATTCGTTCACGATGCCATGCTTTTTATCCTGTTCCCGCTGATCGGCTTGGTCAAAGAACGGATGCAGCTCAATCTGATTCAGACTCGGCGCTATCCCCGTTTCCTTAATCAGCCGATCATTGTGCTCAGGCAGGAAGTTGCTGACTCCAATGGATCGGATATATCCACGTTTTTTGGCTTCGATCAGTGCTTGCCATGCCTCGACATACATGTCCTTCTTCGGATTGGGCCAGTGAATTAGATACAGGTCGTAATAATCCAGATCCGCTCTGTACAGGGATTCCTGGATCGCCACAAGTGCTTTATCATGAGCGTGATAACGCCCCGGCAGCTTCGAGGAAATGAGTAGTTCTTCTCTGGCGATGGAGCTTTGTTTGATTGCTCTGCCCACCGTTGCCTCATTCTCATAGTTATACGCCGTATCAATTAATCGATAACCCGCATCCATTGCGGACGCGATCGATTTAACGCCTTCTTCACCTTTTAAACTATAGGTACCAAATCCAATTGCAGGCACTTTCAAGCCATCGTTCAATGTATATTCCGGAATTCGATGATTCATCTGAAGACTCTCCTTTGCAAAAGGTATACGAACAATATGGTAAAAATAATGCCCCTCTCCGTTTATCTACCCCTCCATACGCACTTGAATCAATTGGAAGCCACCACTCCATTTTAGTCGGGTGACGGCTTCCTCTTCTAGCTCTCATGAAGAACGGTCTCCTTTTCATTCAAACGAAGAGATGGGCGTGGCCGATAACGACTGATTGCCTATAAAGTTCTTAATAGCCATAGCGGCCTGCTTATACCCGCCAGCATCGCGTAACGTTTTCCCAATAACCTCAGCATGCTCCTTGTAGGAGGCATTACGGAGCACTTCTAAGACTGCGTTTCTAAGAACATCGGGTGTAAGGTTATTTTTGTCCACGATGACCCCTGCTCCCAACTCCTGTACCCGGCCTGCTACACGCGGCTGATCCGATGTTAACGGAAGCATGATTAATGGTACATTGTAATACAAAGCTTCGCTGGTACTGTTCATTCCTGCATGTGTTAGAAAAGCATCTACACACTGCAACACTTCCAGTTGAGGGACATAGGGTCTTATGATGAAATTATCAGGAATGAGATCAGCAATAGGCTCTATATCGGTATCCTTCCCAGAAGACAAGATAAACTGCACAGGCAAATCACGAAAGGCCGTGAAGCAAAGCTTATAAAAATCAAGATCCTTATTTAAAATGGTGCCCATCGAAATATAAACTGCCTGTTTGTAAAGAGCATACAGTGACTCCTTTGCAAAGCCTGGCGCATCCTTGCGGGGGATAATAGATGGGCCAGTGAACACAAAGCTGTCGTCCAGCTTGTCCCCCATGGGTTGAAAATAACGACTTGTATAGACAATCTTCAGTTGTCCTGAATGCCCTAAAAGTTCCGCCAGGGAAGGTACAGCCACATCGAACTGGGAAGCTATTTGCTGGGACACTTCCACGATGCTGTTATATAGCTCCTTGACCTCCTCCGTATCATCATTCAGTTGATTGTCTGATCCAAGAGGCTCCACAAAAACAAAGGTGCTGGTTGAGCATACCGTTGGTATACCTAACTTCTCACCTAGAATTTGTCCTCCCCAGCCTATTATGGAGTCAAAAATGATATAGTCATAGGTTTCATGTTCGATCAGATTCAGAACATCTGGAATAAACCTTTGAATAACTTTTTCCAATATCATATATAAAAATTGGTAAGGATGCTTGAGTTCAAATGGCTTCATACCAGGGTTGTTGAGCAGGGTTGCCTCGTTGAAGGAGTAGGCTTTAAATTGTGCGCCTATCGCTTCAATCTTCGTCCGGTATTTTTCGGTACAACAGTAGACCACTTCATCACCGTTCTCTACCAGTTCCTTGATTAATCCAAGCGACGGATTGATATGGCCTTCTGCAGGGATCATCACAACTAATACACGTGCCACGGCACTCACCTCCATTAAATTTTCCAATGCACTCAAGTGGGGGCTATGGTAACCCATTCTTCCAGAGCATTGGCTTGAATAAATAAAACTCTACTACCTCATTGAGGCGGTAGAGTTCCTATTCATGAGACGGAAGCATTAAAGTCTACGATACCTAACGTTATTTTACTCTCACGAGCTGGTCACGGCACCCAGACATCCCTTTTATAAAAGGTTACGCTGTAAGCATCGGTATCGCTGTATCGTCCATCTTTGCTTATCACTTTAAAATATACATTATTGTATTCGACAAGAACTGTATCCGCTCCTGACGTATTCGTAGAAGAAGCAACCAAATTTCCAGCGCTGTCATAGGCGTACAGATCGTAATCATAGCCGGAAGGAGAACCCAGCACGACAGATTTGCCATGCCCTCTGAATGTAAAGTAGTCTACATCTGTCGGGGATGATAGATAAGACCAAGCACTTCCACCCCAGTAAGCCGGACCGTAGGGAGTGGCCACCGTTTGCGTTGGGATTTTATACGCGCTGCTCAAAGTGTCATTCGACTCGTAATTATCCGCCAAGGCCGTACCCACAATCGATCCTGATAAAAGCGTTATCATAATTGCAGAATACAATGTTTTCTTCATTTCATTCTCCCTCCATTTCTTTTGAAAAGTTAGCACGCCAAAGAGACTTCATGCTTTTCCCTCGTTCATAGACACGCCTGATCAGAAAAAGATCCAAATCACTCCTTTCAAAATATGGAATTAATTAGATTATAATGTAAAGAAATACATATTGTCTACTTGTTTTTGCAGACATTCTTTTTTGTTATCTTGCACTGAACCCGATTCCAGAACTGTGCCGTCAGTCTCGTAAATAAAACATTTGAATGTGTTCCTGTGATTTTAAAAATTAGCCAACTTACCAACACTCGACGCGTTCTCACCCATGACCGTATTAGAGGGGCATCCAAACGTAAAAACGACCACCAATATGGTGGCCGTCACATCTATTTTGATGAATCCTCTTAATACTCTCGCGAGTATTGTTTATCCTCTTTCAGTTGCACGATATCATGTCCGGTTGGATTCTGGAAGGCCCGTAGTCCAAATGTTGACGCCACCGCGAAGATATGGTCAAAGATATCCGCCTGAACGTTCTCATATACACCCCAGTTGATATCATTGCTGAATGCATAGATTTCCAGAGGCAGCCCGCGATCTTCCGGTGCTAATTGTCGTACAATCATCGTCATATCTTTATTAATTTTTGGATGGTTCCTCAAATATTGATGAATATATTCCCGAAATACACCGACATTTGTCAGTTGTCTGCCGTTCACGTTGCTTTCAGTATTCACCTGGTGCTCCATATTGTACGCTTGAATTTCCTTCAATTTTGCCGTGACATAATCAGTCAGGTAGTGAATTTTTTCAAATTCAGCCACCATCTCTTCCGTACAAAAACGGATACTGCTGATATCAATGTAGATACTCCGCTTAATTCTTCTGCCGCCGGACACCTGCATGCCTCTCCAGTTACGGAACGAGTCCGAAATGAGGGCATAGCTTGGAATCATCGTAATGGTTTTATCAAAATTCATAACCTTTACCGTATTCAATGTAATGTCGATGACATCACCGTCCGCATTATACTTTGGCATCTCGATCCAGTCACCAACACGCACCATATCGTTCGACGATAGCTGTACACCGGCCACGAGGCCCAGGATTGAGTCTTTGAATACGAGCATTAATACCGCCGATAACGCCCCAAGTCCACTAAGGATAATGAGCGGGTTCTGTCCAATCAGGCTGGAGATGACGATGATGCCCCCGATAATGAACAGGACAATCTTGGCTACCTGAATGTAACTCTTGATTGGGCGAATCTTCGACACCTCATAGGTACGATAGATATCATCGAATACATTCAGCAAAGCATTCAGAACCGTAATCATGATTACAATCATATAGGTCATTGCTGATTTTTCAATTATGGCCTGATAGGGCGGGAAAATATAAGCAGAATAATAGATGATAATGGCCGGTACGAGATGTGACAGCTTCTGAAATAAATTTTTTTGAACCACAATATGGCCCCACTTGAAACGATTGTTACTCACGATACGATGCACCGTCTTCAGTACCACTCGTTTGGCAATAACATTCGCCAGTACCGAGATTAGCGCGATAAAAATAATCATAATCACATTCGAAAGGTATCCAATGGAGGGTTCACTCATGCCGAGTTCTTCTAGTTGATTTCTGATAAAGTCCATTGTTTCCTCCTGACATAATCTAGTTTAGCCTATTATTATAAAGTAGTTTGAGAGGGCAAGCAAAGTTTGTGCTTCCGCTCTGTTCTTCCTATGCATTATATATATTAAAAAAAGACCCTGTCATTCAAAGAATGATGGGCCCACTTGATTATGTCGTCTTTTCATCATGCTCACGAGAAATGTCTAATAGCTCACTCACCGTCACCAAACGGTACCCTTCCGCGACCAGTTCCTCCACCAGCACACGAACCGCCTCCACCGTCTGGGAACGATCCCCGTACCCGTCATGGAATATAAGCACGCTGCCGGGTTTCACTACAGACCGAGTATGCTCCAGAATGTGCTCAACGCCGGGATTGTCCCAATCCCTTGCATCACCGTTGACCGCACCAATCGTACGATATCCACGCTCCGCCGCCAGAGATAATATATCATCGTTTACGCCAAAATACGGCGGGCGGAAGCAGCGGGCAGGTTGCCCCGTAACTTCTTGAACAAGATTTTCTGCGCGTTGCAGCTCCTCCCCAGCTTCCTCCAGCGTCAACTTGGTCAGATCCGGATGCGTGTACGTATGGTTGGCGATCTCATGCCCTTCACGGTGCACCTCCGCCGTAATCTCCGGGTGAGTCTCCATCTCTTGGCCAATCATGAAAAACGTCGCCCGCCCACCGGCACGCCGGAAAATCTCAAGCACTTGAGGTGTATACACCGGATGCGGCCCATCATCAAACGTGAACGCCACAACCTTTTCCCGAACAGACTCCTGCTCTACCATCGCGATATTGACCATACTATAATGACCCCTCTCTGCAACTGCCTAGCTACATACCCCCTTATTATTCCATGACCGCAGGCTCCGGTCTAGTCCAGAGATCACACCTTGCGAAATTCCGAATCAAGCCGATACCCACCAGAAAGAGAGCACAGCGAGCGAGCAGCAAGCCCTTCTACCGCCACGCCCTCCAGTCCAGCCCAGCCTCCAGCTAACCTTTGATCGCACCTGCGATCATACTCTTTTGCACCTGTTTGTTCAGCAGCAGATAGATGACCACCGTCGGCACCGTCGTAATCATCAGTCCAGCACCAATGATACCCCATTGCGTAATGTACGTTCCCACCATCGACATCATGCCCACCGTCAATGTCTGGTAAGCCGTGTTATTGATAAACGTAACTGCAAACATCAGCTCATTCCAGCAGGACAGAAATGTGAAGATGGCTACCGTTGATATAGCCGGGGTTACCAGAGGCAGAATAATAGAGAAAAACGTCCGGTATATGCCGCAGCCGTCAATAACCGCCGACTCCTCCATCTCTCTTGGGATACCTTTGAAAAAACTGCCCAGAATGAATACCGCCATCGGAATGCCAAATGCCACATAGGGAATGATCAGAGACCAGTAGCTGTTGAGCAGGCTTAGATTCTTCAAAATAATAAACAATGGCAGCAGAGCCGCATGAATCGGCACCATCATGCCCAGCAAAATAATCGTCATCGTCAACCCGCTAAGCTTCCAGTTCATTCTTGTGATTGCGTATCCCGTCATGGAGGACAGGATCAGTACCAAGACAATGGAGGCCGCAGTAACCAGCACACTATTCATAAAATAGGTCAGCACATGGCCGTCAGACATTGCTTTGGTGTAGTTGCTCCACAGAAATGCTTTGGGCAACCCGGCTACATCACCGCTGAAAATCTCACTGTTATCCTTCAGGGAAAAAAGCGCCAGCCAGATGAGCGGGTAGATCTGCACAATCGCAACGAGGATCAGAAACGCTTGCAGGAACACTTTCCCGATCGGTCCGGAGATGGACCTCGGCTTGGGCTTTTTTTGCAACATAACTTCTACGGTACTCATGCCTTTTGCCTCCCTCTACTCCGTTTTGAACAATGAATTAATGAGGATCGTACACACCAAACACTCCACAATGATAAAGACTGAGATCGCACTGCCATATCCGTACCGGAACGTATCAAAAATGGTAGCGTACATCAGCGTGCTTGGCACTTCAGTTGTGTAAAATGGCCCACCACCTGTCAGCACATAGATCAGGTCAAACACTTTGAATGCGCCGATGACCGAAAATACAAGGCTTACCTTCAGAATTGGCTTCATCAGCGGGATCATAATGGACCACGCCGTGCGAATACGGGAAGCACCATCCATTCGAGCAGCTTCGAGCACATCCTGGGACACGGACTTCGCACCTGCATACATCAGCAGCATGTGATACCCCACGTACTGCCACAAGGTTGGAATAAACGATGCCGCCAGGGCGGTGTCCTTCTGCCCCAGCCAGTCCTGCGCCAGGCTGGATAAGCCGATACTTTGCAGCAGCACGTTCAGCAGGCCGTAATCGGCATTGTAGATTTTTGACCACAACTGGGCAATAACCACCGTTGAGATCAACACCGGGATAAAATACACGGTCCGGTAGAAACCTTCACCCTTGACGTTGGACGCCAGAATCAGTGCGAGCACCAGCGAGATCGGCAATTGAATGAACACCGAAGCACCTGCGAATAACAGGGAGTTCTTGATCGAATTCAGCACCCGGGTATCCTTAAACATCTCTACATAGTTGTCCAGGCCGATAAATGTACCCCTGCCTACGCCGTTCCAGTCCAGCAGACTGTAATAACTGGAGACAAAGATTGGAATAAGCACAATTCCGCAGAAGAGAATCAGTGTGGGTAGTACAAAGACGGCTATCGTGCCTTTATTGGAAAATACAGAGTTCATTGTTGTTCTCCTCTCAAAGGCGTGACCGGGATATGCCGGACCACGCCTTGTTTGGGTTCATCTTCATTGTTAACAGGCTTCAACTTGGCAAGCTCACGAGCTTACACATGTAAGGGTTGCAATTGCGCGTATATTAACCTGCGTGTCCTACAGGCTCAGCTCTGTTGGTTTGAGCTGTGCCATCTGTTTGCAGAACTCCTCCGGTGTTACATCTCCGGCAAGCAGCTGGGCAATCAGATTTTTGTGGGCTTCGGCAGACTCCGCTGGAAGAATGTTATCCCACCAAGCAATGAATGAGGTCGCCGTTTTCATAATATCTGCCGCAGACAGATCAAGGGAGGACAGGCTGGATGTGTCGAGTGCATCTGTTTTCCAGCTTGGCAGGCCGGCTCCAGCCAGGAAACCTTGTGTACCAAGCTGCTCGCTCAGATACATGAGGAATTCCACGGCTTCCTTCGAATGCTTGGTATTCTGGTTGATGTAGAAACCATCGACGGCTCCGCCGAAGATTTCGGTATTTGTGCCTTTGCCATCCTCAAACACTGGGAACGGAATCACTTTCACTTTGCCTTTGACTGCGGAGGAAGGGTCCTCAATTCCTGCATTTACCCAGTTGGCCTGGAACATCATCGCCCCGTTGCCTGCATTAAATGCCCCAAGCATCTCGTCATAGCTCATGCTGAACATGCTGCTGTTGAACGCTCCTGCTTGCGCGAGCTGCTGCATCTTAGTCGCAGCGGCTACAAAGTCGGGCGAATCCCATTTCGACGGATCTTTAAAGGCTTCCATCACCGCAGCATTGCCTGCCTGACGCATCGCAATAATGTCGTACCAGTACATGCCCGGCCAGCGGTCCTTCTCTCCAATCACAGCCGGTGTGATTCCTGCCGCTTTCAGCTTGGAGACTGCATCCAGTAGTTCGTTATAGGTGGTCGGAATCTTGGCACCCGCCTGCTCGAACAGTTCTGTATTCACGTAAAGATTGGCGATATGTGTGTACACGGGCAATGTGTAGATTTTGCCGTCCATATTAATGGCCTCAGCCATTCCCGGGCCCATTCGTTCTTTGATATCGTCCGTCAGGTAACTTGAGATTTCCAGCACATTGCCGGATTTGATGTACGGCTGCATGAAGCTGCCGCCACCCATGCCATAGAACAGGTCTGGCGCCTCACCAGCCGCAATCGATGTTTTGACTTTGGTTTTATACTGTTCTCCTGTCGTGCCCGTACGTTCAACCTGGATGTCCGGATGCTCGCTGTTCCATTTCTCAACAATCTCGGGCAGCAGCTTGGCCGAAGGATCGGTATTGCCAACCGATTGATCCCATAGCGTCAGCTTGATCTTGCCATTACTTTCCCCCTGTGTACCACCGGACGAACCGGATGAACATGCCGCCAGACTGCTTACAATTCCCAGAGTCAGAATTAGACTTGCTGATTTTTTTAATAGCGCTTTCATCTCTATGGACCTCCCTATGTGTTTTAGTTCGTTCTAGCCCATATTTTAGGTGAACTGTGCGTTGTTCTCCATTTAGAAAACAGGCATCGATTTGTAATATTCGAACATATGTGGAATTGGAGAGGGGGTGCGCTCACACCTTCTCTGCACTCCCCCACACTCCCCATTTTTGCATTCTCGTTTTTCAGGTTTTTACATTCCGATACTCATTCATGGATCGGCCGATATGTTTTTTGAACAAGACGCTGAAATAATGTGGGTCCGGGATGCCTACCTGCTCCCCAATCTCATACCCTTTCATATCCGTCTGTTTCAGCAGCATTTCAGCCTTCTTCATGCGGAGTTGAGTCAGATATTCCACAAATGTCTGCCCGGTTTCTTTTTTCATCAGCCGCCCCAGATGGCCCGAACTTACGTAAAAAGCAGCCGCGGTGCTGGAAAGCCCCACTTCCGCATTGCCCATGTTCTCTTCAAGATAAGCGATCACCCGGTCGATCAGATTGCCTTCCTTGGCCTGTCGCTTGGCTTGTATGACATCCGATACGGTGCGGACATGCTGCTCCAGCATGCTTTTTAGTTCGGGCAAATGATCTGCTGTAAAAATGGCCGCAACGGCCTCTTTGTTCAATGCGTGCTCTCCCTCAAGCTGTTGCTCTATGGCAGCACGCTGGCACTCCGTAACCACATCCATGGCTGCCATCCGAAACTGTGAAACGTCCGAGAACGGCACAGACAGCATACGCTCCAGCAACAATACGGCTTCTTCCCCCGCACCAACACTGACGTAAAATTGCAGTTGTTGGAGCAGCTGAGCATCCGAGTGGTACCGGCTTTTTCCGCCTTCGATGACCAGATCCTCGAAGCAAATGACCTGATTTTTCCCCACAAACGCCTGATAATCGAGTGCACGACAAGCTTCCCGGTATCCCACACAGGCCCTTCCCCATCCTGATTGCCATTGGCCAATCCCTACGGTCACATCAACTTCACACCCTTCGAGCTTAAGTGTATGTTGAAGTTCTTCCTGAAGCTGCTGCACCTGATTGGCAAATTCCGTATCCTCACCAAATGAGAGCACAACTATCCGGTTATGCGGGTCCATGACGATAATGGTTTGCGAATCCTGCGGATAAAAAGCCTGCACCTGCTTCATGCCTACCATTCGGAGCAGAATATGTATTTCCTCGGCAGTATGTGGATGACCTTCTGTCTGATGCTGGCTTAATTGGGACTGACCGTGTTGTTGTTGAGGCCCTCGTTGTGCTTGGTGTGTTTGGTGATATGATTCGGACAGATGTGGATATACCTCTGGTGCAGCTATCTTAGCTTGCGGTACAGCAACCTCCACCTCCATTACTGCGATGCGTGATCCTGGTTCACCAGACGAGATAGGAATACCGAAGAAACGCGCCTTCTCTTGTAGTTCATCCTCAGGTATCACGTTACTTAACCATTGATTTACAAACCTCTCCCTGAGATAAGGCAAGCTCTGCTTCATCTCCTCCCGCAGCTTCATCAGCTCGTACTCACGCCCGATCTCCTGCTCGATTGCCGCTCGCAGCTTCGCCGTAACCTGTAATAACTCAGAAGCACGAATGGGTTTCAAAATAAAATCGGATATGCCCAGCTTCACACTCTGACGAGCATATTCAAATTCATCATGTCCCGTCACAACCACGATTTTTAAGTTTGGGTAACGCTCCATGAGGATGCCGCTCAGTTCAATACCGTCCATCTTTGGCATGTATATGTCCGTGAACACGATGTCCGGGCGCAACAGCTCGACCTGTTCCAAAGCCTCTGCAGCATCGGAGGCCTCTCCAATGATGTTCATGCCTTGCTGCTCCCAATCGATACGCATGCGCAGCAGATTACGGATGAGGTACTCGTCATCCACAATCAATACCTTTAATGGTTCCACAGTTAGTTCCATGATTCATCGGCTCCCTTCGGGATCGTTATGATAATGGTGGTTCCTTTTCCAACCTCGCTATGCAGCTTAAGTCCATCTTCTCTGTCATAGAAAATGCGAAGCCGCTCCATCGTCCCCCATAAGCCAAAGCTTGGATTGTATTTAGAGTTATGGGTAGGATTAGAAGGATTAGAAGAGTTAGAAGAGTTAGATGGGTTAGATGAGTTCGAGCGATTAGACCTGTTCATTTCTGTTCGTTGAATCTGCTTCACTTCTTCCTCGGACATGCCGACTCCGTCGTCAGTGATCGTTAGAAGTACTCCCTCCTTGGATCGACGAGCTTGGATGCGTATCGTGCCCGGGCTGCCTTTGGGACGAATACCGTGATACAGCGAATTTTCCACCAACGGCTGGAGCACAAGCTTGGGAATCATCACGCGTTCACAGCCTGAATCGATATCGTACTGCACCTCAAATACACCGGGGTATCGCACCTGCTGGATCGTCAGATAATTGCGTACAATCTCAACCTCCTCGTGCAGTGTAATCAGTTCACGCCCTTTGCTGACACTCAGCCGATAATAACTTCCGAGCGCTTCTAACAACTCACATACCTTTTCGTTCATGCCGGACATCGCCAGGGAGGTAATGGAATCAAGTGTGTTATATAGAAAATGTGGCTTGATCTGCGCCTGAAGTGTATTCAGCTCTGCTCGGCGGATCGTCTGCTGCTCCTGAATGATGCGTTTCAGCATCTGGTCAATCTGCTCGATCATCTGGTTGTAACCTCCATATAGCTGTGCGAATTCGTAACTGTTCAGCTCAACCGTCACTTTGCGGAAGTTGCCACTTGGCGCTTTCTGCATGGAGCGAAGCAGCTTGTGAATCGGCTTAATGACGCTGCGCGAGATGATGAATGAACTGACAAAAAAGACAGTCCCGTTTACCGCCAGTAGGATCAGCGCAAGCAGCACCATGGATTTATTGCGGGTATCGGTAGCCTGGTATGGGCTCATGCTGATGAATTTCCACTGATCATCACCAGACGAACGATAGGTCACAGCATATTCCTGACCACCCGATTGCAAGGTGATGAAGCCGGAGGATTGCTCTTGAAATGTTTGTTTTAACTTGGCCTGATTGGCCTCTAACATCTCGTACATCCCTTCCTGTTCAGAAGCCACAGACATGGATTCGTCGGATACAGCAGGTACAGCCTTCTTTCCATCGGTTGCGTTCGTTGCGATCACCCGCTGATGCTCATCCAGAATGGCGACCTGAAATGAATCCGGTGCAGATAGGTTAGCATAGGCTTGAGCGATGGATTTGCCCTTGATGTTCATGACCAAAAACCCAAGCGGAGACGTATCATCCAAATCCCGAATGAGGCGAATAAACGAGACCACCTCTTGCCCATCATTCACCCCCGTCGCCGAAACTCCGCTGTCGTTGTTGCCACCATTCAGCCTGAGCAGATATCGTCCGTTGTGCTTCAGTGCCTGTTCGTACCACGGCGCTTCCTTCACATTTGCTTCCATAAACGTGGGCCATTCTTGTGTACCAACCGAGAATCGGTGCCCCGAATTATCGTAAATATATACTGAATCGATAATTGGAACCGCTTGCATAAGGTTGGTCAAATACGCGCTGACCTTGGACTGTGTCTGTAAATTGGAGTACACATTACCCTGCCGCAGCAGGTTCTGCAAGTTGGGATCGGAGAAAATCATTTTCGAATAATTGTTCACGTTCTCGATCATCAGATTAACGTTGGTCTCAATGGATGTAATCGTCTGCAGTGATGCTTCATTGATCTTTCGTTGCGCGTCATTTTCCGAGATTCGATTCAAAACCAACGCACTAAACGCCACCGTTAGCAGAATAATGACAAAGTAGGCAAACGGAATTTTAAAAGCGAGCGTCTTGGGCTTGCGTTGAATGAACGCTTTGAAACGGGGAGTCCAATTCTTCTTCATTGCACTGTTGTTCGCTTTTGCATTTTCGTTTGCTTCTGCATCGATCTTAATATCTGATTGGGCTGTTGCTTTCACTTCTATTTTTCATCTCCTTCTTGTACTGCTCCTGCATCTGTTGTTGCATCTTTTGCTCATTGATTCAATGTGACCCTCCTTTGGTTCCGATGTGTGATGGGTTTATCGGTTGTGATGGGTTTATCGGTTGTGATCGGATGACCTGTTGTGATATCCACCACTCTCTCGGATTTTATACAATTGTATATTATAGGACTGTGCATGGAGGAGGCTCAACTCTTTTTATCGCTTGGGGATGGCTTGACTGAGTGAAGTAGAATGAGGCTTTGGGGATCTGATCGTGGTGAATGCTGCGGGTAGGGGCCCCTAATTGGAGCCGCAAGAAGTACTGCTTTATAAAATGTTGGAGGTACAGATAATAAGCTGTGGTTTGTGCCGGATGGAGAGTGAAGCGGGGGAGAAGCGGAGGGTCTGAACACACAAAAGACGATGATAAACGTCTAGCTTGAGATGCGCATACTTTTGAGCAAGATTACAATATCTACGGGCATAATCTTACTACTTACAGAGTGCTGATCGAGTGATTAAGGTTGGGAAGTCCAATTATGGTCTTCTCGTATGATGAATTTAAGTGGGGAAAGTGTCGGGGGCAAACTACCCGAGGGCAGGACAAGCATAGAGTTCGTTATGGTAAGAAACAACGAAGCGTGATCAAAGCGAGAATTCGGTAACGCCTTTTTTGGAGGCATATTTCAGCGTGTAGCTTCCTTCTGTGCCATATGGCATCGTAGCGATTTGGATGCGGGTGTAATCCAGCCGACTCTCTCTCAGCACTTTTTTTATTAGCGCTAAGCTCCGATCTTCGTCCGTTACCACACAGAAAATGTTCATTACATATTCCTTCGGATCAGCCACACGGCTGCCCAGGTCACATCCATCCACCTCTCCCAACTCCGCCTGGGTCAGAACGGTTTCCAGATATTCCATCACCTTTTCCTTCAACCAATGATCTCGTTTGCTGCCCTGCGCGCTCTTCAGTGGATATTGCACCACAAGCCAGTATTTTTCACTCATTTAGCTTCACCAACCAATCTTTATATGATAGGGCATTACGTTATGTGTATAGCACTTGGACGATAAAAACGCATATGTCAGCCTTACATTCCTCCAGTTAAAAATGGGCTAGATAATTGACCTCACAGCTTTTTGAAATTGTACTGCCCTTCCATTTGCAGGATGGGGAACATGGTGATTTTTAATGAGATGTGAGCTTAACGTGTCTGCTGACTTTCTGCCAATAGCCACGATCTGAGCATCAGGATTCAGTTGCATAAGCTGTCCGGCGAATACCACACCATCCTCCAACTCTGCCAAAGTCGGCGTTCGATTCGTCATCCTGTTTTCAGAAGATTGATATGGATGAAAGGGATAGATGTTCCAAAATATAAAATCCGTTGGTTTCCACCTTGAACTGGATAACACTTCACCCCATATGATGGATGCTGTCGGTTCTGCAAAACCATACAGCGCCTGACTTCGGTTAGGTTTGACGATATTGGGCAGGCTTGTTCGGACACCCGGCTCGCCTGCAAAAATCATCTGGTGATTCACCAGCGAGTGATTCCCGGTAACCATTCGTTCGGACGTCAAGGGTACGCCGGAGAACCTCGCCCCTTGATAGCCTACGGCTTCAGCAATAAAAATGTACCGAGCCTTGGACATTCGTGGCCCCAAATACCTGACCAAATGTTCACAACGAATCTTTACCGCTTCGGGGCCGATATCATAGCCCGCCACATAATCGCTCCAAGGATTAATCACATTTACTGGCGAGACATATGCTTGCACCCCTGCAACAAACTCGCGGATCTGTTGCTGCGTTTGGCTCATGCTTTTTTGCCTCCTTTGGGAGATTACAGAGTAAATTAGGCTTGCATCAGCTTATTTTACAAAGATTATAGCATAAACAGAAAAACCACCAACCAGACCGCTGGTTGATGGTGGATAGAAACTATAGAAAACTATTGCGGTATAACTTCTTCCCACTGACCATTGGTGGTTTCTTTGTAGGTAAGAAGGTTTCCATCATACTTTCCCTGAATATAGTTAGAACCCGCTTCTTTCCATTCCTTAGTAACAGATATCACAACTTTAGAATCCTGTAAATTTATTGGAACATACTTTCCTCTTGATAAATTTATCTCAAAGGCTACTGGATAAAAATCGTACCAGAATAGTTTGTCTGATTTCTCTCCCAGTATACCCGCATCACCACCTTTAGAGAAATGAGGACTGATGACTCGAAACCTGAACTCTAACCACTTTCTGGGATCTAAAGGAAATTCATAATGACTATCGGGCTCCACTATAATGTATGACTTTTCAGGAACCGGGTGTTGAACTTGAACTTTGTGCTCGATTATTTCTTTTGATATTATTCGAAAAACTAAATATACCAATATGAATAGTATCGAAGTAATTACAGGTAATTTAGGCTTGTTCCTCAAAAAAACACTCAATCCAAGACCAATAATTAACGGAAACCATATCCATGGATCTCCCAATGTAATGGCTTCCATAATATATAATTTATCGCTAAGGGGATAGAATGCTGGTAAATCATGTCCCATATAGTCTAAAAATAAGTGTCCAAACAAGACAGACAAAATAGAAGATCCCCAGATTAATTTGAAACTTGTCGTTTTATAGAACAGTTTTGTCAAATATGCTATTCCTAAAGCTAAAAGGGGTGTAAACAAAATAGAATGGGACAACGGAGCTACACTTCTATCCCCAAAAATATCAGGAATTATTCCACACAGAGCACCCGAACATAGACATATTATAAGATTTTTCCATGTATCCCTTGGCAAAAAGCAGTATGCAATTACCGCCCCAAGAAGAGCATGTGATAGAAGATGAAACAACAAATATAAGTACGGATCCAAAAGAACTACTCCTTTACTCTATTATTATTATAAATATTGTATTTAATGTTAAACATTATAAATTAATTTTTTCATATAAAAGACCCTGAGAGTCGAACCTTTTCCAAAGATCTGCGGGGAGTAGTCTCAGTATGGATGTTACCTAATCTAATTTCTTAATACTAAATTCGAGCACAAATCAACGTAGGCTCCACAAAATAGAATCAACAAGCTATTAAAAATCCTCATAACAATGGATGGCCCGTATGTATTTTCTATTATCATAATTTGGTCTAGTTAAAGCAGGCTATAGATACCTATATACGTTTCAGAACCTAAATGTACCTGATATACTTTCTTAAAGCTTTTCGACCTACATATACCTCGATTCCCTTCATTTATATAATTTAGGTTATTATATCATAAAATAAAAATCCACCAACCAGAACAATGGTTGGTGGATTTTGCTTACTCTAATGGAGGTGAGGGGGTATCGAACCCATGTCCGAAGATAACGGAACAAAAGCTTCTACGGGTATAGTCACTGTTGTGATGTCCCGTGTATCAGTAACCCACAAGAACAGGATTAGCCCAAGCAGGTATGGACTCAACACAATAGATCAAATCACCCTGTATGATTTCAGCAACAATTAAAGGCTCGTATGTATTATCAATGATGATAACCCGATCTGCGATAGATAGAGCCGGTTTAAGGTTCTTCAAAGACTGACCATATCGATAACGAATGTCTTCTTCTGCAATCCAATGTCCACCTTGTTCAACACGAGAGGCAACACGATCTATATGCATTTGCACATCCTCAAGGCCGATATAGTATACGACAATTTCGTAACTGTTTTCTTTTGCAATTTCCATATGTTTTAAAACAAATGATCCGGACAATGTCGTTTCAATAGCGAAGTTTACACCACTTTTAATGAGAGATCGGATTCTTTTCACAGCTTCCCTGCCAGCAGACAGGTCAGCACTGCGCGGATTCTCTGGCTTCAACTCTCTTGCAATTTGATCCGGATCAACCAGTTCACCAAGCCACTCTCTCATTTGCATACTGAGTGTACTTTTCCCTGCTCCATTGGTTCCAGCAAATAACGTCATGACTGGTCTGATTTCACTCATGATACTCAAACTCCTGGCGTTTCCCAGTAGCATCAAATATAATTTCAAATTTATTACCCGCAGCATCCTCACGAACGCGTTTGTTATTCTTTATATAATAAATAGAGGCGCCTGATTCTTTAGCTTGTTTCCGTGCATGTTGACTTGCTTTGTTTAAAATTTCTTGGAGTTGTTTTCGATTTGTAAACATCCTGAGTCCCCCAATCTAAATTTATGTTTTATTATATCATAAACAGAAAAACCACCAACCAGATTACTGGTTGATGGTTTTTTGACTCTAATGGAGGCGAGGGGAGTCGAACCCCTGTCCGAAGATAACGGCACATAAGCTTCTACGGGTGTAGTCACAGTTTTGATGTCACCCGAGTATCGCCCCGTAACCGGCTATACGTTGGGTCAGCCTGATTGTCTTCTTCAGCACACCCCAGGCGGAGATGTGACAGCGTATCCCACTACTAGTTAGCCCCTATCCCTGTCACATGGGCGATGCAGGGTAGAAGCACGCACACAGTTTCTTAGGCTGCGAAAGCGTAGTTTGTTTGTTGTTTGCCGTTTAATAGGCTTTAGCGTTGATAAAGCGGACGCGTCCCCACTACCCGCTACCCATGCTCGAACTATCCCCGTCGAATCCATAAACGCCCCCTCAATGAAGAAGGGCTCCAGGATTAATCCGTGAATACGGAGCAAAGGTGCTGCACATCTTTTTCCTCCAAGGTAAAAAGATGCTTCTTTCAAACTCGGCATTCCTGTCTGCTACATGAGTAATCATAACACAGGACACATCACCGAAATAGTACAGATTGCTGGAAGACATTCCAGCAGGCTGAGCATGTGTACAAGGTTATCCAATACAACAGGCTCAATCGTCTACATATTATACCGCGTCACCAATCGGAAGTAAAGTTTACCCAGATTGGATCATGAACAACGCACCTAAGTATCTTACCCACGTTTCAGGCAAACTACGCAAAGGCTAAAAATTTGGATCATCAACGCGCCAAACTCCATGCTCCTACCGAATTCCCTTCAACACATATCAAAGGAAATCACGACACAATACACTTCAGCTATTCACACCACATCCCCTTCCCACTAAAAATAAAAAAGCCTCAATCTTGCCCATTGCAGGACAAACCTTGAGACTCCTTAACTCATACATCAATTTTCCTAACTTCATCACAAAAACTAACTTATACACCTAAAGTAAAGCCGCCCAGTTCTCCACTTAACGCGCAACCTTCTGCTTCTCGCGAAGTACCCGTTGGATATCACGTTGAGCATCGCGCTTCGCGGCAGTTTCACGTTTGTCGTATTGCTTCTTACCTTTACCCAGTCCAAGCAAAAGCTTTGCATAACCATTGCGGATATAGATTTTCAGCGGAACAATGCTGTACCCATCCTGTTTCGACAGCCCGAGCAGCTTGTGAATCTGCACTTTATGCATCAACAACTTGCGCGTACGTGTTGGATCGAGCGGATTATTTCGGTTCCCTTGTTCAAAAGGACTAATATGCATATTGTGAATATGAATCTCACCGTTTCGAATGGTGGCAAATGCATCACCAATATTCGCACGGCCGTTACGAAGAGATTTGATCTCCGTTCCGGTAAGCACCATGCCCGCTTCATACGTATCTTCAATGAAGTAGTCATGGGAAGCCTTTTTGTTCTGTGCGAGCACTTTACTCTGTCCATCATTCTTGCCCATGTCCTCACTCCTTCTCCGTAAAATAAGCCGGTACCATGCTCTATAGCAGCGCACCCAATGTTGCACCAAGGTACCACGTGCCAGACCTTAATTGTAGCAAGTACGGCTGTTAAAATCAAGAAAGAGGCGACCTCTGCCGCCCCTCCTCATTACACCACTTTCAGACTGTGCGAAACAACACACCGGCTGAAGTGACTATTTTCTCCAACGCTTAACCTGAAGGAACGAATTGTAATCCATCTCTCCAAAGTTACGTTAGCTTTATTTTTTCTTTTTCCGTACAAAAGCTGCCGTGCCGTTACCAGCTGCACCTTTGCTCTTCTTCCGCTTGCGTCGTGGTGCTCCGCCTTCCTGAGCGCCACCAGGAGTTGCATTCTCTCCAATAAATACGCCGCTTGGCGAAGTGTTTTTGCGTCCACTTCCGCTTTTGCCACCTTTATTGCCGCCCTTGCCGGACTTAAAGCTTCCTTCACCGCGACCGCTGCCGCTGTTCAGGCCACTTCCTTGTCCACCGGTTGAACTAGTATCTGATCCACCCGATGTAGAGCTATATCCGCCTTTACCTGAGCCAAAACCAAAGCTCACTGCGCCTTTGCCCCGGCCAGTTGATCCACCAGCATCACCCGCACGACGCTCACCTTTTGGTTTGCCGCCGCCTTTACCTGCGTAGCCACCAGATGAGCCTGCGCCCGCGCCTGCACTTGCTGCTCCACTGCGACCGCCACGTCCACCTTTGCTGCTTTCTTCCGTTGATCTGCCACCACGGTTGGCTCCAGCAGCGGATGAGCCGCCTTTGCCGCCTCGCGAACCGCTGAATCCACCTGGTCCACCCTTGGCACCGCCGCGACCGCCACCACTTGCTGGGCGACCACCTTTACCGCCACGTCCGCCACCGAAGCCGCCAGGACGTTCACCGCGAGGTTTCATATCGACCATTTCAAAATCAATCGTATACTCTTCCATGCTTACACGTGCCACACGGATCTTCACTTCATCACCGATGCGGAAGACTTTCGAGGTACGTTCACCAATCAGAGCCATATGCTGATCGTCAAAATGGTAATAGTCGTCCGTGAGTGCGCTCAGGCGAATCAGACCTTCAACCGTGTTCTCCAGTTCAATGAACATACCAAAGCTGGTCACACTGCTGATCATGCCTTCGAACTCTTCGCCTACTTTGTCGAGCATGTACTCGGCTTTTTTCATTTTCTCCGTATCCCGCTCAGCTTCTACCGCCACACGTTCACGTTCCGAAGACTGCTGCGCAATATCGGACATACGTGCTGCCAAATACTCCTGACGGTTCTCCGGCAATGCACCATTATTTTCAATGACTTCGCGAATCACCCGGTGAATGACAAGATCGGGATAACGACGAATTGGAGACGTAAAGTGACTATAGAATTCTGCCGCGAGGCCAAAGTGACCCGACATTTCAGAATCATACTTCGCCTGTTTCATCGAACGGAGCATCATCGTACTAATCACGGTTTGTTCTTTCGTTTCTTTGATATCCTCAAGCAACGATTGAAGCGCCCGTGGATGAATCGCATTGCCACGTCCTTTGACCTGGTGTCCAAAATTCGCCGCAAAGGCGAGGAAATTTTGCAGTTTTTCCTGATCCGGGTCTTCGTGCACACGATAAATGAACGGAACCTTCAACCAGTGGAAATGCTCTGCCACTGTTTCGTTCGCTGCCAACATGAATTCCTCAATGATTTGCTCTGCAATCGAACGCTCCCGTTTCACGATATCTACCGGTTTGCATTCTGCGTCCACAATGATTTTGGATTCTTCAAAATCAAAGTCAACCGCACCACGGCGCATACGCATAGCACGCAACTTCAAAGCGATCTCTTTCATCAGATGGAAATCATCTACCAGATCCTTATAACGCTCGAGCAATTCCGGCTCTTCACCTTCAAGGATTTTACGGACGTTGGAATACGTCATCCGCTCTTTGGTTTTGATTACACTTGTGAAAATGTCATGTTTAACAACCTTCATCTGGTCGTTAAACTCCATCTCACAAGACAGTGTCAAGCGGTCTACCTGCGGGTTCAAACTACAGATTCCGTTGGACAGACGTTGTGGCAGCATAGGAATAACCCGGTCTACCAGATACACACTGCATCCGCGGTTGTAGGCTTCCTGATCAAGCTTGGAATTCTCCTGCACATAATAGCCAACGTCGGCAATATGAACACCCAGACGGTAGTTCCCGTTAGGCAGTTTCTCTACATTTACAGCATCATCCAGATCCTTGGCATCTTCGCCATCAATCGTGACAATGTTAAGTCCGCGCAGATCACGGCGACCCTGTTGTACAATCTCTTCATCCGTGATGGAGTCGGGTGCTTTTTCCGCCTCTTCTACCACTTCATCAGGGAAAGCTTCAGGCAACTGATGCTTGCGAATGACGGACAAAATATCAATACCCGGCTCATCCTTATGACCGAGAATCTCGATCACTTCACCTTCGGCAGCCGCACGGCCCTCCGGATAGCTGACGATCTTGGCTACGACCTTCTGTCCATCAACCGCCCCAGCAAAGTTGGTACGTGGGATGAAAATATCGCGATTAATCCGTTTATCATCCGGAATGACAAATCCGTACACCTCATGGCTCTGGAACACACCAACGACTTGTGTCACAGCACGAGTAACAATACGGACGATCTCACCCTCCAAACGACCACCTGAAGGTCCTTGAGATGTGACTTTAACCAATACCGTATCACCATTCATCGCACTTTTCATATCATTGGCGTGAATGTACACATCCGGGTGCTCCCGATCCTCAGGGATAAGGAAAGCGAAACCTTTGGCGTGAGCCTGTAAACGTCCACGTACCAAATCCATGCGCTCTGGCATGCCATAGCGATTGTTGCGGGTCAGCAAAACTTTACCGGATTCCTCCAGCGTATTAAGCATAATCAAAAAGGCTTTGAAATCAGCTGCATCTTCAATAGCGAAGTGCTGTTCCAACTCCTGATAAGTCATAGGTTTATAAGCGGTTTCCCGCATGAAGTCGAGCAATTGTTGTTCTGTTATCATTAATATATTCACCTCGGGAAACATAAAAGTGTAAGCAAGTCTCATCTCTTTATGTATCGGAATTCTTACCATTTTCATGCAATACAATATCACTGTTGTGAAGAGTGTAGTGGTACAACCATACTATCTCATACCCTAGTATACACGAATTCAATCCGGCCCATCCGTACCTCGCAAAAAAACCACAGTTGCCGGGCGCTCCTCTAAAATCACGCTTTCACGTATCTCTACAGACATTTTATGCGATACACGTGCTGTGCGCATCTGGAAAAGGACTACATCCGAAAATTTTCTGTACACATGACATTCATTATAGGGAGTGAGTTCGCGTAACGAATAAGCGAGGGACATACCATACATGATAGGGGTGTGTTGCATGTTAAGGAAGGAAAACCAAACAGAAGTGAGAAGAAGACCGAAAATCATGGAGTCTATAGATTAAATTGTTGGAAAAGTTTGGACGCGTAAGAATTTATTAAAAAACCCCCGTTTCTTCACGAAACGAAGGTTCATCAATTAAGCCATTAGCTTAAGCTATTCATTGAACAGCAGTTCCAATTCTTACTTGGAAGCCACCGTAACAACAATAGACAAAATCATAAATCCTGCACCCAGTACCACCGTTGCACGTTGCAGGAAGAGATCCAATCCGCGCGCTTTCGTTTTACCGAAAAGATGTTCCGCACCACCGGAGATGGCACCCGCCAAACCAGCGCTTTTCCCGTGCTGCAGCAATACTACAGTGATTAGACCGATCGAGAAAACAACGAGCAGCAATTTCAAAGCAATATCCATTCTTTCCACCTCCTACCCATGTGGGCATACATCTCACCATAAAAACAGTTACTTTAATTGTAACATAGCTATGGTTGTACTACAAGTAGTACAGTTTATACAATGCCCTAAATTTCACCATCTGCGTGATCCTTACGTTATACCATTACTTCGTTGCAATAAAAAAGACAAGCCGGTTACCCGGCTTGCCCGTAAAAGCTGGATATCCAGCTTATTTTTTAAGGTTGTAGAATCCTTTAAGACCATTGTATTGAGCCAGTTCACCCAGTTGATCCTCAATGCGGAGCAATTGGTTGTACTTCGCGATACGGTCTGTACGGGAAGGAGCACCCGTTTTGATTTGACCAGCGTTAGTTGCAACAGCGATATCAGCGATTGTGCTGTCTTCGGACTCACCGGAACGGTGAGAGATTACAGCTGTGTATCCTGCGCGTTTAGCCATTTCGATTGCATCAAATGTTTCAGTCAATGTACCGATTTGGTTAACTTTGATCAGGATGGAGTTACCGATACCTTCGTTGATACCTCTGCCCAGACGCTCAGTGTTTGTTACGAACAGGTCATCACCAACGAGTTGTACTTTGTCTCCCAATTTCTCAGTGAGCAATTTCCAACCATCCCAGTCATCTTCGGACATACCGTCTTCGATTGTGATGATTGGGTATTTCTCAACCCATGAAGCCAGAAGGTCAACATACTCAGCGGAAGTGTAAGATTTACCTTCGCCAGCAAGTGTGTACTTACCATCTTTGTAGAACTCAGTGGAAGCAACGTCCATACCCAAGAATACGTCAACGCCTGGTTTGTAACCAGCTTTTTCAATTGCTTCGATGATTGTAGTGATTGCTTCTTCGTTCGAACCAAGGTTCGGTGCGAAACCACCTTCGTCACCTACAGCTGTGTTCAAGCCTTTGGAGCTCAATACGGATTTCAGGTTGTGGAAGATCTCTGCACCTACGCGAAGAGCTTCTTTGAAGCTTGGTGCTCCAACTGGAAGAACCATGAACTCTTGAACGTCGATGTTGTTGTCAGCATGCTCACCACCGTTGATGATGTTCATCATTGGAACTGGCAATGCTTTAGCGTTGAATCCGCCCAAGTAAACGTACAATGGCAGGTCCAGAGCGTCAGCAGCTGCGCGAGCTACTGCCATGGATACAGCCAGGATTGCGTTAGCGCCCAGTTTACCTTTGTTTGGCGTACCATCCAAAGTGATCATCAATTTGTCGATACCCAGTTGATCCAATGCATCCATACCGATAACTTCTGGAGCGATTGTTTCGTTTACGTTTTTAACAGCTTGCAGAACGCCTTTACCGAGGTAACGGGATTTGTCGCCATCGCGAAGCTCAACGGCTTCGTGGGCACCAGTGGATGCACCGGATGGAACGATTGCGCGTCCGATTGCACCGGACTCCAGGTATACTTCAACTTCTACTGTAGGGTTACCGCGGGAGTCGAGGACTTCGCGAGCGTACACGTCAGAAATAATAGTCATTTGTGATAATCTCCTTTATAGTTGGGATTTAATTTTTGGACCAACTTGTGTTTGCCCTTATTTCACTATGTCAGCAGAATCGTCTTCCGATCGCTGTTATCCCCTGATTTCTTTGAACTTACTTTCATAAGTTGAAATCATGTGATAAAGGCGAGCGCTTCGCTTCTTCAGACTATTTCTGCTGCCTTCGTTCAATGTGCAAACGCCAAACCGTCCAATTATATATGTTGTTGCGTAACTTATTTACGGGTAGCGATGACGGATGTACCTGTCATCTCAGCCGGTTTAGGCAATTGCATCAGGTCAAGGATCGTTGGCGCGATATCTGCCAGGATTCCGCCTTCACGCAAAGTTACATTGGCATCCGTAACGATGAATGGAACCGGGTTCGTTGTATGAGCTGTGAACGGACGTCCTTTCTCATCGAACACCATATCCGCGTTACCATGATCCGCCGTGATCAGTACAACGCCGCCTTTGGCAAGTACTGCATCCACAACACGGCCCATACACTCATCTGTTACTTCAACCGCTTTGATGGTAGGCTCCAGCATGCCGGAGTGTCCAACCATGTCAGGGTTAGCAAAGTTCAGAATGATGGCGTCATGTTTGTCTGCTTCGATCTCGCGAACACATGCGTCAGCAACTTCATACGCGCTCATCTCTGGTTGCAGATCATACGTTGCAACTTTTGGTGAGTTGATCAGTACGCGAGTTTCGCCCGGAAGCTCCACATCACGACCACCGCTGAAGAAGAAGGTAACGTGCGGGTATTTCTCAGTTTCTGCAATACGCAGTTGTTTTTTATTGTTCTGTACCAGGACTTCACCCAGGGTGTTGTCGAGGTTCTTCGGCGAATAAGCCACATAACCTTCAACCGTCTCGCTGAACAAAGTCAAGCATACAAAGTGCAAGCCCACAGGGAACTTCGGACCACGCTCGAAACCGCGGAAATCCTGGTTTGTGAATACTTGCGACAACTGGATCGCACGGTCAGGACGGAAGTTGAGGAAGATAACGGAATCGCCGCTCTCTACCAAACCTACCGGCTCACCATCCGCTTTGACGATAACCGTTGGTTCAACGAATTCATCAAATACGGATTTCTCATACGATTCTTCAACCGCTTTGAGTGGGTCAGTGTATTTTGGTCCATCTCCATAAACGATGGCACGGTATGATTTCTCAACCCGTTCCCAACGTTTGTCACGGTCCATCGCGTAATAGCGACCTTGAACCGTAGCGATTTTACCTACACCGACTTCTTCAATCTTGGCGATCAGTTTCTGCATGAAGTCTTTACCACTGTCTGGCATAACATCACGGCCATCCATGAAAGCATGAATATATACATCATTCATTCCTTCTTTTTTGGCCAGATCCAGCATAGCAAACAGGTGGTCGATGTGACTATGTACGCCGCCATCAGACAACAAGCCGTAGAGATGAAGTTTTTTGCCGCTTTGTTTCGCTTCGCGAACGGCTTTGACAAGTGTTTCATTGTCGTAGAACTCGCCGTCACGAATGGATTTGGAGATACGGGTCAAATCCTGGTATACGATCCGGCCGGCACCAATGTTCAGGTGACCTACCTCGGAATTTCCCATTTGCCCTTCTGGCAAACCTACAGCTTCACCGCATGCAGTGAGTGTTGTATGTGGGAATTGGCTCATGAAACGGTCATAGTTCGGTTTTTTGGCTTGCGCTACCGCATTGCCTTCCACCGTGTTACGCAGACCAAAGCCATCCATGATGATCAGTGCTACAGGTTTTGGAGCTGTCATCTTACTTCGCCCCCTCAACAAGCGCGATGAACGAAGCCGGCTGCAAGCTGGCACCGCCAACAAGTGCGCCGTCGATGTCGCTTTGTCCGAGGTATTCTGTTACATTCTCTGGTTTAACACTGCCGCCGTATTGAATACGAACTGCATTCGCTACCGTCTCGTTGTACAGATCCTTCACCAGCGTACGGATGTAAGCAATAACTTCATTCGCATCTTGGGAAGTGGAGGATTTGCCTGTACCAATCGCCCAGATCGGCTCATAAGCAATAACAACTTGTGCCGCTTGCTCTGCAGACAGACCTGCAAAAGCAGCTACTGTTTGCACTTTGCATACGTCTTTTGTTTGGTTCGCTTCACGCTCTTCAAGCGTCTCACCAAGGCAGAAGATTGGAGTCAATCCGTGACGGAATGCTGCATGCAACTTTTTATTGACAGTCTCATCGGTTTCCGCAAAATATTGACGGCGCTCCGAGTGACCAATAATGACATAATCCACACCCAGGTCTTTCAGCATTACACCGCTGATTTCACCTGTGAATGCACCGTTATCTTCAAAATGAAGATTTTGTGCACCAATTTTGATGTTTGTGCCTTTAACGGCTTCTACCAGGGATGGCAGATTTGTAAACGGTGCGCAGATTACAGTTTCCACGCCTTCAACTTCCGCTTTTCCTTTAACTTCCTGAATGAAGTCATTGGATTCGGAAACCGTTTTGAACATTTTCCAGTTACCTGCGATAATCGGTGTTCTCATGGGTTTCAACTCCTTCATGCTATAGACTACTAAAACTTACTTGTCGTTCAATGCCACTACGCCTGGAAGTACTTTACCTTCCATGAACTCGAGCGATGCACCGCCACCTGTAGAGATGTGGTTCATCTTGTCAGCCAATTTGAACTTCTCAGCTGCTGCTGCGGAGTCACCGCCACCAATTACAGTGTAAGCTTCTGTCTCAGCGCAAGCTTCCGCTACTGCACGAGTACCGTGGGAGAATGGCTCGATTTCAAATACGCCCATTGGTCCGTTCCACACAACCAATTTGGAGTTTTTGATTACATCAGCATAGATCTCACGTGTTTTAGGACCGATGTCGATACCTTCCCAATCTGCTGGGATACCATCGATGTCAACGATTTGTGTGTTTGCTTTCGCACTGAAATCGTCAGACACTACGATATCTACCGGCAGGTAGAAGTTTTTGCCCAATTTTTTCGCTTTTTCGATAAAACCGAGAGCAACATCAAGTTTGGAATCATCCAGCAAGGATTGTCCAATTTCATGTCCTTGTGCTTTGAAGAACGTGTAAGTCAGACCTCCACCGATGATTACGTTGTCTGCAATGTTCAGCAGGTTGTCGATTACATCGATTTTGTCCTTAACTTTGGATCCACCAATGATAGCTGTGAAAGGACGCTCAGGGTTGGAAATTGCTTTACCCAACACTTCAAGTTCTTTCTCCATCAACAAACCGGACACTGCTGGAAGCAAGTGAGCGATTCCTTCAGTCGAAGCGTGTGCTCTGTGAGCCGCGCCAAACGCATCGTTAACGAAAACGTCAGCCAGTTCAGCAAATTGTTTTGCCAGTTCCGGATCGTTTTTCTCTTCGCCTGCGTGGAAACGAACGTTTTCAAGCAACAAAACGTCGCCGTTGTTCAGTTCAGCGATTTGAGCTTTAACAGCGTCACCAACAGAACCGTCAGCTTTAACAACTGTTTTACCAAGCAATTCAGACAAACGCTCAGCTGCTGGAGTCAAACGCAAGGATTCAACCACTTCGCCATTAGGACGACCCATGTGGCTTGCCAAAATGACTTTAGCGCCTTTTTCAATCAAGTAGTTGATTGTAGGAAGCGTTGCACGAATACGTTTGTCATCTGTAATTTTACCATCTTCGAGCGGCACATTGAAATCTACACGGACAAAAGCCCGTTTTCCTGTCAATTCGATATCGCGTACACTTTTTTTGTTCATCTGTATTTCCTCCGCACCCATGTATTTGGTGGACCAATCAAGAGCTGAAATCCCTCGTCAATCCTGGTGTTTTTGAGAAATTTGCAAAATGTAGATATATAAAGAGCGGAAACAATATAGCATCTGTTTCCGCTCTATGTTATTACAGATATTACTTAATCATTTTTGCAAAGTGCTCCAAAGTGCGAACCAATTGTGCAGTGTAGGACATTTCATTGTCATACCAAGCTACAGTTTTAACCAATTGTTGGTCGCCAACAGTCAGAACTTTAGTTTGAGTTGCATCAAACAGGGAACCGAAAGTGATTCCTTGGATATCGGAAGATACGATTTCGTCTTCTGTGTATCCGAAAGTTTCTGGATCGGAAGCTTCTTGCATAGCTGCGTTAACTTCTTCAGCAGTTACTTTTTTGTTCAGAACAGTTACGAGCTCAGTCAGGGAACCAGTAGCTACTGGTACACGTTGAGCTGCACCATCAAGGATGCCTTGCAGTTCTGGGATTACCAGACCGATTGCTTTAGCAGCACCAGTTGTGTTAGGGATGATGTTTTCAGCTGCTGCGCGAGCACGACGGAAGTCACCTTTAGGGTGTGGAGCATCCAACGTGTTTTGGTCGCCAGTGTAAGCGTGAATTGTAGTCATCAAACCTTGAACGATTCCGAATTTGTCTTGCAGTGTTTTTGCCATAGGTGCCAGGCAGTTTGTTGTGCAAGATGCGCCGGAGATTACAGTTTCAGTACCGTCGAGGATTTCATGGTTTACGTTGTAAACGATGGTTTTCATGTCGCCAGTAGCTGGTGCGGAGATAACAACTTTCTTAGCTCCACCTTTCAAGTGTTTCTCAGCTGCTTCTTTAGTTGTGAAGAAACCAGTACATTCCAGAACGATATCTACGCCCAGGTCGCCCCAAGGAAGTTCTTCCGGGTTACGGTTAGCCAATACTTTAACTTCTTTGCCGTTCACTTTGAAGAAGCCATCGTGTACTTCAACATCGCCATCGAAGCGACCTTGAGTTGTATCATATTTGAGCAAATGAGCGAGCATTTTAGCGTCAGTCAAGTCGTTGATTGCTACTACCTCGATGCCTGCTACATTTTGAATACGGCGGAATGCCAAGCGTCCAATACGTCCAAAACCGTTAATACCTACTTTAATCATGAGTAAGTTCCTCCCAAGTTTTGATTAATTTTTTATGAAACTTATATATTCAAGACAGACGGTGAAGTCCGTCAAGACAACAATAGTTGTGATACAAAGTAAAACCTTATTCCATTTCAGCAACGATGACTTCGGCAGCAGCCTCATCAATAATCAGAATATCTTCCTGACCAAATCGTAACACGGAGTGTATTGCAGCAGCTTTGCTTTTGCCACCTGCAATTCCAATCACAACATCGGTTCGTTCAATATCCTGAAGTCGCATACCCAGTGTAAGCATGGTATGTACCACCTCACCCTGATCATTAAAGTAATAACCGAAAGATTCAGATACGGCCCCTTGCTCCTGAAGTTCATCTATAATCTCCGTCGCAAGTTTGCGTCTTTTGGCCATTTCTACGGCATCACCAATTCCATGAATAACAATCCGTGATTGCCTGATCAGTTGCAGAATCTCCTGAACACTAGGGTCCTGGATTAATGATTCATAGGCATGATCACTGAGCAAATCCGGTACATGCAGGAGTTTGTATTGCGCCCCTACCCGTTTTGCCATTGTGGATGCGATCGTATTAGCCTGAATTTCAAGGCTTTCCCCAAGTCCACCGCGTGCCGGTACGAACCAGACACCTTTGAGCGATGTTGGCGGATTTAGTTGTTCTGCGACTTCGGCCGTTGTTGAACCGCCAGTAACGGCGACAACGTCGTTGTCACTCATGATATTGCCGAGAGCCTTCGCTCCGGCTCTGCCCAGTTCCCTTTTGGCAAATGGAGAAACGTCCGAATCGCCAGGAACCACAACTACCTTTTGCAGACCGTAGGCTTGCTTGATGCGCTCTTCCAGCTCGGATAATCCGAACAGCTCTTTGGCTACGGGCTCTAACTGCTGCAGCAAATCATACCCTGCCTCGCTGATCTTCATTCCTGCACTGTCAATTTCAATAAGTCCCTGAGCCTTTAACAGATCGGTCTCAGCCCTCAGAACCCGCTCGGTCATCTGCATGGAATTAGCTAACGTTCTCCGTCCGATCACATCCGATAACATGATCTGTTGCAGAATCGTATACCTCTTTTTCAAGATATCCATGAGATCAGGCAGAAGCTGCTTTTGTACTTCTAAAATCGTTCGCATGCTTTCCACTCCCGCAAGTTCTCGTTCTAAGCTCTCTTTCGTGGCCCTAAAACGTCCCGGGTTAACTTTTTAAGTCCCACGTCTATTCTACCTAAAACTGACGTGACATGCAAGTGTTTCAACGTGTTATTTCGACACGCATGCAGCGTTTGTACGCGCCTATTTTCACAATCCTAGACTTCCATGATCTAGGACTAGCTCACGCATACCATATATAGAAGAAACAAATGAATTCAATCTACATATCGCTCACAATCACATTTCATACAGCATGTCCAAAACCTCTAATAGCATTTACTTAAATGCACTCTTTATCCACTCTTCTTCATCATGATCATTTTTAGGTTAATCCAAACCAATACCACAACGAACTGCTTGCAATTAAATATTTCATGAGCTATAATCATTATTGCTGTCACATAATGTGCGCCCGTGGTCCAATGGATATGACGTAGGCCTCCGAAGCCTGAGATCCAAGTTCGATTCTTGGCGGGCGCGCCACTTTTATTTAACAGCTCATAACCCATTTAACCAATGAAACCGGAAAGGTTTCTTTTTTTTGCAAGTTAGTTTGACTTTCTTTGACTTTTTGTTTGGAATTGTTTATTATGTGGGTAATACGGTAACAGTTTAAGTATAAACACCAATAACATTTACATTCCAAGGAGGTTTTTCACGTGAGTTTTATTCCAATGGTCGTTGAACAGAGCAACCGGGGTGAGCGCGCCTACGACATCTACTCCAGATTGCTGAAGGATCGTATTATTTTCCTTGGTAGCGATGTTAATGACGTAGTGGCTAATGCCATTATGGCACAGATGTTGTTCCTGGCTGCGGAAGATCCGGAGAAAGACATTCACTTATACATCAACAGCCCAGGCGGATCGATTACAGCCGGTATGGCGATTTACGATACAATGCAATTCATCAAACCGGATGTATCTACCATCTGTGTAGGTATGGCGGCTTCCATGGGTGCATTCTTGCTGAATGCCGGTGCAAAAGGTAAACGTTTTGCATTACCAAACAGTGAAATTATGATTCACCAACCACTTGGTGGTGCACAAGGTCAGGCTTCTGACATCGAAATCCGTGCTCGCCGCATCCTGAAAATGCGTGATACGTTGAACCGCATCATCTCTGAGCGTTCAGGTCAACCGCTGGAGCGGATTGAGAAAGATACAGATCGTGACTACTTCATGAGTGCTGCTGAAGCCGCCGATTACGGTATCATTGATAAAGTTATCGAAAACGTAGGATCACAAGGCATCTAAGTGTGACGTAGACCACGGTCTATGCGTTAACATAATCAACACCTAACGTAATCAGCAACATATAATTGTGTTGTCTATACGAGAAGAAGCCCTCATCATAATTATGATGAAGGCTTCTTTTTTCATTTTATAAGGAAGAAAAACTTGAGAGTGCATAATAATGATTCTTTATTTGGTTCCATTTACATTACTGAAAGGTTCCGTGCCTTTAGGGAGAAGCTCTTTATACGTAAATGGCATTTCAGGGAATCCCTCTGCATACGCCGTATACTCATACAACTGGAAGAACACAACTACACCCGTTGGTGTCACATAGAAATCTTGATCTTTATTCAACCCTTTATAACCGTCGAGGTATCCACCGCGGGCTTTCAGTTGTTCACCCACTTTTTTACTCAACGTCTCGCGCATGGTTTTGTTATTTTGCAGCACATCATCTAACGTAAGCTCCTTACCTGTGTCCAGTGCAAAGGTGTGGCCCGTACGGTATGTCATACCATGAGCGCCAGCATAATCTTCGTATCGTTGTGTAATGAGTCCCAGCACGCCTTTTTCGTTGTACGTCACTACATAAGAGCTCTCAAATGCATATGGACGGTTGGCTGTTGCACCGCCGAATTCAGATGTCTGTTTCTTGAAGTCAGCTACATAAGCATCCACTTCGTCTTTCAGCACTTTGTTGATCGCCGCTTCAGCTTCTTTGCTGGCAAGTCCACTCACTTGCGGATATTGAACATCTACTTCAGCATTTTTTACAGTAACATTAACTGTTGCCGCTTTAATTTTAACGTTATTTTGTTTCACCTTGCTGAGTGTCAACGTTTTGGTTTTGGCATCCCAATTCCCCTGTACACCCAGATAATCTCTCATTGCTGAGAATGGAATATACAATCGACCCTGAATCAATTTCGCTTCCACTTGAGGGTAATAACCGTTAATATAAACGTTTGGCTGTCCATCCATCAGGCTAACGGTCATCGCATTGTTGGCTGCTGTTACCGTATATGACTTCGTTTTCGCATCATATTTCAGCGTTCCACCTGCCACATCTTTAACTGCCGTAAGAGATACCCAAGTTGAACCACCTTGAAGAAGTCCTTTTTGAGTCAGTGTTTTTCCACCCGACTTCAGGGTCACCTCAGCTGTGGTTGTCACTTTCGAGGATACCGATGCCGCCTGAACCGAACTGTCCTGCCACACCGAACCGCTACCTACAATAATTCCTGTTGCAAGCAACGCACTTGTCCATTTTTTCCATGATGTCATATATAAAACTCCTCTCTGAATTCACAATTAGGGATCATTGCGTATGTAATCCTGACCTGATCGCATATCTCATACGCTCACCTCTCTATTATAATTAACCCGATTTCGGAAAGGTTTACAGCTCGAGTTACAATGTTGATGAATATCAGTAGGAAAATATATGGGGATATGACCTTTTTGTCACGAACAACTATACAAAAAAGATACCAATATACAGCATTTCATGTTGCTTCAAAAAGGTACCCTTCTATATAACTTCATCAAAGTTTGCTTTTCCAACAAAAAAAGACTCTGTCCACAGGACAAAGTCTTTGTCATTATTTCGTTGTACCCTTCAAATGACACTTAAAAAGGTTCTTGAGTTTACAATCCTTAGTTCGATCTTGTTTATTTCATTTCATACGTGATATTCAGAATTGTACTTACTTTAACCTGGCCTGTTTCAATCTCAGTACCACCTGCTGTATCTTGTGCTTTGGACATCAACGCCTCGCTTGCATAGAATACAGGCACATCGGCATCACCTTGGCTCACGGAAAGAACAGCACCCAGTTGACGTTTAACTGCTTTTGCAATGGCGCCCGCTTTCACATCTGCATTGGCAACAGCTTTTTCAATCACTTGGGATTCATAACTTTCCGGATTTTCTACAGTAAAGCGTACGTTTTCAATATTGTTGGCACCGGCACCCGAAGCAGCATCGAGCAACTCGCCAATCTTGTCCATCTGACGATATGTGACTGTCAGCGTATGATGCGCTGTATATCCTTTAATTTGTTGTCCGTCTTTTTCACTATACGTATAGTTGGGTTGTACAGAGAACTGACTCGTTTGAATGTCGTCTGCACTGATCTTCCACGTATTCTTCAGCAAATTGGATACTTTTTGAACTTTGGCAGCATTCGCTTTTTGAGCAGATGCAGCTGTCTCTGCAGTACTGTTCACACCAATGGACAGATACGCGATATCAGGCTTCACCTGAATCTCACCTTTACCCACAACATTAATCACATTCTGTTGTACTCCCTGAACCTCTGCAGCGTAAGCATAGTTACCTGGTGCAACCCATGCTGTTCCTCCAACAAGCAACGTACTTGCCACCAGCACCGCACCAAACGGTTTCATCCATTGTTTACCCATCACGATAGCCTCCTTATGTGTTAACATCTCAAACTTTAAACGATTTGATACCTTAACAGACGGGACAAATTCCATAATGTTGCACTTGACGATAGCAAATACGTCAATAACGCAAAAAAGCCCCTTTCGGGACTTCTTCATTGGATTGATCATATCTTATTGGTTTTCGAGTTCTTCCTTGCTTACCAGACTAACTAAAGCGTTTACAGCCTGTTCGGCATCCGCGCCTTCTGCACTAATCTGGATTTCCGTACCTGTGCTAATTGCAAGGCTCATGATCCCCATGATACTTTTTGCATTAACTTTTTTGTCGTCCTTCTCGACGAACACTTCAGACGAGTACTTATTCGCTTCTTGAACGAACAGTGCCGCAGGTCTGGCATGGAGACCCGTTTTCAAACGGACAACTACCGGGTGCTTTGTCATGGAAACTTACCCCCTATTATGAAATCTGGACATTAAATACACAATTATATTTATACAACATTATACCATTAACCCGTGCAGGACACTAGAAGAAAAAACTCAGGGTGCTTTGGAGGACATTATCTTGCCCTAATTTCATCTTTTGCACAGCGCATCCAATGACCTAAGTGAGTCTCCCAGATCCTTAACGGCTGACTTTCCCGACCTTTCTGTTCAGCAGAAACAGCCGACCTTGTTACTTTACCCTACTGCGTCTTAACCATAACGTTCTGTGCGTACTTTCTCAGCCAGCTCATCAATTTTACGAAGCCGATGGTTCACTCCCGACTTGCTGACTGTACCTTTAAGGAGCTCGCCAACTTCCTTCAAGTTGATATCCGGATGAGCGAGTCGAACCTCCGCCACTTCGCGAAGTTTCTCAGGCAAAGATTCCAGACCAACTTCCTTTTGTAACAACCGGATATTATCGATTTGTCTTACCGCCGCTCCAATCGTTTTGTTCAGGTTAGCGGTCTCACAATTGACAATCCGGTTAACGGAGTTACGCATGTCTCGCATAATTCGTACATCTTCAAACTTGAACAAGGCCTGATGAGCACCAATGATGCTGAGCAGCTCAATGATTTTCTCGCCTTCCTTAATGTATAGGATGAATCCTTTTTTCCGTTCTATACACCGGGCATTCAGATGAAATTCATTGGCCAGATCAACCAGTGCCTGACAGTGCTCTTCATACATAGACGCAATCTCCAGATGGTACGAGGAACCTTCCGGATTATTAACCGATCCACCGGCCAGAAATGCACCGCGAAGATAGGCCCGTTTACAACAGTTTTGCTGAAACAATTCCGTACTGATCCCTGGGGTAAAGAGAAAGCCCTCCGATACAATATGAAGACTATTGAGAATCTCCTGTACCATGGTTGGAATACGAACAATATATACATTGTTCTTTTTCAGCCGCATTTTTTTGCGGACCAGTAATTCCGTATGCACTTGAAAATGCTTTTTAAGCAGAGAGTATGCCCGTCTTGCAATCGCGGCATTCTCCGTCGAAATATCCAAGATCACTTTTTTATTCGATAACTGCACTGCACCAAGCATACGGATGAGGGCTGAAAGTTCCGCCTTTTCGCAGCACGGTTCGCTCTCGATCATGGTTAATTCTTTTTTGGTCTGTGCTGCAAACGACATGGGACTTCACCTCTTCCGTAACATCCAATTTTGTACCAGTTGGTAGATGTGATGACTTAACTTGTCAGCATCATGACGCAGATAGGTTTTGAACAGAACAAGGGTATCTGCAACCACCTGATAGCCGGCACTTTCGAGTACATTCATATCCAGTACAACCGGTTTTGCTCCTTTTTCCGCATACTTATTTTGCACTTGCAGCGGAATATCACCATTATTTACGATAACATAGTCGAAGAGCTGATGACCTATATGCTCGTGTACCGCCTTAAGGTGGTCACTTACCGTATAGTTATCTGTTTCTCCCGGCTGTGTCATCACATTACAGATAAACATCTTCACCGCATCAGCCTCTACCACAGCTTCTGCAAGCTTAGGTACGAGTAAATTGGGAAGGATGCTTGTATAGAGGCTGCCTGGCCCGATCAGAATAGCATCAGCTTGACGAATGGCCTCTACTGCCTCTGGCAACGGCTCCACGTGATCCGGTTCAAGGAAAACACGTTTGATGCGTCCACCCGCCTCAGGGATTTTGGACTCACCTGTAATAATTGTCCCATCTTCCATCTCGGCATGCAACACAACGGCCTGGCCTGCGGCTGGCAATACCTCACCTCGAACGGCAAACACGCGGCTAAGCTCCCGCACTGCGGTCACAAAGTCGCCCGAAATATCCGTCATTGCAGCCAAAATCAAATTTCCCAAGCTGTGGCCGGCAAGCCCCGCGCCTGTATTGAAACGGTACTTCAACATATCTGAAAGCAATGGTTCTACATCAGCCAGTGCCGTAAGCACGTTGCGAATGTCGCCCGGAGGCGGCATCTGTAGCTCATTGCGCAGGATGCCTGAACTTCCACCGTCATCTGCAACTGTGACGATGGCCGTGATATCCAGCGGCTTCTCTTTCAAACCGCGCAGCATCACGGATAATCCGGTTCCGCCGCCCATTACAACTATTCTCGGACGTTCTCTTCGTGGTCCGGCCTCTTTCATCCCTTCACCCTCTTCAATGACGGTCCCGGTCAGCGTCGCGATGGCTCACGGTAACAGCTTCTGTCTCGCTGCTTCCCAACATCTTGCCCAAATATTCCGATATTGCTACCGAACGATGCTTGCCTCCGGTACAGCCGATTCCAATAATAACCTGGCTTTTGCCTTCCTTCCGGTATTGCGGAATCAGGAAATGCAGCATATCCAGCAGCTTGGTCAGAAACGCCTGTGTCTCTGGCCATTTCATAACATATTCATACACATCACTATTCTGTCCCGTATTCGGTCGCAAATGATCAATATAATGCGGATTCGGTAAAAAACGTACATCAAACACCAGATCAGCATCAATCGGAATCCCATACTTGAATCCAAACGACGTAATATTCACCGACAGCATTTGGCTTTCCAGATGAGAAAAACGGGATATGATGCGTTCTTTCAGTTGAGCAGGCTTCATTGTACTTGTATTCAGTACCTGAGTCGCAGAGTTTTTGAGTTCCTCCAACATCTTGCGTTCCAGTCGGATGCCATCCAGCGGCATGCCCTCAGGAGCCAGAGGATGTCTGCGCCTGCTTTCTTTGTAACGCTGAACAAGTACAGAATCTGTAGCATCCAGGAATAAAATTTCGCAATGAATGGTAAAATGATCTTTAATATAGTTCAAAGACTCGGACAGAGCCGTAAAGAATTCACGCCCGCGCAGATCGATAACCAATGCAACCTTACCAATCTTGCCGTTTGACTGTTCAATTAGTTCCGCAAATTTCGGAATCAATACCGGCGGCAGATTATCCACACAGAAGAAACCCAGATCCTCCAGGCTTTGTACTGCAATGGTTTTACCTGCTCCGGACATGCCCGTAATGATAATGAGCGTGGCGCCTGTGCCTGGTGATCCTTCACCTTCAAGCATAAATGTCCCCTCCTTATCATATTGCTGTCTTCATATATTGTTACGAGGATACTAGGAACGCAAGAGAAGACCTGCTGCACCCACAATACCTGCATTATTACCAAGTGTAGCTTCCAGAATCTGAACCCCATCTTGCAACGGTTCTGGCGTCAGCTTAGCAAACACAGTACGGATTTCATCAAACAAGAAATTGCCCGCTTTGGATACACCGCCACCGATGATGAACATCTCCGGGTTAATGACAGCTGCTACAGTAGCCATGGACTTGCCCAGGTAAAAGGCCGCACGATTCACAATGCGCTGTGCCACTTCATCGCCTGCCTTGGCAGCATCAAATACTTCTTTGGCTGCAATCTTGTCGACGAGTGCCAGTGACGTATGATCCCCGCGCTCTACGGCATCCTTTGCCATACGGATAATACCCGTTGCAGACGATACTGTTTCTACACATCCCATTTTACCACAACCACACTTGATGGCTTCCAGATCAGGTACAACACTGATATGACCCAGTTCTCCCGCCATACCGGAGAAACCCTGATAAATGTTACCATTCAGGATCAAGCCTCCGCCAACACCCGTACCGAGTGTATAACATACGCAGTTGTCTACGCCTTTGCCGGCACCTGCCCAGACTTCACCCAGTGCAGCCACGTTTGCATCGTTATCTATTTTGATTGGCTTGCCCAGACGTTCTTCCAGAATCGAACGAATGGCCACATTCCGAAATCCGATGTTAGGGGCATGAACGATAATTCCCTCGCGTACATTCGTGAAACCGGCCACTCCAGCACCTACACCCTCAAGCTGTTCCCAACTGTAAGGTGATTCGGCTACGATATGTCGGACATACTTCTCGATGTTGGCGATGACCGTGTCTACGCCCTTATCCACTTCAGTCGGTCCTTCATACGTATGCATTAGCTGACCTTGTTCATCGCATATACCGACCTTGATTGCTGTTCCGCCGAGATCGACCCCAACGTAGATTTTCTCAGACATGCTGCAAGCCACCTTTATCTATCTAAAATAGTTTAAGTCCTACGTACCAACTATAATTGAAGGATACGCCTGGGTCAAGACGATAAGACCTCTAGTGCCTCCTGCTCCGCCGGGGTTGTGAACCACATCACGCACCGTTTTTGAATACGTATACATCCTCATTACCTTCATTTATAAACGCATGCTTTATTCCTTCCTCCATAACAGAGGAAGCCTCAACTCATGATATTGCATCTTCACTCGTTCCATTCATAAAAGATCAACATCGTCCCCTCAGAGTGGTGACTCGTCTTATGCCCCCCACCACCTGCCATTCTCATGCAGAAAGTTATCTAATGGCGGTATTGCCAACAAAAAAAGAGCCTTCCATCCACAGGAAGGCTCCCTTACTTTTATGAAAATCTGAAATTGTAGAAATTGGGCTGACTCAGTTGATTTTTCTACGTTATAACTTCGTTTCCACACGTACCGGCTCTTCTGTCTTCTCCATCTTGTTCACATCCAGAATATCGAGCAGGAAGACAAAGATCGGAATACCAATGATAAGTCCCCAGATCCCCAGGAAGTGTTGCGACAGAATTAGTACGATAAAGGTGTAGAACATTGGCAATTTGGTCTTGTGTGCCATCAGTTTTGGATTCAGGAAGTACGTCTCCAAAGCATGAATAACAATAATCATGATGATCACAATAATGCTTAATTTCAGTCCACCCATCTGATACCCAATCAGACAGAGCGGTACAAGTGAGATGATAACCCCCGCAACGGGAACCAGACTGAGCATGAACACCAGAATAGTCAGAGCGAACAGATACGGGAAACCCAGAATCCATAAGCCCAGTATCGTCAGTACCGTATTAAACACCGCAATAAGAAGCTGTGCCTCAATGACTTTACCAAAAGAAGATACGAACTTGTCTCCCAGATAAGCAACTTCATTGTAGAACCATCCAATTTTACTTGTTTTGAACTTGGACGTGAACTTGGATATCTCCTGCTTCTGCAACAAGAAGAACAGACTCAGAATGATGACGAGCAGAATAAACTCCAGCCATTTGCTCAAAGCGAAAATATATTTCAATGCATCATTGGTGTAATTTTTAATATCGAAGGATTGAAGATAACCCGCAATTTTGGACGCAAAATTATCACCGTCTGCACTATCCAGAAATTTCATAATCTCGTTCGTCAACTGAACGACCTGATCCACGATCCGTGGTGAATATCTGGAAATGCCAAGCACAATGACTGCGATCACAATCATATAGAGTAGGATGACTACAACTTTATAATTGATTGGAAACAACCGATTTAAACCACCTGTAATGAAATGCTGTAACCTGTTCATGACATACGTCACCAGGAACAACAGCAGAATCATATGCAGCATACTCCCCATACTGAACAAAATTAAACAGAACAAGAGCAGGATCAAAAATCGTCTCACTGTCGCATTCTGTAACCAATCTTTTATCATTTCCCCCAAAATCTTCACCTCACAGCTAATATGCCCTATATGTATACGATCTCATGCCCACTGTAGTTTCAAAAAAAGAGAAGCCTTCCGGCTTCTCTCATTTCATGAGACTTCCCGTTGTCTCTTATTCCCAGCATATGCCTAACCTCACGCATGTAATGCTTATTTATCCAACGTTTCGCTCCAATCATGGACAATGCTTCCTTCAAGGAACTTCTCACAATCCATCGCCGCCATACATCCTGATCCTGCAGCCGTAATAGCTTGACGATATTTCGTATCCTGAACATCACCACAGGCGAATACACCCGGAATATTAGTCTCCGTTGTTCCCGGTTTAACGACAACATAGCCATGTTCGTCCAGTGCGATCGCATTACCCAGGAATCCGGTATTCGGTGTGTGACCAATGGCAACGAATACGCCATCTGCTTCAAGCAACTCTTCCTGCCCCGTCTCGTTGTTGCGCACTTTCAGCCCTTTGACACCCAAAGCTTCTGGTACGACTTCGAGTGGAGTACGGTTCAGCGCCCACTTCACCTTTTCATTGCTGCGAGCCCGATCCTGCATAATCTTGGATGCACGCAATTCATCCCGGCGGTGAACCAATGTCACGTCTGTTGCAAAACGAGTCAGGAAACTCGCTTCCTCCATCGCGGAGTCTCCACCGCCCACGACCACGATTTTTTTGCCACGGAAGAAGAAACCGTCACATGTCGCGCATGTACTTACACCACGTCCCACATTTTCCTGCTCGCCCGGAATACCGAGATAACGAGCGGAAGCACCTGTGGAGATAATGATCGATTCAGCTTCCAGTTCACTGATTCCTCCAACTTTGACCTTGAAGGGCGGTTTGCTGAAATCAACCTCTTCCACCCAACCGTTTTTGAATTCCGCTCCAAAACGTTCAGCTTGCTTACGCATGTTGTCCATCAGTTCCGGACCCATGATACCTTGCGGGAAACCGGGGAAATTCTCAACTTCCGTTGTCGTCGTTAATTGACCACCCGGCTGAAGACCTTCGATAACCAGTGGTTTCAGATTAGCACGAGCCAGATATATCGCTGCTGTCAGACCCGCAGGTCCCGTTCCGATCACAATCGTTCTGTATTTAGACATATAGATACAGCCTCCTTAATTAAGGTGAGAATGTGTTGTACTAGCGATGAACTTGCCAAGATGATATCCTACAGGCGTTTACGAAGCCCATTCGTTAAGTTTACCCGTTTTCCCGGTTGTTGTATCCTTCACCTGATGATGTCTTTCTGAAAACGAGTTGAAGCGAACTTTCTATACAAGTGGTGGCTTGCTGTTACAAACCGAATGAATCTGTTTAGCATACTTGCTAACCGTTGATGCCGATATCCCATACCGCTCAGCAATGCTTTGATAGGTAACGGGCCGACTGTGATTCTTCGCTGCCAAATATTCAAGTCCTGCAGCCCAACCCTCAATCTGCTTCGTACCCGTAACCTCCGGATGTACCCGGGATACATAATCTGTCCAGAGCCGTTCCATCTCTTGCTGCAACTCAGCCTTTGCTTCAGACATCTGTAACGCACGATCAACAACAGCTTGCCAATGGGATGTTGATCCAGTGTCCGATTGCTCTGATGTGGATTGAACCTTCCCAATAGACTTCAAGGCTACAGGAGAAAAGGGTCGAACCACCTGAGTATTACGATCCTCATGTTCAGCCGATTTCAATCCGTTCAGTACAGTTTGTGCTGCTTCAAGCAGATCCTTTTCTTCTCCAGTCTCTTCAATAAAGGATTGCAGAGCCTGCTGCACCTCATAGTCACCGATCATCCCAAGCGCATGAATAACCTGTAGCTTGGTTGCCCGATCACCATGACGCAATGCCCAGAAGAAGGATGAGCGAATCAGTGGATCATTCTTCATTTCTTCAGGTATGCCACTACCGTAGTTCTCCCACTGTCTGAATTGCTCATCAAATGGCAGATGATAGTGATAACTTAGCTTCTCTGGCTCTTGCTCGCCTTGTTTTACAGCCTCAAGACCTGACAGATAATACCGGGATACTTCGGAACCCGGATCAAGCTTGGACACATGATGCCATAAACGCTCAGCAGCATCATAACGTTCTGTATTATAAGCCGCCACGGCTGCATAGTGAGCAAGTGCCGGATCAGCAGCTGTCTCTTCGTCCTTGAGCAAACGCCGGAAGTGAACATAAGCCGTATCGTGTTGGCCCAGAATCCCCATCGTTGTCGCCAGTTTGTAGACTTGTTCGTGCTGGAATGGCACGATGACCCGCAATTTTTTGATCAGAAGCAAAACCTGATCAGCCCGGTTCTCATTTTGATGGAAAATGGCCAGATTACAGAGTGCATGCAGATTACCTGGTTCCTGTTCAAGCACTTCGGCAATAGTCTCTTTTGCTTTGGGAAACAGACCCATATAATAGTAGGCGAGTGCCAGATTGTTACGGGCAGCCAAGTAATCAGGATAATCAGAAGACATGCCTTCGAGCAATTCAGCAGCCTGTGCAAATTTTCCTTCTTCCAGCAGTTCCCGTGCCTGATCGTGCTCCACTACACCTTTGCGTGATTTGATTCGATTCAGTTTGGTCGGACGATCCAGCTCATAGTACAGAAGCTCCATCATCTCTTCGGCTTCCGTCATGAACTGACCTTGAGTGTCCTCCTCCAGATAGGTAACAAGTGCTTGCTCGGCTTCCTCAAACCGATCCATATTTGCATAATTGTTCGCCATATAAAAATAACATTCCGTCATCGACGGATCTACCACTTCCAGCACGTTAGCCAGAATGGCATTGGAGGCTTCGTAATCCCCCTTCTCCGATAATATACCCGCCATATTACAATGATTTACCGGATTTTCCGGTTCGTATTCAACAGCTTTGCGAAAATATTTTAATGCCTTGTCGACATGATTACGGTCCAGCGAGCGGACAGCTCTTTCAAAGAAGAAAGAAGCATCCAAGTGAATCGGTATAATATTGGCAAGGTGTCCCTCAGCCCGCACTAGCTTGCCCTTCATCTTCCAAGGCACCTCCTCTTTGCATTTCATTCATACTCTTCAGTATACCACATCTTAAGGCCCACTTCTCAATATGTAGTTTCATGTCGTTTATGAAAAAAATGCAAAAGAAGATGATATTCCATTTTGCGGAAACCTATCACCTTGGAGCGTTGTTTATTCAAAGGAAAACCATGTTTACCTAGAGACTCCTACACTCACTTGCCATAGACTCTCTTTGTAGTATTGCATTAGTACATTCTTGTCGGTTACGCGGCGTCTAACTGGATTCGGACCGGTTATAATGAGATGAGTGGCCTATGGTATTATTATCCTTATTGTCCTTTTTAGTAGTTTATCTCCATTAAAAATCAAATCAAACAACGTATATTAGCTCTGACGGTCAGCCTCTTTTTCGCGTATGTAATAAAAAATAAATATTTTAAGGGGATGTTATATTGAGGATCTCAAAGATAAAACCACTTATATTCATCTTAATATGCTTGTTTGCTTTGAATGGATGTTCAGAAGATATAGAAAACATAGAAAATAAGTTCACATTAGAGGATGTACTGAGAGCGCTCGAGTCTCAAGAACTGGATTTAGTGTCCTTTGGTATAACCGGGTATCCTTTGAAATTAAATGATGTTGTACCTGAGGTGTACTCCGTTGAGGTGCCCGTGGAAGAAGAACCATATAGCCCTGAATTTATACATTTTTATATTTTCAATTCTGAAAAGGATCGCATCAACGGGACAAAAGAATTCAATAAACACATGGAAGGCGCCCAATTTACAACATTCCCTTTTCTATATGAGAAAGGAAATGTTCTTATCGTTTACTGGAGCAAAACCAAAGATAATTCTCTGTTTGCTAAACTAATCGAAACTGCGTTAGAGCAACTGAAATGATACTAGTTCATATATTACTGGACTGAGCTCGACAGTGGGAATATCATTTTAGAACGTTAATTCCAGTCATTCGTCGTTCGTAAAAAAAGAAGACCGAGCATTTGGGCTCGGTCTTCTAACTATTATGGCTTAAATATCTAATAAATCTAGATCTTCGACGCCATCGAAGGAGAAAGTGAAATTTGAAGGGTTTTATCAAACGGCGTCATGAAATTGACCAGCACAACCTTACACTTGTCCGGCAGTTTTGCCTCACGTACCGTGGCAGCCAGATGCCCCAGCTCGCCCCCGGTGATCTCCAGCCAGTCTTCTCCGCAGGTATAGCGTAATGTACCGCCTTTCCACAAATAATGACCCTCACTCGTTTCAATTGCGTCCTCACAGGTCAGTTCACCTTCGCTTCCGAATACAAAGGACAACTGCATCATAATGTCTTCCGGTTCCTGTCCAGATAGATGCATGTTCCATCCGTTTTCCGTTGGCTGTAATTCTGCTCCTACACGGAAGGTCTGCTCATGAGTAAGCTGACGACTCTGATGAGGTAACAAGTACCATGGACTGATGGCTGATGTAGCCGATTCTGGCAGCAGGTTCGCAGGAATTGGGCCGTAATAACCTTTTTTCTGCTCACCAGTTAGTCGATACCCTTCGGACAGCCTCGTCATTTGCTGCATAGGTACATACCCTGGATTAAAGTACGAGGCCAGTTGCACAGCCAGCAGACGCACCTTGCCATGACGAAGCGCGAAGAAAGAAGGAACTTCTGTCATCACAGTCACGCTAGTAGCACCATCCCGAATTCGGGCTACCGGAGCACCAAAATCCGTATGCATCCGACTGTGAGAGATCCGTCCGTGATGCCCCACTGAGTCCATCTGCTCCAAATATTCTTCCCGTACAAAATGTTCATTCAGCATGACCTCATACTGTTCCGGTAATGCATCACGTGTATCATTCGTCTGCTGAAGCTCCGGCTCAAGCATTAATCGAATGAGCGTATTCACAGAACATACTCCCGGATCTGTCAATGTATCTCCAGCCCAGGCTGCCATACCTGCAAAGAGTGGATCACCGTCCAGCCGAGCCAAAATGGCATAAGGCAGATAATAAGGTGACAGATCATGAACACTGCCCAGATCCTGTCGCCCTGAATAATCCGTAACAATTTCACCCGTTGGATGGACCAGATACACCATCATGCGGAGATTAAGCCTCACTGGTTCCAGCAGTTCAGGACGATTGAGCAGGCGCGCAGCATGAATTAACATGATGTCGCTAACTGCGCTGTATATCCCGTTGCTCCGTTCTGTCCACTCCCCATCGGGTGTGATATCCATGCCTTCATCCATCCACTGCTCTGCGCGCTGCACAGCTTCCTCCAGATCAAATATTTTATGCAGGAAACCAAGCGCCGCGCATAGCACCCAGCGATGATTGGGCGTATGACAACCTCCTGTAAGCATGGTTGGGATTGTACGTTCCAGAAACAGCCTCATATTGTTCAATACAGGTTGAAGCGGCTCCCATTCTTGCTGCTGAAGAAGCTGATACAACTGTGAATACCCTACAACGACAAATGCAGTATCCGGAGGGGAATGGTAATTGGTCCAGCCAGGCGATATTGAACCGTCTTCATGCTGGAAACGGAGTACAAATTCCGTAGCTAACAGCAGTCGATTTAACAACGATTCATCCCGGTAATAGATAGAGTCCGGATTGGAGAGCGCAGCTCCCCAGTAACACATATCCGTGGGCGTTCCAGTCGTATGGTTAACCCAGGCAACACCTGTGAAGGGATCAACTGTCCCTCCATAGAAACGGCTTTCCGGGTCAAGCATCTGCCGGGATATGCCTCTTTCTACCGCTCTGTCATTACTGTCCACCAGTTGTTTGTACATGTGCAGTCCCCTCCATACCAATGCATTCTCCCGATGTGCGGAGTATGTTGCTTCAGTGCCTTCAATTCAGACCGGAAGCCTTCTCATACCGCCCGTAGGTGAGTTCATTTTTCTCGTCAGTATATATCATATTTCTACAAAAGTCGCCAGAAAATCTGTGCTTGTTTTACTAAATACTCATGTGTCTCCGTCACTGAGGAAACAGTCGTTGAACACAGGCTGTGAACATGCAAACTGTTCCCCACTTCACCGCGCCTACTCTGTCACTCCAAGCTTCTTCATTAGCAAGTCATGACTCTCATGAATCTCTTCTGCCTTACAGGCAGACTTCAACTCATACACCTTCACCTGTGCGCGACGAATCATCGGCAGATAGGCATCATAGAAGTTCATATCCTTACTGTGTACATACGGGCACCAGTGGTCAGAGAGACCAAGTGTCTCATGGATATGGACCCCTACGATATCATCCATCAGGCCTTGCATTTCTCCCACACTGTCATAAAGGCCCATTCGGTCCATCATGATGGCATGACCTGTATCGTACCAGATACCAACCGGAGCCCCTTTGAGAGCTGTGATGATGGTCTTGGCTTCGGAAAGGGTAGGAATCTGTTGTGGTCGGGATCTCGTCTCGATACCAAAACGAACATCCAGACCTTTAGCTGCCGCCCGATTGCATACCTCATCGAGACTGGCGATAATTTTCTCTACATACCCTGAACTGAGAGCTTCCCGCCGCTCCATCAATTCAGCCCATTTGCTGTGATACTTCGGTGAATCCGGACCTTCCTCGTTATAGATCTTTCCAAGGTCTTTGCTGATATCCTCAGGAAAAGGTACCTCTCCCGGGTGTACAACAACAGCTTCTCCCCCATAACGTTGGGCATATTCAGCCGACTCTACCAGCAGTTCGATCGCTCGCTTGCGTTTCACTTCATCTTCGAAGCCGAGCAAGATGGAATCCGTACCGTAGTCTGGATCAGGGTCATGTGGAAAGGTGTTGTGGACACTAGAAATTCCGATCTCTCCACGCTCAATCATCGGCTCAATGGTCTTGAGCATTTCCTTCGTCACATTATAGTTGAGTTCAACCCGCCGAAAGCCAAGTTCCCCGATTTCCTGAATCATGTCTTCCCCTACGGTATGTTTCCTGATGTTCCAACATGTCGAGAATGAGTATTCGCCCTTGTCTATGTGCTGCATCTGTTTTCCTTCTCCTCCCTCTGGCTAAACTTTTTACATCAGCCTTAACTCAACCTTTTACCGCGCCAAGCATCGCACCACTGACAAAATACTTTTGCAGCCACGGATAGACGAGTAGAATCGGAACGGTTGCAAAAATAACGGTTGCGGCCTTGAGACTCTCGGGAGTCAATGGCGTACGGTTAGCACCCTCCATTTGGGTAAGCTCGCTGACCATATTGTTCTGTACCATTTGGAATAACTTCAGTTGAAGCGGGTACAGCTTCGGATCATTAATATACATCAGGGAATCCTGGAACCCATTCCAGCGTCCAACCGCATAGAAAAGAGCTAATGTAGCCAGTACAGGCATGGATAGTGGCAATATAATTTTGAATAGCGTGTGTACATGGGAACTGCCGTCAATCTCAGCGGATTCTTCCAGACTTTCAGGAATACCTCTGAAGAAAGAAATCAGGATAATCAGGTTAAACGGACTGACCAGTCCTGGCAGAATCAGTGCCCACACGGAATTAAGCAAGTTCAAGTCACGAATGAGCAAGTACTCGGGAATGATTCCGCCACTGAAGAACATCGTAATGATGATGACATACATGAAGAGCTTGCGCCCTTTCAGTTTTTTCTTGGTTAACGGGTAAGCAGCTGCCAGTGTGAACACCATGCACAGCACAGTAGTAGCAATGGTCAGAACTGTCGTGTAACCCAGTGAATAGATCATCGACTGATCAGAGAACACCTGAATATACGCATCCCAATTGAATTCTTTCGGGAATATGGTCACTTCTCCTGACGTAATCGCACGGTTAGAACTGAATGAGATCGCGATCGTGTGCAGAAATGGAGCCAGGCAGAATATAACAAACAAGGTGATAAAGGAGATATTAACGATATCAAAAATCCGGTTTGAGGTGCGTTCACTCATATGCGCACAGCTCCTTTACTGATGGTCTATACAAACAAGCCGATTGGCGTCTCTTCCGTTCATCCACAACCTACAAAATACCTTCACCGGTTGCTTTCTTCGAAATATAGTTAGATCCTAGCACGAATATGAGTCCCACCACTGCTTGGAACAGTCCGACGACAGTTGCCAGCGTGTATTGTCCTGATTCAAGACCAACTCTGTATACAAAGGTACTGAGTACATCGGAATATTCACGCACGGCCGTATTACCAATGATATAAGGCCGATCAAAACCGATGCTGACCATATGTCCAAGATTAAGAATGAGCAGGGTCACAATGGTTGGTTTAATACTTGGCAATGTAATATGCCAGATTCTCTTCAGCCGCGATGCTCCATCGATCTCAGCTGCTTCAAACAATTCTTTGTTGACGCCGGTTAATGCGGCCAGATATAGAATGGTTCCCCATCCTGCACTTTGCCAGACACCTGTGAAGAGATACGTCACAAGCCATGGATTTTTTTCTGTCAAAAATGGTATCGAATTTAAGCCCATGCTCTCCAGTACACCGTTAACCATACCGGATTGATTACCGAACAATTGGTACACAATTCCCCCGATGATTACCCATGAGATAAAGTGAGGAATGTACAATATCGTTTGTGAGATTTTTTTGAACCATTTGAATCGAACTTCATAAAGCATGATTGCCAGAATAATAGGAGCTGGAAATGAAACGACCAGATCAAGAAAATTCAGCATAAAGGTGTTGCGCAATGTCGTGTAGAAGTCCCGCATTCCAAATACTTCGCGAAAAGCATCAAAACCGATCCACTCACTGCCGCTGATTCCCTGAAACAGGTTAAAGTCCTTAAAGGCGATCTGTACACCGTACATCGGTCCATAACGAAAGATTAAAAAGTAGATAATGGGCAGTGAAATCAGAGCGTATAATTGCCAATACCTCTTCAAGTATGTGGTGGTCAAGTCGGTTTCCTCCTATCAACAAGGAAACGGCTGTGCCGCCAGTTCGGCGGCACACGTTCCTTCTAGTTAAGCCGTAGTATGGGTATCTGTCTTGGATTGAAATGTGGAGCTACTTAATTTGCAGGAAGTGCCTGAACTGCTTCTTCAAGTTCTTTTTTCAGTTCAGTACCACCCAGAGACATGAAATCAGCCAATTCTTTTTCATATACCGCATCGAATTCTGCTGGCTTAGCCATCGCTGTTTTTACGATAATGACATTTAATTTGTCTTTGAGAGCTGTGCTGTACTTCATCTCTGCTTCAATCGGTTTGTCGAAAATGATTGGTCCTACCGTATCGGTGTTAGCAATATCAATGGATTGTTTCAGCATCTCCTGATTATTTTGCGGGAAGCCCATAATCCATGCCTTTTCATTCGTCGCTTGATCACCAATGTTTTTACCGTTCGAGATAATGGCTGTATCCCCTGCGTTAAACAGACGATCCTGCGCTTCCTGGGATGCATCCTCTTTCACTACCGGAATGCCGTCTACCAGATCATAGTTCTCGCCTTCCACACCACTGTAGATATCAATCAGATTGTTGTCAGATGCCATCCAGTCGAGATATTTGATCGCTTCGACAGAACGTTTGCTGCTCTTCGGAATCATAATGTACATACCATTTGTTCCGTAGCGTGACTTGATGTGTTTGTTGTCTGCATTTGGATTGGTGTATACATCAACCGGCAACACTTCACTGCCACTCACATTTTTATGCAAATTATCCAGTGTGCCATCTCCGTAGAACATGGCATCCACATCTTCAGACCAGTAACCTACGTTACCGTTTTGAATGTCTTTCCCTAACTGCGTTTTGTCTTCATCCAAACTGAAGTCTTTGCTGATCAAACCTTCGTTGTACAGTTTGTTCAGGAACTGCATCGATTCTTTGAATCCTTCATGCAGCGGCAACTCATACCGTTGACCATAGGTCAGGTCGCCACTAACTGGCTTGATGAATGAGTAGATGAGCGTTTCGAATTGAGCTGGTGCAAGAGCCATACCCATTGGGATGTTTTTGCTTCCGAGACCACCAGGATCTTTATCCTTGAACGCTTTCAAAGTTGTATATAATTCATCCGTGGTCTTCGGCGCTGGCAATCCCAGCTTATCGAGCCAATCCTGACGAATGTAAGAACTGTATCGGCCTGTGATAGCACGTTTACCCGGAACAGCAAACTGTTGTCCTTCCACTTGCCCAAACTTCAAAGTATCTTCACCCAGGAACTTCTTCAGGTTCGGACCGTGCTGATCAATCAACTCTCCAACATCAGTCAATCCACCCTGCTGGGCATACCGATAAAACACGCTTGAGTCATAAACAAAGACAATATCAGGGACATCCGTATTGCTAGCCATCAGGACGTTCAGCTTGGTAACTTCCTCAGAACGCTGAACGGGTACAAACTGTACATCAATATTGTTGGGATCACCGAACTTCTCCTGAATCATTTTAGATAGATAGTTGTTCGTAATTGTGTACGGTGAAGGACTGTTACCACGGTCGAAAATCTCCACCTTTAAAGTAACGCGCTCGCCATTGCCTGATGTTCCGCCTTCAGCTGATTCTTTTGATGCTGATGAGCATCCCGCAAGTAAAGAAACTCCCATTACCATCGTAAGCGCCAAACCCATCCATTTCTTTAGACTCCCTTTGGTTGCTTTGCTTCTCATTTTGTCATCCCCTTTGGCTTTGCGTGAATGTTTAAAGCTTGCCCAGAGTATTTCACATTTTTCCGTCATCCTGCAATAAACCTCTTTCGGAAGCGCTTACAAACGGATTATGGTTTATATGTTAAGCCCATTTTCGCAGACTGATTCTTTTCCCAAAGCCACGCTGCTCTAGGCTTTGACGGCACTCTTCACCTCGAGGATCAGAACTGCCTGTCCCAAGTCGGATAAACCATTTTCACACACTGCCTATATTCGTAAACGGGAAAAAACAGGAATATTAGCTTGCTTCCTGCGAAAACAGTTACATCGATCTCAGTATAAGAGTATTGTTCAACGAAAACAGGGTGAACCTCTGCAAGCCTCTCTCCTAAGTGGAAAGTGACTGCATGAAATTCACCCTGTGTTATCCTGATGTACAGATCTCAGAATAGGATCACTTTTGCGTTACTCTTCGGGTTCTCGATGTTCACGTTTCAAACGACGATAATCTCCTGGTGTAATACCCGTTACCCGCTTAAATACACGTCCCAGCGTAATTCCATTTGCATACCCAACCTTCAGGGCAATATCCTGCAAAGAGTAATCGGTATTGAGCAGAAGCTGCTCCGTCTCCTTCATGCGAAGCTCTGTAACAAAATCAACAAACTTCATGTTGAATTCTGTCTTGAACAAATAACTCGCATGTTTGCCCGTAATCTGGAATCGATCGCTCAGATGTTTCAATGAAAGATCAGGATTCGCAAACTGTTCTTCGATATAATTTTTCATTTCGTTGACCATGGCTTTGTAACTCTTGGTTTCCGTTACCGCTACATACGTTCTGAACAAGTCTGTCAGACCATCAAACAAAAGACTTTTCACATCCGTAAGCGTCTCCGCCTCTTCTACAGCACTCAACCATCTGTTGATGTTTTCTTCGGACAGCTCTTCCTGGAGTCCTTCCGACATCATGGCCACCTCTCGGCTGAGCATCTGTAACATGGCCTGAATCAGAGAACGAATCTCATCATCCGGCAGTTTGTTCTGTTCAAACGCTGTAAAAATCTCCTCCAACTGTTCCCGCCACTGTCCACTCGACATCCGGAACCGCTTAACAAAGTCCGCAATCATCTGCAGATAGGTATAGGTATCCAGCAAAGGATGCTGTGTTTCACCGCAGTCGGCTTGACCGACATCTCCATTCATCAACAGTTTACGTTGCATTACTGCTTCTGCGGCCGCATAGGAATCTCGTATTGTACCGATTCCCTGAGCGATAGGTCCAATGCCAAAGCTTAAGGAAATGCGTAGATTTTGTTCTACCCAAGATTTGCATTCCTCAGCTACAACACGAATCTGCCCAGACATATCCAAGTTGTTATCATTCTGTTCTTTGAACACAAAAAGGATTGCAATTCGATCCACACTAATCCATTCCGTCCAGCATTGGACTCCCGTATTACGTGACAGCTCTTGCAAAACGTTCATCAAGGCAAATTTCAGCGTATTTTGTTCACCTCTCGTGTACCTCTCCTGAAATCCCTTCTCATAACGGTTAATCTCTCCAACAACAACGACAAAACGCGACGAGTCATGCACGTCATTCAGGGGAGAGAGCTCTTTTAATTGCTCTGCTGCATTTTCCATGTGTTCACCATGCAACAGGGCATTGAACAACTTGCTGCGCTGCATAAGTACATTTTCCCTGCTTTTCTTGTCATAATCCATCATATGATTAATCAGATTCTCAAGCACACCGTCAATCATCTTCATCTCATCCGTGCGAGCACCTGAGTGTTCGAACGCCCGAATCTGATGAGACTCAATCCGGTTCATGATGATCTGAATGGGTTTATAGTTACGGCGAGTAATATACACGATATATACAATCGCACAGATGACAGTCACAATAGCAATGATTACCCATACATAAGATATGACAGATACCCAGCCAAATAAGTTGCCGGCCTTAATTCCACTGGATATTGTCCAGCCCAGTCTTTCTAGCGCTAGCCTATTCAGTTCCTGACCATCTATCGAGCCCTCTTGGTCCGAATGTGCATTATACACAACCTTACCGTCCCGATCCGTAATCGTCAGGAATGAGAGCTGACCATTAACCATACTATCTACACTCTGTTCAATGCTGCTCATCTTGATATTAATGACCAATGTGCCCTGAGAGCCAAAAGGCAAAGGCATGTCCTTGTTCACGGTTAATACGCGAATAGGGGTACGTTGAACAGAGTCCGCATCGAATTCCCGGACCGGTTGCCAGCCTGAACCGATCGACCCGGTACCCATCTGATCAATCCATGCCTTATCCGAGAAACCTTCCACTTCTCTGGAACCACTTACGGTCAGAACATGTTTATTTCGCTTGTCATATAGATAGATGGATTGAATCCATGAGGACGAATTGGATAACTCACGTAAATTCTGCGCAATTGCATACACCGTGTCCGAGCTGGTCAGGTTTGTGTTATTAAAATAGAGTTTGTATGCCTGCTGACTCTGTACCGTTTCCAGGATGGATAGTTCAATATCCCTGATTGTGCGATCCACCGTGTCTATCATATAACTGGAGGAGATTCGGTCTGCTTTCTTAGTTTCCTCTTTAGAGATGTCATTGATAAATACAAACGCGATGAAAATGAGTATGGTCACCGTAAGAAAAAAAATTGGGAAATACGAGAACAATAACCGGTAGTACCAATTACGAGACAATAGACCCCACTCCTCACTCCACGATGCCAATGTTCTCAGCCGTGGTTCTAATGTTCAGCATCCATCTCACCTTAGGGGCTGAACACTATATGATAACGCTATCATAACTGATTTTATGTTATTATAGCACAAGCCTCTGAGCAGCAAAGCAAGAATTGAATTCAAAGAGCCAAAACAAAAAAACCGTGCTGAGCAGATAACAACTCAGACACGGAACAGTTCATCTGGCAGCACACCGTTATATCTTCGATGATCTAAATGCCAGAATCCTTAAACAATGTGGCCATAGAGCCACCATCCACAATAATGCGTACGGCGCGGGCCAGCATTGGTGCAACAGGTAACACTTTGAAGCATTCAGGGTGGTCATCTGGCAGTGCGATCGAATCCGTAACGACCACCTCTTCAATGGACGGGTGATTCAATTTACTTACTGCCCCATCCGAGAACAACCCGTGTGTTGCACATACATATACATTTTTGGAGCCACGTTCCTTCAACCCTTCCACAACATTCAGAATGGTTGTTCCAGTGTCGATCAGATCCTCAATAATAATAGGTGTCCGTCCTTCTACATCACCAATGACATGGGTAATCACCGATTCATTATGGCTTGGACGTTTCTTGATCATAATGGCAAATGGAGAATCCAGACGGTTCGCCAGCTTCTCTGCCATCGATGCTCGTCCCGCATCCGGGGAGACGACAACAGGGTTCTCGATTCCTTTGCTTAACAGATAATCACTAATCAGATCCAGTGATGTCATATGGTCAACCGGAATGTTGAAGAATCCCTGAATGGCCGCTGCATGCAGGTCGATCGTTACCACTCGATTGGCGCCAGCCGTAGTTAATACATCTGCTACCATCTTGGCCGAGATCGGTTCCCGTGGAGCGGATTTACGCTCTTGACGAGCATAGCCGTAATACGGAACAATGATGTTCACAGTGCGCGCTGAAGCCCTCTTTGCGGCATCAATCATCACAAGCAACTCGACAAACAGCTCATTGATCGGATGAGACAACGACTGTACCAGAAACACATCACAATTACGGATCGTTTCTTCATAATGAACGTATATTTCTCCGCTCTTGAACCTGGACAGCTTGATCTTGCCCAGTTGTACACCCAGCTTGTCACATACCTGTTCTGCCAGCTTAGGGTTCGATGAACCGGAAAAAATACGTAACGAATGCTGCATAATGCCCTCCCGAGGGTTGAAATCCCTATATAATCCCTTATCTAAAAGCGAGTGTTCAAAAAGACCGGTTTTCAGTACCGAGAAGATGGGATAAAGCTAGAAATGGAGTAGCGGAGCGTAGGCAAAACTACGTGAGCAACGGACATTTCGGCTGAATTCCAGCTTCGATGCTGAAGATGCCATTAGGCATCCTTCGTAATCAAAGGCGGACTTTTTGAACTACCTCTAAAAGGTTATTTCCTACCCTCATTATACTCTAATGGCTTATACATTTAAAGGAATGAACGAGCGATGACGGCCTTCAAAAACAGCGACTTCCGTACAGCCCAACTCATGTAAAAGTGCTTCAGCTTCAGGCAAATAATCGCCCAGCTTCAGTGGGTCATGTGCATCAGAGCCCATGGTTAATGGAATACCCAAGCGAATGGCTTCCGTCAGCATTCTGCGACTAGGGAACATCTCGGCACAAGGCTTCGATAACCCGGAAGCATTCAGTTCCATGGCGCAGCCACTTTTGGCAATAGCCTGCAACGCTGCGTTCTCCAGTGAGATACGTTCTTCTGTTTGCTCTATTGAAGGAACAAAACCGAAGCGTTTAATGACATCCGTATGGCCCATAATATCGTACATGCCCGTGGCGGCTGCCTTGCTTACGGCATCGTAGTACTGACGATATACTTCAAGGATCTCTTTGCCCTCCCAGTGATGGGTCTGGCGGAAATCCGTAATGTCCCATTCCCCGAGGAAATGAACAGAGCCAATCACATAGTCCCATGGATAACGCTCAATGATTGCACGGATCTCTGTTTCCCAACCTTCAATATAGTCACCTTCCAGACCAACACGTACGTCAATCTGCCCACGGTAACGTTCTTTCAGGGAGAAACACTCCTCTACGTAACGCGGCAGTTCATCCATAGGCATCGCCATTTCCGGATAATATTGAGCCGGATCGACATGCAACAATGGCATGTGATCGGACAATCCAATCTGGGATAGTCCGATCTCCACACCACGCTGTACGTACTCTTCCAGTTTGCCAACGGCATGTCCACACCGCTCATGGTGTGTATGATAGTCTATACGCACGAAACTCGCCTCCTAATCGCGGCGAGGCCGTTCATGACGGCGGCTCAGCTCTGACATAATGTCGTCCAGCGGCAGCTTGCGTTCTTGTAACAGGACGAGCAGGTGATACATCAGGTCACTGACTTCCAGACGAAGCTCGTCATTATCTTTATTTTTGGCGGCGATGATTGTCTCGGACGCTTCTTCACCGATTTTTTTCAGTATTTTGTCTACACCTTTATCAAACAGATACGTTGTATATGCACCCTCAGGGCGCTCACGTTCACGCTCTGCAATAACGGATTCCAGTTCAGCCAATACCTCAAAGCGACTTTCGGAACCGGAACTTGCAGAAGCAGATGCTGCACCCTCTTCATCCGAAGCCTTGTCTGCCGATTTCTCTGGCAAACCAATGATCTCATTATGGAAACAAGTTACCGCCCCTGTATGGCAAGCCGGACCCTTCGGTTTCACCTCAACCAACAAGGTATCGCCGTCACAATCATATTTTAGGGAAGTAATCGTCTGCACGTTGCCAGATGTTGCTCCTTTATGCCACAACTCCTGACGCGAGCGTGACCAGAACCACGTCTCACCGGATTCAAGCGACAACTTCAGAGATTCGCGATTCATATAAGCCATCATTAAGACTTCCCGAGTATCCACATCCTGTACAATGGCAGGAACCAATCCGTCACTCCAACGAATGTGTTCCACAACCTGTTCCAAGGACAACTGTTCCTTGATTTCATCACTTACTTTAGTCACGGATCTCCACCCCTTGTTCTCTCAAATGTTGTTTTAACGCCGGTACGGCGATTTCTTTGTAATGGAAAATCGTTGCGGCCAGCCCTGCGTCCGCTTTGCCTGTGGTAAACACATCATAGAAATGAGATTCCTTGCCCGCACCGCCCGATGCGATGACTGGAATACGCACAGATTCGGATACCGCTGCCGTCAGCTTCAGATCAAAGCCGTCTTTTGTTCCATCCGCGTCCATACTTGTGAGAAGAATCTCCCCCGCGCCCAAGCTCTCAGCCTGTTTAACCCATTCCAGCGCCTTGATCCCGGAAGGTTTCCGTCCACCATGGGTATAGACTTCCCACTCGCCCCAAGCTTCGTTATACTTGGCATCGATCGCTACCACGATACACTGCGAGCCAAAGCGACGTGCACCATCTGCAATCAACTGCGGATTAAGTACCGCGGCTGTATTCACTGCGATTTTATCCGCTCCTGCACGGAGAATCCGCTTCATGTCCTCTACCTTGGAGATGCCACCACCTACCGTAAAGGGAATAGCGATCTCGCCCGCCGTCTGCCGCACGACTTCTTCCATCGTTTCGCGACCTTCTACCGAAGCGGAGATATCGAGAAACACCAATTCGTCCGCGCCCTCGCGGTCATATAGTGCCGCCAGCTCTACCGGATCACCCGCATCGCGGAGATTAACGAAGTTGACGCCTTTGACGACCCGGCCGTCCTTCACGTCCAGACAGGGGATGATTCTTTTTGCCAGCATGCTACCTCTTCCTCTCTATCCGAATATCCCTTACTTATTGACCGCACGTACTGCTTCAGACAGATCGATGCTTCCTGTATACAGTGCTTTACCCACAATTGCTCCACCAACACCATCATCCGCGTGGCGACTCAGACGAAGCAGATCATCCATTACACTCACACCGCCAGAAGCAATAACCGTCCGTCCGCTTGCCTTGGCAAGAGACACAATCGCTTCCACATTAGGACCCTGCATCATGCCATCACGGGAAATATCCGTAAAGATAAACGTTTCTGCCCCATACGCCGCCAATTCCTTCGCGAGTACCTCTGCCTGTACTTCCGATGTTTCAAGCCATCCGCGGGTTGCCACGTAACCATTACGAGCGTCGATGCCAATTGCCACTTTGTCGCCATAACGTCCCAGTACTTCCTCTGTAAAAGCACGATCCTCAATCGCTGCTGTTCCAATAATCAGCCTGCTAACACCCAGACCCAGCAAACGTTCTACATCCGCTACCGTACGAAGTCCGCCGCCCACCTGAACAGGTACGTTCACAGCCGAGGCAATCCGCCCGATCAGCTCATCGTTAACAGGATGACCCGCTTTCGCACCATCCAGATCCACCAGATGGACATATGTACCGCCTTGTTTCTCCCAGGATAGAGCTACTTGAACCGGGTCATCGTTATACACGGTCTCCTGATTATAATCTCCCTGCACCAGTCTTACACATTTGCCGTCCCGGATATCAATCGCCGGATATAGGATAAAAGATGACATACAAGGCCTCCTGAATATGAATTAGATTTGTACGCTTTCTATAGTTAAGAAGAGATGATGCTTTACCTTTGTACAGGTGCTCCTGTCAGAGCCAAAAAGTTACCGAGCAGCTTTATACCAAGCTCTCCACTTTTCTCCGGGTGGAATTGCATGCCGAAGTTCGATCCTCTGCCTACAATGGCTGTCACCGGATGTCCGTAATCCGTTACGGCCAGCAGATCGTCCCTGTTTTCAGTAAGCGCATGATAGGAATGGACAAAATAGACGTGACCTGCCTCAAGCCCCGTAAATAGAGGATTTTCCGCGTGCAGGAATTCCAAACGGTTCCATCCCATATGAGGAACTTTCAGCTCTCCTGGTGCGAATCGCACCACTTTACCTGGCAAAATATCCAGTCCCTCATGCTCGCCATGCTCTTCACTTGAGCTGAACAATAATTGCATGCCCAGACAGATACCGAGCAGTAGCTTGGACCCGGCAGCGGCTTCCTTCACCACCGTATCCAGTCCACTCTCCCGCAGATGAACCATCGCATCACCAAAAGCACCTACGCCTGGCAGAATGACACCATCTGCGCCAAGAATCTCTTCCCGGTCACCCGTGACCAGCGCTTCGTAGCCAAGACGTTCGACCGCTTTGCCGACGCTGTGCAGGTTACCCATACCGTAATCGACAATTGCAATCGCCATCGTCTACAGCACTCCCTTCGTGGAAGGCACACCCGTTACACGTGGATCAATCAACGTTGCTTCATCCAGTGCACGTCCCAGCGCCTTAAAGATCGCTTCAATCATGTGGTGGGTGTTCTGACCATAGTGCACAATGACATGTAACGTAATTCGAGCTTCCAGCGCCAATTTCCACAGGAATTCATGTACCAGCTCCGTGGAGAAACTGCCTACTTGTTGGGAAGGGTATTCTGCACGGTATTCAAAGTGAGGTCGGTTACTCACATCAATAATGACCTGAGCGAGTGCCTCGTCCATTGGTACAAAAACACTGGCGTAACGCTTAATTCCACGTTTGTCACCCAACGCTTCTCGCAACGTCTGTCCGAGACAGATTCCGATGTCTTCAACCGTGTGATGATCGTCAATATCAATATCTCCGCGAGCCTGCACGTTCAGGTCGAATTGTCCGTGCTTGGTGAACAGATCCAGCATATGGTTCAGGAAAGGTACATCCGTTTCAATCGTGGATTGTCCTGTTCCATCTACATTAAAGGCCAATTGAATATTGGTCTCGTTTGTTTTGCGGTCAACCTCTGCTTGGCGCACTGCACCTTTGTTTTCAAGTTCAACACCATTATTTTGCTTATCCATTGTCCGATTCCGCCTTTCCTTCCTGTTCTAACCGTACAGCGATTGCACGGGCATGCCCTTCAAGACCCTCATGGCGGGCCAACTCTATAATAGCCGCTCCGTTCTTCAGCAGCGCTTCTTTACTATAATAGATCAGACTCGATTTTTTGATAAAATCATCCACATCCACCGGTGAACTAAATCGCGCAGTTCCATTGGTCGGAATAATATGATTCGGTCCGGCAAAATAATCACCTACCGGCTCAGAGCTGTACGGGCCGAGGAAGATCGCGCCGGCATTTTCGATCCGGCCAGCGTAAGCCATCGGCTCCTGCACCATGATCTCCAGATGCTCCGGTGCAAGCCGGTTCACCACGTCGATCCCTTCATCGATGGAATCGACCACAATAATCGCGCCATACTGCTCCACGGAAGAAGCAGCGATATCCCGCCGCGGCAGCACTTCAAGCTGCCGCTGCACTTCGCCCTGCACGGCTTCCGCCAGCGTGGCCGAATTCGTGACGAGAATGGCCGATGCCATCTCGTCATGTTCCGCCTGCGACAACAGGTCGGCGGCGACGTACACTGGATTCGCCGTATCATCGGCGAGCACCACAATCTCACTCGGCCCGGCGATACTATCGATATCGACCGCACCGTACACCTCGCGCTTCGCGAGCGCCACGTAAATATTGCCCGGTCCACAGATCTTGTCGACCGGTGCAATACTCTCCGTGCCGTAAGCCAGGGCGGCGATAGCTTGAGCGCCGCCAACCCGGTACATCTCGCTCACGCCTGCTTCCGCAGCAGCAACGAGGATGTACGGGTTAATACCTTCGCCACCGTTCGTAGACGGCGGTGTCACAAGAACAATCTCCGGCACGCCTGCCACCTGTGCCGGAATCACATTCATCAGCACAGACGATGGATACGCTGCTTTGCCGCCAGGTACATAGACGCCGACCCGCTTCAGCGGTCGGATGACCTGGCCCAGCAGGCTGCCGTCCGGCTGCCAATCCATCCACGAGTTGCGTTTCTGTTTCTCATGAAACGCACGAATGTTGGCGGCGGCTTGCCGAATCGCCGTCACAAAGGATGGCTCCACGGCTGCATAAGCCGCCTGTAGCTCTTCCTGCGGCACGCGCAATTCCGCGGCCGTCAGCTTTGTGCGGTCCAGCTGCTCCGTGTAACGTAGCAGTGCCGCATCACCCTCACGGCGAATGTCGCTGACAATACGCCGGACCGTTTCATTTTGCTCCGGCGTGCCATACTCCACTTCCCGCTTCAGATCAAACTCCCGTGCAGGTACAATTTTCATACGTACAACCTCCTCATCCTCTGTAATACCTGCCTTCTTGTGGCCGATTTGCTTCTTTATTTTGTCTCTTACTCTTAATTTTGCTTCTGCTTTGTATGTTTCTCATCTATGTTTCCAACGCATTAATTTATCCCCGAAAGCTTCCCGCCGATATCTCATTCGATGCCGGTATGACCTGCTGAAGTGCATCACACAAAGCCTGAATTCGTGCATTTTTCATCCGATAACTTACCCGATTGGCGATAAGACGGCTGGTGATGTCCAGAATGCTTGTCATCTCCACCAATCCGTTCTCGCGCAGTGTCTGACCTGTCTCCACCAGATCGACAATCCGGTCTGCCAGACCAATCAGGGGCGCTAGCTCAATGGAACCATTCAGCTTGATCACCTCGACCTGTTGCCCCTGCTCCCGGAAATACTGTGAAGCAATCCTTGGATACTTCGTTGCAACACGTTGCTGGATGCCTGGCTTCCAGTCTGGAAGTCCGATCACAGACATACGGCACTGGGCGATTCCCAGATTCAACAGTTCGTACACATCCCGATCTTCCTCCAGCAGCACGTCTTTACCAACAATTCCGATATCGGCAACACCGTACTCCACATATGTTGGAACATCTACTGGCTTAGCCATAATGAATTCCATTCCAGCTTCCGGCACTTCAATGACCAATCTGCGTGTATCGTCCACGTCTTCTGGAATATCCAGCCCCGCTTCACGGAACAATTTGGAGGCTTTTTTATAGATTCGGCCCTTCGGCATGGCCACCTTCAGAATATCCGACATCTCAGCGTCCTCCTTCTTCAGATCCGTAAGTAATAACCTGCTCAGCCTGAGCAGTTCTTGCTTCAACCGATACGGCACTTGCCCCAGCCCCGTCTTCAGGAAGAAGGAGTGTCACTACATTTTGTCCCATACTGCGTAATCTTGCCGCTTCTGTTAGTGCCTCGGCCCGACGTTTCGGGGTATATTGGATAAGTACCGGTTTTTTCTCTTCAATGGTAATGCCATGAACACCATCAATAATACGGTTCGTTTTCAGTGCAAATCCTGTAGCTGGCAATGAACGACCAAACTGTTGTAACAGATTATCATACCGTCCGCCGCTACATACCGGAGATCCCAGTTCGGCTGCATACCCTTCAAAGGTCATGCCCGTATAATAGGAGAAATCACCGATCATCGTCAGATCAATCAGCACATGCTCGGATACACCGTACGCTTCCAACACTTCGAATACGGCACACAGATGTGCAATCGACTGTGCTGCTTCAGCACTTGAACTTAGCTCTACCGCATGTGTGCATACTTCCTTACCACCACGCAGACGCAGGATCGCTTCAAGCTGTTCTTTCAACTTCGGCTCCAGATTCAATGCTTCAATTGACTGGCGATAGCCGACATAATCACGTCCGAGCAGCCCTTCTTTCAATTGCTCCTGCTCAGCGGTCTGGCCTGGAATCACTTCCTCCAGTAATCCGTTCAGGAATCCCATATGGCCCATCGCTATTTTAAAAGAAGACACACCCGCTGCCTGCAAAGAGGCAATCGCAAGCGCAACAACTTCTGCATCCGCCTCAGGTGAGTCGTCTCCAACCAACTCCACGCCCGTCTGAAAGAATTCAGCCTCACGCCCAGCTTCCTCTTCAATAGAACGGAATACGTTCGCATGATAGGACAGACGCAGTGGCAACTGCTCATCTTTGAGCATGGATGAAACTACGCGTGCAATCGGAGCCGTTAGATCCGATCTGAGTACCAGTGTGGTTCCCCTGCTGTTTAGCAATTTAAATAATTTACGATCTGATGTAGAGCTTGCCACACCTACCGTGTCGTAATATTCAATCGTTGGTGTGATGATCTGACGGTAACCCCAGCGTTCCATACATTCCAGTACATTGCGTTCAATCGTCCGCAGCTTGGATACTACATGTGGTGTATAATCGCGGAATCCGGTCGGTTTTTCAAAACCTTTTGGTTTGGACATTGGTAATATTCACCCCGAGTCAGTAATTTAAGAGTTTCACTCGTTCTATTTCAACAGGATTTATGTAGTGTAAATCCCCATTCTATCTTATAAACCTGAATCACAGTATTGCTGCAAAAGCCTTCAACTATTGGTTTAGTTCAATCTTTATCATGCTTCATTTCTCCAAGAATACTTTCACATGGTAAAGTGCTAACAAACTAAAGGATATGGGATATGATAACATGAAATCCGTACTACCGTCAACAATACCAAAGCTTGATTGCCCTTGGATCGACATATCGTTTTATACAGACGCCGTTCCCCTCACCAATCGGTATTTATATACGAAAAAAGCTGCCATAAGCAGCTTTTTACTTCAACCCATCTTCATTCATTACTTTATTGACTCAATGCACACTACCCTGAGAAGAACCATCCGTGTTAAAGACAGTTTCTTCCGTAGAAGTTGCCGCACGGGATAAATCACGAAGTGGATTACCTCCAACAAAAGCTCCTGGTGCAACATCCTTATGTACGACTGCTCCAGCAGCCACAACGGCTCCATCTCCTATGGTTACCCCGGGAAGAATCGTTGTGTTAGCACCAATCAGTACATTTTCCCCGATAATCACCTCACCGAGCCTGTACTCCTTAATGAGATACTCATGAGCGAGAATCGTTGTGTTGTAACCGATGACCGAGTTTTCGCCGACCGTTATTTTCTCCGGAAAAAACACATCCACCATCACCATCAGGCCAAAGGCCGTATGTTTTCCCACCTTCATACCGAGCATTCGGCGGTAAATCCAATTCTTCACCGATAGGATCGGACAATAGCGTGACAACTGGATCCAGATAAAATTACGAACGCCCTTCCACGGACTCACTGTCTTGTAGATATGCCAAAGTGCATTCTGGTCCTCTACCGGATAGCGGGTTACTTTTCTCATGAACGTCCCGTTTCAATACGGATGAGTTTCAACAAGTCTCTCATGTCATGCAACATATGATCGGGTCCATATCCGTTCAGGATTGTTTCCCCTTTAAGGGACCATGCAACCCCCGCCGAGAGTGCGCCCGCATTCTGTGCCGATTGGATATCCACTGGACTGTCACCCACCATTAACGTTTTGGCAGGATCTGCACTCAGTTCCGTCATCGCTTTCAGTACCGGTTCAGCGTGCGGCTTCGGATTCGTTACATCGGTCACTGTTACAATCGTCTTCATATACTTCAATAGGTCAAAACGCTCCAACACCTTTAATGTAGATGGACGAATCTTGGTTGTGACCACACCCATAACAATGCCAGCCTGATGCAGCGCCTCTACTACCTCAATAACATGTGGAAATGGTCTAACCATCGCTTCATGATGGATATCATTATAAGCACGGTAACCTTTCACGTACTCGGAGACTTCCTCCTGGCCAGAGAAAGTGCGCATTTGCTGCTCCAGTGTGCCACCCATATGTGGAATGATCTGTTCCCGAGTCCATGGAGCTGAATGCTTCCACCCCCCCATGACATGCTGGAATGAGCTGATAATCAACTCATTGGTGTCAATAATCGTTCCATCCAGATCAAACAATACCGTGTCAATCATGTTGCATTACTCCTTTTTATCATCAACTTGCTTGGATTCATCTTTGGCTGGAGGTGTTACCTTATTCTCTTTGCCAGCAACTGTTTCCGTATGCTCCATATCATCTGAGGTAACTTTGGACGATACAATCGGATCACTATAACGAACATCTGCTTTACCTGTCACTCTTCTCACCACAATGAATACAACAGCAACAATAATAATGCCAATCGCGAGTAGTTGCGAGATTCTTACGTTACCGTAAGCAGGATCAAGATATCCTTGTTCAAAGCCCATTGCAGTCATTGGAGACCATAGCCCGTTCACTAATGAAGCGCCCCATTGCGGAGCCTGGAAGCCAAGACTATCCGTACGTAGAGCTTCAATGAAGAAACGACCGATAGAGTACCAGATGAAATAAGACATGAACAGTTCGCCTGAACGCAGAAACTTCTGACGACGCAGAACCAAGAGTAAGACCAGACCAACGAGACTCCACATCGATTCATACAAAAACGCAGGATGGTGGAATACGCCTTCTACGTTCATTTGATTCACAATAAAGTCCGGCAGATGAAGCTTGTCTCTCAAAAATGATTCTTCTACAGGACCGCCGTAGGCTTCCTGATTCACAAAGTTCCCCCAGCGTCCGATCAACTGTCCAACGAGCAGTCCAGGCGCACAGATATCGGCCATACGCCAGAAGTTATATCCTTTACGACGGAAGAAAATAACTGCACAGATAATAGCACCAATAAGGGCACCATAGATGGCTATACCGCCATTCCATATTTTAAAGACATCCCAGAAATTATCTTTATAATCTTCCCATTTAAATGCGACGTAGTAGATGCGGGCACCAATGATGGCAGAAGGCACGCCCAGCAAGACCATGTCCATGAACACTTCCTGTGGAATATTGTATCGTTTGCCCTCCCGGATCACGAGCAGGAGTCCTATAAGTGCCGCGGCACCAAGAATAAGCCCGTACCAGTGAACCTTTAACGCTCCAATAGAGAACGCAATCGGGTTCAACAGTAATAATGTATCCATTCATTCACACTCCTATTTATTCAATCAATCGCACGCATGACGAATGGTTGGCATACACTGCGCCTTAAGAGAAGCAGTACATGTCAACCATTTATCTTCATTTCCTTGTATAAAATGTTTCTTAATCCATGTCTTCCATATCTTCCGAGATGGTTGCTGTCAGCTTATTCGTGAATTGCAGTGCAGCATTCAGACCCATCTGTTTCAGGCGATAGTTCATACCTGCCACTTCAATAATAACCGCCAAGTTCCGTCCCGGACGAACAGGAATCGTAACGAGAGGTACATCCGTATCAATGATACGTGTAGTCTCTTCATCCAGACCCAGACGATCATATTGTTTATCCTGCTGCCATGCTTCCAGACGTACAACCAAAGTAATCCGTTTGTTATTCCGAACCGCACCAGCCCCGAATAATGTCATGACGTTGATAATACCGACACCTCGAATCTCGAGCAAGTGGCGGATCAATTCAGGTGCAGTACCGTGCAACTGAAAATCTGACGTTTGGCGGATCTCTACCGCATCATCGGCAATCAGTCGGTGTCCACGTTTCACCAGTTCAAGCGCTGTTTCACTCTTACCAATACCGCTGCTACCTGTAATCAGCATACCTACGCCATAGACATCACAAAGTACACCGTGAATGGTTGCTGTTGGTGCCAATTTCTTTTCCAGGAATCCCGTGATCCGGCTGGATAGAATCGTAGTAGCCATGTTGCTGCGAAGTACAGCCAGATTCTGCTCTTCACTGATATCAATCAGCTCTTGCGGAACTTCCAGTCCACGCGTGACAACGATACAAGGCGTCTCTTCCGTACAAAGACGTTGCATACGATCGCGCCGCTCTTGCTCAGGTAACATTGCAAAGAAAGCTAATTCCGTTCTTCCAAGCAGCTGTACCCGTTCTTGTGGATGGTATTCAAAATAACCGGCCATTTCCAGACCAGGACGGTTCAGGTCATCTACCGTAATGACTCTTTTCAATCCGTGAGATCCAGAAACAACCTCCAACTGAAATTGCTGCACCAGTTCAGATACTTTCACTTTTTTCGCCATTTGTCTCTTCCTTTCAGCATTAGCTGTCCCTCTATGTACATCAGATCGTGTATCAGTTATTTCCATTATTAGCGCATTCACAACATGGGGTACAGAATGCATACCCTTCCAACAGTCGATTCTCTCAAATATATGAAGACAGACCTTCAAATAATCTTAAATGAATTCCGGGATGAATGCAATCGCAGCCTCCGACAACCATTAGTAAGAAAAGTCTTCTGATCGAAGCACCTTCTAGGATACTACACTCGTAGTTTAAGGGGTGTTTTTCTTACGATTATTAATCCTTCAACTCTGCCGAAACTTATAAATTCATTAATCTTAAAAAAGCCCCTTCCAGCAATAACGGAAGGGGCTCTCATTACAATGTATAATTGCGTTAACTGTCAGGTTCCATCGTCACCGAGGAATCCCAGTATTATTTGTCTTGAAGAAGTACGTTCACTTCAGTCTCTTTGTCAAAGATATGAACTTTGTTCATGTCGATGGCCATTTTAACTGTAGAACCATCACGAGTGTTAGAACGTCCGTCTACACGTGCGATCGTTGTATCATTACCAACACCGCTCAAGTAGAGGAGCATTTCGTGACCCAGGTTCTCTGTAACATCTACGTGTGTAGAGAATACAGAGTTCGGGGATGCTTCCAGGAATACTGGCTCTTCGTGAATGTCTTCTGGACGAACACCCAGAATCACTTCTTTACCAATGTATCCTCTAGATTTCAACACTTGTGCTTTACCTTGCGGGATTTCAACATCCACACCAGGAGCTATGAAATGCATGCTAGTACCTTGCTCAGCGAGTTTACCCGAGATAAAGTTCATTGTCGGGGAACCGATGAAACCAGCTACGAACAGGTTAGCCGGCAGGTTATACAACTCTTCCGGAGAAGCTGCTTGTTGGATGATACCATCCTTCATAACAACGATCCGATCACCCATCGTCATAGCTTCGATCTGGTCATGCGTTACGTAGATAACAGTTGTTTCCAAACGTTTCGCAAGTTTAGTGATCTCAGCACGCATTTGACCACGCAGTTTGGCATCCAAGTTGGAGAGAGGCTCATCCATCAAGAACACTTGTGGATCACGGACAATCGCACGTCCCAAAGCGACACGTTGACGTTGACCACCGGACAATGCCTTAGGTTTACGCTCAAGCAAATGTTCGATATCCAGGATTTTAGCTGCTTCACGTACACGTTTGTCGATCTCATCTTTTTTAACCTTACGCAATTTCAAACCAAACGCCATGTTTTGATATACGCTCATATGCGGATACAAGGCATAGGATTGGAATACCATCGCGATATCGCGGTCTTTAGGTGCAACATCATTAACGACACGGTCACCGATATAGAGTTTACCTTCAGAAATTTCCTCAAGGCCTGCGATCATACGAAGTGTTGTTGATTTACCACAACCGGACGGACCTACCAGTACCAGAAATTCTTTATCTTTAATGTCCAGGTTAATGTCAACTACAGTTGCTTTATCAGAACCCGGGTATTTTTTGAAAATATGCTCTAAACGTACTCCAGCCATGATTGTTGCCTCCTCAGAGATCATTTTGTAATCGAATACAATTTGTATTTTTATAATACCCTATCTACGTGAGGTTTGACTATTCGCAAACTGCACAAAAATATCAATGCTTTTTCGTCACTTTGTACATTAGTAGTAAAAACTGCACTAGAACAGCACTTTCGAAGTGCCTCACATCGTAACCAATCTCCTGTTTTATCTTGTCCAGACGATAAACCAACGTATTACGATGAATGAAAAGTCGTTTCGCTGTCTCGCTGACATTACAGTCCAGGCTAAAAAAGGTCTCCAGCGTAGCAAGTGTCTCACTGTCATTGAAGATTACCGTGTCTTTACCAGTTTCCTTTATAAAACGTATACGTTGATCATCTGGAATGCTCGCTACCAACCTCTCCAGGTGAAGATCCCATGAGAGATGAATATGCTGCGTAACATGGAATGCTCTCCCTAAGTGAACACTTTCTTTAAGAAGAACTGTGACCGATACAAGTTGTTGCGCAGGAATGCATGGCAGAGATGCAGACAGATGGAACACCCCAGCCCACTCACTGGCAACCAATTCATGTAACCCCAGACAAAAAGCGTTCAGTGAATCCTTTTTGGCTTCCGTTGTATCTTCCTCGGCTTCTTCTGTAACAATTTCTTTATCACCCATGAAAATCCACTCTTGCTCCCCCAAAGGAATCAAGACTATCTCCTCGCCAAAGTAACTCTCAAGCAACTTGTTGAGTTCCTTGGATCGTAAACGATGTGCATCCGGTGTATCCCCTTGCAGCAAGAAGAGAATCTTCTCAGCATTTAATCCTGCGGGCACCACAAAGCGATCAGGAACCACTTCAGATTCCTGCTTGGTTGGTTCTTCGATCTGCTCTTTAAGCCAGAGACCCAATTCAGTCAAATACTGCTCCCTATCATTCTCATATACAACAGGTTGTACCTCATCGGGTAGAGCCGTGTTAGTACGGATCAAAAGCTCAATCAATTGTCGTGTCTCCACGGTAATAGATTTTGCAGGGCATCCCCAACACACGACAGTCTCTTCTTGCTCATTCATCCGAACCTTAAAAAATATACGCTTTCCCGTATTCAAACTGATCACATCGGATGAAATTGGAGATGCAGATTGATCAGATAACTCCTGATGCTCACCCTCATCACCAAAGATCTCTGAATTTTCATGTCGACCAACCAGATTCGCAACGGATTGCATCCATTCTTCTATTGTAATTTCATATTCGTCCAAATTTGTGCCTATAATGACTTCAATTTGCTGTTTTAGATCAGGTATGAGCTTCATATAATGAACGTCACCACTCTGCATGTTTTCTATTAGTTTATCATATCTTGCCCAGCATTAATAAATATCCATATTGAGCTAAAATTACATAACAAAAAAAGAGCAACTAATCAAATTAATGATTAATCACTCTTTTCTTAAAGATGAGTCATGAAGGGCTCGAACCTTCGACACCCTGATTAAAAGTCAGGTGCTCTACCAACTGAGCTAATGACTCATAAAACTGGTGGAGGATGATGGATTCGAACCACCGAACCCGTACGGGAGCAGATTTACAGTCTGATGCGTTTGGCCACTTCGCTAATCCTCCAGGGATTAAAGGTGGCTCGGGACGGAATCGAACCGCCGACACGAGGATTTTCAGTCCTCTGCTCTACCGACTGAGCTACCGAGCCATATTTAATTTTTAGGATTAATGGCGGAACCGACGGGATTCGAACCCGCGATCTCCTGCGTGACAGGCAGGCATGTTAGGCCAACTACACCACGGTTCCAGGCATTAATGGTGCCGGCGAGAGGACTTGAACCCCCAACCTACTGATTACAAGTCAGTTGCTCTACCAGTTGAGCTACACCGGCGTATATGGTGGAGGCTGAGGGGATCGAACCCCCGACCCTCTGCTTGTAAGGCAGATGCTCTCCCAGCTGAGCTAAGCCTCCTGGGTAATATGGTAGCGGCGGAGGGGATCGAACCCCCGACCTTACGGGTATGAACCGTACGCTCTAGCCAGCTGAGCTACACCGCCATATTAATTGTGTCTTGATTGCTTGTCCATCTTTAGGTAAAGATGGCGGAGAGAGAGGGATTCGAACCCTCGCACCGCTTACGCAGTCTAACCCCTTAGCAGAGGGTCCCCTTATAGCCACTTGGGTATCTCTCCAACTAACAATCATCAACATCATTCAAGGATTGCTCCCTGAAAACTAGATTCGAAACGAAACATGCGATTTAGAACTTGCTATTGGATAAGCCCTCGACCGATTAGTACTGGTCAGCTCCATGCATTGCTGCACTTCCACCCCCAGCCTATCTACCTCGTCGTCTTCAAGGGGTCTTACATACTGGGAAATCTCATCTTGAGGGGGGCTTCACGCTTAGATGCTTTCAGCGTTTATCCCGTCCGTACATAGCTACCCAGCGGTGCTCCTGGCGGAACAACTGGTACACCAGCGGTACGTCCATCCCGGTCCTCTCGTACTAAGGACAGCTCCTCTCAAATTTCCTACGCCCACGACAGATAGGGACCGAACTGTCTCACGACGTTCTGAACCCAGCTCGCGTACCGCTTTAATGGGCGAACAGCCCAACCCTTGGGACCTACTTCAGCCCCAGGATGCGATGAGCCGACATCGAGGTGCCAAACCTCCCCGTCGATGTGGACTCTTGGGGGAGATAAGCCTGTTATCCCCAGGGTAGCTTTTATCCGTTGAGCGATGGCCCTTCCATGCGGTACCACCGGATCACTAAGCCCGACTTTCGTCCCTGCTCGACTTGTAGGTCTCGCAGTCAAGCTCCCTTATGCCTTTGCACTCTTCGAATGATTTCCAACCATTCTGAGGGAACCTTTGGGCGCCTCCGTTACTCTTTAGGAGGCGACCGCCCCAGTCAAACTGCCCACCTGACACTGTCCCCGCACCGGATTACGGTACCAGGTTAGAACCTAGATACGATCAGGGTGGTATCCCAACGTTGCCTCCACGCAAGCTGGCGCTCACGTTTCAAAGGCTCCCACCTATCCTGTACAGATCGTACCCAAATTCAATATCAAGCTGCAGTAAAGCTCCATGGGGTCTTTCCGTCTTGTCGCGGGTAACCTGCATCTTCACAGGTATTAAAATTTCACCGGATCTCTCGTTGAGACAGCGCCCAAGTCGTTACGCCATTCGTGCGGGTCAGAATTTACCTGACAAGGAATTTCGCTACCTTAGGACCGTTATAGTTACGGCCGCCGTTTACTGGGGCTTCGGTTCACAGCTTCGGATTGCTCCTAACCACTCCCCTTAACCTTCCAGCACCGGGCAGGCGTCAGCCCGTATACTTCGCCTTACGGCTTCGCACAGACCTGTGTTTTTGCTAAACAGTCGCTTGGGCCTTTTCACTGCGGCCCCCTCGTGCTATTCACACTACCGGGGCACCCCTTCTCCCGAAGTTACGGGGTCATTTTGCCGAGTTCCTTAACGAGAGTTCTTCCGCGCGCCTTAGAATACTCTTCTCGCCTACCTGTGTCGGTTTGCGGTACGGGCACCATCACCTGGCTAGAGGCTTTTCTTGGCAGTGTGAGATCATGACCTTCGCTACTATAATTTTCGCTCCCCATCACAGCTCAGCCTTACAATGTGCGGATTTGCCTACACATCAGCCTTACTGCTTAGACGGACATCCATCAGTCCGCGTCACTACCCTACTGCGTCCCCCCATTGCTCATAACGGCTTACGGTGGTACAGGAATTTCGACCTGTTGTCCTTCGACTACGCCTTTCGGCCTCGCCTTAGGTCCCGACTTACCCTGAGCGGACGAGCCTTCCTCAGGAACCCTTAGGCTTTCGGCGGATCAGATTCTCACTGATCTTTTCGTTACTCATACCGGCATTCTCACTTGTATAATGTCCAGCGCTCCTTACGGTACACCTTCAACCCTTATACAACGCTCCCCTACCCCTGATGCAAAGCATCAAGCCATAGCTTCGGTGGTGTGTTTAGCCCCGTTACATTTTCGGCGCAGAGTCACTCGACCAGTGAGCTATTACGCACTCTTTCAATGATGGCTGCTTCTAAGCCAACATCCTGGTTGTCTGTGCAACTCCACATCCTTTCCCACTTAACACACACTTGGGGACCTTAGCTGATGGTCTGGGCTGTTTCCCTTTTGACAATGGATCTTAGCACTCACTGTCTGACTCCCGGAAGTAAGTCTATGGCATTCGGAGTTTGACTGAGCTTGGTAACCCTTGCGGGCCCCGCACCCAATCAGTGCTCTACCTCCACGACTCTGTTTTCCGAGGCTAGCCCTAAAGCTATTTCGGGGAGAACCAGCTATCTCCGAGTTCGATTGGAATTTCTCCGCTACCCCCACCTCATCCCCGCATTTTTCAACATGCGTGGGTTCGGGCCTCCAGTGCGTGTTACCGCACCTTCACCCTGGACAGGGGTAGATCACCCGGTTTCGGGTCTACGTCCACGTACTAATTCGCCCTATTCAGACTCGCTTTCGCTGCGGCTCCGGCTCTTCACCTTAACCTTGCACGGGAACGTAACTCGCCGGTTCATTCTACAAAAGGCACGCCATCACCCCTAAAACGGGCTCTGACTTTTTGTAAGCACACGGTTTCAGGTTCTATTTCACTCCCCTTCCGGGGTGCTTTTCACCTTTCCCTCACGGTACTGCTTCACTATCGGTCGCTAGGAAGTATTTAGCCTTGGCAGATGGTCCTGCCGGATTCATACGGGGTTTCACGTGCCCCGCACTACTCGGGATCCGTCTCGGAGGGAACAGACTTTCAACTACAGGGCTTTTACCTTCTTTGGCGGGCCTTTCCAGACCTCTTCGCTTAACCGGTTCCTTTGTAACTCCATGTGAGACGTCCCACAACCCCAAAGAGCAAGCTCTCTGGTTTGGGCTTCTCCGCGTTCGCTCGCCGCTACTGACGGAATCACTATTGTTTTCTCTTCCTCAGGGTACTTAGATGTTTCAGTTCCCCTGGTATGCCTCTGCATAACCTATGTATTCAGTTATGAGTAACTGGAAATTACCCCAGCTGGGTTTCCCCATTCGGACACCCCCGGATCAAAGCTTGCTTACAGCTCCCCGAGGCAGTTTCGTTGTTCGCCACGTCCTTCATCGGCTCCTAGCGCCTAGGCATCCTCCGTGTGCTCTTAGTAGCTTAACCATTTTGTTCCGGTTTCGGTCGCTCCCCTTGTTTTGCTTGCGCAAAGCCAAAAGTCGCTCTCACCCGATACCCTCACAAAAGCAATTTAACTACCTTTATACACTTGACTTGTTTGCACAAGTTCAGCTTAAAGGAATGTTCTAATTCGCGTTTGTTTCGTTTCGATATCTAGTTTTCAAAGAACAAACTTGTAAAACATTTTTGGTGGAGCCAAGCGGGATCGAACCGCTGACCTCCTGCTTGCAAGGCAGGCGCTCTCCCAGCTGAGCTATGGCCCCATATAAAGTTTAAAGGTATAGATGGTGGGCCCTGGTGGACTCGAACCACCGGCCTCACCCTTATCAGAGGTGCGCTCTAACCAACTGAGCTAAGGGCCCACATTACATATACTATTCGAACCCAAAATGGGTTACGCTTGGCGGCGTTCTACTCTCCCAGGACCCTGCGGTCCAAGTACCATCGACGCTGAAGGGCTTAACGGTCGTGTTCGGGATGGGAACGTGTGGAACCCCTTCGCTATCGCCACCAAACGTTTGAGAGTTTAAGCTCTCAAAACTGAGCAACGAGTGAGTAACTAGCCGACCTGGCTAGATTTTGTATTTGAATGTTTCCACTCGGGAAACGATTCTCCATAGAAAGGAGGTGATCCAGCCGCACCTTCCGATACGGCTACCTTGTTACGACTTCACCCCAATCATCTATCCCACCTTCGGCGGCTGGCTCCTTGCGGTTACCCCACCGACTTCGGGTGTTATAAACTCTCGTGGTGTGACGGGCGGTGTGTACAAGACCCGGGAACGTATTCACCGCGGCATGCTGATCCGCGATTACTAGCAATTCCGACTTCATGCAGGCGAGTTGCAGCCTGCAATCCGAACTGAGACCGGCTTTGTTGGGATTGGCTCCATCTCGCGATTTCGCAGCCCGTTGTACCGGCCATTGTAGTACGTGTGTAGCCCAGGTCATAAGGGGCATGATGATTTGACGTCATCCCCACCTTCCTCCGGTTTGTCACCGGCAGTCTATCTAGAGTGCCCATCCGAAATGCTGGCAACTAAATATAAGGGTTGCGCTCGTTGCGGGACTTAACCCAACATCTCACGACACGAGCTGACGACAACCATGCACCACCTGTCTTGAATGTTCCGAAGAAAAGGTACATCTCTGCACCGGTCATTCAGATGTCAAGACCTGGTAAGGTTCTTCGCGTTGCTTCGAATTAAACCACATACTCCACTGCTTGTGCGGGTCCCCGTCAATTCCTTTGAGTTTCAGTCTTGCGACCGTACTCCCCAGGCGGAGTGCTTAATGTGTTAACTTCGGCACCAAGGGTATCGAAACCCCTAACACCTAGCACTCATCGTTTACGGCGTGGACTACCAGGGTATCTAATCCTGTTTGCTCCCCACGCTTTCGCGCCTCAGCGTCAGTTACAGCCCAGAGAGTCGCCTTCGCCACTGGTGTTCCTCCACATATCTACGCATTTCACCGCTACACGTGGAATTCCACTCTCCTCTTCTGCACTCAAGTCACCCAGTTTCCAGTGCGATCCGGGGTTGAGCCCCGGGATTAAACACCAGACTTAAATGACCGCCTGCGCGCGCTTTACGCCCAATAATTCCGGACAACGCTTGCCCCCTACGTATTACCGCGGCTGCTGGCACGTAGTTAGCCGGGGCTTTCTTCTCAGGTACCGTCACCTTGAGAGCAGTTACTCTCCCAAGCGTTCTTCCCTGGCAACAGAGCTTTACGATCCGAAAACCTTCATCACTCACGCGGCATTGCTCCGTCAGGCTTTCGCCCATTGCGGAAGATTCCCTACTGCTGCCTCCCGTAGGAGTCTGGGCCGTGTCTCAGTCCCAGTGTGGCCGATCACCCTCTCAGGTCGGCTACGCATCGTCGCCTTGGTGAGCCGTTACCTCACCAACTAGCTAATGCGCCGCAGGCCCATCCCCAAGTGACAGATTGCTCCGTCTTTCCAGTTCTCTTCAGGCGAAGAAAACAATTATTCGGTATTAGCTACCGTTTCCGGTAGTTGTCCCAAACTTGAGGGCAGGTTGCCTACGTGTTACTCACCCGTCCGCCGCTAACCATCAGAGAAGCAAGCTTCTCTTCAAGTCCGCTCGACTTGCATGTATTAGGCATGCCGCCAGCGTTCGTCCTGAGCCAGGATCAAACTCTCCAATAAAGTATTGAAAAGAGCGATAAGCTCATTTTGAATCTGACGAGATTAAAAATCTCATTTGTGCTCCAGTCGATTCAAGCCAAGGCTTGTCTCAAACTTTTGCGTTCATTCTGCAAGCAGAATGTTTACTCACTCGTTGTTCAGTTTTCAAAGATCAAACTCGTTTTTTCGTCACCATTTTCTCTCAGCGGCGACTTTTATAATATATCATACTTCGTTTGTTTTGGTCAAGTGTTTTTTTGAAATTCTTTTTCGAAGTTCGTAATGAACTCCTTGATTTCATCTAAAGCATCTAACCAAGCAAGCAAAGCAACGAGATATAATGTACCATATAAATATCCTGCGAGTCAACTATCCGAACAAAGAAATTTTCAGCCCTAATAATAGCCCCACACCTGGCAATCCCAAAACAGTTACAGTCCCTATCGTTGCAGGGTTCAGCGGGATGTAGGTTCCTGTAATCCAGCCGGAATAATTCACGATATATATCCCTACTGCAGCCAGCACCAGATGAATTCCAAATGACGTGAAAAACGATAACCCTATCCGCTTTCTGAATAAAATAACGATAAGCCCCAGTAACGATATAACCAATACACTTCCCAGTATAATACTCTTCATATGTTTCACCTCCGTGTTTAATGTAAACGTGACTCTACATACTAACCCCTCGCTGTGATGTAACATCATCATTAGCTCTGGCTCGCTTTGCTCTTCTCAAGTGGATCTGGTACTTCCGCTCAGCTGCCTCCAATACATAAATAGCATAATCAATCTCATCCTGTCCCTGTGCATCTTCAAACTGTCTCATAGCCCGTTCCCATTCCTGCTTAGCCATCTGAATATCTGCATAGATCTGATCCGCCTCAAGTTCCTTCAACATTCTGTTGTGTTTCTCTACCGAGTTCCGTGTGTTTCGCCACAAAAACATAATCTCTCCCCCTCCTGATCAGCACAGCATATTCTCATACTTATCAGGGAAAGGACAAACTTAGAACTCGGACATTCATTTTTTCCATAAAAAAAAAAAGAGAGCCCTAAGGCTCTCTTTGCATATCGAAACTTATTTAGCATCCGAAGTTTCCAAGGAAGTCCGCTGCGTAATACAAATTGATCACACTAACGCATCTCCCTGCGACCTTCCAACGCTTTGGAAAGGGTCACTTCATCCGCATACTCAAGATCGCCCCCTACAGGCAATCCATGCGCAATACGAGTCACACTGATCTCAAACGGACGCACCAACCGGGAGATATACATCGCTGTAGCCTCACCCTCAATGTTGGGGTTCGTTGCCAAGATGATCTCTTTTATACGTTCATCACTTAATCGAACCAGGAGTTCCTTCAAACGAATATCGTCTGGGCCAATTCCCTCCATAGGTGAAATCGCGCCCTGTAACACATGATAGTACCCATCGAATTCCTTGGTGCGCTCCATGGCCACCAGATCTTTCGAATCCTGAACTACACAGATAACAGATACATCCCTGGACTTATCCTGACAGATGCGACATGGGTCCGTATCAGTAATATTACAACATACAGAACAGTAATGAAGATTACGCTTCACACTAACGAGCGCTTTGGCAAAATCGATAACGTCATCTTCCTTCATGTTAAGCACATGAAAAGCTAAACGCGCTGCCGTCTTGGGACCCACACCCGGCAACCGGGTGAAGGCATCAATCAGCTTGGCTATTGGTTCGGGATAATACAATCGATTGTGTCTCCTTTGACAGGATCAATTTTTTAATTAAAATAATCCCGGAATATTCATGCCGCCTGTGAACTTGCCCATATCCTTGTTGGCAATCTCATCGGCTTTGGCCATAGCATCATTAACAGCTGTCATAACGAGATCCTGCAACATTTCAACATCTTCCGGATCTACCGCTTCAGGTTTGATCGTGATAGCAAGCAATTTCTTGTGTCCGTTAACTTCAGCCGTCACTACACCGCCACCAGAAGTACCTTGGACTGTTTTGTCCGCCAGTTCCTCTTGTGCTTTCAGCATTTGCTCCTGCATTTTCTTCACTTGTTTCATCATTTGGTTCATGTTGTTCATAATTGTTCATCTCCTTTGTTATGTTTATCGCGCTATGCGCATTATTCTTTGATCACTACAAGATCCTCACCAAAGAGCTGGATGGCTTCATCAATCCAAGGCTGTTTGTTGCCTGAACCGCCGTCTTCATGCTCAGGTTCAAGCTTAAAGTCCTCCTTTGGCGCTTCAGAAGCTCCCTCCATTGCTCCGGTCCAATCTTTGAGCATCATCGTCACCAATCGTGCCGAACGCCCAAGATGTTCCGACAACACCCGCTCAATGACTTCGCGGTTAGCCTGCTTCTCCGTCGTTTCACGGTGAATATTGTTTTTAAAAGCAACCAACACATTGTCTTCAAGCAATGATACCGGCTCACCATCCACAAACCAGGCGTGAACGGTAACCCGCTCTTCCTTCACTCGTTGCAGGATCTGACTCCATTTTTTGCTGATCTCTGCGAACTCAGGGGCTCCCTTGCGCGCAACATACTGATCCAACTGTGCAGGAAGCTTCGCAGGTGAATTGCCTCTCGATACCGGCGCTCTTGTTGCCGGGCGAGATGGAGCACTCGATGAACCTTCTCCACCAGACAAACCACTTTTCAGTGCACGATCCAACTTCTTCTCCAACTCAGCAAGCTGCTGCTTCAAGCGGTTGATCTCTCCCCCATCAGCAGGTGCTGCATGAGCTGAAGCTCCCACCTGAACAGAAGCCTCACCTTGAGCTGGAATACTACACAGTTTAAGCAATGCAACTTCAAATAATGTCTGTGGTTGTACTGCATATTTCATTTCACTCTGGTACCGATTAAGGGTGTCAATCATGTGGAACAGTTGTTCCTTGGTGAATGACTCCGCCATATCACGGAAAGACTCCGGATTAAGTACCCGGTCCGTCAGTTTATCTGCATCAGGTACCATCTTAATCATAAGCAAATCACGGAAATAATACAGTAAATTCTCCATGCACTTGTCTGCACTCTTTCCTTCATGCATGAAACCTTCAATCATCTGCAAAATATGACCAACATCACCTTTGAGCAGCGAAGCAGCCAGTTTGGCAAATTGCTCTGAAGCAATTCCACCCGTCATGTCCATAACCTGCTGGTACGTTACTCGTCCATCCGTAAATGAAGAGATCTGATCCAGCACACTAAGTGCATCCCTCATTCCACCGTCCGATAAACGGGCAATGTATTGGAGCGCATCCTGGTCAGCTTCCATGCCTTCCTGTTCACAGATCAGTGTAAGTCTCGCTGTCTGCTCTTCCAGGGACACCCGACGAAAATCAAATCGCTGACAGCGCGATATAATGGTAGCCGGAAGGCGGTGCGGTTCCGTTGTTGCCAAAATAAACATCACATGTGGTGGTGGCTCTTCCAATGTTTTAAGCAAAGCATTGAATGCCTCCGTTGTCAGCATGTGCACTTCATCAATAATATAGACTTTCTGCCGGACTTCGGTTGGCGCATATTTAACCTTTTCCCGAAGATCACGGATTTCTTCAACGCCCCGATTGGATGCAGCATCAATCTCTTGCACATCCATCACAGCGCCAGTCGTAATTCTGCGGCAAGCTTCACACTCGTTACAAGGTTCAGGCGCAGGCCCACGTTCGCAGTTCACAGCTTTGGCCAAAATCTTGGCGGCACTTGTCTTTCCCGTTCCTCTGGGCCCGCTAAATAAGTAGGCATGGGAAGTCCGCTGTTCACGAATCGCGTTCTGCAAGGTCTGAATAATATGCTGTTGCCCCACCATATCTTGAAACGACTGGGGACGCCAAGCCCGGTATAACGCGATATGCTCCATGATGCGTTACCTTCCTTCCACTTCGCATTCGAGTCCTTTGTCGTTCCCCTATTATACTATATTCTAGGGTGAATCCAAACTTTATCTGACTCATTCATGCGTGGTTTATTAAGACATATCAAAAAGACCTCTGCATACATACAACTGCAAAGGTCTCTACATTTAAAAGGTAAGCCGTGCACCTGCTATCGATATTTGCGATCCAAGTGGCACCCCTGAACAATAGCTCGGGCTAGGCAACCCTCCGGCACAAGAGTGATCTCACTTATGGCTGCTTCCTTCCGGACCTGACCAGGTTCATGAGTACTCATTGCGGAGGACCCAACCGTCAACACCACGTTTAGGGACCAAACCTCACATCGGCAAAACCTCTAGCAGGAATTCAACCTCGCTATAGCGGATTGCGAGTTACAGGGCACCGCTACCTCCCCATCTAGCACGGTAAGAAATAGTATAACGTAAGGTTATCCAAATTGCAACCAGAGGAACGTGAATGCGATTATGCTTAACATATAACATATAAAAACCCCTGCCAGATCAGCAGAGGTGTGTTGGATGCAATTAGCAGACAACTCCAAGAATTGTCCAATTAGATTCCGTATTTCTTTTTGAAACGATCAACACGGCCGCCAGCATCGATAAACTTCTGTTTACCTGTGAAGAACGGGTGGCACGCGGAGCAAATCTCTACACGAAGTCCGTCTTTAACCGAACCTGTCTCAAAAGTATTCCCGCAAGCGCAAGATACTTGACCAATCGTGTAATTAGGATGAATTGCTTCTTTCATTACCTTTCACCTCTTTCCGCCCTGAGCCTCAAGCGGACCCAGAGTAAATGGCACAACCCTGAGATTATAACACGACCTTGTGCCTGTTGCAATCCTTATTGTTAAGAGGTAATCAACCGTTTTGGACGTGCCATTCCAGCTGGCGGAACATGGGTGTACGATCCGATCACAACATCAGGCAACTCGTCTTCAAAAATCTCAATCATCTGCTTCATGCCCAAGATATCACCTTGAGCAGGAGGAATTAATTCCAGATAGCTCTCTGGATCAATATTGAGATTACGCATCTGAATCAAGCGTAGATCGGTTCTTCTCGCAAACTCAATCATCGCCTCAATCTCTTCTTCACGATCTGTTACACCTGGGAAGATCAGATAGTTAATGGACGTGTATACACCCTGCTGCGCTGCGTATTTCATCGACTTCTCAACATTGGCTAAGGTATAACCACGTGGTTTATAGTAGGCGTTATAATGGTCATCCAGTGCACTAATTGTACTTACGCGCATCAGATCCAATCCAGCATCTACAATACCTCTAATGTGATCATTCAGACCGGCATTGGTATTAATGTTGATATACCCCATGTCCGTTACGGAACGCACTTCGCGAATCGCTTCAATAATCAGCTTGGCCTGTGTGGAAGGCTCCCCTTCACAACCTTGTCCAAAACTAATGATGGACTCCGGCGTCTTCAAGTGTTCCAGCATAACCTCCACAATCTCATCCACACGTGGTCGGAAGTTCATACGTGTCTGCGGGGAAACAAAGCCGCTATCATCCGGTTGCTCGGAGATACACCCGAAACAGCCCGCATTGCAAGAATAGGATACCGGCACTCCACCTTCCCAACGATTCAGGAACGTGTTTGATGAAGTTAGACATTCATATCCAAGCGCACAGTTGGATAGATGGGTGTAAAGTCGGTTCTCGGGGTATTGCTCCGTCAATCTTTTGACCCCGGAACGCACATCGTCACGATCACAGTTGAGTGGATTCCATTTTTCAGGACTATCCGATTTCGAAGCGGTGACATAGAAACCGCCATCTTTCCAGACTACTGCGGAATAACCGAACAAAGGCAACTTATACTCCTTATCCGTCTTCACGTATCCAGGGAGACACAAACGAGTGAATCCCTGTGGAAGCAAAGCACCTACAGCCTGTGTGTCCGTTGGCATTGGCAACATCTCACCGGTATCCGGGTCCATACCAATGGGCCGGGTACTCGGGAGTCCAACCAAGGTTGCACCTTCTGGCAGAGGAATCAACTCATCCTCCATAATCTCAACGATCATATCTCCACTGCGGGCAAGCCCGTACAGGGAAGGATGATCAAATACATTACCTTTTTCATCTGCGTATACTAAATACATGATGTTCTCCTCACATCTAATGGGTTAAACCTAACGACGAGTGTATTGTAAAATTCACAGCAACGCTGTAAAAGTATGTTATTGGTCGAACGACACTTACGTCGATGTACCTGACGTTGCTGTCTGTCTAGGTGAGCGACGGGTTGTTGTTGTACCCGAATTGCTTGTCGGGCTATTACCAGCCGAATCAAATGCGGCCAAAAACTCTGCATTTGTCTTACTGTTACGAAGTTTTTTCAGGAATCCTTCAACAAAGTCATGGGAATCATTCATGTTTTTACGAATTGCCCAGATTGTATCCAACTCTTCCTTGCTCAGCAACACTTCTTCACGACGTGTACCCGAACGACGAATGTCGATCGCCGGGAATATGCGGCGCTCTGCCAGACGACGGTCCAGATGGAGCTCCATGTTACCTGTACCCTTAAACTCTTCATAAATGACGTCATCCATACGTGATCCAGTATCAATTAATGCCGTTGCCAAGATAGTCAGGCTTCCGCCTTCTTCCACATTCCGAGCAGAACCAAAGAAACGTTTCGGACGATGGAACGCAGCTGGATCAATACCACCACTAAGTGTACGACCGGATGGTGGAATAACCAGGTTATATGCACGGGCAAGACGTGTAATGCTATCCAGCAGGATAACAACATCTTTTTTGGCCTCAACCAGACGAAGCGCACGCTCAAGCACCAATTCCGCCACCTTGATATGATTCTCAGGCAGTTCATCAAATGTCGAAGCCACAACTTCCCCTTTTACCGAACGCGACATATCCGTTACTTCCTCTGGACGTTCATCAATCAACAGGACAAACAGTTCAATTTCAGGATTGTTAGTTGAGATGCTGTTGGCAATTTCTTTGAGGAGAAGCGTTTTACCCGCTTTGGGAGGTGCTACGATCAATCCGCGCTGTCCCAATCCTACCGGGGCGAGCACATCCATAATGCGTGTGGACAAATGGTTGGGGGATGTTTCGAGAACCAGTTTTTTCTGCGGATACAGTGGGGTTAGTGCCGGGAAGTGAAGTCGCTCTGCAGCCGCCGATGGATTCTCACCATTTACAGCGTTGACTTGCAACAAACCGAAGTATCTCTCGTTTTCCTTAGGCGTTCTACACTTACCAGATACGAGGTCACCTGTTCTTAGGTCAAACTTGCGAATCTGAGAAGCTGAGATGTAGATGTCTTCCGTACTTGGCAAGTAGTTGATAGGTCTTAAGAATCCGTAACCTTCAGGTAAAATCTCGAGTACGCCTTGCATGAACATCAGGCCACTCTGTTCAGCTTGTGCACGTAGTATAGCAAAGATTAATTCTTTCTTTTTTAACGTACCATAGTAAGGTATCTGATATTTTTTGGCCAGTTTGTAGAGGTCCGTTAGTTTCATTTCTTCCAAATCGGAAATTTGTAGATCCATATAATAACCACCTATTCAATTAATAAGTCCGTGTGAAATGGATAGTTTCGCTAGATGTTCCGGCTATAGAGAGTGGCGTCTGCCACAATCCCTTCTGTCCATTGTACGGAATGTAACCGTTATAATGCAAATACTTGTCTTTGAGTGTAAGTTTCCGGGTGGGATGGCCAACATTCGGCAAGATCCGCTATTGAGTGAACGATGCATTGAGGCGATCAATCCGGATAGACCGGCTATGGAGCGCAGTTCAAACAAAACCGGGGGTTGGGGATGAGAAATGATGTTCTTACAGCCATATGAAGTTTATTTCAAAAAAAGACCCTCCGGTAAAGGAAACAGAAACATTTCGTCTTATGCCGGAGAGACTGAGAACTCTATTAAAACAGGTTTACCTAATCATCAAAAAGATATGCAGTTCAGTTAAAATAAACATGTGTAGGACTGAATCATGCATAATGCTTCCTATTAATCAGTTTCCCGCCATACATCTGCACCGAGCAGGCGCAGATTAGTCACCAGATGATCATAACCGCGGTCGATATATTCGACCCCCGTTACTTCAGTCACACCTTCACTGACGGTGAGACCTGCAATCACCAGCGCTGCTCCAGCGCGAAGATCGGATGCTTTTACTTTAGCCGCGTTTAATGCACTGCCTTCAATAATCGCTGACCGTCCTTCTACTCGAATCTTTGCACCCATCCGCACTAACTCAGGCACATGCTTGAATCGATTACTGTATACAAAGTCGCTCAGGACGCTCACACCAGTTGCCTGTGTCAAAACACTGGTCATTGGTGACTGTAGATCCGTTGGGAAACCAGGATATACAAGTGCCTTCACGTCCACATGGTTATAGCTTGGTTTACCAATGACACGTATACTTTCATCCAATTCCTCAATGCCAACACCCATTTCTAGCAGCTTTGCCGTTAAAGCTTCCAGATGTTTGGGAATCACATTGTCAATCAGAACATCTCCGCGCGTCGCCGCTGCAGCGATCATATACGTACCTGCTTGGATACGGTCCGGAATAATGGAATGACGGCAGCCTTTAAGCTCCGAGACCCCTTCAATACGGATCGTTTCGGTACCTGCACCCTTGATGCTGGCACCCATGGAATTCAGAAGTGTTGCTACATCTATAATCTCAGGCTCTTTAGCCGCGTTTTCGATAATTGTAGAGCCTTTGGCACGAGTAGCCGCCAGCATGATATTAATGGTTGCGCCGACACTGCTTACATCAAGATAGATTTTTGCTCCGCGCAGCTCTTTGGCATGCAAATGAATGGAGCCGTGTTCGTTTGTTACGGTTGCGCCAAGCGCTTCAAACCCTTTGATATGTTGATCAATTGGACGAGGCTCAAAATTACAGCCCCCTGGTAAACCTATGGTCGCTTCTTTGAAACGCCCTAGCAATGCACCCATCATATAATACGAAGCACGAAGCTTCTTCACGGGACCATTCGGCATAGGAATGGATTTGATGTCAGAAGGGTCAATCTTCATCTGACTGCCTTCCCAAGTCACGTGTGCTCCGAGTTCCTCCAAAATTTCTGCATAAACCGCCACGTCACTCAAAAGCGGCAGGTTGTCCAACACGACTTCTGACTCGGCAAGCAATGCTGCAGGAATAAGCGCAATGGCGCTGTTCTTGGCGCCGCTTATAGTTACAGTTCCCTGTAACGGACGTCCGCCACTAATCATCAATTTTTCCATAAAGCTTAATGTCCCCCTACGTGTTTTGCAGCCGATGAACGGCAATACGTGCTGTTGGCTTCCGATGTAGAAATAAGGTGTGAAAATGGAAAGACACCGGCTAGGCGGTGTTTTTCCATTTCACAGTATGGAACTGGTAAAGATAAATTACGCTTTGTTGTTAGAACCAAACTCGCGGATTTTACCTTTAACGGTTTCTTTAATTGCTTCACGGCCTGGTACGATGAATGTACGTGGATCGTAAGCGTCTGGTTTAGCTGCAAGCACTTCACGAACCACTCTTGCAAAAGCAATTTGGTTCTCTGTGTTTACGTTGATTTTGGACGTACCCAGGGAAATGGCTTTGTCGATGTCGTGTTTAGGAATACCTGTACCACCGTGCAATACGAGTGGAACTTGTACCGCGTCACGAACTTCTTCCATTTCTTTGAAGCCCAGGTTAGGCTCGCCATGGTAAGGACCGTGTACGGAACCAAGAGCTGGTGCCAATGTATCGATGCCTGTTTCTTTAACGATACGGATACACTCGTTCAGGTCAGCGTACATGATACCGCCGATAACGTCGTCTTCTTGTCCGCCTACAGTACCTACTTCAGCTTCTACAGAAACGCCTTTAGCGTGTGCATATTCAACAACTTTTTTAGTCATTTCGATGTTCTCATCGATAGAGTGGTGGGAACCGTCGATCATTACGGATGTGAATCCAGCGTCGATCGCTTCTTTACACTTGTCGAAGCTTGAACCGTGGTCCAGGTGAATTGCAACTGGAACAGTGATTTTCATGTCGTGAATGAGTCCTTCTACCATTTTAACTACAGTGTAGAAGCCACCAATGTGACGTGCTGCGCCTTCGGATACACCCAAGATTACTGGGGATTTCTCTTCTTCAGCAGCACCAAGAATCGCTTGAGTCCACTCAAGGTTATTGATGTTGTATTGACCAACTGCATATTTTCCTTCAAGTGCTTTGTTCAACATGTCTGTCATAGATACTAATGGCATGGTTTCAATCCTCCTAGGGGTTTGGGTTGTGTCTATGGTTTTTAGCCGAAATCACATACGGGCTTATTATACCACATCCCATGTCAAATACTAAACAAGCATTTGCAAAAATGCTGTGCTTTGCAGCACAGTTTTCATAGACACCGCTTTATAACTTCCCCATTTCCAATATTCCCCGGATAAAGGAGTGAAATACCTCATTTTCCCACCAAGTACCTTCTATGTTCTCCACACGCAAAAAAATCCTGTATCAACAGGATTCAGCTGCATTTATTGGCGGTACCGTTGCGAAGTTGCATATTCACAGCCACTCGCATCTCGTCGATATCAAACGGTTTCGTAAAGTGCATGAGCGCTCCGAGATCCGTGGCTTCCTTAATCATGTCCAGTTCACCATAAGCGGTCATCATGATCACCTTGATACCCGGATCAATTTCTTTAATATGCTTCAGGATTTCCAGACCGTCCATCCCAGGAATCTTCATATCGAGCAATACCAGGTCAGGCTTGTCATTATTCACAATCTCCAGAGCAACCTTGCCGTTGGGTGCTTGAAACGTGTTATACCCCTCACTGCTGAACACTTCCATTAACAGGATTCGAATACCATTCTGGTCATCAACAATCAAAACTTTTTTATCTTCCACTCTGTAACCTCCTAGAATTAGGAAAGCATGCACACCTTCGAATCTGGATAACTATCCCATAGTCGTCATGATAAGTATTCTACCTCTTCCATTAAAATCCTGCTACCTTCACAAAATGACAAAAAAGCATTCCCACCTGCTCTTTACGCAAAAAAAGGGATGTTCAGGCAGCCGCTATGGTTGCCAGGAACATCCCTAATATCTATTACGTTAACACAAAAAAATTTATTACTTCTGCGCATTCACCAGAGAAGCTTTTACAAAATCACGGAACAATGGTTGCGGACGGTTCGGACGGGAAGTGAATTCCGGATGGAATTGTACCGCCAGGAACCATGGGTGTCCTGGAAGTTCCACGATCTCAACCAGACGTCCATCCGGGGATGTACCCGAGATAACCAGTCCTGCTTTTTCGATCGTTTCACGGTATTCATTGTTGAACTCATACCGGTGACGGTGTCTCTCATACACCAGCTCGTCATCATAACAAGCCATCGCCAAAGAACCTTCCTGAAGCTTACAAGGATACAGACCCAGACGCATCGTGCCACCCAGATTCTCAATATCTTTTTGCTCAGGCAACAGGTCGATCACAGGGAATTCCGTAGCCGGATTAATCTCGGAACTGTTCGCACCATTCAAACCAACAATGGAACGTGCATACTCAATAACGGAAACCTGCATACCCAGGCAAATACCGAAGAACGGAATTTGTTTCTCACGAGCATAACGGATTGCCGATACTTTACCTTCAATACCACGATCTCCGAATCCACCAGGAACAAGGATACCCCCAATACCATGTAACAGGTCGCCTACATTCTCATCCGTAATATCTTCAGAAGGAACCCAGCGGATTTTCACATCAGCATTGGATGCAAATCCTGCATGAGACAACGACTCAACAACACTCAGGTATGCATCATGCAACGCTACATATTTACCAACAATAGCGATCTCAACTGTATGCTCCAACTTGTTGATCCGGTCAACCAGCCCTTCCCACTCGCTCATATCCGGTGCAGGAGTAGTCAGTTTCAGGTGATTTACCACGATCTCATCCAAGCCTTCTTCACGCAGGTTCAAAGGTACTTGATACAAGGTGTCTGCATCACGACATTCAACCACGGCATTCTCATCAATGTCGCAGAAAAGAGCGATCTTGGCTTTCATGTCTTTAGACAATTCATACTCCGTACGGCATACAATCACATTCGGTTGAATACCGATGCTGCGTAATTCCTTAACACTATGTTGCGTTGGTTTTGTTTTCACTTCACCAGCTGCTTTGATATAAGGAATAAGTGTTACGTGGATGTACATCACATTGTCGCGACCTACATCACTCTTGATTTGACGGATAGCTTCCAGGAAAGGCAAACTCTCAATGTCGCCCACTGTTCCACCAATTTCCGTAATAACCACATCCGAACCCGCTTCACGTCCAGCGCGGAATACACGCTCTTTGATCTCGTTCGTAATGTGTGGAATAACTTGTACCGTTCCGCCCAGATATTCCCCGCGCCGCTCTTTGCTGATGACGGAAGAGTATACTTTACCAGTCGTGACGTTGCTGTTTTTGGAGAGATTGATGTCAATAAAACGTTCATAGTGGCCAAGGTCCAGATCTGTTTCCGCGCCATCATCCGTTACAAAAACCTCGCCGTGCTGATAAGGACTCATTGTTCCCGGGTCGATGTTAATATATGGATCAAATTTCTGGATCGTTACCTTAAGCCCTCTGTTTTTCAGCAATCTGCCCAGAGAAGCAGCCGTAATCCCTTTGCCCAGGGAGGACACAACTCCGCCCGTCACGAAAATATACTTTGTCACTGTTATTACCCTCCTAATATAAGTACAGAAATTCAGGTGATATATGGTGTTATCGTAACCTGTTTCCCAGGTAATCATCGTTAAAAAGAGCAATGGCAGAAATTCCCTGCATCTGCGAACTGCTCTTTCTGCGAAGTCGGTTTAAATACACGTTGTTCTACAGCAAAAAATGGTGCAAATATTCCGATGGCCTTCATTCCATTTGGTGTTTTTGATATACAAAAACGGGCCACGAAATGTTGGCCGGGAGCATACGGAAAAAAATAATTTTGCAAAATTATGCCTCTAAAAATACAAAAAAAAGTACTCCCGCAGGACGGGGCACCTTCTATAAAAAACATAAATATATTGTCGCTCATTCATAAGCCCATGCAATAGTTTACCCGTTACCCCGTCTGCTGTCAAGGCTGACTATTCCGGGGAAACGGGTAAATTATAGACGTCAAAAATGACTACCGATTATCAGAATCGTCGTCAAATTCATCCTCGTTTTCGGACTCTTCTTCGTCTTCTTCGAGGTCTTCATCTTCCAGATCGTCATCTTCAACCAGCACTTCTTCTTCGCTGTCTTCTTCGTCAAAGATGTCGTCTTCTTCTTCCTCTTCTTCGTCTTCTTCTTCGTCTTTATCCGTGCTGTCGAAGCCTTCATCGCTGCTATAGCTGTCTTCTTCTTCACCGAAGTCTTCATCTTCCAGATCATCGTCTTCATCGTTGATGATACGCGGACGCTTCGCACCCGTCATGGAATCTTCTGTTCCAGCTACCGGATACCAGCGCTTTAAGCCCCACAGACTTGTACCGACGCAAGCAAAACGGCCATCGATATTAATCTCGGTATATAGCTGGGCGATAAACTCGTTGATTTCTTCATCAGTCATTCCGCGCTGCTTCGCTACCTCATTCATTAAGTCACGATAGTAATACGGCGTATTAGCCGCTTTCAGCACCATAAAGGCAAGGTCCACCAAAGGGATCTCTTTTACCTTTTCTTTATCAATTTTCAAATTGAGCGAGGTACTCACTGCAGACACTTCCTCTCACACAAAATTCACTTTTTAACCCCTACGAACTGGACTGTTACGTATAACATATCCATTAACAAACCTAAGTAAAACCTATTTAGCGTTAAAAAGCAAGTTTTTATGTACGGATGTGACGCAAATGCGGAGAGCAGCAACAATATGTCCACATATTAAACGTGAAGTGACATCAAACCCACAGGAATATCCTCTTTTGCCAAAGAGACAACTCCATAATAAAAAAGACGGAGTCCCCTCCGCCTTCTGACTGTATACCCTTGGAGGATTACTCCTCACCAGGTTCCCCGCAAGAGCCCTCTAGCTCTCCATCCATCATATGTCCCTGCGCCCGTTTTGACACGAAGAGAATGTGTTTTTGTAAAAAAAGGGCAAGTTCCCCATGCGGCGGGATGAGCGCATTCATAGAATACCTCAGCATGTTCATCCCGAAGGGGGCTGCCCATTATGGACTATACTGGTTTATTGCATCAATTGATTGACGGAATGCGACGCCCTGAACCAGAACAGGGAGGGCGATATTTGATCCGATTTGCCAAACCGCAGCAGTACGAGGCCTGTCTCGTAGAATTGTCCCGAATGCGGAATGAATTCACCGACCTTGGGGCTGTCCGTTCCTCGCGACTAGCTCGTTCCATTATCGCTCCAGTCCAACGCCCGGAGGACCTATACCGCTATGGGGATGAAATTACGATTGAAGAAGACGTTCCCATCTCCCTTCATGCCAACGCACTCCACAGCAAACCAAGCAATGCTCAAGGCATACCCTGGGGAGTGAAGCAGATTCGGGCGCCCAAAGTATGGTCTGTGTCTACCGGACACCGGATTAAAATCGGTGTGATTGATACAGGTGCTGATTATCACCATCCTGATCTTCGTTATTCTCTGGCACGTGGAATCAACCTGTTAAACCGCAGCCTGCTTCCTCATGATGATAACGGACACGGCACCCACATTGCAGGGACTATCGCGGCTGCCAACAGTACCGCAGGCATGATTGGTGTAGCTCCACGCTCCCTGATCTATCCGGTGAAAGCATTTGACCACAACGGATCGGCTTATGTATCCGACATTGTACTTGGCATCGACTGGTGTGTACGCAACAAGGTCGATATCATCAATATGAGCTTTGGCATGAAAACACGTAGCAAGGCGCTTCTTGACGTTGTCAACCGTGCGTACCATGCCGGAATCGTTATTGTTGCTTCGTCAGGAAATGACGGCAAACGCCGCAGTATTGATTACCCTGCACGGTATCCCCAGACCATATCTGTTGGGGCAACCGACAAAAACAGACGTATTGCGTCCTTCAGCAATCGTGGCGCATATGTGGATGTCTATGCACCCGGTGATAAAATTGTCTCCTCCTGGGTACAAGGAAAGCATCACGAGATGAGCGGCACATCCATGGCGACGTCCCATGTGAGTGGCGCTATAGCCTTGTTACTCTCCAAACATCCGGGGTTATCCCCTAGTGAAATCAAGACACTCGTCAAACGTGCTACGATCCCTTTGCGCGCTCGCAAGACTACCACAGCAAAGAGCAAGGTGCGTGGTGGTGAGATTGATGCCCTGAAGCTAATGCAGGAGGGCGGGGAGTGAGCCAGCTCTGTCAGGCGTCAGCAGAACTTGATTGAGGCTTCGTGGCGAAACGCAGTAGCCCGGCCCAGGCAGTACGCACGAAGGAGTATTACGTACGTAGCGGCTGAAACTCTAGGTTACGCCCACTGTGATGTCAGAGCAGGCTAGTATGCCTTGGATGGGTCAGGCATTTCGTTTTCTTCAACTCCGGGTACACAACAAAAAAAGTCTCCATGTACCACGTTGAAGGCACTCAACGTGGACATGGAGACTTTTTGCCTTAGGCAGAGCGGCGGATAGGCCGCGAGCCTGGAATTTACATTTTGTCAGGAGCGGTTACGCCTACCAGACGAAGCGCTGTTGCGATAACGGTACGTACAGCACCGATCAGTGCCAGACGTGCTTGAGTTTGCTGCGTGTCTTCCGTAATGACACGTTCTGCACGGTAGTAGCTGTGGAACAGGGATGCCAACTCGTATACATAACGGATGATACGATGAGGCGCATATCCTGTTGCTGCTGCCGAGATTTCCTCAGGCAGCTCTCCCATTTTGCGGAGAAGGTCATACTCGTGCTCTGTTGTCAGCTTGGACAGGTCAATCTGTGCCAGTGGCAGCAGTTCAATACCTTGTTCTTCAGCCTGACGGTATACGCTGCATACACGTGCATGCGCGTATTGTACGTAGAATACCGGATTCTCATTGGATGTAGAGATCGCAAGGTCCATGTCAAAGTCCAGATGGGAGTCCATGCTGCGCATTGTGAAGAAATAACGGATCGCATCAATGCCGACTTCATCCATCAGGTCTTCCATCGTTACAGCTTTACCTGTACGCTTGGACATCTTCACTTTTTCACCGTTCTGGAACAAGCTCACCATCTGTGCAATCAAGACCACCAGTTTCTCAGGGTCATTACCCAGTGCTTGCATCGCGGCTTTCATCCGTGGAATATATCCATGGTGATCGGCACCCCAGATGTTGATCATCGTATCGTATCCACGAGCATATTTGTCGCGGTGATAAGCAATATCTGGCGTCAGGTAAGTATACGTGCCATCGTTCTTAATCAATACACGTTCTTTGTCGTCACCGTACTGCATCGTTTTTAACCAAGTTGCTCCATCTTGCTCATAGATCTCATTGCGGTCACGCAATTCATCAAGCACTCGCAGCACTTCTCCGTTGTCATACAGGGAAGTTTCGCTGAACCAGATGTCAAAGTTAACACGGAAGCGATTCAAGTCACGTTTGATCTTGTCCAGTTCCTTCTCCAGACCAAAGTCACGGAAATAAGCCGCACGGTCACCCGGATGCATGGACAGCAATTCGTCACCCTTTTCAGCAACAAGCTGCTTGGCGAATCCTTTGATATCTTCACCGTGATAACCGTCTTCAGGCATCTCAGCATCCTGACCCAGCTCTTGCAGATAACGAGCTTCAATGGAACGAGCCAGATTAAACACCTGATTACCTGCATCATTAATGTAGTATTCACGGGTTACATCATATCCTGCGTAGTCAAGGATGTTACATAGCGCATCACCTACAGCCGCTCCACGGGCATGACCCAGATGCAAACTGCCTGTCGGGTTGGCACTGACAAACTCCATCTCGACTTTGCGTCCTTCTCCGATGTTAATTCTTCCGTAATCTTCACCCTGCTCCTGCACAAGCGCAAGTACTGGATAAAGGTAACTCTTGTCCAATTTGAAGTTAATGAATCCTGGGCCCGCAATCTCAGCCTTCTCGATTCCGGCTTCAGCCAGATTCAGATTGGCAATGATCTCTTCAGCAATCTGACGCGGATTACGCTTGGCAATCTTGGTCAGCTGCATGGCAGCATTGGTCGCCAAGTCCCCGTGTGTTTTCTCACGTGGCACTTCCAATGTGATGGCTGGCAATTCGTCCTGCGTAACAATTCCGGCCGTCACAATGGCGTTGCCGATGGCCGTACTTACCCGTTCGTTAATCGTATCTAGTGGATTACGTGTCATGAAATTGGTTCCTCCTGTATATGCAAACTAATCGTGAAATGTCCAGATTCTTCATCAAAGCGGTAAAAGTCGTAGCTCCACGCTGCGCGTGCGCTCAATCCCTGAATGGAAAGTTCCAGCTTCTGTGTATGCGTGGACAGGGCAAACGACATGTATGGTGATCGGTAGAAACCAGGAAGCTTCCGATTCAATTCAAAAGTCTGCTCCGATTCCACCTCACCATGACGTATAATCTTGATGGATTGTCCGCCCAGCTTCAATGTTGTACGGGTTTTACCTCCCTCAGGTCCAACCTGTGGTTCTTCATAACGAACATAAAGAACAGACCCTTTTAACACGGCTTCACCCTGCATTTCCTGCAGCACATCTTCACCTTCATAACGGCTGTGCAGCCGGATGTGTACCGGTCGCATGTTCGACATGAATGTTAACCTCCATTATATTCGAGGCGACGCAAAATCAGGCACGGCTGGTGAGAACAGCCCTTCCCGTATTGTTGTGTCGCTATACGCGCTCATATTCCCGGATAGCTCGCTATCCTACACTCTACTGTATAACTATATCCAGTTCCCTCGCTCAATTCAAATCCAAATTCAGAGTTTTTTCCTCATCAAGCCAAAAAGAAGAGCCGCACCTGTAAAGTGCAACTCCCTTTTGCTTCATTATAATAAGATTCGTTCCTCCGATCAGGCCCATTGCGATTCATAAGGAAAAGGACATGTCGACTCACTCAGCTTCGCTCGCACCTGTACGAGACAACCACAATGCCGACAAGTTGTGCCATATTGCAATCCCGGACAAGCAGAGCAGATGGATAGCCGACGTTCATATTCCTCATCCTGTACCGTCGGACGCGAACGTGAGGCAATCTCCACAAGTCTGGCCATTTTGGCATCGCTAATCTTCACATCGTACTGATCATTACAGCCTTTGCAAGGTTCCTGCCTTTTCATGCATTAACCCTCGACAGCGAGCACCCCAACCGATGCTGGTGGAAGGACAAAACGCAGTGTGTTATTCTCCAGTGTGATTCCATCCCACGCCACAGGGTGAACATGATTCGGCTGTTCAAAGGTATTAAATGCACCAAAATCAGTATGGTGCAGAATCTGCCCGGTTACTTTAGCCGCTTGAGCTGCGTCCAGCTGACACACAACTTCCAACTCATCCGTGTGACTCAGATTACAAGCTGTCACATGAATGACCCCATCCTTGTTGCGGGAAGCTGATAAGCTGAGCTGCGGAATGGTCTCTTCTCCGAATGTGTATCCTGGGCTTTCATAATTCAAATCCAGTCGCTGTGCATCCATATGAACCTGATACATATCAAATACATGGTACGTAGGGGTCAGGAGCATTTTGTCCCCTTCCGTGAGCACAAGCGATTGAAGCACATTGACGATCTGCGCAAGATTTGCCATGTGTACCCGTTTATTATGTTGGTTGAAAATATTCAGGTTAACACCTGCAAGCACAGCGTCCCGCATCGTATTCTGTTGATACAGGAACCCTGGATTGGTTCCCGGCTCAACGTTATACCACGTGCCCCATTCATCCACAATAATGCCGACTCTGCCCTCTGGATCATATTTGTCCATAATCTCGGAGTGCTTCACCAGTAATTCATCCATATGGAGCGTCTTTTTCAAGGTAGTGAACCATTCAGCCTCACCAAATCCTGTAGCTGCGCCTTTATCATTCCACTCTCCTGTAGGGATGGTGTAATAATGAAGACTGATTCCATCCATAAAGCGAGCAGCTTCCCGCATCAGGACTTCCATCCATTCATAGTTACCTTCGTTGGGTCCACAAGCGATTTTATAAATCTCGTTTCCGGAATAGTTACGTACATATGTAGCATACCGGCGATATTCATCCGCATAATATTCAGGACGCATATTGCCGCCGCATCCCCAGTTCTCATTTCCCACGCCAAAATACTTCATTTTCCACGGTTCTTCCCTACCGTTACTCTTACGCCAGTTCGCCATCGGCGATTCGCCATCAAACGTGATGTACTCCACCCATTCCTGCATCTCCTGCACTGTACCGCTACCCAGATTGCCACTAATATATGGCTCCGTGCCGAGCAACTCACATAATCTCAAGAATTCATGTGTACCAAAGTGATTGTTCTCTTCCACACCGCCCCAGTGTGTATTGATCATACGAGCACGCTCACTCTTCGGACCTACACCATCTTTCCAGTGATATTCATCGGCAAAACAACCGCCTGGCCAGCGAAGTACTGGAATATTAAGCTTCTGCAAGGCCGTCAATACATCATTTCGAATCCCATCCGTATTCGGAATAGGTGAATCTTCTCCTACCCACAGCCCCTCATAAATACAACGTCCCAAGTGTTCGGAAAAGTGACCATATATATTGCGATTTATTAATCCTTTATCAGAATCCGCCTTTAAAATAACATCAACCATGATTTCAACCTCCATATAATGTATTGTTATCGCTTACAATAACTCGTTTTAGAGTAGGTTTCAACCGTTTTTATTTCTACACAAACAAGCCTCTTCCTGTGTAATTGATTAGGAAGAGGCTTGTTTGTTATAGAAATTCATACAGAGACTTACCAAATTGATTTTTATACATTTCTAATTTGGATTTGCCCGTTTATTATTTCAGAATAACAGGCTACTTAATCCTGCTCTGAAGGCAACAACATTTTTTGTGTCCACGTCGTTCCACCATCTGTAGTCTGATAGATCGCAGGAGAGTTATCACTTGTGACTACGAGCCAACCCGTCTTGGCCGATGGGAACGAGATACGGGAACTGTATCCCGGATCTTTCAGGTCAATATTTTTCCACGTGGAACCTGTATCATAAGAACGTCCAATACCCACTTTGCCAGCTGCGGGTGAACCTGCAGACAGATACGCCGTCTGATTACCAATCAACGCCATGTTGCCGGGATGACCACCCGGGTTGGCTGGTCCGTTTCCTTTGCCCGTACTGTTTGTACCCGGTGCAGGACCTCCCCCTGCTGTGGATTGTGCAAATACTTGGGTCCAGTTCTTGCCTTGATTACCACTCGCATAGAGGGAGTACGATTGTTGGGACATGCCTACATCACCATACAAAAGGGCCCATACTTGCTGGCCATGTGCATACAGATCCCCTCCGCTCCATGTGTCTGAGACAACTCGAAGAGAGGTTGTCCAGTTCTTGCCGCCATCACTCGTTTGCTTCAGATGATATCCCGATCCAGGTACAACCACGACGGCATACCCTTGTTTCTCTGTTGCAAAGGCAGCTGCACGCGTGTTGGCAGGTGTATTCATTTTACTCCAGGTTACCCCGCCATCCTTCGTCTGATATGCACCATTATAGGTGTAACCATAACCTACATCTTTATTGCGAAAATCAATTCGCTTGAATTGAATGCCCGGCGTATCGAGCCGCGTCCAGTGCGATCCCCCATCATGGGTACGGATCAGATAAGTTGCAGGTGAATTCTTCACTCGCGCCAGCGCATAACCGTTCACATTATTCGGAAAATCAAGCTGTGTGAATTGCCACTGCCCGGTATATATGGACTGCCACGTACATCCTGCATTCGAGGTACCGATCAGGAAGCCCTCACCCCCAGCTCGTCCAGTCGTATCATTAAGAAAATCAATGTCAGTAAATTGCAGGTGTTGCTCTTCCACACCACTACCTTTTTTCAGTGTAGCAGATAGTCCATGATCTCCCTTTCCACATGCCTGTGAGGATGCAGCGTTAGCACCTGATAGCGTATGTACCGGACCCATCCCCCAAGCCAGCGTTAACGATAATGCGAGTGCACCAATCCGTTTCCATGTCATTGTACTCTTGGTTGTCATCGTAACACCTCCTTCTATGGTTTTACCCAAATTTGATGGTTCTAACGTAACAAACTGATTAACCCCGATGACAATTTCGCAAGAAAAAAACCACCTTTACCCATGATTGGATCATGTAGGCAAGGGTGGTTCATCACCAAACATTGTGTACTCTAAATTAAATGGGAAATGTCCTGATAGCAAGGATAACAAAACTGATACTTAATAAAAGGCATAAACTAAAATATATTTTGTTGTATTTATATTCCCGAATACTATATGCAGCAAAAAGCATAGCCAGATCAGCCAACATCAACGTAAAGTTGAGAAATATCGTCACTGCTAATACAAAATTGATGACAAACACTATAAAAACTGCAGTCAGCCACTTGGGATACATACTCAATTGAGTCCGAATCACACGCATTCACATCCACCTTTCCCTTCCTCTATTTCCATATTATACACAAATATTAAGATAGAGTCATACCAAGGCACAATATCTGCGTAAGAGGAGAGTCCATACTAATACATGAAATAAATGGTAGAGTCAAGGGAACATACGTGCTATAATTAATGTTATGGACTTTTGAATATCGGTGGATGTTTTCCAGACCACGGCGCAGCTTCCCGAAAGGGGGTGACGTCGATGGTCAAACTTGTGGCGTTGCTTGATGTAATTCGATGGATTGCTGCGATCCTCAGTATTGTACTGAGTGGGCGAAAGCTTTACCGTTGGTTACGCAAAAAGTTTCGTAGCAAGCGAAAACCCACCTCATAAGGTCGGAAGCCTGACGGTGGGTTTCGCTTGAATAGCATTATTTAGTTCATGCGCGCCGTGGCAATCCACAGCCTTCGGGTCCTAAGAGTCTTTACCGTTGGTAGCGGTAAAGGCTCTTTTTAGTATATGACCGAACCCGATCACCATATACTTCACGAATGTAATATATCAATTAGTATACTACTGAATACTTATGTAGTCAGTATAGCACAGCTCTGTACAAAAGTTAACAATACAAAACGCCCTCCCCTGCGCAAATTTGAACCCGCGCAGACAGAGAGCGTCATACTTATCGATTATTCTGTGATTATTTCACGAATCCAAGAAGCATTTCACGGATCAGCTTCGCAGCTACAATCTGTGTCTGTTGTGTTGGATCATAGATTGGTGCAACTTCAACCAAGTCACAACCAACTACATTTACATCAGATCCTGCGATCATATGAATGGCTTCCAGCAGTTCCTTGGACGTAATGCCGCCCGCTTCTGCTGTACCTGTTCCTGGCGCTGCTGACGGATCAAGCACATCGATGTCGATGGTCACATACACCGGACGGTTGCCCATCTTCGGAAGAGCTTCCTTCATCGGAGCTGCCACTTCAAATGGATAGAAGTTGATGTTCTCGCGACCGTACTGGAACTCCTCACGAGAGCCAGAACGGATACCGAACTGATAGATGTTTTTGCCACCCATCAACTCAGCTGCTTTACGCACTGGTGTGGAGTGTGACAATGGCTCGCCTTCATAGTTTTCACGAAGGTCAGCGTGTGCATCAATATGAATCAGAATAAGATCCGGGTATTTCTTGTACATCTGTTGGATGACTGGCCAAGTAACCAGATGCTCGCCACCGAGACCAACTGGGAATTTGTCGTCAGCGAGCAGACTGCCGATGTATTCATGAATTACTTCAAGGCTGCGTCCCGCGTTACCGAAAGGCAAGAGCAGGTCTCCAGCGTCAAAGTATGTCATGTCTACAATGCTTTTGTCGAGATATGGGCTGTACTCTTCAAGTCCAACCGATGCTTGACGGATATGAGATGGGCCGAAACGGGAACCCGGACGGAAGCTGACGGTGTAGTCCATCGGCATGCCATAGATAACCGCTTTGGAGTTCTCATAATCCTCAGAGCTGCAAATAAATACGTTTCCTGAATAAGCTTGATCCAGTTTCATTAATGATTTCCCCTTTTATTTCGTTAAATCTTCCACGAATTTAGGAAGTACAAATGCTGCTTTGTGCAGACGCGGAGAGTAATACTTGGTATCCATCTCCGGGATTTGAGTCTCATCCACTTCGAGCGGGTCATGTTTCTTGCTACCCATGGTGAATGTCCACAAACCACTTGGATAGGTTGGAATATTACAGCCGTACACATGTACGATCGGGAAGATTTCTTTGACGTCTTTGTTCACCTTCTGGATCAGATCCGCCTTGAACCAAGGGTTGTCCGTTTGGGCAACGAAGATTCCGTCTTCTTTGAGTGCTTCGTAGATGCCTTGGTAGAAACCACGCTCAAACAATGGAGCAGCCGGGCCTACAGGCTCCGTGGAGTCTACGATAATCACATCGTATTCATTTTTATGTTCAATAATATGCATGTAGCCGTCGTTTACAAGCACTTCAACATTAGGCTCGTCCAACTTGCCGGCAATTTCAGGCAAATATTTTTTAGAGTATTCAATGACTTTACCGTCGATTTCGACGAGAACTGCTTTTTCTACAGCAGCATGCTTGATGACTTCACGAATGACTCCGCCATCGCCGCCACCGACAACCAGAACTTTTTTCGGATTTGGGTGTGTGTTCAGCGCAGGATGTGCCGCCATTTCGTGATATACGAATTCGTCTTTTACAGTCGTCATCACCATGCCATCAAGAAGCAACATGTTACCGAATTCTTCGGTCTCTACCATGGCCAAATCTTGAAAATCCGTTTTCTCTGTAACATAGGTCTGCTTAATCTTCGCGGTGATCCCGAATACCGGGGTCTGTTTCTCCGTAAACCACAATTCCATAATCTCTACCTTCTTTCCGTAAAGTTAATGATCAGCCATACCCGACCAAGCGCTGTGCACTATAATCGGTTCGCCCAAGCACGTCCAGCGTTCGGCGCCATATCGCGTTATCATTGCTGGCCTGCGGGAAAGGTCCGCGGTTCACTTCATTATATAGATAGTATCTTGTGCCGAATCTTACCTTTTCATTACCCTTTTGCATTATACGCGATTGACGTTTATACTGCAAAACGGTTTTTAAGGCGAAAATGCTACATTTTGTTTGCTTATGCACCCGATTGAATATCCCTGCCAATCAAGTCCCATACTGGAAGAAAAGAGAGGAGCCCGTTCCATGACCAAGCCAAATCAAAAGACCCGCAAACGCGGGTTCCGTGTACGTAAATTGTTTAAAAACCTGTCTCTGCTCGCCGTGCTCGCCATACTTGCTACCGCTGCAGGATTGGTCTATCTATACGCAACCAGCCTTCCCCTAGCAGACTCTGATCGGAATTCCAGATTACTGGACAGTCAGGGTGAAGTCATCGCTACCTTCTCCGCAGGTGGCAAAGACTCTGTACCCGTTCAACTGGAGGATATCGCTCCAAATCTGGTCAATGCCACTCTGGCTGTAGAGGACCGCAAATTCTATAATCACTACGGGTTCGACGTGCAAGGGATGGGACGGGCTGTGCTCGTTAACCTCGAACATATGCAGATGTCGCAAGGTGCAAGTACATTGACTCAACAGCTGGCGCGTAACCTGTATCTATCTCATGAGAAAACATGGACTCGCAAAGCCAAGGAAGCCATGTACACGGCGCAATTGGAGATGAAATACAGCAAGGATGAAATTTTGCAGATGTATCTGAACGAAATCTATTATGGGCATGGTGCGTACGGAATTGAAGCGGCTTCACGAATGTATTTTGGCAAATCAGCCAAACAGCTGGATCTCGCAGAGAGTGCCATGCTGGCAGGAATCCCGAAAGGACCTACCTACTATTCACCCTATAACCATATGAAGAATGCCAAAGACCGACAAAAGATTGTGCTGAATGCCATGGCTGATATCGGCAAGATCACCCAGGCCGAAGCGGATAAGGCCTATGAGAAAATGCTTTCGTTCAAACCGGAAAGTGAGCGTAAAACGGTGGAAAGCGCCCCGTATTTCCGTGACTATATCCGGAATCTGGCCATCAAAGAGTTGGGAATCAGTGAAGCGATGCTGGACCATGGGGGATTGAACATCTACACCACCCTGGATCTGCGTGTACAAAAAGCAGCGGAAGACGCCATAGCGAAGGGTATGGATGCCAAAAGTGAGCTGGAGACGGCCCTCGTGTCCATCGACCCTCGTACGGGCTACATCAAAGCCATGGTAGGCGGCAAGAATTACCGTACCAATCAGATTAACCATGTTCTAGCGACAACGCGCCAGCCAGGTTCGGCGTTTAAACCGATTATGTATCTGGCAGCCCTGGAATCCAAGCAGCTCACCAGTGCATCAATATTTAACAGTGAACCTACCCTTTTTCACTATGACAATGACCGCAAAACCTATAAACCCGGCAACTTTGGAGACAAGTATCTGGGTGAGATTGATCTAAGACAGGCGATCGCCGCTTCAGACAATATTTATGCGGTGAACACCATTATGCAGATCGGTCCTGAGGAGGTTGTGAGTATGGCAAAAAACCTTGGTATTACAAGCAACCTGAGCGCCGTACCTTCTCTTGCACTGGGAACGTCACCTGTCAGCCCGCTGGAGATGGCATCGGCCTTTTCCGTCATTGCTGCTGGTGGACAACGGACGCCACCTGTAGCCATTCTACAAGTGACAGATGCCGCAGGACGTGTGCTCTATGAATCGCCTCAGACGAAGGCTGAGACCGTTGTGGAACCTGCGGCAGCTTATGTCCTAACTCGTTTAATGGAAAGTGTCTTCGAAAATGGAGGAACGGGCAACCGGGTGTCTAAGGCGATCAAACGTCCGGTAGCGGGAAAAACGGGAACAACCAACACGGATGCCTGGCTCGTTGGATTCACACCGGAGCTCTCCACCGCGGTATGGGTTGGTTACGATCAAGGCAAATCCATCTCGACTTCGGATGGCCGCCGGGCAGCTCCGATCTTTGCCCAGTTCACAGAACAGGCCCTTGCGAGCGTACCACCCAAAATCTTCACCGTGCCTGATCATGTCGTAAGTGTATATATTGATCCGGAATCCGGCAAGCTGGCAGGCAACGGTTGTGAAGAGAAACGATTGGAAGTTTTTATTGATGGTACTGAACCGACAGAGGTATGCCATGGCACGACGGATGATTCGGATTCTGGAGAAGATGAGAAGACTCGTCAGGTACAGAATCAACAAGGCATACAGGAAGAGAAACATTCTTGGTGGGGAGATTTCAAACGTTGGTGGGTAGAATGACGTAAATGAGCGATGACTTAATTGCGTCACCTATAACATCTGGTTATATTGAACAATTGGAAACTCACTTTGGATGAAAACTCATAATTATTCAGATCGATGAATACGACTAAGGCACAAGCAAAAGACCCCCAACCGAACTTTCCGGTCAAGGGGCCTTTTGCTTTTTTTCTTTTAGACTGTGTTGAAAGATCTGCCTTAGGCGAGTGCTTCCTTCAATACATCTGGAGAAGCATTCCACCAGTCTTCGTTGTGTGAGATCAACAGTGTCTTAAGTGCAGCTCGAGCTTCAGGTCCAAGCTCATCCAACATGAAGCGACGCTTCAAGGCATAATCCATGCGATTCACATGTTCGGCCAGCAGTTTCCATCCACGTCTTGCTTCCGTATCAATCCACATCTCACATGCCGTTGCTCCACCATACAGTTGTCCTTCCTCCGTGCGATCGACAGCTACCCACACCAGCCATACCTGGCGTCCGTTGGGCACATCCTCACGATTGGTAGAGAACTTGATATTGCGTTCCACTTTGCTCTTCGCATGCATCGCACCGATATCGATTTTGGCTTCGCCATTATCAATAATGACCGGGGAAAGGTTATTCAGCTCAATGGAGCCTGCACCGAAGCCTTTATGCTTGCTTTTTGCACTAACGATATTCAAGGCAATCTGTTTTTTGCCGTTTTGCTCATTTTGGTCCATGTTTATAACCTCCAAGGGTTGATACAAATATTTTAACTAATAATTGCCCCATTGCAAACATATACATGCTGTAGATGCTTGTCAACGGGAGGTATTTAACGATGATTCCACGACGCGCCAAGAGCTGGCTCACTGCATCCCTGGCCCTGTGTGTACTTGCCGGAGGGATATGGATCACTCTGGGTTATAATCGCTCAACTCATTCCGAATTGCCAGTACTCGCCCCCGAATCGGGCAAGCCTAAGGCAATAGCCCCAACGCCAGCACCTCCAGAAAGTGTACAGACCCCTACTGCCGAAGTGTACAGCAACCGTGTTGTGGAATATCACATGGATGTAAAACTGGTCGAAGGGAATGTACTGGAAGGGACTCAGACGATTACCTGGACACATCCAGGTAAAAAAACCGTCAGCGAGCTTTACTTTCATATGTATCCCAACGCCTTCTCTTCTGCTGACACCACCTTTATGAAGGAATCCGGTGGAAAGCTTCGGGGTGATGTCATGCCTACCAATGGCTACGGCTCTATGAACATTACCGAAATGAAAACGGAGGACGGGCTCTCTCTGCTACACCGGATGCAGTATGTGCAACCAGATGACGGAAATATCAAGGACACCACCCTCATTAAAGTACGCTTGCCCAAACCCGTCAAAGGCGGGGAAAGCATCACGCTCCACACCCGATTTGAAGTGAATCTGCCGAAGATTTTTGCCCGGATGGGAACTGCTGATCATTTTGTCATGGCAGGTCAATGGTTTCCCAAATTAAGTGCCTATGAACCTGTGGGCAGACGTGGACGAACAACGGAAGGCTGGAATCTGCACCAGTACCATGGCAATTCAGAGTTTTACGCTGACTTCGGTATATATAGTGTGCGTATTCGGGTGCCTGAAACATACAAAGTAGCTGCTACTGGATTTCCGACGCAGCAAGCCGTGGTGAAGAATGGAGAAAAGGTCTATCAATTTTACGCCGATGATGTGCATGACTTCGCATGGGCAGCTTCACCGGATTTTGTCTACGCCGAGGAACCCTTCTCTGCACCCAATGTGCCTGGTGTACGAATCAAGTTATATCTGGACCCTGCTCATCAGGATCTGAAAGAACGTTACTTCTACGCCGCGAAGGCCGCTCTAGCCAATTATAGCAAATGGTTTGGCCCATATCCTTACGCTACCTTATCCATCGTAGTTCCACCCAAAGCGGGGAACGGCGCTGGAGGTATGGAATACCCTACGCTAGTTACGGCCTTTGGAGCCGATGATACTACTCCGGGTTATGACCTGGAACGTACCGTAGTCCACGAGATTGGACACCAGTACTTCTACGGCATGGTTGCCAGCAACGAATTCGAGGAAGCCTGGCTGGATGAGGGATTCACCTCTTATGCAGAAGACAAACTGATGGAGCAGGAATACGGATTGATTCCGAATCTGCCGGTACAATCGGGACTGATTACGTCTCCTTCATCCTTAACACAAGAATCCTGGAAGTTCGATTCACAGAATGAGTATGCAGCCAATGTCTATACACGTGGCAAACTTGTATTGCTTGGTATCGAACATCAAGTCGGCGCAAAAAAGATGGAACGCATTCTCTCTACCTATGTGAAGAAGTACCGCTTCAAACATCCCACTTCGGCTGATTTTCAAAACGTTGTGGAACAAGTGACCCGTACTTCCTGGTCTGATTATTTTGATCAATACGTCTATAGTAACGGGATGGCTGACTTTGCTGTAGAGAAGATTCGTGTTACGCCCGTACAGAAAGACGGTCAAACATTGTACGAGTCATCCGTGACGATCGCAAAAAAAGGTAGTGATTACAGCGCCGTTCCTGTTCGCATTGCTTTTGAAGACGGGCATATCCTCACCAAGCAATGGAATGGCAAAGAAGATCGCATCACGTATAAATTAACTCACACATCCCCCGTATCCTGGGCCATGACCGATCCCCTGTACTCGATCGTGTTGGAGAACCGCCATATGAACAATTTCCTGAAATCCGGACTGGATGAGCAGACGAAGTCCCGCTGGAGCATGAGTGTAACCAAACTAATAGAAGCCATATTCGGAGGTCTGTCATGGTGAGGTGGAAACGGTGAAAGCGAAAATACGTGAAGGCTGGTTTCTCGTCCGTCAGCATATGTTCATTGCCGCACTCTTATTTCTCTATCAACTCATTTGGGGATATTTCTTCTATCGAATGGTACAATCGGCCGTCATCCCACTGCTCCTTCGCTATCCAGATGCTGATGCCGGTGAGCTGAGTACACTTTTGTTCAAAATGGAAAGTCAACTTAACCTGTCTACCCATCCGGAGGTTCATCGTTATCTATGGATTCTCGGGGGCATGCTGCTGGTTCGCATGTTGATCAGCCCCCTCATTCAGGCAGGACTGCTCTACTCACTTCAGCACTTTAATTCTACAGAAGAGCGTATCCCCTTTGTCCGCGGAATCAAAAATCTGTGGAAACCGATGCTGCTGCTCCACACCATACGTACATTATTGATACTTCTGCCCGCCTACTGGCTCATACCGAAGCTCTACTCGATTCTCATGGACGGATTTCATTCCCTTCAATTACTTTTGCCTGGCATACCTTATGTTGCTGCCTGGATTGTATATGGTTGGATCATCCACCATGTCATACTCTATATGCAGTTCGGTGTTTCGGCACCAGAAGGAGAAGGCGGGGCTCACGGTACCCTCAAAGCACTCTGGATTGCACTGCGTCATATCATCGCTGTAATCGGCATTGCATTACTGCTGGGCGGAGTACACCTGCTCGTCTTTGGGGCGTTCACTACAGCCTCATGGTTATTAACGGGACTGACCGGACTTATACTACAACAGACGTATCCACTTGCCAGATGTCTATTGAGTCTGTGGAAAATATGCAGCCATTTCCGATTATGGCAGTCCAAAATATCCAAAGGTGAGAGCAGATAGTTTAAAAATTGTTACCATCACATGTTAAACTCATGGCCTAATATGTACTTATAAATAGGCAAACCTCAACCTTTCCCCGTCAAAGGTCGAGGTTTTTTTTGCTAATTTTGTTGCTAAACGTTGCCAAAGCCGTACTCCTCTGTTACAATAATCGCAGTGAGTTTTTAGTAACAACTTTGTAATCTTTACATTCATATTTGTAACTACTTAAAATTAAATCGTCATTTCTTGATTTCGCAGGTGCATAACTAGCATAGCCAAATTCCTGGCACCTGGGAAGCGGGGGAACCAGTTATGGGTGAATTGATCTTGCTACAGAGGGATCATAGGGGACCTTCAACCGAATCCTTAAGCTAACCTCGCAGGCATTGGAAGGGGAATATCTCTTGTTCAAGAAGAAATTAACCGCAGCTGTACTTAGCATCACATTCGCTTTATCGCTTGGTGCAGGTAGCGCATTCGCAGATTCAAAGATGGACACAGTAATTGATTCAGCAATGGGAACTACATACAAAAGTGGGGGAACAACGCTTAACGGCTTTGACTGCTCCGGATTTACCCGGTATGTATTCGACAAGTTGGGTATTGATTTGGCACGCCAATCCAGTTCCCAATTCGACATGGGCGATTCCGTATCCCGCATGGAAATGAGAGCTGGCGATCTGGTGTTCTTTAATACAACAGGTAAAGGCGTATCTCATGTAGGAATCTTTGTAGGGGATGGAAAGTTCGCACACTCCTCTTCTTCCAAAGGCGTTACGATCAGTGCATTGAGTGAAAACTACTGGGCCAATCGTTATGTTGGCGCAAAACGGATTATGAGCACGGACGCATATGAATCACTGGCCCTTGACTAGGGACAAGCTGAGCAACATGATGCTGTAACCATTAACCATACTGGAACGAAGCAAGAAGCATAACAGAACCGCCCGGTACATTCTCCGCAGGAATGTATCCGGCGGTTTTTTTGTGCTTCAATCCTTATTCATGTTGCAAGTTATACTCGGGGTATATCCTGCGACATCAACAGGTTCATTTTGCGTTCGTTCGTCCGTGCCCTTATGATGTTTTTACCCATCCCGTTATAATATAAACGAAATTACCGGAACTTTTGTTTCATTTTTTTTCTTGGGAAGGAAGACTTGCTAAATGAACATCACTTTTGTAGAGTGGACAAAGAGTTCTGTTTCAAGGAAAGGAGCATGCAGGTGTATGAAGGAAACCCCTGTGACGTTTCACGTTGTACCCATGCGAGAAGAACATGCGGAGCTTATCTGCAGTTGGCAGTATGATCCGCCTTACAATATCTACAGCTGGCTCCCCTGGGAGCAGATGAAAGCTCTGGAAGTGGAATTCGGAGATGCACAGCTGCGGCAGGAGCAATATGCGATCGTCCTGGATCAGAACGATCGTATATGTGGGTTTGCTCAATACTTCCCACTTCAAGGGGTAACCCGGATTGGCCTTGGCATGCATCCAGAGCTGTGTGGTCAGGGTCAAGGGACAGCTTTTGTCACTGCCATTGTACAAGAAGCTATTCGCCGAAATCCCACGAATGAGATTGATCTGGAAGTACTCACTTGGAATGCTCGTGCCATTCAAGTCTATCTGAAGAGTGGATTTGTCACCCAGGATACATACGAACGACAGACCCCCAGCGGCTTGAAGCCCTTTCACTGTATGGTTTATGAAGGGCCTCGCGGTTAGAATCCATTGCAAAACAACCAAATTTGCCCCTTGTTATGTGATTAGTTCAAAAAATTCCCACAAAATGCTATGATGTCAGTACAGGTTCCGTTATAATGATATGGATAGTTTCAGGTTAGATGATCTTTCATTCTGGAGGGGACATAAGGGATGCACAAATGGATCATGAGCGGAGTATTTTTTGCAGCATGCGCTTTAGCTATTGTTTTAATGTTTACGCTTCCAGGGAAAGAAGAAGTGGCTGAAGAAGCCAAACCAACCATGCCGGAAGTAACATTGGATGCCGGACAGGCTGAAGCACTGGTCAAAGCCAATTGTATCTCCTGTCACGGGGATCAGCTTCAAGGTGGCGTAGGACCTGCTCTGGCAAACATCGGCAGCCAGGATGATCTGGAGAAGATCTATTCTACGATTGTCAAGGGTAAAGGTGGCATGCCTTCCTTCAAGGGCAAACTGCAGGACGAAGAGATTGCAAATATCGCCATGTGGCTGTCAGAGAAGAAATAATCTCTGCACATGCATAACAAAGAGGCGCTTAATCCCCTTTTCGGAGAATAAGAGCCTCTTTGTTATATCAATTATTAAGCCTCTGCGGCATGCTCAGCCAAAAAGGCCTCAACTTCACGTGCGGACGGCATCCCGGACTGGGCGCCGAGCTTTGTCACGGATAACGCGGCCGCACCCATGGCGAAGCCTACGGCCGCGTCCAAAGTCTCACCGCGCGCGAGGGCTACCGCCAGCGCGCCGTTGAAGCAATCGCCAGCGCCGGTCGTATCGACGGCGCTTACGGCGTAGCCGGGCGCACGGCACGCGCCGGCACGCCCTGCTTGTACGCGGCCACCAGGCGCCGCCGCGTAGACAGCCCCCTCGGGGCCGAGCGTCGTGACGACAGCGGCCCCGAGGGATGCGGCGAGGCTCTGCGACCGCCGCATCCAGGTCTTCCGGCCGGAGATGATCCCGGCCGGTAAGCACGGCAAGCTCACTGCGGTTCGGCGTGACAACGTCGACGCACCGCAGGAGCCTCCTGGGGCAGACCCGGCACCGCGGGAGCCGGGTTGAGCACCACCAGTGCGCTGCCTTCAGCCGTCAGTTGGGCGGCGCGGGTAACCGCTGGCAGCGGGATCTCCAGCTGTAGCAGCACCGCTGCGGCTGCAGTCAGGCTTTTTACCGTATCCGCCTCTTCCAGCATCTCAGGCACCACTTGCCCATTCGCACCAGGAATAACGATAATCCGGTTGTCTCCCCGAGAGAGCCAGATGGAAGCCGTCCCTGTAACCGTGTCTTCCAATATGCGAACCTGCGAGGCATCTGCACCACTTTCCGTCAGACTGTGCAGCAGACTTTCGCCAAAACCGTCCGATCCCACCGCACCAATCATCGTAGTCTGTCCACCCAGACGCGCAGCGGCAACAGCCTGGTTGGCCCCTTTGCCACCAGCGAGATAATGCAGGCTCCTCACCGCTCACCGTCTCTCCCTCTTCCGGAATCGTGTCTGTCTTCACCACAAGATCCATATTGAGACTGCCTACGACAGCAATAAGAGGTTGTTTCTGATTATAGTCTGACATGTATGGTTCACTCACTTCTGGCCGCGCGATAATAACCGACCTCGTTATTGCGACCTCATTTTGTCATAAGCTTCGTTATATTGCCCTGCTTCCTTGATATCTACAGATGTAATACCACCCGCATCCCATGATGTGAGACGCAGCGTAACCGTTGTATAATCAATCGTAATAAAAGGATGATGATTGAATGCTTCCGAGATCGCAGCGACCTCATCCACAAATGCAATCCCTTTCATGTAGTTGGAGAACACGAATTTACGTACAATCCACCGTCCCTCTTCCAGTTCCCAGCCTTCCAGCCTTCCCAGATGAGCTTCGACTTCCTCTTGCGAAAAAACCATGCGTTATCTTCCTCCCCATAGGATGGTATATTACAGACATGCGTCCGTATAACCACCGACACCTTCGGCGCAATCAACAGCAACCTCAAAGGCCAGGCTCACCGCCATGCGGTTGGCCCATTTCACGACTAACATCTTACCACGGACAAGCTTCAAAATCCAATCAACTATATGGCATAGAACCAATAACCATAAGGCTTTGAGGGGAATTCCAATTCCATTTACACCCCTGAAAATGCATGTAAACACACTAAATTAAAGGTACAAATGTCAACTCTTCTTCCCCGATCAAAATATGAATGCGGTGCTGTTCCTTATCATGGATGACCACGCCACTTCCAACCGGAATAACGGACTCCTCGCCCAGCGCATAGAACAGATCCTCCGCCAACGCCTCATCCACTTCAAGTTGGTCAGATGCAGCCAGTCTCTCCCACTCTTCCGCGTCCATTTCAAAGAAAACATACCGATCCGGTATACGTCCGATTGCTGTTGTCAGATCTGTCAAAATTCCTTCATAATCCCGTCCATGCTTTACGCCCATTGGCTTTTCACTCCTATTCGGCCCCTAAGGAGCGGATTTGATCTTATTATACCTGAAAATAGCCCTTAAAAAAAAAGGCCTTCTGGTCGATAAATACATATATGACCGTTTTAACTGTTTTAGCAACCGTAAGGAATGCCTAACATTGAACGGATTGCGGCCAAAAATTCGTCCGGAAGCCCGAACACAGCCGCTTGAAAGGATTCAATTTTATCTCATGGATGAGGTGTATGATGAACATTTCAACGATTATTGGACTAATTTTGGGGCTGGTCTCCCTTGTATTTGGTATGTTCTTGAAGGGTGCGCCCTTAATCAACCTAGTTAACAATCCCGCAGCCTACATTATTATCTTTGTTGGTACGGCAGGAACCATCTTTATCGCATTTCCGATGTCTGAAGTTAAGAAAATCCCTAAGCTTTTCGGGATTGTTTTCAAAAATCAAGTACTTATTGATCGCGTATCCCTGATCGGCACATTTATGGATTGGGCTTCCACTACCCGTCGTGAAGGTTTGCTTGCACTGGAATCAAAAGTAGAAGAGATTGACGATCAGTTCCTTCGTGGCGGTATGCGTATGATTATAGACGGCAACGATCAGGAATTTGTAAGTGATGTGCTCATGGAAGATATTCATGCTACAGAGGAGCGCCACCGTGGCAGTGCCTTGATCTTCGCTCAGGCGGGGATGTACGCACCAACGCTCGGGGTTCTCGGGGCCGTTGTAGGTCTCATCGCAGCACTTGCCGATCTCAGTGACATGGAGAAACTCTCCCATGCGATTGCGGCAGCATTTATCGCAACACTCCTTGGTATATTTAGTGGTTACGTGTTATGGCACCCGATGTCTAACAAGCTGAAACGGATGTCCAAGCAAGAAATGGAGATCAAGCTGATGATGGTTGAAGGACTGTTATCCATACAATCCGGTGTCTCCACCATCGCCATCAACCAAAAGTTATCCGTATTCCTGACACCTTCCGAACGTAAACAACTGGAAGAGAAGGAGGGATCACCAGGTGAAAAAGGCTAAGAAGCACGAACCACATGAAGAGCATATAGACGAGAGCCTGGTTGCTTCCCTATTCCGACTTGATGACCTTGTTGCTCGCTCTGTTTATTGTATTGTTCGGTATGAGTTCAATCGATGCAGCTAAGTTCGAGCAGATGGCTTCCGCACTGAACAGTGCATTAAATGGAGGTTCCGGAATTCTGGACCATTCGTCCATGAATCCGGATACGCCAGGTGCTGATCTGGGTAAGAACAAACAGGAACCTACAGAAATCACCAAGAAAACACCAGGCCAGATTACAGATGCACAGATGGCTAAGAAAGAACAAGAAGACCTGGAGAAACTCAAAGAGCGACTCGACAAATATATATCGAAGAACGGGCTCTCGGACCAAATTTGAACACCAAGCTGAATCAGTCTGAATTGAAGATCACCATCAGTGATAACGCCCTGTTCTCCTCAGGCCGAGCAGATGTGAAGCCTGAATCACGATCCCTGGCCAAAGCAATCTCAAGCATGCTGCAGGAGTTTCCTGAATATGAAGTGGTTGTATCCGGTCATACCGATAATATTCCCATTTCGAACAACCAATATAAGGATAACTGGGATCTAAGCGCAGATCGTGCGCTCAACTTCCTGAAAATCCTGTTGCTGAACTCGCAATTGGACCCTTCCAAATTCACACCAAGTGGTTATGGAGAGTATCATCCGATTGCCAGCAATGACACCAATACGGGACGGGCACAGAATCGCCGTGTAGAGGTATCTATCATTCGGAAGTATCAAAGTAACAATACAAATGTAAAAGCCGTTGGCGGAGGAAACTAGAGGCCTGCAGCGATTCATTAACCAAAGACCGTTCTCCAGGTACAAGGAGAACGGTCTTTTTGGTTTATATAAGGCTTATGCCTGGTTCATCTACATATTTCCGTACTATTCGGTATTATTGACTAGTCTTCATTAAATCTGCACCAAAAAGCCCTGCGCTCCTTTTCGGAAAGCAGGGCTTCAATCAGTTAATTAGTGGAACTCGAATCAACTATTCCAGTGAATAGTCTAACAGACCGCCCAGGCTCCGCTTTTTCAGCAGGGGTAAGCTCTCTCCATGAACCTGTCGCCATTTCTCCAAGATGGATGTTCATGATCCGAATACGCTTCAACTTACGAACCTCGTAACCAAAGGCACTACACATCCGCCGAATCTGACGGTTCTTTCCTTCAGTCAGGATGATACGGAATACTCGATCCGTCATCCGGGTCACTGTACAAGGCAGGGTCATTTCACCCAGGATCTTCACCCCAGTGCTCATACCTCTAAGAAAACTCGGGGTTACAGATCGATCAACAGTAACGATATACTCTTTCTCATGGCGCCCTTCTGATCTAAGAATCCGGTTAACGATATCACCATCATTGGTCATCAGGATCAAACCTTCTGAGTCCTTATCCAGGCGCCCAATTGGAAAGATACGTTCATCGTGCCCGACAAAATCAACGATATTGCCCTGAATATGCTGCTCGGTTGTACTTGTGATCCCGATCGGTTTATTCAGCGCGATATATACGTGTTTTCTCTTTTCCTTGATTGGCTTGCCATTAATTCTTACATCGTCGCCTTCTTCTGCCTGACTGCCCAGTTCAGCCTTAACTCCATTAATGGTTACCTGACCACTATCCACCAACTTGTCGGCTTCACGCCGGGAGCAATAACCTGTTTCACTAATAAATTTATTAATACGCAAAAGGTAATCTCACCTCATCTATTTCTCTTCATCTGTAAGTGTGTCATCTGTTACCTGATCTACCTCAATAACTTCCGGTTGTTGCTCGGATGCAGGCAGTTCAATAATAACTGTTGTTCCCTTGTTCATGACGCTTTTAATATCCATCATGCCCTTATGTGATTGAATAATGCGCTGACTGACCATGAGGCCAAGCCCTGTTCCAGACTCTTTATTCGTAAAGAAAGGTTCCCCAAGCTTGGGCATCATCTCTTCCGGGATACCAATGCCCTCATCCCTGATCTCAATTCTGACGCGTTTCGACTGCTCGTCATGCTTGAGCTTGATATGAATGTTTCCTCCATTTGGCATGGCCTCCATACCGTTTTTCAGCAAATTGATGAATACCTGCTTCAACTGGTTTTCTTCACAGTGTACCATAGCCGAATCGGATGAGGCACGCAGTACAAATTCTACACCATGCAGATGCGCCTGACTATCCAGTAACGAGATGACATCGCCAAGAATAAAACGAATGTCCCGATTCTGAAAATGAACCGCCTGCGGTTTCGCCAGAATCAGAAATTCACCAACAATAAGGTTGATTCGATCCAGTTCCGATAACATCAGATCCAGATGACGATGATTCAGCTTATTGCTCTCTTGCTGTAACTGTAGGAACCCGCGCAGCGTGGTCAGTGGATTACGAATCTCATGTGCCACACCTGCTGCAAGCTGGCCCACGGTTGTTAGCTTCTCAGAACGTCTGAGCAGGCTCTTCCATCCGATTACGACTTGTAATGTCCCTAGAGACGCTAATGAGTGCGGTAATCTCTCCAGCCTCGTCTCGTACCGGAGCCGTACTGACACTGACCTCTACTCGGGTCCCGTCTTTCTTCATCCAGGTAGTTTCGTTGGACGTAATGGACATCCCCTCAACGAGTTGGGCATGCTGACGTTTCATTTCTTCTTCTGCCTCTGGCGGGATGATCTTGAGATTACGACCTTCCACCTCACGACTTCGAAAGCCATATAATTGTTCAAATGCCCGGTTAACCCGCAGCACTTTTCCTTCAAGATCCGTAATGTGAATGGCATCCGCTGTCTGATTGATAATGGATTCCAGATGTTCTTTCACCGCCCGATTCTCTTCATACATCTGTTTCAGACGGCTCGTATAATGGCCCAGATTACGAATCATGGCATTAATACGATTGGCCAGGGCCAAGTTCATCTTTCCTCTTTACTTTCAGACGGAAATCAAAGTGCCCATCCGCTACATCATTCACTTTGCCCAGTATGGATTGGATCGGACGTGTGATATACCCTGCGAGCAAATAGCTGCCAAAGATCACAATCTCCAGCAAAACCAACGATATGGAGGCATGGCTCACCAACTGCTCAGATACCATGGAGGATATTTGCTTATAGTCCATGACAATACTGATCACATAGGAAGACTGATTGGGTGTGAAAATGGGAATAAAACTCTTCAGTACCTTCTGTTCGTGCGTTTCACTGACAAAAGATACATTTTGCCCTGTTCGAATGGCGCGCACCACAGCACGATGATCCTCATCCGTAGAACCATACTGGTATGTACCAAAACGAATCGGTCTGTTATTCAACTTGCTAAAGTTCGAATCTCTTCCGTCATCACCCATGTTCGGGCTGCCAAAAGTCAACGGATTGATGCCTGTAATCTCCAGAATGGAGGGATTGACCTCACGAATTTTATTTAAAATCTCATCCGGACTAGAGATTTTCACATAGTCATCAACTTCCGTATTATTATAGAAGGGATTGATTATGTAGTTTCTCTTTCCATCATGGTAGTAACCCCAGATATCAATATCCGAAGGACTGGATGTCGAATATTCGAATCCATCTGACCAGAAATGCTCCAACTTCTGCCCTTGGGGGATCGTCACCTGTTGTTTTTCAAACAATTGCTTAAAGGCCTGATACCAATAAGTCATAGATTTAGTGGATAGCCCGATTTCTCTCGGATCTGAGGAGCGGCTAACAACGATGTCATCATCCGTCTGCTCCATTAACGAAATATGTGAGACGCCGACCTTTTGGCTCAAGCGTACAAGTTCTTCATTTGTGATATTATTAATATCCGGGTCCAATTCTTCCGCTGCCATGACAGCAGCAAGCCACAGATTGTTTCCAATCTGCCGTTTTACATAATCCGAACTGTATTGATTCTGTTCGACAGCAATTGCAATCTGCTTTGCAGTGAGCACCATCTTGGTTTCACTGTCCTGCCTCAGATTCTCTTCTGTAGTATAATAACTCAGTGCGATATTCAACACTAAAATAACGAGCACTGAGCACGACATAATCATGGATAATTTCGTTTTAATAGACAAGTTTTTTGTTCACCTCTCGGCTTGTACCCTCTGGCGATATATGGCAAAACCTATCTCCATCATAACGCTTGTATGTCTTTTTGAAAAGGATAATTGACCCGTGTCCAAAAGTTACCGAATGACTGAAAAGCTCGAAATTCGTTGTTTTTTGCATTTTCGAACTCTACAATGAAATTAATCACTTTATTTATCCACATACCCACAGGCTTGTGGATAGTTTGTTTATAACTATGTGAGCAACTACACGGTTATCCACAATTCTATACACAACATGTTAACAACCCGAATATTTGTTCGCTGAATAAACGATTTTGGAAGGAGTTATATAGTAATGACTGACCATTTTCTTCAGACCGATCTTGCGCATTTATCTGAGGAAGCTCAGCATGAGCACTGGATGCGAGAGGCCATTGCCGAGGCCTACAAAGCTGAGGCTCTTGGGGAAGTGCCGATTGGAGCCTGTAATCGTACAAAATAACCAAATTATTGGTCGGGGATACAATCTGCGTGAAACTACACTGGATTCCACCGCCCATGCAGAGATGGTGGCTATTCGTCAGGCCAGCGAGACCATCGGAGCTTGGCGTTTGTTGGATTGTTCTCTGTACGTCACACTGGAACCTTGTCCAATGTGTGCAGGTGCAATTGTACAATCCAGGGTCCCCCGCGTAATCTATGGTACGGCTGATCCCAAGGCAGGCTGTGCAGGTACACTGATGAACCTGTTACAGGAGCCTCGTTTTAACCATCGTACCGAGGTGATTCCGGATATCCTTCAGCCTGAATGCTCCACGATGCTAACTCAATTTTTCAGAAGTCTGCGCCAAAAGTTAAAGTAGCCACCGACTACAAACATCCCAATTTAGAAAGGAAGTGTGCTGTAATGGCACTAACACTCTATGATACAGCCAATGGCATTAGCCTTCGGTTGCTCACACCCCAGGATACACAGTCCTATCTGGACCTGATTCAGATCACACGCGTCCCATACCAGTCTGTAGAACCCGTGCGAGACGATGAGTTCTATACACTGGATGCTCAGACTCGGCGGATTGAGGATCGGGTCAAGGCAGCAGAAGAAGGTACAGGATATCAATTTGGAATCTATACTATTAAAGACAGCCTGCTAATTGGACAAGTAAGTATCAATAATGTCGTATTAGGCGTTGCCAATTATGCGGATATGGGTTACTTTATCCATCCAGATTATCAGGGTGGCGGACGAATGACAGCAGCGGTTAAACTGGCCGCAGCTTATGGCTTCCGTGCGCTGAAGTTAAATCGGATTCAGGCTGCAGTATTGCCCTCCAACAAAGGTTCACAGCGCGTTCTGGAGAAGAACGGATTCCAGTTTGAAGGTACTGCTCGCAAATACCTCAAGATCAACGGCAAATATCAGGATCATCAGATCTATGCTGTACTTGCTGAAGACTTGGACGAACTTACGAATTAATTGATTTAGAAGCTTCCCAATAAAGCTGTCTGTATTCCCAATTTAACTATATACAAAGTTAATGTACAAAACCGCACTACCCTAGTTATGTAGGAGAGAGTGCGGTTTTATTTGTATAGATCACCAGCCACGATTCAACTACAAAGATCAATTATTTTTCGGGTATCCCCTCTTGCGCTGTCTAAAAAAAACCGCCTGTACCCAAGCGGAAGGAGATTATCCTTCACTTGAATCACAGACGGTTTGAACTCAGCGAGATTAGTATCCGTATGAAGCGTTCATCAATTCTTCGAACTCTTGCATAGTAATTACGTCATCGCCAGTAGGGATGTTGATTTTGAATGCTGCTTTTTCGTTAATCTTGGTGTACGTATTGGAACCGGTAAATGCCAATTTCACTTCGTCTTTTGTACCTTCTGGCTTGATCAGCACATCAGCGACCATCTTTTGATATACAGGGAAGTCGTTTTTGTCCAATGCGAAATCGATGTTGAATTGGTTGATTGTCAGAACATCTTTCAATTTATCCAAGTCTTTAGCCATTTCAGCCTGATCTGCTTCAGTGATCTTCAGATCTTCTTTAGCTTTGTCGATATCAGCCTGATCCATTTGCAGCATTTCACGATATTCCTCTTTGGACAGAATATCCAATACTTTAGGCATAGCTTTTGTTACCAGTACAGTAACTGCTTCTTTAACATTGTCATTATTCACCGAGAATTGTACAACTTGCTTCGCATCTACACCCTCAGGAAGTTTTGCATCTTTGGTGTCTAGATTTTTGAAGAATTTAGCTTGATCGTACTCGCTCAGCACTGCGTCCATAACTTCGTTGCTCAGCTTTTGCGTTTTGGCTGCGTCCATAGCATCAGGGTTCCATTCTGTACCCTCTTGCTCAGCCAGTTCTTTCAGGTCCAGGCTCCAGGAACTTGTTAACAACATTCTCCGGAATCGGGAAGAACGGAATGTTCGGCACTTTCACATAGAGTTTCTCTGCCGTCATCACCATTGGGATGTTAAAGGTCATACCCATGTCGCCTTTAAGCTCGATGCCAAGAGTCATCTCTGTCTGCATTGGCTCACTTTGGTATACACCTGTTACATTCAACTGAGCATCCTTCAGCATGCTCATAAACTGAGTCATAGTAGGATCAGTTTGTGAAGCATCCCCAGGTTTATAGCTCAATTCATTAATAGTGAAATTAGAACTCATTTCATACGAAGTCAATTTGGAAGCATTGGCCGCAGCCGTCTTCAATGCCTCTTTTGGTTCCTGCTTGCTGCTACATGCTGTTAATGCCATAGATACGGTCAACAGCAACGTGAGAAGAAGCGCCCCCATACGTTTAGTCATTTGTTTCTCTCCTCTCGTGATAACCCCAAAAAAAAGTAATTCAATATCAATGATATACCATATCACCAGATACCGAAACCTAATTTGGGAAAAATGTGATCTTTCCTCTTTAAAATGGCTACAAAGACCTATGTCAGCTTTGGGAATAACCATGTGCCTGTCTTTATATATGTATGAATACGCAAAAGCCCCCTGTTAGGTAACAAGGGACTTTTGCGTGAATCTGTTTCTTCTATTAACCTTGAGGATTCAAATGATCCACATGATTTTGATTTTTTACTTTTTTGGAACCGGATAATGGTTCCTGCATGGAAGATCGTTTGGATGAATGACGATGCTGTTCGGATGCTTGCGCTTCCGGTACGGGAATTGTTTTTGGTTTGCTCATATTATTGCCCCCTCATCATTGTTAGGAATGGGATGGGTCCCTATCTTCCGTTTTATCATGATTCAGTGCATCCTGATGACGGCGATCATTAATATCTTGCTGAATTTGCTGGGCATGATGACTGTTTACGGCAGGCTGCTCCAGATCATCGACTACATTTTGCAGGTTTTTGTCTACTCCCGCTTTGGCTTTAGTCAATTGAGTTTACTCCTTCAAATTTCACGCTATTATCTCGTCTGGGATTGTAACGACTGGGCGCATTCATGAATGTGCCGTGTATAATCGTGAGCCAGTTCCTGAATCGGTTCTGTACGCTCATCCGTCGTTTGTCCATCCCGTTCCACGTCAATCAGCCTGTACGCTGACTTCACGGGAATCGACATATGCACATTTGAAATCAAAAGAGTACATCTCGTGCCCTGCTGTAGCAATGTGTATCCGAATCGCCTGCTGATCGGCTTCATCGGCCATTACCTGAGCCTGGTCTCCAACATTCAGGACTTGAGGCAAACGTTCTTGCCAAGCCCCTACAAGCTCTGTTTGATCGATGTTTAACTCGCGGTTCATCTTACCACCTCCACTCTTATAAAGTGCGGCGATGAAGATGTTTTTATACATATTAGCCTTATTCAAAATATAAAGTTGTACTGAGCAACGTATACATCGGTCACCAACCTGTATGCTCACTACGCTGGACAAACTCACAACGCAAAAAAGGACCCGAGCGAGATCGCTCGAATCCTTGTTATAAGTGTAGTATGGCGGAGAGGGTGGGATTCGAACCCACGTGGAGTTGCCCCCTAACGGTTTTCAAGACCGCCCCGTTATGACCGCTTCGGTACCTCTCCAGGGAAATTAACTTTTATAAACTTGCCACGAAAAGTATCATACCACATCTCGACATTATAATGCAACCTTTTTATATTAAAATTGATAATCCCGTATCAGACAACTGCCTCCGTTATACAAAACACTCCAATCCGCCATTCCAAAATGACGGATTGAATTTGTATTCCTCTTGACGAGGATGGTTAGCTAACTCTAACTTAAGAGCGACGTGCAATCACGCTTGCACCGCCCATATAAGGACGCAATGCTTCAGGAATAACAACCGTACCATCTTCCTGTTGATAGTTCTCCAGGATAGCGGCTACCGTCCGTCCAACAGCCAATCCTGACCCGTTCAATGTATGAACAAATTCCGGTTTGGCTTTTGGCTCTCTGCGGAAACGGATATTGGCACGACGCGCCTGGAAGTCCTCACAGTTGGAGCACGAAGAAATCTCACGATAAGTGTCGCTTTCAGGCAACCACACTTCAATATCATACGTTTTAGCTGAAGTGAAGCCCATATCTGCCGTGCACAATGTCAGGACGCGATACGGCAAGCCCAACAATTGAAGCACACGCTCCGCATTTTGAGTCATTTGCTCCAGGCTCTTCATACGAAGTCTCCGGAGTAGAGAGCTTGAGCAGGCTCTACTTTGTTGAATTGATGCTGACGAATCAAGCCGCGTGTATCCCGTCCAGCCGAACCGGCTTCAGAACGGAAACAAGAGCCTGTATGCCACAAAGTGTTTAGGCAATTGATCTACATTCAGAATCTCTTCGCGATGGTAGTTCGTTACCGGAACTTCAGCAGTAGGAATCAGATAATATTCAGTATCTTTCAACTTGAACAGGTCTTCTTCGAATTTAGGGAGTTGACCTGTTCCAAACAAGCTGTCCCGATTAACAATGTATGGAGGCAAAATCTCTTCATATCCATGTTGATCGCTGTGCAGATCCATCATGAAGTTAATCAATGCACGTTCCAGACGTGCGCCCAGACCTTTATAAAAGGTAAAACGGGAACCTGTTACTTTGGCAGCCGCTTCAAAATCAAGAATATCGAGATCCTGCGCAATTTCCCAGTGTGCTTTTGGTGCAAAAGTAAATGACTTCGGCTCTTCCCAACGACGAATCTCAACATTGTCGTCTTCAGAAGCTCCAATAGGTACACTTTCGTTAGGAATGTTCGGAATCGCCATTGTGAGATCGTTGATCTTCACTTCCAGTTCCCGAACTTCTTCGTCCATGGCTTTGATTCGATCAGACACTTCACGCATCTCCACAATCAGATCATCAGCGTTCTCACGATTCTTCTTCAGTCTAGCAACTTCTGCGGAAACTGTATTCCGACGGCTCTTCAGTGTTTCACTCTCTTGAAGCAATTCCCGACGCTTGGCATCCATCTCGGTAAATCCAGCGATAAGATCCAGCGATTTGCCACGTTTAGTCAATGCTTCTTCTACACGTGCATACTCATTCCGCAATATTTTCACATCAAGCACGATATACCCCTCCTAAATAACCTCACAACGTGAAGCCTTATGTTAAATCCATTCTCATAACTCTACTGTATACACCTTACTATATACTTATCGGAACCTGTAACCCAAAAAACAACCTATATCCCCCTTGTCACCCTCCGCTGCGATTCCCGCTATGAAGCAGATACAGGCAACATCAGGCATCCGTTCAGATGCAACTGCCAACCAGTGGCCCTTACACGGCTTCTGGTGAAGTGATCCGATGACCGGGAGATCATAGGTTGTACATCATGCATTATTTAGAGTCTACCGTGTGTTTGTAGGATCTGGCCATGTCTACAAAATAAGTATGCAGACGATAGTCATCCGTCAATTCCGGATGGTAGGAGCAAGCCAACAAATGTCCCTGACGAGCCGTAACAATCTCATCCTTGTATGTGGAGAGAACCTCCACCTGGTCTCCGACACTCTCGATCAAGGGCGCCCGTATAAATACAGCCCTTACCGTTTCCTCAATGCCTTTGACTGGCAAATCCGTCTCAAAACTTTCTCTCTGCCGTCCAAATGCATTTCGGGATACTGTCATATCCATTAGCTCCAAATGAGCTTCTTCTTGCCCTGCAATGTGTTTAGCCATAACGATCAAGCCAGCACAGGTACCAAATACCGGTTTGCCCTCAGCAGCAAACGCCCGAATGGCATCCATAAACCCATACTTGCGCATCAGTTTACCAATCGTCGTGCTTTCCCCGCCAGGAAGGATAAGACCATCCAAGTCCTCCAATTGCTGAACCTGTTTGATAGCTATACCTTCTGCTCCAGCACGTTCAATACTTCGAATATGCTCTGTGACAGGCTCCTTGAAGTGCTAAAACGCCGATCTTCATACGCTCATTCCCCTTCTCTTACCAGCCACGATCTTGCATACGGTAAACGAACATTGTACTTTTTTACTTCATCATACGTGAATTCTAACTTGATATTTTACCGGAAAAATTGTAAATATACAATCCATCCGGTCGGAATAACTTGTATTTTGTCAATGATATGACCATGTAAGCATTAAAATCATGATCATACTCTTTCCATGAAGTTTGCTAAGGGTTAGAACAAGTTTTTGATTCCGTCAAAAAGATCCACGAAGAAATCCTTCACGGCACGGAAGAACAAACGGAACCATCCGCCTTTTTCAGCCTCTTCAGCAGTGATCAAGTTCACTGTTTTTTCCTGTGGCTCAATTCCATCTGCTTTATACGTGTACGTTACCGTACCAACCTTCGTACCTGCCTTGAGTGGTGCTACCAGCTTGTCAGCCTCAGTTACGTTGGCTTTGAATGTCACATCCAAGTTCTGAGTACCTTTGGGTACAACAAAACTTACCGCATTATCTGTTACAACAGGAACGGTTGTTTCTTTCCCTTTTTTCAAAGGTACCGCTTCCCAGCCCGTCACTTTGGTCTTGCCTGCAACAGCCTGTTTCACTTCAAAGTTGTTAAATCCATAGTCCAATACCTTTTTAGTTTCTCTGAAACGTGCGGATTCCGAATCTGTGCCCATAACAACACTAATTAGACGCATACCGTTACGTTCTGCTGTACCTGTAAAGTTATTACCTGCGTTCGTGGTATGGCCTGTTTTCATTCCATCCAGACCTTCATAGGCATAGCTTTTGAAATTGGTTATATTTTCATTCGCTTCCAGCATCCAGTTGTAATTGATAATTGGAGCTTTATCATTGGGACGGAACTTGTAGGATTGAATCGTTGTAAATTCTGTGTAGTCCGGGTGATCCATAATGATGTATCGGCATAGAATTGCAGCATCCAGAGCGGACATCACTGTTTCCTTGTCTTCAGGCTGGACGGAAATCAGCAGGCATATCTGCTCGATCCAGACCCGAAGAGTTGATGAAGAACGTATCCTTCATGCCCATACGCTTCGCTTCATCATTCATCATTTTCACGAAAGCTTCTTCCGAACCGGCAACATGTTCAGCCAAAGCAACCGTAGCATCATTGGCAGAGCCAACAGCCATAGCAATATAGAGATCCTTAACTGTGTGCTGGTCACCTTCCGCGAGGAAAATTCGCGACCCGATACTTTGTGCAGCATTCTTTTTAACAGTTACAATATCGTCCCAACCGAATTTACCTTGTTTGACTTGTTCGGCGACAATGTACTCTGTCATCATTTTGGTCATACTTGCAGGTGGCATCGCTTTATCCGCATCAACATTTAGTAGAATCTGTCCCGTTGAGGCTTCCATTAGCACCGCTGATCTAACCTCAAGCCCAAGTGAGTCTACCCCAGGCACCTTTACGGCTTTTTCCGTCTTCGTTGTTGTTGCCGCAGCAGTCAGAACCTGACTGGAGTTGTCCGCAGCAGCCATGACCGGCATTACTGCAGACATGCAAAGCATGTTAATTAGCATTACCGAGGCTACGCTCTTTTTAAGCATTTGGCGTTTCTTTTTATTCATGTGTTTGGCTTTCAATGATGAATACTCCCTTCGATCCAAAGCATTATTAATTGCTTCAGTGCAGCTTATGCTGCGATTTTCTTGTTCCCTAATCTGTGTGTTTGATGTATGAGATGTGTGCTATATGCGCTGTATCGAACGAGCAATATTATTGCTCCTAAAGTTCGTTATCGATTGTCACTTAGTCCGCATTTTGCAAATGCTTATGTAAAAGGACGTCCGCGCTTCTGTTTACCTGGCAGCCTTTTCTGGCACTGCATTTGCTTTTCAAAACCATATTCATAGATTCACGTCAAAAAGCCGCCGCAACGCCTTAATCCATCCATGGATCGTCACCGCTTGTTCTATTCTATCACAGGGGTATCTGCAAAAAAAGACAGACCCGGTGAAAATCACCGAGCCTGTCCTGGAAATGATTAACTCTCTTCAGATTACAACGAGTAGTTAGGTGCTTCTTTGGTAATCTGTACATCATGGGGATGACTTTCGCGCAGTCCCGCACCTGTAATTCGGATAAAGCCTGTATCGTTACGAAGTTGCTCCAAGTTACTTGTACCACAGTATCCCATACCCGAACGCAGACCACCAATCAGTTGGTGGATCGTATCAGACAATGGTCCTTTGTAAGCGACACGACCTTCGATTCCTTCCGGAACCAGTTTCTTGTCATCATCTTGGAAGTAACGATCTTTACTACCTTGTTTCATTGCAGCCATTGAACCCATACCGCGGTATACTTTGTAGCTACGTCCTTGGAAGATTTCAGTTTCTCCCGGGCTTTCTGCTGTGCCGGCAAACAAACTTCCCAGCATCACCGCGTGTGCGCCTGCAGCCAGTGCCTTTGTAATTTCACCAGAATATTTAATTCCACCATCCGCGATAATCGGAACTCCATATTCGCGTGCCACTGTTGCACAATCGTACACTGCAGTTACTTGAGGTACACCAATACCAGCGATAACACGTGTTGTACAAATCGAACCTGGACCAATACCTACTTTGACTACCGAAGCCCCTGCTTCGATCAGGTCACGAGTGGCTGCGCCAGTAGCGACGTTACCTGCAACGATGGTCAGACTAGGGAAACGTTCACGAAGCTGACGTACAGCTTCAATGATATTGATGTGGTGTCCGTGAGCCGAGTCTACCGTAATCAGGTCGACACCAGCTTGTACCAAAGCATCTGCACGTTCAAATGTATCTTTGGAAATACCAATCGCTGCACCAACCAACAAACGTCCTTGAGCATCTTTGGCTGCATGAGGGAATTGAATGGCTTTCTCAATATCTTTAATCGTGATAAGACCTTTCAACGTGTTTGTCTCATCAACTAATGGAAGTTTCTCAATCTTGTGCTTCTGAAGGATACCTTCAGCTTCTTGCAGTGTAGTGCCAACAGGAGCGGTAACCAGATTCTCATGAGTCATGACTTCGCTAATTTTGATGCCGTAATCATGGATAAAACGCAGATCGCGGTTGGTCAAAATACCAACCAGCTTCTGATCTCCTTCAATAATAGGTACACCGGAGATCCGATATTTCGCCATTACTGCTTCCGCATCAGATACCAGATGATCTGCCGTCAGTGAGAATGGATTCGTAATAACACCACTCTCCGAACGTTTAACACGATCTACTTCTTCTGCCTGTTGTTCAACCGACATATTTTTATGAATAATACCGATACCGCCTTCACGTGCAATAGCAATAGCCAATGTCGCTTCAGTTACCGTATCCATACCCGCACTGATCAAAGGAATATTTAGCTTTACAGTATCACTCAAACGAATAGATACATCTACTTCTTTAGGCAGTGTCTCGGATTTCCGTGGCACTAGCAATACATCATCAAAGGTGAGGCCTTCCTTACCAAATTTATCTTCCCACACGCAAGTGTTCCTCCTTATGTTTGCTCAGCTTTACGGTCCAAAACCCGAAGATTCCAGGCTGTATTTTACGCCGAAAATACGTTTTCTGAAAAATTTATTATTGCCATCTTAGCAAAGCGATATTTAGACTGTCAAGGAAAAGTACTTGGTTATATCAGGTGTATTGCCTGATGAACACAACTGTTTTTCCAGAGCGGACAAGTCTAGTTATTACGCAAAAAAACGTCAATTCGTATCGAATAACGTTACCTGTATACATCCTATTGTGCTGAGAAATCACCAAATTCAATCTGTATTTTAATCCCATACTGCATAATAAAACTATATAATAAAAACCACCACCGAATAACATCGGCAGTGGTTCTTTGCTTGGCGGCGTCCTACTCTCCCAGGACCCTGCGGTCCAAGTACCATCGGCGCTAGAGGGCTTAACGGTCGTGTTCGGGATGGGTACGTGTGGAACCCCTCCGCCATCGCCACCAAACGCATAGCTTACATTTCAGAGTTGTTGTTCTCTGAAAACTAGATTCGAAACGAAACATGCGAATTACAACTTGCTAATTGGATAAGCCCTCGACCGATTAGTACTGGTCAGGCTCCATGCATTGCTGCACTTCCACCCCCAGCCTATCTACCTCGTCGTCTTCAAGGGGTCTTACATACTGGGAAATCTCATCTTGAGGGGGCTTCACGCTTAGATGCTTTCAGCGTTTATCCCGTCCGTACATAGCTACCCAGCGGTGCTCCTGGCGGAACAACTGGTACACCAGCGGTACGTCCATCCCGGTCCTCTCGTACTAAGGACAGGCTCCTCTCAAATTTCCTACGCCCACGACAGATAGGGACCGAACTGTCTCACGACGTTCTGAACCCAGGCTCGCGTACCGCTTTAATGGGCGAACAGCCCAACCCTTGGGACCTACTTCAGCCCCAGGATGCGATGAGCCGACATCGAGGTGCCAAACCTCCCCGTCGATGTGGACTCTTGGGGGAGATAAGCCTGTTATCCCCAGGGTAGCTTTTATCCGTTGAGCGATGGCCCTTCCATGCGGTACCACCGGATCACTAAGCCCGACTTTCGTCCCTGCTCGACTTGTAGGTCTCGCAGTCAAGCTCCCTTATGCCTTTGCACTCTTCGAATGATTTCCAACCATTCTGAGGGAACCTTTGGGCGCCTCCGTTACTCTTTAGGAGGCGACCGCCCCAGTCAAACTGCCCACCTGACACTGTCCCCGCACCGGATTACGGTACCAGGTTAGAACCTAGATACGATCAGGGTGGTATCCCAACGTTGCCTCCACGCAAGCTGGCGCTCACGTTTCAAAGGCTCCCACCTATCCTGTACAGATCGTACCCAAATTCAATATCAAGCTGCAGTAAAGCTCCATGGGGTCTTTCCGTCTTGTCGCGGGTAACCTGCATCTTCACAGGTATTAAAATTTCACCGGATCTCTCGTTGAGACAGCGCCCAAGTCGTTACGCCATTCGTGCGGGTCAGAATTTACCTGACAAGGAATTTCGCTACCTTAGGACCGTTATAGTTACGGCCGCCGTTTACTGGGGCTTCGGTTCACAGCTTCGGATTGCTCCTAACCACTCCCCTTAACCTTCCAGCACCGGGCAGGCGTCAGCCCGTATACTTCGCCTTACGGCTTCGCACAGACCTGTGTTTTTGCTAAACAGTCGCTTGGGCCTTTTCACTGCGGCCCCCTCGTGCTATTCACACTACCGGGGCACCCCTTCTCCCGAAGTTACGGGGTCATTTTGCCGAGTTCCTTAACGAGAGTTCTTCCGCGCGCCTTAGAATACTCTTCTCGCCTACCTGTGTCGGTTTGCGGTACGGGCACCATCACCTGGCTAGAGGCTTTTCTTGGCAGTGTGAGATCATGACCTTCGCTACTATAATTTTCGCTCCCCATCACAGGCTCAGCCTTACGATGTGCGGATTTGCCTACACATCAGCCTTACTGCTTAGACGGACATCCATCAGTCCGCGTCACTACCCTACTGCGTCCCCCCATTGCTCATAACGGCTTACGGTGGTACAGGAATTTCGACCTGTTGTCCTTCGACTACGCCTTTCGGCCTCGCCTTAGGTCCCGACTTACCCTGAGCGGACGAGCCTTCCTCAGGAACCCTTAGGCTTTCGGCGGATCAGATTCTCACTGATCTTTTCGTTACTCATACCGGCATTCTCACTTGTATAATGTCCAGCGCTCCTTACGGTACACCTTCAACCCTTATACAACGCTCCCCTACCCCTGATGCAAAGCATCAAGCCATAGCTTCGGTGGTGTGTTTAGCCCCGTTACATTTTCGGCGCAGAGTCACTCGACCAGTGAGCTATTACGCACTCTTTCAATGGTGGCTGCTTCTAAGCCAACATCCTGGTTGTCTGTGCAACTCCACATCCTTTCCCACTTAACACACACTTGGGGACCTTAGCTGATGGTCTGGGCTGTTTCCCTTTTGACAATGGATCTTAGCACTCACTGTCTGACTCCCGGAAGTAAGTCTATGGCATTCGGAGTTTGACTGAGCTTGGTAACCCTTGCGGGCCCCGCACCCAATCAGTGCTCTACCTCCACGACTCTGTTTTCCGAGGCTAGCCCTAAAGCTATTTCGGGGAGAACCAGCTATCTCCGAGTTCGATTGGAATTTCTCCGCTACCCCCACCTCATCCCCGCATTTTTCAACATGCGTGGGTTCGGGCCTCCAGTGCGTGTTACCGCACCTTCACCCTGGACAGGGGTAGATCACCCGGTTTCGGGTCTACGTCCACGTACTAAGTCGCCCTATTCAGACTCGCTTTCGCTGCGGCTCCGGCTCTTCACCTTAACCTTGCACGGGAACGTAACTCGCCGGTTCATTCTACAAAAGGCACGCCATCACCCCTAAAACGGGCTCTGACTTTTTGTAAGCACACGGTTTCAGGTTCTATTTCACTCCCCTTCCGGGGTGCTTTTCACCTTTCCCTCACGGTACTGCTTCACTATCGGTCGCTAGGAAGTATTTAGCCTTGGCAGATGGTCCTGCCGGATTCATACGGGGTTTCACGTGCCCCGCACTACTCGGGATCCGTCTCGGAGGGAACAGACTTTCAACTACAGGGCTTTTACCTTCTTTGGCGGGCCTTTCCAGACCTCTTCGCTTAACCGGTTCCTTTGTAACTCCATGTGAGACGTCCCACAACCCCAAAGAGCAAGCTCTTTGGTTTGGGCTTCTCCGCGTTCGCTCGCCGCTACTGACGGAATCACTATTGTTTTCTCTTCCTCAGGGTACTTAGATGTTTCAGTTCCCCTGGTATGCCTCTGCATAACCTATGTATTCAGTTATGAGTAACTGGAAATTACCCCAGCCGGGTTTCCCCATTCGGACACCCCCGGATCAAAGCTTGCTTACAGGCTCCCCGAGGCAGTTTCGTTGTTCGCCACGTCCTTCATCGGCTCCTAGCGCCTAGGCATCCTCCGTGTGCTCTTAGTAGCTTAACCATTTTGTTCCGGTTTCGGTCGCTCGCTTCCCTTGTTTTACTTGCGCAAAGCCAAAAGTCGCTCTCACCCGATACCATCACAAAAGCAATTTGACTACCGTTTTTATTGAAACTTGTTTAACACAAGTTCAGCTAAAAAGGAATGTTCTAATTCGCGTTTGTTTCGTTTCGATATCTAGTTTTCAAAGAACAAGCTCCATGCAAAAGCAAGCTGTTTTGAGAGTTTGAGCTCTCAAAACCGAACAACGAGTGAGTGTTTTGCAGCTAAGCTGCGTATTTGAATGTTTCCGTTGCAGGAAACGATTCTCCATAGAAAGGAGGTGATCCAGCCGCACCTTCCGATACGGCTACCTTGTTACGACTTCACCCCAATCATCTATCCCACCTTCGGCGGCTGGCTCCTTGCGGTTACCCCACCGACTTCGGGTGTTATAAACTCTCGTGGTGTGACGGGCGGTGTGTACAAGACCCGGGAACGTATTCACCGCGGCATGCTGATCCGCGATTACTAGCAATTCCGACTTCATGCAGGCGAGTTGCAGCCTGCAATCCGAACTGAGACCGGCTTTGTTGGGATTGGCTCCATCTCGCGATTTCGCAGCCCGTTGTACCGGCCATTGTAGTACGTGTGTAGCCCAGGTCATAAGGGGCATGATGATTTGACGTCATCCCCACCTTCCTCCGGTTTGTCACCGGCAGTCTATCTAGAGTGCCCACCCGAAGTGCTGGCAACTAAATATAAGGGTTGCGCTCGTTGCGGGACTTAACCCAACATCTCACGACACGAGTGACGACAACCATGCACCACCTGTCTCCTCTGTCCCGAAGGAAAGATACATCTCTGCATCGATCAGAGGGATGTCAAGACCTGGTAAGGTTCTTCGCGTTGCTTCGAATTAAACCACATACTCCACTGCTTGTGCGGGTCCCCGTCAATTCCTTTGAGTTTCAGTCTTGCGACCGTACTCCCCAGGCGGAGTGCTTAATGTGTTAACTTCGGCACCAAGGGTATCGAAACCCCTAACACCTAGCACTCATCGTTTACGGCGTGGACTACCAGGGTATCTAATCCTGTTTGCTCCCCACGCTTTCGCGCCTCAGCGTCAGTTACAGCCCAGAGAGTCGCCTTCGCCACTGGTGTTCCTCCACATATCTACGCATTTCACCGCTACACGTGGAATTCCACTCTCCTCTTCTGCACTCAAGTCACCCAGTTTCCAGTGCGATCCGGGGTTGAGCCCCGGGATTAAACACCAGACTTAAATGACCGCCTGCGCGCGCTTTACGCCCAATAATTCCGGACAACGCTTGCCCCCTACGTATTACCGCGGCTGCTGGCACGTAGTTAGCCGGGGCTTTCTTCTCAGGTACCGTCACCTTGAGAGCAGTTACTCTCCCAAGCGTTCTTCCCTGGCAACAGAGCTTTACGATCCGAAAACCTTCATCACTCACGCGGCATTGCTCCGTCAGGCTTTCGCCCATTGCGGAAGATTCCCTACTGCTGCCTCCCGTAGGAGTCTGGGCCGTGTCTCAGTCCCAGTGTGGCCGATCACCCTCTCAGGTCGGCTACGCATCGTCGCCTTGGTGAGCCGTTACCTCACCAACTAGCTAATGCGCCGCAGGCCCATCCCCAAGTGACAGATTACTCCGTCTTTCCAGTTTCCTTCAGGCGAAGAAAACAATTATTCGGTATTAGCTACCGTTTCCGGTAGTTGTCCCAAACTTGAGGGCAGGTTGCCTACGTGTTACTCACCCGTCCGCCGCTAAGTATCAAGGAAGCAAGCTTCCTATCAACTCCGCTCGACTTGCATGTATTAGGCATGCCGCCAGCGTTCGTCCTGAGCCAGGATCAAACTCTCCAATAAAGTATTGAAAAGAGCGATAAGCTCATTTTGAATCTGACGAGATTAAAATCTCATTTGTGCTCCAGTCGATTCAAGCCAAGGCTTGTTTCAAACTTTCGCGTTCATTCTGCAAGCAGAATGTTAACTCACTCGTTGTTCAGTTTTCAAAGATCAAACTTATTTTGTTACCGAATGTCATTCTCTTCAGCAACTTTTATATCTTATCACATCCGAACCAACTTTGCAAGCTCTTTTTTTAAGTTTCTTTCGAATCTTATTTCATTTGCTTGCCGCACCGTGTAAACCGTGTTTTCTTGGCCGGAATTAGAATATACCATGTACAGATATTGAATGCAAGTCTTTTTTTGAAACTATATTAACAATCGGTTTGATCTAATACGAACGTACATATGGTATTCTCCCAACTTAGCAAGTTCATACGCGCGTCCATTTTTACTTTAACGTTTAACATTCCTAGCAGGAACCTTTCTTGGCCATAAACTGTAACTAAAACTTATCAGAAAATCGATACCGAGTATCATTCCCCACACTCTGATCAGATTATTGAAGACAGCTGTACGTTCAGCATCTCCAATCCACCATATCATGGCCAATAAAAAAGCACTTCCTATAGCCCAAGCCAATAGATGTCTAAACCATCCACTACGCTCACGACTCGCATGTTCTCTACCATATAACTTGTTACTACGAGGGTTTTCTCCACCTTTGAACCAATATAGGAAATATCGATCCGCCCAAGCGATCATCTGGTGACCATAGGCAATGCTTACTCCTATATACACCGCAGCTATACCATGAATCATACTTGCTGTAGCTCCTCGCTGTAGATCCATAACTGTAGCTACCAGCAATAACAGATCGATAACCGGCGTCGCCATTAACAAACCGATGCCTATTCGCTTCATGCCAAGGAGATACCTGACACTCAGACCTGCGAACACAAACACCCAAAAGGCAATCTCACAACCTATAATGAAATAACCAATCATTTCAGCCTCTCCTTTTTTGATACAAATGTATTAAATATAATTTAGCACGTGTGTACTATAATAATCAACAGTGATATAATATGCCTATGCCTAAAATTGTTGATCACGATAAACAGCGCGTGCTCGTGGCCGAGGCAGCTTGGCGTATTATACGAAGAGATGGCATGGAACAGGCCTCTGTTCGGAATATTGCTGAAGAAGCTGGAGTTTCGGTTGGTTCGATGCGTCACTACTTTTCTACTCAATCGGAACTACTACGATATGCCATGAATTTGGTATCTGAACGGGTGTCTCATCGAGTCCAAAAAATGTCCTTTACTGGCTCTCCCATGGACAATATGAAATGCCTATTGCTCGAATTCTTACCAAACACGGAAGAAAAACTGGCCGAAATGGAGGTGTGGTACGCTTTTACAGCCAGAGCGAATACCGATCCTACACTCAAAGAACTTGCTAATACCGTATATGATGAACTCAGACAAGCTGTAGGCTCTGTTATCACCTACCTGATAAAGCTCGACCTCTCCAGACCCGATCTGGACAAAGAACTGGAGATCGAGAGATTGTATGCACTGGTGGATGGCTTAGGCATACATGCCGTGCTTAGACCGGATCAGATGAATGCCAAGCTCATGGACGATGTTCTCACTTTGCATCTTGCTTCCTTGTGTCGTTAAACCAAAAAAACCGCAGCACATTCGTTGTGACTAAAGCCCGTTACGATAACAGGAGTTAGTTCTGAATGTCTGACGGTTTTTCTTTTTATCCGATAATGATCCGGCCCTCCGGATGACGATACAGTTTCTTCTCTTTGCGCGGACGAAGGGCATACGCGATGGTTAATGGCCCAATCCGACCTACAAACATGGTAAAGGTAATAATGATTTTTCCCCAATTGGTCAACTCATCAGTCACTCCCACAGAAAGACCCACGGTACCGATTGCGGATGCAGCTTCAAACATCAGTGAAAGGAATGGCGCATCCTCTGTCGTAAGCAGAAGCATCACCACGATCATGAATATGATCAGAGAAACCATAATAATGGTCAACGCCCTCATCAGCAGTTCTTTCGGAACACGCTGGCGGAAAAACACAATATCCTTATTTCCCCGAATCATGGCATACACCGCACCAATCATGATCAGGAATGTAGTCGTCTTGATTCCGCCCCCGGTCGATCCTGGGGAAGCCCCGATAAACATCAGCAGAATGAAGAAGAATTGGGTAGCCTGCCTCATCTCCGTGATATCGATTGTGCTCGTTCCCGACGAACGTGTAGAGACAGACTGGAAGAAGGACGCATAGATCTTCTCGCTCCATGTGAGTGAAGCCAGTGTATGTCCATTGGTGAATTCGAAAACAAACAAGACAATCGCTCCTATACCGATCAGCGCTCCGGATACAGACAGCACCAGTTTGGACTGAAGAGATAAACGGCGGCGTTTGCGATACTCAAACAGGTCATTCAATACAACAAAACCCAGTCCACCAGAGACAACGAGCACAGAAGCAGTCACATTGAATATCCAGTCTCCGGTGTAGTATTGAAAGCTGTTGCCGAACAAATCAAAGCCGCCATTATTAAACAATGAAACGGAATGAAATATTCCATAGTATACGGCCTGACCCAATGGCATCTCCGTTGCCCAGCGCAGCGCAAGTATGACAGCCGCCACCCCTTCAATGGTAAAGGAGAAAATCAACACCTTGCGGATAATGCGTACTATCCCTTCCATACTGTCTGCATTAATGGCTTCTTTGAGTAATAACCTGTCCTTGAGTGAGATTCGCTTGCCCAATACAAGCGCAAAGAGGGTAGCCATGGTCATGAATCCGAGTCCACCAAGCTGCATCAGTACCATAATGACGATCTGACCAAACAAATTAAAGGTCGTCCCTACATCCACAACGACAAGTCCAGTTACACATGCGGCAGAGGTTGATGTAAAGAGCGCGTCAATAAACGCCAAATGCATACCGCTTTGGTTGGAGATTGGCAACATGAGAAGCACCGTTCCAATCGCAATGATAAGCAGAAAACCACCGACCAGAATTAACGGAGGAGATAAGAATTTGGCAAAGTGAAGCCTGAACTTCATGAAGGGCACCTCTTTTAACAAAAATACGAACAGGTTAATCTAACAATTTCAAGACGCGGTGTTACCCTAATGATGTGCTGTGAGCAAGGGCCTTCTGACAAACTTTATTTTTAGCGTCTATGTAAACCTAAAGAGGAACTTGCCCCAGCATGATACTGAACGGCAGGTTCCTCTTCTATTATGAACGTATCCTACGTTCCTTATTTAATCTTGCGTACGAGGACGCATGTGCGGGAAGAGCAGTACGTCACGAATCGACGGGGAGTTGGTAAGCAGCATGATCAGACGATCAACCCCGATTCCCAATCCGCCTGTTGGTGGCATACCATATTCGAGCGCACGGATGAAGTCGTCATCCATCTCATGAGCTTCGTCGTTCCCATGTTCTTTCTCCAGCATCTGTGCTTCAAAGCGCTGACGCTGATCGATTGGATCATTCAGCTCTGTGAAGGCATTGGCATGCTCGCGTCCAACGATGAACAATTCGAAGCGATCCGTGAAACGCGGATCTACATCATTTTTCTTCGCTAGTGGTGAGATTTCAAGAGGATGTCCCATAATGAATGTCGGTTGAATCAACGTCTCTTCTACAAATTCTTCAAAGAACGCGTTCAGAATATGACCAAATGTCATATGTTTTTCAACCGGAACCTTATGTTCCTTCGCCAAGTTGTGTGCTTCCTCATCCGTCATGTGTACGGAGAAGTCTACGCCTACAACTTCCTTAACTGCATCCACCATCGTAACACGGCGCCACTGTGGCGTAAGATCTACTTCATAATCTCCATACTGGATCACTTGCGTACCCAGTACTTCCTGTGCAATATGAGCAACCAGGTTCTCCGTCAATTGCATAATATCCTTGTAGTCGGCATATGCCTCATACAATTCAATCATGGTGAACTCCGGATTGTGACGTGTGGACATACCTTCATTCCGATATACACGGCCGATCTCATATACCTTCTCCAGCCCGCCAACAATCAGACGTTTCAGGTGAAGTTCAATCGCAATCCGCATGTACAGTTCCATATCCAGCGCATTGTGATGTGTGATGAACGGACGTGCTGCCGCTCCTCCTGCGATCGTATGCAACGTAGGTGTTTCCACTTCCAGATATCCAAGGGAATCCAGGTAACGACGCATCGATTGAATGATTTTGGAACGTGCGATAAAGGTCTGTTGTACGTCCGGGCTCATAATCAGGTCAACATAACGCTGGCGGTAACGCAGCTCTACGTCAGTGAGACCATGGAATTTATCCGGAAGCGGATAGAGCGATTTGGACAGCACTTCAAGATCTTTCACTTTGACAGAAGTTTCACCTGTTTTGGTCTTAAAGATCACACCTGTTATTCCAACGATATCGCCAAGGTCCAGCAGGCTAAATGCCGCATACTTGTCTTCAGGCACGCTATCCTGACGAACATAGATCTGGATTCTGCCGCTCAGGTCCTGAATATGTGCGAAGCTTGCTTTACCCATTCCCCGCTTCGCCATAATCCGTCCGGCAATACTGACTTCGATGTGCTTCTCTTCCAGCTCTTCCTTGGTCAGTTCTTCATACTTCTTCAGAATGGAGCCGGCTTCTTCGGTACGTACGTATTTTTGGCCAAAAGGGTCGATTCCCAATTTGCGGAGCTCGTCCAATTTGTCACGGCGAATTTGTAAAAGCTCGCTAAGTTCGGTTTCCTGATTCAAGACTTCATCCGTCATGATCTGTATTCATCTCCTTATTTACATTGCAGGCATCGCGAGAGGACGTTTTTCCTCTAATGTTGAAAAAGCTTCCCTAAGGAAGCTTTTGTTTACCGCGCCCAACTGCTTCGTTGCTATAGCTTTTTAATGTCCATAATTTTATATTGAATTACGCCAGCAGGCACACTTACATCAACAACTGTACCTTTTTTCTTGCCGAGAATCGCTTTACCTACAGGGCTCTCGTTCGATATCTTGTTCTGAAGCGGGTCTGCCTCCGCAGTACCTACAATCGTATATTCCGTGATGTCGCCAAACTCCAGATCTTCTACAGTGACGGTTGCACCCACGCTTACGGCATCGGTATCGATCTCGTCGCTGTTAATAATCCGCGCGTTACGAAGCAATTTCTCCAACGTGATTACACGTCCTTCAATGAAAGCTTGCTCATTCTTCGCGTCTTCGTATTCAGAGTTTTCACTGATATCTCCATACCCGATGGCTACCTTAATCCGTTCAGCCACTTCGCGGCGCTTCACTGATTTCAATGTTTCCAATTCTTCTTCCAGCTTCTTGAGTCCTTCTGGTGTAAGGATAACTTCCTTGTCGCTCATCTCAACCGATTCTCCTGTCATGGGAATAAATTTGATTGTACGGCAACGGAATCAGTGCTTGTTACAGAGCTCCGCTCGCATACATCTTCAAAACTATATGAAGTTCTCCAGAGGAATAGAATATTCCTCCTGATGCTATATCCTTATTAACGCACATGGCGAATTTATACTGAGAAATTATAGGGGAACGATCTCGAAAAGTCAATGTTACGTCCCCTATAGGTGTAAACGTTTTACAGATGCGTTTATAATTAAGATGCATTTCCGGTGATTACCGGTTCTGACTCCAAATTACCTTCGCTTTTCAGCTGACTCACAAAGTTCTCCAGAATCTGTACCATCTCGTCCCGCTTGGTTCCTTCCATAATAACATCCTTGATGCGGGCAGATCCTTTCAGGCCTTTCAAATACCAAGCCAGATGTTTACGCATCTCGCGTACGGCAACTGTCTCATTCTTCAATGCGATCAGTCGATCCATATGCAGGATGGCAACACGGATCTTCTCTTCGCCATTCGGGTCAGGAAGCAATTCCCCCGTGCTTAGGTATTGAATGGTACGATACAGCATCCATGGGTTACCCAGGGCGGCACGACCGATCATAACTCCGTCACAACCCGTTTCATCCAGCATACGGCGTGCATCCTCCGGTGTATGGACATCACCATTGCCGATCACTGGGATAGAGACAGCTTCTTTTACATCTTTGATGTGTGACCAGTCAGCTGTGCCTGTATAGAGTTGCTCACGCGTGCGGCCGTGTACACTTACCGCCTGTCCGCCAGCACGTTCAACCGCGAGCGCATTCTCCACCGCGAAGATATGCTCGTTATCCCAGCCGATACGCATCTTGACCGTCACCGGCTTCTCCACCGCGTCCACGACAGCGGATACCATCTCATAGATTTTGTTCGGATCAAGCAACCAACGTGCACCGGCATCACATTTCGTTACCTTTGGCACAGGGCATCCCATGTTAATATCGATGATGTCTGCATTGGTTTCTTTGTCCACGATTTTGGCTGCTTCTACAAGGGAATCACGATCTCCCCCAAAAATCTGAAGGCTCAGCGGTTTCTCACGCTCATCTACAAACAACATCTCACGTGTACGCTGGTTGCCATGGACAATGGCTTTGCCACTCACCATCTCCGCGCATACGAGACCTGTTCCGAATTCTTTTGCGATCAAACGAAAAGCCGGATTACATACGCCAGCCATCGGCGCAAGTACGACCTGGTTTTTCATTTCAATGCCACCAATGTTAAGCACGGTAGTCGTTCCACTCCTTTTTTAATTCTGTATATATATCACGATATAAAGTTTGATCGGTGTCTTGGTTGTTGTAACATGGCGAAACCGAAACGGTCCTAGTTGCCCCGCAACTCCTCGATACTGATTGCCAGCACACCAGCAATTCGATCGAGTTCTTGCTGTGATACCTTACGGTTTCCCCGTTCAATGGTTCCCAGAATGGCCAGCGAGATGCCGGTCTCGGCCGCAAGTTCATGTTGTGTTAAACCTTTCAGCTTCCGGAATGCCCGGATTCGGTTGGCCAATTGCATGTTTTCCAAAGCTGTATTCCATCCTTTCCATCCAGTACAGACAACGATGAGTGTACAAAGGTATACAAACCTGAAATCTCGCCCTCCGGTACGATATCCGACAGTGGGACCAGCACAAAAGCCCGTTCTCCCATGCGGGGATGAGGCAATTGAAGCAATTCGGTATCTCGCGTCTCACCTTGCATCCAGAGCAGATCCAGATCAACGGTGCGCGGTCCCCAGCGAATATCACGAACACGGCCAAGCCGATTCTCGATATCCAATAATTCCGTGAGCAACTGCTCAGGTGTCAGTATCGCCTGTACGGCGACTGCCATATTCAGAAACGCAGGCTGATCTACATATCCTACAGGCTCCGTCTCATATAGTGCAGAACAACGCAGAACGGATATATGAGGGTGTTCATCCAGCAAAGACAATGCTTCAAACAGCGTCTGTTCCCGGTCACCCAAATTGGCCCCTAAAGCAATATAAGCCTCTGAAGATTCAGAGGTCGAATGTGCAATCATGATCGGTTCTCACTTTCTTGTGCGGCGAAGCTCTACCGTTACGCCCTCAAAATGAATATCGAATGGCGGATGTGGCTTCGTCACCTTGACTGTCAATGCATTGATAATAGTATAAGTGTCTAGTAAAGAAGATGCAATATGTTCGCCCAAAGCTTCAATTAACTGGAATGACTTATTCTCTACAATCTGTTTTACCAGCTCATGGATCTCCGCATAATTAATCGTTTTGGTCAGATCATCGTTACGTCCGGCCTCACCCAGGTCCATATCAATCTCCAGATCAATATAGTACCGCTGCCCAAGCTTCCGTTCTTCTGCAAAAACACCATGATATCCGTAATACTCCATACGATGCAATACCATTCTATCCATACGATCCGCCTGCCCTCTATATATATTGAAATTTTAATCTATTTGAAGTTATGCCTTAGCTTCGCCTTTGAAAAACGCTGCGCTTCCACTGGACGGGTCACCAGGGACCCGCCACATTATTTCCTCCGTATACCCGGAGAAGCATACAACATGGCATCACACATGTCTGCCGTCCGCCGAATCGGTTTCACATCATGAACCCGAACCATCTGGCAGCCTTGGGCAATGCCAAATGCAACGGTCGCAGCCGTTCCTTCCAGCGCATCATCCGCCCCGACATCCAGGGTGTTCTGGATGAATCTTTTGCGTGAGGTGGCTAGCAGAACGGGATATCCCATTTCATTGAGCAAACCGAGCGATGACATGAGCTTCAGATTTTCTCCGAGATCCTTCACAAAACCAATGCCCGGGTCCAGGATAATTTGCTCTGCTTTCACGCCGGCTGTTAATGCAATCTGTATGCTCTCCTGCAAATCGATGACGACATCACTCAGATAATCGGTGTAATTCCGATCCTGCCGATTATGCATCAGAATGATGGGACACCCCAGCTCTGCTGCCGTGCGGGCCATATCTGCATCTGCCTTGGCACCCCACACATCATTAATAATATGGGCACCTGCCAGAATAGCCTGACGTGCAACATCAGCTTTATACGTGTCTACCGATATCGGAATGTCCGGGGCTTGCTGATGCAATGCTTCAATAACCGGAATAATCCGGCTAAGCTCTTCATCGGCGCCCACAATATCTGAACCTGGCCGGGTGGACTCCCCGCCGATATCAATCAGGTCCGCCCCATCCTCCATCATCTGCTTGGCATGGGCAACCGCCCGCTCCACGTTGGTATAACGTCCACCATCCGAGAACGAGTCAGGCGTGACGTTAAGAATGCCCATAATCTGTGTTCTTGTACCCAGCTTCAATTCAGCTGGCCCCCATGCATAGTTCCGTTCATAGATTACAGGTGTAAGTGTCATGAAGTATACCCCGCTTTCTGCCGGTACATACCCAGAAGGACTGCTGTAACCGGGCCAATATGTCCGTTGCTAATTATCGTTTCGGCTCCGTCCTGATCCCGCAGAGTTGTCACCGGAACCAGTTCGGCCACCGAGCCGGTTAGAAATATTTCATCTGCTTGCAGGAGATCCTCCCAAGAGGCTAGCGTTTCTATGCAGGGAATTCCTTGCTGCGAGGCAATCTCCATTACCACAGCTCTCGTGATACCCGGCAGAATGCCGGTTGAGAGTGCTGGCGTGTAAAGCACATTTTCCCGTACCCAAAACACATTGCTAACAATACCCTCAGCCACATAAGCATCACGGGTTAATTGTAGCCCTTCTGCACCCAGCACATGCTGACCGTATCCATTAAGCTCCCGTTTGGCCAGAATGCTGTTCATGTAATGCAGCGACTTGAACCGAACTTCTCCTTCGGGCGTGTTGCGAGGTGTAGACAACCGTTGGAGCATTTTGCCGCTTTCATATAAAGAGGGAGAAGGTTCAGGTAATGCTTTTGCCAATACAATATGATTTGGCTTCGAATAATCACCAGAAGGTAAGCCTAGCGGTGCTTCACCGGCTGATACCGTGTATCGCACATACGCATCCCTAAGTCCGTTCGCATCCATCAAACGTTGAAGCCCACCTGTCACCTCTGCCGCGGTCGTTGTAAAAGGAATGCCAAGTTCCTTACACCCCGAAGCCATGCGCTCCAGATGCCGTTCCAAAAGATATGGGACACCTTGATACGTCCGGAACGTCTCAAACAGTCCAAGTCCGTACAAAAAGCCGTGATCCGTTACAGGAACCACGGCCGCCGCCATATTGACCAACTCTCCGTTTATCGCGGCATATTGCATGTTAAACCTTCACTTGTTGGGACAAAAAGTTACGAAGCATCTGATGACCATGGTCTGTAATAATGGATTCCGGGTGGAATTGAACACCTTCAATCGCATATTCTTTGTGGCGCAAACCCATAATTTCACCTTCAGCTGTCTCCGCTGTAACCTCCAGGCAATCAGGCAAGCTGCTGCGCTCGACAATCAGGGAGTGGTAACGGGTAGCTGTAAATGGAGATGGCAATCCGGCAAATACCGATGTTCCATTGTGGTGCATCTCGGATGTTTTGCCGTGCATCATGCGCTCCGCACGAATGACATTGCCACCAAATGCTTGTCCAATGGACTGATGCCCAAGACAAACACCAAAGATCGGAATGCTTCCCTTGAAATGATCAATGACTGCCAAGCTAATGCCTGCTTCATTCGGTGTACACGGGCCCGGAGAGATCAGAATATGATCAGGTGCCAGTGCCTCTATGCCTGCCAGATCAATCTCGTCGTTGCGGCGAACTTCCACCGTCTCGCCCAGTTCACCCAGATATTGAACCAGGTTGTACGTGAAGGAATCGTAATTATCGATAACCAGTATCATATGCGTGCTCCTCCTCATCTTCCGTCAATGCAAGTGACGGTTGCTTCGTTTTATTTTAGTTTAGTTTAGTTAACAGCTTCTGTTCTTTTCGCTTGTTCTTGTTCAATAGCTCTGCTTGCTTCCGCCTCTTCGCTGTAATTCACAGCTCTCATCATGGCTCTTGCCTTGTTGCGGCATTCCTTGTATTCCCGATATGGATCGGAATCAATAACAATCCCTGCCCCGGCCTGTACATAACCAATACCGTCCTTAATGGCAAGTGTACGAATGACGATGTTCAATTCCATATTCCCACTGTAATCCATCCACCCGATGGAACCCGTATAAGGCCCACGCCGCACAGGCTCAAGTTCCTCGATAATCTCCATGGTGCGGACTTTTGGGGCTCCTGTAATCGTTCCACCCGGGAATGTCGCAGCGATCACATCAAATACGGATAACCCTTCTGCCAGCCTGCCTTCCACCTGGGAAACGAGATGCATGACATGGGAATACTTCTCGATGGTCATCAATTCAGGCACATGAACCGAACCATAGGCCGCAATCCGTCCGATATCATTACGTTCCAGATCAACGAGCATAATATGCTCCGCCCGTTCCTTATCACTGCTGAGCAGTTCATCCGCCATAGCTTTATCCTCTGCTTCATCGCGGCCCCTTCTGCGGGTCCCTGCAATGGGACGTGCACTGACTTTGCCATTCTCCACTTTGACCAGAAGTTCAGGAGAACCGCTTACCAGTTGAAAGTCTGGACTACGCAGCATACCCATATATGGTGATGGATTCACAAGGCGCAGCCATTCATAAATATGCTCAGCGCTCGAATGAAGCCGCTTCTCCTGTCTTAAGGACAGATTCACCTGGAACACATCGCCCTGCCTGATATATTCCTGTACCGTACGCACAGCTTGTTCAAAGTCCTCCTGGGGAAAGGAGGTTTCCCATCCTTCCGATTCCCTTTCCGCATCTTCAGGCTGCGGTGTACGATTGACCTGCTTGTTGCGGCGTTCCAGTGCCTGCTGTTGTTCCTCGGCCTGTGCAGCCCCCATAATATGAAGCCAACGTTTCTGCATCGCTGTCGCTCGTACTTCGGCCGTTGCATATAGGCTACGGATATCCGTTTCGTTCCGGTTAGGCTCTATAGCCAGATGAACCATGCAGAAAAGCGCCTGCTGCTCATGGTCATACGCCCATATTTCTTCAAAGCGCATCCACCAATAATCCGGAAGAGCCGGGTTATCCTCAGCCAAAGTTGGAAGCTTCTCCAATGATCTTGCTACATCGTAGCTGAGATAACCCGCGTATCCACCCCCAAAGTCTGGAGCCCCATTAACCTTGGGTGCGCTATACGGGGCAGTCCATCTCTTCAATACATCTAACGGCTTGCCGCTGTCTGTCGAGGTGGTTCCTTGAATCACATCATGAATAACCGCTTCTTGACCCTTGCCGGAAATAACAGATACGGGGTCTAGCCCCAGAAATGTATATCTCCCGCCTTTGCCATTCTCCAGCACAATTGCGTATGGTGACGCCTGCTGCCAGGCTGCCTCCCACGATAACGGTAAACCGCCATGATACGGTCCCTCATCCGACTTCGTAATATAGGGCATCATGGTCCAGCCTTGTTCAGCCCACTCCATCCAGTCGGCGTATGTTGTCATCAGGTGTGTCATTGCGGTGCGCCGCCCTCCATCTGTCGCTAGTTCTATTGTCTGATAGTATACTAAAGCGCCGCCCCTTTTAAAAGCATTACGCCAAAAATCCTCCATACCCGTCATACGGGCAAGGAGGATTGGTTTTGTCATTTGTAGACTTAGCCTTCAAAGTTGTAAAGAGGTGTGCTGAGGTAACGTTCGCCGTTACTTGGCACGATTACCACAACGCGCTTGCCTTCACCCAACTGTTTCGCAACCTGAAGACCTGCACGGATCGCCGCACCGGAAGAAATACCGGACAGGATGCCCTCTTCCTTCGCTACCTGACGAGCCGTCTCGAATGCATCATCATTCTCAATGTGAATGATCTCATCATAGATTTCCTGATCCAGAATCTCAGGGATAAAGTTGGCACCAATCCCCTGGATCTTATGTGGTCCTGGTTTGCCGCCCGCCAGAATTGGCGAAGCTGCTGGCTCAACTGCAACAATTTTAATACCAGCAAAAGCTTCTTTCAGCACTTCGCCTGTACCTGTAATTGTTCCACCTGTACCGATTCCTGCAACGAAAGCATCCAACGTACCGCCTACAGATTGAATTGCTTCAACAATCTCAGGGCCAGTCGTTTCACGGTGGATCTTCACGTTGGCTTTATTTTTAAATTGCTCAGCCATGAAATAGGAAGGGTTTTCTTTCAGCAGTTCTTCGGCTTTTTTAACAGCACCATTCATACCTTCAGCTCCAGGTGTAAGCACAAGCTCAGCACCATACGCACGAAGCAAGTTGCGACGCTCCAAGCTCATCGTCTCAGGCATTACAATAACGGACTTGTAGCCTTTGGCTGCAGCCACCATCGCGAGTCCAATTCCCGTGTTACCACTTGTTGCTTCGATAATGGTATCACCTGGTTTTAGCTTGCCTTCTTTTTCCGCTTCTTCCACAATGCTAATTGCGATACGGTCTTTCACGCTTGAACCTGGATTCTGGTACTCCAGCTTCACGAATACTTCAGCACTGCCTTCAGGTACGATACGGTTCAGACGAACAAGCGGAGTACCTCCGATGAGTTCTGTTACGTTATTAACTACTTTAGCCATATGAATGCCCTCCTTAGTGGATGAATAAAACTTGAGTCCTGTTAACCTATACTGTGCGGCCGGTGGCCTCTAGCTGTTATAGAAGAACTGCGGAAATCCTGTTGATCCTATCCCTTACTGCTAAGATTTCTAGACAGGGCGGAGGTTTCCGAAAGTTTCTTTGTTCATAAATAAATCTTTTATATCCGAGTAAACGAGTAGGTATTTATTATTTTCATCTTATCAACGTTAACCCTTATTGTCAATATGAGTACTCAAAAAAAATACTCTGCCTTTGGCCCTAAGACCGCAGACAGAGTATTTTTATCAAGATGCAGCAGTACGATACAATCTTTGAATTCAGGAGGCAGGAATCTCGGACAGGATTACGGCTTCATACTTGTTACGCAGCATTTGCTCTACCTGCGGCAACGGATCAGCCTGACTCAGAGCCAGTTGCATTCGAATCTCCTCACGGACTTCTTCGGCCGATTGCACCTGGCGTTCTTCTTTATCATTAAGTCTGATAATAACATAGCCTTCTTCTTCCACTTGAACTGGACCAGCAATATCGCCTACATCCAGCCCGGCAGCAAGTTGAAGGATTTCTTCTGACTGGAATGGATCATTCTGCTCAATCCATCCCAGCCTCCCACCAGCATCACGAGAGAAGCTGTCCGTCGATTGACTGCGAGCAGCTTCTTCAAAATCTTGTCCCTTCTCCAACGCATCCAGTAAGGAATCGGCTTCCTCTTCTTCCTTCACTACGATGATGGACAAGTCATATTTCTCGGGGGAAACGTAATCCTCACGGTGTTCAGTCCAGTAATGCTCAATATCTGCATCCTTGATCTGTATGCCGATCGTTGCGATTTTCTCAAGCAGCAGCCTGTAGCCGGCTTCCAACTCAAGTTCCTGTTTCGTCAGGCCCAATTGGGACTTCATTTCGTCAAAATATGATTTCTCTGAATCGTACCCATCCATCGCGGCGGCAAGTTCTCTTGCAATCTCTTGGGGAGTGACGATCAGCTTGCGTTCAATTGCTTCGGCAAATACTGCTTTACGGTTTAACATCTGGAGTAATAACTCGCTGCCATAGCGTCTTTTCAGCGCATCGGTCCACTCTTTGTCCGTGATGACTTCTCCGTTGATCGTCGCTACGGTGCTTCCTTCTTCCGTATTGGCATCATGGGATGCATCTGCCTCGTCTTTGCCCTGTCTGAGACCATGCATAGCCATCACACTACCCATGACCAGCATACCTAGCGTCAAGACAATTACAGCCGTCCACAACCCTTTTTCCTGTCTTGTCATTCCGCATCCCGTCCCCGCATAGATCAGTTCTTGGCTTGCTCTAGGATGGTCTCAAGTTGTTCTTTGTTAAAGTCATAGGCTTCATTACAGAATTGGCAGACCACTTCAGCCTGGCCCTCTTCTTCAATTAATTGCTCCATCTCCGTTTGGCCCAGGCTGATTAGTGTCTTCTCTACCCGCTCACGTGAACACTCACAGCTAAAATGAATATCCAGTCCTTCCATCACTTGTACATCTGGCAACAATCGGCGAAGCAACTCTTCCAATTCAAGTCCCTGCTCCAGCAACGTCGTCACTGGCGGCAACGTACTAATGGCGTTTTCGATCGCCGTGATCTCTGGATCTGTCAATCCCGGCAACAGCTGCATAATGAATCCACCTGAGACAATAACGGAATTATCCGTATCAACGAGCACACCAACGCCTACAGCAGAAGGGGTTTGCTCCGATTGAGCAAAGTAGTACGTGAAGTCTTCGCCCAGTTCTCCTGAAATAATAGGCACACTGCCACGATATGGCTCTTTCAGTCCCAAATCCTTCGTTATGTTGATGAAACCTTCCGTTCCAACTGCGCCTGCAACGTCCAGTTTTCCCACACTATTGCTTGGCAAATGTACATGCGGATTAGAAACATATCCTCGTACTTCGCCTTTCGCATTGGCATCAGCTACAATCTGTCCAATGGGCCCATCACCGTTGACTTGTACCGTTAACTTCTCTTCACCTTTGAGCATTGCACCCATAATGGCTGCTGTTGTAACCGTACGCCCCATGGCAGCTGTAGCCGTGGGAAACGTATCGTGTCTTCTGCGTAGTTCCTCAACCAGTTCCGTAGTCTGGATAGCAAAGGCTCTTACCTTTCCATTCATTGCTGTACCACGAATTAACCGGTCATGCTTGTTGTTGTTTTCCAAGTCATTCAGCCTCCTTTGGCGTATCGCCATAATAGTCGTAACACAGAAAAAACGGCACAACACTTAAGCTGTAATCTCAGCCCGCTGTATGCCGTCACTATGCTCACCTTTCCCGGTTCCGCTCATATATAATACGCAGCCCTTCAAGCGTAAGCAGCGGATCAACTTCCTCTATACTACGGGTTTCTTCTGCGATAAGTGTAGCGAGACCACCCGTCGCGATAACTCGGGGCTTCGCTCCCATCTCCTCGCGAATACGTTCTACAATACCATCTACCTGCCCTGCATAGCCAAATATAATACCCGCTTGCATAGCATGAATAGTATTACGGCCAATGACCTTTTTAGGTTTCTCCAGCTCTATACGAGGCAACTTGGATGCCCGCTCATAGAGCGCTTCAGTGGCGATCTGAATGCCAGGTACAATAGCTCCCCCCAGGTAGTGACCTTTCTCGTCAATACAGTCAAAGGTCGTTGCAGTACCGAAATCGACCACGACGAGAGGGCCGCCATACTTCTCAACGGCTGCCACTGCATTAACAATACGATCTGCACCCACTTCACGAGGGTTCTCGTATCGCAGGTTCAAGCCAGTTTTAATACCAGGCCCAACGAGCAAAGCTTTTTTGCCTACATACTTCTCACACATCGCTTCGATTACATTCACCAGTGGCGGGACCACAGATGAGATGATGACACCTTCGATGTCACTTGCCCTGATGCCGGACATATGAAATAAATTATAAATCAATACGCCGTATTCATCCACTGTTGACTGACGTGATGTACTCAGACGAAAGTGGTGCAGCAATTCCCGGCCTTGATATACGCCGAGCACCATATTGCTGTTCCCCACGTCTACAACTAGAATCAAAGAGGTTCACCCCTCTTTCTTTTCATTTAAATCCAGACTAATATCCAGGCTCTCAAAGGAATAGGTTAACCTGCCAACCGAAATTACATCCACACCACTCTCTGCAATGCCACGAATGGTCTGAAGAGACACGTTACCGGATGCTTCAACCTTCACATGAGGAGCCTGTTCACGAATAAGTTCAACCGCTTCACGCATCCGCTCTGGATGCATGTTATCCAGCATAATGATATCTGCCCCGGCTTGCAAGGCTTCTCTCACCTGCTCCAGATTTTCAGTCTCCACTTCAATCGTCATCGTATGTGGGATAATGGTTCGCGCACGCTGTACCGCCTCGGTGATTCCGCCTGCACCCTTGATGTGGTTATCCTTAATCATAACGGCATCGTACAGTCCAAATCGATGATTCGCTCCGCCACCCACGCGCACCGCATATTTCTCAAGTAATCGGTGGCCCGGCGTTGTCTTACGTGTATCCACGAGCCTGGTCTCAAGACCATCCAACACATCCACGTAGGCACGCGTACGCGTAGCTATTCCGGACATACGTTGCAGCAAGTTAAGTGCAAGTCGTTCCCCCGTAAGCAGTGAATGTGTACTTCCCTCTACCTCGGCCAAAATCGTGCCATGGGTGACCTGGTCTCCGTCTGTTACCTTCGGTGTAAATACAAGATCAGGATCAACGACTTGAAATACAAGTTCAGCTACGGTCATGCCTGCAATAATACCATTGTCTTTGGCGTGTATAATGGCCTTGGATTGATTGCCAGCTGGAATCGTCACACTTGTTGTAACGTCACCTGCACCAACATCTTCACGAAGCCAGTTTTTGATTGATTCGATAAGCCCTTCATTATATCCATTCAGTATCATGACATCAATTCCTCCACAATCGCTTGTTCTCGCTGCTGCAGACTATGCTTCTGCCACACGATATCATCACGTGCCGGGAAATCCTCACGATAGTGAGCCCCCCGACTCTCCTCGCGATGTAATGCACCGCTGGTAACTAACCAGGCACAGGTCAGAAGGTTGGCATACTCCAGCTCTTCCTTATGCGTGAGTGTCTGATCAAAAAATTGCAATTCCTGTTGCAGCTTGTCCATGGCCTTCTGCAGGTCCTCACCATTCCGGCGCAAGCCTACCTGACGAACCATCATTTTCTGTAATCGTAAACGTCTTTCGGATACCGGCTTTTGCTCTTCCGTGATCTTATTGACCTTGTTATTCATGTCCACAGATGAATGCGTAGCCCCTCTTACTTGTAATGAACCGAGCGGGGAAAGTGATTGAATGCGATCAACAATTCTCCGGCCAAATACAATCGCTTCTGATAAAGAGTTGCTTGCCAGACGGTTAGCTCCGTGCACTCCTGTAGAAGACACCTCACCACAAGCAAATAATCGTGAGAGGCTGCTCTCTCCACTTAAATCCGTTTTCACTCCACCCATCATGTAATGGGCAGCAGGTGCAACGGGAATCCAGTCCGTTGTCATGTCCAATCCATAACGCATACAAGTCTCATATATGGTAGGGAACCGATGCTTGATCATCTCTGGCTGTTCATGTGTAATGTCCAGGTACACAAAGGTACTGTTGGTAGACTCCATCTCACTAACAATCGCTCGTGCCACGATATCGCGTGGGGCCAGTTCAAGCTGGGCATGATAACGATCCATGAAGCGCTCACCCTTCACATTGCGCAAATATGCTCCTTCGCCGCGTACGGCTTCTGACACAAGGAAGCGCGGGGCCCCAGGGTAACAAAGAGAGGTGGGGTGGAATTGGATAAATTCCATGTCACGAACAATAGCCCCAGCCCGATAAGCCATGGCTACACCATCGGCAGTAGCTACATCGGGATTCGTCGTGTATCGGTACAGTTGTCCTGCCCCACCAGAGCAAAGAACGGTTGCCTGTGCCTTCACGAACACTTGCGATCCGTCATCCTTCTGAACCAGAGCGCCAATGCATTCCCCTCGATCTCGATCTGTAATCAGGTCAACAACAAAATGCTCATCCCATACTTCAATCCCCGGATGCTCATTCACTTCAACAGCAAGCGCACGTACAATCTCATATCCCGTTGCATCTCCGTTGGCATGCAAAATACGGCGGTGGCTATGCGCACCTTCCTGCGTCAACGCCAACTCGCCGTTCTCCAGATCAAATAAAGTACCCAAACGAATCAGTTCCTTCACTCCGTCAGGACCCTCATTCACCAATACCTCTACCGCTTCGGAGCGGCATAAGCCCGCTCCTGCTACAAGTGTATCCTGCAAATGGTAAGCAGGTGAATCATCCTCAGCAATAACCGCAGCGATGCCTCCCTGCGCATATCTGGTGTTACTTTCAAGTAATGACTTCTTCGTAATCATTAATACACGTTGTTGTCCACTTGCCTTAATGGCGGTGAACAGACCAGCAATCCCTGAGCCTATAACCAGTACATCCGTCTCTACCATGGGTAGCGCAGACAGATCAAAATCAACTAAATATTGCGGTATCATGTTATTCACCTGTCTTGGAGCAAGAGTAGCGCATCCTACTTTACCAACAACATGCGCTCTAGTGATTCTCTGGCTTTGTCGGCAACGGCCGGTGGCACGTAGATTTGCGGCTTCATCGTTTCCAGGCATTTCACCAGTTTCTTCAAGTTGTTCACCTTCATGTTGGGACATACGAGGAACTTGGTAGCAAAGTGGAACTGTTTATCCGGACTATCCAGACGAAGCTGATATCCTGTACCATCTTCGGTACCTACGATAAATTCCTTCGCTGATGAATTTTTGCAATACTCCAGAATGGCTGTTGTGCTGCCTACAAAATCACCCATTTCTACAACCTCAGGGCGACACTCTGGATGGACAACAAACTCTGCATTTGGATGCTTGGCTCTCATCTCTACCACATCTTTGACTGTAAGCATATCGTGAGTGTTGCAGTAGCCTTCCCAGATAATCATTTTCTTGTCTGTATGCTGCTGCACATAATGTCCCAGGTTTTTATCCGGTACCCAGATAATTTCGTCGGAATCCACCGATTGAATAACCCGTACCGCATTCGCTGAAGTACAGCAGATGTCAGTCTCTGCTTTGATCTCAGCCGAGGAATTAATATAAGTAACTACCTTGGCATTAGGATGCTGTGCTTTCAATTTGCGTAGTCCATCCACATTCACCATATCTGCCATTGGGCAGCCCGCACGTTCGTCCGGGATAATAACTGTTTTATTTGGCGCCAGAATTTTAGCGCTTTCACCCATAAAATGAACACCACAGAAAACGATCACATCCGCATCTGTTTGTGCTGCCTTCTGAGCTAACAGAAACGAATCTCCACGGAAGTCGGCAACCTCCTGTACTTCGTCACGTTGATAATAATGGGCAAGAATAATGGCATTACGTTCCTTCTTCAACTCCATAAGCCGCTCACGCAGCTCGCGGTTCATCTCAGCCTTGCGCTCTAAAGCCAGAGCTTCCACCTGTGATCCTCTCCTTTATCGGGACAGCGTCATGCGCTGTTTCGTGGGCTAACCTAAGTCGTTATCTTCGCTTGAGAAACGAATCACAAGCGGTTTAACAACTAATTTACACAACGTTCACGACTCTGTCAATAAATGAAAAAGGCCCGGAACAGCGCTGTAATCACCTGTTTGCTAACTGGTTCGCCATCTAACTCCCGTTTATCTTTATCTATCCTTATTTAAAATAATGGATAAAAAAAAGAGAGCCCCGAGGGCTCTCTTGATTTCACCTGCTATCATTAGCCAGATGTATTGTGCATTAAGACGTTGGCTTCGTTCCGCCATCATCCGGGTTATTGTTATTACCCTTTTCCAGATTCGGAGCTTCGTTTGGAATATCTCCGGCTGGTGGCTCAGGCGTTTCATCTTTACCTTGAATACGAACACGCACATCACCGATGGTGTCGATGATTGGCTCTCCGCCTTCAGTTGGTGTGCCTTCACCATCATTGTCATTCTCTGCTTTTGGAGTCAAAGAACCTGTTTCGATCAATTGCTTGATCTGATCCATTTCTAAAGTCTCTACCTCAAGCAAAGTTTGAGCGATCAGGTGCATCTCTTTTGAATGTTTAACAAGCAAGTCCTTACACTTCTCATAACAGTCATTAATAAAGCGTTGCATTTCCTGATCAATCTCGTAAGCAATGGAATCCGAGTAATTCTGTTCATGACCGATATCCCGACCAAGGAATACCTGTCCTTGTGAACTTCCGAATTGCATAGGTCCCAATTTCTCACTCATACCGTATTCCATAACCATGCTGCGAACAATACCTGTCGCTTGCTGGAAGTCACTATATGCACCAGTACCAATTTCTCCGATGAACAATTCTTCAGCTACACGACCTCCGAGAAGGCCGGTTACTTTATCAAGCAACTCGTTTTTGGTAACCAGCATACGGTCTTCTTTAGGTAACATGATTACATATCCACCCGCACGTCCGCGCGGAATGATGGTCACTTTATGTACCATATCGGCATGTTCCAGGAAGTATCCTACAATGGTATGACCTGCTTCATGATAAGCAACAATGCGTTTCTCGCGATCACTGATGACACGGCTTTTCTTCTCCGTACCGACAATAACACGGTCAATCGCTTCGTCGACTTCTTTCATGGAAATATCTTTACGGTTACGACGTGCTGCAATCAGCGCCGCTTCGTTCAAGAGATTCTCCAAATCCGCACCAGAGAAACCTGTTGTACGCTTCGCGATAATATCCATCTTCACATCGTTGGTCAGTGGTTTATTACGGGAATGTACTTTCAGGACAGCTTCACGACCTCTTACATCAGGGCGGTCAACCGTAATTTGACGGTCAAAACGTCCAGGACGCAACAAGGCAGGGTCCAAAATATCTGCACGGTTCGTTGCGGCTATGATGATAATACCTTCGTTAACTCCGAATCCGTCCATCTCAACGAGCAACTGGTTGAGTGTCTGTTCACGTTCATCGTGACCACCACCGAGACCAGCACCACGCTGACGTCCTACAGCATCAATCTCATCGATAAAGATGATACATGGGGCATTTTTCTTCGCATTTTCAAACAAATCACGTACACGTGATGCACCGACACCGACGAACATTTCAACGAAGTCGGAACCTGAAATCGTGAAGAATGGTACACCCGCTTCACCGGCTACGGCACGAGCGAGCAATGTTTTACCGGTACCTGGAGGCCCTACGAGCAATACGCCTTTAGGAATCCTTGCACCTACTGCTGCGAATTTACGAGGGTCCTTGAGGAAGTCTACAACCTCAACAAGTTCCTGTTTCTCTTCGTCAGCACCCGCAACATCTTCAAATGTAACCCGCTTCTTCTCTTCATTGTAGAGACGAGCACGGCTTTTACCAAAGTTCATTACTTTACCGCCGCCGCCTTGAGCCTGATTAAACAGGAAGAAGAACAGCAGGAACATAATGATCAAAGGAATAAAGGAAGTCAGCAACGTCAACCAGATGCTGTCACCTTTCATTGGCTCCTGATGATATTGGAAATTGTTAGTTTCACTTGCAGCTACAAGCTCACTAATTGCCTCATCCGTAGGAGGAATATACGTTGAGAAATTTTCTGATTTGGCGCCATCAGGTGCCTTCTTGTATTGACCGGTCACGAGATACGTTTGACCGTTGAATTGAACCGTCAATTCAGAGACATTGTTGGCTTTGATCGCTGCACGCAACTGATCATATCTAGGATTATCGGTGGCTTCGCCGCCATTGCTGACGAACTGGACTATCCCCACCACAACTAAAAAAAGAATCAAATAAAAACCAGAATTCCGGATGAACCGATTCATCCCCTACCTCCTCTCGAGACACTTTAATTATTTTAACATAGCCCGACATGGCTTCTCAACAGAAGCCAAGAACAGCTCAAGGCTTGGGTCGGGCAGGATATTAGCTACTATAGACTTCCGGCTTCAAAATCCCGATATAGGGCAGGTTCCGGTACTTCTCCGCAAAATCCAAACCGTAACCAACGATGAACGCGTCAGGAATGTCAAAGCCTGTGTAATGAGCTTCCAACTCAACTTTACGGCCTGAAGGCTTGTCGAACAGCGTAACCACTCGCACCGACTCGGCACCGCGGTTTTCTAGCAGTTCAATCAGATAGCTGAGTGTAAGTCCGCTGTCGATAATATCTTCGACAATCAGAACTTCCCGTCCTTCTACGGATACATCCAGATCCTTAATGATTTTGACAACACCTGATGACTTGGTGGAAGCGCCGTAACTGGATACCGCCATAAAATCCATTTCAACAGGTACCGTTATGTTTTTAACCAAATCAGCCATAAATATAAACGCACCCTTGAGCACACAAATGACCAAAGGATTGCGATTTGCATATTCGGCACTTAGTGTTGCGCCTAATTCCTTGACTTTACTCTGAATTTCTTCTTCACTGATCAATACTTCCTGAATGTCGTTCTGCAACTGTGCGAACCTCCTAAGTTATACTATGAAAGCCTTACCTGAACCATAACCACTACCCCTGAATCGCTGAATCGCCTACAGTCATGTACAGGATTGCGGAAGTGCCCTCCCTGACAGGAGCCACACTGGACCGTCGAACACCCGGTAACCAGATGATATGACCTGCTCCATCACATACCACAGGAATACGTGGACGGACAGATGGGGGGATTTTCTCATCGATGAAAATATTTTTCACCTTTTTGCTTCCGTTTAATCCCATCACTTTCATGGTATCTCCAGGTAACCGTGAACGCACAACCAGCGGCATAAGCAGTTGATCCGCATCAAACGCGGCTTGATCCGCCGATTCCGGTACATGATAGTCTTCGGGACTCACCGTCATCAACCGAATATACCGGTTAATTGGGGTGAGTGAAAGCTCATAAGTTCCACTCCATTGCGCAAGACGATACTCGTAAGATTGATCCTGTACGTCCGTCCGTATGCCAAAAGAAATCAGATTATACTCCCGAGTGCAGGCGAGTGTCTGTCCTATATCCAGGCTCCAGGTCGTCACATGGGTCTCCATGACCTTGCGCCGAATGGTTTCTATACGGGTAAAGTCGACAAAATCACTGTCCAAAGGCAGATAATTCAATATTAGTTTAATCAACCTTCGTTGTAAAGCGACATGTAACTTCAAGAAGGAAGGCACCTCAAAGGTTTGCCTTCCGCCGTTCACCTGCACTAGACACCTGTATGTGTCATATGCACTCTGCTCCATGAAATCGTCTTCATCACCCACAATTTCGGCAAGCCGATTCAATGACGGCGTGAGTTGTCCATTATACTGCCCCAAAAAAGGAAGCACATCCAAGCGAATGGCATTACGCCGATATTTACGCAGGGCGTTGCTCTCATCATTGAAATACATAAAACCCTGGGTATTACAAGCTTCTACAAGGTCTGTCTTGTTTATACGAAGGCATGGACGAATAAGTTCCACATTTTTTTCTCGTCTTTTAAACTTCATTCCTGAGAGTCCCGACAAGCCGGTTCCACGAAGCAAATGAAGCATGACCGTCTCCGCCTGATCATCGGCATGATGTGCCAAAGCGATGCTTGCCGCATTATATTTGGAAGCCACTTCGTGCAAAAAGGCATATCGCTTGTTGCGGGCTGCTTCCTGTGGTCCTTGACCCGTCAGCTCCATATATGAAGGTACATCGGCCTTGGTCCATTCAAATGTAATACCAAGCTGCTGTGCCAGTTCCATCATTTTCTCCGCTTCGTCATCAGATTCGGTCCGGAAACCATGATGTACATGGGCACAAATTAATTCAAGCGGGACATGCCGTATGCTGATCTCGTGCATGATATGCAAAAAAGCTACCGAGTCCGGCCCGCCCGATACTGCGACGACAATCCGATCCCCGGGAACCCATAACTGATGCTCTTCCGCTGCATCCAGCACGTTCTTCACCAGCATGTTCCAGCGTAAAGCCTCCATACCTGTTCCTCATTCCTTACGTTATGTATATGCACTCTCACAGATCAGAAAAGTAGTGCATAGATGAGCACTCCAATAAGTAATATCACAGATACAGCGAATGCGTTCATAAGCCAGCGCGGTGTTGTACTTTTGGAACGACGGCGGAGAGGCGTGGGGCGTGCCATCATTTCCTTCCACCCTTGTGCCGCATGACCTGCATCACGAAACTGACCTCGTAATGCCTGAGTCGTCCAATTGCGAAAAGGACCCAGTCGTTCACTGCGCTCCACCAGCGCTACGAGCTGATTCACACTTCGCAGTTGCGGTAATCCTTCGGCCGCCAGTGCCTTGAGCGCGTCTGCTTCAAGTACATGAATCAATAATAATGCAAATGCAAATACATCATAGGTACCATCTGCCGTACGGCTGCCTGCATTCCAGAAGCCCCGATCATACCATTCGGTGAACTGTTTGACGCTTCGACCAATCGACGTAACTCCGCCGTAGTCGATCAATTCCACCTGCCCATAGTCGGATACCAACACATTCTGAGGTTTGAGATCACCAAACACCCATCCCGCCTGATGCAATTGTGCCAGCTTCTGCAAGAGTCTAAGTCCCACCAGAAGTGTCCAGTCTGTCCCCTGACGCCGAATAAAGTGATGAAGTGCCTCACCTCTAACGTAACGCATCACATAAAAGGGAATATCCCGGCCACGAACGGCATAATCATCCACATCTTTAAGATAGGAAGGAATGCCGCTCTGCCGAAGGGCCTCATGATTACGCTGTAGTTGAAAAGATTTGAGCACATTGACTTCCGATTGCAGATCAACCGGATCAAATCCCATTTTTAACGCGTAGTGTTTGCCATTTTCACCCCGTTGGACAAGAAAAACGATGCCATTAGCTCCTTTGCCCAGTAGCTTCCGAATCGTGTAACGACTGCGATTCCATTTCCCTGTAACCACTGTTCCTGGTGGGAAAGAGGCGTCAGACAACGTTGTCACCGAGCATCCCTTCTCTTTCAATGCGATAGTTCCCTTCTATTTCCTGCTGTTTCTCCAGTGTACCATAACGGTAAAAATCAATCACCTTCTGAATTGCAGGACCTGTCGGCGTTGCACCCTTCATCTGCAACCTTCCAAACAAGGACCGAACACGGCTTGGATCCGTTGTCCAGTCAATATCCATTACCGCATCTTCTCCACTGTGTCGTCCCGGAAAATGAAATACGGAAAGCTTGCTTTGACCTATACGCGCCTGCAAACTCAACATTAAATCGCGAATGCCTTCTTCTACCGCAGCCAGTTTGGGCTTCATACTGGCACTGACGTCTATTAGCAATATAACTTGTAAAGCTGTAGTTTCAGCCATATCATCCATCACTTCCACGACCCGGGCGCGTTGTGCAGGCTCCAGATCGGTTACCGTTTTGGGCTCCTTCTCTCCCAAAATTTGTGTTAACTCTCTATTAACCGCCTGTTGAATGGTCTGAACCACCGTTTTCCTTGTCATCATCTGCATCGTATGGGCAAGCTGCCGTGTACCTACAATTTGGCTGATTCCACCTCCGGCTCTGGCAATATCCTCAATCTCCCGGCTACCCAGCTCACCAATGGTTCCATAATCAATCACGCCAACCACATTAACCGTAATTCCCTCTTCCTGCGCTTCGGCCGCTGCCAGCACCGGACTTGGTCCTACATTGGAACAACCGTCGGTGATCAATAAGATTTGCTTCATCCGATATCCCTCCGTTATTCGTTACTCTCCAACTCTATGACTAGCATTGCCAGAATGAAGAGACTTCAAACAGAAGAATATGCAATTAACTCACGGTTCGTGGGCGCTCCATCCGGTTGATGCCAGGCACACGCAGTGTGGCCCATTCAGGGCGGAAATGCTCTACTTTTCCAACAACGACGGTCATATCATCCAAAATTTCATGCTGCTGATATCTTATGACACTTTCAAGCAGGCAATCGGCCAAATCTTGCGGATCATCTGTATCAATCTCTTGAATGAGCCGTTTCATCCATAACTCTTTGTTCACCGCATACCCCGGTGCATCATAGATGCCATCCGTCATCATAATGAGGATATCCCCCGGCTGAAGCTGCACCGTCACCAGATCCACTTCAATATCTTTAATAATACCGATTGGCAAATTGCTGGCCGAAACCTGAATAACCTCCTGTCCTCGTTTGATGAAACTTGGCGTCGATCCGATTTTCATAAACGTGGTCTCTGCCGTATATTCATCAATCAGCGCCATATCTACTGTGGCATACATCTCTTCAGGGGAGCGCAGCATCAGAACGGAGTTCACGGATTTGATCGCCAGTTTCTCGTCCATGCCGGACTGTAACAACTGTTCCAGTATGTTCAGCGCTGCGCTGCTCTCCATGCGTGCCCGTTCTCCATTGCCCATTCCATCACTGAGCGCCACCGCGAATGTACCGTTACCTAACTCAACCGTACTGAAGCTGTCGCCTGACATCACATCTCCCCCTTTTGCGGCGGCAGCAACACCCGTGGTTACCTCGAACGTTTTGGCCGAACCAAACGTGACGGTTGCCAGTCCCTGACGAGGATCGGTCATGGTCTCATGCAAGACGGCAATATGCTCGTCCAGTACATCCGAGATCAGCGGAGCAATCATTTTCCGGCACTCATCGAATCCACGTGTATATGCATGTACAATCTCAATCTCTACATTGCCCGCTTCCAGATTGATGATCTCAATGGAGTGAATGGACAAGCCCAATGACTCCAGTGCGTCCCGAATCTGCTCCTCCTGCTGTACCATCTCATCACTTTCCCGCTGAATTTCTTTGGCCAGGTCCTCCATGACCTGTGATACACCGGACAATTGCTCTGCAACCAGCTGCCGGCTATCAATAATTTGACGCTTCCATTGCATGTTATGTTGATGCAGTCCATACTGGGCACGCATGACTTCAAGGACCTCTTCCGGTTTCGCACACACCCTGTTCCAGTCCACTGGAATCTGCTTGCCTGAGATCTCCGGGTTTCCTTCAATCGTACTCATCACGTCCGTCATATATTTGTAGGTTTGAATAAACTTCGCATCCCAGCATTGTGTACGCTTGAAACAGCTTGCACATGTGCTCTCGGCAACCGCATTCATGAAATGGTCCATTCCACCTTCTTTCTGTACCTGCTCCCCTGCACCCGACATCTGATCGAAGCTACGTGACAATTGACGGAATACCTGTGAGAACCGGGTTACCCGTTCTGCCGTGATATCCCGTATCCGTTTGGCATACTCATGCTGGGATTTTGTATGATCCTGCGTACCCGGTACATACTTGGATATCGCCGTCATCAGGCTTTTAGGTGTCAACATGAATAGTGCGATAGCTGCACACGTCTCCCATAATGAGTTCATCACATCGCCCGGTCCGCCCAGATATATGGATAGAATGGACGAACCCAGCAGCATGCCCAGTGCAACCGCCGCACGTTTGCCTTCTCGAAGCATACCCGCCAGCATCCCGGCAAAAGCAAGCAGGCTCATCTGATACACCGCTGACATGTCAGCCAGACTCAGAATCAAGCCGGTAATAACCCCAACTGAGGCTCCGAGGGGGGCTCCGCCCACCAGCGCAAAGATTAATATGAGATAACGGGAGAGCATATGCTCGACGGATAAGGACTGAATGGTCCACCCTACGGCTCCCGTCATAACGGAAGCGAGCAATATGATCAGGCAGAGGATCTCCTCGTTCTTTAGGCTGAACTTTTTTTTGCGGTAAGTGAAGATCGGTATGGCTTGTATAAAAACTAGGGTGAGCACGAAACTTAGTACGGAATCCATCGTGAGCATCAGCATCGCGTACCAGCTGAAGGATGGTCCAATCACAACCGCGAATAACTTGACCATAAATGTAGTCGTAAATACCATCGTTGGTGCATAAGATAATTCAGCACGATCATATGACTCCAGACCGCGGAAGAGCAGATAAAAGATGGCGATCTCCGATGCAACAATGAGTGGTACCGGAAACGGTGCAAAGAGACTGCCTGCGAGAAGTGCAACGCCTACCGGAATGATGTAATCCCTGCGCATGAAAGCAATTACGGCGAAGTAAGCAATGGCAAAGGGAGATAACTCATTCAGGATCATTGCCTTTCCGAGCAGGAACCCCATAAACGTAAGCAGCAGTACCCATTTGCGGGAAGCAACCATCTGGACAGCCTTGCGGGAGCCAAGCCATTGTTTCAGACGTACCGACAGCTCCTCCCGAGCTTCCGTACCTCCTTTACCTGCTTTCATTCCCGGAAATTGAATGACATTCCACTTTTCCATCATCCTCAAGGCACCCCATTCGATTAATTTGAATTTTCGTGTTTCGTTCTCGATGGTTCTGATTATAGATAGATTAGAAGACGTAGTTTGTCAGAATAGGTGGACAGGGTCCAAAAAGTTTACGACAAAAGAAACAAGCCTGGCGCGGTGGAGCGAAACCCCCGGCCTTATTGTGGTTTCATTCATTCTCCTACTTGATTCCGACAATCGGAATGTCTGATTTTGAACCGGAGATGGTTTGGTCTCGCCACCATTTGAGCAGGATAACTGTGGAATGCCACGGAAACCTGTCGGTAAAAAATGGTAGACGACAAATGTTCTTATGGTTTCATTTTGCCGTGCAGAAAAACTGGGGATATGGAGCTTCACCTTACAAAAAAAGCTATTCAACTACTTATCTGTGAAAGAAACGCAAAAAACCGTTAGCCCATGGGCTAACGGTTTTACTTATATGTTTAGATCAGGTTGTGACAGATTACACACGCTTGGCTCCACGGCCTCCGCGTTTGCCTTCTGTGTTCTTCTTAAGCGAAGAGATCCGCTCTTCACTATCTTTCAGGAAGCGTGACATTTTATCCTCAAATGAAGGTTTGCCTGCTGCGGGCTTGAAAGAACGGCCTCCGCGGTCACCACGGTTAAATCCACCGCCGCCACCACCACGACCTTGGCCACCACTTGGGCCTCCGCCGCTGAATCGTTCGCGATCTCCTCCACTGCGTTCCGGTCTAGGAGCTCTCGGGGGTCTAGATTGGGTTTGTTGCTCAACCGGTTTGTCAACAGCTTGCTTAATGGAAAGTCCGATCTTGCCATCCTTGTCAACGTTGATAACCTTCACTGTAACGAGGTCATTCAGCTTCAGGTGGTCGTTGACATCTTTGACATAATTGTCGGCGATTTCCGAGATGTGAACGAGACCCGTGACACCTCCTGACAGATCCACAAATGCTCCAAAATGCGTGATTCCTGTCACCTTGCCCTCTAACTTGGTGCCCACTTCAATTGCCATAGAATAAAATGATCCTCCCTTAAAAATATACAACCCGATTTTTTGAATGCCAAAATCAATGCTGCGCTAATGTAATTATACCTTATGCCGTAAACCAAGGTCAACTGAACACTACCCCATCAGAGAGCCTATTTTTTCCGGTTTAACGGCTTCAGACACACGGATAACAAACCTAGCTCGGTAATAGACCGAATTCCATCAGTTCCCTGACTCTTCAACCTGGATCGGCGTTTCCTCAGGAAGATAATATCCTTTTTTCCGTGCCAGCTGTCCTATGTATTCAGGGTCATTCAACCGGCTGACTTCGTACTTCAACTGTTCCAGCTTCTTCAACGTATCTTCCTTTGAAGCTTGCTGAGTGGCCAGATGAGAACTCTTGTCCGAAATTTGTGCAGTCTGCACAAGGAATGTATATCCTGCCCATATTACAAATACAACCATAAACGTCATCCAAAGCATGAGGCGCCTTTTTGCACCGGCAGATTTTCCTTGGTTAGTTGGAGCCTTTGATCTGCCCACAGGTGTTTTACCCATTACGGACCTCCTTAAAACCAGCGTTTCCACATCGCTGCAATTCTTGTACCCACACGGATCATGAAGCGTGGCGTTACCCAATGTTTCAGGAGCGGCCTAAACATCCAGCGGAACAACTTGCCGAAAGGTACCAAACACTGTAGCACCAGCCTGCCCAGGAATAATAGTATCGCAATTACAAAACCAAATAATACGCGAATTAACTTATAAATTCCTTTAGCCGGCATAACGATCAGGATGTTAAGGATATGTCCACACCAATGAATCAGCGTTCTTGCGAGTTTAATTAACATTACCACAAAACGCTGGGTTGTAACACTTAAAAGCCAAAAATAGAAGCAAACCCCTATAATCAGCCCCAAAAAGACATAAAACCGCAACTGTCCGTGGTTTCCGGCGTATAGCATCCGAAAAACGAACAGCGCGGAAGCAACCCAGTACAACAGATCGAGCGTGTGTATACTCCATCTCGGAAACCGCAGCTGTCCGGACAGTACCCGGTAACTGTCGTAGGCCATTCCCATCACGACCCCCGAGGTAAGCATCCACATCAATGTGATCCATTGAGTATCCGGACTCATCGGAACATCTTGCCAAACAGGCCTTTACCATTTTTGGACTGGGAACCGGGGTCCAGATATTGGAGCGAACTGACTGTGCCTTCAATGGATAACAGACCTTCCTCCAGGCTCAGGTTTTTGATATGTAAATTGTGCCCCCGGATGGTCAGATGCCCAAGTTCAGTCTGCAGCAAAAATTCCTCACTGTCGAAGCTCTCCACGTTGGAGACACCCGTCAGATCCAGCAGTTTCCGATTCTGCATGCTCAGATGATGCTGTTTGGCCTTACCGTGCTCAACCATGGCATGTACCCCTCCTTCTTACACCTAGCTTATGGGTGTGGAGGTTGGAATAGAACCAGCGTTGTTGAACAAATAACCCGACATTCCAGTAAAAACAAAAACGCCCTTCCCTGTTACAGGAGGACGTTTCGATTCAACTTACATTGAATGAATATTTAATACCAGATGTACTGTTACCAGTTCATCCCGTTATCCTTGGCGATCGGCTCTTCCTTCACCAAGGTGTAGAGGCTGCTCGCCTCATCCTTCTTGGTACTCTCGGCAATTCGTTCCACCTTCACAGTGACCAGTTTCTGACCGAACTGAACCGTCAGCTCATCGCCCACTTTGACAGCGGCGCTGGGCTTAGCTTCACGTCCGTTCACCAGAACACGTCCCTGTTCAGAGACGTCCTTGGCCACAGTGCGGCGTTTGATTAGCCGGGAGACCTTCAGGAATTTATCAAGACGCATTATTTTACGGCTTCTTTAAGTTTGTTGCCTGCTTTGAATGCAGGAACAGTGGACTCAGGAATCACGATTTCATTCCCTGTTTGTGGGTTACGTCCGGTACGACCGGAACGTTTGCGGGTCTCAAAAGTGCCAAAGCCGATCAATTGTACTTTGTCTCCGCTGGCAAGTGCATCTGTAATTTCTCCCAAAAAGCCGTTCAATACGGACTCAACGTCTTTTTTAGTCAAACCACTTTTGGTTGAAATGTTGTTAATCAGATCTGTTTTGTTCATTTTTAAAAGCCTCCCAAATTGAAAAAAAAGTATCTGCGATTCCTGACAATACATCGATTGCCGCTGATTCGCGTTAGGTCACTACACATGTATTCTGGCTTGGCATCTGAAATCCTGCCTTAGTCCGCGACTTTTTTTAGCTTTTTGTCGATGGTCCGCAGGCAACAGTCTAAGACCAGTACCCGAAACCATCCGTCGCTAAACACCAACCCCAGTTTACACAGATGAACACATGTTCGTATTATCATAACACACTGCATAGCATGAATGGAATAAGGTTATCTGGCTTTTCCCAGAAAATTGAACCTGTTATAATCCTGCCTTCTTCGCATCCTGCCAGAATTGCTCCATCTCTTCTACATTGCTATCTGCTGGTGTTCTTCCCTGTTCGCGAAGACGCTCTTCGATGTACTGGAACCGCCCGATGAACTTGCGGTTGGTCGCAGCAAGCGCCTCTTCCGGGTCCGTATCGATGAATCTTGCAACGTTTGCGGCTGCGAATAACAAGTCACCCAGTTCAAGCTTCCGTTCTTCCGCAGACTGGCCTTGTTGCACCGCTTCTTTCAACTCCGCCAGTTCTTCCTCGATCTTGGCAAATACACCTTCAACATCATCCCAGTCAAAGCCTACTTTGGCTGCTTTCTTCTGCAACTTGTATCCCTTCATCAATGCAGGCAAGTCACGCGGTATACCATCCAGCACGGAAACCTTCTGCTGATCCTGGCCTTTGCGCTTCTTCTCCTCTGCCTTCATCTGTTCCCAGTTCTGAAGAGCTTCATTCGCATCTTCTGCCTGATTATCGCCAAAAACATGTGGATGGCGGAAGATCAGCTTATCATTCAAACCTTCGATGACATCATACACATTAAATGTACCCACTTCTTCTTCCATCTGGGAGTGCAATAAAATCTGCAGCAGCAGATCACCCAGTTCTTCTTTCATATGGTCGGGGTCATCCTCATCGATCGTCTCAATGACCTCATAGGTCTCTTCAATCAGGTTTTTGCGAATGGATTGATGCGTCTGCTCCTGATCCCATGGACAGCCACCCGGACTACGAAGAATATTGACGATCTCATGCAAACGCGCAAAGGATCTGCGACGCAAGGCATCATCGGTGTTCTTCGGTACATAGATCAGTGACAGATTGCCGTACCCTTCGATCCGGTCCAGTTCGTGCAATGGAATCTTGTGAATGACCTCCTGACCCTCCACACCCAACGCATGACCCACAAATACCGGATAATCATCCGGGTAAACCTCCATCAGGCATAGCTTCACATCGGAAGCAGTGAACACATCGTAGACTTGTCCGATCAACGTATGTAGCTGTGGTTGTACCAGTTCCGTGTTCAGGCTGCTGGCATCCAGAAGTTGAAAACCTTCGATTGGATCGAATCCAAGTCGTATAAAAGCTTCATCTAGGAAGCTCTCCCCGCCCATCACACGCAGTGAAATACCCATCTGCGGACAACGCTCTTTGAGTAGGCGCACACTTGCTTCTGCCACCATGGGATGACCCGGAACGGCATACACAACTTCGGTTCCGGCCTCACCCTTACGAGCAGCCTCTATCAGTTGGTTCGCGATCTCATCATACACCTCGGGGAAGGAGGACTTCGCCTCATAGATGGCATCAAATGAGGTCATTACCAGTCCCTCTTGCTTCAGATCATTCAAAACGGGATGATCCAGGGTACGTACATACAGCGTAGCTGCATGTTTCATTTTTTTGATAATACCTACGGTCAGTTGGTCTGCATCTCCAGATCCAAGACCCACTACGGTTAAAGCTGCACTCATTACGTAAACCTCCATCCGGACTATCCTGTCCAGGCTCACTGATTCATCATGCCTGAACAGGACTAATTACACGTATTATACCAGAATCATTCGATATCCTATAATTGCATATTCGCTGTGCTGGGTGTAGAAGCACCGTGAGCATGAAGCTAGCGCAGCACACGCAGTTTGCCCAGCAGCTTGGCAAGGCGAGGCCCCAACTTGGGCACAGCCGCCAGCTCCGCGGCGGTCAGTAGCCCTGTCCGGGCCGCCGCCAGCAAGAACACGGCCGAGCCTGCGGCAATGCCCAGCAGGCTCACGCCCATCGCGGCCAGCCTGCGGTCGGCCGTGACACCCATGCCGCCGAGCACGGCTTCGGCGGCCCAGGCCGTGCCTAACGCCGCCAGACTCATGGCGGCGATCACCAGCGCCGGCTTCGCCAGGACGGCGCCAGGGGCAGGGCGCAGGGCGACAAGTCGCGCCAGCAGCGCCACATTCAGGCCAGCCGCCAGCATGTAGGCGACTGCGCCTGCCAGAGCCGCGCCGCTGATGCCCAGCGCCGGCACAAGCATGACGTTCAGCAGCGCCTTGACGCCTGCGGCGGCCAGCATGCTGAACGCGGGTGCGCGCACGGCGCCGAGGCCTTGCAGCAGCGCCGCCGCAATAATGCTGACGGTGCTGCCCGCAGCCGTCAGCGCCATGTACCGCAGTGCTTCGGTGCCTGCGGCATCTCCGTACAGCATGCGGTTAATCGGCTCCGCCAGCACCGCGAGACCCGCGGATGCCGCCAGGCCGATCAACCAGAACCAGCGCAGCGCGAGGCCTGCTTGCTCCCGCACGGCTTCTGGCCCGCCCTTTAACCGGGCTTCCGCCATCGCCGGAATAAAGAGCACAGACAGTGACGTGGCCAGCATCGTCACCAGTTGAACCAGCGGCAATCCACGGTTATAGATGCCGAAGGAAACCATCGACTGAAGCTCATCCAGTCCTTCTCCTCGCAGCAATCGGGGCACGGTGAAGGTATCCACCAGATTCATCAGCGGTACGGCCAGCGACCCGAGACAGACGGGAATGGCATACATGAGTAGCGCCTTGATCCACTCCCCATTGGATCGTGATCGTTCTGCCAGAGCGGGGCTAACAGCACTCACCATTTTCCTCTGTGGCGTAACCGGTCTATGCTCTTGATGCTCTTGATGCTCCTGACGTTCTGATCCAACCTCTCCGCTATTACTGCTCCATTCCGAATCCAATTGCCCTGTGACCACTTCCCTGTCTTTCCGCCGATGACGCACCATGTACCCTAACATGGTTAACAGCCCAACCATTCCACCAGCAACGGAGCCCATCATTGCACCAGCGGCAATAGTCTCAAGCGAAGCGTCCCGTCTCATCAACCACAGAAGCAGAACAATCATGACGGTGACACGTATCGTCTGCTCCACCACTTGTGATACCGCTGTTGGAACCATCTGCTGTAATCCCTGAAAATATCCACGCAGCCCTGTCATCACCGGTACGAACAACAACGCCCATGAAGCAGCACGAATTGATGGAACCACATGACGGTTGCCAATCATGTCAGCGATCAGCGGCGCACCTGCATACATCAAGAGCGCCATTATAATTCCAATTCCCCCGAGCAGTAGGGAAGATAGTCGAATAATTCTTCTGCTCTCGTCTGGTCTTCCGAGTGCGTTCTGTTCTGCTACGAATTTGGATACGGCCAGCGGCAGTCCTGCAGCAGCAAGCGTGATAATGAGCATATATAACGGATACACCGTATTATAAATGCCAAATACACCGTCTCCTCCCAGATTCTGCAGCGGAATCTTCTGAAAAGCACCAATGATTTTGGAGATAATGGCGGCAAGACCAAGTATAAATGCACCCTGTAGCAGCCTTGAGCCTGTAGATGGCTGTTTCATAAGTCCCTCCTGCGTAATCCTTTTAAGCATACCTTGCTATTATAACTGCCTGAAGGCACACAGACTAACCCTCCCCATCACAATCATCCGGATTATCTTCGTTGTCACTTGAAATGCAAAAACTCCCGTATGCCCAAGACAGGGCACCAGGAGTTGATCTGCTATCTATTGTTCCATTTGCTTGCCAAGGAAACCAGCAGCCGTCTCAGACATCTTCACTTCCATCTGAGACATCTTAACTGATTCGTCCTTATTGAACAGAATAACCGTTCCGATGGGGTCACCACCTGAAATAATCGGCGCAATAACAAAAGAGGATAACGTCTCGTCATGATCTTTGCTAAGTTCATAAGAACCATTGTTTGTTTCCAGAATGGTCTTCCTGTTTTCCATACAACCTTCCAACAGTTGACCCACCTGCTTGTCCAAATATTCTTTCTTGGAGCCGCCTGCCACCGTGATAATGGTATCCCGGTCAGAAATCATCGTTACATGTCCTGTACTCTCATACAGGGATTCTGCATATTCTTTGGCAAAATCACCAAGTTCGCCAATTGGCGAATATTTTTTAAGGATAACTTCTCCATCACGATCCACGAAAATTTCCAGTGGATCACCTTCACGAATACGTAACGTACGGCGGATTTCTTTTGGAATGACCACACGACCAAGGTCATCTATACGGCGGACAATACCAGTAGCTTTCATTTCACATGTTGCCCCACTTTCTCGAGAAGATTTTTCAACTACTGTTCCTTAATGGGTAGAGGAAAGTCCCAGAACGTTTAGTGTGATATCTTGACCATAGTATTCATCTGTTCCCATTTCCTTATACATGCTTCGGAGAATATAGTTGTGTAACTTTCGAAGAAGGCGACCATGTACCCATATGACTTGAATATATAAAAGAAGAAGCAAGAAGGAGGTCCTAAGTCCTCCCCTTGCTTCTCTGTATGGTTGTCCATATTTACGCAGTATAAGGCATTCATTCGGGCGAATTTAACCCCTGAACGTATGCTAACACAGCAATTTTACCAGCTTACTTGCTGCTTGTACCTTCATCCGTAGTTGCATCTTTGTCTGTTCCAGTCGTACCTTGGTCAGTCTTGGTATCCGTACCTGTGGAGTCATCCGTTTTTGGTTCGGTTGTTTTCTCTCCTTCAGTTCCTGTACCTGTAGTACCTTCAGTTGTACCTTCTTCAGCTTTTTCTGTTTTTGGCAGTTTAACTTCTTTTACGATTTTGTCCAATTCATTTTGCATGAACGTATCGATTTCGGCTGCAGCCAATTGGCTCTTCAGACTTTCTTTTTGTTCAGCCGTCAGTTTGGCAAAGTCAGCTTCTGTACGAGCTTCCACTTTCATGACGTGGTAACCGTACTCTGTCTCTACTGGATCACTGATTTTGTTCAGTGGCAACGTTTTTGCAGCTTCCTTGAATGCTTCTACCCAGCTACCTACAGGTGTATTTTCATACAGTCCACCCTTTTCAGCAGAACCTGGATCTTCAGAATATTTTTTTGCAATTTCAGCAAAATCAGCTCCGCCATCCAACTTGGTTTTTACTTCTTTTGCAATTTTAAGTGCATCTTCTTTTTTACGCTCTTTTTGCGTTTTTGGATCTGTGAAGTTAATCAGCACGTGACGAACGGAAGCCGTTGTGAACTGATCTTTGTTTTTCTCAAACTCAGCCTTGATTGCATCGTCCGTAACGCCTGTTTCTTTATCTTTGATTACTGTCATGATCCGAGTCATGTAGTCTTTAATGTTGTCGTCAGTCAGTTTCTGAGCTTTGAGCATTTCTGTCCATTGATCTGCCTGAACAGAAGCTTTCATTTTATCGAATTGCTCAGTTGCCGCTTTTGTACCTGCTGTTTTGGCTTCTTCACTTGCTTTGCCACTCAGATATTCATAAGCAACTTCCTGTTTTACCAGATACTCTTTGAAATCGTCCATATCCATCATTTGTGCATACTCCGGATAGAGGAATTTCATGACACGTTGCTCCATGTCGAATTCATTGGCTGTAATAGTACCACCATCATACGTAGCGACTACAGCACTTGTATCCGTGGATTCAGGTGTTTTTGCTTCTTCCTTCTTGCCACATGCAGCAAGCAGTGATAAGGATAGTACTGCAACCATGCTCACAGACAGTACTTTTCCTACTTTTTTATACTTTGGTAACATCCTTTAGTTCCCCCTTTGATTTAAAAGCAGTTTTCATGGACTCCAGAATTTTCTCTACCAGCTCCATCAGTTGCTTATCCCCAAGCCCCTTGCCTTTAGCGTGAATCAGCATATGGGGTCCTTGTTCAAATTGTACACGTCTTTCGAACTGATTTCCAATGTGCGCGATTTTCGAGAGTTCAAAGGCATGTTCACGCCCTTCATAGAACTTCACGGTAATGTCCTCACCACGTTGGGAAATGGACTCAATACCGTAGATTTTGCCGTATACTTTCATCCGCGCAACAGCCAGCAAGTTAATGACGGCTTCCGGAAGATCACCGAATCGGTCAACCAATTCGTCTTCCAATTCCATCGCATCGTCGAAAGATGCAATGACCGCCACTTTTTTGTAGATCTCAATCTTCTGAATACTGTCATAGATATAATCGGACGGCAAGTAGGCATCGATACTGAGATCCAGCGTTGTATTCCACTGATCTGAAGGTACCGGCTCCTCGCCAAGCATCGTAACTTTGCGTTTGTTGATCTCCTCCGCAAGCATCTGGGAATACAGATCAAACCCGACGGAAGCGATGAAACCATGCTGCTCCGCTCCTAGCAGATTTCCCGCACCACGAATCGACAAGTCACGCATGGCGATTTTGAATCCTGAACCCAGTTCGGTAAATTCTTTGATTGATTGCAGACGTTTCTCAGCAACTTCAGTAAGCACTTTATCCCGTTGGTACGTAAAATAGGCATACGCAATACGGTTGGAACGACCTACACGTCCGCGCAGTTGATACAGCTGGGAGAGTCCCATTTTATCCGCATCATGTACGATCAGTGTATTTACGTTCGGAATATCTACCCCGGTCTCGATGATACTTGTGCTCACAAGCACGTCATATTCACCATCCAGGAAGTCCAGAATCGTTTTCTCCAGCTCTGTTTCCGACATCTGACCATGTCCTACACCAACTTTGGCTTCAGGCACAAGTTCAGAAATTTCGGCTGCCATCTCCTGGATTCCCTGAACACGGTTGTAGAGGTAATACACTTGCCCACCACGGGCAAGCTCACGCTCAATGGCTTCACGCACAAGCGCCTGGCTGTGTTCAACCACATAGGTCTGCACCGGGAAACGATTCTCTGGTGGAGTCTCAATAACGGACAGATCACGCACACCCAGCATGGACATATGAAGCGTCCGCGGAATCGGCGTTGCCGTCAGTGTCAGCACATCCACATTGGTTTTCAGCTTCTTCAGTTTTTCCTTATGGGTTACACCGAAGCGCTGTTCTTCATCAACAATGAGCAGTCCCAGGTCCTTGAACACCAGATCCTGCGACAGCAATCGATGCGTCCCGATGACAATATCCACTGTGCCTGCCTTGATGCCTTTGGCTGTTTCATTCTGCTCTTTACGGGAACGGAACCGGCTAAGCACATGAATGTTGAACGGATAACCGGAGAAGCGCTCACGGAACGTCTCAAAATGCTGCTGTGCCAAAATGGTTGTTGGCACGAGTACAGCCACCTGTTTGCCTTCAATAGCTGCTTTAAATGCAGCCCGAATAGCCACCTCGGTTTTGCCGTAGCCAACATCCCCACACAATAAACGATCCATTGGACGGTTTTGTTCCATGTCCTTTTTGATTTCTTCGATCGCACGCACCTGATCACGTGTCTCATCGTAAGGGAACATGTCCTCAAACTCCTGCTGCTCCGCAGAATCCTTGTCGAACCCAAACCCTTTGGAGGTCTGACGCTCTGCATACAGCTTAATCAGATCATCAGCAATATCCTGTACAGATGTGCGGACTTTATTTTTAACCCGTGTCCACTCATTGCCGCCCAGCTTGTATATTTTCGGTTCTTTCTCTTCGGATCCAACATATTTTTGAATCAGATCGATCTGCTCAATAGGTACAGACAGTTTGTCTCCACCCGCATAGAGAATATGCATGTAGTCCTTATGAATACCGCCAACCTCGAGGGTGCCGATCCCCAGGTACTTACCAATCCCGTGGTTCTGATGAACGACATAATCGCCCACTTTTAGCTCGCTATAGGATTTGATCCGTTCAGCATTATCCACATTCCGAATCGGTTTGCGTACTTTACGCTGTTTTTGCGAGAACATCTCGCCCTCGGTCACAACAGCCAAATGAATGGACGGCATTTCAAATCCCGTTTGCAAATTACCGATCATCATCTCTGGCTCTAGAATATCATAGTCCATCAGTACCCGGCGCATCCGCTCGAGTCGCTCCTCACCGTTCGCCAGCATGAGCACTTTGACTCCGGCCTTCTGCCAACGCTCCATCTCTGCCTTCAGTACGTTCATCTGTCCATGGAAATCCTGCATACCACGACTGATGAAGTTCAGAATGTTTTGTGGTTGAGTGTGTGGAACTTGGCGCAAAAAGATCGACATAAACAGCGTCTGGAATGGACGCTCATACAAGAGTTCATCACCGTCTGCGGATAATGGAAGATCCGGAAGTGTTTTTCCGTTTTGCATCAAATGTAGGTTCCACTCTGATTCATCACGGTCCAGCTGTTTCGATGTCTCCGATAGTCTGGCAGGCTCATCAAGAACCAGCAGGGTATCTTCCGGCATATAGTCGTAGATCGTTTTGTTCTCCGGATAGAGCGGAGAAATATATTTATACATTTCGGAGAAATACACGTGTTCCCGCAAAAGCTCGATCTCCCGGTGAATTTCCTCACGAAGACGCAGCTTCGCCTGCCGGTCCGTCATTTTCTCCAGCTGTTGCTCCAGCAAAAGAGCAGCCGCATCGGCAGCCTTTTCCATACGTTCACGATCTGCAATTAACTCCTTGCATGGTAAAACCGTAATTTCTTCAATCCGTTCAATCGAACGCTGATCTGCTGGATCAAATGTCCGAATGGAGTCGATCTCATCATCAAATAACTCCACCCGATATGCGATCGATGAAGTAACCGGATAGAAGTCGATGATACCTCCGCGTACACTCATCTCACCACGAGATTCCACGCGTTCCACACGCTCGTATCCGAGCTTTACCATCTCCAGCAGGAAGGAGTCCAGTTGAAGTGTGTTACCCTGTTTGATCAAAATTCGAGCATTGGCCATCACTTCCGGAAGCGGAACATAACGTCTTACCCCCGAAAAAGGAATAACAACAACGCCCCTGAATCCCTGGGCGCAACGGACCAACACATCAATACGCTGACCCAATGTTTCCGGGCTGGAAACAGCAGCTTCCGCAGCGACAAGTTCGTTGGCAGGATAGATCAACACCTGATCAGGTGAAAGCGCTTCCTGTAAATCTTCTGCAATTTTTTGAGCTGAAAACATATTATGTGTTACTACGAGCAATGGTCGGTTCATTTCCTGATGCAAGGCAGCCAGCATAATCTGACGCGCCGAGCCGGATAAACCCGAAACCAATTGTTCCTTCATGCCGGACTTGATTCCGGCTGTAATGGATCCGAAGTCCGGATCTTTGGAAAAAGCCTGTATAAGTGCTTGTAACAAAAGGGGCACCTCTCTTATAACTTACTTGATTATCTCACGCATACGCGTAGCATCACTATTAAAATGGATACAAATTCCTTTTTGTCCTGTTTCATCATATCGGATTACTCGCAACATTGCCACATCTGTTGATGCGGCTGAGCCTGATTTCGAGATAGCCATGACTTTCATGCCAACTGAAAAGAAGCCTCAGCAGGCTGCCAAGGCTATAAAAGGTGGAGCGTTATTACGCAACCGCCCTCAACTGTCATTCGATCCTGTACAGGCGATGTCTACTGAAGCGGACTCGCGAGCAGGCTAAGCTCCGGATTGTGCTCCAGGGCTTCCTTACAGTAATCACATGTAATCCGAACGGTAATGTCACCACCGGAATTATACGCTATTATATCCCTCCGCTCGTCGGGGGTCAAGAAATGAAAGCCGAGCTCTACTTCCGTTATCCGGGCAGAATCGATTCGTCCAATAAAGGTACGGCAATGCCTACATACGTAATTCACTGACATGTTTATGCCTCCTGAACATGGTTTATACATCCAGTATGTCCAGTATGGCTGAATCGAACCCGTCTTTATGATCATTTTACCAGTATGTCTTACAAAATTAACCGTTAAACTTCGCCATTGTTTGTTCAAACGTATGAGTCAAGCTATGCTCCAGGGCATCACATGTTTGCTCAATGGTCTGATCAAGGGCTTCCTTTTCTTTCTTCATAAATGTCGACAGTACATAATCAACAATGGCATGTCCTGGTTCAGGCCGGGATATTCCCATGCGCACCCGGTTAAACTGCTGTGTACCGGTATGCTGAATAATGGACTTGATTCCATTATGTCCGCCTGCACTACCTTGGTAACGCAATCTGACTTTGCCAATCTCTGTATCCATGTCGTCGTACACAACAATCAGATCTTCAAGACTAACTTTATAAAAATCCATATATGCTCGAACCGATTCACCAGACAAGTTCATATAGGTCATTGGTTTGATCAGTACGGTTTTCACACCGCCAATATTGCCTTCTCCAATCAGCGCTTTACATTTATTCTGTGTAATGGAGATATTATGACGATCAGCCAACCGATCCAGTGCCATAAAACCGATATTATGACGGGTTTTGGCATAGTTCGAGCCTGGATTTCCAAGTCCGACAATCCACTTCATCTTGTTCCCTCCTTCGGATTAGCCTGAGGTGAGGCATAGACTTCGAATCTTATATTTCATATAATATCAAGAAAGTAAAGATCGATTTACTGTAGTGTTCACAGTTAATATTTTATCGACCCAGGAAGGTGAGCGGGTTTTGCGCGAAGACAATGGACAACTGACTCAACATAGCGATTTTATCTATCATCTCGAATATCACGTACCTGTACAGGTATACGACCGCGACACCCATATTGAGATTGGTCTAATCACACGTTTCGATAATCAATTCGTCGAAATTGCCGACACGCTTTTTCATCGGCGTCGTTTCCGATTTATCTCCCGCCCGGGGTATTAGCTGACCAGCGTCTGTTTCACTTTTAATAAAACGGCACGCCGACAGGGGTTACATTTTCCATTGAACCGGAAAACGTAACCCCTCTACTACTTTATGCAGACATCCTTATTCAATTTCAAACAGCTTGCTGATTGACAATTCCTCATGAACCCGGATAATCGCTTCTCCGAGCAAAGGCGCTACAGACAACACTTTGAGTTTGCTTGTCGGATTAGCATGCGTAATTGGAATGGTATCCGTCACGATGACTTCCTTCAATGGTGCATTCTCCAAACGTTCCATCGCAGGTCCGGACAATACCGGGTGAGTACAGCACGCGTATACTTCTTTTACGCCGCCTTCCATCAGAGCATTCGCCCCCAGTACAATCGTTCCCGCCGTGTCAATAATGTCATCGATCAGGATAGCTGTTTTACCCTCGATGTTACCGATAATGTTCATCACTTCGCTCACATTTGGCTCAGGACGACGTTTATCGATAATCGCCAGGGGTGCATTCAGGAAATCAGCCAGTTTACGTGCGCGCACTACGCCACCATGGTCAGGCGACACAACAACCGGATTTTCGATCTGTTTCGACCGGAAATATTGAGCCAGAATTGGCACGCCAAGCAAATGGTCGACTGGAATGTCGAAGAATCCCTGGATCTGCATTGCATGCAAGTCCATCGCGATGACACGGGTTGCACCCGCTTTTTCAATCAGGTTAGCAACCAGTTTCGCTGTAATCGGGTCACGTGAACGTGCCTTGCGATCCTGTCTTGCATAGCCATAGTAAGGAATAACGACGTTAATCGTCTTGGCAGATGCCCGTTTGAGTGCATCAATCATAACGAGCATTTCCATCAGGTTATCATTAACCGGCAAGCAAGTGGACTGCACGATATAAACGTGACAACCCCGAACACTCTCGGAGAGTTTCACTTGAATCTCGCCATCACTAAAGCTGGTTGTGTGAGATTCACCCATGGGGATCCCGATATAATCAGCAATTTGATGGGCAAGCTTGGGGTTAGAATTGCAAGTAAATATTTTTAATTTCGAATCAAAATAAGTCATAAAATAAAAACCCTCCGTGCTGGTTCATTGGAATCAATAAGCGTCTGCGACATGTCGGCACCTCCCCGATCTTCGGGAGGCAATCTTGTTATCAAAACCCCTTATTGGGGTTTGGCATTTTGTTTCTTGGCTTTGGCACGTCCGCGAATCTTCTCCGCATAACCAGGTTTATTCTCCTGACGTGGACGAGCAATGGCCAGATCATTCTCGGGAACGGAATGGGTAACGGTAGAGCCAGCAACCACATAAGCGCCTTTTCCTACCGTAATTGGTGCAATCAGATTGACGTTGCTGCCTACAAAAGCATCATCTTCAATCGTTGTCACAGCTTTATTATAACCATCATAATTGACAGTTATTGCCCCGCATCCAACATTTACGTTTTTCCCTACTTTGGCATCCCCAATATAGCTGAGATGAGATACTTTGGATCCTTCATCAATTGTAGCATTTTTCACTTCAACAAAGTCACCAATTTTTACGTTGCGACCCAGTTTAGTCCCTGGACGCAAATTAGCAAATGGACCTACCGTTGCATCAGAACCAACCTCGGCATTGGATACTACCGAATGTTTAATCGTAACTCCGTCCTGAATAACGCTGTCTTCCACATCTGCCTGAGGACCAATATGACATGCTTCACCAATGGAAGTTGTGCCTTTGAGGATTGTCCCCGGATACAAAACTGTATCTGATCCAATCGTAACATCCGCTCCGATATATGTCGATGACGGATCAATGATTGTCACACCGTTCAACATATGGCGTACGGCAAGACGTTCACGCATGAAGGCTTCGGCTTGCGAAAGTGCAAGTCGGTCGTTAACCCCGATGGATTCTGCGATGTCATCCGACATGTAAGCTTCAACCACTTCTCCATCATTGCGGAAAATGCCAACTACGTCTGTGAGATAATACTCTCCCTGAGCGTTCTGATTCGTCACTTTTTCCAAGGCAGCGAACAATTTTGCATTATCGAAACAGTATGTGCCTGTGTTAATCTCATTCACAGCATCTTCCTGCTCTGTGCAATCCTTTTGTTCCACAATCCGTTGTACAGATCCATCTTCTCCGCGAATGACGCGGCCATAACCTTTGGGATTGTCCAACTGAGCCGTAAGAACTGTGGCTGCTGCTCCGCTGCTCTCATGCAGCTTCATCAGACCTTCCAACGTCTCACTGGTCACAAGTGGTGTATCTCCGCAGACCACAATCGTAGAGCCTGTTTCGCCGCCAAGCAAGGATTTAACCTGCTTCACTGCATGACCTGTACCCAGTTGTTCCGCCTGAAGTGCATACTCCGCTCTGGAACCCAAAAATGACTGCACCGCTTCGGCACCATGACCGACTACAACCACACTGCGTTCAACGCCTGCGCTGAGTGCTGCATCCAGCACATGTCCAACCATAGGTTTACCGCATACGGGATGCAGTACTTTGTACAATTTTGATTTCATTCGTTTTCCTTGCCCTGCGGCAAGAACGATTGCCATTCGTTTCAAAATTAACGACCTCCTGTTCTGAAAATCCCATTGAAATGCATTGCTGATCTATATCCAATGAGTATCGTTCAGCCGGCTTCAAGCCGGTCCTGTTCATCGCCTGCTGTCTCTGTAATCACACGTAACAACGCGGACACCAACGAATCGTGACCTATATGTATACGCCGTGTACCTGCGAGCTTAACCGAATCCCAATGATTCCTAAGATGCCGCCCTGCCACCAAGCGCACGATGCGCTTTTTGTTCTCTGCTAATAAACTCAATACTGAATATATCTTATTCCGGTCAAAAAGAAAAGAGAGCCATAAGACATGGCTCTCTTTTCCTTCGAACCCCAATAATGTTCTCAGGCACCTTCTTCAATGACTTCTTCCTCAGTTGCCGCACGATCGTATTCAGTCAAAACTGCTGCCTGAATCTTCTCACGCGTACCGGAAGAGATCGGGTGGGCGATATCACGGAACTCTCCATCAGGAGTACGTTTGCTCGGCATAGCAACAAACATTCCGTTGTTACCATCAATGACACGAATGTCATGAACGACGAATTCGTTATCGATGGTAATGGATGCGATAGCCTTCATTCTCCCCTCCGAGTTAACACGGCGGAGTCTGACATCCGTAATTTGCATGTGTGTGTTCACCACCTTTTTCCATCAGAACTTGGTGTATAATTCCACACAGCATATACGAACTCCTTCTTTTTATAACCACAAAAATTTCCTAATTTCAGGAATTTTTTTATTTAATACACAATTCGACAACGTTAGTGCCAGGTCGATGGAAAAGACCTTTTAACGACATAACATTCGTCATCTTTCTACAGGTCAAAATAGTTGCCAGGCTTGACGGAAATCTGTCTGCTCTTGGCATCAACCGCTGTCAGTTTCGCCAGAGATACATAATCTGTTAACAAGCGTTCTTCTGAATCTACAGAACCAGATTCCACCAGTACCCCTACCCCGGCTACTGTAGCATTAAACTCGGCCAAAAGATCGATCATTCCTTGCACCGTACCCCCGGCCTTCATGAAGTCATCCACAATAAGTACTCTGGAATGCTCACGCATCGCTCTACGAGAGAGGGACATGGTATGCAGACTTTTATGGGACCCGGATACATAATTGATACTTACGGCCGATCCTTCTGTAGCCTGATGGTCCCTGCGTACGAGCACGACAGGCAGGTTGAGCTGGGCACCGGTTGCATAAGCCAATGGAATTCCTTTGGTTTCTACCGTCATAACCACATCAATATTCATATTGCCAAAGGCCGTTGCAAAAATCTTGCCGGCTTCATTCATCAATGCGGGCTGACCAAGCAAGTCGGACATATACAGGTATTCTCCAGGCAAGATCCGATCAGGTTGCGCGAGCTGGGTCGAGAGCCGCTCCGCAAATGCCAGTGCCAGTTCTCGGGATACCTTCGGAATCCATCTTACTCCCCCGGCTGCTCCAGCCAGTGTATGCAGTTCTCCTGACCCACCTTCTTCGAACACTTCTTTGATAATCGCCAAATCTTCACTAATTGAAGACTTTGCGGCACCATAACGTTCGGCAAATGTGGTCAACGGAATAACCGTATGCGGTCTGGACAATAAGTATTGCGTCATTTCAACCAGCCTTGCGCTTCGTTTTAACTTCTTCACAGAGATCCATCCTCACGATCACGGAAACATCCAAATCCGAATAATTATTTAAGAATATAACACCTTTATACGTGTTTGTACATTATAAAAGCGAATTTTACGTTAACATACGTACAGCGTACACTTCTTTACAGAACCCACGCAGACCATTGTATATCCGGGCAACCTTGGATTCTTTGGAAACCAGGCCAAATACCGTTGGACCGCTACCAGACATTAACACGCCGTCTGCACCCAATCGAATCATGGCATCCTTCAGATGCTGAACTTCCGGATACAGCTTCAACGTCACATCTTCAAGCACATTGCCCATCTGGTCACAGACTTCCGTAAATGATTGATTGCGTATAGCCTGCTCCATTTTAGTTGCACTCGGATGACGAACAATCTTGTCACTGCGGAACCTTCCGTACACATCGGCTGTAGACACATTAATCGGAGGCTTGGCCAGAATTACCCAGCATTGCGGCGGATTAGGAATGGGAGTTAACTTCTCACCACGGCCTGTAGCGAGTGCAGTCCCTCCTGTGATACAGAATGGAACATCCGACCCGAGTTCAGCTCCAAGCTCCTGCAGTTCGTGATCCGGTATATTCAACCGCCACAGACGGTTCAATCCACGCAGCGTTGCTGCTGCATCACTGCTGCCGCCGGCAAGACCAGCTGCAACTGGAATCTTTTTATCCAGATGAATATGGACGCCCGTACGCACGTTATAGCGCTCCTTAATGAGTCTGGCTGCCTGGAAAGCCAGATTCTTCTCGTCGAGCGGGATATAACCTGCCTGACTGGAGATGAAAATAGTATCTCGCGGCAGCTCCGACATTTCCAGCCGATCAGCTAGATCGACCATGGTCATGATCATTTCAACTTCATGGAATCCATCGCTTCTTTTATGTAAAACGTCCAGCATCAAATTAATTTTAGCAGGCGCTTTTTCGTAAATTTTCAAGGCGTTCACCCGTCCTCACCTTTTCCCTAAGACAACTTAACATATTATATCAAAATGGGGCTGTCAAGTCATTTGTATTCCGCATCTAAGGGGAAAAAGCGGGGTTGTTCCTGACGGATTTCCCCGCTTTTCAGTCTGCTTGAAACGGATTAAGATTTGCGCGCAGCCTGTTCAGCAAGTTGAATTGCACGTTTTACCATGTTTCCTGCATCCTTGGCTTTAATTCCGCCCCAGCCTTCCTGTTGCACCGTATCATAGAAGCCCAGATCTTTCGCGAGCTCATTCTTCAGATCCTCTGACATGACACTTCTTCTTCTGCGACTCATGAACCATCCTCCTCCAAAGTATCCTTCATAATGTGATGAGTTCGTTGTTCGTTCACGTTTTGGACATTTTGTCACCAAGCTATATTCAGTTTCCTGCATTGCTTAAGAAACTGTCCCTTCACCTGTCCATATAGTATGCCGTGACCGTTCCTCGCTCATTCCTGAGTATGTATGGGTTACGATAGAGGGTGAATTGATGTTTAAAGAAAACAAAAAAGCGATCCGCCTTGTGGGGCGAATCGCCTGTAAATCGATACTTACGTCTCCATATAGGAGCTATGCGTCTGGCTGCCCGGGTCATAAACCATGACTTCCACCGATTCCGTAAGTATATCCGCATAACTATAAGATACTCGCTTGAAGGTTTCTTGCTCCTCATCAAGCTTAACAATAAAAACAGAAGGGTACGTTTCTTCCAATACACCCGTACGCTCAATGGTCTTACGGCGGCCACCATTAGCCCGCAACATAATTTTCTGACCAATATGTGCATCGAGATTGCGTTTGATATCCAACAGCGTGTTTTTAGCCATTGTCGACGACCACCTCTTTTCTTGTCCATTATACCGGATTTTACAGTCATTGTCAAATCAAAACTAATTATTATATCAGCATCAAAAAGTTGTTGTCAATGAATTTTTTTGCAAACAAAAAAAGCCCCAAATTGGGACTTTAAATGGCCTACATCAGACTGCCGACGGGTTCACTTTTAGCGTAGATAAATCATTCAGCCCAGGCAGACCTACCCGGTAACTCCCCCGTGTCTCGACACCACCCACACCCTGGCTACCACTGATGGTATTGTGCAGAACATCACTCATGTTGACCGTATCGCGCACAGAAGTAAAGGAGGCCTTGGCTGCCACATAGACCGGATCAAGTGCATGAATGAGAATTCTGCCTGGGGAACTGGCAAAGTTCGCTCCAGCGCGCAACAGTGCCTCAAAATGGGACTGACAGGCCCCTGCAACAATAGTGAGGGCGTCCAGATGGCGTTCATATTGTCTGGCCACCTGAATGGCCGATACAAAATTTTGCGAGTTCTTGTAGCTACCAAGACTATATAAGTCATAGGGCTGACGTGTCTTTAACACCCCATCATGACCCGTAATAACTACGATATCCGGACGTACTTTGGGTAATAAGCGGTATAAGGTATCTGCCATTGCCGATTCATGGACATACTGTCCCTCTGCGGGTACACGAAGTTGCTCATAGAGATCCATACTTTTTTTCAAATAGTTCGGATCTCCATCCAGATGAAGCACCTTTCCAGGCATTTCAAAATAAGCCGGTTCCTGCTGGGCAGACCAATCCTGTACCAGACCTTCACGATTCCGCTCAGCCTGTTCCATACGATTCTGCTGCAGACGGGACAGGGTCTGATGTGCTTTAATATGCGCCTGTCTGGTCTTGGCGCTTTGTGGTTCGTAGGGAACCTGTATCAAATCGTCCACCGGGGAATCGGCAATCAGCCGGAACTCAGTCCCTTTAATGACCGCAGCATCCAACTGGAGGCCTTCCACCCGAAAAGTCACATCGCCGCCGTATGACTTCCGAACGACCAAGTCTCCGATATTCATCAACGTAATCACCTCTACCCCATCGTATGGGCAAAGACCCGGTTTGGTTCATTCAAATTTTACAGCGCTGCACGTACCCCTGCTTCCCACATTACGGTGCTGAGTGTGGCATACTCTTGCAGACTCAACGTCTCTCCACGTCGGGAAGGTTGAATACCTGCCTGCTCCAGCAGAATGTCTGCCTGTTCCCGGTTCTCCTTTGTGAAGAAACGTGCCTTCAAATTGTTTGAGATTGTTTTTCTCCGCTGGGCAAAAGAAGCCTGTACCACTTCGAAGTAGTGTGCTTCATCCGGAATCTCCACTGGTGGTTGCTCACGCACTTTCAGCTTAATGACAGCTGATTCCACATTAGGTTGCGGAATGAAGACCGTAGGAGGCACAATACACACAAGTTCCGGCATACTGTAGTACTGAACTGCGATGCTTAGACTACCGTAGTCTTTTGATCCAGGTGCAGCAGCCATGCGTTCAGCCACTTCTTTTTGGATCATGACAACAATGCTGTCTACCGGCAGTTTCTCTTCCAGCAGTTTCATCATGATTGGAGTCGTTACATAATAAGGCAGGTTAGCCACAACACTGACTTTGTCCACGGATGCAAAATCCGTATTAAACAACTCAGCCAGATCAAGCTTCAGCACATCCCCATGATGAACACGTACATTCGAATAAGGCTGCATCACTTCTCCCAGGATTGGGATTAAGCGCTGGTCAATCTCTACGGCTGTGACGGGACCGGCTACCCGAGCCAGTCGCTCCGTGAGGGCTCCAATACCCGGCCCGATCTCCAGTGCGCCCTTGGACTCGTCCAGATCGGCTGCATTAACAATTTTGTTCAGTATATTTTGATCGATCAGAAAGTTCTGACCCAGACTTTTCTTAAATGAGAATCCGTGTCTTTGAATAATCTCTTTCGTACGCTTGGGCGTTGCAATTTCAATCGTCTCTTCCATGTTCTTCATATGCTCACAATCCTTCACGTTCAATTTGCGCTAATGCTGTAGAGAACTCTTCCCGTGTAATCTGAAATACACTGAGGCGTTTGTGGAACTGCTTACCGTTACAATAACCGATGCCCAGCAGATTGCCCATCTCCATGCGACGTGCAGCAGCCTGCGGATGCACAATAAGTCCTGCCGCGATCAGGTCCTCCCAATCGATCAGGCTCGGAGCACCTTCGTATGAAGTATGTACGCGCGCCAGAGCATGACGGATCGCCTCTGGTGAGGCATTCTCCACCCCAATGTCCCCTTTGCGCGTTGCATCGGCTTCCGGAATGAAGGCATGTTTGCAGCCTGGCACCTTGTTCGCAATAATTTTTCGAATGCGTTCGCCAGCATGATCCGGATCTGTCAGTACAATGACTCCCCGTCTCTCCTGAGCAAGCGCAATCCGCTTCAGAATGCGTTGGTTGATTGCTGATCCACCTGTTTCTATGGTATCGGCTTCCACGGCCCGACGGATAGCTACCGTATCGTCACGGCCTTCCACCACAATGATTTCTTTTATCATGTTCCATTTCTTCCTTTCTAACGCAAAAAGAAGAGGAATATCCTCTTCTCTGCCAAACGGCGGGGGAGACTGAATTCAGACTCCTCCGCCGCATATTCCGCATGAATCATTCATGCAACTATTTTATAGCATTCCCATTTCAAAGTAAAACGATTTTAGTTCGCTTCCGGCTTCACCGGACCGATCACGTAGACCGTCTTGCCTTTCTTACGTCCAAAATTCAGGGCATGCTTCACACTGTCATAATACACATCAATTTTGTTGCCTTTAATGGCACCGCCTGTATCTTCCGCACGACGGAATCCCAGACCTTCGATATATACCCACCAGCCAATTGGAATGACTTTGGGATCAACCGCAATGGTGCGTCCTTCCGTTACACGAGTACCGGAAGCTGTTTTAGTTCCAATGCCAGGCTCTTCGGAAGAGTAGGCAGTCATGGATACATTTTTAAGTACTTTGGAGTATTTAAAAGAAGTCCCGGATACGGTAATCACTTTGCTGCCCGAGGCAGATGTTTTCTTCGAGTTCGTTGTTGTAGCCTTTTTGGTTGTTGACGTTTGAGCCGATACGGTCTGAATCTCAGGTTCTTTCACGACCGGTTTTGCTTTGGTGCCGACAGCGATCACTTTATCTACACGATTATTCGCGACAGATTTGCCGACCATTTTTTTGGAGACCAATTCTCCATCCTGAAATACCTTTTCGATATGCTGCACAATTGTGCCTTCTTTGCCGTTCACAACGACACGGTTATCCCCTTTGTATAAGCTAGGGTCAGCCGTTTTAATGACTTTGTAAGCGATCGGTTGCTCTACTTCCACTGTACGCTTTGTTACGCGCACTACACGGATCTTCATCTCCGCTTTGATCGCAGTTCCAAGCGCCGGATACACTTTATCATTACTTTCAACTTGAATACCTGATTTTTGAATTGCATCTTCTACCGATGAATCGGTTGTATACAGAGTCTTGGTGTCTCCGTCTGCCGTAATGTTAACTGGAACGGCCCGCTCAATAACGATTCGGTCTCCATCTGTAATCGCCCCATTCATGGACATGGATACCTTATCGTGAGGGCTGACTGTGATCGACTGCTCCTCCAGCATTTCCTGAAGCATTCCTGTACGAGTCTCTACCACCTGAGCTTTGCCATCAATAACCAGCGAAATTTGTTTCCCGGCCTGACCGTAAACGACTAACAAGATCATGATTGTAAGCGCAATTGAGAAAATCGCGATCAATGCCATTTGACGCATGTTCTCATGCTTCCACCGCAACGCGAAAGACTTACTGGATGATCGTGACTCATGGGTCTCTTCTGGTTGGAATGTGCCCACTTCTCCGTCCTCCTTCATAGCCTCGCCGTCTAAAGTAATGCATGATGTCTTTGACGTGACTATACCAAATTTTCTACAGAACACAGATTGGACCAACATAATCCGATTCTGCACCATGAATCAATCTTCGCAACATGATGTCATCCTCCTGAATACCTACCGTATGATGACAATATTTCTTTTATTCAAAAACAAAAAAGCCAAAGAAAGAGTGTAAGAGGAACTCTTCCGTGGCTTCCGAATGATTCTGAATATCGGAAATTCATGCACGAGGTTGCCTCTCTTTTTCCGCTTGCGAGGTTAGCTGTCGGGTTCGGGCGAAAGAGAGCCGCCCTATCTTGGGTCACCCGCTCATGGCGGACGCCCTTGAATTCACCCCGAGACCCAAAGAAGAAATCAAATACGGCTTCGCAGTTCCCTTCGCTGCTTTTGGGTCAGCGAACGTTGCGCATCGGCCAAATACACCGATGTTTAAGCCCTATTGGTTCCCCCGCTCTCCGATAACGGAGACTCAGCGAGACTGATTCATGAAAGTAATGTTGTTTCATCGGAAAGTGTCCCTTTGTTCATCCCCCGAACATCTGTCCAATTTTCCGCACAACAATTCACTGAAAAGATGATATCCTGTTTTGATGCATGTTGTAAAGCGTTGATCAAGTACGTTTTTCTGAATATTTGGTTAAAATATTGTAATATTCTTGATTTATTTGGATCAAAGGGCAAATTACCTCCGCTTACCTGCCTTTTTCACCTCATTTGCTCGTTTTTTTAACGAATCCCAAATCGTTCCATGGCATTTTTGGTTGTTATTGCAGCAATTTCCTCCACCGAAATGCCTTTAATTTCCGCAGCTGCCTCTGCAACCAGACGTACATGCGCTGTCTCATTTCGCTTCCCACGATAAGGGTGAGGTGTCAAATATGGAGCATCTGTTTCAATGAAAAAACGGTCCATAGGAACCTTCTCCAGCACCTCTTTGGGCTGCTTTGCATTTTTGAATGTGATCGGTCCTCCGAAGGAGAGATGGAAGCCCATATCGAGACAACTTTTTGCTGTTTCCCAGCTGCCTGAGAACGAGTGCATCACACCACCAACTTCACCCGCTTTCTCTTCACGCAAAATTCTTATGATATCCTCATGTGCATCCCGATTATGGATGACAATTGGCATGTTCACTTCACGCGCCAAAGCAATTTGTTGTCGTAATACGCGATGCTGTATTTCTTTTGGTGAAGTATCCCAGTGATAATCCAATCCAATCTCACCGATCGCAACCACTTTTTCATGCTTGCATAAAGATGCAATCCACTCCAAATCGCCCTCCTGCATTGTGATCGCATCTACGGGATGCCACCCTACAGCTGCATATATAAAGTCATATGTTTCAGCGAGTTTCATTGTGGTTGGAATTGTCTCCCGGTTAAAGCCAATGTTGATCATGCGACCAACTCCTGCATCCACAGCACGCTGAATCATGTCCTCGCGGTCCTCGTCGAATTGTGGTGCATCCAGATGTGTATGTGTGTCGAACAGCATCATGTCTGTATCTCCCTTCATGTCGAAATAACGACTATCTTCTTTTTCAAAATCCAATTTGTAAAATTCAATAATTCAATGACTCATACATAAAACATTTTGGGTAATCTGTGTATTACATCATTACGCTTGTTTCTTCACAACTACAATATATAGAAGATATACGGATATTCTGATCTATATATTGCTAATTGTGCTCATTCTGCCTGCTTGTATTTACAAAATTATGTCGATCTACATATACTCCCCATTAAAGCAGATTACTGTATCATGGAAAATAGCTCTTTTAGAAAGTGTTTTGATATCGAAATTCTTCATCGGATTATACCCACACGATTACAAGAAATAGGGGCGTATATGTGACGGTAATTCGTGAATAATCGCATCCACCTTGTTTTGCGGGTAATACAAATGATGTTTCCCTCGGTGAAGCCCACTGATGGAACGGACAATGTCAGATACTTCTGACAACTCACGTAAATTGTCCTGTCGATCCAGAAGAAGAATCTGCTTATCTGTGGATTCATCCGGACGAAACACATCATACGGATTATCCGAAGGAAAATCAATTTCAAGATCATATTCGGGATCGAGGCCAGCCTGTACAAAAGCTTCCCGAATCTCTTCCATCATTGTCAAGTCGACCTGTTCAAGCTCTACATACTTATATAACTTGCGATCCATAAAACGTTCGCATAACTCACTCAGAACAGTATCGTCCTCCTTGCGCCACTGCGTAAATGCCGTCTGAATTAATGCTTCATCCAACTGCAAATATTCATCCACGGATAATTCTCCTTCAAATAATTGAGGGAGTGGATCAATCATGAAGCGGAATTGAAAACCATGTTGTAGGAGTGTTTTCGCTCGCTTGAATATTTGCCGCAATATAATTTCAGAACTACGAGTTACCGGATGGAAGTAAATCTGCCAATACATCTGATACCGAGACATTAGGTAATCCTCCACAGCATGCATGCCTGACTCCTTGACTACAATCCGCCCATGATAAGGACGCAGCATCCGAAGGATACGATCAAGGTCAATCGTGCCGTAATTTACACCTGTAAAATAGGCATCCCTGAGCAAATAATCCATTCGGTCTGCATCAAGCGGACTGGTCACCAAGTTCACCACAATCGGCTTTTCATACGTTTTTTGAATGACAGACGCTACTTTCTCAGGAAAATCAGGAGCATACCGTCTTAAGATCGCCCCTACTTCGGTATCACCTGTAATAATGCGACAAGTCCAATCTTCGTGATTCATGTCAAAAGCTTCCTCGATGGAGTGAGAGAATGGCCCATGCCCGAGATCATGAAGTAGAGCTGCACACAGAGCTACAATCTTTTCTTCCTTCGGCCAATCCGAATAATGACTTCTTTCAAATTGAGAGATGATCTTGCGTGTGATCTCATAAACACCTAGTGAATGTGAGAACCGACTATGCTCTGCTCCGTGAAAGGTAAGGTAAGAAGTACCTAGTTGACGAATCCGGCGTAAACGCTGAAATTCCGGGGTGTTAATTAACTGCCATATAACCGGATCTTGCACGTGGATATAATTATGTACCGGATCTTTGAATACTTTCTCTTCCGTTAAACGTTGTTCCATGTCGACTCACTCCTTTAATTTCTTTTATATTAACGCTTTGAGCTCTGCGATTCACCTAAGATTCGACACCATATGACGAACTTTGTCGAATGAAGTAGTTTTGTCGTTTTCCAAATCGACAAAGCTGACATTGAGGTTTAAATGCGAAAAATGGCTTCCAATCCCTTACCACCAGTAACCTTGTGAAAAACAGCCTTAATTTTAAGCTAATTTTAAGGTTGACTGATTTGGGAATCGTTGGTATGATGAGTATCATAAAACATAAAATAATGTCGAATAATGACAAAGATAGTTAGCTGAGAGGAGCACTGATTATAATGATGAAATCAACAGGTATTGTAAGAAAAGTGGACGAACTGGGACGGGTAGTTATTCCAATTGAATTGCGCCGTACGCTCGGTATTGGTGAAAAAGATGCTCTGGAAATCTACGTTGACGGCGAGCGCATCATGTTGAAAAAATACGAGCCTGCTTGTATCTTCTGTGGTAATGCAGAGAACGTTACTTACTTCAAAGGTAAAATTGTTTGTAACGAATGTATTTCCGAAATCCCTGCACCTGTGACAAAATAAGAAAAACCAGGTATACTGGACTTATCTAAATTGTTATTTCTAACCTTTTTAATATTCCTTAATGACCTTCCCGGTGTGAACCCCACCGCGGAAGGTATTTTTTTGCCTTGTTATGGGTTCCATTACCCAAAATGATTCTGTCACACGCGAACTGGGAGAGAACGATGAAATTTGTTCGGAATTTTTTTTAGCCACTCTGCTCTTTTTAATATTCCACTAAGGTTGGATATAAGCTTCTTTTCAGGTTATGTTAACCACAACAGAAGATATTTGGTTAGATTACTACTCGATTAATGCATTATATACATCACGCTTCGCCAGACCGCGATCGGTAGCCGTTTTTTTCATTGCATCTTTGCGGTTATGTCCTTCACCCTCATAATGGCTGACATGATCCGCGAGTGACATGAGCTGCCACCATGCTTCGCGCTCAGCCTTACGCTCCTCTTCCTTAATGCCTTCTACCAGCAAGCAGTACTCGCCAAGAGGTGGATGTTCTTCAAGCCAGTCTATGCATTCCCTCACAGTACCCCTTGCGAATTCCTCATGACGCTTGGTTAGTTCACGTGCCAGGACAATCGAGCGATCACCCAGAATTTCTTCGAGGTGGACTAATGTTTTCCGAATACGGTGAGGCGATTCATAAAATAACAAAGTCCCGTTGGATTCGTCAAAAGCCTCCAGCACTTTTCGCATGTCCTTTTTCTCCCGCGGCAAAAAACCGCCGAATGTAAAACGCTCCGTCGGTAATCCGGACACGATCAGAGCAGACAACGCAGCATTGGGCCCCGGGATGGGAATGACCGTTATTCCGGCTTCCAATGCAAGCTGTACAAGGTCAGAACCAGGGTCCGAAATGGCTGGCAAACCGGCATCGCTGACGAGTGCCAAATTTTTTCCTTCTATTATATAGCGTATCAGTTCAGGTCCACTCGCCCCCTTATTATGCTCATGATAACTAAACAGCATCGAAGGTGTAATTTCAAAATGGGTAAGCAGCTTTCGGGTCTGGCGTGTATCTTCTGCTGCAATGATGTCACAACTCTGCAATGTCTTGATGGCACGGAAGGTCATATCCTCCAGATTACCAATGGGTGTTCCAACCAGATAGAGCTTGCCTGATCCTTCAGGCTGCTCCGCATAGCTTTTTTGAATATGCAAAGTCATCTAAAGCCCTCCTTTCGTAGTACGCTCAGCATGTTGCTGACCATAGTAAATATCCATAATCTCTTCGCAGTATTTCCCCTCTTCATTGTAGACAATGAGTGGAGGAAGCATCCTAACTTCCGGTTTACCATCTTTCATTCCTTCAATTAACACCATGTTGGCTTCCAGATGAGCACGGGGATGTACCATCCGAATCCGTTTTGGTTCCAGCTTATATTCGCGCATGAGTGAGATAATCTCTGCAAGGCGCTGTGGACGATGAACCATCGATACTTTGCCGCCATTACGTACAAGTCGACTGCACGCCTGAATCACTTCTTCCAGGGTACATCCGATCTCATGACGTGCCATTGCCTGATGTGTATTCATCTTGAGATCACTGCCATTCAGGGGCATGTATGGAGGATTAACCGTTATTGCATCGTATACAGCATGTCCTGTTTCTTTCACCAGTTCTCGCAAATCACCTTCACGAATCATAATCGACTCATCCAATGCATTTAATTGCACACTGCGACGCGCCATATCAGCCAAACGTGGCTGAATCTCGATCCCTTCCAGACTAGCCTGCGTACGCGTTGTAAGCAAAATGGGAACCACCCCGTTACCCGTACACAAATCAAGTATACGACCCCGTTTAGGTACGGAAGCAAACCGGGCTAATAATACGGCATCCATCGAAAAACTAAACACTTCATCACTTTGAATGATTCTCAGATCATGAGAGAGCAGATCATCAATCCGCTCTGACTCATGTAACACAACTTCATTTTCTTCCATATGTTACGCTCATCCTCCGGTACTCTATATCTCATGTTTGTTTAGTTTAGGTTTATAACCTTGAAAAAAAACCGTAGGGGATCCCTACGGTCACTTCATTTATTCAAAAAAGACAGGCAGAACAGACAATCGCCTTCCGTCCGCAAATGTCCATAATAGACGTTGCAGATATGGAAGCCTTCGTGATACAACCGGGCCAGATTATCATACCCTTCACCCACAACATCCTCGCCTGTAGCCGGACCTGCTGGTCTTGCTACAGGAGCGAGTGCTGAAGAGATCGGCAGATCTGCCGGAGCCTCACGTTTGAGCAGTTTGCGTAACTGCTCATTCTCGATGGTAAGCCGCTGATTATCCTCAAGCAGCTCCTTCACAATCATTTTTAACTCTCCTAAATCACCGTGCAACTGACCCAGTTGGGTTTCCATTTCATGAATGTGCGTAAACAGATTTTTCTTTTCCAAGTTTCCACCCCGAAGCAACCTTTATGGTTTACTTGATAACGACGTCATCCAGCGGAAGTTCTTTGACTTTACTGATGTCGAACAGTTGAACATGGACTGTGCGGCTACCGGCATTAATTCCGACAACTTTTCCTTCACCCAATGAGGTGACGACCAATTTGCCTACAGCTGGCAGTTCTTCTCTCACACTTTCATAGTTATCATGCTCAAATTTCAGACAGCACATGAGTCTTCCGCACAACCCTGAAATTTTCGTCGGATTCAGTGACAGGCTCTGATCTTTAGCCATCTTGATTGATACCGGCTCAAAGTCTCCCAGCCAGGAAGAACAACACAACACACGGCCGCAAGGTCCGATTCCGCCAAGCATCTTCGCTTCATCACGTACACCAATCTGTCTCAGCTCGATTCGTGTCCGGAATATGCTTGCCAGATCCTTGACCAGCTCCCGGAAATCAACTCTTCCTTCAGCTGTAAAATAAAATATAATTTTATTGCGATCAAACGTAAATTCCACATCGACCAGCTTCATTTTGAGGCCATGGTCTTTGATTTTATTTAAACAAGTACCGAATGCTTCTTTGGCTGCACGTTTGTTCTCATCAACCACACGGGCATCTGTATCGCCCGCAACGCGGATGACTTTCTTCAGCGGCAACACCACATCGGACTCGCCCACTTCCTTCTTACCTACGACAACCTTACCGTACTCAACCCCCCGCGCTGTCTCCACGATAACGCAGTTTTCTTTCTCAATGGGAAGGTCCAGGGGATCGAAGTAATAAATTTTGCCCGCTTTTTTGAAACGGACACCCACTACACTGTACAAAAAATTAACCCCCTTGTAAGCCAACCCCACTTCGTCTGAAGCCCCGTCTTCTTAGGGAACCGGCCGAAGTTATAACCGTTTGCATATGATTGGAGCTGACTTTGCCCTCTCCCAGTCTTATGCCAAACCGATCAAAAATTGCTCCAGACAAAGCTGGCCATTGACGTTGAAACGCAATTTTTTTCTGCATGCTGCGGCCATATCCATATAGGAGACCCACTGCTCTGTGCTGCGGGTATGTGCCAACTGAGATAACATGTCTAACTGATCTATAAAAACGATATGTTCATGCCTATCGTACTGAACATACAGCATGTCCCTAAACCATAGATGGAACAAACTAAGCAGCATGTCCAGGTGTTCAGAGAGTCCGGTTTTAAAAAGCTTCTGCTGTGCAGAGATCAATGATGTACTTCCTCTACCCAGGGACTCCTTCCCTAATTGTAACATTACGTTTCTAATTTCTGCAAACCAATTCTGCTGGAGAATTTCTCTACATGCTTCCAATCCTGACGCTAAATGGACGGCAGAGCGAGCCAGATTGGCAGGGTGCCCTTCCTCAATTAGTGATTGCAGCATCTCTTCCGGATTCAGTGCGCTGAACGGTACCAATTGGGAGCGTGAGCGGATCGTTGGCAACATGGCCTGTCCATTATCTGTAATCAGGATGCCGACTGCTGGTACCTGCGGTTCCTCCAGAAATTTGAGCAAACTGTTTGCTGCCTGCACCGTCATTTTCTCGGCTTGTTCTATAATATATACTTTGGGATGGCCTGCCTCTGATCGGTATGAAAAGATACGTTGCAGATCCCGGATTTGATCTATTTTAATGTTGTTTCCATCTGGTGCAAGCATGGTTAGATCCGGATGGTTACCATGATCTACCTTACGACATTCAAGACACTGCCCACAAGCGTCATCTTCAAGCTCTGTACAGAATATTGCCTTGGCAAAGGTAATTGCCGTCTTCCGTTGCCCGCTACCAGCTGGACCGCTAAACAAATACGCATGGCTTATTGCCTTACGTCTCAAACTGCTTTGTAACATTTTCTTGGCCGCTTGTTGACCCATAATCTGTTGAAAGGACATACTTCCTCCTCAGAAGCTTAAATTAATAAGCATCCCCCGAATTTCGCCTACTTGTTGTAATAGAGAGATTTTTCCTTCTTCTGTATCCAGCAATTCATCAGCCATGGATAACAGAGCGGAGTCAATTTCATCAATCAGCTTATACCGCTTACCTCTGCCACGACGATCCCAACCCCTTGTCTCTTTCATGGATACACCGCGACGAACGGTCTCTTCCAGGAACCTTTTAACAAGTTGCTTATACGCCTTCAGTTCACGAATCGTCATGGAACGTGCCAAGCGATCTCCCTGAAGCTGGATTTCACTAAACCGGCGATTCAGTTCAGCTTGTGAGGCCCGTTCCCCCTGGTGATTCATCATATCAGAGAAATTTTTGGATTGAACCGGTTTGGAACCTGAATCAGTAGAACTGATCCCGCTCTGAATCGGTCTGAATCCAGGATTGATTTTCATGGATACGCCCGCTTTCTATCATAGTTAGCCAATCGCCCATCAGCACAGTGCGCGTTGCGCCTGTGCGTGAGAATGAGGCTTTTATATATGCTGATCACACTCTATATATAATGGTAGATACACATCACCATCAAGGACTAGTTCTTTGTAGTCAACCTCTTTCCGAAATGAACCATTCCCCCAGCTGGGAAATGCTCATCCGGAAAGAGTATGCTGATTTTTCTCGTCAAAAAAGGCGTTCCGTAAGTGGCACGCACGAACTCTGTTAACTCTTCTTGCATCCATCGTTTCCAACATGCTATCAATCATGAAGGACCCTCATGGGATCCATGCAATAGGTTTAATTAGAAATGTTCGAAGCGATCTACCGGGAGAACAAATACAGTAGCTCCGCCTACTTGAACTTCAACAGGTAGCGGCAGGTAAGAGTCGGTTGTTCCACTCATCGGTGTGACCGGAGTCACGAGCTGTTCACGAACCTTACAGCTGCTGCGAATGACGTTCATTACGGATTCGACTTGACCATCATCGACACCGATCATAAACGTCGTGTTGCCTGCCTTCAAAAATCCGCCCGTACTGGCAAGCTTCGTTGCCCGAAAGTTTGCTTTGACCAATGCGCTGGATAATCGGTTGCTGTCTTTATCCTGTATAATCGCAACAATCAGTTTCATCCTGCATAACCTCCTTTAGAATAAGCACCTTTATCAAATGCCCTGTCTATATATTAGACAATTACTCGTCAAAATCCTTCAAAATCCCTGTCTCCAGCGACAAAATCATTGCTGCCAAGACATCCTCCTGCTTCATGGAAGCATCGATAACTCTGATCCGTTCCGGGAACTGCTCTTTTAATAGGAAGTAACCCTCTCGCACTTTACGGTGAAACTCCAGATTTTCCAGATCCAGACGGTTCACTTCGCGGCCATCATGAGCATCGATCCGGGCAAGCCCCACTTCAGGCTCAATGTCCAGATATAAGGTCACATCCGGCATGAGATCACCAATCGCAAAACGGTTAATGGCCCATACATTCTCTATCCCGAGTCCACGGGCGTAGCCTTGATAGACCAGACTGCTATCGACAAATCGGTCACAGATGACTGCTTTTCCAGCTCTCAGCGCAGGCTCTACTTTCTCCGCCAGATGCTGGCTGCGTGCAGCTGCATACAATAGCGCTTCGGTTCGAGCATCCATTGCCGTATGAAGAGGGTCCAGAATAATTGAACGTATTTTCTCCGCAATCTCAATTCCACCAGGCTCTCGCGTAACTACGTAAGGTATACCCCGTTCTTCAAAATAAGAACCTATTCTACCGATCATCGTTGTTTTACCGGAACCCTCTCCCCCTTCCAGCGTAATGAATTTACCTCTGCCCTGCATATGCTTCCCTGCTTTCTATGTCGATAATTGCATCTATTGCTGCTGTAATTGAATATGCTTAGACCCTCTTGCTACAAGATATGATATCCCCCGCCCAGAGGTGTATAGCTACAGCTATATCGGTACGTATTAATAACACCAAGATCATACAAGCTTGTTTCTTTCTATCATACTATAGGTCAGCAGTTACTCCAACATGAACAACAAAGTAAAGCGTTCAACCGTAGATAATCCATACCCATAATGGAAGCATAATTGATCCGGCAATAGCACTGACAATCATGGAAACTGAACTGAGGGCTACCGCATTCTCTCCATATTCAAAAGACCTTGCCATGCCGAGGGCATGAGACGCTGAACCCAGTCCAATTCCATAGGCATGTTTACTGCGGACCTTGGCCCATTTCAAGAGCATCGGCCCTAATAATATCCCTGAGAATCCTGCAATCATCACAAACAGCGATGTGAATGAGGCATTCCCCCCAACCTGATTAGCGAGTTGAATAGCCACAGGAGTTGTCACTGATTTTGGCAATAAAGCGATGACCATCTCTTGAGGATAGCCAAGCAGAATGGCGATCAACGCCCCCGTGGAGACACCTGTAATACTGCCCCCGATTGTTCCACCCACAATTGGAATGATATTTTGCTTCAGCACATGCAGATGTCTGGACAAGGGAAAAGCGAGCGATACAACTGCTGGACCCAAGAGCTCCTGTATCCATTTGCCACCCAGCATGTACGTATCCAGCTTTATACCGGAGATTACCAAGATCAGGATCAGGATGGCAGTCGTTGTGAGTACAGGCATAAGGATCGGCCATTTCAGCCTTTTATATAGACGAGTAGCTGGAATATATACAGCGATGGTTAGCGCGATCATTCCAATTCCGAGGATGAATGCTGACAAGTGATCGCCTCCTTTTTGCCTGAATGAGACGATCTCCATGTCATAAGCCACTCACTTAATTTGGCAGATATCAGACATGTGATTAATGTGCTAACGATCAAACCCAGAACCAATAACAAGGTGCTCGCTCTAAAAAAATCAAAATGATTAATAATGCCCACAGTTGGCGGGATGAACAACAATTGCAGATGAGATTGAAGCCACGTCGACCCTTCTTCTCCCCAGCTCATTTTGATCCATCCCAGTTGAATGGTGACAAACAATACCATCATGCCCACAATACTGCCTGTTAACGGCAGATGTAATACAGCTTGAATCAAGTTGCCAATCCAATAAAAACCGTACATCAACAAAACTTGCAGGACTATTCCTGTATATTTTTTTAGCGGAATACCCAAAGTGTTCCCTTCTTTCTTATGTCTATCTATATAAGTTGAACTAAAGCGTGTCTTCAAACTGAATGTGTCTGGAGCAGGGCACGGAGCGGGAGGGCTAACGACCCTGTGACGTCTTATTCAGCGATTTGAAGCGCCCGCAGCAATCTAAGGAATCTGAAACACGGTATATTGGAATAACCAGCCGTTTACAGCGTGTTTGTTAGGTCAATATGGTTAATAACGTGTCTCAGGTTCCTTACAAAATAAAAGGAGGACTCGAAGGCTAAATAAGACGTCCTCGGTTTCTTAGAAAATCGTCTGGACAATTCGCCAGGATCAGCAATCCTTGACTTCAAGCTGTTGGACCCTGACATCCTTCAACGTATTGCATGCCTGATTTTGAAGACACGCCCTAGCAACTAGATTAATGACCAAGAGACCCTCACATGTGTAGGGTCCGGTATCGCTATCCGTATTGGTCATATTGCCTACCTATTGGTGAATGCAATTCAGATCCTCATGTGTTCCCTTCATTCCTTCATAACCTTCAATGACTGTAGAGATGCATCGGATACCCCATGAAATTTTGCACCCTCATCCCGCAGGAGTTGTATACGTGCCACCATCGATAGACTAATACGTTCACCCGGATATACAAGCGGAATCCCTGGAGGATACGGGACTACCATCTCAGCTGATCGACAGCCTACGCTTTCTTCTATCGGCACATTGATCGTATTCGTCTCCACAATTGGTTGCAGTGTAAAGGAGATCGGTTCCGAGTAGCGAGTGGTTTCTTGTAAATTGTTCCACGTGGAAATATAATGTGCCGAACCTTTCGCAATCTGTTGCGATGGCTCTGTATTGGATTGGTTCTGCTCATGCCCATCGGCAGAGCTGATATGGTGTAAAGCTTGCAACAGGTGCTGAGCATCTTGCACCGTTGAGCCCAGGCTGAAGAGCAAGACGACGTACCGTTCGTCGCTCATCTCAGGCACACAGCCGCATGCTTCCAGCTGCTGCTGTAGCCTATAACCGCTCAGCACCCCTGCGCCGTCATAGATGACGGCCTTGAATGGGTCCTGAGCGGTATACCCCGCGGCAGATGGCATCGCCGCCGCGGTCAGACCCTCCCGTGTCTGCTGCGCAGCGGACACGGACATGCCAGCCGGCTTCGCTGTTCCGGCTGGCGGTTCTGGCTGCAGCGGCTGTGCAGGCTGCAGCAACTGAAAGCGCGGCAGCTCCGCGAGGCCGCGCTTAAAGGCATTCACGGCGGCGAACCCCGCCGTGAATGTGCTCGCGCCCTGCACATGCAGTAGCCTGCGCGCCAGATCAAGCGAAGCCATCACCGGGTATGATGGGCTTGAGCTTTGCACCATGGCCAGGCGTTGCCTTAACAGGGACCGGTTTAACAGTGGTCCCTGAATGTGCAACATGGCACCCATGGTGAAAGCCGTCAGCATCTTATGTGTCGACTGCACGACACCGTCTGCTCCGCACGACAGTGCAGAGACAGGCAGCTCCGGATGCTGCCCATAATGCGCGCCATGCGCTTCATCCACGAGCAATGGCATGCCAGCGGCGTGGCATACCTCGGCTATGGGCGTCAGATCAGCGCCCATGCCGTAATAATTGGGCAACGTGACTAATACTCCCTTTGCCTCAGGATAGGACTGGACAGCAGCCTGAACCGTCTCCACCGACGGCATGACCGCAAGTCCAGACGCAGGATCGACCCACGGCTCCAGAAATACAGCTCTTGCGCCTGCCAGCATTAACCCGTGAATAACCGATTTGTGCACATTCCGTTGCACCAGCACAATACTGTTTGGCTCATCACACACAGTTAGCAATAGAGACAAATTACCTGCCGTACTGCCTCCCACAAGGAAGAAACTCTCCTCCGCACCAAAACAATCTGCCGCAAGCTCCTGTGCTTCCTGGATCACACCTTCCGGATGATGCAAATCGTCGGTGCCCGTAATCTCCGTAACATCCATCTCCATCATCTCCAGAAATGAACGCACTGGTGTCAGTTCTATTTCCAAACGAACCCCTTCGTCACCAAAATGTTTCCCGCTCTCTAGATCAGCCCCATGTTCACCCACCGAACTGAAACGCTCTACCTTATGATTAACATTCTTATCTCCATCATTCTGAATCTCACCGTTGTGCTGGTGTTCCTCATTAACGAAATCCTTAGCTGGAGATTGCCCTGCTTCTGCTTGTTCTACCAAATGTCGATAAGCTTGTCCATTCTTATGCCCAGGCACATGAAAAGAACGCTGCTTCGAATCACGATACGCAAGCAACGCTTCATATAAAGGGGCTCTACTTGATTTATTTTTATGATCCATGAAATAACCATCCTGTACATATATAATGTGCGCCCTATGCGCTCCAAAATGCTTCCTAATCCAAGGAAAGCATTTCTTCCCCATCTCCACACGCTCTACTGCAAATGATCTATACCATTATATCAGCATACGCCTTCCCAAGATGGCATACAAGACAATCTCTCCTCTTAAAAACAGAAAAAGGCCCATTGGGCCTCTATACACATCAGCATCGTTACAATGTGATGTTTCGCTTCTACTTCTATTAGCAACATTTATTATGCGTTTTTTTGTACCCAAATTTGCTTCATTTGATGAATAAAATAATTGTACTTGGCATCCTGCGCGTCAGTATGAACCATTTCTGCTTCACAAGTGTCACATATGAATTCAGATACAATAAAAATGCCTTCTCTTTTTCTTTGCTCGCAGATAATACATGTGTGTTCGGCATGTTCTTCCATGAACCATCCCACCTTGTTTTACGTTTACTATCAGTATTGCACAGTTTCTATTATTTTAAACATTTTCATAGTGCTTTCTTTCTATAAAATATATATATTCGCCCACCCCCTCTTGGGTGTCTGTACCGAAAAATACATTCATTCTCCCTACAAGAACATTCACCTGCTTATGTATATACAGTTATCCTACATTCCATCGCATTTACCTCTACATCACGTATCCCTTGGCCTGACTCAAACTTATATTTAATTTCCTTAAAAAAACTTGGAATCCCAGCCGATATATAATACATGATAACGATATCAAAGCCTGACAGTCCTTGTATTCGGGAGTATACTGAGATAAGCTCCGTCGAATCTCAATATCTTGTACAATCGTCATGGCGTGAGATACAAGGTTCATATATACATACATGTATGATTCATTCCCTTTTACTCGTGTAAGAAAAACGAATACCTACCCCACACAAACGTGAATCCGAAGGAGGATATATAATCGTATGATCGCCGAACCGGAGAATAAAGCAACATTTTATCAATACCGGCTTCTGAAAAAAAAGGCTATCGCCCGCAGTGTCATTTACAGCTATCTGTGTCTGCCGGTCATCATGCTCTTATTCAATCTACTCGCATTCTCCTGGACTGGCCTCTTCTTTTTTGTACTGGCAGGTCCAATCACCATCTGGATTCATTATGTCATCGCCAGAACCATATTACTGCTGGTCCGTACCTCTTACGCCAAACGCTGGCGCTGGAATATGCGTATGCCCTGGTTAGGTTATATCCCTGATCAGCATTTTAGCTTCCGTATGTTTGTCCGGGTACACCTTAACATGAGCTGGATTGGATTATGTATCATTACAGTATGTTTGATATGGTCGCCATTGTCCTTCACCCTCTCGCTGATCTTCTGGCATTTGTGGTTGCTGGGTCCTCGCTTATATGTTGTAATGGTTCTCTCCCGCGAGCGCAAAGACGGACTCATCAAATTGAATGAACAAGATGTCTCATATTATCTGCAATAACACTCCCTCATTTATGCAATACTCAATGTACCTTACTTACTTGTAATACATAACCGCTGAGCCCTTCGAATAATCTGATGCAAAAACATAATCGTGTATCGTTCAGTTGACTCAGCCTCACATGCTCAAATAAAGGTTATCCACTGTGGATAACTTTTATTTATTGTTCCCTTCTCATCCATTATCCACAGCATGGGCATAGTTAAATGAGTTATCCCCACTCGTGGCTCCGTTCTTCTCCTCTTTTCCTCCCGCTGCTCCATATCCTCATAACCCCAGATATCTCGTAGATCTTACACCTTTAAGCGATCTCTCACTCAGTCTCAGCTCTATCCCCCTTATGGTCGCTTCCATCAGCCTTTCATTACCTCAATACCTTTATGCAACTTATATCTCTCCCCCTCTACTTTTAGCGCTCCACACTCCCCTATGCTTCAAGCACACATACCACCTATACGTGTACAAAAGAAGCTGCTCCATTCCTTCTGAACATGTATGACCACTGATCCACCATACGTGATAGCTTCTCCAATCATTACTAAAACCTAATTCGCCAAATAACAAAAAGCCCCCGATCAAGTACACGGGAGCTTTACTATATTATAAGGAACATCACAGCGTTAATTAATCATACCAAACCATACCTGAACCAGCTCAATCATCTTCATCCAATGATTTAACTGTCGTTTGAGTAGCATCATTTCTAGGAACCATTAGTGTAAAGAAACCATCATGAACTGCTAAATGCACAGTATGTCCTTCCTTTGCAAATACACGCAAGGTACTGGATTCATTGGATGTACCCTTGGCTTGCCTCTCTGTCCAACCCCAGCTTTTAATCTCGTCTAGATATACCTCAGGCAAGCTAGTACTCTCACTAATACCAGACAGCGTATATCGAACATAATCCATATCCGAATTATTTTCAGACTGGTCAGATTTATTCGCTACTTTCGGCACCGGAAAACTCTTCTCGTTCACCGCGCCTTCATATGAAGTCCATACAGATCCTGAAGCTTCACCGCATCCTGCTAGAACAACGGTCAGACAAAGCAACAGAAATGATTGTAGTCCAAGTCTCCGCCAACTTAACACACACACCCTCCTTTTCACAGCTGCACATTCCAGCTCTGTGGTCAGGTACTTTTAGCATATTTAACATAGTCCTATTATACTGGTTTTGCCGCTGTTATCCGTAACAAAAATGTTACCTTCCAGTATCGATCATGTCAGAGCTTCCACTTATCATATTTAATTCTTATAAACAAATAAAAACCACCACCGAATATCATCGGCAGTGGTTCTTTGCTTGGCGGCGTCCTACTCTCCCAGGACCCTGCGGTCCAAGTACCATCGGCGCTAGAGGGCTTAACGGTCGTGTTCGGGATGGGTACGTGTGGAACCCCTCCGCCATCGCCACCAAACGCATAGCTTACATTTCAGAGTTGTTGTTCTCTGAAAACTAGATTCGAAACGAAACATGCGAATTACAACTTGCTAATTGGATAAGCCCTCGACCGATTAGTACTGGTCAGCTCCATGCATTGCTGCACTTCCACCCCCAGCCTATCTACCTCGTCGTCTTCAAGGGGTCTTACATACTGGGAAATCTCATCTTGAGGGGGGCTTCACGCTTAGATGCTTTCAGCGTTTATCCCGTCCGTACATAGCTACCCAGCGGTGCTCCTGGCGGAACAACTGGTACACCAGCGGTACGTCCATCCCGGTCCTCTCGTACTAAGGACAGCTCCTCTCAAATTTCCTACGCCCACGACAGATAGGGACCGAACTGTCTCACGACGTTCTGAACCCAGCTCGCGTACCGCTTTAATGGGCGAACAGCCCAACCCTTGGGACCTACTTCAGCCCCAGGATGCGATGAGCCGACATCGAGGTGCCAAACCTCCCCGTCGATGTGGACTCTTGGGGGAGATAAGCCTGTTATCCCCAGGGTAGCTTTTATCCGTTGAGCGATGGCCCTTCCATGCGGTACCACCGGATCACTAAGCCCGACTTTCGTCCCTGCTCGACTTGTAGGTCTCGCAGTCAAGCTCCCTTATGCCTTTGCACTCTTCGAATGATTTCCAACCATTCTGAGGGAACCTTTGGGCGCCTCCGTTACTCTTTAGGAGGCGACCGCCCCAGTCAAACTGCCCACCTGACACTGTCCCCGCACCGGATTACGGTACCAGGTTAGAACCTAGATACGATCAGGGTGGTATCCCAACGTTGCCTCCACGCAAGCTGGCGCTCACGTTTCAAAGGCTCCCACCTATCCTGTACAGATCGTACCCAAATTCAATATCAAGCTGCAGTAAAGCTCCATGGGGTCTTTCCGTCTTGTCGCGGGTAACCTGCATCTTCACAGGTATTAAAATTTCACCGGATCTCTCGTTGAGACAGCGCCCAAGTCGTTACGCCATTCGTGCGGGTCAGAATTTACCTGACAAGGAATTTCGCTACCTTAGGACCGTTATAGTTACGGCCGCCGTTTACTGGGGCTTCGGTTCACAGCTTCGGATTGCTCCTAACCACTCCCCTTAACCTTCCAGCACCGGGCAGGCGTCAGCCCGTATACTTCGCCTTACGGCTTCGCACAGACCTGTGTTTTTGCTAAACAGTCGCTTGGGCCTTTTCACTGCGGCCCCCTCGTGCTATTCACACTACCGGGGCACCCCTTCTCCCGAAGTTACGGGGTCATTTTGCCGAGTTCCTTAACGAGAGTTCTTCCGCGCGCCTTAGAATACTCTTCTCGCCTACCTGTGTCGGTTTGCGGTACGGGCACCATCACCTGGCTAGAGGCTTTTCTTGGCAGTGTGAGATCATGACCTTCGCTACTATAATTTTCGCTCCCCATCACAGCTCAGCCTTACAATGTGCGGATTTGCCTACACATCAGCCTTACTGCTTAGACGGACATCCATCAGTCCGCGTCACTACCCTACTGCGTCCCCCCATTGCTCATAACGGCTTACGGTGGTACAGGAATTTCGACCTGTTGTCCTTCGACTACGCCTTTCGGCCTCGCCTTAGGTCCCGACTTACCCTGAGCGGACGAGCCTTCCTCAGGAACCCTTAGGCTTTCGGCGGATCAGATTCTCACTGATCTTTTCGTTACTCATACCGGCATTCTCACTTGTATAATGTCCAGCGCTCCTTACGGTACACCTTCAACCCTTATACAACGCTCCCCTACCCCTGATGCAAAGCATCAAGCCATAGCTTCGGTGGTGTGTTTAGCCCCGTTACATTTTCGGCGCAGAGTCACTCGACCAGTGAGCTATTACGCACTCTTTCAATGGTGGCTGCTTCTAAGCCAACATCCTGGTTGTCTGTGCAACTCCACATCCTTTCCCACTTAACACACACTTGGGGACCTTAGCTGATGGTCTGGGCTGTTTCCCTTTTGACAATGGATCTTAGCACTCACTGTCTGACTCCCGGAAGTAAGTCTATGGCATTCGGAGTTTGACTGAGCTTGGTAACCCTTGCGGGCCCCGCACCCAATCAGTGCTCTACCTCCACGACTCTGTTTTCCGAGGCTAGCCCTAAAGCTATTTCGGGGAGAACCAGCTATCTCCGAGTTCGATTGGAATTTCTCCGCTACCCCCACCTCATCCCCGCATTTTTCAACATGCGTGGGTTCGGGCCTCCAGTGCGTGTTACCGCACCTTCACCCTGGACAGGGGTAGATCACCCGGTTTCGGGTCTACGTCCACGTACTAAGTCGCCCTATTCAGACTCGCTTTCGCTGCGGCTCCGGCTCTTCACCTTAACCTTGCACGGGAACGTAACTCGCCGGTTCATTCTACAAAAGGCACGCCATCACCCCTAAAACGGGCTCTGACTTTTTGTAAGCACACGGTTTCAGGTTCTATTTCACTCCCCTTCCGGGGTGCTTTTCACCTTTCCCTCACGGTACTGCTTCACTATCGGTCGCTAGGAAGTATTTAGCCTTGGCAGATGGTCCTGCCGGATTCATACGGGGTTTCACGTGCCCCGCACTACTCGGGATCCGTCTCGGAGGGAACAGACTTTCAACTACAGGGCTTTTACCTTCTTTGGCGGGCCTTTCCAGACCTCTTCGCTTAACCGGTTCCTTTGTAACTCCATGTGAGACGTCCCACAACCCCAAAGAGCAAGCTCTTTGGTTTGGGCTTCTCCGCGTTCGCTCGCCGCTACTGACGGAATCACTATTGTTTTCTCTTCCTCAGGGTACTTAGATGTTTCAGTTCCCCTGGTATGCCTCTGCATAACCTATGTATTCAGTTATGAGTAACTGGAAATTACCCCAGCTGGGTTTCCCCATTCGGACACCCCCGGATCAAAGCTTGCTTACAGCTCCCCGAGGCAGTTTCGTTGTTCGCCACGTCCTTCATCGGCTCCTAGCGCCTAGGCATCCTCCGTGTGCTCTTAGTAGCTTAACCATTTTGTTCCGGTTTCGGTCGCTCGCTTCCCTTGTTTTACTTGCGCAAAGCCAAAAGTCGCTCTCACCCGATACCATCACAAAAGCAATTTGACTACCGTTTTTATTGAAACTTGTTTAACACAAGTTCAGCTAAAAAGGAATGTTCTAATTCGCGTTTGTTTCGTTTCGATATCTAGTTTTCAAAGAACAAGCTCCATGCAAAAGCAAGCTGTTTTGAGAGTTTGAGCTCTCAAAACCGAACAACGAGTGAGTGTTTTGCAGCTAAGCTGCGTATTTGAATGTTTCCGTTGCAGGAAACGATTCTCCATAGAAAGGAGGTGATCCAGCCGCACCTTCCGATACGGCTACCTTGTTACGACTTCACCCCAATCATCTATCCCACCTTCGGCGGCTGGCTCCTTGCGGTTACCCCACCGACTTCGGGTGTTATAAACTCTCGTGGTGTGACGGGCGGTGTGTACAAGACCCGGGAACGTATTCACCGCGGCATGCTGATCCGCGATTACTAGCAATTCCGACTTCATGCAGGCGAGTTGCAGCCTGCAATCCGAACTGAGACCGGCTTTGTTGGGATTGGCTCCATCTCGCGATTTCGCAGCCCGTTGTACCGGCCATTGTAGTACGTGTGTAGCCCAGGTCATAAGGGGCATGATGATTTGACGTCATCCCCACCTTCCTCCGGTTTGTCACCGGCAGTCTATCTAGAGTGCCCACCCGAAGTGCTGGCAACTAAATATAAGGGTTGCGCTCGTTGCGGGACTTAACCCAACATCTCACGACACGAGCTGACGACAACCATGCACCACCTGTCTCCTCTGTCCCGAAGGAAAGATACATCTCTGCATCGATCAGAGGGATGTCAAGACCTGGTAAGGTTCTTCGCGTTGCTTCGAATTAAACCACATACTCCACTGCTTGTGCGGGTCCCCGTCAATTCCTTTGAGTTTCAGTCTTGCGACCGTACTCCCCAGGCGGAGTGCTTAATGTGTTAACTTCGGCACCAAGGGTATCGAAACCCCTAACACCTAGCACTCATCGTTTACGGCGTGGACTACCAGGGTATCTAATCCTGTTTGCTCCCCACGCTTTCGCGCCTCAGCGTCAGTTACAGCCCAGAGAGTCGCCTTCGCCACTGGTGTTCCTCCACATATCTACGCATTTCACCGCTACACGTGGAATTCCACTCTCCTCTTCTGCACTCAAGTCACCCAGTTTCCAGTGCGATCCGGGGTTGAGCCCCGGGATTAAACACCAGACTTAAATGACCGCCTGCGCGCGCTTTACGCCCAATAATTCCGGACAACGCTTGCCCCCTACGTATTACCGCGGCTGCTGGCACGTAGTTAGCCGGGGCTTTCTTCTCAGGTACCGTCACCTTGAGAGCAGTTACTCTCCCAAGCGTTCTTCCCTGGCAACAGAGCTTTACGATCCGAAAACCTTCATCACTCACGCGGCATTGCTCCGTCAGGCTTTCGCCCATTGCGGAAGATTCCCTACTGCTGCCTCCCGTAGGAGTCTGGGCCGTGTCTCAGTCCCAGTGTGGCCGATCACCCTCTCAGGTCGGCTACGCATCGTCGCCTTGGTGAGCCGTTACCTCACCAACTAGCTAATGCGCCGCAGGCCCATCCCCAAGTGACAGATTGCTCCGTCTTTCCAGTTTCCTTCAGGCGAAGAAAACAATTATTCGGTATTAGCTACCGTTTCCGGTAGTTGTCCCAAACTTGAGGGCAGGTTGCCTACGTGTTACTCACCCGTCCGCCGCTAAGTATCAAGGAAGCAAGCTTCCTATCAACTCCGCTCGACTTGCATGTATTAGGCATGCCGCCAGCGTTCGTCCTGAGCCAGGATCAAACTCTCCAATAAAGTATTGAAAAGAGCGATAAGCTCATTTTGAATCTGACGAGATTAAAAATCTCATTTGTGCTCCAGCCGATTCAAGCCAAGGCTTGTCTCAAACTTTCGCGTTCATTCTGCAAGCAGAATGTTTACTCACTCGTTGTTCAGTTTTCAAAGATCAAACTTATTTTTTTACCGAATGTCGTTCTCTTCAGCAACTTTTATATCTTATCACATCCGAACCAACTTTGCAAGCTCTTTTTTTAAGTTTCTTTCGAATCTTATTTCTTTTGCTTGCCGCACCGTGTAAAGCGTGTTTTCTTGGCCGGAATTAGAATATACCATGTACAGATATTGAATGCAAGTCTTTTTTTGATTAATTATATATCTTTCTATAATCTTTTTGTTTTTTTCTACATTTCCACATTTATCTCACATAAAAAGCCTCTCTATAAAAGAAAGGCCCTCTCATCAAGTTACTTTAATATCTATTGTTATCCGATAACCTCTTGGATGTGAAGCTGCCGTTGCTGCATCAGGTTAATGATGGTTCCTTCTACTGACACCATAGGCCGTGTAGGATGATCTCGATCAGAGAATACGATCTCTCCAATCTGGTTATTGCTGAGTTTTACTCGGATGCCATTATGGATCTGGGTCGACCGTTGAACAAATACTCTTACAATTGCAGGGTCCAATTTCCCAAATGCCTCACTTTGGATCTGTTCTAGGACTAGGTATGGTGATTGTGCCTTGCGGTAGATCTTCTCCAGCGTCATGGCGTGGAAAATATCAGCGATAGCTACAATCTTCGCATAGATATGAATCTGCGTCCCACTAAGCTGCAACGGGTAGCCTGAACCATCCACTTTTTCATGATGCTGTAAAGCTGCAAGTCTGGCTCCCTCATTAATGGCCTTTGCCTGTTTAAGGATCTGATAACCATATTTCGTATGCTGACGAATCTCTTCCTGCTCTGTAGCCGTCAACGTGGATGGTTTATGGAGTATCTGCGGATCTACCTTGTTGTTACCAATATCATGGAACAAGCCTGCAAAAGCCACTTGCATCCAATCCTTGGAGGGGAGATCGATCCATTGAGCCAGTTGATAGGATGTGATCGCACTCAGTACGGCATGGTGATATACATAATCATGTTCTTGCATTACTCGTGGACTGAAGGTAAGCACATTATATTGTTTGAGATGTGCAAACACTGCCTCCAACTGTGTACGTAACTCATAGACCGGTAATTCAGCCGCCAGAGAGGACAGGAAAGCATTTTTGGTTAGTCCGACCATCTTCTCATACTCATCCTGCAAAGACGTTACTACAGGAGCTGTGGTGACGTTCCCTGTCTTCCCTGCCCGTTCACCATTGTTGTCATTGGCAGAACTTCCTGCGGACACAGATGCACCTTTGGTTCCTGTACTACTCGACACCGTTCTTTCTTGTTCAATATCTACCTGTTGAATCATAAAAGCTCTGAGCACTTCCATATCCTTGGGTAAAATGACTTTTCCCTTCTGAAGCAGAACGTTGCCGCGAAGTGTTTGCACATCACTCCCAAGTTTGAGTCCTGGTTTGACTTCTGACAGGGTGATTAATCCCATGTGTATTCCCCTCACTCATCGTTCTTCTATGTTAATACAAACAAGACCATAGTCCCGGTTTTTCATGATATTTCCCATTATATTACTCAGGAATCAGGCTGTACATCCCAGATTCGGAAGAATAAAAGAAGAGATTCCTTTATACAAACAAAAGGGCTCCCGGTGGGAGCCCTCGCAATCTTCTTCCAATCTCAAAGAGATCAGTCTTTATAAAATTCTATTTTATGCTTCCGAACCGGAATCGTCGTCGCCCTCAACTTCATTAACCTCAGCGTCAGAAACGGTGCCTTCTTCCAAGCTTACTTCCGGAGCTTGGGACTCCTCGCCTTCCAAGCCTTCAAGCGACTCATCGTCTGGTTCCTCTTCATTTTTGTCAATTCGGCTGACTGTAGCTACTGAATCCTCGTCACGAATATGAATCAGCTTCACACCCTGCGTGTATCGACCCATAGTGGATATGCCTTCCATGCTCATCCGGATCAACGTACCGCTGGACGTAATAATCATCAGATCCTCTTCGGTTTTAACCATTTTGAGGCTGACTACTGAGCCGTTCTTCTCTGTGACATTAATAGTCTTGATCCCTTTACCGCCACGAGTCTGCATCCGATAATCACTGACAGGTGTACGTTTACCGTAACCTTTGGCTGTAACGATCAGAACATCAAGCTCTTTATCAACTACATCCATGCCGATAACAGCATCCTGTTCATCCAATGTAATCCCTTTAACCCCGGTTGCGCTTCGTCCCATGGAACGTACGTTACCTTCCGAGAATCGAATAGACATTCCGTGAGCTGTACCCATGATGATCTCTTGCAATCCATCGGTCAGCTTAACATCGATCAGAACGTCATCATCACGTAAGGAAATACCGATCAAGCCGCCTTTGCGAATATTGGTGTAATCCTCAAGTGGCGTCTTCTTCACAACCCCTTGGCGGGTAGCAAAGAACAAGTATCTGTCACTTTCGAATTCCTGGACCGGAATTACGGCATTGACCGACTCGCCCTGCTCGATCTGGATCAGGTTGATAATCGGCGTTCCCCGTGCGGTACGTCCAAGCTCTGGAATCTCGTAAGCTTTGAGACGGTACACTTTACCTTTGTCAGTGAAGAACATGAGGTAATTGTGGGAGTTGGTCACAAACAGATGTTCGACAAAGTCGGTATCTTTCGTATCCATACCCACGACCCCACGTCCACCACGTTTCTGGCTGCGGTATGTGGATACCGGCAGACGTTTCACGTAGCCTGTATGAGTAATCGTAATGATAACCTCTTCACGTGGAATCAGGTCCTCATCCAGAATACTCTCTTCACCTACAGTGATCTCCGTACGACGATCATCGCTGAAGCGGTCGCGGATCTCTTGCAGCTCCGTACTGATAATCTCAAGCACCAGATGCTCATTGGCCAGAATTTCGCGATACTCTCTGATTTTGACCATCAGTTCGTTATATTCATTTTCAATACGTTCGCGTTCCAGACCTGTGAGTCGTTGCAAACGCATATCGAGAATAGCTTGAGCCTGATCATGACTGAGTGAGAAGCGCTCAATCAAACCTTCTCTTGCTGCATCCGCATTACTGGATGAACGAATCAACGTAATAATCTCGTCGATATGATCCAGCGCAATACGTAAACCTTCTAGAATGTGTGCACGAGCTTCAGCCTTTTTCAGTTCAAACTGCGTACGTCTGCGAATAACCTCAATCTGATGCTGCAGGTAGTGATACAACACTTCACGCAAGTTCAGGATTTTAGGTTCTTTATTAACAATCGCAAGCATGTTAATCCCGAAAGTGGATTGCATCGATGTATGTTTGTACAGGTTGTTCAGGACAACCCCCGGATTCACGTCTCTGCGAAGCTCAATTACAACCCGCATACCATTACGGTCAGACTCATCACGAAGGTCAGTAATACCATCAATCTTTTTATCACGTACCAACTCGGCGATTTTCTCAACGAGTCTCGCCTTGTTTACCTGATAAGGCAACTCTGTAACGATAATTCGTGCCTTGTTGTTATTCTCTTCGATGTTGGTTTTAGCCCGCATCGTTACTGAACCACGTCCGGTCTGATACGCCTGGCGAATGCCTGAGCGGCCCAAAATGTAGCCGGACGTAGGGAAGTCTGGTCCTTGAATGTAATCCATGAGTTCCATGGATGTAATGTCCGGATTTTGAATCATGGCCTGTACACCATCAATGACCTCACCCAGGTTATGAGGAGGAATATTGGTAGCCATACCTACCGCGATCCCGCCGACCCCATTGACAAGCAAGTTAGGAAAACGAGCAGGCAGAACGATTGGCTCATGTTCTTCACCGTCATAGTTTGGTTGGAAATCAATCGTATCCTTGTTGATATCTCTGAGCATTTCCATAGCAATCTTGGACAAACGTGCTTCGGTATAACGCATGGCTGCTGCCATATCACCATCGACCGATCCAAAGTTACCATGTCCATCTACATGCATATAACGCAGGGAGAAATCCTGTGCCATCCGTACCATCGTCTCGTAAACAGCAGAGTCACCGTGTGGGTGATACTTACCGATAACTTCGCCGACGATTCTGGCTGATTTTTTATGTGGTTTATCGGGTGTCATGCCGAGCTCTGACATCGCGTACAGAATACGCCGGTGAACCGGCTTCAATCCATCACGCACGTCAGGTAAGGCACGGCTAACGATGATGCTCATCGCATAATCCATAAACGATTCACGCATCTCGACGCCTATATCCCGATCTGTAATCTGAGAGTTCATTTCTTCCGCCATGCTGGACCTCCTTCTTGTCCTTCAACAAACGTTCCATTCCGTCATGCAAAAAAGTTGATTATATGTGAAAAGCCTAACAAGGCTAAAACCGCGCAAGAACGCTACTCTTTATTATATTACTTTCACAAAAGTTACACAATTAAACGTCCGCTGGGCAATAGCCTTTCTTCCGGGAACTTCTGCGTGTCTGGGGATACGCCCTGCCTTCCTCCCCAATTGCACATACAATGCTAGAAAAACGGCATATGTACTGTGCCTACCGAGGCTAAAGCCATTCCCGTCCTACGATCAAACTGCAAATTGTGCAGCTCATCGCACAAAACGCCATATTTCTCTATTATACCACTGAAATCGTCTCTTGTCCTTTGATTTCTCCGTGTCTGGTCCCTCTTTAGAACTGAACAAAACATGAAAGGACTGATGAATCTTGGGTATCCAACGCGTCTCCAGCAAATGGGCCAAAACAGCCGTGTTACAACGCAGTCGCATTGTGAATGAATATATCCCAGTGACCCGAAAATATAGCCGTCAAACTCTGGAACGAATGACTGAATTATTTGAGTCCAACTATATCAAACCGGACCGTGGCACTTACGGTAATGGCGTTATGCGGGTGAGAACAACCCGTTTATACGAACCTGTTGTTAATTCCGAAGATTCCACCACAGATGCAGAGGTTTCGGAAGAAACCAATGATCGAAACCTGCCTGATGAACCCGAAGCAAGTGCTATTATCTCCAGAGCTACCTATCTCACAACAACATATCATCTCCAATACGGTACAGAGGAGAGATCATTTCATTCTCTGTACGAACTCGAACGAGCACTGAATGATCGCATTCAGGAACGTGATTATATCATTCAACAGGGAATATCGCTGATGAAGCATGAAGATTTGCCTTTTGACTTGCGTGTGTTAACTCAGAAAAATCTGCAACACAACTGGGAAACAACAGGTGTTCTGGGACGTGTTGCTGCCCCTGGTAAAATCATCACCAACATTCATGGCGGTGGGCGATTGGCCACGTTTGAAGAACTCGTACTCCCCCATCTTCACCAGGATGGCTTCAAAAAACTTCGCACTGAGCTGTACCGCTTAGGTATTCATACCGCTGTGCAATTGCAAACATCATTTCCAAGACTCAAAGAGATTGGTATTGATATTGCGCTAGACGAAGCAGGGCGTCCCTGGATTCTTGAAGTCAACACACTGCCAGGCATTTACGCCTTTGGCTTATTACCGGACAAGGAGGCGTACCGGAAGATCAAACGTTATGCGATTGCGTACGGTCGTTTGCCCTCCAAAAAGGGTAAGAGCTCCCGGCCATCCCCTAAAGCACAGGCTTCATCTGCCAAAAAACGTGTACGCAGATAACAAAGGGTTACGGAGATCTAAGTATACGCCTTCCCTGTTCCATACCTTCCCTAATATAAAAAAGGCGCCCTCTCAGGCGCCTCTTCGAATATGTTAAATGTCGAGGTTTTTCACGTATTTTGCATTTTCCTGGATAAAGTCACGACGCGGTTCAACGTTATCCCCCATCAGGGTGTCAAACATGGTATCAGCAAGTATGGCATCATTAATCGATACTTGCATCATGGTCCGGCTCTCCGGATCCATCGTCGTTTCCCACAATTGTCCGGCATTCATCTCGCCAAGACCTTTGTAACGCTGAACGTTGAATTTCGCATTTTCGCCGAGCGTTGCAATAATTTCATCTCGCTCTCTCTCTGAACCGGCATAACGAATCACTTTGTTACGCTCAATCTTGAACAATGGCGGTTGTGCAATATATACATAACCTGCCTCAATGATTTTACGCATGTACCGATACAGGAATGTCAGCAATAGTGTTCGGATATGAGCACCATCAACGTCGGCATCGGTCATCAAAATGATTTTGTGATAGCGTGCTTTGGCAATATCGAAGTCATCACCAATACCCGTACCCATTGCCGTAATAATTGCTCTAATCTCCGCATTACCCAAGATCCGGTCGAGACGAGCTTTTTCCACGTTCAAAATCTTACCACGCAGTGGCAAAATGGCTTGGAAATGACGATCCCGACCTTGCTTTGCTGATCCGCCTGCAGAGTCACCTTCGACGATGTACAATTCGCTGATTGAAGCATCCTTGGATGAACAGTCTGCCAGTTTACCTGGAAGTGAGCTTACTTCGAGTGCACCTTTACGACGTGTCAGTTCACGGGCTTTACGGGCAGCTTCACGCGCACGTGCTGCTTGCAGCCCTTTTTCCAAAATGCGACGGGATACGGAAGGATTCTCTTCCAGGAACTCCTGCAGCTTCTCGGCAAACAAGGATTCGACAATCCCACGCACTTCGCTGTTGCCCAGCTTGGTCTTTGTCTGTCCTTCAAATTGCGGTTCCGGAATCTTGACCGAAATAATAGCTGTCAAGCCTTCACGCACGTCATCTCCGGAAAGGTTCCCCGTGCTGTCCTTGATTACACCCGCCTTACGAGCATAGTCGTTGATGATCCGTGTAAGGGCACTCTTGAAACCTGATTCGTGCGTTCCGCCCTCATGCGTGTTGATATTGTTCGCGAAGGAATAGATATTCTCGGTGTAGTTGTCATTGTATTGCAGGGCAACTTCCACCTGAATGTTATCTCTGGAACCTTCGACGTAAATTGGATTCTCATGCAGGACTTCGCGCTTCTGGTTCAGGTAGGAGACGTATTCGATAATGCCGCCTTCGTACATGAACGAGTTGGTTGCACCTGTACGCTCATCCGTCAATGTAAGACCGATGCCCTTGTTCAGGAATGCCAGCTCACGAATCCGGGCAAGCAAGATGTCATATTCGAACACTCTTGTTTCCGTGAAAATTTCAGGGTCCGGATGGAATCTAACCGTTGTTCCTGTTTCGTCGGTTGTACCGATCACTTTCAGGTCATACTGTGGAGCTCCACGGCGATATTCCTGTTGATAGATATGTCCCTCACGTTTAACCGTTACAACCACTTTTTCAGAGAGTGCATTCACAACGGACACACCAACACCATGCAAACCACCGGATACTTTATATCCACCGCCGCCAAATTTTCCCCCTGCATGGAGGACAGTCATAACTACCTCAAGTGCAGGACGTTTCATTTTGGTATGTTCGCCGACAGGAATACCCCGTCCGTTATCGACTACAGTCACGCTATTGTCTTCATGGATACTGACCTCAATGTGGTCGCAGTAACCTGCAAGCGCTTCGTCAATACTGTTGTCCACTACTTCCCAGACCAGATGATGCAGGCCCTTGGAACTGGTGGAACCGATATACATGCCCGGACGCTTCCGTACGGCTTCCAATCCTTCAAGGACCTGAATTTCATTCGCATCATATGACGGTTGATTCATAGACATGCCTTTCACCTACTTCTATAGATTCAATATCGTAAATATGCGTTAACTAATTTTATGCCACACAACGCTAGAGATCTGGAAAAATGTGAGCCCGCTTTTTCAGCGTGGCTGAGGAAATAGGCGAGTAGTACACAATGTTTTTGGTCACCACAATGGACTTGGCTTCCTCTTCGCCGATGTGTTCCACTGTTTTTTCCTGCTCGGCATGCGTGACATACTGCTTGGAGATCTTTGAGGATTTTTCAATCGATATATCAAAAATAGCGACCAATTCGGAAGAACGGATGATCTTCTCACCGCCCAGATGAATGTACATAAGCCCCTCACTCCTTAGCGTTCAACCTGTCCGGCATGAACGTGATAAATACTGGCATCTTTGAGCTTGTCAACGTTCAGGCTCTCGATCCCCGTAGCCGTAATAAAGGTTTGCACCTTGCTCTGGAACGTTTCGATCAGCTGCGTCTGGCGAAAAGGGTCCAGCTCGGACAGAACATCATCCAGCAACAGAACTGGATATTCTCCGATTTCTTCATGAATCAGTTCAATTTCCGCAAGTTTAAGGGACAACGCCGTTGTGCGCTGCTGCCCCTGCGAGCCATATGTTTGTACTTCCCGATCGTTAATGAAAAAGGACAGGTCATCCCGATGCGGCCCACTAAGGGTTGTGCCTCGGCGAATCTCCTGCTCTTTCATTTGTGATAATTTTATCATAAATTGGTCCATTAAGACAGCTTCATCTTCCTCAGCGGCTTCGCTGAAGGAAGGAAGGTAGGCCAGCCGCAAGACTTCTCCGCCTCCAGTGATCCCCTGATGAATCGTTTCTGCCCACTTTTGCAGTTTCTTTATGAATTGTTTCCTTTTTTTGACGATTTTAACACCATGCTCGACCAGTTGTTCATTCCACACCTCAAGCATGGTCTGGGCCGATGCCCCTTTTCCCCATAACTGCTTAAGCAAATTATTTCGTTGGACGAGCACTTTTTGGTATTGCTGCAGGTGGTACAGGTAGCCAGGTGCAACCTGTCCAATCTCCATGTCAAGAAACCGGCGGCGGACCCCCGGTGTGCCTTTTACAATCTCCAGATCCTCCGGTGCAAACATCACCACATTGAGCGCTCCGACAAAATCACTTAACTTGCGCTGCTCCAGACCGTTAATCTTTGCTTTTTTGCCTTGTTGCGACAAAGATAGTTCAAGCTTGACCGATCCGTACTTTTTGTCGACCTCTGCTGCAAGTCTGGCACGTTCCTCACCGAAACGGATTAACTCCTTATCACGGGATGTACGGTGGCTCTTGGTGAGTGCAAGTACAAAAATCGCCTCTGCAAGATTGGTCTTGCCTTGGGCATTTTGCCCGATCAACAAGTTTACGGGACCAAAAGAATCCAGTCTCAGATGTTCATAATTGCGGAAATTCTGCAGATCAATGCTGTTCACAAACACGCGGTAACCTCCCTTTTATCCCGTCCGTCAGGAGGCAGCAGGATCGAACTGGTCTTCTTATTCTGCAGCAACTTCGAATGTGCCTTCTCCGTCCACTTCAACGATATCCCCAGGGTATAACTTACGTCCCCGGCGTTCCTCAGGCTCTTTATTCACACGTACAAGTCCTTCCTGAAGCAGAGCTTTGGCCATACCTCCAGTTGGGATGCAATCAGCCAGTTTCAAAAATTGATCAAGCTTAATATATTCCGTACGAATCGTAACTTGGTTCACTATGATCTTCCTTTCGTTAGTTGGTCGTCCGATATGGCAATATCACGTAAAGGCTGTGACTGTCATCCAGCGGTTTCAAGATAATTGGACTCATGACTCCTGTAAAAGCGATCATCAGTTGCTCACTTTCAACAACTTTCAGCACATCCAGCATGTATTTAGAGTTGAACGAGATTTTTAACGGATCTCCTGTAAACTCGGCAGGTTCGATTTCTTCTCTTACTTTACCTAGCTCGGAAGAGCTTGAAGAAATTTCAACGGATCCCGAATCCATCGTTTGCATACGCACGATGTTTGTTTTCTCTTCACGCGACAGCAAATAAGCCCGGTCAATGGATTCACTTAATTTTTTTGTATCTAAAACAAGTTCTGTTTTGTATGACGTTGGAATAATTCTAGAAGTATCCGGATATGTTCCGTCCAAAATACGGGAGTAGAACAATACACGGTCGATTTTGAACAGAACCTGGTTATCTGCAACAACGATATCCACAAGGGTGTTTTGATCCGGAACAATTTTGCTGAGTTCGTTCAGCGTTTTACCGGAAATGACCACGTTGTTGAAGCGGATACCTTCTGCATTATCCAGCATTGCTGATCGAGTAGCAAGACGGTGACGGTCTGTTGCCACAAATTTCAATTCGTTGTCACCCAAACTCCAGAGTACACCTGTCAGGATTGGAGTAGTCTCGTGTGTGGAAATGGAGAAGACCGTTTGTTTGATCATATTTTTCAGCAAATCTCCTGGAATGGAGACGGTTTGGTTTTCTTCGATGCTTGGCAGTACCGGGAATTCTTCCGGATCCAGACCTACCAGTTGAATTTCGGTAGCACCTGCGGAGATAAAGGTGTTGAAGTTCTCTTTGACTTCCATGTGCACTTCCTGTGATGGCAGCTTCTTGATGATCTCCACAAAAAACTTGGCTGGCAAAACTACACTGCCGGGTTGATCTACCTGAACTACGCTTTTATCTCCATCTTCAAGCGGGATGAAGGATTGAATGGATATATCGGTGTCACTTGCTGTCAACGTTACACCTTGATGATTCACGTCGAATTTAATACCGCTCAGGATCGGAATCGTCGTACGGCTTGAGATCGCTTTGGATACTTGCTGTATGGAATCGTTTAAGTAGTTTTTCATTATGCTGATTTTCATGGTTTCACTCCTAGCTGTTTTTTTGGGTGTTGGGGTGTTAAAAGGTGTTTTTCAAAGGCCGAAGGCTAAGCTCCGAAATGGCTATTTTGGAGATGATATCTTTAAGATCTTTTTAGTAATAATAGTAATAGGGGCACTGAATATGTGGATAAGTGGGTATAAACCCGTACACCCAAGCCTATCCACATGTGTATACGTTGTGCATAGGCTTGGGACTTGTTCAGGTTGGATTCTTTATTTTTTCGGTTAAGTTGTTGATAACTTTATACAGATCCTGATCGTTTTTAATCGCTTGGGAGATTTTTTCGTGAGCATGTATGACAGTGGTGTGATCTCGTCCTCCGAATGCTTCCCCAATTTTGGGCAGAGAAAAGTCTGTCAGTTCACGAGAGAGATACATGGCAATCTGTCTTGGAAAAGCAACTGCCTTGGTCCGTTTCCGTGCTTTGAAATCTTCAAGCTTAAGGCTATAATACTCGCCGACCTTTTGTTGGATGTCATGAATAGTGATCATTTTGGGACGACTGGAAGGAATAATATCCTTCAGTGCTTCAGCTGCCAGATGAGTGGTTACATCTTGATTAGTCAGTGAAGAATAAGCAACGACCCGAATCAGGGCGCCCTCCAGTTCACGGATGTTGGTGTCAATCTGGTTGGCAATGTACATCATCGCTTCATTCGGAATATCCAAGTTTTCCGCACGTGCCTTTTTCCGCAAAATTGCGATCCTTGTCTCCAAATCTGGAGGCTGGATATCCGTGATTAACCCCCATTCAAAGCGAGAACGAAGCCGTTCTTCCAATGTCGGAATTTCCTTCGGTGGTCTGTCGCTGGAGATGATAATCTGCTTCCGTTCCTCATGCAGCGCATTAAACGTATGGAAAAATTCCTCTTGTGTTGATTCTTTTCCCGCCAAGAACTGAATATCATCAATGAGCAAAATGTCGACGCTCCGGTATTTGTTACGGAAGCTCTCCCCGCGGTTGTCACGGATCGAGTTAATGAATTCGTTCGTGAATTTCTCAGACGACAAATAAACGACTTTGCTGCCCGGATCATGCTCCAGAACATAATGTCCGATCGCATGCATCAAGTGAGTTTTACCGAGACCTACTCCTCCATACAGAAAGAGAGGATTGTAAGCTTTGGCGGGCGCTTCAGCGACCGCCAGCGATGCGGCATGGGCAAAACGGTTGCCCGGCCCGATGACAAATGTATCGAACGTATATTTCGGATTCAGCATGCTGAGTACGGCTTCTTCCTGTACAACTGTAGGCGTTGGAGCCGGCAGTTGCGGGTCCGGTTCAGCAGGCTTGTTCTCTTCGATGACAAATTTCACATCGACTTGCTTGCCAAGCAACTCGTATACCGTCGAGCCAACCAATTTGGTGTAACGGCTCTCCAGCCATTCGACGGCAAACGTGGTTGGTGCGGAAATGACGATTGAACGGTCATTCAGCTTGGTGGCTTTGGTTGCTTTGAACCAGGTGTCAAAGCTGGGTTTGCTGAGTTTGTTTTGTATGATTGATAAAATTTGCTGCCATAAATCAGAAGTATGGCTGTCCACAGACTGTCACTCCTTTTACATGTTCCAAGTGTGGCTTAAGCCATGATGCAGTGTCGAAATACGAGATATATTGTTGAATTTATCCCCAAACCCCCGCAGGTCGAAAACAAAAAAAGTATGAACAACGGAAAATTGTTCACAACTTTATCCACAGGCTGTTGATAATATTATGGGTCAGATCACATATTCACATCCAAAAGTAATACAATCATAGCAAAAGAAACCCCGCATTTCAACGTATCGCGTGATTTTATCCACAAATTCAATAACTTGTGTATAATTTTTAGTCACAACACAATATATTGTTTATAAACTGTTTAATTTTCGACAGAATGACCCAAAAACCAAAAATGTCTTATACACAGGTTATCCGTCAAATGATGCCAAATTGTGTGTAAAAGTATTCTTCGTTTGTGAATAACCTGTCTGTGGATAACCGTGAAGTAAAAACGAAGCATGATTGAGATCAGAAAAAGAGTGACCTCTCACCCTCGCGTTTTTCTTGCCAATGGGGCGATGATGAAAGCGACGAATTCAGTGTCTGGATGGGAGACGGAGAGGGGAGTAAACTCATGCTTTTAATTGAACAAGATCAGTGGTGTATTTTCTGAGCAGATGGTAATTCTGTGATGGCAATGTATAAGAATAATGGACATAGATGACTTCATTTTGAGACATATGTAATGAGAATTATCAGGATCAAGAGGTAAGCTGATACTCGAATATGGAGGTTGAAGTGTATAAATGTATAATATGAAATCAAAGGATAGATTATGCGTGTATAGCAAAAGAGGGTGTCCTCTAAAACCGATTTTTGGTTTTAGAGGACACCCTCTTTTTTTGGTGCGGAGACGAAGTATGGATTGATGATTTAGAGACGGGGAAGGGACATCTTACGCTGGAATTCAGCGATATCTGCGTATTCCTCTTCCAGTTTGCGAGAAATCCGAATAAAGATGGGCAGCAGCTCTTGGTAGAGTACAGCATTCTCTTTGACAGGGGTATGCCGATGCGTTGTACCGACCATGGAAGAAACGGCATGAAGCGATTGGATCCGCCCTGTAGCGTACAAACCAAGCACGACGGCACCCAGACAGGAACTTTCGAAGCTCTCGGGTACAACCACTTCCTGATTGAAGATATCAGACATCATCTGGCGCCAGAGAGGAGAGCGTGCAAACCCACCGGTGGCTTGAATGGAGGTAGGTTGCCCAATCTGTTCTTCCATGGCGAGCAGTACCGTATATAGGTTGAAAATAACCCCTTCCAGGACAGCACGAATCATATGCTCTTTCTGGTGATGGAGTGTTAAGCCAAAAAAGGAGCCACGGGCATCCGGATTCCATAAAGGGGCACGTTCGCCCGAAAGGTACGGATGAAACAGAAGCCCTTCCGATCCCGGCCGGACACGTTCGGCAATTTTGGTCAGTACATCATAGGAATTGATGCCAAGTCGTTTCGCTGTCTCCACTTCAGACGCGGCGAATTCATCCCGCACCCAACGAAACAGCATGCCACCGTTATTCACAGGTCCACCAATGACCCAAAGATTCTCTGTGAGGGCATAACAGAAGGTTCGACCTTTGGGATCGGTAACCGGACGGTCCACGACAGTGCGAATGGCCCCGCTGGTTCCGATGGTTGCTGCGACAACACCAGGTTCAATGGCGTTTACGCCGAGATTGGATAAAACCCCATCACTTGCGCCAATAACAAAGGGCGTAGAGGGGGAGAGAGCCATTTTTTCAGCCGATTCGTGATTCATTCCTTCTAATATATGTGTTGTAGGTACAAGCTTCGAGAGATGGTCGGGTGTAATGCCTGCAACCTCAAGGGCCTCTGCGTCCCAGTCCAGTTGTTCCAGATTGAGCAAACCTGTGCAGGAAGCGATGGAATGGTCGACGACATATTGTCCGAATAGACGGAAGAACAGATATTCTTTAATCGAAATAAATTTGGCGGTACTCTCAAAAAGTTCAGGTTCATCGTGGCGCAGCCACATTAATTTGGTCAGCGGTGACATGGGATGGATCGGTGTACCTGTGCGCAGATAAATGCGATGGCCCAATCCATTCTCTTGCAGCTTGGCAGACCAAGCTGCACTTCGATTATCCGCCCAGGTGATGCAACGGGTTAAGGGTTTATTATCCTGTCCCATGGCAATGACACTATGCATAGCCGAGCTACAGGATACAAACAGGATCTGCTCGGCAGCAACACCACTCTGATCCATAACTCCTCGCACAGAACGGAGGGCTGCTTGCACAATCTCTTCAGGGTCCTGCTCGGCAACATCGGGTGCCGGGGTATACAAAGGGTATTCCTGCGTTGAGGTACTGACGACAGAGCCTTGCTCGGTAAATAATACGGATTTGGTACTGGTGGTACCAATATCGATCCCAATCATATAGTTGTTCATGTATTTAATCCTTCTTTCTCCAGAAAGCGATGAGATTTTAATTTCTTTCTACTATAGATACTCCATTTATACCACTGTACTCAGGAGCAAAATAAAGATCAGTCCCACTACAGATAATAGTGTTTCCATAACGGTCCACGTTTTCAATGTCTGGGAAACGCTCATATTAAAGAATTCTTTGATCATCCAGAATCCCGCATCGTTTACATGAGACAAGATGAGTGACCCCGCACCTGTGGCGAGTACAACCAGCTCAATATTGGCCCCTGGTGTGAGTGCAAGCACTGGAGCGACAATACCGGCGGCTGTTGTCATGGCTACGGTTGCTGAACCGGTAGCTACACGAATGAGACCAGCGACAAGCCAGGCAAACAGGATCACGTTGATGTTGGCATGGGTAGCGACTTCAGCAATCGCGTTACCCACACCACTATTGATCAATACCTGTTTGAAGGCACCGCCTCCACCAATAATGAGAATGATGGTCGCCGTAGGCGCCAGACATTCACTGGTGAAACGGGAAATATCGTGTTTGGTGAATCCACGTGCAAAGCCGAGTGAAAAGAGGGCAAATACAACTGAAATGAGCAAAGCAATGATCTCATGACCGATAAATTCACTGAAAACGGTGAAACCGCTCGTGGCATTTGGGTCAATGATGCTTGCTATGGAACCAATCAGCATCAAAATAACCGGCAGCAATATGGTAAACAGGGTAATACCAAACCCAGGCATGTTGCTGTTTGTTTTGGTTGCGAATTGTTCAGCCAGTTCTGCTGGCGGTTCGGTGTGTATTCTTTTACCAATAAATTTACCAAACAAAGGACCTGCAATAATCGCTGTAGGAATACCAACAATAAGGGAGTACAAAATGGTTTTACCCAGATCCGCGCTGAAGGCTTCAATCGCTATCATTGGCGCTGGGTGGGGTGGGACCAAACCGTGTACAGTCGATAAACCGGCCAAAATGGGAATACCAATCTGCAGCAAAGACATGTTGGTTTTACGTGCAACGGTGAAAATGATGGGGATCATCAAAATCACGCCAACTTCGAAGAAAACGGGAATACCAACGATAAATCCAACGATCATCATGGCCCAGTGCACACGTTTTACACCGAACCGATCAACCAATGTAGTTGCAATGCGCTCGGCACCACCAGATTCGGCCATCATCTTACCAAGCATTGTACCGAGAGCAATAACAATTGCGATGGTTCCAAGTGTGCCGCCAAGTCCCCCGGTAATGGAAGAGATCACATCGGCAGGTTTCATGCCTGTAAGCAAACCGAGCATTAATGCGGACAACAGCAGGGTGATAAAGGGATTCCATTTATACTTGGAGATCAAAACGATCAGAAAAACGATCGCAATTAACGTCCAAACCAATAATGTTGCGTTGTGGGATAGTCCAAAAAGAGTGCTCATGATGTTGTGTGCTCCTTTATTTCTGATATAGAACGCTTACAAGTGAAATTAGCGTCAACAATTAAAGTTGTACCAGTACCGCAGAAGGTGTTGGCGAAAAATGTAGTTTTATCATGCCCAAATTTGAAACAAAATCGCATTTGTATACTTGTCGACAAGTTAAGTCGCAATCATTCACGACGGATATGATTGCAAACGCCTTGCATCGATTAGGAATCAAAGCTTTCGTGCAGGGTTTTGCCAGAATCTTGGAAATACGTGCGGACTCCAGCCTGAATGAGCATCTTGTCACCTGATTCAAGAGCTTCAACGAGCAAAAGGTGTTTCTCAATTACAGCGCTTACTTTCTGCTCGCCTTGAACAAATACTCTGCGCGTTGTGAGCAGCATAACGGTCATCACAACATATCGAATACTCTTCCATAGATGTGAAATACGGGAATGCTGAGCAGCCTCAATGATGGTCTCGTGGAAAACGAGATCCTGATAGGCGAATTCGACGGCGTCCTGATGCCGTCCAGCAAGTTGCATTTTGTCGATCACGTTACGCAGCTGGGTGATTAATGATTCTGGGACATCACCAGCAAGTCGCTGCTGCACAAAACTTTCAATCAGGAAACGGACATCATACAATTCTTCAACATCCTTGATTCGTAGTCCAATGACAACGACCCCCATACGTTCAAGTCGAATAAGTCCTTCATTGGACAATGTTCGTAACGCTTCACGGACAGGTGAACGACTGCTGTCAAAATCAGCCGCAATTCGGTTTTCCGACAAAATCTCTCCAGGTCGAAGGGTACCGCTGATGATCCGCAGCCTTAATTCGCAGGCAATGGCTTCACCACGGGAAGCCCCTTGGAGCCAGGAAGAAGGAAATAACATATGGCTAACGCTCCTATTAATAAGTAATCAGTTCATTACTGATCATAGCATAACTATTTTGCGGACTGGACATTCAGTTCAATCCATAGTCTGTAGCTACAAGCTAACGGCTAATGTTTTTTTCAAAGGACTACTAAAGGCGGATAAGTAAATCGGCTTCATCCATATACTTGTATACAAGATGTGATTTTTATCCTACACCTTTCTCAAAAGCTTGTAAACCTTAATTGAAGCGGATACAACCTGTTTAGAATTCGACGATAATAATAGCCTATAATCATTATCCACATGTGAATAACTTTAAACAGGATGTAATAAAGATGATAACGGGTATTGGAGGGTGTGGATAACTATAAATGCTGAAATATGGTCATCTGATCGGGGTCTGGGGATAACTTTCAGGACTCTCTTCGGGGCTTGAAATTGGTATTGAAGTGAACGGACTGTGGTCATTACTATGGGTGGGATGAAGAGTGTATATAAAAGAGGGAGAAGCCTTGCGCCATGCAGTTGACTTTTCCAGGTGATCATGGTTAAATATATAAAGGTGTTTTCTGTGAAGATGAAAGTGATTCATCACATAAGTATTTCCTTGTGAGGAGGTGCAATACATTGAGACCTACATTCAAACCGAACGTTAGCAAACGTAAAAAAGTTCATGGTTTCCGGAAAAGAATGAGCACGAGCAACGGCCGTAAAATTTTGGCCGCACGTCGCCTTAAAGGCCGTAAAAACCTGAGTGCTTAATGCATTGAAGACCACCGTGGTGGTCTTTTTTTTCTTAATTAGCTCAAATCAGACTGGATGCTGCTATAGATCAGGTCTGAATGGTCTGCGAAAAAGTGCTGAACACACACGCGAATGTATGTTGAGTGAGTTTTCCATTTTTCGAAAACTTACCTTATATAATGATGAATCGTTGATAGGTTTAAATGGCCAATCAACATTCATCCCGGATGAATGCGTATCAGTTCAAGTAGCTGATTAACAATCATCCCAAATGAAGTTGTCGCCAAGGCGGTTTACCGTCATTCAAGAAAGCCTATACTAAATCAGTAATGAGGCCTCCGTCAATATCATTGGTGGAGAAGAGCAAGGAGAAGCGCCGTGTATAAAAGACTGCGTCTACGAAACCGGGCGGACTTTAGTCGCGTATACCGGTATGGGAAATCGTTTGCCAATCATCAATTCGTGGTGTATGGCTGTCGCCGTAAAGATACGGAACAATTTCGGGTCGGCGTATCATGCAGCAAGAAAATCGGAAACGCTGTCGTACGCAACCGGATGAGACGCATGATCAAGGAAATTGTTCGTCATCATGAGCATGAGATCGTCACGCAGATGGATCTGATTTTTATCGTCAGAAAAGGTGCACTGGACATGCCCTATAAGGAAATGGAAAAAAGCCTGCTACATGCGATGCGAAAGGGCTCTCTTTTGAAGTCGAGCAAGCGGTAAGCTTCGGTTTATTTGTCCTCCTAATTATGGTATGATTTTACGATGGAATGGATTGGTTAAGAGAGGGGTTATGAAGTGTCGCGATTGAAGACATCAAAGGGGAAGTGGATTCTCCTCATTGCAGTCATTGCAATGGTCACTGTACTCGCCGGATGTACTCCACAAGGAGCTGGGGTTACTACGGAAGATCTAAAGAATAGTGATTCTTTTTGGCAAGCCAATGTTGTGTACTGGTTCTCACTGGCGCTGGATACATTCGCCAACTGGTTCAAAGGTGAATATGGACTGGCCGTCCTCGTGATGGTGCTTATTGTACGGACATTGATTTTACCACTAACAATGAAACAAGTCCGTAGCTCCAAAGCTATGCAGGCGATTCAGCCGCAGCTGAAGGAGATTCAAGCCAAGTTTAAAGATACACCTGAGAAAGTTCAGCAAGAAACGATGAAGTTGTTCCAGGAGAACAAAGTTAATCCGATGGCCGGTTGTCTGCCACTTATCATTCAGATGCCGATTTACATCGCACTTTATAACTCAATTTACGGAAACTCCAGTCTGAGAACGCATGATTTCTTGTGGCTCCAGCTCGGATCACCCGATCACCTGTTTATTTTGCCAGTGCTGGCTGCCATCACAACATTCATTCAAACTTGGATGATGATGCGTATGAACCCTGCACAGCAAATTGGTCCGATGCAGTTTATGCTGTGGGTGTACCCGATTTTGATCTTCGTGATGTCTTATCAGTTCCCGTCAGCACTTCCGCTGTACTGGTTCTACAGTAACATCTACACGATCGTGCAAAACTATTTCCTTTACCGGAATAATGATAAAATCGTAGCTGAGGTCAACGTGAAGCAGAATAGCTCTTCCAAAAATGGAGCTAAACGCAAAAACGGTGGCAAAGCGACCGTCTCTGGAAAAGGGTCGAAAGGGGCCAAAAAATCGAAATGACCAAAGTCATTACGTCAGGAAAAACCGTTGAAGATGCTGTAAACCAAGGATTGACCGAGCTTGGCGTAAGTCGGGACAAGGTCGAGATACAAGTGTTAGAGCAGCCGTCAAAAGGATTCCTGGGTTTGTTCGGGGTGAGGGCGGCCAAAGTTGAAGTGAAATTATTGCCTGTACCGGAAGTTGTTCCACAGCCGATCAAGCCAGCTGCATACAAGTCTGAAGTAGATGCATTACTCGAGGATGTTGCAGCTAAAAATCCCTATGAAGAAGCGGCTGCTTTCTTGAAAGAGGTCGCAGCAGGTATGGGACTGGATGTTGAAGTGCATATCAAAAAACAGCGGGATGGACATATCTTCAATATTGCCGGCGAAGATCTGGGCATGATTATTGGCAGACGTGGACAGACGCTGGATGCGCTTCAGTATCTAACGAACATTGTAGCGAACCGATATTCGGAAAGCTTCGTTCGAATTGTGCTCGACGCGGAGAATTTCCGTCAACGTCGGCGGAAGACGCTGGAGGATCTGGCTGAACGGTTGGCTGGACAAGCAATCCGTACCGGTAAGGAAGTTGTACTGGAACCAATGCCACCGCTCGAACGAAAAGTCATCCATGCAAAACTGCAAAATCACCCGCAGATTAAGACGTTAAGTAAGGGCGAGGAGCCTAATCGGCGTGTGGTTATTACGACGAAATAACACGAAATTGAAGACGCAATGGCTTCCTGCCCGGTGCAGAAGCCATTGCTTTTTTCGTACAGAAGCAATTTGATAAGGTGCGTAGAACAAGTAAAGAGTGGACTTAATACGATAAACAACATGTCATATGATATATCATTAATAGATTTGAAAATGGATATGGCGTCCCCTGAGGGGCGGCAATTTTAAAATAGAGCAAGGAGAGATAACCATGATCAGTGATACGATCACAGCGATATCAACGGCTGTCGGAGAGGCGGGTATCGCCGTGATCCGGGTCAGCGGCCCGGAAGCAGTGTCGGAGACGGAAAAGATTTTTCGCAGCAAAACCCCTTTAACTCAGGCAGCATCTCACACGGTTCATTATGGTCATATCATAGATCCCGTTAATGGGGAAAAGATTGAGGAAGTATTGGTTACGGTCATGCGAGCACCACGCTCGTTCACAACAGAAGATGTGGTGGAGATCAGTGCGCATGGTGGTGTGGTGTCCGTAAAACGGGTCATGGACCTCCTATTGCAGCTTGATATTCGTCTGGCTGAACCCGGTGAGTTCACGAAGCGTGCTTTCCTTAATGGGCGGATTGACCTGTCTCAGGCGGAAGGTGTCATGGATCTTATTCGTTCCAAGTCGGACCGAGCTTTCTCGGTTGCGCTGAAACAGGTTGAAGGCAAGCTGTCCTCCAAATTGCGTGATCTACGATATACACTGGTGGAAACACTGGCACATATTGAAGTGAATATCGATTATCCCGAGCATGATGTGGAATCGTTAACGTCTGATTTTATTAAAGAAAAGTCCAGTCAGGTTATGACTGAAATTGATAAATTGCTGACTACAGCAGAGCAAGGAAAGATCCTGCGAGAAGGTATCACGACGGCTATCGTTGGACGACCTAACGTAGGTAAATCCTCATTGATGAATACACTTGCGCAAGACAACCGGGCCATCGTCACGGACATTCCAGGAACAACTCGTGATGTAATCGAGGAGTTCATTACGATCAATAATATCCCGCTCAAGTTGCTTGATACGGCAGGAATACGGGAAACGATGGACGTTGTTGAGAAGATCGGGGTAGAACGCTCTCGCTCTGCGGTAAGTGAAGCCGATCTGATCTTGATGGTTGTGAATGCTGCGGAGCCACTTCATCCCGATGAGATTGAATTATTGGAACAAATCCGTGGTAGACAATCGATAATCATTATGAATAAAATGGACTTAACGCCACAGGTAGAACGTGACGTGCTGCTTCGTTACATTCCGGAAGAACGGCTTGTACCGATGTCGGTGAAAGATGATCTGGGTGTGGATCGACTGGAAGATGCCATCTCTACGCTATTCTTCAGTGGTAAACTGGAGTCCGCAGATCTGACCTATGTCAGTAATGTGCGTCATATTGCCTTGCTCAAAAAAGCGAAGCAGTCCCTGGTTGATGCCTATGAAGCAGCAGAGCAGTTCATTCCAATTGATATGATACAGATTGATGTTCGTTTGGCGTGGGAGCATTTAGGCGAGATTGTTGGAGATACAGCACATGATGCATTAATTGATCAGATTTTCTCCCAGTTCTGTCTAGGAAAGTAAAAAAATATACTGCCGATTGACTTAAATCGTAGTGTATGATAGAAAGGTACAATTTCTGCCTGTTGTCAAAGGATAGAATGATATTGTAGCCATTACGTGTTGGTTTCATATAGATAGGAATGCAAGTTCCGATGAACGGTTAGAAGTAGTTTCATTATTGTAGAACATGATCCGTCTGCGTGAGTTACACCAAATGCAGCGGAATAAGGAGGTAAACGGGAATGGCTTTTGATGGCGGCAGTTATGATGTAATCGTCGTTGGTGCAGGACATGCTGGTGTGGAATCCGCGCTGGCCGCAGCTCGTATGGGGTCCAAAACACTAATGATTACGATCAATCTGGACATGGTGGCTTTTATGCCTTGTAACCCATCTATTGGGGGACCGGCTAAAGGACATGTTGTCCGTGAGATTGATGCACTTGGTGGAGAAATGGGACGGAATATCGATAAAACCTTTATTCAGATGCGGATGCTTAACACGGGTAAAGGGCCTGCTGTTCACGCGCTTCGTGCTCAGGCAGATAAATTCTCTTATCAGCATAAAATGAAGGAAACAATGGAGAATGAACGTAATCTGACGATGCGTCAGGGTATGGTTGATTCACTGATCGTTGAAGACGGAAAATGTGTAGGCGTTGTGACTCAGACCGGAACAGAGTATCGGGCTAAAGCGGTCGTTCTGACAACAGGCACATACTTGCGCGGTAAAGTAATTATGGGCGAGTTGATGTATGAGAGTGGACCGAACAATCAACAACCCTCTCTTAAATTGTCAGAGAATTTGCGTGAACTGGGCTTTGATCTGGTTCGTTTCAAAACGGGTACACCACCACGTGTGCATAAGGATACGATTGATTTTAGCAAAACCGAAATTCAGCCTGGTGATGACAAGCCGAAGTTCTTTTCCTATGAAACAGAATCTTCCGATAATGAGCAGTTGCCTTGCTGGTTGACGTATACATCTGTGGATACACATCAGATTATTAATGATAATCTGCATCGTGCTCCGATGTTCTCGGGGCTTATTGAAGGAACCGGACCACGTTATTGCCCTTCCATTGAAGATAAAATTGTTCGTTTCAGCGACAAGCCGAAACATCAGATATTCCTTGAGCCGGAAGGCAAGAACACATCCGAGTATTACGTACAGGGGTTGTCTACGAGTATGCCAGAAGACGTTCAACTGGCTATGCTGCGTTCCATTCCAGGTATGGAAAAAGTGGAAATGATGCGTAATGGTTATGCGATTGAATACGATGCGATGGTGCCTACACAATTGTGGCCATCACTGGAAACTAAACGTCTACCAGGTCTGTTTACGGCGGGTCAGATTAATGGTACCTCTGGCTATGAAGAAGCAGCAGGACAAGGTGTTATGGCTGGAATCAACGCTGCACTCAAAGTACAGGGGAAAGAGCCGGTAATACTGGATCGTTCCCAAGGTTATATTGGCGTGCTGATTGATGATCTGGTTACAAAGGGTACAAATGAACCGTATCGTCTGTTGACTTCACGCGCTGAGTATCGTCTGTTGCTTCGCCATGATAATGCAGATATGCGTTTGACGGAAATCGGACATGACATTGGCCTGATCCCTGAAGAGCGTTATGCGAAATTCCTGGATAAAAAGGCGAAAGTCGAGCAGGAAGTTGCACGTCTGAAAGTGGCTAAAGCTCGCCCGGTTGAAGTGAATGCCAAGCTGGAAGAGTACGGATCTACACCTATTCAGGATGGCAGTACGTTGCTTACCTTGCTGCGTCGCCCGGAGCTGGGGTATGAACTGATTGAACAGCTCTCACCATCTGAGGTAGAACTGACAGCAGATATGAAAGAACAAGTGGAAATACAAATTAAATATGCGGGTTATATTGAGAAACAATTGATCCACGTGGAACGTTTGCAAAAGATGGAGAAAAAGAAAATTCCGGACACCATCGTATATGATGAGATTCATGGTCTTGCTATGGAAGCCAAACAGAAGCTCGCTACGATTCGTCCAATCTCGATTGGTCAGGCTTCTCGTATTGCTGGAGTTACTCCTGCCGACATCTCCATTCTGCTGGTCTACCTGGAGCATTATAACCGTGTAACCGCAGCAAGGGGACAATAATGGACGATATTCAACAGCAACTGCAGCGGCGCTTAAAGAAACATGGATTAGAGCTGGGCGAACTCCAGTTGGAGCAATTCGAACTGTATTATCAGGAACTGGTATCCTGGAATGAAAAGATGAATCTGACGGGCATAACGGATCGGGAGCAAGTGTATACAAAACATTTCTATGATTCGGTATCGCTGGCTTTTTATACTGACATGACCAAAGTGAATAAGCTTGCTGACATTGGATCAGGAGCGGGTTTTCCGGGATTGCCACTGAAGATCTGTTTTCCTCATATTAAGCTTACGATCATTGATTCATTAAATAAACGTATTGGCTTTCTACAGCATGTGGTAGATATCCTTGGTCTGACTGATGTGGAATTGGTCCATGGACGTGCTGAAGAGATTGGACGCAAAGAAGGGTATCGTGACAGCTACGATCTCGTTACGGCGCGTGCAGTAGCCAAGCTGGCTGTGCTGAATGAATTCTGCCTTCCGTTTGTTCGTAAAAGTGGAATATTCGCTGCCATGAAGGGCGGAGACCCGCGTGAAGAAATGAAGGAAGCGGAGTTCAGCTTCAATCAGCTGAAAGGACGGGTTAAGGCCGTTCATCCTTTCCAGCTGCCGGTTGAAGAATCAGAGCGTCACATCATTCTGATTCAGAAATTTGATAAGACACCATATAAGTATCCGCGTAAACCAGGTACTCCAATGAAGACTCCGCTGATATAGTTGCGTGATGGTTTTGAAGTAAGTCAAAACAAAATAGAATTTTAGACATGGATGAAGAGGATGTTTCACGTGAAACATTCTCTTTTTTTTGTTTTCTAAAATGGAGGACTGGATCAACATTACAAATACTTCGTATTACATATCTTTTAAAGAACCTGTATTGATGAATTTTACGCACAGTAACTCATGAACAATTTCATTAATTGAATGTGTGCAAGTCGTCATATTTCCAATATTCACAAAGAAAAAGCAGGATAATTAGCAGAGTTTAAAGAATAGGTAAGCATAGGATTATGATAGAAAAGATGATAGAATAGAAGTATCCGATCCTGGGTCACAGCGATCATAGATTATATGTATAGATAGATGGATATGCGTTCGATGTTGCATGACAGAAAGCGTTATGAAAGGCAAAACTTATTCCAAGAACGATGCATGTGAAAGGTCGCTTATTGAATAAGAAGCACCTGCAAAGACTGTGGGAGCTATTACGAAACTAGGTGGTAATCTGCGGAATGAAAGAACAATTTTCGAAGTTGTTTGGTTTGGCGGAGCGCAATAACGGAGATGAGATCAAACAGATTCCGGTTAATGAAATTGTGAGCAGCCCATATCAACCCCGTACTATTTTTGATGATGATAAAATTGATGAGTTGTTGCAGACGATCAAAACACATGGTGTAATTCAGCCTATTGTCGTTCGCGTGCGAAATGGATCATATGAGATTATTGCCGGGGAACGTCGCTGGCGTGCAGTTCGAAAATTGGGTTTGGATACGATTCCGGCTATTGTGCGTGAATTCAACGACTCTCAGGCCGCATCCATTGCACTGATTGAGAACTTGCAGCGTGAAGGATTGACTTCCATTGAGGAAGCTGTCGCTTATCAGAAGCTCATCGACTTGCATCAATTGACACAGGAAAGTCTGGCACAACGACTCGGCAAAAGCCAGTCAACCATCGCGAACAAAATTCGGTTGTTACAGCTTCCGGACGGCATTAAAGCTGCATTGATGGAACGCAAAATTTCTGAACGGCATGCAAGAGCATTACTTTCTCTGGATACGGAAGAACTGCAGATGAAGTTGCTCGGTGAGATTATCGAAAAAGAATTGAATGTGAAACAGACAGAGGCACGTGTTGCCTTCTACAAGGAATCTTCCAAGATTAAAAAATCTAGACGTGTTTCCTTTACCAAGGATGTAAGGCTTGCACTTAATACAATTCGCCAATCCATTGATATGGTAACTGGCTCTGGTCTGGACATCAAAACCAAAGAAGCAGACCATGAGGATCATTATGAGATCGTTATCCATATTCCAAAACGCAAATAATTGAAGCTTATGGCGGCAATGGGCCGCTTTTTATGTCTATAAAGCAAGTTAGGTCAAACATTTTTAAAGAACGGTATATTGATGGAACGGTAGTTGTTGTTTGTGTGGACGATAGCCGCCTGCTTTTTGTTAACAATATCTCACAACCTACAGAAAAGACTCCTATTTTATTTGAGGTGAAGTAATTGTCTAAGATTATGGCCGTAGCAAATCAAAAGGGCGGTGTGGGGAAAACGACGACATCTGTTAACTTGGGTGCAGGACTGGCTTCACTCGGGAAAAGAGTATTGCTTGTCGATATTGACCCTCAGGGGAATACAACCAGCGGAGTCGGAATCAATAAAGCAGATGTGGCTAATTGTATATATGATGTCATTATTAATGAGGTTCCTCCTCAAGAAGCAATTTTGGAGACTCAGATTGAAGGCCTTCATATCATACCTGCAACGATTCAGCTTGCCGGAGCCGAGATCGAATTGGTGTCCACGATATCACGGGAAGTTCGCCTGAAAAAATCACTCGCCATGGTGAAAAAAAACTATGATTACATACTGATCGATTGTCCACCATCTCTTGGTATGTTAACGATCAATTCGTTGACTGCTTCCGATTCGGTGATCATTCCGATTCAGTGTGAGTATTATGCACTTGAAGGATTAAGTCAGTTGCTCAATACGGTTCGTCTGGTACAGAAACATCTGAATACATCCCTGCAGATTGAAGGGGTATTGCTGACGATGTTTGATGCGCGGACCAATCTGGGAATTCAGGTTATTGAAGAAGTGAAAAAGTATTTTCAACAAAAAGTATATCAAACGATTATTCCGCGTAACGTACGGCTTAGTGAAGCACCATCTCATGGTCAATCCATTATCACGTATGACCCTCGTTCAAGAGGGGCGGAAGTGTATTTAGAGCTCGCAAAGGAAGTGATTTCTTATGAGTAAGCGGCTTGGAAAAGGTCTTGATGCCCTCATTCCTTCGCTTTCAATTAATGACGATGATAAAGTCGTAGAAATCCCGATTAGTCAACTGCGGGCTAACCCCTATCAACCACGTAAAGTATTTGATGAGGGCGCAATACATGAACTGGCTGAGTCCATTCGTCAGCATGGTGTCATACAACCCATTATTGTTCGTCCTGTATTACGAGGTTATGAGATTATCGCCGGAGAACGACGGTTCAGAGCTTCGCAATATTGTGGTAATGCCACGGTACCGGCTGTAGTCCGCAACTTCAGTGATCAGCAGGTAATGGAGATTGCGTTGATCGAGAACCTGCAACGGGAGAATCTGAACGCTATGGAAGTTGCAGTTGCTTATCAGGGGTTAATGGATCAATTCGCGTTGACTCAGGAAGAGTTGTCTGTAAAAGTAGGTAAATCACGTTCTCACATTGCTAACTTCTTGCGTCTGTTATCATTGCCCGAAGAAGTAAAAGACCATGTTTCACGTGGAACATTATCTATGGGACATGCACGTGCGATCGTGGGTGTTAAAGACGAGGTTATAGTGAAGCAACTTGCGAAACAGACCATTGATCAGCAATGGAGTGTACGTGAGTTGGAGGAAGCTGTTCAACAACTGGATCGCTCCAAAACAGGTGAGGCTAAAGCCAAATCGAAGTTAAAAAAGAAAGATCCATTCATTGATACATTGGAAGAATCTCTTCGTGAACGTTTCAAAACCACAGTGAAAATCAAGCACAATAAAGATAAAGGTAAAATTGAGCTCAACTACTACAGTCAACAGGATCTGGAACGGCTATTGGAATTGTTACAATAACAGTCGGGTCTATGATTCATTAACAACATGCGGGGCTTACTCATGTCATGACATATCGCCTCTGTACCATGGAGAAACGATATGTCATTCTTTGTTTATAGGGTTATATGTGCAATACGTGCAGGCGAATTATTAATTTATGGGACAGAGGTGGTTGTGAGGTGGAGGGAGTTATCTATCTAGATCATGCAGCAACATCTTGGCCCAAACCACCTGCTGTCGGTGATGCGATGTTGAGTGCATTGGAGATTGCCGGAGCTAATCCTGGCAGAGGAAGTCACCGTATGGCTGTTCAGGCAAGTCGTGTATTGTTCGAGGCGAGAAAATCCATATCCAATATCTTTGGAATCAAAAATGCGAATGATATTGCATTCGGATCAAATACGACAGAAGCGCTAAATCTAGCGATTCAAGGCTCGCTCAGAGAGGGCGACCATGTGATTGCCACCATGGCTGAACATAACTCAGTCAGACGACCACTAGAGTATATGCGCAGACTCCGAAATGTCGAGATTGATTATGTACCTGTTAATGCTGCGGGAGCCATTGATCTGATGCAAATGGAACGTATGTTTCGTTCTAATACCAGATTGGTGGTATGTACACATAGTTCGAATCTGCTTGGCAGTATTCTTCCTATTGGAGAAATTTCGCTCCTATGTCGTAAACATCAGGCGATCTTATTGGTAGATGCAGCTCAGAGTGCTGGGGTTATACCTGTGAATGTACAACAATTGGGCATTGATATGTTGGCTTTTCCAGGGCATAAGGGACTGCTCGGTCCTCAGGGTACAGGGGGCTTGTACATTGCTCCAGAGCTCGATATAGAGCCTTTACTTCATGGAGGAACAGGAAGTCAGTCAGAAGCTCTAGAGCAGCCAAAGGTGCGTCCTGATCGGTATGAAGCGGGGACGCCGAATACAGTCGGGATCGCAGGGCTGAATGCGGGTGTGAAACATGTACTTGAGATGACACCAGCGGTCATCTACCAACATGAGTGGGAACTGACCCAACTTATGATGGATGGGCTGTCATCCGTTAAGGGCATTCGAATGCTTGGTCCAGAGATTGGACAGCCACGCACCGGATTAGTATCTTTTACTGTAGATGGGTATGATTCAGCACAACTGGCCTTCCGTTTAGATCGGAATTATGGGATTGCGGTTCGCTCCGGTTTTCATTGCACACCGCTTGCACACGAATCTGCTGGTACAACCGCTACCGGAGCAGTAAGGGCCAGTGTGGGATACAATTCAACTAGAGAACATGTGGAAGCACTCGTTAAGGCAGTGTTGGAATTAACTGAGGCAGACTAGATTAGAGTTGAAATGATGAACTCATTTGATACAGGGTTGCTTGATTAAGCTTATGGATATCGGGTTGATTTATAATGAATGATAATATTACAGGACAGACGTTAATCTGATCAAAAATATAGAGGGGTAGTTGCAATTACATGGCTGAATTAAACGAGCTGATTCTGGAACAGCTGTTATGGATTATTGGCGGAATGGCATTACTTACGGTGATCTTGCTGATTGTGAGTATTGTTCAAGGGGCAAAGTTACGAAAGTTTAAACGTAAATATGAAGCCATGATGGCTGGCAGTGGAGTAGAGGACCTGGAATCGTTGCTGGTTAATCTGAAAATTCAGATGGACAGCATTGAGGATGAACACAAACTGCAAACGAATCAGCTGCAAGTTGTCATGCAAAAGCTGACCCGCATTCAAGGTAAAGTTGGCGTGAAAAGGTACAATGCATATGGAGAGCGTGGCAGTGATCTGAGCTTCTCAATGGCCATGATTAACGATAGCCAGGATGGCATGATTCTTACGGGGATATATAACCGTGACGGTTCTTACGTATATGCCAAACCTCTTAAAGGGGGAGAGTCCACGTATACTCTGTCCCCAGAGGAAAAGGAAGCTATTACTCTGGCACAGCAAGCAGAGTAGAACGTGTATGCCATTCCCGAATGGCCGAGTATAGACTGCTGGAAATAATCTCGGACATGCGCATAACAAGACTGAGCCGTGTGTTCTGTAGAACAAAGTATTCCATAAAGCCGCCGACGTTAACGATACCTGTCAGATGGATATCGCCGACCGGCGGTAATTCTTTATTTACCCCCGCACCCGGCTTGAGTGGACCATTCACAACTTGAATGCATCCCACACTGGATGATTGACCGAGACAGGCGTCAATGCCAATCACATAAGGGTTATGGTGTGTTTTCTGTATGTTGTGGAGTGTATCTTGCAGGTTCATCGCATGGACTGGTTCATCCAAGGTACCATATAGATGGAATAAAGGGCTGTCCCACTTGGAAAGGGCTGATCCGACCAGAGGACCAAGGCAGTCGCCTGTTGAGCGATCTGTGCCGATGCAGACAATCACTACATTTTGCAGAGAATGGGCTTTATAGAGATGGAACATTAAACGATGGGTAATGGCCGAGTGAATACTTGGATCGGTATGGGGGATTTTCAAACTGGTCATGTCTTGTGATGAAAAGGAACGCGAAGTAGGATTCATAGGATCTATCCTTTCCCTTGGAATAGTAGTAACAGTATATGGAAAGGTAGAGCGTTTTATACTTCACGAGGACAAGCTTTTTCTCTAGGGTTGGACGTATGGCGAAAGGAGCCGGACATGGACGAATGGATTAACGATTGGATGCTGATTGCATTTGATTCAACCCAGCAGGCACTGCGTGCTGAAATGCTGCTGGAGTTCGCTGAGATAGAGATTGATTTGTTCCCTACACCAAAAGAAATTACAGCAGGGTGTGCGCTATGTATTCAGTTTCCAAAAGAGGATCTGGAGCGAGTGCAAAAGATCATTCGTAATGAGTTCGTAGAGATCCGAGGCCTCTATTTCAAAACAGAAGACAGCTATGATAACATACCGATGTAGAGGAGGCATGATGGATGCTGCCATTTCAGTTTGCTCAAGGGACTACAGCTAGTGGTGCCGCAACCGCCGTTGGTGAAGCCCTTCGTTGGACGGATAAAGTCTGGAACAAAATTGCAGATCCCGATATGTGGCTTAACATTATGTTCAGCTCAATCCGGATCATCATTATTTTTATCATCACCCGTATTGTCATTAAGGTAGTCTATCGGATTATAGATCGTTCCATGGAACGCAAGCAGGAAGGCAAGATTCGCGTGAATCCGCGCAGGTTCGTAACCGTAGGGGAACTGTTGAAAAATGCGACCTCCATAACATGTAATTTTATTATGATTCTGCTACTGTTATCTGAGATCAATATCCAAGTTGGACCTCTACTCGCGAGTGCCGGTGTGCTCGGGCTTGCCATTGGTTTTGGTGCACAGGGTCTGGTCAAGGATGTTATTACCGGTTTCTTCATTATATTGGAGGACCAGTTCGCTGTGGGGGATGTTATTCAGACGGGAACCTACAAGGGAACGGTTGAAGTGATCGGACTTAGAACAACGAAACTGGTCAGCTGGCAAGGCGAAGTGCACATTATCCCAAACGGGGCGATTGCAAGTGTAACGAACTACTCCATGTCGAATTCGCTGGCTGTAGTGGATATTCCGATGAAGGCGGACTTAAGTCTCGATGAGTCAGTACATCTGGTGAAAAAGTCTTTGGTTGGGATTGAAGAGCGTGACCTAAATATTGTGAAGGTGCCGGATGTGCTCGGTATACAGTCGATGTCTACATCTGAGTATGTGGTGCGAATTGTGGCTGAATGTATGCCTAACTCTCGTGCTTCGGTGGAACGTCAGATTCAGGGCGATGTGAAGAAAACGCTGGAGTATCATGAGATGAGCAATCAAGCTGTATTGGAACAGGCAGTAGCTTTGGAGAAAGATGAGGGGGATGGCACAGGTGGAGCGTAAAAGTTTCCAGCTTGGGGATATCGTGCAGATGAAGAAGCAGCATCCCTGTGGCAGCAATGAGATGGAGATCATTCGTATGGGTATGGATATTCGGATTAAGTGTGTCGGATGTAAACACAGCGTGTTGATTCCTAGAGCGAAATTCGAGAAAAACATGAAGAAGGTACTGCGTTCAGCCGAAGATTCCACTGAATCCTGATCTTGCAATAATTCGGTATGCAGTATGCGTAATAACGTTTACATGCAGGCTCCGTAGGAGTGTTGCGTTCTGTAAATGATCATGCTATAATCAATATTGCTGCGGAAAGGTACCCAAGAGGCCCAAGGGGGCTGACTCGAAATCAGTTAGGCGTGTCACAGCGTGCGTGGGTTCGAATCCCACCCTTTCCGCCACTTCAATTGTAATTTACTCAATACACATTGAGTTTAATAAAAAGATCGATAAGAAGACTTTCCATTAGGAAAGTCTTTTTTGGTATAACGTTTTATCGAATATGTATTGAACATGTATCCATATCAGATGCATCATTAATGACTCGAACGAAAAACAAAGAGCCCCGAAGGGCTCTTTATCCGGCGGTGCATTTGTTTGTTAGGAAACAATCGGTCGTAACAATCAGACACTTGGTGTACTGCACGTAGCAATACGCGTGCTTCAGACGAAGGGCCTTACTACACATAACCACTTGCTTCTTAAATTACGTGATGAATCTCCAACAGCGAATGATCGGCTTCGTTGTCCAACGGAACCACACCTCTCTCGTGCACCGCCTGATTGTATTATGTGCTTTATTCCGTTTTATATACATGGATCGTAAAAAAGTATTGCGATTAATGGACGCGGGCTTTGGTCAGCTTCTTCCACTTGCGATTATGATTGCTTGTTTCGGGAAAAGCTTCACCTTTTTGCAACGTTACCCGCTTTGGGTTCTGAATTTCCGTGACAAAGCTTTTTTCCCCAACTTCCGTGTACTCTCCATCGTTTGGGGCTTTGTCTCCTGGTTCAAACTCGGTTTTTTCACCCATGATAAAACCTCCTCTGCAGATTATGTTACTTTGTTGCTTCTGTAGTGTGCTCCATAGCCGGGCTGATCATGTGCCAATATGTACAGGGAACGTTTGCTTGCACTTTGACTCGGTATTTGTTATATTAATATAGTTCGAGTTTGTGCTCGTTCCTTGCTCTCAACCTAGATTGAGGGCCAGAGTCCATAAGGAGGTGAAAATTATGCGCAAATATGAAGTGATGTACATTATTCGTCCTGACATTGAGCAAGAAGTTGTTCAAGCTACAGTCGATAAATTCCAAGGCATCATCTCCAACGGCGGTGGTGAAGTTACAGCTCACGACGTTATGGGTAAACGCCGTCTTGCGTATGAGATCAAGAAATTCCGTGATGGTTTTTATGTTCTGGTACATTTCACTGCTGAACCAGCAGTTGTAACTGAACTTGAGCGTCTCATGAAGATTTCTGACGAAGTAATTCGTTATCTCATTACCAACGACGTTAAGTCTGCTTAAGACTACTCGTGATTAACGCACCAATACGCTCTGAAGGAGGGGATTACATTGTTGAACCGTGTCATTCTGATCGGACGGTTAACCCGGGATCCTGAGTTGCGTTACACTCCAGCAGGAGTAGCAGTTACGCAATTTACTTTGGCAGTGGACAGACCGTTTACAAGCCAAGGGGGAGAAAAGGAAGCCGATTTCATTCCGGTCGTAACCTGGAGACAGCTTGCCGAGACCTGTGCGAACTACTTGCGCAAAGGACGCCTGGCTGCAGTCGAAGGACGCATTCAAGTACGGAACTACGAGAATAACGAAGGAAAACGTGTATACGTGACCGAAGTCATTGCCGATAATGTCCGTTTCTTGGAGTCAGCTAACCGTGATAATAGCGGTGGCGGCGGTGGGCAACCAATGCGTGAAGAGCCTTCTTATGGAGGCGGCGGACGCGCGAACAATAACAATAATTCGCGTAGCAACAATCAGGATCCTTTTTCCGATGACGGAAAACCGATTGATATATCGGATGATGATTTGCCATTTTAACATGAGCTGATACTCTTAGGAGATATGGGTTACATGATAGGAAAGGACTGAAAAGCATGGGCTTCAAGCAAAGAGAAGGCGGAGACAACGATAAAAGACCGGCACGTCGTGGCGGCCGTAATAAACGTCGTAAAGTGTGCTTCTTCACAGCTAACAAAATTACTCACATCGATTATAAAGATACGGACTTGCTTCGTAAATTTATCAGCGAACGTGGAAAAATTTTGCCACGCCGTGTAACAGGTACTAGCGCTAAATATCAACGCATGCTGACGATTGCAATCAAACGCTCCCGTCAAATCGCATTATTGCCATACACAACTGAGTAGTTTTTACTCAGCTTGCATACGAAGCAGTCGGCTTATAGCCGGCTGCTTTTTTGTATATATCAATAGAATTATTAGAAATAACAGATCCACTCTAACAAATGGAAGAATTCAATACTGTGGTGATAGAAGCATTCAAGGCTCAAATGAATTATAATAGAGTCTAATCTACTGAAAAGGTTCAGGCAGCAGGAATAGCTGTTTATTTCAGAATAAACACCAGGAGTGGATATGAATACATCAAAACGTAAAGGCAAACAGAGAAAAAAGAGAAGTCTAAAAACCTGGATTATAGCTACTCTTTTACTTTCCATTATATATGTATGGTTACAGCAAAAAGATGATATAGATAATATGTGGCCTGGGACAACAATCCAAGAAGCTCTGCCAATCACCGGCCTACATCCTGTGGTTGCAGAGAATGAGAAATTATTGGTACGTAAGGCAGCGAGACGTGGAATAGAGATTGTTATCACCCACGGTTACCGAAGTTCCGAGGAGCAAGATGCACTATTCAACCAAGGACGCTCAAGCGCAGGCAATATCGTTACTAATGCACGTGGTGGTGAGTCATATCATAACTACGGATTGGCAATTGATTTTGCACTGAGGACGCCTGGGGGTGATGTGGTGTGGGATATGGAACGTGATGATAACGGCAATGGCGAGGCAGACTGGATGGAAGTTGTGGATCTCGCCAAAGAGTTAGGTTTCACATGGGGTGGAGACTGGGCAAACTTCCCGGACTATCCTCACTTGCAGATGGATTTTGGTTTGAGTATTAATGAGTTAAAACGTGGTAAAAGACCTCCTGACTCTCAGTAAAAGGTGTTATATATACACTTAAATGAATAATTATTAGATAAGCTCTGCATTTTGCAGGGCTTTTTTCTTTCTTTTGTAAAATAAATGATAAAAGATGACAATTTGGTCTTTACATTAGCAAATAAATAAAACTATACTAGATTAACTAGATTTTTTACTTTGATCGCATATATTATTTCAATTACAAGCATAACGGCTCCGGTTCAATAAAATTCAGCTATAGATCGAGATATAATCATCACTCATATATGTAACATTTACCTCACGCGAAATTAAGATTGTCTACTTAAATTAAAGCATACACATACACTAGATGTAACTATTATGTTATGTATATGTTATTTTGACTGATTGCCTATGTTCGCCTCACAGCCAAAAACAAGATAACACCTCTCAAATTCCCTGCCATAAGCCTTTATAGTATTACTAATATCCAAATCTGTAGTATAAAAAACATTTATACCAAAAATCTCAAAATAAGCATTGACGTTAGCTAAAATTACACGTATGATTACATTAATTATTTTGCTATATAATTCCGCTAGGAATTATCAACATTAATTGACCAATGGTCTAAATATAAGTCTCTTATACTTGTTTCTCCTAACAATTTGGTATTTTGTATAAGCTATTGTTCGTTATCTTCAAGAACTTGGAAATATACAGTGGATGCATTTCTCTACACACGAATACAATCTACGGAAATTATGGGGTTAGGGTGATTGATTTGAATACAGAGCTATTGGAAGTCAGAAATCTAACAACATCATTCAGAATTGAAGATGACTATTATGCAGCAGTGGATCACGTTAACCTTACGGTGAAGAAAAATGAAGTGTTGGCGATTGTAGGTGAATCCGGGTCAGGTAAAAGTGCTTTTGCATTCTCTCTTATGGGTTTGCATAACAAAGCAAAAATCGAAGGCCAGATTCTCTATAAAGGACAAGATATTGCCAACATCTCCCCAAGCAAGTTAAACAAGCTACGCGGTAAAGAAATGGGCATGATTTTTCAGGACCCATTGTCCGCACTAAATCCTCTAATGATTATTGGTGAACAGATTGAAGAGATTCTCACACTTCATCAGTCCAAGCTGTCTTCCAGAGAGAAGAGAGAAAAGGTCATTCACTTATTGAATCAGGTAGGGATTCCACGTCCCGAACAAATATACAAGCAGTATCCCCACGAACTATCTGGTGGTATGAGACAGAGAATTGTTATTGCCATTGCGATTGCCAACAAACCGGAACTACTCATAGCCGATGAACCAACGACGGCGCTTGACGTTACGATTCAACTACAGATTCTGGAGCTGATCCGTGATCTGAAGAGTGAAATTAACGCAGGCATTATTCTGATTACACATGATCTGGGTGTCGTAGCTGAGATGGCTGATCGCGTTGCAGTTATGTATGCAGGCGAAATTGTTGAAATCGCAGATATCTTCACATTGATGAACGATGCGAAGCATCCATATACCCGCTCACTGTTGAACTCTATTCCCACCCTGTCTGAAGAAGGATCCAAATTGCATGTCATCCAAGGTATTGTACCATCACTCAAAAATCTTCCTCGCAAAGGGTGCAGATTCAAAGCCCGAATTCCATGGATTAGTGAATCGGCTCATGAAGAGAACCCACAGATGCATGAAATTGCACCAGGTCACTTTGTACGGTGTACCTGTTACCAGCACTTTCATTTCCCTGACCAAAGCTGAGGAGGAATAACATAATGGCATTACTCGAAGTAGAAGGGCTTAAGATACACTTTCCGATTCGCGGTGGATTGCTTAAACGGGAAATTGGCAGTGTAAAGGCTGTTGATGATGTTAGCTTCTCCATTGAAGAAGGACAGACTTATGGTCTGGTTGGCGAATCAGGTTCAGGAAAAACAACAACAGGCAGAGCCATTATTGGGCTAAACCATGTCACTGACGGAAAGATCCTGTTTAACGGCAAAAATCTGGCTACGGAGCGACGTAAGAACAGGCAGCTCCAGCGGGATGTACAAATGATTTTTCAAGACCCATATTCATCACTGAATCCAAAGAAGCGGGTTATCGATATTATCGCTGAGCCGTTTCGTAACTATGAGCGTCTGACAGCTACCGAGGAGAAAAGACAAGTAAGAGAATTACTTGAAAAGGTTGGCCTGAGTCCGGAATCAATCTACAAATATCCTCATGAATTCTCCGGCGGACAGCGTCAACGGATAGGCATCGCACGGGCTATTGCCCTGAAGCCGAAGTTAATTATCGCTGATGAACCTGTATCTGCACTCGATGTATCGGTACAGGCTCAGGTACTCAACTTCATGCAGGAAATTCAAAAAGAATTAAATCTGACCTATCTGTTCATCAGTCACGATCTGGGTATCATCCGTCATATGTGTGATGAGATTGGAATTATGTATAAAGGTCGATATGTGGAACAGGGCACAACAAATGATATTTTTGAGAATCCGCAACACATCTATACCAAACGTCTCATTGCAGCCATTCCGGATATGGACCCAACCAAACGAGAGGAAATGGTAGCCTTCCGTCAACAGGTCAAATCCGAGTATGAACATTCATACCGAAATTTCTTTGATGAGGAAGGACTTGCATACTCGCTCAAATCCATTTCCGATACTCACCGAGTAGCTCTACCTCAGAAAGGTTGAAGGCCATATGTGGAAAACGATAGTACGCAGAATTATCATAATGATCCCTCAGATCTTTTTACTTAGTCTTTTGGTCTTTCTGATGGCCAAGGCCATGCCGGGCGATGCACTAACCGGATTGCTTGATCCAAGCGTTGATCCCAAAGCATTGGAAGCCCAGCGAGAGAGATTGGGATTGAATAATCCTTGGTATGTGCAATATTGGGACTGGATCAAAAACGCCATCCAAGGTGATTTTGGGCAATCCTTCCGTTTCAAAATGCCGGTTACCGACTTGATCGGTCAGCGTGTAGCAAATACATTCTGGCTCGCACTGGCGACACTTGTACTGACTTACCTGATCGCTATTCCACTGGGTATCATCAGTGGTCGTTACAACGATACCTGGTCTGATCGGTTGATCACGGGATACACTTACCTGGGGTTTGCCGCACCATTGTTCATCTTCGCACTGGTGATGGTATGGATCTTCGGATTCCACTTCGGCTGGTTCCCGACAGGAGGTAGCGTTGCGCCGGGTCTTACACCAGGCACATTCAGCTACGTAATGAGTAAGTTCTATCATCTATTATTGCCGGCATTATCGATGGCACTAATTACAACGGTATCTACGGTTCAATATTTACGTAGTGAAATCATTGATATCAAGCATAAGGAATTCGTTATTACTGCCAGAGCCAAAGGTGCCTCGGAATCTCGAATCTACAACAGGCATATCTTGAGGAATTCACTATTACCTATCGCCGCGTTCTTTGGATATGAGATCACAGGACTTATCGGAGGCACGGTATTTATCGAAAGTATATTCAGTTATCCAGGTATGGGGCAGTTGTTCCTGAGTTCCATCTCATTGCGTGACTTCAGCGTTGTGACTGCACTCGTATTGTTGTATGGCGTAGCTTCCATTCTCGGGGCATTGCTGTCTGACATAATTCTGGGAATTGTAGATCCACGTATACGGATCAAGTAAGAACTTGAAGATTTCGGGGTGAAAACAAGATGAGCAAGGCCAACGAGGTAGTTGTAACTTCACAAAAGGTTGATAAAAGCCCCTCCAGCTTGAGTATTTTATGGAGGGAGCTTGTCAGAGATAAGGTGGCACTAATCTCGCTCATTTTCTTGGGCTTGGTCATGTTGCTGGTATATGGCACGTCTCTCATTCTGAATCAGGATGATATCGTACGCGTGGATCTGTTTGCCTTATATGAACCACCATCCGCGAAATATTGGCTTGGAACGGACTATGGAGGTCGTGATGTATTTGGCCAATTGGTCATCGGTACACGTAACTCCCTGACCATTGGAATTATCGTAACGTTAATGACTGGCTTCATAGGTATCTTAATTGGCCTTTTATCCGGTTATTTCGGTGGAATGATAGACAACCTGTTTATGCGTGTTGTTGATTTCTTCATGATCCTTCCGATGTTGATGATTGTTATCGCGTTTGTTACGGCAGTACCGAAATACAATATCATCTCGTTCTCTCTAATCATGACGGCATTTCTCTGGATGGGTATCGCCAGGTTGATTCGCTCCAAAGCATTACAGGAACGGGAACTGGATTATGTAAAAGCTTCAAAAACATTGGGCTCATCTCATCTGAAGATTATGCTCTCACAGGTTCTTCCGAATCTGAGTTCCATTATCATCGTAACGATGACATTGAATCTCGCTGCCAACATTGGCCTCGAATCCGGGCTGTCTTTCCTAGGGTTTGGTTTTCCCGAAAGTACGCCTAGTCTTGGAACACTCGTAAGTTATGCACGTAATCCGCAAACCCTGGAGTCCAGATGGTGGATATGGCTACCCGCATCGGTACTGATTCTGGTATTGATGTTGAGTATAAATAATGTCGGTCAAGCCCTAAAGCGTGCGACTGATGCAAGACAAAGAAGAGGTTAAAAAAAGGGAGGAAAGGTTCATGAAAAAGGGATTATTTTCACGGGGACTATTTTTCACGATGATGTTGGTCTTTGTATTGGTGCTCGCAGCTTGCTCTGAGAAAGAAGCAGCTACTCCAGCTCCAGCTTCCAACACAGAAGAGGGGAAAACGGAGGAAAAACCTGCTAATGAAGAGGGCGTTTACTCCATTGATGACTTCAACAATGTCAAAACGAATGAGGGTACTGCGATTGAGGGTGGATCAGTTACATTCGGACTTGTATCGGATACTGCTTTTGAAGGTACACTGAACTTTAACTTCTATTCCGGTAACCCGGATGCACAGGTTCTTCAATGGTTTGATGAAGGTTTGCTGACTTGGGATAAAGACTATGTGTACACCAATGATGGTGCTGCAACATATGAGACTTCCGAAGATGGCAAAACGTTCACACTGACCATTCGTGATAATGTGAACTGGCATGATGGCAAACCGGTAACGGCTGAAGATCTGCAGTTTGCTTATGAAGTGATTGGTAACAAAGCGTATGATGGTCCACGTTATGACTCCAACTTCACTAGCATAGTAGGTATGGACGAGTATCATGCTGGAAAAGCAAAAACAATCTCTGGTATTAAAGTGCTGAGCGACAAACAAATCAGCATTACGTATAAAGAATCTACTCCGTCCCTGCTGACAGGTGGCGTATGGACGTATCCACTGGCTAAACATATCTTCGGCGATATGGATGTAGCCAAAATGTCTTCTTCCAAAGAAGTACGTGAAAAACCAATTGGTTTTGGTCCATTTAAAGTGGATGTTATCACTCCAGGTGAGTCTGTAACTTTTGTTAAAAACGATGACTACTGGCGTGGAGCTCCAAAACTGGATGGTGTAACTCTGAAAGTTATCAACCCGACAACGGTTGTTCAAGAACTGAAATCTGGCGGGGTAGATCTTGTGGATGCATTCCCGACAGATCAATACAAAGACAATGCTAACCTGTCCAACGTAGAATTCCTGGGCGCAATCGATCGTGCTTATACGTACATCGGTTTCAAACTGGGTACGTGGGATGAAGAGAACGGAAAAGTTGTAAGCAATGCCGAAGCAAAAATGGGCGACAAAAACTTGCGTAAAGCCATGTGGATGGCTGTAGATAACGATCAAGTAGGTAAACGTTTCTATAATGGCCTGCGTTGGAATGCAACAACCTTGATTCCACCATCTCACCCAGAATTCCATGATTCCAACAATAAGGGTGTAACATATGATCCAGAAGCAGCGAAAGCATTGCTCGACGAAGCTGGTTATAAACTGGATGGTGAATTCCGTACGAATCCGGATGGAACACCACTCGAAATCAACTTTGTATCCATGACTGGTGGAGACACAGCTGAACCATTGGCTCGTTATTATGTTCAATCATGGGCAGCTATTGGTTTGAAAGTAAATCTGGAAATGGTTGAGTTCAACAGCTTCTATGACCGTGTAGGTAACACAGGTAAAGATGATCCGAACATTGATGTGTATCAAGCAGCATGGGGCGTTGGTATTGACGTAGATCCATCTGGTCTGTATGGCCGTGATGCACTCTACAACTTCTCCAGATTCTCCAGCGAAGAGAATGACAAATTGCTGGCACAAGGTATCTCAGCTGAAGCATTTGATGTAGACAAGCGTAAAGAGATCTACAATCAATGGCAACAATACATGGTAGATGAAGTTCCTGTATTCCCTACACTGTATCGTGCAGTTGTAGCACCCGTTAACAAACGTGTAATGAACTATGCGATTGGTGATGGAACAGGCGTTTACCTGAGCGACCTGCAAGTTAATGCAGACAAAGCAGTTGTAGCTCAGTAAAACATTCTTAAATTAGCAGCTGTAAGGATTGGGGTCCTTTAAGAAGCCGGTTGCTAGATTATTAATGAAGAATTCTCCTGGGAAAATGAATAAAAAGTGTCTTTAAAAACATGGATTCTGTACACTCTGGCATGGGTGTATGGGGTTCATGTTTTTTTTGTAACCAAAAAATAAAAAAAATTTAACTTTTTTTCAAAAAAGTGCAGACAAAATGCCTCTTTACTTCGTCTATATAGGTAAGAGGTGATCATCTTATGAAAAAATGGTGGAAACGGGCAGGTATGCTGCTGGCTCTCTTGCTTATTATATATTTGGGTGTGAAACCGGACATGCTGGTAGGCAAACCGGGAATTAAAGCTGAATCTGCGGTATTAATGGATATGAACTCTGAACAGATCTTAATGGATTTTAACGGCTCCGAAGAGATTGCTCCGGCAGGCGTCAGTAAGTTGATGACAGAACTGTTAGTAATGGAAGCCGTGATCAATGGTGATATAGGCTGGAATGATCTTGTTAATGTGAGTCTGTATGCCAGCTCCGTGGGGGGCAGTCAACTGACCCTGAAACAAGGAGAGCAATTCACCGTTCAGGAGTTGTTCGAGATCATAGCTGTCTATTCAGCCAATGATGCAGCGGTTGCTCTGGCTGAACATATCAGTGGTACAGAGCAGAAGTTTGTGCAACAGATGAATCAGAAAGCAACTCAGATTGGGCTGTCTGAGGATACACAATTCACGAATTCAACGGGCCTCAGTGAAAAGCTGCTTGGTCCTAACCGTCCGATGGATATACAAGGGCAGACCTTAATGACGGCTATAGATGCATGCAAGCTTGCGCGATATCTGCTGAATAACCATCCCGAGATTTTAAGAATCTCCAGTCAAATGCAAGTATCAATGCACCAAAAAGGGATGTACATGAGTAACACGAACTGGATGTTGTCCTCCATTGGTGGGCCGTATGCTTACGATGGGAATGACGGATTAAAGACCGGGTATGATGAAGATTCCGGATATCATTTTGTGGGGACAGCTGAACGTGATGGCAAAAGACTGATATCAGTTGTATTTGGAACAGATACTCGTGAAGGGCGTTTTGTGGAGACTCGGAAGTTATTCAACTATGGGTTTTCGGGAAACCGAGTCAGACCAGATTATTGAAGCATTACGCAAGCGTTAGTACGTTAGATAAGATATGAGGGCTGTCCGCAGGTTCGACTGAACATGTGGTAGCTCTATTTTATCGAATCTGAGGTAAATTGATCCATATAACCATATTATTAAATTGACATATGGTTTTCTTTTGTTTTAAAATGACCAGTGAGTCATTATTATTCAACTCGGTTTAATATATATGTACCAAACCAACTGTACGATACTGAATTTACGATCTGATCGGGAGGTAACTTGTGATGAAAAAACAAATGAAATGGCCGCTAATCCTGTTCGCCATAGGGGTATTTATGGCTGCGCTGGACAACGGGATCATCACCTCTTCACTGACCACCTTAAATGCATCATTTGGTGTGTCGCCAACATGGGGAGCATGGACGATTACGCTTTACACGCTTGGGCTTGCGGTGAGTGTACCTATTGCAGGCAAACTGTCGGACCGTTATGGTCGCAAGAAGCTATTTTTGATTGAAGTGGCGTTGTTTGGGATCGGGTCCCTGCTCGTTGCGCTGAGCACATCATTTACCTTTTTCCTGATTGCTCGTGTCATTCAAGCTTTGGGCGGTGGTGGGATTTTTATCATTGCCAGCTCATACGTATTAAGCAAGTTCCCGGCGGAGCGACAAGGTACAGCCTTGGGTCTGCTGGGAGGGATGAATGGTGTTGCCGCTATCTTGGGACCCAATGTCGGTGCTTTTATACTGGACCTTACGGGCAACTGGCATTGGTTATTCCTGATCAACGTGCCTATCGCCATACTGCTGTTCATTGCAGGTATTCGATTTATTCAGGAAGAGCAGGAACTGAATCGTGCAGCAGTGGACTGGAGCGGTATTGCTGTCCTGACGTTGGGTGTACTCAGTTTAATGTACAGCTTCAGCAATCTGGACGGTGTGAACATGCTTCAAAGCCTGGGATCACCGATGTTCTACGGTTTCTTCTTGGCAGGTGTGATCATTCTGGTGCTCTTTTACTTCATGGAAAAAAGGCTGGAAGGATCTGAACGTGAACCTGTTGTATCGACACAGCTTCTGGGCATTGCGTCCTTTCGCTGGACGTTGCTAATTGCCTTTTTCTCGGGAGCCATTCTGGCCTCAGTGATCTTTATTCCCGGATTTGTTGAGCAATATCTCGGCGTATCCAATACGGCTTCCGGGTACTGGTTTACTCCGCTTGCGCTGGCATCTGGCATCGGGGCAGGTGGAGGTGGGTACCTCGTTGACCGCAAAGGTCCAATCTGGACGTTATCGGTTGCGGGGCTATTATCTGCGATTGGATTCCTGCTGTTCCCGCTATGGGTGGAGCATATCTGGCAATTTGTCATCGCGAGTACACTCGTAGGTATCGGCTTCGGCATGATGCTTGGTGCGCCAGTTAATGTACTTGTCACAGAACAGGCGGGAGAGAACAACAAAGGCATCGCGGTAGCGACCAGTTCGTTATTCCGCCAGATGGCGATGGCTATTGCACCTACGATTTTCGCTGGATTCCTGGCACGTTCGTTCATTAATCTGGGGTCCAACATTCAGGCAGGATTCGCTGACAAAGGAATTCAGGTGCCTCCGGAGATGCTGGAGCAATATGCATCGGGTGGAGCAGCAGGGAGTGATGTCTCCAGTCTGACAGAGGGCCTGTCCCAGATTCCTGATGAAGGCATCCGTGATGTGTTGCTCCAGGCAGTGCATCAAACGACAGGGCAGGGTTATAATGGCCTTTTCTGGTCTGCGGTGGTATTCAGTGTGCTTACGCTGGTAGCTGCGCTTATAACGGGACGTCTGCGTCAAAAAGAGAAGAGCCAACACGTGGAAAGTATATCCACAAACTGATTCGATAACGTTAGAAATGAAGAGAACAGTGTACCTTTTGTAGCTAAAAAGGAGTCGCTGTTCTTTTCAATTTAACCGGATTGTAACTTTTCTTGCTCTCGCAATGATTACAATAGAACGAGCGTAAGCGGTGTCTTGATTCCAGAGAGAGAAAACTTCAGAGAACACCGAGTCACAAGGCATCCCAGACGTTTAATTGGTAGTATGGATTCTCATTTTGATAGTGAAGAAGGAATCGATGGATGAAAAGCAGAACTAAAGATAAGAAGAAGAAAAGAAGAAAAGGCCTATATATAACGCTCGTTTCACTTGTTGTTTTGTTAATCGGAGGGTATTTGTTCCGTCAGCAACTGGCTGTAGCGGCATTTGATCTGTTTCTCGCCGGTTCGGTAGAAGATCAGTTATCCCGCTCTTATGTACCGCAGGAAGGCAACAACACGCCTGATCCAACGGTATACCGTAAGGAACCTTTCTCCGTATTACTGCTCGGTTCGGATAAACGCGCCTATGAGAAAACGCGTGGTCGTTCCGACACCGTCATCTATGCTGTAGTACGTCCGAAGGAATCCCGTGTGCTTCTGGTATCGATTCCACGTGATACGTATGTGCAGATTGTAGGACGGGATGCCAACAAGGACGGCGAAGATGATTATGATAAGCTGGCGCATGCCTATGCTTTTGGTGGGGAGAATATGTCCATCAATACCGTGGAGAAATTTCTTGATGCTGATGTGGGTTATTATGCAACGATCAACTTCGACGGAATCAAAAAAGTGGTTGATGCGCTTGGTGGTGTAAAACTGCCAATCGATGAGGACATTGTGAACAAGAATCCGGATCATGTGCAATTCACGATTGAAGGCGGTAAGCCGATCTATGACGGGCAGGAAGCACTGTATTATGTAAGATACCGTGAGGATAGCGATTTTAATCGTACCAAGCGGCAGCAGATTTTCCTGAACGCGATGGCGAATGAGATGCTGAATTTGAATCAAATCGCCAAAATTCCGGAACTGATTCAGATCATGGGAGACAGCTTCCAGACGGATATGCGAGCTTCTTTCATTATTGATCTGGCCAAACAAGTGCTTACTCAAGAGAAACCGCAGATTTCAAGCTTCACCATCCTGGGTGAGGGAATGAAAAAAGACGGTATCTATTATGGTCAGGCTGACGAGAAAGATGTTCAATATGCCAAAGAGCTGATTAACAACTGGATGGATCAATCGACCCCAGCCGGTGAAGTCATGATCCCTGACCGGCAAAAGATTGAATAACCAATTCCATACCAATGATGTGTTGTAGACCACAATCAGCAGTACGTTTATTCGCGGGCTGCTGTTTTTTTTCTTTGTATTGAGAACTATTATCCTTTTGGAACATCCTGCGTTCTGATCCGTATAATATAAGTTGAGCGAGATAAGTTGAACGAAGAAATTCACAAGGAGGATACACAAGGGTATGAACATCGCATTTTTTTTGCTACCCAAACAAGAGGTTACGTGCGTGACGTCGGATTCTACACTGCGGCAAACGTTGGAACGGATGGAATATCATCGTTTTACGGCGGTACCCATTTTGAATAAAGAGGGCAAATATATTGGTACGGTTACCGAAGGCGACTTACTGTGGTATATGAAGAATGCCGAGGGAAAGATTTCATTTGAAAACGCTTCAAAGTTCTTGCTCAAGGATGTTCCCCTTCGCTTGGATATTAAACCTGTATCCATTAACGCCAACATGGAGGACCTGATTAATCTGGCTAAAGTTCAGAACTTTGTTCCTGTGGTCGATGATATGGATCGGTTCATTGGTATTGTCAGACGGAGTCAGATAATTGAGTACTGCGAGGGCATTGTAGCCAAAGAATCGATCAAGGCTAAGTAAGGCTGTTACGAATTTAAACATTATTGTGTCATGATGGATAATCACAGCCGTCCGGTATCATGTTAAACTTAAGAAGTCCTGAATCAGGGCCGCATTCGAAGTTTTTTACAAATATATAGGTCGATAGGATGTACGGAGGACTCCGCATAAGTACCTGACATCAGTTTCGGAGAACTTCTCCGTTTTTTGGGGTAATTTTGCGGGCCCTCTTTTTATGCTATAATCGAGAATAAAGCTTTTTCGGGGGAGAGTGACTTTCGCCAATATGCCTAAAGAACTGGATGTAGCCAAACGCGCTAAAGTGATTGAATGGCTGAAAACCGAAGTGCTTGATCAGGTATCCCGATTATTCAAGGCGTTATGGGAAGGCAGTACAACTCGAATCGGGGACAGTCTTGCCAGTTTGATTATGAGTAGTTACATATTGGGCCGCAGGCTCGGTATTCCTTTCAAGGATCTGGATGCACTGCTAGTTGAGAAGTTGAAAAAGCATAAACAGGAAGGTCACCAGCTTGAAGACTGGTACCAGGATATTTCCGCGCTAGAAGATCATATGCGTAAGAGGTGAATTTGTTGAAATTTAGCTTTAAATCAGCTGTTTGGAGCGCAGTCTATCTGCTCTTGCTACTTTCGCTGTTAACTCCTTTATCGGTACTTGCCATATTTTTTATGATGATTCCGGGAGTTATTTTGTATGCTTCATTATCTTTAAAATCATTTATATGGCATCTCGTGCCCGTAGCCGTTATTTTGGTCGTATTCCACCCCATCTATCTGTTACTATTGCTCATCTTTACCCTGCCTGCAATCGTTATGGGTCACGCGTATAAAACACGCAAATCGGCCCTGTTCGCTCTGATGGCGGGAAGTGGCATGATGTTGGCAGAATACTTGTTGTTGCTCTTAGTCGGCAGTGTCATTTTCCAATTCGACCTGTCCAGTTATATTGAAGATGTGGTCAAATTGACCATTGAACCGTTAACCAATACATCGAATCAGATGATCAACGGTTTTGCATGGACACCTGAGATGACCGAGGATGTTGCCAAACAAACACAGCTTATGATTCCGTTTGCTCTCGTTGTCACATCGATGGTAATGGCCTTTATTACACACGCCATAGCTCGTCCAATTCTGAACGTGATGGGTGTGGTGGTATCGAAGCTTCCACCAGCGAGAGAATGGCGTATGCCGCGTGCATTGATCTGGTATTATTTCCTTGCTCTCTTGATCGAAGTGATCTCCAGACAAAGTGATGGAACATACTGGACCATGATTGCCATGAATCTGTCGCCGTTAATTAATCTGGGCTTTATGATTCAAGCGATCGGTTTCTTCTTCTTTCTCTCACATGCAAAGAAATGGAATCCGGTTATACCATATTTCCTGGCGGCAGCGGTCTTCTTCATTGGTCCGCTTCGGATTATCGGAATTATCGATCTGGCGTTCCCGCTTCGTGAGGCAATATCGAAATCAAAACGATAGGGTGATGAGTCATGCCTAAATTTCTGAAGAAACGCTGGCACGGCTACTATACCGTATGGGCGTTCATACTGCTGCTGTTGCTCGTTATGTTCGTTACCATTTATAACTGGACGCTTGGTTTGATTAGTCTGATACTGGCTTCGGCGCTGGGAATCGTCATGATTAAGGCGGAGCTCGCGTTCCGCCGTGAGCTTAACGACTACATTAATGGCCTATCTATTCGGATCAAACGGATGGAGGGGGAAGCGGTCAGCATGCTTCCATTCGGAATTGTGCTGTACAGCGAAGATCGTACGGTAGAGTGGCATAACCGCTTTGTCGCGGAGATGTTCCAGGAGAAGACAATGGTGGGTAATCCGCTACTTAATATGTTTCCCAAACTTCCTCAGCCTAAAGAGAAGAAGGATGGGACGAAGGAACATTCATCCAAGGAGTTGCATGACGAATTCCAGTTGGATGATCGGCATTATGGAGTTATTCATAACCCGCAGGAGCGGTATGTATATGTATACGAGATTACGGAGCTAGCCATTCTTCGTGATAAATATGAAAATGAACGCCTTGCATTGGGAATTCTCGTTCTGGATAATCTGGACGAGGCTGCCCAAGGCATGGACGATCAACAGCGTACAGCGTTGATTGCCCGTGTGACCAGCGAAATTACGTCATGGGCCAAGCGGTACGAAGTGTACCTGCGCCGTCTGTCTTCTGATCGTTATCTGTTGATGCTGAATCATAAGTCTTTGCAGGAACTGGAGCAGAGCCGATTTGTCATTTTGGATGAAGTTCGGGAGATGACTGCTGACCTCAAAGTGCCAATGACACTCAGTGTTGGACTGGCGTTTGGATCGGATAGCATCAGCGAGATGGGAGAATTGGCACAGTCCAGTCTGGACATGGCACTTGGACGTGGTGGTGATCAGGCTGCCGTGAAGTCCGGACAACGCCTGTCTTTCTATGGCGGTAAGTCTAATGCAGTGGAGAAACGGACACGGGTAAGAGCCCGCGTTATTGCGCACGCGTTGCGTGATCTGATGCAGGAGAGCGATCGGGTGCTCATCATGGGGCACAAAATTCCGGATATGGACGCGATCGGCGCATCCATCGGAGTGTGGAAAGCGGCCAGTCTGTACAATGTGGAAGCACGGATTGTTCTGGATGGAATGAATCCATCGATTGAACGCATGATGGAGCAAGTGAACAAGGACGAGAAGTTGTCCAAAGCATTTGTATCACCGGAACAGGCAACCCAGATGATGACCGAGCACACGTTGCTGGTGGTGGTGGATACGCATAAGGCCTCCATGACCATGGAACCGAAACTGGTACAGTCTGCTACCCGTGTCGTAGTTGTGGATCACCATCGCCGGGGTGAAGAGTTCATCAATGATGCAGTGTTGATCTATCTGGAACCTTATGCGTCTTCTGCTGCCGAATTGGTAACCGAACTCTTGCAATACATTCATGATAAGGTACAATTCACTCCGCTAGAAGCTACGGCTCTACTTGCCGGGATTACGGTGGATACGAAGCATTTTGCACTGCACACCGGGTCCAGAACGTTCGAAGCGGCAGGTTTCTTGCGCCGTAGCGGTGCGGACACCATTATGATCCAGCGGTTGATGAAAGAGGATCTGTCAGAATATATTGCTAAGGCAGAAATCATAAAGCATGCTAAAATGGTATATGGAAACATTGCGCTGGCGGTCACAGACCCTGGCAGCAAGATTTCACAGATGATGATCGCCCAGGTGGCGGACACATTGCTGAACATGACTGACGTGGTCGCTTCATTTGTGATTAGTGAGCGTCCGGATGGACTGATTGGCATCAGCGCGAGATCGCTGGGGCGCATGAATGTTCAAGTTGTCATGGAACGACTGGGCGGTGGCGGACATTTGACAAATGCTGCCGTGCAGCTTGAAGGAACGCTTGGAGAGGCAGAAAAACGGCTGACGAACGTACTGGCTGAAATCGAAAAGGAAGAGGGGCTGTTCGAATGAAAGTCATTTTTATAAAAGATATGAAGGGTCAAGGCAAGAAAGGGCAAGTGAAAGAAGTATCTGAGGGTTACGCACAGAACTTCTTATTGCCACGGGGAATCGCACGTCTGGCAACGGACGGCAACATGAAGACACTGGACAACCAGAAGGCGGCTGAGGAAAGACTCAAACAGGAAGAGAAAGCGGAAGCGGAAGCACTTGCGAAAAAGCTGGAAGCAGAAGTGACTGAACTGAAAGCGAAGTCCGGCGAAGGTGGTCGTCTGTTCGGCGCCATTACCAGCAAACAAATTGCAGAAGCTTTGTCTAAAAAGGGTCTGAAAGTAGACAAACGTAAAATTGAGCTGGACGAGCCTATTCGTACACTCGGCGTAACACAAGTAACTGTCAAGGTTCACCCTGAAGTGAAGGCAACCTTGAAGGTACAGGTAACGGAAGAGTAAGATGGGCGGAGAAATGTTATTCGACCGGATTCCCCCGCAGAACCTGGAAGCCGAACAGGCCGTGCTGGGTGCAATCCTGTTGCAGGGCGAGGCCCTGATTACAGCGATGGAACGGGTGCAAACCGAGGATTTCTATGATAAACCCCATCAATTAATCTTTGAAGCGATGATCCAGCTTGGTGAGGGAAATCAACCGATTGACCTCGTGACACTGACTTCGCTTCTGAAGGATAAAGGTGAGCTGGAGGACATCGGGGGCGTTAGTTATCTGGCTAAGCTAGCCCATGGTGTACCTACAGCCGCGAACGTAGACTATTACGCTCAGATTATCGAAGAGAAATCGATGCTGCGTCGTCTGATTCGTACGGCAACACAGATCGTGAGCGAAGGATATACAGGCGGTGAAGATGTTGCAGCGATGCTTGGAGAAGCTGAACGTCGCATTCTGGAGATATCCAACCGTCGCTCCAGTAGTGGTTTTATAGCCATTCAGGACGTACTGATGGAAGTATTCGATCGTGTGGAAACACTTCATCAGAATAAGGGTACAACGACAGGTATTCCGTCCGGGTTTATCGATCTGGACAAGATGACTGCCGGATTCCAGCGCAGTGACTTGATCATTGTAGCGGCCCGTCCTTCCGTAGGTAAGACGGCCTTCGCCCTGAATATCGCTCAGAACGTAGCCATTCGGGCCCAGGAGACGGTAGCCATCTTCAGTCTGGAGATGTCAGCTGCCCAGCTGGTGCAACGTATGATCTGTGCGGAAGCCAACCTGGATGCCAGCGTAATGCGTATGGGTGATTTCAAGGGAGATGAAGACTGGCAGAAGCTGACGATGGGTATTGCAGCTTTGTCAGAAGCCAACATCTTCATAGATGATACGCCAGGGATTACCGTAGCGGATATTCGTGCCAAATGCCGTCGTCTGAAGAAAGAGAAAGGCCTTGGCATGATCCTGATCGACTATCTTCAACTGATTAGTGGACGTGGTAAAGCAGGGGAGAACCGTCAACAAGAGGTATCCGAGATCTCACGTACACTGAAACAGATTGGCCGGGAACTGGAAGTTCCGGTTATTGCCTTGTCCCAGCTGAGCCGGGGTGTAGAGCAACGTCAGGACAAACGTCCGATGATGAGTGACTTGCGGGAATCGGGTTCAATCGAGCAAGATGCCGACATCGTAGCGTTCCTGTACCGGGATGACTACTATAACCAAGAGACCGAGAAGAAAAATATTATCGAGATCATTATCGCTAAACAGCGTAACGGTCCGGTAGGTACGGTGGAACTGGTCTTCCTGAAAAACTTTAATAAATTCGTCAATTACGAGAGGGCGCACAATGACGCCTTCGCGATGTAACGGGCAGGTGCTGACGACTTCGATCAAGAAGCCAGAATCGTCTGTCCCGAAGATCAACCATTAGAGCAACTGAACTCAAACATGTGTTATAAATACCAGATATAGATTCACATTGAAATGGGTATCCTTGAACCGGTGATAGCAGTCAAGCAAGCTTGGACTGAAGTCTCCGGTTTTTTGTGTTGAAATAATGGGTAAATCCCGAACATTACGGTTGTACTATATCTAATTGTTCGCCATTTGATTTGACTTTGAAAAAGGGTACTGGTACACTAATACTGCTGCGTTAAAGCAGCGCAAACCTTCCCTTGAATGTAACGGAAGGACATTTTTACTGTCCGTTAGCACGCTTCTCAGTCGGTTTATTGCGTAACACGCCTGCCGGGATAGAGGACGGACAGACCAATACAAAGGTGCGCAAGGCACCCACGGAGGAATGTTAACTATGTCAACGGTAGTTGTAGTGGGAACGCAATGGGGAGACGAAGGAAAAGGTAAAATCACGGATTATTTGGCGGAGAGCGCTGATGTGGTGGCTCGTTATCAAGGTGGTAACAATGCGGGTCATACAATTCTGATTGATAACAAAAAATATAAACTGACGATGATTCCATCAGGGATTTTCTACACAGATAAAGCGTGTGTTATTGGTAACGGAATGGTTATCAACCCGAAGGCACTCATCGAAGAAATTAACTATATTCATGACAATGATTTTACAACGAAGAACCTGTCCATCAGTGAGCGCGCACATATCATCTTGCCATATCACATGGTACTGGATGCACTCGAAGAAGAGAGCAAAGGTCCGAACAAAATCGGTACAACTGGCAAAGGAATTGGCCCATGTTACATGGACAAATCAGCCCGTATTGGTATTCGGATGGTTGACCTGCTGGATGCTGAAGATTTCGAACTGAAACTGCGTCATCTGGTCAAAGAAAAGAACCGTGTCATCGAGCAAGTCTATGGCGGCCAGCCTGTTGATGTGGAAGAGATTCTGCAAGATTACCTCGGATATGCTGAAATTCTGCGTCCTTACGTACGTGATACATCCGTTGTACTGAACGAATATATTGATGAGGACAAAAAAGTATTGTTTGAAGGTGCACAAGGCGTTATGTTGGACCTTGATCAAGGAACTTATCCATTTGTTACATCATCCAATCCGTCCGCAGGTGGCGTATGTATCGGTTCTGGCGTAGGCCCGGCTCGTATTCAACAAGTCATTGGGGTAGCGAAAGCTTACACAACCCGTGTAGGAGATGGCCCATTCCCTACGGAATTGCATGATGCAATCGGTGACCAAATCCGTGAGACTGGACATGAGTACGGTACGGTAACTGGACGTCCACGTCGTGTAGGTTGGTTCGATAGTGTTGTTGTTCGCCACGCGCGTCGTGTCAGTGGAATCACAGGTCTGTCCCTGAACTCTCTGGACGTAATGACAGGTCTGGAAACCGTAAAAATCTGCACAGGATACAAATTCCGCGGCGAGGTCATCACACACTATCCGGCAAGCCTCAAAATGCTGGCAGAATGTGAAGCGGTATACGAAGAGATGCCAGGCTGGAGCGAAGATATCACTGGAGCTAAGAAACTCGAAGACCTGCCAGTGAACACACAGAATTATGTAAAACGTGTTTCCGAACTGACAGGCATTCCAATTGCCATCTTCTCCGTTGGTCGTAACCGTGAGCAAACAAATCAAGTTCTTCCAATCTACGAGTAATCGAAGAAATAGAGAGATTGTTTCTTGAATTATAAAATAGAATCCTCTGCCGACTTAGGCATGTTGAGCCTCCAGTTGTTGCTTTTATAGCGATGACTGGAGGTTTTTTGTATGTTTTTCGGATATAATCCCGAGATTTCCGTCAATACTGGTTAACAGTAGAGTCACAGACCCCAGCATGCGCATGCTAGACGGGTGGGATAATCGGAGGGAGAGAACGGAATGAAGTTGCTTGTGTGGTTTGTCAAAATCGTGCTAACCGTGTTGCTGGTCAGTTCACTGACACTGCTCACGACCGGATTAATTGTACAGTCATATGCGAAGTCGCTACTCGCGAGTTTCAATATTCAGTGGGAAGGTCAACCCATGGGGTTAACCGCCATGTTCCAAGGTGCTTTGGGCGGTAAAACCAGCGAGGGGAATAAATCGGGAAATGGGACGACAGATCAGCCGACAGGAGCGGACGAAGAGAAGGTTCCGGAAGATGCTGTTTCAGTTATGGGGAATGGGACGGAGAGCGGTCAATCTGGCGTAGATGCAGGCAATAATGCGTCCCAAGGGAGCGGCTCAGGCGAGGGCGCAGGTGTAGGCTCAGGTACAGATACGACTGGCGGATCAAATTCAGGCACAAGTGCAGGCAATGGGACGGATACGGGCACGGGTAATGACTCAGGAACAGATCAGGGTAATGGTACAGCTTCAGGTAATGGAACCGGAGCAGCCAGCGGAGGTGCTTCTTCAGGCAATGATGCTATTGTCGTATCACCGGATGACATTACAGGAGCGAAGGACAAGCTGCCAGCAGAGGAGAAAGAAAAAATCTTTAGCCTGCTCATGAACAAGCTGCCGCAGAAAGAGATGCAGCAGATCTCAGGTGCCATGGAAGGTGGCCTAACGGAACAGGAATTACGTGAGATTGAACAGGTGATCTCGAAGTACCTGACCAGTGAAGAGTACGACAACCTGATGGAAGTACTGCAAACAGAATAGGATGATAGGCAGGCAGGGAAGACAGCGTGCTAATAGACGTATCGCCTGATTCATAATGTAATGGACTTGTCGAGGATGATTGAATATAATTTATTTAAATAAATTCTGGAAATGCCTGTAGGAGGGAAAAGTGTATGAAATATAAAGGTAAAGAACACAACATATAAAAACGTTCAGGCAACATTGCAGAAACCTCCAGTCCAATTCGTGGACCTCCGTTCATAGGTGCTTTCAAGAGAAACGATGGACTTGTGTTTACGAATACACTAATTGGAGGTTGTATTGACCATGAACTTATATCATTCTAATTCAGAACCATCAGTAAAAGAGTTTGCCGAGGCGGCGAAAGAGCGATACGAGCAAGGGCTGCAAGAGGCGGACCAGCCGTTTAGTGGCTGGGATTTTAGCTATGTAACAGGGAGTGGGAGGCTCCAGAGCGGAATATTGCCTTGGTCATATGGAACGATGGCGCGCCGATTATTGAATCAAACAGAACGAATGCTCGACATGGGGACTGGTGGAGGAGAGATGTTGTCCAGACTCCGTCCCCTTCCTCCATACACATGTGCGACCGAGGGCTATCTCCCCAATATACCTATTGCAGAGGAACGTTTACAGCCGCTCGGTGTGAAGGTGCTTCCAGTGACTGATGATTCGCAACTTCCTTTCACAGATGGGGAATTCGATCTGATTCTTAATCGGCATGAGTCGTATGATGAGCGGGAAGTTAGGCGGATTCTATCGGTAGGGGGAATGTTTCTAACTCAACAGGTAGGTTGGTCAGATTGCAGGGAGATCAATGATCGGCTCGGCATTCCTATGCCAGCGGATTACGCTGAATGGGAACTGGATCGTGCTGTTCTTCAGCTGGAACAGTCTGGATTCCGTATTCTGGAGCAACGGGAAGCAACCCCTGCACAACGTTTCTATGATATAGGCGCACTGGTATATTATCTAAAGACTATCCCGTGGCAAGTACCTAATTTCAAAGTGGAACAGTTCCGTCAGCCGTTATTGGATATTCATATGGAGATGGAGCACAATGGATTCTGGGAAGTACAGCAAAAGCGATTTGTAATTCTTGCAGTCAAAGAATAGAGACATAAAAGTTAAATTTCTATTGTGGCATGAGCTGAAATCCAGTTTAAGATAAACCACAAACAGGTTGTTTACGTAATCCCTTATCAGAGTTGATCTGGTGAGGGATTTTATTTGTATTTTTATGAAAAATAAAGCATATTTCACTGGGTCTTAGAACCTAGTCTTAATTTGGGAACAAAAGCACATAGTACAGCGGATGTTGAGGCATAATGGGTGATGGACCAGTCGTGCTATCTTATGGATAATTCAGGGAAACCAAGCGGGGCGTGGCTTTGTGGTGTGACGTATAGAGTTGAAATGAGTGTAAAACCTGTGTTAAAGTATACGGGTGTGATAAAAGGTTAAAATTTTGACACTTTTACGAGCGCAGCTAAAGTCCTGATTTTGCGGACACCCAATACAAGTATCAACGAGCATGGGACAGACACGATGGGTGATGTCTTGACAGAAATGCGAACTGAGAAGTGCTGAAAAGGAGAGAATCATGAAAGGTTTCAGAGGCATACGCCAACCGGGCAAAGACCGGGTACACGAACAATCCGGGGAACACCGGACGGCCGAAGACAAAAACAACATGAGCATGTCCACCTTCAGTGTGAATAAGAAGCGCGTTCTGGCCTCGCGCAAATGGATCATTACAGCAGCATGTGGTGTATTCATCGCAGCATCGCTCGGGTTCGCAGGCAAACAATATGTTACTGCAAACACCGTACCGTACTATAAAGTAATGGTTAAAGGTAGCGAGATTGGTACCATTGCAGATGAGGCACAATTACAACAACTATTTACAGACAAAACTGAGGAATATCAACATAAATATCCGGATGCAGAGATGGTGCTGAACACGGATGGCATCACAACCGAAACGGTAAGAGCGTACAAACCTGAAGTGAACAGTGACGAAACGCTGGACAAACTGGGTGACATGCTGACAGCCTACGCCAAAGGTGTGGAGCTTAAGGTAGATGGTGAAGTCATTGGTATTGTGAAGGATCAGGCAACAGCTGATGCAATCCTGGAACAAGTGCAGAGCAAATACATATCGGCATCGGCTGTGCGAAGTTCGCTGAAGACGAAGTCGGTATCGGCTAATTCCTCGAAGAAAGACGAGGGACCTAGCACAACCCTGAAGTCTGTAGGCATCAAGGAAGATGTAGCGACAGATGTGGTGAAGGCTGATCCAAACAAAATATGGGATGTGTCCGAGGCGGTTAAAGCATTAACCGTTGGTAAAGACGCGCCTGTAACTTATGTGGTTCGTGAAGGAGATACAATCTCTTCGATCGCTGCCAAGTATGAAATTACACAAAGCGAGATTCGTAAGCATAATCCGGGCATCAAGGAAACGTCGCTTCAAATCGGAGACGAACTGACCTTGACCGTTCCAAAACCGGCGGTAACCGTTAAATCGGTTGAGCAGGTTGTTGAACAGATTGAGATCAAACCGCAAGTGGAAGTGCGCAAAAGTGACGAGTTGAAAGCAGGTACAACAAAAGTCGTGCGTCCAGGACAAAGCGGCTTGAAAAGCATGCAGTACCGTATAACCAAAGAAAATGGTGAAGTGGTTCAGGAAGAGTGGCTTGGTCAGGAAGTGATTAAAGCAGCTGTAACTGAAGTAGTCCTTAGCGGAACAAAAGTTGTTGGTGAGGGCACAGGTGAATTTGCTTGGCCGGTATCAAATGCAACGATGAGTAGCAGCTTTGGACAACGTTGGGGTCGCCAGCACAAAGGTGTCGATCTGGTAGGTAACCGCGATGTGAAAGCGTCTGATGAGGGTGTAATTACTTTTGCAGGACAGAAAAGCGGTTATGGTAATGTCATCATTATTAACCACCGTAACGGATACGAAACACTGTATGGACATTTGAACAGCATTGGCGTTAAGGTTGGACAAGTGGTTGAAAAAGGCGAGAGTATCGGCGTTATGGGCAACACGGGTCGTTCGACTGGAACACATCTGCATTTTGAGATTATTAAGAATGGAACGGTAGAAAATCCGTTAACGTATCTGAACTAATATAGAGCTTAAGTAGAGCAAGGTTGGCTATAATGCTGGCCTTGTTTTTTGTTGCTGTAAAAAATTTTCAGATGAAAGACCTTCCAACCCTCCGATCAGGATGTGACGGTGCTTCAGGTATGTTAAACTAGAGAGTATAAACAACAAACTAGAGAAACCAATCAAGTAGGCTTGGTACAAGCTAAACATAGAAGAGAGATATAAACGCTAACGCGGATTAAGCAGGATATAGGGGTGAACTTAGCCGATGCAGGGGAAGATTTTGGTGGTGGACGATGAACAGCCCATCGCGGACATTCTGAAGTTTAATTTGGAAAAAGAGGGTTACGAGGTCATCTGTGCATTTGATGGCATTCGTGCGGTTGAATTGGCGTTATCCGAGAAACCGGACCTGATGCTGCTGGATCTGATGCTCCCGGGCAAGGACGGTATGGATGTCTGTCGCGAAGTGCGCGCTCATCTGGAGATGCCAATCATCATGCTTACCGCCAAAGATGGCGAGATCGACAAGGTGCTCGGATTGGAACTGGGTGCGGATGATTACGTGACGAAGCCATTCAGTACGCGTGAGCTGCTTGCACGGGTGAAGGCACAGATGCGCAGACGGCAAAAGCTTGCGATTACGGCAGAAGCTCACGAAGACGAAGAGAAGCAGGTCATGCGACTGTTTGATCTGGCGTTTGATATGGACATGTATACGGCTTATAAAGGCGGAGAACCGCTTGATCTGACCCACCGTGAATACGAACTTCTCTATTATATGGCGAAGCATTCCGGCAAGGTTATGACACGGGAACATCTGCTGCAAGCGGTGTGGGGATATGAATATTTCGGCGATGTACGCACCGTGGATGTTACGATTCGTCGTCTGCGTGAGAAGATTGAGGAGAATCCAAGCAAACCGGAAACGATTCTGACACGCCGCGGGCTCGGTTATCTCGTGCGCAGTGCCAAAAGCGTGGGGATATAATGGGCCGATTCGCGCGATTCTCGTTCTTCCGAACGATTCAGGCGAAATTGATAATTATCTATGTACTGCTGATTCTGATTGCGATGCAATTGATCGGGGTTTATTTTGTGAGCGCGATGAAGAACTCACTAACGAGCAACTTTACGGAAGACCTGCAGGCGCGTGCGGAGATGCTGTCGGTTCTCGTGGGCGAGACGATGGCGGGTGGAGAAGCAGAGGCTGGCGAGGACAAAACGGAAAATCTGCGTGTGCTGGTGAACAATCTGTTCAACATTAACGGTGCCGAGATTCAGGTGCTGGATGCCAGCGGCAAGGTACTCACGACCTCGCTAAGTTCACATTCGGACTATGTGGGTCGCAAAAACACCCAGACCGTCGTCAGCCGTGCGCTTCAAGGCATTCGGGACAATGAGGAATATATCGTGGACGAGGATAATGTTCGCAAAAAGGTCGTCGCCAAGCCGGTGCTGTCCGGCGGCAAGATCATTGGCGCGGTCTACATCGCGGCATCCATGAACGAGCTGTATTCCACGATGGAGGGAATCAACAAAATCTTTATCTCCGGCATTCTGATTGCCTTGGTGTTAACGGCGGTGCTTGGCGTGATCTTGTCCCATACGATAACGCAGCCGATTAAGGAAGTGACTCGGAGAGCGACAGCGGTCGCAGAAGGTAACTTTGATCAGCAGACACCTGTATTTGGCACGGATGAGATTGGTCAGCTCAGTCGGGCTTTTAACTATATGACCAGCCGGCTTCGGGATGCACTTTCACTGAATGAAGAGGAGAAGGAGAAGTTGACCTCCATTCTGACGAATATGAGTGATGGTGTGGTGGCTACGGATGAGTACGGTAAAGTCATTCTCGTAAACCGTCGTGCCAGCAGCATTCTGGGTATGCATCCTGCGGATATTGAAGGAAGACACTTTGCCATATTACTCGGCATTGATCCGGAGGATGCGGAAGCCCTCGCGAGTGGTTTCACAGGTTCAACTTTGCTGCAGATTGCACCCGCAGGACAAGAAGAGCCTGTGGTCATTCGGATGACGTTCACACCGGTTCATCGACGTGAACGGGGAATCACGGGAACCATTGCCGTACTTCAGGATGTTACCGAGCAGGAAGAACTTGAAGCATCCCGGCGTGAATTTGTGGCCAATGTATCCCATGAACTGCGTACACCACTGACGACGATCAAGAGTTACGCGGAAGCGCTGGATGACGGGGCATTGGAAGATCCGCAGCTTGCCGGTCGTTTCGTTGGTGTTATTCAGAACGAGACGGAACGAATGATACGACTGGTTACGGATCTGCTGCATCTATCGCGGCTGGATTCCAAAGAGGCTTTGCTACGTAAACAGCCAACAGACATCCTGGAAATGCTGGAGGAAGTGACGGATCGATTCTCGTTTCAGATGCATCAGAAGGATATTCAGCCTGTGCTGTCTGTAGAGAATGATATTCCGGCTGTTCCGCTGGATCGTGACCAGATTGATCAGGTGCTGGATAATGTCGTATCCAATGCGCTGAAATATACATTGGAAGGCGGCACCATTACGATTGCGGCTAGACGCAGTGATGAACACACACTTGCCATCTCGGTATCGGATACGGGAATGGGTATCCCACAGCGTGATTTGGATCGCATTTTTGAGCGGTTTTATCGGGTGGACAAGGCTCGTTCCCGCAGTATGGGAGGCACAGGGCTAGGACTGTCCATTGCCCGGGAAATTGTGAAGGCACATGATGGAAGCATCTCTTTGGAGTCTGAAGTAGATGTGGGAACGACAGTAACGTTCACACTGCCGATGCGTGAGAAAGGGGGTGAGCACCGTGAAGGAACGGATTAAATCCTTGGTGCTTGCTGCCCTTGTTGTAGCCAGTCTGGTTCAGAGTTATTTTCTGATCTACCGTTTGCCCGGAGGCGGGGATTCCATTGTGACGTCAGAAACGAACTATGTGAAGACGGAAAATATGGGTCAGGAACGCAATATTGAAGAATTGATCTTCCCTGATCAGATGATTATTCATCTGGGTGAGGATAAACATACGGTGTTTTACCCTGGCAATACGTTCTATCAGTTAATCTATTCGCGGTTACAGGGGCGGGCGTTCGATGATTTTCAGCGCCGCAGTGTGCAATCGGTGAACTGGGATCAGATTCGCAAGGAGAACCCTGGGTTTGAGCTATCGTTCAAAGAAGGTATTCCCGTAGCATTGTTACAGCGGGTGATGAGGCTTGGGACGGATTCCTTATTCCAAGGGGAGACGATTAACCGAATCTCGATCTATACGTCCAAAAAAGAAACGAAGGCCCATGCGCTGTTCTTCAGTGCCAAGGGAGACGTGGTATACGAAGCAACGCAGGCAGACCTGACAGTACAGGACGTGCAGCAGCATGTCGACTTCGGTACAAACTGGACGCCATATACGTTGATGGATGGCGGGTATTATATCCCGGCGGAAGCTCTGGAGACGATTGAGGCGGATGTGCCAACAGGTCAGTTCACGGTTGAGCAGATGCAGCGTAGTCTGTTCTTCGATCCAAGCATGACCCGGAACATACGGGAAAAAGACGGGTCGGAGATCTACACGGACAGTAAACGTAGCTTACAGGTAAAACAGGAACAACGCTGGATCAGCTACACCGATCCGGCGGCACCGCCTGCGGGACAGATTGATCCCGCGAAGGATGCGTTGTCTGCGGTTGACTTTGTGAATCAGCATGGTGGCTGGAAAGGCCGTTCGCGCATGATGCTGGGGACCGCCGACAGCAAGACACGGCTTGAATTCCAGCAGTATTACGGCAGCTATCCGATTATGGATTCCATGCAGTTCCGCTTTGGCACAATCAGCATGGAGATGCAACAGGAGACGGTATCCAGCTATGAACGATCACTGGAATACCTGAACGAAGGTGCAGAGACGAAGAAATCGGTCAAATTGCCTGGTGGAGACAAGCTGAAGGCTCTTATTAAAAAGGTCGCAGGTGAGAATCGCCAGGTCGTGGACGTATACCCGGCATATCGTCCATCTTCGATTGAGGACGGACTAAAGCTGATCCCGGTATGGGTGATCCGCTTTGGAAACGGGGAGGAAACCACCGTTTCTTGATGGGTTGTAGGGTAATGGAGTCATTCGATATCCGAGCGAGGTGTAAGGTCACACGATAACGGAGAGGGCAGAAAAAAGCTGTAGAAGCGAAGCGTTCGCCTTTATCGCCGGATTTCTCCCTTAGGAAAAGGGAATCAAGAAATCTGGAGATAACAGCGATCGGAAGGTTGTTCTGACCGCGGAGTGGGCCAGTGTGATATTAGTTGCTTTTATCAAATTGGACGGAGGTGAATGTTTTGGATTGGGGACGGGCGAAAAATGTGTTGATCTATGCCTTTCTGCTGCTCAATCTGGTGCTGGGATACCAGATCTGGATGGATGCGCGAGAGACGGCCGGAGCCAATCTGGACTTCACCTCACTGGCAGATAATACACAGCAGGCGATGGAAGAGAAGGGCATTCAGGTGCTGGCTCCGATTCCAAATGAAACGCCAAAGCTGCCAAAGTTGTCCTATGAGTTCATTGAAGAGGACAGGGCTGGCGTGGATATGGAACTGGAACAGCCTGTAGATAGCAAGTTGATCTTCTCGCAAAGTGAGCTGGAAGATGCATTAGAGCGTGAGATTCCACAGATCGGGACATACCGGCTGGATCAGCTGATGGCCGAGGATGGGGCTTTTGTGCTTCACCCACTGGTCGATGGTAAATGGCCGCTCTTCAATGTGAGTCTGGAGCTATTTTACAGCGACCAGAAAATAACGGGTTACCGTCAGACTCCAGTGCGGATTACAACCGCAGAGGAGAGCGATCAGCAGGTGCTTCCGGCGTCGAAGGCGCTGGGAACGCTGATCGAGAACTTTTTGCCAAATGATGCAATTGTCAAAGATATTCAGCTGGGCTATTACGGCCAGTTGTTCAATTCAGATATACAGGTAGCGATGCCGGCATGGCGGTTCGTGCTGGAAAGTGGCGAAGTGTTGTACGTGCAGGGCATCAGTGGGGATGTATTCAGTCCCAAGACAGACAAACCAGGGGAGTAATGCGTTATGGGGATATATTTTACCGTGTTATCCAGCGGTTCGACAGGTAATGCCACAGTCATACAACATGGGGGTACCTCTCTCATGATTGACGCGGGTCTTAGTGCGAAGCGATTGGATGCACTGTTTCAGGAAAGGGAGATTTCTGGGGCAGAATTGGACGGGATTCTGGTTACACATGAACATTCCGATCACATTAAAGGACTAGGCGCGATGTCTCGGAAATATAATTTACCAATCTACGCGAATCTGAATACGTGGGCGGCACTGGAGAAGTCGGTTGGGGCGATTCCAGAGGAAAACCGGAGGGTATTTGAGACGGGTGAAAAGCATGATTTTGGGTCACTGCGCGTGGAATCCTTCGGGATCTCGCATGATGCGGCTGAGCCGGTAGGGTACACATTCGATGATGGTACGGAGAAGCTGTCTGTTGCAACCGATCTTGGGTACATGAGCGACAAGGCTCGCGATGCCATCTCTGATTCTGACGTGCTGGTGCTGGAGGCGAATCATGATGTCGAATTGCTGCGTATGGGGCGTTATCCATGGAACACCAAGCGCCGGATTTTGAGCGACATTGGGCATTTGTCGAACGAAGCGGCAGGGGCAGCGCTTAGTGAACTGATGAACGGACGCATCAAGCGCACGTATTTGGCACATCTTAGCCGAGATCATAATATGATGGACTTGGCAAAAATGTCGGTGCGCGACGCGATGGAGAGCCGTGGATGCTTTTATCGGGACCATGAGTTCAAACTCTGTGATACGTATTACGACCGTCCTACGCCATGGGATAGGGTGGGTGAGCCATAAAGCTGTCCAGTTCGGCGGCTTTGCGCTCGACTTCCTCACGGGTTAGGATGCCTTTATCAATAAGCAGTTCAATGATGGTGCTGAGTGCAAGGGTATTGCGATAGTGTTCTTCCTTGAGATCGGCCAGCTTGGCCGCCATATGAACTTCATCCATGGCTGTGAGTGTACGCGTGCGATCCATATATATCCTCCTCTATGAAGCTTCGAATTGTCTTTTACTATTATTGTAGTCAGGCTTGATGGAAAACATTCCTCTTTTTGCCGCTAACATTTATGTGATGAGACGTGTATGCTGAACCTGTGACTATGCAGGGGTGAAAAAGTTCTTCAAATTTGCCAAAATGGCGCTTAGCGGACCGGATTTTGTGGTGATAGATACTATGGACCTTTATTGTTAAGCGCGTTATAGCGGAAATTTGCTTTAATTTTCGTAAATATGCAACTTTTTGTGATTTGACGTGTTTAGTATATGAGGAGCATTGTGATTTTGGCTGTTTTGCGTGTGAAATGGCATGTCATAGAATGCGAGAGCATGATTGATAGAGTCACTGACAGAATGGCGTGTCCGTTCTGTTGTACATAGACGCTGTATCTTGATTTGATGCCGGGATGCGGCGATATGCAAGACCATTTTATAAAATTGCAAAAAAGCATGGGAAACCGTTGGAGTCTTCACGTAACGAAGACGACAGAAGAAACCTGAAGAAACAGAGTGTTCGCCTTTAGGAACAAATTTTCACCTTGGAAGAGGGGATCAAAAAAATTTGTGAGTAACAGCGATCGGAAGGTTCGTCTGTTGGCGGAGTGGTGTATGTGAGAACTCCATCGTTGATCCATGCGACAACTTAGGCGGCAGTCAGGGTCTTGATGCGTGACAACGAAGGGGAGAGGATCACGATGGGATTGTTTGGAGACGATTTTTATTCAACCAAAGTATCAAGACGCGCCGAACCTGAACAGAAAGGCAAACTTCAGATCATCCGCCCTGGAGGCAGAGCACGTGGACGTGACCGCTGGAGCAATCCGCGCAGATCGCGTACGGGAATCAGTTCCACAGTGAAGGTAGCTGTGATTAGCTCGGTGATCAGCTCCATCGTGACCGTCATGCTGTTTAGCTTCATCACACAGCCCACATCGTTACCGCTGGCTAATGCTACAGGTAATGGTGGTGGAGGCAGTGCACAGACAGCGCAGGCAGCTGATCCATACGACCGGATTATCCAGGCAGCAGCCCATGTTCGTCCTTCCGTGGTGAGCATTGTGAACCATAAAACGGGTAGCAGTCTATCGATGGAAGATTCGGCGCTGGGCTCAGGGGTCATTTTCAAGAAGGAAGATGGCAAGGCCTACATTATGACCAACCACCATGTCGTGGAGGGTGCGAGTGATCTGGAGATTGTGACCGTAGATGGGGAGACACATAAAGCGAAGCTGGTCGGTAAAGACCGTGTAAGTGACATTGCTGTATTATCCGCAGAAGATAAAGGGCTGGGTGCAGTCGCGGAGATCGGTGATTCCAGCAAACTTCAACGCGGTCAAACGGTGCTGGCGATCGGGAACCCGCTCGGTCTGGGCGGCACGCTGACATCCGGAATTGTCAGTTACACGGATCGTATTCTACCTGTATCGATTAATCAGGACGGAGTGTACGACTGGGAGCAAAACGTAATCCAGACGGATGCGGCGATTAATGAAGGTAATAGCGGCGGTGCATTGGTCGATTTGAACGGCAAAGTGGTCGGCATCAACACGATGAAGATCTCGGATACGGGCGTTGAAGGTCTTGGCTTCGCAATTCCGATGAACGAAGTGATGAAAACGGTAGATTCCCTGCTACTGAACGGTAAAGTATCTCGTCCATACCTCGGCGTGTACACGGTCGACCTGAGCAACCCTTATGCACCACTGGATGACGAGCAGCGTAAGGATCTGAAGCTGCCATCTCATGTGGACAGCGGCGTGGTTGTATTGGAAGCATCCGGTCCGGCATCTGAAGCAGGTATGAAGCTGAATGATGTCATTACGGAATTTGACGGGCAAAAAATCACCTCCACGCTGGATCTACGGAAGTATCTGTACGATGAGAAGAAGATTGGAGATACCATTGAAGTGACCTTCTACCGGGATGGCAAAGCGGAGAAAGTATCAGTGAAGCTGACGGATAAACCGGAGTAAGGGAAGTTCAACGAAACCTATACTGTTGCGTTGATTGAAATAGGGAAAGCTAGAAGAGTGATCAGATCAACTGACCACTCTTTTTTAGTTATTATGGGTGGATGTGCTCGTTCGACAGTAAATGAGTAGATCAACCATTTTTATATTCTCATGATCAGTTAGACCCGGAGCCAAAGGAGCAGATACATAATACTTGTGCTGTGGTAAACTGTTGTCAATATGTTGGAGACGGTCGCTGATGCAATAACATCTGTTTGTCGATCATATTTTTATTTCAGAATGGAAGGGGTATTTTTGATGAAACATTTGAAGAAAAAGATGCTTGGGGGAACGAGTTTGGCTCTGTCCCTATTTATGTTGTCCGCCTGTGGGTCTGAGGTAGCTACGACAGGAGCATCTGTAGATACGAGTGCTCTGCAAGAGAAGATTACAGGGCTTGAGAAGAAACTGGTGGAGCAAGGAGCCAAGAGCGTTGAGCAGGAGCAAAAGATCGCAGCACTTGAGACCAAGTTGAATGAGTTGAGTACAAATGTGATTGCGGTAGGTGAGGCTGGTGGCCAAACGCCTGTAACATCGGGAAACAACGGATCGGCGGGGAAAGGCGATGGGGTGCTGATTACCTTTGCCCAGTATGAGAAGCTTGAGGTTGGCATGTCGGTGGGAGATGTCATCGAGATCCTTGGCGGCGAAGGTGAAGCGCTGAGTGAAGCGGAGAATATGGTGGTTTACAACTATAAAGGCACAGCCGGCAATGGTGCCAATGCTGTTATTGCTTTTCAAGGCGGGAAGCTGTTGACGAAGGCGCAGTCGGGATTGAATTAAAGAACGTGGATTAGAGACAATTCATGGAATGGAACAGGGAATAAGTAACTCCGTTTTCGTAATTCATGCGCAGGGGCAAGATTCATTTGCTATGTGAAATGGGATTGTTACTGTTACAGGAGCATTCTTTTCAGGTACCGTAGAGGTATCGGGAAGGATGCTTTTTGTGTTCTTTTACGGCGTATGGAGAGGTTTGTGGAGGTTGGGCACGATAAATTAGGGCTAGGGGTTTCTTTTCGGTGGCAGGTGTGATAGAACTGAGAAGTGGCTATCCTGTAATGGGATACGCGGTTGTGAATCGGGAACATAGCTGGTTACAGAAAGGATGCTTAACGGATGTACGTTGTATGCAAAGAACACGTGGACATTGCCATCGACATGTTTGTCGATGAGTATGAGGACGCTCCAGATATCGTTGATCTGAAGGAGACGGAATTTGCCGACTGGGACCCGCCTGCGAAATGCGCCGAGTGCGAACAGCATGCGGAATTTCTCGTCGTTTAGCGTACTGTAGGACTTAGATGGCCGGAGGCGTGACTTAAGGTTGCGCTTCGGGCTGACTTTCCATCCGGTATGAACATCACAGCAAGAAGCCAAGGAGAGCGTGATGAGCGCTCTTTTTGTCTTTTTGGGGGAGATTGGTGGTGGTTGTTAGGCAGCGTGGAGCTGGGTGGGGACGTAGGGGTTAACGTGGGAGTAGGCGAGGGTAGGGGAAGATTAAGGTAGGTGTAGGTGCCGAGTTCCGATTTGGGAGGGAGCTCAGTTGTAGTAAAGGTGCAAGTTGTGGTAATAGAAATGGAAGCCGCTGGGGCGTGGGGAAAGTAAATTTGGGTGACAGCGATGTGGTTAAGGATGGAGGTTTGGTTGGGCCGAGTAGCTCTAACGAACCGGAGACGCCTTATTTGAGGCAAACACCGCCTGGTTGAAATCTAACGAATCGTAGACACGTTACATTACTGAAAAGGCCTCGAAAGAGGTGGAGAACGCTCGTTTTGACTGAGATAGCGTGTTTCAGATTCGTTAGATTTTAAAGGAGCCGAAATGTGGCTGATTAAGGTGTGAGGGGTTCGTTAGAATTTGGAGAAATGTGTAGTATAGGTATAATACAGTTGGAACGAACGATGCAATGAAGCATCTTACTTATAGAATATCTCGCAAGACAATTCAGGAGGAATGAGTTTTCATGTTTATTCAGATTATTGGCGTAGGCAAATTAAAGGAAAAATATTTGACGCTGGGCATTCAGGAATATGCCAAGCGGCTCTCCCCGTACATCAAGTTTCAGATGATCGAGGTCGCAGACGAAAAGGCGCCCGATACCCTGAGCGAAGCTGAGGTTCGGGCGGTAAAAGAGCGCGAGGGCGAACGCATCCTCGCGCATGTGAAGAGCGAGGCGCATGTTGTCGCGCTCGCGTTGGATGGCCAGCTCTGGAGTTCCGAGGAGCTGGCATTGGAGATCGACAAGCTCGGCACGTATGGGACGAGCCATGTCGTGTTTGTCATCGGAGGAAGCCATGGGCTCTCAGATGAGGTATTGCGCCGCGCGAAGCAACGCTTGAGCTTCGGGCGCATGACCCTGCCGCATCAGCTTATGCGGCTGGTGCTGGTGGAGCAGATTTATCGTGCGGTTAAGATAAATCGGGGGGAACCATATCATAAGTAGGGGCAAGTTTTTTGAGGAATAACTCGCAGGAGCCTGTATTAACAGCATGTCGACCGTAGGAGCAGGGTAGGTTACACTCCGGTCGGAATGATGTGTAAACAGGCTTCTGCGAGTTTATTTGTACTACAAGGTATGCGATATGGGAAACTAAATCAATTCAATATTTTAACTGAATAGATAATCGGACAAATATAGATTTAAAAGAACTCAAAGATGTAATAGAATAATAATAACCATTGTAAATATTGTAATGTTTACAATAGTTTATCTTGAATGGGAGGTTATTTATATGGAGATTTTTAGAGAACTTGATTTGGTAAGGAGTATAAACGATCCAATACATGGAGTGATACGTTTAACTATGAATGAGATGAGGGTGATTGAGAACCCATTATTTAAAAGGTTGCATCATATTAGACAAAATTCATTTTTATATAAGGTATTTCCCTCAGCTAAACATACAAGATTTGAGCATTCTATTGGAGTAATGAACTATGCTCATAAGATGCTAGTTTCAATACTGGAAAATGGATATATTGCACAATATCGTTCGGATATCGTGAAGAGTCAAGAAAATTTTGACGAAACTCTTGAAATCGGGGTTGGGATTGATTTATGTAACCTACTTCTTGAAAGCGAGGATTCATTAAAACAAACTTTTATAGAATTACGTTTAGCTGCACTTTTACATGATATTGGACATGGCCCTTTATCGCACTTATTTGATGCTTTTGCTCCAAATGTAGATGAGTTTATGATAATTCTACGTAGCGATGAGTGTATTGGTATTGATGAGGATTTTGTTAACCGGATTGAGATTCTATTGGGCGAATATTATAAAAAGCAGAGTGAAAAAGGAAAAACTGATATTAGAATTGAACATGAGCATGTATCGTCTTACTTTACATATAAGGTATTGAATACAATTGAGGGAATTACAAAAAATCAAATTTACAATATTCTTACTATACTCAAGCCAGAGTTACAATTAGGAGAGCGGTTAATTACTATTTTTGATAAAGAATTTGATGTCCTTCCTTTATTAAATGACATTGTAGCGAGTGCACCAATTGATTGTGATCGTATGGATTATCTTAAACGTGATAGTTATTTTGCAGGAGTTCCTTACGGTGATTACTCAGAGTCAAGAGTGTTAAAATCTATGCTAGCTTATGCAAATAGTCAAGGGAAGATAAGGATGGGACTCAAACAAAGTGGACTACATGCAATTGAAAATTTTTTGCAAGCAAGATATGAAATGTATATACAAGTCTACGGTCATAAAACCAATGAAGCATGCCGAGCTATGCTTAATTTTGTAACTGAGGAAAAAGACTTGAATTATAAAACTTGGTCTAAAAGGGAGCTAACGTCTCGAGATTTTGAAGATCTATATATATCACTAAGTGACGAACAGTTTGTTAACCACTTACTTGGAGAACTAGGAGAAGAAAGAAAAACTGCTCTTCAAGATATTAAAGATAGAAATCTATGGAAAAGAGTATATGAATTCGAAGAATTTATCGATGAGAAAAATAAAGTCACTTCTCTAAGCGAACAATTCTCTAAAAGTTTTGAAGAAATGAAGAGAAAATTCGGTGAACCTAAATTTAAGGAGTATAGGGATGAAAGATTCCCACTAAAAGACGTGGATTCTGGTGCTCAGTTGTTGGAAAAATCCAGCAAGGGATTTTATGTTGTCTCTTCTCAAAAAATCAAAGAAGGTTCACAAATAATTAAATCTTTAAATAACGGACTGCGAATTTTAAGAGTATACAGCTTAGATAGAGAGAATGCAGGGGAATTTAAGGAATACGCTGCACTGAATGTTTTACCCATTTTAACAAAAATAAAGAACAGTGAGAACTAGATTTAGATATAATTATATTAGATACTTGAATGAATTTTTAAAATCTGGTCGTAATAAACTAAGGAGATGATATCGTGGCAACTGTAGAGAAGGAACTAAAACTTTTGCTAGAACAAGATTCTTACAAAAAAATACTCAATCGAGTAAATCAACAACCCGATGTAATACGACAGACTAATTATTATTTTGATACTTGTGATTTTAAACTAGAGAAGGCAGGTATTACATTACGAATAAGAAATGAGGAAAAAAATTGGCTGCTATGTATGAAAACAAAATCTAACACTGAAAGCCAGTTTGTTTCATCCACAGAAATTGAAAGATCTATCTCCGAGAGGGATTTTGAATACTATAAGGAAAACCCATCTGAAATATTAGAGGGAATTACTGAAAACCCAGTAAACATAAATAGTATTATTAATGCAGAAGAAATATCTCTTTTAGGTTCTATTCGAAATGAACGTAAGAAAATAAAGCTATTTAATGAATATACTATTGAGCTAGATCATTCTCTTTTTCCAGGTGGAAATGAATCATTTGAAATTGAAGTGGAAGGTGTTAATACTGAGAGAGAATGTGATTATATAATGAATGAACTCAGACACATGGGAATTGAATTTAATCTGAACAAAAAAAGCAAATACAAGAGATTTGTTGAATTTATTAGTTCTAATTAAAAGTCCTAAGAAAATTTTTTTGGATTTATGTATTATTCTCAGACTACTTTATGCAGATTATCGTTAGCTATCGTACAGTCGGAGCAGTGTGTAAACATCAGGATTTTGTGAGTCATTCCAACTAACTGGATTAGTCAGGGATCATCTCCTCCACCATCTCAATGAGTTAAAGATGTTAGCAAATAAGATACTGCTACAAAATTGGACATTAACAGGATAAGATACTTCAAAAACCTGAATTTCTTGATAAGAGCTCGTAGGAGCCTGTAATTACACCATTATTACGACTATATGATAGGGGATGCCCCACTTATAGTCGTAACGATATGTAACAGGCTTCTACAAGCTTTTTTTGATACAAATGATGATCTACATCCAGGGTAAAACTGAAGGCATTAATCAATTCATGAAATTTAGTCTTCCGACTCGAAATAATACAATCCATGTTCTCGATTTTAGGGGAACTTATGCTCCTATAATACTTGTGGATAAATCTAAGAATGAAGTATAATAGAAGAAATTAGCACTCTTTTATTATGAGTGCTAATTTCTTAAGGTGAGTTGATGCGTATTGAGAGGGAAATAAAAAGACAAACCTAAGTGGTGGTACACTTGGTTTGTCTTTAAGGGTTGGTGTTCTTCAATTCAGAATGAAGTATGCTTGGAGTTTTTCTGAGCATGAAGAAGATATCAGTATGGAGTATTTCCATACCTCATATGTAAAGCTGTGGTGGCTATACCTATGTATACATCATGAATGACGGATATCCTTCTTATTTTCAAAAAAATCATAGAGAGATGGGTTGCGTATGACAATAGAGATTGAGTCCAAAGTATCCTCTTTGTTGGATGGTATTGCTTCTCGGTTAGACATTTCTCCTACAAAGTGTACTGATTTTCCTCGTTCAACAGGATAATTGTCAGTGCTAGAAGATTTGTTGTGGTGAGTGTTCTAGGTTAGTTATTAATTGAAGGAGAGGATACCATGGCATTATACCTTGAGAATTTAGACCCAATTACAAGAGAGTACATGATAAAGGAAATTGATTATGACTTGCAAAAAGGTGAATTATATCTTAGTGGAAGGCTTACAGAAACAGGTAAGACAGTTTATCCAGAATTATTAAAGGAATATGCTCAAAACGGAGATGATGAGGATTTCGCTCGGAAGTTAAAAGAGTACATGGCTGCAAAAGAATTAGCAAAGAAGCCACGTGGAGTAGGATATATTGAAAAGGATGTTCCTCACTCGGCGAATGAGACCCTGGCTGAAGGCGAGTTTAACACATACTATATTAGAGGTCTTTGTGCACGTGTGATTGAAGAAAAAGAAGGTCAATTAGAGATTTATCGTGCTAAAGAAGTTAACGATCCTAGGCCAGAATCACAAGCATTGCTGGGACAACCTGTAGATGCCGCGAAACTTCTTTCAACTCTCAGAGATCCAGAAAGCAAGTTTAAGGCGATACCGAAGCCAAACTCAGGTTTGAGTGTGAGAAGAAAATAATTTGGTTTATGAAAAGGACACTGCGATTGAGTGTCCTTTTCATATGATTTTCCGTTGATAAATCTACTCAATCAATTCTAAATTCATCTGATCAGTGGTATGCCAGATAACTGGTATAGTTATATCCAAAATTTGAGCAATTTTTGTTCGATGTCGTCCATCTTGATAGCCTTCCTCGGAAACATGAATAGGGGAAGCTTGGCGTGATCGATAGGCTCCATATTCTTGAATCCAATAAACTAAACCCTCTGCCTGTTCCTCGTTATCTTCAGCAAAATTTTGTTTTATATATCGATACAGATCTGGGTACTCTTTTGCAAAATTGTGTGGAACCATCTTCCCTATTTCGTTATCCGATAATTTGGTTAGTAACCATTCCCGAGCCTTCCAGGTACAAGCAATATCTCTACATTTTTTGCATCCATTTATATAGTCTGGAACGACATTATCAACAATAGAACAACTTCCTGTTTTATCATTTTGACAGCGATCATCACCCTTGCCCTTACTAAATGGCTTAGGAAGGTCCTGTGCCTTTATAAGCCGCCGATAAGACCGAGACTCTTCACGACTTCTAATCTCAGCTAGTGGCAGTGAACCTGAAGACCATTCTGGACTTCCGTCCTTCCGAATGCGTATTTGAGTATATTCCTCTTTCCCAAAATTCCAATTTCGCTCTAAAAACCTGATGTTTGGATATTTAAACCCTCTTTTTCCCTTATCCTGTTCCAATACGCTAATTTGTTTATGTTCCAAAATTTGCTTTACGATAGCTGGAATGTAATACTCACAAGCATTTGTAACGCTAGTGCCGGATACGTTCTCAAGTACAACCGTAAACAGATCATCTGTTACCTCGTCCTGATCGTACAGTTCTACCCAACAAGTGGAAGGGGAATTGAAACCAAAAATAGTAAAGGGAAAATTATTCGTATTATACCATGCACCATGTCTAATATCATACATGATCGAACGAAGCATGTGCTTTTTAAAACGAGTGACATACTCTTGTGGATCTAGTGATTTTCCATGTCCTAAGTAATGCTTTCCTTCTTCGCTTTGGCAAAACCATTTCCAAATGTCATTCATTAAAGAGATAAAGACCTCCAATCGGAAATTCGAACTTCCGTAAGCCCCGTCAAAAGAACCGTGTTTTCGAATTGCATCCGTCATAGACTCCACATCAAGAGGATGATATGGAGATGGAGCGCCGATCAACTCACTCTCCGAGCAACCAAATGCCTTTGCAATTAGCGCAATTTCCTTTTCGTTTATTCGACGGCGTCCATCTTCTAGTCCTTCTAGTTGTCTAACGGGAATTCCTGTTTCGAGCGAAACCTCGTTTACTGTTTTACCAGTTTTCCTACGCATGTTCCCGAGGTCTAGTACTTTAAAAGGCTGAGACTCCTCTAAGCCAAGTACACGACGAATTCCTTCCTGAAGTACTTGCGAAAAGTTTATTCCTTGTTCGTCAGCAGCATCAGCCAACCATTTGTCTATGGTAACATTTTTCCGGATCGACTTATGTTCTTTTGCATCCCGCAGAGTAGCTAAATAAACAGTGAAAGATACCAGGGATGAGCCCGGATATTGATCTAGCAACACTTTGAAATCTGTTGCGGGTGGTATTTGTTCTCCATTTAATTCAATTTCAAGCAATCTTTCTGATAAAGCATGTTGAACAACCGGAGTTAGATCCCCCACGTCAGGGAAGCTGATTTCACAGTTAGGAAGGTCAGGAAAATTAACGGAATTCATGCTGACAATGCCCCAGAAAGTACAAATATTTTGCTTTTTCATAGAATCACTTTCCTTATATCGTATATTTTATTACTAACATTATAATGCGCATAAAAAGTGCGTGTCAATTTTATTGGTCGATAAAAAGAGCATAAATAATGCGCATTGAATTTAAATAGAAAGATTTATTGGAAAGTTTGCGAGAGGTTTATGCACGGATTCTAGAACAGTCGTAGTGTACATTAGAATGGTGAGGGTGGTGACGCAGAGAGGGAACTAGTTGAGAACTAATTAAATTGGGCTTATGCATTTAGAGTTCAGCTATCCATATTTAGCTGAGATTCATAAACAAATGGTCAATTCACGAGTGTGATGCGAATTGGGAAGATGACAGGGCTGAAGTGACTAGGCGATTGCTTGAGTAATATTTTTTCTTTATTTTCGAATCTTCAATCGACTTAGTGTATATTGTGAAATTCTCCACTACAAAAGTAAAGCATTGTAATTTATTGACGAAATTCGTTGAAGAGGGGTACATTTAATATAAAAGTTTGAAGGAGCGACCCTACATGCTCTCACATTTAAACGAAAAACAAATTCAACGATTAATTACTCGTTATTATGAAGGCGAAAAAACTACATTGTTAATTAATGAATATGAAATTAATGCTAGACCTAATGAGCTATATAAATTATTTCCACCACAGCAAGAAAAGACAATTTGTTTTTATTGCCAAGTCCCACTTATAACTGTATGGCAATCTAGGTCTTCATATCTAAAAACAGCTTCAAAATGTCCGAATTGTGGACATCAAGATAAAGTTGATTGTAATTGTAACAACTGTGCGAAAAGGAGATCGCTGACCAAACTTCAACAAGAGCAAGAAAAACGAGACAAGATAAATCAATACTACAAATTAGACCGACAGAAGCCTAAGTTACTTGGGGAAATATCTCTCCGCGACCAAGTATACTTAGCCGCGCTACTTCGTGCTGGAGTTGATGAAAATTTATCAATAATACTTCCTGTGGATTCTTATTTGGATCAATTGTCTCCAACACTGGATTTGACCAAAGAAATAGTGCTCAGCTTAGCAAATAAAAACATCATTTGTGTCCATCCGAAGTCACCCATTTCAGCATTTAAGGACGATTCTGATTTTCCTAACGTTTATTATGTTTATAAAGTCTATTATTACGTGAATGTTGATGCTGCAATTGAATCACTGATGAATCCTACCCCTTCATCTTTCAAACAAGATACCGAGTTTTGTTATGCAATCTGGAGGGGGATTTCGCTTGAGGAAATTAAGCAATATTTATTATATCGTCTAGAGAAAGTTGGGTTTCCTTTTACCATTGGAGAGAAGACAACGGCGGTGTTGGATGATTTGTTAAACCATTTCTCAACCGGACAAGTTCAAAGTTTAATTTATCGTGCTGTTGGGGATGCGACGCGTTATTTTCAGGAAAATAAAATCACCAAACAACATGCTGCAAATATTGTCATTTCAAGCTTGCAAAGAATGGGTGAACGTTCGGTATCGTCTAACTGGACAATAAATTCATTCAAACGTAACTATGATTTACCCCAAACGGCGATATCACAGGTAACATTTGATCGCATATTAGGAATAGGGAGAGATGGTTTTGAATTATGCCCGAACATGGACCTTTTTCTAGAAGGTCCAAGTGATTTAGAGGAATGACATACACTACGATTTATTAAGCAATAGATACTTGCCTATACAATCTGAGCATCGCCAGTACTATAATTTGAATCTATTAAACCATAAATAGATTACATGAAGCCCTATTCGGTATGTAAAATGCACCCTATAAGATGGACACTTTGAAAAAAGCCCATCTTATAGGGTGTTTTGTTTATAATGAAAAAAAAGAGGTTGGAGCGGAATTGTTATGACGAAAAGATTACTGACAAAGAAAGAACAAGAACTGCTAAAACGGAATCCAAATGTAATCGCTGTTAGCGAAAAGGCGATTACGTACACCGATGAATTTAAGCGCCATTTCATTGCACAAAATGAAATGGGGAAACTGCCACGAGACATTTTTGAAGAAGCAGGCTTAGATGTTGAATGTATTGGTTTGGAGCGTGTTCGTTCTTCCGGAAAACGTTGGCGTGCTTCGTATCGTGAAGCGGGTGTAGAAGGCTTACAGGATACACGTAAAACAAATTCAGGTCGCCCATCGGAACGTGAATTAACATTAGAACAAAAGATTGAACGATTAGAAGCAAAAAATCAATTGTTACGAGCAGAAAATGAACTGCTAAAAAAGCTCGATCTACTCGAAAGGCAGATGTTGAAAAAGAAATAAAAGTGGCACCAGAGCTGAAGTTTGAACTCATTTATCGGACGATCAGAACGTATAAAATGAAACGGTTAATCAGCTATCTATGCGATGTTATGGAAGTATCACGTTCTGGATACTACAATTACTTCTCTGAAAAATCAATGCAGAAGTGTGTAGCTAAAGCCAAAACAGATGAGATTGTAAAGGGAATTATTTTAAAGGCGTATCATTTTCGTGGACGAAAAAAAGGAGCACGCCAAATCAAAATGACGTTAGAAAATCAGTACAAAATGGCGTACAACTTGAAACGGATTCGCCGTATTATGAAGAAATTTGAGATCATCTGTCCCATTCGAAAGGCTAATCCAGCCCGTAGAATGGCAAAAGCAACGAAAGAACATCGCACATGTCCAAACGAATTACAGCGCAATTTTAAGCCAGGCGAGGCGGGAAAGGTGTTATTAACCGATATCACATATTTAACGTACAAAGGCAATAAACGTGCGTATTTATCGACGATTAAAGACGCACAGACGAATGAAATTTTGGCGTATGAAGTTTCTTCTTCGTTAAGTATAGGAATTGCGCTAAACACGCTTCGTAAATTACAGAAGCATCGCCATTTAACCAAAGAAGCCTTGATCCATTCCGATCAAGGCTTTCATTATACGAATCCACAATTCCAATCCGTAGTGAAGAAAATGGGATTAAGACAATCCATGTCACGTCGAGGCAATTGTTGGGATAATGCTCCCCAAGAATCGTTCTTTGGGCATTTTAAGAATGAAACGAATATCAAAGAATGCGAAACATTAGAAGAAGTAAAACGAGAAATTAAGAGTTATATGACGTACTACAATCATTATCGAGGGCAATGGAATTTGAAAAAGCTGCCGCCTGTAAAATACAGACAGCAGCTTCAACAAGTTGCCTAGTTTTTTTCAAAATGTCCTTTACAAAGGGTACACTTTAGTCCGGAATGGCTTTGTTTATATTTTGATCCAATCACCTAAAATGACTGGACCCTCAATCATAAACTTAAATTTCAAAATCAAGAGTACCCTTTTCGGTTAACTCAAACGGCCCAGGTGTAACATCTGCATCGAGTCTCTTTGTTCCGAAGAAATCGGAGTCAAAATGATATGGACTGCTGTCCGGCTCCTCAAACTTCATGTTGGCGTGATAAGTCTTTCCAAGCAGATCCGTGGTAACTAACATTGCAGAGGTTCTCCGAAGCAATTCGGGATCATGGATCTGAATGTGCACTTTACCTTGCGCAGGATCAATTTCAACGTTTATACCCTTCTGTGAATAGATCTTCGCATCCGATTCGTGACGACTTGGAACCGCATCGTTAAGATATAAATTTCCACCCATAGCCACCGGAAGAACGGCATTGCCTATAAAGATATCCTTCGCCGCATCGCCAAGCTCAAGAAGCTCCTCTTTAGTGTATTCCCACCATTTTTTATCTTTCACATCAGGATGTTGATCGTAGCCGCCAAGTCCCACAGCATGCAGATAACATATGGAATTGTCCGGAACACCATCCATGACCGTCTTCCCGTCCTCTCCAACTTCATCTCTTGGTTTAAGCGGAAGATGCTCAAAAAAGGTGATGGGCACAGGCTCCTTATTAGGATCATTGTCACCTATAAAGATATTGTTGTAGTACCTGTCATCGCCTCCAGTGATATTAGAGTATCCGGCCATAGCCGTTTCGTGAGGGAAGTGATATGGCGTAATACGAGTAATTTCGGAACGAACCACAAATCGGCCTGCAAACAAATTATGAGCAAATGCCCCGCCCTGGGCCATATTTCTGAAATTCATTGGAGAGAGAAATAGGTTATGATCGACCATATATGGACCATGGCAAACCTCAACGAAGAGGTCCTCCGAAAGATTGTCAAAAAATACATTACGGCTGATGCGAGTGCCCTGTGCCTGCCAGTCCAGCCAAAGCGCACGGTAACAGCTGTACATTATATTTTCGCTAATTTGAGTATCCAGGGAAGCATGAAGCTTAATTCCCGCAACTTCGGCACCATGTCTGAGTCGTTTGTGGTGAATATTATAAATACGGTTCTGATATATGCGGCTGAAGGCTGCTCCCATATGACCCACAATACCTGCCTGTTCACAGTCATGAATTACATTACCTCGAACAATGTGACTGCCGATGTTATCTTTATGCCAGCCGGAGCGTAATGCATGTAAAATAACCTCCTGCTCGCGTTGAGTACCACCTTTACTATGCTTCTCCAAAGACTTGGTGTGCCCTGTGCCGATTTCGGTACCCAGGCTAATACCAACGCATTTGGATTCGCTGATTATATTGTTTTCAATAATCCAGCCCTTGCTCCAGTGAGGTCCAATCAAACCTTCCTGGTATTCTGTAGGTGGTGCCCATTGGGGGGAGGCCTGACGAAGAGTAAAACCGCTTACGGTGATGTAGTTAATTCCCGGTTTCTCAGGCCAGAAGCAATAAGGACGTACATTAATTTCTACATTTTCCTTACGAGGATCTTTTCCACCAAAGTTGGCCCAGATTTTGGTTGTCGTAGAACCAACCTCGGCATACCATTTTAACAATGAATTCTTGGGATACTTGGCTTCGGGCCAAACTTCAGGGTTGTGAACGCTTTCAACACTATTGCACTCATATAATGATTTGCCATCCAAATAGACATCGCCGAGATGAACCGGGAAAGGCCCGTCAAACAACCAGTCTCCACTGAGCTCTACCTCATAGGGATTGCGAATGGAAAAGAGGGAATTGAGCACTTCTGTGCTCCAAACATGGTCTCCTTCAGAATTCCAGTTGGTAATCCGCTCAGCTCCTGTAATCACTACTTCTCCGTCTCCTGCGGATCGATATACGATTCTATGCTCCGCTGTTCCCCCATTAGCCGGGTTAACCCACTCTCTGTATACTCCCGCATGAACAATAACTGTATCACCGGCCATGGCATGAGCGGCAGCGCGTGATATGGTACGAAGGGGTTGATCCGCTGTTCCTTTTCCTTGATCATTCCCATGTATGGATACATGATATTCCATAACAACTCTCCTTCTATTTTAAAATGTTTGTTGTATCCCGTTATTATACTAGAAAATAATTATAATGGCAGAGATAGGAAGGTGTATGTTAGCCTGAATTGATATTGATAAAAGCTAAACCACATCCACTACCCTATGAAGTTGTGGATTTTTGCGTATTAAAGTCTTCTAGCTATTGTTAAAAGCTATGACTAGCCATGCTTTTTTCATATAACAAGCATCCCTTTCCATCATGCTATACTCATTAGACTAAAAAGTTAGAAGGAGAAATAGTTATGATACCATTTCGTAATGATCATGTAGGTAGCTTTCTACGTCCTGCAGATTTAAGTCAGGCACGTGAACAATATAAATCAGGCAACATCACATATGAGGAATTAAGAGCTGTGGAGGATAAAGAGATTATTCGAATTATTGAAAAGCAAAAGGAAAATGGCGTATTGGCAGTTACGGATGGTGAATTCCGCAGAAGCTGGTGGCATTTTGATTTTCTGGGCGGCTTGGATGGCGTAGAGTTGTATGAGCAAATAGACGGACCAAAATTCCATAATATGCAAACGCGTAAGGGTGGGATTCGTGTTGTTGGTAAAGTTGATTTCTCGAGTCATCCATTTGTTCAGGATTTTGAGTTTTTGAAAAAGCATGCAGGTGACACAGTGGCGAAACAGACCATTCCAAGTCCAAACATGCTTCTATATCGATTGGAGAATGACGCCAATATATATACGGACCGGGAGCAATTCCTTCAGGATACGATTGCGGCGTATCAAAAAGCCATTCAAGCCTTCTATGATGCAGGATGTCGATACCTGCAATTAGATGATACAGCTTGGGCAGACCTATTCTCAGACGCTGGTCACGATAAGTTACGTGCTAAAGGTCTGGAACCGGCAGAAGAGTTGAAAACGATGCAGCGAATGATTAACGAAACTTTGGCTCATAAACCGGCAGATTTAGTTGTGACGATGCATATTTGTCGTGGTAACTATAAATCGAACTATTTCTCAACGGGTGGTTATGACTACGCTTCTGAAGTTATCTTTGGAGGCTTAAACGTAGACGGATTATTCTTAGAATTTGATGATGAGCGTTCAGGTGGTTTCGAGCCATTAAAATATGTGAATCGAAAAGATTTGAAAATCGTGCTTGGTTTACTCACATCAAAAACAGGCGAGTTAGAGGATAAAGAACACATTAAAGCTCGGATTGCAGAGGCGGCAACCTATGTACCACTTGAGCAACTTTGTTTGAGCCCACAATGTGGTTTTTCGTCTACAGAAGAAGGCAATATTTTAACGGAAGAACAACAATGGCGTAAACTTCGTTATGTGAAGGAAATTGCAGAAGAAGTTTGGAATTAATCCATCTAAATAACGGAGGGGATCCAAAATGACGATCCAAGCAGACCAAGAGACAATTATAGTTGAAGCGTTCATTAATGGTCAAAATGTAAAATCCCTTTCGCAGGTAGCAAAAGAGAATCCGACAAACCCAACTGAGATCGTAGGTTATTTCCCTGTCACTACGAAAGAACAAGCGGTTGAAGCGATTGAAGCAGCGGCAGGAGCTTTTAAAACATGGAAGCATACCTCCATTGATGAACGCATTATGATGATGCGCAAGGCGATCGAGAAGATTAGAGCAGCTGAGAATGAAATTGTACATTTGCTGTCTAGAGAGCATGGCAAGCCCCTGTATGATGCACACGGTGAAATTTATGTTTCGTTAATGTGGATGGAGTTTGCTTGTAATGAAGCTAAATCGGCTCTACAGGAAGAGATCAAAGAGCATGAGAATGGTAAAACGATTCTTTCCTATGATCCAATTGGTGTGGTGGCTGCGATTAGTCCATGGAACTATCCCATTGCGTTATCTACGATTAAGATCGCCCCTGCCTTACTTGCGGGTAACACCATTGTGCTTAAACCAAGTCCATATGCGCCACTGGCGGCAGCGAAAGTGGCAGAGATTATTGCGAGTGAGTTCCCGGCTGGGGTAATCAATGTCGTTCATGGTGATGCGGATGTGGGCGTTGAACTGACTAGTAATCCTCTTGTTACTAAAATCGCCTTTACAGGTGGAACCGCAACAGCTAAGCATATTATTAAAGCGGCTTCGGAAACGATTAAGGATATGACGCTTGAGCTTGGTGGTAATGATGCGGCTATCTTCTTGGAAAGCTTTGATGTTCATGATGAGCGAGCAATGCGCCGGATTGTCATTTCTAATTTCTTGACAGCAGGTCAGATCTGTATGATCGCCAAACGTGTGTATGTGCACCGTTCTATATATGATGAGTTTGTGGAAAAATATATAGAGGCGGCTAATCGCTGGATTCGAATTGGTGACCCATTTGATTCAAATACGACAGTAGGTCCGGTTAATAACCTGAAGCAGAAAAATTATGTGCTTGGTTTGGTTGAAGATGCGCAAAAGCGTGGGGCTAAGATCATCCCTCTCGGTCAAATTCTTGATCAGAAGCTGTTTGAACAAGGTTACTACCTACAACCTACGCTTGTCTTGGGTTGCGATGTTCATGATCCGATTGTAGTGGAGGAACAGTTTGGTCCTACGGTTCCGATTCTTCCATTTGACGATGAAGAGCAGGTTATTCATCTACACAATGAAAGTGTATATGGATTGACGAGTTCTGTGTGGGGGAAAGAAGAGGATGCCATCTCCGTTGCACGTCAACTCGAAGCTGGAACGACTATGATCAATACAGCTGCTGTGCAGGGGCTCGATGTTCGGTTCCCTTTCGGTGGGGTTAAGCAATCTGGTATTGGCCGTGAATACGGCGTGGAAGGTATCCGCACGTATACAGAAAAGCATGTCATCAACGTTCCAAAGACACTGGATCTTCCTTATATACCCGAATAAATCTTATAGAGGTTGTACAAAAAGGCTCTAACTTTGCGCTTTGTTTACTGATTTTTAAGAATCAGTAGACAGGGCGTTTTTTTGTCAGATCAGTTTGACAGTGGTGACTTTTTTAGAGAGAAAATACCCCCACATCTGATGGAGGTGACGCTGAAAAAATAAAGAAGCCACTCCATTGATGGAGTGGCTTGATACTCAGCTATTATACGGTGAACGGCGGCTATTTTCTACCTAGTGTCTCCCAAATTCCATGGAGCCAGGAATCGAAATCAGCATCTTTGTCGCCCTCGTAAGTATCATAGATATCCAGACGTGTCTTTTGCAATTTTTCCTTGAATTGCTCGAACGTGTGACCTTCAGGAAGGCTTTTTTTAATCCGCAGCAAAATTTTGTTAGTACCTTTAAACAGCTCACCTTTGTTTTTGGCAGGCATTTGTACATCTTCATCCAACTGCTTGAGCTTGTGATATGCGGCTTCGCGCACTTGAAACACTTGATCATTTTTCAAAACATGCTGCAGCAATTTAATGGTAGGGGCTGTATTCCAGTTCCCCAATTCGTTCACCGCATTCAGTCTTTCTCTCCAGCTTGACGTCCGGTTAGCCGCTCGTTTGAGCTCTTCAAAGTTCTCCGGTAGTTCGTTAACTGCTCCAATATCATGGTTGTTCGTCAAAATTCAATCTCCTTAATCATCGCCATCTCGGCAGAATGATGAATGTTATTTATGTGATCACTATTATAGCACGAACCTGACTAAACTACTCCTATGAAGCCGATTGGTTAGCCTTTTCCTTAATGAAGTCCACCATATACACCCAACCAATCAGTCCGCATAAAACAAAACCAAACGCATGCAAAGATCCATAAATGGGAATAAAATTGAGTATGGTTAAGGAGTACATATTTTTCAGTAACGGATAGAAGATGGAAATGACAACAACCGTGTAAAAGGCTAGACAAGAAAGGCCTAAAAAGAAGGCTGCCTTATTATCCAAAGCATTTTTCCTCAAGTAAGTAAGGAGATAAGCGGTGTAAACCACAATATTACAGGCGAACAAAGTGACACCGACGTATTCAATTGGCTTGGAGAAAATCATACCAATAGCAATCAAGATTGGTCCGATGATATCGAGGGCAACGATCCAAGGATACCAGCTTTTCTTCGTCATGATGCGTCCCAGTGCACCAATAAAAATCGGAACGATCGCAGATGAGAAATGGAAGTGGAGCGAGCTTAACGCGTGCGTTGAAGGATTAGCTTGGAACAGGTTCAATTGATATTGATATAAGGTAAACCAAATGCCCCCGATAAAAAAATAAACGAGCCCTGCACCAATCGCTATTTCAGCTGCTTTTCCTTTAGAGATTACAATCGTGGTCAAGCCATAGATGCCAAGCAGCAGTGTGAACAGTAGCCATCCAAGAGACAGAATCCCTGGGATTTCCGTACTTTCTAACACCCACATCTTATTACTCATTACCGAGGCCAGGGTAAGAAGCGCAGCGGGAAATTGAAGCCATTTCATAGCAACATAAATCATTTGTTGATGTTTATTCTTTTCATCATGGTTCAAAAGTAAAATCACAAGAGGTACAATGACAAAAGCCGCAAAAAGCAGAAATTTTTCAACAAGTTCGAATTGGAAGTAATCAAGTGAAAATATCAGAATGGTTATGATTCCACCGGGAAACACTGGTGCTAATAATGATTTCATTCGTTGCTTCAAGGAACTATTCATGGGGTTTCCTTTCTAACTACGTTTATCGTAAGAACTACCCGTATCCAGTTGTGTAGCATTCTTTAGTATAGATCGGCAATTCTTCTTTTAGTAGTCTAACACATTTATTTGTCAATATATGAAAATAAGCTTATCTTACTGCGGTTGATGGAGTCATGGGAAATAGCCTTTCGCTCTTCAAAGATTTTCACCATAAAGGAGCTGTGGTATCAAATGAATAAGGATAAAAGTATAGAAATGAAATACTCTTCAAAAGCAGGGGACATTCTACAGCAGATCAATAGTAAAACTAAGCTAGGCGAATTACGAAAAATCGCAAAGGATATTAAAAAAGATCACGAACTAGCTATGGAACTTTGGTCGACCGAAGCGTTTTTGCCCAGACTATTAGCTATTTTAATTATGGACAAAAAACTTCTTTCACAAGAAGTGCTTAATAAGTTTGATAAGGATATGCAGACTCACACTTTTGATGAGCGAAATAACTTAATGGATTGGTTAATGGCTAATCAGCTCACCAAAGACAAGAAGACCATTGCATTGATGGAGTCATGGGAAAAAAGCCCTTCTGCTCTTCAAAGGCGAGCTTTTTGGTATTATCAAGCGCGATTGAGATGGACCGGACAAACGCCTCCTGATAACACCGAGGACTTACTATCTGCAATTGAAGCTAATATTACGCAGGAAGAGCCGGCAGTTCAGTGGGCTATGAATTTCATTGCAGGCTGGATAGGCATTTATGATCAAAAGTATCGTGCACGTTGTATAAAACTTGGTGAGAATACAGGTCTTTATAAAGATGAAATGGTATCAAAGGGCTGTACTCCTAATTATTTGCCAGAGTTCATTGCAATTGAAGTTAACAAACGAAATAAGAACTGGAAGCCTTAATATGGAAAAAGGATCTGGAAGTAAGCTTCCAGATCCTTTTTTGCTTGGAGGGCAATTTTAAAAGTTTTATGACACTACTAATCACTATAATTGGTGTGAAACCAATTTTTTAACTCTTCGCTCATTATCTCAAATTCCGTCTCGGTAGTCTTTGGATGCAATTCGATTCCTCCAGATGGTCCGAAAATAACGATGTCCAGGCTCGTTTCATCTGTAAATGTAATTTTTCCAGCATTGTTCGATCCAAAAGCATCACCTGCATCAAAAGGTCTAAGTTCTGCATCTTTTATCATTTGGATAACCGTATTTTTTTCTTCTTCGCTTAATATTTCGGGATTAATCATGCCGATACTGATTTCTTTTACTTGCCCTGCATCAAGTTTCTCTTTAAATTGTTCTGCCCATTTGCTGTCCGCTCCGCTTCCCGTGGAGCAACTTGAAACGATCAGTATAAAACCGACAATCACCAAGACAATGCCTGAGATCCGTCCAGTACTTAGTGCTAAATCACTTGGCTCCGCATCTTTAAACTTCCATCCCAGTCGAATATACCAAGCAAAGTAAGGCCAAATTGCCATAATTAATCCTGTTAATAAGACTAAAACACCTATGATACCTGTCAAACAATCACATCCTCTATATGTTAAGTATTAGTCTAATATAAAAAACAGTAAGAACACCACTCTATTTCTTTCATTATTCTTTCATAGCGCTCTGTTAATATCCATAGAGGGTGATGACTCTCGGATCTGATCAAAAAGTATGCTCTGGCGTTGCCTGAATCAAAGGGATGAAGGAGAGAATACATATTGTTATCGTTTAATTGGAGAAAGATGGATTATCTTGTTATATGCTTCGTATTGTTGTTCAGCACAATCGTTCCATTTGATGTTCGATCGGCTTATGCTGCAGGTCCTGCTTCACCTGTTAAAGTAGAGAAAATAGACGCAGGCGGTCTTGCTTCAATGGCGTTAAAGTCAGATGGGACGTTGGTGGCCTGGGGGAGAAACGACTTTGGTCAACTAAACGTTCCCTTAGGTTTAAGTGAAGTTGTAGCAATCGATGTTGGGTATTTCCATACACTTGCATTGAAATCGGACGGTACTGTTGTCGGCTGGGGTAACAATAGCGTTGGTCAACTAAACGTGCCAGCGGGCTTGAATGATGTGGTGGCTATCGCCACAGGAAGCAACCATTCACTTGCACTGAAGTCAGACAACACGTTGATCGGCTGGGGGAACAATGCCAACGGTCAAACCAATGTACCCGTGGTTGTAGACGGAGTAGTGGCGATTGCTGCTGGTAACCTCCATTCGCTTGCACTGAAGTCAGATGGCACGGTGGTCGCCTTGGGAGGCGATAATGTTGGTCAAACTAATGTGCCTGTAGGCCTAGACGGAGTAGTGGCGGTTGCTGCAGGAGCATCTCACTCACTAGCGCTAAAGTCAGATGGCACGGTGGTTGCCTGGGGAGGTAATAATGGTGGTCAAACCAATGTGCCCGTAGGCTTAGAAGGAGTAGTGGCGATCGCTGCAGGAGAAGCTCATTCACTAGCGCTAAAGTCAGATGGCACGGTGGTCGCCTGGGGGGAAAATATTAGTGGTGAAACCGATGTACCAACCGACTTAGAAGGAGTAGTGGCGGTCGCTGCAGGTCATTTACATTCGCTTGCCTTAAAGTCAGATGGTACCCTAGTTACTTGGGGATATAATCAGGATGGACAAATGAATGTACCTGGGAATGCCAATCTGAGAGATCTTAAGCTAGAGGAAGGGAATTTCACGGAATCCTTTGATCCTGCAGTCATGGACTACACGTATTATTACGACGGTCAATCGCTGTCCAGTGTAGATGTAACGCCGACAATGGCAAGCACGGACCAGACAGTTATGTACGTAAACAATGAGCTGCTGCCGGACGGCAACACCAAGACGATAGATATCTCGGGAGCAACCACGGATACGGTCATTCCTGTTCACGTGAAGCCCTATTTGCTTCCGGGTCAAACGTATACCATTACTGTAGCAATCGATTCAACGTCTCCAGAAGTGCAGTTCGGTACGAATGGTCGTGTTGCCGCGGCGAAAACCGCAGTAAGCCAAGTGAAGGTCAGCGACATACAAAGCGGAATAGATACTGCTTCACTGCAATATGTGTGGACGCAAAGTACCGTCGTTCCGACAGGTGGCTGGTTGCCCTTCAGCAACAGTGATAACTTGAGTCAGACTAGCGGAAATGGCAACTGGTACTTACACATTCGCGCAACAGACAACGTAGGGAATGTTAAGGATGCGATTTCCAATCCTTTTCTACTGGATAACACAATGCCGGTACCAGCACCGAATCCAATAGATCAAGGGGGTAATTCGTCTGCTCCGCCTGCAGTAACCTCATCTCCATCTAACCAGGCAGCTTTAGCTAAAATAAATGTTTATAATTCCGGAAAGGCTTTGGAATTATCTCCTAATTTTACATCCAGGACTATGGATTATACAGTAGAGACAGATGCTGAGCAGGTGGAGTTGGAAGTAACTTCAGTCCATTCCAAGGCGGTTGTTAAGCTAAGGGGAGAACGCATAAGTGAGATGGCGACCGTTCCTTTGGCGATGGGTGCCAATGTGCTGACACTTACGGTTCAAGCCGAGGATGGAACGATCAACACGTATACCGTAACGGTTACCCGTATTACCGATGATGAGGATAATGCGTCATCAGCTCCGGTATGCCGGCTCACGGATATCGAGAATCACTGGGCAACATCCGAAATTTGCGAGGCAGCAGAATTGGGTATTGTGGAGGGGATAGATGCCTACACCTTTGTACCAAGAGGCAACGTAACAAGAACGGAGTTCGCCGTTATGCTGATGCGGACAATTCAGATCCCGATACGTAACGAATCAAGTGAGGTGTCTTTCAGCGATGCAGAGAGCATCCCGGCATGGGCACACCTGACGATCCAGACAGCCGTAGCCGAGGGAATTATGCAAGGATATCCCGATGGAACATTACGGCCGAAGAAAACGGTAAGCCGTGCAGAGATGGCTACGATGGTCTCCAAGGCCATGAAGTGGAATGCTGATCGTACGGCTAACTCTTATTTCTCTGATAATACAAGCATTCCAACATGGGCCAAGGCATATGTCGAAGCTGCTCAGGAGCACGGACTTCTGAAAGGGCAAGCGGGTAATCGATTTGTTCCGGAGGGACGAACAACAAGAGCCGAAGCAGCGGTTGTACTCTTGCGACTTTGGAAATCTATACATTAAGCAATAAAGGACTGACCCCTGATGTCATTAGATGACAACAGGGGTCAGTTTTTGTTGAAGCCTGATAGGAGATATGCTTGTAATCCATAATTCCCTCTACTATTATGGATAGAAAAGGCATAAGGTGTCTATTTTCTTAATTTAAATATAAAGGGACCTGATGTATGAATTCCACTGTAGAACTTATCCTGATGATTGTTTCATTGATCATGACGGGTATCATCTTACTCACTGTGTACGGGTTTAGACGAGAGCGCGGAGTAATCTACCTCGTAGGTTTGATCGTATGCCGAATGATGTACTCAAGCAGTATCATTCTGGAGAGACATAGCGATGTATTTATGACTAAATTAATTTTTCGCAATATTCAGAATACGACCCAAAATGTAATGGTCCCTTTCTTGATCTTATTCGTTTATCACTTAGTCGGTCGAGACAAGCTGCTGAAGAACCAATGGAAGATCCTATTGTTTGCCGTATTTGTATCGTGGTCGTTGCTTATGTGGCTTGACCCAAACTTTCATATTATATATCTGACGATTGAGCTTTATAATGGCCACCTAGTCACAACAAAAACCCTCTATTCTAGAGCATTCAGCCTCATTTGCTATAGTGCAGTGGTTATATGCCTCTACTATTTATTTCAGTATGTAAGGAATATTAGGAGTGATTATCGTAAGCCGGGAATGTGGGTTCTCCTTCTGGCTACATTACCGTTTGTCCTGGAGATTATCAAATTTGTGAAGCCTGAGTGGTCATCATGGTTACTTCCATTAACAGTTTACTGCGGATCTACAGGGACAATTATGCTGGTGATTATTCTGAGGATTAAGTTCTTCTCTACCGTTCCGATTGCCAGGAATATTGTGCTCGATACGTTGCAGGAGAGTATTGTGATTGTGAATGGTTCGGGAAAGGTCATCGATAACAATAATCGAGCTTCACAATGGTTCTCAGAGTTGGGCTATACCAATATTTCGGGTCGGAATATATCGGAAATCCTAGCTTCCTGGCCAGAATGGTATAAGCTGAGCAAGTCTATGCAACCGGGCAGTGTAGAGATTGATAAGTGGCTGGATGGAGAAAGAAAAATATATAGTGTAAACGTATATCCATTATATACACTGGGTAAGGCACAGGGTAATATTTCTCTTATTTTTGATATTACAGAGAAACAACGGCATCTGGAGCAGATGGCACAGTTGAACCAGTTGAAGGATCAACTGTTTACAATTATATCGCATGATATTCGCAGTCCGCTAGCGCTGCAGTTTCAACTCGTGGAGTTACTGGAGGCGGACAGGCAATCCTTCGCTGCGGATCATCAGGAGATCATTGAGCAGCTGGGTGACCAGATTCGTAATACACTTGGAATGGCTAATAACTTGTTGGAGTGGTTTCGCAGTCAGGTTGAAGACATGACACTTCGTCCAGAGTTACTGGAGCTTTCGGAGGTTGTTGAGGACTGTTGTCATATGTTACACATTAAAAGTGAGAGTAAACATATCAGCGTGATGAATAAGATTGCTATAGGCACCCATGTATATGCAGACCGGGAAACAGTTGGTTTAATTATTCGTAACTTATTAACCAACGCCATCAAATTTTCCGAATTGGGTGGTTTAATCGAAGTGTACGCTCAGTTGTCAGGAGACATGGTGATCGTGTCCGTTCGTGATAACGGAGTAGGTATGGAAGAGGGGCGAGTTCGTCAGCTATTTAACGAGAAGCAACTCAACTCCATGGCGGGTACATTAGGTGAAAAAGGGGCAGGGCTTGGACTGCTCGTAAGTCGGCAGTTCGTACAACTAAGTGGTGGAGATATGTGGGCAGAAAGCACGGTGCAACAAGGAAGCGTATTTCACTTCACTTTGAGAGGCGGAACAGAGAGATGAAAGTACTCATCGTTGATGATGAGCCTGCCATGCTGTTGGCAATGAAGCGGATGCTGTCGAGTATGCAAGATGTGGAGATTGTCGGAAGCTTTCAGAATGCGGCAGAGGCACTCGATTTCGTTAAGAACAGGGAAGTGGATCTCGCATTCCTGGACATCCAGATTGCTACGGACAATGGATTAGAGCTTGCACGCAGCTTGATCTCAGTTTGTAATGATCTTGACATTGTGTTTACCACTTCGCATGCAGAATATGCGATTCACGCTTACGATGTTTATCCGTTGGACTACATGGTTAAGCCGATTTCCAGAATGCGACTGGCTCAGACGCTCACTAGGGCGGCCAGCAGACGCAGATCTTCTTCTAATCTTGCTGACGACATTGCGCCTAATCGGCTGACGGTTTATGGACTGAGTTGCTTCGAGGCTAGCAGCAAACAAGCGGGTGCAGTAAAATGGAAATCCAAAAAAAGCATGGAGCTATTTGCCTATCTGCTTGTTCATCAGGGTCGAAGTGTAGCCAAATCCCGAATCCTGGAGGATCTCTTCCCAGGGAGGCCTCTCAAGCAGGCGGAAGTGTACTTGAATACGATTGTCTATCAGCTTAGAAAGGTGTTATCCGAGCATGGGTTCAAGGAGATGATCCTATCAGCGCAAGAGCAATATCGGGTAGATTTAGATCAAGCCGATGTTGATTTTATTCGATTCGAACAGACCATGTTGGAGTTATTCGAATTCAATATAACTAATGAAAAAGCGGCCATAGCGTTAGAGAAACAGTTCTTAGGCGAGTTGTTTGAGGGTAAATCTTTTGATTGGGCGACAGGGGAACGTGAGAGATTGTTAACTTTGTACGTTTCCTATGCCAAGCGTCTTGCAAGCTGGTTGCTGGAACGGAATCAATATAATGAAGCAGCCCGCATTGCCAGAAGAATTGTATCCCGCAATGAGTTTGAGGAAGAGTCAACATTGCTGTTATTAAGTATATTGGGAGCCATGGGAGATCGAAAATCACTACATAACCACTATGAGCAATATACGCAATTACTGCTTCATGAACTTGGATTACAGCCTTCGCTGTCTATTCAACAGCAATATGAACAATATCAATGATATCTTCCTGATAAACAAAAAAAGAGCCACACAGCATGCGGCTCTCCATCTAATTTTAATGCCCGCCCGTATTGGAAGCCCAGACAGGAATCCAACTGTTCGGATAATTGCTATTGGTCAGGGTTGTGTTATAGAGAACTAAATTCCCATCACTTTGCATGACCAGTGTATCACCTGTTGTGTTAGCCGGTAAGCTGCTCCCGTGATGACCTGGAATCCATGAGGTGGTATTGGGAGACCAAGCAGCTACCTGTACAGAAGTATCGATCATCAAAACTTTATCCCATCCCCAACCGGTGTAATATTCGAATTTACCTGTAGCCGGGTTGAAACCATAACGATAACCATATTGGTAAACGTCTTGATATTTCATGCCATATTTATACATGACAGGTTTCCCGTACTGTGATTCAAAATTGAATGAAAGAGCCCCACTATTACTAGTTCCGCTACTCCAGAGAGAAGAACCATTTTGATAGATAACAAAATTCCCGTCATTTTGCCAGATGGCTGAGAACCTGCCATCTTGGGAGGTGAGATAGTCACCCTTTGCCATGCTTTGGCCGATCGTGAGCTTATCTCCAAGATAGCCAGCAGAAGCCGTTGCTGGTACGGCAAATGCAAGAATTAACAAGCAAGCCATAAGAACTCGAAAAGATCTGGGAAAAAGTCGTTTGTTCATTGGACACGCTCCTATTTTTCTTATAATGGTTACAGTTAAATGCATAGAACAACAAACCCTTACAGTTATTGCATGTTTCTGCGTAGCATTCAGTCAGGAGCGGTGAGGTAACACGTCCCCATCTGGTGTAAAACGGGAACTAAGATCTAAAATGCTCCCAACGGTCACCTCCTTTAATAGAAGTGTGAAAATCTTTGATACATATTATGTAATGGGATGTGTGTGTTTTAGGAGATGGAAGCTAAGTGTTCTGTAGTAGAGGAGTTATATCATCAAGTGAAAATGCATACTTTATTTTCCATTATAGCAACAAAAAATATAAAAGCCATATTTTTCTATATGAAATTTTGAATCTATTACTTACAACCAATGCGTTATAACTTCTCGTCTCCTGAGCTAGAAAAAAACCTATTATTCGATTGAATAAATTGAAGCTAAACACTAATTTTGGTGCAGATCGAGATATAGGTATTCATCTCCTCTATCAATCTCTCAACTTTTTACACCCATTTTATATATTTAATGATTTTTATGAATTAAACTATGGTAAAATATCTCAGGATCTAAAATTGGAGAGGGGTTTTTTCATTCATGTTTTGGAAAAAAGTTTTGGGTAAAAGCACACTGCGTGTAGCTACCGCTGCACTATTACTCACGCAACTATTGGGCGCAGCAGGTTCTGTCTCTGCCGCAGGTAACGATGTAGAAGTACACTTGATTGGAATCAATGATTTCCACGGTCAGTTAGATACCACATCAATTGTGGGTGATAAGAAGGCAGGAACGGCTCCAATTCTAGCAACCTATCTCAAAGAAGCTCAAGCCAAATATGAACACTCCCTACTCTTCCATAATGGAGACTCTGTTGGTGCATCTGCTCCAGCCTCATCTTTGGATCGTGACGAGCCTACCATGGAATGGATGAATATGATGGGCTTCGATGTAGGGTCCTTAGGGAATCACGAATTCGACCAAGGTGTCGCTGCTTTAAAGGCACAGATCTTTGGTGGCCTTGATCCAAAAGAAGGTAAGGTAACACATGCCGGTGCAAAATTTGATTACGTCAATGCAAACGTGATTGAAACTGCCACAGGAAAAACATTGATTAAGCCGTATGTGATTAAAGAAGTGGGCGGAGTCAAAATTGGATTTATCGGACTAGTGACGAAATCAACACCTGCCAAAGTATCTCCATCTGGGACAGCTGGCGTACGTTTCTTAAGCGCAGAAGAAGAAGTGGAAGCCGTTAATAAATATGCCAAAGAATTGCAAGACCAAGGTGTAGAAACGATCATTGTTTTGGCACATGATCCAGCAACAACCAAAGAAGGCGTAACCACTGGAGAAGCAGCTGATCTGGCAAAAGCTTTACCAGCGGACTCCCCAGTTGACGTTATCGTTGCAGGTGACAATCATGCTTTGGCTAACGGTGAAGTGAATGGAAAGTTGATCGTTCAAGCTTATTCCTATGGTACGGCGTTTGAAGATATCAAACTGATGATTGACCCTGCCACCGGGGATGTAACTGAAAAATCAGCGACTGTTACAACGACTTTCCAAGAGGGTGTAAAAGAAGACCCTGAATCTTTAGCTATTATTAAAAAATCATTAGACAAGCATCCTGAGCTGACGAAGCCAGTAGGTACAACGGATGGTTCTGTTACCCGTACAGATGCTTATAATAACGAAGCCCCTCTAGGTAACCTCATTGCAGATTCAATGCGTGAAGCAGACTTTGGGGATAAGGCCAGTGCTGCTGACTTTGCATTTATGAATCCAGGCGGTATTCGTGCGGATCTGCCACAAGGCGATGTGACCTTTGCTGATCTTGCCAAAATCCAACCGTTTGGTAATACTCTAGTAAAACTTGAGCTGACTGGCGAACAGGTTAAAACCTTGTTGCAGCAGCAATGGGGTACCAATGCTGACGGTACACCTAATACCAAAACACTCCAAATCTCTGGTTTGAAATACACTGCAGATTTCAATAAGCCAGTCGCAGAACGCGTTACTGGTCTTAGTCTGGAAGATGGAACAACGATTGATCCTGCAAAAACATATACGGCTGTAGTTAACAACTTTATGGCTGCAGGTGGAGATAACTATAAAGTGCTGCTGGATGCTAAATCATCCCTGGCAGGTCCTATCGATCTGGATGTATTCTACCAATACATCGTAGACACGTATAAGGGCGGTAGCATCGAAGCTAAAAATGAAGGACGTATCACAAACCTGGCTGCATCTACTGAGCCAACAGAAACACCTGTAACAACAGAAGTCATTTCTCGTGCTGAATTTGTAAGTGCTCTGGTCGACATGTTGAAACTTAACGAAGTAGCTACAGCACCTGCATTCAAGGATGTTGCCGCTAATGCTGCATATGCAGATGCGATTGCTGAAGCTATGCATGCTGGATTCATTCAAGGTTTTGGTGGAAACTTCTATCCTGATCGGGATATCACGCGTGAAGAAGCTGCTACCATTCTTGCTAAATTGGTAAAAGATCAAGCGACTGATAAAGACGCTGCTACAATTATTGCTAGTTTCGAAGATGGTAAATCCGTGTCTGCCTATGCAATTAAACCTATGGCAAAACTGATTGACAAAGGTATTTTTGCTGGAACAGATAAAAAATCACTTCAACCTAAACTAGGTCTGACTACTAACGATGCAAAAGCATTAATTGAAAAAGCTGTTGCAGCAAAAGCTTCATAATGTAGAACTTATTCAAACTTTATATTAAAACAGAGAAACACATCCTATCGGGCGAATGAGCATTCCTCTACGGATAAACCCTCTCATCAAGTAGTTCTTTAATTGGTGAAAAGGGTTTATCCAAGAGAATGCCATATCCCAATTTAGGATGTTTTTTTTATGCTTAAAATCCACGATTCTATGGAGAAATCTATGTCTGAATTGGCTCTATGGTTTGGTTACCGTTTAGTGTTCAGAATTTGGTAAGGGCTCTACAGTAAAATGGTAAGGCAAGCCATATGAACTTGATGAATTTTATCAGTTTCTGTTGTAAGGATGGAATGGCCAAAGAAAAGGGAAAAAGTTTCTGGTTGCTGCAAAAATTTTAGAAGTGGAGGAGATTTTCGTTTGAAACAAAAACGCAATATAGGTAAACCGATATTGTCTTTATTTCTGGCAATGTTGCTCGTCTTGCAGACAGTGATATACTCTACCGCCGCATATGCGGAGAGTGTGCCAACCGATTCCGGAATGGAAGCCGTCATTGAATCTGACTCACCGAGTGCCGACGAACCACTTTCGGTACCTGAGGCAGTGTACGATGCACCGAATAATTTCGTAGCGATGGTGGCAGTCCCAACGGACAAAACAGCGGTATTTATGGAATCCAATTCAACCTTTCCGCTGGAAGTGACGCAGGGGAATGCTGTTATTAATCCAAACGGTATTATTCAGGGTAGACAGCCCTTTACGCTCAAATCGGAAGGTCTCAAGGTACCAGTGAATGGTGATGACCCAAATCCCACTAATGCAGATCCTGAGAAATACATCCAAAAGGGTGACTGGATCGAGCTGAAAAGAGAAGATTACTTCAAGGAAGTGGTGCTGCCAACAGCTACTAAAACCTTGAATGCACAGACGGAATCAGGTACAAAACAGCTGGGCACCGCCTATTTCACTCCAAATAGCATCAAGATTGTATTTAACGGTGAAGATAATTTTTTCAATGGTGTTGGACGAGGTATTGCCTTCAGCTTTGAATCTACTGCCAATGCAGATATAACGGGACTAGCGTATGGCGATAAAAAGCCGATCAACATCTTTGGTGGTGCATATCAGCTAGAGAACCCAGATGTTACAGCAGAGTATAACATTACTTTAAGCTCGCCTGGAATGATCAGGTGGGATCAGTATGGTTACCGCGGGATTCAGCCAGCGCAATTGGTTGAAGGTGCAATTACTTGGGAGTCAAACGTCTCTGCATTCGATCAGTTTGATAAAACAGTCAAATTGCCGTTAGACGGGAAGACATTCTATACGAATCCAGCCACTTATAATACGGGTTTTGGAAATGTCCGTGGTATCTATAAGGAGGGTTCATTCAAAGTAAACGGCCAAAATGTAACGCCAGTCATTGGGGCCGACGGATCGTTGACTTACATATTTCCGCAGGGAACAGGTCTAGATCCAAAGGTTGAATATAAAACATGGATTCCAAAGGAAGCTTATTATTACGAACATCGGAATCCGCCAAACAATCTTGGTCGCAGCTACCGGGACATGAATGGCAAAGTGGAACTGAGACAGGACAACAACATGTTGGTACAGGCAGGTCAGGAGATTTCTTTTGCTCCCGACTGGATTCAAGCCAGCGCTTCGTATGACCATGCGAATGAAACCATTACATGGAAGATCGCGGTTAACCAATATAATAAAAAAGAGTTAAAGGACTTTACCATCACAAATGTATTACCGGCTGGGCTGGAATTTGAATCGGCTGCATGGCAGACATGGGTAGATGGCGCTGTATCTGAAGAAACGCCAATTACACCAGATTCAAACGGCGTGTATTCCTTCGGGGATATTAACGGAAAAGTCGAATTGTTGATTAAAAGCAAGGCGATAAGTGGTTCCAGCTTCCAAATTGACCCTCGTGCCAACTGGAATTTGGATACACCAGGGGTTATACAGAACAACGATGTAATGACGGGTAAAAGACCTATTGCGGTGACAGATGAGGCAGTCGTCAGCATTGGCGCACACACGTTTACAAAAACAGGCGCAGTATCAACCGAGGATTATAACCTGGGCAGTATCACGTGGACCGTTAATCTAGCACCACAGTATGCCTTACCTAACGCGGTAGTATACGATGTCCTTGTGCATGGCGGTGACTTGAACGTCTTGGACAACGCTGTAGATGAAACCAGCGAGGTGAGTGCGGAGACAATTGCGAAAATTAAAGCAAATATCACTTCTGCGCAGCTTTGGAAGCAGTACAAAGCGGGAACTCTGAAGTCGAATGCAACCGGATTGACGATGAAAGCTATTCCATTAACCGTGGACGGTAAAGTGGTGGCGGATTTGATCAAGGTGACCGGATACACCGAAGAAGCGGCATCCTTCAGCTTCCGTGCACTTGAGACCAACCCGAACATTCTCTTCAGACAGGATATTAACGCAGGGAAAATAAGCTCGAATCGGGCTTTGCTCATTGATGGCGAAACCGTAAAAAAAGCAGATAACAGCGCCAACCTACACCTGCATATGTTGAACAAGGATATGCTCTTTGCTTCGAGGCCATTAAAAGTAGATGGTACTTTTGACAATGTGACGCCGAATAACGTTAGCAGTTACATTAGAAATGATAGCAATGAAGCATGGACAATTTCTGGCTATGACAGGACAACCAAAACGGTCACATTCCGTTTAGGGGTAAATATGCCTGGATATAACACAGAAGAAATGGCTAAGGATGGCGGTAATCGAGTCATTAGTAATATTAAGCTAGTGGATACACTTCCCGAAGGGTGGGAATTTGTTCCTTTCTCTGAAACTAAGGATTTTGAGCTTTGGAAAGGATTTTCGGACAATGGTGCAGGAACAGAATATGGTGTTAGAAACGATGCTAGAACTCTAATTGAACCAGGTACTAGTTCTCATGTAGTCCATTTTTCACACATTGGAAACGAGGGTACTTTCACCTTCTCCAAGTTGGAAAGTCCTTATATTATTCTGGTGAAGGCAAGACCTTCCAATGATGCTCTGCAGAAGTATTTAGAGGAATACACCATCAACGGCACGGACAAACAGGTGCTGTATAACAAAGCCGACCTTCATATGACATGGGGTGGAGTGGAGAAGGTTGTCACCGAACAGCGCAAAGTTATTGTACCTATTCAGACCCTTGGAAAGTCGGTAACTAAGCCAGTTCCAGGAGTGCTGGAATGGACGGTGAACTATACCCCGCCATTTAACATGAAGCAGGGTGTTTATTTGCAGGATACCTTGGGTGCAGGCATGAATTTGCGTTATGAAGAAAACGGAAAGCTTGTGCTGACATCACCTAGTATGGCAGTCTATCCTGCTAAATTGACCGCAAGCGGCACTCTTGAACGAGAGGGCGCAGCACTGGACCTCAGCGACCCGAATGCTGAAGTTCAAGTAGAAGCTGCACCAGGCACGGGTGGCGCTACGGTTCTAACATTTAAAATGGACGACCCTAATCAGCTTTACCAGTTTGTGTACCAAACAGAAGTTGATCCATCTAAAGCGAAAGCTGGAGACACAATGGGCAACGAGGTAAAACTGGAGGGCGATGACAATCTGAAATCTGTCAGTGCCAGAAGCGAAAGTACGCTGGACAGTTCGGACGTGGCTGGCAGTTCAAGTTCCAATGCTCTGTTGCCTCTGAAAAAGGTAGATCCCAATGGCAATCCGCTAAAAGACGTAGAGTTTACACTCTATAAGAAAGACGGCGGAACTATAATCACCAAAGGAAAAACCGATAGCGGAGGGAAACTTAATCTGCTATTCCCTGATCCAGGGTATTATGAGCTGAAAGAAACTTATATTGACACCAATACTTGGCTGCCAACTACAAGAGTATACCAAGTATATGTAGGGAATACGCCAGGGAAGCCCATCTGGGTTGACGGGGTGAAATTAACCTCTGATAATCCACTGATCGTGCCTACACCGGCCCAAGGCAAGCTGACCATTACCAATAAGGTGGAAGGCAACGGCAGTGATCCGGACAAAGAGTTCGAGTACACCGTGACCATCACCGGCGAAGGTAAGGACAGAGAGTATACCTATAAGAAGTCGGATGATACGTTCGGCACGATCAAGAGCGGAGGCAAGATTACCCTTAAGCACGGGGAATCTGTGACGTTCCCAGCCTTGCCTGCGGATCTGGTCTATACCGTAAACGAGGCTGATTATACATCCGTTGACGGTTATACGACGATACCGGGTACGAGAGAGCTGTCTGGCTCAATCGTGAATAAAGGTGATCACAAAGCGGACTTCATCAATGAACGGACCGTTAACAAGCTGACCATCAGCAATACGGTCATGGGCAACGGCGGCGATAACACGAAGGAGTTCGAGTACACCGTCAACTTTGAGGATACAGGCAAAGAGGAAAGTTACTCTTACTTGAAGACGGACGGCAGCACAGGTTCGATCAAGTCCGGCGGTACTTTCCGCCTCAAGGATGGAGAGACACTGGATATTTTGGGTCTGCCTAAGAATCTGAAATATACAGTTACCCAACAAGATTACCCAACCGATGAATACATGACTACTCCTGAGGAACGGTACTATACCGGAGTCATGAAAGGCATTGATGAAGATGCCCCGTTCACGAACGTGCGAGTCTTGAAGGGCGGCCTATTAATCAGCAACACAGTTAAAGGCAAAGATGAAGACAAGAAGAAGCTGTTTAAGTACACGGTTGCCTTCACCGGCGAGGGATCGGACGAATCCTACGTCTATGAGAAATCAGACGGCAGTAAGGGTATGATCAAGAGCGGTGAGAGCTTTGAGCTTACAGATGGACAGACGCTCATTGTCCAAGGGCTTCCAACCAATCTTCAGTATAAAGTGACCCAAGATGATTATACGGAAGATGGCTATGTGACTGATCCAGAGAGTCTCATTCACATGGGCACTATTCCAGAGAAAAAATTATCTGAAGCACATTTTGCCAATACCCGACCGTATCTGGAAGGCGTGTTGCGTAACAATAACACAGGAGAAGTCATTCCGAATGCACCGATTACGGTAACTGATCTGAAGACAGGCGAAGAGATTCAGACGCAGACGAACGAGAAGGGTGAATATTCAATTCCAGCCGTAGCGGATACCGATTATACGATCAGATATACGAAATTGTATCGGGTAGGCGGTAAGGATGCACCTGTTGAATTTACGCAGAAAGCAAAAGTGAACAGCAGTGTAACGGACGAGACTGTTCCAGCGGACATTACGGCCGTGGGGATCATTCTGTTCAAACAACTGGATGGAACAACAGTGCTATTCAATGATTTGTTGACTAGCCAGATGCATATCTATTTGAAAGACAAGGATGGCAATTATGTTAAGGAAAACGGCCAACCTAAAGCATTCCCTATGGCTACGAATGGAACGTTCTCTGTGGAAGGGCTAAGCGAGCAGAAGTACACAATGGAAGTTCGCTATCAAGCTGAGACCGGCGAGGAATTGCTCCTCAAAGTGGCGCAACTTGACGTTAAAGCTAACGGAGAGCTGAATATTTCAGAGGAGTTAGTCGACCCTTACGGTACGGTCTATGATGAAACGACAGGAGATGCCGTCACTGGCAAGAAAATTGATGGAGCCAAAGTTACACTGTATTATGCGGATACGCAGCGGAATAGAGATAACGGCCGCATTCCGGGTACGAAAGTAACGCTTCCAAAGGTTCCAAATTTCCCGCCGTACGACAACGAGAGCCCGGAGCAGAGTAGTGATGCAGATGGCTTCTATGCGTACATGGTGTTTCCTGAAGCGGATTACTATCTGATCGTAACGAAAGACGGATACGAAACGCACACAAGTGGTACCATTTCAGTCGATTTTGACATTGTCAGGTACGATGTGCCAATGAAGCCGATTAGTTCTGGTGGCGGCACCGGCGGCAATGGTAACAACGGAGGCGGCACCGTAACACCTAGTCCAGGTACCGTAACACCTAGTCCAGGTACCGTAACGCCTGGTCCAGGCACGGTAACGCCAGATCCAGGCACGGTAACGCCAGATCCGGGCACCGTAACGCCAGATCCGGGCACCGTAACGCCAGATCCAGGCACGGTAACGCCAGATCCGGGCACCGTAACGCCAGATCCAGGCACGGTAACGCCAGGTCCAGGCACGGTAACGCCAGATCCAGGCACCGTAACGCCAGATCCGAGCACTGTAAAGCCAGAACCAGGCATCGTAACGCCTGAACCAAGCAATGGTAACGATCAGCTTAAGAACGATAGCAACGAGTTGGACGATGCTCCGAAAACTGGAGATAACAGTGAATCGCCATTCTTGTATATGGTTTTGGCGCTGATGTCCTTAATGACGATTGGGTTCTGTCTGCTCGGGTACAAGAAGAAAAAGCACATCCAGTAATGGAAGGGAAGGCGGTAAGAAAATGAGCAAAACTAAAAAAATTCTTATCGCTGTTTCCTTGCTTGTGTTGGTATTTTCACTTGTCAGTCTTGCGAGGACTTTCTTGCGAGATTATGCCGAGAAGCAGAAAATCGAAGAGTTAACAAAGGTTTGGAAAGAAGGTTCAGAACAAGGTGGAGGGGATGCATTCCCCTCCCTTTTGTTCAATAAAGGCAATGAGCCGGTTAAGCTTCCCGAATTTCGAGATCTTTACGAGAGGAACTCAGACATCGTCGGCTGGCTGAAGATTGACGGTACCCGAATTGAGTACCCAGTCATGCAGAGCCCACAGGATTCGGAGTACTATCTCAATCATGATTTTGATAAAAATGAAAACCAAGGCGGTCTTCCTTTTTTGGACGAGTCTAGTACGACCAACCATTCGGACATTTTGCTGATTCATGGTCATCACATGAAAAGTGGTTGGATGTTTAAAGATTTAATGAAGTACAAGAACGAAAGCTTTTATCAAGAACATGCGACGTTCCAGTTCAGCACGCTTTATGAAAAGGAAGAGTATGAGATTGTTGCCGTTATTCTGTCAAAAGTTTATCGCAAATCGGACGACGTGTTTAAATACTACCAGATTGAGAATGTAAATACGCCCGCCGAGTTCGATTCATATGTTCAGAATATCAAACAACGCTCTCTTTATGACACAGGTGTAACAGCACAGTATGGTGACAAGCTTATTGTGCTGTCCACATGCGAGTATTCGACCGAAAACGGTAGGTTAGCGGTGGTGGCTCGAAAGCGTTAATTGACGATGCTGAAAAACAAAATCAATCTGCTTTATTTCGCGTTCTCTCCTTAGAGGACGCGATTTTTCTTGTCCCCGAAATAAGGTGCTCATGGACATGAAGGCCTGTTCCAGTCGTCAAAATGGGAAATGGCGGGTTAAATCGACAAATCTATGTTTCTATGATAGGGTTGAAGCATCCCATAGGCATTCTACTCTTCGGAGTAGAGTGCCTTCATGTATATTATGGGTGCTTACATTAAATGTATTTTAAAATTAATTGGATCGTATATGGAGGTGGTGATGCTATGTTTCTCTCTTTAGCCCCAACAGGGGATGGTTGGATGAGTATGAAAAATGTGAAAATATCATTTAATAAAGAGGAGCGAACATAGCATGACTACTAGTTTTCAAGCGGAGAACCGCATTCCATTAAATACATCCCGACTTAGGGATTTACGTAAATCCGGGCGTTTGCCAGGTATTGTGTTTGGCAAAAATACGGAGAATGAAATGATTCATATTCCAACAATACAATTTCAAAAATGGTTGAAGCAGGGTACGTCTGGTTTTATCGAACTGCAGTTTGAAGAGAAAGACTCATTGACTGTATTGTTGGAAGATCTCCAGCGTGATCCAGTTACACGGGATTTACTTCATGTGGATTTTCAGCAGGTGCAGACCAATGAGATCCTGCGTACTAAAATTCCTGTCAAGTTCAACGGCACACCGATTGGTACAAAACAGGGCGGAGTCGTGCAAGTTCAATTATCTTCTATTGAAGTGGAGGCATTGCCGAGACACTTGCCAACGTCGATTGAATTTGACATTAGTGCTATGGAACTTGGAGAAACGTTACATGTAAGTGATGCTACGTTTGCACCAGATGTGACGGTGATCTCTGAGGGGAATGAGTCTCTACTCTCTGTAGTTAAACCTTAACAATTCCAAATTTTTAAAGCTGAATAAGTCAAAATTAGCCGTACGGGTGATCATCCGTATGGCTAATTTGTGCTGATTATGAGATGTTGGCGTGCTCCCATCCTTACAAGGCGGGTAGTCTGGAATTCACCTCGCGTATGTCTTTTGCTCGTGTACAGGCGCAATGATCCTGATATTTCGCTACCCTTTCAAAGTTCATTCGCAAAATTCAGGTGTAAAGTAGGTAGACTCAGGAAAGGTAATCACTATAATGGAAATAAGATACATATATAGCTGAACCTGACCCGCTAAGGTCATTGGCATAACATTTCTAAACAGGGCGGTGAGCGAAAAAAAATGGACAAATTAAAGAATAGCGGATTCTATAAACTGAGATTCTTCATCACTCCTGAAGAGTTTAAAAGCCTTTTGCAGCTTTTGGAGCATCGGCAAGCGCAATTCTATCGTACCAATGCTGCCCGAACAGAGCATGATTATAATCAGGTGTACGAGGAGTATCAGACGTTCTATCAGTATTTTGTGGCAGGAGAAAAGAGAGATGACATCCATCCCTTCTTTGTTTACTCTATTTCTATTGCATCAGATCAGGAAAGTTCAGGATTTTTTGTGAGAAATGAAGGGGTTTCTTTTCCATATCACGGACAATGGGCAGAGGATGAACTGCCGTGTATCTTGCTTTCATTTCCGAAAGGTTTTCAAGTTAACTTGGAAGATGAAAAAGGAAAATACTATATATATGAGGATATCCGGGACCATAAGCCGCTGACCTATGCATTTTTCGATGAAATAAGAGACTCTATCAAAAAAATGACTAAACTCCTTCGCTTCTCAGCCCTTGATGCAGATGCGATGAAGGAGCAAAAGCCCTCTGTGCGTATAAGCAATGATGCAATGCACGAATTGAGCCAATCGTGGATATTCAGTAAATATGGACTTGTGATTCATGGCAAATAGGAGGGGGACGAAATGATGTTCGCCCTAAAGCTTATCTGTACCTGGGTACTGCTAGTTGCCTCATGTTCCGCAGTGTGGTGGAGTTTCAGAACAGAAAAGCTTATAACCATCTCCTGGCTGGCATTTTTGCTACCGGCTGTCTTCCAGCTTGTTACCGCTTTCCGGATTGGTCCAGGCCAAGCAAAGTCACTCATCGTGTTCGGCTGTATCAATCTGGTGTTTGCTGCCCTTGTGGGTGCAGGTGTCTGGTATCTAGTCCAAATAGCCAATTCATATCGAAGGGGCAAATGATCAACGAATGGAAAGGGGAACTCTATTCATGAAGCCAATGCAAGAAATAGAGACACTGGCCATAGAGATCGCTGCTGCCGCCAGAAAGTCTTTTTGTACTCTTTTTGAAAATGGTGAACGTTACTATTATTGTACGTTATACACTACTGGCGAAGGACATGCGCCAAGTATCTCTGCATGGTCGTGGGAAGCTTTGGCGTTGGAATCGGCTAGACAAGCAGAGGAAAGTGATACGCCGGTATCCACGATTGCGGATCTCATCAAATGGTCGTATGCGGATTCGCCCTATTGTTGTTTTGGGGATGATTACTTTGCCGATGTCAAACAACGATATAACGAGCGTCCTTTCATTGCGGAACTGGAGAATGATGATTGGAAGCGCGAGTTGGATGTGAGGCTGAACGCCATGGAGCTGGCGATGAAAATGCTCGATGATGAAGGCGTATTTGTCTTAAATCAATCGCGAGAGTCCGTATGTGCCCTTGTTGAAGTCATGCCGCCGGATGAGATCAATACCGAAATTGCCTTACGTTTGAATCGGGCGGAATCTCCGGCTATGCAAGCATGGTTGGCGGAGGCGGCAGAATAGAAGCATCTGCAATTTAGGGAGTTTTGACCTTCTATAATGTACCGTTTCGGCTCAATTGGCTGAATAAGATGATTATGATAATAGGACTATAATTCTCGAACCACCTTTGTACAGTAAAGGGTGGTTCTTTTTTGTGTCTGCGACCCTCTGACAAACACACTTTTTCTGCCTTGTCCACATTTATACCTCACCAAAACTATTTAATTGCATCTAATAGATTATCAATAAAAAGGAGGTTTTGAGAATGGGAAATAGAAGACCTGGAGCACCTAGTGGTTATGACCCTGTTCAGATCTATAACTCGACTTCGTTTAATGCGAGTGGAGTAGTGGAGTATGCATCCATTTTTTGTAGCAACGATAGATATAGTGTTCAGCGTGACGAGACTTGGAGATCATCCGACCGTGGTGTGTGCCTGGTAACTAGAATCACCGCGACGGTTAGAACACCGAGTGGAAATATTGAGGCTGAACCGTATACCTCTTCTGGTACTTCGTACAGCCAGTTCGCCATTATACAGGTAGGGGTAAATCAGTTCCGAGTGACACGTGTTACAAGTGCGATTAGAAAATGCCGGAAATAACCGAAGAGGGTTAATATCGAGATTAGGCACGAAACATGAAGAGACGACTTGCCGGGCTAGCAGGCAGGTCGTCTTTTTTCGTTTTAATGTTCTTTGTACCATAATATTCTGCGGTGCATCGAGGAATCTTTCAAAAGTCGGAAAGGCCGTAAGGCTGGTTGATAATTGCCTTCGATAATCCAAATTCGCCGTTTCTTGTCGATGGCTATATCGAACCCGACTTGTCTAAGCATAGGGTAATGCTCTCCCAATCGTTTGGCAGCTACTCGTGCAACTTGTTCCGCTCTGACAAGTAAGCGCCGATCTCCAATTCGAGCTAGTCTCAGTGCTTTAAAAACGGGAAGGGGGCGGTTATTCACATTGGTGACTTGGTATCCTTGTGCAGCGACTTTAGCATAGGAACCTGTCACGTTCCAAGTGGACGAGGAACTCTTTTTGCGCTGAACCATGATCCGAATGTCGAACGGCCTGTGTTTAATTTGAGCAAGCTGCAGACGCTTTTGGACAATATATTCATCACTTTTGATTGTTTGTTCGAACCATTCGAGTAACTGCTCGTTGTCTCTCATGGTGACTGTGTTATTTTCATTTTGAATACGATAAGCATTTGCACCGCTTCGTTTAATGAACAGGATACCCCTTCCGTAACTGCCATTACGAGGTTTCAGTACAACGCTGGGATACTGAAGAAGCATCTTCGTTAGCGTATCCTTCTCAAGCAACTGTGTCTCTGGCAATCGTTCAGAGAGAGAGGGCTCATCGCGCAGAATGCCATACTGCAACCATTTGTCTCTTTCGAATAACATTGGAATCACAGCCTTTTTCAATCGTCTACGGTAATTCTAATTCAAATTCGTGATCCGCATAAGTGGCCATTCGTCCAGATTTATAAGTCGATGCATGTCCAATCGGTCGATGGAGACAGAAGATGAACTTTTGCGAGAAATGACTGCATTCTGGGGAGGCGTTCATTCACGCTTCGAGTGGCTTCTGGATAAGCAAGGGCACTTCTATCACCACCGTGGACAACTGCATGCCATGCTGGTACATGTGCTGAAACGAGAGCCGAATGTGCAATTGTTCGAGTAGTGCTAGACTAACCCTCAACTAGTATTTTTCGCCTATAAACTAGCTTATAAAAGAGTGCAACTTTTTTACCAATATATATACAAGTTATTCGTTTACTGTATGCCTTTTCGATGTTATACTCACAATATTCAAAAAAGAATCTGTGAAAATATGTCGAATTGAGGCTTATCAGGATGATTATAGGTAGACAAAACGGCGAAACGATCATCCTCATTCCATCACTTGAACCGGATGAGAGACTTCCAGCCTATGTACGGCAATTGCGAGAGTATGGATTTACTAATATTGTTATTGTAGACGACGGATCTGGTGAGGCCTACCAGTCGATTTTCGAGGAGCTTCGTGAGAACGGTTGTGCTCTGCTGACACATGCGGAAAATCAGGGGAAGGGTGCGGCACTCAAGACCGGATTTGAGTATATTGGGAAGCAATTCGACGTATCTTCCTTCGTCGTAACCGCTGATTCAGACGGACAACACGCAGCTGAAGATGTATACCGCATAGCCCAAGAAGCAAGGTTTCATCCGAATTCGTTGGTGCTCGGGGTAAGGAATTTCAGCGAGGGGAACATACCTCCAAAGTCCCTGTTAGGCAATCGAATGACCTCCTTTATTTTTGCCATGCTGTATGGTAAAAAACTGTCAGATACCCAGACTGGGCTTCGTGCCTTCGGTCCAGGGTTACTTGCGTTTATGCAGGATGTTCGTGGCACTCGATTTGAATATGAGCTGCAGATGCTCATCTCGTGCATTCAGTCTGGCATACCGATTCATACGATGCCAATCCAAGTCATTTATGAGAATGGCAATGCAGGCACTCATTTTAAAGCGATCCAGGATAGTGCTCGGGTCATGGGGGTGTTGTTCTCCAATTTCCTGCGGTTCATTTCATCATCGGTGGCCAGTTCTGTTATAGATTTGGGCATTGCCTGGTTTTTGATCGATGCGTTACGGCCCGTATTGGGTGAGCAACACTATTTAAGAATTCTGCTTGCAACCGTGATTGCGAGAGTTATTTCCATTGTGGTCAACTATGTACTGAACAGACACTTTGTATTCCGCAAGGAGGATAGCCAGGGAAGTCTATGGCGCTATCTGACGTTATGCGGAGTAGTGATCTTGCTTTCCAGTACCGGTGTATATATATTCCATACCGTTCTCTTCGTAGATGAGAAATTGGCGAAATTCGTCTGTGATGCCTTGCTGTTCCTGCTCAGTTTCCAATTGCAGCGAAGATGGGTATTTGCAGCAAGGAGGAAGCAGTTGTAGTGCAAAACGAAAAAAGGCAGAATATCTTTTTTGTCATCACGATGATCCTGATGTCGATTTATTTGGTATGGCGTACGTTCTTTACGTTGCCATGGGGTGAGGGCGTTCTGAACGTCATTTTTGGTATGCTGCTGATTGTGGCTGAAACGGTCACCGTACTGACAACCTTTGAATTATTCTTTCAAAAGATGCAAAAAGAACGTACACAGCTCGACTTTCCAATCGTTCCGCCGGAGTATTATCCGGATGTGGATGTATTTATTGCTACGCATAATGAGCCTGTTGATCTGTTATATAAAACCGTTAATGCCTGTACGTTCATGGATTACCCGGACAAGCAGAAGGTTCATATCTATCTCTGTGACGATGGAGCAAGAACTGAGGTGGAGGAGCTTGCCAGACAGTTTGGCGTGGGGTATCTGGGGTTCCCCGGAAACAAGGATGCCAAGTCTGGTAATCTGAACAATGCACTGAGCAAAAGCTCTTCGCCGCTCATTGCAACGTTTGATGCGGATATGATTCCGCAGCACACCTTTTTGATGAAAACGGTACCCTATTTCATGCTCTCCACGTTTATTAAGGAGAATGAGGTATGGCGTCCTCGCCGAGAGGACGAGATGGACCCTAAGTTCAAGCTTGGTCTGGTACAGACCCCGCAAAGCTTCTACAATCCGGATCTATTCCAGTTTAACCTGTATGCAGAGCAAGGTATTCCGAATGAACAGGATTTCTTCTCCAGAGAAGTGAACATCCTGCGTAATGCCTCCAATGCGGTAGCCTATACAGGAAGTAATACGATCATTTCCCGGCAGGGCATGGAAGACATCGGAGGTTTTCCGCTCAATACAATCACCGAGGACTTTGAGACAAGCATCCGCTTGCAGCAGGAAGGTTATATTACCTATGCGACTCAAGAGGTTCAAGCTGCCGGGCAGACAACAACAACAGTGAAGAGCATGATTAAACAACGAATTCGTTGGGCACGGGGTATCATTCAGAGCCTGCAGAATACGCGTGCACCTTTATCTGGCAAGCTTCCTTTCTGGACGAGAGTGACCTACTTAAGCAGTTTCTTATACTGGTGGTCCTTCTTTAATCGGTTGATTTTCATTTTGGCACCTATTTTGTTTGCGTTATTTGACTTCCAGATTGTGAACACAACCTTCTGGCAAATCTTAATATTCTGGCTTCCATCTTATTTCTTCTATAGTGTATCCATGCGATATCTGTCCAGCAATATTCGGAATCAGCGATGGAGTCAGGTTATCGATACCATATTCATGCCTTATCTGATCTGGCCGGTTCTACTGGAGACGCTGGGTATTCGTGAGAAAAAATTCAAAGTCACCAACAAAAGCAGAGCAAGCGGTCGACAATGGATGTCTGCTCTGTTATATGCACTTCCGCATATCTTCTTGCTGTTGCTTTCCATTGCAGCCGTGATTCGGTATGTGAATGGCAAGTACGGCATTGCGCTGTTCTTCAGCAGTATTATTATTTTCTGGCTGATTCATAACATGATTGCGCTGTGTTATGCCCTGTTCTTCATGGTTGGCCGCCGTGCGTACCGGGAGACAGAACGGATTCGGGCGCAGGAAGATGTCACGATTCACGACCAAGCCAACAATCTGCGTTATCAGGCTAAGACGGTCGATGTATCTGAGCAAGGTATTGCCTTCTATGTCCCATATCCCATTTATTTGGCTGAGCAGAAGATCATCTCTCTGGTTGTCAAAACCGACCGGTATGAGGCCAATCTCGATGCAGTCATCGTTTATGTGAAACAGGATGGAGAGGGCTGGCGTTACTCCGCAACGGTTCAGCCGATTGATGAGAATGATAACCGCCAATACATGCAAATCATCTACGACCGTAAACACTCGTTGCCAGAACAGATGAATCTGTGGGACACGGCTTATGACGATATGTTACGTAATGTGAAAAAACGGATTGTTCAACCCAGATCGGATCAGCGAAAAATGCCGCGGCTTTCCCTTCAGCTTCCAGTTCATTTCACCAATGAGGCTAGCTGTACGCTGCGCAGCTTCAATTATCGTTTCTTCTCCGCGACGGGTTTCCATGGTGATATTGCGGCAGGAGCGGTCGTTACTTTTTATACGAAGAGTAATATTGAAGTCATTTTGCAACATACGGGAAAAACGACAGCTCGTGAGCGCGAAGTGCTTCTCTCGGTGGAGAATATCGATGATATTGTGGAGAAGGGCCTGATCGACCAATTGCTGACTGATTTGATTCAGCCACATTCTGATCGTGCCACCAGAGAGGGTTAGGAGAGATAGAGATGCTCATTGTGCTTCATTTTGTGATGGGAGTTTTATTGATATTCTCCTTTCTTGGTTATATGCAGTTTGTACGGAAGGCACTTTCACTACGTTGGGAATTCATCCCTGTATTCGTATTTTCCTCAATTGCCTGCTTTGTTTTTCTGAGTGGTTTGGCAGGGCAGCTCTTTACGGGCAGCCTTTTCATCCTGATTGCAGGTTTGCTTTTATATGGGGGAATGTTGTTTCTCAGGCTACGCCGAGGGGCATCATTACGGTTGTCCTTTTCCATATTCCAATTTTCATTCATGGCAGGGACTTTTGTTTTCTTGCTGGTGCTCTTTCAGAACCAATTACCACATTACGATAATTTCTCCCACTGGGCTATCGTATTGAAGCAAATGTTGAGTACAGATGCCTTTCCGACGCCAGACTCCAACCTGATTGATTTTAAAAACTATCCGCTGGGGACTTCGTCGTTTATTTATTATGTCTGTCGCTTCATGGGGCACTCCCAGTCCGTAATGCTCTTGGCACAGGGATTGCTTATCTTTTCCTGTTTTTATGCCATGTTTGGCATCGTTTCGGAGAAGAAACGCTTTCTTCTGTATGCTTTTCTTGGACTCGGGTTATCTACACTTTCGTTTTTCAATCTTACGATTCGGATCACTAACCTGCTCGTGGATTTCTTGCTTCCGATCTACGCACTCGCGATCCTGGCAGTGATTTACCAATATCGTAATGAGATCAAAAAGGCATGTATTGTTGTTCTTCCGCTTGCGGGATTACTGACCATCATCAAAAGCACGGGTATTATTTTCGCCGCGATCGGTCTGATTTTCCTATTGTACTCATGGCTAAAACATAAACAAAAGTTCAGTTGGAAAACAGCGCTCGCTGTAGTGGGTACGATCTGCGGTGCGCTGATTCCCTACTTCGGCTGGAGCTGGCGAATGGCAACGGTGTTCCAAGGGATTGATAACAAGTTCGATGTGGCTACGTCGGGGATACAGGCTGGCAAAACGCCAGAGCAGATGCAGGAGATTCTTTGGACTTTCCTAATGGCCAGTACGGATCTGACGACACGGCCAGTGATCGGCATTGTTATTTTCCAGCTTATCGCGATTGCAGCATCTGTATTTGCCATCGTGGTGCTCAAGAAGAAGTGGAACTTGTGGAAAGCATTAATTGCTTTGGACGTTGTTCTGTTACTGTACTATGCGGGTATTCTGGCGTTGTATCTCTTCTCCATGCCATTGGATGAAGCAATTGTCCTGGCTGGATTTGAGCGTTATGCGTCCAGTATCGTGGTACTGTTCGCCGGTGGGCTGGTGTTGTGCGCTGCGATCGACCTGGAGCGATCATTTCACTATCGGATCGGTGAAGTGCCTGATTATCAATCATTTAAGACCGTTGAGACAAAAGGTCATTATCAAAAAGGCATTATCGGTTGTATGGCGGTTGCGGCCACCATCCTTTTGTCGGAATACAACGGGATCGTCTCGATTGCCAAAACCTACGATACAACGCTCCCTTACAAGATTCATGCGGTTACCGGTGATCGGTGGTACCCAGGTGGGCAGGTGGATAATAATAGATATCTCTTCTACGCCTCAGACAGGGACCAACAGGTCACGAACTATTACATGCAATATGTAGGGAAGTATTTCTTGTATGCTCCTCATGTGGACGGAATTGTGTTGTTCTATGAGGATAATATGGATAACCTTCTGAGCGGCTACGATTATCTAGTGGTTGTGGAGACGGATCTCAACGCCAAGTGGTTGCTGAAAAAGCATTATGGCATCGACATGCAGGAGGGGATCTACAAAATCACCCGTTCCGGGGATCAGATCGTTCTTACGTTGACTTGAGAACATAGATGTTGAGATCCTGTACCGGGTATCCGGTCAGGTAAGATGGAATACATGATTTTTATATTGAGTCTCCTTATATATAGCCCGCTATAGCCAATACCTATAGCGGGCTATAGCTCTTTCGTAGAACAGCTATTCCGATCGGATATGTTATATTTAATTCTATAATGATAAACGGGGAGATTAAACTATGAGCGTACAAACAGAACCTAAACAACGAACAGTTACTCCATTTCGATATGATATTGTGGGCAGTTTCCTGCGCCCCAGTGCGTTGAAGGATGCCCGATTAAAATACCAAAACGGCGAAATTACCACGGAACAGTTGAATGAAGTGGAGAATGCCGAGATTGTGAAACTTGTACAGAAGCAAAAAGAGGTTGGACTTCAGGCTGTAACGGACGGCGAATTCCGCCGCTCTTGGTGGCATCTGGACTTTTTCTGGGGACTGGATGGTGTAGAGCGGACGATCATTGAGGAAGGCTACCGATTCAACGGTGCGACATCCAGACCGGAAACAGCTCGTCTGAGCGGCAAAATCAGCTATAGCAGTCATCCATTTGTAGCGCATTATGCCTTCTTGAAAGAAGCGGCTGGGGAAGACGTTGTTGCCCGTCAGTCCATTCCAGCAGCAGCCCAGTTCCTATTCGAATTGGACCGGGCAGATAATAAGGAAAGCACACAGGCCATCTATCCGAACCGCCAAGAGCTTCTCTCGGACATTGCTGGGGCGTACAAAGCATCCATCCTGGCTTTTTATGAAGCCGGCTGCCGCAGCATCCAGATTGATGATTGCACGTGGGGTGCATTGTGTGACCAACAGTTCATCACAGTGATGGAGCAGATTGGCGTTAATGTGGAAGAGTACGCAAACGAACTTGCAAAACTGAACGAAGAAGTGGTATCTGGCCTGCCGGAAGACCTCGTGGTAACCACTCATGTCTGCCGCGGTAATTATGTTTCGACATTTGCAGGAGTCGGTGGCGGTTATGAGCCGATTGCGCAGACACTTCTGAGCATCGATAACTACTCTGGTTTCTACCTGGAGTTTGATACGGAAAGGGCAGGTGACTTCAAGCCACTTCGGTTCCTGAAGGACAATCAGCAGGTTGTACTTGGCCTCTTCTCTTCCAAATTTGGAGAGTTGGAGAACAAGGAAGATATCCTGAAACGGATTGAGGAAGCTACACAATATGTCGATCTGGATCGAATCTGCCTGAGCCCGCAATGCGGCTTCGCTTCTACGGAAGAAGGCAACCATCTGACCGAGGAACAGCAATGGCGCAAGCTTTCCTTCATTAGGGAAATTGCTGAAGAGCTTTGGAAGTAACATTTGCAGCGTCATTCATCATTTACGCATGTGTTTATGTATAAGAAAAAATCGCTAAAAAGCCGTACGGACCATCATCCGTATGGCTTTTTGGTGTATCCTCACTTTTGAGTGGATGTTTGATCAGAACCTATATCAGCCAAGAGAGTGAAGCCATGGGTAGAGATGAGAATAACGGATCAGGGAAGCGGCATGACTGAGGAAGAGGTGTGGTGGACGAAATAAAATAGCGACAGTTAGGACAAAGGGATCTTTGTCGCAACTGCCGCTATTTGCTATCTCGCATGATATCGCCCTTTAGGCACCACTATCGGTGATCCCGAGACGGGATCTTCTATGACCGTACATTCCAATCCGAAAATGTCTTTTACCTGTGGGGCGGTTATCACCTCTGCGGGCTTACCCTCAGCCACAAGTTTTCCGGTATGAAGCACAGAGGGTTACATTCCTTGATGAAGTAGTCCATTATCCGTTCTTTTTATTAAATTAGGATGAAAATAATATCCATGTATTACATTCCAGATCATGGTATATTTGTATTATTAAATAATGTAAGGAGATTCTACATGCATAATCAAATCATCAAAAAGTTGATCGTACTTTGTTTGGTTTTTGTATTATTACCGGCAACGAGCGTTTTGGCTGCGTCGTCGCTTATTAAGGACCCGGTCTTGGCCAAAGTTATTCGAGCAGATTTGAAGATGTCGGCTAAGAAGGAAATAAAGGCTGCCGATTTGAAAAAATTAAAATCCCTATATGCTATGGAATTAAAAAGTAAGATTTCTAACCTGCAAGGTCTTGAACATGCCGTTAATATGACGGACCTATTCTTGCCTGGTCAAAATATAAAAAATATTAAGCCACTCAACAAGTTAAAGAAATTGACGTTCTTAGCTGTTGAAGGCAATCAGATTGCAGATATCTCTCCGCTTTTAGGTCTGACTAATCTGCAAAATCTAGTTATGGACAATAACAAAATAAAAAGCCTGGCTCCATTAAAAAATATGCGTAAGCTGACCAGTCTATTCGCCAGCGGTAATCAGGTGACTGATCTGAGTCCTCTTCAGAAGTTAAAGCTGGAATGGGTCATTATGAATCGTAATAAAATTCAGGATCTAACTCCTTTAAAAAATCATCCGACCTTGGAGTACCTTTATGTAGAAGATAACCTCATTGAGGATATTGAAGTGCTCGAAACCATCCCACATCTAACAGAGGTATATTTGGCTAACAATCCGTTGAATGATCGTGCTGGGCAGGTAGTAGAGAACCTGAAGAAAAAAGGCGTCATTGTAAGTCTGGTAAGCGAAGAAGCGGATCAGTCGAAGTAGTTTCGATTAGAGAAGATGTATATGTATAAATACGAAAAGGTTAATCCCTCATTATATTGAACAAAACAAAGAAGGCCGCGGATATTCTCGCGGCCTTCTTTAAGTATGTCGGACAGAAACGCTCGGTAACAACTTAACGCCTGTCCCACAACAATATTATTCCACTTCGATCTCCTTCACTGTCTCTCCCTCAACCAGCACCGGCTGATAGTAGGTGTTCGTGGGCATATCCTTTTTGCCTTGCAGATTCTTGATCACCCAATCGGCAGCATCGCGGCCCATTTGCTCTTGGGGATGGGTTAGCGTTGTAAGCCTGATGTTGGCGTTCTTGGCGATGTACGAATTGTCCTGCCCAATGATGGATAACTCATCCGGGATCGAGATGCCGAGTTGCCTGCAGGCGTTCACGACCTCCAGTCCCACCTCATCGTTGTAACAGACGATTGCGGTGAGCGAATCCCTGTTTTCGTCCAGATACGCTGCTACATTAGAGGATAACTCTGGTTTCGATGCGGTATCAAAGGAAAGCACTTGCTCAGGATGGAACCGTAACTTCGCTTCACCCAGCGCCTTGATGTACCCCTTCATCCGGTATTTGCCTTGTAGATCATCCATTTTGGCAATAATTCCGATCTGGGTATGGCCTTTAGAGATCAATTCCCGTGTGGCAAGATAGCTGGATTGCACGTCATCCAGGCAGAAGAACGGAACTTCCAGCTCCTCATAGAACGCATTAATCATCGTAAACGGCACATCCTGCTCTTTGAACGATAGGTAGTATGCAATGTTGGGATTGTAGAGATTACTTTTGGTCGGTTCGACAATCAGGCCATCCACGCCGTAGGAGAGCATCATTTCAAGGGCTTTTTTCTCCTGCGCTACATCATTATTAGTACTGGCCAGTAGTAACGAGTAGTTGTCCTCATTTAGACGACTCTCAATACCGCGGATAATGGACGGAAAGATATAATCCGAGATGTATGTCGTGATCACACCAATTGTTTTCTTCGATGTGTTGCCGCCTGATCGAGAGCGATACTGATTGCTAACGTAAGTTCCTGAACCCTTTTCGCTTCGTAAAAACCCTTCGTTTGATAACTCCAAAATAGCCTTCCGCACCGTCTGGCGACTTACGTTGTAGCTTTCCTGTAATGCCAACTCGGTGGGGATCTGTTCGCCTATGCTATATGTCCCCGAAAGGATATGACTCTTTATATCATCAATGATGACCTGATATTTTGGCTTCACGTAGTCCACTTCTTTCATCGTTACTCATCTATATCAACGTTGTTGTTCAAATAGTTGTACGTACATATTTTAGCATGATTCAGATAGGATGAAAATAAAACCGAACATTTTTCAAAATAAACCGTACATATCCAGCCTTTTTGAATGGAGGTGTACCTTACAGCATAGACAATTTACAGCCATTTAAGTCCTTTTATTGATCAAATAGAGCACGATATGTGCTCTTTGTAAGTATAACTATTATATATTATTGACAAATGTACGTACAAAAAATATACTAAGGCTGTCAGAAAAGGAAAGCGCATTCTTTGAAAACACAACAGGAGTATTTATACAAAATTCATTATTAGCTACTGCCATAAGTAAAAGCTTCACCTTATATATGCATCCTTTGGGATGTGAAATCGCGACCGGAGAGGGGATACACGTGATTATGAGTCAATTGGACTTGAAAGAAGCCATTACCAAGGGCGCTACTTCGCTCGGAATTGAATTTGGATCAACGCGGATTAAGGCGGTGTTGATTGACGAGCGTTTTGAGACCATCGCGTCAGGCAGTTATGAATGGGAGAACCTCCTGAAAGATGGATATTGGACGTACAACCAGGAGGATATCATCACAGGTCTGCAAACGGCTTATCGTGAGATGAAGCAAGATGTGGAACAGAAATACGGAATTACGCTGCGCACGGTCGGGTCTATCGGATTCTCGGCCATGATGCACGGATATATCGCATTGGATAGCGCGGGTGAACTGTTGGTACCTTTCCGCACCTGGCGTAACGCTACGACGGGAGCAGCTGCAAGGGAGCTGACAGAGCTTCTGCAATTCAATATTCCGGAACGCTGGAGCATTGCCCACTTGTATCAAGCGATTTTGAACGAAGAGGTGCATGTGCCACAGATCGATCACCTGACAACCTTGGCTGGATACATCCACTGGTTGCTGACGGGCAATAAGGCGATTGGGATCGGCGATGCATCAGGCATTTTCCCAATTGATGAGTCTACACATAACTATCACCCATCCATGATCCAACAGTTCGACGGACAGATCGCAGGCAAAGGTTATCCGTGGAAAGTTGGGGACCTTCTGCCCAAGGTATATCTCGCGGGTGAGAATGCAGGTGAATTGACGGAAGCGGGAGCCAAGTTACTCGACCCTTCGGAAGATCTGCAAGCAGGCATTCCGCTCTGCCCGCCAGAAGGCGATGCCGGAACGGGTATGGTGGCAACAAATAGCGTGAGAAAACGTACGGGGAACATCTCCGTTGGCACATCCGTATTTGCGATGATCGTACTGGAGAAGGAATTGTCCAAAGTGTATCCCGAGATCGATATGGTCACCACGCCGGATGGCAGTCCAGTAGGGATGGTGCATGCCAACAACTGTTCCAGTGATATCAACGCATGGGTTGGACTGTTCCGTGAATTCTCTCAAGCAATGGGATATGAAGTGGATAACGCCAAGTTGTTTAGCGTGTTGTTTAACAAGGCTTTGGAGGCAGACCCTGATGGTGGTGGCTTGCTCAGCTACGGTTACTACTCAGGCGAGAACATTACGGGACTTGAGAAAGGCCGTCCATTGTTTGTCCGCTCCCCAGAAAGCAACTTCAATCTGGCAAACTTCATGCGGACACATCTGTTCAGTGCCTTCGGTGCACTCAAGTTGGGTATGGACATTTTGACGGAGGAAGAGAATGTAGCCATTGACAGTATTTTGGCTCACGGTGGCCTATTTAAGACCCCTGTCGTTGGACAACGGATTGTAGCTGCTGCGATGAACGTGCCGGTGTCGGTAATGTCTACCGCTGGTGAAGGCGGCGCATGGGGCATGGCGCTTCTGGCTTCGTACATGATCAACAAGGATCAAGAGGAGAGCCTGGATGTGTTCCTGGAGCAGAAAGTCTTTAACGATGTGGAGGGTGTCGAAGTGGCGCCGGATGCATCGGATGTGAAAGGGTTCGAAGCATTTATCGAACGCTACCGGAGTGGACTTGCGATTGAGCAATCAGCTGTAGATCATCTGGTAGAGAACGGGAGGGAATAACATGTTAGAACAACTGAAAGAAGAGGTATTCCAGGCGAATCTGGAACTGCCAAAGCACGGACTTGTAAAATTCACATGGGGTAACGTCAGCGCAATCGATCGGGAAAGTGGTCTGTTCGTCATCAAACCAAGTGGCGTCAGCTACGATACGATGAAAGCAAGCGACATGGTTGTGGTTGATCTGGACGGTAACGTGGTGGAGGGTGAGATGAGACCTTCCTCGGATACCGCAACACATGCCGTACTATATAAGCATTACTCGGAGATTGGTGGCATCGTGCACACACACTCCACGTGGGCGACCATCTGGGCGCAAGCCGGACTGGACGTACCTGTAATGGGTACAACACATGCAGACACGTTCTATGGAGCAGTGCCTTGTGCACGTTTCCTGAACCAGGATGAGGTTGATCGTGGATACGAAGCGGAGACAGGACGCGTCATTATTGAAACGTTTGAGCAGCGTGGGATTGATGTTATGGCTGTTCCGGCAGTGTTGCTCCATGGTCACGCACCGTTTACGTGGGGAAAAGATGCCAAGTCTGCGGTGGTAAACAGTGTCGTGCTGGAAGAGGTATGCAAAATGAACCTGTACGCGCGGCAGTTAAATAACTTCGCGAAAGAACTGCCGCAAGGCATTTTGGATAAACACTATCTGCGAAAACACGGAAAAGACGCGTATTACGGACAGAAGTAATTAGGTTATATAGCGATCGGTTGATAATAATTCAAGCGAATAGGTTGTTTGTTACTACTACCAATGAAGTTGTATCAAACTTTTACACGATAACGGAGAGTGCATAACCAATCTGTAGAAGCGAAGCTAAAAGCTTTCTGCAAGAAAGCTACTTCGGAAGGATGTACTGCGCCTTTATAACCGGATATCATCCTTATTAAAATTGATCAAAGAAATCCGGGGATAACCAGCGATCGGAAGATGGTACTGCAATCGCAGTGTTCTAGTGTAAACCCAAATGTTCAACTATAAAATAATGAAATGAGGATGATTATATGTCAGCAGCAAAAGAGTTCTGGTTTGTGGTCGGTTCACAGCACTTGTACGGAGAAGAAGCACTGGGCGAAGTAAAAGCCAACGCACAGAAAATCACGGATGCCCTTAATGCAAGTGGCGTACTGCCGTACCCGCTCGTATTGCAGGATCTGGCGGTAAGCGCAGATAAAATCACGAGCACGATGAAAGAAGTCAATTACCGTGACGAAGTAGCAGGTGTGATCACATGGATGCATACGTTTTCCCCAGCGAAAATGTGGATTCGTGGTACAAAATTGCTGCAAAAACCTTTGCTGCACTTGGCAACCCAATTCAACGAAAGCATTCCGTGGGCAACCATCGATATGGACTTCATGAACTTGAACCAAGCGGCACACGGTGACCGTGAATATGGCTTCATTAATGCCCGTCTGAGAAAACAAAATAAAATCGTTGTTGGCTACTGGGAGCGCCCAGAAGTGCAACAACAGGTTGCTGACTGGATGGACGTAGCGGTAGCTTATAATGAGAGCTTTAACATCAAAGTAGCGCGCTTCGGTGACAACATGCGCAACGTGGGCGTAACCGAAGGTGATAAAGTGGAAGCGCAGATCCAATTCGGATGGACCGTTGATTACTTTGGTATTGGCGACCTCGTGCAATACGTGAACGCTGTAACAGAGCAGGAAATCGATGATCTGATCGCTCAGTATGGAGACCTCTACGAATTCGATTACGGCACCAACAGCAAGGAAGCTTGGGAAGCCAGTGTACGTGTGCAAGCGAGTTATGAAATTGCGATTAAACGTTTCCTGGACGAAGGTGGTTACAGTGCCTTCACTACAAACTTCGAAGATCTGCATGGCATGAAACAACTTCCGGGTCTGGCTGTACAACGCCTGATGGCTCAAGGGTACGGATTTGCCGGTGAGGGTGACTGGAAAACAGCTGCGCTGGATCGCTTGCTGAAAATTATGGCCCATAACGAAAACACAGGCTTCATGGAAGACTACACATACGAGATGGCTGCTGGACAAGAAGCGATCCTGCAATCTCACATGCTTGAAGTAGATCCTACACTTGCCAGCACAAAACCGAGAATCATCGTGTCCCCACTGGGTATTGGCGATCGTGAAGATCCGGCACGTCTCGTATTCGACGGCAAAGCAGGCGAAGGTGTTGTGGTATCCATGGCAGACTTCGGTACACATTACAAACTGCTGATCAACGAAGTATCCGCATTTGAGCCAACCGTTCCAGCACCTAACCTGCCGGTAGCACGTGTTCTGTGGAGCGTGAAGCCGAACTTCCAAGATGGAGTGAAGGCATGGATCGAAAATGGTGGTGGTCACCATACGGTTGTATCCTTGAACCTGACTACAGATCAGATCGTGACGTATGCGAAGCTAGTGAATCTGGAGTACGTTATTATTAAGTAAAAGTGGATTGGCAGCTACTGCCTGAACTCAACCAATTTTTTTCTCTGTGGCCGGGGGTTAACCCTCGGCCCTTTGTTTGTTATGCTGAGAAGCATGATGTGAAGCTGAGCAAGGCTTTGCTTTTTCATCGAAAAGGGATAAGAAATGAAGGAGGAAGGACATGTATACAAAAGATAGCTTGATGCAGCAACTAAAGCAGCTCGGTTTGGATGGGCAAGGCACGTTGCTCATTCACTCTTCAATGAAGAGTTTAGGGGAGGTTGAAGGTGGAGCAGACACGGTGTTGGATGCCTTTAGCGACTATATGAAAGATGGGTTGTTGGTGCTTCCCACGCATACATGGTCTACCATTAATGCAGATAATCCAGTGTTCCGCGTGGAAACTTCTTCCTGCTGTGTGGGTATTCTTCCTGAACTATTTCGTAAACGTCCGGGCGTAGTTCGTTCGTGGCACCCAACGCACTCGGTAGCAGCACTGGGACGGGACGCAGAGGCGTTTACGAAGGACGATCATCTCTTCGACACACCGTGTGCGAGAGGTTCAGCATGGGGGAAACTGCTTGATCGGAAAGCGACGATCTTGTTAGTAGGCGTTGACTTGAAGCGGAATACATTTATCCACGGGGTCGAAGAGTGGGTGGACATCCCTGGCAGAATGACGGACGAGCATGAGATGCTGTATACGGTTTTACCGGATGGAAGTCAGATTTCAGTACCATCCCGCAGACATTGTGGGTTGCCATGGTCGGAGCATTTCTGGAAAGTAGACGAGGTACTGGTTCGCGAAGGAGCGATGCGTACAGGAAAGCTCGGCGATGCGGTCGTAAGAGTGTGTGATGCGGCTAAGACAGCAGAGGTAATTACGGAGATGCTCAAGCATAACCCCGATCTATTCACGGACAATCTCCCTCTACATGCAGTAACCGAATGATACAAGGGCCGTCCGGTAGCCGGATGGCTCGATATCGACCACTTGATGATAGCTGAATAACTCCCGAGCAGATGATCTCCTCTCCTGTTTGTACTCTAAACCTTCAAAGGCATTCATAAATAATCAGAAATAGATCAGCATTTCGATCAGAGGTTGGTCGGACTTCCAGTGTATGGGCTACTCACCCTTATGGTGGTGTGATAAGATATGGTTAAATTAACCAATAAGTTTGGCGTAGCAGAATTGTATAGGTGTTTATTGAAGTTATATATAAGTATCACATAGAATCATGAACAACCACGTTGTCATTGTAGCATCTAAGAAGGAGAAGATTCGTGAACCCTTTAGTATGGTATGATCTCTTTTTATTTGTCCTATTGTTTGGTGTAGGTGTATATGTGTTTGCTACGGTTAGAATTACGAACTTACATAAAGTGTACTTTTTATTTCACGGGTTGATGATGCTCTGGCCTTTCTGTCAATTTGCGAGTACGCTCACGGATGATTCCGGTCTGCAATTGTTCTACGTTACCTTATCTTTCGTTGCGGTCTCCTTGCTTGGGAGCGGGTGGCTTCTACTGACGATCTTTATTACCGGTTATTCAGAGCGTCTGAGTGCAAAAGGAACCTTCTTGCTATTTGTCCCTGCGGTGATCGGGGCTATAGGTGTGGTCGCTAATCCATGGAACGAGTTCGTCATCCCACTGGAGGGCGGGTACATCGAGCGGGATTACGGCCTTTGGTTCTGGGTTGTGATGACTATTCTGGTGAGCTATTTCTTGACTTCTCTCGTGGTTCTATTCCGGGCGGTGTATTCTTCGCAGACTTCTGCCATGATCAAAAAACAGGTGAGAATCACCCTGTGGGGCATCCTGGTCTTGGCTGTCTTTGCAACGATTGATGCGATTCTGAATGTCGTTCTAGCCCGGTGGTTGCCGATCATTCCTGGCATGACTTCGCTGGGGATCTTTCTATCGGACCTGTTCTTTGTCTATGTGATCAAAAGATACAATGTGTTCGATCTGGTCTCGATCGCGCATGAGGACGTAATCAATACCATTCCATATGGCATCCTGGTACTGGATGAGAATGAAGTCATTGTTGAAGCGAACAAAGCCTCTCGATCCTTTATGGATCTGCATGTGGGGGATTCTTTTGATCTGGAAGCCTTTCTGGAGTCTGTTCATGTTGTGGGCAGCTGTCGGGAGTTCGTGAATCACTATAAGAAAAAAGAAAATACCCTCTCTCACATTGAAGTGATCGTGGAGCGGGACAACAATATCCGGCACTATATCCTGCAATCGTCTCCGATTGTGGATTCGGCTCTTGTGCCGATCGGTCATATCCTCACGTTCCAGGATGTCTCGCAGGAGCGTTTCTACGTGAAAGAGATGAATCGCCAGAACGTAACGCTACAGGAGCGAAATCAGGCGCTAGACTTGATCCGTCAGGAGTTATCCGAGGCCAATCGCAAACTGGAGGAACTCGCGCTGACGGACAGTTTAACCAACTGTTACAACCGTCGTTATCTGACCCAACATCTGAATCACGAGGTCATTACCAATATTCAATACAAAACACCATTCTCACTCCTGCTGCTTGATATCGACTACTTCAAAGCGATCAATGATCGCTATGGGCATGTCATCGGGGATGAGGTGCTCGTCCGCACGGCGGAGGCGGTCAAACAATCGATTCGCAGTACGGATATCCTGACGCGTTATGGCGGGGAAGAGTTCATGATCTACCTTCCGCATACGGAGCATGACTTGGCGAACCAAATCGCGGAGCGTGTGAGAACAGCTGTGGAGTCCAACCACATTATGGTGGATCACGAGATTATGCAGGTGTCCATTACGATTAGTATTGGGATTCTATCCTTTGAGGACTTTGAAGTTGTGCATGTGCCGGAGAATCCGGAGGGGTATTTGACGCAGTTATTCGCAGCGGTGGATAAGGCCTTGTATCAGGCGAAGCAGAATGGGCGTAATCGGATTGAGTTTGGGGTGTTTTAGCGGGGAAGAAGTCTTTTTTTATAATTAACTAGCAAAGATTAATACGAAATGAAAATGTTAAATAGAGTGGTTAAATGATACTATTTTTGGTATGATTTTGGAAGAAATAAAGTTTAGATTATCATCGGGGGGAGAACCTGAAGAAAACAAGAATCCACAGTAAGTGAATTTACCCAACTATAAAGTCCTAAGAAAAGCCTTTATAAGGCATTTCTTTTTTGAAGGAAGGTTATTTATTTGGCAGACTACGATACGATATTTATTAGTCATGCGCATCACGATAGAGCATATGTTAAAGAACTTGTAGACCTGATTAAGGTTGTGGGATTTAATGAGATTGTTTGTAGCTCATATCCTGGTTATGGAATCCCACAAGATAATAATATATATGAATTTTTAAAAGAAAAATTAATGAAAAGGGTATGGGTAATATTTGTACTCTCAAAAGAGTACTATCAAAGTGCTGCTTGTTTGAATGAAATGGGAGCAACATGGGTATTAGGACAATATTACACCACTATACTTCTTCCAAATTATAATTTTAATTTAGTAAAAGGTGCCATAGATCCTAGCCGCGTGGCTTTTAAAATTAATGATAAATCAGGCTTAAGTGAGTTCAAAGAAAATCTTGTGAAACATCTTCAATTAGTTCGTCCAAGTGATAGCATTTGGGAGAGTGCACGGGATGAAGTTATTCAAAAAGTAAATAATTACGCTGCTGAAGAAAGAAAAAAGAATATTACTGAAAGGGTAGAAGTAGATGATGTTTTACCTAAATCAGATGGTTCTAGTTTTATTGTCATGCTAAGGTTGATCAATGATAATGATTATTCTATTGATTTTCATCAAGTTACACTCATACTTACTGATGAAAATCAAAACGAGATAAAGTTAGAATATATTCATAAAGAGAAACTTTTTCATAAAGAGAATAAATTACTGCAAATAGAATTTTCACTTGATAGTACCAATAAATACGACCCTTTTTCTCACGGTTCATTTATTGCTAACTGGGTGGCAAGAAGAAACTATTCTTGAATAGGAGTGATAATTATATGCGAGTTGAACTAACAGCAGACCAGCAACAGTTACGCAACACTATTGAAAAAAACTTACTCATCACCAAAAAATGGAATGAAATGGATAGGGAAATTATTGATGAAGCATTTCTTGAAATGAAAGTTGCTGCGCATCAACTTCATCAACAATTAACTCCTAAACCGAAGCACCATAGATATATGATTGAGAATAGAGGCCTTCAACCGGAAGACCCCGAATTTTATAATCATATTCATCCAGTGGAGGATTTATTAAAATATCTTGATAATATTTCAGCAAATGATGATCCTATTGACCATACTTTAGGGCAAACATTTGATTTTAATATTTATACCAGTCGTTGGGGACATTATGATAGATATCAGATTACTAGAAATGCGGAAGGGTGGTTTTTGAAAGCTCTATCATACCAGGGGCAATGTGCTATGAATGGAGAAGGTGAGTTAATAAGAGCACTTGAACACGACGGTGTTGCTTACCCTAGAAATTTTGGATCATTTCTCTATTCAATATGGTACAGGGCTCAGGATGAGGGACTGACATATGATGAAGTGAAATTAATGCTGGATGAATTGTCGGAATGGATATCACAAACCGAGAAAACTGCACCACGACATTTTCAAATATAATTTATTTATGATTGGCACAATCATAATAAAAATAAAAAAGGGCTTCCAATTGGAAGCCTTATTTTATTAACGTTTTAAGTGGAGTTGAAACGCATATTTTTCACAAAAAAAGGATAATAAAATTATGTTGTAATATAAGAGGTTTAATTGTCGTTAGTAATATTATCGAAAGTTAAATGATTAAAGTTTTTTTTCGCGTAATTTTTCTTTTAGGGACTCTGTAAATTTAACACTTTTAGCTAACTTGTCATTTCCTCCGAGAGACTTATAAAGGTCATATACGAAATCTATTGTACTTATAACTAAATCCTTTGAAATATCATTTTTTGATAAGTTTGAAATAAGTTTATTTGAAGGGTAAACAGTAGAGACTATTTGTGCCAATAAAGCATAGAGCACGTAAAATTTTATATCATTAGCTTCAGAAGAACTTAGTATTGCCTTTTCTTTAAGAGAGAGTTCTACTTTTCGTCCAGCATAGGCTAAAATATAATAAGTATTTAGATCATTATTTATGTGATATAGACTGCCATATGCTTCGTCATTTTCTAATAGAGTTGATGGGCGAGCTCTAGCAAAGTCAGGTTTTTGAGTTAGTACAGACATCAAGCATTGGGCTAAGAAAGAAACACTTATTATGTCTTTTGGTTTTCTTCCCTCATTTTTATAATAATTTTTCCTGCGGTCATAGTATAATCCACGTGGTCTCATAAAATCCTCAATTTGTCTATGAATAGTATCAGTTGCTCTTAACGAGGATTTTGGAATTGGTGTTTGACTGTTAGTTGCCCTTATTATTTTATCCCTTGTCTCTTCTGTTTCTGGGACAATGACTCTAACCAGTAAATTTCTTTTTTCTGTTAGCAAAACTTCCGGGTTTGATGAGTAATATTTATAGATTTCACTTGAGGTTTGCAATCCATTAACTACCTCAGGGTCATGTATCACTAACTCTTTGCCACCAGGTGCGGAGGCTTCTGAGGCAATTATAGTAACACCATTATTTAGCCACCAAAATTCTTCTTTTCCTACGTTTATTAAAGTATCCTGAATTTCGTTGTTTACATTGGTCTTTCCTTGATAGTCCCTTACATTAGATTCAAAAATGTGTTTCATCAAATTATTGTCATCGTCGGTAATAAAATTAAAATAATCAGCCAAATTGGCCAATGAAATAAACACTTGACCAGAGGATGACATAGGATTCTCAGATACTTTCAAACGATACACATCGTTTGTTCTTGATTGTATTAGTTTTACCAATTGGTCAGCTCCAATAAAAGTAACCTCAATAGAAGCGTCTGTTAGATGCTCTTTCACATCTGTAATCAGATCATCTGCTTGTTTTTGAACATTTGGATGAATTTCTACACCCTTAGAAACATAATAAAAACTAATTTTTAATTTTGGTTTTTTAGTAATCAAAGAAAAGTAGGTATCTCGAAAAAGCCCAAATGCATTTAGAACTTTATCATTATATCTTCCAATAAAATCATTTCTTTCAAAATCGAAATTAAACAAATTTCGGCAGAGTCGAGACAGCTTTAACAGAGGTTCTTCTGAGAAAGAATTTGTATACTTTGATTGTATGAGCACAAGTTCGATAACCATATTTTTTCTATATTTCTCTTTAATATTTTCATCTTCTTTTATTAAATCTCCATTAACAAACAGGAAGATCGAATCAGCCCCACCATCGTGACTGTCGCCTGAGATTCCAAAATCTATTTCATCATAACTAAGATCATAACCTTTTAAAATTTGATTGGCTGAATAGAATTCAAAAAAATTATTAATTGAATAAGCCTCTTCAGTATCTTCCATCTCTTGTTTTATTATTTCATCTAATAAAATTTGATTATTTTTAGACATCTATATAGATTCCCCACTTTATAAGAAATAGGCAAAAATTAATTGCAATTTATAAGTTTATTTGAATGCTGACAATACTTCTTTGGTTATCTTTCTAACAATATCTAACTGATTTTCAGTTAGATATTTGGTGATATTAACAAATTCATCGATAGCTTCCTGACGTACAGGATTGCTTAGCTCGTTCTTACCCTCAAAATACATTAGCTCACTGATTGAAATATTTAATGCATGAAGGACTCTCTCCAAGGTATCAATTGAGAAATTCCGTTCTCCTCTTTCTAATGCTCCAATATATCTATAATCTAATCCTGCGATATCTGCCAGTTTTTGTTGTGTAAGGCCTTTTGCATTTCGTACGGCTCTGATCCGAGTACCGATTAATTGGCGCAACTCTGACATTTTAACCACCTCATATCAAGCTTAGATAAGTTGGTACATAAAAGTCAGGTCAAAATATATAGTAATAATGGTGTAAATTACATATTTAAAGTAGTATAATGAGTGGAGATCATCACTTTATAGGAATGTAAGCAAATGTGTTCGTCTATAAAATTTCAAAGGAGGATCTCCTTTTGCGATCTTCTATCCTAAAATCACTCAAACCGGACATCATTGTTGAAATGTTGGACATGGCTGTGGCTTTTGAAAATTGGAACAAGGTGATGGAGAGGGCGGACATGTTATATCAATGTGTGCAGTCCATCCATGATGAGCGGCAGGAGTATCGGTCAAAGGGAGTGCCTGCACCACATATACACATCGAGCAGCCCCTGGTCTACTATTACGGGTTCAGTCACTTAATGCGGGGTATGGCTCACCAGAAGATGGGACAGGTAGATCAGGCGAGGGCATGTATCGATCAATATGCAGAACTGGGATGGATGGAGGATCTGGATGAGGTAAGTATGCAGGTGGTGCAGGAGTTCAGGCATAAGGCACAGGTGAATCGGTATGCTCTTGAGATTGAAGCTGGGCAGGTGGAACTGCTGGAGGAGTTTGTGAACTTTTTGCTTGAGCATCAAGAGGAATGTCTGGCAGGTCTGAAAGTGATTACGGAGGCAGCAGTGCGGCATAGATGGCGGATTGATCGGGTTTTACATGTGTTCGAGGATCAGATGCAGGGCAATGGCGGAGAAATGAATTCTTCAAACAACGATGATATGTACCATTACTGTTATCAGCGGGCATTGTATGAACAGTGGATGGGAAGATCACAGGAGGCAGTGGAATTCATTTTGCAGGCGCTTAGGTTAGCGTATAAGCTAGGGATGGATCGGTATTTTATAAGGTGCACAGCATTGTTGGAATCATTGCGGGAAGAGGCGACAGCGGAGCAGATTGGGCGGTATCGGGTGATGCTGGAGGAAATGAAGTAGGAAAGGTATTTACTGAAAATGGTAGGATATGCCTTGAAGTGGGTATATGCATATAGGACCATAGCACCGATGAGGAGCACAGCTTGTGTTTTTACCATGGTGAAATCAGGATGTTAGCCGGATAGTTTACATATTACACTTCTGCTAACATAGGATAATCCTATTTCGAATGAGCGGAGAAACGTATGAGTACAATCAAAGTTACCACTGAACAACTACATCACGTATCGAATCAGGTGGATCAGGCTAGACAACAGTTGGAGAGTATACGAAGTGATCTGACGAGACAGATCATGTTCGTTCAGATGATGTGGATGGGCGCGACGCAGGAGCGATTTTACTATGAGTTCGAGCAGTCACGACCTATACTGGATAAAGCGCTGGAGAGTATGGTGAATACATCGAAGGAATTGAAGGATATCGCCACGCGTTTCCAAGATGCAGATGCTCAAAAGGTAAGTCTGGGTGGTGCATTTGGAGCTGTCGGCGCCGTAGCTATGATGACCAAATCAGCAGGTGGTTCAAGTTCGGGTGATAAGGGCTATCGGATGGCGCAAGTCAATATGTTCGGTAAGTGGGTATGGATGCCTGTCAACGAGAATGGTGTTGCGGATCAGGCTGCTCTTCAGGCTTATCAGAGGGATCAGGGAAATCTGGACTTTAATCGCATGCAAGCTGTGAACGTTGAACCGCCTGGGGAAGATATTTTTGCGTTACAGATTAAGGCGTTTGAGATGGGGATTCATCCTACGACAGGAGAGCCTGTATCAGATAAGTATGCTCAGATGATGGTGACCTCTCTAAAGTTTAGTCAGATATTCATGGCGATTCAGATGGTTCGTGGGAGTATGCCGGGCAGTAAAGGGCCTTACCGATTGCCTGCTTCTAATCCAGCTGTGGCAAAGATTAAGCAAAATATTGAGGCTGCTAAGGCGAAGAATGGTAAGACAGAGGCATTAAGAAAACCTAACATTGAAACTGAAAATGCGATAAGAAAAATAGTCTCTGGAGATAATGTACAGGATATTCGTAAACATGCTAAAAAGGTGACTGTATATGATAATTATTCTGAAATTGTTACACATGATAATAAAGTAGTAAAAATCAATAAAGATGACATGCCGAATTCTTCGTTTAACAAGTTGGATGAACTTATCCTCTTTGAAGATAGCATTTCAGATTATGGTATGAAGTCATATGATAAAATCAGGAATATGCAATTAGAGGATGTTCCCGATGTTGCTAAGAATACTGGCTTAAATATTTCAGACATTACAAATTTAAAGAAACATTTATTTTTAGAGAAACATGAAATTCCGAAAGCAGGAGGCATTCTGATCAAAAAAGAACATTTCTCACCTGACGATGAAATAGCATATGCATGGCAATTAGCTCAGAAGAAAGAACTCAATCAAGCCCAGAAGGATTGGTTTAAACAATTAGCCGATCATGAACTTACTGAAGCAAAATTAATGAGGGAGGGAATTCCGTACAGACGTATAGAGTCATGGTCAGATGATAAGAGAACGTATACTGATCAACCTCCGAATGATGGCGCACACAGAAAGGCACCTGAGCAACCGGAGTATGGTACATTTGAAGGCTTTGATCCATTTAAATAATCGCAAAAATACTAAACAAAAAATCGGAAAAGTGGAGGCAATGATGAGTTATTTTTTCAAAGGAATAGAAAGAATAAATAATATAGATTGGAATCTATCTGGTACTGTAGACGAGCCTTCACATATGGCGCTAATACAAGAATATATAAGACGAGCAGCAGTGCTAATTACATTATATGATCTAGAAACACCGTATCCTTTCTTTAAAGCTTCTCATGCAATTGGATTTGATAGTGATCTGGGTCTATCAGAAAAGTGTCCTGAGTTGGCAGGATTAAAAAATACGTTTATGAAAGGAACGTGTGAAGCCTATCTAGAGTGGTTAAACTTGCAGGATACTGAAAATGATATTGCATTGAAATTCCATGATTTGTACGAACCTCTAATTCTTCTGATTGAAAGAGGAGGAACCCTCAGAAGACGGCATGGCGATATTATTGCTGGGGGCTATGCATTTCCTCTGGCAAACGCTGACTACATGTCAAAACAGGCACCTATAGATATTAGTGAAGAAGGCTTGAAAGCTTGGGCAAACTAATAACTTCCTTGCCCTTCGAGGCGATTTTTAAATGAAGTGGCCTACCTGCGTCCTATAAGATCGTAGATAGGCCTTTTTAAATGTAGGAGCTGAACAAAATAAATGAGTAAATTAATTAAAGAAATATATTCAATAGATCAAAATATTCAGACTGATATGTCTGATTCACCTTTGGATCATTGGTACGATAGACTTATTAATAAGAACGTGAATGAGATTGACTTAGAAGATGTTAGTAGAATGTTGGGCCAACATGTGCTTATAGATCTTGGTATAGAAAAGGCTATAGAAATTTTATCAGAAGATCCTCTTGCTGGGGAGATGTATGATGGACATCTGTTGAAGCTTCTTTATACTATTGAAACGAATAATTTCAGAGACTTGTCACAATTAAAAAGAATACTCCAGACTATCAAGAGTAGTTTTTCTCAATTCGAATGGGCTGATGAAGAAGATCAGGAAGAGTACGCTGTGTTATTAGAACTTTTTTTGAAAAAGGTTGGCCTTTAAAGTTATGAAACAAAATTCAGATCTTAAATTTGAACTTCACAAAAAGTGGGTAGAGACTAGTGCTCAAGAAGGTGAGAAGCTACGATTACACGAAGTTGATTTTCAACATTATGAGTTAACTGGTGTGTGTTTGGAACAATCGTATATGACTAGCTGTAATTTTGATAATCTTAGTCTGAACAACATGGATTTCCATTCCATGTCTCAGTTCTTATATATTATTAATGAACTATTCTGAGACGTTACATATATACGAGAATAGTCCTGCTAATTATCTACTGGTGAAGTTGCCCAAGCAGCGCAGGTGCAGCTCCGCATACAATCCGGAGAAAGTAGCACATGCTGATCCCGATCACATTCCTGGTTCCCGGACGGCAGGCGGTGCAGATGGCTAGGCAGCTGCAGCGGTTCGAAGAAAATAAAGTTGTAGACTAGGAAATTAAAGTGTTAGACTGAAAACGCCATTAGCTACCGACAGTAGTTCCGATTTCTCCTTCAGGGGTATCGTAGGTGTCGACGACTGTGAAGAATAGGAATCTGTTTGTTATTGTTGATAAGACAACTAGATAAAAGGAGAAGAACATGAGTCGGAGATCAAGAATGATTCGAAGCAATAACACTGAGAACAAAAGTAGATCTAGAATTTCTGGTAACAAGGTTAATGGGAGGACAGAGCGAAATCCATTGATCTTGCATCTAATCACGATCTTAGGAGGGATGTTGACGGCCATAATTTCTGCTCTGGTAATTGCCGAGACTACACAAAATTCATGGGAAACACAGTACAAAGCGACGCAACAAGATAATCTGAAAAATAAGATTGACGAAAGGAAATTCGCTATATTTGAGGACATTTCCGCAAACATGTCCAAGCAACAGTCGCTGATCCACTCTAAGTTGCTTATTGCATTAACGTTTAGCGTTCAATCCTACGGGAAAAGTTTGACGACTGAGCAGAATGGGAAGTTATATGAAAAAATGGAAAAAGATTTTCCGTTGGCATATAAATATGCAGACGAATTCGACAGAACAACGATAGAGTTAAACGGATCTTTCTATATGGCCAAAGCAATGTTTGGACCAGAAATTGATGCAGCCATTGATAAGTACCAATCAAGTCTTAGCAGAATATCGACTGAACAGTATATAGAAGAGTATATTTATGAACGCAATCAGATTAAAAAGCCTATAGCGGGGAAAGAACAGAAAGAGATCCATATAGAGATAGACTCGAATGATTTCATTCAGTTGTATAACCCGGCCATAATAGATGCTCGCGAAGATCTCATTCAACTGATGAGTGATGAAATCAACGCATTGAAGAACTAGCCATGGCCGGCTATCTTGTCGTAAGAATCATTGGCATGCGGGTATAGTTCGTTATAAGTGACTTAACTATCGGGTACGATAGATTCAAGAAACGGTGACAGTCTAGGACTTTATTTTCTTGTCCTTGGCTGGTTGTATTATAGCCGCAGAAATAATGGAGGATTTCGGACAAAGTGATTGAGATTAAAGAACATACTTTAAAACGATAACGCAGTTGCCAGGGCTGCGTTATTTAGTCGTTACCTTGTACATAACTCTAAATAGGTTTAATAGTTAATCGAGAGGAGAGCAACACATGGGGCAGCTACTAACCAAAGCTATTGGACGTTTATCGTCTATTTCATTTGAGGATACAGAAGATAGCTCACTAGAATCTTCTTCTCATGTTTTGATTAAAGAATACCTTAGACGCGTTAATCAATTATTAAATGAGATGGATGCTTCAATAGATCAATATCCCCTATTTAGTTTTGCTAAAATTCTTGGAAAAGCTATAGATGAAAAGGTATATCGGGCTTGTTCAAAACTGGACACGCTAGGAAAACCTTATGTGAAGGTAATTTGCTACGGTTATTTAGAAGTTTCCGAATTAGCAGATCAAGGAGTGGGTGAAGCAATTCAATACATCGACCTCTACGAACCGATGATAAAATTCTTTGAACGAGGTGGGAGTTTCATCATAAGACAAGGCGAAATGGTTGTAGGTAGTTCAGCTTATCCTCTTAAGTATTGGAGACATTTAAATATTTCAGTTCAAGATATTAGCGACATCTAATAGGATCATGTAGATCAAACTGGGGGGGATAGTAATGTCCGTAGGTCTATACAGATATAACGGGGATATAGAAGACCGGAATTGTGAACTTACACTCAGTGAGAATATTGCTACTCAGGAATTTTACGATGAGTACTGGGAGGCAGCAATACATTAATTAGGAATAGCCCTGATTCGGGATGGATCTAAAATATATTTTCACCAATTAGAAGCTGCTGTAGTTGAGTTAAAACGATTAAGTGAGTGGGCAAAGGAACATTTAAACGGAAGTGGGTTAAATTATATGACGGGTAGAATTGAAAATTTACTTGATATATTACCTAGCGCATTTATTAGTGAAACTACAATTCTGTATATATTCTGAGGTTAGTAGCGACTACAGAGCGGGGGAGTGCCCTGATTATGTTCACTTTATCTTTCAAGGCTATCGATAACTTTGATGAAATTAAACAAATGTCTGCAAAGCAGTTTGATCTAACGAAACAAGATATCGAGGGAATTATTGAATTGGACTTTAACGGAAGTAAGTACGGTATGTTCTTTGACGATTGTCCATTTGGTAATGAAAGACTTATTAGATGGTTTGTGGACTTACTGACTATAGTCCAGAAGATTAGAATACATCAATATGTTGCTTATCGAATTCCTGATAGTGCTAATTTGTGGCTGGAGTTTAAACAGCAGGGAGTGGAACTACAAGTTAGTTTAGTAGAAGATATTGATCGGGAAGTTATTCTGGACCTATTTATTACTGAACCACTTGAGGAATTTAGATACTCAACTTGGAAGGATGTTAATGTAAGTTCGACTTCCTTTACAGAAGAAATTATGAAAAATGCGCATCAGTTTCTGGACTTTGTTACTGAATTGAATCCTGACATACTGCAGAGTACGAGTATTCAACTACTTCAGGAAAAGTTAACCGATGTAAAGCGACTGAACTCATAGAGAACCTACTTTGCTGAAAATGTGGATTACGAAGGATAATTTCAAATCGAACTTTTAAGCATGTAGTCACTTTGAATACAGGATATAAGAACACTCTTATTCTATGGCATCATAAAGTTCCGACATTCGGTCAGCCAATTCCAACTGCGGCTCTATTGGCTGATGATTCATATCGGTAGGTGTCATGTACAGCACTTCTTTTCTCTGCTCAAACATCGTGACATGGAACAATACCCCTGTAGCATCTTCTTGGTCCGGATCAAGTACGATTTCTAAATCACGTACCTTTTCAATCCATTCCTGAATCAGTACTTGATCTGTAGTTACTTTTTTAGTACCATCACTGCCACTCATCATTTCAATAGAATCAACCTGTGTAATATCGCCAGGATAGAAGGTGTGTAATTCCTTCAGTACTTTACTTACTCTAGATTGATCGGGCTGATTAGAACTTTGGCAGCCGCTAAGAATCAGGATCATAACTGTAGCAATCATTAAGACGATAAGTGAATATCTTCTCATGAAAATCCCCCTCTATAGTCCCTAAACGAATTTTGTATTTGAAATGTTCCGCATAAGCTCTATTCTGTCCAATCCTTAAAGTACATCGAGGTTACTGGTCACATTTGCTGGAAGACTACGAAACTGGATTGTAACTCTTCGAGGAATCTTGCATGGTTCTACCTGTAAACAATCCCGGATCGCAAAGGAAATGCCCACTAATCAATCATTTATATGTAACAAAAAACATGAAGAATCCGCTCTCATCCGAGAGTCGGATTCTTTCTCGTTCTAACACCAATATAACTCTTGTCAAAACGTAATCATTACGATATGATAATACTCATTGTTTAGATCATAATGATTACGATTAAGAGAGAGGGGCATTACCTTGAATAAAAAGACGCCACTGCTAGCGCTGGTCTCCTTGGCTTTGAGCGCTGGACTGTTGAGCGCCTGCGGATCATCTGAGTCCAGTCCCGCTGCGCAACCATCCACCGATAATAAAAATGTTCATTTCCTATATAACTTCTCCACCAGTTCGCTAGATCCACATGTGGATTCCAGCTATGTGCCGCTGCGCGCGGGCATTACGGAGACGCTGGTTCGTCTCGATGAAGAGAATCTGACAGTTGCTCCATGGCTCGCCGAGAGCTGGGAGAGCGAGGACGGTCAGCATTGGACGATCGACCTGCGAGATGATGTGACCTTCCAGAACGGCAAGCCAATGACGGGTGAATCCGTTAAGGCATCCCTTGAGCGGGCGCTTGAGGAGAATGTAGCCATCCAGAACGCACTCAAGATTGATACAATTGAAGCCGAGGGCGACAAGCTGGAGATTACCACAACTCAGCCGTTCCCGGAGTTCGCTTCGGAACTGGTGAATCCGAACACGGCGATTATCGACGTGAGTGAGCCGGACATTGTGAACAAGCCTATTGGTACGGGTCCGTTCAAACTGACCTCTTTTACCCCAGGCAGCAAGCTGCAACTGGATCGCTATGATGAATATTGGGACGGAGCATCGCCTCTGGATTCCATCACGTTCTCATTCAATGAAGATGCCAATGCCCGCACACTAGCGCTCAAATCTGGGCAGGTAGATATCGTATACCGTCCGGAAGTCGAAAGCCTCGAATCGCTCAAAGCGCTGGACGGCATGAAGGTTGAGTCCACATCGACATTCCGCGTGCATCAGCTAACGATGAACATGCAGCGGGAGAGTATGAAGGACCTCAATGTTCGTCGTGCACTGGACGCGCTGATTGACCGTCAGGGTATCGTGGACACGATCCTGCTCGGCTACGGTGAAGCTGCTATCGGACCGTTCTTGCCATCACTGCCATTTGCGCCAACCTATACGGATACAGCAACGGAATCCGGAGCTGATGTCGCTGTAAAATATCTGGGCGAAGCAGGGTACACGCAGCAAAACGGCGTGATGACCAAGGATGGCAAACCATTGCAGCTGACGCTGCTGACATATTCAGCTCGTGCCGATCTACCACTGATCGCTCAAGTGTTCCAGTCTGATGCGAAGAAGATCGGTATCGACGTGCAGATTCGCCAGATTGACACGCCAGAAGATTATATGGCGTCTAATCGCGACTGGGATATTGCAACGTACAGTAATTTGACGGCCCCTCGTGGAGATGCTGGTTATTACCTGAATGCAACATACCATCCGAAGGGTGCCCTTAATTTCAGCGGATCGGAAGATCCAGAGCTGACCAAGATCATCGACGAACTGAATCTCACAGTTGAACCGGAGAAGCGCGCAGAGCTTGCCGAGAAGGCAGCCAACTATGTGCATGATAACGTACTGAATTCATTCGTGCTGCATCCAGGTACGATCGTTGCCTACAACGGCAAGAAGATCAATAACTGGGTTACCACTCGCAGTGAATATTACATGATTACCAATAAGCTGGATGTGATGTAATGTTTCGCATTTTGCTTCGGAAGTTTCTTGAGGTATTTATCTTTCTATTGTTCATTATGTTTATGAGTTTCCTGTTCATTCGTCTGGCTCCGGGTGATCCCGTGCTGACGATCCTGAATGTGGACGAACTATCTGTTAGTCAGGAGCAGGTCGAAGCTGTACGCGAGGAAATGGGCTTCAATGATTCGCTTCCTGTCCAGTTTGGCAACTGGTTACTCGATTTTGTTCGACTCGACTTCGGCGTATCGTACTCGACAGGCCAGCCCGTCATGCAGACACTGATGCGTGCGCTGCCAGCTACGGCTGAACTCACGATTGGCGCACTGCTGGTCATGCTCGTGATAGCGATCCCGCTCGGCTCGCTGTCAGCGCTCCATCGTGGCAGTTGGGTTGACCGCAGCAGCCGGATGCTCTCCATTGTGGGTGCGGCGGTGCCAAGCTTCTGGCTGGGTCTGATCCTGATCGACATGTTCGGCGTACGCTTTGGCAATCTGCCGACCATGGGCCGGGATGGATTTACTTCACTTATTCTGCCATCTCTGACGCTGGGACTTGCCATCTCCAGCGTTTATGTGCGTCTTTTGCGTTCCAGCCTATTGGATTCTCTTAGCCAGGAGTTCGTTCGCTCCGCCCGGGCAAGAGGGTTATCTGAAGGCCGGATCTTCATGCTTCACGCGTTTCGGCACAGTCTGCCCCCTGTCATTACGGTATTCGGTGTCAGTCTCGGTAGCCTGATTGGTGGAGTTGTTGTGATTGAAGTGTTGTTCGCTTATCCGGGTATTGGCAAGCTTGTCGTTGACGCCATCCGCCAGCGTGATTATCCATTGATCCAGGGTTACATCCTGATCATGGCTATCGTGGTATTCCTCGTGAATACGGCGGTTGATCTATCTTATCGTTATTTGAATCCTGAAATGAAACTCAAGGAAAAGGAGGCCCACCGATGAAAACCACTTCCCTGCCCATTCCACCTACAAAATCTAAAAAACATAACTGGCAGGCGATCGTTGGTCTGCTGTTTGCACTTCTGGTCATCGCGGCCTCCGTATATGCCTTTTTAGTTCTGAAACATGATCACACCTTAACGGATCTGCGCGGACGATTGCAGGGCGCAAGTGCTCTTCATCCGTTCGGAACCGACCATCTGGGCCGCGATGTACTGACACGTCTGCTGCTTGGCGGCGGGCAAACACTGGGTTATAGCCTGCTGGCACTCGGTGCTGCCCTGCTGATTGGCATTCCGTTTGGTTTGATCGCGGGTTACAAACGTGGCTGGGTCGATAAGCTGTTCATGCGCATCGCTGATGCTTTTCTCGCTTTCCCTGATACCATCGTGGCGATTGTGCTCAGTGGCCTGCTTGGCGCGGGAATCGGCAATCTGGTATTGGCAATTGTGATCGTGAAATGGGTCAGTTATGCGCGTCTTGTTCGAAGTACGGTTTTATCGGAGTCACAAAAGGATTACATCCGCATCGCCCGGACCAACGGATTGTCTGACGGTCGTATCATGAGAAAACATCTGCTTCCACATATCGCAGGCCATGTGCTCGTGCTGGCCAGTCTTGATCTGGGTAAAATCATTCTACTCATCTCATCATTGTCTTACATTGGCCTTGGCGCACAGCCGCCAACACCTGAATGGGGTGCGATGCTGAACGACTCACGGCCTTACTTCCAGTCTCGGCCGGAGCTGATGATCTATCCGGGTCTTGCGATTGTCTCGGTAGTGCTGCTTGCCAACATGCTGGGCGACTATCTAAGAGACCGGTTTGACGTGAAGAAAGAGGTGCAGCCATGATTCTCTCCATTGAGGAACTGAGTATCTCCAGTCGGGATCGTACGATTGTAGATCAAGTCTCTCTGGCTGTTCGCGAAGGCGAGTTCATGGCATTGGTTGGACAGAGTGGTAGTGGCAAAAGCTTGCTCTCGCAAGCGATTGGTCGTCTGCTGCCGCCCAACCTGCATGCGTCGGGGCGAGTCATGTTCGAGGGCAGCAACCTGCTCGAACGGAAGCCAAAGGAGATGCGCGCCCTGCGGGGAAGCCGCATCTCATATATTTTTCAAGACTATCAGGGAGCATTTACGCCCTTTCGCAGTATTGGTGGGCACTTTGATGAATACCAGAAGGTACACGGGGAAAAGTCTTCTGCCATCCGCAAGAAACGAGCGGAGGAAGCGCTGGAATCGGTTGGCCTTGGCGCTGAATTGCTGTGCCGCTATCCGTTCCAGTTGAGCGGTGGACAGCTTCAACGGGCATCAATTGCCACATCGCTGATGCTGTCTCCTCGCCTGTTGATTGCTGACGAAGCAACAACGGCACTGGACAGTGTGTCTGGGCATCGCGTGTTGGAACTGCTGGCACGCAAACAAGCGGAGACGGGATGTGCCATTCTGTTTATCACACATGATTGGCGCCATGTACGTCGCTATGCCAACCGCTTGGCTGTGATGAAGGAAGGCCAGATCGTCGAATCTGGCGGGAAGCATCGCATTCTTGACCATCCCCAGCATGAATATACGCGCCAGCTAATTGATGCGGCTCCCGTTCTGAGTCGCTCACTGAAGTCGGGATTGAAGGAGGCAGGAACGGAATGAAGAAAACCACAGATGCTGAACGCCGTGGACTCGTGCAGTCCGAAGAAGAATCTGGTGTGCGAAGCCACGATTTTGCTAAAGACTTAAACCATACAGACACAGACAGTACAGTCATAACTACTACCGAAACAGATCATGCAGATACAGATGCTGATATAGATACCACGGGTACAGGCAATGCTTCATCGCTCAGCATCCCAGGCAATCCTGTGCTTCACGTGGAACATCTGAGCCGAACGTATGCAGGTGCAGACCGACCGGCTGTGAACGATATTTCCTTCACCCTGAACCACGGCGAATGCCTTGGCCTGGTTGGCGAGAGCGGGTGCGGCAAGAGTACGCTCGCCCGCTGTCTGCTACGGATTGAAGATGCAGATACAGGCTCGATTACACTGGGTGGACAGGATATTGCACGGCTGAGCGGCCGAAGGTTGCGGCCACATCGCCGGAAGATTCAGATTGTTTTCCAGAATCCAATGGCAGCACTAAACCCGAAGCTCAAGATTGCCGATTCGTTAATCGATCCGTACGAACAACTTGGACGGAACGCCGAGCTGTCCCACTTTACCTACACGTCGAAGGAGGCTTACGTCCAAAAGTTGCTTGAAGCGGTCGAGCTTCCAAGCGATATGGCTGGACGATATCCGCACGAGTTAAGTGGTGGACAGCGTCAGCGCGTCACGATCGCGCGTGCCATTGGCATTGAGCCTGACGTTGTTGTTCTGGATGAACCGACGGCCAGCCTGGACGTGATCTCGCAAGGAGCAGTTTTGCAGTTGCTCACCGATCTGCGGACATCGCTTGGTCTTTCATACGTGTTCATCTCGCATGACTTGGCCGCGGTACATCGCATGAGCCAGCGTATCATCGTTATGCGGGAAGGTCAGATCGTTGACCGCTTTGACGCAGAAGCGTTGTTCGCTGAAGAACGCCATCCGTATACGAAAGAATTAATTTCGATCTTCTGAGTACTCCCGGAGACGCCGGGGGTGGTAATCGTTAATTATAAATATGAAGCCGCCTTACGAAGAGATTCGAGAGCGGCTTTTAGTGCATCCATTTCATCACCAAAGTTCCCCTAAAACCGGGTTCCTTTCTTTGTTTTGAACAAATATATCTTTCAGGCCTATAACCGGGCTAACGTTCCGATGTAAACTAGCGTATACTGATGGAATAGCAAATATCTTGAAATTGCATATTTAAATTGCTCTATATTATTGATACACTAGATCAAGGTTATAATCATTCAGAGAAGGTGCGATCCCGTTCAAGAATGGGCTTGCTGCAAATGCCAAATCGATAACGCTTACATCCTTTTGGCAAATATAGGATATAAGGACGGTAGACATGAGCCAGGGACAAACGAGTACAGATGTTATCTTGATTGGTGCCGGAATTATGAGTGCAACTTTGGGAACTTTGCTAAAAGAATTGGCACCAGACTGGAATATTAAGGTTTTCGAAAAGCTAGCCACTGCAGGAGAGGAAAGCTCCAACGAATGGAATAATGCCGGAACCGGGCATGCTGCATTGTGCGAACTTAACTATACCGTTGAACGACCAGACGGAACCGTAGATATTAGCAAAGCGATTAAAGTGAATGAACAATTTCAGATCTCAAAGCAATTTTGGTCCTATCTCGTCAATAGCCGTCTGATTCGTAATCCGCGGGACTTCATTATGCCGATTCCTCATTTGAGTTATGTACACGGAGAGAGCAATGTCCAGTTTTTGAAAAGACGTTATGACTCCTTGTCGAATCACCCGCTGTTCGCAGGCATGGAATTCTCGGATGACAAGAAAGAGCTGGCGAAATGGATGCCGCTGATGATGAAAGATCGTACCAGTAATGAACCTGTTGCAGCGACCAAAATTGACTCCGGTACGGACGTTAACTTTGGTGCTTTAACGCGTATGCTGATCAAACATTTGAAGGAACAACAAGTGGGCGTCCACTACCAACATAGCGTGAAGAATATGAAACGCACCAGCGATGGACAATGGGAATTATCCGTGAAAAACCTGAAGAGCGGTGCAGTCGAACGCCATAAGGCGAAATTTGTCTTCATTGGCGCGGGCGGCGGAAGTCTACATTTGCTCCAGAAGACGGGCATTCCGGAAGGTAAACATATCGGCGGATTCCCGGTCAGTGGGATCTTTATGGTGTGCAAAAATCAAAAAGTCGTGGAACAGCATCATGCCAAAGTATACGGCAAGGCTTCGGTAGGAGCTCCGCCGATGTCGGTTCCGCATCTGGATACTCGATTTATCGACAATAAAAAGTCGCTGTTATTCGGGCCGTTTGCCGGGTTCTCGCCGAAGTTCCTGAAGACGGGTTCCAATGCCGACTTAATCACGTCTGTTAAGATGCATAATCTGCTTACGATGCTCGCAGCAGGTGTCAAAGAAATCTCTTTGACCAAGTACCTGATCCAACAACTGATGTTATCCAAAGAACAACGTATGGCAGAATTGCGTGACTTTGTTCCGGGTGCCAAGAGCGAGGATTGGGATATGGTTCTGGCGGGCCAGCGTGTGCAGGTGATCAAGGATACCGTCCAGGGTGGCAAGGGTACGCTCCAATTTGGTACGGAAGTGGTCACGTCTGCAGATGGAACGATTGCGGCTCTGCTAGGTGCATCACCGGGTGCATCCACGGCAGTTCAGGTCATGCTTGAGATTCTTCAGCGGTGTTTCCCGCAGCATATGGAGGCATGGGAGCCAAAGATCAAGGAAATGATTCCTTCCTACGGTATATCCCTTGTGGAGAATCTGGATCTCCTCAAAGAGGTTCATTCTTCAACAGCCAAGGCGCTGGGGTTATCGGATGAAAAACATGTCATGCACGTATAACGTTTAGTTTATCGTATTAGATCATAATGAAGTCATAGAAAAGAGAGCTAAGCCGGGTCGAAACCCGTGCTTAGCTCTCTTTTGGTTTATTTGGTATGTCAGAACCTGAACTTGAGCTTGAACTTGAACCTGAACTTGAACATATCCGCTATCACAGCGCTCCCCGTAGACCTTACACAGAGCAAACGGATATGGATCGTACAATATGCCGCTGTAGAGTTATAGAACGATCTTATTGCTCAGGCTCTCAACTGCGGTCCAAAGGGATGACAAAGGAAACTTTCGTACCTTGGCCCGGCGAGCTGACGATGGTCAAACCTTGTCCGTACATCTGGGTCAACCGGCGATGTGTATTGGTTAATCCAATGCCTCCAGTTCCACCGGGACCTTTCTTGGGCCACGCTAGTGCCCGTTCGATCTGCTCGGGCTGCATCCCCACACCGTCATCCTCGATCTCAATCAAGGTGGACGCTGTTTGGTTGATGATTCGGATATGCACGGTTCCACCCTCAACTTTGCTGAGAATACCATGTCGAACAGCATTCTCAATGAGCGGTTGAATGGTGAGTGGCGGCAGGGATAGATCAAGATCATCGGGAATATCCCAGATGACGTTCAACCGATTCATGAATCGTTCTTTCTCAATGTAGAGATAGGCGCGGGAGAGATCCAACTCATGAGTGACCTCAACCATTTTCTCCGAATTGACAAAATGAAAGCTGGTCTGAAGATACTCGATAAAAGCATCGCCCAGTTTCTGCATTCGCTCCGTGTCCATCTCACTAAGAACCATGATTGAATTGAGCGTATTAAAAAGAAAATGGGGCTGAATCTGTGCTTGTAAATAAGCAGCCTCCATGCGCAGTCGCTCATCAATGGATTGTTTCAGTACGATCAGAGACCCGATGCGATGCCTTAATTCAACGGCATCCACGGGCTTGGTGACATAGTCTGTAGCACCGGCCATGAATCCGGCATATACATCCGCTGGTTCGTTACGGGCCGTCAGCAACAGGATGGGAAGCTCGGATACCGAATAACGCTTGCGTACGTTCTCGGTCAATTCATAACCGGACATATGAGGCATCATGACATCGGCAATCAGTAAGTCCCACGGCTCTTTATCCAGTAACTCGAGTGCCTCAAGCGCCGAGGCCGCGGGTTGAATATGATACGGTTCATTCGCCAGCATGGAGATCAGTACTCGCAGGTTTACAGGATCATCATCGACGGCAAGAATTCTTGCGGCAGTCTTATCTTGAGAGACGGTCTGCTGCTGTGGCTCTGCAATCGCAATTTCATCGAAGCTGTGAGCATCCCATTGCTGCTCAGTCTGGTCCGATAGCGATGCGGTGTCTTCCCGTGGAAGCGAGATCTGGAAGGTCGATCCTTGCCCAGATACGGATTGCACGGTGAGTTGGCCGCCATGGAGTTCGGTGAGCTGCCTGCTGATATTGAGACCGAGGCCGATTCCTCCGCTTAAACGGGCCTCTGGGGTCCCTTGTTCATACGCCTCGAATATTCGCTGTTGTATCTCCTCACTCATACCAACACCCGTATCTGAAACTTGAATCAAGACGTACTCTCCATGTTCCCGAACGGACACGGTAATGGTACCCTCATCGGTAAATTTGAGTGCATTATGCAACAGGTTGTAGAGCACCTGAACAAGTCTTCTCTCATCGGCTTGAATCAACGGCAGTGAATCTGGAATATCCACCTGCATATGGATGGGCTTGCCCTCTGCCATGAATCGGAACATACCGATCACGCCTGGAATGACAGAGGCAAGAGATAAAGGTTTCTTCTGAAGCGTAATACGTTTTTCCTTCAAACGAATAACATCCAGGAGGTCATCCACCAGTTGGGACATGCGTCGGCCGATGGTAACTAACAGCTTCATGTCTTCTGCCTGCTGCCCACCTGATTTACGCCGTTCACGGACCGCGATGCTCTCGGCGATATTGATGATCCCGTGCAGCGGTGTACGCAATTCATGAGCCGTATTCACAAGAAACTGATCCTTCTGGCGATCCTCTTCTTTGAGCTGTTCGTACAACTTCTCGATCTCACTTGAATTGCGGAAGTATTTTCTGAACCAATAGGCGGAGAAGCCAAACATGGCCGCAATCACATCGATCGGATAATACACGTTGGTAATTTCGCTATGTGAGTTCACAATTCCCCATAACACGCTTGATAGGCTGCTAGTAGCCGCAAAGAGCAAAAAGCTTGCGTCGCTTCGTTTCTCGGCTGCCATTCGGAAGAATAGGTACACAGACCAGCCGATGGCAAACAGATAAAGGAAATCAGAAAGCCCAATCTCAAGTACATGATAGATCAGGGTCACTGGTGCGACGAGCAAAAATAAACAGTAAACGCCAAGCACGCTGGCATAGATACGGAACAGTTTACGCCATTGTAGATTATGGGAGAAGCTTTTAGCCATTTGTAAAAGAAAGAATGCGAACAACGGATAGGACAACGCTTTGGCCTTAACGATCCAAGTGAAGTTGAGAGGAATCCAACTTAATAACAGATTGTCATGGTCGGAAGCGACCGTTAGGGCAGCTACCAGTGTTAGCATCGAGAACGTCAGCAGAGCTCGTTCCTTCCGGATAAACAGAAACATGACAAAAGCGTATAGGCTGTGCAAAATCAGTATAGCGAATGTAATCTTTTGCAAGTCAATGGATAGTCCTCGTTCACTTCCAATGGCTTCTGGAGAACCAAAATAGAGAGAGCGTGTGATCCCTCCGCTATAAGGATCGTCAAAGTTGGCTGTCTGCACCAAAAGATTGAGTTCGGTAGAACCGTCAAGCACATAGGAAGTTGTAAATGCAGTCCTTTCTGGTCGATAGGCTTCGGCATGAGTGGCAGGTTGGCCGAATTCGGCAACAATGGTCCCGTTCATCTCAATAATCGATGATGTCTGGATTTTCTGAGCCCAGAGAGAGACTTCCTCCACAGATGGGTCTAAAAGTATGCGAAGACGGTAAGTCCCATATCCGAACGATGATGAGGATTGTGGTAATGCATTACGCCAGTCACCAGGAACTTGAATCCGTGTGGATAGGTTATCCGTTATTTTCGCGTCACGATTAGAGATTAACGCCTGGGGATAAAATTCCCATTCTCCATCCAGGGATATGGGTGAAGTGTTGGCGAGGTCCCAGCCTCGAAGGTCCAACAAGCCTTCAATGGGTTCAGGATGTGCGGGTATAGTGAAAGTCTCGGACCATATCCAGCGAAAGCCAAGCAAAATAGTCAGGAATAGAATCGACAGCACTACATATCGGGGTATCTTTTTATAGGTTATTGGTTTCATGGCAGACTTTAGTTTTCGACAGTTTACTTCAAATTCCTGCATGCCCTCTGCCAAAGATGAACATTTTTTTGAATTCCGGAACATAGATTCTATATTTAAATGATAGCGGTCCCACGTCAGGATTTATGGTAAAATTATAGATTAAAGGGTGATCAGTGAGCCAGAGGAGTTGTGCATATGAGAGTGATTTTGGTAGATGATGAATATCTCGCTCTGAGCAGGTTGAACAAACTGTTGCTAGAGAGAGAGGATTGCGAAGTTATCGGCTCTTTTCTGACGGCACAGGAAGCCATAGATCAGATCGAAATTCATCTGCCGGAAATCGTCTTCATGGACGTTCAAATGCCGGGGATGAACGGGATCGAGGCGACCGAACGTATCCATGAGGTTTCTCCTGGAACAGAAGTTATTTTCACAACCGCATATAACGAACATGCACTGACGGCCTATGGGCTTGAAGTGCTGGACTATATTATGAAGCCTGTAACGCGTGACCGTTTGGAAAAAACGATGAAGATGTATCAACGCCGAACGGTGTCAGCAAGTCTGAATATAACAGAAGGGCCATCCATGTTGATCCGTTGTCTGGGGATGCTCCAAGTCCAAGTGCACCCCAATGAGCCACCAAAACATATGAAGTTCAGAACAACCAAGATTAGAGAGTTATTTGCCTATTTGCTCCACCATCGGAACAAACCGATTAAGCGGGATACGCTACTTGAACTGTTGTGGCCAGAGTTGGATGAGCGGAGAGGTATATCCAATCTGCACAGTGGGATCCATCGCTTACGCAGCATGATGAACGAATTTATGGGTGAGGACAAGATGGTCATTCGTTATCAACAGTTTGGTTATCTATTGGAAACGGGTGAGTTCAGGATTGATGCGGAAGAATGGGAGAGTCGTCTTACCCGATTGCCTCTATTATCTTCGTCTACAATAACTGAACATCGGCAGACCTCAGATCAATATGAAGGCAAATATTATGGTGAGGACGATTACGTATGGGCTGAACTGGAGCGTCAGCGCTTGCATGCGCTATGGCGTAATCATGCCATGCAACTCGCACAATATTACATCGAACTGGGACAGAATACGGAAGCACTCACGTTATATTACCGGGTACAGCAATTCGAGCCATCATTGGAGGAAGTCGGACTGGCCTTAATGAAGACCTACGATCGATTAGGCAATAAAGATCCTGTGGTCGCTCAATATAATCAGTTGGTTATCGCTTTAGAACAAGAGGCAGGTATACGTCCTGGCCTGGAAGTTGAGTTATGGTACCAACAATGGAAAAATTCGAATAGTTAATTGGAAATATACAGCCTTGCAGCTTCATTTGCAAGGCTGTTTTTTGTTGTATTTGTTAGCGAGGAGTCTGGTAAGAGTTTGGTAAGAGGCTATGTGTAGAATAAGCAAGATGAAGGTAGATATGATGTTTTGAGTCAATAAGCAGTCCAAAAATAACATATTAAGTAGGAGGAAACTATGTACACAGCAAAAATCCGGAAGAAACCATGGCAAAGAATTTCCATGCTGGTTCTTTCCTTTATTCTAGCGATTGGAACGTTGCCCATGAGTTTGGCTCAAGCGGATGCGACTAACCAGACTCCTGTTGGTCCGGGCGGAGTTGGATCCCCTTCACTATGGCTACGACCAGAGCGGGTAAGCGGAGTTGCCAGCGGCGAAAAGGTGAGTATCTGGGAAGATCAAGGCAGTAAAATAAACAACGCAACCCAAAGTACGGAAGCTAATCAACCGACCTATTGGGATGATAAAAATCATAATATCAATTTCAATCCGGTATTGGAATATAACGGCACGAGTAGTTTTATGAATCTGGATGTAAGTAAGCTTCCTCAAGGGAAGAGCCCCAGATCGATCATTACCGTTAGCAAAACCAATAAAACGGGAGGCCTCAATTATATTATTTCATGGGGAGTACAAACACCGAATGCTTATACGGGTATGGGGATGCTTCAGAATAATACAAGGGGCGGCTTGACGACATTTAACAGTGATAGAAACCAAACATTATACACCCCTGAAGGATTCTTGGGCACGACTTTCCCGAACGAGCAATTTGTTACTTGGACAGGCGGAGATACTGGTATAAACCAAGCTAGATTGTACAGTAAAATGAAGCAGGTACAGCAACTAAATGACTGGGGAAAAGATAATGTTAAGCTATGGGATACTGGTAACTCTGGCGGAGCAGTAGTCGGTAAGCTGATCCCAGCAGCTACGGGCATTGAACATTGGCAGGGTACGATTGAAGAAATTATCGTATTTGACCATGCTCTTACGGACGCAGAACGCCAAAAAGTCAGCACATATCTGGCGATCAAATATGGCTACACGATGGATCATACGACAGCAAATTCATATGTCGATTCAAACATGGCTACGATCTGGGATGCCCAGGAGAACGCAGTCTATACCCATCGCATTACAAGCATCGGTCGAGATGATCAGAGCGGATTGATGCAGAAACAAGCCAAAGCGCAGGAACTGGGATCTACGTTGACGATTGCATTGGGCAACAGTGTTGAGGATACGAATTCTGCAAATAAAAATGAATTCTTAAAGGATTCTTCTTTCTTTACGTTTGGTGACAATGGAGCAAGTACTGAATTCAAAACACCGATTACGAAAGATGAGAAAAAAATGCTTGGGATGGAGCGTATCTACAAGGTACAGAAAGCAAACTGGACTGAATCACAGATTACACTTCAGGTAGACGAAACGGGAGGTAACCCGGCGTTGCCTCAATATGTTGTGATCAGCGATGATGCTAAATTTGGTAATCCAAACTCATTACATTTAATTGAGAATGGCCAATTAACCCTGAATACCTCTAGTTTTGGTCCGAACTCGTACTTTACCATTGCAACTGCTGCTACTCCTTTGACGGTACCGGACGTCACACTGACCGACGATGAGTTGACATGGGAAGCAGTTGCGCATGCAGATAAATATGAAGTAACAATCGAACTGGAAGACGGCAGGAAGCGGACGGTGGAAGTAACCGGAATGGCGCTTAACCTGTCGCAATTGGTACCATCGCTAGAAGTTGGCACCTACAAAGTGACAGTAACAGCGAAGACGAACAATCCAGCCTATTCAGATTCAGAAGAGTCGAATTCGAAAAGTTATGTTGTTGCTATTGATAAGTCGAAGTTGAAAGCTAAAGCCGATGAGATTAACGGTAAGATCGAATCAGGCGAACTGGACGAAGAGGAGTACACACCAGAAACATGGCAAACGCTGCAAGAAGCGTTAGGAGTTGCTGAATCCGTGTTCGACGACGAGAATGCAACACCGGAACAAGTAGAAAAGGCTTATCAGGATTTGGTGGATGCCCGGAAGGGGCTTACCAAAAAGCCTGGTACTGGTGTCGACACGTCAGTGCTGAAAAATGAACATGATAGAATCAAGGGTGAAAATCTAACTGAAACGGAATATACGGTAGAGAGCTGGGAAGCACTCAAAGATGCGATGAATGAAGCAAATCGAGTGCTTAATGATCTGACAGTGAATCAAGCGCAGGTAGACAAGGCACTTCAGGATCTGACTAACGCTAGAACGGGACTTACCAAAGTAATTGGTACAGATGAGTCTACGTTGCAAACACTGGTCCCTTCCGTGGGAAGCTTGTCTCCGGCTTTTGATCCGGCGAAAGACACGTACACCATCTCTGTGCCGAATAGCGTATATCAATTCCAGCTCACGCCAACGGCACTTGATCCACTTGCGAAGATTGAAATAGCTGTTGGAGATGGAGAATGGAACGAGGTTTCAAGTGGCAGTGTAAGTGAGAATCTACCGCTTCAAGTCGGTGGGAATAAGATCGTTGTTAGAGTAACCGATTCACTTGGAAATGTTACGGCGTATAAAATCAACGTGACTAGAGCATCCAGTGACAATGGTAACAATGGTGGAGGCAACAATGGCGGCGGTGGAAATACGGGAGGTAACGGTGGAAGCACGCCAGCACCAGCACCTACGCCTGCGCCAGTACCAACGCCAACTCCGGCACCCGTGAAGGATAATTTGGAAACAACTCGGGATGGTAACCATCAACCATTTGCTACATCCAAACCATCTGACAACAAAGAAACATTGGTTCAAGTTGATCCAGCCAAGCTGAATGTTGCCATGTCACAAGGCACAGGCCAGCAGTTCGCCATTCATTCACCGAATGATGGGGATATGAAGGTGGACGGTTTAACCCTGGAAACACTGAAACAATTGGTGAATCAAGGTTCCAAACTGAACATTAGCAATCCGCTGGCAATCTATCCGGTACCTGGCGGTAAAATGGACGTGAATGGTGTGTCCAGACAGCTTGGTAATGCAGCGTTGAATGATATTGATGTCCATGTTGATATCGCACGTTCCTCGGATGCTTTGATTGACAGCGCCGAGACAAGAGCCGCATCCCAAGGATACGAGCTACTTGTCACACCGGTTGATCTGGATCTGACGTTTACGAAAGATGGACAGACCGTGCGATCCGGCCAGCTGAACGGTTATGCACCGAAGTATATTGCACTTCCGGAAGGTATCGATCCGAACCGGATTACTACAGGCGTAATCATTAATCCGGACGGTAGCATCTTCCATGTACCAACGGTTGTCACTAAGATCAGTAGTCGTTACTACGCACTCATTAATGACTTGCGTAGCAGCGGAAGTTACTCGGTTATCTGGAACCCGCAGGATTTTGAAGATGCCAGATCCCATTGGGGTAAAATTGATGTGAACAACATCGCTGCGAGATTAGATCTGCAAGGTAACGGAGATAACACATTCTCACCGAACCGTCAGGTTACTCGTTCTGAGTTTGCCGAGATTGTTGTGCTTGGACTGGGCTTAATGCGTCAGGATGCACCACAGAATCTATTCCCTGACGTTAACGATTCCGCATGGTTCCGCTCTGCGGTAGCCCTTGCAAATGAATTCGGTATCGTTCGCGGTTACGATAATGGGAACTTCAACGGTAATCAGGAGATCACACGTGAGCAAGGATTTGCTATGGTTGCTCGTGCCTACCGTCTGATTGAACCGGACGCGGCAATCAGCCCGGATCAGATGAACTCTGAACTGGAACGTTACAGTGATGCAGCGGATGTATCGAATTGGGCGAAAGACGATGTAGCCCAGTTGATTGCAGCCGGAATCATCCAAGGTAATGGGCCAGAGGTGCTGAGTCCGAAGACTACGATGACCCGTGCTGAGGTCACTGCATTGATTGCAAGAATGTTGAAAGTAACAAACTTGATTGATCAATAAACACAATCTAAAATGAAAAGCCTTTGCTGACATTGGGGGTCGGCAAAGGCTTTTTTCTATTTTCACTATATTCTTAAATTCATGTCGTAATACTTTCGCCCTGTTGGCAGATCGTGGAATCTGAGATGATGGGTTCACCAGAGGTTCGGGTGACAAACTTCGAACCGCTGGCCTTCAGGCTATTGCGATCCTTCCTTCTACAATCATTGGAGATCATAGGGTCGCAGCTCTCCTGAAGATTTTATTTCAGAGAGGAGGCGTCCAGGCTATCACATTCCTTCCTTCTAACCCTAACCTTTCACGTTATATAGGGATGTGGCTTTCCTGGACTCTTTTATCATGAACAATACAATCTATTTGCGCAGAGCGAACAAACTCATTATCGAATCAAACGAAGGGAAGCAACGGTTGCCTAATACACACCTGGCGACTGCCCTTAAAAATATCGAAGCACTCGGATACACATTCTCGGATGAGTTACTGCAGGCGATGCGGCAGCTGTCCAAGGAACAATTTGAAACAGTGTATCATCAACTCGTGGCTGATCTAAGAGTCATGGTCGGCGCACATGTGAAGTACACACCGATGTATGCAGGATTCCCGATGCAGGTGATGCAAGCGGATGAGGCCGAGTTATATCTCAATGCGATTATTCATTATCTGACCAACCTGACTGTGGTCTATCCGGATCAACCATCGGTGGAGAGAACGCCTTTGCTGGAGAAGACGGACTTGAAAGTCATTGGTTTGGGAAACCAGCAAGAATTCCAGACACTCATTCGTCAGATCATTGAAGCAAAAGGTTCCATCTCGGAAACAGACAAGGCCGATATCGACACGGTATTGGAGCATGCAGACCCGGAAGACGTGGATGCGCTATTACCCACTGAGATTCCGTTCAAAGAAAATGTGGGCTTTGTGGTCGCCTCGCTGTTGAAGCATGAAAAAGCGAACATCGACCGGATCGGTCCGTATTTCAAAACGGCAAGTGATGTCCTGCGTCTGGCTGTTGCCTGGTCCGATGGTGATGTTAGCCTCGCTGCGGCTTCTCCCTTCCGGAAATTCAAACGCCGCGAGAGACGCCTTTTGCTCGGATTATTGGAGCAGTGTGGCTCCATGACGGAGGATATGCTGCGATATAAAGATCGCTGGATTCGCCTTGGCGAAATTCTGCATCCTTCGGAATATAAGCTTCGGTATCCACGATGCGAAGAAGCCTTTGATATTTTGCGTAATAATAAGTCTTATTCGACCTTCAACGGAAGTGTGGAGCTTGCCTTCCAATATCGGAATGTATGGAGTCTGATCGATCTGTTGTCAAAGCGTCCAGGTGAATTCGCGAGAAGACTGGATCACTTGCTGCGGATGACCGAAGATGAAGCGTATGTACTGCTGGCATTTGGTGAGGTACTGGAGCAAGTATCTACCCCGGTGTTATTGCAGGTAAGACAGCATTTTGCCCACCGTAATGAACCGCAGGATCTGCGTGTCTTTTTCCCGAAAGGCAATGTAGCCAAAGCTTTTGCTGTTCCGAATGAGCTGACAGAGATCGATGAAGCCACGTGTCAGAATGTCGTGCAATTGTGCGAACAGGCATTGGTAGAGCGCTTCGCTGCCCTTGCCCCGCTCGGGAAGACTTATGTCGATCCGCAGCTTCATGATTATCTGGTGCCCTTTTCCCAGAGATCGGCGAGCAAGGCTCTGCATACTATCGTTCGTGGAAGCCGTGTGCCGATGGCAGAGGGTGATACCATTCGTTTCTTCAACTGGTGGAAAGAGGGGGACGTGGACGGAAAGTCTACAGGGCGCGTGGACATTGACTTGTCTGCGGTGATGTACGATAAGGACTGGAACTATGTGGAGCATATTTCCTATACGAATCTGCGATCCTCTAACTATAAGGCTGTCCATAGCGGAGATATCGTGACTGCACCTAACGGAGCAAGTGAGTTTATTGATCTGCATATTCCATCCATCGTGGCTTATGGTGGACGATATGTGGTGGCAACACTGCTTTCGTTCACCAGTCATCCGTATTGTGATCTGCCGGAATGTTTTGTAGGGTGGATGATGCGGAAGAAGCCGGGGTCTGGCGAGATTTTCGAACCGTCTACCGTAGCGAACAAAATCGATATTACCGCGGATACGCAGATTGCGATCCCCGTCATTATGGATCTGGTTGAACGCACCGTCATCTGGACAGACCTGGCGCTGACCAGATATCCGGACTACTACAATAACGTAGAGGGGAATCAGAAAGGTATCGTGCTGATGGGTAAAGCACTAACGAATTTACGCAAACCCGATCTGCACGACTTGTTCATGCTCCACGCCAAAGCTAGAGGAGAACTGGTGGATACAATAGATCAGGCGGATACAATCTATTCGGTCGATCAAGGTATTACACCCTATGATATCGAGCAGATTATGGCGGAGTATCTGGTTTGACCTGTTTGACTTGACTACTGGTGATATGTGAATATCAAAGTTAGAAAAGAGTAGCTGATGCTGCTCTTTTTTTCTGGTTTAAATGCAAAGAGCCTACAGAATGGTGCAGGTAATGTCGGATGCAAAGAGAATGACTTTGCTAAGCTTAAATTAACGTGGGAGGGATGATATGGATACGCTGAGGCGGTTAAATGAAGCCTTGAATTATATTGAGGAGCATCTGATGGATGTCGTGGACATGAAGGAGATTTCCCGGATTGCCTGCTGCTCGGAGTATCATTTTACACGCATGTTCTCTTTTCTTAGTGGTGTAACACTCTCGGAATATATTCGACGTCGCCGCTTGACATTTGCAGCCATGGAGTTAAGCCACAGTGACAGCAAAATCATTGATATTGCACTAAAGTACGGGTATACATCGCCGGATTCTTTCTCGCGTGCTTTTCAAAGCATGCATGGCACTACGCCCTCCGAAGCGCGTAACCATGGTCCATCCCTTAAAGCCTTCCCACGGATGACATTTCAACTGACCATTCAAGGAGGAAGCGAAATGAACTACCGTATTGAAGATAAAGAGGCGTTTCGAATCGTGGGTATTCGTAAAAGGGTGCCAATCGTATTCAACGGGGTAAATCCGGAGATCGCGGCGATGTACCAGAGCCTTACACTGGAATTGATTGATTCGATCAAGGGGGCATCAAACGTCCAACCTCTGGGCTTAATCAGTGCTTCAGCCCATTTCAGTGAGGGACGGATGGCGGAACAGGGAGAACTGGATCATTACATTGGTGCAGCTACGACAAAAGAGACGCCTGAAGGACTGGAACAGCTGGAAGTTCCTGCTTCGACGTGGGCTGTATTTACTGTCGTTGGCCCGTTTCCAGGCACGCTTCAGGAGGTGTGGGGCCGGATCTACGCGGAATGGTTTCCTTCATCGGACTATGAGCTGAGTGAGGGCCCGGAAATGTTATGGAATGAGCACAAGGATGTTACTGTAGAGCAATATAGAAGTGAGATATGGATACCTATTCGGAAGAGATGATACTGTCTCTAGCTTAGTATCTGCGGGCGCAGCTTTTTGAAGCTGCGTTTTTTGTTTTCAGAATTTGCTATCGGATATTCGAGCCGTTTTCATTGCAAATTTATGTAATATAATGGTATTATTTTATTGGAATTGTAAGAATACTTGTATGTAGAAGAGTGATTTAAGAAGGGGGTGGCGAGATCAGGTTTACATGAAGTGATGACTCTATTCTATACGCACGCAGACATAACATTCCATTGATTATGGACAGGCTCACATAGCAGACATATCGATATGAGACGGAAGTGTCAGTTATTATACATTATAATGTAAGCGCTTTATTAAATGAGTTCCAAGGAGGGAATTACTCATGACCAAAAGTATAGTGAGAAAGGCGCTTGGTTTGTTTTTAATCATCGTTATGATCGCAACAGCTGTTGTATACCCTGCATCTACTGGACACGCGGCAACCATTAATGTGACCGATAACGGCTCCAGAATTGAAGTAAACACCGGATCAGGATTAGTCTATGTGGTGAACAAAACCAATGGGGATATTATATCGGCCAAAATGAACGGTACGGAGCTGAACAGCAATAGAAGATCACATATCGGCTCAGGTTTGGGCTCCTCTGCCAATGTGACGTGGAATACCTCTCCTTCAGGATCAACCGTGTTAATCACGGTATCCACAAGCACACTAACTCACTATTATGCTTCACGTGGTGGGGAGAATATCATATACATGGCCACGCATATCACGGCTCAACCTTCGATCGGGGAGCTGCGATACATTTTCCGCGGTAATGGTAGTGTGTTGACAGGTGTTCCGGCGAATTCCAATAATCGAGGTAACACTGGAGCGATTGAAAGCCAGGATGTATTTGGTTTTTCGAACGGTCAGAGTGCCTCCAAATATTATGGTAATGATCAGGCCAAAGATTTATCCGTTCGTGGAGTTACGGGGAATGGCGTCGGTGTATTTATGGCCTACGGCAATCGGGAAAAAAGCTCTGGTGGTCCATTCTTCCGCGACATCCAGTTCCAAAGTGGAACAGAGACGGAAGTATATAACTATATGAACTCGGGACATGCACAGACGGAGAATTGGCGCCTGGGTCTACATGGGCCGTACGCTTTGATCTTTACAACGGGAGGTGCGCCAAGTGTACCCGATTTCAGCTGGATGTCTGGTCTGAATCTGCAGGGTTGGGTATCCAGTCGGGGGAACGTAGTGCTTAATGGCCTCTCCGGGATGGATACAGGATATGCTTACACAATTGGGTTCGCTAATAGCAATGCCCAGTATTGGGTGGGGACGTCTTCAAGTGGGGCGGCCGCCAAATACAGCATGATCCCGGGCACGTACACTATGACAGCTTATAAGGGAGAACTAGCCGTATATACGGAAACGGTTAATGTCACGGCAGGCCAAACGACGACTCTGAATACACGTACGATCAACAATGACCCGAGTAAAGCCTCTAACATCTGGCGAATCGGTAATTGGGATGGTACACCACGGGAGCTCCTGAATGGACAGACGATTCCGATCCGTCACCCTTCCGATAGTCGCAACCCAAGCTGGGGACCTGTCACCTATGCCACCGGTAGCGCGACCAATCGATTCCCGGCAATCCAGTTCCGTGGTCAGAATTCTCCAACCACAATAACGTTTAATTTGAATGCATCTCAAGCGGCATCTTCTCATACGCTCAACATCGGTATTACCGCAGCTTACAATAATGGCAGACCGAGTGTAACGGTTAATGGACATGCTTTAACCAATCCTGCTGCATCTTCACAGCCCAATTCTCGTAGCTTCACCATTGGTACGTATCGTGGGAACAACACAACCTTTAGCTGGAATGTTCCAGCATCCTACTTCGTGAATGGTTCCAATACCATCACGATTACGCCAATCAGCGGTTCAAGTGACTTGGGTAACTGGTTAAGTGCAGGCTGGGTCTACGATTGTGTTGAATTGCTGAATTGAATGAAGAATGCAATATAGTGGAAGGAATATAGGAGGTAGCCTGCCTGGTTTTCTTAACCAGGTTCAGGTTACCTCTTTTAGCTTTGTCATCGGAAATGAAAAGATATCGATTCATGAGATCCCTAAGGATTTTGCTTTGCTGGAGATGGTGATCCGGATAGTGGTATAATTTTCAATACGTAATCATGAGTGAATGAACGGGGAGGAAAAGAGAATGAGAGACGATCTGTTGGTTCAATTGCAAGAGTGGCATGAAGAAGATGAATTTCAGGAAATTGTAGATGCAATTCAGGCAATTCCTGTGGAAGAAAGAGATTATGAGCTGGTTAACCATTTGGGACGAGCGCTGAATAACTTGGAACAGTATGAAGAAGCGGTTGAACAATTCCTGACGGTTGCTAAAGAGGGCACAGGTGACCCACTCTGGCATTATCGGATTGGACTGGCTTATTATTATCTGGAGCAATATGCGCATGCGCTGCAGGCGTTTGAAAGAGCGGATGAATTGGACCCTGAGGATGAAGATACGCTGGAGTTTCTGGGATGGATTCGAAGCAAAATGGAGGAGCCGTCCGAATCTGAACCTGAAGTTGAAACGGATCCAGAGGCTGTTGGAGAATTCCATGTACCCGTTGACGTTGTAGCGACCTTTGAAGCGATTCCCAGACCGGAATCCGGCGAATTCTGGAACGATAGTGAGCAGGCACTGGAGCACTATGTGTCCAATCCGCCAAGTGATGGCCTCATTGATTCTGTTGAGGAGCAATTGGTGTTCCGACTGCCGGCTTCCTACATTGAGATGATGAAGCTACATAACGGTGGTATTCCGTACAATCGTTATTTCCCTGTGGCGAACACAGATACGGGAGCTACGAATTATGTTGAAATTGAAGGTATACTGGGCATTGGCCGTGAGAAGCCTTCCACACTAGCGGGTATTCAAGGCAGCTGGAATTTGATTGAACGTGAAGGTTATCCGGAGATTGGTGTCGTCATCGCGGTATCTCCTTCGGAGTCGGGGGTTGTCATGCTCGATTATCGTTCATTCGGTAATGATGGAGAACCTGAGGTCGTTTATGTGAAGAGGGAGAATCCCAAAGAGATCATTCCGCTGGCACCGAACTTTGAGACGTTTATCCAAGGGCTGATGACTCCAGAAGTCTAAAAAATCGACAGGGATTCTTTAAACTGTTGTGTGGAAGGGAGACAGAAGGTGATATGGAGGAACCGATCAAAGTATATAACACCGCAGTGGAAGCTTTTCTTGAAGTAATCGGGGGGAAGTGGAAGCCTGTTATTCTATTCCATCTTACCTTTGGCAAGAAACGTAATGGTGAGCTGATGAAACTGATCCCTGCGATCACTCAGAAAGTGTTGACTCAGCAACTTGGTGAACTAACGGAGGCGGGGGTTATTGTCCGTATTTCCCATCACCAGGTTCCGCCTAAAGTGGAGTATGAGTTAACAGCGTATGGATGGAGTCTTAAAGAGATTCTTCATCTGATGTGTAGGTGGGGCGATATACACGTGGAGAACGTATATGGTGATCGAGGAAAAATTCTGTTTAAGCCGCCAACTACTACTGACCGTTGAGCTACTTATATAAGCCGATTCTGGAATTCAGGAATCGGCTTATTATGCATTTTATTTACTTTACGGAAGGATCTTGCGATCACGCAGATTTCTGAAAATATCCGTAAACATAGTCTCAGTGTCGATGAAATCATGGAATCCGAAGCGTCGAGCTTTGGAACCATCTGCAAAGAAATCGTAATCCCATGAGAAGACAAAGTCACCAAATGCCCAGGAAGAGACATCATCATAAGGGGTGTTTACCAAACCATACTTTTCAATCATGGAATTCCAAAGGTCTTCTTTATCTGACATCACTGTTGCAAGTGAAAGGGGAAGTGGAGGTGCTGTTTCCAATTCAAAAAACGCAGCGATTTTGGGCCATAGTTCGTTCCAGCGAAACAGATCGCCATTGGTGATATTAAATGCCTGATTGGCACAGCGTGGTTCGGTTGCTGCCCATACGGTTGCATGAGCCAGCAATGTCGCATCAGTCATTTCAAGAAGCGAATGATATGCTCCTGGTTTCCCAGGGAATCGAAGGGGCAAGCCAAGTTCCTTGGAGATAGCAGCATACACGCCAATAACCATGGCAAGGTTCATTGGATTACCCAGGGCAAATCCACATACAACAGACGGGCGCAGGGCTGACCAGGTCCAACTGCTTCCGGGTTGCCGATCCTCGAGAAACTGTTGCTGATCGACATTGAATTCAGGGGGCATATGAAATGCGTCCGTTTCTTTGGCAGGTGTTTTGAATGGCCCCAGATGTGCACCGTACACTTTATAACCTTGCATTAGGCTAATATGTCGGAGATTTGGAGCGATCGGTTCGATGGTATTCACCACATTGACGAGCATCGCCAGGTTGGGCTGTACCAACTCGGCCCAAGTTGGGCGATCCTGATACGCGGCGTAGAAAATATGCGTAACGGCCGTTAAATGACCCAGTTTGTCTTGTGTGTCTGCTTCGTTCAGTAAATCAGCTGATATATAACGTAACCTAGGGGCATCTTCCCCTCCGCGGCGAGATACACCAATCACATTCCATTGCGGAAGTGTCATCAGATAATCAATAAGGTTTCTTCCAATGACGCCTCCAGCACCAATGACAAGTGCGGTGTAACGGGTAACGGATTGTTCGGGTTTCAATGGACATGCTCCTCTCTTCTTCTGTTCATATTGTGGGTCAGAAAAAGAAGGATGAGAAGTACGCACCTCAAAGTCATATACGTACTTTGAAGTAATATATGAGCCTAGTACAGGATATGAGCGTTATAATTTGCACTTCATTGGATGTTACTTGCCTATAACCACAAGAAGCTGTAAAAGGAACAATCGTCCTTTCACAGCTTCGGTGTGTCTGTATATTCGTTCAATAGATCTGTTGTAGATATCGTTTACGCCGGATATCCGCCACCTGGAGGCGGCCATGCGCCGTAGAAGCGACGTAGCAGAACAATCTCCCCTAGATGGTACGAGTTATGGGATGCGATATTGCGCAGAAGTCCTGCTTTAGTTTCACCCGGGAAATAGAGCAGTGGATCATCTAATTGTGCAGTTTCTGCAATGGCTACGGCTTGATCAACTCCATCCAAGAATGCCTGAATATCTGCCTTCCACGTCGCTTCGTCCTGTGGACCCTTCTCTTCAGGCCAGCTTTCACTCACGTTAGCAGGGAGATGTGGCTTGCGTCCTTCCAAGTGTTCGAGCATGAATTGCTGCCAATAATGCATATGCTTCACCAACTGATAGATCGTATATGGCATGGCATCGTGCGTACGAGCAGCAAGTGTGACATCGATATCGGGTAGAGCACGGGCGATGCGGATATGACCGCGTTCCCCCACTAGTGATTTGACAAGGGCTTGCGCAAAGCTTTGATTAACATCTGACATATGGAACCTTCCTCTCTTCCAAGACCGGATCTGATAACCTGTCTTCTATTTAGTATTATACAATTAAATTGCTATAAATTAAAAATGGATAACGAAGTACCCTCAATACTTAAAATGCCTATGATATAATAGTGAAAATAAATCTCAAGACCTCAGGGTCGAGGAGGAAGCTCCTGTGAAAGTGATATTGGTTGACGACGAACGTCTAGCGTTGATAGGCCTTCAAAAATCACTAGAAAAAGAAGTAAGCGGCATTGAAATTATCGCTACATATATGAATCCAACAGAGGCTGTGGCGGGTATTGTGGAGCACCGTCCTGATGTTGTATTTCTGGATATTCATATGCCGGAGATGGATGGTATGGATCTGGGAAGACAGATTCAGGCGGCAACACCGGGCACCGAAATTATATTTGTGACCAGTTACGATCAATATGCGGTGCATGCTTTCGAATTACAGGCTTTGGACTATGTGATGAAGCCCATCCAAAAGGATCGATTGAAGCAGACGGTGAGCCGCGTAAGAGAGAAACTGAGCGTAAAACGCGAGCAGCGGTCAAAGGATACAAACGTACCTTTAATTTGCTGTTTTAATCAGATTCAGTTTAAGCTTCCGGGAAAGGATATTCAGGTTGCCAAATGGCGTACAAGCAAGGCGCAGGAGCTGTTTGCATACTTGCTTCACCACCGGAACCAGGTCATCCATCGCAGTGTTCTGCTGGAGCTTCTGTGGCCGGGAATGGAAGAAGAGAAGACGACACACCAACTCTACACTGCAATGTATCATGTCCGCCAAACCCTGAAAACTTGCAATATGGATATGATCACGATTCAGAGTGGACACCTGGAGGCAGGTTATCGACTCGAATTGGGTGAGGCTCAGTTGGATAGTGAGCAGTGGGAACGGGAAATCAGGCAATGGAAAGTCGTAGACGCAAGTACCGTTCATGCCTATGAGCAAGCGCTTCATCTATATAAGGGTACCTATCTTGGCAATTATGAATACATGTGGGCTGAACCTGAGCGGGAAAGATTACGCTATCTGTGGCTGTATCATATGAGACAACTAAGTCTGTATTACCAGCAGCATGGGCTGGCGGAGAAAGTGGTCGAGAGTACACAACGTATCCAGCATATGCTTCCGGATGAAGAAGAAAGTTATTTTATGCTAATGAAGTTATATGATGAAATGCACAACGATCTCGGTGTGGAGGAGCAGTATCGTCTCTTAACCACCAGAATGGAGCAAGATTTGGAGATACCGATCAGTGAGGACATTACCGAATGGTATCAGGACTGGAAGCTCGGTTTAACCAAAGTCATGAAAAAATAATTAATGAAATTACTTCAAACGAAACGTATGGACCGTTACAAATATTTGTTCATCATGCTAATTATTTTTGGAGTGTTAATTGGCATGCGCTCGGTATGGTCTGAGCTATTCCACACAGTAGATGAGCATCGCGCCGTTAACGGGGTGCTTGATTTGAGAGATGTGGATCTGGATCAGTCCCCTGTCATGTACTTGAATGGGGAATGGGAACTTTACCCGGATGAGTTGCTGACCCAACAAGATATTGCGAAGAGGAATGGCGGTGCGAAGAGTGTTCAGGTCCCAGGAGACTGGGGGAGTGCACAGAATCAGGAACAAGAGAGTTCGTACGGTTACGGAACATATCGATTGCGCATTTTGACAGATCCACTTCAGACGCCGGTAACTTTCTGGTTCAAGGGAATCCGAAGTTCATCCGAGGTTGAGATGAATGGACACAACGACGGGGGTATGGGTGAGGTCTCCGCGGATGGCAGTACATATATACCCAGAAGCACTTCATATACAGCGACCTATGATCAGGAAGGAACAACCTCCATTGAACTATTGGTCCGTGTAGCCAATTACGACAGTCCGCATATGGGCGGAATTAGCAAACCTGTTCGCTTTGGTTCACAGGCAGCCGTTGATTTTTCGCGTTGGTATTCCATTGGTTTTCAGATGCTCACCTTTCTGGTTCTGCTCCTCCACGGCATGTATGCCTGTATTCTTTACGCATTTAATCGACAGGAACGTTCCTTGCTGGTTGGAGCCATATTAACTTTATCTGTTGGCATCACGGTTACGATGGGTCATGACAATATATTGATGTTATGGCTTCCAATTAATTATACTTGGGGCATTAAAATTCGATTGATCTCATTGTTACTGCAAAATGCTTGTATCCTTCTGTTATTCCAGAGATTAACGGTGGTTCATGTACGAAAGGCATGGCTAAAGTGGCATGTTGTAATGACCTTGATCTATACGGCCGTGATTGTGGTGGTGCCCATTCATATTACCTATGCCATGATCCATTACAACGTTATTAACCTGTTCTTTCTTGTATCCATGATCTGGTTTCTATACATCGTCGGAACGATGATCTTCAGGAAACAGGCGGACCGGGATATTGTTTTTCTGCTGCTTACTGCAGGAGGCATTATATCCAACCTGATATGGAGTGTGGTCGAGACAGCCAAAGATGTGACAACAGTCTATTATCCCATTGACATTATCTTTGCGATTACCGGCTTCTCCGCCTATTGGTTCAAGAAATACTTCAGGAATGTCAGGGAGAATATGAAGCTGAACACAGAACTGCAGAAGGGCGACAAAATTAAAGATCAATTCTTGGCGAATACATCACATGAACTGCGGACCCCGCTGCACGGGATCATTAACATCGCTCACAACGTGATCACCCGAGAGAAAAGCCGGTTGGATGAACGGAGCCTGGAGGATATGGAATTGCTGATTACGATCGGTCGACGGATGTCACATCTCCTTGGTGATCTACTGGATGTAGTCCGGCTGAAGGAGCACCGCATTGTGTTACGTCAGGGGCCTCTTTCCATACAGTCGGTTGTGCCTGGCGTTATCGCCATGCTGCAGTTCATGGCAGAACGAAAACCAGTCCGCCTTCATATGGAGATTCCGGAATCGTTCCCTCAGGTCATGGCTGATGAAGAAAGGCTTGTTCAGATTTTGTATAATCTACTGCATAACGCGCTCAAACATACAGAGGAAGGAACGATATCCGTAAGTGCCGAAATTCGTGAAGGACATGCTCTGATTCATGTGACGGATACAGGCATTGGCATGGATGAGGATACACGGATGCGTATTTTCCTCCCGTATGAACAAGGGTCGTATGGAATCAGTGATGGACAAGGCATCGGACTTGGACTGAACATCTGCAAAGAGCTCGTAGAACTGCACGGCGGGGCACTTACGGTTCGCTCGGAACTCGGAAAGGGCTCGGCATTCAGCTTCGATCTACCACTCGCGGATGAAGCCGCCGATCAGGCTCAGTCACAACTTCCCCTGATATGGGAACAGGCCGCCGAGATGATGGAAGATGCACCTAGTGGATTCCTGTTACCCCGCGAAGGTATGGGGGACGTGGAAGTCTTGGCGACAGCAGAGATGGCTCCGTTGTTAAAAGAGGGGAGAGCTACCATTCTGGCTGTCGATGATGATCCGGTGAATCTGGATGTGTTGGTCAGCATTCTTTCGACGGAACCATATGATATAACTACAGCAGGTTCGGGTCAGGAAGCGATGGAATTGCTCGGCACACGTCAGTGGGATCTGCTCATTACAGATGTGATGATGCCCAATATGTCCGGATATGAGTTAACCCAGAAGGTGAGGGAACAATTCTCGATGTCTGAGCTTCCTGTGTTGCTGTTGACGGCACGAAGTCAGCCGCCAGATATCTACACAGGGTTTGCATCGGGGGCCAATGATTATGTCACAAAGCCTGTAGATGCGGTGGAACTGAAATATCGGATACGTGCATTGACCATGCTAAATCAGTCTATCCAAGAGCGCCTGCGCATGGAGGCCGCTTATTTACAGGCTCAGATTCAGCCTCACTTCCTGTTTAATACGTTGAATTCACTTATGGTTTTAAGTGATATTGATACAGAGCATATGCGGAAGCTTGGCGATGCTTTTTCATCCTATTTACGGATCAGCTTCAACTATCTCAACACAGGGGAACTGGTGAAATTATCATATGAGCTGGAACTCGTTGAAGCCTATCTTTTTATTGAAAAAACACGATTTGAAGATCGATTGTCGGTGGTATTAAACGTAGAGCCGGACCTTCCGTTGCTTCTCCCGCCGCTATCAATTCAGCCTTTGATTGAAAATGCCGTCAGACACGGACTATTAAGCCGCAATGTAGGCGGTACGTTATGCCTATCCATTACTCGTCATGAGGGTTATACCCGTATTGAGGTGAAGGATAATGGCAAAGGCATCGAACCGGAGAAGGTTGCAGAGCTGCTACATGCTACGCCAGGTGGAAAAGGCGGAATAGGCATTGTGAATACAAACCGCAGATTGCTGCAACGGTATGGTCAGGGATTATCGATCGTAAGTGAGCCGGGTGAGGGCACGATGGTATCATTTGATATTCCGGATGAAATATAAGGAAAAGGCCGCAGAAGTGAAAACTTCCGGCCTTTTTGTTTTACTTGCGTGTTCATTCCCTAATTTTAATTATTTCTAATGCTTCTTTCATATGTTAGTATATTTAACATTAGAAGCGCGGGTTCCGGCATTGGGCGCTAAACGTTGTTATAGTGGGTGAAGAGATCGATGCGCAATTGGGTCAAAAATGAGAATGTGCAGATGACGGCCATTGCCTTTACCACTGCGGTAGGGGCGCAATTCAAGATAAATCCGTTCCGGGAAGATTACTTCCGAATCGGGCTGGGGGTTAGCATCTTTTTATTTCTGCTGATGATCATGCCACACTTGTCTTATGTGAAGACAGGAATCCTGACAGGTATCACGAATTTGCTGTTCCAGTCGGTAGATCTCATCAATCATGTACAGACGGTGTCTATACTGGAAAGCATGCGGGACAATCTGGGGGCAGGTGTGTATTATGTGGTCTTTGCCTATGGGCTTAGCAAATTCAAGCATCGATTCCATGAGATGCAGCCTCTTCTGCTCGGCGGGTTAATCACATGTATCGATTTCTCCTCTAATCTTGTTGAGCTGCTTTTTCGCGGAATGTTAAGCGGGACCAATATCTTTTATATGAAGGAATGGTTGTATCTTCTTGTGGTAGGTGGTCTGCGAAGTTACTTTGTGATTGGGCTATATAACAGCATTGCGGTGAGGCAGATGAGGCTCTTACATGCAGAGCAGGAGAAGCGGATGGAGCAGATGCTGAGTGTGAACTCGGGTCTGTATGGCGAGGTCTTTTACCTGAAGAAAGCGATGAATACGATCGAAGGCATTACAGCAGACAGCTATGATCTATATCGCGATCTCCGGGAGCAGGACTTGAACCAATATAGTCAGCGCACGCTGGGCATCGCTCAGCAGATTCATGAAGTAAAGAAGGATTCACAACGTATTCTAGCGGGTCTGCTGAAGCTGTATGATAATGAAAAAGCGGTCAACATGAGCCTATCTGAAGTACTGAACTTTGCCAGCAAAGCAAACCGAAAATATAGCGAAATGCTTCATAAGCAGGTCGAGATCGATATTGAACAACAGTATGATTGTGAGTCTCCGTATTACATTCCTCTTCTCACGGTAATGAATAACTTGATTGCCAATGCGGTAGAGGCGATTGAGCATGTCGGGACGGTCCGAATTCATGTATATGAGCAAGAAGATGACGTGCATTTCGTCGTGATGGACACTGGAAAAGGCGTACCTGAAGCCAAACGGGATGTTATTTTTGAACCAGGCTATACAACAAAGTTCAATGAAGTTGGCATTGCTGCGACGGGCATTGGCTTGTCCCATGTACGTGATATCGTTCAGTCGTTGGCGGGACAAATTAAGGTAGAGTCGGCGCCTCCGGGAGAGACAGGGACAACATTTGTTATAGCTATTCCCAAAATAAATCTGATCAAGGGGGCCGATGTCGATGACACTTTCTATCATGATCGTGGATGATGATGTGGTAAGTCGGAGCATGCTGCATGATATCATTGAATCCTGTGGTATCGGCGAGCTTGCGGGCATGGCTGAGGGCGGCATAGAAGGAGCACGCATGATCATGGATCTGCGTCCAGATGTGGTGCTGATTGATCTGCTGATGCCGGATCAGGACGGAATTGAGACGGTGGCGAAGCTGAAGCACGGGGGTTATACCGGGAAATTCATCATGATCTCTCAGGTGGAGAACAAAGAGATGGTAGGAGCGGCCTACCAGAACGGCATTGAATTCTTTATTCATAAACCGATTAATCGGGTGGAAGTGGAGCATGTGCTCAGCAAAGTGAATGACCAGTGGAAGTATGAACGATACGTGCTGGAGATCAAGCAGTCGATGGCTCGATTGAATCTGGTGGAAGCGCCGGCCCCTGCCCAAGGTCGTACGGTGCGAGATGCGGCAAGAAGCATTTTAATGGATCTGGGGATCATCGGAGAAAGTGGTAGCAAGGACATCATTGCGCTCATGGAGTATGCGATTGATCAGAAGCAGGTCGCGGAGTGGCCGCCACTGAAGGAGTCCTATGAAGCGGTGGCCCAGACGTACAAGTCCACGCCCAAAGACGTCGAGAAAGAGAGCAAGGCGATGGAACAGCGCATTCGCAGAACGGTAATTGCCGCGTTAACGAACATGGCCTCGATTGGACTCAACGATTATAGCAACCACAAGTTTGAGCATTATGCTCCCCTGTACTTCGACTTCCAGGATGTTCGAATGAAGATGAGAGCCATGGAAGAAGATCAGGCAGGCGACAAAGGCAAGGTTAATATCAAAAAGTTCCTGCATGTGTTCTATATGGAGACGCTTGAAAAGATGAATAATTGAACAACTGAATAACTGAGATATGTTATCTCTTAACCAAAAGCCGATGTCCAGAAGAGGAGAAAGTGAAATGAACATAACTATTGATCAACAAGGCAATTCCAAGGTCGCCATTATTGAAAGTGATGGCATCGTCATCAACAATGCTCAAGATGCACTGGATTTGATGGCTTCGGTAAGGTATAGCGATGATGCCGATAAGCTCATTATCGACAAATCGAACATCACGGAAGAGTTCTTCGAACTGAAAACCAAGCTTGCAGGCGAGATTTTGCAGAAATACGTGAACTATCATGTTAAGCTTGCTATTGTGGGAGATTTCGAAGGACATAACAGCAAGAGCCTGAGAGATTTCATCTATGAGTGCAACAATGGCAAGCATGTTTTCTTTTTGAAAAACAAAGAGGAAGCGCTTCAAAAGTTGCATAATATCAGTTAAGCGTACATCCGAGGCATGTAGAGAGCCTGCTTATAATCTGAGCCAAACGTAGGAGGTTTGCACCGTGATATCTAATGAGAATTTAAAGGTATATGCTCTGCCTGAGATCGGAAATCTTAAAGTGCATGGCAGAACAACTGGAGAGCGATCGCCGTTGACGTTATTTTGGACGGGGAGTGCAGTTGAACTCAATGTACAGGGCTCCGAACTATGGGTTGAAGTAGAGTCGCAGTATGACATGTATGAGTCATGGATCAGCATTCTGATCAATGGTGTTTCGGTGAGCAGACAGATGTTAACGGCGGGAAGGTACTGGGTCTGTGTATTCCGAGGTATGAACGCAGATGTGGTGAAGAATGTACGGATCGTCAAAGATGTTCAAGCGATGAGTGGTGACCCGGGTTGTGCCTTGCAGATTCATGCGGTGAAATCGGATGGAGCGTTCCTGCCTGTGCAGGAAAAACCGTACAAGATCGAGTTCATTGGTGACAGTATTACATCTGGCGAAGGTGCGATTGGAGCGAAAGCGGAGGAAGATTGGATTCCGATGTGGTTCAGCGCCATACATAATTATACGTTTATGACAGCAGAGGCATTGAATGCGGAGTATCGGGTCATCTCGCAAAGTGGCTGGGGTGTGCTGACAAGTTGGGATAATAATCCAAAGGGGAATATCCCCAAGTATTACGAACAGGTCTGTGGCTTGCTTACTGGTGAGCGTAACGAAGCGCTAGGCGCAGGAGATCAGCATGATTTTAGTTCCTGGCAGCCGGATGTGGTAGTCGTGAACCTGGGCAGCAATGATGGGGGTGCATTTCAGTCACCGGAGTGGAAAGACCCCGACACGGGCAAGGTGTACAAGCAGCGTTTGAACGAAGATGGTACGTATCATGAAGAGGATCTGACCGCTTTTGAGAAAGCAGTGGAGCAGTTCCTGTTCAAACTTCGGAAAAACAATCCGGATGCACAACTCGTATGGGCTTATGGCATGCTTGGTTTTCCCATGATGCCTGCCATCTACCGCGCGGTTGATGCGTATACAAAGGGGACAGGAGATCGTAAGGTCTCAATCATCCAGCTTCCTGATACAACCGAAGAGACGGTAGGTGCGCGCACCCATCCAGGCGAGTTATCTCACCGTAGGACGGCAGAGGTGTTAGCGGAATATATACGAGGAATGATAGGATAACTTGATACTTGATACTTGATACTTGATACATGGTAATGGAAAGACCACTCTTTCATGAACGGGTAGCCCAATGGTTAGATGGTGTCTAACTTTATGGTGTCCATTTATCACAAGAATGGTCTTTCCCCTTTTCTACTCATCTAGATATTCGAGGGTGTATCCGCTGTGCCGGTGTTCTGTACCTCATAACGAATCGAAATGATCTGTCCGAGCGTCTGGGTTCGGAGCATTTTAAATTGACTTGGCACAGTGCCTGTCGGGAATAAGGGGATGCCTTCACCAAGAATTTTGGGAATGATGGCGATTTCAATCTCATCCAGTAATTTTTTTGCTAACACAGCTTGAACCAATATGCCGCCACCCACAATCCACACGTCTCCATCAGAAGTTTGTTTTAACCGGGGAATGAGCGTATCTACCTCCTCGGTTGTAAACTGTACATGCGGAGCGGGCGGCTGTTCCGAGCGGGAAAGCACATACGTTGGGCGATCCGCATAGGGAAATTCTTCGGAAAGTGTGAGCACCTCTTCATACGTATAACGTCCCATAACAACGCTACCGATTGTTTTATAAAATGCAGCATACCCGTTGTCTCCACCATCGCCCTCCACATCAAATAACCAATCGACCGAACCGTCCAGTCTTGCGATATATCCATCCAAACTCATAGCAATGTACAAAATTGTTTTGTTATCAGACATGTTCATCGCTCCCTTCTAAAATGTATGATACACTTTAACTATGACAAAAGTTGACGTAGTTAGGATGTTGAATTCATGAATCATCGGAAATTGGCGATCATGCGCCTGATGGATTCCAGACAAAAGTTCACTGCCCGGGAATTGGCAGAACGGTTCGACGTATCGATTCGTACGATCCAGCGAGATCTGGATGCATTGCAGGCGCTGGGTTTCCCTTTGTACACAGAAGTTGGCGTGAACGGAGGATACCGGGTGTTGCCCAATCGGATTTTGCCACCCCTTCAACTGACACAGCAGGAGGCATTAGGGCTGTTTATGATGCTGGAATATCTACAGCAAGTACCGGATTTTCCATATGGATCAATGCGTGAGCATCTGGCTGAGCAATACTTCTCTACTTTGCCCAAAGATGTACAGGATCTCATTATGCGAATGAGAGAGCATATCACCTTTGTCCAACACCCTGGTGGGCATTCCGAGCCTTTAACAACCGAGATATTGGGTGCAGCGGTAGAAAAGAGAGAAATCGAATTTATGTATCATGCCCGCAGTGGTCCTAAAAAAGTACAGGTCTTTCCCTATGGCATCTACTATGAGCAGGGACATTGGTACATGCCAGCCCGGAAGAAGGATCGTGTATTGTTGTATCGGGTGGATCGCATGCAGCAGTTGGTTGTTATGGAATCAGTGGATAAATCTGTTCCAAGTCTAAAGGCATGGCTAGCTGCCAAAGAAGATAGAGCAAGCGTAGAAGTGGTGCTGCGATTCACGGAATTTGGAGCAAGGATTGCTGCGTCAGATGTGTTGTTCAAGTCAGTTGAAGGCCATGAGTGGCGCGGACTGATTCCGCCTGAAGAGTTTTCTTTTACAGCACGAAAGTTACTCTCCTATGGGCCGGAAGTGAAGGTGGTGTCTCCGCTCGAACTGCAACAGCAGGTTAGAGGGATGCTGGAACGGAGTTTAAGTCAGTATGGTGGGGGATAAAAGGATATTAGGGTATCAAGGAAGAGATAAGAAAGGTGTGTAGACAAATGAGCGAAGTTTGGACTAAAGACATCATCCCAACTGTATCTGATAAAGTAGTGATTGTGACAGGTTCGAACGGCGGGTTAGGGTATGAAACGGCATTAGCGTTAGCTGAAAAAGGCGCAAAAGTTATCCTTGCAGTTCGTAATCTGGAAAAAGGTGAAAAGGCAGCTAATAAAATAAAGTCGTCTGTGCATGTAGCTGGAGAGGTAATCGTTATGCAGCTTGACCTTAGCGATTTAGCTAGTATCCGTAAGTTCGCAGCCGCTTTTCTTGAGCAATACGATTCTTTGTCCATTCTCGTTAATAATGCAGGAATTATGAACCCTCCATTCCAGTTGACGAAAGATGGATTTGAATTACAGTTTGGTAGTAATCATCTAGGCCATTTTGCGCTTACGGGTCTACTATTGCCTCGATTGATCTCTACTCCGAAATCGAGAGTTGTCACTGTAAGTAGTATGGCAGCTCATAATGGTGCGATTGATTTTAATAATTTAGATGGCTCCAAAGGATATAATCCCATGAAGTTCTACAGTCAAAGCAAGCTAGCCAATCTGATGTTTGCGAGAGAGCTGCAGAATAAATTTAATTCCGCCCATATTGATTCCATGAGTATCGCCGCTCATCCAGGAATTTCGCATACCAATCTATTTTCCTTCGGTTCGGGGAAACAGACCAATATATTCATGCGCAGTCTTTTGAAAATCATTAGTCAACCGGCACATATGGGGGCATTACCTACCTTATATGCTGCAGCAGATCCGACGATCACGGGAGGGGAGTATATTGCTCCCAGCGGTATGGGCGGCACTAAGGGCTATCCCAAGAGCGCTAAGATCATCGAAAAATTATATGACGCTAACATTTCAAACAAGCTATGGAGCGTATCAGAAGAATTAACAGGGGTATATTACAGATTCGACGTGTAGATTTTGCCATTAGGGAAAGTAAACCTTATTATGGTATAGACAGTTAAAAGTTCTTCAGCACGAATAAGATTACTGAATGGGGGGCTACCATGATTCGATTCATAATAAATTTAACGACCCGCTCTATGCAGAGTCCATGTGATGAACAACGGCGGTTGTTTGCATAGAGCTTGAAATTCTTTTCCGCCATATCATTGTAGTGCATATCCAATGTGTTCATTGTACGACTCTGCTGCCTTAAAGATTTTAACTTTTAAGGAGTGGAGCAACGTGAAATATATTAATGCGGATACAATCTTCCCGGAAGAATTACTCAAAGAAATACAGCGTCATATCTCTGGTGGCTTGATCTATATTCCGAGGCCCAAGGATGCCCACAAGAAGTGGGGCGAGAATTCGGGTGGCAGAAGGATTGTCCGGGAGCGGAACGACGAGATCCGCCAGCTTTTTGCTGCCGGAACAACCATCGATCAGCTTGCGGATCAATACTGTTTATCCATCGATAGCATCAAGAAAATTGTGTATTGCAAAAAGGGATGAAACTATAGAAGCCATGTTCGAGCAATCGAATGTGGCTTTTTCCTGTAAGAATAAAGAATGGTTATTAAAGCTTTTTTACATATTCGAGGTTGTTAATTACGCGTACAATTCATTTGACGGTACAAGGATATGCGTTGAGAGTTCTTGAAAATAACTCCTTAAATCATCTGGTAAGGTTGGTGAATATGAATAATATGAATATAGAAGTGAAATTAACGAATAAAGACGAGGCGTATGTGATTAAAAATATGTACCCGCTATACCTTCATGATCTATCCGGACATTATGGTCTGGGTGGAGAGCATACCCCGAACGAACATGGCATTTTTGAGCCAAGTCCTGATTACAAAACGTTACAGGATCAGTATGATGTACAGAATATTTGGTGGGAAAAACCGGAGTGTCTTTATCCGTTCCTGATGATTGTGGATGGTATACAGGCAGGTTTTGCATTTGTGGTTACTCCGCCATATTGCTCACAAGGCACGGATTTCTTTGTACATGATTTCTTTCTGATGCAGCCGTTTCGAGGTGTAGGTGTTGCTGAACACGCGGCATCGACGATCTTCGGCATGTTTAGAGGAAACTGGGAGTTGTTCACCAATCCATCGGAGAAAAATAAGATTGGCCAATCTTTCTGGCGAAAAACAGTGGATAATTATACTAAAGGTAACTATCGGGGGATGTACGGGCAAACGTTCGATGGTTATAAATTGATTTTTCAATTCTCCAATATATAAAAAGAGAGACCGTCTCCCTTTGCGGAAAACGATCTCTCTCTACTGCCTTTTATAAACTACCGTTGAAATAGTGATACTCAGAATTTACTTCAAAACCAACACTGCGGTACAGATTCAAAGCACGTTTGTTCTCGGTAACAACGGATAAGCGGATATCTGTGTAACTTTGTTTCCTTAGGAGATCAACTAGGATGCTAAGCGCAGTGCGCCCCAGTTTCTGTCCCTGATAAGCAGGCAAGATACAGAAGTTATGAATAAATGCGGTTGTTGCATTAATGGAGTTGACCCGTACCAGCCCAACAGGCAGTTGATTCTGCCATGCAATATAGATGACTCGGCTGGGTTCATTCGTTTGCATAAAGTACTCGCGTGTCCAGTCCTCCGAATCTCCAAAGGCTTGGGAGGAGCAAGTGACCATAAACTCCATATCCTCGGCTTCTGCCACAGACAACGTTAGTTCAGGTGGCTCCACAACCGAAAGGACCTCATTCACAAGTTGCATCGAGTACTCCGCACGATCATAAATGGCTCCAAGGGATTGGGCAGTATGAACACCCGGAGATAAGCCCTGAGGAACGCGATAACTGAGTTGGTTAATCCCTTGTGGTTTCATATCCAGGATGGCTCTTTTCAGTAGGCTGCCGAACACACCTTGGCGACGAAAATCTGGGTGTACGATGGCATTAATATTCCCGGTTACGCCGTCGGATGGATACCAACTGAGGAGTCCTACCAAATCACCGTGGCGATAACAGAGGAGTGCATGGTCTCCGTCTTTTTTGCTAATATGGTCAAGGTCTGCTTTCAGATGAATGGAATCAAGCTGTTTACATTGTTGTTCGAGTAAAATAATAGCATCAATCTGTTCCTTGGAATCATAGATCATAGGAACGACTTGATAAGTTGACATAGCTTTCACACCTTCATTGTTGAAGGAAACACGCAGTTATTGGACCCGTAGGCGCTATCCTTCGAGAGTTGGTCCAGTTGTAATTTTGATCATCATTATTATCTCCTCCAAATCACTTCCCGATGACTATAACACAATCTATTATGAACATGATACCGAATGGATGTTATTCACTGGGTGTCTGTTCAGATGTGCCCAATAACTGGACATTATATCCTATTGAAGGGATAATTGAGAGTAATACTGACGAGAAAGGAGTTGATCACCTCGCGTAAGTTAGCTTATGTGATGAGTACGTTGTTTCTTTCATCTGTCATGATAATGGGGTGCACCCCATCTGAGTCAGCCGAGAACGTTAAAGAGACCATTCCACCAGCGACGAATCAGCCGAGTATTGTGAGCAATCAGAAGGCGTCAGCCATAGATGAGCAGCAGGCCCTCGAAATGTCGCTGGATTATAAAACAACCGAACTGACTGTTGATTATAAGGACTATGAAGATACGTTAACTGTGGAGGGTCTGCTGGCTAGAGCAGAAGTAATCAGACCATTTTTGACAGAAAGGAATTTCGAATCCAATATAGATGCGCGATTTAACAAGATTCCTTTACGTGTAGCAGACAAAGAGAAGGCTCTGCTGCATCCTGAAAATATACAAACCAAGATCAAAGATAGCAAGAGTGACTGGATTCTTGTGGAATACACGCTCGATTTGAAATTTACGGATAAGGATGGCAAAGAGTTCAAGTCCATTCCGTTATCGGGTGATATCACCTTTTTGCAGGATCAGGGAGAATGGCGCATTCAGGATGACACGTACAACCTGAAGCCCTTCACAGAAATCATCAATAATTCACTATAATGCATGAGTCATCTGTGAATCTGGCACATACAGATTGTGCTCGAATTATTCATTGCGAATAAGATCCTTCATATCAGTATGCACTTCAAAGTGTGTACTTTTTTTGTGGCGGCGCACCCAGCTAAGCGCGCGTCGTCAAAAGGGTATCATCGCGATGTTAGCTATCGACACCTGCTAGAAATTTGCAGGGTACATTCTCCTGTATTGATGATATTATTTGGATGATCAACTTACTTATTGCGCTCTTGTAGAATGGGGTTGGGTTCATCATGAGGGAGATTCTCCGAGTCGGTTCTCGTAAGGTTTGGTTGTATATCATTGCTGCTGTTATTGGTTTGGTTACAGGCTATGTCGTCCTCTCTTCGCCGGACTCTCCTAGGCTCCAAAGTGAAGAAGGTATTCTGGATTTAACGCAGGCTCAACTTAGTACGAATCCGCAAAAATTAACAGGGAAGTGGGCGTTCTATTGGCAAGAACTGCTGTCGCCTGAGGATATGCGGGTTCGTTCGGCAAGGGAAGGAAATCAGGACCACTGGATTAACATCCCAAGCTCCTGGCTGGGCTACCCGTTAGAAGGTCAGCGGCTGAGCGGTACAGGCTATGCAACCTTTGGACTGGTCGTTCATCTAAGCGAGCAGGATCGCGATGAGATGCTTGCTCTGCGGCTGCCTAGCATTTTTAATGCGTACAAATTATGGGTCAATGGCGAGCTGCTGGCAGAAGTTGGTGAGGTTGGTCAGGACAAGCACAGCATGACCCCGCAATTGGAAACAAAGCTGGTGTATTTTCAGCCTGAAAGCGACACGTTAGAGCTGGTCATGCAAGTATCCAACTTCCAACATCATCGGGGCGGCATTACCAAGGATATCGAGCTGGGTGGCAGTGACGTACTAACGACCAAGACCAATCTGAATCTTGCCAGGGATATGTTCATCACGGCAAGTTTGCTAGTGATCGGTTTGTATAATCTGCTGTTGTTTATGTTGCGACGTAAGGATAAAGCTCCGTTATATTTTGGCCTGTTTACTGTACTGCTTGGTATTCGATCCTTGTTCAACGGCGAGCTTATCTTTACACAATGGTTGCCTCATTTTCCTTGGGAATTGCAGTTCAAGATCGAATATCTGATTCTTTGCCTCAGCGGTTATATCATCACCATGTATTTTGATTGTATTTTTCCGAATTATGTGTCGCGATGGTTTCGCCTTGGCACCCGGATCGTAACTGGTGCATTCTGTATCCTTGTAGTGGTAACCCCTGCAATTATATATACAAAATTTTTGCTGGTAATCGGTGTGATGGTAGTTCTACATATGATTTATCTGATGATCGGGCTGGTTCAGGCGGCTGTGCGACGTATGGAGGGAGCGCTGATCTTCCTGCTGGTGTCGGTGGTTACTTTGGTCACGGTTGTCAACGATTTTTTGTATTTTAACGGATGGTCGCTAGTTGGAAATACATCTCCGCTTGGCTTATTGATATTTACGATCGCGCAGCTGATTCTGCTGTCTTCGCGATCTACGAGGACGGCATCGAACGAAGAGAGAATTACACGTGAATTACAGTACGTTAATGACAAGCTGATTGAAATGAATATGAATCTGGAACAGACCGTTCAGGAGCGAACACAGGCCTTATCTACAGTGCATGATGATCTCCAAACCTCGTATGACCGACTGCTTCACTCCGAGCAAGGGAGGAAGAAGCTACTTGCTTATATTACGCATGATCTGCGTATGCCGTTGTCCAGTATGCTTGGATATGTAGAAGCTATACAGGACAGGGTCAAGCCGGAACGCAATGAACAATATCTGAAGTACATCCGGGAGAACACGATAAGGATTAACCGTATGATCGAGGAGTTGTCCTTCTTGTCTCATTTGGAGACTGGACAAGTCTCGTACCGAATGGAGCCAGTTCAGATGATTCCTTTCTTGCATGGTTTTTTTGAACAATATGAGTTGGTAGTACGCGACGCAGGATTAGACTTCATACTGGATATCGGAGATGCCGAGGATAGACGATCTATTTTGCCAGTTGTCGAGATGGATGCGAAAAGAATAGAGCAGGCTTTATTTAATCTAGTGTCAAATGCCATGAAGTTCACCTCCAGCGGGGGGCTGGTGCGTATTGCACTAGTTGTGGAAGTGGTGAATCATGCTCCCCATGCAGTCATTAGCATACAGGATTCTGGAATGGGGATTCCTCCGGATCAGCTTGAGCAAATCTTCGAACGTAATTACAGATATGATCGGCCGGGAATGGGCATAGAGGGCAGTGGACTGGGGCTGGCAATTTGCAGGGAAATCGTACAAGCGCACGGAGGAATGGTTCGAGCGGAGAGCGACGGCAAGATGGGGGCGACATTCTATGTAACGTTTCCTTGTACGGTGATTGAAGGAAAGGGGTGATGAGATGGACACGCACAAAATCATGATCGTTGATGATGATCCTCATATATGCGAGATTGTGCAGGTGTATTGTGATAGGGAGGGATTTGTCTCCACCTGCAGTCATAGCGGGTCAGAAGCGATGGAGCTGCTTGCATCGTTTGAGCCGGATTTAATTATACTGGATATATTGCTGGCTAATGAAAACGGTATTGACTGGTGCAGGAATGCGCGTAATCTCACCAGTGCGCCGATTGTGTTTCTGAGCAGTCAAGAGGAAGACGAAATAAAAATTAGCGCATTATCCTATGGCGGGGACGATTATGTGACCAAGCCGTTCAGTCCGGGAGTGCTCATGGCCAAGATCAAGGCTCACCTTCGCAGAGTGTCGACGGGTAGAAGGGAACAACTGCTGGAGTTACCGGGTTTGACACTGGATTTCTACACGCAGTCCGTCAACATGGGAAGTACATCTATCTCTTTATCGAAAAAAGAATTCAGTCTGCTGTCCTATATGGCACAAAACGTGAATCGTGTCGTCAGTGTCGATACGTTGTTTCAAATCATCTGGGGAATGGAAAGTCTGGAGGATACGAGAACGGTTGCTGTACATATCAGTAATTTACGCAAAAAAATTGAGTCTGACCCTGCCGACCCCGAGCGAATCATTACGGTTCGGGGTAGCGGATATATGCTGGTTTCTAACAGTACGTCACAAGCATGAATATAGCAGTAAGGGTGGTAGTCTATTATAAATGGGAAAATGGCGTTGGAGCAGTACCTGACGCTATTGGCCCATTTTTTGTTCTTTCCAATAGCTTCGTAATCGACTCAAGATATTGAATCCCTCAACACCAGTCTGCGCTTTTCCATCCTCGTCAAAATGATGTGCCATCTCTCCGAAAAATTAAACGTTCCAATACGCACGGATTTAAAGTTTTCTTTAGATTTCTCAAGTAGGATAATCCATCATGATAAAATCACTGTGGTCGATATAACGACATATTTCATCAAATTGCAACTGATTATTAGCTACGAGGACGTTACATTCAAGCCGGATCAAACGATAATACGTGAAGAAATGGTTGTCTTGCTGTCCCGCATTAGTACTTGAAGAGAAGGAAGTGGCTCCGATGGCACGAGTTATATGTATCACATCAGGGAAAGGTGGAGTTGGCAAGACAACGGTCACGGCTAATCTCGGGACTGCCCTTGCCTTATCGGGGAGCAGCGTTTGCCTGATCGACGCTGATTTTGGATTGAGAAATCTGGATATTCCGCTTGGTTTGAGTAATAGGGTAAGGTATCATATTTCTGATTTTCTGACGGGTCAATGTGCTTTACATCAAGTGATCGTCAAAGATAAGCGAATCAGTACCTTGTCCTTTATCTCCTGTAGTAACGACGCGGTGCATCACGATGATCCGCAAGTTTTTGGCGAGGTTGTACAGCAAATAGCCCAGGGCTATGATTATGTGCTGATCGATTCGCCGGCAGGCATTGAAAATGGATTCTGGAATGCGGCTTTGGCAGCAGATGAGGCTATTGTCGTTACTACACCTCATCGTACATCGCTTCAGGACGCGGATCGCGTAATCGGATTATTAGAAGATATGATTCCGGCTCCGCCACAGCTCATCATTAATATGGCCGACGGACAGGAAGCCCGTTCGGCAACGGTAAAGATGCAGGATATGATCGATATTCTCAATATCGGTGTGATTGGCGTGATCCATGCCGATGTAGAAATTATACGTTCCGTACATAAGGGCATCCCGATTGCGCTTAATCCCGAGTTCGAAAGCGGGCTGCGCTTCAGGCATATCGCCCACAATGTGGCGAAGAATCAGCAGGAGCCGTTTATCTCATTGAAACCCAAGAGGCATATTAGTGTTTTTTCACTTCCTCCAAGACTGCGTTGGGGGAAGAACAGTTCGTTATAGTCGCTTCTGGTAGATGAATCGTTGAGAAGAGAATCATCTGGAATGGATTGCAGACTAGCTTAAGAATTCATGAAAAATAGTGGTGTGGGAGTTACCTTCCCTACGCCGCTATTTTTTGATGTCATTGATGTTCTCACTTGCGAGTGGTTGCTTACTTAAAGTTTTCTTTATAATTCACAAGCGCCCCTATCTCGCATGATAAAATACGGAAGAAAAAACGACATAATTTGCTGTGTCGGTGTCACAATTCGACTGCAACTGATCAGAAAGGTCGGTGAACGAATTCAATCTGTAAATTTTTTTCGCTTGATCTCCGCGTGTCGAGCGAACTGACTTGCAGGAGACCAATGATCCCGATCTGGGTCAGTGGTATCCGCTATTAGTCTGGCTTTGTTGATTAGCTTGATTAGAAACCAATTTTGGATGGTCTTAGTTTGATCTATACATAGAAGGGATGAATGAAAGTGAAGAAAGTAAGACAGGGATGGAAGGTGAGCCGGCAGATCCTAATGTGGATGCTGGTGATCAGCTTAATAGTTTCTGCCGTGCCCCTATTACCAGCGCAATCGGCAGTAGCGGCTGAACTGCCGATGCAGAAGACAAAAGTAATCACATCCACTGGATTCCAGGATGTGAGTCACACCGACTGGTTCTATGATGCAGTCGTCCATGTGCAGGAGAAGGGCATATTCAGCGGAACGAACGCGAGTAGCTTCTCTCCTAAGGGGACAATGACACGTGCCATGTATGTAACGGCACTTGGACGGATGGCCGGAGTCGATGTGGGGGCGTACTCCACTTCGAGCTTTGCCGATGTACAGGCGGGCAGCTGGTATGCGCCATATGTCGAATGGGCGGTTAAGAAGGGAATTACCGATGGCACGGGGGATCGGAAATATTCGCCGGATGCTACCGTATCTCGGGAGCAAATGGCGACGATGACGTTGCGGTATTTCGAAAGCGAACAGATCCCTTATCAGACCGAGAATCCGGTCACGACAGAGCCGGGCGATCTCTCGGATGTATCGCCTTGGGCGGCTGACGCGGTCATCAAGCTGTGGCAAGCCGGTGTGTTCACCGGGGACGAAAAGGGGAACTTCAATCCGCGTGCGCAAGCGACTCGCGCGGAAGCAGCGGTTCTCTTCATGCGCAACAACGCGGTTGTAGAGGCGTGGAAAAATCAGAATCAAAAGCCGGTGACACCGACATCGCCAGTGACACCAACACCGACATCGCCGGTGACATCAACGCCAACACCGTCACCCGGCAGTAATAGCGGTGGCGGAACGCCTGGAGACAACGAAAGTAGCCCTGGCGCCGGTTCCACTGCGTATACGCTCACGTTTGAGAGCAACGGAGGCACGGCAGTTGCTGCGCAGACGGTACGAAAAGGCCAGGTGCTAAATAATCTACCTGCTCCAACAAAAGAAGGATATATATTTCAAGGGTGGTTTGTGGATAGTGATCTTTCACTCATCTTCGCAAGTGGCACTACCTTGACTGCGGATACGAAGTTGTATGCGAAGTATACTGATAGCATAGATCGTGCCGTACAGAGCGTACCAAGCTATTCGGTACTGGATGTCGCGCCGAACTTCACCATTAAGGTGCAGGATTCATCGGGCAGTCTAACGGAATCCCAGGTCAAAGAGGGGATGAACTTCGTGGATACGGCGAATCCCGAATTCGAAGGGGTTACCGTCTCTGGCGGGAACGGAGTTTTCACGGTATCGTCAGCAGCCGAAAATGGCAAGTTCGTTGAAGGTAACACATATCAACTTACGTTGACGGATGACAGTTTGTCCTTCCAAGGCCAAGACGCGACGACAAGTATTTATGTATTTAGCGTTGCTAAACAAGAAGTCATGAATGTTCCGCTCAATCCGAACATGATCTACATTCCGTTCACGGATGTCACGGATATGGTGATAAATGGAGCAGATGTCGATTCGCCCGCGATTTCAGTCGTTACTACGACGGTAGGCGGCGAAAATGCACTCGCCGAAGTGAATGCGAGTAGTGGAACGTTCAAGTACACCGGAAGCACTGGCACGGTGATTCAAGTTGGTGATACCGTAGCCATCTATGAGGGAATTAGTCCCAAACTGCGCACAGTCGAAACGACTGGTGAAGACGATGGTGATGTGGCCTATGTCCAGATCACGTCGGTAGATGGAAGTGTCTATACCTATGATCACGCAGATGCCAAACAAGTGTTGCTCAAGCCAGATGTGCTACCGGTGAGCGTAGAGGCAGATACGGATGGAGATCCCAGTAACCACTCCATCACGGTAGATCATACCGCGATGAACTACAGCGACGGCCTGTACGAGCCCTTTGGTTTGGATCAACTGACCACGGTCGATGTGGGAGACTTTATCGGGTTCTATGAAGGTGAATTCGCCGAAGAAGGTTCTAAGGTAACCGGTTATGGACGCATTACGTCGATTACGCCTGAGGCGGAGATGGACGTCATTACGTATACCGATGCCACCATTGAAGATATTGAGAATGTCTTCAACATCTATCAGAAGCAAGCAATTGACGGCGACGATCTGTTGTCGGAAGAACAGATTGCACAGCTCGAAGAGCAAATTGAGCAGCAAGCGAGAGACAGCGGATTCGTCAATGAAGCCGCGGATTATCTGTCTGACATCGCCATGGAGACAAAGGAAATTCAGGAGATCAAGGCTCAGTCCTCCCTAGCGTCCGGTAAAGGGAGCCGGGTAAGTGTGGAGAAGCTGACCGTTGTTGCTTCACTCGGCACGAGGCTGAAGAATATTGACGGCCGAACCTCAGGCGTAAGCGCTACATTACAAGTGGGTGCTGATATTGTTGTTAATATCAATGAAGACAGCGATCTTGTCATCCATATGACGGGTACATTCGTTCAGGAGATGAGTCTGGACCTCGGTATCAATGGGGATATGAAAGGGCACTGGCTGAAAAAGTGGGGGATTCCTTACTGGTACAGCATTGATGATTATGTAATTACGGCGAATCTGGATGCTTATAGCTATACCGGGATGAACATCACGGCAGAGATAGCTCTCGTTGAACACGATAAGTTAAATGATGCACTGAATGACTGGGTGGGCGAGAAGAACGCTGGCAGGTTGGGCAAGGTTCAGGACATTGCGACACAGATTAAAGCGGTAATGGCGGGTGTGCAAGATACTGCCGTAGATGCGGAATCGTTGAAGGAAAAGTATCAAGAGATGTTGGAGCAAGACACGGAGTGGGTTCCGTTAATCAAGAAAGAGCTCTTTGAAAAGAGCGTACGCGTGGCTTTAGGTATTGTGGAAGTCAAATTTGAAGCGGAGTTTGTGGTCAGCGCCCAAGTGAACCTGACGGTGGGAGCAGATTTCTACTATAAGATGGCCAAGCGCTACTCGGTTAGCTTGCGCGTATTGAGTTTTAGTGGTTCGAGCAATACGGTCAGCTTGCCTGGAGACGGAGATTACCAATTTACCTTCTATGTAATGGGGACGATCGGTTTACGAGCTGGTATTCATATGGAGGTCAAAGCGGGGATTGGAAGCGTCAAGTTGAATAGTATCGGGCTTGCTGTAGAACCCGGTGTGTATGTGAATCTGTGGGGCTACTTCTACTACCAGATGAAAAACATAAGCGGAGTGCGGTCCACCCAGTCTTTAGGTGCCCTGTTCGTCGAGATTGGCATCTATTTGGAGGTCGAACTCGGCGCTCAATTAGGTGATGGCGGGCTTTCCGGCGGCGTAGAGCTGGTCGATGAAGAGTGGCCACTGTATACGATAGGGGAAGAAAAGAACGTCTACGACTTCGCCTATCCACAGGATGATGAGCTCGGGTTGCTCTTCAGGGGAGATGCTGACTCTCGCAATTTACCAGAGTCATTTTTCAAGATGGATACTTTAGATTTGAAAACAGGTATAACTACGCAAGAAACATATGATAGTTCACAATTTGATATTCAATTAAGCGGTGATAACTTCAGATTTTTGCTTGATAAAAAAGGGGTACAAGTTAGAAACAAGACGATTCCATCGAGTGCGGCTAAATTAGTTATTACTTGGAAGGGAGCGCCGATGTCATTCACGTCAGCTCCGATTCAGCGTACGATCCCACTGAACTGGATTAAAAGTGCGGATGGTGATCTTACGATCGAATTCGATCCAAGCAATGGAGAACCATCTGAGATTGTAACTGCTGCCTTTAATGCAGCAATTCAAGTGAAAAACAAAGTCCCAGTAAATCCGGGATATACTTTCGATGGCTGGTATACTTCTGCCTATGGTGGTACAAAAGTGGACATTCCCAATCGGATGCCTACAGGTATTCCAAAACTGTATGCACATTGGATTGTGGACACAGACACACCGTACAAAGTCAATCATTATTTGATAGATGCAAACTCACAGAAATTATCTGTGCTTACGGATTCCGAAACGCAGACGGGAACAACAAATACAGAGATTCGTATAACCTCTAACAAATATAGGGATCGTGGCTATAATGAAGTTGTAGTAAAAGGTATCTATATTAAGGGCGATGGTTCGACGGTTGTTAATATTTATTACAAACCGATAAGTCGGACATTAACTTTTAATTTAGGTTATGAGGGAGCACCAGAGGGTAAACTAACGGATCTAATTTATAAAAATATCGTTAATCGAATTCCAGTTCCGACAAGAACGGGATATACGTTTGCAGGTTGGTCACCGAATGTCCCAAATACGATGCCAACGGATAACGCCACCTATACCGCAAACTGGACAGTCAGGGATGATACGCCTTACAAAGTCGTATACTTGCAGCAAAATATAGGGCATCCAACCTATACGGTTGTAGATGAAGAAACGCATCGGGGTATAACCAATACGAGGGCAATCCTGCCTAAAGAATCACTCAGGTCTTATGAAGGATTCACGGTAGATACAGCTCTTCCGGGAACTGTGTTAGATGCCGATATTGCGAGCGATGGTACAACGGTTCTAAGGGTGTACTATACGCGTAATATGTATAAGTTGACCATAGATTACAATGACCTGAATACACCTGCAAAGGAGATCGATGTACAATACGGATCAACGACTTCATTACATTTCGGTAATCCAACTTGGGCAGGTCATGAATTCAAGGGGTGGTCATCTGTCCCAGCGGTAACCATGCCTGCACAAGATATCGAGTATATCGCTCAGTGGGACATAGACCAGCATACTGTCAAATTTAACAGTAATGGTGGAGTGGAAGAAGTTCCTGATCAAACATTAGCTTATGGAAAAACTGCCATCGAACCAGCAACACCAACGAAGAAAGATCATGCGTTCGGAGGTTGGTACAGCGACAGTGATCTTACAAAAACCTACAATTTTGCAACGTCAGTGACGAGTAACATTACGTTGTATGCGAAGTGGATGCGTGGTTATACGATGAGCATCAACAGTAATGGTGGGACAGAGATATCCGACCAGGCGGTCTACGAAGGAACAAAACCTGCGGCACCTCAACCACCAACGCGTGAGGGATATGTGTTCGGAGGTTGGTTTAGCGACAAAGATTTGACAAAGGCATATAATTTCACAACCGAAATTGTGAAGGGTGATATCACCTTGTATGTGAAATGGGTAGTTGCTCAAAAAACGCAGTATAGAGTTCGCTTCTTTGATGAACAAAAGACTGAGCCAATCGATCAGTTGGTAACTGAAGGTGGTGTGGCAGTGGCACCTGAGCCACTAACAAAACCAAATCATACGTTCTTGTTCTGGAGAGATAAAGAGAAGCGGAATGAAGCATTTGATTTCACAACACCAATAATGAGGAATTATGAGATACACACGGCATGGATACTGAATAACTATGAGGTAAGCTTCATAAGCGACGGCAAGAAGTTGAGTGGTCAGTCCGTTAACCATCAAGAATCGGCTAAAGAGCCTTCAAGGCCAACGCGCGCAGGTTATGTGTTTAAAGGATGGTACAGTGACAGTGATCTGACGATACTCTACGATTTCAGGACTCAGGTGACGAGTGAGATTTCGTTGTATGCGAAGTGGATGCCTGAGTTCACCGTGAGATTTGATAGTAAAGGCGGCTCAGCAGTAAATGCCGGGACAGTGGAGTATAATACTAAAATTGCGGTGCCTGCATCTCCGAAGCGGACAGGTTATAAATTCGGCAATTGGTATAGTGATGAAGGTTTGACCAGTGTCTATAATTTTGAGACACCGGTAACGACAAATTTCACGTTGTATGCGAAATGGACACCCGTCTTCACAGTAATCTTCGACCATAAGGATGGTTCAGCGGTGACAGATCAGCAGCCGGTGCTGGAAGGGGAAGTGGTTTCTGCACCTGCCGCACCACAGCGAGAAGGTTATACCTTCATCGGTTGGTATAGCGATGAAGATTTGACCAATGCTTATCATTTTGAAACACCGGTGACGACGAACATCACGCTGTATGCAAAATGGAAGGTCTTATATACAGTATCTTTAAGTTCATCACAGGAATTGATCCGACAGACAGTGGCAGAGGGCGATATGGTTACTAGACCTGAGGCCTTTCCTCCACGAAGTGATGGATGGATAGTCTACTGGTGGTACGTAAAGGGTAAGCCTTGGGCAGATGCTTACAATTTCGAGACGCCAGTGACAGGAAACTTTGAGTTAGACGCATATTATGGACGTCCCTATACGGTGAACTTCGAGTCTAATGGTGGTTCAGCGGTGGCTTCCCAGATCCTTGGAGGTATAGATAAAGTCAAAGTACCTGAACCTCCAGTGAAACCAGGATTTGTGTTCGAAGGTTGGTATAGAAATAAAATATTTACTACAGCATATGATTTTGAATTGAAGATTTCAGATTTGGGAATCAGTTCTACTACTTTGCCGTTGTATGCAAAGTGGCTGCCTCTCGACAATAATGAGACCATCAATAATGACATGAATTTTTTAACAGATGATAAGACGGTGGCGGAAGACAGTGTTGTTTCACTAGCTTTTAAATCAGTAATGGATTCCTATATATATGATGGTTGGTATGCAGACCAAAAGAGAACGATTCCCATGAACTTTATGAAATACCAGTGATGTCAAAGCCCACGATATGCGAGTTTTGGGATCATACATGATATATCCCGATAGACAAATCAAATCATTCGTCATTAGATCGTATGTTCCAATTTTGTAGAAAATTTTGGTAACACAGAATGTGAAACAAGACTGTCTTATATGGCACTAAAAAAGCAGGTGAAGAAAAACAAATTGTTTTTCTATACCTGCTTTTTTTATTAATAACTCAACCTTTGGTGCGACCAAGCTTAGGTTGCGAAGTTTAGCAGGTGGAAATCCTGCTTGGGAAGCATTGTTCTGGATGAAGCCCTTCGCACTTATCAACCCAATTCACTATATTTCATGCAGCGTTTGTGTCTCCGGCACATGATGCACACCCCACTTGCAGATTTCTTCCAGAATGGGCATAAGACTTCTCCCTCGTGGGGTTAACGAATACTCCACCTTCGGCGGGGTTTGATCGTACTCAACTCGTTTTATCACGCCTTGACGTTCCAAATCGTTCAGTTGAGAGGTTAATACCTTGTACGTGATTCCGGGTACACGCCTCTTGAGTTCTCCGTAGCGTGTGACCCCATGAAAGGCGAGTTGGTACATGATCTTCATCTTCCACTTCCCGCCGATAATGGATAGGGTGTAGTCGAATGGGGTGAGTGTTTCCGCTGGGTTTTTACTCGGGTTATCCATCACGAATAAGCTCCTTTATGCAGGTACGCACTTCAAAGTGCGTACTTTTTTTGTGGTGAACAAGTGTATATTCTTATACCAACTATATGTTTACCATGGGGCTTTGTAAACCGAAGGAGCTTCTGTTGGAATGGGGAAAAGGAGCGAGTGTCATTGGAAAAAAACAATGTATTTGAGTTTGCAACAGGTGATATCACCATCGATGAAATGTATAAATTGATGATCGGTTCCGTGGTACCACGGCCTATTGCCTGGGTTTCTACGCGAAGTATGGAGGGTGTGCTTAACCTCGCTCCATTTAGTTTTTTTACCGTTGCTTCACGCAATCCGGCGACGCTGCTCCTATCCATTGGGCCTGGTGTAGGTGAGAGAGAAGGAACAGTGAAGGATACACTCGTCAATATACGAGAGACGGGAGAGTTTGTGATCAATGTAGTTCCCGCTGTACTTGCAGCGTCCATGCAGCGTTCGTCAGCAGATGTAGCGTCGGAAGAAGATGAGTTTGAACTGACAGGCGTTACACCCAGAGCGGGCATACGTGTAAATGTACCTTCCGTGCTGGAATCTCCGATTGCTTTTGAACTTACGCTGGATCAGGTCATTCAAGTGGGTACAGATCATCTGGTCCTTGGAAAAGTAGAGCATGTACGAGTGGATGCAGAGGCGTATGCTGGCCGTTATAAAATAGTAATTGAGAGCTGGCAGCCACTAGCCAGTCTGGCTGGAGATTACGCCCTAATGAAACCTGCATTTTCAGTATGAGAGGGAGGTACGAAATGTATATCTGAAAAGGTGTAAAACAGAAAGAGCCGTTTTTTCAGTTAATACTCCTGAAAAAACGGCCTTCTCCAAAATCTACCCGAGATGTAGATGCTAATCTTATCTCCAATTTATGTGTTTAGAAATTGGTTCGCCCAAACGTGGCATCACTCTTCACAGTTGCGCTGCTGGCTGCATTTACAGCATCCAACTGCAAAACATAATCATAATGCCGGATGTAATATCCGGGCTGACTGTACGATTGAAGGGATACTTTGGTGCTGTCAGCCCAACCAGGGCTGCTTAGGAACGTAGCATCTCCCTTATAGGCTGCAGTGTCCGCATATGCTTCAAGTACAATTTTGTTGCTGGTATTGCGCTTCAAAAAGTAACCCGGGAAGTTGATGGACTCCAGTGATATTCCCGTGGAGCTGGCAAGACCCGGTACGACGCGGAACTGGGAATCCAGAACAGGGGAGACGTTGGCATCCACGCGAGCCGTGTAATTGGCATGACGGATGTATCGATCCGGAACGTTGTGTGAACTGAACCGACTGTAACCTGTGGCTTCCGGTGTTGCAGGACCCAACATTTTGACCTCGTGCAGGGTTGGGGTGTACCAGTTACCCGGATTATTCCACAAGACCGCGTTCACCATATTAATCCGTACATAACGGGCTGTGAAATGCACAGCATCTGTTGTAAAGCCATAGGTCAGATTGTTGGTGCGATCCAAGGTGGAGTAATTGACTCCATCGTTGCTAATTTCAATTTTGTATTTGTAGTACCCTTCGGAACCTTTATACATAAACCAGGACGTGTCGATCTCGGTGATCGTCTTTGGTGCGCCGAAGTCCACCTGCCACCAGGCAGGCCAGCTATTGGAGGAAGCCACCCATGAAGTCTGGTAGTTGCCATCATTGACGTTGGATGCAGACGAACCGGAGGCTGTGGAGCTGGCGGTAGCTGTTTTGCCTTGTGCATGATTGACGAGAGCAGGCAGTGTTACTACACCTGTTACTGCATCAATATTCCATGTGGTATACCATTCCAGTGATGCTGTTCCGTTCGAATCATTCAAGGTTAGTGGCAGCCAGATATGTTTGTGCTCTCCGAGGTTCATCGGATTCCAGCGATCCGCCATGTAGATGAAGGATGTGGTGTTGCTGCCTGTAATCGTGGCAATATCGTGAATCTGCGAACCGAAGGCAGATGGATTGCCATATGGCGTAAGCGCAGCCCATGGACCCGTCATGGAAGTTGCTGTAGCATAAGCGCCCTGATTCGGATACCAGCCAGCGGCTTGAGAGGTGAAGAGGTAGTAACGGTTTCCTTTTTTCACAACAGCAGGTGCTTCACGGTAGGCGTTCTCGAACAGCCAGCCCTCGAAGGACTGTATTCCGGTGTAACTTGCATTCATTTTAAAAATAGCCATCGTATCATTGGCACCGCCATTTTTGCGTGAAGCAGTAACCAGATAACCTGTGCCATCTGTATCAACAAAGACGGTCATGTCACGGGATTCATAATTCAGCGGGCGGAAGCTGCCCTCATAGGTGAATTTGCCATTCGGGGTATTGCTTGTTGCGACCGCTACACGCCCGAGGTTGTAGTCTGTACCGTTCTCATAGTGTGCCCAGAGCACATACTGATTGGTGGAGGCGTTATAGATGACTTTGGGGCGTTCGATCTTACTGGAGGCCAGCTCGGTTGCGGAATCTTTCGTCAGGATGGCGTTGCTGAAAGTCCAGTTCTTCAGATCGGTGGAGGTGTAGACGTTCACGCTGTCGAACCTGCCACCCACTGCATGTTCACCGTACAGATAATACGTCGAGCCTACCTGCAGAATGTTGCCGCTGTTCGCATGGATGGGGTTGCCTGCGGTATCGAGCCAGTCGGTACCGTTGGTTATCGTGACACTTGCTGCGCTTGTTCGTTGAGGATGAAGTCCAAACAGGGTGAACGTGAGTGCAAAGACCAGAAACCAGACGGCTTTCCTGTTACCCATTACATACACCTCCCGAAAGATATCAGATTAAATGTAGCGCTTTCATTTATATTGTAGTTCGGCTAGACTCTTTTTCAAGTGAACAATCCATCCATTGCTGAACAAACCTTCATTTCATCGTGGCTGAGCGGTGAGAGCGGAGGAAATGTTCCTAAATATCAAGTACGATGATGTAGAGAGAACCAGGTACACACGTTAAAATAAAGCTAGACTGAATTCACATCATAGTTGGAGGGTGGACCGTCATGAACAAGTTTATTGTAGATGAAGACCTTCAAGTGATATTGCAAAATGAAGAAGATGGAACCAGCACTCCGATTAAGGGAGGCATTACCGCTCAGGATTTTGAAGTCATCTCTACATATCAAAAGGGATGGTTGACCTTCGCTTATCTGCGTGATCGTCAGGGAATATGGTGGTTCAATGCCTGCAAGAACAAGGCTAGTTTGTTCAGCAAGGATGCGGAAGCTTTTCGTGTGATCGATGAAGATTACTGTTGCGACTCTCAGTACGTCTATCTGGAAGATCAGGCCGTGCCTGACTCCGATCCGAACAGCTTCCGGCTGTTGCCGGATACGCCCTACTTTGCTCAGGATCAACGTTATCTATATGTGAAGAGCAGCCAGCATTTTCATCTATTTGAGGATATTGATACGAACTCTGTGATTGCTCATCACGACTATTGCACCGACAAGGACCATCTGTTCCATCTGTCCAGCTCTCTTCGTTATGCGAATGGGGAAAAGGATGAGGTGAGGACATGGCTACAGGCACATCATCCCGACGTACATGGCTGGTGGCATGTGCATTATGCCCACAGTGCAGAGGGCCATACGCAGATTACAGGGAACTGGTATGAGACGGCGGCGTCCATTTTTTATAGAACAGAATGGGGCGGTACGTATCGTCGAGAAGCGAAGGGCGTGCTTAACCTTGTTCGTGGAGCGGACAGGTCTACCTTTGAACCGCTGGACGAGCAGTTTGCACGGGACCGGGAACGTGTTTATTTTCAGTGGCGTACTGTAAAAGGAGCAGACCCGGATACGTTCCAGCCGCTAGGTGGGCCTTTTGGTCGTGATGGCAAACACGTGTATTACAACGGTTACCGTGTCGACGAGGCAGATGCTCGGCAATTTGTAGCGTTTGCCGGGACGGAGCATCTTGGACTTTCCAAGGATCAGCAACATGTGTATCGTGCCGAGGTTATTCGGACAAGTCAGCCCTTCGGTCATCCTGACGATGTGCTTCAGATCATCAAGGGGGCAGATGCAGCGATGTTTGAGTTAATAACGCCTTCCGGCAGTTGGGCGGTGGATGCCAATCGTGTGTATCTATGGGGTAAACCGAATAAACATATCGATCGAGCCAGCTTTACACATCTATTCGATGCTGATCCCCAGAGTTGGGCAATGGACCAGAAGGGTCTGTATAATGCCAATGGCAACCGTACGGTAAAAGGTATCAACGGAAGTACATTTGTCATGCTGAATCAATATTGGGGCAAAGACGACCGTGTGGTGTTCAGCTTTGTGACGGGTGGGGTTTATAAGTCGGGAGATGCAGCGACGTTTATGGTTACGGATGATATCGGGGGCGCCGAAGATGCGCTATTTCGGTATACGGTGGAAGGCGGTACAGTGCGGAAAAAGAAGAGGTGAATCGAACGGTAAGATTGCGTGTTCAAAAAGACTGGTTTTCAGTACCTAAAACAGCCGCGGTCTAAGACTTTACTTCAAGTCATAAACTGCGGCTGTCTTCATTTTAGGGTGAGTCTACTGTTACTAATCTGTATCTCCAGATAAACTATTTATAATTATTTAGGGGGCCTTTATCCATTTCAACTTCTACCATCTTTGAAGATCCCATCTTGAGCTTAGGTCTAAACTCTGAATCCGGTTTACTGTAAAGCTCCAGTGGGCTAATAATTACTCCATCTGGTGTATTATGAAGAATTCCGGGCACACAGGTATAAATCCGATCGTTATTATTTGCATTCTTAGCGGATATCGTAACGGAGGTTCCATTCAGATTATCTATACTCATGGACACCTTGTATCTGTAGAATGAGCCTGATCCATTGGACTGAGCTGAATAAACCACAGGAACAACTGCAAGAATATCATCGTTTAACCTTAATTTAATAACTTCTGTCTTCGTTGATTGGCTGCTTCTTCCAACATCACCCATATGTTCAACTATCCCTTTACCATAACTTTTGAGGGGTGGGGTTCCTGCCGCTCCAAACATTGCTACATCGATCTGCTCACCATTCTTTGTGTAGACTAAAGCGTATATATCATAATCTGTCCCAGTCTGCCAAGATACAGTCGCTGTAATTTCCGGTGTTTTATCAATGATAACGGATTTCTGCCCTTTAACCAGATTGATATTTCCCTTTACCTTTTCGAGGTTTATCGACGATACGGTTTGTTTACTATTCTTATTTTCAGGAACTGTTACAGTTGGATCAGGTTCTGTTGTTATTGAATTTTGAGTAGTCTGGGGTTCGGAAAGTTTGTTCTGCTCATCCGCTTCAACCTCAACACCGTAAAGTTTACATAACCCTTCAAGCCCGGAATCAAATCCACGCCAGATTGCTTTTGCTTTTGTCTGACCATTCCTTAAATATAATTCCAATACGACAATTCCATTTTCATTGGTGAAACTGGATGGGGTTAACTGAATAATCGTCTTTCCGCTATCGATCTCTGCTGTTAAATTCTTTACATTTGAAAATCCAGTGCTGTTATCCTCTGTAAGGGTTATAGCTATTTTGGTAATACCTTCAGGAACTTTACTCATATCAAAATTGATTTTATGTACTTTTGTATTGCCTACTAGCTCAGATGGCATGAGGGTAGCTACACCTGATGAAGTTGTAGGTTGATTATAAAATATGATTCCACTATCACCTTGTACTCTATCCGAATCCGTTAAAAGGAATGCTGTTAAAGAAATATCTATCAAATTAGAAATTTCATGGCTAATTATAACGCTACCTTTTGCAGCACTCAGGGTTGTGTTTGCTCCCATTTGAAGAAACTGATTCATTTAAACCACTCCATTCTATAACAGTTCTTAATATAAATAGACTCTTTAATAGTGCCATTAAATCAATACATACTCAATAATTATTAGGCAGAGTGAGGTACTCTGCCCGCTTTGAAGTTATATTATCTACGGTAACAGGCATTTTCATAGAAAGTAACTCAAGGAAACCCCTGTTCCACAAAAATACTGTCACTTTTGGTACAGCGTAGGATCATTTCAGACCACAACATTGTTATAGTCGTCAATAATTGAAATCGTTTTATTTGCTACTTCACTACCGAGGGAGGCATACAATTTCTTATCGCCAATAATATAAAATTCTTTTTTTGCTCGTGTAGCTGCAACATTCATCATATTTGGAACAGAGACAGCCCATCTTGCCGCCCCACTGCTATCAGAGTCAGCCCCAAGAACAAAGTAGACAATCTTGGCCTCTTTCCCTTGAAAAGTATGAACAGTTCCAATGTTCGTTGTTTTTCCATTTTCTCGTTTTGTGAAGTTAATTCCATCTAATACTTGTACAAGTTTATTAGCCACATTGCTAAATGGGGTGATAACATAAATTTCATCCGCTAAATTCGGGTCTTCTTGCAAACGTTTATCAATTAGACTTTTCAGTAAATCAGCTTGTTCTTTAACAAATTTATCATTTGCTTTCCCCGTTGAGTCATACCACCGTGATTTACCTTGTGACTCATCTTCTGATTTACCTTGTACCATCAAATCGTCATACGATATTTTATTTGAGATCGTAAACATCGGATAGTCCGAACGTCTGTGCACCCAAAGAGGTATACCAATCCATTCATCCTCATTTTTTTGAAAACCATACTGACTTGTGGCATCTACAATGGTTTGAGTAGAAGCATCAGCAGAGACAAATTTTTCATCAACTTTGTAAATTCTTCCGATCAAGGTCAGCACATTTGAATCTAACGTCATTACTGGTTGTATTTGTGATGGATCGCCGACCACCATAACCTTTTTGCTTCTATAGATTGCGCCAACACTAGCTTGAGGTAGTGCTTGACCAGCCTCGTCTATGAATAGATTGCCTATTGAGTTTTCATTAAGATTTTTAAACATTCTCCCAAAACTAGCAAAAGTCGTGCTGATAACAGGGATAGCCAAATTCAACCATTGCCATGATTCCGAAATTAACTGAAGTCCGTTCTCTTTTCCAATGTATTCAGACGGTTTGCTCCAGATAATCCTCGCGGCCTTCAAACTCTTTCTGTTTTCATACAGAAATTGCTTTCTAACTTTTAAAGCTGAAATAAACAACTCTGATTGTAATTTACGAAATTGTATTGTAAACCATGGGTTAGACTTTTGAAGTTCATCATAGGATAGTGAAAAATCTAGTTCCTTAATGCCACTTTGAGATTTGAGGTTTTCCAGTACTGCAATTTCTTGTGCCAATTTTCCTAAAGCGTTATATTGAGTAGTCATCCAACGTTCGAAGTCTGCTTTTGTGTCCCGGGTTTGTTTTTGAATATGCTTACTTTTTGTAGCAGTTTCTTTTAACCTATTTTCGAGTCGGATGCGCTCATTCAACCATTTCGTTTTTTGTTTAGCTAGATCATTTAAATGATCATTCGCATCATTCAGATTTTTGAAGTACCGCTCAACTTTGGGTCGATTAAATATTTTATGAAACCACAAAGGACTTGGTTTTTGTGAAGTGACTACATCATAATTTCTTTTAGCTTGAGCTTGTGGATCGATTAGGTTTTCTATCTCAATAGAAGCATTCGATAAATCATCTTGAAGATTTAAACTTTCTTGTCTCAGTCTTTCAAATTCACGCGTCGCTTCTGCTTCTTGTGTGATTAAACTTGTTCGTTTCTTTTTTTCTTCTTGTTCAAAAGCAATATTTTGCTTGGTATGCTTAGTTTTTAATTTTTGAAGTGAATGTATTTTCTCGCTATAATCCTGCATTTTTTCTCTTTCAATTTTCAATTCCTTATAGAGACGGGAGAATTCTTGATATACACCTTCACCTGTACTGGATTGATAATTATCTTCTAGATCTTTCTCAATTGCTTCTATGCTTAAAAGTAACTTGTTCACATTTGTTGACGCGCCACCCTCTAACGAGAATACACCCCAATTCTCCTCGTCTAAAGTTTCCCTTTTAATCTCACGATTTTTTCCGAAACCTTCACCGGTTAGTTTAGAATTAGATATATCTTTGAAATAATCTGCTTCATCCAATTGCTTTTGAAAATCGTCAGCAATCGTTTCTTTCTTTGGTAACTCCTTAACAATGTTTTGGACTGCCCCATTGTTTGAACTTGCAACAACAATATTTTTATCTGAAATGGAGGATGGTAAAATACCAATTTTAGCACTTTGCCAATAAACCAAACTTCTTTTTATCGTTTTATCAGAAAGTTGCACCATTTCCACTGCCTGTTGAACCACCAAATCAGCGAAAATATCTTTTAACAGAGTTGTTTTCCCTGTTCCTGGAGGACCATTGACACTACGAATCTCATTTTTATCGTGTAATGCTAGATTCACCGCAACCTGTTGCATGAATGAGAGTGCAAAAGCAGGGTTACTTGGAAAACGTCCTAACGGGTAATATTTAGGTTGTAAACTGTTTGTCTCAAAAATTTGTGAGTTAAAATGAATTGACTTTTTATTTCCATCTAAATTCTGCCTGAATCCCGAAAAACCATTAAAATAACGATCTAAATTTTTAGTAGTGATTACCTTGGCTTTATTCAGATCTTCAATAAAAAACGAATGTAAATTTACTTCTCCATTATCTAAGTTTTTCACAAATGCATAGCGAAAATTATTAGTGGAAACATTATACTTTTGCAAAAGTTCAGAAATGGCACTGTTAAATCCATCTTCAAATTTACTGTTCAAATCTTCTCTAAATGAGTTTTCAAATTTCGAAAAATCTTCTGGTAAATCACCATATTGGCGGATATAACCGCTCATGGTAAAGAATAATTTGTCTGCTATAAATTCTAATTGGTTATCAAAATATATAGCGAAGGTGAATTTGTCAGATTTACTAACTTCTTCGTGGGTTTTTTCGATCTTGTGCTTCTCCCTCAATATTTCAACAACCTCTTCAAATTCGAAAATATCAAAATATAATACTAAACCCGAATTTTTATAGATCTTATCTTCTACATTTTGTTGTTTTTTTTGTTTAATTAAAAAGTCTGAAAAAAACGTATTCCAGTCTTCTTCCATGGTATGTAAGAGCTTTAGCGGTTTTTCTTTCTTAATAGATCCTTCGGATAGCTGCTCTATCGTAATCCAAGCATTTAAAATATCTTTCTTTTTATTCATGTTCTCCCCCCATTATCATCTGAAGACAAAAAGAAAAGCTCTTCAACCTTAGAGAGCTTCATTACACTAATGTACCAATCATTCATATACGATTTGGCTTCTTCTAATAATACCATGGACTTTCCGCCGTCAGTCATTTTGCCCTACTTGTAATACGGTTCAGAGCAATTCTGTGGTAAAGCAACGGGAATAGAAGTTAAAATCGAAGAAAACGTAAAGGCATACGATGTCAGTCAAATGAAGGTCGAATCGAGTCCATTTCAATTCACTTCATGCTCAACGCGTGTTCTCATGGTTTTGTAAGTGCTATTCTAAAGCCAAGGTCATCTATCTTGAAATCGGGCATGCTTTTCCTTCTACTCGTAGAACCACAGTTGTTCTCAACTTCAGCCCAACTGCCTCCCCGGAAGACTCTATAGTCCCCATATCGTTTAGCATCATACAAATCCCAGCACCACTCCCAAACGTTTCCGATCATATCGTAAAGCCCCCATGGATTAGGAAGCAGTTTTCCGACTTGTTGAACTGATCCATTAGCGTTTTCTTGATGCCATGCAATCTTATCGATACTTTCATACCGATATCCCTTGGTTCCCGCTTTACACGCATACTGCCATTCTGCGTCTGATAATAATCGAAAGCCATTCGCTTTTTGGTTATATATAGTGTTCTGACTTTCACCTGTGATTAAGTAGCATTCAGTCCTGCCATGTATTCTGGACAATTCGTTACAAAAGATAAGCGAATCTACCCAAGAAACTTCCGTAATTGGCAGACTATTCGTATTCGGTTCTACTTCTACTACTTCTTCATGATGCATGACAAAATGATACAACTGGTGTGTTACCGGATACTTCATTACATAGAAAGGTTCAATCGTTTCAGTCCAAGTAATAACCTTTCTATCACTTTCTCTTCCAGGGTTTGATAATGTATAATTAGAACTCAGCCATTTATTCGTATTAATATAATCGCGTAATTCAACGGTCCCACCTTCTATTGGTACCATCAAATTCATTAAATCATTTATAAATCGTTCTCTGTTATTTCCGTACTTTTCGATTGTCATATGAAGCCCCCTGTTCACTGTATCGGTTGATATGTGAACTCGAATGATTCTTTATGGAAATAAATACACAATCCAATAACAACGATTCACAAGCAGACCTGTCATAACATCATGTTAGCAGGTCTGCTTGTCTTGTTTAGAGCGTTTAGGAAGGCATGGAGACATAAGTTTGATTGACATAAAAAGAGGAGCAATTTTAAAAAATATACTAAATTGTACCCTATCTATTCGATCCTATTTCTCAAACTATTTATGACCTTTGCGAACCTTAAGCTGCATCTTTTTGATCGTTATGTTTTGCATGAGCTCCAGTACGAGAGGGCCTTTGCCGTTCAGGATCTCTACATCCGTCACATTATCCTGAATCGTAATGATCCCGATATCGTCTGCTGTAACCCCTTCAAGCTTGGCGATGGTACCTACAAAGTCAACGGCACGAAGTTTCTTCTTCTTGCCTCCGTTGAAGTTCAGCTTCATGATCTGTTGGTTCAGCTGTTCACGCTTGTCCTTTTTACGTTCAGGAACGATCTTCAATCGTTTTTCAAAATCTTCTCTGCGGCGATCTACAGCTTCTTCAGAAGGTGCTTTCACAACAGGGATTTCGAATCCAATATAGGATTCAATCTCCGCCAGACGTCTGCCATCTTTCGGTGTAATCAACGTAATGGCTTTACCTGTTTTGCCTGCGCGCCCCGTACGGCCTGTACGGTGAACATATCCCTCTTTTTCCAAAGGAATATCGTAGTTGATGACATGGGTAATATTCGTGATATCGATACCACGTGCGGCTACATCCGTCGCGATCAGATAACGGAATTGTCCACGTCTGAATGCGTTCATCACTTCGATCCGCTCATCCTGCTCCATACCACCATGGATACGATCTGCTGGGTAGTCAAGGTCAGCCATGACACGGAACAGTTTGTCCACATTCTCCTGCGTACGGCAGAACACAATGCAGCTATCCGGATTTTCCACAATGAACAAGTCTTGAAGCAGTGCGGTTTTGTTCACCTCTGGTATGTTAATCACAGCATGTTCAATCGTGGCTGTTGTCAGTCCACTTGCCTTGATCTCAATCTCCACCGGTTTGTTCATGTATTTGCGTGACAGCTTGGCTACATCTTCAGGGAACGTAGCGGAGAACAACATCGTTACGCGCTCCTGCGGCAGTTTCTGAATGATGGACTGTACTGTCTCAATAAAGCCCATATTCAACATCTCATCCGCCTCGTCAATGACGAGATAGGCAATCCGTTCGAGTGGCAGCGTGCCGCGTTCGATATGATCCAGTACCCGACCTGGTGTACCAACAGCCACGTGTGTTCTTTGTTTTAACTCTGCTTTTTGGATATGAAAAGGGGACTGTCCATATAGTGCGGTTGCTTTAATGCGCTTAAAGCGCCCGATATTCGTAATATCTTCGTTAACCTGCAAAGCCAGTTCCCGGGTTGGTGTAAGAATCAAAGCCTGTGGCTTATTCTCATTCCAATCCACCAGCTCGCAGAGCGGAATGCCGTAGGCGGCTGTTTTACCACTGCCTGTCTGTGATTTGACCACAAGATCCTGATTCTCCAGTGCTACTGGAATAACTTTGGTCTGTACCTCGGTTGGTGTCTCATAGCCCAGACTGTCCAGTGCTTTTACGATCTCTTCACCAAGTCCATAATCTTTAAATTGTTGCTCGCTCATCGTTTACCTCTTTTGCGTTAGTTTTTGTACAATTATTGCACCGTACATTTATCGTATACCTCTTCATTATACTCTATATGCAGGCAGGCTAACGGAGTAAATGCTTCAAGTGTGTAAATTGTTTTCATAATTCCTGATTTGAGGGAGCAACCACCCGTTGCTGTTCGTATGTGTATCATAACGTTCCACGTGAAACGAAATGTATCGGCGTATTTTGCTTGGTGTTAATGAATGACCATCTTCACAGCCTTGGTTTGGGGAGGGTAAGATTGAGCAATAACTCCATTGATCCACACTTCTGCACTTCGACCAACGAGGGTCTCATCCAAAGAGACGGTGACAATCTCTTCTTCGATGATGAGTTCGGCGTCCTTGCTGAGCGAGACCCAAATCGGTCCAGAATCAACACCGCCATCTTCTTTATTCTCGATGAGTACCTGACCTCTTTCTTCCTCAAAATCCGTAATAATTCCTCGCACATGTGGCTTCTCTTTCCCTTGTTCCTCGGATTTCTCTGCGCATCCGAGCGTTAGCAGAAGCAAGATGACTGGTAATAAGGATAATCTTCGTAAAATGGACATTGGGTTACTCACCTCTCATCCTTTTTAATACATCTATAACTATGGACGTTACCTGAGGCGACGAAGTTCCTGTATATCAATGGAATAAAGAACAAAAATCACTCCATTGAGGCTGGAACTGAAAAATGGGATATGGTAGCATATGGGTACCCGTAAAAAAGCTATAGGATAATCAATCGTATATTACACGTATGTCGCTAGTCATGAAAGAATTTTTATAATAGTGGTACTTTTATACACTACGTATTACCCGGCCGGAGCGAGTACAACCGAAATTTTAATGGACTGCACAGACATGGATGCCTGTGTTTTATTTTTTTATCAGGAAAAGGGGGATAAGATATGCTGCGAGTCAAGATGACATGTTGGTTGTTAAGTATCGTACTGGCTCTGGTCAGCCTATCCGGGTGCTCGTCCCCTTTTTACGAATCGTTTAATGCCGCAGGGAGCAGGTTATCCTCTGATCGAATGACTGAACTCCGCAAGGAATATCCGCTATCCACTGGCGTGCCCGCGACGATTAACATGAGAGAAGTTAGCTTCAATGAGGTCATGGCGTTTGGGGATGGGGTCGTTGTGGCGGAGGTCGTGAAGGTGTTGCCGAGTTTTCGTGTGGAGCTATCGACTAAACCCGGTACGCCTGAACGAAAGGTGGCTGATAAGGATAGGGCTAATGGAATCACATCCTACCAACCTGAATTCATCTCTTATCAGGTGAAGGTAAATGAAGTAGTAACAGGAGATGATGTACCCGAGGATACTTTTTTATTTTACAACGCTGACTTCGCAGGTGTGGAGTCTGAACTTAAACCAGGTATGAAGATTATCGCTGTAGTCAAAAAGGGGACGACCGGAGAACAGCAGGGGGGATATTCATTCACTCGCTACGGCACGTACTATATTGTCGATGATGACTACGTACTTGCCGCCTACGAGGGGGAATCGGAGGAATTGCGTGATTTTATGGAACAAACGAATGGCATCCAGCTGGACGCTTTTATGGATAAAATCAAGAACCAACCACAAGGCTAGATGACTTCATTCCCCTAGAGCAGTAGAGGAAGGGCCATACGCATAACCATTCGTTTAACATAACAAAGGGCGATCCTGACCATGATATTCATGGGAGAATCGCCCTTTTTCTTTTTCGTTAAGCGTAGTGCGTAACGATTTTACTTATTTCAAAATACTCACGTATTTTCCGTATACAAATGCTACACGTCCATCCAGCTTCACTTTTACCCAGCCGTACTTGTCTGTACTGATCACCTCAAGCAGGGTGCCCTTTGGTACCGCAGCAACGACCTTCGCTTTGGATGAAGCGCCAGCGCGTACGTTCAGGTAAGCCGCAGTAACCTTGGCTTGTTTGCCTTTGATGACAGTTCCCGGTTTACCAGTGCTTGGTGTGGATGGTTTACCAGGTTTCGACGTGCCTGGAGTTGGTGTTGGTTTTGGTACTGTTGGCGTTGTCGGCTTCTCAGGTGTAGGAGTAGTTGCTCCCTCACCACTACCTACTGCTTTGCGAGCCTTGTTCAGCTGTTGATAGAATGCTCCCTTGGTTTTCACGCCTGCGAATTGTGCTGCACTCACACCTGCTTTGGCAGATAGTGTATCAATCTCTTCTTGAGTCACCGCATCCAAAATGTTAATGGAGGCAATGTTGGTGTACTTGCCATCTTCCGTTGTTGGCACAGACATAATGCCATCGTTAATTAACTCCACCACATCTGCACGCTCCGGTGCAGTCAGGTCTACGCCGGTGATTTTCCAGTTGCGTTGAATCTTCGGTTCGTAGACACCTTCCATGACATCTTTCAGATAGGCGATGGACAGGTTGCGAATCGTGCCTTGAATCTCACCAAATGCCGAGGCATCCTTGGAGGACCAGACTTGCTTGAACTTACGCCCTTCCATGGCGCCACCTTTGGCAATCAGCGCTTCCATCCGGTAGGCATTCATACCGAGCTTCAGCGTATCATCTTCTTTGACAACTGATCCATTGCTGTACTTGAGATTTGTAATCCGACTACCGTATGGCTTGGTCAGGTCAATCTCATATGTTACGCCGCCGAAGAAATCATCGGTGCTGTATTTGGAAGCACGTCGTTTCGGATCAAAGCTGACGGTCACATCACCCGGGCGTGTAGAGTTGAAATACCCCGCAGACCACTCCATATAATCCATTAGATCGCGTCCGGTTACTTCATATACGGTCACTTCACCAAAGGTGTATTGGTAGTTGAATGCAATATCCTTTTTCTTAATCGGGCCTACATCCAGCTTGGCTTTGTCGTTATCAATCTGGTGCGCGACCACGTCGGCATCACTGTAATGCAACATCACTTCGGTGAAAAAATCAGACAAAGGTGTTTCCTGGATCTGCACCGCAGGGATACCCTTAATTTCATCGGCAGGCACCAGGTTTGTTCCTTTCAGTTCAGCCACTTCAATGTTGGCATCGGCACGAGCGAACTCGTGGAATGGGTGCAAAGTCTCTTCCAGCGCAGGATCGGAGACTTCATATGTTCCGTCTGCTGCTTTTACAGCGAGTGCTTGAGCTTCTTTGCTTTTCAGCACAACTTTGTCGCCGTCTTTTTCAAATGTCAGATCGATTCGTGAAATATGTGAGCCATATTTATTCGGTTCGGAGATCAATACGCCGTTAACCGTTTGGGATTCAATCAAGGTATGCATGTGTCCGGCAAAAATGGCAGCCAGCTCCGGGTTGGCGTTAGCGATATCCGTCACTCCGGTGCCCGGATTTCCGTTCTCGTTATCCAATCCCATATGCATGAGTCCAACCATGACATCGACTTTGCCTTTCAGCTCAGCAATGGCCTTTTTGGTCTCTTCCACAGGATCTTTGACGATGATGCCGTCCAGGTGATCCGTGCCTTTTTCAAATTCGGTAATCATAGGTGTGTTCATTCCGATAACACCCACTTTGATTCCGTCTTTCTCGATAATCGTATAGGCAGGCATGTAGCGGTCGCCGTTTTCTTTGAAAATGTTACCCACGAGAGGCTGTCCATTGAATTGGGAAGAGATCTTCTCCAGTACGTCCAGTCCAAAGTTAAACTCATGGTTACCCATAACCCATGCGTCATATTTCATTTCGTTCATTGCAACCATCATGGGAGATTGAGGTTGATCATTAAACAACTCAGCCGAGTTATCCTGAATCATGTCTCCTGCATCCAGCAGGATCGTGTTGGGATTCTCCGCACGGACTTTTTTCACAATGGTGTAGAGCTGTGTCATGCTCCCGGTTGGGTTTGGACCGTCCAGAGCATAGTCCCACGGCATAAATCGACCATGTATATCCGATGTACCCAGCAACGTAATCTTGGTCTCCTTGTCTGCCTCAGCAGCCTGAACCGGAGTGGAAGCAAACGGGGCGAACAAAATGGAGGCACATAAGAGGAAAGATAAAGGCCATCCGGCGAAACGTTTCGTTGAAATTTTGCGCATGTTGTAATCTCCCTTGTTATCTAGTGTGTGTAAAGATATGTATCATTTCATACTAGATAAACATGTGGTGAATGTAAACTCCAATGTAAGAGTTATGTTGGATTTAAGTGAGTGAAGCTATAAATAACTTCAGAAAAAGCATTTAAATCTATTTTTTTACAATAAAATACTATAATTTGACAGGTGTTAAAAACCAAAATTATCCAGTAAAATGATGTTTGTAAGCGCTTTACAAAAAAGAATACTAAGGAGGAAAATCATTGATTAAGTCTAAGTGGTTCAAAACAGTCGGCTCACTGGCATTGGTAGGGATTCTCGCTGCTTCTGTTGCGGTTGGTAGTGTGAGCGCTGGTCTGGCGAAAGGTAGCAAATTTCTGGGCAATATTATTGCCAACCAGGTTCCTTCGAATTTTAGCCCGTATTGGAATCAGGTAACTCCGGAGAACTCTACCAAGTGGGATGCTGTTGAAGGCACACGCAACGTAATGAATTGGGGCCAGGCGGATATGGCATACAACTATGCTAACAACAACGGATTCCCTTTCAAGTTCCATACTCTCGTATGGGGAAGTCAGCAGCCAAATTGGATTAACAGTCTCTCAGCCGCAGATCAGAAGGCTGAAGTGACACAATGGATTAAAGCCGCAGGACAGCGCTATTCCAAGGCAGCATATGTGGATGTCGTCAATGAGCCGTTGCATGCCAAGCCTTCTTATCGCAACGCGATAGGTGGAGATGGAGCCACTGGCTGGGATTGGGTAATCTGGTCATTCCAGCAGGCGAGACAAGCTTTCCCGAACGCGAAATTGCTGATCAATGAATATGGTATTATCGGAGATCCGGCTAAAGCAGATCAATATATTCAGATCATCAACCTTTTGAAAAACAGAGGTCTAGTTGATGGTATTGGTATTCAAGCGCATCACTTCAATATGGACAACGTCTCTGTGAACACGATGAACACGGTACTGAACAAGCTCGCGGCTACGGGGCTACCAATCTATGTATCCGAGCTGGATATGACGGGCGATGATAATACACAATTGCAGCGTTATCAACAAAAATTCCCTGTACTTTGGAAGCATTCTGCCGTTAAAGGTGTGACGCTGTGGGGCTACAATCAGGGGCAAACGTGGGTAAATGGTTCACATCTGGTTAATAGCAACGGTACAGAACGTCCAGCTATGCAATGGCTGAGAAATTACCTGGCGAACAATCCTTAAGCGTGCGTATTGACGAGTCGGAGCATCCTTTGTAAATCCGGTAATCATATAACACCAAATAGCGCCTGTTCCACATGTTAAGCATGGGAACATGGCGCTATTTGTGTTAGTGCTTTCTCTCAACAGTGTTCGGCAATTTATGGTGCAGGGAAACATTTAATTTTAATCCAAACCAATACAAAAGCGATCAGTGCAAAGATCATTCCGCTCCAGATCAGTTGATGTATTCCAAGGTTCGCGATGAACCATCCGCCGATAGCAGTACCCAGGGTAATACCGAGGTTGGAAAAGGATACATACAAGCTGTTGCCGAATTCAGGCGCGTCCTGCGCTTCAGCGGTTAACCAGGTTTGGCTTACAATTAATCCTCCTGAATGCACGGATGCCCAGAGGATGACTACAATAACCATCCACATGAAGTGGGGACCGGCCCAATAGACGAGTGCGTAAGCTGCTACATACAGCAGGGGGAACATGAGGACAGTGCGGACCACGCTCTTACGCAGAAACTGTCCAAACCCCAAATTTCCGATGATCATGACGACACCAAAGACGGTCAGCATGACACTGATCCATGATCCGCTCATGTGGGTGACCTGTCCAAGATACTCGGCGAAATAGCTGTATACGGAGAACATGGCGGCGAATATAAAAATGACTGCGGCAACATTCAGCCATAATCCAGGTTTGCGCAGAATACCGAGCTGCTTGCCATAGGACATCTTTTCCTTCACGGGCATCGAGGGTAGCCAGATCCATATGCCGATCAAAGCGACCACACTGACCATCGCTCCAAACAGGAAGGCGATTTCGAGGGATAGGCGTTCAGCAAGATACGATGTCAGTGGCACGCCAAAGGCAAAGCCCGCGGTAACTCCGGTGAATACTTTGGCGACGGCCTGACTGCTTTTCTCTGCCGGAACAAGTTGGGCACTGGTGACCAGGGCTACGGAAAAGAAGACGGGATGGAATAACGCGGGAATGATACGGAAGATAAGCATGGTATCAAATGTTGTGGCGTAGGCATAGACGACGTTTGAAATGGCAAACATCAGCACAGCGGCTAAAAGGATAATTTTGCGATTCATCCCGGATGCCAGTAAGGTGAGAAAAGGGCCTGCTATGGCTACAACCAGCGCAAATATACTGACCAGCCAACCTGCCTGTGCAGCCGAGATACCGAATTTATGCGCAACCTGAGGCAGTACCCCCACGATTCCCATTTCTGTTGTAATAATTCCGAATACCCCGAGTGCCAGCATCAGGATAAGGAGTGGATTGACCTGTTGTGATTTCATGTAAAGCGTACCTCCATTAAATTTAAATATACAGAAAAGTAGATATATTATGCTGAAATGAGCCTGCCTTGCCTCCTTTAATATGATGGACATGAGAGTAAGTTCTCTGGATTACATTATATCTAGATTTATAGATTTGTAAATATAAAAGGTGAAACGTCATTTCTTTAAGTTGTCTTCGGTTTGTGTTCTACAGTAGCAATAATGGTGACAGTAGGCATTGAATGGCCCATGAAAAATAGCGCCGGCCGGGGAATCCTTGGGGCCTGACGCTATTGATGTTCGCGTTTTTAACGATGTGCTGGATTAGTTATTTCGGTTGAATAACCATGCTGTTGAATGAATCGGCTTCCAGATCAATGTGAAGGGTCTGTCCTTCTTCAAGGGTTAGATACAGGTCACGACGGTCCTGGAATGGATTGTTGATGACAATCACGAGACTGTTATCCGGGTTGCGAAAAGCAACGGATTTCCCGCTCCACGCGCCAGACAAGCCGACTCTTCGAGCACCAGGAACAATATGATGCGCGAAGTGTTTCATCACATAATACTCCGGGTTCCGAGTAACCTCCGTCGTGTCTGGATCTATCGTAATCATGGAGTTCTGCTCCCAGCCCCATGTGCTGCGGCCATTGGGTTCCAGAACCATGTTCCAGTAGATGTACGCGTTCACTCCGTTGCTGAAGTAGTGCTGATAGAGATTATATACATACTTGGCATAGTTCCATGAGTTGTTGCCATCACCGCATTCGTTCTCGGTCTGCATATAACGCAGCTCCGGATAACTCGCCGAGGTACGTTGAATCGCATTTTTGCCTGCCCATTGATATCCAACACCTTTGATATAGGAATAGGCCTTCGGGTCACTCAGGACAAGCCCGGCGTACTCGTCGAAGTCATTTGTTTTTTTCTTGATTAATTCCTCCCATGGATCAGGGGCGTTGATCGTTCCCAGCCAGATCTCCGTATCCAGACCGTGTTGGTCAAAAGCCGGGCCCAGATAATCGCCGATAAACTCACGAAGCTGCTCGCCTGTCCACATGCAAGAAGGAAATTTCTGATCTGCAATCACTTCGTTCTGCACATGCACCTGATGGATCGTAATGCCTGCGTCACGGTAAGCCTGTACAAACTTTACGAAATACAGGGCGTAGGCCTCCAGAATATCTTTCTCCCAGCGCAGTGTCCCATAGTTATAGGCTTTGGGCGACTTCATCCACGTTGGCGGACTCCATGGCGAGGCGAAGAATTGCAGGTTCGGGTTATAAGTCAGAGCTTCCTTGATGTAAGGAATCAGATATTTGAAATCACGTTTGATCGAAAAATGTTCCATGGCCACGTCGCCGTCTACCTCGTTGTGGCTGTACCACTGCTCTGCATAATCACTTGCGCCGATCGGCAGGCGACAGATGTTAAACTTGTGCTCGCCCTCCGGATGGAAAAGAGAGTGAAATACCTCATGGCGCTGCTCCTCATTCAAATGGGACAGAGCCATATAACCAAGCTCGTTGAAACATCCGCCAAACCCTTCCACAAGTTGGTGCTGTTCACCCGTGAGTTTTAGGTTAGCGCTTTCATTAGTTGGCACAAAAGATAGCTCTCTCCACGGGCTGTCTTGGGTTGTGGAATAACCAGTGAGCGTGAATGTCATGTGAATTTCCTCCTCGCTTGAACCTCAGTTGTCATATATATTACGTTCAGTATAACAACTCCCACGGCAAAAGAAGATATGCTAAACCGTGTGAAATTTACCCTAATCGAAGATGGAGTATCACGAGTTCGTATTCGCATAGACAGATCGTATGCTGTATTTGCTTGTGATCGGCGATGTCCATATACCATTATCCAATGTCTTAACACAACTGTCATAACACAACAAAATCCCCGCTGATTATTCAGACGGGGACTTGCGCTATGTTTCTCATATTCTCTTATGGCTGCAAATGAACGTGAGACACAACTTAAGGCTGTACACTCTCACCAAGCTGTTTATTTTCAAAAATCAGAATCGTTTTGCTGCTTCCGATGTAACCAACAGAGGTATTGAATTGCTCCGAGATGAAGCGAACCGGTACAAAAGCTTTACCATCTTTCATCAGAAGAGGAGCATCATTGATCGCAAGTGTATCATTCACGACAACTTGTTTGTTACCCACGCTCCAGCGGATGGTCTTATCATTCTGTGTGATCACAGCTTCGCGCGTACCGCTGTTCCAGTTCACACGGGCGTTTAACTGCTCCGAGACAAAACGCAGAGGCACATAGGTCCGGCCTTCATCGATAAAAGGTGCAGCATCCAGTGCATAAGCACGATCCCCAACATAGGCGGTGGTAGACCCTTCGATTAGACGCTGAAAGTTGCCCTGGGGCGTTCGCTTCTGCTCCCGCACATTCATCCGGTTCAGAAGCTGCATCGTATGACTGCCACTCACAACATCCAGATAATTGTTCTGCACCGTGAGTCCGGCAGGCTCAACCTCTGAGACAGAAGTCTGAATACCGGAGGATAACGAGGTAGACGCCGAGATATCCTGTATAACATTTGTCGCTGACTGATCACGGGTAAACGTAAAACCTGCGATCGGTGTCAGATCCCACACCCGGTTGTTGGATAATTTCAATACGTCCAGGCTGGAAAGCTGCCGTAAAGGTTCCAGATCATAGATCTGATTGGACTCTGCATTCAGCTCTGTCAGCCCAGTCAGTTCCTCAAGCCCCTTGAGATGCTGTACTTGGTTACCAGAGATATCAAGTGTCCGAAGGCGTGTCATATGCTCCAGTGGTGTCAGATCCGTGATTTGATTACCTGCCACATTCAGATTCCGCAGTGTATTTGGCAATTCAGCCAGTACGTCCAGCGTCTGAACCTGGTTGTTTGCTACATTGAGTTGTTGGAGCCGGGTTTTACCCATGAGCGGTGTCAGATCGTTAATCGTATTGTTCGAGATCTCAAGCCACTTCAGTGCATCCGCATCCGAGAGGGCCGCAAGACTGGCAATCTGGTTACCGCTGGCGTGGAACGTATGTAATCGGTTGAACCCACGTACAACCTCTATGGAAGAAATGGAATTGTTGCTGATATACAGCCGTCCCAAGTCTTTCAATTCAGCAAGTGCGTCTATAGATGTAATGTAATTGTTGCGAACATCGATCTCGCGAAGCTGGGTTAGGTGCGCCAGCGGTGTGAGATCCTCAATCTCATTTCCATATAATCGGAGGTGTGTCAGGTTGGTTGCATATTCGAGACCGGACAGGCTGTGAATACCCGCATTGCTTAGATCTACCACTTCAAGCTGCTCCAGATCCGTTGAAGTTAATGGCACATCCAGAGGTTTGTTCAGGATTAACTTCAGTCCGTCCTCCAAAGCGGGATCTTCAATGATTCCCTCGCCCAAGTCTGTAGTGGTGTAAGCCATGGCTTGCCCCGATGCCCCGAGACTCAGGATGAATACTAGAAATAATAGCGTCATTCTTCTCATTGCATGCATTCCCTCCGATTTTTAGAATTATAAAATAATCCGAACAGATTGAGTTAGTTAAGTATAGTGAATCAATTTCATAACTCATTAAAATGAATTTTTGTAACTAGATATAGACAAATTGGACCATTTTGATCTATATCTAGCCTTGATTGAAGCAGCTAAAGGTATTATGAAATTGATTCTAGTATCTACACGATAACAGCGACCGGAAGGTTGTTCTGCCAACGGAGTGTTCAGTGTGAATTGAAGAGTTTAACATATACAGGTTCGGCTCAAAGCACATCTATAGTTATTAACCCGTCAACAGGAAAAAGGAACAAGAAATTTCGTAATGGGTATTTCTCTACTTCTATTCTATATGAAACAAACCCTGCTCTGCACTCTTCAGAGACATGTTTATCAAAAAAAATAGAACATCTCCCGCAGACCCTATTCAACCCACCCTTGAAACGGGTAAAGATGAAGTAAAGATGCCATTTTGGAGGGGAAGATGTGAGTATGCGCCAAGCCATGATCATTAGTAATCCATCGTCAGGTAAGGAAGAGGCCGAGCAGTATGTGTCCCAAGTCAGAGAAATTCTGGAGTCACAGCAGTATGAGGTGGTTGTTAATGAGACGGCCGGGGAAGGTGATGCCACCAACTACTGTCTGAGCGCCTGCAAAGACGGCTGTGATCTGGTCATCTCCATCGGAGGCGACGGTACACTGCATGAGACGATTAACGGCATGATGGATCAGGATCATCGCCCCCGATTAGGCGTTATACCGCTAGGTACGGTGAATGATTTTGCGCGTGCGCTGAATATCTCGCTTGACCCGGAAGAAGCCATAAGGCAGTTACGTTCGAATCAGACCCATATCGTGGATTTGGGGGAAATCAATGATCGCCTGTTTGCCAACGTTGTGGCTGCGGGTTCTTTGGCAGAAGCTCTGTTCTCCGTATCCTCGGAAGAGAAGTCGAAGTTGGGATCATTCGCATATCTCAAAGAAGGCTTGAAAGACCTGGTGAATACACCAGCCAATCATCTAACCATTGAATATGACGGACAGCTCTGGGAGGGGGAATCGCCACTTTTTCTGGCGGCGCTGACCAATTCGGTCGGAGGATTCGAGAAGTTATCCCCGGATGCAGAGGTGGACGATGGTCTGATACATTGTTTTGTTGTTCGTAATATCAGTGTGTTCAACAGTCTGACCCTGGGCACCTCCCTATTATTTGGTAGTCTGAAAGACCATAAGGACGTGGACTATTTTACAGCCAAAGAAGTTCATGTTCGCTCAGACGAAGCCATTCGCACTAATGTAGATGGGGAAGAAGGTCCTGCCCTGCCGATTCATATCCGTGTCCTGCCAAGGCATATTGAGGTCATTATACCGGAAGAAGTATAGTTTATTCTTTTGGATCTATAGGCTGGAATGAAGAACCTATCATTTCTCCATATGAATGTAGGATAAAGCTATTGAAACCGATTGCAGATATATGTCACAATCAAAGGTAAGATACACGATAATATTCGAATATGGAGGGAAAACATCTTGAGAACGATTAAATTGGGCAGCAGTGCACTAGAAGTACCTGTAGTCGCGGTGGGCTGCATGCGGATTAATTCACTAGACGGTAAGGAAGCCGAACATTTTGTTCGTTCTGCAATGGAGGTTGGCGCAAATTTCTTTGACCATGCCGACATTTATGGTACAGGAACATGTGAGGAGATCTTCGCCGAAGCAGTACAGATGAATCCCCAAGTTCGTGAAAATATGATTCTTCAATCCAAATGCGGTATCCGCAAAGGCATGTTTGATTTCTCCAAAGAGCACATCCTGAATTCGGTGGATGGTATCCTTCAACGTCTGAAAACGGAATATCTTGACGTTCTGCTGCTGCACCGTCCTGATGCATTGGTTGAGCCGGAGGAAGTGGCTGAAGCCTTTGATCAACTGGAGCGCGAAGGAAAAGTGCGTCACTTCGGGGTATCCAACCAGAATCCGAACCAGATCGAATTGTTGAAAAAATACGTGAAACAGCCACTGGTAGCCAACCAGTTGCAGATGAGTATTACCAATACGACGATGATTGACAGTGGCATTAATGTGAACATGGAGAACGATGCCGCGGTTAACCGTGACGGTAGCATTCTTGATTACTGTCGTCTGCATGATATCACCATTCAGCCGTGGTCCCCGTTCCAGTACGGATTCTTCGAAGGTGTATTCCTGGGTAGCGACAAGTTCCCGGAATTGAATGCAAAGATCGACGAGATTGCTGCGAAGTATGACGTGAGCAATACAACGATTGCAATCGCATGGTTGCTTCGTCACCCTGCGCAGATGCAACCTGTGACAGGCACGATGAATATTGAACGTCTGCAAGACTGTGTAAAAGCAGGAGATGTTCATCTCACTCGTCCAGAGTGGTATGAAATTTACCGTGCGGCAGGCAATATACTGCCTTAAATCCAAGTTATAGTGAGCATGATGACTGCTGAGTCAGTTGAGAACACGAGCCCGTAGATGGCTCGTGTTTTTTGTCTATTTTCAGGTTTGATGTCAGGCGCGTTTCCGATATAAAATAAGGATAGGATTGTCCGTTTTATAAAAGGATTAAAATGGGTTTAATACAAATTAGTTGAAAATATTATATTGACCGATACTTTCTAATTACATATAATTACTTTTGCATACCGATAATCCCGTTTATGTTTTTTATTTTGGAGGGTGGTGTTCGTTTGGAGTCGACAACCACGATACGCGATCACTTGGAAAGTTATCTGAAGCGTGAACAGATGTCCATTAGTCATTTTTCGGAAACGTCAGGGATTAATTCGGGTACGCTCAGCAATATTTTGAATAAAAATCGGCCTATTGCCATGCAGCAGTTGGATCGTATTACTTCCGCCATGAGAATGGAAGAAGGTTACTTCTATGAGTTGTACATAGATGAGTGTTTTGTGCACGCGACCCCGGACTGGCGAAGACTGGGACCCTTCCTTCATCGCTGTGCCGAGTTGGACAAGTTGGACTGTATTGAAGAGGTTATTCGTCTGATGATGGATAATCTATCCTATATTCCTTTGTTATTTGATGTGGCTGAAGAATTCTTCCAAGCGGGTAAATTCAAACCGGCCATTCTTCTATATGAAAACATTGCTGAAAGCGAGAAAATGCAACATTCCGAGCGGCTTGCACTCTGTCAGTATCGACTGTTCCGGTTGGGACTGACTAATGATCAGCACCGGAATCTGATTATTGCATCTCGGTTCGAATATTATGTGGATCGGCTAGATGAACGCTACCAGTTGGATGCGCTTAACGAACTGATTAATGCTTTTGGAGCATTGCATAGATGGGACAAGGTTCAGGAGTTATCTGAAAAATTGAAAATAAAAGCGTCCATCCATTATGAGATGAATGGCCGACGGAAACAAGAAGAGACCAAAAGACCAATTGTTTTCTATATTCTATACTCCGATCTAGCTGCAGGAAGTGCCTGTTATCAATTGAAGGACTACACTGGGGCACTTAAATATGTTTCTTTATATTCGGATAATCGCTGGGTGAGGAACCCGGATAAAGATGAAATCGTTGTTATGAATCAGTTTCAGGAATGGGCTGAAGCTAATCGATATATATATCATTTAATGGGCGGTCATTTTGAGGTGTTACCTGATTATCTGGCGTATATCTCAACGAAGGAAAATGAGATATTCCCAGCGCTGTGTGATATTGTAACAGCGGCTAACCGTTATGATAAGGATATTGATCATGTTCTCAAACAGTATGAATCGTACTTCACTTATCAGGAACAGAGTAACCGAATTGGCAAAGTGAGCAGTCAGGTTACGGATGATCGATATTTACGACTTTTAGCAGATTTGGGTGCATATTATTTAAAGAAAGACGAGTATCATTTAGGTATAGAATTTGTGCTAGATAGTTTAAAATTTTCTATTGAAATTAGCAGTGGACGAGGTATGCTTAGAGGTGTCGGACTGTTCGAGCAATATCGGGAATTTGCATCTGAGACGGCGAAACAGCAATACAAAATGATAATTAGTGAGGTGCAGAAACTCAATGAAGAGAAAGTTGGCTTTGCTGATAGCTACCTGTAGTATCGTTGTATTCATCGTAGCCCCTGCTACGGAACCTGTCCCAGGCAAGGAAATCCCGAACCCCGAAATTATGAGACCCGCTGATCATGGATTTGGAACTTAATGAAAGTAAAGAACGCTTCTGATTTATTCAGAAGCGTTCTTTTTTTGTGTATCAAAGTGGAAGAATAAGTATGTCGTATCTCACATGCGCTTATGATTGGCATAATACACTAAAATATGACAAAAAGGAGGGGTACTATGGATCGCCTGGATTTGATATCACGGATCGAAGATGCCAGACAGTTGTTATATCGCATGCATATGGAATACGGCAGTCTGCTTCATCCGGAAGTGATCCAGCAATCCGTAGTCCTAGACGGGCTTATTAATCAATACAACAGAGCAAAGGTAGGGAAGGCGATGAATTAAGTTCGCCTATTTACATTTTCGTTTTTGTATACTATAGTTAGTTACATGAGTAACTAACCGACTAACTGACTAATGAATACGTATGAAAGTTGGAAGCACATGAAATCGACTTTGGATGAATCTCAGCCTATTTTTCATCAGATTGCTACGATGATTATGGACGATATTGTGGAGGGCAGATTGAAGGTGGAAGAACAGGTTCCCTCAACCAATGAACTGTCACGCTTCTACAATATTAATCCGGCTACAGCCCGCAAAGGACTGCAGGAGCTCGTAGACAAGGGGATTATATACAAACAGCGAGGTGTTGGAATGTTTGTTGCAAAGGGAGCAAGAGAAGCATTGCTCGTTGAACGGAAGCAAGATTTTTATGAAGAATACATCAAGCCTTTACTTGAAGAAGCCAGACGGATTCACATGAATGAAGACATGATCATTGATCTGATTCGTGGCAAGAAGGATAAGGAGAGTGAGTTATGATTCATATGGAGCAGGTCAACTACAGCTACCAGAAGACGCCCGTTCTGAACCAGGTTACGCTACATGAGAGTGAGCCAATCATTAGTGCAATCTGGGGAAGAAATGGAGCGGGTAAAACAACCATGATGAGTTTACTTGCAGGGCATAACCGCCCGGACAGTGGAACCGTTCAGATCATGGGTCAAGACCCCTATAATAATCTGGCTGCCCAAGAGCATCTGTGTTACATCCAGGAGAATCATCCCCTGGGGAAAAATTGGACAGTTAGTGACATGGTTCAAATGGGACAATATTTTCATCCGCAGTGGAATCAGGATTTGGCGGAACGTTTAATCGATGTGTTCGAACTACCGACGAAGAAAAAGATCATTAAATTTTCGAAAGGCATGAAGACTGCTGCCCAGATTATATTGGGTCTTGCCAGTAATGCAAAGATAACCATTCTGGATGAGCCCACCAATGGACTCGATGCTGAGAAGCGTAAATTCTTCTATAATGCGCTACTGGAAAGTTATGAAGATAACCCGCGTCTGATTCTCATATCCAGCCACCATATTGAGGAGATTCAGCCTTTATGTGAGTCCCTTATCGTTTTGCAAGCCGGAAAGGTGTTGTTAAATCAACCGATGGAAGAGATACGCGAAAAAGGAGTTCTTCTAACAGGGGGAATTGATGATATTAACCGAGTTACAGCAGGTGTTAAAGTTATAGAGTCTTCCCAGATGGGATCAACTGTAAAAGTGATGATTGATGAGCCCTACTCGAAAATGTGGAAGGATATCGCTCATTCACAGGGGCTTTCCATTGAGAAAGCGACATTACAAGATTATTTGGTTAACAGGACCCGTAATCAAGAGGGGGTTAAACCATGAACGCAGTAAAAGGTACGAACCGACTGATTCGCGATGATATGCGTTTGTTTCTGAGCATATTTTCATCCATCGCTCTAATGCTCGCCGTTGTATATCTGGCCATTGGCTTCATATTTGATGTCTCGTATGCTACGCAACTGTTTGGTCCCATGTACGGAGGGATATGTGCGTTTGCCATCGGGGGAATGATTACACTGTTTCCGGTTGCGATTGGTATGGGCAGTACACGAATTCAATTCATGAAATCCTTCTATATGAACTCGGTATGGATGGTTGCAGGCACCATGGTCATTTTGCATGTGGCGTATTTCCTCATACACCTGCTTCAGGAAAAAGGAATTGTTGACGTAACCCTTTATCAACCAGGCATGTTGTATTCAAACAAATATCATTTTTTATCCTACCTGTGGATCGATCTGATGAGCGGCTTTCTCGTACTGGGAATCTCTGTCTTCCCAACGGTTTGTTGGATGCGCTTGGGGATGCGTAACTTCTTCATTATGTTCTTCGGGGTTGGCTTGTTCTTTACGCTGATAATTACATTGGGCGATCTTGGTGAGTTTATGTTGTGGATTGCTAGGATCAATCGCATGACATTGTTCACCGTTCTGGGATGTATTGGTGGTGCGCTACTTCTATCTACGTACCCCATGATGAAGAATGCGCCGCTTACCATGAAATCCAAAAAAGACTGACAGGAAACAGTTATAAAGGAACTGGGTAAGGAATCTAAGTGAAATCATTCCGAAATCAGAAAACACGAGTGCGAACACGCCTCGTGTTTTTTGTATCATCCTAAATCATTGGATTTACCTATTCAACAATCTTTATACACAATTCCAAATGAAGGTGCATCCCTTAAGCTTGAGCCTGCGGTTTGAATCCTTCGTCTTTGAGGTACTCGCCGGCTTCGCTACGCGTTTCAAAAGCCATATCCAGATTATCACCGGAATATACATACCACATGTCATCTTCGTATTTTAAAGTCAGCGTATGTCCATCTTCATCGATCCACGTTCCGCCACCCGTAGAGATTGTAGACAATGTAGGGACAGTAGTTTTTACTTGTGCTGGCTCTTGGAATTCAACTGCGTTGGGATTGTGAGACATCGCTTGGATCGTTTCATCTAACAAGGTGCGCAGATCTGCTTCGGAGTAATCACGAATATTGACGAATCCTTTAGCATCGGTCTCATAGTTAGGCAGTAGTCCTGCATAGATATAACCGTTTCCATTAGGGTGAATATGGAGAGCAACAATTTTTTTATCATACGCACTATCCTCGTAGTGGAAATTAACTCGACCGAGAGAAACATCTTTGCGTTGCAGTTGGGGATACGATTGTAGCACTTCTAGCTTTTGTTCCACGTTAAGCATAATTGCCTCCTGTAAATGTTCAATAGAGGTGATTATAACATGCCCTCCTGTTAATTTCCCGATAAAATGTTTCTCCCCAGTTCTTTTAGGTGTTCCATAACTTGCAGATAGGGATATGGCCCGTAGCTTACACGTGCTACACCCAGTGTGGCAAGCTGTTTTGGTGAAGGCTCAGGAGACGTAACCATAACGTTAATTGGAAGCGGTGAACGCTCACACAATTCCTGAATCAGTTCGTGATCCTGCAAACCGGGTACAAACAGACCACTGGCTCCTGCATCTGCATAATGGCTCGAACGTATAAGTGCTTCCTCCAGGAGAGAGTGGTTATGGTGTTCAGGTGCATGTTGCAGAAAAATATCTGTGCGGGCGTTAATGAACAACGGGATGCCTGCCTGCTTCGCAGCTTCCCGGGCGGCGGACAATCTCGGGCATTGCTCCTCCACAGTGTACAATCCCAAGCCCGCGGGAAGTTGATCTTCAATGTTGATTCCTACAGCACCATGATCGATGACTTGCAGTATATTTTGCTTCACTTCTGACACAGACCTCCCATACCCTCCCTCTATATCGATCGTTACAGGCAGATCCACGCTTGCTGTAATCCGTGCGAGATTGGCAAGCACCAGATGGAATGGCATGGCTTCACCATCGCGTTCACCGTGGGCCGCAGCAACGGACCAGCTTCCGGTAGCAATGGCCGTTGCTCCAGCGGATTGGATGGCTTGTGCGCTTCCGGCATCCCACACATTGACCAGAACAAGTGGTTTTCCTTTCACATGGTATTGTTGGAACAACGCTGCTTTTTCTTCTAAGGTACTCATATTATGTTGACTCTCCTTTGTTATATCATGCATTCCTTTGGACATTTGATACGTACTTCATTACTTCATTCTGTTTTTCAGCTACCCTGTTTTTGTTTCTCATGAGTCAAAAGCCAGTTTTTGCGAGTTAATCCCCCGCCATATCCACCCAGTTCACCACTGGCATTGATTACACGGTGACATGGAATCACAATCGCAAGCTGATTGGCCCCATTCGCCTGTGCCACAGCTCGGCAAGCAGTCGGTTTTCCCAGTGCATTTGCAATCTCTTGATATGACCTCGTTTCACCAGCCGGAATGGCCAGCAACTCGTCCCAAACACGCTTTTGGAATGGTGTTCCTAAACAGAACAACGTTGTGTCAAATGCTGTCCGAATACCTTGAAAGTACTCGTTTAGTTCACGCTCAATGGACTGGATGGGAGCTGTAGTGCCGGGTACAATCGCTGATTTGGTTCGTTTGCGCAGACGCTCAACTTCGCGTTCCAGACCTCTGCGGTCCACAAATTCCAGTAAATATAGCGACTCCTCATCAGCAATGGCCATCATCGGGCCGAGGCGGGTGTCAATCCAGGACGCTTTTAGGATATGTCCTTCATCGACTTGTGTAGGGGCAGCACCCATGATCCGTGAAAAGGCATCGCGGAAGCCGCTGCTTGATTCATATCCAGTAGATAATTGGCTATCAATCACGGTGCGGCCGGAGCGAATATTTTTCAGGGCAAGACCCATGCGTCGGGCGCGAGCATATTCGACAAAGGTCATGCCGAACCGCTTCTTGAACTGACGGCGCGCCGTGGATTCATCGATGGAGAGGGCCTTGAAATCCTGTCCTTTCCAGCGTTTCTCCGGATTTTTCTCCACAGCTTCCACTAATATGCGAACGACATCGGATACTTGGTTAGGGTGAGAAAGTGGACGACAGCGCTGGCAAGGGCGATAAGAGGCCAGAAGTGCCTGTTGAGCCGTCTCATAGAATTCGCAGTTTTCGAATTTTGGCTTTCGCGCAGGGCATGTGGGACGACAGAACACACCTGTGGTTCGGACTCCAACATAGAATAAACCCTCGTATTCCGAATCCTTGGCCACAAGGGCCTCGTAATATTGTTCCTTTAGATCAGCAGAAATCATGGGGGCACGTCCTTACTCATTAGAATCTTTATCTATAACCTATTATAGAAAAACGTTGCAGCAAGCATCGCCGAAAATCAGGCATGAATATTGGATAAATTGAATCGGATATAACATTGAAATTCGGTTGTTCAGAATTTGTTTAGAGTGAACTGGTAGTATAGACCTATCAGGGTAGGGTGACTTAGGCAAAGATACCTATATAGTGAAAAAGTGAGTTATTGATCATTCATTGTTATAGGAAAAATACATAGGTAAACATGAAATTAAAGATTAGCGGAATGAAAGTCTGGAGGTCGAATAGAATGAGATATTCTACGTACAAAAGTATTTATGAATCCGTTTATACCAAAACGTCCGAGTCTCGCACCATGTATGTTAAAGGTCAATTCATGCAGCTTGTGAAGACGCTAACCTGGCTAATGAAGATCGTCACTATAACTCTAATTATAATCATAGGGTGTAGTGCTGTATTCACTGCATTTGCCGGAGATGAGCAATTGTTGTCGGGGGACCAGATCGTTGTATCTCAGGGAGATACACTGTGGGGCATTTCATTGGTACATAAACCTCAGCAGATGGACACTCGTGTGTATGTAGAAGCTATCAAGAAAGTGAACAAAATTGAGCATAACGCCATTCAGATTGGACAAGTGTTGGTCTTACCTGGGTTCGATCGATAAATTAAACAGTGCATGACGTCATGAACAGAGTTCTTTTTTTACTCATCGAGGTGCAGTGACATACTGAATTTATTAATCATTTACATATAATGGAGCTTCATGTGGGACGATATGGTGTAGTGATTAGTAAGTGGTGTGTTGGATATACGTGCTGAAGATGGATGAAGGGAGAAGTAGATGATGAAAATAAATATAAAGAAATCTGCACTTTGCATGTCTGTGCTCTGTATTTCGCTATTCGTTAGTGCCTGTGGCACTAGTGGTGAATCGGTTCAGGAACATGCCTATCCGGAATCGAAGCAACCTGTAGAGGAAGCTGGAGAAAACTCTGTACCGAATGCGGATGCGAAGAATAACAATAGCCAAGGCAGTGCCAGTGGTGATGAGGGTAAGCCTACGGCTCAATCGGAATCCACTGAACCGTCTGAGCAGATTGATATCGTCATTGACCAGTCGGAGAAACCGAGCGAGGGTAACAGTTTTGATTTTGGAATTAAACAGGTTCCGAAGGGCTATACACTAACGGAGATGCGGTGGACGTCTAACACGGTGACGATTGTGAATTCACTACAGGAAGCCATTGAACATGGTGGAAATGGAGAAGATGGCTTTTACTTTAGCGGTAATGGACAATTCTCCGGCTTTATCTATTCGGATGAGATGAAGGGCGAGCGGGGCAAAGCCACATTTGTCTTCACAAATGATGAGGGGAACGAAATCATGTCCGAAAAAGAAATTACGTTGAAGTAAGCAGGCATATCATGAAGGCTCTGCCCAGAGCCTATTGAACAGGAAAAGCAGCCACTTGGGCTGCTTTTTTGACATCCATGATTACAAGATCGCCGATCTATCTGTTGCTACATAAAGTCAAAGAAATAACGGACCACGTGGAACATAACCGGCGAGGTATAGGTCAGGCTGTCGACCCGGCTCAGGTAGCTTTTTTTGAGCGAATCGAACTTGTTGTCATCTCCAATTAACAGATCGCGCTTCAGTACAGACACCGTCAGACTGCCGAAGAATCCAGCCAAACTGATCAACACCCCGATGAACAGCGAGAATTTCCAATCAAATGGCGTCAGGTAGGGATGGATAAAATAAGACGTAGCTGTCGTTACAATGAACGCACACGCGAACCCTTCCCAGGTGACAAAAGGATTGGCGGTAGGCACCACTTTTCGTTTGCCCAGATAGAGAGAGACGAGATAGTGCACCACATCATTAAGCTGTGTTAACACGACCAGGAACAACACCAGCTTGGACCCGTACTCCGGTGTGGCAAATGGAAAATAGGCCAGGTGGCTGAGTCCAAACACCATCAGCATTAGTCCCCATTGTGTGGAGCTGACACTGCGCAGGAAACCGACCGTACCTTTGTTAATCAGACGTGGCAGGGGCAGCACTAGGAACACATATAGGGGAATAAACACGATAAACATGCCATACCATCCAATGTAGATCCAGTAGAACTGAACCGGAATCGCCAGATACGCCCATAGGAACAGCCTACGGTCGGCTTTGCGTGTGCTGCGAATCATGGAGAAGTATTCTTTGAGTGAGAAGAATGCAAGCACCATGAGGGAGATGAGCGACACGATGGGGTTAAAAAGGGTGGCGAGGCAGAAGATCACAAACATACCCCACCAGGTTTTGATTTTTTGGCCGATGCCTGAATAGTCTTTGCTTGGCTGAAGCTTTGCAATAATTTTGTACACGATATGTATCACAAGTAAAGCTGTGAAGATTAACGTTAGTGTAAAGAGTGAACTGCTCACGTACCAATCACCTGCTTATTCAAAGTAAGATTCCATTGTAGGGTACCTATGTTATTATGAAGGAATAGTGCCAACTTGATAAGGGGAAATTTTGCTATGACAGATGAACGCTCCATCTATATCCTGCTTACGAATACAGGAACGCTGTTTACCAAGGTTATTCAGAGCTATACCCGAGCGCCATATAATCACGCATCGATCTCATTTGACCGGGAGTTAACCGAGCTGTACAGCTTCGGCCGCAAGCATCCGAGCAATCCGCTGAATGGCGGGTTTGTGAAGGAAAATATTCAGACAGGTACATACAGCAAGTATCCCAATACCACATGTGTCATATACAAGCTTCAGGTGACGGATCGTGAAGTGGAAAAGATGAAACGTGTGCTGCACATCTTCATCCGAAGCCGCCAGAAATATATGTACAATCTGCTCGGCGTGATCGGCATTACACTCAAGGAACCGGTGGAGTTCAGCAACTCCTACTTCTGCTCCCAATTTGTAGCCGAGATTCTACAGCGTTCGGGAATCAAACTGTGGAACAAGCTGCCTGCGCTGGTGACACCGGATGATTTTCGCCAGAGTGAACGATTGCAATTGGTCTATGAAGGAAAGCTAAGCGAGTATACGCTGGGGAATACAGAGCAAGAGTAGGGTAGGTGTGTGTGCTGGTGCTTGCCAAGCAAATCGAACCATGAAACAGCCTGCTGCCACGAATGACGAGGCAACAGGCTGTTTGTGTACTTCATATGGATGATGGTGAGGATGAGGATCGGTCAAAATCAACCTCTTCAAGGAATTCGATCACTTCACCATTCGGACTGTGGACGAGCGCATTTCTAACCCGAAGTGCAGGTTCGCCAAGCGATATCCAATCCGGTTCAACGTAGGCCTTGGCTCCATAGGCGAGCGCTCGCTGATAGATATCTTCTACATCATGCACGTAAAAGGCGAAATGTAACAGTGCGCCGTGCCGGACCGCTTCAGGAGAGGTGGCAGGTTCACCCTCGGCAGGAATGACGGCTTTTGGATCAAATACCTCAATACAGGTGCGCTGATCCGGAGAGATCAGCATACATGCCTTGGTAATGTGGAAGGAAGGCAAACTCCAGGAGTGACCGACCTTGAATCCCAATACTTTTATATAAAACGCCAGAGTATCTTCGTAATTACGAGCCTGAATGGCTACATGTGCAAGTCCAATAACACTCACATTACATCGCTCCTTCTTCAGATTGTATTCTAAAGTATAGGGTTAATATCGCATTGGAACCATACAATATCAAAGGATATAATGAGATAGAATCTAACTATTTTTAGCTAATTTATTAGAAAAACCTTATTAAATAAGCCGACGACTCGGAGGTCTTACAAATGGAACACATAATAGATGAAATCGATCAGCAGATTATGCGCTTGCTGCAACATCATGCACGTATCCCCGTTGCACAGATAAGCAAAGAAATTAACATGTCCCAACCTTCGGTTAAGGAAAGAATTCTGAAACTGGAGGAGAGAGGTGTAATAACGGGATATTCAACCATCTATAATCTGGCCCAGTTAAACCGTGGAACCACGACGTTTATTTTGCTCAAAACAGAGCATTGCGACGAGTTGGTTCAGTTCTGTGAACAGGCTATCGAAGTCACGGATGTCTATCGTATTAGCGGTGAGTATAACTACCTGATCAAGGTACAGACGGCGTCCATTGAAGAACTTGCCGAATTTCAGGATTCACTGGTGAAGCTGGGACCCTCCAAATCCCATATCAGCATGAAAAATATTATGGAAAACCGTGTTCTCCTTTAAGATATGAGAGAGACTAGAGAGAAGACATTTGTTCTGGCACCGGATTCGTTCAAAGAAAGCATGACAGCAAAAGAAGTATGTATCGCGATGGAAAAAGGGTTGCGTAAAATATATCCGACGGCACGCTACATTCATGTACCTATGGCAGATGGTGGGGAAGGTACGGTGCAGTCCCTTGTGGACGCTTCCGGCGGCGTCCTTCACCAGCACGAGGTGAGCGGACCATTGGGCCAGACAGTCACTGCGCAGTATGGCATTCTGGGTGGCGGAACAACGGCGGCCATCGAAATGGCGTCGGCCAGCGGCATCCACTTGGTTACCAAGGACACCCGGGACCCGCTCCGGACGACAACCTATGGAACAGGCGAGTTGATTCGCGCATGTCTGGACCTTGGCATACGCAAGATCATCATTGGCATTGGTGGTAGTGCGACCAACGATGGTGGGGCTGGCATGGCTGAAGCGCTTGGTGCGAAGTTTCTGGATGCAGAGGGTCGTCCGCTTGCGCGTGGTGGCGGGGTTCTGGATCAACTGGCTCAGATTGATGTATCTGGTCTGGATGAGCGTTTGCAAGAAGTGGAGTTCATTGTGGCCTGTGATGTGACCAATCCCCTATGTGGGGAGCATGGCACATCAAGGGTGTTTGGACCACAAAAAGGGGCTACTCCAGAGATGGTTGAGCAGCTGGATGCAAATCTGTCCCATTATGCAGATGTAGTGAAACGACAGCTTCATAAAGATATCCGAGATGTACCAGGAGCCGGAGCGGCTGGAGGGTTGGGCGCGGGACTCTTGATTTTTACACAGGCTGTATTACGTAAAGGGATTGAGATTGTCATTGAATATACTGAGTTGCGTAAAAAGTTGATTACTGCGGATGTGGTATTTACGGGTGAAGGCGGTATCGACTTCCAAACGAAATTTGGCAAGACCCCCTATGGTGTTGCTCGGACAGCCAAGGAAGCGGGTAAACCTGTGATTGCCCTTGCAGGCTATGTGGGCGAAGGGATCGACACCCTCTACGCGGAAGGCATCGATGCCATATTTGGTATTGTGCCTGGGGCAGCAGATCTGGATCGACTATTTAGAGAAGGACCGGAGAATGTGGAACGTACTGCCGAGAATATTGCAAGAGTACTGAAGCTGGGGTTGCTTTCTTAGGTCAGTGAACATCTGGATCGTATAGGGTCGGATTGCGGATTGGAATGTGATGTGACAAAGACGGGATACGGATATGCCTGATATCAGGTGATCTGTCTCTCGTCTTTTTTGCTGTGAAGTCCCATTGTATAGTTGTCGTTCAAATCGCTTCGTTCGCGTTATCTTCACCCTTGATGGCACAATGAAGAAATTGCACATACAGTTACGTATCTGATGGCCAATATGTTCACGACGGGCAGCACATTGTATGTGGATGGCGGGTACACCTTGATTTAAGAGCCGGAGTTATATAGGTCCCAAAGAATACTATTTTAAAATAAAATGATGAATTTTGGCGAAAAAAATTGAGATCTATCCTGTTTTTGTACTACAGGACGGATATTTTTCCTTTTATTTGCTCTTTTTGTTTAGATTCTGTTTATCGCAGTGCACTACAATAGGCCTTACGTATCAGATGAATTGAATTTATATGTAAAAAACATGAGATAGGGAGGATCAAGTACATGAATTATAAAAAGCTGATAAGCTGCTTTTTAATTGCTGTTTTGTTATTACAGGTGGTTAGTGTGGGTGGGGTTGCAAGTGCTGACACACTTACTACGTTGGAACAACTTAACCAAATCAGAAGTTCAGATAAGGATATTGAAGTAGCTATTCCAGAAGTTCAGGGTATGTTGGAGAGCGGCAGTTTAATAGATATGACCGATATTTCCACCACCTATAACCTGCTGAATGATAAGCAAAAGAAAGAACTGACTCGAGGAATAATTCTTTTGCTACCACGTGAGGTAGATTATGAGAGTCAAAGCCAAGTTGAGTATGTTTTTGCACTCCTATATAACTTGTTAAAAATGCCTAAAGTGATGAATTCAAATAATGCAGAATATCTTTTGGATGAGGTATATGGATTGTATAGTCAGGCGGGAGGTTTTCTACCGTATGACGAAGCACAGCCAATGGTTGAGGCAAGCGTTGTCTATAACATGTTGAGCGGTGCCGATAAACCAATGTATATGAATATTGCTATGTTTGGGGCTTCCATAAACAGATCACAAGATTCTGTACCTTACGGTTCACAGCTTGATTTTATGAAAACACTAATGGATGAATATCGACCAATTAATACTCCTAACAATGTATCGGATATGGACGAAGCACTAGACTCCATGATGAAACATAATCGAATGACCAGAATGATGAGTTCCATGGACTCCAGTATAGTCCCTTTTCCAGTTAAGATGGAGAAAATGGAGGCCATTGAAAAAAATGATCAAAAGAGAGTAGAACTGGCTCAATGGATGATTGATAATAAGCCGCAAAATGGTTATGGAACGGTATCCGAAGTTCAGAAAGAATTTGATGCGTTTTTCATGGATGCAACTTGGTTGGCTCAATATAACGAGTTTAAAAAGAGGGCGAACAGGGATAACCCAGAAGACATCCAGGAAGCTGTGGTGTTGTTTAACAATGAGCAATTTGGAGTACCTGATTTTAAATCCCTATCTTTTGAAGATCAGGAGGCAGTTGCTTACTACTTATTAAGAATTGAGCCACCGACAGCTCAAGGATATACGAGCCAAAAGCAAGTTCAATATATGGTGGAATTGGCTATGCTGGCTCTTGAACTTCCTCGCAAAATTGGTGGATCAGCCTCAGGAGAAATACTTGATGAGTTTTATGGGAAATTAGCAGAGCGGATAAAGCATTTTGATTATCCTAGTGCCGAAGATGGATACTATGAACGTATAAACCTGTATCTCAAATCTGACATGATTGATAGACGTATGATCGCCTTTTTATTAGAAAGTAAACTCAGAATAAACCTTGAAATAAGAAAAATTCTTTCTTATATGGAAACCGCAGTGGATGATACTCCATTTATAAATAGAACTGAAACGACAGAAAGTATGTTGAAATCGTTGTACAAAATATATGACATTCAATCAGATGTCGAGTCATACAACTCCGAGCACCCGGAAAACCCACTTGGAAGTTTTCCTTTGGATGTAGGTAAAGTGCACGATCTTACAAACGAAGAACGGGAACAATTGGCTGATCTTATGCTTAGTGAAAGACCACTTGGTGGATATGCAAGTTTTGAAGAAATTCAGACTGCATTTAATAAATTTTTCCCGGATGATAACGAAAGCGATCCATTGAGTGTCTTAAATACTGCAAAGAGCAACAGTAATATAGCGGCTATGCGAATGGCTATGGAAGATCCGGATCTGGGTATTACTTTACCCAATGGATACGGTGCCTTGTCTTTGCAGGTTAGAGATTTCATTGCGGGATTCCTGATCGACTATGTAAATAAAGATTACAAAAACAAAGAACAGGTCCAATATATGATGGAACTTGGTGTATTGGCACAATCTGTTTGGGAGCAGAGGGAATTCAGTGTTCTTAGGAATAAACTGGATCTGCTCGCTCAGCAATTAGTAAATGGACCTAATCACTTTAATGACCAACAGACATATGTGTTACGCAGCCTTGGACAACAACATTTGGAACGTAGCAAAGTAGATAAAGGTGTACTGGCATATAATTACTTGCATCTAGTTGCATTCGAAAGGTTGGAAGGAGTGTCTAAAGGGGATATTGTTGATCCTGATATTGTCCTGAATCTCCTCTCTATGCCTATCGATTCATTTGAGCAAGCTACCTCTATACCGCGAATGGATCAATGGCTTGATAAAGCAATGAAAGATCAGAGTAAAGGTGAAGCATTCTTCAGCAAATACAAATTTAATCTTAGAGGCGCTCTTGATTTATCCAAAAGGGCAGAACTCAGTCCTGAAGGCCAGAAGGAATTGGCTGAATGGGTCCTAAATGAACAAGACAGCTATGAGGATGTTGGGAATCTGCAATATGTATTTAATCGATTCTTTACGGCTCCTGATGTGAAGGGCAATGACATCAATAACACCCTAACGGGCTTGGACAGCACGATGGAGATTTCCTTTGACAATAAGCTGCACTGGATTGATGTTGCCTTCATTCAAAAAATGGACCTTAGCGGCAACAAAACGGTATGGGTTCGTTACAAAGCAATCAGCGATGAACTGCCAGGCCGCGCTGTGAAGTTTGTCTTTACACAGAATGGTGATAGCAGCACGGATAATGGAAATACTCCAACGCCTAACCCGGGTGGTAGCACAGGTGGAGGTTCGTCCACAACTACACCAGTAACCTCTACACCTGCACCAACAACGAAACAAGAGCAGATCGTGGTTGACGTTAATGGAACAAACGGCACCAACCTGACCAAAACGCCGATTACCCGTACAACCGAAACCAACGGTACCATCAAAGATCTGGTGAAAATGATCGAAGCGATTGCCAAGGAATCGGTAGAAAAAGCGAAGAAATTGAACATGAACACCGCACGCATTATTATTCCAGATACCAAAGATTCCGTGTCCGAGACACGTATTGAACTGCCTAAGGCAGCGGTAAAAGAACTGAGTGATGGTTCGCTTAAGCTGGAGATTTCCACTGAAAATGTAGTGATTTCCGTTCCGACGAATTCCATCGCCGGATTCGATCAAGACTTGTACTTCCGCGTTGTACCTTTGAAAAAGGAATCGGAGCGCAAAGAAGTCGAAGAGCGTGCGAAGAAAGAGCAGTTGATTCAACAGGTTGCTCCGAATACGAATGTTCGTGTATTGGCTCGTCCCGTTGAGATTGACACGAATATGCAGAGCCGCGAAGTGACACTCACGTTGCCACTGCGTGACAGTCTGCCAACTGATCCAACTGCTCGTCAGCAAGTATTGGACAACCTGGCGATCTATATCGAACACAGTGACGGCACAAAAGAATTGATTCAAGGCAAATTGGTGCAACTCGCGGATAACAGCGAAGGCATTGAATTTACCGTATCAAAATTCAGTACATTCACCCTCGTTGTTGTGGATGGACTGAAAGCTTCACAAGGTATACATCAACCGTACATCCAAGGTTTCGGTGCAGATTTCCGCCCAGATGCATTCGTAACACGTGCACAGATGGCAGCTATGCTGGCTCGTAATCTTCCAACTGAAGCAGCAAGTTCCGCGAATAGCGTGAGCTACAAGGATGTATCTGCGACACACTGGGCAACAAGTGAGATTCAAAAAGCGCAATCCGCTGGCATCATGAACGGCATGAGCAACACCCAATTTGCACCGGAAGGTTCGATCACCCGTGCACAGATGGCAACGATTGCGTATCGCTGGATGCAGGAACAAGCGAGTGCAACAACCGTGAATGGTCCAGCAGTGTCCTTCACAGATGTATCCGCAGACCTGTGGGCAGTAGATGCGATTGCATACGTGCAATCTGCTGGCCTGATGGTTGGTTACAACGATGGTACATTCAAACCAGACAGCAAGCTGACGCGTGCTGAAGCTGTGAAAGTGCTGAACGTGCTGTTCAACCGCACACCCCTAACTGGCGCAGTTACGCCAACGTTCAGTGATGTACCAGCAACACACTGGGCATATGCAGATATCGAAGCTGCAGCGCAAAAGTAATATTATCAAAGTAGATAAAGAAGGCCATCCTTGGGGGCAATGTCATTAAGATAAGGAACAGGACCAAAAATCAATAAAAAGAGCAGGTTATCGAAAAGATAGCCTGCTCTTTTTTGTGTGAAATAAGAAAAAAGACTTGACAAGCAGGTAAAAAGGTGTGGCGAAGCCCTTGGAAAACGAGGGGGTTACGCCAATGAATGAATATGCGAATTCGCTAAAAGAAAAACTGACCTCCCTCATACGAGAAATGTCAGTTGCACCAGCACCTTATGTCAAAAATCCTGAAAAAGATTTTACCCGTAAGAAGAAGTTACCGTTTGAAACGGTTATGCAACTACTGATCTCTATGGGCGGAAACAGTTTATACAAGGAACTCTTGGAATCACAGGGCTATGATGTAAATACGGCCACTTCTTCTGCTTTTGTCCAACAGAGAAATAAAATCTTGCCGTCTGCAATGGCATATTTGTTTCAAGAATTTACGCAATCGTATACGGATCTCAAGAACTACCGAGGGTATCGGTTACTCGCCATTGACGGTTCGGATTTGCATTTCGCCACTGACCCTGCGGATACCGACACCTATTTTCAAAGTCAACCGGAAGCAAGAGGCTATAATCTGCTGCATTTAAACGCCACCTATGACCTTTGCAACAGACTTTACGTGGATGCGATTGTTCAACCGCGAAGATTAAGTAATGAGAGAAAAGCGTTAGGGGATATGGTTGACCGTTCCTGCATCGAGGGAAAAACCATTGTCATTGCCGATCGAGGTTATGAAAGTTACAACAATTTCGCACATATTGAACGCAAAGGGTGGAGCTATGTCATTCGAGTAAAAGATCTGGCCTCCAGTGGTATTCTCTCGGGCTTGCGTTTACCCGATAGCGGTTCGTTTGATCAGGAGGTTCATCTAGTGCTTACTAAAAAACAAACCAAAGAGATCAAAGCTCATCCCGAAATGTACAAGTTCATCCCTTCTAAGTCTACCTTTGATTTCTTAGATTTGAAGGAGCATCTGTACTACCCCATATCTTTTCGAGTCGTTCGGTTTGTCCTGCCGGATGGCGCTTATGAGACCGTTATTACGAATTTATCTGACGCAGATTTTCCACCCGATGAACTCAGGTCCATCTATAACATGCGGTGGGGAATTGAAACCTCGTTCAGGGCATTAAAATACACCGTCGGTCTGACCCATTTTCACGCAAAGAGACGAGAGTCCGTCATCCAAGAGATTTTTGCAAGAATGATCATGTACAATTTTGCAGAAATGATGACCTCGCACGTCGTCATTTCCCAAAAAGCTAAACAGTACCACTACCAAGTCAACTTCACGGTTGCCGTTCATGTTTGTAGACATTTCCTGCGCTCAAGAGACGATGACCCCCCGCCCGATGTTGAAGCACTGATTCGCAAAAACGTTTTGCCGATTCGACCCATTCGACCAGGGCAGCAGAATACGCGCAAAATAGGTTATAAATCATCGGTTAGCTTCGTCTACAGAGTAGCATAAATTCGATTCGTGTGAACACTTTTTTAAGCGGATCCTCCATCCGTTTGTTTGCTGTACGCTTTTTTCCTTGCATACAAAAAAAACAAACGACACGGGACTTTTTCCCATGCCGTTTCAGATTTCATTTTATTCTCAGTTTTCTCTTTAAGCTAAACTTAATGACATTGTCCTTGGGGGTGGCCTTTTGCAGTTTAACGAACTTGAATACAATCCAATGAATGTATTAGACAGAAACTTTGCTGTAACGAATCCTAAAGATTAACATACTCACTCACTTTCGCTTTCGCATTCCTCGTAAAATTCTACATACTGAGAAGAAATGCATAGGTCTATAGATTAAAATAAATACAGAAAAATGCAAGAAAAGATGAATTTCATAGGGGGATTGTTGAAAAATCACGAAAAAAATACGGAATTTTAATGTTTTTTCGCGATTTTACACCAATTGTTCAGAATCCGTTCAGACCAAAGTACTAGAATGAAAAGTATAAATGATTCGAGCTGGGAGGCTCAAGGAGGAAATAATGAAAACATATGCGAGGAAAATAATCAGTGCAGTACTGGTGTTGCTGATGTTAATCCAAGTTGTCGCTGTAGTACCTGTTCAAGCGAATCCGATGACACCTATGGAGAAGTTAAATTATGCCATCAGCGAGGGATCTGTTAGCGAAATACAGGAGGTACTGGAAGGGAACCTGATTGAGACTTTGCCACTTGGTTATTCTGGGTTGTCTATACAAGAGAAAGAAGCGATAGCGAGATTGGTGGCTACTTTGCCAAAAGGGGAAGCGTATTCTAGTGAGGAACAATTAGAATATACTTTTAACTTGGCATATCAAGGCATGATCTTAATCAGTAATACGGACTTGTTCGCTATACAATTTCAAATGGATCTGGTCTACAATCTGTTGAGCCAGTCTAAAAACTACTTCACCAATGACACCACAGAAATGATGTATAAATCGGGTGTGAAGTATGAAGAAATGAGCGGTGTTGATCGACAACTAATTTCTCATTTTATCCAAATGACCTTAATTTCATTTCATGGTAATCAGGGATCAACTGAGTTAGACAACGCATTTTTCCAAGTAATATTTGGGATAACCGGGTATCCTGAAATCAATAAAGCAAAAGGCGCGGAATTGATGTTAGAGACGTTGAGCTTTAACCAGTTCTTTAAAGGGTCTATTGATGAGTTTATCAATGATAACCCTGAATCTGGTGCAGTAGCCTATCCATTAGACTTTGATAAATTGCAATCTATTCACAATGATTCGGAGAGAATGACAGAACTGGCTAATTGGCTAATTGGAAAAATGCCGCAAGGTGGCTTTGCTTCAGTAGAAGATATCCAGAAAAGTTTCGATCAGTTCTTTAATCCAGCAGATCCTTTGAGAGTTATCAACGAAGCGAGAGCTACGAAGAATACTGATGCTATCCTGGGAGCAATTACTCAACCGGAATGGTTGGATCTTCCGGCTGGCTTTGACACTCTCCAACCTGAGGAGAAGAAAGCCATAGCTAATGTGGTAATGACCTTTTTACCGAGTGACTATACCTATAATCTTAAGAAACAAGTGCAATATGCTGTAGAAATTGGGTATAAAGGCATCCAGACGATCAAACAAACAGACAAGATTATTTTCCAACAGCATTTGAATGAGTTCTATTCCCTTTTTGTTGAGTCAACAGAGTACTTTGAATATCCAGGGATGGAAATGTTTAAAGAGTTAGGTCAAAAATATTTAAATGCATCCAATGTGGATAAAGAGTTGCTTGCTTATACTGCAAAACGTCTGTTTCAGGGTTCGGATCTTTCAATCGAACAGGTTTACGGTGCATCATTAATGTTAGTCATGAATTATTCCTACATTAATGATGCTATAGACGTTAGCGAGATGAAGAAAGCCATGCTGATGCTATACAGCTTCCAGCAATCTACTGAGATGATGGAGCCTTTCGAACCATTCCTACTTAAGTTGAATGCTATGAAGGATCTAGTAGAAGATGATACTCGAATGGGAAAACTGGCTCAATGGATGCTTGATCGCAAGCCTGCTAACGGATACAGCAGTATTAGCGAAGTGCAGACAGCATTCGATCGTTTCTTTGATCAGATCATTATTATTACACCTACACCTACACCATCAACTGGCGGTGGAAGTGCAGGATCTACACCAGTAACCTCTACACCTGCACCAACAACGAAACAAGAGCAGATCGTGGTTGACGTTAATGGAACAAACGGCACCAACCTGACCAAAACACCAATCACCCGCACAACCGAAACCAACGGCACGATCAAAGATCTGGTGAAAATGACCGAAGCCATTGCCAAGGAATCGGTGGAAAAAGCGAAGCAATTGAATATGAACACCGCACGCATTGTTATTCCAGATAGCAAAGATTCCGTGTCCGAGACACGCATTGAACTGCCTAAAGCAGCGGTAAAAGAATTGAATGATGGTTCGCTCAAGCTGGAGATTTCCACTGAAAATGTAGTGATTTCCGTTCCGACGAATTCCATAGCCGGATTCGATCAAGACTTGTACTTCCGCGTTGTACCTTTGAAAAAGGAATCGGAGCGCAAAGAAGTTGAAGAACGTGCGAAGAAAGAACAGTTGATTCAACAAGTTGCTCCGAATACGAATGTTCGTGTACTGGCTCGTCCGGTAGAGATCGACACGAATATGCAGAGCCGTGAAGTGACACTCACATTGCCACTGCGTGACAGTCTGCCAACTGATCCGGCTGCGCGTCAGCAAGCATTGGACAACCTGGCGATCTATATCGAACACAGTGACGGCACAAAAGAATTGATTCAAGGCAAATTGGTGCAACTCGCGGATAACAGCGAAGGCATCGAATTTACCGTAACAAAATTCAGCACGTTCACCCTCGTTGTTGTGGATGGACTGAAAGCTTCACAAGGTACACACCAACCGTACATCCAAGGATTTGGTACAGATTTCCGCCCAGATGCATTCGTAACACGTGCACAGATGGCAGCCATGCTGGCTCGAAATCTTCCAACTGAAGCAGCAAGTTCCGTGGATAGCGTGAGCTACAAGGATGTATCTGCGACACACTGGGCAACAAGTGAGATTCAAAAGGCTCAATCCGCTGGCATCATGAACGGCATGAGCAACACTCAATTTGCACCGGAAGGTTCGATCACCCGTGCACAGATGGCGACGATTGCGTATCGCTGGACGCAGCAACAAGCGAGTGCAACAACCGTGAATGGTACAGCAGTGTCCTTCACAGATGTATCCGCAGACCTGTGGGCAGCAGAGGCGATTGCATACGTACAATCCGCTGGCCTGATGGTTGGATACAACGATGGTACATTCAAACCGGATAGCAAGCTGACACGTGCGGAAGCCGTGAAAGTGTTGAATGTATTGTTCAACCGCACACCACTAACTGGCGAAGTTACGCCAACGTTCAGTGATGTGCCAGCAACACACTGGGCATATGCAAATATCGAAGCTGCAGCGCAAAAGTAATATTTTTAAAAGAAAAAAAGGGGTCATTAACGCAGTAGCATATGGAAAAGAGAACCCCTAAAAACGGATAGGATATGACAATACAATAGATAGAATAAAAAAAGAGCTGTTCCAAAAGCCATACATTGGCTAGGAACAGCTTCTTTTTGCGGTTTAGTGTGACTCAACAATGGTATGTCAGATCGTATAGGTTTGTTAGCGCTTGGTCACCCATTAGTTATTCTGTTTACGCAGTTGTACTACTCTTTATCGGGCGTGTGTGAAGCATTCTCGTAAAACTTACCATCTCGCAACTGATCCACGAATCCTTGTAGCCAGACGTAGTATTGCTCCGCATGTTGGAGTTTGTGCAGATCACGCAGTGCATCCTCTCGATCTTTGGACGAGGTATGTTCCGAAAGGATCATTGCCGACAGGTCAGGAATGACCTCACGAATGCCTTCTAACATAACATCTACTTCCCGTTGGAGCTTGGCCCCGAAGAAATTCTGGAACGTACGATAGAAGTCGGTCTCAGCCAGATACTGATCCTGGCGCTCCTTCTTTTCCTCCAGTTTATAGATCATCTGTGATTCTGTAAGCGAACGAACCGCATAGCTCATGTTGCTCTTGCTCATATTCATCGAGTTTTTCATCTCTTCAAGTGTCATCGGTCGATCCTCAAAATACATGATGCCGTATAATTTGCCAAACGTATGATTAACCCCATATAGATCCATCGTATTGGCGATGGCCTCAATGACTCTCTCCCTCAGCGCATGCCGATCAGGTAACGAAGAATGATTCGGGTTCCCGGCGGTTTCTTTTCCCACAATGTCACCTCTGGTTTATGATAGCGTTCCCACTAGCTGCCTCATATTTTACATGACTTGCTCCAATTTTAACATAAGCCGGAATTAGAATTTTCAATACGAGTGTACAATCAATTTTGTACAGAATAAATATAAAGCTGATTATACTCAAAAATTCCCAATCATTAAAGAAAAATTGGACAGTAAGGAGTGGGGGATTTGCGTTTAAAACTATGGAGGGAGTCTGAGGCGGTACTATTCACGCTGCCAGCTCTAATCCCATTGCTGATCTTCTGGCTGGGACCTCTGGGATATATCGTTTATCTCAGTTTCACCGATTGGGACTTCATGAGCCCGGACAAGCTGTTTGTTGGTTTGGACAATTACAGTTATCTGTTGACAAACTCTGAATTCTATCGGTCATTGAAAGTCACCTTGTTATTCGGACTGGGGAGTGTAATCCCAACCATTGTGGGCGGATTGGCGCTTGCGATGCTCATGAATAGCAAGATCAAATCATCCGGCATCTTCCGGACATTACTCTTCTCACCTTGGGTCACCCCGACAGTTGCGGTGTCCATTGCGTGGTCCTGGATCTTTGAGCCCGAAGTGGGGCTCGCTAATCTTATGCTGGGCTGGGTTGGCGTATCTCCGATCGGCTGGTTGCGTGACGCGGACTGGGCACTGGTTGCCGTTCTGATCGTCACGCTTTGGAAGTCGATTGGGTGGGCGATGGTATTTTATCTCGTTGCGCTACGAAATCTACCTTCCGATCTGCTCGAAGCAGCTTCAATCGATGGTGCAAACGGTTGGGATAAGTTCAGAAGTATCACATTGCCGCTGATCTCACCAACGACGTTTTTTCTCTCAATTATTCTTACCATCCAGTCCTTGCAAGCCTATGACCAGATCAATGTCATGACGCAGGGTGGACCGGCAGGATCAACGAGAACGTTGCTGTACATGTATTACCAGTCTGCATTCGAATCCTTTAACGTAGGTGAAGCTTCGTCCATCGCCGTTGTGATCATTCTGATCTGCGTGTTGCTCTCGGGAGTATCCTTCCTGCTTGGCAGACGTCTGGTGCACTACTAATGACAATGACATTGCCCAACAAAAAGTCTAAACGGATGAAGCGCAAGGAGTTGCAGAACGTGTCACAACCGAATTTTAAAATAAGTAAATTAATCCGCTACCTTCTGTTAGCCATTATCGCGCTGGGTACAGCCTTTCCCTTCTATTGGATGGTCATTAGCGGGTTCAAAACCAATGATGAGATCTGGCAGTTTCCGCCGACCTTCTGGCCGGAGACGTTCCTGTGGAGCAACTATGTGGATGCCTGGAATGCGGCACCATTTGCCCGTTACATCCTGAACAGTACCGGGGTAGCCTTAGCCATCTGTTTATTTCAGATCGTCAACTCCAGTATGATGGCGTACGCCCTGACACATATGAAATTCCGTCTCAAAGGTGTACTGACATCCCTGATTCTGGTGGGTTATATGATACCGAGTACGGCTGTGTATCTGCCTAGTTACTTGGTGCTTAGTGAGCTTAATCTGCTGGATTCCTACACCGGCTTGATTGTATCCAACTGTGTCAGCGTGTTCTCGATCTTCCTGATCCGGCAGGCGTTCATGCAGGTATCTCATGAATTGGTGGAAGCCGGACAACTGGACGGTGCATCCCACTTCCGGATTCTCTGGACGATTATTACGCCGCTTGTTCGCTCAAGCTTCGCCGTGATGGTGCTGATTACGTTTATTGAACAGTACAACAACTATTTCTGGCCTATGCTCATCACCAAAGACCCTGATTTACAGCTGGTATCGGCGGGTCTGCGTAGCTTCTTTGTAGAAGGCGGGGCATATGGACTTGCTTGGCCACAGATTATGGCTGCGAGTGCCTTCACCATCGCACCTCTACTTATTCTCTTCCTGTTCACCCAGAAGACGATCATGCAGAGCGTGAATATTACGGCTGGTGTTAACAAGAACTGATATGCACTACCATTCACCTAAAACGGGAGGAACAACAATGAATTGGAGTCAGGCAAGCATGACATGGAAAAAGAGATTGAGGTTGAACTGGAAGGGTGGCATGTCGCTGGTACTTGCGACCAGCTTTGCACTGCTGACCGCTTGTGGAACACAAGCACCCGCAGAATCAGGCGCGACGGCTGCTGCCAGTGGAACCGAAGCTCAGGCGAAAGATCCGGTGGAGATTGAGTTCTGGTATGGTCTGGGTGGTAATCTGGGCGATAACATGAAAAAGACGATTGATGCGTTCAACGCCTCCCAGAACGAAGTCGTTGTAAAAGGGATTGTACAAGCAGATTACACGGAAACGGAACAGAAGCTGCAAGCAGCAATTGCTTCTAAGAAGGTTCCAGCCGCTGTACTCAGCTCCAATATAGACTGGGCACGCAAAGGATATTATGCACCCATGGATGAGATGATTGCAGCTGATCCGAATTTTAAGAAAGACGATTTCATTCAGACATTCCTGAACCAGGGACAGGTGGATGGAAAGCAATACTTTTTGCCAATGTACGGTACAACTCAGATCATGTATTACCGTATGGATACGTTCAAGGAGAACGGAATCGACCCAGCAACTCTGACGACATGGGAGAAGCTGGCTGAGGCGGCTGCGAAGATGAGCAAACAAGAAAATGGCAAGACCACCTTCTACGGTTGGGAACCGATGTGGGGTAGAGACAATATGATTGATGCCGTGCTGGGTATGGGCGGACAGATTCTTAGCGACGATGGCAAAACCGTTATGATCGACTCTCCGGAATGGATCGAGACATGGGACTTGTTCCGTAAATGGATTAACGAAGACAAGATTATGGGCATTCATTATGGAGGTCAGGGCTGGGAGTACTGGTACAAAACGATTGATGATGTGATGAAAAATAAAGCAGCAGGTTATACCGGATCTAGTGGTGACCAAGGCGACTTGGACTTTAGCGTAGTCGCTGCGATGCAACAACCAGGCTGGGAAGGTATTGGTGAAGGAAAACCGGTAGCAAGTGCCATTTCGGCAGGTATTCCGTCAGCTGCAACGCCTGAACAACAACAGGCAGCATACAAATGGCTTACGTATTTCTCTGAAACTTCGAACACAGCTTCATGGTCCATGAACACCGGATATATCGCAGTACGTCAATCGGCCCAACAAGATCCAGAGTTCATGAAATTCAGTGAGGAAAATCCACAGATCACCGTACCACTGCAACAGGCAGCTCACGCTTCGGCTCCATTCCAGGATCCAACGGGTGGCAAGATCAATGATGCATTGAAAGATGCAGCTGATCAGGTACAGATCAATAATATGCCAGCAGAACAAGCGCTGAAGGAAGCGAAAGAGAAAGCACAGAAGGAACTGGATAGGGTAACGAAATAAGAAACGTATACAGGCAATTGACTCACGCGATAAGGGCGGTACATGCTGTACCGTCCTTTCCGTTCATACAAGATCGCAGACAAGGAGTTTAACCAATGCAAGATGAAACGTATGTGGATGGATTACCCAATCCGATTAAAGCCGTTTTGTTCGACAAGGACGGGACATTACTTGATTTTACGGGCATGTGGGGATTCTGGACCGATTGTGTGTTGAACGACTTCAGAGACCAGTTGGCGACCAGGGGACTTCGTATCAATACAGAGGAATTCCCACAGATCTGGGGTACATTCCACGATGACCAAGGCCGGATGAATGGGTATGACGTGCGGGGGCCACTTGCGATGGGCACGATGGATGAAGTGTATGCCGTGCTGACGTGGCATGGATATCGTGCGGGTCTCAGCTGGGCGGAAGCCAAGATCATGGTTCGGGAGTGTTTGGCGCGAGCGGAGGAAGAGATGGAACAGCATCGTCCGGCACGTCCGTTACCGGGAGTTCAAGAATTCCTTGAACAGTGCCGTAGCGAAGGTGTCGCTATGGGTGTCGTGACGGCAGATGATACACCCAGTGCAATTAAACATTTACAGTGGATGGGACTGGATTCCTTTTTTGACGTGGTGATTGGTACAGATCTGGTGGAGCGGGGCAAACCTTTTCCCGATATGCTACTGCTTGCCTGTGAACGGTTGGGTGTATCCGTGCAGTATACCGTGGTCATTGGAGATACGGACGGAGACATGGAGATGGCACGAACCGCTGGTGCGGGGTACAGGATGGGCATTGGAGAACCGGGAAAAATCCGCTTGGCGGATAGAACGATTCAATCCTTCCATGAATTGCTGAATGGTGGGCTGAATCGATGACAAACAGTCACGCCTACTTGGGTTGGGTACTGTTGGCACTGGCCATCGGGCTGGAGCTGAGCGCTACCATTTTGCTGAAAGTATCGGATGGATTCTCGCGGTTATGGCCTTCGGTGTTGATGTTTGTCTGTTATGGCGCAAGCTTTACATTTCTTAATTTTGCAGTGAAGTATATGCCGCTGGCTGTGGCCTATGCGATCTGGTCTGGCGTGGGCATTACGCTTATTGGCGTCGTAGGGCATTACTATTTTGGTGAACGTCTGCGGCTCACGTCGATGGTCTGGATCGGTTTTATTCTGATTGGCATTATTGGACTGAAATGGAGTGATTCTTGATGAAAAATGAACATACACCGGAGCAACCTATTGTTAGCTTCCAGGTCATTACGGACACACATGTGCGAGATGAGGCAGACCATATTCATAACCGGCATCTGGACCAAGCATTAGCCGACATAGCTACATTTAGTCAGGGGAGCAGCGGGATTATGCATGTGGGCGATGTGACGGATCGGGGGCTGCCGAGCGAATATCGTGAGTTGCAACGCATATGGAAGCAACATGCGGAGAGTTTGCCGGACATCCGGTACACGGTAGGTAACCATGATATTGGAGCCGTGGTATGGCAAGATCCGCCGATCGTTTTGCTTGAGATGAAAGAAGGTGAAGTAGCCGAGTTGTTGGAGCAGGAAGCAGATATGGAACTGGTCACAAAACAAACCGCTGCTGAATCAGCTGCACTAATTGAGCAACTATCCGGCGGGACCTATACGTTGTCTGCTGTAACTTCTGAGCAGGAGGGCCAAGACGGGGGACCGATCTCTTCAAGAGTGGACCCCATTACAGTCGCAGGGTTATGGCAGCGTCGATTAAGTGATTTTGAAGGGACAACAGGCATGAAGGGCGCATACCACGATCATTGGATTGATGGGTATCATTATATTTTCCTGGGCACCGAGCAACCTCACCCGAAGGATTGTGATATGTCGGCTGAACAATTGGAGTGGCTGGATGCCAAATTGTCTGAGCATGCAACACTAGATCATCCCATCTTCCTTTTCTTACACCAGCCGCTTATGGATACGGTAGCAGGATCGATGAAGGAACAAGGCTGGTATGGTGTGAATCAGGATGCGGAACTCAAGGCCCTTCTGGCCAATTACCCGCAAGTGATTCTCTTCTCCGGTCATACCCATTGGCAACTGGAAGCACAGCATACGATGTACGATGGTGCAGGCCACATGCCAACCATGTTCAATGCGTCGTCTGTAGGGTATCTATGGACGGATCAGGATGAACATCTGGAGGGCAGCGAAGGTCTTCATGTGGAGGTTTATAAGGATCGAGTGGTTGTAAAGGGGCGGAACTTTGTTACGAGCGAATGGATTGAGGGTGCTGAGTTTACGGTAAGTTATCCTGTAAAAGGGTAGTTAAATACACATATTAGTTGAATAAGTAAATAAGACTATCGAGATATTCTCGATAGTCCCGATGAGTCGCTCAGAAGGGCGACTCTTTTATTAAGTTATTTAGTCCAGAAATCCATTTTCTCTAAGAGCCATTGTAGTGCTGACTTCTGCTCCGTTATAATATGAGCTTCCGTTTGCATACCTGATTTGATCTGTTCCTGCTGACCAAGGGCATCTTTTAGTTGTATTGATTCAAGAGAGGCCTCCACCACGTAATAAGTAGAACCATCTTGAGGGTTTACTAAAGCATCGCTACTAATGAAATCTATTTTGCCAAAGACAGAACCGTACTCTTCTAAGGGAAAGGCGGCAAAATGAAAACGCACAGGATCTCCTTCATGTATTCTTCCAATATCTTGGTGATTCATAGCAATTTGAATGGAATAGATCGTATTATTTACGGGAACGACATCCATGACTTGCAATCCTTCCTGGATAAGCTGTCCTTCACCTACTTCGTTTATGGTATTGATAACTCCTGAGGTAGGTGCTGTGGCCGTATAATTATCCAAATTGGAACGAATTGTATTAATTTGGCTATGGAGTTCCTTTTTCTGTTTTCGTAACTCATCAATGCTATCCTGCAACTGAACGTACAAGTCAGATTCTTGTTTTTTCAGCGTTTGTTTTTGTTTCAGTGCATCTTCTAACTCGGACTGTATTGTGTATCTAAATTCACTTTGATTAGTTTCCATTTGTAGCTTGTTCGTTTTTAGCTTTTCTGTAGCCGCAGTAGTGGTGAGTTCATCACCGTTAAAGATCGCTCGTTTGTACTCTTCCTGAATTTGTGTTTCAGCCAATGTATTCTGAGATACCTTTAGGCTATAGTTCTCATATCGTTCATATTCCACGGAACCAGAGTTTAAATAATTTCTTCCGTAATTAAGACTTTTGAGCAGGAGCCGTTTATTTGCAATGGTTTTATCCGTCTCAATCTGATCAGCAATCGTTTTGGAAATATCCAATTCTAACTTGTTTTGTACTGGATTATCATTGCCCAGTAGAGCGCTTGCTGTCTTGTTTGACGTCATTGTATCATTACCTGACGAAAGTGCTGTAGAGAGTTGTTCAAGTCCAGCTAATCTCTGCTCTGTTTCCTTATAACCATTTTGCAAACGAGTTTTATCGCTTTTAAGAGTTCCTGTCTGAATAGAAAATAGCTTATCACCAGCCTGAACTCGTTGTCCCTGTTGTACATATATTTTTGAAATACTTCCTGTAGCCTTATTAACAATTTTGGATATCTTCTCGTTAGGTTTCACTACTCCGGGAGCTTTAACAACTACATCAATCTGAGCTTTCCAGCTCCAGATAAAAGCAATGACTAATATTAACGTAAGTAATATAAGAAACCAGCTAATAAATGCAGGTGATTTCTTTTCTAGCATTTCTCTGCTATCTATCAACTCTTCAGGATTCAGAAGTTTAAGACTCATACCATCGCCCCCGTGTGTTCCAACTTAGGCAGAGTACTACTCTCTTTTTGTCTAGTTTCTGTATCTATTCCGGGTAACTGATCTTTCCAAAGCTCATAATATCTCCCTCGCTGTTGTAACAATTGATCATGTGTTCCAGCTTCTACTACTGTACCTTTGTCCATTACAAAGATACGATCACAACGCATAACCGTACTCAAGCGGTGAGCAATAATGATCATCGTCATATCATCTAGGCTATGTATCGTATCTGATACGGCTTTTTCCGTGGTGGTATCCAGATTACTAGTTGCTTCATCCAAAATTAGAATGTCAGGCTTGGTAAGTAACGCACGCGCCAAAGCCAGTCGCTGACGCTGTCCTCCTGACAAATTGGATGCGTTCTCCTCAAGATTTGTCTGATAACGCATGGGCAATTGATTAATAAAATCATGAGCACTTGCTTGCTTAGTTGCCTCAATAATTTCATCCATTTCAATCTCCGATGTAGCTCCCATAGAAAGGTTATCTCTAATCGTACCGCTGAAGAAAAACGTTTGTTGTGGGATATAACTTATTTTCTGTCGAAGCGAATCGACAGATATGTCTTTTATATTATTTTCAGAAATCAACAGTTCTCCCTTTTCCGCCTCATAAAAGCGAAGTAATAGTTTAACTAGGGTTGTCTTACCAGAACCGCTCTCTCCTACTAGCGCAACCTTTTCTCCTCTGTCAATATGTAGAGATACACCATTCAGGATGGATTGTCTTGTTCCATAACGGAAATGTACGTCTCGGAAGTCAATGGATCCCTTCAGTGATGATGGTTTAATATTGCTTTCATCTGACTCTTTTTTTTCAGGTTCCAAATCCATAATTTCAGTTAACCGATCTGCTGCAACAACAGCCGTTTGTAGTGAAGATTGTAGGTTGATCAGATTTAAAATAGGGTTTATAAAGTATGCAAGCAAAGCATTGAACGTAATCAGTTGTCCCATCGTTAATTGTCCCTTTAAGACTTCGTTAGCTCCAATCCAAAGGATAACAATCCCGCCGACGCCTTGAAGAGTTCCTTTTAAAGTAGCCTGAAGATTGTTAGAGTACCCAAACCTGAAAAGAGTACGTAGTAATTTTATGAATTTCTTTTCAGTTTCCAAATTGGCTTCTCTTTCAGCTTGATAAGCTTTAAGGGTCTCAATGCCATTGACTGATTCTACAATATATGAAGTAAGCATTGCGTTCTGTTCCATCTGTTCCCGATTTTGTCTCTCAAATGTGCGATGAAATCCCCAAACAATTGTCGCGTATAGTGGTATCATAATTGCCGTTATGCCAAAGAGGAAGGAGTTCTGAGTATATAAGATGATCCCGCCTGCTATAACCATCAGAGAATCAATCATTATGGTTAGAGCAGCACTTGATATTGCGTCTCTAACCTTGGATGCGTCCAGAAGTCGTGAGATGATCTCGCCTGTTTTACGGGTCTCGAAAAAGGAGAGAGGCAATCTCAGAACATGGTAGTAATATCCAAGAATTAAAGAGATATCGAGCTTCTGGCTTAAATACAATAGTAAGTGACTTCTAAAAGCATTTAATAATGTCTGCAATAATGTTAGAACAATGACACCAATTGAAATCCATTGCAAGGTCTGCTCTAACCTATAAGGGACAATGGAATCAAGTAAGAACTTGAAGTAAAATGCCCCCAGTATTCCTAGGGCCGTATATAACAATGACGCAAAAAAGATCCCCAGCAACATGCGTTTCTGTGGGAGTAATAGGGTGAAGAATCGTGATAAAGCACCTTGTGTTTCATCTTTCTTCTGAAATTGCGCGGTTGGAACCATAAAAATAAGGATGCCAGTCCAAATTTTAAAAAACTCTTCAGGACTATACTTTACAATTCCTTTTGCTGGGTCAGCTATAATTACTTTTTTCTTCGTGATTTTATGTATAACTACATAATGGAGTAGCTTCTGATCGATAACTACATGGGCGATACAAGGAAGTGGGAATTCACTGAAGAAAGCTTCTGGGTTTCCTTTGACTCCTTTTGCGGAGAATCCCATTTGTTCTGCTGCTTTTATTAGACCCAATGCACTGGTTCCTTGTTTGTCTGTACCAGCAATATCCCGTATTTGAGTAAGTGGAATCTTTAAACCATGATGCCGCGATATTGTGGCTAAACATGCTGCACCACAGTCTTTTAGGTCATATTGTTTTTGAATAATGTATTTTTTGAATAAAGCCATACGTTCCTCCTTTAGGAAATTGATTAGATTATATTTTTAATATAGATATGATTTTCAAAGTGAATACACATAATAGTACAAATGTAAGAGATACTATATATCTAATATTGGATATATGACTATAAAATTATTTATTGTACATTATTTTTAATCCGTATCACTAAAATTTGGAAACAGAAATAGAAACAAGAGATGTTATATTGCAAGCAATTACCAAGGAGGGTAATCTATGGAATTCAAAGAACTCAACGATAGGGATCTTGAATACACAAATGGAGGAAATATTTTTTACCGTATCGGAGAATCGATTGCTAATGTGTATGAAGGAGCTGTTAAGGGCTTAGTTTCAGTAGCAGAAACTTCTTATAATGCGGGCCATAAATTCGGATCTTATATTGAATCGCATTTAAAATAAACATAAAGGAGGTGATAAAATGGAAGTGAAAGGATTTAAAAACTTGACTGAAGACTACCTGAATGAAACTAATGGGGGTGGTTGGTTGGATGGTGTTGCAGAATCAATTGGAAAGGCTATTCCTGCCATGGTTGAAGGTACAGTCAAAGGTTTTAACAGTTTGGTTGTAACCAGTTGGAAAGCCGGAAATGATTTTGGTAACTACCTCGAAAGTCAGTTCAAAAAGTAATTATTAAAACTATATAAGTTGAACTTAAGGTTATTTACATAGAGTAGGATGACAGACGGGATTCTTAATTTCCTAAACGCTGCACATTTTCAGGTATTTCCTGTTCTTTCCGCTAAGTGTAGATGATAGTTTAACTTATATAGATACAAGGAGAGTTCAGAATGGAGCATAATACTCAATTTCAAGCTATGAATGAAGAAGAACTTTTAGAAACCGATGGAGGCATACTCCCAGTAATTATTGGAGCAGTCAAAGTTTTGGGTGTTGTCGCGGGAGGAACTGCTGTTGTAAGTTTCGGCTTCGGAGTTTGGGACGCATTTAGAGATTAATCATCACAATAAAATTCGGTGAAATTTTAATATCATTTCACCGAATTTTATTGTTTTTTGTGAAGGGAGGACTTTTCCTTGAGTAAAATAAATTGGGATTTATATGGTAAATGGCTATTGCCGGTGATTATACCAGTGTTAGCAATCATTATCTTTAATACTTTTAATTTTTTTATAAAAAGCACTGTTACTCTTGCAGAAGAATCCTATGGCTTAGGATATAAATTAGGTAATTTCCTGGATAAATTTTTTTAATGCAGTTCAAGAATTAAAACTTACAATTAAAGGCTGTGACAGGGACCTAAACTGTTATAGCCTTTAATTGTAGTTTAATTTTTATTGTTTTAAAACTAAATCCTTTATTCCAGGGATGATACTTCATATGAGTTGAAATGCATTAGTTGCACTAATGTAAGTTCACAAGAACAAAGTACTAAGGAGAAAAAATGAAAAAAAGAAGTTATTACGGAGTTTTTCTATTGTTAATCCCACTTATTAATCTTATATATGTTTTTTTAAAAGAGAAGAAGTTGGCTATTTTTTCTTTAATTGTACTCTTGTTTATAATTTCATTTATTCTTGTAGAGTTTCTAAAGCTCAGAAAATCAAGAAAATAATCAGTAAATCGTAATTCTGGATTCTTTTGAACCAAGTCTATTGTTTAACTAGGAACAAGTACTCCTTATTAAAACAAGAGAATTGTAAAGTGTTCTCCCGCAATAGGGAGTTGGTGTTTCTCAAAGACGGGATAAAAAAGAAACCTGCTTAACTGATAACCAGAAGCAGGTTTTTGAATTATAATTTTTATTCAATTAAAATATATTCCTAGATTCCTTGGAAGAAAAAAGTCTTTTTTAAGCTTGATAGAACTTTTGTATAAAACCTCCACGATCATTAGCACTACATTTCATATAGATTTTCTTCACAAAATTCCTAACTGTTCCCTCAGTAATCCCCAATTTCTCGCTTATATATAGTGCTCCTTTATTCTGTAGCCACAATGTAGCAACTTCACATTCTCTATTGGTAAATCCGTATGTATTGAACAAAGCTTGTACTCGATTATGATCATTCAAATTCTTTTCTAGTTCGAATTCAATATAAGAGACAATGGAGGAGACTAGAGCAAATATACTATCGTAAACAAATGGCGTTGAACGAGAGAAGTTCAGAAAGGCTATCGATTTCCCTTGAACTTTAATTGGGCAGCATAGACATAGCCATTCTTTAAAAGGAACCAGTTGATGTTCGTCACCTTTAAGGAATATATTTTCTTCAGTTTCTAAAGCAATAGAAATTGCATTAACCCCTGCTGATTTCATTGCCATTGAACTTCCTAAGTTAACGACTAAAGGTCTAAGTCCACTATGGAGAGAATTTTCTCCAATAATATCCAGGACAATTCCTTCTGAATCCGCTAGAAAAAAGAGATGTGAATAAAAAAGTTGTCCCTGTAACATACCAATTTTAAATTTAAAAAGGTCTAATATTTTTCTATTTAGGTATAGTCTCTCTTTCAATTCAATATGAGAAATTTGCATTTTAAGTTCAGTAGCTACATTTGCTTTATAGTCTGCTTGCCAATCGAGCCATTGTTTTGGAGAGTAAGAAGACTTTGAGCTCCAATTTTGTGGAATTACTAGAGGGGAATCTTTAATTAAATTCATATTTCTCATCCTTAATCAGTAGTTAGTAAACTATAACTATATGGTGAAATTTCCTTTGAGTCAAATTACCTACTAATTAGTAATTTTTTGGGCACAAATATAATATCTAGAGACAGGTTAAGTTCCATAAATAATTATATAAAGTTCCACGTGAAACGTAGCAGGGGAGGCTAGAGTTGGGTAAAGTTGTAAATAGGTATGACTACAAACTATACTCAAATAAGTACACATGATATGCACGTACTCGTTAATTTAACCTATTTACGGAGAGGAAGTAGAAGTGGCATGAGAGAACTTCAGGTTCAAACGACATATGGTACCGTTCAAGGCGAACTTTTGCACGATGCAAGCGTATGGAAAGGCATTCCCTATGCGAAACCTCCGGTAGGCGAGCTGCGTTTCAAGGCTCCGGTACAGCCCGAGTCATGGGATGGAATCAGACAGGCCAATCAATTTGGACCTGAGAATATACAACCACGAAATCATCAACCAGAAGGCCAGACAGAAATTCCGAATGAGTCAGAAGATAGTTTATATCTGAACATCTGGGCACCTAAGGAAAAAGGAGCAACACCACTGCCGGTCATGGTATGGATTCACGGTGGTTCCTTTGTAACAGGTTCAGGTAGCCAGCCGATGTATGATGGTACACAGTTAGCGGTTCGGGGGGACGTCATCGTTGTGACGATCAACTACCGATTAGGACCTTTGGGATTCCTGCATATGGCTCCATTAGGTGATTCATATGTATCCAATGCAGGTCTGCTGGATCAGGTTGCGGCATTACAGTGGGTGAAGGATAATATCTCTGCTTTTGGTGGTAACCCGGATCAAGTTACGGTGTTCGGCGAATCAGCAGGCAGCATGAGTATTGCAGCACTGATGGCGATGCCATCGGCCAAAGGACTCTTCCGACGTGCCATTATGGAGAGTGGTGCTTCCCAGTTCATGCCGGCAGAGCAAGCTTCAGCGTTGCGGGAAGGGATGTTAAAGATTCTTGGGGTGGACGGGGACAACCTGCAGAAGTTAAATACAATTCCTGTAGAGCAGATTATTGCAGCCGGTGAAACGGTCAAACAGCAGAGCGGGGCAGGTATGGCATTATTCTTCCAACCTGTATTGGATGGGCAGACACTACCACAGGTGCCACTTCAGGCAGTGAGCGAAGGCTCAGCGCAGGATATTCCGGTGCTGATTGGTACGACATTACACGAGGGTGCACTGTTTATCCAGCCACATGTACCTTTTTCAAAAGAAATCGATATGGTTCAGGGCGTAGACTTTATGACGCCAGATCTGGAGAACCGGGTAGCCATCGCGGATAGTTATCCAAAAACGGCAGATGGACAAGCCCAAGTCATGACCGATATGTTCTTCTGGCGGTCAGCGCTGCAATATGCTGCGGCACAGCAGAAGTATGCCCCGGTGTGGATGTATCGATTTGATTGGGTGATGCCGGAACATCCCTTGTTAAAAAGAGCGATTCACAGCATCGAAATGTTCTTTGTGTTTAATACACTGCATGTCCTCAAATTCATGAATGCAGAGCCGGATGAAGCTGCGGCGGCGCTTGCCCTCAAGGTACAGGATGCCTGGATTTCCTTTGCTAAGAATGGTCAACCTGAAGTTGCAGGTGTGAACTGGCCTGAATATGAGCAGGATCGTGCAACATTAATCTTCAACCATGAGATTGAGGTCGTACATGATCCGGATGCAGCCAAGCGAGAGCTGTTAGGGTTATAATCCAGGCTGATTATTTGAATGGATACTCTGAATAACTGCTATGCGCCCGATCAAAAGAGGACGTTCATCTCATAATGAACGTCCTCTTTTTGTAATCCGGCTGAATAATAAGCAGAACGTAAGCACTGAAGAGGTACATTGTGCCGTTATACTCCAAACATTATTTACGAGAGGCACGTGTGCGGGACACCTCATCGAAGTAGAAGGAACGTTTTCCACGGGAGAAGAGCACGATCAAGACATGAACAAAGAGCACGGCGTAGACTAACATATAGATGCCGAATGTCCCCAAGGAGATCCACATTTGATAAGGCTGAAGCATAACATCCTGATGACCTGAAAAAGCATAATCGTTGACCAAGCGAATGATCGTAACGAGCAGCCATGGAACATAGAGTGCGGCAAATCTTTTGAATAACGATTCACTGGTGGGTGTGCCGGTCTGACGATTCACATAGCGGAATCGCAAGATGGCCGAGCCTGGAGTTACCCCATTTCGCACCCAAGGTATGAAGAACAGTACAATGACCATAGCAATGGATGTACTTAGGGCATCACTGATCACATCAGACGCTGTGAAGATCGATATTAGATTCGAAAGGAAGACAACAATGATTCCATCAATAATTAACGCGAGCAATTGAGGCATAGTATACACTCGGTTTTGCTCCACGATCTGTTCACTCTTCGCCTGAATGCTTGCACGTGATGGGAATAAAGCAAGCAGGATGGGCGCTGTGAAAAATCCAATGACTGCTCCCGAAGTATTCAATAACAGATCATCTACATCGAAGAGGCGGTAAGGACAATTATAATACCCGTAGAAGCCGGTGATTTGAGTGATCTCGAAGAATAAGGAAAGCCCGAATCCGCCAAGCAGGGCGTACTTCCAGAATGATCTCTTTTGAAAAAAATAACGAATATATACACCCAGCGGCATAAGAAGCAGGACGTTAAATAGAACTTGCAGAAAGGCTCTGCCCTGAATCATGCTGAGATAGCTGGAAGGCTGGGTCCATACAATGGGTGTTTCCTTCATGATGTCTTTGACAAAAGTGAATGGAACCAGATTGTAGTAGATCGTGTCAGCGGCTTGCTGCGCACAGGTATCTCGCGTAGTCGGAAACGGGAGAATGACGAGGCAATAGGCGGCCAGAATATAAAAGATAAACGAAAAGCTGATACCAAACCGTGACCAGCTGAAGAAACCGTCTTTACGATAACCATAGATCAACCACGGCACCAGCAAGAACATGGCCGCAACAACAAAGATCAAAAAAGCTGTTTGCACAGGGAAAACATATGAGGACATGAGTAGGAACTCCTTTGGTATTAAATATAATAACATTCATAGAGACATTAAAATTCATGTATGTGTAGTGCGTATCTATTAGTTACATCATAAGTAGTTACCCTTAAAGTGAGGGATGCATGAACCTTAAATTTGGTTTAAATCCATCCATGCAGTGACCAAGCGTATGGAATATACCGTCGAAATCCCGTATACTTGCGGGAATGCCAATCGTAGAATGGAGAGTTTAATACATATGTCTAATTTGCCTAACTGCCCCAAATGTAATTCAGAGTACACGTACGAGGATGGTAACCTGTTGGTTTGCCCGGAGTGTGCGCATGAATGGTCTTTGGAAGCAGACAATGATAACGCAGAGGATGCAAAAGTAATCCGCGATGCCAACGGAAATGTGCTGAGTGATGGCGATACCGTTACCGTCATTAAAGATCTGAAGGTAAAAGGTAGCTCGCTTGTAGTTAAACAGGGCACGAAGGTGAAGAATATCCGCCTGATTGATGGGGATCATGATATTGATTGCAAGATCGACAGCTTGGGTGCAATGAAGTTGAAGTCTGAGTTTGTGAAAAAGATATAAGATCGAGAAACGTTCAGTTCCGCATTCAATGGGAATTGAACGTTTTTTGTTTGACAGGAAATATTTAGTGGATATATACTGGTTGGAATTTAATTTTTTTGAACATGGATGAGTAGTCTACATATAAGAAAAGGCAGGTGTCAGAGCGATGAAGAGAGATCACATTATTGAATATTATTCTGGGTTTGATGAGTGGGGTAGACTGGAGCGGGAACCAATTGAATTCATCATTAACATGCATTACATCAGGGAACATCTCCCCGCTACTGGTTGTATTCTGGATAATGGCGCAGGGCCAGGAAAGTATGCCATGGAGCTTGCGAAGCTGGGGTACAAGGTCACTTTATCGGATCTGACACCTTCCTCCGTGGATACTGCGCGGCAAAAGGCTCAGGAGTTTGGTTTGACACAGCAATTCGATGGATTCCATGTTCTCGATGCGACTTCGCTCTCCGGTATGGCTGACGAGACGTACGATGCGTCCCTCATGCTGGGGCCGTTATACCATCTGCAGACAGACGAAGAGCGCACGGCTGCTGTACGGGAGCTGTACCGTGTGACCAAGCGAGGGGGCGTGGTGTTTGTAGCCATGCAAAGCCGAATGCGCATGAGTATCAATTCGCTGCAATCCCCGCAGCACTGGAAACCGAATGATAACATGGCAGCAATCCATTCTTTTGTGGAAAAGGGTATATTCAATCATCAGGATCAAGGACGATTTACGGGAGCATACTATTTTAATATTCAGGACGTTACACCCTTCATGGAGCAACATGGATTTGAAACCGTTGATTTGATTGGTTCATCCAGTCTTAGAGCGATGCTCACGGACGAGCAGCAGCAATACTGGAAAGAGCGTGGCGAGTATGATGAACTCATGCAATATATGATTGAAGCTGCCAAAGACCCTTCCATATTGGGAATCTCGTCTCATTTGCTGTACATCGGGAGGAAGAAATAATAATAGACTTACAGGCAATGCTCTAAAAATCTATGTATTTTAGAATTTCAGCCCGTGGAATACTGTTTCCACATGATATAATATCTCTATCTAATGGTCTGGAGGTGTCACTATGCAATGGAAGGAAGTTCAGGAGCGATTCCCTAACGAGTGGGTCGTTTTTGAGGCAACCAAGGCGCATTCTAGAGAAGGCCAGCGTTATATTGAAGAGATGGCAGTGATTGATTCATTTGATGATTCTACAAAGGCACTAAAACGTTATGGTGAATTGCATCAGGAAGATCCCAGACGGGAATACTGCTTTTTTCACACTTCACGTCCAGAAGTTGTGGCAAGAGAACGATATGTTGGCATGAGAGGTCTCTGATGTAACTTTCAGATGGAACAACGATTAATGAATTTCAAGTTGAAATAGGAAATATGGATTATGGTTTGGAGATTGACGGAATTCTGGGATTTAATTTTATGAAACAGACCGGTGTTGTAATTAATGCCAACCTGATGGAACTAAGTACAGATAAGCTGTAATCTATAGAAAATAAACATAAATGTGCCCTCTGGAAACAGGGGGTACTTGTGTTTTTCATCAAAATAGTTCAATATTAAGATACATAACAAAAGGTGATCTACTTACAATAGGTTAGATGAACAACGGATCGCTTCATACCAGGGAGGAACAGACAATGGAAATCGGAATTAGTACATTTGTGGAGACAAACCCGGATGTAAAAACAGGAGAACTTATCAGTCATGCGCAGCGTATTCGGGATGTTGTTGAAGAGATTGTTTTGGCAGATCAGGTTGGTTTGGATGTATACGGCGTGGGAGAACATCATCGTGCTGACTATGCGGCTTCATCACCAGCTGTCATTCTGGCGGCGGCAGCTTCACAGACAAAGAACATACGCCTGACGAGTGCGGTAACGGTGCTGTCATCGCATGATCCGGTACGGGTATATCAAGATTTCGCGACACTGGACGGCATTTCGAACGGACGTGCAGAGATTATGGCAGGGCGGGGATCATTTATCGAATCGTTCCCACTGTTTGGCTATGATCTGAACGACTACGATGAGTTATTCGACGAGAAACTGGATTTGCTGCTCAAGCTGCGTGATTCTGAAAAAGTAACCTGGGAAGGCAAACATCGCCCTTCCTTTAACAATCTGGGCGTCTACCCGCGCCCTGTACAGGAAAAGCTTCCGGTATGGATTGGCAGTGGTGGTAATCAGGAATCGGTAGTTCGTGCAGGACTGCTCGGTTTGCCACTGGTGCTTGCCATTATCGGTGGTCGTCCGGTGCAATTCGCACCACTGGTGGAGCTGTACAAAAAAGCAGCTGCACATGCGGGACATGATGCTTCCAAGCTGACTGTTGCTTCTCACTCTCACGGCTTCATTGCCGATACAACAGACGAAGCCGTGGAGAAGTTCTTCCCGCCAGCGCAAGCAGTCATGAACATACTGGGTCGTGAACGTGGATGGGGACACTACAGCCGTGCGACATTTGATGCGGCGCGTAGCCTGGAAGGTGCATTGTATGTAGGTGATGTGGATACCGTAGCTCAGAAAATTATTTACCTGCGCAAAGAAGTTGGGATTACACGCTTCATGTTACACACCCCCCTCGGCACAATGCCGCACAACGAGGTCATGAGAGCGATCGAACTGCTTGGTAAAGAAGTCGCTCCAATCGTGCGTAAAGAAATTGCACGTTGGGAAGCTGAGAACGAAGAGGCACGTTAATCGACTGAAACCGTTACGGAACTAGATAAAGTCAACCAAATAAAGGAGCATGCCCTAGGCGTATTACGCCAATGGGGCTGCTCCTTTTTCGTTTATCTTCTGAAAGTATCTAAAACAGCACAGATGTAATGCTTATCCATTCGCAGATGTACTCACAAGGGAGTGTATAACCATCGACAACGTATGATCATAGAGGGTTTTGGCAGCTTCTTCGCTCTCAATATGGCCTCCCAAATACAGATGAATAACACCGTGTAAGGGAGCCCAGATCATCCGAACCGCAAGCAGGGGATCTTGCACCTGAAGCATTCCCTGTTCAATCGCTACCTCAACCAAGGCAGACACTTGTTTCAGTGCAGTTGCTGTTCCCTGTAAGGTCTCTCCATCTGGTTTGAATTCGGAAAAAGATCCTCCAAACATCAGCTGATAGAAGCTGGATTGAGAAATGCCGAAGTCCCAGTAGACGTGGGCCAGATCACGGAAATATTGTTCGAACGATGCCTGCTGGGGCATAGCTTCAAAACGCTGGGCCATGAGGGAGCATCCCTCTAGATACAGATGTTTGGCTAACCCTTCTTTTTTGCCGAAGAGATTATATATGATTTTGGTGGAGCACTCCATGCGTTCAGCTACACGGCGTACCGTGACGGCTTCTGGTCCATGCTCTTGCAGTAAAGCAGCAGCAGCATGCACAATATTTTGCCGCAGATTATCCGAGTGCTGCAGTCTGGCTTCCTGAAAGGTTGTTACCGTATGTGCAGATTCCGTGGAACCCGAATTAAGATCCTTCATTGATTTCATCCTCGTAACCGTATTGTTGTTGAACAGAAACTACGTTTCCTTTTCTTAAGGTCATTCTACTGTTTTACGCCGGATGACGTCAATTTAATCCGAATTTAGTAAGTAAGAACCACGTTCTAGATTCAAATTTAACAAATGTATTTGACAGCGTCATGGGTTTTGGTTACGATGATTCCATACAGAAACAGTGTTTCCTAATGAAAACGAGTGTTTAAATTATACACAGAGGATGGATGAGAGATGATAAAGGAACAGCATCAATGGGTACTTATTACAGGTGCTTCTTCAGGTATTGGGGAAATTTTTGCCCTCGAAATGGCTTCCAAGGGTAAAAATATTGTGCTGGTGGCCAGAACAGAATCCAAACTGAATCAATTGGCAGAACGTATAGAACGTACATATCAAGTAAGGGCTGAGGTAATCGTATCGGATCTTTCCGAAGTAGAGGCACCTCAGAACGTATATGAGGAATGTCAGAATCGGGGAATACACATCGATATGCTGATTAACAATGCGGGATTTGCTACCCATGGATTATTTGAACAGGTGGATGGTTCCCGGCAGCAGGAGGAAATTATGTTGAACGTGCTCGCCTTGACAAACATGACGCATCTTTTCTTGCCAGGCATGTTACAGAAGAAAAATGGTGCTGTCATTAATGTCTCTTCGACGGCTGCCTTTCAACCTGATCCGTATATGGCTGTGTATGGAGCAACGAAGGCATTTGTACTTTCTTTTACAGAGGCATTATACGAAGAAAACAGGAAGCGTGGCGTTCAGTTTTTGGCACTATGCCCAGGTTCAACCGAGACTTCGTTCTTTGATGTAGTGGGTGCTGATGAAGCCTCGGTGGGTAAACGTGATACCCCTGAGCATGTCGTGGCGGTAGCCATGAGTGCACTCGAGTCAGGCAAACCTTATGCTGTGCCGGGGGCCGGTAATTACTGGACAGCGCAGTTCACCCGCCTCGTGCCACGCAAGTTGATGTTGCGAATCGTAGGAAGTATGCTCCGTCCACGTTCCAAGGATGGTAAAGCAGAAAAAGTACAAGCCTGATTAGGGGTATAGGGTATAAGCTTTAGGCCAAAATGCCTTTGGCCCGAGCTTCCTTTATCCAACCTGGAAATTCAGTGAGGAGACGATCGTACAATTCTTCATCGCTGATCTTGGAGATATCGTCGAGAGCAAAAAAGTCAGCATTATCGATGAAACGTCCAGTCATGTCATCGAGTTTCACAAGGATACCGTAATTGGCTTGTCCCAGGCCAACAAATTGCCAGAACAGGTTTTTGGTTGAACTTTCGGTAATAAGCCGGATGATTTTCCCTTTTTGACTGACTCCACCATCGCTAAAAAAGATAATATACGTTGGAATCTTCACATCGGGTTCCTCGATCGTGTATTTGCGAATGACATCCTGCATCACAGGGGGTTCGTTATTGGTACCGCCTTTGCTTCCCAGCGTATATGTGCGTTCAATATAATTCTCGAAATCCCTGGCGGTGACGCTAGGTGCACGCAAGAAGTCTTTGGCGAAGAACCAGACGTCCAACTCCCCGTTATCATCAAACGCTGATGCAATTGCCAGGATACGCTCGAAGGCTTCTTGCACGATGCCTTTGCGATACAGATGGTACATGGAGCCTGACGCATCAAATACGACAGCAACACGTGCCTGTATAGGTTCGATCTTTTTCTTTTGCAGAGACAGGGTTACTTTACGCTTGAGGAGATCGATCTTGGTCAGGTTAAGCGGCGGCTGATTCGTATTTGGTGCGGCAACAGGTGCCAAGACTTCTGGAGAGGCCGCTGCTACTTCAGCTTGTGCCGTGAGAAGAACTTGTTCGGCTTCCGAGGTGTCGTTACTCTCAATCTCAACACCGAATGACTCTGCCAGCGGCTGCAATCCACCAAAGAAACCTCGTCCAATCGCACGAACTTTGAACCCGTCACGATACTTATAGATTTCAATAAAAATAAGAGCTGTTTCCGCAGTGACCTGCTTGATCTCATAGGTGATCTGCTGGGAACCAGCTTGTACAATCGCCTGACATGCCTGAACATCGGCGAAAGTCCCTCCCGCATCCAGAGTAGCCGTAAACACACATTTTTCCACAGGGGCCTGCCGTAATTGATTGGTATCCAGTACAAAAGACGATTTCAGTTCCTCTGCCTGTTGCAAATGCACACTTTGATGGGGATCGGCCGTCTGATTATAAAATACAAAATAGTCGTCAGATGGGACCTTTCCCTCTTCGTTCACCATAAAGCAGCTAACATCCAAGGGAGAAGGAGATGATGTACATTGAATGGTTACCTGAAGTTGGGTGGATTCGTTGATACTGATATTCTGGCCTGTGTTTAAGTGGATGAACGAATCTGTCATAATCGGATGCGCCTCTCTTCTCCAATATAATGGTTGAAAATGTACAGTAACAAGATCGATTCTGAGACAAATGTTTCCATAAGTCAATCTTTTCACCGTTGATCCTACGCCTCATCAGACTCGTACTTTTCCCGATGCTCCTTCTTCATCTTCACATAGTCTGGATCCGTCTTCGCAATCTCCCATTGTGCTTTGAATATAGCCGCGGCTTCTGCCTTCACCTTATCATTCTGATAGGGCAGAATCGAGCCATCCTTCTTCGAGTATTTGCGTCCTCCTTTGTGATTTGTATACCGTCTGGCCCGTGTATAACCCATCTGGAGAAATTTGCGTGCCATATCCATACCCACGAAATCTCCCTTTTTCTTATAGTCCAAAAATAGCTCATAGATCTTCTCCGATGACTCTGTCGCAATCTCGGGTGTTTTGAACCGCCAGTGTGGCAGAATCTCGCCTTTGTACGGCTCTACCATCAGAACACCCTGCTCGCCCCGGCCTACGGTGTACAGCTCAGGATGTTTGCGCAGATCCAACTCATCATAATTGAGACTGTAATCAAATTTTTTCATGTATACACCCTCCTTGATAGGGATTACCCCGATTCTGAACCAACAAGCACGGTTAATGGGGAACAATAGAAGGAATTACACAGGAGGGGTAGCGGTATGGGAATGTCCGGCAGATATCTTGTGGTAACTGAGGAGCTGGTTGAATCCATCAAGTCAGGTGAGGTTAGTGTGCATGATTGTGCAGTGGATCTGGATATCGATAAAACATGGCAAATGCTGCAGTTCACGCTGAACGGTAACTTGGTAGAAGGGGAGCCGCCCCTGGGATATGTTGTGCCTCTCGCAGGTGAGCAATACGTGGGAAACTATTCGGATATGGATCTGTTTTTGCTTAGTAACGAGCAGGTGCTGGAAGCCTACATGGCACTGGAACAGCTCACACCGGAAGAATTAAAGGAGCGGTATAGCCTTGACCATATGATCGCTGAAGGCGTCTATCCTGTCATGGAAGATTGGGACGCGGAAGAGACATTTCAGGAGATCGTTCAGACTGCGGATGATGTCCAGGCCTTGTTTCAGGCCACGGCTGCAAGTGGGAACGGGATCATCTTTTATGTTTTCTAAATGAGCACTAAAATTATGATGGGGATTCTATGGCCGACACTGAGGCAGGTTTGAACTACGCCTATTCGGGTTATTGATAGACACAAGGCTCAGGCCTTGATGACATGACAATCCGGTAGAAGAGAGGGAATGCGATATGACACAGGATCAGAACGAAGAGAACAAAGCGATTCAAGAGGACGAGCCGGATCAATTCGAGACTCCCGCAACTGCGGAAGATGAAGAAACGGATGAGAAACTTGCAGAAGATCAGGAGAAAGAATAACTCCCAGCATTGCACAATGAAGCAGGATGTTTTATCGAAACATACGATATGCTGAAATATAGATAGACCAGAGGTCGGACATGTTCCGGCCTTTTGGTTTATTTTTTTGCGTATCCGTTTACAAGAATTACCTATACCTTCATAATGGAAATGAACCATATTTTTCTAAGGAGGAGTTCATATTACGAATCGGAAGTTAGTCCAATGGATGGCAGTGCCACTAGTACTTTTAATGGTTGTTCTTACAGGATGTCAGGCTGTGGGTGGAGTAGACGTTGGCAAAGCAATGGCCAATGGCGCGAGTATCAAGTCCGGTGAATCCAGACAATCCATGAATATAAACATAGAACCGGCTAAGGAATTTGCTACAGAAAAAGACCTTGAAATGATCGAACTTATTAACTCCATATCCCTGGATATTGATCAAGCCAAAATGAAAGATGCGAAGACAGCATCGATCAAAGGTACATTGAGCATGGAGGGAACGAAGTTACCTTTCCACGTGTCCATGAATGAGTCCCAATTGGTCATTGATCTGGACGGAGCCCAGAAACCGCTGTACATGTCTCTGGATACGTTCCAGGATGCACAGGCGCTTCCAATGGTAGATACGAAGGCTCTGGAGAAACAACTCGAGGAAATTTCCCCGAAACTGTTCTCTTTTGTCCTGAAGCATCTGTCCAATCCGAAGAACATCTCCGTAACACCGGTACAGGAATCCGTGAATGGCGAAGCACTTAGCCTCTCCAAGCTGCATCTGGAAGTTAGTGGTGAAGAGATGCTTGCCATGGTTAAACCATTCCTGACGAGTATTTCGAAGGATGAGCAAGGACTGAAAGATCTGATTGGCGATCTGTACGATGTGTTCTACCCTGTACTGGAAGCAGTGAATGAGGTAGAAGGTGGGGGAGACGACACGCTGAATTCGATCGTTCCTGAATCGAAAGATGAAGCCGTTGCGTCACTATATGCCATCATCAAAGTAGGACTGGACAGTATGCTGGTCAATTATGATCAGGAGCTGAACAACCTGTTGAATGAGACCCCTGAATTCAAAACGGTCTTTGGCACAGAAACCAAACTGAAATTGGACTTCTATCTCGACAGCAAGCTGGATATTCGCAAGCAAAACTTTGAACTGAAAGTAGCGCTGCCTGCTTCTGAGGATCTGCCGGTGAACTCTGTGACGGTAAGTGGAGACAGTGAACAGTGGAATATCGGTGGCACAGTTGCAGTTGATGAAGTGGATGTATCGGGCGGCGTTATGGATCTGATGAAGGATGATATTACGCCTGGACAGATGCTGCGCAATTTTGATTCCAATTCACTGGCTTACCAATTGCTGAAAGAGGAAGCTGGAATCACGAGTAAAAGTGTAGTGCTCTTCCCGGATGATGAATACGCTGGGGCGATCACCGTTAAGAATACAACATTTGTTCCGCTTCGCTACGTGTCTGAAGAACTGGATGCTGAAGTGAAATGGACCAAAGGCTCAAACCAAATCGTTGTCATTGACGACATCACTGGTGATGAGATTGTCCTGACCGTAGGTTCCAAGAAGGCAACCGTTGCTGGTAAAGAAGTGACTATGGTGGAATCCGCTTATGTAGGCAAAGACGGCAAGACGTATGTGCCGCTGCGCTTTATGGCTGAATCCCTTGGAGCTACTGTAGATAAGGAACAAGAAACAGGCTGGATTTACATTGACCGTCCTTAAGTGAGACGTTATAAGTAATCCTTAGTATGAGAGGGGATTTCAGAGTATGCCAGATTTCTCGTAATGATCGTGAAAAGAACACCGCAAAAATTCCGTTAGACCATGAACGGGATACGTGTGTCCTTTTGACCCATTACGAGGAGCTTCGGCGTTTCTGAAATGATGAAACGGATCGGGGAGTGCCTCTATTGGAGGTGCTCCTCTTTGTCGTTTCATCCTAAATAAATCCCCAGAGGTGTTGTATATGAAAAGTCAATTATTCATCCATTCAAACTCCGTTACGTTGCGTCCATTTACGCTTGAAGATCAGGCTGCCCTGTATGCATTAACCCAACAACCTGAAATCACAGATGTCCTGCCAGATTGGAAGATGACCGAGGAGCAGTTGCGCGAATTCTTACAATTTGTCGTTGGCAGTTACGAACAGTTTAACCCGGAAGATGTACGCATCCTGCTTGCCGTTGTACACAATAAAGATCAGCGTATCATTGGTTGGTGTGGCGTATTTCCAAATGAACTGCTGGATCGTGATGACCGTGAAGTGGCCTATTCCATCTCCCGGGATTACCGGAATAAAGGATATATTTCAGAGGCGGTGCATGCCCTAACAGCATATTTATTTGAGCATACCTTGCTGGATCAAATTGTGGGCATTGTGAAGCCCTTCAATCAGCCGTCACGCAAAGTTCTGGAGCATGCGGGTTTTCGTTATATCTCTCGCAGAATGCTTATGGACAAGGAGTGCTACGATTATTTTGAACTGCTCAAAGTAAAGACCGAACCAGTGCAACCGAAGCAGATAAATTCTGAAATTCGCTTACGACGAGCACAGCAGGAAGATGCTGTTGTACTTACAGAGATTTGCACTCGTGCTTTTGATCATGTCATAAAAGTCTGGGCGGATAATGAGAAGGATATCGATAGCAATCTATGCCCGCCTGATTATTCGTCAGTTCGCATGCATCGTTACGTGATCCGTGAATGGGATTATTATGTTGTAGAATCAGATGGATGCGCTATTGGCGGAGTGAGTGTTAACGTGCTTGGACGAAAATATGCCAGGATCGATAAGATCTATATTGACCCGGTATGCCAGGGCCGTGGCGTTGGAACTCAAGTCATGAGGCTTATTGAGGCTGAATTTCCGCAGATTGAAACCTGGAAGCTGGAGACCTCAGGTCGGCAACTGGATAATCATCATTTTTACGAAAAAATGGGATATGTTTGTATCTATGCATCTGAGGATGAGTTTGTATATGAGAAGAACATGTCCGTTGATTCTTTTGATCCAACATGTGATGAGACATTAGCCAAGGACTCGGGTGAGTCGGTGGTTGAATATGTTCAAGCTAATCTGGACTCAGTCCGTTACAGCACCAGTAATCTGACCAATAGTCGGATTACCGACTGCAACCTGAGTGGAAGCAAATTTACCAATTTAAATATGACCAATATAATGCTAGCTGATTTACGCCTAACTGATAGCAAGATTGAATTTTGTGCTTTGGATGGCGTTCAATTCCAGGACACACATCTTGGATCTGACCGTGTACCCATGCAGTGGGCGCATTGTGATCTTGGGGGAAGTCGTTTTATCGATTGCGATTTATCTGGAGTACAGTTGGAACAGTGTCAAGTGAACGGGATGAAGATCAACGGAGTAGAAGTAAGGGAATTACTTGCAGCCTATGAGGCTATGAAGTCCTGAGGACGAATGGCAGGGCCAGTACGGAAGCATACTAATCCGGTTGAGATGATGGCTGTAACTGTTCCCCGTTAGATTAGAGCAAATGAAGAAATGGGTATTTACGTATGGAGGATGTCAAAACAGCAAAGGGAGGTCTATGGATTATGACTGAACGATTTGCGGGTAAAGTGGTACTGATTACAGGCGGTGGCTCCGGTCTTGGACGATCAGTTGCTGTGGAAGTTGCACGTGAAGGGGCGAAGCTTGCCCTAGTGGATGTGAACATGAAGGCGCTGGAAGAGACCAAGCGTGTGATCTCGGAAGAGGTACAGCATGCCGAGTTTCTGTTAATCGAAGGTGACGTATCGGACGAAGAAGCTGTGAAGAAGTATGTTAGTGATACGGTCAATGAATTTGGGCGTATCGATGCATTTTTCAACAATGCAGGCATTGAAGGCAAGCAAAACCTGATCGAGAACTACGAGACGGAGATGTTCAATAAAGTTATCGATATCAATCTGAAGGGTGTATTTTTCGGGTTGAAGCACGTTCTACCTGTAATGAAAAAACAGGGCGAAGGCTACATCGTGAACGCGTCCTCTGTTGGAGGGATTCGTGCCGTGCCAAACCTGGTTGCCTACGGAGCGAGCAAACATGCCGTAGCCGGCATGACCAAAGATGCAGCGATTGAATACGCCGAGCATGGGATCAGCGTTAATGCAATTGCACCCGGAGCCATTCTGACAGATATGGTTATCGGCTCGTTCAAACAGATCAATCCGAATGACTGGGAGTCAGCATCCAAAGAGTTCGTGAAGGACAACCCGGCGAAGCGCTTGGGTGAACCGAAGGAAGTAGGGCGTCTCGTTGCCTTCCTGCTGTCCGGTGAAGCACCATTTATCAATGGAGCCATTATTCCGATTGATGGTGCGCAGTCAGCCAAATATTGATCCCATAATCATCAACAGCACATCAATGCGACATAGATATATACTGAAGAACGCCCTTTTTCGCCAATGTGCGGATTGGGGCGTTCTTTTTTTGGTTGATATTCATGGGGGCGTATCCCGTATCCCGCAGTTTAAGTGTGCTGTAGAATCTGCGGCTTTTTGCTAAACCCGGTACTCCCGGCTGTAAAGCCCATCTGACGATAGAATTCATGTGCAGCTTCACGTTCTGGGCGATTGCCACTGTTCAGAGACAAGGAATCCACGTTATGCGTGGCTGCCCATTGTTCGGCTTCAAGAATGAGCTGACGGCCGATGCCTGAGCCCCTGAACTGGTCGTGTACAACCAATGCCAAGATGCGGCAGTGTCTTCCGTTTTTTTCATACATATAAGAAGTCTGTAATCCGATCAGTCCAACTACGCGGCCTCGTGCTTCAGCAACGAGTGTAGTAAAGTTTGCGTCCGCAGAGATATGGGTATAGCGCTCTTCCATCTCGGCGTACGTGGTGGGATAACCAAGTTGGTCCATCAGAATGACCATATCTTGCAGATCGGTAGTGGAGCTATGTCTAATCGTCACATCCAGGCTCATAATGTTGTATCCTCCTTGGGTCTTTCCTTCAACGAAAGTTCAATAATGGTATCCAGCAGCTCTGCAAAAGAAATGCCTGCAGCAGCTGCACTTTTGGGCAACAGACTGTTACGGGTAAGACCCGGCAGCGTGTTCACTTCAAGCACATACGGCATGCCCTTCCGAATCATCATATCCACGCGAGCGTAGACGCTACATTTGAGCACCTGATAACAGGCCAAGGCCGCAGCTTCGACGCGATGGTGAAGGTCCATAGGTAATTGCACAACCTGCTCATCGGCCCCGTGGTCATCATATTTGGAGGCATAATCGAAAAACTCGGCGCTCGAACGAATGGAGATCACCGGCAGCATCTTACCATCCAGAATGGCACAGGTAATCTCCTCACCTTCGATATACTGTTCAATCATGACCGTATCATCCCAGGCGAGGGCAGCCTCTACAGCAGTTGGCAGGGCGGAAGCTTCCTTCACCACTTGGGTACCGATGCTGGAACCGCCTGAATTGGGTTTGACCACCACGGGGTACGTTAATTGTTGAACAGCAATAGAGGACAGTTCCTCCATATGGCTCACTCGCAGCCATTCTCCAGTAAGTACACCTGCATGCTGCATGAGCTGTTTGGACATGTCTTTATCCATACATACACTACTTGCCAGCACACCACAGCCTGTGTAGGGAATACCCAGAGATTCTAATGTGCCTTGGACCGTACCGTCTTCGCCATATTTGCCATGCAGGGCAAGCAGTGCCACATCGATCCCCGCTGACTTGTCGATTAGATCGCGCTTGGTATTCAGCTCGATGGGTACAACCTCGTATTTGTCTTTATTCAGGTTTGCCATCATCTCCTGTCCGGTGAGCAGGGAAATATCCCGCTCTGAAGATGTACCGCCCATAATCACGCCAACTTTCATGTGAAATCCTCCTTATCTCATTTGAGCTGCTGTCTCGCCAATGATGCGAATGCCTTTACGTATATTCTCATCGCTGACTCTGGAGAAACCCAGACGCATCGTGTTTACACCCTGACCGGGTTCCAGATAAAAGGTATCCCCTGGTGTGAACGTTACACCTTTCACTTTACAGGCTTCCAGCAGTTCACGGGTTCTGTATTCGGACGGGAACTGCACGAACAGATGCAGACCACCCGCACCGGAAATTCGGCACATTGGCAGATACTGTTTCAGGCAACGCACAACCAATTCATATTTTCGCTTATATTCGGTGCGAGCTCGCTTCAAATATTTCTCGAAATTACCGTTGCTCAGATATTGATACAATAACGATTGGTCCAGCGTGGAGGTATGGATGCTGCGTGCCCGTTTCATACTCTCCAGATAATCAATCAGCGCCGCATCCGCAATAATCCAACCCACCCGCAGACCTGGGAACAGGACTTTGGAGAAGCTGCCCAGATACACCAGTCCATTGCCTTTGCCCATGCTGGCGATCAGGGGAGAGACATGCGAACCGGAATATCGCAATTCTTCGTTAAAACCGTCTTCAATAATCGGTACCTGATACTTGTTCATCAACCGGATGATCTCTACCCGTTTCGCAGGGGACGTCACAATCCCGGTTGGATTGTGATAGGATGGCACGAGATACGCCAGATCATATGGACTTGCCTCAAGTTCATGTTCCAGTTGCTTCAAGTCCAGGCCATCCGGCTCCATGTTCACACCGGTCAGTTGAAACTGGTGCAATTTTAGATTTTTAATCGCCGTGTGATGCGTTGGATTCTCGCATAGCGCTTTTCCGCTTTTTTTGCGCAACGCTCCAAGCACCAGATCGAAACCTTCCGTGAATCCGTTGGTGATCAGGATGTCCTTGCCACGGAGGTCGACACCTTTGTTCTCCATATAACGTAGTAAATAATTCATCAGCGGTCTGTATCCTTGTGCATATCCGTAATTCAGTAGTACTTCGCCTTCAAGTGACATGCGATCCAGAAAAGCCCGCTTCACGTTGTGCAGATCAAACAGCTTCTCATCCGGCGCTATGCTGGTAAACGATATCTCACCGCGCTCTGCTCCGGAGCCATGCTTCATCAGATCGTACTGCTCTGCCTGAATTGCATACTCGCTTACCTCTGTCGTCCAGTCCAGTTCCCAGTTCGCTGCTGCCTCAGGTGTTTCGATGGAGGCACTGACGTAATTGCCCTTGCCTTTGACTGCATAGATCAGTCCCTCATCTTCAAGCTCGGCATAAGCGAGCAGGACCGTGCTGCGACTAACCTTCATGAGTGTACTGAGTTCACGGGTCGAGGGCAGCTTTTGTTTGGCTTGCAGGCCGCCTTTGAGCATCAATCGCTTCATATAATCTTTGACTTGTATATATACAGGGCGGTCCTCCGTCAGTTGCAGATCGGAATACATCCCATCACTCCCTCTACTGGTATCTTGCCATATTATAAACCCCGCAGAAAGAACCACGATACCTCTGTTTCCCTGAGTGTGTGGTTGGTTGTTCGCACAAACGCAAAAAAGCCCTGGCAGTATGCCGGGGCCTGGTGGTGAAACTTGATCCATTTTCTATAGTACTGCTGCTATAATTTCTACAGTTGTATTGCATGACTAGTCTCTCTAGGATCGATAGCTATCTGACCTTCTACGTGTGTCTATTAACTTCAGTACGACTATAATTGCAGGCTTTCTAGGTGATACTTAAAATCTACAGTGAATCATGAATCTAGGTCTTTCTAGGTTTGCTTGCTGCAAGGGTCGATTAGATGATGAATCCACAATCTATAAGCTAGGGTTCTTGCTAACTGTACTCTTGTCGTGATCACGTAACAGAATTCAGCATGAAAAAGATATTCAATCATAGGGTACAATAGACGGAGGTAGATATAAAGACGTATGTCTCAGTGCCCAATTTCTTCCTCATACCCCTATAGTACCACTTTGAATCAGGGAAGTTAACCTTTTTTTTGAAATATTTGTCGTAATAGCGAAAATTGCGTGAATTGTACTTCATATAGATTGAAATGGTGTCCCTTTATAATATGTGATAGGATGAAAACCTATAGATAATGAGGAAGTGAGCCTATTGATTAATATTACCGTGCCAACACCGGATGTAACCATCACAAAGCAGGCTGATCCACAGCTTAGCCACATTTATGGATTTACTGATTTTCACCTGATTACCCGGGAACTAGGCGGGATTTTCATGTTTTACAATGCCGCTGGAGAGTTGTTATTTGTCGGGAAAGCACGAAAATTAAGACCACGTATCAAAAAGCATTTTGAAGACACAGTATCACCAATTAAGAATCACCGCGAAGAAGTAACGAAGATTGAAGTATGCCTGGTTGAAGATCCGGTAGATCGTGAAATTTACGAGACGTATATCATCAACACGATGCGTGCGAAATATAATGTAGATAAAGTCTTGTACAAATAAGACGCTTAAAAAGCACATGAACATGCAATGTCTGGGACATATGTCCTAAGTGTTGCGCCAGTGGGTAAGGATGTGATCGAAGGATTGCATCCGATTCCTTCTGGTGCTATCCCGATCTTTTTGAGGGAGTAGCTTGTAGATTTTGAAACGTAGTACGCCCAAACTTAGTATCACAGATATATCAAATACATATGAAGAGGTGATTGTGTTGATCGGTCGTAGCGGTAACCCTACACTTAAAGACAGCACGTTTGAAAACAAAGGATATGGAGAAGATCGGTATCAGAATTACATGACGATCAACGGCACGGTGAACAAAGCATTTATTACGCTTGTGATCCTGCTGGGCAGTGCGTTTGCAACATGGATGATGTTCTTTAACGGACAACAAGTGATGCCGCTCGCTTATGGCGGATTAATCGTTGGTTTCATTCTGGCACTTGTCATTTCGTTCAAACCCGTAGCGGCACCGTATCTAGTACCTATCTATGCCGTGGCAGAAGGCCTGTTCCTTGGAGCACTCTCCGCAACCTATGAGTCCCTGTATAACGGAATTACCTTGCAGGCGGCCCTGTTGACCATGGCTGTATTCATCGCTCTGCTGGTGGCATACAAAACCAGATTGATCAAAGCTACGGAGAATTTCAAGTTAGGAGTCGTGGCTGCAACTGGCGGTATCATGATCATGTATCTGTTGAGCTTTGTACTTGGTTTCTTCGGAATTTCGATTCCTTATCTGCATGATAACAGCTTGATCGGCATCGGTATTTCGGTCGTTATCGTCATTGTGGCTGCACTCAATCTGGTCCTGGATTTCGACTTCATCGAGGGTGGTGCTGAACGTGGTGCGCCCAAGTACATGGAGTGGTACGGTGCATTTGGATTGATGGTGACGCTGGTATGGTTGTACATTGAGATTATCCGTCTGCTTGGCAAATTGCGGAGCCGAGACTAGTCCTATTCGATACGTCAGAGACGTAAACGGATTGTAAATTTAAAGCTAAAAAGCTAACGCGTGATACTCACGTCGTTAGCTTTTTTTGATTAACATTAGCCAGGGTTTTCTTGATGGAGGTCTGTTACAAAACTCAACTGATTCCAATTCGTTTAGGCCCAGCACCCTCTATACTAACTCTGTATACAGATCCTCCAAGGTGATGATCTCGGGCTTGCTCGGCAGCTGTGCCCCAGCCGAACAGGCTGCCAGCATATGTCCATCATCCAGTCGCTGACTGAGAAAGAGATATGTCCCGGCCTGTTTGCAATGCCAATCTTCCCGCTCATTGGGAAGGATGGCGAAGGAGTCCAGTGGCATGGACAACCCCATACCCACTGCCTTGATATAACTTTCCTTCAGCGTCCATAGACGGTAGAAGGTTTCCAGCCGACGATCATCAGGCTCGGCGGCCAAGAACTGGCTTTCCTTAGGAGAGAAGAAACGCTCTGCAATCTGCATGTCAATTGGAGCTATTTTTTCCACATCCACGCCCAGTTCATCTGTACTGCCAGAGATCAGCGCAATCCAATCACCAGAATGGGAGACGTTGAATTGTACATCCGAATGGTGACTGAGCGAAGGTTTACCGTAGGAATTACGGGTAAAGGAAAGCTCCGCAGGTCTCAGTCCGGTTAACTTGCTCAAAGTCACACGAGTCAATATCTCTCCCAGCACGGAGCGATACGTGTCAGCCTGACGCAGAAAACGCGAAGCCTGAGCACGTCGCTCCGCAGAAACTTGCGATAGCAATTGGTTCCAGTTCGCCTCGGGCAATACTTCTGGAACTTGGAGTACACGAATAGTTATCATCATTAATCACCTGAGGACATATTCGGCGTGGATCAGTAACTTTCCTTTATATGGAATGGACCCTCAACTCTTCCTCCCAAATCATCACTATACGGATGCCCCTAACAAGCAAGCCGGTTGTCTCGCTTTTCATGTTAAGGCCTCAGGTCTGCATCTTCCTCTCATACTTCCTGTACTCGTTTCCATTCCGTGTGTGCAGACTGCACTCGCCCCCACATATCTTGGCATTCCAGTTCGCTGTAATTCACCAAGGGTTCATGGAATATTTCAGTTAATACGTCACGCCACTCGGTATAATTCCGGATCTCCGTTTTCCGGATTCCTTCGATATCATTTGTTTGGAGCATACATCCACGTAGTTCATTACTGCGATTCTCATCCCGCTGACGAAGCAAAAATACGTTATGCCAAGGTGATTCGACTGCCCGACTGTAGAATTCATGTTTGGGAATGAACTCTTCCAGGCTGGTAATTGCTTCAGGAGCATAGTCCACACCTTCACTTGGCCCATGCGGCTCGTACTCAAGCCGCCATCCCCCAGCCACAACAGATGATGGCATCAATTGGTACGTAAACGGAGCTGAACCATAGGTTCCATAACGAAGTGGCAGAGGTTCAAAGGGCATTCCGCCGAGACCTACATCTACAATCCAGCGTTCAACTGTCGGGTCAGCATCTGGCAGAAGCACAGATAGACCGAGATGGAATGAGTTCACACGGGGTTGTTCCCCATGAGGCTGTACTCCCCCGCGATGCCAATCAACCGTATAACCCAGCGAGCGGAGAAGAACACTAAATGCACCATTTAGATGAAAGCAGTAGCCGCTGCGTCCCTGTAATATAAGCTGAATTGAATCTTGAAGACTGATTTCCGCAGGACGACCTGCAAAAATATCGACCGTTTGCCAGGATAAATATTGCACATGTGCTCGCTGGAGTTCAAATAAGAATTCCAGTGTAGGTTCCTTTATATCATCTATGCCGATCCGTTTCAGATAGGCCTGTATTTCAGCTGTATTCAATAGTTCAGTCATTCAGATCACCTCACGTCATATAGTGGGCTGCAGCCCAAATTTTTATAAACTTCTGCTGCCCTGTGTTCATTGTAAAAGCGAACGGATGAAAACAACATCATCAGTTGTGCAGATTGTAACGGTACAATTATTGAACAAAGTCTTGAAATTCATCTCAAGAGATGGACATGGTTCTGATTTCATTGAAATACAATATATGGATGAGCTATTTCTTTTTCCGGGGTATGCTAACCCTTTGGAGTGGATATAGGTTAGAATATAGATAGATAGCAGGATTAGGAGATGGAAAAATGGCTAATGATGAAGTGATTTTGACACAGGAAGGCTTGGAAAAGCTGGAGGACGAACTGAAGGATTTGAAGACGGTGAAGCGTAAGGAATTGGCAGCTCGTCTGAAACTCGCGATCAGTTACGGTGACCTGAAGGAAAATAGTGAGTATCATTCAGCCAAAGATGATCAGGCCTTTATGGAGACCCGAATTTTGATTCTGGAGAAGATGCTGACAAAAGCAAGAGTCATCTCTTCAGACAATATAGACTCCAACAAAGTGAGCATTGGATCCACGGTGTTGCTTAATGACATTGAGTTCGCCGAGAAGATTGAATATAAAGTGGTTGGTCCTGCCGAGGCCGATGTTGCGGATAATAAAATTTCGTACGAGAGCCCGCTGGGCAAGGAGATAATGGGCAAAGAAGTAGGCAGCGTCATTCATGTCAATGCTCCGATGGGCGTTATCAAGTACGAGTTACTTCAAATTAAAGTGTAATTCAAAAAGAGAGGTGCTCCGCAGTCATTCAAATGGCTGAGGGGACACCTCTTTTTGATTCTATTGGGCTTTGAACAGTTGGGAATACGGATTTGTTGAAATTTCATACGGTTGGACTAACGGACTTTATCACATACTGTGTTTAAGGAACTTATGAGATGGAGATTTCCGTGTGTTTTTTATGTAAAAAAATAACATTTCGACAAATTTCGAATTTCGAATGACCTGACAAGGTGAGTAGTATATAATTACGGGAAAACTTTAAAGTGATGGAGTAGATACGATGAATTTTAGTAAGCCTAATCTAGATCAAGACAACGCTGGCAAAGGAGAACGTTTCTCTCAAGCTGGATTTATCCTGGCGGCCATTGGTAGTTCGGTTGGTCTGGGCAACATGTGGAAATTCCCGTACATTACGGGTGAGAACGGAGGGGCTGCGTTTTTCCTGCTCTTCATCGTTTGTTTGCTGCTGATTGGTCTGCCAGTGCTCCTGGCTGAACTTGCGATTGGTCGCAGTGGCAGAGGTAGTGCAGCTACGGCTTTTATCAAAGCAGGTGGACATAAAGGTTGGCTCGCAGCCGGTTTGCTGCAAGTACTGACGCCTTTTATCATCCTCTCTTTTTATGTCATTATTGCAGGGTGGACCCTCCAATATGCAATTACGTCATTCAGTGGAACACTGTTCAACAATCCGGATTATGCCGGACAGTTCGATTCCTTCATAGGTGGTTATATGCCGATTGTATGGCAACTGGTCGCGGTCCTCATTACAGGCTGGATTGTAGCCAAAGGGGTATCCAACGGAATCGAGAAATTCAACAAAGTTCTGATTCCAGCTATGCTTGTACTGCTTATTATCCTGATGATCCGTGCGGTTACATTACCGGGTGCAGGCGCAGGTGTCTCCTTCTTCCTGAATCCGGACTTCTCGCAGCTTACAACGGAATCCGCACTGGTGGCGCTTGGACATGCCTTCTTCTCCCTGTCACTGGGGATGGGTATTCTTGTAACCTACGGTTCGTATGTGGATAAAAATCAATCCCTCGGTGCGGCAACCGTCGCCGTTGGTGCAGGTGACCTGATCTATGCATTCATTGCGGGTCTGATCATCTTCCCAACAACATTCTCGTTTGGTATTGCACCGGACCAAGGACCGTCACTGATCTTTGTGGCACTTCCGGCGGCCTTCTCGGCAATGCCACTTGGTTTCTTGTTTGGTGGACTGTTCTTCATCCTGCTGGCTATTGCGGCATTAACGTCAGCAGTATCCTTGCTGGAAGTTCCGGTGAAATATTTCATGGAACGTTTGTCCTGGAGCCGAAGTCGTGCGGTATGGGTTATATCACTAGCGGTCTTCATCGTGGGACTTCCTTCGGTATTGTCGCTCGGCTTGCTGCCTGAATGGACGATTGGATCGAAGAGTGTGTTCGACTGGATGGACTTTGTAGCATCCAACATCCTGTTGCCTGTCGGTGGACTGCTTGTAACGATTTTTGCCGGATACTTCTGGAAAACGGCTGCGGAAGCTTCCGGCCTGCGTTCCGGATGGTTCCGGGTGTGGCTGTTCATGCTGCGTTACGTAGCTCCGATCCTGGTTCTGCTGGTTCTACTGCACACATCCGGTATCATTCACTTCTAATGGTGAAGACCCGATAGGGTGAAATATGGTCTGTTGTGCAGATTTACCATGGATAAAACCTCTTGGAAGAAATGCAAAAGCCCTTGTTTTCCCTCGTCAATTTTGGGACAATACGGAGTAGAGGTTTTTTGGGTAGGACCGATAAGCCATATGCTTTTTTGCGAAAAGAGGATTATACAATGAACAAATCATCCATATATGGATTAACATTAGAGCAATTACGTTCCTGGCTACCGGAGCATGGGCAGAAAAAATCCCGTGCATCCCGGATCTGGGAATGGTTATATCAAGAGCGTGTACACGATTTCCCCGCGATGTCCGATGTCCGTCAGGAATGTCTGGACGTTCTCTCCGAGCATTTCACAATGAACTCGCTGAGCGAACATGTGAAGCAGGAATCGGCAGATGGTACCGTGAAGTTTCTGCTTCGGATGCAGGACGGCAACCTGATTGAGACCGTATTGATGCGGCAAAAATATGGACTTACCGTCTGTGTGACCACACAAGTGGGCTGTAATATCGGCTGTAGCTTCTGTGCGAGCGGTCTGATCAAGAAGAGCCGTGACCTGACTGCTGGAGAGATTGTGGAACAGATTATGCATGTGCAGCGACATCTGGATGCAGCGGGTCAAGACGAGCGGGTAACTAACGTGGTTGTGATGGGGATTGGTGAACCATTCGACAACTTCCAGCACATGAGTGATTTCATCGAAGTCATTAAGGATCGCAAAGGACTGGCACTTGCTGCCAAACGGATTACTGTGTCCACGAGTGGCCTTCCGGACAAGATCAAGGAATTTGCAGACAGCAGTCTGCAGGTTAACTTAGCGATCTCTCTGCATGCACCTAATAATGAACTGCGTACACACATCATGAAGATCAACCGGGCTTTCCCGATTGAGCAATTGATGGATGCGGTGGATTATTATCTGGCTAAAACCAACAAACGCATCATGTTTGAGTACATCTTGCTACGTGATGTTAACGATCAACGTGAGCATGCCGCGGAGCTCGCTGAACTGTTGTCCAGTCGCAGAAGTATGGTCAGTGTGAATCTGATCCCATACAACCCGGTGGATGAGCACAGTCAGTATCAACGGAGTACAGAAGAGTCGATTCTGGGCTTCTATGATACGCTCAAAAAGAACAACATCAACTCCACTGTACGTATGGAACATGGTACGGATATCGATGCTGCCTGCGGACAGTTGCGTAGTAAACAAATGAAGAACAACGCTGCCGAATCCGAGCCAGACCGTCTGGCACTGGGATAAGATACAACGCGGATCTGGCAATTAAGTTAGGATACTTGGTTGTTATAATCAGTGCCTGGACTTTGTATGTACGTGCCATTTATCGTTGTTGGATTCGCGAATGCGTTGCCTGAATGCAAAACGCCTCTGTATATCACTGAGAAGTGATAACGGAGGCGTTTTTTTGGAATGTCATTATTTCAGTTTTTTGGTCATCAGCAGATGGGGAATGCCATCTTCCATAAATACTTCCGACGCGGGTGCATATCCGAGACGTTCGTAGAACCCGGAAGCTTGTACCTGTGCGTGCAGCTTGGCTTTCTCAAGACCATCAGCAACAGCCATCTGCTCCAGTTTGTCGATCAGCACACGGCCCAGGCCGTGTTTGCGGTAATCAAGCATGACACAGATCCGTTCCAATTTGGCAACTTGTTCCACAATGCGCAGTCTGGAGGAGGCAGCAGGTACACCGTCTACGTAGAGCAGAATGTGGCGCGCCTCCGCGTCTAATGTATCATAAGCATCGAATTCATCCGCTGCGGGTACGCCTTGTTCTTCGACGAAAATAGCCGTACGAATGGCGATGCAGGCATCGAGCAATTCCTGATTATTAACTTCAACAATCGTTGTATTCATGAATGTTTCTCCTTTGGGTGATCGTAATGTTATCCTGACGTGATAAACTGGTACATAACAGGAATATGGAACGATTTTCGTTCCATGTATACGGTTTGAGCTATATGTTTAAAATTGAAACCAATTCAACTGTAGTTATACCATCAATTATGTTGCGAATGCAACAATTTTATAGGGGCGTGAGTGTGTTGACTGAGAAAAAAGAAGTGCTGCGTGAAATTGGTATGATTGCCCGCTGTCTGGATTCAATCAGTAATGTCGAGTTTCAGCATCTGAACCTGTCCCGTGGACAATATCTATATCTGTATCGAATCTGTGAGAATCCGGGCATTATTCCGAATCAGCTTGCTGAACTGATCAAAGTGGATCGCACGACGGCGGCCAGAGCTATTAGCAAACTCGAATCCGATGGGTTCATTATTAAACAGCCAGCAATGGGTAATAAAAAGAATAAGGTGTTGTATCCCACCAAAGCTGGGCTTGAAGCATGGGAATTCATTCGTAAAGAGGGCGTGCATTCGGATCAGGTGACTCTGGATGGTCTGACGGAGGAAGAGATCGAGACCGCGGTCATGCTTCTCCGCCGAATGCGACATAATATCGAGGTGGACTGGAAATTTGTCAAAAAGGGTGGACGGCGACCCTACATGGATATTTCGGAATGAACAGAGGAACGATCCTTGACCCCTGCATCCCAGACTCTAGCCGAACCTATCCAAAGGAGAAGAGCCATTATGCCAGAGAAGCATCAGTACAGGAGGGAGTCATGAGACGGGTAAACCGGAAAAGGCTAACGTGGTGGATCATATTGGCAGTCAGTATCACGGCAGCGTTAACTATTTTTGTGAAGGAGCAGTTTGTGATGAATGAATCATCTCCTACGGTATCCTTTGTTCAAGATCATATGACTAATCCTAATGGTACAATTGCGACCTATTTGCAAGATGCTACCTCAGAGAGAGCGGACATCGTAGCAGGCAGAGAGGCTTTATCTGAATCACTTGGTCTTTGGATGCAATATGCTGTAGCCAAGAATGATCAGGCGTTATTCGAGGAAAGCTATGAACTGTTGACCACCTATTTCCTCATGCCGCAAAAATATATTGCCTGGAAGCTGGATGCCAAAGGTGAATCTCAAGTGACAACCAACGCGCTTGGCGATGATTTTCGAATTGTTGGTGCGTTATTAAAGGCAGCAGATCAATGGAAACAAGGAAGAGAAGCCAAACTGGAAACAGCTTCGGAAATATCCCGTACACTTTCGCAATCGGTTCAGAATAAAGGATATTATGTTGATTTTCACGATTTTGCGAGTGGTCACTCCACAGATACATTAAGCCTGGTTTATGTTGATCTCCCGTCTCTTCAATTGATGGAAAAACATCAGATGGTGGAACCGGGAACTTATGCCAAGTACGAAGCTTTGCTGAAGAAGATGCCTGACGATGGATTGTTCTATCCGAAGACCTTCGATGTAGTCCGTAAAAAATATACGTATGATGATACGGTGAATCTGATTGACCAGTTGATCGTGGCGAATCATCTAACGGTGACCAACCGCAAACCGGACAAGCTCATTTCTTTTTTGAAAAAAGAGTTCAACACCCAGCATCAGCTGCCCGGACAGTATAAGCGAGAATCACGCACACCTGCGGTATCTTATGAATCTTCCTCGGTATATGGCCTCGCCATTTTACTCGCTGTTCGTTCAGGTGATCCAAAATGGGCCAAACAGTTGTATAACCATATGACTACGTTGCGTGGTCAGGACTCTCGTTATCCAGGTGGATATGTATTTGACGGTAACACACATCTGTTTGATAATCTTTTTCCTCTGCTTGGAGAGACTGCATTACAAAATTCATTTAAGAAATAATCTACTGGAGAGAATAAACCTATGATGAGGAATAAAGCACCCATCCGTCGTATTGCATGGGGATATGCCAGTTTGATCGGATTAGCCGTGATTCAGCAGCTCGCTGTCTATCTTAAAATTTATATGAATCAGAGCTATACCACACAGGATTTTGTGTTTAGCATCGTGTCGCTTGGAGCGCTGATTCTGGGTTTTGTGATACCTGTCGGAGTGTCTGTCGTCCTCGGATTTATATATCTGGTCGCTTATTTTGTATGGCTTGTTACTTACGCGGATGTTAATGTGCTTACGTTCTCATGGTGGTTGCTCATTCCGGCTAATGCGGTTGTGGCAGCCTTTATCAAGGCAAATCTTGTGCGTAGAGCGCGTGTCATAGAGCGTCTGCAGGAGCTTAAGGGGCGTAATCCAGAGATTGATCTGGACACCTCCCTGGGTAATAAGGGTGCTCTTGCGGACACACTTGTTAAGCAAAGTAATCTGGCCAGACGTTATTCGGAGCAATATGGATTCAGCATGGCGATGTTCAAGATCGAGTTTTTGCCTTTGGTATTGGAATCACTCGGTTCCGTGCGTTATGCACAGTTCCTTATTGAACTATCCACTACCATACAGAAGCAGATTCGGTTTGAGGATTATAAATTTTTTGTGGATCGGGGAAGGTTTGTCATTATCTGCCCGATGACCAATGCGGAGTACATGCCCATTCTGAAACAACGGATCAAAAAAGCCATGATGGATCTGCAGATCATCGATAAAAGGGGAAATGAATTGCAGACGGTTATTCGAACTGGTGCGCTGGTATTCCACAAGGAACAATTCAGTAAGTATAAGGATATCGATGCAGTTATTGCGGCGCTGGAACGGAACACAGAGACGGATCTCATTGGTGAATATATCTAACGACAGGAAGGAGAGATTTGCTGTGGATTATATGTCCTGGTTCATCCCTGTCTGTATCGCTGTCAGTTGTATGTTTGCCGTTTGTACCGTTTTACTAACGATTGCTACCCTTCGTTTTCGGTCAAAAGTCAATCGCAAGTACGATCGGAGGAAATTAATTGACTGATTTTATTCTGCTGTTATCGATATTCAGCATCTGGATTGCCGTATTCGAGTCGATTGTTATTATGGCAGGTGCGATTCGTTTTATTAATAAACAGGACAAAAAAGGCATTCAGATCCCTGAAGATATGGATCATTATCCAACAGTCACGGTCATGGTACCTGCGCATAACGAGGGTCTGGTCATTGTTGCGACAGTAGAGCATATTCTGTGCCTGAATTATCCGGAGGATAAAGTTCAGGTCATCGTGATCGCGGATAACTGTACAGATGATACCGCAGAGAAGCTGAGATCATTCCTCAGTCAGACCAGTTATATGCATCGCAATGTAACAGTAATGGAGCGTAAAGGAACAGGTGGCAAGTCCGGGGCATTAAATGACGGACTGGACATAGCCACAGGTGATTGGATCTGTATCTTCGATGCAGATGCCGCACCTGAACGGAATTCATTAATGTTTTTGACCCAAAAATCGCTTGAGAATCCTGAACAATATGGCGTGGTTTTTGGCAGAAACAAAGCACGCAACAGAGGTCAGAATTTCCTCTCCAAATGCATCAATCTGGAGATCATTACTTCGCAACGTGTGTATCACACGGGTCTGTGGGAATTGTTCCAGCTTGGTTCCATCCCGGGGACGAATTACATTATCAAAACCGAGTTGATCCGGGAGATTGGCGGCTGGGATGTGACAGCCATTACAGAAGATACGGCACTATCATTCGAGATTTTGAATCGCGGACAGTTTGTGGCACTTGCGCCGCAAGCGGAAGCCTATCAGCAGGAGCCGGAACAGCTTAGTGTATACATGAAGCAGCGCGAACGCTGGGCCAAGGGGAACTACCAGGTGGTACTGGATAATATCCATAACCTGTTTAACCGTTCCAGTTGGCGTAATAAGTTGCTGGTCATCTATTATGCCGTCAGTTATTTCTGGTTTATGCTTGCGATCATTGTATCGGATATTATATTTCTCGTGAATCTGGTCTATCAGGTCATTGCCATATTTAAACCAGAGGTAAGTTCACCGTTCCAGTTTGCCGGCGATGCGTATGTGTTCCTGGTCATTGGTTGGGCTCTCATGTACTTTATTTACGTGTTACAGATCAATCTGGCACTTGCCGCAGATATTGGACAGAGCAATACTCGTAATTTCATCTATGCCTGCGTGTCCTATTTCACGTATGCACAGCTGTTCATCCTGATCTCGATCAAGGCATTCTACTCCTTGATTATGGACAAGATTCGGAAACGCGAAAGCAAATGGTACAAAACAGAACGTTTTGGCTAAGCGGCGAAATTTTATAAGTGTAAGGCAGAAAGGCTGTTTGCTGGATAACTCCAGACAACAGCCTTTTTTGTTATAGCCAGACACATCCATATTCTGTATACTCTTACAGGCTGTATATAGGAAGCATGCTTATCCAAAATGGAGGGTCGCGGAATGAAGGACAGAGGATCGGACTTTTACGATGATGAGGCGAACTTTGAGAAGTACATGGAACGTCGCCAGTGGCAGGAGAATGCCAATGATACGTTGGAGAAGCCGGTGATGCTGGAGTTGATTGGAGATGTTGCCGGCAAGAACATACTGGACCTTGGTTGTGGAGATGCAAGGTTCGCCGCAGAATTGCTGAGTAGGGAGCGCGAAGGTGCGACGTATACGGGGATTGAGGGTTCTGTGAATATGATTCAGGCAGCTAACGAATCGGTAAAAGGATTAAATGCCCGGATTGAGCAAGCGTTCATGGAAGACTGGACCTACCCGGCCGGAGCATACGATCTGGTTATATCAAGACTGGCTGTTCACTATATTGAAGATGTGGAGAGCCTGTTCCGCAACATATACAATACTTTGAAAGAGAACGGGACATTTGTATTCTCTGTAGAACATCCTGTGATCACGTCCACACTGCAACCCTCCGGGACTCGAACGGATTGGGTGGTTGATCAGTATTTTGTAGAAGGATATCGGGAGCAGCAGTGGCTGGGCGGTTGTGTGAAAAAGATGCATCGTTCCATTGAATCATACTTTATGGCATTGCAGCGTGCAGGGTTCCGTGTAGAGCATTTACGCGAGTCGGCACCACAACGTGCCTATTTTGTAAACGAGGAAACCTATCTGCGCAGGCAACGCATTCCACTATTTCTGTTTCTAGGTGTGCGGAAATAGGATATTGGTAAACGTATAGATAAATAGATGAAACCGTAAAGTTATACTCATAAATTAGAAAGTTCTACACAGAAAACGGTGGATAACACTAGATATAGGAGTAAAAAGCCCGAAATCTATCCACATGTGGATAAGATATTGGGCTTTTACTGTTAAGTTTCTTCACCTATGTTACGTTTGCTGTGTATAACCCCGCAATTATGAATCCGCCGCTGCTCTGACATAGACACGTTCTCCGTGCCGATCAACTTCCACAGGTGCCTCGAAGAAGTTACTCAGCACTTCGGTGTTCATCAGATTGTTAGTTAATCCGCTATGGACTATTTCACCCCGGCGAAGCAGGAGGCTGTGACTAAAGACAGGCAATATTTCCTCGGTATGATGGGTGACATAGATGAGTGACGGGGTATCCGGTCGCTGGGACAATTCACGGATGCTATCCAGCAATCGCTCTCTTGAGAACAGATCCAGTCCATTGCAAGGCTCGTCCAGAATGAGTACGCGTGGATTGGCCATGAGTGCTCGGGCAATGAGAAGTTTCTGTTTCTCCCCTTGAGAACAGGTGCGATATTCGCGATCCCACAGGTGCTGACAGCCCAGCGTTTGCATCAATTCCTGTGCCTGATCCAGATCATCATCTGACAGCTTGTCATACAGGCCAATGGTGGCGTGTTTGCCGCTGATCACGACATACTGCGTGCGATCTGTGCCATGCAATTTCTCTTGCAGAGATGAACTGACCCAGCCAATGGATTTGCGAAGCTGTCTCAGATCCACATCACCATATTCATGGCCTAACACGGATATCTTGCCTTCGGTCGGCCAGAGATATCCGGTGATCATGTTCAGGAGTGTTGTTTTTCCGGAGCCATTCAGGCCAAGCAACGCCCAGTGTTCACCGTCATTCACCTGCCAGCTCACATCGTTCAGCAGGGTAAGTGGTCCCCTTTTCCAAGTGACATGCTGTACATCAATAATCATGCGTTATTCCTCCCTCCTGTTATCCTCGAGTGTCCTAGATGTATTGTAGTCACAAAATCAGTGAGGTTTCAACGGTTATCACGCTGTTCTTGGTTGGTCCTTGCGCAGAAATACAGCACACACACCAAGCAGTGGCAAAAACGAACATAACTTGATAACAAACGCAATGCTGGTTACGTCAATTAAGGAACCTAACACAACCGAGCCAAGTCCAGCCATTCCGAACGACAGGCCAAAAAACAATCCGGATACCGTTCCAATATGACGAGGAAGCAATTCCTGTGCATAAACAATGATGACGCTGAAGCCGGACATCAGGATTAGTCCAATCATTCCGCACAACACCATCGACAGGACGGGCCCCGCATAAGGTAGTAGTAGGGAAAACGGTGCAGTGCCTGCTATGGAGAACCAGATCATCGGTTTACGTCCATAGCGATCAGCGAGTGGGCCACCGAGCAAGGTTCCGACCATGCCTGCAAATTGCAATATAAACAGACAGATCTGTGCCTGGGAGAGCGGCAAGTCATATGCATCGGCATAATAGAAGGCGTAGTATCCGGTCATGCCTGCAATATATACGAATTTGGAGAATAACAGCAGGATGAGAATTCCCATTGTAAAAGCGATGAATCCCCTGCTCACAGGCCGAGCTGCTGGCCCTGCGCCGCTTGATTTTAGAGGGAGTTGCTGACGAATGCGAGTCTCGGCAAGCTTGTCTCTGTACCAACGACTGACCATAGACTGAATGAAGATGCCGATCAGGGCAAAGCCCATCAGCCATAGAAAACTATCCTGCCCATGTGGCAGCAGGATGAAGGCGACCAGTAATGGAGCAATGGCCTGCCCTGTGTTGCCTCCCACCTGGAAGATTGACTGCGCCATTCCGCGTCCACGGCCGGCTGCCATATGAGCCACGCGTGAGGATTCGGGGTGGAGGATGGACGAGCCTATGCCAATCAATGCTGCCGCAACAAGCAACATCCATAACTCGGATGACAAGGCTAAGCCGAGAACACCGATCAGGGAGAATAACATACCTCCGGGAAGCAGGATCGGCATGGGCTTGCGGTCTGACATATAACCGACCAGTGGCTGAAGGACGGATGCGGTAATATTCAGGGTGAAGGCAATCCAGCCCATCTGGGCGAAACTGAGTTGCATGGTCTGCTGGAATAGTGGGAATGCAGACGGAACAACTGTCTGCATCGCATCATTCAGCAAATGGGCGAAGCTGACTCCGGCAAGTGCCCAATTGGCGGAGGAGTTGATTTGCATTTTGCTTAAAGTGGCCTGAGCCATGGGAGATCACCTCGAATTATTTTTTTCAATGATAAAAGATGGGGGCAGATCATGTCTTTGTGAAAAGTGCTTGGAAAGTGAGCACGATTTGCTATAATGTCTGCAGGTGAGCAAACGATGGAATTAAACATGACGCTAAATGGGTTGGAATTATGGAAAGCTACCGGAGGGTTTGCGAATGAGCCGCATGTACACGACGACTGGTATCAGCTAACGCTGCCGGTCAGGGGTCAATGTCATCTGGTACAGGAACGGCATGCATACCCGCTAAGAGCAGGCATAGGGATTATTGCTCATCCCCAGACTGAGCATTATTTTGAGATAGGGTTGGATTCGGCTGTCATTGTGATCAAGTTCCGTAAACCGCCATTAGGCAGTTTCGAAGGTGCGGAGTTAAGTGGGGGGCGAGCTGAGTTTCGACCTACCCAGACATTTGATCCTGCTGAGATCAGCAGTCTGTTTCGAGGCTGGAATTCCATTTTGTTAGATGATGTGCCCGAAATGCTGCAAGTGCAGGAAACAGAAATGGCGATCGAGACGTATCTAAGACGTATGTTGACGGGGCAGGAAAATGGAAAAAGGACTGTAAATCCCGGTACATTCATTGATCCTCATCTCCAACGAGTGCTGGATTACATTCACAGTGCCTATACAGGCCCAATGGATATTGATTCGATGGCGATGGTTGCACATCAGAGCCGATATCATTTTATGCGTTCTTTCAAGGCTCTTACGGGAACAACACCGTATCAATATCTGCTGAATTTGCGCGTAGAAGAAGCGTCCAAGAGGCTTCGCCATACAACGGATTCAGTAACCACAATCAGTTATGAACTGGGATTTTCCAGCGTCAGTCAGTTTTACAGAGCCTTTCAGCGAGTGTATGTTATGACACCGATGGAATATCGGAATCATGTGTAGATTTTAACGGGCAGTCTCGCGTATGCGAGACTGTATTTAGTACGTTACAGCATGTCACTGATTTTTGTTGTTGCCAAACATTGAAGACTTTGCTAAGATGGGAAAAAGTTTATGTAAGCGTATACATTTAGATTAAAATTACAACGTTGTAATTATGGTTATGGCAAGTATTGAAAAGACAGAAATACGGTGCGAGGAGGACTATTCCAAGCAAATATCTCGTTTTATGCAGATTAGTATAGGTTAATACAAAATGTGAATGAGATAAATAACAAATACGTCAGTGAAATGACGGTTCCTTTTTATTCAAAAATTCAAACGTTGTAATTATGTAGCGAAGGGGAGTGTTTCACGTTGAAAAAACGCATGTCCACGCTGTTCAGCCTGATCAGACGGGATAAATATTTGCTACTGATGTTTTCGCCTATCTTTCTGTATTACCTCATCTTCATGTACCTTCCGATGCCTGGCGTGTTATTGGCATTTCGTAATTTCTTGCCGGGGCAGGGTATGCTCAGCGGGGAGTGGGTGGGACTGCGCTGGTTCGAACAGTTTGTGAATTCCATTTACTTCTGGCGACTGCTGCGTAACACATTTTTGCTCGCCTTCCTGCCACTTCTGTTTGGTTTCTCCATTCCGATTTTATTCGCTGTCTGCATCGTGGAGATCAAGAACCGGACATTCAAGCGATTTGCTCAGACGGTTACGTACCTTCCTCACTTCATCTCCACTGTTGTTGTAGCCGGCATGATTATTAACTTCCTGTCACCAACAGACGGTATCGTGAACACCCTCATCGCGAGTCTTGGCATGGAAAAAGTGAACTTCATGATGGATGCCAGCTGGTTCCGCACCATCTTCACGAGTTCCGACATCTGGCAGAGCTTTGGCTTCAGCTCCATCATCTACATTGCAGCCATTATGGGGATCGACCCCGAGATGTATGATTCCGGCAAAATCGACGGCGTCAACAAATTCCAGGAGCTATGGCACCTGACCCTTCCCAGTATCAAACCAACCATCGTCATTCTTCTGCTTCTGTCGCTTGGCGGCATTATGAGTGTAGGTTTCGAGAAGGTATATCTGCTCTACAACGGAGCCACCTACGAAACGGCTGATGTCTTGTCCACCTATGTATACCGGATGGGGATTGAGGGACAGAACTACGGCTTCGCCACAGCGGTTGGCCTGTTCAACTCCATTATCACCTTTGTCCTTGTGTTTGCTGCCAATTCCATGACCCGCCGCCTGACCAAGATGTCACTCTGGTAAGACTATAACCCGGACCAAAGGAGACCTGTATGCAAAAATCGAGAAGTGACCGTTTGTTCTACGGATGTGTCTACCTAATGACTATACTGGCGGTTGTTGTCACGTTGTATCCCTTTCTGTACGTCATTAGTATTTCATTCAGCTCGGTGGATGCCATCGACAAACAAAAAGTTGTATTGTGGCCCGTTGGATTTACCCTGTCAGGTTACCAAATGGTCCTGCAATACAAGGAGTTGTGGGTTTCGTTCTACAACACCCTCTGGTACACGGTGGTAGGCACACTGTTGAACATCGTGGCAACATGTCTTGCCGCGTTTCCATTATCCAGACAGCAGTTTTTCTTACGTCGCAAGCTGAATTTCTTCATCGCCTTCACCATGTATTTCTCGGGTGGACTTATTCCGGTCTATATGCTGATTACCTCGCTCGGGCTGTACAATACCCGCTGGGTTATGGTGCTGCCTGTGCTGGTGATTACGTTTAACGTCATGATCTGCCGCTCGGCGTTCGAAGGCATCCCGAATGAAATTTTCGAAAGTGCCAGTATAGACGGAGCCAACGAGATGACGATGCTGTATCGTCTGGCAGTTCCGATCATCAAGCCAACACTGGCTGTGCTCACGCTGTACTATGCGGTATTCCACTGGAACAACTTTTTCACGGCCCTATTATATCTGGGCAAACAGGATATGCAGCCCTTACAGATGTTCCTGCGAAGAGTGCTGATCATGGCTTCGCCGGAAGTGATGCAGAAGATGGGCGGTACGATGACATCTGGTGCGCTGGCGGTCTCCTCCCTTCAGGTTCGTTATGTATCCATTGTGGTCAGCATTCTGCCTATTGTTACGATCTACCCGTTTATCCAACGGTACTTCGTTAAGGGGATCACCCTCGGAGCCGTGAAAGGATAGCTTTACTTACTTAAGTGTCATGTCATTCAAGGGAGTTCAAAATGGTTCATACCAAGGAGGAATGATGGATGAGATTTAAAGGGGCAGGAAGAAAAAGTGTAATCGCAGCGATACTGGCAATCAGCCTGGCGGGATGTAGCGGCGGAACAGGGGCGGGAACGGATGCGGGGAGCACCCCGTCCAGTTCGGAGCCAGCCTTCAATTATACCGGAGCAGGGCCGGTGACGGATCAACCGGATGCCAAGTTGTCTATTCTCGGCACCAACGCTTGGACGACCAATGTGGACTTGTCCACCGCAGCCATCGTTAAGAAAATTGAGAGCAACGCCGGTGTGACGGTGGATTGGGATCTGATTCCGCCGCAGAACTATGCGGATGCCGTAAATCCGAGGCTAGCTGCTGGTACCGGCTTGCCCGATATCGTGTACCTGCCGGATCAGGATCAGCTGATGAAGTACATTAACAGCGGTCTATTCATTCCGATTAATGAACTGGTAGAGAAGTACGGCGTGAATCTCAAAAAAATATATGAAAAGTCGCCTTCGGTCAAAGCCAGTTTAACAGCGCCAGATGGTAAAATGTATTATATCCCGCAGCAGACGTTAACCCGCAACTACATGCCAGTATTTATGGTCAATGTGCGCTGGCTTGATAAGCTGGGATTAAGCGAGCCGACCACGCTGGATGAATTCACGGCGATGCTGCGTAAGTTCAAGACAGACGACCCGAACGGCAACGGAAAAGCCGATGAGATTCCGCTGTCCATGGAAGCAAAATTTGTGTCCATGGCATTTGGCCCGGCATTTGGACTTGATCTGTCCAACCAGTTCTATGCAGACGATCAGGGCAAAGTACATTTCAGCTATTATGAGCCTACCTATAAGGAGTACTTGACCTATCTGAACGGACTGTACAAGGAAGGTCTGCTTGGGGTGGATTATGCGAGTACCACGAGTGATCAGGTCACGTCGCGCATCTCTCAGGATGTGACGGGAGCAACGTTTAATTTTAGCTGGTATATGTCGATGGTCTACAGTCCGTTGTTCAAGGATTACAATCCGGAAGAGCCAATCATCAAAGGCATTTTACCACTGAAAGGACCGCACGGGGATCAGTTCTATGTAGGACGTACACCAGTGAGTGGCATCTTTGGCATTACACGTGATAGTAAAAATCCCGAACTTGCTTTCCGTTTCCTGGACTATGCCGTAAGTGAGGAAGCACAGACGTATTATACGTGGGGCATCAAGGATGACACGTATACAGAAGAGAACGGTGTAAAGACATTTACGGATAAAGGCAAGGACAATGAATACATCCAGAAGCTTGGCATTGGTCCGGTGAATCTGCCGAACATCCAATCCACCGATTCTGCTGATTCCGTCGTAGCCCCTTGGCATGCGAAGATGGATAAAGAACTGGAGCCGTATGTGCGCGAACCGTTCCCGTTTGTCTATGCCCTGCCGGATGAAGCGAGTGTGGAAAGCATGGCGATGCCTGACATCACGACATATGTGGAAGAGATGAACTTTAAGTTTATTAGCGGGGACGCCAGTCTGGACCAGTTTGACAGTTATATTGAGACGTTGAAGAAGATGAATATAGAGCAGGTTATTGCGGGCAGACAGGCACAATATGATCGTTATAAATCTGCACAGAAATAAGAAATAGGGCTTCAGGCGTATGAGAGGTGTTGATTGATTTTGATAACCATTAAAGACATTGCTAAACTGGCGGGGGTGAGCTATAGCACGGTATCAAAGGCGCTGAATGATGATCCCCGAATCAAACCGGCAACAAAGCAGAAGGTGCTTGCAGTCGCAGAGAAACATCAATATCGGAAAAACATGCTGGCTCGGCAGCTTTCCACGGGCAGAAGCAATATCATCGGTTTTGTGTTGGATGAGCTAAGCAATCCGTTATTCTCTAACATCTCCGGCCGTCTGCACACCGAGCTGAAGAAACGGGGATATCAGATGATCCTGGTTGTGGCGGATGATGGCGTGGATGTCTTCAGCCAGCTGCGTGTGGACGGCTGCATTCTGTGGGACTATGCATTGGACAATCGGGAGATGTTCTGGAAAAAGTTCGCAACACTCAACATGCCATGTTTTGTGCTGGGTACTGATGAAGCGCCGAACTCTCCTTACATCAAGATTGATCGCAAAGAAGGGCTGTTCAAAGCAGTGGAGCATCTGAAATCGCTGGGCCACAGCCGAATCGGATTCATCGGCAACTCCCAGAATATTAAACTGGAGGGATACCGGGAAGCGTTGCAGCGTACGGGTCTGGATTTTAACGAAGACCATGTGCTGCCAGCGTATTCCTCCTGGGAAGACGGGTATTTTGCCATACGTAATCATGCGTTTGGGGCGGATTCGCCGACAGCATTTATTGGACTGAACAACTTGGTCACCCGAGGGGCACTCCGGGCTTTACTTGAGGCAGGTTACAGTGTTCCACGCGATATCTCGTTAATTGGGTATGATGATCTGCCGGATATGCAATATGCGGAAGTGGCCTTGACTACAATTGGCCCGCCTCTGGATGAACTGGCCGTGCAGGCAGCAGAGCTGATTGTATCGTTAATCCGTGATGAACAGGTCGATGTTCCGGTAGTCATTCAGCCTAAGCTGAACCTTCGCAATTCAACAGCCGTTAGTCATACATGTATTAGGTGAGTACAACATTCAAGGAGGAATTGCTTATGCAGGTACAGACACAGTTATCCTGGTCTGAGCGAATTGCAGCAACGATCATCCAGCAATGTGACGGGGACGGTTATCATGCGTTCCCTTCGGGACGATGGGCGTACGTGGAAGGCATGACCTTGATGGCAATGGCACTAACCGGGCAGTATTATGGCAAACAAGAGTATGTTGATTTTATGAAAAAACATATGGACCTGTATATCCAGCCGGATGGCTCTATTGGCACCTATACTTTGGAAGAATATAATCTGGATCAGATTAATCAAGGGAAAAACCTGTTTGAATTACTGGATGGTGCTGAAGATCAGCGTTACGCAGAAGCAGCTCATCTCCTGGCAGCACAGCTCGCAGGGCAACCCCGCACGTCGGAGGGCGGCTTCTGGCACAAAAAAATCTATCCATTCCAGATGTGGCTGGACGGCCTGTATATGTCCTCTCCCTTTTTGTCCGAGTATGCGAAGACATTTCATCGTCCCGAGTTATGGGATGAAGTTGCACATCAGATTCTGCTGATCGAACGCCAGACCCGTGATCCGCGGACCGGGCTGCTCTATCATGGCTGGGATGAATCGAAGGAGCAGGTCTGGGCAGATTCATCGACAGGGTGCTCACCACACTTCTGGAGCCGGGCGATGGGCTGGTATGCCATGGCGATTGTAGACAGCGTGGAGCATTTCCCCGTGAATCATCCAAAGCGCGGAACCATCATCGGCATCTTCGAACGGATGTGTCATGCTTTGGTACGCGTGCAGGAGCAGGAAAGCGGGTTATGGTTTCAGGTGCTGGATCAGGGCTTCCGCAAAGGCAACTATTTGGAAGCTTCCGGATCAAGCATGTTTGTATATGCACTTGCGAAGGGTGTGCGACTAAGGTATCTGGAGCCGCATTTCAGAGCTGCGGCGGAGAAGGGATGGCAGGGACTGTCCTCCAGATTGGTGGAGGAGACGGCTGACGGCGTTCGGTTAAACGGGATCTGTCATGGCGCAGGACTAAGCCTGGATCGGGATGGCTCGTACAACTACTATGTAACCGAAGCGGTTGTAAGCGATTCCTTTATGGGTGTGGCTCCGCTTCTGCTGGCAGCACTGGAAATGGAGCGACTGCCATGACGCAGCAGAGATTGCCAAATACAGCATTGGAATCATCAGCTCCCTGTCTGACTGTTGCTTCAGATGGGACAGGGGATTATGTGACGATTCAGGCCGCAGTTGATGCGCTGCCGGAGAATGGCATCGGAATCGTTCCAATTCGAGTGAAGGCTGGTGTCTATCATGAGAAGCTGCATATGGAGAAGCCGGGCATCCACCTGATTGGTGAGGGGGCGGAGCAGACGATCATTACGTATGATGATCATGCACTCAAGAAGTTTCCGGACGGGTCGCCATATCATACGTTTCATTCCTATACGGCTTTCATTGGTGCCGATGATTTCACGGCAGAGGGGATTTCCTTCGTAAATGCTGCCGGGCCGGGCAAGCAGGTTGGTCAGGCCCTGGCCGTTTATGTGGATGGAGACCGGGCGGTCTTTCGCCGCTGTCGTTTGATCGGTCACCAGGATACGATCTTCACCGGCCCGCTGCCGGAGCAGCCCATGGATCGCAGTTATTTTGGTGGGCCACGCGATGGTGCCGAGCGGCGCAAACTGCGGCAGTATTTCGAGGACTGTTACATCGAAGGTGATATCGATTTTATTTTTGGTTCGGCTACGGTGGTGTTTAAAGGCTGCGAGATCTTTACGAAGAATCGCTTGACTGAAGCGGAGGCTGCAGATGGACAAGTGAACGGTTGGATTACCGCAGCCTCTACGCCGGAGGATGTGCGTTACGGCTATGTGTTTCTGGACTGTGATCTGACCAGCAATGCTCCGCCGCAGTCGGTGTATCTGGGTAGACCGTGGCGTCATCATGCCAAAGTCTGTTTTCTGAATTGCTGGATCGGCGCTCATGTGAAGCGGGAGGGATGGCACAACTGGAACAAGACAGATGCAGAGCAGACCGTTCAGTATGCGGAATACAACAGCGCCGGGCCCGGTGCCGGATGTGCTGCTGATCGTGTGCCTTGGGCCAAAATACTGACCGAACAGGAAGCGGCCGAGTACACTGTACCTCTGATTCTGTCCGGCGTGGATGGATGGCAGCCTTTTGAAGGGAGAGGGGAGCAGCGGCAGTAAGATACGCCCTCTTCTCTGCGCAATATCTAACACAGGTTTTCTTTCAAGTCTCCTAAGGAGTTGAAAGAAAACCTTTTTTGTGCGCTATATTACATTTTTCGCCCCCCATAGAACTATTTTATCCCTTATCTCTTTTGCATTTTACTGATTAAATACAGGGTGAGGATCTGTAAATTCCCTGTAAAATTTGGATGGTGTCTGCAAAAAAAGAACACGAGAGGGAAGGTCCATTTTGGTAAGGGAAGGGAGTGAAGTGACACGCAACATCAGATGGCTGAATGGGGCTGGCTCTAATCGATCACAGATCAGATGCAGGTGGACAATTGAAGTTTTGTTTGCAAGGTGAACGTATCCTTAGTACAGGAGGGATTTTGCTTGAATCAAGCTGTTCGATTCCGCCCGGTCATTACATTTGCTTTGGCATTTCTTCTTCTTATTTCGTGGTTTTCACCGAGAGCCGATGCCGCCGCCCAGTGGCAGGCAGGCACCGCATACAAGAAAGGAGACCTCGTAACATATCAAAATAAAGATTATGAGTGTATTCAGGCACACACAGCTTTGACCGGATGGGAGCCCTCTGTTGTGCCCGCGTTGTGGAAATACGTCGGGGAAGGTTCGGGAGGGGAAACGCCGACGCCAGATACGGCACCACCTTCTGTTCCAGCGGGTCTGACTTCATCCTCCATCACGAACACCTCCGTGAGTCTTTCCTGGAATGCATCCACGGATAATGTGGGCGTAGCGGGGTATGAGGTGTACCGGAACGGCGTTCTTGTGACAAGTACTTCAACTACAACGGCTGTAGTCACGGGACTGACAGCCAGCACGACTTATGCTTTTATGGTAAAAGCCAAAGATGCCGCAGGCAATATATCCGCTGCGAGTACCTCCCTCAGTGTGACAACTTCCAATGGAACATCCAATCCGGGGCCAACCGGCGGCAAATGGCTGATTGGCTACTGGCATAACTTCGACAATGGTTCAACCAATATCAGACTTCGTAACGTATCAACAGCCTATGACGTTATTAATGTCTCCTTTGCCGAACCGATTTCACATGGCAGCGGAACACTTGCTTTTACTCCATACAATGCAACGGTAGCCGAATTCAAATCCGATATTGCCTATCTGCAAAGCCAGGGGAAAAAAGTACTTCTTTCCATGGGGGGAGCCAACGGTACCATTGAGCTCACCGATGCGACCAAGAGACAGCAGTTCGAAGATTCGTTAAAATCAATCATTTCCACGTATGGTTTCAATGGTCTGGATATCGATCTGGAAGGAAGTTCCCTGTCTCTGAATGCAGGGGATACCGATTTCCGTAGTCCAACTACACCGAAAATTGTTAACCTCATCCAAGGTGTGAAAGCGGTTAAGTCACAATTCGGCGCCAATTTCATCCTGACGGCTGCGCCGGAGACGGCCTATGTACAGGGTGGATATCTGAGCTACGGCGGCCCTTGGGGAGCTTACCTGCCAGTCATCCATGCCTTGCGTAATGACCTGACCCTGCTTCATGTGCAGCACTATAACACGGGTTCCATGGTGGGGCTGGATGGGCGCTCTTACGCTCAAGGAACAGCTGATTTCCATGTGGCTATGGCGGAGATGTTGCTTCAAGGCTTTCATGTAGGCGGTAGCACAGGCCCTTTCTTTAGCCCCTTGCGACCGGACCAGATTGCCATCGGTGTACCGGCTTCCCAGCAGGCTGCGGGAGGTGGTTATACAACGCCAGCCGAGCTGCAAAAGGCACTGAATTACCTAATCAAAGGTGTGTCATACGGCGGTTCCTATACCTTGCTCCAGCCTGCGGGCTATGCGGGGATAAAAGGGATTATGACCTGGTCAATCAACTGGGACGCATATACAAATAACCAGTTTTCGAGCGCACATCGTCCGTTCCTGAACGGGCTGAGTACGCAAACGACAAAGGAGGTTGTGTATTAAGATGATACATTTAAATAAACACACTGCTTTCAAGAAAACCGCAAAGTTTCTCCTGGGTCTATCCCTGCTCTTATCCGTCATTATTCCTTCTTTTGTGCTCCAACCCGCTACGGCAGCAGCTGCAGATTCTTATAAAATTGTTGGTTACTACCCGTCCTGGGCTGCGTATGGGAGAAACTATAATGTAACGGACATCGACCCAACCAAAGTCACGCATATCAACTATGCGTTTGCCGATATTTGCTGGAACGGTATTCATGGAAATCCGGACCCTTCGGGCCCTAACCCGGTGACCTGGACGTGTCAGAATGAGAAGAGCCAGACAATCAATGTACCGAATGGAACGATTGTGCTTGGCGATCCATGGATCGATACCGGAAAGACATTTGCAGGGGATACGTGGGATCAGCCCATTGCAGGCAATATCAATCAGCTTAACAAGCTGAAACAGATCAATCCTAATCTTAAGACAATCATCTCCGTGGGAGGATGGACATGGTCCAACCGCTTCTCTGATGTAGCTGCGACTGCTGCAACGCGAGAGGTATTTGCAAACTCTGCCGTCGACTTCCTGCGGAAATACAATTTTGACGGGGTAGATCTGGACTGGGAGTACCCGGTATCAGGCGGACTTGATGGTAACAGCAAACGTCCTGAGGATAAGCAAAATTACACGCTGCTTCTGAGCAAAATCCGTGAGAAGCTGGATGCTGCCGGAGCTGTGGACGGCAAGAAGTATCTGCTTACGATTGCAAGCGGTGCATCGACGACCTATGCTGCGAATACTGAGCTTGCCAATATAGCTGCCATCGTCGACTGGATTAATATTATGACATACGATTTTAACGGGGCCTGGCAAAAAGTCAGCGCGCATAACGCGCCGTTGAACTATGACCCTGCGGCTTCGGCTGCTGGGGTGCCGGATGCCAATACATTTAATGTGGCTGCTGGAGCACAAGGGCATTTGAATGCAGGCGTACCAGCCGCTAAACTTGTGCTTGGTGTTCCGTTCTATGGCCGCGGCTGGGATGGATGCGCACAGACGGGAAATGGCCAGTATCAGACCTGTGCGGGAGGTTCTTCCGTTGGAACATGGGAAGCAGGCTCCTTTGATTTTTATGATCTGGAGACCAACTACATTAACAAAAACGGGTACACGCGTTACTGGAATGACACGGCCAAGGTGCCATATCTCTATAATGCGACCAATAAGCGATTTATTAGTTATGACGATGCGGAGTCTATTGGATATAAAACGGCTTATATCAAAAGCAAAGGACTCGGCGGAGCGATGTTCTGGGAACTTAGCGGTGACCGGAACAAAACACTTCAAAATAAACTGAAAGCCGATCTGCCTACCGGAGGTACAGTGCCTCCAGCAGATACGACGGCGCCAAGCGTACCCGGTAATGCCCGTTCGACAGGCTTGACGGCAAACTCGGTTACACTGGCTTGGAATGCTTCAACAGATAATGTGGGTGTTACCGGTTATAACGTCTACAATGGTGCCAATCTTGTGACCTCCGTCAACGGGACGACCGCAACAATCAGCGGACTGTCAGCGGGTACATCCTATAGCTTTACGGTAAAAGCAAAGGATGCGGCAGGTAATCTGTCTGCAGCCAGTAATGCTGTAACTGTAAGCACGACAGCTCAGCCGGGTGGAGATACGCAGGCGCCAACTGCGCCAACGAACCTCGCATCAACCGCGCAAACAACATCCAGTATAACGCTGAGCTGGGCGGCATCCACGGATAACGTGGGTGTAACGGGTTATGATGTGTACAATGGAGCGGCTCTGGCGACATCCGTGACCGGAACGACAGCAACGATCAGCGGGCTTGCAGCGGATACCTCGTATACATTTACGGTAAAAGCAAAGGATGCGGCGGGGAATGGTTCTGCTGCGAGCAATGCGGTGACTGTGAAAACGGCAGCAGGAACGACAAATCCGGGCGTTTCCGCCTGGCAGGCGAATACAGCCTATACTGTAGGACAGCTGGTCACCTATAGCGGTAAGACGTATAAATGTTTGCAATCCCACACATCCTTGTCTGGGTGGGAACCATCCAATGTCCCTGCATTGTGGCAGGTTCAATAGTTAAAAAATGGATTACAACATTTTGAATTGAAACGTGCAGTGTTAGCGAGGCTTGGTTATAGGGAAGAGAACATAACGAAAAAACACCGGATACTGGTCCGGTGTTTTTTCGTTATGTTATGTCAAACCAATCAGGCTCCAAAAAGGTTATTCATTAGAAATCGAAGTTGTCCGGATCAGGTCCAACGCGTACATCTTCGTTCAGAGCACTGATCAGATCCATCTCTTCATTTGAAAGTTCAAAGTCGAAGATGGAGGAATTCTCGATAATCCGGTTTTCCTTGGTGGACTTCGGAATAGTAATGACTCCATTTTGCAGATCCCAACGCAGGATTACTTGTGCAACCGATTTGCCTTTGTCTGAAGCAATCGCCGTGAGCACTGGGTTGTCCAACAGCTGACCTTGCATCAGAGGCGACCAAGCTTCAAGCTGGATACCATGCTTCTCACAGAAAGCCTTAAGCTCAACCTGAGTCAGGCGAGGGTGGTATTCCACCTGATTGACCATCGGTTTCACTTTGGCATCCTGCATCAGGTCTTCGAGATGATGAATCTGGAAGTTGCTTACACCAATAGCTTTAATGCGACCAGCCGCGTACAGTTCCTCGATTGCTTTCCAGGCTGCTTTGTATTTGCCTGCCTTAGGCCAGTGAATCAGATACAGGTCCAGGTATTCCAGTCCCAGTTTGTTCAAGGTTGTATCAAAAGCCGCAAGTGTCTCTTCATATCCGAGGTCTGCATTCCATACTTTAGATGTAACAAACAGTTCTTCGCGTTTCAGGTTGTTTTCTTGCAAAGCTTCTGCAATCGCTTGACCAACACCGGCTTCATTGCCGTATATTGCAGCAGTATCAATGCTGCGGTATCCATGTTTAATCGCACTTTTCACGGCTTCAATCAGTTCAGATCCTTCTTCTACCTTAAATACCCCAAGTCCGAACCAAGGCATAGAAACACCATTATGCAGAGTTACTGTGGATTGTAAATGTTGTGCGGTTTGAGCTGTTGTCATGAGATTTCCTCCTTAAAGTGTGTAAAAATCAGTCATATTAAGCTGAATTTTTGTTGTTTTATCATACAAAATTAAATCATAGTAGATCAAATTGGGTTCAACGTATTATAGTATAATAAAATACCATATGAAACCGGTTCCCCTCGAAGGCTGGAACTGATATATATAAGAGTGAGACCCATGGTCGGAATGGAAATTAGAACGAAGCTTTCTCCATTTCGACTGATGCATGTTGATCTTTGCTTTCCAGCATTTTAGCCCATGCGGTCAGGATTACAGCTACGAGAACCATCAAGGCTCCGACCCATGTCGTGTGAATCAAACCGATGGAATCATTGATCACTCCACCCAAATAGGCACCTATAGCGATCCCTGCATTAAATGCGGCGATGTTAAAGGCTGAGGCTACATCCTTGGCCTGTGGTGCATATCGTTCAGCCAAGGTTACAACGTACATCTGAAGACCAGGCACATTCATGAAAGCGAGCAGGCCCATACCCATAATGGTGAGCAGTGCTGCCAACTTAAACGGGACGGTGAAGTACATCACGCCGAGAATGATGGTCTGAATGATGAACATGTAGAAGAGCGCCTTGAGCGGGTTGCGATTGGCTGCTCTGCCACCGATGATGTTGCCAATAGCGATGGCTATTCCGTACAACAACAGAATGAACGCTACTGTTTTCTCGGAATAACCGCTAATATCATGCAACAACGGGGACAGATACGTAAAGACAACAAATGTTCCTCCGTACCCAACAGCAGTGATGGCAAAAGCAATCAGCAAGCGTCCACCTGTAACGAGCTTCAGCTGATCCCGAAATGCCGTCCGTGTTCCTCGCTTCAACGTGGATGGCACGAGTATCAGGTTCCCGATCATTGCAACGATGCCAACCACAACAATCAGGATAAAGGCAGCGCGCCAGCCCCAATGTTGGCCGATGAGTGTACCGAGAGGTACACCGGTTACTGTGGCAATGGTAAGACCAGAGAACATGATGGCAATAGCACTCGCCCTACGGTTGGCAGGCACCAGATCGGCTGCAATCGTGGAGCCAATGGACATGAACACCCCGTGTGCCAGAGCGGACACTACTCGTGCAATGAGTAACATGGTGATGCCCGTCGATAGTGCAGCCATCGTGTTACCCGCAATGAAGACAATCATGATGGCAAGCAATAGCGTTTTGCGTGATATGGTAGACGTCAGTGAGGTCAGAACAGGAGCCCCAAAGGTAACGCCTAATGCATATAAAGTAACGGTCAGTCCCGCTGTAGTTACGGAAATGCCCAGGTCATCTGCAATGAGGGGCAGTAGCCCAACGCTGATAAACTCTGTGGTACCGATCGCGAATGCACTAATGGCCAGCGCAAGCAATGCCCATGTGCTGCGTTTTGAATCTTGTAACATTTCTTGCTCAACTCCCCAGAATGTAGATTTACGTACCGGCAAATGCTATTATGAGTTATTCGGTATAGATTGAATAGTACGTACTTTTTAGTACCCTACGTACTTTTTGGTGCCTATACAGCATGCGACGGATGTAATTCAATTCATCAGGGAGGAAGGAAGTTATGGTTAGAAAAAAATATAACATCTCGGTTGAAGCTACCCTAGAGGTGATCGGTGGCAAGTGGAAATGCGTCATTCTCTGTCATCTGACACATGGGAAAAGACGAACCAGTGATCTCAAGCGTATTATGCCCGCAATTACACAAAAAATGTTAACACAGCAACTGAGAGAGCTTGAAAACGACGGAATCGTAAACCGCATCGTATATAATCAGGTCCCTCCCAAAGTAGAATACGAATTGAGTGATTACGGGAGAAGTCTTGAACCGATTCTCAATGCGCTCTGTAATTGGGGAGATCAACATATTGTGAAGGAATACGGAGACAAATCAGCAGTTCTGGAAGATAATGGACTCAATGATTTTAACTCTGACAATAGGGAGCTGGTGCAACCGTGAACTATGAGATTTTATATGATGGTGCTTTTGCGATGCTCAAGGTACATTTGCAGCGGGGAGAGCGGTTCAAGGCCGAAAGTGGTGCGATGGTATCTATGACTCCTACGGTTGAACTGAAGGGTTCAGCAGAAGGCGGGATGTTTGCCGGGTTCGGTCGGATGCTGAGCGGGGAGAAGTTTTTCTTTCAGGAACTGACGGCTGCGGGCGGATCGGCAGAGATTCTGCTCTCACCTTCAAGCATGGGCGATGTAGAAGCTGTTGAATTGGACGGTTCCTATTCACTCTATGTGCAGAAAGACGGATTTCTGGCAGGAACCGAGGGCATTCAGGTGAATACCAAAATGCAAAACCTGAAAAAAGGTCTCTTTTCGGGAGAAGGTTTCTTCATTATTGAGATCAGCGGACGTGGAACTGTATTTCTGTCTTCCTATGGTGCCATCCATGCGATTAATCTGGCAGCAGGTGAAGAAATGATCGTGGATAACGCCCATTTGGTGGCATGGCCTCATTATGTAGATTACCGTATTGAGAAAGCTTCACAGGGCTGGTTATCCAGTGTAACAAGTGGAGAAGGACTGGTATGTAGGTTCCGGGGAGAAGGAACTATTCTTATACAGAGCCGCAATCCGCAAGGATTCGGACAATGGGTGAAGCAGTTTATCCCTGCGCGCTAATTTTTTTTAAGAAAGAACACACAGAGTTGCAACGGATATGTTTCCATCATCGTTATATGAATAATGGATTTACTTCATTGACTGACGGGTATATATTCTGTTGCATAAGGTCGCACATCATGGAGGTATGAGATGACAAGCTCACGGTATAAAAACGCACAAGAAAGTCCGGGATATCTGTTATGGCAGGTTACAGCCATGTGGCAAAAGGAAGTACGCAGGGTGCTGGAGCCCCTCGAACTGACACAACCTCAATTTGTATTATTGCACGCCTGTTTATGGCTCAATGAACACGATGAGGAAGGCAAGGGAGTGACTCAGGTTCAAATTGCTCAGTTTGCCAAGGTGGATGTTAACGTGACTTCTCAGGTTCTACGTGCGCTTGAAAAAAGGGGATTAATTACCCGCGCTCGTCATCAGACAGATACGCGTGCCAATATTATCACAACAACGGAAGAAGGAACCCGATTGGCTGTGGAGGGAATCCATCTGGTCGAGGAATCGGACAAGGCATTTTTCGAAACTTTGGATGAACGTAAGGGAGAGTATTTGGAGATCATGCAGGAGTTTCTTCGCCAAAAAACAGAGAGTTGATCCGTAATATATCTTTTTTTAATGTATTAAACTACAGAATGTAGTGGAACTGGAAAATTTTCTGATTATTAATATTTGTAACACCTCTGTAAAATACAAATAGACCTCCTGACTTCATCTTGTCGGGAGGTCTATTTGGGTTGCTCAATCGATTCGATAGGACGCAAACGGCTCGCGGCGACGGAAAGAGTCACTAATCTGGTCCAGATCGGCCAACAGCTCATCGGGCAGTGACATGTCCAGACTAGCCAGATTATGTTCCAGCTGTTCGGTGCGTGTAGCGCCCACAATCACTGTGCATACAGCTGGACGTGTCAGTAGCCATGCGAGTGACAGCACACTCGGGGAGCAGCCATATGAGGCAGCTTTAGCACTCACTTGTTCACTCAGTTGGATATTATGCTCCAGCAGGAAACGGTTGAAGGACGGATCGGTGTCTGCTCTGGAACCAGAAGGCACACGGGTCTGTCCGTTATATTTACCGGTCAGAATACCACCTGCCAGCGGGAAGTACGGGATAATGCCTACACCCTGATCGAGACACATCGGCACTAGTTCAAGCTCGGGTGTACGGTCTGCCAGGGAGTAGCTGGTTTGGGTGGAGATGTAGCGCACATAACCTTTCTGTTCACTGATGCCCAGAGCTTTCATCAGCTCCCAAGCTGCGTAGTTGGAGGCTCCGATGTAACGGACTTTGCCGGAAGTGACCATATCATCCAGTGTGCGCAGTGTCTCATCCAGCGGTGTATGCGGATCAAAAGTGTGGATCTGGTACAGATCGACATAATCCGTTTGCAGACGCCGCAGGCTATGTTCCAGCTCTTGTTGCAGATGGTAGCGGGAGGAACCCCGCCCATGAGGACCATCATGCCGGGGTAATCCGGCCTTGGTAGCAAGCACCGCGTTTTCACGTCGACCTGTGAGAGCCTGTCCAATGATGCGTTCCGATTCCGTGCCTGCGTAGATATTGGCGGTATCGATAAAGTTGATGCCCTGATCCATCGCTGCATGAATAATGCGGGTAGAAGCTGCTTCATCCGCGCGTTTGCCAAACGCATTGGTGCCGAGCCCCAGTGCCGACACACGCAAACCACTATTGCCCAAACGTCGATACTCCATCATTCATCGCTCCTTCTCTATTCGTTTTGTAGAGGTAGTTCAAAAAGTCCACTTTTGATTACGAATGATGCCTGGCGGCATCATCAGCATCGAATATGAAATTCAGCCGAATAAGCATATGCTTACGAAGTATGTTTCCTTCGGAAACATTTTAGTTGCTCACGTAGTTTTCCCTACGCTCCGCTACTCCATTTCTAGCTTCATTCCATCTTCTTGGTACTGAAAACCAAACTTCTTGAACACGTATTTGTATAGCAGATTATAACGTAATCTATTGAAAACGTGTTATTAATATAGTTAAATGATTCTAAGAACCCGTTATTAAAGGAGATATGATGGAAAACAGTGCCGCACATTTAACAAGACGGAAGCCGAAGAAACCGAATAAGAAATGGAAAAAGCCATTAATCATCACCCTAAGTGTGCTGCTTGTGTTGGGAGGACTCGGATTTATCTATCAAAAGCAACTCGTCGTGTTTGCCTTTAATTTGTTCGCTTCAGCTACGGTGAAGGAAGCCTTGGATGACTCCTTTGTACCAGCGGGCGATAAGGATGCCCCTGTTGTGGAACATACGGACCCGTTCTCGCTCTTGTTGCTAGGGATTGACCAACGCGATAACGAACCAAGCCGTTCGGATACCATCATCTATTCCGTTGTGCGTCCAGAAGACAATAAAGTGCTGCTGCTGTCCATTCCACGTGATTCCTATACCGAGATTGTCGGCCGGGATGTGAAGTCGAAGATCAACTCAGCATATGCCCACGGTGAAGCCAAGATGGCGATGGATACGGTGGAGAATTTGCTGGGGAACAAAGTGGATTTCTATGCCGCGATTAATTTTAACGGGCTCAAGGATATTGTTGATGCGGTGGGCGGTGTTGAACTGCCGATCAAGAAAAATATTGAGAACAAGCTCAAAATTCATGAGAAGCTGTTTGTTGAAGCGAATAAACCGATCTATAGCGGTGAAGAAGCGCTTGGATATGTGCGTTACCGGGAAGATTCCGATTTCAATCGGACGATGCGTCACCGGATTTTCTTAAGTGCCTTCATGAATCGTGCGCTGGAAGTCAAAAATCTGACCAAGATCCCGGACGTAATCCAAATTGCCGGATCGAATTTTACAACCAACATGACCTCGGACTTTATCGTGAAATTTGCCGAGTCCTTATATATGAAAGATAGCATACCAACGATCAGCAATTACATGCTGAAGGGTGAGGGTGCAACGCGCAGTGGCACATGGTACTACGATCTATCGGAGGACGATCTGCAGTATGTGCGTGGCATGATCGCCAGTTGGCTGGACCCAGATGCGACCGAGATAATTGAGCCCGAGTCAGCGGACCAATCGGAGACGAGTGATGCGGCATAAGCATCCATTCTTGTGCAAATGCTCATATGAATATAAGTCCGGCGAAGCAGTTGCTTCCCGGCTTTTTTGCGTTTGAGATCCTGCGGATGAAATATTGCACAGATATATCTAATGTTTAAAACTCTTTTTATGGCATACATATAGTAAAATATAGGGAAAAGATTAAACATCAACCAACGGAGGAAGCTCATGAAGGAGTTTAAGGATCGGCTTCAACAGGTTCAGGAGCAACAAAAGCAACTGGCGAAGGAGTATCACGCCCTGCTCCAGGAATACCAGTCCGATGACCTGATCGTTCAGAATGAACAGTTACAGGAACAGTATGAAGCTCACAAATTCAAGCTGCAACAGCTCGAAATTCGCTCGCGCAAGATGGAAGAAGAGAATGCACGTCTTCGCATGGCGTTATCCGAACAGATGCTGGATGAGAAGCTGAATCTAATTCGGGTATCGCGAGAGAAGATGGAGACCTATTTTCAAGGGAAAACAGCAGTACATAATGATCGAATTGCATTCCATGAGCATCGAACCAAATCCAATCTAAACGCGCTGTACAACCAGGTAGCACAGGAGTTGCAAGAGGATTCCGATGAGGTAAAGGAGAGGATTGCTTACTTTGCGGCAGAGGTGAATGAGCGTATTGAATCGCACAGACGAGCCGTACGGGATAGAGAAGAGGCTCTGCGTGGGCACATGGAACGTGGATATGAGCATATGGCGGAGGAAGGGTTGAGCGAAGAGACTATTCAACGCCGGATCAAGCAGAATCGCATGGAGATGAAGATTGGACTCAGCTGGATTAACAAGGTAGCCATCTTGCTCCTCATTCTGGGGGTTGGAGCAGCGTTCCGTTACTCGTACTCCACTTGGTTTAATGACGAGATGAAGAGCGGAGCCTTTTTCCTGCTCGGTGCTCTGATGCTCGCCGGAGGAGAGTGGCTGTTCCGCCGGAAAAGGCAGACGTTTGCGATGGGGTTGCTCGGCGGTGGGATATCCGTGTTGTTCGGCTCCGTCTTCTATAGTTACTTTTTACTGCATATTATCGGGTTATATACGGGACTTGCCCTGTCTGTATTGGTATCGGCAATCTCCGTATTGTTGTCCTTGAGATACCAGTCGAAGACCATCTGTTCACTAGGTTTGGTAGGCGGATATCTTCCGCTATTCTCCTACATGTTCTCGTTCGGGCTTGAGGGCCCTGCTGTCTATGTAGCCATGATCTATCTGCTGCTCTTAAACGGCATTATTGTGTTTATATCATTCGGCAAACGGTGGCCGGTGGTGCACTATATCAGTTTCCTGTTCAACACACCATCCATGCTCATCCTCTTATGGCTGTCGCCAAGTGAGAAAATTGGCATGTTGTATTCCATTGTGACGTTTGCATTATATCTGGGCATTACGCTGGCATATCCATTCAAACACCGGATGAAGTTAACCTGGTGGGATTTCGCTCTACTCGCCATGAATACGAGCATTAGTTGTCTGATGTTATACGTGTTATTTGATGTGGCGGATTGGAATGATGCTCAGGGCTTGCTGGCGTTGATCTTCTGCATGGTGTATCTGGGCCTCGCACGATTCGTCCAGCGCCATATGGCACAGGAGAAACAGACGATATTACTCTTCTATGTCACTTCCCTGACCTTTGCCATTCTGATTATTCCGTTCCAATTCGGGGCCAAGTGGTTATCGATGGGTTGGTTAATCGAAGGGGTTCTGTTGGTTACGCTTGGACATCTGAAACGGCTCAAGTCGGTGGAACGTGCCGGATGGGGTATCGTTCTTCTATGTCTAATCACTTTTGTGTACTACGATCTGCTGGCGCTATTCTTCATCGGGGAACGTTCTTACTTCATGTTAAAGTACTCCAGTATCACGCTGGGAACCTTGCTTATTACACTATATTATTCCTGGGCAATTGGCAGCAGTTCATCTTCCAGAGAGAGATTCCAATACAGCGCGCTGGAGCTGGGTTTCCTGAACGGATTCAAGTATGTGACACTTGCGAATCTGTGGTTATACGTGCTGTATGAGTCGAATGAATTGTATACCAGAGCTGTCGATGGGACGTTCCTGTTATACATGTTCTACAAGTTGCTCATGTTCGCAGCGCTCACCATTGCATTGGCCTATGGACTGAACAAGGTGAAGCTGCTGCGTGATCGATACGTGCAGGTGTATACCACCTTCTTGCATGCTATTGGCTGCTGTATTGCACTGGCCGTAACCTTAACCATGCCAGCGCTTCAGCCGGAAGTTCAGCAGCATACGGCGGCAGAGATTGTTGGTTTGCTGGTGTTGATTATTTTTAACGTAGGGGTATTCTTTGCAGGAAGGGATCTGCTAATTGCAGGCATCCGCGGGCAGTTCAAGAGCATTGAATGGTACCCGGTTATCGCAGGGGTGTATCTGCTGGGTGTCATCACCGTATTCCTGACGATTCAGTTCCAGTGGGGTGATGTGGGGCTGATGTTCAGCCTGATCTATCTGCTGCTGGCGATTCTCTATATTGCCTATGGATTCCGTAGAAAATATGTCATGATTCGGCGCCTCGGCCTTGGCCTAACGTTGTTCGCTACGGGGAAAATGGTGTTCTATGATGTGGGGATGCTCACCTCGGGCAGCAAAATCTTTGCCTACTTCAGCTTCGGCGTACTATTGCTTGGGATCTCTTACCTGTATCAGAAGGTGTCCAGCCGGATGGAGGAAGTACAGTCCAGAGAGACAGCGAAGCCTGACGACGAGCCGACTGTGCCGGAGGAAGACCAAGATTGATTTGGTTTTTGAACGATAGAAGTGGCATTTGCGATTATATGGGGAGGGATTCGAAGTGGGATTTGACCTGAAAATCATGCTTTGGCAACTGTTATGGCTTGCTGGCCCTGTAGCTCTTATCGTGTATGCGTGGAGGAAATTCGGCGCGAGAAAGAAGCGGCAATGACGTGAGTGCGGATGGTGGGAGTGTTCACTGTCCACTTAACTTCGATTTGGGAAATAAGTCGTGTAATATAGATTTTTTGGATTAAAATGAGGCTCCGGGCTGCTGTTACCAGCAATCTGGGGCCTTATTGATGTGAGTCTATGGCTTAGCCTAATATGACATTCGTGAAACGTTTTGCGCGGAGATCACGTTATAATAGAGTAGACTAGGGTTGGATCTTCATTTGTAACCATGAGGTTTCGGAAGCCGATGTGCCTTTCAGTGATTCTCCGCCATCATCATTCATACGGGAGAGCACGGTTAATGTCATGGACAGGGCAAAGGCGAGCAACACGTATATGAAAATATTTTTTTTGTTCATAGGAAGGTACCTCTCTTGTTGAATGAGCTAAAGTAGACATCCGGCCGCCATGAGAAAAAAAGCACAACGTCTGGTATAGTAGAGTAAGTAGAACCGAACATAAATCGTTCCTGTATACCACTATATTGAACTATAGCGGTGCAAACAATGGAACAAATCTGATGAATTTATCATTATTGTTATGAAATGTTTATAGAGATCGAGTGAGTGATCATTGAAGGTGGGAGAATAACATGCGGGAGACGGCAAAAATCGTCATTCGTACGCCAGGACAGGAAAGTGACGGCTCATTCGCTTATGTAAGCCAAGGTCGCTCCATTACGGTGGGACGTTACACAGGCGGAAGTGAATTGGACTTGTCTGTTTATAATCAGATGATATCGAAGCGGCATTGCCGCATTCATTATGATGTACAGCAACAGTTATGGATCGAGGATCTGGATAGCAAAAATGGAACCGAACTGAACGGGCAGCGCCTCGTTCCCTATGAGAAATATCCGTTTAGCGAAGGAGACAGCCTGACGTTGGTCAACGGCTTGATCCAACTTCGCACGGAAGGCGATCTTGGAGAGACGAGGGAATATCGTGTGTCGGATCTGCTGGGTGAGGGCGTACGTTTACTGGATCACCTGCAAACCGTACAGATCGGCGAAGTGGAGATTCCGCTGTCCAAGAAGGAGTACCAGCTGTTCAAGTTGCTGTATAGTCAACTGGACCACTTTGTGACAAGGGAACAGATTGTGGCTCAGGTGTGGCCAGAGCGTAGTATGCTGGAGAGTGAAGCGGTAGGGATCGACGAGATTAATTCGCTAATCTATCGGACGAATCGCAAGCTGGGTGTACATTTTACCATCAAGTCCGTTTATAAAAAGGGTGTATATATGAAGTCTCATGTGCCGGAATGAATGAGTGATAACAAAGGGATGAGTTCATGTTCATCATTTACCTGATTCCATGGCTGATTGCCGTGGTGACATTGATAGGTGTCATATCCATCGTACTTGTCAGTTGGAAAAACGGGATTTCGCCGATGCCCACATCTGGCCGTGTCAGGCAGGTGGTCATTCAAGAGGTAAACCGTATTCCGGGGTACGGGGATGTGCTCGAAGTGGGCTCTGGATGGGGCACATTGGGATTGGATGTTGTAAGACACTGCCCTGGCAAAAGGCTGACCGGGATTGAGAATTCTATTATCCCCTTATGGTCTTCCCAACTGATTGCCTATCTAAGTGTTCGCTTACGTCGAGCCAAGGGAAACAAGCACTCTCTCAAGGGCAGGCTGCGCTTCGTGCGTGGAGACATCTACACCAGTTCCTATGAACATGCAGATTGTGTAATTTGTTATCTGTTCCCGGGAGCCATGACCCGGCTTCTGGACAAGTTCAGTCGAGAGCTTCCGCCGGGTGCCAAGGTGATTAGTGTCTGTTTTGCGTTGCCAGGAAAAGAACCGCTACGCACCATTACATGCCGGGATGCCTTGCGCACCAAGGTGTATGTGTATTCCTTTTAAAGAAAAGAACAGGAAAGTGATCACCAGTTTTTTGCTCAGCTGGAGTGCTGTAAATCTTCTGCCATAACGTTAATGGATGAAAGAGTGTGCTCCATATCATAGTAATGCAGATACCACGTAAGAACGCGGATGCGAAAAAGGCCCCGAACTCACTATGAAGTGATTCGGGGCCTTTTTGTCTCGCCTTTGAGTTGGGGCAAGAGATTGCTTGATTATTGCTTACCGCACGTATTACTTTGCAGAATCAGTAGTAACTGTGCTGTCGGATGTTGTACCGGATTGCGATCTGTTTCTGCCGCCTCCAAATCCGCCTTGTCCACCGCCACCAGGACCGCCCATACCTGTATTGGCAGTGGTTACACCAGATTCATTCACCCAAGTCACATTACTAGTCGATTGGAAGGCAACCACTTGAGTTCCACCACTATAGGTACCGTCTGTATAGAGTCCATCCACCGCTTTACCTGTAGACGTACCACCGGAGTAAATCACGTATGAACCATCTTTCGCAAGATCCGGGGAGCTGACAACCACGGTTTGATAATCTTTTGCTGGTGCAAACGTCAGAATGTTGTTGCCTTCGCTATCTTGTACATGTACAAGTGTTCCAGCTTTTTGCGTTGCAGGGAATGTCATCACAATGGTATTTTGCGTAGACGCATCGGATGTTCCTTGTGCCATACCCGAGCTGCCAGCAGCTACCAAGTATCCACCACTGATTTCAAATGTGCCGTCATAATCCAATGCTCCGTTGCCGCTATTCGTCGGTCCGTTCACAATAACCGTTCCGCCAGTCATGTTAATGGAACCATTGGAATCCAGTCCGTCACCACCTGCGTTCACCGTGAGTGTACCGCCGTTAATGTGGAACTCGTTATTGCTTGCTGCTGCACCACCCATACCGCCCGGTCCACGTCCTTGCTGATTAACAGCTGTACCTTGGGATGCCTGATCGGTAGTTGATGTTGTACCTGTCGTTTCGGTTACAGAGATGTTGGATGTTGTGGCTGCATCGGTTGCTGTAGTCGCGCTATCTGTACTTGCCGCTGTATTCGCAGCTGTTTCCGTCTCGCCACCTGCAGCGTTTACGCCATCATCGGATGCCGTTACATCTACATCCCCATCGTTCAGGGTGATCATTGCACCTTCAAGTCCTTCATAGCTCTTCGCAATCGTGATGGTTCCGCCGTTAATCGTCAGGGCCTGATCGGCATGGATGCCGTCATCACCGGATTCAATGCTGAATGTTCCATCGTTGACTGTCACGTTATTGTTGCTGTGCAGGGAATCATCCATGGAATCAATGGTATACGTACCGCCATTAACCGTAAGATCTGTACCTGCTTTGAGCGCTTTGGCACTTGTGGACTCCGTTGCTGTTGTAGCTGTGTCAGCATCGGCATTGTTATCCGTTGTTGTTGTTGTTGTGTTGGCAGAGTTGGATGCTGCTGCGCCGTTCGTATTAGCACCTGCATTCGTACCGCTGTTATTAGGCATCTCTGGCATATCTGCAGGAGGTTCGCCATCCGGTGGTGTGCCCATATCCGTTGGAGGTGTGCCGCCACCCCATCCACCGCCGCCGCCAAATGGACCTTCTTCTACTTTGGCTGGTGCATTGGTGCTACCGCCGCCCGTTACAATGTTGTATGTGCCGCCATCCGCCACGAGTGCGGTTTCGGCTTGAATACCGTCGTTACCACTTTGGATATCGAAGGTACCTCCTGCGATAGCAACGTAACCTTTGGTGGTATCTGTGTCATTGGTTGATTTAATGCCGTCGCCTTCGGCTTCAATGGTAATCGTACCCGCTTGGATGGCGACCATATCTTTACCTTTGATGCCGTCATCGGCTGCTTTGACGCTGATGTTACCGCTGATGATCTTCAGATCATCCTTGCTCGTAATACCTTCATTATAGTTACCTGTGACGGTCAATTGACCTGCACCATTGAATGTAAGATCTGCTTTGCTGAAGATTGCAGCATCCGGCTCGTCTGTCGTAGCGTCAGCGTACACATACGTTTTACCATCGGAAACGGTGTTTTTGGTTCCTTTTTCGAGCGTAATTACCGCTTTACCAGCCTTCTGAATGTAGATTGCGGCACTGTCGTTATCATGAATGGTTGCTCCGTTTAATACGAGATGCACAGTACCCTTATCGGCAACGTTAACCACGATCTGGCCATCCGTTAGCTCACCGCTAAGTACATAAGTGCCTGCTTCCGAGATGGTTACCGAACCATTCGCGGCTTTAGCACCCGAACCGGTCACCGTTGCAGTTGTTCCGTTCAGCTTAATCGCTGTGGAATCCGCCTCACTCCAGCTAATGTTGGTATCGTCAGCATCCAGAGAGACCAGATCTGCATATTTTACTGAAGTTTGCTCGCTGACGGATACCGTTTTGGTTGTTCCTGTCGTTGACGTTGCGGCATTGGCGGTTGTGCTTGTCGTTGCTGGTGAACTGCATGCGGCGAGTAGGCTGGTAATCATGGCGATGGACCAAAGTTTGCTGCCTGTTATCATGTTTTTCTTCATATTAGATCGTTCCCTTCGAATTATAAATTAATATTCCGTTGTTGGACTCATGGTTAATGAGATATCCAGGTTGCCGTTCCGTGTGCGGATCGCATCGAGGAATTCCTTTTGGCTAACACTTTCGTGAATGGTTACACTGTAGACCAGCTCATACAGACTGCCGAGTTCGGTCGTTCTGATTTTTTTCAGATCAAAAGGTACGTTGAATGTATGGAACACTTCATTAAGAGCTTCTTCATAACTCAAGTTTTCGGGAATGGTGACTTTCAGCGTTTTCAGCTGACTTTTCTTGCCACCAAAGTTGAAGCGACTCAGAACAAACATGAGTACACACAGGATAATGGTGAACAGCACCGCGTATCCAAAAGCGCCTACACCGCAGGCAAGACCGGAAGCCATCGTGAACAATACGTAAGCAATGTCCTTTGGATCACCAGGGGCACTTCGGAATCGGATGATCGAGAAGGCACCTGCCAAGCTGAAAGCTCGTGCGATGTTGCTGCCGATGAGCAGGATGATGATGGCGACAATGACGGGCAGGACAACCATCGTTAAGGTGAAGCTCTGGGAGTATGTGCTTTGGTTAGTCTTCATGTAGGTAAGGCTGATGACCAATCCCAGAATGATGGCAAGACCAATGGTAATGACTGCGTTGTTAAACGTCAGGTTAGTATCGGTTAGGGCTGAACTGAACAGTGAATCAAGCATATAGGACACGCTCTCTTTCTATAATCGTTTTATCTTGTTCTATGGATGGGTTGAAATCGGTACCTGGTACAAGAATACGCTCGGTCTGGTAATTCAGGTTGGTTGTTCTCGCGAGATGTCTGAACTCGTTGCCGTATTTGGAGAATCCGGTACGATACAGCCCATGTTCAGATAGCAGTTGCGACAGCCACATCGGAACGGTTTTCTCGGCCTTCACTTCCATCAGCCATCGACCGTCCTTCACCAGCGGTTCACCGTAATCTCCCTGTTCGAGCTTCAGATCATATCTGCGGCTACGAATGTTGGTGTCAAAGGTAATGCGGAGATCGCGGCTGTTCTTGTCGAAGAGTGCTTTGCGTTCATACGCCAGATACACTTTTGGTTCCAGATCGTATACCCGAAGGAAATATTTGATCTCTTCGACAACTTGTTTGTTCATGTAATCCGCGAGCTCTGGCGCCTGTCCCGAACGGACGAATTCATATGCTTCATCCAGTTTCAAGGCTGTTCTGCGTTTGTTCACCAGGCCAAAGACTTTCTTTTTGATCTCCAGATACACTTTGGCATTCTCTTCAGGTACTCCATAAGCCCGCAGTCTCAGCTTCTCCTTGTATTTCGGTTTGGAGAGACTGGCGCGGATCAGCGAATCCTGTGGAGTGTCGAAGTACAGGTTGCTGATGGTGTAGTACTCATGTTTCTTGTTGTAGGAATCCAGCTCCATGTATTTCAGCAGGTCGTTGTAGAAATGTGCGTACTGCTCATCCGTCAGAAGATACTTGCTCTCATATCGGTTGAATACTTCAATAGCCATGTGGGACTCAGTCCTTTCGTCTGTGGGTTGTATGTTTTGTTTCATCGTGTATTGCTTCCATGTCTGTATCTTAGAGCCCCAACCTTGAATGAATCTTAAATGGTTTTACATTGCGTTAACATTTTTTTACCTTCCTATAATAGTGCGCATACACAAAATGAATTAAGATTGATTCAAGGTTTGATTGATAGAATAAGAACATATAAAACAAGCCCATTGAGAGAAATAATTCAAGCAGAGGAATGAATAGAGCATGAGAATATTAATTGCGGAAGATGAGGTTCATTTGGCAGAGGCTGTATCGCAGATTTTGAAAAAAAACAACTACTCCGTGGATATGGTCCACGACGGCAGATCAGGACTCGATTATGCGCAGAGCGGCATCTACGACCTGTTACTACTCGACATCATGATGCCGGAGATGGACGGGATCACCGTCCTGAGGAAACTCCGCAGTGAAGGGAATCATACACCTGTCATTCTGCTTACGGCGAAAGGTGAATTATCGGACAAAGTCACAGGCCTCGATTATGGTGCCGATGATTATATCGCCAAGCCCTTCGCCACAGAGGAATTGCTGGCCCGAATTCGAGCAGCCTTAAGACGGAAGGGAGAAGTGGTTCCCGAGGATGGACTGAAGTTTGGCGACATTGAGCTGAATACAACTCAACTGAAGCTGAGCGTACAGGGTAAGGAGATTAAGCTGAATCTGAAGGAGAATGAACTGCTGGAGCTGTTGATTGCTCGCAAACAGGCGATAACTTCCAAAGAGCAAATTATTGAGAAGTTATGGGGATTTGATTCGGAAGTGGAGTATAACAATGTGGAAGTATATATCTCTTTTTTACGCAAAAAATTAACCTTCCTGAACTCTGCTGTCCGCATTAACACGATTCGGGGTGTGGGGTATGTGCTTGAGGTGACGTCCTGATGTTCAAGAAACTTCGAAATCGATTCTTGATCGTGAATCTGGTGTCCATCTCCATTATGATGCTGGTGGCATTTGCGACGATCTATACAATTACGTATCAGAATGTGCAACGTGAGACCAATATGGAGTTGTACAAGGTGTCTGATTTCTATCACAGTCCTTATAATTCATCCAAGATGCCGCGCGGGCAAGGGCAGGGTTCCGGTACAGGGGGTAATACAGTCTCAAGTTCAAGTTCAGATTCGTTTCCCTCCGATGCCATGGGTGGTGATAATGGAGGACCGGGGGGGGATCCCAACTCACCTCCGGCACGTTCCGTGTCGTTCATGATTAAGACGGATGACCAGTGGAAGATTACGGATACACATTCCCGATTTGATATGGAAGATACGTTCTACACCGAGGTGTTACAAAAGGTTGACCAGAATAAAGTTGGTGATTCGGAACGGCAGACAGGGCAATTTACGCTGGATGGAACGGACTGGGCATATGTGGTTGATCCGAGCGGTGACGGGCATATGATCGTATTTATTGATGTGACGGCACAACAAGGCATTCTGACGAATCTGATCTATACATTTGCTATTGTTGGACTGGTCATGTTGATTGTGATCTACTTCCTGAGCCGTTATTTTGCCAATCGTTCCATTGCACCAGTCAGAGAAGCGTTTGAGAAGCAAAAACAATTCATCGGTGATGCTTCGCATGAGTTGAAGACGCCGCTGGCGATCATCAATACCAATGCTGATGTACTGCTCGCGAATCAGGAGGATACCATAGCAAACCAGGCGAAGTGGCTTCATTATATCAAGTCGGAAACCGAGCGCATGACCGGACTTACGAATGATCTGCTCTATCTGACCCAGATGGATGATTCACGCTCCACGATGATTCATGCGAAGTTTAATATAAGCGATGCGGTAGAGAGTATTATTTTGCCGATGGAGGCCGTTATTTTTGAGAAAAACATCTCCCTCGATTACAACATTGAGCCGAATCTTACGGTTCATGGGAACAGTGAGCAGATCAAACAGGTCATTCTGATCCTGCTCGATAATGCTGTGAAGTATTCCGGTCCAAAAGGCGCCGTAAACGTCACGCTCCAGAAACAGAATAATGATGTCATGCTGGCCGTGTCCAATACAGGTGAAGGCATTGCACCCGAACATCTGGATCGGATCTTCGATCGATTCTATCGTACGGATTCTTCAAGAGCCCGCAAGCATGGTGGGCATGGTCTGGGTCTGGCGATTGCTCGTTCCATTGTGGATCAGCACAAAGGAGAGCTATACGCTCGAAGTGTAGTCGGAGAGGGTGCTACATTTTACGTGCGGTTGTCGTAGGGGCAGAGTGATGAGCCGGCTCCACACTAACCTTCGCTACCGCTATATAATCGTTCTTCAGGCATAAGTTCTGCCTGTAATGGGTTAACCTATGCTACAATGGCAACAGTATGTATGAATCAAGGAGATGACTGAACGTGGCAGAAGCAAACGCAATTAATGAACAAGAAATGATGCAATATATTGCAGATAAAACGAAGGCAAGCCAGGCGAATATCGCCCTTGTGCTGAAGCATGAGCAAGCGTACATCAACAAGGCGCATGAGAATTCCAAAGGCAATGATGTTGATATTGACGGCGATGATCTGGCTGACTACATTCTTAGTCGTAAAGATGTGAAGCTGGATGAGTTGACAGTGGAAAGCATCCTGGATGCTGAGATGGACTACTTGATGGACAAGGGTCACGCGGGATACGTGGATTAAGTTAAGTGTAGGCAAAATCTAACGAATCTCACACGCGCTATTCGGGTATTTCTCGCTCGTTTGGGAATGTAACGAATCTCAGACACGTTATTCTCTGGATTTTAGGACTTTCCCATGAAGTTAAAGCATTTCCGCGGAATTAGCGTGTCTGAGATTCGTTAGTTCGGGAAATAAGCGCTTTTTGCCGAACTAAGGTGCCCTAGGTTCGTTAGAGTAACTTAGAGTGATCACATGGTGCAACGAGGCGTTAAATGGCGTTTCAAAAGTGAAATCTCACAGATGCAGCCTAATGCATGGCAAGCGTTGTACTATAAAAAAGACCTTAACTCCACAATACTGTGGTGTTGAGGCCTTTTTTAGATTGTAGTGACCAGGCATTCCTTCGGGAACACCTGTCGGTATAACTTTTTTAAGGATGGACTTGAAGTTCTATCGACCCAATCCCTATCAATCCCACCGTTTATAGCTTCTTATTGACCCACCATACCGCCATCTACGGTGTAAAGGGAAGCTGTTACATAAGATGCTTCTTCGGACAACAGGAAGTTCATCACCGCAGCGACTTCTTCCGGTTCGCCATAACGGCCCATTGGAATGCTGGACACGGTTGCTGATTGATAATCTTCCACGTTACCGGAATTAGCTTCGATCTGACGCATCATGCGTGTATTGATTGTACCTGGCAATACAGCGTTAACCCGGATATTATAAGGTGCCAATTCATTTGCAGCGGTACGCGTGAGACCAACTACGGCATGTTTGGACATAATATATGGAGACACAGCAGGTGCACCCATCAGACCCGCGAGGGAAGAGGTATTAAGAATCGCACCGGATTTTTGTTTTTTCATCACTGGAATGACATTTTGCAGACCCAGGAATACCCCACGAATGTTGACGTTATATACGGTGTCGAGTGCTTCAACACTCAGGTCTTCGATCAGCCCTGTTGGACCTTCAATTCCGGCATTGTTGGCAAAATAATCGATTCGGCCAAAAGCATCCAATGCTTTTTGCACATAGTTTTTCACGTCTGCTTCTTGGGATACGTTCGCTTTTACGGCGATGACGTGCTCTTTGTCGAGGTTCAGATCAGTAATTGTCTGCTGGATGGCTTCTTCATTCAGGTCCACTAGAACCAAGTTGATTTTGCGCTCAGCCAGGCGGCGTGCCAATTCTTTACCAATGCCTCCAGCTGCTCCTGTAATAACGGCTGTATGTGTATAAGATGTACTCATGAACTATCCGCTCCTTATTCATTATTGGCAGGTATTTCTCAAAAAAAGTTTCAACCTGTCGTCTATCTTTCCTGTCTCAATGTTAAGATATACATAGCAATGTGACAATAATCATTGACAGCGCATATGTCAGCTATCGGACAGAGGTGTAAGCGGTGTTCATTTATATTACAATAATGAACAAAGGAGGCGAAAATGTTGATCATTGAACATCCTCAGGACCGGAGAGCACGAAGAACGCAGGATGCGATCATCGCTGCGGCGGTTTCTTTGATATTAGAGAAGGGAGCGGATGCCCTCACAATCCGGGATATTACGGAACGGGCGGATTACAACCGTGGAACCTTCTATTTACATTTTCCCGGCAAACCGGAGTTGTTGCAGTTCATTCTGGATGATTTCATGCAGGGAGTGGGGCGAGCTTATGCAGAACCATACGCACAGCTTACAGAAGTGGACATGACTGCATTGCTACCATCCACGATGCCTGTATTCGAATATATTGAAGCCCATCAGGATATCTTTCGTGCATTAATAACCATGCATTCAGATATGAGCTCCCGGCTGTGCAATATGTTTAGAACGTATCTAACCGAAGATTTTGTATTGGTGACCGAGGATAGTGAATGGACGATTAATTACGACATCATGCTAAGTTATCTGGTATCTGCAACGGTAGGGGTAATCATGCATTGGGCGGAGATTGGATTCAAATATTCTGCGCATTATATGGGAGAGCAGCTTACGGCGCTGATTAACATCAAACCGACCCGTCTGTTGATTGAACCAGGGCAGAAGGGTCGGACTATTCACGAGCGTATGCTGTTGGATTAAAGGTCGAATGAGAGTTTTGTTCTATATCAATTGAACTAAAGAATATTTACACTGCACACTCCGATGACAGAACAACCTTCCGATCGCTGTTATCCCCAGATTTTTTTGATTCCTTTTATAAAGGGTAAATCCGGGGATAAAGGCGAACGCTCCGCTTCTTCAGGTCGTTTCTGTCCTCTCCGTTTTGTGTAAATGTTTAGTTCAATTGATATAGATGAAGAAATCCAATTCGATTATCCTGTCATGGAGGTGTTCGCGGCCTGTTGCATCTGAAGCAGTTGTTCGCGGATCAGGACGGACTCGCCGATCATGATTAATGCCGGATTATTCACTTGATGCGACTTGGCGAGGGAATGGAGTTCGGCAAGTGTGCCGGTAATGATCCGTTCCTCCGAAGTGGTTCCCCGTTCGATTAGAGCCGCAGGGGTGTGTCCGCTTTTACCGTGGTGAAGCAATTCATGTTGAATCTGGGCCAGTTGGCTAATGCCCATGTAGATGACCAGTGTATCCACGCTATGGGCGAGCAGGTCCCAGCGAACCGAAGATACACTTCCGTCGCTGCCGGTTCCAGTGACACATGCGAAGGATGAAGCAATCCCGCGATGAGTTAACGGAATAAGGGATGAAGCGGATGTCCCTACAGCCGAAGTGATGCCAGGAATAATCTCAAATGCAATCCCTGCTTCCGCTAGCACAAGCGCTTCTTCACCACCACGGCCAAAGATGAACGGATCACCACCCTTGAGTCTTACGACTTGTTTGCCTTCCGCTGCATGGGCAGCCAGCATCCGTCCAATCATCTCCTGACTCATGGAGTGAAGGCCTGGAGCCTTGCCGCAGTAGATGCGGAGTGCTCCTTCACGAGCTTCAGCAAGCAATTGATCATTCACAAGCCGATCATACATAATGACATCTGCGGACTGAATACGTTTCAGGGCTTTTACCGTAATCAGATCCGGATCTCCAGGACCAGCGCCAACAATACTAACCAGGCCCCGGCTCATGATCGTGTCCCCAATTTGGATGCAGCATCGGAACTTGCCAATCCTGAACGACCACCCTGAATGGTTGCCAGTTTGGTCGATAGTTTCACTGGATTCTCCCAGTGGTGTGCAGCATATAGACCGAGGCCTGTAAATACAGCTCCGCCAATGAGGTTACCCACCAACACCGGGATCTGATTCCACAGCCACCAGTCAGCGACACTGACCTGTGCACCAAGCACCATGCCTGCCGGAATGACGAACATATTTACCACAGCATGCTCAAATCCCTGAGCGAAAAATATGGTAATGGGCAGCCACATCGCTACGATTTTGCCCAGTGTAGAAGTGGACGTCATTGCCATCACTGCCCCGAGTGTGACCATCCAGTTACATAGAATGGCTTTGATGATGACCAGTACAATGCCAGCCCCGCCCAAGTGCTGATATCCCAATGTTTTGGTTTCACTGGTCTGGATCAGCGTTTGAATTAGAGGGTTGCTCATATCCGTACCCATCTTGGTAATGGTCAGGCCGTATAAGAGAGCATAGAATGCACATCCGATTAGATGTCCTGTGATCACCCAGAAATAATTTCGGAGCATATCCATCCATGTAATTCTGCGTTTCAACACTGCGAGTGGAAGCATCGCAAAGTTTCCTGTCACCAATTCGAGACCCAGCAGAATAATGATGACAAATCCCGCCGGGAATATCAGTGCACCTGCCAAACCAACGGAAGTTTGAGATACAGCGGTATATGCCAGTGTGGTTGCAAAGGCAAGGATAGCCCCCGCCAGAAAACCGCGGATCAGCATCTGTACCCGATTCATTCTGGCTTTGCTCTCACCAGCTTCGACGATCGATTGCAGTACTTCTGCAGGTTTAACAAAATCCATAGCGCACGCCTCCTTGATGTCAGGGTATCTCTAGCCTTTAACCCGCAATTGTGATGAAGATTTCTCCGCTGTTGCCGTCCACTTCTGTTTTGTAGGTATTCAAGCAGCCTTCATCCGGCTCGTGTACCTTACCGTTACGCAGATCAATCTTCCAATCATGCAAAGGACAATGAACTGCTGTCCCGCACACCATGCCTTCCGACAGCTTGCCGCCCTTGTGAGGGCAACGATTCTCGACGGCGTGCAGACTTCCGTCGCTCAGTTTGAAGACTGCAATTTCGGTATCCTGTATCAGGAAGGTCCGTGCTCCCTTTTCATCAATATCTGCAAGGTGTCCAATCCGGAATTTGTTCATCGCTGTTCCTCCTCTTCTAGTGGGTTACCGGCTCGGCACCGGACAGTGGGGTGAAGTTTTTACGCAATTTCTCGTCTTCTATGATTTCTTTCCAAGGATCAACCGTGTGACCCAGTGTAACTTCCAGACGTTCAACCAGAGCGAGACGTACATCCCGATCCGCCAATGCTTCCTTCACATGATCCAGACCAACCCGTTCAATCCAAGCCGCTGTTCTCTCATTCCATTTTGCGTTCTCTCTATAATATTGCAGGTAAGAGTAAGTCCACTCTTCCACTTCCGCATCGGTCTTCACTGTACACAGCAACTCGGCTGCACGAACCTTAACTCCCGCGTTACCGCCAACATGAATCTCCCAAGCGCCATCAATGGCAACAACACCCAGATCCTTGATGGTCGCTTCAGCACAGTTCCGCGGACATCCCGAGACAGCGAGTTTCACTTTGGCTGGAGCTACCATCTTGTCGAGTTTTTTCTCCAGACGAATACCCATCTCAATGGAATCCTGTGTGCCGAATCGGCAGAACGTATTACCTACACAAGTCTTCACCGTACGCAGCGCCTTGCCATAACCAAAACCGGAAGGCATATCGAGTTCCTCCCAGATCTTCGGCAGGTTCTCCTTCTGTACACCGAGCAGATCGAGTCGTTGTCCACCCGTGAATTTCACCAACGGCACATCATATTTCTCTGCGACAGTAGCAATCTTGATCAATTCCGCCGGGGAAGTGACACCACCATAGATCCGTGGAATAACGGAGTAAGTACCGTCCTTCTGGATATTAGCGTGATAACGTTCATTGGTGAATTTGGATACACGCTCATCTGTGTATTCTGCTGGCCAGATCATACCGAGATAATAGTTGAGGGAAGGACGGCACTTGGAGCAGCCTTCCGGTTCATTCCAACCGAGAACGTTCATAACTTCCTTGACGCTTTTGAGTCCCATCTCCTTGATCTGTGCAACAATCTCATCCCGATCATAGGATGTACAGCCACAGATGCCTTCTTTGGTCTGTTCACCTACATTATCACCGGCATAATATGTGAGCAGGTTTTCGATAATAGGTTTGCACCCACCGCAAGAAGCGGAGGCTTTGGTACAGGATTTGATTGCACCGAGTGTATTACAGCCTCTATCCAGAACAGCGTCTCCGATAGAAGCTTTGGTCACACCGTTACAACCACAGACGATCTCGTCATCCGGCATACTCGCCATTCGTTCTGCGACAGATGGGCCCGAGCCTGAACCACCGGAAGGTACACCGAGCAAAATTTCTTTCTCCCGACCACTGATGTTCTCACCACTCTTAATGAGGGAAAACAGCGATGCGCCATCCGTGGTATCCCCGAACAATACAGCTCCAATGAGCTGCCCATCCTTAATCACCATCTTTTTGTACACACCATCAACGTCATCCTGAATACGAATGCTGCGAGTGTCCGCAGCGTCTTTGAATTGTCCGGCAGAGAATACGTCCACACCGGATACTTTCAGTTTGGTAGAAGTGACTGAACCTTCGTATCCTTCGGTTGCCGCACCAGCCAGGCGTTTTGCGAGCACCATACCTTGTTCATATAATGGAGCAACCAGTCCGTAGGCAATACCGCGGTGTTCTGCACATTCGCCGACGGCAGATATACTAGGGATGCTGGTATGCATATAATCATCTACAATGACTCCACGATTCACATCGAGGCCGGTATTGCGAGCCAGTTCAATCTGAGGGCGAATCCCGACAGCCATGACAACCAGATCCGCTTCAAGCACCGTTTGATCAGTAAAACGAATGGCTTTTACTCGTTGTTTGCCTGTGATTTCTTCGGTATGTTTGTTCAAAAGGAACTTCATGCCCTGTTCTTCAAGCTCACGCTGGAGCATCAGACCTGCCGGCAAATCTAGGTTCCGGTCCATCAGATGACCGTTAATATGGATGACTGTGACGTCCATGCCCAGATTGAGCAGCCCCCGCGCTGCTTCCAGTCCTAGCAATCCACCTCCAATGACGGCAGCTTTGCGATACTTTTGTGATGCTGCCATCATGGTCTCGCAGTCTTTAATATCGCGGAAACCGATCACGCCTTCCTTGTTAGCTCCGGGAAGAGGGAGGATGAACGCTTGTGAACCGGTTGCCATAATCAGCTCATCATAGGCTGCGCGTACACCATTTTGAGATACAACTTCCTTGTGCTTGGTATCGATCTGAACGACCGGGTCACCCGGGTACACCCGAATGCCGTTATCTTCGTACCAGCTCCACTCATTGATTACGATATCCTCGATGGATGTTCCGCCAGCCAGTACGGAAGATAACATGATCCGGTTGTAGTTGGGATGCGGCTCTGCGCCGAAGACTGTAATTTCATAAGCGTGTGGAGCAAGCTTAAGGATATGTTCGATTGTGCGGATTCCCGCCATGCCATTGCCAACCAGCACCAGTTTTTTCGTTGTACTCATTATGATTAGCCCCCTTAGGTCCATTCTGCAAAATGCCTCAAAACCTTGTCTCTAAAATCGAAAAAGCCTGTTATGCCTCGGAGGACTGCGCATATACATACGCATCCCTTGCTCCGAGATTGCAAAACAGGCTTCATTGCCGTTTCAACCAGCTACGCCGTTGTAACTGTGATCGATTCAAATATGGAGTTGTTATGGCTTAACTATAAAAGATCGATCTAATCATGTCAAGATAGTTAACATAAAAAAGTATTTGAAATTTAAAGTTAATTATGTTTACATGAGTTTATTGGAATATCGAATGGACGACGAAGTTTTACGAGTATATCTTCTTAGTTTAAAGGCTTCTAGATAACGTTAGCACGCTGGATACGATAAATACTGTAGAAAAGGTGCCATGTATAGTGTTTCACCCTTTTTAATTGCAATATGATGAGGCATGAAAAGATCATTCTAATGTTAAAAATAAGACGCATAATCGTCACTACTTTATTTTTGTTAGGTAATGTAACATGTTTATTGCTTTCATGTATTAACGTCTTAAATGATGTGGACTCTGATTATAGCAATAGGGGAGGGATTGATCCATCATGCGATCTTTATTGGTCATCCGTGTTCAACCAACGATAGCTGCCTCATCCGATGCAATCCCTCTGACACCGGAGAGGCTGCTGGGAGCAAACGGGTACCATGTACAGGTGGTGGGCAGTGAAGCGGAAGCGGTGAAGCTAGCTCGTGCGGCCGAAGCGTCCATTTTGCATCTGTCGCTGGCTGATGTGGAGTACTGGGTGAACTGCCTGGGAAAGGGGAAGTCGGATTCACCGCTGCTTTGGTGGTGCGCGCCAGATACAGCCTCTTCCTCCGCAGAATCCTGCGAGGTCGAAACATCATTTGATGGAATACTTACACCATCCATGACTGGGTCCGAGATTCACTGGACTCTTCACTTTGCAGCCCGACGCTACATGGAACGCAAACAGTGGGAGCAGGAACGGAAGCAGTTGCAATCCAGGCTGGAGGATCGGAAGTGGATTGATATGGCGAAGGCTATTCTTAGTGATCTGAAGCAGATTTCAGAGGCCGAAGCCTATGACCTGTTACGCAAGAAAGCGATGGATGAACGAAAACGAATGGTCGATGTAGCCACAGCGATTGTGAAGGCCCATCAACTGCTCCAGTCTTAATTGGAAGGAGGATTCTCCATGGATATGTCTCAGATACTCCGAGAGGTCGGACGTGGGAAACGAGGCTCACGTGATCTGAATTATGCAGAAGCACTGACCGTAGCAGAGAAAATCCTGAAACAGGAGGTTTCCCCTGCCCAGACGGCTGCGTTCCTAATGGCTGAACGTATGAAAATGGAAAACGTCGAGGAACTGGAAGCTTTTGTTCATGCTTGTCGTAACAGTGCGGAACGTTTCTCCATATTTCAGGATGGATTGGACTGTGCGGGTCCCTATGATGGAAGAACAAAGTCGTTCATGGCCACGTTTCCGGTTGCGTTTGTACTCGCGGCGGCCGGGTTGCCGGTGACTTTGCATGGGAGTGACCCTTTACCACCCAAATGGGGAGTTACGCTGTCGGTTCTGTTAAAGGAAGCAGGAATTGATACACGTAAAATGGATCGGGAAGATGCACGGAGCGCTGCATTGAGTTCGGGTGTCATGTACGTGTCCTCCGAGGATTGGTGCGAACCTCTTCGTAAGCTTCGTCCGTTACGGGAAGAGTTGGGTTTTAGAACGGTGTTTAACACAGCGGAGAAACTGATTGATTATAACCATTCACCGTATTTGGTGTTTGGTGTGTTTCATAATACCTTTCTGGATCGGATTGCGAAGTTGCTCACCCGGTTTAACTATCGGCGTGCTTATGTTGTACAGGGGATGGAAGGTTCTGAGGATCTGTATATTGATCGGCCAACCCGCGTATACGCCGTGGAAGACGGTGATATGAAGCTGGAACTGGTTGATCCTGCAGCCTATGAACTGGATATGCCCGTGCCGGAGCTGGTCTGGACGGCTGCGAAGCAGCTTGAAGTGGCGGAAAGCGTGTTAAGCGGTGAGGGTCATATTGCTTTTGTGAATCAGGTCTTGTTAAATGGAGGTTTCCGCTTGTATGCGGCGGGGCGTGTCAATTCCATCGAAGAGGGCATATACACGTGTCAGGGATTACTGGAGAGTGGTGCAGCGTATCGCATCTATCAGCAGTGGTGTGTCTCCATGGGTGGTGAACTGCCGGATAGCAGAGCGGTGTCCATCTATCCGGCATCGACCAGATAATGTAATGCTGGTGTTCAATCTTGTTATTGTTTAGCGTGTTTTTATTCCCAAGGATAAGTAACGGTCAGGAAGTCAGCGAATTTCTTGCTCTCTTCCCGCCGTTGTTTCCGCATGGCCGCCCGATCCGGAGCGGTCTCGTATAGTTTCTTCTCTTCTTCCGTCTCCGGGATAATGCGGGGTACGATCAGTTTGCGATTATTTTCGTCCAAGGCCACAAAGGTCAGAAATGCAGTCGCCGCAATTTTCTTCTCTCCGGTCTTCAGATCCTCTCGAATCACTTTCACAAAAATCTCCATGGAACTTCGTCCTGTCCAGGACGCGAACGATTCAAGTGTAACCGAATCCGTTGGATTAATCGGGTACAGGAAATCGACAGAGTCGGTTGAAGCCGTTACAGTATTGACCCGGCATAGCTTGGAAGCGGCAATGGATGCAATATCATCGATGTAGGACATCAACTTGCCGCCGAATAACGTATTATGATTGTTGACATCGGTTGGGAACACCCGTGCCGTCTTGAAACAACGTGTTTCGCGTACATATTTTTTCTCCACCTGATCCATCTCCGTTGGTTTCGGTATCTCTCTCATGTTTTTTCCTCCTGACAGTATGGCTGCTGTGACATTTCATTTCAGGTGTTGCAGGGTCTGTTTATAATCTGTTATCCCTAGTATAGGTGTCGGTCAGATACATATTCAAATGAAGTTGGACTGCAAAAAAACCGCCAGGCGCGGACCGGCGCGCTGGCGGTTTACTGCTGTATATTAAGCCTTGGGTTTGAAAATGCCGGACGGTTTGCCGATCGGCAAGAACGCATAACCGAAGTGAGCGTTCAGTACCGAAGCACCTGTACCATACAGGGACACAATTCCGATCGCCAGTTCAGCGTATGCTGCAATGGTGTGGAAAATGTGAGGAGCTACGCCGAAAGCGTCAAAGGTCAAGCCAAGGAACAGGAAGTCAATCAGAATGAAGATGATAAGCAATACTTTATTCGCTTCAATAGCACCAATCGTCATGAACAGGGTGAATACGAGGTATCCGGCAAAAGCAAATCCGAGTTGCTTGCCATCGGCCTGTTCAGCGAGAGTGGATCCAAATACGCCCATTTTGATCATCCAGTTGGCAGCCATGGCAAACCAGAAGAATGCGTACGCGCCAAAAGCTGTTGTGCCAAAGGTATTGTTGCGTTTGGAATCTTGAATACATGCGAATAACTGGGCAAAAGCACCCAGGAAGATCGCCCAAGGAATAGCGTAGCTAAGTCCTTCTGTAATGCCAAGCTTTTGGGAAGAAGCGACCAGGGTTACGATAGCCAACCCAAATAATCCCATTGCGCTGGGATCGGCGTTAACAATTTTGACTTTAGTCTGTGAATCGGTCTGCATGGTGATGATAAGCCTCCAATAATATCAAATCAGGATCAATGGCCGTCGTTGGCCGTCCTCTACATTACATCATTTGTATCCGCCGGGTCCGGACACACACATCGCCCTATTGTACCTGAATGACCCCATTATGGAAAGGGATTTTATTACCTTTTGAACCAATAGACTTTTTGTTTTTTCAATATACACATTTACGACACAATCCGTTCTGGCCGTGAATGATGAGGCCAGACGTTAGAATCCAACCCTCGGTGTTACCACTAAAATTGCGTCATATCAGCCATTTTCGGATAAGCTCTAGTGTGATAAAATAATCTTTATCAAAATTTGGAGAAGAATACAAAACATCCTTGTCTCCTATGCCATATGTTAATCCAACTATAGATTGACAGGAAAAACTAAAATGGTTCACAGAATAAGGAGGTATCAGGGGTCATGGTTATGAGTTTGGATTTGAAAAATAAAATAGAGAAGGCCAGACATAACCTTCATATGCTGGTAGAGCATAACAAGGGTGGTCTTGGGCATCCCGATGTGATTCGGCAGTCTATGGCATTGGACGAATTGATTAATGAGTATAACCGAATTAGCCGAAACCATTCACGGGCCTAAACCCAAAGCGATTTTAATTTTATACACGGAACAAATCACATAGATTGTAACGCTTGATCTTACAGACGGGCATGAATATAGCCGGTATGGACAGCCTCAGTTGAAGAGGCGGTATCCTACCGGTGTAATATTCATGCCCGTTTGTTTTTGCATCTTATCCATTATGCATCTGTTTAATGCAGTAATCGTTTGGCTTCCAAATAAAGGACCTGTACGAATTTTTTCGTATTAATGCGTGTCTGGGACAAGGAAGGCTCCACGTTGTTTTGCAGCTCCAGCATTTTCTTGCGAATTTCGGTGAAATCGAAAAATTTGGATGCATAGTTCTCGAACTTGGGATGTGTATAATCTGTTAATCCCAGAGAAACTACATGGCTCAGAGTCTGGAAGATGGCCCTGCGAACACGTTGTTCTGATGCCTTGATCTCCTTGTTCACCTCTGCGAGAGAGGCGTCTTCTCCCAGTTTACGTATCGCTACATTCTGGAAGATGTCTTTGAGGGATGGGAACGTATAGGGGGACAGCTTATGTTCATCTGTCTCTACCTGTTCCAGATATTCCAGCATGTCCAGCAGATCCCTGCTGCCCGCTTCGCCGATCATGCCCATCTCGGACAGCAGGAAATGTCCTGCTGTCGTGATTGTTTTGTCCGGAACCGGAGCCCCAGCACGTTCGGTAGAATTCAAACCGGACAATCCCTGCAATGTCCGTTGGATATCTGCGATGGATTGCTGCATCCGAAGCCTTTCGCTCACCAGCCGCAGAACAGATAGAATCTCCAACCGGTTAATCGGCTTCGTAATATAATATTCAATGCCTAGTGAATAGGCTTCTCCGATCATATTTTTCGACTCGATCTGGGAGATCATGACGATCTTGCCCTCGAACCTTCCTTCAAGCGCTCGCACAGTCTGAATCCCGTCTCGTTGGGGCATCAGCAGATCAATCAGCAGTACATCCACCTTATGCAGTTCCAATAGTTCCGCGTGAATATGTGCTCCGTCCTCAGCTTCCCCGGCAATATCGCCAAGGCCTTCATCCTCAATAATATCCATCAACATGGAACGAACGCCAGGATCATCATCCACGATAAAATAACGCATGTCAGTCATTCCCTTTCTCTGCGAATGGTGTGATTGATAAATCTATGGTAAAGGCGGTTAACGCCGCGATGAACTCTCGTTCCAGTGTAATCGTTCCTTTCCTTCTTGCATAGAACCTGACATGTTAGGTTAAATGACAATGATTGGGCGATCAAAGCCCATTTTTAAAATAAATCTAGAAAATGCATGTAGGTATTTGTCGATTTCCGTAGATGCCCTTGTAGTATAAGTAACATCCCGAAGTCTGGGGCTAGTGTTGTGCAGAATGGTACAAACTTTTCGCGTAACCATCTCTGTGCTTGAAATACACCATAAAAAGGGGCATACCGATGGAGCAAACAATACAAGATATTGTCGTCATTTTCAATGATTTTCTATGGTCCAAAGTGTTAATTATATTATTGGTAGTATGTGGTATATACTTCACCACCAAGACCCGATTCATGCAATTCCGCATGATTGGAGATATGGTAAAGGTGCTTCGAGAGCCAAAAAGCAAGGAACCAGGCAAAATTTCACCTTTTCAGGCGTTCTGTATTAGTATGGCGGCCCGTGTAGGTACAGGGAATATTACCGGTATTGCACTGGCGATCGCACTGGGGGGACCTGGGGCTATATTCTGGATGTGGATCATTGCAATTATTGGGTCAGCCTCCAGTTTTGTGGAGAGTACGCTGGCTCAGATCTATAAAGTGAAGGATAAGGGCGGATTCCGCGGCGGTCCTGCATATTATATGGAGCGTGGGTTGGGCAAACGCTGGATGGGGATTTTATTTGCCATTCTCATTACCCTTTCATTTGGTTTGGTCTTTAATGCGGTGCAGTCTAACACGATTACTGTTGCATTTGAGAACTCATTTGGCACGGATCGGTTAACCGTGGGTATCATTATGGCTGTGATATTTGCAGGAATTATTATGGGCGGTGTCAAACGGATTGCAAAAGCATCGGAATACATCGTTGTTGTACTGGCCGTATTGTACATTGGGGTAGCGGCTTTTGTGGTGCTGGCGAATATTACCCAGCTTCCGGCCATGATTGCGTTGATTGTCAAAAATGCCTTTGGCATCGAACAGGTGGCTGGCGGAACGTTGGGCGCTGCACTGATGAATGGTGTGAAACGCGGATTATTCTCCAATGAGGCGGGCATGGGTAGCGCCCCGAATGCTGCTGCAACGGCGGATACAACACATCCGGTGAAACAGGGACTTATTCAGGCGTTTGGCGTGCTTACAGATACGTTAGTGATATGTACAAGCACAGCCATGATTATTTTGTTATCCGGGGTATACAAAGGTTCCAATCTGGGAGGCATTGAATTAACTCAGGCTGCATTAAGTGTACATATTGGTTCATGGGCATCGGGATTCCTGGCGGTTATGGTGTTCCTGTTTGCCTTCAGTACACTAATCGGAAATTATTACTATGGAGAAACCAACATTGAGTTTATCAAATCCAACAAAGTTTGGCTGTGGGTATACCGCATTTGCGTTATCGCGATGGTGGTGTTTGGTGCGGTAGCCAAAGTACAGCTGGTATGGGATTTGGCGGACCTGTTCATGGGGCTCATGGTGGTGGTGAACCTGATTGCAATTCTGATGCTGTCCAAGGTGACTTTCGAAGCGTTGAAGGACTACAAAAAACAGAAGGCTGAAGGACGTGATCCCGTCTTTACCCGGGACCGGATTTATATTCCGGGTGTAGTGGAATGCTGGAAGTCGGAAGAAGAAGTTATTGGAGATAAATCAATACATGTAACCAATTAAGATTTTATCTGAACGTAGTTGGTTATATAAAATGGGCACAACAAACAACAGGACTTGGATTATCCATCATGGGCAACCCGAGTCCTGTTTGTTGCATATAAAATGTATCTTTGCACTAGCCAAAGTTCATCAAAGATATATTTTGATTAATTTTTAACGGAATAGCTGATCAGTTGTTCAGACAGAGCTTTCATTCGCTCCCCTGTTTCATTAAGCTGCTCAATCACATCCGTAAAGGAGGATACAAGCGTTGCTTGTTCCTGTGAAGAGGCTGCAATCTGGGAGACTTCAACTTCCATCTGTTTGATGACCTGTTGTACATCTCTCAGACTAGTATCGATGTCACTTGTAGCTTGTTTGGCATCCACAGAGAGTTTGCGTACTTCGGAAGCAACCACACCGAAGCCGGCACCAGCTTCACCAACGCGAGCGGCTTCAATAGCGGCATTCAGGCCAAGCAGGTTGGTTTGCTCAGAGATTTCACGAATGAACCCGGCTACTTTGTTGATTTGGGAAGAGTTCTGAACAGCAAGTCTGGTGTTCTGCAAGATCTGCTCACTGGTTGCTTGCAGTTCTTCGGCATGAGCGGCGACATGTTGCACCATATCAACGAGGTTACCATTGATGGTTTGATTTTCTTGTATAATGTCTTCAAGTTGGTTCTGGTTAGATTGGTCGTAAGACACACAGAAAACAGCAACAACTTTCTGGTGATCATCAAAGATCGGAATGTTCAAAATATCCAGTTCAATACCATAAACTTCCTTGGAGAGTGTAGCGAGAGTAGCTTCTCTTCCGTTTTTTAAGATGGCAAAGTTTTGATACGATTCCAAGAGTGACATTCCTTTTTCAAAACCAAGATCAAATTTATCTGTCATAATGACATCTAATACTTTTTCGTGATCGTAAAGAGTTAAACTAGCTGGTTCTCTGAGGATCAGGCTGATATAAGGCATTACTTTAAGCAGGGCATCTACAACGTTCATGGAAGAGGACCATCCTTTCAATATTTGAATGTATTATTTTTAACGATCTATGGAATGCTCTATCTTTCATCGGACGGAAATGACTTTTCGTGAACGGCATTTTGCATGAAAGAATGAACATTTTATGATTAAATTTTAAAATATTTCCCATCTAAAATGATTTATTGGATATAAGTGTTAGTTGTAACTATTTTTATATCAAGATATTTGTACGAGTGTATATCAATTATGGGACATATGTCCTTTTACATACGTTATATACGACAACGGAGGGGAAGTCGGAATGAAAGAAGTTATGGACTTTGGGCTTGTGCGGCAACTTGCCCGTGAGCATGGGTTGGATCAGGTGCTGGACGAGCCTGCGCTCGCTGAGTTGCGACTACTTGAGGCTGCGAAGGGCGAGATGATATGTGCCAAAGGTGAACGACCCGAGCGGTTATATTTTCTCGTGCAGGGCAAGCTCAAGATCTATACCACCCTGCCTAACGGCAAGTCTCTGTTACTTCGTTTCAGTACACCCCTTGCGCTTGTGGGAGATTTGGAACTGGTAAATGGCAAGGAGGCTATGAATACGGTAGAGTCTGTGAGCAAAAGCCTGCTGCTGGGTATCAGCTATCGCGCTCTCCAGAATACGTATGCAGAGAACCCTAAGTTTCTCCACTTTATGTTGAGTCAAGTTACGCACAAATTGTATACCTTTTCCAACCTGTCGAGTCTGAATATGTTATATCCGGTCGAGAGCCGATTTGCCAGCTATCTGTTGTCCACAATGGGCCAGGACGAGTCTTCTTCGGAAGAGATCCAGACCTCCAAGCTCACCGAACTGGCCGATATGCTGGGCACTAGCTATAGACATCTTAATAGAGTCGTTCAAGATCTGTGTAATCGAGATATTATTCGCAAAGTGCAGCGAAAGCTAGTGATCTGTGATCTGGAACAGTTGCGTGTCATCGCAGGAGGCAATATATATGAGTGATGTATTTTAAAATAAAGACCAAGCCTGCATATCTAAGCGACATGACGCGACACAATAAAATACAATACGGCACAACAAAGAGCACCCTCCCGAATATACCGAGGGGTGCTCTTTTTGCTCTGCACTTCAAGTGGATTAGATATCTCCGCGTTGTTCGAACAATTGAGCGATCTCTACAATAACACGGGTGGCCTTCACCATATTGTCTACCGATACATACTCGAATTTGCCGTGGTAGTTCTCACCACCAGTGAAGATATTTGGTGTTGGCATGCCCATATAGGATAGCTGGGAACCATCTGTTCCTCCCCGAATGGGGCGAATAACAGGTTCGATGTCCAGTCGGGTCATGGCTTCATGAGCAATGTCGACGATCTGGCGTACGGGTTCAATTTTCTCGCGCATGTTATAGTACTGGTCATTCAATTCAACCGTGATGCTTTTCTCTCCGTACTTGGTCTTCAGTTCGTTCGCGATATTCAATAGATTTGTTTTGCGCTCTTCAAACTTCTCCCGGTCGAAATCACGGATGATGTAACTCATCTTTGTCAGCTCAACGTCACCCTCCAGAGACAACAGATGGTAGAAGCCATCATAACCGTCTGTGAATTCAGGAGCTTCCTCCACAGGCAGGCGTCGATTCAATTCCATCGCAATTTTCAGGGAGTTCACCATCTTATCCTTCGCTGTTCCGGGATGCACATTGGTGCCTCGTACGGTAATTTTGGCGGCGGCTGCGTTAAAGCTCTCGTATTCCAGCTCGCCAAGCGGTCCGCCATCAACTGTGTAAGCATATTTGGCTCCAAAAGCAGCTACGTCAAACTTGTGCGGTCCACGGCCAATCTCTTCATCCGGGGTAAAAGCAACCCGAATCTTACCGTGTTTCACTTCCGGGTGCTCAATCAGATAGGCCATCGCCGTCATGATCTCAGCAATGCCTGCCTTATTGTCTGCACCAAGCAATGTTGTACCGTCGGTTGTGATCAGCGTGTGGCCCTTATACTCGTGCAGTTCTGGGAAATCCTTGTTGGACAGTACTACATCCAGTTCCGAGTTCAGCACAATGTCAGCACCATCATAGTTATCGATAACCTGTGGTTTGACATTTTTGCCAGTAAAGTCGGTCGCTGTATCGAGGTGAGCCAGGAAACCAATTACAGGAATATCCTTGTCGGTATTGGATGGCAGTGTAGCCATGACATAACCGTTCTCATCCATCGTTACATCTTGCAGACCAATGGATGTACATTCTTCAACGAGCAGTTTGCCCAAGGCCAGTTGGCCGGGTGTGGAAGGGCATGTCTCGCTATTTTCATCGGATTGGGTATCCATCTGAACATAAGTACTCAGTCTTTGAATTAATATATCTTTCATATATAACCTCTCCCTAGCTTGAGTAGTATATAAGTTGAACTACTTGTTTTACACTGATCCACTACGAGGCCAGAATAACCTTCTGATCGCTGTTATCCCCAGATTTTTTTTGATCCACTTTTACAAAGGTGAAAATCTGAGGATAGCGTATGCTTTCGATGCAGCTTTCTTGCAGAAAGCTTTTAGCTCCGCTTCTACAGGTTATTTCTGCCCTCTCCGTTATCGTGTAACCGTTAGTCACAACTTATGTAAATTGGGTATAGTAATTATTGTGGTTCTCTACGGTTATCATATCATGTTTTGCAGTCATTTCCAGAATGGGGCAGATCCGAAATATGAGGATTTCTAGGTATCAAAAAGGGTACTAGGTCACAAAAATGTACGTACTTGTATTTCTATAACTGAGGTTCATAATAAATGATGAAGAAAGGATGTGTTCAAGACATGCCGTTTATCACGGTTAAGGTACTGGAAGGCAAGTCGGTCGAGCAGAAACGTCAGTTGATTGAACGTATGACTCAGGTGGCTTGTGAGACATTGGATGTTGATCCGAGCAAAGTCTTTATCTTCATTGAGGATTTGGAGAAGGACAATTACGGCAAGAACGGAAAACTGTTTTCGGACTTAGACAAATAAGTTAGGCTTCATATATATCATGATCATGGAACAGGAGATGCAACATTAATGACTGAACAATTATTTTCGCCTTATCAATTCAAGAGTCTGCAATTAAATAACCGTGTCGTTATGGCACCGATGTGCCAATATTCTGTCACAGCGAAGGATGGCATTCCGAACGATTGGCATCAGGTTCACTATGTGAGCCGTGCGGTTGGAGGAACAGGACTGATTGTAATCGAGATGACCGATGTAGATCCGGATGGACGTATTACGGATAATGACTTGGGGATATGGTCAGATGAGCATGTGCCGGCCTTCACCAAACTTGTAGATGGAATTCATGCCTACGGCTCCAAAGTAGCTATTCAGATCGCACATGCGGGACGAAAAGCAGAGGATGCTCCACAGCCGGTTGCCCCATCGGTAGTTACATTCCCGGGAGAAAAGTACAAGGAACCACGTGCGTTAAGTACGGAAGAAGTAGAAGCTATGGTGCAAAAGTTCGCAGACGGTGTTCGCCGCGCAGTGCAGGCTGGAGTAGATACCATTGAGCTGCACGGTGCACATGGATACCTGATCCACCAGTTCCATTCCCCGCTGATGAACCATCGTGAGGATGTATATGGGCAGGATCTGTCCCGTTTTGGCGTTGAGGTCATTCGTGCAGTGAAAAAAGAAATGCCAGCAGATATGCCGCTGATTTTGCGGATTTCGGCTGTAGAATACGCGGATGGTGGATACGATATCGACCACACCATCAATATCGCTCGTGCCTACCAAGATGCAGGCGTGGACATGTTCCATATCAGTTCAGGTGGCGAAGGTCCTTCCGGACAGCGGAAACCGGGGAACTATCCGGGGTATCAGGTACCGTTTGCCCGTCGTTTCCGTGAAGAACTGAACGTTCCTGTAATCGCAGTGGGTATGCTGGAGGATGCAGCGTTGGCTCAGGCGGTGATTGGCAACGGCGATGCGGATCTGGTCGCGGTTGGTAGAGGCATGTTGCGTGATCCGTACTGGGCGAACCATGCGGCTCTGGAACTGGGTGTCAGCAAGGATCAAGCTGCCATTGCAGAGCAATATTCTCGTGGATACTAATCTGCTCCAAATTATACTTACACTTGCCACTCCGATGACAGAATAACCTTCCGATCGCTGTTATCCTCAGATTTTTTGATTCACTTTTTCAAAGGTGAAAATCTGATGATAGCGTAAGCTTCCGATGTAGCTTTCTTTCAGAAAGCTTTTAGGCGAACGCTCCGCTTCTTCAAGTTATTTCTGTCCTCTTCGTTTTCGTGTAAATGTTAGTGCAAATTTTATATAGTAAAAAAGGCCACAGCATGGGTTTAACCTCATGCTGTGGCCTGATTTTGTATGATGAGAAGCATGTAGACTCAATTACGGATGACTACGCTCTTCTAGTTGCTTCATAGACGAATTTTTGATTCGACTGCGTGGGTGGTTGATCCGGGTTAAAGTCGGCGTACACTTTAATGTCAGAGAAACCAATGTGTTCGAGAATTAGGCGTAACTCTTCTATGCCGTACCAATGCAAGGTAAGTTGTTGCAGCTCCGTAGCAACAAGAGCACCCTGATGCCATTGTTCGTAGCGAATCAGACTTACTTTATATTGGTGTAGAAGGTTCACTTCAATGGTTTTCACTTCTACCGTGATCGTATCACCATCGGGTAATGAAACGGTTGATGTTTCTACAGAAGAGGGTTGTGTCAGATCGGGCAGAAACAGATCAAACACGAGCCTGCCGCCAGGTTCTAAATGCTGAAATAGACTACGCAATGCGTTAATCGACGCCTGTCTGTCTTGGATGAGGAGCAGAGAACCTCCGGGAATGATAATTGCCTCGTATCGATATGGAAGGTCAAGCTTCTCCAGATCGGCAACGAATAGCTCAGGCATGGGTAATGCCCGCTCCATACAACGAGAACGGCAAGAGTTGATCATATCGGTCGAATAATCAATTCCATCCACCTTCAAGCCTGCTTCAAGCAAAGGAATGAGCACTCGGCCTGATCCTGACATGGCTTCAAGGATACGTCCATTGCAGCGCTGAAGATAATGGCGATAGAATTCAATGTCTCCTCCCAAGGAGTGTCCCACAGGTTTCGTGAGATCATAAACGGCGGTGCATAATGGACCGTAATAACTGAATGACATGGTATAGGTATCCCCCACATGTAAATGTATTAAAATAAAAACGTGGAAGGGGAATGAGCAGGATTATCCCTTCCGGCAACGGTTGGAATTGGATTTTTCAGAGCAGACTATCATAGGAATCACGCACCTTTTATGTAATATGTTCCAATTATAGGGTGTGGATAAAGCGGAGGTCAACTTCTATTCGGGTAGTTATACGAAATGATATGTATAAGGAGGTGATTCGAATGGATTCATCATCAAGTTCATCAAGTGCACTGCCAGATATTCGGCAGGAAATTATGCTCCATGCACCTGTAGAGAAAGTGTGGGAGATGGTCTCGACCGAGCAGGGACTGAGAACCTGGTTCATGCCAAGCAATCTGGAACCCGTGGAAGGTCACGAGTTTATATTGGAAGCAGGCCCCTTCGGTCAATCACCGTGTCAGGTGACGGAAGTTCTTCCGCTGCACAAGCTGTCATTCCGCTGGGGGAAGGACTGGACGTTGACGTTCCAACTGAATGAACAGCCCGAAGGTACGGATTTCACACTGATTCACAGCGGTTGGGATGCGGATAAACTGACCGAGTTTGGACAGGCCCACGCTATCGTACGCGAACGTATGGAACAGGGATGGGCCGGAATCGTTCAGAAGCTTGCCCAAGTTGTTAAATAAATCTTCATTCAATCAACCCCAGGCCATTTCGCCCGTTCATTCCGGTGAAATTCGGCCTGGGGTTCCTTGGTGTACCAAGAGCTGGCGGAAAAGATAGAAATCCTTCAAATTATAACGAATTTGACCGATTATGATACGGAAACTATTTCCGTGAGCACCAGAAACGTGTAACATGAATTATAGTGATAAATCGACAAAATTAGACGTCTCTCGCCATTGTGGATGGAAGGAATACATAGATGAGAAAACACTGGATTATGCTGACCATAAGCTTCATATGTATTGTCGTTGTTCCACTGGGTTGGATCGCCCAGACGTTAATTAGCGAGCGGATTAACCCTCAAGCTTCAGAGGGGAAAATTGACCTGACCCAATGGGACTTTGATCGCAAGGGTGCAGCGTCTCTAAAGGGTGTCTGGGATTTCTACCCTGGGCAGTTGCTGAGCCCGGCAGATATTGAAGCAAGTGTATCCGGTCGCAAGCCTTTGCCAGCTTCGTCTGGCACTCAAGTTCCTGCCCGATGGAACAAATCTTTGGGGCAGGCGCATGGGTATGGAACCTATCATTTGCAAGTCCAGCTTACACCCCGAACGATGAAAAACGATTATGGTATACGCACGCAGAATATACGCATGGCCCACCGGGTATTTATCGATGGTAAAGAGATTGGTGGCAAAGGCCTGCCAGGAAAGACCAAGGCAACAGATATACAATTAAATCTGCCCTTTACAGGATTCACGTCCATTGAGGGCAATACGGCTGACATTATCATTCAAGTATCAAATTATAGTTACTCGTCTGGGGGTATTGTAGCGCCTATTTTGTTTGGAGACGAGCATAGTATTCTGAAAAGCCAGCAACAAGGTTGGCTCAAGGATCTGATGGCCTTATTCGGTTTTATCTTGCCAGCCGCCTTTTTTCTACTTCTGTTCAGATTACGACGTACGGAGAAGGAGCTTCGTTTTCTCGGGTTATTCAGCCTTTCTGGTGCGGTATACGCTCTGACACATGGGGAGAAGTTACTGGGTACGTTTGTACCGTTCCTGACCAATAATGAGATACTTCGGATTCAGCTCCTTAGTTCAGCCTTTGCCTATTACTTTTTGCTTCGGTATATGGATGCCCGTGTGCCAGGAGCAGTTCATCAGTGGTTTGTTCGTCTGGCTGTAGTACTAATCATTACCCAGACCATTGTGGGTATTACGCTCCCTCCGACGCTTTTCTCGTCTCTTGAGCTTCCCATGTTGCTGATCTCGCTTGTTGTCATGTTCTATACGCTGCGAGCCATGTTCTATTGGTTGAAAGGACGACCGAATGATAGCCACTTTGCACTGGTGAGTATGATGAGCATACTCATGGTTGTTGTGTTATATACGCTTGGTGCGTTCACTACCCTAGACACAGCGTTCTTTGCGCTGATTGAACTTTTATTATTTGTATTTGCCCAGATGATTGTGACCGCAATCCGCTTTGCACAATCATTCCGAGACGTGGAAGCTCTGTCGGAGCGTTTGCTGGCCATCGACAGCCTGAAGGACGAGTTCATGGCGAATACGTCTCATGAGCTACGAACGCCCCTGCATGGCATCATTAATATTGCGCAATCCATGCTGGAAGGGGCGGCTGGAGCAGTCACGCCCAAGCAAGCGAAAAATCTCTCCATGATTACTTCAACCGGCAAGCGCCTTTCACTGCTGGTTAACGATATTTTGGATTTTGCCAAATTAAAAAATAGTGAGATCGAGTTAAAACGGGTAGCTGTCGATCTGGAATCCGTTGCTCGTACTGTGGTTGAAGTCTCGGGTTTCACGTTTGAGGACAAGCCGGTTATATTGATTCAACAATGGCCCCAGTCCTTGCCACTTGTTGAGGCAGACGAAGATCGCCTAAGGCAAGTTCTGTATAACTTGCTGGGTAATGCCTATAAGTACACTGAGCAGGGTGAGATTCGATTGTACGCCAGTGTTGAAGGGGATTGGGTGAAGGTATCGGTCGCTGATACAGGGGTAGGCATTGCCTTGGACAAACAGGAGGATATCTTCCAGGCGTATGAGCAGAGTAACGGCACGATTGAGCGATTGAATAATGGAACCGGACTGGGTCTGAGTATTACGCGAAAACTCGTTGAGCTTGGCGGTGGTGAGATCTGGGTTGAATCGAAGCCGGGGCAAGGTTCGACTTTTCATTTCACCCTGCCTGTTATGAAAATGCCGCTTTTGCAAACTCATTCGAAACCAGCTGCCGCCCGATATGTTGCTGCACAGGGGGCAGGGGCGAAGGAGCTTGTGACAAGAGAGTCAGATGAGCAGGATGATCTTACGGAAGCGGAGCATACGATTCTGATTGTAGACGATGATCCCGTCAATCGACAGGTATTGCTTAACCTATTGTCGACGGAGCGGTATCGTGTGATTGCAGCGGACAGCGGGTCCACTGCATTGAAACTCCGTGAGGAGTTCCCGTCCATTGATCTTGTTATTACGGACTGGATGATGCCTAAGATGTCCGGGCTTGAGTTATGTCGCAAACTGCGCGAGCACAGTTCCTTGTCGGAGTTACCGATTCTGATGCTGACCGCCCGTGGGTTGCCTGAGGATATCAAACACGGATTCCAAGCGGGAGCCAATGACTTTCTGAGCAAACCGGTGGATGCCGGTGAATTGCGCGCCAGAGTTCGGACGTTAATTGAGATGCGGAGTTCTGTGCAGGAGGCTATTCGGACCGAAATGGCCTTTTTGCAGGCCCAGATCAAGCCACATTTTCTATATAATGCACTCAATGTTATTATCGCAACCTGTGCAGTGAATCCGGACAAAGCAACCGATCTGCTGATTGAATTGAGTCATTACCTGCGCGGAAGTTTTGACTTCCAGAACAGGGAGCAGCTTGTTCCTTTGACCAAAGAGCTGGAATTGGTGGAGTCTTATGTGCATCTGGAACAGGCGAGATTTGAGGAAAGACTGGTGGTTGAGTATGAGGTGGAATCGGACGTACTTCTGTATCTGCCACCTCTCAGTATTCAGCCGCTTGTGGAGAATGCCATTCGCCACGGCGTGATGGAGCGGGCAGCCGGCGGGACAGTTCATCTTAGGATTTTCCAAGAGAGCGAGCATGTAGTCGTCCAGGTCCAGGATGATGGTGTAGGTATTCCCCCTGAGCGTATGGCTCAGGTCAAGTCTGGGCGTACCGAAGGTCCGGGAGGTGTGGGGCTGCAAAATATAAACCGTCGCCTGATGTCTCTCTATGGTCAGGGACTGGAGATTCATAGCCATGTGGGCAAAGGCACGCAGATCCGATTCCGTATCCCTGTGCAAAAGGTGGATTATTCCAATTAGTGTGCCAAGTGAAGCAATTATGGTTAACAGACTAGGGGGTGCCGATAAAATCGGTATTCCTATTGAATCTTTCATGGCAGGAGGCTGAAAGAACGGTGAGAGCCATTGTGATCGATGATGAGAAGCCAGCGCAGCTTCATCTGGAGCGACTACTACGAACGGACGGACGAATTACACCCGTGCAATGTTTTTCAACAGCTCGTGATGGTCTTCATTTTCTGGCAAAGGAACGTGTAGATGTTGTATTTTTGGACATTGGAATGCCCGAGATGAATGGCCTGGAAGCGGCTGAATATATACAGCAATTGGATCAGAGTATTCGTATTATCTTTGTTACGGCTTATGCGGACCATGCAGTGGAAGCATTTGAGCTGCATGCACTGGATTATGTACTGAAACCGGTAAGCTCCGCCCGATTGGCCAAAACCGTTGATCGAATCGCGGGCATAATGTCGCATAATTCTCAAGTTGCAGCCACCGCCGAGGTACAGGGATCGGAACCTGTACCTGTGGAGTTGGATATTGAAGTTCCGGGGCTGCTTACGTTCAAACATCTGGATATCTACAGAAGCTTGGATCAGGGTGCCAAGAAACATAAGTGGCGCACAACCAAATCACAGGAATTGTTTGCTTTTTTGTTTCATCACAGGGAAGAATGGGTAAGCAAAGAGATTCTGCTGGATAAGCTATGGGGTGATGTTTCCCAGGAAAAGGGATTAACCCATCTACATACTTCCGTATACCAGATTCGAAAGCTGCTTAAGGAATGGAACATGACAGGCAAGCTGGAGTACAATATGAACCGTTATCGTCTGTTATCAGGCAATCTGGTAAGTGATGTGGATCAATTTGAAAAATCCATGGTTTACCACGTCATCACATCCGACAATGTCGATGACTTGAGGCATATGATTCCGCTTTATCGTGGCGATTATCTGGAAGAGCATGATTATCATTGGGCACAGGCCAAAGCGAGGGAACTCAGACGCAAGTATACAGCGCTGGTTATGGATATCGCGAGATGGGACATGGAGCATGGTCGTGGCAAGGAAGCGATTGAGCAATTAACGATATTACAGGAACGGGAGCCTTATTCGGAAGAGATCTGCCGACTCATGATGGAAGTGTATGCATCTATGGATGATCAGCAAGGCATACTTCGTTTGTATCATTCATTTACATTGACATTAAATGAGGATCTGGGGTATCAGCCGGAGCCCGAAACAAGCAGGTTATATCAAAACCTGACGGATAAATAAACGTATGTAATGTAAGTTCAGACAGGAGGGTGAGCATGAAGCTATTCATACACCGCAAAGATTTGCGTACGGATGATCTGGCCGCATTCGATTATTTGCGGGAACACCAAGAAGAGAGCGTGCATGTTCTCATCTATGATTCATTCCTCCTGCGGCAAGGCCGAGAGAAGGAACACAGCGGTGTGAATTTCAGGCAGCACGCAGCGGAATTAGGCAGACAGTATCTTGAAGCCAATCGAAAACTGCATGTTGCTTTTGGCAAACCGGCTGAAGTGGTTGAATTCATCCTGAACGAATTCAAAGGTGAGATTAACGAGATTGTGGTCCATCGGGACATGACGCCATATGCAATCGAGCGGGATAGGGCCATACGCAAAGTTAGTGAGGCGCACGAGGTTTCGTTCACACAACTGACGGATCATCTGTTAATGGATCTGAATGGATTTGCCAATTTTACAGGCAAGTCGGAGCCATATAAGGTATTTGCGGCTTTCCATCGGCGGTGGGTGGAATTCATGAATGAACATCCCAACCCTCCTTCGGCAACAACGGTTGCAGCGTTGAAGGTGAGTGATCGTCAGATTGAATGGCCGGATGCAGTGCAGGTACCTCCGGAGTTGCTGGAGGGCAGTGGTTCGAATGACGAGGACCCGCATCTGCTGTTGGATCAATTTTTGTCGGATCGAATTGCTGAATACGGGGATCATCGGGATGAATATGAGGCGTACGAGCCGAGTCATCTCAGTTCTTACGTAGCTGTGGGAGCTGTATCCATTCGCAAAATGTATGATGCGGCGAGTCGCACGGCTGAGGCTGGGGAATGGATCAGGCAGTTGTGCTTCCGCGACTTCTATCTGTATCGGGCGGTCTATGAGAGTCACTATTTTACATATGAAAAGGTGTACGATATCTCGGCTCTCCATGATGATTACTTTGAACGGTGGTGCAAGGCGGAGACAGGCATTCCGATTATTGATGCAGCGATGACGGAACTGAATGAAACTGGACATATGCCAAACCGGCTGCGGATTCTCACGGCGATGTTTCTCACCAAAAACCTGCAATGCCCATTCACCTTGGGCGAAGCTTATTTCAGGCGTAAGCTGCGTGACTATGATAACATTCAAAACCGAGGTAACTGGTTATGGTGTGCCTCGCTTGGGGAGAATGCGGCTCCGTATTTTCGCGTGAACAATCCGGTAACACAATCCGAGAAGTATGATCCGCAAGGTGATTATATTCGCAAGTGGTTGCCTGAATTGAAGGATCTGCATAGCAAGGACATCCATCAGCCACGCAAAGATGCCATTGTTGATCTGAAGGCATCGAGACACGCAGCGATTGACGTGTATAAACAGATTCTGGCGAGTCGTGCGAAGTAGACTCAGTCAGGGCGGGATGCATGCCCAAACCCAAATTTACCATTCTCATCCGGTTGATCCAATATTCATTTGGTTGAGAGCAGGATGTTCCACAGACCGCGTACTCGCGGTCTTTTTTACATATATAGACATGAAAATAGTGTGAAATGTGTTGGAAATTTAGGAATTGTTAAGAAAATGGACTATCCATCTTAAGCATTATGGCTTTTAATAGATAGAGAGCTTTATTGTATTAAGTCATATCTGACATATTGACGAACACATTAAGGAGAAACGTAAACATGAGTGAAACACTGAAAAGAGAGCGAATTCCAGAGCTGAATCTGGTGCGTGCCCTGGCAATTATCGGCGTACTCAGCGTGCATTCTACGTCCTACGCGACGGTGGACATGACGGGCTCAGGCTACTACTGGCTGTACAACTTTATTAATATCTTTATGAAATATGGTACGCCAACCTTTATTTTTATGAGCAGTTTCGTACTGTTCTATAACTATTATTCCCGTCCACTGGATAAGAAACTCGTGAGTAACTTCTACAAGAAAAGATTTGTGTATATTTTGCTTCCGTATTTCCTTTTTTCATTAATGTATTTTGTGTTGCTGCATTTCACGCATTATCAGGGCCGACCTTTCGGCGAATCGGCAGTAAGTTTTATCACGAAATTGTTTACAGGTAAGGCCTATACACATCTGTACTTTGTGTTTATTAACATGCAATTTTATCTGTTATTCCCATTGGTGTTATGGTTGCTTAAGAAATATCCTTCTGTGGTGAAATGGTCTGTTCCGATTGGACTATTGATTCAATGGGCATTCATCGTAAGTAATAAATATGGATTCCAGGTACCCAACAAGGGAAGCTGGGCGTTCTCGTACTTCTCCTATTTCATGCTGGGTGCTTTTATCGGGGTATATTTCCCTAAAATCAAGCAATGGTTTGTCATCAGTCGAGCCAATGCAACCAAAGGACGCGTAGCTTCATGGATTCTGCTCTGGGCGGTATGGATCATTGCCGGACTTGGCCATGTGTATATCTATTACCTGCTGCGTCTGAAGATCGCAACGTATAACACACTGTGGTATGAATTCTTCTGGAATGTGCATACCTTTGCTTGTGCGCTGGTGCTTATCCAGATTGCCTATCTGCTCTATCGCAAAGGGCCGTCACTCATCGTCAAGCCGCTGAATCGGCTTGGGGCATTGTCCTTTGGCATCTATCTGATTCATCCATTCTTCCTGTTGGTGTATCGGAATTATCCACCTCAAACAGGAGTATCGTGGTTAGTGCATCTATGGTATGCCGGAGGATTCGGTGTAGCTCTAATCGCTTCGTGGATCGTCGTTGGATTGACGGCAAGGTTTGTTCCATATGCATGGGTCATCTTTGGCAATCTGCCAAAACCCAAACCACGTCTCGTCCCACAACAGAACTCGGGGCAATTGGACGTTCGTTAAGATACATTTCCAACACAGGAATAATAAACCGTTTCTTGGTCGACCTTAGGGAAGAGCAGGAAGCGGTTTTTTTGATGTATGCAGATATGTGTAATATGGGGAACGAGTGTTTCTTTTTCATGTAAGAGGGGTAATCATAAGGCGGAACGATAATACATTATGGATAACAGGATTAAGGTGAATATAATGACAACATGCGAAAAATGCGGGAGACCGATGCAGGATATATTGGAATATGTGGAACACATTCTTCACGAATGCAGTGAACAGACACAGGAGTACAACTCAAAAGATTATCAGGCCTATGGCCATGAGGGTGTTCACGAGCAGATGTGATACAATAGAAAGAAACCGGATTCATACGGAACCGAGGTGACAACATGGAGACGGGTCCAGCCCCTTTCCGGCAAGGAAAGACGGAACAAGAAGCGCGACTGAGCAAAACGTGTATGTATTGCGGACAACAGCGGCCGATGTCCGAATTCCGGCGCAGAACCGGAAAGCGGGCAGGTCCCGGAGCCAGGCGTGGAGCCTGCCGCAGCTGTCGCCAGCTTGGTGGACAGGCTGACCACGAGTCAGGTTCAAGCGTGAGCGGACGAACGAATGAACGGATCGAGCATCAACGGGATGGCTTGGAGACACGTGCTGTTACTGCCAGACCCTTTGCATCTGCAAGAAATGAGGCAGGTCGTATCTCCCATGGTATGGAGCAGGGATCAGCTACGGTGTCTGAGTCTGACAGAAGTCTGTTGTCTCAACCGTCAGTAGACTCGTCATCTTCGAATGACGATGAACATGCTGACTTGGTGACTTCCTCACCCTCTTCTTCGGGTATTCGGAAGAAGAGGAGAAGACGGAGGAAGAGCAAGCGATCAGAGAGCATAACGGGCAATGAGCTGAGAGAGACGAGTCTGGAGCATGATGGTTTGGCGGGTGAGGTAGGAGATGAGCCACAGCCAGGCGAGCGCTGGCGTGGGGAAGAAGGGCATTCGCACGGGCATGCTGTTGCGAATGAAAAAGGCAGTGCACAGCGGGCTGGCGCGCGAGCAGCCGCTGCAGTGCAGGCCGTCGAGCAGACTGCGGCGGCCCACCAGGCTCTGCTGCAGGCTGAGCCGCAAGGCCCGGCAGCAGAGCCCATGGCTGCGGATCAACCGACCGCAGCCAAACGCAAGCGCAAGCGGCGCCGCAAGCGTGTTGCCGCGCTCGCGCCCGGCGCAGGGCAGGCCCGCAGCGTAGCTGCTGAGGCCCATGCGCCGGCACTGAGCGACCGTGGCGATGCCACCACGGTCGCTGCACCTTCGGCGGCGGAGGCACAGCCTGCCGCCACCGGGCGCGAGCCCGGGCAAGCGCCGGGGGCCGCTGCGGAGGCAGGGCCTCCTGCGCCCGTGCGCCAGCCTGGCTCGCCAGGGTCCAAGCCGCGCCAGACGCGCAAGGAGCGTGCGCCCAAGGCGAGCGGCGAAGACGCTGCCCGCGTTGCATCCGGGCAGCGACCCGCGCACGCCAGCCGTAGTCACGGGGCTGGCACGGATGGCCGTCCCCGCCGCCAGACCCCGTCGGCCCCGGTAGCCATCGACCCGGAAGATCCGGCTTCGCTCCGGACCAACCGGCAAGGCATGGTACGGATGAGAGGTAAGACGGACAAAGGCAGACGCTGGCATCAGGAAGTGGACATGGAGCTTGCGGTCACGCTGGTGAAGGAAAAAGCCGCTGTGGTGGTCAATCGGTATACGATTCGCCGATTGTTCAGCAACAAGGATTTCAAACGGTATATTTTGACCCGGGATCACTACACCTGTTACTTCTGTGGATCGTACGGAGATACGATTGACCATCTGCTGCCGCGTGCTAAAGGTGGACATACCACTCCGCTCAACTGTGTCTGCGCCTGTAATCTGTGCAACCAGTCCAAAGCAGCGATGGATGCCGAAGAGTTCATGCGTTCCGGTATTCCCGAATGGAATGCTGCCCATCAGGCAGAATTGATTGAACTGGCCATGCAGGAAGCGCAGCTGGAAGAAGGATAATATGCCCCCGAAGATGGATCGGGGTTTCGATATGAAGAGCACACCAAGACCACAGAGGTCGAGGTGTGCTTTTTTGATTTAATTCTGATTTGGGTGGGAAGTCAGTTCGCTGTGCAATAATTTCTTCAAATTGACAACGGTGTTCATCGAAGATGTACGTTATACTGGGAGGGAGTTACTAAAGAAGCTTCATCATCCATATGAATGATGAAATGTATAGTGAACATCAAACCTGAGAACTTAGACTGTATAGATTGGATGGATGCAGATGACCCCGGCAGCATTGGACATTATGTCATATATTACGGAAGAAAATATTCGTTTCTGGCTGGAGAAGTTTCGCTCCCTGGGCCCGTTACCGGGAATTTTGCTTACGTTTATGAAATCATTTGTACCACCACTTCCAACGCTGTTGATTGTGGGCGTGAACGGTGCGGTATACGGTCTGTGGGCAGGGTTTTTATATTCATGGATCGGCATGGTGCTCGGTTGCACTGTTACATTCCTGATCGTACGGGAGATTGGGAAATCCGCTTTTGTGGAACGATGGGCACGCAAACCTCGTGTGCAACGCAGCATGGTATGGATTCGAAGGAATGCATTCAGTTATGTTTTTCTGCTGAGTATCTTCCCGGTAGGTCCGTTTGTCATTATTAATGTGGCGGCAGGTATCGCGCGAATGCGATTATTATCTTTCCTGCTTGCGGTGGGCTGTGGTAAAGCGATCATGATCTTCTCTGTTACGTATATCGGTTCCAATGTGGAACAATTTCTGGAGCACCCAATACGCTGGGTAGGTGTATTGCTGTTTATTGCGGTATCCCTGTGGGCAAGCCGCAAACTGGAGCGACACTTTACCCGGTCATCGTCAGATGGTGAAGAGCTGAATAATCTGAATCAACCCTCTGGAAAATCGATCTCCTCCTAGTTTCGGGGTACAGTGGTATATCTGTTTGGTATTTATAAATTACCTGAGATGGAAGGTAGGCCACATGCGATGAGGTACTACAGTATCCGACTTGCGAGTATGGAGCGGAACTAAAATTTGCTGGCGTGCGATAGATTAGAAATTAGAAAAAACATATAGACTGTACTCCGGCATGACTCCTACTTGTCCGGGGAACAGTCTATTTTTCATGCTTGATTACTGGAACGACTTCTCCTGTGCATTGTCCAATAACATGCTTCTTGATTATCTCCTATCTGTTATGACTTCTTCCCATTCCAGATTTCTAGTAGCGGTCCGTGCTGTCCATAGACCGGATCGGTAACCGGGATCGGAACCTTTCGAATTTCCTGAAGAGCCTTGGCACGATCGTCTTCCTCACCTGTGCGTGTGTTGTAACTCATGCCGCCCGGATAAGCACCGGCAATACGAAAATCAGTGCTGGACTCCAGACGTTTATGCCCTGTTCCAGCGGGAAGCACGACAACGTCGCCTGTTTGAAGGTAAACTTTCTGACCATTTTCTCCGCCTAAAATCAGTTTCACGAATCCACTCACCACAGCAAGAGCCTCATGAGCATTACTATGATAATGATGATAATTGAACACACCATTCAACCAGCTATTTCCCCATCCATTACGGTTCAGCAACGATTCTGCGTGAAGGGCCTCTTCAGCCCATACATTCTTATACAAAAGCACAGGCAGGGTCGGATGATTGGGAATTACACCGTCATCCTGAAGGAATAACGTCTCTATGTCCTTTTTCCGTTCATTCATCTCACATCACCTCACTATAAATTACCCGATAACCTCAAGGACGAACAAAAAACAATTGTAAAATAATACAAAGTGTATCATTTTAAGGGTATACTCAGTACATAAACTCTCTTCAATGCACTCGTTGTATAAATCGCAAGGGGGAATCGTGTGTGAACATTGTGATTACAGGGGCTTCTGGATTTGTGGGATTTAATCTTTCACAGTATTTGGCGCAAAAAGGGCATCGAATTACCCTTCTGGATCGGGATGATTATTGTCAGAGGCTGGTTCATATCTCTCCTCTGCACGAGATGCCGTTCATCTGTTGTGACCTTGCATCGGACCGGATTCATCTACCTCCAGGAACAGATTACATAATCCATCTGGCGGCCATGCCACACGTGGATTATTCGTATCATCAGCCAGGGGAAGTTTTCCGCAATAATACACTCAGCACACAGTCTATCCTGCAATATGCTACAGAACATCACATTCCAGTCTTGCTGGCTTCATCCGTTGAAGTGTATGGCGGCGATTGGGGCAGAGTCTATCATGAATCAGATCCGTATGCACCCGTCTCTCCTTATTCCGCGTCCAAAGTCGCGTGTGAAATGCTGGCTCACTCCTATGCTCAATGTTACCAGCTTCCAGTCAAAATCTTTCGTTTGACCAACCTCTATGGTCCATGGCAGTTGCCAGACCGTATTATTCCCCGAAATTTTGGTCGGATGTTGGACGGACTGCCTCTGGATATCCAGGGATCGGCAGTGCGTGATTTCTTGTATGTAGATGATGCCCTCCGGGCCATTGAACAGATCATGCTGAAAGGCAAAGACGGACAGGTCTACAACATATCGACAGGGCTTGGAACAACCATGCAGGAAATAGGGGAGATATTGAAACCAATGGATCGATCCGTAGCTGCTGTAGAGATCCGGGAGCAAGAACCAACCCAGTCCAGAGGGTCGAGTCTGGTCGTACATTCAGGCAGATTGCGAGCGGAATTGGGTTGGTTACCACAAACCACGTTGGAAAAGGGATTGGAAAAAACCTTCCGTTGGTATCAGGAACATCCCGAATGGGTCAGACAGTTCAGCCGTGAATACCATACAACAAGGGAAACGCGCAGTTTCATTATCGATATGGCAAGATACGCAGTTCCAGCAGTATAAAATGAACAAAAAAAGCCAGGGAAGGGTGTATTGAGTAACACCTTCCTTGGCTTTTTTGCGCCTCCGTCTCATTTTCGGATAGCTTCCGAACACGGACGGTCAGGCTATTTTAAAATAATCTATTGCACGAAATCTTCGTGCTGTTGGACCTCACATTAAAAGGATCTAGTGATGATCTTTTATAATGTCGGCAATTTTATCCTGTACAGCACCTTTGGCTTTGTCTTTTTTACCCTCAGCCTGAAGGGATCTGTTATTGGTTGCATTACCGATCTGATCCTTCACTTCGCCTTTGGCCTTGTTTACGCCTGCTTTGATTTTATCGCCAGTTGAATTACTCATATCGAACATCTCCTTCGTTTCTGGTGTAGTCCTTATTAACCGGGATGTCCGCATTCTAAACGTTCACTATTTCATGGCGGTCAGAAATTTGTTCTGGATATTTTGTCAGAAATGATCTGTACGAAGAGTCAGTATAAGTATAGGCATTGCATAATTGCGTGCTTCATTAAAGGAATGAGAGGATGTTATGATATGAGCAATTATATTGGAAATGGTGCGTATTGTTACGCCAATTCAGCTTCAATGTTGCTGTCGTCCATTGGAGAAAAGATAGATCCCGGTCTGCTTGAAACCATCGGTGGCTTTTCACTAGGGGCCTTTCGAACGCAGGAAGATATGCTTTTTTTTGATAACTGTACCTCCAGTCCTGATCTGGCCATCAGCAAGGCGATGAGCATTCTGGGATTTAGTGTGCGCGAAAGTGTGCAAGCACGGGGTACAGAGATACCTGTAGATGAGCTAAGAGAGGCTTTGAAGCAGGGCCCTGTGATGATGGGGCCGCTGGATATGGGCAAACTCGTCTACAATCCCAACTCTCCCAACCTGGGTGGTTGCGATCATTATGTAGTGGCGCTCAATATGAGGGGCGATGAAATATGTCTGCATGACCCGGCTGGATTTCCGAATGTCTTCCTGACACTGGATAAACTTGAGGAAGCATGGAAGTCTGAATTCCCATGGAGTAGCGGTGTGTATCGACGATGGTGGAGTCCTGAACGCATTGAACATCCTGATCTGGAGGAGATTAACCGCCGGGCTTTCACTTGGTTCAAATCAACCCTTACAGAACAGACCCATGATATTGCTGCACAGGAAGGACGAACCGGAGCTTCAGCCATTCTGCATAAGGCGGAACAGGTTCGTGCTGGAGCAATCGATGGTAATGAGTGGGCTCATTATGTGTATTTTGCTCTGCCAGTAGGCGCGCGTCGTGCCCATGATTATGGTTTGTTTTTTAACACAATCCATCCTGACCTTTCTGCTTTGAAATACGCACATTCCCGCCAATTCGGGGAATGCCAATCCCGTCTTGTCTCTCGGAACTGGGAGGCTGCTGCGACAATCATGGTGGCACTCGCGGAGACGGAAGCCATGATCGAAGCTTCTATTTTGAAGATGGAGTAATGAAAGTGAAGCGGCGCTATAAGAAAGGGAGATATAAATGGATGGATTAACTAACAATCGCCATATCAGGTCAGGGGAAGATGAGATATTAGAGGATCGGCAAAAGGAGCCGGATATCACGCTTATCCAACGAGCCCAAACGGGGGATACAGAGGCCTTTGGAGAGTTGATTCACCGTTACCGTGGGCAATTGTTTCGTTATGTGCGAGCACTTACGTATGATTCTTATCTCGCAGAAGACATTTTACAGGATGGGCTTATTCGTGCGTTCATTCATATGGGACAGCTTCAGAATGCTGAGCGTTTTATGGCCTGGATGCAGCGCATTGTGCGTAATCAGGCATACTCACATATGCAGCGCCAAAAGCAGCAGCGGGAACAACATTTTTCTTCGTTCTTTGCATTTGGATTTGGAGCCGATGATGCCTCATGGAGCGATCAAGACTCGCTCGACATGACGCTGAATCAACTTTTGAATGACACAGATCGGAGATCGCAGGATACAGGCTATGATCCGTATCAAGCTGTTGCTCAGCAGGAAATGAGGAACAATCTCCACAGGCTGTTGGGTTGTCTGAATGAAAGAGAACAACAAGTCTTCACATCATATTGGATGGAGCAGCTGTCACCGCAAGAAATGGCCTGCAAATTCAATCTGACAAGTGCCAATGTGTATCAAATTCTGTCTCGTTCACGTAAAAAAGTGTCTCAGCTTCATATTCATTTATCTGTAGAAGAAATGCTGGCAGAGTGGAATTCACTCGGGCAAAATCGAGTGTCTCTGGAGGAACCCCTTTCGTTTCGGGCTCCCCACACCTGGAACTCGGCAGCAGCATCCATTCACGAGATGTTAGGTTATATCGGTCCATCTCCGTCTCTCCCCATGGTTATGGGGATGAGTGGACTTTCTTTTCGTTTGACCATCCTGCCTCAGGACATACATATTGCTGGACCTACCGCCTATAACTTCAAAGAGGTGCTTACAAGAGGATTGCAACATATGGGTTACCGTTCCCATGCGGTTGAGGCTTTGGCGAGCGAAGCGGGACTCAATGCCAATCTGGTCGATCCTTCGATGCTAGAGGAGAAAGCCAAAGGGAAAAGGTTGCTTAATCCAAGACTTGTCCAGGCCCTCTCCCTGATACGTTACGCCATTCATCGTGGAGTTCCGGCCGTCGTGTGGGACCTGAATATTCCTGAATTCGGGTTGATCTATGGCTATGATGATGCAGCCCGGACCCTATACGGTACCGATTTCACTAAATCAGGAACAATTCCCTATGATCATGTAGGCCGGGGTGTGAATCAGGAAGTATTTGTACTGGCAGCCGAATCAGATGGCATGATACGAGAAATGAACTTGCACGCGGCACTGACAGCTGCGTTGGCTCATTATCGTGGAGAGGACCCGTATACCTTGCCGAACACAGTCAGTGGTGTGGCTGCCTATGCAGTCTGGAGAGAAGCCCTAGAATACAGACGGGTAGAACCGAACGGTCACGCTTATAACATTGCGGTTTTGTGGGATGCAAGACGTTATGCAAGTAAGTTTTTCAAAGAACTTTCTCTAAAGTGGGCTTCGACTGCCTGCTATTCCAACTTGATTCCATTCTGTCTTCAGGCAGAAGAGTTATATCGAAACATGTCTCAAAAGTTAAATACACTCGCAGAATTATTTCCTTTTCCAGATGGAGGACTGCCTAATGAGAAGCTTCATGCCGATCAGGCTATCTCGATACTGCTGGAAGTGGAGGAATTGGAGCGAGCCGGCATCGTTGCAATAAAAGCATTGCTTGAAGAAATGGATCAGTATTCCCCAGAAATAGTTATGGTTTGACCTAATTGTACCGATCAGATTGGGCAAACAGTGAAAATAAATATCAGGAGGCAGGACGATCCGTCAGGCCTTCTTTCTGTCTTTTTTGCATTCGTGACGCAAGAGGTTCATACTTGAAATAGAAAAGATGTCTCAATGATGGAATAAGGCTGAGCCCAACGCTGCATAATAACGACAGTGACCAATTTCGTTGCATGATTATCGTGATACTGGAAAACAATTCCTGAATGTTTGGATAAACAAATCCTTCCTTGTGTACATATCGCACATCTGGTCATATGTGATCTTGTCTTAATACCACATGTGGTAGGAATACGGATCTTGGACAGGAGGATCGGCGGCGTTAGCTTGCCTGAATGGGTTGACAAAAAAATCGATTTTGTTACAATGTTCACAATATCTTCACAAGTGTAAAAAATTTCTTTTTCATGTTCATGTGTAAGAGGTGTAATATAAGGGTATAGAGTTCGGTTTCGGCCTGCTTGTCGTTTTGTGCGTCAACACATGTTGTCCGCAATAGATCCAAGATACAATGCATGATATGGGAGTGGCCCTGAGCTACGCTCATCCTATTGTGTGAAATTTGGTACATTTAAATGTATTCGATGTATTTTGTGGTTCGGCTCTGCTTGACAGGCATCATGAAAGTCGCGGACTTCTATCCCAAAGTAAAGGAGGACTTTCTCTTATGTCACAATCGCCTACTCAACAAGAGGTGCCAGTTACAGAAGGTGCCAACGTTTCCGAGCGCCAGTCCTTGGACGTTCTGGATCAACTGATGAAGCCTGAGGTACAGGAGTCTTTAACCGTTCTGGTGGAGAACCTGCCTAAATTGGCTGAAATGGTTACTGCTATGACAAAAGCTTATGACTTTGCACAAAGTGTAGCAACAGACAAAGTTCTGATCAGCGACACAATGAGCGCAATGGGCGAGTTCGCTAAGCCTGTTGTAGACAAAGCTAAAGGTGTAGCTTCTGCTGCCATCGAAGCCAATGACCGTGCGCAAACAGAGCAAACTTCAGTTGGCTTGTTCGCTATGCTGAAAATGCTTAAAGATCCAAACGTACAACAATCGCTTCGTTTTGCTCAATCTTTCTTGAGCATCTTGAACGAGCGTCAACAACCGAAACGTTAAGACTTAGAAGAACGGAGGATGGATATGTCGAAGCAAATTTTGATCTTGGGTGGAGGATACGGCGGTCTGTTGACTGCATTGACTGCGCGTCAATACTTGTCTCCGGAAGAAGCGACAATTACTGTCGTGAACCGTTACCCTACACACCAAATTATCACGGAACTGCACCGTCTTGCAGCGGGAAGCATTGCTGAACAAGCAGTTGCTCTTCCACTTGAAAAATTGCTGCGTGGCAAAAACGTGAACTTGAAAATCGATACGGTGGATACAATCAAGCCGGACGAGAAAAAAGTTCTGATGACCAGCGGCTCCACATACTCTTACGATGCACTTGTTGTTGCCTTGGGCAGCGAAACGGCATTCTTCGGAATTCCGGGATTGCAAGAGTACAGCTTCACGCTCAAATCGGTTAGCGATGCAAACCGTATTCGTGCACACGTTGAAGCGCGTCTTGATGCTTACAAACAGTCCGGCAACAAAGCAGACGCTACGTTTGTTATTGGTGGCGGCGGCTTGACAGGTATTGAGCTTGTTGGCGAATTCGCTGACCTGCTTCCTGCTGTATGTCAAGAAAAAGGCATCGACTTCAAAGAAGTATCCCTGTACACAGTTGAAGCAGGTCCTTCCATCCTGGCAGGATTCCCGCCAGAGCTGGTTGAACGTGCTAAATCAAGTCTTGAGAAACGTGGCGTTAACTTCATCGTTGGCGTAGCGATTACCGAGATGAAAGAAAACGAAGTTCTGCTGAAAGACGGCAGCTCCATCCCTACGAACACACTCGTATGGACAGGTGGCGTACAAGGCAACGCTGTTGTTGCTAACAGCGGAATTGAAGTGGATCGTGGCCGTGCGAAAGTTACGGAAGTTCTGCAATCTACTTCTCACAAAGACGTGTTTGTTGCTGGTGACAGCGCAGTGGTCTTCCCTAGCGAAGGCGCTCGCCCTTACCCTCCAACAGCACAATTGGCTTGGCAAATGGGTGAGACTATTGGTCACAACTTGGGCGTTATGTTCAAAGGTGGCGCAATGGAATCCTTCACACCAGTATTCTCCGGTACGCTGGGAAGTCTGGGTCGTAAAGATGCTGTCGGCATGATCGGTGGCAACCAGACTCGTCTGAAAGGTCTGCCTGCAACCATGATGAAAGAAGCAAGTAACATCCGTTACCTGGCTCATATTCACGGTTTGTTCGCACTGGCTTACTAATCTTAATGCCATTCAAGGGCGCCCTTTGGGCGTCCTTTTTGGTTGTTACCATTACAAAGAATAACAGATATTCTGATGAAAAAAGGTGCGGCAGAAGTGGTCGATGTGAGGTCGCGTATAAAGTACCTAGGGGATATGGCATATTAATGGAACGATGGAATCCTTCACATTTCATAGAGGTACTGAACGGGCATGGACATGAAGCCGGCGCTTAGAAGCGCCGGCTTTCGTTTAAATTATAGGATGAGCATCTTTAAATAAAAGGAACGGGGAGCAACAACAAGCCATCCGTTCAACTGAGAGGAGAATGACGTATGAACGTTTTAGTTATAGGAGCAAATGGACAAATCGGTAAGTTTGTGGTGGAGCAGCTGGCACAGGAAGGCAAACATAAAGTAACGGCTATGATCCGCAAACCGGAGCAGGCGGATGCACTGAAGGAACTCGGTGCCGAAGTGGTAATTGGTGACCTGGAGGGTAGTGTGGAGGACTTGGCTGAGGCAATGAAGGATCATAATGCCATTGTGTTTACGGCGGGTTCTGGCGGATCTACCGGTCAGGACAAAACACTGCTTATTGATCTTGACGGTGCGGTGAAAACGATGGAAGCCGCAGAGCAGCAAGGAATCTCCAGATATATTCTGGTCAGTGCGTATGGCGCAGATCAACGGGAGAAATGGTCAGAGTCCATCAAGCCTTATTACGTGGCGAAACATTACGCGGATCGTGTGTTGTTTGCAAGTGATCTCAATTACACGATTATACGTCCAGGTGGTCTGAAGAATGAACCGGGCACGGGCAAGATTGCAGTTGGAACCGATCTGGAGCCGGGAAGCATCCCGCGTGAAGATGTGGCCCGTGTCATTGTGGCTTCTTTGCAGGAAGAGAAGACGTACCGAATGGCCTTTGATCTGGTTGCCGGGGAGCATCCGGTTGAAGATGCCTTGGGCAAATTGTAGATGTTATTGTAAGATAACGGGAGAATGAAATGATGGGGATGAGGGGGAGCGCTGCATGAACGAAGCCGTGCTGGTCATAGAGGATGAGCCCAAAATAGCACGTCTGCTGGAACTGGAACTACAGTATGAGGGATATCAGGTGGGCAAGGCTGGTAGTGGAACAGAAGGACTGGAGAAGTATGCTGAAGGACAGTGGGATCTGATTCTGCTGGATGTGATGTTGCCTGGTCTGAGTGGAATTGAAGTGTTGCGGCGAGTTCGGGCCAAAGATGCTACGGTTCCGATCATTATGCTCACTGCCAAAGATTCTGTAGAAGACAAAGTATCCGGCCTGGATCTAGGAGCCAATGACTACATCACCAAGCCCTTCCAGATTGAAGAGCTGCTTGCCCGAGTTCGGGCTGCATTGCGGCTTAGTGCAGTGGCGTCTGTTGTTTCTTCCGCTTCTTCTTCTACACCTGCTGATATGGGGAATGACTCTTCTGGGCATCAGGATGAAGCTGAGGCGGGCTGGTTGACGGCTGCCGGGTTGAAACTAAATGAAGGAACGCGAGAGGTATCCCGAGATGGTGTGGCCATTGAGCTTACTCCACGTGAGTTCGATCTGCTCGTGTATCTGCTTCAGAATCAACGTCAGGTGCTCAGTCGTGATCAGATTGTGCAGGCCGTGTGGGGATACGATTATTATGGAGATACTAATGTGGTGGATGTGTACATCCGTTATGTGCGCAAAAAGGTGGATAACGGATTCACACCACCCTTAATACATACCGTACGGGGCGTAGGATACGTCCTGAAGGAACAGTTATGAGCCTGCGCAGTAAAATCTACGGATATTCGTCTGTATTATTTGCTGTGCTGTTAATCGCGGTGAACCTGTCGGTCTACATCGTGTTTGAACGGATGTCGATTGATAACGAAGTTAATCGGGTGGAAGCGGAAGCGGAGTCTATTGTCAAAGGAGTGCGTCAGTCTGCCGGCTCCATTCCGCCGGATGACTTGTTACGGGCGTACGCACCTGTGAACGGCATGCTTCGGATCGTTAATGAAGACGGCACCAGTTCCCCAGTGACAACAACAGCAGCTTCCGAGCAGCTGAGCAAGCTGCCCTATAAGTACGAAAGTGAGAAGAAATCGGAGTATACCCAAGTTGAGCAGATTGGTTATGTGTGGGTATCAGTCCCGGTCATCTGGCCTGATGGCGAGGTGGTGAATGTACAGGTCACCGAGAGCATTGCAGAGACGGAGAATCGTCTGTCTGTACTTCGAACTGTGCTTGTGGCGGTCACGATTATTGCTCTCATTCCAGCCATTATCTCCAGCCGGATTCTGGCGAATCGGATGACCAGACCGATTCAGCAGATGACACGTACAATGAGTGACATTCAGTCCAGCGGCCAATTCAAGCGTCTTCCACTGGAGGAAGGGTCTAAGGATGAACTGAAAACGATGGGACAGACGTTCAACCGGATGATGGATCTGCTCGAATCCAACTTTGAACGACAGGAGCGATTTGTATCCGATGCATCTCATGAGCTCAAAACACCACTGACTATTATTGAGAGTTATGCCAGTCTGCTACAGCGACGAGGAAAAGAGCGGCCCGAGGTATTTGATGAAGCGGTAGAAGCGATTCTGTCCGAATCGGTTCGCATGCGAGAGATGACCGAGCAACTGTTACTGCTCGCGAAGCAGCCAGAGCAGTGGAATGTACAGTTGGAGCGTGTGGATATCACGAGACTGGCTACAGACTCCACACGTGCGTTTCGCGAAGCCTATCACCGTGAAGTCCGTTGTGAAGATCCAGGTTCAATCTGGGCGATCAGCGATGAGAGCAAGCTGAAGCAGCTTTTGTTTATTTTGCTGGATAATGCCCGGAAGTATAGTGAAGATGCCATTGAAGTCAGGCTGGAAGCCAAGGGACAAGAGTGCCGTATTCGAATCGTGGATACCGGGATTGGTATGCGGGAGGACGAACTGGAGAAGGTATTTGACCGATTCTACCGGGTTGATCCGGCCAGAACACGTAGCTTAGGTGCAAGTGGTTCAGGTCTGGGATTGTCACTTGCCAAAGAGCTTGCAGGAGCAGTTGGAGCACGGATCGAACTGACCAGCACCGAGGGTGAAGGCACCGAGGCTTCGATTATTTTGCCTTTATCGGTTCAGAACGGGCCGCTCTCATGAAATTCTCATTCTTCTCTTATATACTGATAAGCATCAGATCAACTGGGGATGATAAGAGAGTGCATAGGGGGAAACGTGATGACAGAGCATGAGCAGCGACCACCGGAGATGAAACGGCATGAACAAGGGAACATTGGATGGGCGAAATCGCGAAGGTCACTCTGGTGGGGTGCAGGGCTTCTCGTTGTGCTGATTGTGGCAGTTGTGGTGTGGTGGAAGCCTTGGCAATCGACTGGTGCGGTACTTACGGCAGATGCGGCAGCACAATCGGTGCTTGATCAATATCCAGGAGAGATTGTAAATTCGACGTTGAAGGACGGGACGTATATCATGCAGCTCCGTTCGGAGACCGGCCTATATGATGTGCAAGTGGATGCCGTTACAGCTGCTGTGAATTCCATTAAACGGCTGGAGTCGAACCCGCAAGCGGAAGAGAAGACGTTATGGAGCCGCGAGCAGATCAAGACGGCGTTGTTAAAACAACAAACAGATAACCAATTGGTCTCGCTTGAACTTGTGGAGCAGCAAGGCAGTCCGGTATACACCGCGGTAGTGAAGGCAAAGGATAACAGCCGTGAAGAACTCACGATTGATCCATACACGGGAGAGACGATAGCTTCCAAAACAATAGCAGCCCCGACAACTGAACCAACCAAGGATGATCCCAAACCTCAGTTTCTGAGCGAGAAACAAGCCAAGCAGAAGGCGCTTGCGGAGGTTCCGGGGGAAGTGGACGACATCGAACTGCGTGGAACCAACAGCGGGAATCCATATTATCTGGTTGAAATTGATTTGGAGGATGGCCGGGAGGCTATTGTGCAAGTGAATGCCATCTCAGGAGCAATTCGTTCGGTGACTTGGGATGAGGACGATGATTAACATTTGTACAGGAATCCATTGAATATAGAGTTACACCTTGTTGGATAGATGATTCCTAATGTTGGGGTCATCTTTTTCATTTCTTTTAGATTACATACATAATGAACACTCATTAAATGAGCATTCTCTTCATTTTCTCATCAAATTCTAATCTAACTCTCGCTGATCTCTCATTCCTGCAGGTTATTCTATAAATGTAGACGAGAACGAAACAACAACAACGAGGAGATGAATGATGATGATGAACAAACATAAACTTTGGATTGGTAGCTTGTCAGCAGCAGTATTACTTGGTGGATCGGCCGTAGCGGCTAGCGGGAATGTGAACGGACAATCGGTGCAAACTACACCAACGTCAACAACACAATCTGCAACACAGAATCAGAACAGCACAGGTAAAATGCTGAATGCATCTCAAGCGAAAGCGTTGGCGTTAAAAGCAGCCGATGGTAAAGTGGATGACGTGGATCTGGAGCGTAGAAACGGCCAAACGTTCTATGAAGTTGAGATCGACAGAAAAGGAACCAATGATGTTGTCGTTCGTCTGGATGCTTATACAGGCAAAATTCTTGCGGTCGTGAATGATGAAGACTACGATGATGACGACGATTATAAAGGTACTGTAACAGGCAACACATCTAATAACTCTACTTCCAAGCAGGTCAAATTGACGGCATCCCAAGCTTCAAACATTGCGTTGAAACAAGTTACGGGTGGTAAAGTAACCAAAGTCGAGCTGGATCATGATGATGGTCGCTATGTGTATGAGATCGAGCTGAGAACTGCTCAAGGTGAAGCAGATGTAGATATCGATGCCAACACAGGTAAAGTGTTATCGTTTGACCAGGATTTTGACGACCAAGATTAAGCAATAAGGGCGAGTATACGCCGATAAAACATCATATAAAAACCTGCCTATGAACAGCCGCACACAGCTAGAGATCGTTACATCATGGAGGGGCAGGGCAGGTATAGCAGAGGACGCTTCGGGGGAAGCGTCTTTTTGTTGTTGATCGAGAGAGCGGAGTATAAAATTGTACATCTTCCGCCGGATTGTTCACTATTCGAGCAGGAACGTGGCGGATACAATCGGAATCAGGGAGGTGAACGCCCAGCCAGTATTGCCAGGAATTCTAATGCTGAAATGCATCATCGATCGGAGGCAGATGAGACATATCGATTTTAATTTTATGTAAGCGCTTCATAAAAAACATGGAGGTGCATTACGATATGGCTATGAACGATGGATGGTTGAAAAAGAATACACATTCACGTCGCTTTACCCGCCGCTTAAGTTATCTGCTTGCTTTGGTTTTGGCGCTGCAATCCATAGGTATGCTGCTTGCACCCGGACCGAATGCTTCAGCTGCTCCACTTAGTGTAACGAACGGGATACAGTTCAAGGATACCAATGGCAATGTCGTTCATGCTCATGGTGGCGGGATGATTAAGGCAAATGGGTATTATTACTGGTTTGGAGAGAACCGCAATACGAATGGAACGTTCAAGGCGGTATCGGTGTATCGTTCATCGGATCTGAAGAGCTGGGAGTATCGCAATGATGTGCTGACCAGCAGCTCGGCAGCCGAGCTAAATATCTCTAACATTGAACGCCCAAAGGTCATCTACAACAGTGCTACCGGCAAATATGTGCTGTGGATGCACAAGGAGAATGGTCTGGATTATGGCGAGGCCCGAGTGGCGGTAGCTACTTCGAATACGGTGGATGGCAACTACACGTATGTGGGCAGTTATCGTCCACTTGGGTATGATTCCAGAGACATGACGGTATACAACGATAACGGAACCGCTTATCTGATCTCTGCGACCCGAGTGAATGCGGATCTGAATATATATAAGCTGACCCCGGATTTCCTGGGTGTGGAATCCCTAGTCACAACGCTGTGGCCTGGACAATATCGTGAAGCACCAGCCCTATTCAAAAAAGACGGCGTCTACTTCCTGATTACCTCAGGTGCGACCGGCTGGAATCCAAATCAGGCCAAATATGCGACAGCCTCCAGCATTACAGGCACATGGAGCGGGCTTAGCAATTTTGGAGACAGCACAACGTATGGTTCCCAATCCACCTATGTCGTTCCTGTAGAAGGTTCACAGACCACATCCTATCTCTACATGGGTGATCGCTGGGCTGGTGCATGGAGCGGACCTGTGCAGGATTCCAAGTATGTTTGGCTGCCCCTATCGTTCCCTAGCGCAACTAGTCTGGCGATGAACTGGGCCAGCAGTATTACGATTGATACAGTAACAGGGACTGTGACCGGAGTGAGTACACCGGATGTCTGGGACCCGAATGCTTCATATCAGCTGATTAGCCGTAAAAGCAATAAATTACTGAATGTCATCGGGGGTTCTTCCGCCAACGGTGCGGATCTGGAGCAGCGAGCAGATGGGGGGACGACAAGTCAACAGTGGCAGATTACCGATGCGGGTGGCGGTTATGTCAAAATCATCAACCGTTCCAGTGGCAAGCTAATTGGTGTGGAGAATGGTGCCACGAACGACGGGGCTGTCATTGAACAGTGGAATGATGGTGGCTGGGCCAGCCAGCAATGGCAGCTCGTCCATGTAGGTGGTGGTTATTATAAACTGAAGAATCGCAGTACAGGCAAAGTATTGGATATCTCCAGTCAATCCCTGGCAGATGGGGCTGCGGCCATCCAGTGGACGGATAATGGCGGCACGAATCAACATTTTCAGATTGTTAAGGTGCAATAAGACTTTTTAGATATTAGAAATAAGGTTCACTATAAAGTGGAAGCCCTTGTCTCTTACCATAAGGTGGGACAGGGGCTTTGTGATGTGTTCGCGCTTGTTACGTGATGCTCTTACTCGAAAGGGATATCCAGTTGATGGCTCATATCGTGACCTATTTCCGATCATTACCATCCCAATCTGTGGTAAACTAGTAGAATTGTAGAAAAAGATAGAGACAGGAGCTGGATAACGAAGTGAGTGAACAACAAGTGCTATCAATTGAAAGCTTGCGTATGAGATACAACGGACGTTATGTGCTGAACGGCATCGATCTGGAAGTAAATCGCGGTGAGATGATTGGATATATTGGTCCAAACGGGGCTGGCAAAAGTACGACGGTTAAGATTTTACTCGGGCTGGTTGAAGGGTATGTAGGCACGGTGCGAATCTTTGGTAAAGATATTGCGGATGGCGATGTAGAGTATAAACGCAGAATCGGCTATGTTCCGGAGGTGGCGGAATTGTACGAACAATTAACGCCTGCGGAGTATCTGACTTTTACGGGAGAGTTATACGGTATGTCCTATGAGGATGCGGATTACAAAGCCAAGCTATTGATGGATTGTTTTGGAATGGAAAAATCATATCATTCCCGCATTGCCTCTTTTTCCAAAGGTATGCGTCAGAAAGTGCTGTTGATCTCTGCGCTGCTGCATGACCCGGATCTGTTGTTCCTGGATGAACCACTCAGCGGATTGGATGCCAATAGTGTGATGGTGGTCAAAGAGATTTTGTCACAATTGTCAGCCAAAGGCACAACGATCTTCTATTCGTCACACATCATGGATGTGGTGGAGAAGATCAGCAGTCGAATTGTACTGATTGCTGAAGGACGCGTAGTGGCAGACGGTACGTTCAAGCAGCTCCAACAGCAATCCATGGAAGGTACGCTGGAGGAAGTATTCAATCAATTGACAGGCTTCAATGAACATAAAGCCATTGCTGAGCGATTTGTATCGATTGTGCAGGAGGTGTACTGATATGGAGGAATCCTCTGACTTCCGCACGCTCAAGATTCTGGATCGCTTTCGTCCGCTTATCGCCAAAACAGGGGCGGATTATGATGTGCTGCGCCTGATTTTGCGAGTGAAGTTCCAGATGGATCAACGCAGAGTACCTACCATCTTGTCCAACAATTCAGGAAAAAAGGAGCGCAAGGAAGGTAATCAGTTTCTTCGATCCTTATGGTTGTATGGATTAATGGGACTGATGATGGTTCCCTTCATCGTCTGGGATACGGGGCATTTCATGCTTCAGATGGGACTTGTGTTTGGCATATTAATGTTTATGATCATGACGTCCATGATCTCGGATTTTTCCTCTGTGCTGCTGGATATTCGGGATCGTAATATCATTATGACGAAGCCCGTTAATGGGCGAACGGTGGGGATGGCCCGAGCCATCCATGCAGGCGTTTATCTGCTATTACTGACAGGTTCATTAACCGGTATACCGCTAATTGCCGCGTTGGTGACGCATGGAATCGGATTCTTTCTGATTTTCCTCGTGGAACTGATTCTGATCAATATGCTGATTCTGGTGACAACGTCTCTGATCTATCTGTTCATGATGAAGTTTCTGGATGGTGAGAAGCTGAAGGATATGATCAATATGGTACAGATTCTGCTTTCGGTAGGGATTGCGATCGGTTATCAGCTGGTCATTCGTTCGTTCAGCATTATTGACTTTGGTATGGTATTTACCCCGGCTTGGTGGCAGTTGCTGTTACCTCCGTTATGGTATGCGGCTGCATATGAATGGTTATTTGCAGGGGGCGGGAATGTGTGGATCTATACGTTCACAGCACTGGCAGTCTTGGTTCCTGTGGTGAGTATGCTCGTATATGTGAAGCTTATGCCTTCCTTTGAATTGTATTTGGAAAAAATGGCACATTCGGGTCAGTCCTCCGGACGCAGACGTGGAAGATGGGATCGGTTGATCTCCAAGGTGGTCAGTCGTTCGAGAGAGGAGCAGGCTTGCTTCCGTCTGTCAGCCAGCATGATGCGTAATGAACGGGAATTCAAGCTGAAGGTGTATCCATCGCTTGGTTTATCATTTGTTTTACCTTATATATTTTGGTTTACTGAATTGCAATCTTCTAGTTGGGCGGAGTTTAGACAAAGTTCGTTTGTATACACCTTTTACATCGTGCTGATGTTGGTTGTAACGGTGGTGGTCATGCTGAAATTTTCGGGACAATACAAGGCGTTCTGGACTTTTCGTGCTGCACCGATGGCGAATGATAGCGCGTTATATAAAGGCGCTCTGAAGGCATTCTTGTGCAACATGTTCCTGCCTATATTTCTGGCAAATGCCATTTTGTTCATCTGGACATTTGGATCACGGATACTGCCGGATATTGCAGTAATTATGCTGACAGCTACAGCGCTTGTACCACTGGCAGGCAAGTTGTTGCTGCGTAAGCCACCGTTCTCCCAATCCTTCAGTATGGCACAGCAAAGTGATGGCTGGTATGTATTCGCCGCCCTTCCTGTGCTTGCTATGTTATGGGGAGTCCATGTCTTTTTCCGATCAGTGTCGGGGGGCGTGTGGATCTATGGTGCGCTACTGATCGTGGCGAATGTGTTGCTGTGGACGCTACTGTTTCAGGAGAAGAAGACAGCGAAGAAGAGGTCGGTTGCAGTTTGAGAAGTTGCAGCAGAACAGCAGAATAAAAGAGTAAAAGAAGGACTGAAGTAAAGTAGTAAAAGAAGGAAAGAAAAGAGGGTGGATTACGTTGAGAGGGACGGTTTACAAGAAAACTTAATGTAATCCGTACAGAGAGCGATTGGAAAAAAATGAGCCAAAGAATCAAGGAATCAAGAGCAAGAGCAAGAGCAAAAGCGATAAGGGATTAGAAAGTAGAAGGACGAAGTGATAAGAGCCTAGAAGAGTTAAGAGTGCTAAGAAGAACTAAGAAGGGCTAAAAAGAGCTAAAAAGAGCTAAAAAGAGCTAACCGGGACACTTACGTCTAGGTTAGCTCTTTTTGATAGGTGATACTACCCCAAGGAAACCTTCGCCGCAGCGCTAACGAACCTGAGACAACCTATTCAGGGTGAAAATCTGAAATATAAATTCTAACGAACCTCAGGAACGCTATCCTTCGGAAAAGTAGCTATTTAGCTTGAAAAAGAACCAAACTAGGCACAATAACGTGCCTAAGATTCGTTAGATATTAGATTCATGCTAAAAGGGGCTAATAACGTGTATCAGGTTCGTTAGAATGAGGTAAAGCAGTGGAGGCTCTCTTGCAGAGGTAAGTCGGAATCCAATGAAGCCCATAATGAGTTCCTGGTACATTCAAACTTAGAACCTATAGAGTGGCGGAGAATGTGTTGGTTGTATGATTATACTTAGATGCAGGGTGGGACACCTTATTTTTTATGGCCTGATTGGAGGAAGGATTCGGCTAGCCGATCGGCTGCATCGGCTGTGGAGATCACAGATTGCGTAGCCTCTGCGTATACCTTGCTCAGCGTGCCTGCAATCCCCGCCACCTTTTGGCGGATCAGGTCAGGCCCGGCGCCTTCCAGCTCGTAGGCGGTGGAGATGATTCCGCCTGCGTTGAGCACATAATCAGGCGCGTACAGGATGCCGCGCGCCTGCATGCGGCCTGCAACCAGCTGTCGTTCACTCAGCTGGTTGTTGGCCGCCCCGGCAACGATGGAGCAGCGCAGCTCCTCCACCGTTGCCGGGGTCAGTACGCCCCCCAGGGCACAGGGGGCGAAGACCTTGCAGTCAGCGGCGTGGACATGGGCCGGATCGGCCGAGATGGCGCCGCTGAACTGCACAAGGGCACGTTGTACACGCTCCGGTACAACGTCTGCCACAATGAGCCGTGCCCCGGCTGCATGCAGGTAACGGCACAGGGCATACCCGACCTTGCCCAGTCCCTGGACGGCAACGGGAATGCCCTGCAAAGATGCAATGCCTTGCTGGCGCAGCGAGGTCACAATGCCGATGTGTACGCCGTAGGCGGTCATCTCGGCAGTGAAGTCATCCTGCGCCCCAAGTGAACCCGTGGTGTCCGTCACATGTGCGGTCTCCAGTCGGATCTGGTCCATGTCTGTCGCCGTGGTACCCAGATCAAGACCGGTCACGTACCGTCCATTTAGCCGCTCTAGACAACGACCCAGTGCTCGAAAGCGCTGCGCCCGCTTGGATACGTCCGTATCCAGGCTTTTATCTATACGATCAGCACCCTGATCGGCGACGACTTCCCGTTCCGTGGCAGCGGCCTTTTGTTGCTCTACCCCTAGATCTCCAGCGACCTGCTTACCACTTTGAGACCCGCAACCATCCTCATCCGGTTTTGTATTCTTCGCTAAAGGTACATCCCATATGACCACTTTTCCGCCACCATACGGCAGTCCGGAGATTGCATTTTTGTACGTCATGCCTTTGGCAAGTTTCACAGCATCCCGAACAGCTTCTTCCTCGGACGCATACGTCCAGTAGCGACATCCGCCGAGCGCAGGTCCAAGGACCGTGTTATGAATGGCAATGACCGCCCTCAATCCACTATCTGCATCATGGCAAAAAATGAGTTCCTCCATGCCTTCCCGCTCCATCTCCTGCCATAGCTGCATGACGGCACCCCCTTTTTGTTTTGACCCATCCATCCTGGTATTGACCTGATATCCTGTGCCAGCGTGCTTGGCTTTATGATGATACAGCATATTCAAAGACCCCCGTTTTCGACCCTGGGACCTCCGCCGGGTTGATAATCGGTACAAACGGTTCTATAATGGCAGTTCCGGCATGCCAGAGAGCAGAAAATGCCTACGGATTTACATCCAACCGTTTAGAATGAGGGTATAACGTCCAATGATGGAGATAGAGCGAACATACAGGAAGCATAGATGAAACGAAATCGTCGAGGATATGCAGCAAAGGGCTAATTCCGTTGCGAAGGCCAGGAAAGAGGGATTGTGATTGTTTAAAATATTGGTATTTATCTTTTTGATCCAGATTGTGTACGTATCCGCTTATACACTCCGGATGATTCTGACACTCAAAGGACAGAAATACATCGCCGCACTGATTAGCATGGGTGAGATTGTGATCTATGTGCTCGGTCTGAATCTGGTACTCAAGTATCTGACCCAGCCTTCTGCTTTAATCGTCTACGCGGTGGGTTACGGACTTGGTGTGTTGCTCGGAGCCTGGATTGAAGAAAAGATTGCACTCGGTTACGTTACCGTTAAAGTCATCTGTAACCAGATGGGTAGCAATGTCGCGAATGCCCTCCGGGATAAAGGGTTCGGTGTTACTGCATGGGTGGGTAGTGGACGTGACGGGGATCGGCTCGTGATGGAGATTCTGGCAAAACGTAAAAACCAGAAATTGCTCTACCAGACGATTCTCGATCTGGACCCCAAAGCATTTGTCATTACAGTGGAACCCAAACAGTTCCATGGCGGCTTCTGGACACGTTCCATCAAAAAGTAAAATTGAGCAGGTCTGCAGCAGATGCAGTCCTGCTTTTTTGGTTTCATTTTATCCGACACCTTCATGTTACCACGATGTATCCCTGAAACCTTACTCCCCAAGTTAACTCTGTACGATTCAAGGTTGCTTACAGTACAAACCCTTACCATACCAGCCTTTCCTAACCACATGTGAGATAGGGATTATTGTTGTAATCGCTTTCAACATTTACATTGAGAACATGTCCTTCGTAACACGGCATGGCAACGATGGACGAATGTCATCATCATATATTGGGAGGAATGGAATCGATGAAAACTAAATTTCGAAGTTTTTGCAGCACAGCCCTGGCTCTAACGTTGGGGTTAACTTTATTGTCCGGCCCGGCAAGTGTGCAGGCAGCTGGTAACGCAGACTACAATCTTACAGGCTTCTCCCAAGGGAACGCGGGCGGCGGCATCATTAGCGAATCAAACACAGCCACGTATAAGAAAGTGTATAATGCGACCGATCTAGCATTGGCGCTGAAAAAGAACTCCGGTGTCAAAGTCGTTGAGATCATGAACGATCTGAATCTGGGATGGAATGAAATTCCGAGCGCAGCGCAGACTTCTCCTTTTGCCAAGCATAATGATGCGCTGACGCATCCCGTATTAAAACAGACCGGTGTTAGCAAGCTCACGATTGATGGTTTCAATGGACTCACGATTTTCTCCGCCAATGGTTCCAAGATCAAACACGCTGCGATCAGCGTGAAACGAAGCTCAAATGTCATCATCCGCAACCTGGAATTTGATGAGTTATGGGAATGGGATGAATCCACCAAAGGTGATTACGACAAGAACGATTGGGATTACATCACCCTGGAGGAGAACAGCAACGTGTGGATTGATCACTGCACATTTAATAAAGCCTATGACGGACTCGTCGATTCGAAAAAAGGAACCAGCGGTGTGACCATCTCCTGGTCCCTCTTCAAAGGGGATGACGGCAGCTCGAACAGCTGGGTCACCCAGCAGATTAACGAATTGGAAGCAAACAAGGCTTCCTATCCCATGTATAACTACCTGCGCAGCAGTGCTGTAGGTCTTAGCAAAGCCGATATTATCGCCATCTCGGGACCACAAAAGAAAGGACATCTGGTCGGTTCGACCAGCCTGGAATCAGCTAACGCCAACCTGTCCATGACACTGCACCATAATCTCTACAAAGATATTCAGGACCGGATGCCACGCCTGCGTGGCGGCAACGCACATGCATACAACATCGTGATGGATTCGACAGGGGCACGTGCCGCTAAAGCCAAAATTACAACGGCGATGGCAACAGCGATTGCGTCCAAAGGTTATAAATTCGATATCATTGGCAATGGGGCAATCTCGACAGAGAGCGGAGCCGTATTAGTTGAGAAATCAGTCATCAAGGACGTGCTGTATCCTGTTCGCAACAATCAGACCGATCCGGCAGACCCAACCTATACCGGCAAAATCAGAGTGACCGATACCATGTATTCTTTGGATGGCAGCTCATTCCGTGGAAGCAGTGATACGTCTGGCAGTCCACTGGCGCCAATCCCGGCGGTGATAAAATCGTTCTCCTGGAACGGCTTCTCGACACTTCCTTACAGCTATACCACGGATGATCCATCCACGCTGAATGCACGCCTCACGGCTTCCAATGGCGCGGGTTCGGGTAAATTGACCTGGTCCAAGGATAATTGGTTGAAGACAAGTTATTGATATCAGAGTAACCTGTTGCTTTTACGTTCTTCAAATAAGGAAAAGAGTGCTCCTGCAGCTACGATAGCCGGGGGTGCTCTTTTTATATAATTTAGCTCCAGATACAGTTCGGCGGGCCGCTTGAAAAGTGACTCCTTGTTAGGGTGGAACATCTCCAGCTACAGCATGTGTTGGTCTCCCAGGTAAACGTTATATATCGATATTCATCTTCATTACATCAGTGAGTAATTTATGACAAATTATCCATTTTTAAAAATTCATCTTGTAATTTTACTTACCGGTAAATATAATTTATTAGAATTGACCCATAAGGATGGTGAAGCAGTTTGGATGTATGGATATACTCCGCACTTACTCTTGTTTATTTGATACTTGTTGTTTGGATGGCCTTCGATTTAACCCAGAGGAAGCAATGGTTAGGGTATTCCAGTTTTCAGCTATTTGTAGCGTTCAGCTTGGCATATGATAATGGAATTATTGCTGTAGGTAATTTGATAGGGGAAGGGGAAGTGTTAATGGTTCTCAGTAGCCTTCGATTTTGGCTACATGCCTTTGCTACCCCTACCCTTATTCTTGTTGGCTACCATATCTTGCGCAGCTCAGGTGCCAAGTTTGCCAATAGAAGTATAACGAGTGTGGTAGCATGGCTGATAACTTTAGGTCTGGTTATCTATCAGGTTGTAGGCTTTACTTTATCGGAGGTTGAAAATCTCAAAGTTACAGAAGAGTATGGAGTACTGAGATATATGGCAGAAGGTCATGGAGGTCCGCCGATGATGGTGATCATCGTGGGGCTTGTACTCTTATTTGTTAGCCTGATCGTTCTTTTCAGACATAAATGGGTATGGCTGTTTGTTGGAACTGCCTTGTTGTTTGTAGGGCAGTTAATCTCCCTACCATTGGAAACCGGAACTTTAACCAATGTGTATGAGTTAATCCTCATCCTCTCGATTTGGAGAACGACTACATTTTTGAAGAATTCAACAGATCGTCGCCCTCGTTAAGCTCCGATGCATCAGAAAAGACTGGCCAGTAAGATAAAGGCCAGTCATCTGTGTTCGTTTATTTCATTTTTTTGTTCAAGTATCCATAGTATCTGATGAGGCAGACGCAGCACTTACCGATTCACGATAGATGATGTTGCCTTTCACATGTACACGGCCGAAACTGCGGTTTGGGTTGTCGACCTTTTTGAGCATGGACTGAACTGCCGTGCGTGCCATCTGTTCCACATCCACTTCGACGGTTGTGAGCTTGGGATCGGAGAGCGTGGCATAGATATCATTATCAAAACCAACAACAGAGCATTGGCCAGGCACCTGAATATCCATGGAAGTCAGTTTCTGAACGAGCAGATGAGCGACCTGATCACAGTTGCATACAAAGGCGGTTGGCAGCTGTTCCGGCAGATCAATCTCAATAAACGTACCCCGTTCATCCCGATCATTCAGAACCAGATCTGGATTCATCGGCAACCGATGTTCCAGCAAGGATTTGTAGTACCCGAGGAATCGGTCCTGGATGCTGCTCGTGGAATACAAGTTCCCTACATAAGCAATGTTACGGTGGCCTTGCTGAACCAGATAGTTCGTCAGCTCATAGGCAGCGTAGAAGTTATCGGTAACGACGGAATCGATGTCCGAATGTTCATCGTAGAAGTCGAGAAACATTTTGGGAACTTCCATCGATCGCACCAGTTCAATATACTCTTTGCTGATCTGTCCGAGCACGATGAAACCATCGACTTTGTTATCGCTGTACAGCTTGGGCAGTGTTAGTTCTTCCTCGTCCTCCACATTCAGAATGTGCAGAATGCCGTAGTAGCCCTGTTCCTCCAGATGTTTGGTGATGCGCTGGAACACGCGTACATAGAACGACTGCGTAGGCCCGGTAAAACGCTCCGGGATAATTACGCCAATATTATGGGTTAAGCCTTCCTTCATCGAACGGGCAGCGGCATTATACCGATAGCCCATTTCAACAGCAAGCACTTTAATTTTTTCCTTTAATTCGCCACTCACGCCATCTTTATCATTCAATGCTTTCGAGACGGTCACACTGCTGACCCCGAGCCTGTCGGCGATATCCCGCATGGTGATATTGTTCTTCAGTATGGTCGCCTCCTTCAAGCCGGTATAGGCACAATGTGCTGTCATTATGATGAGCGCTTTCCTCCAACATAATAACAATCCATATCAGTATACATCGTTACCCACTTGGAATAAAGCCATTCTGGCTGTTGTTTCGCTAATTTTCAGCACATTGCAGGTTTCCCTGAGAGGACGCTCTACCGATGTTATGTCAATTGTTTCTGTAGAAGCTTCTCATTCTGTTCAATCAGCTGACCCCGTTGGATAGCACAGTCCAAGGAACGATATGGATCAGCCGGTGTATTGAACGTATAATCAACTAGTTTTTCCAACGTGGTTGTTGCCACATGACAGCGGGTATCACTGGATGCGTAATAGATAAAGACCTCGTCATTTTCGTTGACCACAGCTCCATTGCAGAAAATAACATTGGATACATCGCCTACCCGCTCGTCGTCATAAGGAGCAATGAAGTGGCCGCCCGGCTTGGCAATAATACGTGCCGGATCATTCAGATCGGTGGCAAAGGTGTATAACACATAACGTAGGCCTGCCGCAGTGTTCCGAACTCCGTGAGCAATGTGAATCCAGCCACGATCCGTTTTGAGGGGAGCAGGGCCTTGACCATTTTTGACCTCATATACCGTATGATATTGCCGTTCGTCGATAATCGTCTCTTCATGAATGACAGGGTTCAAGATATCCTCACACAGACCAAAGGCGATTCCGCCGCCGCTGCCTGTTAAGATGAATCCGTCCTGTGGACGGGTGTAGAAGGCATATTTTCCATCCACGAATTCCGGGTGCAATACGACATTACGCTGTTGAGGGGAATTGGTTGAGATGTTGGGTAACCGTTCCCAGCTTGTAAGATCGCGTGTCCGAACCAGTCCTGCCTGTGCCACTGCGCTGGAGGTATCAAATGCAGGAGCCTCCGGGTCTTTGCGTTCCGAGCAATAGATGCCATAGATCCAGCCGTCTTCATGTTGAACGAGGCGCATATCATACTGATTGGTTTCATCCGCATCGATATCTTCCCAGACCAATGGTTTACCCGTGAAACGGAATCCGTCGATACCATTGTCACTCTCCGCGAGCGCAAAGATCGATTTGCGGTCCAATCCTTCGGTACGAATGACCATGACGTATTTGCCATTGAAATAGATGGCTCCCGGATTCAGTGTAGCGTTGATACCGAGACGCTCCATAAAATGCGGGTTCGTCGTCTCATCCAGATCGAATCTCCAATGCAGCGGTACATGATGACGAGTGATAACCGGATATTGGTACCGATCGTATATGCCGTTGTAGAAGGAAGAATTGATCTCATTAGGGCGACTAAGCAACTGCTCCTGTTTCTCCAGTAACTCCTTGTATTTCGGGTGTATCATTCTGATCCCATCCTCTCGATTAGTTCAATACAGAATCTGCTATTGTGATACGGGCATTTCCACGGTCCGGCAATTTCGCTCTGATCCGGTGTACCGTTGCCGTCAACCGACCAGTACCATTCCCCACCAGCCCGCTGATCAATGATGTTTTCTTTGGTATAGGTCCATAAGCGCTCCACTCTCTCCAGAAATAGTGGATCACCTGTACGCTGATACGCGTTATAGAACCCGACCATAGCCTCCGCCTGAACCCACCAGATTCGCTTATCATCGATATGTTCACCTTCTTGTTCATTGAGCAGGGAACCATCCGCATTCACGGCCACATTGGAGATGTTATAGGCGATATCCGTTACCATCGCTGCATACTGCGGATGTTGTTCTATCTCCAGAACTTTCAGTGCTTCGTCGATCAGCCAGCTGGCTTCAATGTCATGTCCGAACGAGCGCAGATCGATGATGGATTCCCACTGTTTGTTGAAAAATACCCCGAGAAACTTGGTGTCTTGGTCATACACCCGTTCATACAGAATCCCGAGTAGGCGTTCCAGCGCCGCCTTCACTTGTTGATCCGGCCACACGCGATAGAGCGTGGTGTAGGCCTCCAGCACATGGATATGCGTATTCATTGTGTAATCCGCAATCACCCCATTTTCGCTCAGCATTTCATTAGGCTGTTCCTTCCATGTGCGATCAAATTGTTCCTTGTACGCAGGTAGTTCGGCATCCAGACCTTTGTCCTCGATTAGAGCAAAAAGCGTTTTCGCAAGTTCCAATGCAGAAGCATCCCCGGTAGCTCGATAGTACTCACTGAGTGAATACACGCCGAATGATTGCGTATACACATGTTTGCTTGTGTCCAGCGCTTCCCCTGTGTAATCTACCATCCAGTACATACCGCCATATTCGGTGTCCATCACATGATCAGCGAGAAACCGATAGGCGTGCTGAGCGTGATCGCGCCATCTTTCGTTTCCGGTAACCCGATAGGCTGCTGCAAAAGACCAAAGTTGCCGTGCCGTGGCGATCCCGCCTTTGGGCGCCTGTTGAATCACTTGAAGATCATTGCCAACCCAACCGTAGAATCCACCGTGGGTTGTATCCTTAAGGTTGGACCAGAAGGGTAAAATCTGCTTCTCCCAATGCTCCTTAATCTCAGATTGAAGTTCGGTTGTTTTTGTATTCATAAGTGAGCGCTCCTTCAAAATAGTGCATCAATCTAATTAAATTAAGTTAACGGTAACTTTATTAATCAATATTAGTGCTCCGAAAAACAGATGTCAACGAAATGCATCGCAATTTTTCTTGTTAAGTTATAAATAATTTAATTGACAGGTAAGCGTTACCATAATAGAATTCATTTTGTAACCTTAACGATAACTTAATTAACTTAAGAGAGGGGTCGAAACAATTGAAAAAAAACAAAGTTTGGATGATGTTGCTGACGATGTTGCTCATCACTTCGCTACTTGCTGCATGTTCATCCGGAGGTGGATCTTCGCAGGCAGGGGAGGAGATCAGCACAGATCCGGCAGATATCAAGGGTGAAATTACCGTCCTTACACAACGTACAGATATTGTGGATACCGTGTTCAAAGACTATGCGGCTGAGTTCAACAAGGAATATCCCGATGTGAAAGTAAATTTCCAGGCACTGGCCGACTACGAAGGACAAGTGAAGATCCGTATGAGCACCAAGGATTACGGTGATGTACTGATGATCCCGACCAGTGTTCCGATCGCAGATATCCCGGACTTCTTCGAGCCGCTTGGCACGTACGATGAACTGAAAGACAAATACACGGCTATTGAAGAACGCATGGTGGATGGTCAGGTCTACGGTATTCCTACCGTAATTACGTTCTCTGGAATCATTTATAACAAACAGGTCTTCAAAGACGCAGGCATTATGGAAGTTCCAAAAACACCGGAGCAATTCCAGGCTGCGCTTCAACTGGTCAAAGACAATACAGACGCGGTTCCACTTTACACCAACTATGCATCCGGCTGGGCTCTCACCCAATGGGAATCGGATCTGCCAACCGTTGCAGGCAGTGTGGATTACGTTAACGTGGACCAACCGAACACAGATGAGAACTTTGTGCCTGGTCAGCCGCATTATGAACTATATAAGGTGCTCTATGATGCAGCCAAGAACGGTCTAATCGAGAAAGATCCAACAACAACCGACTGGGAAAGCTCCAAAGCAGATCTTGCCAAAGGCAAAATTGCCACAATGGCACTGGGCTCTTGGGCGATCACACAGATCCAAGGCATGACAGATACTCCAGACGACATTGGATTCCTTCCTTTTCCTACGAATGCAAGCGAGGTTGTGGTTCCGCTCTCCGCCGACTATAACATCGGCATGAACGTGAACAGTGAGAACAAACCTGCTGCCAAAGCCTGGATTGACTGGTTCCTGGCGAAATCGAACTATGCAGTTGAACAAGGCGGCGGTATGGATGCAGACAAGAATGCTGAATTACCACCAATTTTGGATCAATATAAAGACGTTAAATTCTCCACGCTTACACCTGCCAAAGAAGGTCAGGAAGGTCTGGTCGACAAGATTGATAATGAAGGCGAAATCGGTCTCTGGCAGCCTGACTTCAAGAAACGCATTATCGAAGCAGGTATTGGGAACCGCAAGGAATCGTATGACGACATCATGAAAGATCTGAACGACAAATGGGTCAAAGCAAGAGCAGAACTCACGAAATAATTGGATTAACGTAAGTGGATCAGGTGATGAATGGACTGCGGGGATATAGGAATCCATATATGAATGGAGCATGGAGTATGTGGTATTTGAAAGCATGATACCCATACTCTTCTCCGGCAGTTATTCCGCAGGAATTCCATTGGAGTCTTTCGATATATAGGCGGGAAAACCGCTTGGAGGTGTGGAGAGCATGAAGTACTTAAAACTTTCGAATTGGGGCTACTCAGCGCAACGCATATTTATCATCTGTGCCTTCTCAATTATTCCGCTGGCGTTGCTGTTTACATTTGCATACTTACCTGTCATCAACATGTTCAAATACAGTTTCACCGATTGGAACGGATACAGTAAAAGGTTCGATTATGTTGGCTTTGAGAACTATACGCGTATATTCAGTGATCCCGAATATTTCAAAGTATTTATTGTCAGCTTGTACTACTTCGTGGCCACGTTCTTACAGATGGGCTTGGCGCTTTACTTTGCCACGATTTTGAGTTTCAAAGTCCGAGGCAAAAACTTCTTCAAAGGCATATTGTTTTTCCCTTATTTGCTGAATGGGGTAGCCATCGGTTTTATCTTCCTCTTTTTCTTCAAACCGGACGGTACACTCGATATGCTCATGCATGCTGTAGGGCTGGGACAATACACGCAGCTCTGGCTCGGTAATCCGAATATTATCAACGTGTCACTCGCAGGTGCATCAGTATGGAGATACATGGGCTTCAACTTTATCATTTTCCTGGGTGCAATCTCCTCCATTCCAAAGGATGTGTATGAAGCATCCGATATTGATGGTGCCAATCGCTGGCAGCAATTCCGCCACATCATCCTGCCAAGCATTACACGCATCCTGCAGCTCAACCTGATCTTGGCGATTAGCGGCGCAATTAGTGCGTTCGATATTCCATATATCATGACCGATGGTTCCAACGGCAGTATGACATTTGTAATCCAGACGGTTCATTTGGCGTTTAAATATGGCAAGCTGGGACTGGCATCCGCCATGGCTGTGGTGCTGCTCTTGATCGTTATTCTCGTTACGCTTGTGCAACGCGTCACCATGAAAGGGGAGGAATAAACGTGACACAACTCAAATACACCCTTGCGAGCGTGGTTAAATATGCTTCCCTGGTTATTGCGGCGTTTATCGCGCTTTTGCCCATCGTGGTCATCCTATTTGCATCTCTCAAAACGAATGCGGAATACGCTACCAGCAGCCCGCTTGCCCCGCCAGCCAACTGGCTGAACTTCGCGAACTATGCAAAGGCTTTTGTGGATGGCAACATGCTGGTTGGTTTCAAAAATACAATTATTATTCTGATCATCTCTATTATAGGAGCGACCTTAACGGGCTCCATGATCGCGTATGTACTGGATCGTTTCAAATTCAAAGGTAAGAAGATTATGGTCGCGGCATTCCTGCTCGCTACCCTGATTCCAAGTGTTACAACGCAGGTCGCCACATTCCAGATCATCAACGCGCTCGACCTGTTCAACACGCGCTGGGCGGCCATCGTGATGTACCTGGGTACAGATATCATCGCGGTTTATATCTTCCTGCAATTCCTGGGCTCCATCTCAAGTGCACTGGATGAATCCGCCATGCTGGACGGCGCGTCGTACTTCACGATCTACTGGAAAATCATTCTGCCACTGCTGAAACCGGCCATTGTAACGGTCATTATCGTGAAGGGTGTGAACATCTATAATGACTTCTACACACCGTTCCTCTACATGCCAAAGACCGATCTACAGGTCATATCCACCGCCTTGTTCAAATTCAAGGGACCGTTCGGATCGCAGTGGGAGGTCATCAGCGCCGGCATCATGATCGCCATTATTCCAACGATGATCATCTTCCTGCTGTTACAGAAGTACATCTACAACGGCTTCGCGCAAGGCTCCGTTAAATAAAATCCGAAGGGAGAAATGAAAAATGTCAGTTGCTGAAACGAAAAACGTACACGTTGTTGGGGATGCTTTGCCGAATATGCCTTGGGAGAACAAACCGGAGGGAACGGAAGGCCCTGTATGGAGACATTCGGCCAACCCGGTGGTTCCGCGTAACCCGGTCAAAGGTGTTGCCCGCATTTTTAACAGTGCCGTTGTACCGTATGAAGGAAAATTCATTGGGGTATTCCGCGCCGAAACCGTTAATGGACGTCCACACCTTCACATGGGCGCAAGCGAAGATGGTCTGGAGTGGACAATTGAAGAGGAACGCATTGCATTTGTAGATGAAAATGGCGATCCGTTTATGCCGAACTATGCGTACGATCCACGTTTGGTCAAAGTCGAGGACACGTATTACATCATCTGGTGTACAGACTTCTACGGCGCAGCACTGGGTCTGGCCAAAACGGATGACTTCAAAACATTTGTCCGCCTCGAAAATCCAATGCTGCCGTTCAACCGGAATGGCGTGTTGTTCCCACGCAAAATCAACGACAACTATGTGATGTTGTCCAGACCGAGTGACAGTGGACATACCCCATTCGGAGACATTTTCCTGAGTGAAAGCCCGGATCTCGTGTACTGGGGCAAGCACCGTCATGTGATGAGTAAAGGCGGCCAAGGCTGGTGGCAATCGGTCAAAATTGGCGGCGGGCCCGCTCCGATCGAAACGTCTGAAGGCTGGCTGATGTTCTACCACGGCGTAACTGGAACCTGTAACGGCTTGGTATATAGCATGGGAGCAGTCATTCTGGATCTGGATGAGCCGTCCAAAGTAAAATATCGTTCTTCTAACTTCGTACTGACACCGGAAAAATGGTATGAAGAACAAGGATTTGTCGATAACGTCATCTTCCCATGCGCAACGTTGCATGATGCAGAAACTGGGCGTATCGCTATCTATTACGGTGCTGCCGACACGTATGTTGGCGTGGCTTACACGACCATTGATGAGATCGTGAACTATGTAATCGAGACGGACGAAGTCATCGCCGGAGACCATGAAGAGGGCAAGCTGTAATGCATATGGATTATATCAAGGGATTTACATTTGGCTGGATGAGTGGCAGGGGAGACTTCCGCAAGCCGGAAGCCAAAGAATCCTTGCGCCTGATGGCTGAGCGTACAGGCAGTTCTCATGTTATTTTTGCACTGGCGGCACATCAGGATCATCCGCAGGCGGTAGAGGTCAAGTATCGGGGCACACATCTGGTGGAGGATGATGAACTGGTGGACATGATTCGTTATGCCCGTACACTCGGGCTGCGTGTCATTCTGAAACCCACCGTCAACTGCATCGATGGCACATGGCGTGCACATATTAACTTTTTTGATATCGATGTGCCTTGTGAGCCGAAGTGGAAGGATTGGTTCCGCAGCTATACGGCATTTCAGAAGCATTATGCAGTGATTGCAGAGCAGGAAAAGTGTGAGATGTTCATCGTAGGCTGTGAGATGGTGCAATCCGAGCGTCGGGATGAAGAGTGGCGCGAGGTGATCGCCGGTGTGCGTGAAGTGTACACAGGACTGGTGTCGTACAACACGGATAAATATCAGGAAGGTCATGTGAAATGGTGGGATGCCGTTGACGTCATCTCTTCCAGTGGTTATTATCCCATCGGAGATTGGGAGGCGCAACTGGATCGTATTGAACAGGTGATTGCTCCCTATGGCAAACCCTTTTTCTTTGCGGAAGCAGGTTGTCCCAGCCGCAGTGGATCGGCCCAGGTACCGAACGATTGGGGACTGGAAGGCGAAGTGAGCGCGGAGGAACAAGAGCATTTCTATGAGACCATGTTCCGGCATGTTAGTCAGCGTGACTGGGTACGCGGATTCGGTCTATGGGATTGGAGCGCACATCTGCATGCGGAGAAGGAGGCGCTGACCGATGACGGATATGGAGTGTACGGCAAGCCAGCGGAGCAGGTGATTCGTCGGTTCTATGGGGCATCGCTGTAGAAGTTTAAACGAGAAACAAGAAGGCGTATGTGATGATGAATCTCAGTGATATACCTGCATATGTACTTTCGTGATTTCCATGCTGTGAGCAAGGAATAGCAGATTATGGTGGAGTTTATTTTTTTAGTCGTAATTCACATTCATGTCAAGAAGCCTTTCCTCCCATAGGAAAGGTTTTTTGGCTATTTTAGTAACAACACATACCATGTCGAATTTTGTTGACAAAAGGAGGGCTCCTGCCTATTCTTAATGGATGAATATGATAATCATTATCATAAAATAGAGAAAAGGGGTTCAACATTCATGTCTGTACAACATCGCAAATCTTCGGCCCTCACGTTGGCAACTATGTTCTTGTTGTTATTCGTTATTGTGGGTTGCAGCAATACAGGAAGTGGAGATGAATCCTCATCTGCTGCTTCGGATCAAACGTCTACGAAGTCGATTACGATGTCATGGCCACGTGATATCGGTACAATGAATCCGCACACGTACAATCCTTCGCAATTATTTGCCCAATCGATGCTCTATGAGCCACTGATCAGTTACCAGAAGGACGGAAAACTGGAACCTGCTCTGGCAGAATCATGGACCATCTCCGATGACGGCAAAGTATATACATTTAAGCTTCGCCAAGGTGTGAAATTCTCAGATGGTACGCCATTTAATGCTGAGATTGTGAAAAAGAATTTTGACGCTGTGATGAAAAATAAAGCTACACATAGCTGGCTGGGCATTGTAGGTGTGCTCGACAAGACAGAGGTTGTGGACGACCATACGTTCCGTATGACACTCACAGAGCCGTACTATCCTGTTCTTCAGGATTTGTCTGTGGTTCGTCCTTTCCGCTTCCTGGGTGAAGCCGGATTCCCGGATGACGGAGATACATCCCAAGGCATCAAAGAGCCAGTTGGAACGGGCCCGTGGATGCTGGCTGATTACAAGCAGGACGAATATGCTGTTTTCAAACGCAACCCGAATTATTGGGGAACCGCACCGAAGGTGGATCAGATTACGGTTAAGATCATCCCTGATGCAGAAACCCGCGTGCTTGCTTTTGAAAAAGGTGATCTCGACCTGATCTATGGTGAAGGTATGATCAGTCTGGATGCGTTCCAACAGCTTCGTGACAACGATAAATATGTGAGTCAGCTGTCTGATCCGGTAGGTACGCGAGATCTGCTGCTGAATTCCTCCAATCCGAAGCTGTCTGATCTCAGAGTACGGATGGCGCTCCAGCAAGGATTTAACAAAAAAGCGATGGTGGAAGGTATCACTCTGGGTCTGGAAGAACCGGCAGATACGGCACTATCCAAAAACTACCCATACACCAATGTTGACCTGAAACCGATCGAATATAACGTGGAACAATCCAAAGCTTTATTGGATGAAGCGGGTTGGAAGATGCCTGCGAATGGTAGCGTTCGTGAGAAAGACGGACAACAGCTTGAATTCGAAATGATTTTTGACAAGACGGACCCGATTCAGAAAGCGATGGCTGAGACCATTCAGGCGGAATGGAGCGAGCTTGGGGTTAAGGTAAACCTCACTGGGCTGGAACTGACGGTACAGATCAAACGTTTGAAAGCCAATGATTTTGACCTGTATTTCTGGTACAACTATGGTGCTCCGTATGATCCACATTCCTTCATTAACGTTGTAGCGAGCCCCGGATTTGGTATCTCTGAGACGCTCAGTGCCTTGCCGATGAAAAAGGAACTGGACGAGCAGGTACATGCCGCACTATCATCAACAGATGAGATGAAACGTCAGGAGCTGTATGGCTCTATCCTGACAACACTTCAGGAACAATCGGCGATTGTCCCCATCTCGTATGTTAAGAAAACGGCGGTATATCAGAAGAAAATTTCCAACTTTATTTTCCCGGCGAACCGTGATGAGAATCCGTTTGTAGGCATTGAATTGGGCAACCAATAAGTTGTATTTACTTTAATCTCGGAGTGGTAAAGCCTTGGCAAGGTCATGTAGCTTGATAAAAGGGAGGAAGTTTGTTGATCAGTTATATCGGGAAACGAATGATCGCGATCATTCCTATCGTTTTTATCGCTACACTCGTTACCTTTGCGCTTATTCATATTTCACCAGTTGATCCGGCCGAGGCTTATCTGACAGCCGCTCATATCTATCCAACACCGGAGCTGCTTGCGCAAAAGCGGCATGAGTTCGGTCTGGATCAGCCTTTATTAACCCAGTATGTGCATACGATTCAGAAGATTGCCAAGCTCGACTTTGGCACCTCATATCTCACCAACAAACCCGTATGGGATGAAGTGAAACTAAGGATTCCCGCTACGGCTGAACTAGCCTTCTGGAGTATATTGTTATCCGCTTTGGTGAGTATTCCATTGGGAATACTGGCGGCGGTGTATAAGAATAGCTGGATTGACATGGTCAGTCGTGCGATTTCCTATTTTGGAGCATCTATTCCGCAATTCTGGCTCGGTTACTTGCTGATCTTCTTTTTCTCGGTGAAGCTGGACTGGCTACCTGTGGAGGGGCGTGGATCGTGGGAGAATCTGGTTCTGCCTACGATTACTCTCTCCTTGATTCTTATTGCGGTCTACACCCGATTGTTACGTTCCAGTGTACTGGAGCAATTGCAGGAGACATATGTACAGTATGCGAGAACACGCGGGATTCGCGAAAGAGTGATTATGCTCAAGCATGTCCTGAAAATCGCCATATCGCCCCTTATTACAGGAATGGGGATGAGTATGGGCAAGCTGCTCACAGGCACCATTATTGTAGAGCAGGTGTTTTCCTGGCCTGGGTTCGGACGTTATTTTGTCGATGCGATATTTAATCGGGATATTCCCGTTATTCAATGTTATGTCTTCCTGGCGGCCTGCCTGTTCATCGTATGCAATCTGCTCGTTGATCTGGTGCAGCTCGTTATGGACCCACGGATTTCAGCGAAAGGACGGGCAGAACATTGATAAACAAATGGCGTGCGGTATTTAAAGGGCAGAGAGCCATCCAGATCTGCTCGGTGATCATATTGCTTTTCTTCGTGATCGCGTTATTAGCCCCATGGATTGCTCCTCATGACCCGGTGAAGGTGAATCTGTTGCAGAAGCTGGCGAGTCCATCGCTTGAGCATTGGCTCGGAACGGATCATCTGGGACGCGACAATCTCACTAGGCTGATGTATGGAGCGAGAGTGTCGCTTGGATTTGCTACCCTGATCTTCCTGTCATCTTTGCTCATAGGTGTCATTGTAGGTTCAATCTCCGGTTACCTTGGTGGTTGGGTGGACAGTCTCTTGATGCGCTTGTGTGAAGGCATTATGGCGTTTCCGAATCTGGTGCTGGTGCTCGGTATTGTAGGGATCTTTGGTCCAGGTTTGATGCAGGTGCTTCTAGCACTCATGATGGTACAGTGGGTGTATTATGCACGTATCTGCCGGAACATGGTCGTTAGTCTGAAAGAACGGAACTTCATCGCAGCGGCGCGGATTAGTGGCTCCTCTTCGTGGACGATTATTCGGAAACATATCATCCCCAACGTGCAGCGTCCGATCGTTGTGTTGGGTACTCTGGAGATGGGGTGGGCGATTATGGATATATCTGCTCTGTCTTTCCTGGGACTCGGTATTCAACCACCGAATGCAGAATGGGGCGCTATGATACATGAGGGGACAGGTTATATTCGCAGTCATCCGGAGTTGATGATCTACCCGGGGGCATTGATTCTGCTCGTAGTCATTACGTTCAACATTTTGGGAGAAGCGTTATCCGAGCGTTATGGCATTGCAAAAAGGTAGTGGTTCGGAATCGAAGGCATATGAGGGGTGAACGTAACGATGGATGATGCAGCGAAGGTACTCGAAGTTCGTGGTCTGCAAGTGAATCTAAGAACAGCGGAGGGTTCAGTCCCGTTACTGGAGCCCATTGATTTTGAATTAAAAAAAGGTCGTGTCTTCGGTCTCGTCGGTGAGAGTGGCAGTGGTAAGACCGTTACATGTAACGCATTGCTCCATCTGCTTGATCCGCGCAGGATGGAAGTGTCGGGTAGCATCCACCTGAATGGACGGGAGCTTGGCTCGTTGTCAGGTGAGGAGATGCGGCGCATCCGCGGCAAGGAAATCGGATTTATTATGCAGAATCCGATGAATGCTTTTACACCCGTATATACGATTGGATCTCAATTCATTGAAACCTTGCGTACGCATACGGGAATGTCCAAAGCAGCTGCCCGAGAGCGGGCCATTGCTGCCTTGGCAGATATGAACTTACCCGAACCAGCTAAACTGATGAAGCGATATCCCTTCCAACTGAGTGGCGGTATGTTGCAGCGTGTGATGATCGCCATATCGATGTGCCTGCGACCGGCTTTGGTTATTGCTGATGAACCAACGACGGCACTGGATGTCGTGAATCAGTTCAAGGTGCTTCAGGAATTGGATCGGCTACGTACGGAGTATGGCACATCCATCTTGCTCATCTCCCACGATCTGGGCGTGATCTCGCAAATGGCGGATGAAGTCGCGGTCATGCAGAAGGGGCGAATTGTGGAGCAGGCAGATGTGTACCAACTGTTCGATCACCCGCAGCATGAGTATACCCGGATGTTGTTAAATGCCAGACCCAGTATGTCTTTGGGACGATAGTGAATGACAGATGAGTTGAATTGTTCAGTGAGTGTATGTGTAGAGCGGGAATACACTGTGTTTTGAGTGGGTAGGCGTAGGGGTGGAATGAACATGGTAATGTGTAATTTCGGCTTCTTCAGAGATTGTTTCTGCCAAGTACAAGAGAGGAGGATGACCTGATGCTTCAGGTACGTGGAGTAAGCCATAGCTATGGCAAACGTAATTGGCTGGATCGTTCGGGAGCACGACCTCCTGTGCTGGCAGATATCTCACTTACGATAGAAAAGGGTGTGTGTCTGGGGCTCCTGGGTACGAGCGGGGCAGGTAAAAGTACCTTGGGTAAAATCATACTTGGTCTGGAGAAGCCCAGCCAGGGTCAGGTTTTATTTCAGGGTCAGGATATCTATCGATCCAGCAAACCCGTGCTTAAGGGATTACGGCGCGATCTGCAGGTCGTGTTCCAGGACTGTTATTCGGCTGTGAATCCACTCATGACTGCCGCGCAGATCATCGGTGAGCCACTGGATAATTACGAGCGATTTTCGGCAAAAGAACAACTTCGTATGGTCGGACAACTGCTTGAGCAGGTTGGGCTTACACCTGAGGATGGGAGCAAGCTTCCGCACCAGTTCAGCGGTGGGCAATTACAGCGAGTTAACATCGCACGAGCCATTGCGCTCAAGCCAAAGTTAATCGTACTGGACGAATCGATCAGCAGCCTGGACATGGTGCACCAGACGCAAATTCTATCCTTATTGGGAGAGTTAAGAGCATCCTACGGGTTGTCTTACCTTTTTATCACACATGACATTCGAGCTGCCATGACGATCTGTGACCGCATTGCCGTGATGGATCAGGGAAAGCTGGTATATAGCGGTGATGCCGGGGATTCGGTAATGCAGTCGGATCATCCGGCTGTACAGCAGTTGGTTACAGCTATTTTGCCTGAGCATCCATCAGGTCGTATTTCGTTTAGGTAATGCGTTGTTTGTATTTGTAGATGGCTGTTCATTGGGGCGCTAACCATGGTCGTTTCCATTGCATTACTGATGCGAAGTCGACTTTCCAAAGGCGGGCGATTGGCGTATCAAGCTGACCTGTAGTGTGGACTTGTCTCTCTAAGTGCAGGTCGCTAACGAACCGAGTGAGTGTTAAATGGCGATTTAGCGTGGAATGCAAAATGTAACGAACCTCAGTGAAGTTATTCCGGTGCAAACTAGTTTAAAACCTCCAAATGATACACAGATCGAGGAAATAATGCGTCTACGATTCGTTAAACCTCAGACTTATCGGAAATGGCGCTAATAGCGTGTTTACGGTTCGTTAGATCATAATGAATACTAAAAGGGTTGTCCCCTACGTCTTGTTCAAGACGTAGGGGACAACCCTTTTTTTGTAACTGGGAATAGGCACGTTTCTGCTTTCTGTTATAAGTCAGACTATAATTACAATTGCACCACTCGTGGATTACAGGACTACCTTCAAATTGCGCGTATCCACAGATTTTTGATTTAACTTAAAACGTGAAAATCTGGAGAGAAGTATATACTTCCCATGAGGCTTTCTTGCAGAAATCTTTACCCCATCTTCCGCCCAAGCTGCTCAATCTTATCAAGCCAATTCTTTCTCTGTTCATCTGACTTTTTACCAACTTGATCTACAGGTGTTATCCGCACAGGTTTGATGCCAGTCAGTGCAAATGTGGAGATTTTCATCATTTTATGTGCAGGCTCACCTTGGAACCATTTGAAGTACCAGCTCGGACCATCCATCGTGGTGATCATGCGGGCGGTGCGGCCTTTGAGCAGTTGATCCGGGAAAGGTTTTCCTTTTTGATACTTGAAGGCGTAACCTGGCATAAAGATTCGGTCAACGAAACCTTTCAGCAGGGCAGGTGGTCCTCCCCACCAGATTGGGAATACCCATACGAGATGCTCGCCCCACTTGATCGCTTCTTGGGCTTGTAGCAAATCTGGTTCGAGTGGAAGTTTATTTCGGTATCCACCTGCTAAATTCATGTTAAATTCCAACTCGTTTAGGGTGATTATGCGAACCTCGGCACCCGCCTGCACAGCGCCTTTACGGTAAGCCTCGGCGATTGCACCGTTGTAACTGGGTGAGACGGGATTGCCTTGAATAATTAATATTTTTTTCATGGAAGATGACACGTCCTGACTATTTTAGTTAATGAACACTAACCTCATGTGCAAAAAGAAAAGGTCACGTATGACCCGATAATCCATCTGGTATATCCTGATGGTATGTTGACGATTCTCTTTTTATAATGTGTAGCCCCAAACCTTACTTGGTGTTCTGCGAGGTCAAATGGCTACCACTCTCCCTCGCTACTCTTGGGGTACCTGCCCCAACATTGATGCAAGTCGGTGAACCGTTTCCCCCGTATAAGGTACCAACAGCTCCGGTAGCTCACCTTGCATACTGGAGACCGCCATGCGTGTAATTGCACCGATCACCAGCACGGCTGTGAGCCGTGAATCCTGCTGAGGCAGTTCGCCCCGCATCATTCCCTGATCGATCAGATCCATTAACGCATCCAATGGCTGACGGTAATCCTCGCTGCTTCCGGCTTCAATGAATATTTCATGATTCTGTGAAATCAGCAGCAGTCCGTAGGGATCTTCATCATGCAGATGGAGAACCTCGGTAACCAGTTGCTTGAAGCGTTCCAACACCGGACCTTCCTGTCGAACATACCCGTCAATCAGTGCAGTATAGTCGACACAGTATTGGGTGAAGGCTTCCAGGGCAACGGCATCTTTGTTTTTAAAATGTTTGTAGATCGCCGCATCGGTTACTCCGGCGGCGTCACCGATCTCTTTGACGGATATGCCGTCAACGCCTTTGGTTGCGAACAAGCGCATCGCCGCTTGTAGGATATCTTTCTTTTTGCTATCCACATGAGATTTGTTCTTCATGATTGTATAGTAAGTGATTACTAACCAAAATGCAACAAGCAATTTTGAAACTCTGAATTGAGACACTGAATAAGCGCTTACGACCAAAGCTTGCAGGCTTGTGAGCGGCAACGTATGATGAATAGAAATCATAATCGGAGTAGCAGGGAGAACGAAATGGATGGTGGGTAGCGTGAACGAAGAGTTGGATGCATACAGCTGGGTGACGCCCGAAGGAATGCTGAATGTTCAATATATAACAAGCCGCGAACAATTGTATAAAGGAATGAACGGAAGATATGTGGAGCGATTCACTGTTCCTAGCGGTGAAAGTTATATTTTCAAACCACTGACGAATCCTGCGCAGCATGGACGGGAACGATGGATGTACGAGCGTGTGATGTCTGGCTTACCACCAATCTATCCGCAACTCATTGCAGCGTCGGATCTTACCATTGCTCCAGCACAGAGCTGGATGATCTACGAGGATCTGGGGCAACTGGTGCAAGATTCACAAGAAGCGACGATGCTCGGTGCAGCTGCACATATGGCAGCATGGCATGCATTGCCTGTTACGGATTGGAGTGAGCTGCCTCGCGTGGGCCAGAAACCGTCCATTCGCACAATGTTGGATGAGTTGCAAATGCATAGGCAATCTACCGATGAACTGTTATCCAGATTGGATATGCAGCTATCCGCATCCGATTGGGATAAGATCTCCAGGTTGATCCTCACGGCAGAGGAAGAACTTCCTACTGTTTTGTGTCACGGAGACCTGCATCCAGGTAACATGGCGGAGGTGGACGGCAGACTGGTCATCTTGGATTGGGAGCATGCCCATCTGAATACGCCACTGTGGGATATATATCACCTAGTTGATCTATCGCATCCGCTGTTTCCCAGAACGGTTACGCCTGCATTGCGAGAGCGGGTCGTGGATGTTTATTTGGACAAACTGGGGAGCCTGGGCGTGCAAATTGAACGGGTTTCTTTTGCAGAATGGTACGACGCTTATGCTATTGTATTCTCACTCTGGATGCTGCGTTTAATTGACGGTGATCTGAGGAGTAAGGAATGTGTGTGGCCGAAGGAACAGTTGCGTAACCAGTGGCATGAGACGGCAGCAACGCTGGAACAGTGCATGAAGCACTTGGATGAGGAATAGAAATGAGGGGTGAGAAGCTTGCGTAAAGTCGGACTTGTTATGCGTAAAATTCAATTCACGGAAGCACAGGGGCCACGCGTATTTGCGGATCGGCTGAAGCAGATTGGTCTGGAGCTGGGCGTGGATATTGTGTTCATCTCGCCGGAGCGTCATGTCAGCGGATACGACTGGTTGCCGGGTTATGAGCATGAGAAAGGTGACCTGGTGAACTACGATATCGTGCTGGACCAGATTCATAGCCAAAATATAGAACATGTCATCTACACCGTATCCGGGTTTACGTTTTTAAAGATGTTCTTACCGAAGAGTGTATTGTTCCCGCACAGTTTCCCCGATCCCGCGCTAACGGGATATGAGATGATGAAGCCATTTTATACGATGGTGGATAAAGCAATTGTACAGACGGAGTTTTTGAAAACAGAACTGGGTCGCAATTTCGGTGTACATGACGTGAATGTTATTCCGATTGGCTTTAGCGAAGAGCTGGCGAACCGGCACTATGATCCGAGTCAGGTTGTGCATAATCGGGTGCTCTGGATCGGTAGGGATGAGGCGAACCGCCGCCCAGATCTGGTGCTGGAATACGCTCGGCAGAACCCGGACAAGGAAGTATATATGGTGTTTGGCGGTGTACGCTATAAGGAAACCATGAAGAAGTACGACATTCCTGCCAACGTGAAGCTGAAGTTTGCGCTCACGCAGGATGAGATATTTACGTTGATGAACTCATCCAAGGTGTATTGGAACTGTTCGGCCTTTGATACATTTGCGATGCCGTTGACGGAAGCGATGGCGATGGGCAAAATGGTCGTGAAGCCGGAGCATGCCTGCTACGGTCACATTCGATCCACGCATGCCTTTGCAGGCAATGAGGATAACTGGTTTGAACTGGTGAACATGGCTGCGGCTGCCCCGCGCAGTGTGTCAGAAGACAACCGGGAGTATGCGTTTGGTGCCTTTTCGCGCACGAAGATGAAAGAAGGGTACCGACACTTTTTCTCGGATTGGTTGAAGTAACGTAAGGTCTGTAACAAAGGGCTTAATCCATCCAGCAACAGGAGGGGAACCTTATGGAAGTACTGATCTTGTGGACATTGGGAATGTGGGCGGTGCTGCTGCTGATTGAATGGCTTATTTACCGATTGCAAGGACGGCGAATGACGTGGGTTCAATATATATTGCCATGTGTGGCCTTGCTCGGCGGTGCCGTTGTAATCATGATCAGCATCGATATTGGCGGGTGGAACGGCATCGGATATGCCCTGCTCGGCGCATCACTGGGTACCTCGGGAATGTTAACACTTATTACGGTGGCAATCAGGGATGTAATGCTTCGGCGACGGGGCAGGAATTAAGCGTAAGAATGAAACTACTGTACAGTATGATTGAATTGGGCGAAGGTATGGTTGCGGAAACGCATTCGTCTGTGATATATTGACATTAATTATGACAAGGGAGGTGAAGACAGGTGAATCACGAGATGCTTAACAACCGTATTAGCCAGCTGCCGATTGCTATGGCTGGCATTGTTCATACTTTTCTGACCAACGGGAGAAGTCTGTCCAATTTTGAATATACGGAAGTTAACATTTGCGAGAAGATGCCTGCCTTGACCTCATTCGGACGATAAGCGATATTGCTTGAATTCTGAAGGGCCGCGGAGCTAACCTCCTGCGGCTCTTTTTGTGTTGCGGTCAGGATCTTCCATACCATAGGAGGAACCTTATTATGATAGTGATTAGCGCGCAACAACTGACTCAATACCACGGAGCACATCTGGTGCTGGACGGCATTACGTTTGAAATTATGGAAGGTGACAAGGTCGCCCTGATTGGCCGCAACGGAAGCGGCAAGACCACACTTATGCGCCTGATGGCAAGACTGAACAAGCCGGATGAAGGGCAATTGATGATCAAGAAAGATACACGAATGGGATATGTGGCTCAGGTTCCAGAAGGATTGGATGACCATACCGTACTGGATGTACTGAGTCTTGGATTCAAGGAGCTTATGATATGTCGCACGCAAATGAAGGATATGGAGCAGCAGATGTCCGATCCGGCATGTGCAGCAGACCCTAATCAATTGGAGCGCCTGCTGAAACGCTACGCGGCACTGCAAGACCAGTTCGAGCGTGAGGGTGGATATGAAATGGATGCCCGGATCGATCAGGTGGCGGACGGTTTGGATATCGCCAAGGCACACTATGGTTGGCACTTTGGTTCCCTGTCTGGTGGGGAGCAGACTCGGGTGGTGCTGGCTTCACAGCTAATCGTAAGACCCGACCTGTTATTGCTGGATGAGCCGACAAACCATCTTGATCTGGAGCGGGTCGAGTGGCTGGAAGGATTTTTACGTGAATATCCCGGCACCATTGTCCTGATCTCGCATGATCGCTATTTTTTGGATCGGGTCGTGAATCGAACACTGGAGCTGGAGGATGGAGAAGCGGAAACATCTGCTGGCGGTTATACGGAATATATGAAAGTGAAGGAACAACGGCTGTTGCAGCAATTCGAGGAGTTCAAGGAGCAGCAGAAGGTTATCAAGAAAATGAAGGAAACGATCCGCCAACTGGAGGAATGGGGCCGAGTTGGTGGGAATGAAAAGTTCTTCAGACGGGCGGCTTCTATGCGTAAAGCCATCGAGCGGATGGAACAGGTGAAGCGTCCTGTACTAGAGCGCCGAAATGCCGAGTTCGATGTGCGTCCTACGGATCGAACGGGTAAACGGGTAGCGGTATTGGAACAGGTCGAAAAAAGCTATGGTGAGCGTGAAATCCTGCGCGGAATCTCGGGTCTGCTGGAATATGGAGATAAAATTGCACTCATTGGCCGCAATGGTTCCGGCAAGACGACCTTGTTCAAGCTGTTGCTTGGTGACGAGCAGCCCAATGCGGGCAAGCTGGAGTGGGGAGCACGCGTGGATGTCGGGTATCTGGCTCAACAGGAGGAACCTACGAATCCAAAGCTGAATGTACTCGAATACTTCCGTCTAGAAGCAGGCGTGGAAGAGGGAGAGGCTCGCGGAATTCTGGCACGATACTTGTTCTATGGAGCGGATGTATTCCGCTCTGTCGGGCAATTATCTGGCGGGGAATGGACGCGTCTGCGGCTAGCTCTTCTGGTGCAACGTAAACCCAATGTACTGCTGCTCGATGAGCCAACCAACCATCTGGATATCGCATCCAGAGAAGCGCTGGAAGAGTCCTTGGTTGATTTTGAAGGAACTGTACTTGCCATCTCGCATGATCGGTACTTCGTCAATCGCCTCGCTTCCCGTGTCTGGGAACTGGAGGACGGTCAGATGACCGCTTACCTGGGAGACTATGAGGCGTATCGTGAGAAGAAGCTTGATTTACAAGCTCGTGCGGCGGCGACAAGTCAGGCTATAGCAGGGGGAGCAGTTCCATCTCGCGGGAACGCCAAGTCAGAGATGAAGTCAGGGTTAACGTCCGCGTCCGGCGGGACTGCCAGATCAGGGAAGAAACCAGGAGCAACCTCGACAATGAACGGATCCACTGTTGTAGCTGCGGGTGGAAGTCATGATCATGAAGCTTCTACTGAATCAGGTAAGGCGATGGCCTCTTCGGCAGCAGCTGCATCGAAACATAGAAGTGGCAATGGCAACCAACAGTCTGCGGATAAGCTGGAACAGACGTTGGCTCGTCTTGAGGCACAGATTCAGGTGCTGGATCAACAGCTGGAAACGGTGCAGAACAATCCGCTTGAACTGGAACAAATCTGGAATGATCGGGAGCAATTGTCCGCTGAATATAATGATGTATTGGCACAGTGGGCTGAGTTATAAGTCCGAATGGCATGAGCATAAGATTGAACAAACGAGGTCGGAGAATCTTCTCCGGCCTTTTTGAACTGAATTGCGTACCAAAAGTAGAAAACAGTATGTTATTTCCTGCTTCGTTAATCGGAGAATGAAGGTAGCCAATATGTTCTTTATTACATGTCATGGTGAATAGAATCAATTTCATAAATCACTAAAAATGGAGTTTTGTAACTAGACATAGACAAATTAAACCATTTTGATCTATGTCTAGCCTTGATTTGAAGCAGCTAAAGGTACTATGAAATTGATTCACTAGTGTAACTTTTTTCCTTCTGATGCGTTAAATACGTTTGTATGAATTGAAACGGCTCACCTAAGAGCTCGCAAAAAGGGAGGTTATCGGTATCTATTATTCATTGACGTATCGGAGTTGGTCGGATGATCGACAAGCGGAGACAGGGGTGCTGGAACAGGCTTCAGTCACACGAGATGAACTGTTCATGCGCAAACTGGTGGATGCCACCTTGGTGAAAAACAAACTCTGGGCGCATCTGTCCAATGAATGCCAGGATGGGCGGGAACATGCAGTATATGTAACGGCGTATGAGCAACAGATGCCGGATGAGTACGGTGCGGCGATTGCGGATGCTGCGCTGGCGATGTGCAAAATGTCTTCCATGTATAGTGCAGAGTATATGCTGTGGAATGGAAGTTCATTTCAGGAATTGGAACTCACAGTATCCTCCACCTATACGATGGAGCTTGCCGAACAACTGCTGGACCATTACATGGTTCGCGGTGGCAAGACGTATGAGTTCCTGTATTCCGTGCTGGATGCGGATCGCAAGAAAGTGTTGTTTTATATGAAAGAGGTGGATCTGTGATGAGTGACCAAGAGCGGGGGCAAGCATCGAAACCCGGATCAAAAGCAAAGCTGGTTGCTTTCTCCCTGATGCTGGCGGTTCCTGCCGTGTTATCCGGTTGTGGTAGCAACAATGATGAATGTGACCCGGAGTATGATACTGGATGTGAATATGATTCCAGTAGCGGACACTATTACTACGGTGGGTCGTCGTATCGAAGCAATAAGGACAGTAACAGCTCCTATAGCAAATCCAAGTCCAAATCAAGCGGCTTCGGTAGCTTCTTCCGCAGTTCGGGAGGATAACCGGATGAGGCGAGTGGTTCAACTGCCGTTTAGTCACGAGGAGGTATTTCAGGGCGAAACGGAACAACAGATTCCATATCATCGAATGTACGGGAAGCAATATTGTGTGCCTGCATTGACGGTCTATTCTCCCTCGGAGATGCAGGAGCTGCGTGCGGCAGCCGAGGCGGTAGACGGCATTTACTGTAAAGTGATGCGATTTATTCAGCAATACATGCCGGATTCTTTTTTGAAGCATCAGCTCGGTATCCATCCCGGGCTTATTCCGACGGCACGTATGGAGATGGTGACTGGAGGCATTACCCGTCAGGACTGGATTATCGGAGAAGCTGGCCCGAAGTGTATTGAAAATAATACGGACACTCCTACGGGCATACCGGAGGCTGCTGCATTGGAAAATATCATGGTCGGTCTTGCTGAGGATGCCACGTTGACTGCACCATCTGCCGAGATGGATACACGTATTCGGGAATGTTTCAAGATGTGGCTCGAATTCTATACAGAGCAGGGATTAAAGGGTCCGGTGACATTCACTTCTTTTGGCGAACATGTCGAAGACCGAACGAATACGGAATACCTGATGAGACGTTGTCAGGAAGCGGGATACGAGGTTTTCTATGCTCCACTTGAGGAACTGGAGATTGTTCCGGGAGAGGCGCTTTACCATAGGGGGCGGGAGATTAACTTGCTGTATCGCCTTTATCCGCTGGAGTATCTGATCGATGATCGGGATGAGACGACAGGGGTGGACATTGGTGCTGCGCTGCTTGAACTTGTACGTGAGGGAAGATTGGGCCTGATGAATCCCGTTCAGCATGTGCTGATGCAGAGCAAAGGCTTCATGGCGGCAATCTGGTCGCTCTACGAGCGGAACGAGCAAACCCCGGAATATTGCGGATTTACTCTCTTTGATGAAGCAGAGATGGACGTGATTTCCCGATATCTGCTGCCCACCTATTTTTCATCTGAGCCCTTCGAGCTGAACGCCATATCATATGTAGCCAAAAGCTATTGGGGGCGCGAAGGCAGAGGAACTCTTTTGCTGGATGGAGGAACGGACAATGCCTTTGGAAAGCAGGATATGGAGCATCCTCTTAACGAGGCGCTGGAATCCAATCTTGCATCTGGGGCAACAGACGAGGATGAAGAGATCACAGCTTATTACGAAAATCAGCCCAAAATCTATCAGCAGCTGGTTCCGATGGAACAGGTTGTGATCGAGACGGAAGCTGGAGCATACAGCGGTTATCTGCTTACAGGGGTGTTTGTTATCGGTGGGCGTTTGGCTGGGATGCTACCACGGGTCGGGGAGAAAGTAACCGGAGATATGGCCTATTATTGCGCGGCTACGGTTAGTGAACGGATGAATGATGAGGAGGAGAAGAAGGAATGGAAAACTTGGGATTAAACCTCGTGAATGTGGCGGTGGGTGTAGGCATTCTGCTGGTGGTATTGGTATGTGGATATTTTGCTTTTAGCAAATTGACCCGGTATAACGATAGTGAGGAAATCGCCAAAGGTAACGAGGCGGCAGGCATGTACATGGGCAGCAAATTGCTGGGACTGTGTATTATTGTGGGCATGGTATCTTTCTCGACGCATTCGTGGTTGGATATGCTGCTGTGGTCGGCGTTTGGAATTATTGTGTTGTGCCTGGTCTATATTATATTTGATTTCCTGATTCCAAAAATGCGGGTGTGTGACGAAATTGCACGAGGCAATATGGCGGTAGCACAACTGCTGCGTTCGATTATCATCGGCGTTTCCATCGTCATTGGTACGTTTTTGATGTAAAATAAGACATAGTGTTTTATGGAGTTTACTATCAAACGGAAGAAGGAGCGCGGCATCATGAGAAGAGTCATCATCGATACAGATACAGCAGGAGACGATACGATTGCGATCCTGACGGCATTGCATCACTTTCAGGTGGAAGGCATCACCATTACGGGCGGTAACGTACAATTCGACCAGGAAGTTGAAAATGCCCTGTACACGGTACAGGTTGCTGGACATGGCGGCAAGGTGCCGGTATATAAAGGATGCGAGCGTCCGCTAATGGCCTACGGAAAGGCTCAGCACCGCACAGTGGAAGATGTGCATGGCGATGATGGTATGGGCGGCGCGCATTTCCCGAAGGCAGATCAGCGTCCCGAGAGCGGGCATGCGGTTGATTTTATCATTGAGAAGGTGCATGCACATCCAGGTGAAATTGAACTTCTGGCGATTGCTCCACTGACTAATATTGCGATGGCGATCCAGAAGGATTCAACCATTATCCCGGAGATTGCTCACCTGTACATCATGGGCGGAACCAATAATGCACTGGGCAATATCACACCGGCAGCCGAGTATAACTTCTACGTGGACCCGGAAGCAGCGAAAATTGTACTGCATGCAGGCATTCCAATCACGATGGTTGGCTGGGAGATGTGCACGCAATATTCAGTGATGGACGATGACGATCATGCAGAGATTGCGGCTCTGGGTACATCGGGTGCTGATTTCTTCACTGCAATCAACAAAGTGGTTATGCAGTTCAACAAGTCGGTACATAAACTCAATGGCACCACTCATCCCGATACGTTGCTGATGGCTGTTGCGGCAGATGAATCCATCATGACCAAGTCAGGTCAGTATTATGTGGATGTGGAAGCCGCAGGAGAGCTGACGCGTGGATACAGTGTGGTTGATATCAACGGACGTTTTGGCAAAGAGCCGAATGTACGTGTCTGTGAAGCCATTGATCGGCCAAAATTCAAATCCATGCTGCTGGACGTTCTCTCAGCGATCCAATAAACGCAGGAATTTAACTACAGGAAAAAGAAGAAAATCCGTGCCTATCCCAGGTACGGATTTTTTTTGCTCATTTTAATCTAACCTTGCAGCAACAAAAACGAGTGGATGCCTGTCGTGACCAGATCATGGTCTTCCTCATCAGGCAAACCCGATACTGTAATGGTGCCGACTTGTCCCTCATTTTTCAGAATCAGTGGGAAAGCGCCACCAGCCAAGACATAGTCCGATGCAGGCAGGTTGAAATCCTGCTCAAGCGTTTGGTCCTCGTTTCTCAGGCGCAGAGCCGTGTGCCAAGAGCTGGAAGAGAAATGATTCACGACGTTGTTCTTGCGGCGAATCCAGTCTTCGTTGTCGGGATGAGTGCCTTCCATCGCATGCAAAAAGAGACGATGTCCCTTCAGGGTAATGTCAATGGTCACCGCTTGGGAACGACGCTTCGCTTCCTCGACCAGATGCAGGCCAAGGTTAAGCGCCGTTTCAGAATCAAATTTGCCAAATACCAAGTCACTTTCTTCCTGTTGCATTTCCTTTAATTTCTCTGTCATGATCAGGTTCAAATTACAGGCAGCCCCTTTACATATATGATTGATGTCTACATTCGACATGGATTGGTGTAGTCCCTTCTGGATGCAGTCTGAACGATGTTAGTGGACGTTATTTGCGTGGTTAAAGACCGTTCATTTGGAGACCGTACATCGGCTGTGTTAAAGTGAAGGGAACCTAATATACATAACTCTTAAAGTTAAAATAAGTTATTGCTACGTAGGCAGGAGGAGAAGCACGATGCTGTTTTATTTTGTAGCACTGTTGGTGACTTTGGTGGACCAGGGAACCAAGATTGCAGTGAGGATGTATATGGAAGTTGGCGACGTCATGAGACTGGGTAACTCGGGCATGCAGTTACAGCATTACGAGAACAGTGGAATGGCTGGCAGCATGTTTCAGGGAAATGCGCGTCTGTTCGGTGTGATTGCTGTTCTGTTCATAGCAGGCATGCTGTATTACCGGAGTAAAGGTGAGATTCGCGGTTTCTGGATGCAAGCTGGCGCGGGTTTTATGGTCGGCGGGGCTTTAGGAAATGCGATCGATCGATTTATCTATGCCCGGGTAACGGATTTCCTCGTATTTCCGTCAGGACGCGGGATTTTGAATCTCGCTGATGTCGCAATTAACATTGGTGTGGTCATGATTATCATTGGCATGTTGATTCGTGCATATCAGAGTTATCGGGCCAAGCGTTTACGTAATGCTTTGCCGAAAGCAGAACGTTCGTAATAGGTTGGATAAAAGCGTTACAGTGGCTGAATATAAGCTTATTAAATGAGGGACATTGGATATCATCCAGTGTCCTTTTTGTTATGCCTGATTCAGGTCATGGGAAGAACTGCCGTGATTCATTTTTACCGAAACCGTTTTAGAAATAATAAAGACGTATATTATCCATTCAGATTGAAGTCGGTTTGGAAGGATTAACCAAATGGTTATTTCACCATTTGTATGGGTAAATCTTTACGTATATTAAGCTGAGGGAGGTACAACATGAGAACAACGCTTACCAAGGCTCTCGGGACAATGTTGCTGTGTGGAATGATGGCTGTACTTTTATCTTCCTGTACCAGTGGAGATAGCGCGAATGGCAAAGTGCAGATTGAGTTTTTCCAGAACAAGCCTGAAGCCAAAACAACCTTTGATGAATTGATCAAGACGTTCAACGCTGAGCATGACGATATCCAAGTGACACAGGTGAATCCGCCCGATGCGGAGACAGTACTGAAGACGCGTGTCGTCAAAAATGATATCCCGGATATTATGGCCATGGGTGCAACCGACACCTATTCCATTCTGGCTCAGAGTGATATTTTCACCGATCTGACGGACAGCTCATTACTCCAGACGATTGATCCGAACTACATACAAATGCTGAAGGATCTCACAGGTATGGACGAAGTGACAGGTATTCCTTACGCGACTAATGCAAACGGCATCATGTACAACAAAACGCTGTTTAAGGAAATGGGATTGGACGTGCCCAAGACGTGGGATGAACTCATTGCGACAGCCCAAAAGATTAAGGATGCAGGTGAGATTCCATTTTATTTCACATACAAGGATGACTGGCAGACGAGCCTGCCGTTCAATGCACTGGCCTCCAATCTGGTCGGTATTGATTTCTACCAAGAGCGACGCGATAACAAAGTGACGTTCAAGGAGAAGTACCGCGAGGTAGCTGAGAAGCAACTGGAACTCATGAAATACGGTCACGGCGATAACTTTGGTAAAGCTTATTCGGACGGTAACCGTGCCTTTGCTAACGGTGAAGCCTTTATGTACATCCAGGGAACCTGGGCCATCTCGGAGATTCGCAAAGCGAACCCAAATGTCGATATTGGTTTCTTCCCATTCCCTACGGGCAACGATGCAAGCGAGATCAAGCTGGTGAACGGGATCGACTCCCTGTTTACCATTGCGGCGGACACGCCTAATCGCGAACAGGCAGAGACGTTTATTGCGTTTCTATTAGAGCCTGAAAATATCGGAAGATATATTGACGAACAGACGCTGTTCTCTGCGGTAGAAGGCGTGAAGCAGGATGATCCTGCCGTACAGGAATTGATGCCATATATCGAGCAGGGCAAAGTTATTGACTTTCCCGATCACTATATTCCGGCTGCGGTGCAGCTGAATTCCATCGTACAGTCCTTTTTGCAGAACCAAAACATCGACAACTATCTAGATACACTCGACAAAGAATGGGACAAGGTTGCTAATCGGCGCTAAGCCTTGTCAGAAGGAGGATGGAGTATGAACAAGCGTATCGCACCCTATTACTGGATGACGGTTCCGGCAGTCGTGTTGTTCTTTGTGTTTATGACGCTGCCGGCCCTCCAGGGCATCTATTATTCATTTACGAATTATAACGGTTTCGGAAAAGAATATGATTTTGTTGGTTTTAAAAACTATTTCAACTTGTTCCAAGATGACAATGTAGGCAATGCCTACTGGTTTACGTTCAAATTTGCGATCGTGGTGACGATCCTGACCAATATTCTGAGCTTACTCATTGCACTCGGGCTGAATGCCAAGATCAAGTTCCGTAACTTTTTCCGCGGCATCTACTTCCTGCCCAATATTCTGAGTGTACTGATCGTAGGTTACATATTTAACTACCTGTTCTCCAACGTATTCCCGATCTGGGGACAAAACCTGGGCATCAATGCGCTATCCACGAACATACTCGGTAGCGAAAGTCTGGCTTGGATCGGTATCGTCATTGTTGCAGTATGGCAATCCGTGGCCCTGAATACGATTCTGTATTTGGCTGGTCTGCAAACGATACCAACAACACTGTACGAGGCATCCAACCTCGACGGCGCAGGCAAATGGCGTGAATTCTGGAGTATTACATTCCCGCTCATTGCTCCATTCTTCACCATTAATATGGTGCTGGCGATGAAAAATTCACTTATGGTCTTCGACCAAATCGTAGCCTTGACCAACGGTGGTCCCGGACGGGCGACGCAGTCCATCTCCCATCTGATCTACACCGGCGGATTTGAAGGCGGCGAATATGCATATCAATCTGCGAACTCGGTTATTTACTTCATCGTTATTGCGGTGATTTCAATTCTGCAAATCCGGTTCCTGCAAAGAAGGGAGATGGATCTGTAATGAGAAGCCGTACACGAATCAATTGGCTCGTTATGCTGCTCGTTGTGCTGGGTACCCTGTTTATCCTGTTTCCATTGTATATGACCGTTACGATTGCTTTGAAAAATCCGGAACAGATGGCCCAGTCGGTCTTTGCCATTCCGACCACACTTCACTGGGAGAATTTCGCGAGAGCTATCGACATGACAAACTTCTTCCAATCGTTCCGTAACAGTGCGATCGTTACCGCATCAACTGTGCTCTTGACGTTGCTCAGTAACTCGATGGTGGCCTATGCGATTGCGCGGAATATGGAGAAACGCAAGTTTTTCAAAGGACTGTATTATTACTTCGTCAGCGCGATGTTCATTCCGTTCCCGATCATCATGCTGCCGATTGTTAAGCTGACCGCATCGCTGGAGATGACAAATCTGGTAGGTCTGATTCTGCTTCACACGGTCTATGGTCTGGCATTCAACGTATTTGTGTACGTTGGATACATCCGGTCCATTCCGGTAGCGCTGGAGGAAGCGGCGTTTGTAGATGGAGCGACGACGTGGGGCACGTTCTGGAAAATCATTTTCCCGCTCATGGCACCCATCAGTGCCACGGTTGGTATTCTGACATGCCTATCCACGTACAACGATTTCTTGCTGCCACTCATTATTATCAGTGATCCGGGACAATACACGCTGCCGCTGGTACAGTATGTATTCCAAGGACAGTTTAATACCGAGTTTAACCTTGCGTTTGCATCCTACTTGCTCGCGTTACTGCCGATGATTATCATCTACCTGTTTGCGCAGAAGTGGATCATCAACGGGGTTACACAAGGGTCTGTAAAATAACTGAAGATGTGTCACAGAAAAGGATATGTGTGAAGGGATGTGAACAAAGAGAGGTGGACTTTAAAAGTCCCCTCTCTTTTTTTGATCCTTGTCATTTAACGTTTGGGAACTCCTGGGAGGATTGATTAACCTGTAAAACTATGCTATTTTTTAGTCGTTAGTTTAATCGATAAACAAAGACTAGAAGAGAAGAAGGTTAAGTTTCAATTATGCAAGCGCTTTAACGAAAAAAACTGAATACGTAGATAAATCCGGCATCGTTTGTACCCAGTCTTCAAGAGCACGGGCGTAAGGTGGTGGGTTCTTTTACATGCCAAAAAGAGAGGAGAATGGGGAAGTTGCACGGGAAAAAAGGACATTTTAACTCACTTCGGAATCAGATCTTCATTGGTTTTGTTATGGTGATGCTTGTTGTTCTGCTGCTCGCAGGCATATCGGCTTATGATCGGGTAGCTGCTCTGCTGAAAAGCAATGCGGAGAAACATATTCACCAAACCGCCGTCCAAGCCAGTGGCAGATTGGATGCACTCATTGCACAAGTGAATTCGCTGACCGCCCAGGTGGCGGATGATTCATACGTGCAGCGTCTGCTCAGCGATGAGAAACAAGGCAACCCGGCGACCTTTAATCAGCGCCAAGCTCTCTTGCAGATTGCAGGCAGTTATCAGTCTTTCATCAACGGCGCACAAAGTATGGAGATATACACTACGGGTTATAACCGGATCTTTCCGATGGATGACCGATCCCTCGATCTCAGAGTGGAGCGCAACTGGATCAGCTTAGCGGATGAAGGAAAAGGCAGACTGGTATGGGCAGGCGCTGACCCTGAAGATCCGGGTGTGCTCCTGGCTATTCGGCGGATTAACCTGCTGGATCATTCTTTCGAACACGGAGGTTATGTGGTGGTGCGGATGCAGCGTAGTTTTTTTCAACTCAATGATTCGAATGGGACAGATGGTTCGCAGGACTCTATCATGCTCTTGGATGGTGCAGGCGAAGTGGTGAGTTCCGATCTGGAAATTAATCTCGATCCAAAGGCCATATTGGACAGCGGATCAGTCGTGCAGAACGGGGAGGAATCCTATATCGTCGTCAGGCAAAAATCGGAGTTAACGGGATGGACACTTGCTGTCCTGACCCCGTTGCGGGAGACAACGGAAGGTGTATCCATCCTGAGAACAGCGTTGCTCGTCTCGGGAATGATTGGTGTTGTTCTGTTCCTTATCATGTCCTTCTTCCTGTCCACAATGATTACACGTCCACTCATACGGCTGATGCGGGCCATGCGCAGTGCAGAGCCGGGAGCAATGAGACCTAATCTAATGGTTAGCTCTACGATGGAGATCAATGAACTTAACAACGTATATAACCAGATGGTCTACAGGCAGAATGAATTGACCCGTGTGGTTCATGAGAAGGAAGTCATGCAGTCCCGGGCTGAGCTGAAGGCGTTGCAGTCTCAGATTAATCCCCATTTTTTATTCAACACACTGGAGGCATTCTATTGGTCCCTTGAGGAGAAGGGAGACGAGGAGATGGCACGTATGGTTGTGGCGATGTCCCGATTATTTCGTTATATCATCTCCAGTTCGCAGCAGGATGAATGGGTTACGATTGCCAACGAGCTGGAACACGCCGAGCGTTATCTTCAAATTATGCAGATGCGGTTGGGAGAGAGAATGCAATGGGAGATTCAGCTGAGTGATACGGTGCGTAAGGTCGCAATACCGAAACTGCTCATACAGCCCTTAGTGGAAAATGCGATTCTCCATGGGATTGAAAGTAAACTGGGACCGGGAAAGATAAGCATCCATGTGGATGCTTTGACCGAGAAAAATCTGGTTTGCATTAAGGTTCGGGATGATGGTCCCGGTATGGATGAATTACGGCTTCAAGCTGTCATTCAAGCTTTACATGGTGGCCCCCCTGTATCTAACAAGGGTACAGGTGTAGGTCTAATCAACGTACATCGGCGACTGAAGCTTTACTTTGGAAGCCAACTTGGCGAACGTTGCAAGCTTACCATAACAAGTAAGGTTGGGGAAGGAACTGTCATTTGTTTTGAGATTCCCAAGGGAACGGAGGGTGCATATGATTCATGACAAAACGATTCTTATCGTTGATGATGAGCCGCGTACAAGAGAGGGTATTCGCAAAACACTGGAAGGATGGTCGGCAGGACGAAATCACATTCAGACTGCAGAAAGTGGTGTCGAGGCTGTGGAATGGCTCAAGAAAAAGCCAGCAGATCTGTTAATAACGGATGTTCGCATGCCGGAATTCTCTGGCTTGTCTCTGATTGAAGCCATTCAACATTTTTCGAACAAGCCTGTTGTCCTGATTATGTCGGGACATGCCGATTTTCAGTACGCCCAACAGGCCATTAAGCTGGGTGTTGTGGAGTATATGTTGAAACCAATTGATAAGGAACAATTGCTGCAGACCGTCGAAAAAGCCCTAAAGTTCAGCGAACAACAGCGACGTATTCAAACGATGCAGGAAATGGTTGACCCCAAGTTGCTGGATGTTAAGGAGCGAGGGGAACAGAGGCTCAATAGCCAGATAAGTGAAGCTTTGACCTATGTGGATGCTCATCTGGGTGAACATGTGACCATGCGTGAAATCGCTGATTTACTCCATCTCAACTCCAGTTACTTCAGCGTATTGTTTAAGGAACAGATCGGCATCAATTTTAGTGAATACCTTACCCGCAAACGCATTCAGCGCGCGAAGGAGTTGCTTGTACAGACAACGATGCCCATCTCGGAAATTGCCGAACAGGTGGGTTATCAGACGGATAAGTATTTTATCACAGTATTTAAAAGCCTTGAGGGGCTAAGTCCAAGCAAATATCGGCATTCCCTATCTGAACGAAATAACAAATAACCTCAAAAAAGTGGAGTTTTTCCAAATTACTCTGGTCTTATAGGTGTGATAGGCCCGTGCTACAATTTGGTTAAAGCGGTTACATTAACCGAAAAAACCAAGGGGGTTGGAATAATGAGCAAAAAGACGATGGCCATTCTTCTGTCATGGACGCTGGTTCTCGCCGTAATTTTATCCGGATGTAACAGTTCAAGTTCGGATGAAGAGGGTGAAACAGGCAGCAACGGCACAGATGGGAAAGTAACCCTCAAATTCATGCACCTCTGGCCAGCAGGCAGTTCCGCACAGCAAAACAAACTGGTCAACGATATCATCAAGCAGTATCAAACGGATCATCCGAATGTAACCATTAAGCAGGAAGTGCTGGAGAATGAACAATATAAGAACAAATTGAAAATCCTGTCGGCATCCAATGAACTTCCCGATGTTGGTGTAACTTGGGCTGCTGGATTTCTGGAGCCTTATGTGAAGGGGAACCTGTTCGCACCGGTCGATGATCTGTTGAGTGACTCGCTGGGCGAGAAATTCATAGCCGGAACAACAGAAGCTTATGCGATAGACGGTAAAACATATGCGCTACCAATCGAGTTGAATATCTCCCCCATTTATTATAACAAAGCCATTTTTGCAAAATATAACTTGCAGCCGCCAGCAACGTACGATGAATTCCTGAGTGTGCTGAAGACACTGACAGAGAACGGTGAGGTGCCGATTGCACTGGGCAATAAAGACCGCTGGACCGGCTCACTCTGGTACATGTATCTGGCGAATCGATTAGGTGGAGATGCATTGGAAAAGGCCATCAATGGCTCTGGCAAGTTTGACGATCCTGCGCTGACTCAAGCTGCTGCCGAGGTACAAAAACTGGTGGATATGAATGCTTTCAATAAAGGCTTCAACGGGTTGTCTAACGATGAGGGCAAATCCGAATTTATGAACGAAAAAGCTGCCATGTACCTGATGGGCACCTGGGAACTGCCAAACTTCACGACTAACCCGGACATCCCGCAGGAATTTAAGGACAAAATCGGATTTTTCAAATTCCCAACAATGGAAGATGGCAAGAGCGATATTAACAGCTGGGTAGGTGGTCCAGGCGTAGGACTGTTCGTGGCCCAGAACTCCAAAGTGAAGGAAGAAGCGCAGAAGTTTGTGCAATACTTTGTGGAAAAATGGGGTGAAAGTTCGGTAACTGAGGCAGGCGTCATCCCGGCTACCAAAGTGGATACGGCGGCAGTACAGTTGCCACAGCTCTATATTGACCTGCTGAACGAATTGAATCAGGCCAGCAGCCTTACGCTCTTTGCAGACGTACAGATGAAACCGGCAGCCGCTCAGGCACATCTGGACATGATTCAGGCATTGTTTGGCAAAGCGGTAACACCGGAGGACTTTGTGAAGAATCATCAGGCTGCAATTGATAAAGGCAATTGACGTACACACGTTTGAACGCTTGAAGGGAGGATAATGTGATGGACAAAGTCATGTCCAACCGTCTCGTTGCTGCGTTGTACGTGCTTCCTGCACTGCTTCTGCTGCTGGTCTTGGTTTACATCCCGATCGTGCTCACCGGGTATTATGGGTTGATGCAATGGGACGGGATCGGTGCAATGACCTTTATTGGATTGGATAATTACGCCAGACTTCTTCAAGACGGAACATTCTGGCAGAGTGCGAACCATACCTTTTTGCTTGCTTTGTTCTCTGCGCTGAGTCTGATCGGTTATCTGATGATTGCTTTGGTGCTGTCAGGCAAGATCAAGGGTGCCAATCTGTTCCGCAAAATATATTTGATCCCGATGCTGCTGTCTTCGGTCGCGATCGCCCAGTTATGGCTGAAGATCTATCATCCCAGCAATGGTGTACTGAACACCTTTCTGGAAGCGATCGGCTTCAGCAATCCGCCAGCTTGGCTGGCGGAGCCATCCCTGGTGTTGTATGCACTATTCGTACCGATTCTATGGCAGTATGCAGGCTTCTATATTTTGATCTATTATGCGGCCCTCAAAAATATTCCGGAATCTCTGGTGGAAGCAGCCCGGATTGATGGGGCAAGTCCTTGGCAGATCGCTTTTCGAATCAAGCTGCCCCTTATTACAGAAGTCATCAAGGTGACTGTGGTACTGGCTGTGGTGGGCTCACTCAAGTATTTTGACCTCATTTACGTGATGACCGATGGCGGACCAAATGGCTCCAGCGAAGTGATGGCCTCCTATATGTATCGTCAGGCATTCCGTAGCTTCGACTTTGGTTACGGCAGTGCTGTAGGGTTCTTCCTGCTCTTGATCTGTCTGCTTGTTACCTGGCTGCTTCGTAAAGCGACAGCATCCAAAGATACGATCCAGTATTCCTGACGTAAGTGAAATGAAAGGAGGTCCATCCCGGTGAAGACGGATACGGCCGTTAGATTGCCAACTTACCCGGGGACAAGCCGAGGTTCGGCATGGTTAAGGAGATTCGGATATATTCTGCTGTATTTCCTCTTGTCCCTGGTAGCTTTGCTGCAAATTTTACCTTTGGTATGGTTGATGTTATTCTCGCTTAAAAATAATCAGGAAGTATTCGACATGGCGCCTTTTTCCCTTCCTGCTACTCCGCGTTGGGAAAACTATGTCAAGGTATGGACAGAGGGAAATATCAGCTTGTACTTCTTCAACAGTGTATGGATTACGGTGGTCTCGGTGGTGATCACCGTGCTGTTCGCCAGTCTGGTGACCTTTGCCATTACACGTATGCGCTGGAAGGGTCGTTCGCTGGTACTGGGGCTGTTTATGGTGGGTCTGATGATCCCTGTACACTCCACGTTGATCCCGCTGTTCAGCTTGTTCCTGAAGCTTCATCTCACCGATCATCCTTTGTCAGTCATCCTGTCTTATATTGCCTTTAATATGCCAATTACCATTATGATTCTACTCGGATTCTACTACGCGCTTCCCCGAGAAGTGGAAGAAGCCGCAGTGATGGATGGTTGCTCCGTGCATCGGATTTTCTTTCGGATTGTGCTGCCAATGACGTCTTCGGTCATTTCCACAACGGCGATCATCAACATGATCTATAACTGGAATGAATTCATCTTTGTTAATACGTTCATCAGTACAGATTCGTACAAAACCCTGACTGTTGGGGTACAGAACTTTATTGGTCAATACACAACGGATTGGGGAGCCATTGGTGCAACGCTGATGATTAGCATTATGCCAATCCTGATTGCTTTTCTCATCTTGAGTAATCGAATTGTGGAGGGCATTGCTGCGGGTTCTGTTAAAGGTTAAAAGGTTGAGGGTCCAAGGTCCTTCCATTACTTGCTTAAAAGCGAGTTGGGAGGGGCCTTTTTTGTCTTCTGAAACCTCTGATAAGCTTACGGAAATGGGGCTTTATGAAAGCAGTGAAAATACCTATTTATGGAATTACAAAAAACTTTCAACTATTTTCGCAAAACTACTGCATTTTCAAACCACCTGTGCTAACATACCCTAAGAATTAAAGCCCACATGGGAAAGGTGAGAAAATGACAGCAATATCCTCAACCAAAGAGTCCCTTCGTTCTGATGCCAAGGATCTGAATCTGATTCGACTTACATGGCCTATTTTCCTGGAACTCTTCTTATTTATGTTGATGGGGAGCGTGGATACGCTCATGCTCAGCTCGGTATCCGATAATGCGGTCTCCGGCGTTGGAGCAGCCAATCAGATTATTTCTATCGCTATCCTTGTATTGGAAGTCATTGGACATGGTGCTGCGATTGTAGTCGCACAATATATCGGATCCAAAAAGTTAAGTGAAGCAGCACAAGTTACGGGTAATGCGATCACACTGAATCTTATCGTAGGTCTGGTCCTGAGCGGAATCTTCCTTCTGTTCGGAGGACATTTGTTATCACTCCTGAACATTCAAGGCGAAATTTATGATTTTGCCCGTTCGTATATAAATATAGTCGGTGGCGGTATCTTCCTTCAGGCGCTCATTAATGCGCTGGCTGCGACGATTCGTACACATGGTTATACCAAAGAAACGATGTATGTCGCTGTATTCATGAACGTGATTCACGTTGTTGGTAACTATGCATTGATCTTTGGACACTTCGGCCTTCCGAAGCTTGGAGTGGAAGGGGCAGCAATCTCTACGGTGGGAAGCCGGTTTATCTGCCTGCTGATCTTCTTCTGGTTGTTGTATCGTGTGAGCGAGGTACGGGTGGATTTTGAATACTACATTAAGTTGTCTAAGAAATTCATTGGCAAAATTCTGCGGATTGGCATTCCGTCTGCGATGGAATCCATGGTATATCATTCCTGCCAGCTCGTGTTCACGCTGTATGTGACCTATCTGGGCGCAGAAGCTATGGCAACCAAGCAGTATGCGGGTAACATCTCCAGCTATATCTACTTGTTCAGCATGGCGATTGGTATGGGGACATCGATCATTGTAGGTCGGCTTGTGGGTGCGCGGCGCAAAGACGATGCGTACAAACGTGTTTTTGACAGTGTAAAATGGGCCCTTCTTGCCACGGTTATCATTGATGTAATCATCATTTTTTTCCGTGTGCCGCTGATGAGCATATTTACGGATAATCCGGAAATTATCAAGCTGGGGGCTCAAGTGATTCTACTCAGTCTTTTGCTCGAAACCGGGCGTACCTGCAATATTGTAATCATTGGTTCCCTGCGTGCGGCAGGGGATGCAAAATTCCCGGTATACATGGGGCTGATCTCCATGGTCTGCATGAGTCTGCCACTGGGGTACCTGCTCATATTCAAGCTTCATCTGGGGCTCGCGGGTGTGTGGCTTGCCATTGCGGCAGATGAGTGGACCCGCGCGGTCATTATGTTCTTCCGCTGGAAGAGCAGAGCTTGGGAGAAACATGAATTGGTGGAGCATGATGACGAAGAGGTTGGTGCACAGCCGGTACCGGCTGTCTGACGAAGAATGTTGTGCAAAGATATAAATGAACCTGCTGTAGATCAATGAAGTGGCTCTAGAGTAGCCACAGGACGGCGGTTTCCCAGAAGAGTCAATTACGGATAGGATTCCATCCGTGATTGGCTCTTTTTGCATCTCCGGCAGAGGTAAGCAGAGGTGAAGATAGCAAAATTGATCAAAACAGCGGTTACACCATTCACGTATAGTAAGGATATGGAAGGGGGCTTTACCTCAGTTGAGCCGTTACCGTGCAATGATTCAGCAAAGTTTGTTCTATATTGAGACTCATCTGCATGAGCAGATTGGGCTGGAAGAAGTGGCATCCGAGGCGTTGTTGTCGCCATATCACTACCATCGAATTTTCCGTAATGAGGTGGGCATGACCGTGGTGGATTATATCCGAAACCGTCGGATGAGTCTGGCGTCCACCACCCTCCGATCGACGGATGCGGGCATTTTGGACATCGCTCTGGCTTGTGGTTTTGAGAGTCAAGAAGCCTTCACCCGTGCATTCCGCAAATTATATGGCATGCCACCAGGACGTTTTCGCAAATTGTTCGATCTGAAATTATTCGAAGGAAGAACCAGAGGAGGAGAATTACAGATGAACCAGACGTCAACAATTACAGGTTGGATGTTAACCGGGAGTCACCCGCAGAATTATGAGATGGGCATTGATCCGGCCGAAGTGCATCAGGGAAAAGCATCAGGATATTTGAAGGCCGTTACGCCAATGGAGCCCAACGAGTTTGCAACAATGATGCAACAGTTCAGAGCGGACAAGTATGTGGGTAAGCGAATGAAATTATCGGGATTCGTGAAGACCGAGCGTGTGGATGCGTTCTGCGGATTATGGATGCGTGTGGATAATAACGTGCATGATGTACTTCAATTTGATAACATGCATGATCGGCCAATCACGGGTACGCAGCCATGGAATCAGTACAGTATTGTGCTTGATGTGCCGGAGGGCAGCGCGGTCATTTCATTCGGGGTTATTTTGAACGGCAAAGGAAAAGTGTGGGTCGACAGCTTCCGCTTCGAGGAGGTTGATCTGAACACACCACTGACACATATGGAGACAGAGTACGAGATGTCGGACGAGCCGCTGAATCTGTCATTTGAGGAGTAGAAGCAATTTATGTGCAGATCCATTATCAAGCTGAGGCTATATGGGAATTATGATATAATGCTGGTGAGAATGGAGCTGATGCTGAGTGACGGAATTACTCGATCCACGAGTAGATTTTGTGTTCAAACGCATTTTTGGAAGTGAGCAAAACAAAGATGTTTTGTTAGCTTTTCTGAACAGCACGTTTATAGAGACCGGCGAATCTCCTCTTACGGAGATCACTGTGGTTAACACGTATACAGATAAGGATAGTCCAGAGGATAAACAATCCATTCTGGATATTAAAGCAAAGACGGTAGAAGGCAAACTAATTAACATTGAAATGCAGCTGTTTAACCCGTATAACATGGAGAAAAGGACGTTGTTTTATTGGAGTGAGATGTACTTTCATCAGATAAAAAAGGGTGAAAACTATAGTCTACTCAAAAAATGCGTGACTATTAATATACTCAACTACTCCTGTCTGGATAATGAGCGATATCACAATGTTTTTCATTTACGAGAAGATCATACAGGTATTGGTTTGACGGATGATATCGAAATACATGTGATGGAACTAACCAAATTGGATGAGTATTCTGTTCCGATGGAAAAAGGCGGACTCGTGAATTGGTTATTATTCCTGAAAGGAATAGATACATCAAACTGGGAGGTGCTGGCCATGAATGAACCGATGTTGAAAAAGGCGATGGATACGCTGGAATTTCTGAGTCAGGATGCGTCCACCAGAATGGCCTACGATGCTCGGATGAAAGCATTGAGTGACGAAAAATCAAGGATTGAAGGCGCACGAGCTGAAGGAGCAGCCAAGGGTAAGTTGGAAGGCAAGAGAGAAATGGCTCGTGAGTTACTCACACTTGGCGTAGATCTCTCTGCTATAGTTAAAGCATCAGGACTCTCCGAAGATGAAATTAAGAAGTTATTGCCTAAGCAGTAACATAAATTAGGAATCTATAGACCAAGGGCTAATCCAATCACGGGTTGGCTCTTTTTGTTGCCTTTAGGGTATAAAGAAAGTAGAGCCAAGTCCAAGCTGAGAGAATGTACGTCTTTTTTTAACCCTTAACTCATCCATAGCTAATTCGCACGGACCTTGCTAACATAGACCCATAAACTAACTCATGACATAGATAAAGAGGATGAACCCTATGAATAAAAAAGTGCTCGTGGTAGATGACGAAACAAGTATTGTCAGTGCCATTGCTTACGCGCTGCGGCGCGAAGGATATGAAGTAGATACTGCGAGTGACGGCGAAGAGGCCTTGGTTAAGGTCGCATCGTTTCACCCACAGGTCATGATTCTGGACGTGATGATGCCAAGGCTTGATGGATACGGCGTATGCCGCAGGCTGGAGGACCGCGAGGATATCGGCATTATTTTGCTGACCGTCAAAAATGATATCGTGGACAAAATCGTTGGCCTGGAAATGGGTGCCGATGATTACATGACCAAACCGTTCGAGATCCGTGAACTGCTTGCAAGGGTGAAAGCGCTCATGCGCCGTGTCGAGAAAAGCAGTCCACCACCTGACGATTCGAAGAATCAGGCCATCGTGAATGGCACACTGCGTATTCATGTTGCTCACCGCACGGTGACCGTGAATGAGGAGAAGCTGGATCTGACACCAAAAGAGTTCGACCTGCTGACCATTCTCATGTCCAATCCCGAGCGGGTGTACACACGAGACGATCTACTAGATCGAGTGTGGGGCATGGAGTATGCGGGTGGTACACGAACCGTAGACATTCACATCCAGCGTTTGCGTAAAAAAATTGGAGATACGGATCAGCAAAAATTACAGACCGTGTACGGGATTGGTTACAAAGCATCTGCGCCTGAAACAGGCGGGGCCATATGAGAGTCAGCATCAAGCTGAAGTTCAGTGTTTTTCTGGCAGCCTTGCTTATCCTGACCGTGGTTGTGCTTAGTTCACTGGTTCTGCGCGGTATTGAACGCAATCAGCAGTCACAGATTGAGGGTATTCTGTCCCAACAGACACGGCTGGTCAACTTGAACGTGAGACAAGCCTACTATACGGAGTCCGTTCATCTCGAACAGGACGTTTTTTTACAGCAAAACGGCCGCAGGCTTGCACAGGAACTGGCCAATTCTACCGGATTGCCAATTGCTCTCTATGATATGAAGGGCCAGCAAGTCGGTTCATCGATCAGCTCTGGGGAGAGTGCGATTGTTCAGGATACGCTCAACTATGCACTGCAAAATAAAATTGCCTATCATGAACAAGGGGATACCTTGCTCTATGCCGCACCACTGGACGGTCCGGATGGACAGATGGGTGCTGTATGGATGCAATATCCGGTCCAAAGCTATCATGAATTCTATACTCGAATCCTTCAATTGTTCATATGGGCAGGAATTACCGTTGTTGCTCTGAGCTTCATATTAGGTTATCTGTTCTACAATCGGTTTGCCGTTGCGATTACTCGGTTGAAGAAATCCGCAGATTCCATTCGCGAAGGCAATTACATTACGGAGTCTCCTTTAAAGCGCAAGGATGAGTTGGGGGAGCTGGGGCAGGGCATTTATTATATGAGTACATCCATTCAGCAAAATATCACAGCCATGCATGCGGAGCAGCAGAAGCTGCAACTGGCGATTGAGAAACTTCAGGCGCTGGAACAGCAGCAGAAACAATACATCGGTAACATCAGCCATGAATTCAAGACACCACTGACATCGATCAAAGCTTATGTGGAGCTGCTCGACATGTATAAGGATGATCCGCAACTGCTTGATGATGCCACAAGTAACATTGGCAAAGAAACGGAGCGGCTGTACGAGATGGTCGAGAAAGTCTTACATTTATCTGCCCTGGAGAAGTATGACTTCGAGAACCAGGCCGAAGATGTAGAGGTCAGCGCTCTGCTGAAGGATGCCTGTGGCCGGATGCGGGGGAAAGCCGAGAAATTCGGGCTGAACATGGAACTGGATCTTGAACCGGCGGTGATCCGCAGCGATCGGGAGAGTCTTATGCATATTTTCATCAACATGCTGGATAATGCCATCAAATATAACGTTCCGGATGGTGTGATCCGGGTGAAGAATGAACTGCGGATGCAGGAGCGTCAAGCGGTCATTCGCATCTATAACTCGGGTATGCCGATTCCGGCAGAGGCGCGGGAGAAGATTTTTGAACCCTTTTACACCGTGAACAAAGACAGAGCCCGAAAAACCGGCGGAACCGGACTGGGTCTATCTCTCGTGAAGCAGTTTGTTGAAAAACAGGGCGGTACAATCACCCTGCTGTCGGGCGATCCAGAAGATGGGGAAGGTGTGACGTTCCAGCTCATGTTCCCATTGGCTGATTCAAGTTTACAAGTTCGAAACAAGTCTGAATAACTTTGGAAGTATGCGATGTATATGCTTGGTCTATAGCAAGAGAAACCAGGGGGGACCATCATGAATTGGAAACAAGCAGCTATGGGCACGTTCGGAGCCATTGCCCTGTTAACGACAGCGGCATGCGGGGGAACAACGGAGCCGGGGGGCAACGCACAAGGCGGGAAAACGGGCACGGATATTACGGTAAAAGATAATACCAACACGTCCGTGTACCAGAGCTTCAAGCTGGAGAAGATTGATAAATTGCCGAATATGCGCGGAATCGCATGGCTAAGTGATGATTGGATTGTATCCGACAAAGAGAACAAGTCCTTGAAACCCGTCACGGTTGAAGGTCAGGAAAGATACCCGCATAACTTATATATGTATGATCTGACGAAAGGTACAGACACGCCGCTCAAAGAAAGTGAAGCCAGTCTGGGTGCACCGCTGGTATCACCGGATGGTCAGTACCTGTTCTACCGCGAGCCGGAGGAAAATACGGGCAAAGGCTACTTCCTGAACCTGCATAACGGGGAGACAACCCCTGCTGGCAAGGAGGATGGATTTATCCAAGAGGGCGCGTGGCTGGATAATGAACATGTCGTTTTCCCTAATATGAAGGGTGATCTGATCTCGGCAAGTGTGGACGGTACAACAAAGATACTGGTGGAAACAGGTAATTTCAATGTACGGAGTATCAAGGTGTCAGGCAATATGCTCTATTATATTACGGGCGAAGATGGCCAGTTGAATGCATACGATGCGAAGACGGGTGACGTAAAACAGGTGCTGAAAAGTGTGGAGTGGGTCATCCCTTCTAATGATGGAACAAGGCTTGCGATTGTGAAAAAAACAGCGGATACCAAACGGGCGCTGGTGCTCACCGATCTGGAAGGCAATGAGAAGGCCACGCTTGCCAGAGGCACACAGATTTTCGGCACAAGCTGGTCGGGTGATGATTCCAAGATTGCATATACCATCAATTCTGAGAATGATAATGAGAAAGGGCTATTTGTCTCCAACACGGAGTCGGCAGAACAGTTCCAGATCTCGGCCGATATGGACAACGCTTCTGACCCACTCGCCTGGAGCCCGAAAGGAAATAAAATCCTGTTATCGCAGGCGGTATTGGAGAATGAATCGTATCACTTTGTAACCTCGGTCATTACGATCTCGGAATAGGGTGAATGGTGCGGACAGATATGTTCCATATCTTTCATGCCTTACTATACATTTATATTGACTAAGCTGTTCCGCTTCCGATAAACTAGAATGCAGGAATAAAAGTCGAATGTCAGGCAGCAGTTCGAGACGATGTTTCGGGCGGCTGTTTATTTTCTTTTTAACAGTAAGGGTGCAACGTAGTCGTCTTGCCGGATGATCCGGCTAATAACAACATGGAATAGGAACAGGTGATATACATGTGTAACAGCGCGTACCGCGTGCTTTTATATTATAAGTTCGTGAAGATTGAAGACCCCGAGACGTTTACACAAGAGCATCTGCAATACTGTAAGGACCTGGGTGTGAAAGGCCGTATTCTGATCGCATCCGAAGGCATCAACGGTACCGTATCCGGTACGCCAGAACAGACGGAACAGTACATGAAAGATATGCTGGCTAATCCGCTGTTCAGCGACATGGTGTTCAAGATTGATGATGTCGAGGAGCATGCGTTCAAAAAAATCTTTGTTCGTCACAAAGCAGAGCTGGTAACCTTCCGTGTGGAAGATGAACTTGACCCAAATGTGACTAGCGGCAAACGCCTTTCGCCGAAAGAGTTCCATGAACATCTACAACGTGATGACGTTATCGTTATCGATGGTCGCAATGATTATGAATACGAAATTGGTCATTTCCGCGGGGCCATCCGTCCAGATGTGGAGTCGTTCCGTGAGTTTCCGGAGTGGATCCGCGAGAACCTGGGTGACATGAAGGACAAAACGATTATTACCTATTGCACTGGCGGCATTCGCTGCGAGAAGCTGACTGGGTTCATGATCAATGAAGGATTCCAGGATGTGGCTCAATTGGACGGCGGTATTGTCACGTACGGTAAAGATCCGGAAGTACAAGGCCATCTGTTCGATGGTAAGTGTTACGTGTTTGACGAGCGGATCTCTGTACCGATTAACCGGACAGAAGAGGATATTGTCATTGCCAGCTGTTATCACTGTGGAACGACACATGACCGATATATTAATTGTCCAACCTGCAACCTACAGCATGTAAGCTGTGAGGATTGCGAAGAGACGCATAACCGCTTTTGCTCGGATGCCTGCCGGGAGGCAGCACCGGTACACGCATAAGCAGGAGAGCAGGTGCTGATCGTGAAGCGCGAAGAGGAACGAACGACGCGTGAACGGATTTTGTTCATGCTGAAGCAGCAAGGTACATTGACCGCGAGGGAAATGACAGCTGATCTGGGTCTGACCGGCATGGCCATTCGCCGTCATCTGACGGCACTGGAGCAGGACGGCTGGATTGAGGTTCGGGAGGCCCGGGCTACGGCCGGACGTCCTTCCTCGGTGTACCAATTGACGGTACGCGGGGACAGCTTTTTTCCAAAATCATATTCGTCCCTTACGCTGGAACTTCTTGAAGAATTGTCTGACTCAGCCGGGAGCGGTGTGGTAGATGCATTGTTCGAGAGTCGCCGGGACAAGTTGCTTCGCAGCGGATTGCCACAGATGGAGGGCCAGGATCTGGCTGGACGGGTGGAGGAACTCGCTCGAATCCAGAATGCCAACGGATATATGGCGGATGCGTCCAGAGAAGACGATGGAACTTACGTCATTACGGAAATGAACTGCCCGATTGTACAAGTCGCGAGTGTCTACAAGCAGGCTTGCCGCTGTGAACTGGAACTGTTCCGCTCGCTACTCCAAGCTGAGGTGGAGCGTACTGAATGTTACGCCGATGGCGGCAAAAGGTGCAAGTATGAGATTCGCGAAGCGTCGGGGAATTAATTGGTGAGAGTTTGAAAAAAAGATAATAAAAGATATTCAAAGTGTAAAGAAGAAGAGATGGTATCGAGTTTCGTCGAGGCCATCTCTTTTTTATATCCTGCGTTACGTGAAACTGTATGAAAGAAATTTCTCTAACGAACCCTGTAGACGTTAATTTCCTCTCCAAAGATCTTTTCAAAATTTAACGAATCGTAAAGGCGCTATTTTGCTTAATTTGGCTGATTCTCGGTATCGAATTCTAATATTTGAATGAATAACGAGTATGAGGTTCGTTAGGATTTGCATATCGTGATTATTCCCCCAATAAGATGTCTCGGGTTCGTTAGCATTGGAGAAAGGGCAATTCTATTGTTTGGCGCTAACACGTTGGCTTGGTGCAGCTGGTCAACGTGAAGCGCCTAAGCACATTACAGCTTCTTGACGAGCCATTCGCATAACTTGCAGGTTGCTTTTTCGTCGTTATGTAATGTTTTCTATCACAACCATACAATGAAAGTAAATTGGAAGCGGTTCAACCATTGACGGATATCGGGACGCCCCTTAATATTAGGGGAACAATAAAACACCAACACGGGTCATGGACTTCAGTCGCATGAGAAAAGTCTATATTTGTCTGCTTTTGTCGATCAAAGCAACAATGCGTTGAAGCGTTTGTTTTGTCCCGCCCTATCGTGTCGATGGAATCTCGATAAGGGTAACCAAATTTTATAAGATGGAGAGGGGTTCTCACACATGAAAAAGAAATTTTGGATGTCACTGATGATGGTTGCTTCAATGATCGTTGCAGCAGGTTGCGGAAATAACAGCGGTACAGGCTCGGAATCCGAAGGATCGGGGACTACAACAGGTGGAGGCAGCGAGGAAAAATCATATCAGATTGCCATCTCGCAGATTGTTGAACATCCATCCCTGGATGCAACACGCGAAGGTTTCATCGCAGCCCTGAAGGAAGCAGGCATTGAAGAGAACAAGAACCTCAAAATTGATTACAATAACGCGCAAGGTGATTCGACGAACAACTTGTCCATTGCACAGAAAATCTCGGGTGATTCCAAAAATGATCTCGTACTCGGCATCGCAACACCATCTGCGCTGGCTCTGGCTCAACAAGTGAAGGACAAGCCATTGTTGTTTGCAGCAGTGACAGACCCACTGGGTGCCAAACTGGTGACCGATATGGATAAGCCGGGCGGCAATGTTACAGGTGCATCCGACACGAATCCGGAGGCTATCGTACAATTGGCTGACTTTATCGCTAAAAATCTGCCGGATGTGAAAACGGTGGGCTTGGTCATTAACGAAGGTGAACCAAATGCGGTGGTTATGGCAGATAACGCTGAAAAAGCGCTCGCAACACATAATATCAAGCTGGTGAAAGCACCAGTTACGAATACATCTGAAGTAAAACAGGCTACGGATTCCCTCGTTGGCAAAGTAGATGCCTTCTACATTACACTTGATAATTCTGTCGTGAGTGCGGTGGATACGATCATCCAAACGGCAAACAGTAATAAAATTCCGTTCTTCTCCAGTGATCGGGATACCGTTGAAAAAGGAGCTTTCGCAACCGTTGGCTTCAAATATTATGACCATGGATATCAGGTTGGTGAGATGGCCGCGGACATTCTGAAAAATGGTACGAATCCTGGTGATATGAAAGTCACCGTTCCGGACAAACTGGATCTGATCCTGAACCTGAAAGCGGCTGAAGCCCAAGGTATCACGGTTACGGATGAGATGAAAGCGGAAGTAAAAGACCAGGAAAACAACATTATTCAATAGAATCAATTCATAAATTTAATGAGTTATGAGATTGATTCAATAATCTGACCGGAGTGTAATCCGGCAGTATGGATGCGAGGCGGACGTGCAACGGGTTCGCCTCATTCTTTTCGATAGACAGGGAGGAAGTAGTGTGAGTATAAGCTGGAATTCAATTGAAGGGGCGATCGAGCTGGGGCTTTTATATGCACTGATGGCACTTGGTGTATATATTACGTTCCGCATACTCGATTTTCCTGACCTTACCGTAGACGGAAGTTTTACAACAGGAGGCGCAATCGCGGCGGTTATGATCTCCAATGACTTCTCTCCTTGGCTTGCCTGTTTGGCGGCAATGGCTGGCGGCATGGTGGCTGGGGCTTGTACAGGTCTGCTTCATACCAAAGGCAAAATCAACGGATTATTATCCGGGATTTTGATGATGATCGCGCTCTACTCCATTAATATGCGTATTCTTGGCGCACCGAATAAATCCATTATGGGCATGGATAATCCATTCTCAGGTGAGCATGTCATGGTGTTAATTATCATCGTGGTGCTGGTGTTTAAAATCATGCTCGATCTGTTCATGAAAACAGATGTTGGACTGGCACTCCGCGCGACAGGTGATAACAAACGTATGATTCGCAGCTTTGGTGCAAATACGGATGTGACTACCATTGTAGGTGTCAGCTTATCCAATGGATTGGTTGCACTATCTGGTGCATTCATTGCACAGCAATCAGGTTTTGCAGACATCACGATGGGCATCGGTATGATCGTTATTGGACTGGCTTCCGTCATTATCGGTGAAGCCATTCTTGGAGCAAGAACGGTATTCTGGGCTACACTTGCAGCGATCGTTGGTTCAATCATTTATCGGATTGTGGTCGCGCTTGCGCTTCAAGTGGAATGGTTTGATACATCTGATCTGAAGTTGATCACCGCGGTGATCGTCATTATTGCTCTTGTATTCCCAACGATGCAGCGCTCCATGAAGCAGCGTAGTCTGGCTCGCAAACGAACGGAAGAGTTGATGCGATCCGGGGGTCATCAGGCGAAGGGAGGTATGTGATCATGCTGGAGATTACGCAAGTAACCAAGCTGTTCAACCCAGGTACAACGGATGAGAAGACCGCGCTGGTTGGTGTGAATCTGACGATGAATCCGGGAGACTTTGTGACGGTGATTGGTAGTAACGGGGCCGGTAAATCTACGCTGATGAACATCATTTCGGGTGTGATGAAGCCGGATATGGGCGATGTACTGATCAATGACCGCTCCATCAAAAACCTGCCGGAGCATAAACGCAGCAGCTGGATTGGCCGGGTGTTTCAGGACCCGATGGCAGGAACAGCACCACATATGTCCATTGAAGAGAATATGGCGATGGCATACAAACGTGGCAAAGGACGCGGACTAGGCTTCGGAGTTACCCGTGCCAGACGGGAGATTTTTAACACGCAACTGGAGAAGTTGGGAATTGGACTGGAGAAGCGTCCGAATGCAAAAGTGGGTCTCTTGTCTGGTGGGGAGCGGCAGGCACTTAGCCTGTTAATGGCTACGTTTACCCAGCCGCAAATTTTGCTATTGGATGAGCATACGGCAGCCCTTGACCCATCACGTGCCGAACTGATCACGGAACTAACGGAGACACTTGTGCGTGAGATGAGACTGACTACATTGATGGTGACGCACAATATGGAGCAGGCCATTCGTCTGGGTAACCGTCTGATCATGATGGACAAAGGCCGAATAATTCTGGATGTCAGCGAAGAGCGCAAGCGTACGTTGACTGTCCCTGAGTTGCTTGGTGAATTCGAACGGATTAGCGGCAAAAAAATGGCAGATGATCGTGTCGTGCTGGGTTAAGACAAGGGAACACTTGTTGGAAGAATAGCTATACGTACCGTAATCCACAATCTAAGCCATCTATAAGTTAGACGATAAAAAACCTTTTGCGTTCTCGCAAAGGGTTTTTATGGTATGTTGAACACGTTGAAAAAATGGAATGAATCTATACGATTTCGGATCAGCGAATTATACATAGTAGGAGGAACCAGGCATGTCTTTGCAATTGGATGAAGGGACATATACGGTAACACGGCGAACGGAATCCATTCGTCTACTCGCCAAGGAATTTGCACTGCTGCATTTCCTGTATGAAAACAAGGAAAAAGCCTTCACCCGTAGTCAACTGCTGGATCGGGTATGGCCTTTGGAATATCCGGTTGAACGCACCGTGGACGATCATATCTATCGCCTGCGCAAGAAGCTGAAACGCTGGGACGAGATCCGTCTGGATACAGTACGGGGCTACGGATATCGACTTGCTGTGCATGAGAACAAGTCCGCTCTACCCGCTAGCCCCTCTGCTCAGGACCCAGAAATGCAGGAGGTCATTCACGGATTACTTCGTAAATATCATGTGTTTGGGCAGGGAAACGCCATACAGACCCTGGTTGAACAACAGGAGGCACTTGGCATTCAGATTGCCCCTTATTATCAGTTGTATATCCGTTTTATACAGGGAGATCTGGAATGGCTGATTACAACAAAGGAAATTCCTTTTGAGGAGCGACTATATTGGCTACTAATTTTTGTGCACCCCCTGATCGAACCAGCGGATAGTATTCAGTTGTATGAACAGGCGCTGAATTCAGCTGCATTGTCTGCCGATCAGCTTCGCGAACTCCGCATTCTCAACATCGTTGAAGTCTATGTAGAGGTGGGCCAATATCAACGTGCCAAAGAGCAGCTGGAAGAAACATATCGTGTAATAGAGACTGACGAGCTCAAGAATTTCAGACTGCCTGTAGCACTTGCAGCGTTGTATGTGGAACTGTGGGGTGGCAGCGGTGAAGCTGTTGAGGCCCAGATGGCAGTTCTGCGGTCAGGATTGAAGGATGCCCCGTATCTGCGGGAGATTGGACGTTTTCAGGTGATGGAAGGATTATGGTTACTTCGGCAGGGACGGATTCGTGAGGCAGAGTTAAGAATGGATGACGGTCTGGATGTATTGAAAATGTCGCTGAACGCACCACTATATCTGAATGCTGCATATCAGATTCTCCTATTCCTGGGTCATCATCGAATCGAAGGCAGAATTCGCAGTAAGTATCGTCAAGTGTATGCAGAGATCGGCAAAAGTTACGGTGTACCCGCATATGGACAACAAATTGTAGATGAAATACGTAACTTTTTATCTCCTACCTCCCCATCCTCTGATCTTCCTCTGATATAACGCCCTTATGATTACAGCCAAGGAACATACAGACCGCTAACGGCTGTAATCAAGGGAGGAAGTACATGTATGACCGTCATTTCAAATGAACCCACATCCAATGAATCCACCGAATCACCCGCCTCATCTGCGGAATCTTCCAAAAGCTTATGGACTAACCTCCAGTTTGTCCGCATGTTTATCGCATACTCACTGGCTACGTTTGGAGATTGGTTCGATGCACTCGCCATCCAGGTGATGGTGTCCTACCGCTGGGGCGCCGATCCGCTGATCATTGCACTTATTCCTGTATGTATGGCTGTCCCAGGCATACTGCTGGGCTCCTTTGCAGGTGCCCTGGCTGATCGTCTGCACAAAGTAAAGATCATGATCCTGTGTGACGTGATCACCGTGGGATTAACCGTTGCTATTTTATTCGCACCAAGCCCGGCTTGGCTGCTTCCACTTCTTGCCCTGCGGGCCATGATGGGAGTTTTTCACGTTCCAGCTCAGCAGGCGTTAACCCGCCAGGTGGTGGCAGAGGAGCATCTGTTTCAGGCATCATCCCTAAACGGTTTTGTGAGCCAGTGTTCTAAAGTGGCGGGACCACTTCTGGGTGCAGTCATTTTGGCCATCTTTTCACCACAAATCTGTATTGTCATTAATGCCTGTACCCGCCTGTTGTCGGGTGCGGTATTATGGCCCTTGCGGCGTTTGGTGGAAAAGTCGGAGTCCGTTGAATCAGACGGAAGTACTGCAAGTGAAAAGGATGGATCGGAATCTTTGTTCTCCCAGTGGAAGCAAGGCTGGCGTTTTATACAGAGCAGTCGCACCGTGATGAGTACGATTTTGTTCGGCTGTTTTGGACTCATGGCCATTCTGATGATTGATTATCAGTTTACGACCCTGTTTCGGGAGATCAAGCCAGGTAATGAATCACTGCTCGGATGGTTGGGGTCTTCGGCAGGAGCCGGGGCAGTCGTCACCATTTTGTTGTTAAATCGCTTGCCTAGAATTGGGTATGGGTGGGGACTGGGTGGAGGATATCTGTTCGTGGGTGCCGGAATTGCTGCGCTGGGGTGGATCGGCCCACAAACACCTGAAATTTGGGTTATTATCTGGGGCCTCTGCATTGGGCTGGGTAATGGGCTATTTATGGTAACTCTGAATTATTTGTTGCAAAAGGAAACCCCTCCTGCCTATGTAGGGCGCGTCTTTGGCATTCAAAACTCGTTATCCAGTGTTGTACTGGTTGTAGCTCCACTTGCAGGTGGAGCGCTCATTCGAGTTGCGGGGCCGAGCCCCACCTTTCAATATATCGGTCTCGCTACGCTGGTAATTGGTTTTGCCGGCATACTACTACAGCGCATTTTGTGGGAAGGGAAGCAGCCTCTCGTGTCTGGAGCAAAAAAGACTATTCCGCAGGAATTGGACTGACAGCTTTGACCCGATACCTAACATCATTGTATCCACAGTCAGACAACTAGCCATATTGAAACTTGGGGCTCTCTTAATAGCTAGCTGTTCCTACCATAAAAGAGTGAGGAGATAATCATGGTTTTACCAAAGCCGAGAGAAGCGAACTTACATGTAAATAAGATACGACAAGCGTATCTTCAATATTTTAGGAATTGATGATGCATTACTTGATCCTGATATAGTTCCTTATCCTGAACATGAATAAGAGGAAAGAATCCGTGAATTATGGGTTACTAAACCTTGGAGCAGTGACGCTCAACTATTTTCTTATAAAATGATTGTAAATTCTAAGGAAGAAAAAGTGAGAGATCAATTCCCAAAACTATTCTTAGATGAAGAGTACGTGTTGTTCTGATTGAGCTTGAATATTCAAAGAAACGGTGATCCTCATCGGTATTTTTTTAGTGATTATATCTTGGATCTGGTGTGGAAACCTATAAATATGGATGTTATTTTCTCATATGGATAATAAATTATTATTTTTTATAAAATCCCATAACTTTACACTGAGATAAGGTGTTCTTATTATAATCAGATACATTTAATACATTAATTGTATTTGGTTGTACGTAAATAAACCTAAGAGAGGGGAAAGTGAAAAATGAAGTTGAAGTTGAAGTTTCCTGTAATTCTGTCTTTAGTAGTAGCACTGGTAGGAGGTACCAGCTCAGCTGCTTTTGCTGAAACTGAAAATACAGTTTCGGCCGAGTCTAATGTATCAAGAGCATTTATCGTTGAAGATGGGGTGAAAAAAGAGCTTAATACTGAGCAGTATGATCTTTTAATAAAGGAAAATGAGGAAAAACAACAACTTTTAGAGGCACAGAAAAGTATTATGACTAATAGAATTAATATTGGGGATTTAAAGAGTCGTTCTAATGATGATGATTTGATTACACCATTTGCTTTGATTGATCGAAGTAGATACGTTCAGGCTGGCTTCGTACCTACAGTGTATCGGCAAAATTTAGCTCGCAGAATTTCCGTTCCGGTTTATAATTCTGGGACACAAACTGCCACTAGAACTATCTCCTTTGCGGCTTCACAATCCTTTACGAGTAACGTTAGTTTATCCGCTTCTCATACAAAAAAAGCATTTACTGCAGGGGTATCAGTAGGGGCATCGTGGAGCAACTCATACTCTAACACTGATTCAATTGCTCAACCAATACCTCCAAAAAAATACTCATGGATGCAATATACTCCCAACATGAGTAATTCTTTTGGTACAATGTATGAAGAACTATGGAACTTCGATGGTAAGACCAATGTGAAAATAACTGATGAGACATATTTTCTAGACGTTTATATCGCGAAAAAAGGAAATGCAGGATTGCCTGATGGGCTCTATGTAATAATGGAAACTGATACAGTTCCGAATTAAAACAAATCTATTGATACCAAGGAGGAATGATTATATGAATAAACGGGCAGCTGGTATTACCCTCCTTGTCATCTCTGCCATATTGTTTATTTCGAGAAATAGTACACATTTTATTGTTGCGGCAATTATGGGCCGCAAAGATAATGTTTTAGGTGAGGGTATGTTTGAGTATGCTTTGTCAGTTACTAAATCCTTTTCTTTTGTCCCAGAAATAATTGCACTCTGTCTAGGGATTATTTATCTAGTATGGGCTGAAATGGACAAAAAGAAAGAAGTGCATTGAATAATAAATCATCGTTTTACTCATTCTTAAAGAGCATCCATACGGGTGCTCTTTTTGATCTTAATGATTAAGCTTACTCTCCAAACGGAGAGTAGGATTGATACCTAGATAAAGATCTTCTTCAGAGAAGGTCTTTTTGTTGTACTCGCATTTTCCCTTGTGCTTTCCGAATGTTAACAGAGGGAAAGCGATTAACCTTCCGGCAGGCCGAGCCTCCTGCTTCGCCCTCACCCTCTCGGAAGCCAAGTCGCTCATCCGTTCTATCAAAGGGGCTTCCGGTAGTCACCGAAGGGCGGCTGTTTGCACGTTGCCTTTGTTATACATCGTTGAACGAATCATACTTCCCACCAAGCAAAATAAGCAGTTGAGGCCATCAGTCCACCAACTGAAAGTGATCCGCTGACAGAGAGGTTAATGGCTTGACCCGGAGGAACCACGTAACGGCCGAATTCATTGGACAGAAACGGCCCTGCTTGAAGGGGCATAGCCATCAATGGGGTCGCTCCTGAAGGTGTAGCAGCAGAGAAGCGTACCGTGGCTACGCTGGTATTGCTGCTGGAAAGATTGCTGTTTACCGATGTGAGTGCGGTGGGCGATGTCAGTGTTCCATTAGCGCTCAGACTCATGGAACCACTGAAGGAAGATAACAGATTGAGTGATACCGTGATTCCGCCGGAGAGCCGTGATACGTATAGGGTTTTCCCGCTCCCTGCGGGATTGGCCAATTGTACGGTGGCGATAACCGTTCCTCCCAGCAACCCCAGTGTTGTGGAGTTGGTGGAACCTGCATTGTACAGATTGCCTGTACTGCCAGCATTATTCTCCGGAGGTGCAACAATGCCGGGAGAAATATACGTGTTGGTGTTGGACGTATAGACGGGCTGGCTTAACGGGTTGAATACATTATTGTTCGGCACAGTGTGCACCTCCTTTTATCAGGGTCAAACTCAGATTTCCCACCAGAACAGATTAATGGCTGCGGTCTGATTCCCCGTGCCTACGCTAATGGATAATGTTTGTCCCGGTGGAACAATAATGGAGCCATTCAGATCCAGTGAATACATTCCTGCGGTGAGCGGAATACTTGCGATGCTTGTGAAGGTTCCCCCCAGAGTACCTGTATTTTGTCTTGTGGTAACTACACTGGCGTTGGTATTTCCAAGTAACGTATTGACGGGCACTGGTGTGCTACCGACAGTCACGGTTCCTCCTGAATAGATAACAAGAGTAGCTGCCGCTGTTGTGCCTCCTGTGAGGCTGGATATGCGTATTGTTCGGCCGCTGCCAGCGGCATTCAGGATCTGTAGAAGAAGACTCTGGTTGGAAGGAATTAAGGTATTGTTGGTCGTCAGGGCAAAAAAACTGCCTGCAGCAGCTGCACCACTGTCTGGTGACGCTTCAATGCCCGGGGCTGAGAAGGTATTGGTCAGTTGAGTAAACAGGGGACGATTAGATTGGTTGAATACATTATAGTTGGTCATCTCATCCACCTTCCATAGACCAGTTCATTTGAGCAACATTCCGATTGATTCGTATTTCATTGTACTTGCAGTGTATGTGAAAAGAAGCAAAATGGATTGGGGACTGAGCCGTATATCTGGAAATAACGGCGGTTGCCGTGCCCGTATATCCAATCCGGGCATACGATGCGTAAGCACATTTTTTAAGGGGAAATCGAGATGAGTCGAACAGCGAAGCAAAGCAAGAAGAGAACGAAGCAACCAACTAAATATGTCAGTCGCCGCCGCTCCCGTCATTCCTGCCGCGCTAAATTGCTGAAACCCCCTTGTTCCCGGATTACTCGTCCCCGGTTCAAGCAGGGTGCTTCCTCACGTACGAAACTCCCTGGTGCTATTCATTGTTTTACAGAGCATACGTATGTCGGAGCCGAAACCAGTAGCAGCATGGATTCACTCCCGGCACAAGACACCTCATCACTTAGCATGTATACCTATGGCGTTGTGAATCGGGGCAAACATCCGGCTATTGTACAGATCCAGATCAGCCCCAATGCCGTGGATTATGCTGTGGACAGCCAGGAGGTGGTCGCGGGAGGCCAGACCAAAGCGCTGGTACCATTGCGATTTTTGCACTATACCCGGCTTGCAATTCGATCCGTTGAACCGGATCAGCCGACCCGGCTCGATGTTTACTTTCAGGCGCAGCGTATGCCATAAGGGAGTATGATCTCACAGATTTGACCAGGGAGGAGGACGAGGCACATGCCTAACTTTACAACGTTTAATACGAATCCGGATAATCTGAGAACCTTGATTTTTGGTCAGGATAGTACAGGCACAGCCCAGCCTGTCAGAACGGATACAAGCGGGAACGTGGTTGGTATTATTTTGGACGGAACGATCAGTAACATCTCAGGTCTGACCACGGTTACAATTAACGCCGGAACCATTACCAACATTCTGAACGGAACCATCACGAGTGTGCTTGGAGCGACGATCACGGCAGGTACGATCAACAGTGTGCTTGGGGCCACAGTTACAGCGGGTACATTAACGAACTTGCTAAATGGTACGATCACGAGTGTATTGGGAGCAACGATCACAGCGGGAACGATTACAAGTGTACTCGGGGCAACCGTAACAGCAGGAACGCTGACAAACTTGTTGAACGGTACAATCACGAGTGTGCTCGGAGCCACGGTGACCGCCGGAACATTGACGAACTTACTGAATGGTACGATCACAAGTGTATTGGGAGCAACGATTACCGCCGGAACGATCACGAGTGTGCTTGGGGCCACGGTGACCGCAGGAACATTGACGAACTTGCTGAATGGTACGATTACAAGTGTATTGGGAGCAACGATTACCGCCGGAACGATCACGAGTGTGCTCGGGGCCACGGTGACCGCAGGAACACTGACAAACTTGCTGAATGGTACGATTACAAGTGTATTGGGAGCGACGATTACGGCGGGAACGATCACGAGTGTGCTCGGAGCCACGATTACAGCAGGTACCATCACAGGTATACTCGGAGCGACAATTACAGCAGGAACACTGACGAACCTGTTGAACGGAACCATTACCAGTGTGCTCGGGGCCACGGTGACCGCAGGAACGTTGACGAACTTGCTGAATGGTACGATCACGAGTGTATTGGGAGCAACGATTACCGCAGGAACACTGACAAACTTATTGAACGGAACCATTACAAGCGTACTTGGCGCAACGGTAACTGCAGGGACGTTGACAAACCTGCTAAATGGTACAATCACCAGCGTGCTCGGTGCTACAATTACCGCGGGAACACTTAGCAGTGTGACGTCCATTTCACAGAAGAGTTTTCAGGAGTCCCAACTCATAAGCACCCCGACCGCCAACACCTTCACAGCGCTCCCGGCGGTTACGACCAGTGTATTTGGCACGTATTCTTTCTTTGTATATAACCGGGGGCCGGGTGTAAACCGGGTAGATGCTCTTGTTGAGATTAGCGCCAACGGAACGAACTGGTACACGGATGTAACGACGGTAACGGGCATTTTGTCCGGGTCAGTCGATGTATTGGTACCTCAGCGTTTTCTCAAATACACGCGTCTTTCCTACCGCTCCAGCCTAATCGGCGCACCAAGCACGATTGATGTGTTCTTCAATGGACAAGGCACATAACCCATTTATTTGTCATATAGGTACATGGAGTTCCTTTGGTGGACTTCATGTACTTTTTTGTATTGGAGGTGGTTGGATTTGAAGAACCGTTTACTTGGAATTCATATGATTGTGCAAAATGAAGAACATCACCTGCCCCGCTGTCTCGACAGCTTAAAGCATATCAGCACGGAATGTTTTATCACCGATACTGGCTCATCTGACCGTACACCCGAGATCGCCAGAACGTATGGAGCAACGGTGTTGCACGCCTGTTGGGAAGATGACTTTGCCTATGCACGAAATATCAGCCTGCCTCTGGCGAGCACGGAATGGGTCCTGTGTTTGGATGCGGATGAGTACGTTACGCAGGGATTGGAAGAACTGCTGAATTATTTACCTAAAGTCCATAAAAGCATTTCAAGATTACGTATTACCATAGAGAATCGATACGGTGAAGGGGTGGAAGAGAGGGTAATCTCCCAGCCGGTGAGACTATTCCGTGCTCATCAAGGATATCGATACAAGGGGCGTATTCATGAGCAATTGGTTCGTAGTGGCCCAAGGGAGCTTGTCCAAGAAGTGGCTGGTGATATGGATAAGAGCGAGACCTGTACAGGAGAACAAAGCCAATTGATCGAGACTGAACCGCTTGCTCCATTATGTCTGATTCATGATGGATATCTGGCTTCAACGATTGCGCAAGAGCATAAGCCAAGACGTAATTTGAAACTGATTGAGCGTGAATTACAGGATGACCCGAAACATCCTTTTCACCTGTACAATCTGGGAGTAACGTATTGCCAGCTTGGTGAGGTTGAAAAGGCAATTGAAGCGTTCAGTGAATCATTACACCTGACAGAGTTGCTCGCACCATATCGACCTACACTGGTTAGAGATTATGCAAAGACCCTTGTGGGATCGGAACGTTACGACGAGGCGCATGCAATTCTGGCTGTGGAAAGACAGCGTTATCCATCTTATGCTGATCTGCACCTGTTGTATGGGGAGACGTTGGAGCTGCAAGGTTTGGAGGAGCGTGCATATCAATCGTATGCTCGAGCAACGGACTGTCGGGAGGGAATAGACCGTGTTGGACACAGTGATGGCGGTAGCACGTTAGACGCGTCATATGTAACGGAAGCGGGTTCTAACAGTTACAGAGCCTATACTGCGATGGCAAGACTTGCACAGAAACGGGGATTCTATAAAGAGTCTGCACATCTGTACGGGCTGGCTCTGGACAGCATGTTCACATATGCTCCTTCATGGGCCGGGTTGGCAGACGTGCTACAACAATCCGGTGAAACGGATGAGAACATAGCAGAAACATTACTTTCCAGAAGCAGAGGAATGGGAGAGTCAGATCACGGTGATTTGATTCGTGGTGAAATGCCCCATTCATATGCAGTGACAAATGAGGATCATCTGGTGCAAATGATTTATGTTCTAACAGGCTGTGGAGCATATGAACAGGCATTGAAAATGCTGGATGCAGATTCGTGTACTGCTCGTATCCATGTAGCGGATCAAATACATTGGATGTTGTGTGCGAATAGGGTTTCCGAAGCACTGCAACTGGCAGAAGAACACTGGAGCGTGGGGTGTGTGCATGAAGTCAATCTGCTGGCTGGGCACAGAATGGATTGGGCACTGGCTTGTTGGGCCAACGGATTAAGATTATCCGAGGCGTTCCTCGCAACTACGCTTCCACAAGAAAAGAACGTTTGGAAGGTCATGGATCGACTGCTGGATCAGCTATCGAAAGAGCCGCGAAGCATGGAACCTGCGTCACAAGAACAGAAGCTTATTCAATGGGGTCCGCAGGCAGAAATGGTAGCAGAGAAGGTTGTGCAGCAAGCCGTAAAGATAGGACAGCTCACACTTGCTGAGCAACTGCATGAGTTGCGGGCCATGATGATGTGTGATCATTGGGGAACGACTTTAACTCGAAGGCGAAAGTTTGCAAGTCTGCTGTATCGTCACGGGTATACCATGGTAGCCGCGAACATCCTGATTCAGTGCATGACCGAGAGTGAACTGGATGCCGAAGGGTTATTCTGGTTGGGTGAAACGCTGTATGCAAAAGGCCACAACGATCAAGCGCTGTCTCTGTTCGAGCAGGCTCTGGAGCGGGAGCCTGATATGTGGCAGGCCCGAGTTGGAGCAGCTGTATGTTACATGCGATTGGCAATGGAGGCGATTCGGCAGGAATTGGTTCGATCTCCTTCTTCAGGTGTACTCGCTGCACAACATAATGCACTGGAACAAAGGCTGCGAACGACCGATGGTATGCCGTGGCGTACGCTTTTCCATGCAAAGGAAAGGAGGAATCAGCTTGCGAGCGGAACGAATTTCCCTATGCATGATCGTGAAGGATGAGGAAGAGTTGCTGCCTCATTGTCTTGCCAGTGTCCAGGGAGCGGTGGACGAAATTATTGTGGTGGACACCGGTTCATCGGATCGCAGCGCGGAGATTGCGCAGCAATATGGCGCGTTGGTTGTGCGATTTGAGTGGTGCGATGATTTTGCCGCAGCACGGAATGCTGGCCTGGAGCGCGCTTCCGGCGACTGGATTCTCTTTCTTGATGCGGACGAGGCGCTCGATAGGGCTGCGCGGGAGCAGATCAGGAGCTGGACGTCGGTCAGCGGATGTGACGGATTGTTTTTAAACATTCATAACTATACAGGTACGGGTCAGCAGGGGGTTACAGTGAATCCGGTTTTGCGTCTCTTCCGTAATGCCCCGGAGCATCGGTTCGAAGGTCGAATTCATGAGCAGATTGCGGCGGCGATCTGTCGTGGGAATCCAGAGGCTGCATTTCATGTGACGGACATGGTCATCCATCATTATGGGTATCAGACGGCGATTGTGGAGCGCAAAGATAAGGTGAACCGTAATGTTCGCCTGCTGCAACAGGCAGTGGAGGAAGAACCAGATCAGCCGTTCCATCACTATAATCTGGGTGTCGAGTATCTGCGTGTGGGGGAAGCGGAGCGGGCGTTGGAGACGTTTGGTGTGGCTCGGATGGGGATTGATCCTGCGGTGACCAGTTACGCGCATTTGCTGTTCAAATATGAAGTTCGTTGTCTCCAGCATCTGAATCGCTGGCAGGAGGCATTAGATCGCATTGATGCTGCGCTTGAACTCTTTCCAGAGTACACGGATCTGATGCACCATCGCGGGGTATGTGCAGACGCCTTGGGTGATGCAGATCGGGCAGAATATTCGCTGCGTGAAGCTGTCCGTATGGGACCACCTCCACCCATATATCATACGGAAGAAGGCATCGGCACCTATCAGACGTGGTATACGTTAGGACGATTACTGGAAGGAAGGGCAGATCTGGAGGGTGCGGTAGATGCTTACGTGGAAGCGGTACGTGCCAAATCCAGTCTGTTACCGCCGCTCTATCGGATATTCCGAATTATGCGAGTCTCCGGGCAGGAACATCAGATTCCAGAGCTGGTGAGGGAGCGCTTTGCACTCAGTTCGGAAGAGGCTACACACAAAGTATTGGGTATTCTGGAGCAATCTCGTTGTTATGATGCGGCTCTGCAATTGTTATCGGGTATATCCTCACAACCCTCCGCAGAGATGAGGGAGCGTTTATCTGTGGCGGAGTCGATGCTCCAAATCCAACAGGGAAGATGGAACAAGGCGCGTCTGAAATTGGAACCTGTGCAGCGGAAAAAAGGGCTACTCGCGATCTCGTCTGCACGATGGCTCGAACGTTTGGAGTGGATCGAGGGGAAGAAAGCCAACGGAGATGATCCATTGACCTTGTGGTTGAAGCGTAGTTCTCAGGCTGGGGCAGTAACGAATAAGGAACCTGCTGTGCAGACAGGACGAATTGCTGGTCTGAGAGCGACAAAGAAGAAGGACACGGACTCCGGTATGGACGGAACGGTTGCAGGAGCAGAGTATGATGGCTGGCAGGCGCTCGGACTGATGATGGAAGGATGTGTACAGTCAGGGAGATGGAAAGAGCTGCATAGCCTAATTCAGATGTGTCGACAGCAATTGGCTGGAGAAGGATTATCGGTGGAACAGAGCGTTCGAATGGGAGAGAAGGAGAAAGAGATGGAAGGGAAAAAGGAAAACGGGAAGGTGAGTGACATTGATTCGTTCCCTGGGGCTTCGGATACCCTGACGGGAACAAGCTGGCTGGTGAAAGGATTGGTCAGTGCTGCGGACCATCATCTGGAGGTGTTCGCTCAGCATGCAGATGGACAGCGGCACCGTTGTTGGCCTGTCGTTCAGCATATTCGGCTGGAGTTGCCGGGAGCGGACGGGTTTGAGAGCTGAGAGGGGATCAGGCAGGTCCGGGGTCAAACTTAAATCAGCAGGCTAATGGGTGGGGTGAACTCCGTTGGTGAGGGGTGGTGATGAATATGGGCATAGGGATTAGCTTGTGTATGATCGTGAAGGATGAAGCGGTGTCACTCCAGCGGTGCTTGAATGCAGTCAGGGATGTTGTGGATGAGATCATCATCGTGGATACCGGATCGGTGGATAATACAATCGGAATTGCGCGTCTCCATGGGGCCATTGTAATTCGTACGGAATGGAATGGAGATTTCAGTGAAGCCCGTAATCTGTCGCTGGCCGCTGCTACGAATCCTTGGATTCTGGTGCTTGATGCGGATGAGGTATGGGTACAGACCCCTCAGATGAAGACAGAACTCATGCGGTTGTTAGCAGCAAGCAGGGATGACGTGTGGGGATACTGGATACAGGTCACAAGTCTGTTGGGTGTGTCCGGTGAAGAGCGTGTGACGGATGCGGTGTGTCGCTTGTTCCGAAATGATCCCCGAATTGCCTTTCAGGGTAGAATTCATGAAGAGATCGCTTCGTCCATCATGGCACTGACTCCGCAAGGTGTGCTTCATTCTGGACTTGAAGTCATTCATTACGGATATCTGGAGCAGGCGATTACCGCCAAAAATAAAGGTGCACGCAACATGCAGTTGATACGTTCCGCGTTGAATCAGGAGGGAGATCAACCGGAGCTGTTATATGCTCTGGCCGCCGAATGGTTTCAGCAAGCGAAGTATGACGAAGCACTCCGGTTGTTGCAGCCATTATTGGCACAGCTTACGCCGGAGTGTGGATATCACTCGGATCTGGTGCTGAAAACGGCTTACGCCTGGCGAGAGATTGGCAGTCCAGAACGGGCGCTTGCTGTGGTGGAAGCATGGGCGCCCGTGTATGAGGATTTCCCGGATTTGTTGGAGCTTGGTGCTGTCCTAGAACTGGATCAAGGGAGAGAGAATGTGGCCTTGAACTGGTTAAATCAGGCTAAATCAGCTGCTTCCACAGCCAGCAGGTATACATCAGTCTCTGGTGCTGGGACCTATCGTAGCCTGACGCTGGAAGGCATGGCATATGAGCGGGCTGGCCGTTGGGCAGAGGCAGAAACCGCATACACGGCGGCGCTGAGCATGCAACCCGGCAGCATGGCTGCATGGCAGCGGCTGTTGTTGCTGGCCGCAGCCACAGGGCGGCCGCATGCCATCGCCAGCGTCGCAGCCCGGGTAAGCTTGCCGCCTGCGGCATGGCAAGCGTTGATCCCGGCCGCGCTTGCCGCGCATCGGCCGGAGTGGCTGCTACGCCATGCGGCGGCGCTGGCTGGCCCGCTGCGGGCACAGCCGCTGGCCGCCGGGCTTGCGCTGGCCCAGGCCTGGGCGAGAACGCCGCGGCTCGGGCGGCTTTGCAGCCCTGCGCGGCGCATGCGCAGCACGGGCCAGAGGCGGCCCTGGCGCTGTGGGCGCTGGGCCACAAGCAGCCCGGCGGGCGCAACGCCCGAGCGGCGGCTCGCCATGCGGCAGCGCTGCCCGCAGCGGCCCACGCCGCCGAGGCGCTGCTGCTGCGCGGTGCCACGGCCGGCAGCAGTGGCCTGGCGTGCAGCCCGCCCCGCGGCGCAGCGCCAGGCGGCCCGACCGCGCCTGCGCCGGGCGGCGTGCTCGCGGCTGCGCAAGCGCTCGCCGGCGTAGGCGCCTGGGCCGCATGGCTGCGCCTGCTGCAAGCCCTGCCGCCTCGCGGCGCGCTGGCGTTGCTCGCAGCGCTTCCGCCTGCGGCACGCTGCGGGTTGCTGCGCGCACCCGCTAGCGTCCGCGAAGGGCTGCTTGCGCTATGCGGCACGCCTGACGGCGCGCAGCAGCCCCACGCGGACGAAGTGCCCGCCCCGGAGCGTACCGCTTACGCGCTCCTCGCGGGCACGCTCGCGCTGCTCGCCGGGCGGCAGAACCTGGCGCGTGAATGGGCCAAATCGGCCCAACTCACTGCGCGGCAACCTGCCGCCACAGGTCGCCCGGCGACGACAATCCCGCCGGGCCTGCAAACCCTGTTGCGCCTGACAGCACCCGGCGCAGCCTATGCCAAAGAGTACACCAACCAGTGCAACATGTTACTGGTACACCTATAATTTCCTTTAATCTTTAATCTTTAATCTTTAATCTTTAATCCTTAATCACTAATCTCTTATTTCTAGTCTCTAGTCCCCAACCTCCAACCCCTGTACATCCCCACATATTCCCGCACTAGCCCATCCGATTGAAATTGCAAAAGAGCAACGGAGCTACCGGTAATCGGAGTATTGCCCGAACCGTGTATTGTTCCGTTGCTAATGGGTGAAGCCCTTAAGCCCTCAATTTTCCATTCTGCACTTAACTCAACGAAACCCAATTCGTCTCAACCTTTGCATATCACCGCTCGAAAACAGCGGATCGGCGCGCCGTACATGTCAGACCAGATGGCATCGTCTGGCTCTTTCACATTCAGCTTATCTTCAATGGTTAATCCGGTGACAGCCATGATTGTCTCCAGCAGATCAGGCCGCATCTCGGGCACATCGAAGGTAGCAATTAACTGTCCGTTTGGTTTCAGCACCCGAGCGAATTCACGAAAAGCTCGCAGCATCGTGCCCGTATCCAGATGCTCCAGTACAGAGATACAGAACACCCGATCAAACTTACCCGACTCGTACGGAAGCTGGGCCAGATTAGCCTTTGCACGGTGCAATCGGTCGAGAGTTGATTCCGGCAGATCCTGAGCGGCCTGCTCGCCAAAATCAGAAACAATATCCAGTCTTATCGCCTCTTCAGACAAAATACGTTCATCCCAGTCACAAGCGTGAACCTCGCGGCAGTGTTCGGCAAGCCAGAATTTGAACGGATGGGAGATGCCGCAGGCTGCATCAAGGACGACATCATCTGGACGTGCAAACCGCCGGGCCCATTCATATTCGTAGGGACGGCTCCACCATGCCGGATGCAGCGGGAAGACCAATGTGTCCGTTTTAGGGTCACTTTGCCGAATGTATCTTGATTCCATGAATTCCGTTGCCTTGGGCGTATCCATCATCCCCGAATTCCCTCCTTTAATCCTGTCTCTGCCAAAAAAGATTCCAACACCGTGCTCCACCGGCTCCGCCACCTGGCAAGATCATAGGACAGTGCAGTCTCGCGCGCATAGATTCCCAGTCGTTCTCGCTCGGCCCGATCCTGTACAAGACGTACCAGTGCAGCGGTTAGTTCCTGCTCACCAGGAGGTACCAGTAGCCCATTAAAACCATCCTGAATCAGATCATTCAATCCGCCAACATTGGAGGCAATTACCGGAAGTCCACAGCTCATCGCTTCCAGACAGGCATAGGAGGTGCCTTCCGAGAACACAGTTGGAATCACAGCGATATCTGCCTGATGGTAGGCCTCCCGAATATCCCGGAAATCATACGTGCGCTGGTTAATTCGCTCCGCATGTGGATGAGTACGATGCCAGTAACGAAAGACTCTCCCGACCGTGCTACCTTCGACCAGTTCCCCGGCAAATTCAATCTCCAGATCTGGAAAGGCTCCAAGTAGTTTATCCGCCGCCAACATCATTGGAATAATACCCCGTTCCATGCTGATGCGGCGTGGATAGATAATGCGAATTGGGCGGGGAGAGGTTATACGGGCATCCACAGTTTTCTTTTCAACCTGTCCCTGAATCGGACCATTAACCTGATACTCAGCATCTGCTTCTACCAGAATCTCCGTAGCCCAATCCTTTGAATTCCGGTGATTATGAGCAAACCTATACGTTACGCCATCTGCCTCGACTTCTTCCAGTTTCGATAACTGTAAATGGAAATCTACCGTTTCTTTCCCCTCTCGTTCTTGATCGCTATCTGTATCTCCACCTCCATCTCTGTTAGCCTTACCGCTGTTCGCTCCAGCACCACTCGTTCCACCCTTGCCTTCTGCAGCCTGCACCCCTGATATAACTGCACCAGCACTCTCTACATGACTTGCCAGATCATTCTTCCATGCGACAAGCCATTCGTCTTCCTGTTTCTGCTCGAAGGTCCGCGTTGGCGGGGCAGGTGTGAAATAGGATGTATCCACTGCATTGGGAATCAGGACAACCTGCCTTGGATCGGTATAGGTGCACGCAGCCCGGCAAAAGGTCTGGAAATGGGAATCCACGGATACAATGCGCACGAGTCCATCCAGAGCCAGTTGAATATGTTCCGCGACTTGTTGTTTGGTCTCCAGTGGCAGTCCGGGACGATCCCAGTTAATGCCGTGACAGATGCCAAGACTGCCGGGTTTGTAGGTAATGGGTTGCCACAGACAGCTGGCATAGATCACGGGGCCGCGCGCTGCGGCTGCCATCCGGTCAAAGGCTTCCGGTACATTATCCATGTCGTACGAATAACCAAATACGTCAATCTGCTCCGTCCGAGTCTGGAATTCTTCAAAATAAGAGAGCTGATGAACCTCGGGGATATGCCCGAGTCCTCGGATGACACTGCACAGATCCAGAATATAGCGTTCCAGTCCGCCACCAAATACACGACCGAATTCCCGGTTATACCCATCGGTGAAACTATGCGTCAGAATACTCACCACGCCCATCTCACGGTCCCTCCTTCCAGGGAATCAGCCGAGGTTCCGGATCGAGAATAGACTCGTAATGTGCAAGATTGCCCCACTCACCACTAGGATCAATGCGCTTGTAACGCAAATATTTACGAACCCGGTCCTCCAGACTGCCTGCCCATCCGAGATGCTGAACCTTTAATTCCGTGCTGACCCCAGGCAACACGGTGCAGGACAAGGGAAGACGGGGAACGTGATGATTCTGTTGTGGATAAAAATAAGGATATCCAGGCATATATCGTACAAGTGAAGCGGTATGCCGTTTGTGCAGAGACCAGAGATCATCTTCCCGGTAGTGGGTCCGCCCACCCCACATATCGTAAAAACGGAATGCAAACCAGTCTGCATACTCCTGATTAATCAGAGTACGTATGGCTTTCTTGGCCTCTGTGCTGTACAGCTCATCGGCATCAACTGAGAGCAGCCAGTCGGGACGTGTTCCCGCCGCCGCTTGCCATAAGGTGTTGCGAAGTCGCCATTCCTCAGCGAACAGCGGTTTCTCCAATACCTCCAGACGGACTACCTTAGGATAGGCTTTGCATAGATCTGGAGTTCCGTCCGTGCTGGCATCGTCTACAATCACGATTTCATCCACGAACTCACTCAGATCATGCAATACTTCTTCAAGGTATCGGCCGCGTTCATTGCGAACCTGGAGCATGGCGGTCAGCTTGTTGCCTTTGCTTTTGCGAACCCGACGAATGGAGAAGGGCTCTTTGAATACACTTGTTTCCTCTTGTGTTACAGCAGCATTCTGTTCTGCCTGACCTTGTGAATCATTCCAGTGATGCACTTGGCTTCGGATGTCCTGCGTTGGTTGTGCATGATCCGGGGTGTGATCTCCATGTTCCAATGCGTCTGTATGTGTTCGATCGACTGTTTCGGTTGGCGTGTAAGTGGTTTCGGTTCGGATATTCCTGTGCACCATTGGCCCATTCAACTGTTGTTTACGCTTCTTCGGGTCCAGCATCATGGCACCTCCCCAAGCAATTGCTGTACAGCATGATCCAACAGCTCCAGCTCGACAATCCGGGCCAGTGCATCTTCATCCTCCAGTGCTGTCTCAAGGAAATGTCGGACTGCCCCGTGTCGTTCCCCTCGTAGTGCCAGCGCACTGCCGGATAATTGCTGATAATCCCGGCGACTAGCATCATCCTGAATATCGACTGCATGCACCAGAGCTAGTGCTTCTTCCACACGTCCAGTCTCCTGGTAAATGCGGAATTTCCAATGTCTCGCCGTTTCTCCGCCAAGTTCGTCCAGGATACGCAGGGCATTTCCGTAATCATCATTCATACGCAATAGTTCCGCTCGTACAAGTTGATCTTCTCCTGCCTCAAACCAGCGACAGAGCTGTTCATAATGATGCCGTTCTTGTTCATCTGCTGCACTAATTCCATATACCCGCAGGGCGTCCTCCAACTGTCCAGCCCGGGCATGGATGGCAGACAGGAATCGATAATGGGAGACCACACAATCACTGCGACCATTCATGACCGCATGGGTGAAGGCCTCTTGCAACGAATGGACGGCCCGCGGATCTTCAAGCAAGTACTCATAGGCTGCCAGCAAAAAGGATATCGTCTCATGTGCACCTGCTTTGGCACGGAGCTGACGGTAGAAGTCGGCACGTACACTGCATTGAAGCAGGGTGACACTATCCGGAGTGCCTGACAGGATCTGCCGCAGCGCATGCAGGAAGAGCAATTCGTAGTCCCGGAGAGGGACTTCGAGATCATCCTTTTGCATCGTACCCGCAGGTGCAGGGTCTTCTCCGCCCAGCCAGATAGCACGTACGCCTTGGAATAACAACTTCATATAACGTGTTTCGGAGGATGTGCCTACCAGATCGGCGATGCCGACCAGTTTGGAAATACTGCTCTCCCATAGCGGAGATTCTGCTTCGTTTCCAGCAGGCTCAGGGAGCAGGGCAATACATAGCTCAGGCTCCAGCGAAGCTGTAGCCATTAGCCAGTAGGGATGGGCGACCACGGCTACGGTGCGAGGTTCCAGCAATAGCTGCTCAGCCTCAGGGAGGGAGATGACGGTAATGACCGGAGGTACATGTTCTGTTTGCGTCAGGCTGCTGACATAGTAGACCTCTCCCTCGATCGACAGCAGTGCAGCAATATCGGGATAGGGAAAGGATGACCAGCCTCCTTTGCGAGGGAAGAGAACATACCGGACAGGGGGCTGTGTTGTACTGGCCTTATCCAGGCTGGTTTCAGCGTCTTCACCTGGTAGTGGTGCAGGTTTTTCCATGAATAGTTCACCTCACCTTGACTGTAATATGGAGCGTCTTCGCTCTGCATGTGCTTCATGCTTTCACTTCATATGTAAAGCCCTCACGGTACTTCGCATGATATGCCTGAGACTAACATATGGGCTTTCCGTCCCAAACATGAGTATCTTCCATGAATAGATGCAGTTGGCATGCTGTGATAATAGGCTGAATTTTATCTTTTGTGTGACCAGGATCACTTTTTTTTGCTTTAGAGACGAAGATTGTGATAATTCTCACATGTATAAAATAGGTAATCTGGCACAATACGTTCATCAACGTATTTGGCGGACAGACAGCGAAGGTGCAGCTTCAATGCCAAATACGCATACTGCGAAGTGAACAGAAAGAAGGGGTAACGGTATGGATCCGATTATGTTATCGCGTATCCAATATGCACTTACAACGATTTTCCATTTCTTTTTTGTCCCGCTATCCATCGGTCTTGTACTGTTGGTTGCAATCATGGAGACGTTGTACGTTGTTAAGGGTAAGGAGATCTACAAAACGATGGCGAAGTTCTGGGGCAAACTGTTCCTGATTAACTTTGCCGTCGGGGTAGTCACAGGTATTCTGCAAGAGTTCCAGTTTGGTATGAACTGGTCCGAGTACTCCCGATTTGTCGGGGACGTGTTCGGTGCGCCACTGGCTATTGAAGCACTACTGGCGTTTTTTATGGAGTCTACATTTATTGGATTGTGGATATTCGGATGGGATCGTTTGTCCAAAAAAGTGCATCTGGCCTGCATCTGGCTGGTGTTTGTCGGCACATTCCTGTCCGCGCTGTGGATTCTGGCAGCCAATTCATTTATGCAACATCCTGTTGGGTTCGAGATTAACAACGGCCGAGCCGAGATGAATGATTTCTTTGCACTCATCACAAATGGTCAGCTTCTTGTCGAGTTCCCACATACAATCTTTGGGGCATTGATGACAGGGGCCTTCGTCGTAACCGGGATCAGTGCCTACAAATTGATGAAAAAGCAGGATGTGGAGATCTTCCGCAAATCGTTTAATATTGCGATCATTATCGCTCTTGTTTCTTCATTCGGCGTCGCATTCTCGGGTCACTTCCAGGCGCAATATCTGGTGGAGACACAGCCGATGAAGATGGCAGCCAGTGAGGGCACATGGACAACGACAGAAGATCCGGCGCCATGGACGGTGGTCGCTTTTATTGACCCAGATAAACAGGAGAGTACGGGTGAGATCAAAATCCCTGGATTGCTCAGTTATCTGTCCTACAGCAAGTTCTCCGGTAGTGTCAAAGGTATGAAGGAGCTTCAAGCTGAGTATGAACAGACGTATGGACCGGGGGACTACATCCCGCCGGTACGGACAACATTCTGGAGTTTCCGCATTATGATCGCAGCGGGTGGTTTAATGATTGCATTGGCGCTATACGGTACGTTCCTAGCCATGCGTAAGAAGCTGGAGGTCGCTGGAAAGTGGTTTATGCGTCTGATGGTGTTCGCCATCTCCCTGCCGTTTATCGCCAATACGTCAGGTTGGATTATGACCGAGGTAGGAAGACAGCCATGGACAGTATTTGGCTATATGACAACCGAAGCCGGGGTCTCGCCGAACGTATCCGCAGGAACGATCCTGTTCTCGACCATCGCTTTTACCGCTGCGTATACGGTTCTCGGAATCGTGATGGTATACCTGTTCGTACGTGAGATCAAAGCAGGACCGTTTGCGGTCGAGAAGCCAGAAGATCACGATGAATCGGCCGATCCGTTCGGCGTGGATGGAGGTTATTCCGTTGTCACTAAGTGAGTTGTGGTTTTTGCTGATTGCCGTATTGTTTGTTGGTTTCTTCTTTTTGGAAGGTTTTGATTTTGGTGTGGGGATGTCTACAGGCATTATCGCCAAAACAGACCGTGAACGTCGGACTCTGATCAACTCGATCGGTCCGTTCTGGGATGGTAATGAAGTATGGCTGATTACGGCGGGGGGAGCAATGTTTGCTGCCTTCCCGCACTGGTATGCCACGTTGTTCAGTGGTTTTTACCTGCCACTTGTGGTGGTGTTGCTTGCCTTGATTGGCCGCGGAGTTGCTTTCGAATTCCGCAGTAAAATGAAACAGCAACGCTGGCGCAAAACATGGGACATCATCATTGTTGTCTCCAGCGCGCTCTTGCCTTTCCTGTTCGGCGTGGTCTTTGCCACATTGATGAAAGGTCTGCCCATTGATGGGGAGATGCAATTGCGTGCAGGATTCCTCGATATTGTTAATCCGTACACCGTGATTGGCGGCTTGAGCGTAACGCTACTGTGTCTGGTTCATGGATTGCTGTTTGCATCACTACGAACAGTAGGTGATCTCAGAGAGCGTGCCTTGAAGACAGCGCAAAAATTGATGCTGCCGCTGGCTGCACTGCTCGCTGTTTACGCGTTAATGACGTATTTCATGACCGATGTGTTCGCCGTACGCGGCTGGGCTCTTTGGATCATGGTTGTACTTGGCGCAGTTTCGCTTGCACTTGCGGCATACTTTGTTCGTCAGAAGCGTGAAGGCTGGGCTTTTGGTATGACAGGGGCAGTGATTGCAATTGCCTTTGCCTCGGTCTTTATCGGACTTTTCCCAAGAGTGATGGTGAGTTCCTTTGGGGCGGCATATGACCTGACTGTATACAATGCTGCATCTGGTGCTTATTCATTGAAAGTAATGACCATTGTAGCTTGCACTTTGCTGCCGTTTGTTCTCGGTTATCAGATCTGGAGCTATTATATCTTCCGCAAACGTCTGAACGAGCAGCACCACCTGGAGTACTGATATGGGACGGGGGCTGATGAAGCTGCCGGGCATCCGGCCGGTACTTGCGCTGGCCTCAGCGCTGGTGCTGCTACAGGCGATGACGATCATTATGCAAGCCAAATGGCTGGCACAGGCCATCACGGCATTGTTTGAAGGTTCATCCGTAACGGAGCAGTACCCTGTACTGCTGCTGTTCCTGGCTGCTTTTGCCGCCCGCTACGCCCTATCCTTCTGGTTACAACTCGTGACTTCGCGATATGCGGAGAGGACAGGGACCGATCTGCGCAGAAAGATGGTGGAGCAGTGGTTCAGACTTGGACCGCGTTATGCGAAGACGGAGGGCACAGGCCATCTGGTCACGCTGGCACGTGAGGGGACAGCTCAATACAAGACGTATCTTGAACTATTCATTCCTCGCATGCTGGGCATAGGATTCACACCTATCGTCATTCTGCTGTATGTGTTCAAGCTGGATCTGATGTCCGGGGTTATTCTGATGCTGACACTCCCGATTCTGATCGTGTTCATGATTCTGATTGGCCTCGCAGCTCAGCGTAAGATAGACGGACAATTCAGATCCTACAAAGCACTCGCTAACCATTTTGTCGATACCCTGCGGGGGCTGGAAACGCTAAAAACATTGGGACAGAGCAAAACACATGAAGGGTCCATTCTGCGGGTCAGTCAGCGGTATCGGAAAGCAACGATGTCTACTCTGCGCATGGCTTTTCTTTCTTCGTTTGCACTCGATTTCTTTACGATGTTGTCCGTTGCTTCCGTAGCAGTTGGTCTGGGATTACGTCTGACAGAAGGGCATATGCTACTTGGCCCTGCGCTGACGGTACTGATCTTGGCACCCGAATATTTCCTGCCTGTACGTATGCTCGGCGCTGATTATCATGCCACATTGGACGGTAAGGAAGCTGGAGCGGCTATCAACCAAGTGATTGAACGGGGGAAAGCTGCTGAACAGAAACAAAAAGAAGCCTATGCAAATGTTGTTGCGCATGCGGACATGGCAGAGGATGGGACGGGATCCGCATCATCATTATCTTTGGGTAAAAGGAAAGTCGCTACTTCGACCATACGTGTCGTGTTGAATGATAAAACGGCTGCGGGGCATCTTGCTCCTGCTTCTGTTTCTGCTTCTGTTTCTACTACTCCTGAGCTTGTTTCTTCCTCAGTGTTCTCTTGGAATGAGCATAGCAGATTGGCTCTAACGGATGTACAGGTACGGCATGATGATGAAGGTCCTTATTCGCTAAAGGATGTCACATTTCAGATCACGGGTCTTGGCAAAATCGGTATTATTGGCACCAGCGGAGCAGGTAAGTCCACGTTGATTGATGTATTGGCTGGATTTCAGCTTCCTACTTCAGGCCAAGTATTAGCCAACGGACAGCCTGTGTCACAGGATATGCTTGAATCCTGGCGAAGACAGACAGCAGCTATCCCGCAGCATCCGTATATCTTCAGCGGAAGTCTGGCGGATAACGTTCGTTTCTACATGCCGGAGGCTTCGGATGCGGAAGTGGCCAAAGCTATTAGCGCAGCTGGATTAACCAAGCTACTGTCCTCATTATCCGGTGGACTGTATGAGCCCATTGGGGCTGGTGGCAGACAGCTCAGTGGTGGGCAGGAGCAACGCGTGGCGCTGGCAAGGGCCTTGCTTAGTAAACGAAACATCCTGCTGCTTGATGAACCGACAGCTCATCTGGATGTAGAGACAGAGTATGAACTGAAACAGACGATGCTGCCGCTATTTGAAGGGAAACTTGTATTTTTGGCTACCCATCGTCTGCATTGGATGCCGCATATGGATCGGATTATTGTCATGGATGGCGGCACAGTGGCAGAGACGGGAACACATCAGGAATTGCTGGCAAGACAAGGTGTATATTATCAGATGATTCAGGCCCAAATGGAGGCGATATAAAATGAAGTCCGGATATGAACATATGGAGACCGTCCGTAACGGAAAAGAAAAAAATAGCTGGATTGCTCCGTATTTGGCACAGTACCGCTGGAGATTCATCGCAGTTATTGCGCTAGGTACATGCGCTGCACTGTGTGCGGTACTGCTGCTGTTTACCTCCGGATTTCTGATCTCCAAGTCTGCGCTGCGTCCTGAAAATATTTTGATGGTGTATGTACCTATTGTTGGTGTACGTGCATTTGGGATATTCCGCGCCGTGTTTCGATATATCGAGCGATTGGCAGGACATGATGCCGTACTGCGGGTGTTGGCCGATCAACGGGTGAAATTATATCGCATTCTGGAGCCACAGGCTCTGTTCCTGCGCTCGCGTATGCAGACCGGAGATGTGCTTGGAGCACTCGCTGATGATGTGGAGCGGCTGCAGGATATCTATCTGCGTACAGTCTTCCCTGCGGTTACGGCGCTCGTGATGTACGGTGGGGCTGTGATTGCTTTTGGCAGTGTTGATCTGGGATTTGCGGTGTGGATGGGCTTGTATATGTTATTTCTCGTTGCCGTGTTACCTGCGATCTCCCTGAAAGTGACGTGGAAATGGCGTGTACGGATGAAAAAGGAAAACAGCAGGTTGTATACCCGTCTGACTGACGGTGTACTTGGACTGGGAGATTGGCTTGCAAGTGGACGAGCGGCCGAATTTGTTCAGCAACAGGAAGAAGCGGAGGAACAGGTCGACGCGATTCGTCGCAAGTTGCGGCGCTGGACACGCTGGCGTGATCTGATGGCTCAGTCTGTCATTGGCCTGCTGGTGGTATCGGTTACGTTATGGGCCGGAAATGCCGCTTCTATCGGGCAATTGCCTGCCGTGATGATTGCTGCTTTTGTATTGGTATTATTTCCGCTCACGGAATCAATTCTGCCTGTAGGGGATGCAGTGGAGCATCTTCCCCAGTATCGAGAATCACTGGATCGCTTGAAACAGCTCGAAGGGAAAGGGTATCTTCCGGGGCAGAATGGAGCCGGTGATGCTGATGGAACGGGCGAATCGATCTCTGTAGTAAAAAACGGCAACGTGATGGCTGGACAGACATCGGAGTCCTTGCCAGCTGCGAATGTTATCCCAGACAGACGAATTCGTCTTCGCATTCCACCCAAACTCAGAGCAGACATCGAGATTAATCTCGTAAGTTATCGTTATGCAGCGGATGATTCCTACGCCGTACAGGACGTATCCCTTCATCTGCCACAAGGCAAACGATTAGCTATTCTTGGACGAAGCGGCGGCGGCAAATCAACCTTGTTGAAGCTGATTCAGGGGGCATTGCTTCCATCTGCGGGGAAAGTTCTGATCAATAATATGCCTGTGCAGACCTTGGGTGAGAGTGTCACGGATGTCATCGCAGTACTGAATCAGAGCCCACACCTGTTCGACACCACGGTAGCCAATAATTTGCGGATTGGTCGTCCACATGCAACGGATGAGGAGATTCGTCAGGTGGCCGCCCAAGTAGGGTTATCCGGTCTAATCGAATCTTTGCCGCAGGGATATGATACGCCAATGCTGGAGACGGGCCTGCGTTTCTCCGGTGGGGAAAGGCAACGGATCGCTCTGGCCCGGGTACTGCTTCGGGAGACACCTGTTATTATATTGGATGAACCAACCGTAGGGCTTGATCCGGTGACGGAACGAGAGTTGATGCGCACCATCCTGGACAACTTGCAAGGCAAAACGATGATCTGGGTCACCCATCACCTGATTGGTGCGGAACAGATGGATGAACTTATTTTTATGGAAAATGGAAAGATTGCCATGCAAGGTTCTCACGAACAATTGCTGGCTGGGGAAGAGAGATACCGCCGTCTCATTGAACTTGATCGACCCGGATGGTCTGACTTGCAGACAGTAGAGGGCAAGCTGCCTACTGCCGCTTCCAGATAGCAGGAACTTTCTCGGCAAATGGAAGCGAATAGCGTGTCTCAGGTTCATTAAAACAAAATAACACAAACAAGGGATGCCCCCTGTCATATTCATGACTTATAGGACATCCCCTTTTTGCTTCTTGGTGTGGAGTTTTATGAAAAATCGCTATGTCTATGATGTGAATTGATCTGCAGCAGCCAGTCCCAAGGACTTAACGCTCAGATTTCCTGTGCCAGCAGCATGGCTGTGCCACAGGATTGACGCACAACCAGTTCCGGCTCTACTTTAATGCAACGATTATCCATTTGTTTGTTCATCAGATCAAACAGAATCATGGCAGCAAGGCGTCCGATTTTGTCGGTATCCTGCTTGACGGTTGTGAGCGGTGGATCGGTATAACGGCAGGCTTCGATGTCGTCACAACCTGCCACAGCTATATCTTCTGGAATGCGTAACCCCACTTCCTTAAAGGCGCGAATAGCTCCAAAGGCAAGTAGATCTGTGGCTGCAAACACGGCACGTGGCAGAGTTTTGCAGGCGAGCATTTTCTTGGCCGCTTCGTATCCATCCGCTGCTGCATAATCTTTGCTGTATACAACCCACTCGGGCTTTTCATCAAGACTAAACTGATTTAGTGAACGTTTGAAAGCCATCTCTCTCTGTTGCATCACAAGAGAGGCGCGCTCCAGCCCGATAAAACCAACATCTCGATAACCGTTCATATAAAATTGTTCTACAACTTTGGTTGAGATCTTATCGTTATCGGACATGATGTAACAGGAGCTTTGTCCTGTTAGCTCGATATCTATTCCGATACAAGGAATCGGGCTGGCATCCAGGTCGAATATGCTGCTCTCGACCTCATCCCCCGCAATAATAATACAGCCATCCACTTGAAAATACTTGGATCTCGCCAAGTAGTCCTCACCCTGATCCAGAAACTTCTCATTCGAGAAGAAGAGTAGATCGTATCCAAGCAAGCCAATTTGTTTCTTAAACGCATTGATAACCTGTACGAAGAAAGGGTGGCTGAAATCCACGTTCAGCTTCCCTGCAAACACAACGCCAACGAGGCTGGATTTTTTGGTTGCCAGTGTTTTGGCTGAAGAAGATGGACGATAGCCTGTCTCTTCCATAATTTTAAGCACACGCTGGCGCGTTTCCTCGCTAATATCTGGATAGTTATTGATAATCTTGGACACCGTGGCTACAGACACGCCGGCTAAACTCGCTATCGTTTTGATATTCATAAACATCCCTCGGATTCCTAAACTGGTTTCGTAAACTGGGGCTGTATCGGTTTTTTCGCTTTCTTGCAAGTATTCTATGCTACATAGACCGGAGAGTCAACAGCAGAGAGAGGGTTTTACACTTGAAATGATATGCATCCATAGGTTTGAAGTGATCAAGGAGGTTTGTCGCGAAAATAAGGACGAATTTTAGCTCGTAATCTTAATTATTTTACAGATTTTGAGTCCATTTAAAGGAATTCCGGGTTGTCTGGGGCTTAAATGAAATTATGTCATGTGCTGTGTTTCGTAATTTTCGTGACTATCGTAAAGGGTACCTTGATTTCAACGTATACAGCAATAAATAAAGCTTTTATCAAGCGGGTTGCAGCATGGAAATCAAAAAAACAAAATGACTATTTACAAAATAAAGATCTGAAGTCATAATAAGGGTGAAATTAACGAAACTAATTTCGTAGATTTAATTCAAAAATATGGGGGACAACGAAAATGAAGAAAATGACTTTAGCCATCGTACTTGTAACCGTTTTATTATGTGTGCTCGCCGCTTGTAGTAGCAGCTCTTCGGAATCAGAAGGAACTCAGGCTACAGACAGCACCAAAAAAGTTACCTTGAAGATCATTCACTGGCAGCAAGAGAATATTAACAACTACATCAAAGAGTTTAATACGAAATTTGAAGCGAAATATCCGGACGTAAAGGTGGAGTATACTACCGTTCCGGCAGACGCGACTTACGATCAGTTGATGCAAACACGGATGAACGCCGGAAGTAATGGGGACGTAGATATCATTCCACTCAAATCAAGCTTTGTAGGCGCTCCACAGGAATGGTCCAGTGGTGCTGCTGATCCAATGTGGAAGCAATGGATCGATGCCGGGTTAATCAGTGATCTGTCGGATCAATCTTTTATCAAAAACTACAATGAAGCGGATGTACAGAACGCAATGACGTATAACGATAAGGTGTACGGTGTAAACATGGGCAAGGTGGCATTCACAGGACTGTTCTACAATAAGGAACTCTTCGCAAAATATAATCTGGAGATCCCTACAACCTGGGATGAATTGCAACATGTTATCAAAGTGTTCAAAGACAATGGTGTCGAAGCGCTGGGTCTGGCGGGTAAAGATGTATGGCCAATAGGTCTTGCGGTGCAAGGGCTTCAGGCCTCTATTCATGATGATCAGCTTGCTTATATCAAAGGTCTATGGACTGGTGAAACCAAGCTGACTGATCCGGTTCAACTTGAAGTCTTGCAGAAATCTCAGGATCTGATGAACAATGCAATGCCTGGTTTCATGGGTATTGACTACGGAACATTGCCCAGTTTGTTCGCTACAGGCAAGGTGGCTATGATTGCTGACGGTACTTGGGATGCAACAACAATTCAAACGGCCAACCCTGATCTGAAGTTTGGATATTTCCCAATTCCAGGTAGCAATGATGCAGCCAAGAACAAAAATCTGGCAGGTAAATACGATATGACTTGGATGGTGGTGGATAACTCACCGAACAAGGATTACGCAATGAAATGGCTTGATATGTTATCGGAGAAAGAGAACTACACGGAATTTGTGAATGCAGCCGGATTCCTGCCAACACAGCCTGATGTGGAGATGACAAGTGAGTTTATCCAAGGCATTCAGCCTTACCTGGAGGACTTTAAACTTTCTTGGGATCAGTTGTTCATTAACCGTCAGAATGTAGGACAGTACATTTCGGAGGCCAGCGTTCACGCAGAGATGCTCAAGCCAGCCGGACCGATTGCAACACCGGAAGAGCTTGCGGGTAAATCCCAAGCGGACTGGGATGCTGCTGCTCCAAAGTAATTCATAATCATTCATATTCATGGCACAAGTTGGCCGTATGCGCCGGAATAGCGCTCGGGTCTGAGCCTTCAGGCCAGACAAGGCTGTTATTCCGGTTTTTTTATGTCTTAGTTTTACCCCATGAAAGGTGTGAGGACGATGTATCCGTTTGGGAAAGGTAAGGCAAGACTTATTCCTTATCTGTATTTGAGCATTCCGTTGTTACTTTATGTCGTGTTTGGCTTCGGTCCATCACTTGTGACGATACTGTTTTCGTTTACAGATGCTACTGGTGTTCGGGGCCAGGAATGGAGCTTTATCGGCTTTGAAAACTATAAAACATTTTTTGGTGCATCCAATGCTGGAGACCGAATGGATGCTATTGGGCGATCCTTATACTTTGCGTTTGCTGTTGTGATCATACAAAATGCAGTGGGTTTGTTTATAGCGATTTTGATCAATAAAAAGCTTAGAGGCGATAAATTATATCGCGCGGTATTCTTTTTGCCAGTGGTGCTGGGGGTTACTGTGTCTGGACTCATTTGGCAACTCGTTGCAAATCCGCTGGGCGGACCAGCCCAGTCCTTTCTGAATTTCTTGGGTACCAGTTCCAACTTTTTTGGCGATTATAATATTGCCTTCGAATTGATTATTTTTGTTCAAATCTGGATGTACATGGGTTACTCCATGACGATTTTTCTTGCAGGTCTGCAGTCTATTCCGAGTGATCTGTATGAGGCGGGTTACATGGATGGTGCTTCGGGGTGGAAAGCATTTACAAACATTACATTCCCCATGATTGCTCCTGCATTCACCGTTAACATGCTCTTGTCTATCATAGGGGCATTGCAAACCTTTGATATTATCTATGTACTTACAGGCGGAAAGTTCAATACAACGACGCTTGCGTTTGATGTTTATGCTACGGCATTTGGCACAGGAACGGCTGATTACGGTTTGGCTTCTGCTGTGGCGATGATTCAGTTCCTCTTTGTATTTACCATATCGATGGTCGCTTTATTTTACCTTCGCAGAAGAGAGGTGGAAGCGTAATGAAACAGAGCCAAACGTCCAGAATGGTCAGCTACGTTATCGTTCTGCTCATGCTTGCGTTGTACGTTTTCCCTCTATTCTATCTGTTCAATGTATCCATGAAGACACAGACAGAGTATCTGCTTGATCCTGTAGCTCTTACTGAAGGGATCCGGCTTGAGAACTTTTCCGAAGCATGGAACAAAGGGAACTTCTCTCAGTATATGTGGAACAGTGTGCTCTATACAGGGATGTCCACCCTGCTGACGTTAATTTTATCTATATTTGCTGCATTCCCGCTCGCACGCAGATATGTTAAATTCAGCACACTCATTTATATTTTCTTTCTGATTTCCATGTACCTTCCCAACCCGCTCATTCCGCAGTTTTCCCTGATCAATAATCTGGGTCTTTACAACACCCAAATCGGGTACATCTTATTGAAGACGACAGGTACGGGCATTGCCTTTCTCATGTTTGTGGGTTATATCAAATCAATATCGCGTGAACTGGATGAAGCCTCTGCCATGGACGGGTGCGGGTATACAAGGTATCTGTTCACCATTCTTGTTCCGTTAATGAAACCGATCCTGGCAACAGGTATTATTCTTACCGCGATTGGTGTATGGAACGATATTATCGGGCCAACCATTTATTTATCTGATCCGAATTATCAGCCGGTAACCAAAGGACTCTTTACATTTTATGGACAGTACATGAACAACTGGCCGCTGCTCGCCTGTGGCATTCTGATTGTTACCTTGCCACTGGTTGTCCTGTACGTTGCTTTGCAACGTTTCATTGTTGGAGGTGCTATGGCAGGGGCTGTTAAATCGTAAGTTAGAATCACTCCGCTTTAACTGAAAAGAAAAAAAGGCAAGCGATCCAAAAAAACATCATAAGAAAGCCACCCTCAACGCAATGAAGGTGGCTTCTATTATTTTCATCGTTATTTTGGTTTTATAACTCCACTAACATCAGAATAATGGAGGATAGACACAGACATGTGCTGACTAGATACAGCACACCCACCACCTGATTTTGATTCAATCCGGCACGCAGCAACCGATAATGAGCTTGACTTGCATCGGCCTGATAGATCGCTTTACCTTGAATGAAACGTTTGATAACGACAAAGATGTTGTCGAAGATCGGTACACCCAGCGCCAGAATTGGAATAAAGATGGACAACATGGTTGCTTGTTTGAATGCACCATCCAGAGCGATAACCGCCAGAATGAAGCCAAGGAACGTAGCGCCTGCATCACCCATGAACACTTTGGCAGGGGCTTTGTTGTACTTCAGATAACCAATCGTTACACCGACCAGAATGATCGACATGAGTGCGGAATCACTTTGACCTTTGGCAAGCGCCACGATGAACAGGGTAATTGCCGAGATGGCCGATAACCCGCCAGCCAGTCCGTCCATGCCGTCCGAGAAGTTGATGACTGTTGTCACCCCGAAGATCCACAGGATCGTGAGAATGAATTGCAGCCAGATCGGAAGCATGACATATTCCGCGTTGAAGGGATTCACAAATCCGGTGAACGCAATGCCAGAAGCAAATACGAGTACTGCCGCAGAGACTTGTACGAGCATTTTGGGCAGGGCAGGAAAATCTTTGCCTTTTGTTTTGTACCAGTCGTCGACGGTACCAATCGTTAGCAGAAGCATACCACCAGCGACCAGAGCCGCTGTTTCCCATGTGATTTCTTTTGTCAGAGCAATGTATGTCAGGAAAAATCCAGTAAATATCGCGTAACTCGCCGTGAGCGGGATAGGTTGCCTGTGTAGCTTACGCTCCACATCTTCCCGAGGCTTGTCCACAAAATCGAGCCGGTGAGCCAATCGACCAAGCGGTGGAATAAGCAGAACCACGACAGCAAAAGACACTATAAAAGCCAGTATGTATACCATAAACTCGCTTGTTTCACTCCCATCTACCAATTTCCCCTTATTATACGAGTTAAACAGGAAATCTGTCGATGTCATTATTGTAACCAGACGTACGCAAAGGTGAGCAAAAGTTCAGGTTTTATTGCATGTGAGGAAGATAGGAGCCGAAATAATGTTTTACGGCTTCTGTATGATATCCATCATCACCTTGCCAGGTTGCTGCAAAGACAAAATCACTGGAACCACCTTTGCGTTTTCTTGGTTTATCTCCAGGAGCCAGTATGCCGGCTGCCGCCCAGATTTCCAGCAGGGCATCCCGCTCCTGTTTGCTGGAAGGGAAGAGATCCTTCCACTTCTTCTCAAGTGAGCGAGCACTGTCTTTGGGGTCTTCCGTCTGAGCTGCTTCAAGCAGGTTGACCAGGATGGCTTGGTCTTCAGGGGTTACTTCATATTTCGCATCGTTGTCCTGAAGCAGTAATTCCAGATCCATCAGGCAATAGATAAGCCAGCCGTGACGCACGCCGCCCCACTTAATCCGTTCAAAATTAAGGACGTTTAAGTCGACATCGGAATATTCCTTGTCTGACTGCAAACGCAGGAAGTTACAATCTCCACAGGCACTGGTGTTAGGGTGAAGGGCAGGGCGCTCCGCATAGGTGTGTAAAGGCATGTTCAATGTTAAAGCCCAGCTGGATAATGCGCTGCGTAGATAGACTTTTTTGGTGGACAGACTATGTAGAAATGCCGAAATCACCCGTTCTTTAAACGAGTCCTCCTGATGCATGTCGTACAGACGCTGAACAATCTCGTCATGCGTGATCGTGAGTGGATCGAACATAACACCTTTGCTTTTGGCATATTCAAATTCCTCCCCGGAGAAGGGTAGAGAGGTTGTTTTCCAGCCACCACCTCCCCAGAAGGTGCTCAGCAGTATCTTTGCTGCCTTTTTGTCCATATGGTTAGCCTCCTTTATGGGAATTGCAATTATGATGAAAGTAGTTCTTCAATTTCAAACCTGCTTACTTTAGTCTACGTATTCCTCGGTTGTATTCAGAATCATCTCGACGAGTCCTGGAAAACGTGTGTTTAGTTCTTCCTTTCGTAGGGAATAAAAGTGCTGTTTACCTTCAATGCGTGGCTGGATCACGCCAGCTTCACGTAAAATTTTGATGTGATGGGACAACGTGGATTTGGAAATATGGTCAACTTCGAAGGCGGAGCAGTTTTTCTCGCCAGAACTGGCCAGACAGTGTGCAATTTTCATGCGGATCGGATCGCCCAATGCATTGCAGACCGTGGTCAGCTTCAATTCCGAAGCCATAGGTATCGTTGGAGTTCTCATATCTATGACGTTAGCATATTCGGCTTTCTCTTTCAATGTTTGAAATATTTCGAACTATAGAAGTTGAACTTGTAACTATTACACTTGTTTACTCCGATTGCAGTACCATCTTTCGATCGCTCTTATCCCCAGATTTTCTTTATTCCCTTGGTCCAAGGGAAAAATCCGGTGATAGCGTATGCTTCCGATGTAGCTTTCTTTCAGAAAGCTTTCAAGCGCACGCTTCGCTTCTTCAGATTGGTTCTGCACTCTCCGTGTTAGTGTAAAAGTCGGTCTCAACTTATATATTTCTTGCAGGCAGTATAAGAAGTATGATACATTTCTTTTCAATTAGTTCGAAAATATTCGAACTGAAAGATTAGAAAACGGCTTTTTATTCTAGGAGGAATATAAATGAGTACTATGAGTACCACTACACTGTTGAACAACTATTTCCGTTTATTTGATGCTTCACGTACAGACGAGCGCGCCATGCAGGACTTATTGTCCCTGTTTACACCGGACGCGGAGATTGTGCTTAACGGCACCAGCCGAACAGGATTCGATGGTTTTATGAAAGCTTTCTACGAATATAATAAGGATGTAAAACATATGTGGGACGCGTGGGTGCAACAGCCTGACGGCAGCTACCAGACCAACTGGGCGGTATGTGGACAAGCGGCAGACGGAACGGTATATGCCAAAGCAGGCATTGATATTGCGCGTGTGAATGATGCGGGGCAGATCGTGTACCTAGAGAATGTACAGGCTGACCAGAATGCGTTCAACAAGTATAATCAGTAATAGCGGAGTATTAATAGGTAATAATGCAATGGTTAGGAAACGAAGCTCCGCAGTCTTTCAAGCTGTGGGGCTTTTTTTGTTCGCATATTTAGGTGATTTTAAAGGCGCTGGGGACGAGGGCTTCATCACTCTGATAGCACAGTTTCTACAGGGAAATTGGTACACAAAAACTGTACATGAAGATCTGTACATAAAAATCTGTTCATGAAAAAGACCCTCCCACATGTTTTAAACATGGCGGACGGTCCTCATGAACGTGCATAAGACGTAGTCGCTAGAGCCTTAGGTTATTCTGAGCCAGACGCAGCTTAGGAGATGGTGACTTTCTGCATGGTGACAATAGTCTGTCAATTCTAACGAACCTGAGACGCGCTATTGGAGGATATTTGGCAAAAGTAATTTTCTAACGAACCACAGACAAGTTAGTAGGCTAGATATTAGGTTCTAGAGCAGTTTCGTGCCCCATGTAAGCCGATATAAGGTGGCTCAGGTTCGTTAGATTTTGAAAACATGCTAAAAGCTTCAAATAAGACGTCTACGATTCGTTAGCGTATTCCATGTTCGACTTTTTAAATCCCCGACGTGTAACATCCCACGACTTCCCTACCCTTGCATCGTCTTATTCTGAAAAGCAGCAATATCCGCATACTCTTCTTCAAACTTACGGGAGATGCGGATGAAGATGGGCAGCAATTCCCGGTAGACGCGGACACTGTCCGGGTCCGGCTGGTGCCGATACGTTGATCCGATCATGCCGGAGACGGCACTCAGGGAATCAATGCGGCCAAGAGCATACAAGCCCAGTACGGCTGCGCCGAGGCAGGAGCTTTCGATACTTTCGGGGATGATGACATCCTGATCGAAAATATCGGCCATCATCTGGCGCCATAACTCAGAGCGGGCGAAGCCGCCTGTCGCCTGAATTTTTTTCGGACGGCCAATCTTTTCTTCGATCGCCAGCATGACCGTGTACAGGTTAAACAACACACCTTCGAGCGCGGCGCGAATCATATGTTCTTTCTTATGATGCAGCGTCAGGCCGAAAAACGAACCCCGTGCATTGGGATTCCAGAGCGGAGCCCGCTCACCTGTCATATACGGATGGAACAAGAGACCTTCCGAACCTGGAGGTACATTTTTCGCGACACGAGTGAGCACTTCATATGGATCGATGCCAAGTCGTTTCGCAGTCTCCACCTCGGAAGCTGCAAACTCGTCCCGAATCCAGCGAAAAATAACACCGCCATTGTTCACCGGTCCGCCAATGACCCAGGCATCCTCCGTGAGCGCATAACAGAAGAAGCGTCCTTTGGGATCGGTCACCGGTTTATCTACGACTGTACGAATCGCTCCACTGGTACCAATGGTCACGGCCACGACGCCCGGATCAATGGCGTTCACGCCCAGATTGGAGAGCACACCATCACTTGCACCGATGACAAATGGTGTGGTGACCGCAATGCCCATCTCCTTGGCGTACTCCGGGTGCAACCCATGTTTCAGCACATGAGTGGTTGGAACCAATCGGGACAGGTGTTCCGGCGTAATGCCCGCCACATGCAGCGCTTCTGCATCCCAGTCGAGTTTTTCCAGATTCATGAGTCCGGTTGCGGAGGCCATGGAGTGATCAATGACGTATTCAGAAAATAATTTATAGAAAACATATTCTTTCATGGATATGAATTTGTGCGTCCGTCTGAACAGTTCCGGTTGATCCCGAGTGAGCCACATGATCTTGGTGAGTGGGGACATCGGATGAATCGGCGTACCTGTTCTCAGGTATATTTCGTGACCATTCATCTCCGATTTGAGTGCTTCGGTCCACTCGGCACTGCGATTATCCGCCCAAGTCATGGCCCGCATCAGCGGTTTGCCGTGTTGATCGACAGGCAGAATGCTGTGCATGGCTGAACTGAAGGATACAAACAGGATGTCCTCTGGCTTCACTCCCGCTTTGGAAGTGGCCTGTTTAACGGAATCGATGACTGCTTTGAAAATATCTTCCGCATCCTGCTCCGCAATCGCAGGTGTGGGGGTGTGCAGCGGATAATCGGCACTGCCTTGAGCCACAATGGTTCCGTTCTGTTCGAACAAGACGGCCTTGGTGGAGGTCGTGCCGATATCTACGCCGATCATATAGGGTGAAGAAGCCATTTTGTCATCCCTCTTTCTTAAATATATAAGTGAAATGAATGCTGTTACACGTTAACACTTCGGGTACAGAAAGCCTTCCGATCGCGTAAATGCGAAGCATATGCTTTCGAAGTAGCTTTCCTCTGGAAAGCTTTTAACTCCATTTCTTCAGGCCCTTTCTGTCCCCTTCGTGCACGTGGTGCTATTCATCCAACTTATATGGCATCTGTTATTTCATCTATAGATAAGAATATCAGACTTGAGGGATGGATCAAAATGCCACAATCTTAGTCCTTCACCGCCCCTGCGGCAATATCCGAAATAAACTGGCGGCTGATGAACAGGAACATAACGATGAGCGGAATGACGGCAAGCAACGTACCCGCGATAACCATGGCATAGTCTGTGTTATACAGTCCGTTTAATTGGGACAACGCAATCTGCAACGTGTATTTGCGTTCATCCGTCAGGACGATCAAAGGCCACAGATAATCATTCCATACGCCGATAAAGGTGAACGCGCCGAGGAAAGCAAAGGCAGGTCGCAGAATTGGAAGTGCCACGTTCCAATAAAGTCGGAAGAAATTACAGCCGTCGATGCGGCCCGCATCCAGCAGATCGTTGGGAATGGACTCTGTTGCATACTGGCGAATCCAGAAGATGCCGAAGGCGTTCACCATGCCCGGAATAATGAGAGCTTTGAAGGAACCGACCCAACCGAACGTAGCCATGAGTACGAAGGAAGGCACCAGCGACAGCTGGGAAGGTACCATCATGGTTGCGAGCAGCAAGATGAATAGCCACTTTTTACCGGGAAATTCAAACTTCGCAAACGCAAACCCCGCTAGTGAGTCAAAAAACAGCACCAGAATGGTCACAAGGCCTGACACAAACAACGTATTCAGAAAGGCGCCCCAGAAGTCAATCTGCTGCAACACCCGCGTAATATTATTCCACAGTTCACCGCCGAACCAGAGCTGGGGTGGGAACTTGTAGATATCGGACGTTGTCCGGGTGGACATTACAATCAGCCAATAGAACGGGAACATGGATATGAGCATGCCCCCGATAAGACCGGTATACAACACCAGCGATTTGAGGTGTTTGGTCGCCATGTGTGCTCCCCCTTATCACATCAGGATGATTTGCCTTGAACAAGCTTCCAGTTCACAATCGAGAACAGGGCGATAATGAGGAACATGCCCCAACCAACGGCAGCGCCATATCCGAAGTAATTGTTAATGAAGGATTCACGGTAGAGGTACAGTACAATCGTCATGCCAGCTGCACCTGCGCCACCGTCATTGCCTACCAATACTTGTGGCTCGGTGAACAGTTGCATACCGCCAATCGTTGATGTAATGACCGTAAACAGGATCACAGGACGCAACATCGGAATTGTAATTCGGAAAAAGGACTGTATCGCTGATGCGCCATCAATCTTGGCCGCTTCGTATAATGTCTGCGGAATACTCTGAAGTCCGGCCAGATAGATGACGGCGTTATATCCGGTCCAGCGCCAGACCACCATGGAGGAGATTGCGACTTTAATGCCCCATGGTGCATTAAGCCACTCCACAACCGGTAGCCCGACCGACTGCAATAGATAATTGAGAAAGCCATAATTGTTGGCAAATAAAGCACCGAAGATAATGGCTACCGCCACGATGGATGTGACGTTTGGCAGAAAATAACCGACCCGAAACAGGGTACGGAACTTCACAAATGGTGCATGTAGCAAAAAGGCAATAATCAGGGCGAAAAAGAGCATCGGAATCGTCGAATAGATCCAGATCATGAACGTGTTGCCCACGGCTTGCCAGAACTCGGCATCGGTCAGCATGTATTTGAAATTGTTGAGTCCGTTAAACGTCATGATACCGATGCCATCCCATTTATGAAAAGCCAGATAGAGTGAGAACCCAATCGGGAACAGCCCAAATACCGCAAACAGAATATAAAACGGCGATATCGCAACATAAAGTGCACGATGCTCCCACATTCTGGCCCACAGTGACTTCTGCCGATCCAGATCAGGTCTTGCATTTCCGGGATCGGGAGTAAGACGAGGTTCAGTTACAGCCATATGAATTCCTCCTTTGCGGATAACGAAACCACACGTTGTTCAGGTTAACGCTGCAATTCCCGCTCGACGCGGTGTACCGTATCCGTCCAGACCTGCTGTGGATCGGCATTTTGCTTCGCGACATCATTCAGCCGCCGGGTGATAATGTTGTGTACGGATGGGTATCTTTCGCCAAAGAAAGCATCCGGCACATCCTGTGCCGATTCGGCAAATACAGGCCCTGTCGCCTGTCCACCGAAGAAAGGTTCTTTTTCTTTCATGGCAGGATCATCAAACACACCTGGTGCAGAAGGGAACAGGTTCAGTGTCTGATATTGCTCCAGTTGATTTTCGGGACTTTGCAGCCAGCGAACCAGTTCAAAGGCTTCCTGAGGATGTTCACTCGACTTCAGGATGGACAGGAATGATCCCCCGTTGTTGCCATCTCCCCCTGGTGCCCGAGCGACCCGCCATTTCCCGGAGGTATCCGGAGCGGCTTCCTGAAGCACTTGTTTCATCCAGACGGCACCCACGAAAGAGGCGATTTCGCCATTATTCATCGCGGCGTTCCAGCTTGGAGTCCAGCCATCTGCATTGGCTAGCAGTCCCTTCTCTTTGAAAGCAACGGCCGTATCCCAGCTCTTGCCCACAATAGGGGAATCCATGCCGATAAAGGACCCGTCCGGCCGGAAATAACGCTCCGCAGACTGAGATATGACTTGATTGTAAACGGTTGCAATATTGTCGGTTAGAAAAACCTTGCCTCCGAATTTTTCCTTGAGCTGTTCTCCGGCATCAGCATATGCATCCCAACTGTTGATCTGGCGTGTAACGTCCTCGGGATCAGATGGCAATCCGGCCTCCTTGAACAGATCTTCTCGGTAGAAGAGGGCTGTTGGGCCCGTATCCATCGGGAAACCGATCATCTGTCCGCTTGGCGTAACGCCTTGCTTCCATTTCCACGGCAGATATTGGTCTTCAATATCTCCTGCACCGAGATCATACAGATTATAGAAACGGTCCTCACTGGGAAATAGCTCCATGATCCAGTCGTTCAATGCTACAATGTCTGGTTCACCTGAGCGTGCAGCGAGTGTTGTTTTGAGTTTTGCTTTGAAATCACCGCCGATTTTCTGAGCTGTCAGTTCGATATTGGGGAACTTTTCCTTAGCCCTGGCAATCAACTTATCATCGATGGAACGATTCCAGTACCATAATGTAAGCGCTACCTTTTTATTGTTCGCTGAATCGTCCTGTCCGGGCCAGATGGAGCATCCGCTTATGAGCAGGACGCAGACCATCAGTATGGCTGTCCAGCAAGTTCTTTTCCGGCGGATCATGTGTATTACCCCCTCATCATTAAGTTCGAGGCATGAAGTGCTTTGGACTACAACATTAGTGTATGAGCAGTTTATAAACTCATACCCAATATTCCTGAAATGAAACACATATTTGTGTCGATTACGTAACATAAATTGGGTAGTTACTTTAAAAATAAAAGTTACTTGACACATTATAATTTTTATTCTAAACTAACTTACATAAAGTAACTAATGATGATGAGAATAATATAGATACGTACTATATAACGTCCAAGTGATCCATTTTCGCTTTGGATGCGAATCAATCAACAGACAAGTTGGCCTAAACAGGAGGAACGACAATGATCAATTCACATATTATTCAACTGCTTGCCCCCAAAATTCAGACTTTTCCGAGTGGAAAAGAGTTCATATACCTGGTGGGGCCAATCAAACTCCCGGTAAACCTCGATGGGGAGACCAAGACATTCCAGTGGTATAGCTGGATGAAGTCGGACAAAGCGATGGAGAGCGGCGAGTTAATTGAATCTCTTGCTGAAGCTGAACTGGCAGAGCGTCAACAATCCAGTGTTCTGGTGTATGGTGACTTTGCTGAAGCACAAGAAGCGCTGATCCGGATGCATAGCATCTGTCATACAGGCGACATCTTTGGCAGCAAACGCTGTGATTGCGGCTTCCAATTGGAGCAATCCATGAAAATGATCGCCGCTCACGGAGCGGGCGCACTGTTCTACCTTGCCAACCATGAAGGACGTGGCATTGGTCTGTTCAGCAAAGCCATGGCGTACATTTTGCAAGAAGAAGGTCTGGATACGGTAGATGCAAACTTGCAACTCGGATTCACAGACGATGCCCGCAATTATGACGATGCGATTGCCGTATTGCGTGCGCTTCGCTCCGCACCGGTTACATTGATCACCAACAATCCACGGAAGCTGGCTGCTTTGCAGGAAGCGGGATTGAATGTGGGCGGACGTGTGCCACTATGGGGAGATCGCTCTGCTTTCAACGAGAAATATCTGCAAACGAAAGTGAACCGTTCCGGTCATTTGTCAGAAAGTGATGGTTGGGCTGGGGCAGAGACGCTGCTTCCGCATGCGCAGGGTTAATCATTATTTATAGACGTATACGAATAGATGGCTAGCCGTTGATGTACTCTCTGTTATGGAGAAGTACAACAGCGGCTTTTTGCTATGGATGATAGGGTAGCGATCAGGTTTTCCTGATTCACGGAATGGCTTGCCGTTCCCGCAGTGCGGATTATACAATATAGTCATCTGATGAATGCGGGAGGAACCAAGGTGCCATTTGAGGGACAACGTATATTGCCGGCTGCAAAGAGCATGAAGCAGTTTGAAGCGATGATTGAAGGCCCTTATACCTATGGGGTGATGCTGGAAACGCATATTGCACAACTTCAGAGTGTAATGGACGAGGCTCGGCGGTACGACAAAAAGATACTTTTGCATGCAGATCTGGTCCAAGGATTGAAGAATGATGAGTATGCGGCAGAGTATCTGTGTCAGCACATTCGCCCTGCAGGACTGATCTCTACGCGAGCGAGTGTCATTCAGAAGGCAAAGCAGAAAGGCATTACAGCGATTCAACGTATTTTTCTGCTCGATACCCATGCACTGGAGAAAAGTTATCTGCTGCTGGCCAAAACCCAACCGGATTATATTGAAGTATTACCTGGCGTCATTCCGCATATTATTGCGGAAGTATCTGTGCGTACAGGGATACCCATTATTGCAGGGGGATTGATCCGTTCACCGGAAGAGGTTGAACTTGCGCTTGGCGTCGGGGCTACGGCAGTGACCACATCCAACACAGATCTGATCCGACACTTCGAGAAATCGCTTACACCTTAAAAAGAACCCACAACAGGAGGTTGTCTGTATGGAAAAATATATATTGGCTCTGGATCAGGGAACAACAAGCTCCCGAGCTATTCTATTTAACCGTGGCGGGGAGATTGTGCACATTGCACAGCAGGAATTCCCTCAATATTTCCCCAAACCGGGCTGGGTAGAGCAGAATGCCAACGAAATCTGGAGTTCCATTCTTGCCGTGATGGCTTCATGTCTGGCAGAGAGCGGAATTAAACCTGTTCAGATTGCCGGAATTGGAATTACGAATCAACGTGAGACCGTTGTGGTATGGGACAAAGAAACAGGCAGACCCATCTATAATGCAGTGGTATGGCAATCCAGACAGACCGCAGATATCTGTGAAGAACTGAAGACACAGGGTCTCGGGGACCTTTTCCGCCGTAAAACAGGATTACTGATCGATCCCTACTTCTCGGGAACAAAGGTGAAGTGGATTCTGGATCATGTCCCTGGTGCCCGGGAGCGGGCAGAGAAGGGTGAACTGCTGTTTGGTACGATTGATAGCTGGCTGATCTGGAAACTGAGCGGGGGTACACATGTCACGGATATATCCAATGCCTCACGTACTCTGATCTATAACATCTATGATCTGCAATGGGATGACGAATTGTTGGATATCCTCGACATTCCCAAGGCTATGCTACCAGAAGTGCGAGGTTCATCCGAGGTGTATGCACACACAGCAGACTATCATTTCTTCGGTCATCGGATTCCGATTGCGGGAGCAGCAGGAGATCAACAGGCAGCGATGTTTGGTCAGGGCTGTTACACCAAGGGCAGTATGAAAAATACATATGGTACCGGTTGTTTCATGCTTATGAATACGGGAGAGAACGCGGTACAATCCAATCACGGACTGATTACAACGATTGCCTGGGGGATGAATGGCAAGGTTGAATATGCACTCGAAGGCAGCATTTTTGTTGCAGGTTCAGCGGTTCAGTGGCTGCGTGACGGATTAAGAATGCTTCGCTCTTCAAAAGATAGCGAGGATTACGCCTCACGTGTGCCTTCGACAGACAGCGTTTATATGGTACCTGCATTTGTGGGACTGGGCAGTCCGTATTGGGATAGTGAGGTTAAGGGTGCGGTGTTTGGCCTGACCCGAGGCACGACAAAGGAACACTTTATCCGTGCTACGCTTGAGGCGTTGGCGTATCAGACCAAAGATGTACTGGAGGCAATGGAATCCGACTCGGGTATTCCCGTGCATGCTCTGCGTGTGGATGGAGGAGCGGCGGCCAATGATTTTCTCATGCAGTTCCAGAGTGATATTCTGGGCATTCCTGTCGAACGCCCAACGGTGAATGAAACGACTGCATTGGGTGCGGCTTATCTGGCAGGATTGGCGGTAGGATATTGGACGAGTGCGGATGAATTGACGGATCATGAAAATACGGAGCGTGTCTTCCAGCCTGTTATGGCTGAGGAACTGCGGACAGAATTGTATGCAGGTTGGAAGCGTGCAGTGAACGCAGCAATGGCTTTTAAATAAAAGAAATGAAATGAATATTTCTTGGTGTGGGTATTTGTACTTTTTAACTAAACATATGTTATAAATGATATTTACTGGTGGAAAATGATGCATGATTTACAGGGTTATTCTTCCTGGAGAAGGCAAAATATATACCCACTATAAGGAAAAAAACAAGGTTAGTGGATTCATTTGAAATTCCATCCTTTGGCAGAACAACTTTTTGAATTTTTTTTGAATAATGTGTCATTTCAGGACTTCACGCCGTCAAAAATCTGTGATAGGATAAAGGCACAAGTTAAAAAAATGATGTCTGGAGATCGGGAGGGACCACGTGCCGCTCAGCAATTGCTGAGCGAATGACGTGGTCCTTTTTTTTGTTTTTTTACGGAAATATTAAGGAATCAATGGGAGGTTCAAGAATGACAGAAACGTTCTCGTCAGCACAACGGACCGAATATTTGCAAAATATGGCGAATGCACATTTTGACGTATTGATTATTGGCGGCGGGATTACAGGCGCAGGGATTGCATTGGATGCGGCTTCGCGTGGGTTGAAGACGGCGCTTGTAGAAATGCAGGATTTTGCAGCAGGTACATCCAGTCGTTCGACCAAACTTGTCCATGGCGGATTGCGTTATTTGAAGCAATATGAAGTGAAGATGGTTGCTGAGGTAGGACGGGAGCGGGCTGTAGTTTATGAAAATGGGCCACATGTGACCACACCGGAACCGATGTTGTTACCGATCTATACGGCTGGCACGTTCGGCCGTTTCAGCACATCCATTGGACTGATGGTGTATGATCGGCTTGCCGGGGTGAAGCGCAGTGAACGGCGCCAAATGTTGAATGCTGGAGCGGTGTCAGATAGTGAACCTCTGTTACGCAAACAGGGGTTGTTGGGTGGTGGACTCTATGTGGAGTACCGGACTGATGATGCCAGGCTCACCATAGAAGTTATGAAAGAAGCTGTCAAACGTGGGGCACAGGCAGTGAACTACGTTAAGGCGAAAGGTTTCCTGAAGGAGAATGGCAAGATTACAGGTATTGAAGCCGTGGATCAGATCGACGGTCAGGCATATATGCTGAAAGCAAGCAAGGTGATCAACGCTTCCGGTCCATGGGTGGACGGTCTGCGGGAATTGGACGGTTCGCGCCAGGGGAAAACGCTGCAGATGACCAAAGGCATTCATTTGGTCTTTGATGGTGAACGATTCCCATTAAGACAGGCCGTCTATTTTGATACACCAGATGGTCGAATGGTATTTGCTGTCCCACGTGATGGCAAAACCTATGTAGGTACAACCGACACTGTATATCAGGACGATCCTGCACACCCGCAAATTTCCGACGCGGATCGCGATTATGTGATTGATGCAGTTAATGGCATGTTTCCAGATGTACACATTGGTACCGAGGACGTGGAATCCGGATGGGCGGGTGTACGTCCACTAATTCATGAGGAAGGCAAGAATCCTTCCGAAATATCACGTAAAGATGAAGTCTGGGTATCCGAATCCAATCTGATTACGATTGCCGGGGGCAAGTTAACCGGGTACCGTAAAATGGCCGAGATGGTTGTTGATCTGGTCGCACGCCAGATGGAGCAGGAGAGTGGGCATTCCATAGGCCCTTGTGTAACAAAGAAGATGCCCATCTCCGGCGGTGATGTAGGGGGATCGGCTGGATTTGTATCGTATGCGGAGCGCAAGATCAAGGACGGTGTTGCTCTCGGGCTTGCCCGACCTGCTGCGGAGCGGCTGGTTCGCACGTATGGTTCCAATGTGGAGGCACTGTATGAGCGAATGCCCGATCCACGCACCAAGTCCGATCTTCATGGCATGCCACAGGAGTTATTGCTTATGCTACATTACGCGATTGATGAAGAGATGGCTGCAACTCCATCTGACTTTTTGGTACGAAGAACAGGTGATTTATTCTTCCGTATTAATGAAGTTCGTCGCTATAAAGCAGCAGTTATCTCGTATATGGCAGGTCGTTTGGACTGGTCAGAAGAGGAAGTGGTTAAACATACACAGGAACTGGATCAGCTGTTGCTGGAAGCATCCGGAAAAATCTAAGGCAGGATTTCAAGATCGAGAGTCGAATGGAACATGTAAGCGTGTAACATAGAGAGGGGATTACATCCATGACATTACAGATCGGAATCATTGGAACAGGCTGGTTCAGTAAGGTACACGCGGATATTCTCGCACGGATGGAAGGTGTTCGTGTTGCGAGTGTCTGTGGAACTTCGCTCGAAAAGGCAGAGGCTATGGCCTTCGTTTATGATGCTGTTGGTTACGGGGAACTTGAACATATGCTGGATGGTGAGAAGCTGGATGCGGTGTATATCTGTGTGCCTCCGATGTCTCACGGATCGATTGAATCCGAATTAATCCGCCGCGGTATTCCATTCCTGGTGGAGAAACCGTTGAGCACCGGAATGGATGTTCCGCGTCAGGTGTTGGATCAGGTGCAAAAGAGTGGATTGTTAACCTCTGTAGGATACCATTTCCGTTATCAGGAGGCTGCGCAGGTCCTGCGGCAATCGATGAAAGAACAGACGGTCGGCATGGCTCTTGGCCGCTGGATGGGCGGAATGCCAGGAGTCGCCTGGTGGCGGCGTCAGGACGGTTCAGGAGGACAATTCGTAGAGCAGACTACACATATTGTAGACTTGCTTCGGTATTGTGCAGGAGAAGTTACGGAGGTATATGCTGTAGCAGCTCAGCGAAGCATGCATGAGAAGCATGAGCATGTGACCGTAGCCGATGTGGCAAATGTGACGCTCAAGCTGGAAAGTGGAGCGATTGCCAGTATCGCCAATACATGTCTGTTGCCAGACGGAGAGGGCGGCGCAGGACTCCAGTTCTACACGGATGCAGGTGTATGGGATTGGACGCCAGAACGTTTGCTTCTGCCAAGTGCCGCAACACATGCGATGGCAGGTCTGGAGATTCCGGCAGGACATAACCCATACGAGCGTGAGAATGAAGCGTTCATTCACGCCCTGCGTACGGGAGACCGTTCACGAATTCTGTCCGATTATGCGGATGCCTGCCGTACACAGGAGATTACGACGGCGGCGCTGGCATCGGCAGATTCCGGTCTGCCGGTACAGCTTCAGCCATCAAAACATCTCTCTCATTAAAAGGTTGAAGGTAATATAAATACGCCTGAATCAGGGAATGATCCGCAGATCAGCCTGATTCAGGCGTATTTGTGTTGAGTAGAGATTATTAAGTAGCAATTCAACTACTCGGATTTCTGCTGTTTCAACCAGTCGGATGACCAACTGTAGATCTGATCAATGACAGGTTCAATGGCTCTGCCTTTCGGTGTCAATTCATACTCTACACGGGGAGGTATCTCGGGAAACATGTGTCGGGTTACGATACCTTCCGTCTCCATTTCCTTCAATCTCTCCGATAAAAGTCGTCCACTGATCGCCATCTCTGCTTCAAGCTCCGTAAACCGCTTGGGTCCGGACAACAGTTGGTACATGATTAACAGTACCCACTTCTTGCCTATGATGTCTATGGCTTGAGTGATCATACAGGGACTTGGTGATTTTACTTTTTTCAGCTTCAACGTGTTCACCTCGATTCATAATGATTTTCTTCAAAGTTGTATATGAAAGGACATGATTTCTGCCGCTTTAAGAATATAGGACATCCAAGTAAATGAGGGTTACTACAAAATATACTGTAACATACCTTTTGTATGTATTATACATCATACAGTGAAAAATTACTTGAAGAAATTATATTATTATTATATACTAACTTCACAAAAGTAAGTTGGTGATAAATAATACGTATAATTTGAACGCGTACTATTCTGAAAATTGAACGGGGCTGAACGCTTGAAAACAGAGTGACCTTTGGGAACTTTTACATAGATTCTTTTTTTTTACAATGTGAAGCAAAATAATCATTACCTAGTAGGAACATATAATTTGTTACAGGAGGATATACATATGAACAAGATTTTGGGTTACGTTTTTCTGGTTGTGTTAGCAGGTGTCTTCGTCATGACGGGGTTTAACAAGATTAGTGGAGCAGACATGATGATTCAGACATTCGAAAGTTTCTCTTATCCGACATGGACCATGTATCTGCTGGGTGCCGCGGAGTTGCTTAGTGCAGTAGGTTTGCTGATTCCACGTACTCGCATCCTGGCTTCTGGCATACTGACATTCATTCTGATTGGGGCCGTGGGAAGTCATCTGATCTATGCACAATACGCTGCTGTTCCGTTCCCGGCTGTGTTGTTGGTAGCTAACATAATTGTTTTGGTTGTGGGCATGCGCAGATTGGAAGCGGAAGAAGAAGGCCAGATGGACGCGATTCAGGCGTAAGTTAAAGATAAGAGGGAACGTTATTGGGCTATTTACTGAGGAAAAGGTATTCCTGTCAAAAGGAATGTAAACGCGGATGCCTATGCAGAAGATGACCACTGCCAGTAAGCAGTGGTCATCTTTTTTTATGTAAGACTTCGCGTGGCACGTGTAACGATTCGCCGCGTATGTTTGGTATCCGACTGCTGAGTCCAAGTGGCACAGACCTGCCGCACCCACTCTGGATTGGTCTTGCTGGCGTCGTTCAGCCAGTTACTTACCGAATCCTGCACATACTTATGGGCATCGGATTTCACCGCGTCAAGCAAGGGAAGGGCCATGGCCGGATTTTCTTTTAACTCCTGAATATGCTTGGCCCAGACGCCACGAGGTCTGATTGATTCTATGGCAAATCGACGGATCAGTGGATCAGGGTCAACGCTCCATGGGATTAACTGCTGCAAGGCTAAGGATAATTCGGCAGAGATGGACTCCCGTACAGCCATCCAGGCGATTTCTCTTACACCAAAGTGATGATCTGCTGCAAAGGGCCGAATATGCTCCAACTTTTCAGTCAGGTTCAGACCGGAATCTAGCCCAATGATATAAGCCGCCCAGCAGCGAACACTGTCTGAACGATGCTCTGCAATGGAACAAAAGAGATTCGTTTTTTCATTGACTGATGGACGTTTCAACAGATCAAGCCATTGCATGGCTATGGCCGGGATGATTTTCATGATCCGCTGCTCATCCATCTGTGTTAACTGCTCTGTAATTGCTCTGGTTTCGGCATCCATTCCCCATTCATGGGTAACCTTCTGAAAAAGAGAAACATGATCTACAGCCAGCCATTCGGTCAGATTGACCGATTCGATATGTCCTGCTTGTAGCCAATTGCGGATATGCTCAGGAATTTCCGTTGCTTTACGGGCACCTTTGCGACGAAAAATGTCTTCAGGGATAAATAGATTTGGCTTAGCATCCAACGGTATACTCCTCCTTGGTTGTATAACATCATGCGTTATACAATACAACTTGCTGGAGAACAGGGATGTAAGGCATCTTACAAGTGGGCAGTGATTTTCCGGAGGTTAGCGATTTCGTCACGATGAAGGGAGACTGATTTGAATCCGGTACGAATACGGCCGGCTCTTGCTAACTCTTGCATGACAATCGTAACCGATTCCCGTGTGGCTCCTGCCATCCAGGCAATCTCCTGATGGGTAAGCCCGAGTTGAATCCGGCAGTACTCATCTTCTTCGATACATCCCATCTGTTCAGCCAGCCGGAAGAGATTATGTATCACCTTTTCATGCAGGTTTCCGAGTGCAAGCGTCTGTGTCAACTCGCTCATTCGTTTGATCCGCTCGCTTAGTACGTTCATCAGTCTCATCATAAATTCCGGATGTTCAATCAGAAACTGTTCAAAACGTTGTTTGTTCATCAGGCAAATATCACACTCCTCCATCGTTTCGATATAAACGGCACGTGTTCCGAGTGAGATTCCGTTCATTTCTCCAAACACGTTACCTTCCGTCAAAATATCGAGAGTGAACTGCTTGCCCTCCGGATTTAATGTATATAAACGAACCTTTCCCCGTTTTACAAAATAGAAACCTTCTGTAAACGTATCGGGTGTCTGGATCTGTCTGTTTTTAGGTATGGTCGTAATAGAAGTCATCCCATCCATTTCAATCAGGTCTGCCTCGGATAAGGAGGACATGAGGTCGAATTGTGATAAATACAGAATTTTATCCATAGAACTCCTTTCCATTACAATATGAATATAAAAAAAAGAAGAACCCACGAAAAACAACGGGTTCTCTTGCAGCGGGACTTCCTGATCGGAAGGTCTTCTGACTATAAATGATCAAATGCCATTTTGATTATAGTAACTTTTTTAATTGAGAGACGCGTCCTTGGCTGATGCCAAGCTTTTCCGCAATTTGCTGTTGAGCCAAACCGGGATTCTGTTCAACAATTTCTTTCATCTGTTGCAGCATACGTGCCGTCTTTGGCCGCAGGTCCGGATATTCTTGGTTGTCAGCTGTGGTCCCTTCTTCCCTAGCGGGAGATGAGACTGGGGCGGATTTGGAAGCAGGACGCTCCACGGGTGCAGGAGCCTGTTTGTTCTGAGGTACGAACCAGTTGGGAGAGTCATCCGGGTGTTTTAATTGAATTGCACAAGTCCGGCAGATGAATTGTTCTTTGAAATACATTTCCGTATCTACATCACCGCAAAAAATACATAATGTTGATTTGTACTTTCTTAAAATCAACTCTTTTCCTTCAATGAAAAACTCAAGCGGATCGCCGATATGGATTTCCATCGTATCCCGCATTTCTTTGGGAAGGACAATTCGTCCAAGACGGTCCAGAGATCTCTTCATTCCGGTTCTTTTCATCGCATCTCCCCCGCAATATTCACAATTAAAAACCTGTCCTTATTGTAAGGAAGAAAGGGCTTTAATACAACAATAATATTTCAAAAAAGTGGATAATTCCATCCATTATGGGAAAATAAGTTTAGAAAGCACGGGTGCAACCGCTAAAGTGAACAATGCAGCGAGCACCATGGAGATGCTGGAGATGGTACCGGTCAGGGAACTCAGTTCAAACGCCTTGGATGTCCCTGTGCCATGGGCACCGGTTCCAAACAGTGTGCCTCGTGCAATCTCACCATCGATGCGCAGCATTTTGACGATGGAAGGGCCCATAATTACTCCGAGCAGACCAGTCATAATAACAAAAACAGCTGTCACTGCGGGTATGCCACCGATAGTGGCGGATACGTTCATGGCAATTGGGGTGGTAATCGATCTTGGGATCAGACTATGAATGAGACCGGAATCCAGGCGCAACCATTTGGCGAGCAGGGCAGAAGAAAGTACGGCAACAACCGAGCCAGTCATGACACTGAAGACAATCTCGGAAATATGTTTTTTGAGTACATGGAAAAAGGTATAGAGCGGTACGGCAAAAGCCACCGTGGCCGGTTGAAGAAGCAGACTCAGCCATTTGCCACCACTGCTATACGTGGCATAATCCGTTCCCGTTGCGAGCAATATGCCAACGACGAGGAGCGGCGTAATGAGCAGTGGAGACAGATATACTTTCGGCAGATTGCGATATATTCGTTTGGTAACCCAATAAATACCGACGGTTAACAACAGGCAGAGGAATCCAATCATCCGGTGTGACGCTCCTTTCGTTTGGCAATTCGTGTAGCCACCAGGCCTGTGCAGGACATGACCAGGAATGTACTAAGTAGTACGATGAATAAAATCTGTAGTCCGTCATGCTCTAACATGGGCATATAGTTCATAATGCCAACGGCTGACGGGATAAAAAATAACAATAGTTCACCGAGCAACCAGGCAGCTCCAACTTCAATCCAGCGCAACTTCACGACACGAGTCTGAAGCAGAATGAATAACACAACCATACCGAGTATTGAACCTGGTACAGGAAGATGGAGAGTACGGGCCAGCAGGTCCATGAGCAGTGAAAAAACCATTAAGAGCGCAACTTGTGCAATACCAAGGCCCCATTTTTTCACTTCAATCCCTCCTTGTATAATCAACGTAATTGTTTAAGTTATTATGAAAATGAAAATGATTCATTTGATATCACAAATTTTACATGGCATTCTTTCATGAGTAAAATGCATAATAAGAATGTTTACTATTCCATTTGTCTATGAGAGGTGAGTATCAACCGATGGATATCCGCCATTTGCAATATTTTCTGGAAGTTGCCCGGCAGCAGAGCTTCACAAAAGCCGCCGAAGTTCTGTATATCACCCAACCTACCATCAGCAAGACGGTCAAGAGTCTTGAAGAGGAATTGGGTATCACGCTACTGGACCGTTATGGCAAAAAAGTGGAATTAACCGATGCAGGTCATGTGTTTTTTCGGCAGGCACTTGAGATTGAAAAATCATTCCGCAGTCTGTCGTCCGAATTGGACGACCTGATGAATTTGAAGAAAGGCCATCTGCGGATCGGCTTGCCGCCAATGGTAGGATCAAGCTTTTTCCCCATGATCATTGGTGAATTTCACAAAGCCTACCCGCAGGTGACCATTCAGCTGTTTGAGGATGGTGCCAAAAAAGTGGAGGCCGATGTGATCAGTGGTGCACTGGATATTGGCGTTGCCGTACTGCCAACCGTGGATGAACTGTTGGATCATTTTGTGTTTGTCAAAGAGAAGCTGAACCTGCTTGTACACCCTTCACATCCACTTGCGGGGAAAGAGTCGGTTGCGCTGCATGAACTGGAAAACGATGCCTTTGTGTTGTTTAGGGAGGATTTTGCATTGCATGACCGGATTATTGTGGCCTGTCAGCATGCTGGGTTCCAGCCCCGTGTGGTATATGAGAGCTCCCAGTGGGATCTGCTCAGCGCAATGGTTGCCGCCAATCTGGGTGTAGCTCTACTACCGGAAACGATCTGTCGTGAGGTAGACAACATGCGCGTGCGCATTATACCCGTGGTGGAACCGGTGATTCCATGGCAGCTCGGCATGATCTGGCGGAAGGACCGCTATCTGTCTTTTGCCACAAGAGAGTGGATCGGATTCACACAGTCGATGCTGGGTGAGTAAGGGAAGCGATCGGAAGGTTATTCTGTCATTGTAGTGCCCAGTGTAAACACTCTTTTGTTGACCCCGGATCGTTGTTACAATGGAAGCATAATCTTGATGGAGGTGTACGAACATGAAACTGCGGGTATCCGCTGTACAATACCAATTGCACACAATCAGCTCGTTTGAGCAGTTCGCCGCTCAGGCTGAGCATTACATACGGACAGCGAGCGAATACGGAACTGAATTTGTGCTGTTCCCTGAATTTTTCACAACGCAATTAATGTCCATTGGGGACAAACAAGGCAATGCTCTGACAATTGAGGATCTGCCAAACTTTACGGAGCAATATGAACAACTGTTCACGTCACTCGCTGCCAAGTACGGCATGCACGTCATCGGGGGAACCCACGTCATTCGCCGTGAAGGGAAGCTGTATAATACAGCCCACATGTTCTACCCGGATGGTCGCATCGCGCGGCAGGACAAGATTCACATTACACCAACCGAAGTCCAGGAATGGAACATGGCTCCCGGAGAGGGACTTGAGGTGTTCGACACGGACAAAGGCCGTATTGCGATGCTGACTTGTTACGATATTGAATTTCCGGAAATTGTACGGATGGCCAAAGCCAAAGGCGCAGACGTAATTTTCTGTCCTTCCTGTACGGACGATCGTCACGGATTCTACCGTGTGCGTTATACGAGTCATGCCCGCGCGGTAGAGAATCAGGTGTATGTTGTGTTAACCGGAACAGTGGGTAACCTGCCGACCGTTGATTTCATGCGTGCCAACTATGGACAGGCTGCAATTATTACGCCGAATGATATTCCGTTCCCGCCACGTGGCATTCTGGCCGAGGGTGAGATTAACAACGATATGATCGTGACCGCCGATCTGGATCTGGACTTGTTGTATGAGGTACGTGAACGTGGATCGGTAACGACCTGGCGTGACCGCCGTACTGATCTGTATACCGATTGGGAGTAGGCAACCTTATAGAGGTTGTTCAAAAAGCCCGCTTTTGATTACGAAGGATGCCTAGTGGCATCATCAGCATCGAATATGGAATTCAGCCGAAATGTCCGTTGCTCACGTAGTCTTCCCTACGCTCCGCTACTCCATTTCTAGCTTCATCCCATCTTCTCGGTACTGAAAACCGACCTTTTTGAACACATAATTAAAACCGAAGCGAAACAGAGTAGGGAATTCATTTTGTCAGTGGAAAGGGGTGAACCGGCAACATGTATACCAAAGAAATGCTGATCACCGATCCGGAGCGAAGTGGTAAAAGGGTAAAAGCAGTCGTTCGCAATTATGTTACTGCCGACTTTGAGGAACTCATTCGCATTCAGGCGGAGAGTTTCCCTCCTCCTTATCCGGAAGAACTGCTCTGGAGTCACGAGCAGCTCACCAGTCATGTACAGCATTACCCGGAGGGTGCCATCTGTATTGAAGTCGATGGAGAGTTGGCTGGCTCAATGACCTCACTACGGATGCAGTGGGACCCTGCACATCCAGCAAGTCATACCTGGGCCCAAGTAACGGATGACGGTTATATTCGTAACCACCAGCCGGATGGCAACACGCTGTATATTGTTGATCTCTGTGTTCGTCCAAAGTACCGCAAATGGGGACTGGCTCAGCTTATGATGCAGGCGATGTACCACCTTGTCATCGCTCAGGGGATGGATCGGTTACTTGGTGCTGGTAGAATGCCTGGTTATCATTTGGTTGCAGACCAACTGTCTGCGCAGGAATATCTGGATCAGGTAGCAGCGGGAGAGAGGCGTGACCCGGTGATATCGTTCCTGCTTCGCTGTGGCCGCATGCCTGTTGGTGTGACCGCAGACTATCTGGACGATGAGGAATCCTGCAACTATGCAGCCCTGATGGAGTGGCAGAATCCGTTCAGATAAAGAAATGTTAAATGAAATACATTATCAATCGAGGGGGTATTTATCCATGGAATTCACGCGCATTACATCCATTAAAGATCCATTGTTTGCCCAAATGCACAAGTTGATGCAGGAGATTTTCCCGCGGGAAGAAGTGCTGGACTTCCCCTTTTGGGAAGAACCGCTGGAAGATCCGGGTATTCGGGTGTTCGTGGCTGTACATGAGGGACAGGTTGTTGGAGCGACGGAGTACCGTTATTACGAGGACTGGAACGTAGCCATGACGGACTTCACGATTATTGGGCGTGAAGGTCTGGGGATCGGCAGTTTCCTGGCGAATCACCGCAAGCGTGATCTGCAAAAGCTGGCTGCAGCAAACGGGAAAGAATTGTTCGGTATGTTTGCCGAAATCTACAACCCTTATCTGAGTCAGGATCACGAGTTTGGCGGCATCAAGCCGATGGACCCGTATGTGCGTCGCGAAGTTCTGTCCCATCTGGGATATCAGCGTCTGGACTTCCCATATGTTCATCCATCTTGGCAAGGTGACGGTGAAGCGGTTGGCGGCTTGGACCTGTGCTTCATGCCAGGTGATGAGTCGCTTGGTGAACTGCCAGCAAGCCTGGTGGCTGATTTCCTGAATCGATATTATGCAGTGCTTCCTAACAAACCACAAGAATGGCTTGCCATGGTAGAGCAATTGACTGCTCGCAAGTCGGTTGCGCTACTGCCGTTGTAAACTGGACGGGATAGAACATTAAATCATAGTGGCGTTGCAAGTACCTTGAAGAATGATGACAGATGCAAAAAGCCCGTAGAACAGGCCATTATTGGACCTGATTTCTACGGGCTTTTTCTATTTAGTTCAAGGTTGAGATTGAGCCAATGTAAGTTGGTTTTAAAATATTTTCTTTAAGAAGTGGTGAATGAGCTCATGGATCTCTGTCACATGTGTTTCGAGAGCAAAATGCCCAGTATCAAGTAAATGTACTTCTGCAGATGGGATATCACGCTTATAAGCTAAAGCTCCAGCAGGAAGAAAAGCAGGATCATTTTTACCCCATACAGCTAGAAGAGGAGGTTGATAATTGCGGAAATAAGCCTGAAATTCAGGATAAAGATCCACGTTTGTTCTATAATCGAGGATTAAATCCAGTTGGATTTCTTCAGCTTCCGGGCGTGACATGTAGGCAATATCCAGTGAATATCCGTCTGGTGAAACAAGGCTAGCATCAGTTCCATGAAGATACTGAAAGTTACGGATAGTTTCGGGGGTTAAGGAATCACGACATGCTTCACGATTTTCAGGTGTTGGAGAGTGCCAATACATCTCCCATGGTCCCCATGCGTCACTAAACCCTTCGACATATGCGTTGCCATTCTGACTAATAATGGCTTGAACTTGTTCCGGGTGAGCCACTGCCAAGCGATAACCGACAGGTGCCCCATAATCAAACACATACATTACATATTTCTTAAGAGCTAATGCTTCAGTGAAACCTTCAATAACTCGAAACAGGCTGTCAAATGTGAAGTCAAACTGACTACGCGGTGGAGTTGTTGTGCGACCAAACCCAGCAAGATCAGGGGCAATGACACGGTATTGTTCTGCCAGTTTGGGAATAAGGTCGCGAAACATATGACTAGAGGATGGAAACCCGTGTAATAGTAAAATAACTTGGCCATCCTTAGGCCCGGCTTCACGGTAAAAAACTTCGACATCTCCAACTTTCTGGTGCTGATAACTAATCTTCATTTTTTTACATCTCCTTCTGGATTCATTAAGAAGTCCAATATTATTTCTCTTACTTACTTGTACAACTGGTGATGACGTGTTTTTATTGTATAATTAATATGTTTATTTGAATAATGAATAGATTGAATGCTAGCTATTTTAAATCGAAATACAAAAGGGTGAAAGATATGATAAATTCCTTAGAGGGTCGTTTTTTTCAGGCATTTATTGCTTTGCTTGAAGAGAAGAGTTTCAGCCGAGCTGGGGAGCGCTTAGGTTATGTCCAGTCCACAGTAACAACTCATATTCAACAGCTGGAGAAGATCTGCGGACAGAAGTTGTTTCATCGATTTCCACGAGGGGTGGAACCTACGGAAGCTGGAAAAGTATTTTCCAAATATGCTTATCAGTATGTCCACTTAAGTGAATCCCTTAAAGAAAGTATGAATGATATGAATCAGCCGTGCGGAACAATAAATATTAGACTACAGGAATCCTTTTTTCTTACACGCATGCTTCCATTTGTACAGGAATATACGAGAAACTTTCCAAGCGTAAATTTACGTGTTGAACAAGGGGCGCATCAAGATATTCTAAAAAGTGTGCTGGGTTATGCCCTGGATTTTGGCATTGTTCCTCAAAACCCTGAGCGACATGACATTCTCTTTTATCCGATTATGGAAGAGACTATTGTTTTTGTTGCATCTGAGGATTTGGTTTGGAAAGTGGAAAGTGTAGGGGCGCAGATTCTAAATGACGAGGTGTTTATCAGTAACGGCACATCTTGTTTGTATCATACGACTGCTGTAGATGTTCTAAAGAATGAAGGGATTGTGGTTAAGGATGCGTTAGAGCTTTCAAGTCTTGAGATGATCAAGGAACTTGTATGCTGTGGAAAAGGTTTTGCCTTGGTCCCTAAAATAGCGATCAAAAACGAACTAAAGATGGGTAGATTAAAAATTCTTCCTTTTACTTCTAAAATAAGCTTTACGCATGGTCTGATTGTTCATAAAAATCGAGAGCGTAGTTTTACTGCTGAAAGTTTCCAATCGGAACTACTGAAATATTTTAAAGAATATTGATCCATCAGCTCTTGTAGCCTTCTGAAATGGAAAAGGGTTGAATGCCGATTGTGTGTAATTCAAATAACGCACATGTTCATCCTTGCAGGATTGATCATGTACGTTATAGATGTGTAATCTTGAAGAAACTTCAGTACTTGGTGATTCACTATGAAGCTCTTTTTAGAATATTAGAAAAATAAAATCAGTTCGCGTCCTTTCGATCCGGTAGTTGGCTCAAATAACTGTTGGACAAGTGTGCAAGATCCAATGCTCGATCATATTGTTCCTTCGTTATAAACCGTGAAGAAGACTGCCAATTGGGTGTGGCTATAGCTGGAGATTCCTCATCTCCCGAAATCTTCGATATCTCTTCTGAAGGAACACCCGTCTGCTGTTGCTCGGCATCTTGTCTGCCCGCATCAGCTAGGGAATAATGTGTTCCGTCCCCGTATCCTTTCGCCGGAATGAAGAGAGAAGCATCGTTTAGCACCGACCCGGAGGGAAGGTAATAACGTTCGGGTAGCAGATTTCCACCTTCGTGTAACAAATCCTGTCCGAAGTGTAATTGGTCCTTCAGCGATACACCGGTGAGTCCCGCAATCGTTGGCAGAATGTCCACCTGGCCTCCGATCTGTTCCAGTTGTACACCGGGGGTAACGCCCGGGGCCGAGATAATGAGTGGAATATTAATCATATCTGCTGATGTGTATTCCCGACCATACAATTCTTTCATAAGGACTTTGTCATCCCGATCCAGTGAGTATATGGGAAGTCCCAGGTGATCCCCGTACAAGACAAACAAGCTATTTTCCCATAATCCCCGTTCTTTCAATCCAGCAATCAACTGTCCAACCGCCTGATCCGCATAATGCTGTGATATCAAATAATCACCGGGCAATGTATCCTTGTAACGCTCTGGCAGCGTCAGCTTCACCTTGTTTTTAGGCAAAGTGTACGGGTGGTGGGCTGACATGGAGATGATATGGGCATAGAAGGGATCGCCCGAAGACTGCATGGATTCCAGCTTATCCAGTGTTTTGGAATACAGTACTTCATCCGAGGCCGAAAAGGCGATAGAGTCCTGTGTGCCGAAATAATTAATATCATAATACTGGTCGAATCCAAGTGCCTTGTATAACTGATCCCGATTCCAGAAACGAACATCATTTGTATGGAATGTGGCTGTCTGATATCCGTTTGCTGACATCAGCTTGGGTAGACTCGGCAGAGCTTTATCCGCATATACAGTTGTTGCTGCCCCGTTCGGTGGGGTGTAGAACGATGTGTTCACAACAAATTCTGCATCCGATGTATTTCCCTGTCCCACTTGCTGATAAAAGTTCGGAAAATACAGGCTCTGTCTAGCCAATTGATTCAGATTAGGCGTAATCTCTTGTCCATCTACCTCTAATCCAATCAGAAAGTTCTGAAACGATTCCAACTGGAGCATAATCACGTTGCGTCCGCTCGCGGCACCCTGCTCCACAATTGCAGGAAGTTCGGTCGTTTGTTTCAGCTGGTCGATGTCAGTCTGATCAATGTGAGCGATGGGCACAGGTTTATCAGGTCGATCCAGGATGGTATACGCCTCGTAACCGAGGATGCCCATCTGTTCTGCTTGTGTAAGCTCACTCATGCTGGCCCGATTGGGATAGATGTTAAGCATGCACAGGATCATGGACAAGGTCAGTATGACCGAGGCAACCCGTCTTCTGGCACGTCGTTCAAGCGGAATGCGGTTCGGACGTTCTGTACTCCCGAGCTTGATCCGACGACGAATGAGTATCCCCCCGATAATCAGAACGTCTGCAAAAATAAACAAATAATAGGGGTCAAGCAAAGAAAACATGCTGCTCTTGACCGAGGTCACCTGATTCACCTGTGCCAACGCATGATAGTTAACGATTACGCCATAGTATTTGTAGTACATGATGGCTGCAAAGAAAATCCCAGAGAGCAGCAAATTCATGGCAAGGTATATCCACATTCGCCGCTTGGCAGCAAACCACTCGATTAGACAGAAGCCGATCCAGATGAGCGGCAATTCGGTCAGCAGTGGTTTCCAGACAGGGATGTCATCAAAGATAACAATCCAGGCCAGTGAACTTTTGATCATCATGATAATGGTAAAGAATATAAACGGTCCGCTTAGAAATCGGGTGAGTGAACTGCGTGACAAGGTACCGCCTTCCCTTCCGAAGTTTCATTTAACAAGTATTATCCTATCTGAGCATGGCTGTGTCAAAAATGAGAGCCTTCTACAATTGACGGCAAAAAACCTCTTCCATGCAGGAAGAGGTTTGAAAAAACATGGGCCACTGCGATAAAAGCCAGATGCGACCCAATTTCGTTAGTCTATAGTGTACGTTGTGACGTAAGAAGGTCTGGGGAACATGGTGGGCTTCTGTGCGGTCAGCCCTTCGCTTGTACTGCGGTTACGGTGAGCGTGACTATATGCTTGGGATTCCTGCCAGCCTTTGAAATGTTCCTCCGACTGCCAGAGTGTAAGTACGACATATGTGTCATCCTTCAGAGGACGAAGCACACGAATACCGACAAAGCCAGGCTCGTCTTCTACCTTGCGGGCACGGTTCTTAAACCGTTCTTCGAAGTCGTTACGACCATCCTCTGTGACAGGGATATTGTTGAGAACAGCGTAACCACCGCCAGTCCAGGAGCCTGCGGCATCAAAAGCTTCATATGCGGCTACTTTATCATCAGACTCAATATTCATCAGGCGTTCTGCGGATTCAATAGCCAGACGCACGTGCTCTTCGCTTCGCAAAGTCAGATGCGGGTATGCAGCAAGTGCATCCGGAATCGGTGAAGGAACCAAATAGATATACATAGAAGCTGCCTCCTCATATAAATACAATCCATGTAAGTTAAACTATACGTTTACACGAGAACGCAGAGGACAGAAATAACCTGAAGAAGCGAAGTGTGCGCCTGAAAGCTTTCTGAAAGAAAGCTACATCGGAAGCATACGCTATCACCGGATTTTCCCCATTAAGGGGGGATCAAAAAAAATCTGGGGATAACAGCGATCGGAAGGTTGTTCTGTCATCGGAGTGGCAAGTGTAACATTAACTAGTTCAACTTATATACCTCAACATAGCATATGGGAATCGGTGAGTCCAATCGGTTCACATGTATCGGACAGGTGGGCTAATTTCGAGCTGAGTAGTATAGGTTTGCCGCAATAGAAGATAAACAATGAATGACAAACACTGCAGTAATAATGAAAAAGGAAAGCGATATCCCGTCTAGCATAACTACGAGGATCCAAGCCAGAGCAAGACTGATAGTGGTCGCATTCCAGGAGAAGGCTTTTGCTCTCGTGATACAATAGAGGTACCGCTCATCCAGTCCGTTGTGCTTTCTTGCAATCAACCTTGTGAAAAAAATAATGAGTATTGCAAATAACAAACCAGCTACAATTCCACCGATCCCGATCATCCGATTCAGTAATTCAGAACTCAATATTCTCATCTCCTTCAAAAATAAATAATTCCTCGATCTGACAGCCAAATAATTGGGCAAGCTTGTGAGCAAGCACAAGAGAAGGTTTGTACTTACCGGATTCCAACGATATGATGGTCTGCCTGGAGACCTTTAGGCGTTGAGACAGTTCTTCCTGTGTGATGTGCATATGTATTCGTTTGTCTCTGATTAGATTTTGCAAGTATATCCTCCCATAAGTAAAGTTCGCTTTACGTAAAGTTAACTTTACTTATGCGACGATGGAATGTCAATCTCTCTTTATAATATTTCCACTTCTTCGAGGTGGTGCTGTGTCCAAAAGCATATTTCATGATAAAGTATAATCACTACAAACAGAACGGGTGATCGTATGACAACAACAATTCGGATATCGGTTAGACCTTTGGTGGAGTATGTGTACCGCAGCGGCAGCATACGTCCAGGGTTCCGTACCAATGCCTCGATGCAGGAGGGAACTCGAATTCATCAGCGGGTACAGAAGGAGTACACCGAAGAGGATCTGAAAGAGATTGTGCTCGAAGCTGAGATTCAACATGGGGATCTGACCTATGTGGTGGAGGGACGATGTGATGGCCTGATCCGGTTGGAGGGTCGGTTGACGGTGGATGAGATCAAATCAACTGCGGGCAATCTGGATGATCTGGGAGAAGGTCTTCCCGTACACTGGGCGCAGGCGATGATGTATGCCTATATGTACGCCGTTCAGCAAGACGAACCACGTATGCAAGTGCAGTTGACGTATGTGCATTCGGTTACCCATGAAGAAAGACGGTTTCGCCGAATGGCAGAACGACAGGAACTGGAGCAGTTTGCGGCAGAAGTGATTGCCGGTTATGCGCCATATGCAGAGATGATCGCTGCATATGAAGAAAAGCGTGATATCAGTGTGAAAGAGCTGCCGTTTCCTTTTCGCAAATACAGGGAGGGACAGCGAAAGCTGGCAGGAGCCGTTTACAAAACAATCCGTGAGGGTCAGGGATTGATGGCCAAAGCACCAACAGGCATTGGTAAAACGATGTCCGTACTGTTCCCCACGGTCAAAGCGATTGGCGAAGGCGAAGCAAGCCGATTGTTCTATCTGACCGCGAGGACGACGACACGGGTGGCGGCGGAAGAAGCTTTTGCCCGGATGCAATCGGAAGGATTGAAGATGCATGTGATCAGTCTGACCGCGAAGGACAAGATATGTTTTAAAGAAGAGGAAGCTTGTGATACGGGGCAATGCGGCATGTGTGAAGGATATTATGACCGTATTAACGGGGCCGTGCTGGACATGCTGGAACATGAGACGTTGATGACACGTCCGGTCATCGAGCAGTATGCGCGCAAACATCGGGTGTGCCCGTTTGAGTTTTCACTGGATGCGGCGTATGCAGCCGATGCGGTGATCTGCGATTATAACTATATTTTCGATCCGAGGATCTCTCTGAAAAGAATGTTGGAGGAGCAGAAACGCAAGACGGTGTTATTGGTGGACGAGGCTCATAATCTGGTCGATCGTGGCCGAATGATGTTTTCCGCTGAGTTGGAGAAGGCAGTATTTCTGGATGTGAAAAGAGAGTTCCAGTCGCTGGACAGCAGTGTGCCTGCTGCCAAAGCCATTGTTGACTACACCGGGGCCATTGATAAGTATCTGATTACCCTTCGGAAAAACGGTGGAGAAGAAGGAAAGATCATCCAGCAGGAAGCACCGGAGGAACTGATTGAACGGCTGGAGCCTTTTGTCATGGTCGCGGAGCAATGTCTTGTTGAAGGTGGTTCGGGGAATGCCGAGACGGATCAATTGCTGTTGGATGCCTACTTTACGGCACAGAATTTCCTGCGTATTGCCAAGCTGTATGATGAACGTTTTATTACGTATGCAGAGTGTGTTCGAAGTGAAGTGAGAGTGAAGTTATTCTGTCTCGATCCTTCGGTACTGCTTCGTCAGACAGCCAAAGGATTCCGCTCGCTCATTCATTTCTCAGCTACATTGTCACCCCTTCGCTATTATCGGGATATGCTGGGTGCAGAGGAAGAGGATTATACATTGCAGATTCCATCGCCATTTCAGCGTGAACAACTGGATGTAAGGCTTCTGCCCTTATCTGTGCGATATAAGGACCGGGAGCAATCCCGGCGCCCCATTGCAGAGATGCTGCAACAGTTGGTAAGTGAATGGCCGCGCAGCAATCTGATGGTCTTCTTCCCTTCCTACCCTTATATGCGCGAGATATATGAGACCTATGCACAGCTTCCAAGTGAAGCGGATACGGTTATACAAAAGCAAGGCATGAACGAACTGGAACGGGAGCAGTTTTTGGATGGTTTCCAACCCAATCCTGAACGAACACGATTGGTATTTGCCGTCATGGGTGGCGTATTCTCTGAGGGTGTCGATCTGCCGGGAGACCGTTTGAATGGCGTCGTTGTGGTAGGTGCGGGGCTGCCGCAGATTGGTCTGGAGAACAACGTATTACGTGATTACTATGATCGGACAGGACGCAACGGATTCAATTATGCCTATATTTTCCCCGGTATGAATAAGGTGCTGCAGGCGGGTGGACGGCTGATTCGGACGGAGGAAGACAGGGGTGTGTTGGTGCTGGTCGACGATCGGTTCACGCAGGAACCCTATCGTTCCCTGTTGCCCGAGGAGTGGCGGGACTATAAACGAATTTGATGAACGAACTACGAATGAAATGATGCATGTATATAAGTTGAACTAATCATTTACACGATAACGGAGAGGACAGAAAAAACCTGAAAAAGCGAAGCGTTCGCCTTTATCCTCGGATTTTCCCCTTCGAAAAAGGGAATCAAAAAATCTGGGGATAACAGCGATTGGAAGGTTATTCTGTCATTGTAGTGTCAGTGTAAATAATCTTTGTTCAGCTTATACAGCATATATTTTTCGATTTTCTTTCCTTTATATGATTGAAGGGTAGGGTGAAAGGGTTATAACTTGGTTAGCAACGAACGAACAACGGCGATTACCCTATCCGTTCCGCGGTCCGCTTCGATAGCAATCAAGGAGGTCGGTTATAATGAAGAGAAATCATACCATGATGCAGTTTTTTGAATGGCACCTGGCTGCAGACGGAGATCATTGGAAGCGACTGGCTGAAATGGCCCCGGAACTGAAAGCCAAAGGCATTGACTCGGTATGGGTGCCACCCGTAACCAAGGCAGTGTCAGCAGAAGATACAGGTTATGGTGTATATGATCTGTACGATCTGGGCGAATTTGATCAAAAGGGTACCGTACGGACCAAATATGGCACCAAGCAGGAACTGGTGGAGGCCATTGCTGAGTGTCAGAAGAACGGCATTGCCGTCTATGTGGATCTGGTTATGAATCACAAGGCCGGAGCAGATGAGACGGAAGTGTTCAAAGTGATCGAGGTTGATCCCAATGATCGAACGAAGGAAATTTCTGAGCCGTTTGAGATTGAGGGCTGGACCAAATTCACATTCCCGGGTCGCGGGGATCAATACTCCTCTTTTAAATGGAACTCTGAACACTTCAACGGCACGGACTTTGATGCCAAGGGAGAACGAACAGGTGTATTCCGCATCGCAGGAGAGAATAAAAAATGGAATGAGAATGTCGATGATGAGTTCGGCAACTATGACTATCTGATGTTCGCCAATATAGATTATAACCACCCGGATGTTCGGCGCGAGATGATCGATTGGGGGAAATGGCTGATCGATACCCTCCAGTGTGGTGGGTTCCGGCTGGATGCGATTAAGCATATCAACCATGAATTCATTAAGGAATTCGCAGCAGAGATGATCCGCAAACGCGGTCAGGATTTCTACATCGTAGGTGAGTTCTGGAATTCAAACCTAGATGCATGTCGTGAATTCCTCGATACGGTAGACTATCAGATCGACCTGTTTGACGTGTCTCTTCACTACAAGTTGCATGAGGCTTCGCTTGCAGGTAGAGACTTTGATCTCTCCAAAATTTTTGATGATACCTTGGTTCAGACACATCCTACCCATGCGGTAACTTTTGTAGATAACCATGACTCCCAACCTCATGAAGCGTTGGAATCATGGATTGGAGACTGGTTTAAGCCAAGCGCCTATGCGTTGACGCTATTACGTCGCGATGGTTATCCGGTTGTATTTTACGGGGATTATTATGGCATTGGTGGTCCTGAACCTGTGGATGGCAAAAAAGAAATTCTGGACATTCTGCTGTCTGCCCGTTGCAACAAAGCGTATGGAGAGCAGGAAGATTACTTCGATCACGCCAATACGATTGGCTGGGTACGTCGTGGCGTAGAGGAAATCGAAGGTTCCGGTTGTGCAGTGGTCATCTCCAACGGGGATGACGGTGAGAAGAGGATGTTTATCGGAGAGCATCGTGCTGGTGAAGTCTGGGTGGATCTGACGAAGAGCTGTGATGATCAGATTACCATTGAGGAAGACGGATGGGCCACCTTCCATGTGTGCGGTGGAGGCGTCTCGGTATGGGCCCTTCCTGAACAGAATGAGGACTGCGCTGACGCTGAGTAACGGCATGTGCCAGGCAATATAATAAAAGATACACGGATTGATATGAAAACAGTATACCGACCGTATAAAAACAGTATATATAGATCGTTAAACCATCTGAACAGGAGAGCAAGTATACCTGTGTCCAGGTGGTTTTTTGCATTTCTCTAGGTACAACTAAAACTCCATCCTAACGAACCGAGGGCACCTTATTTGCACTGAATTAGCGTTATTGGAATTCTAACGAATCTCAGTAACCTTATTACTCTCAAAAACGATTGAAATAGCGCCAATTGGAGCAACATCACCTGATTAACGCGTTTGAGATTCGTTAGAATACTGGTAACTCGGATTTCAGCCGAATAAGGCCTCTCAGATTCGTTAGCTTAACGTGGGTTGAGGCTCACCATAGGCAAACGAATCATTGCTGTAAGTAAAAACATGGAATGAGAAAGAAACAGTTCGGTTCCACATCTTAATACATGGTACAATAATCCAAATATGGAGTGTTAGAAAACAAAATGAGAGAACGTGATAAGCGATATTTTTTGCAGAAGATGGAGAAGAGGAGGGGCGGCATGAGTCCCAAAAGAGAGATGAACCGTTTCTTCCCGTTGGTCATGTACCTATGTGTAATAGCCGTGTGTCTGGGGGCTTGCAGTTTGGGACCAAACCAGGGGCCAGCGGGTGAACCGAAGCGAACCGATGAGTATACGTTGAATTCGGAGCGAAGAGATTTGAATGAGCGGGTTACGACGAACCTTGAGTCTTTTCAGACGAACTCGCCAGATGATTATAATTTGACAGCAACGGTGGATGTGAGTCATGCATCCGGAGTTGATCGGATTACTTATGAGATTTTGGTGAATGAGGCTCGGGTGCCCATGGTTAATGTCATTCAGTCCTTCACCCTCGATCCCAACATGATAAATCGAATAGATGCCGGAGAGTTATTTCATTCCAATGTGAGCAATACACACGAGATTAGTTTAGAGTCTGACAAGGAACCGCTTGGATTGAGTCTGAGCAGAAGTTATGTCTTGAAACCAAAGGCGGAGATCGACAGCAATATCCTCCAGCATTATGCAGATATGTATATCAAAATTTCCTATGGCCCAAATGATCAGCGAACGGAAGATTATTTTCATGTTCAGGCCGAGCCCTCTCCGAGGACAATTGAGCATATGAAGTCATGGGAGAAAGAAAAATAGGAAAAAGCAACGCCCACCAGTTCCGTATGAGGAATCTGAGTAGACGCTGCCGGTTATCTATTTGAGATAGTAAGGTTATTACTTTTCAAAATACTGATTCATCGTATCCCACATTCGATTGAACTCACTTCGTTCCATTGAAAATGCTCCAGGCTTCTCAGGTTTGTGGTTTTACCTGCTCCAGTTCAAATGATTCCAACGTGCCAACCATCCGCAGATTATGCTCGCGGTTGAACTGATCCCGTCTGTCCGCATCCGCGTACTCATCATGATAATGCATCAGTACGGTTTTCTGTCTCACTTCCGCGGGTAACTGCTCCAGATCCTTCAATGAAGTATGGGATTTGATGACCAGATCGTGCATATGGCATTCATGGAAAATCAGCTGCACATCAGCGGCAACTTGCTCCACACGTTCCTGGTCGAGTGTACTGTCAGCACTGTAATAGAAGTAAGGCTTGGCGAGTAGCCCATTGCTGACCATACCGGGAACATGCTGTGTCCGAAACGTCTCAAACGTCACGCCGCCCAGTTCGAATGTGCCTCCATCTGGCAGGGGAACGACATCGTAGTAATCGCTCATGGTACGTTCACCATCCGTTGTGTAGCGCATGCCGGGGGATAGAATGTTCCAGAGCGGATCTACCAATTGTTCGTGTATGAACAGACGGGGTTTGCGGTCGCCTACGATCTGTGCGTAATAACCCAGCATCTGTACACCATTAATATGATCTTCATGCAAATGAGTAATGAACACGTTGTGGATATCGGTCATGGCGAATCCATATTCCTTGAGTGCTTTAGCATTTGATTCTGGAAAATCAATGACCAGATGCGTGTCTCCGAATTCAGCCAACATACTATTGTGGTGCTGCTCCACGCTGAACATATCTCCAGTGCCGAGAAAAGTAATTTTCAATTCATTTCATCTCCTTATGTGATCTTCAGATCAGCATCCTTGCGTTAAATCCAGTATACCTTGTTCCCGAATATATGCCTAAATCAACCTTTTTTGATAACGCTATCATTTTATATTGAACTTTGATGATAAACAGTGTAGCGTAAAGATGGGAAGTGAACCCATATGAACGTAAACTCACCTAAAGGGAGCGTGCGAGGCGAATGAAATCTTTTCTGGATGAACAATTTTTGCTACACAATGAAACGGCGATCAAGTTATATGAGGATTATGCCAAAGACATGCCCATTATTGATTATCATTGCCACCTCAGTCCTCAGGAGATCTACGAGAACAAAACCTTTGGCAATCTTACAGAGGCTTGGTTATACGGTGATCACTATAAGTGGCGGCTCATGCGCGCAAACGGAATTGAAGAGCAATATGTGACCGGCGGCGAGGGAGTAACCGATTACGATCGTTTCATGGCTTATGCCAAAACGGTACCGATGATGATTGGTAATCCACTGTACGCCTGGTCTCATCTGGAATTACAGCGATATTTCGGCGTCTACGAAGTATTGAATGAGACAAGCGCACCGGCCATCTGGGAAAAAGTAAATGCTAAACTGAACAGTGACGGATTCGGTGCACGTGATCTGATTACCAAATCCAATGTCACTGTTGTGTGCACAACCGATGATCCAACGGATTCTCTGGAGTATCATCTGAAAATTCAGGAAATCGAAGGCTTTGATACGGCGGTATTACCTTCTTTCCGCCCGGATAAAGGCTTGGAATTGAACCGGGATACCTTCGTGGAATGGGTGGGCAAGCTGTCGCAGGCATCTGGCACTGCCATTTCAGATTATGAATCTTTCCTTGCTGCGCTGGAGTCACGTGTGGAATTTTTCCATTCCGTCGGCGGCAGAGTCTCTGACCATGCACTTGATTATGTTCCTTACGGCGTGGCTACACGCGAAGAAGCAGCTGCCATCTTTGCAAAGGTACTTGCGGGTCAGAAGGTAACTCGTGAGGAAGAGGACAAATACAAGACGGTAACGCTGACGTTCCTTGGCAAACTGTATGCAGATCGGGGCTGGGTGATGCAGTTCCACATTAATGCAGCCCGTAACAACAACACACGGATGTTTGCCAAACTTGGGCCGGATACTGGTTACGATGCCGTGAATGATACGCCGCTTTCCGCAGCGATGATTGGATTGCTCGACGCGTTGGAGCAGCAACAAGCACTGCCCAAAACGATTCTGTATTCTCTGAATCCAAGGGACAACGAAGTGCTCGCGGCGATCATCGGCAGCTTCCAGGGCGGGGGTATTCCGGGCAAAATCCAGCTTGGTGCCGCCTGGTGGTTCAATGATACGAAGGATGGCATGCTCGCTCAGATGAAAGCCCTGGCGAATGTTGGTCTGCTCAGCCGTTTTGTTGGCATGCTGACCGATTCACGCAGCTTCCTGTCCTACACCCGGCATGAGTATTTCCGTCGTCTCGTCTGCAACCTCATCGGTGAATGGGCCGAACAAGGGGAGGCACCGCAGGATATGGAGCTGCTCGGTCAGATCGTACAGGGCATCGCCTACAACAATGCAAAAGAGTATTTCCCGTTTGCCTCAGTGCCTAAAACAGTCTCTGCTTCACAGTCCTGATGAGTAACAAACGCACCTAATCATGCAATTTATACAATAAGAAGATTCTTTTGTGTCTACTTTTCAATCGTAATAAAATGCTCCCCTTCCTTACCTCCGGGCCATCATCCACCGGAGTTATGAACGGGAGTTTCTTTATAAGTTGAATTCATGGAATTGTACATACTAACTATAGTGGGCTCCAATGGAGGCCATATGACAAAACCCATAATCAAGCGCGTGTATGCTCTTGGTTATGGGTTTATGTTGGTTATTTTTAGATGTTTGACAATGGCTTCTTGCGATAATATACTTAGTACACCTAATTAATTGTGCATCTATTTAATTGTATTACTATTTAATAGATGTCCTATGATGTTGGATGTCTATGGAATGATAAAGAAAGAAGGAGGGACCCATTATGACTGGTATAGATCCGGTCGCTCAGAAGCTTTTGTACTCCATTATGCAGTTTAATAAAGGCAAATGGAGGCAACATAAACCTCATGGGCGCAATCACAATGAAATTATGGTGCTGGGTTGTTTACTCCACGGGATGCATCCGGGAGAACAATTGAACTGGCAGGACAATCCGCCTGATTTCAATGACACGATCGAATCCAACCATCCCGGGATGAAAGTCTCGGAAATCAGCGCATTGCTACGAGTGAAGTCACCGACCATTACACCTGTTATTCGTGGCCTTGAAGATGAGGGGCTGGTCAAACGGACGATGGACCCGGAGGATCGCCGTGCTGTCCGCATCACGATTACTGAAGCAGGTCGTGAAATTATTCGGGCTGCTCACCAAGAACGCATGGAAATATTCAATAAGTTAGTTGAGCATTTGGGTGAGCAAGACAGTACTCAGCTGGCTGAGTTGTTGACAAAGGTATACACCTTTTTTGATACATTAACTTCCTTGCAAAAGGATGATTCGACAAGAGGAGATGATAAGCCATGATGAAACTGTTTCGCATGCTGAAGCCATACCAAATTCCGATTATTTTTATTCTGGTGTTGGTACTGTTTCAGTCGCTTGCTGAATTGTACCTGCCTACGTTAATGGCAGATATTGTGAATGACGGCATCATTAAAGGGGATATCCCGTATATCTGGCAGATTGGTGGATGGATGTTGGTCATCGCGATTGGCGGAACAGCGTGTTCGGTGATTGCCAGTTATCTCTCATCTCGAACAGCGGGTGGATTTGCCAAACAACTGCGTAGCAGAGTATTCCGCCATGTGGAGAACTTCTCTCTCCAAGAGTTCGATAAGATGGGTACTGCTTCGCTGATTACGCGTACGACGAATGACATCACACAGGTACAGAATGTACTTACAATGATGCTGCGCATGATGATTATGGCTCCGCTCATGTGTATCGGGGGTATCTTCATGGCGGTATCTCAGGACGCCAAATTATCTACGATTTTCCTGGTCGTGCTTCCGGTACTCGGTGGAGCAATTGCGCTGATTGGTGCCAAGGGTTTACCTTTGTTCAAAACCATTCAGAAAAAGCTGGACCGACTCAACCTGGTGCTGCGTGAGCAGTTAACAGGGATTCGGGTTGTTCGTTCCTTTAACCGTGGGCAGCATGAGAAAGTGCGCTTTAACGGGGCCAATACAGAACTGAGAGATTCATCGATCAAAGTTAATGTGCTCATGGCGACCATCATGCCTGTGATGATGCTGGTTATGAACTTTTCGATGATTGCCATCCTTTATTTTGGTGGAATGCGGATCGACACTGGTAATATGAACATCGGTGCATTGATTGCCTTCATCCAGTATGCAATGCAAATCATGTTCTCACTTATTATGGTTTCGATGATCTTTGTCATGATTCCAAGAGCTTCAGCATCGGCAGAACGGATTAACGAAGTGCTTGATATGCAGCCGGATCTTAGCAATCCCGAGCAGCCTCGTGGTATGAAATCCATGCAGGGTATGATTGAGTTTGACAATGTAACTTTCCGTTATCCGGGCGCAGAGAATCCAGCTTTGTCCAATATCTCCTTCACAGCTCGCTCAGGTGAGACAACAGCCATTATCGGTGGTACGGGTTCTGGGAAATCGACATTGCTCAGCCTTATTCCACGATTTTATGATGTGACCGAAGGCAGTGTTCGGGTAAATGGTACGGATGTGCGTGAAATTCGGCAGGAAGATCTGCGTGCCAAAATTGGCTTTGTACCACAAAAAGCAGTCCTCTTTACGGGTACGATTACGGAGAATATTCGTCACGGGAAAGATGATGCCACAATGGATGAAGTTGTTCATGCGGCCCGCACGGCTCAGGCGGAGAACTTCATTACCGAGATGAAAGAGGGATATGACAGCCTTATCGCTCAAGGTGGTAACAACGTATCTGGTGGACAAAAGCAACGTCTGTCCATCGCTCGCGCACTTGTTCGCCGGCCGGAAGTTTATATCTTTGATGACAGTTTCTCTGCTCTCGATTTCAAAACGGATGCTAAACTTCGTGCTGCACTGAAGTCCGAAACGACAGAAGCGGCTGTGCTAATTGTTGCGCAACGCGTAAGTACAGTAATGGATGCCGATCGCATTCTGGTTATGGATGAGGGCCGAATTGTCGGTTCAGGAACACATAAAGAGCTGCTGGAGCACAATGAAGTGTATCGCGAGATTGTATCCTCCCAGCTGACAGAGGAGGAGATCGCATGAGTGAACGTACAGAACGTAAGTCGCCTCGTCCCCATGGTGGGCCGGGTCCAGGTCCCGGAATGGGCATGCGACCTCCCGCTGAGAAAGCAAAAGATTTCAAAGGCACACTGCGTCGCTTGATTCGTTATCTCCAGCCCCATAGTTCTCGTCTGCTAGGTGTGCTGGTTGCAGCCATTTTGAGTACCGTATTCAGCATCATCAGTCCAAAAGTTATGGCCGAAGGAACGGATATTCTCAGTAAAGGCGCCATTGCCATCCTTCAGGGTGTACAGGGAGCCGGGATTGATTTTCCTGCATTGATGAAAGTATTATACCTGCTTGGCGGACTCTATCTGTTCAGTGCTGCATTTATGTATGTTCAGCAATACCTGATGGCCGGTGTGGCCCAACGTGTTGTGTATGACATGCGTGAGCAGATCAGTGCGAAGGTAGGACGTCTTCCTTTGAAATATTTTGACTCCCGCACAACTGGGGAGACACTTAGCCGTGCCACGAATGACGTGGACAATATCAGTAATACACTTCAGCAAAGTTTGGCACAGTTCATTACGTCCATCGTCACAATTGTCGGCGTAATTATCATGATGCTGACGATTAGTCCATGGATGACGCTGATCACGATTTTGACGTTGCCACTCAGTGTAGTTGTTGTCATGCTGGTTGCATCTCGTTCGCAAAAACACTTTGCGGGTCAACAGAAATCCCTTGGGGAACTGAATGGTCATGTCGAAGAGATGTACACGGGACACAAGGTCGTCAAAGCATTTGGACGCGAAGAACAATCCGTACAGCAATTTGAGAAGGTCAATGAAGAACTGTATGAATCTGGCTGGAAAGCTCAGTTTATCTCCGGTATTATTATGCCGCTCATGAGTTTTGTGGGTAACTTGGGTTATGTACTGATCTGTGTGGTCGGTGGGATCTTCGTTACACGTGGTTCTATCTCTATTGGGGATATTCTGGCCTTCACACAATATTCCCGTCAATTTACACAACCGATTAACCAGATTGCAAATATCTCGAATATTATTCAATCAACGATTGCTTCGGCAGAACGGGTATTCGAGTTGCTGGATGAAGAGGAAGAAGTTCCGGAGTCCAAACAACCCGTGCAATTACAGCAGCCTAAAGGTGCGGTTGCATTCCAAGGTGTTAATTTTGGATATAAAGAAAATGAACTGCTCATTCATAACATGAATATTGATGTAAAACCGGGACAGACGGTAGCCATTGTTGGACCAACGGGAGCCGGTAAAACCACCCTGATCAACCTGTTAATGCGTTTCTACGAAATTCAGGATGGTCGGATTACGATTGACGGTGCCGACATTAAGGACATGGAGCGTGGCAAGCTGCGCAGTCTGTTCGGCATGGTGCTTCAGGATACCTGGTTGTTCAACGGAACGATTCGGGACAACATCGCCTATGGTCGAGAAGGTTCTACGGAAGACGATGTAATCAAGGCAGCCGTTGCGGCACATGCGGATCACTTTATTCGTACACTGCCTGATGGTTATGATACGGTGCTGAATGAAGAGGCGTCGAACATCTCTCAAGGGCAGAAACAGTTGCTCACAATTGCAAGAGCAATTCTGGCGAACCCGGCCATCCTCATTCTGGATGAAGCGACGAGTAGCGTGGATACACGGACCGAAGTATTTATCCAGAAAGCAATGAATGATCTGATGAAGGATCGCACAAGCTTTGTCATTGCACACCGTTTGTCTACCATTCGCGGCGCCGATCTGATCCTGGTTATGGATCATGGTAACGTGATTGAACAGGGTAATCATGATGAATTGATGGCAAGTCAGGGCTTCTACGCCGATCTGTACAATAGTCAGTTTGCGGAGCAACAACCGCAGGCGATCTGATTACACTGTAACTAACAAGAATAGCCGGGAGCCCCCTAGGGATGCTCCCGGCTATTTGTCGTGTATCCAGAGGATTGACTGAGATATGAATTATTTATTTACTGATCCTTAGTCTTCTTTGCAGGTTCATCTGCCCCGCTGCTAGAGATCGAGTTCACTTCTACTTTTGCGTCGTCGCTGTTCACTTCCTCCAGTGCAGACGGAGCGGGTTCACCCGGGATCAATTCACGCTGCTCAATCATGCGTTTGACGACCTCATAACAGTCATCTACATGTTTGTTACCCACATAGCGCATGGCTGTGAAGCTGAGTGCGGCAGCCAATCCCTGTCCTGCAAATGGGACAAATTTGGCGACGGATTTGGTGGCTACGCGTACGCCGACTCTTTTCAGAACCTGGACAACCAATTCCTTGGTGATCATACGACCAATGACTTTGCTTCCGATGGACATCACGAATCCATAGATCATGGATTTGGTCTCGGGGTCCATGCCGTCCAGCTGTTTTTGTGATAATCCGAATTTATTGTTAATGGCAGGCAACAGCTGCATCAGCATCCCCACATCAGCCAGTACGTCTGTACCGGGCAGCGGAACGAGTGTTGTGCCGGCAGAAGCGGTAGCTCTTTTGCGAACCATGGTACGGCATTCCTTGCGAACTTGCTCCAATTGTTCCAACGTTGCCGGAATCATAGGGAATCCCTCCATTCGTATATGGTATAGATATAACCGTTTTGACTCAATTTGAATGGGTTCTCACCAGCAAAATTTGCAGCCTTATGACATTAAGGTGCGGAGAAACCCTTTTTTCCATGCATACATCTGGTTAAACAAGGAAATGGTTTATGGATAAACGGGTCATCTAGCTATTACGAATGAATGAGGATTAGGATGCATACCTGATTGGGAAACCTATTTGGAATCATGATGAGTGCGTAGCGAAGGGTTTGTTTACGGCTTCAACCTTTGTGGGTAAAGGTTTACAAGCATTGGAATGGAGGAAGAGGGATGGAGTTTAACAAAGCGTTGTTAATTCATCATCATCATTCGGGCAAGGCCAATCGTGAGAATACAGTGGGCCTTGTGGCTGGTGTGCTGGCTCCCGCTGTCCATGAACTCGTCATTGTGCGTACGGATGAAGCTGGTGAAGGAGAGAAGTTGTGTCGTGAACGCGGGGAGCAATTCGATGTGGTGTTTATCCTGGGTGGGGATGGCACGGTGCATGAATGCGTGAATGGACTGGCCGATCTGCAACATCCTCCGTTGATTGGTATATTGCCTGGAGGCACCTGTAATGACTTTGCGCGTTCGCTCGGGATTTCACCGGATGCAGAGATTGCGGCACAAGAAATGCTGGCAGGTCGGGTGGTATCTATTGATGTTGGACGAGCTAATGATCGGGTGTTCACGAACTTTTTTGGTATTGGCTTGATCAGTGATGCATCGCAGAATATTAACGAGAATCTGAAAGGCGCACTGGGGAAGCTCAGTTATTTTATCAGCACTTTACAGACAATTAGTCATACAGAGCCGTTTCGTTACCAACTGGAGGCGGATGGGAAAGAGATGGAAGGCGAAGCGGTGATGATCTATGCAGCCAATGGCCGTTTTCTGGGAACAAATGCATTGCCCTTTGCACCGGATGCGTTGCAGGATGGCGAACTGGACGTGCTCATTATTCATGAGACAGGCATTCCGCTGCTGCGAGAGATTCTGTCGCACAAGCCAGAGGGAGAATGGCAACCTCAGAGTGAGAGTATTTCATACTTCAAGGCATCTACGTTAAAAGTGAAGACGGATGCGCCGATGTCAGCCGATACGGATGGCGAATTGTATATGAAGACACCCGCCGAGCTGTCGGTGCTGACGGGTCATTTGAAGTTTCTAACCGGGGAGGGTTATTAAATCCCCCGGTTTTTTGGTTTGATTTTAGCTGATCGAAAACTTAAACACTCTCTGGCTGATCTCTCATATGACGTTGCCTGAACTCATCCTCAAGCATGCTCATCTGAATGGCATCATGGTATTGATGATTGTAGAACAAGACATCCCGCTTCACACCCTCGCGCTGGAATCCAAGCTTCTCATACGTGCGAATGGCTCGCTCGTTGAAGGCGTACACCTCAAGCTCGATTCGATGCAAGTTACAGATGCCGAAGCCGTAGTCCAGCATAAGTAGCAACGCCTCGCTACCGTAGCCTTTTCCTTGATGCTCGGCCTGATCGATGGCAACCCGAATATGTGCACTGCGATTCTTGGCATGCATGTCCATCAGGACGACATCTCCGATGATCTGGTCATTTTCCTGTAAAGCAATAAGTAGCATGAGTCTGGTGTCATATAAGAATAGAAATGGGGATTTAACGAAATGCGAAAGTTAGAGAATTATTTGAAGTGGTTTACTGTTTTTTTAATTTTGGTTACACCGCTGTTTACTTCACCTGGACAGGTCTTAGCAGCGAAAAAAGAAATCTATATTACTCTTTCTGGTGAGAAACACAGATATGTGGGAGAAGTCAAAAATGGTGTTCCTAATGGTAAAGGAATATCCTACTTTCCAAATGGGAAGAAGAGCTTTGAAGGTAAGTTTGTAGCGGGAATGCCTCATGAAGGAAAAAGGTATAACGTAGATGGAAAGCTGTACTCGGATATTTCTAATGGACAGGGAAAGACTTATTACCCAAATGGAAAGTTTAATTATGTTGGTAAGGTGGATAAGGAAACATGGCTTCCTTCAGGTAAGGGTACCGAATATTATCCAGATGGAACGGTTAAATATAAGGGCGATTTTTTGAATGGTTCGTTTCATGGTCAAGGTAAGTGGTATACAGAATATGGTGAAATGTTCTATCAGGGTACGTTTAAGAATGGTTTGCCACAGGGACAAGGTAAAGCATATCAATATGGAGAAATTGCCTATGTTGGTGCATTTGATAAAGGAGTACCCACGTATTCTGGCAAAATTAAATTGTACGAAGATGGTGTAATCATCTATGATGGGCAGGCTAAAAATGGAGCTATTACCGGCAAAGGTAAAGGGTACTTAAACGGTAAGTTAGTCTATGTGGGCATGTTTAAAAACGGAAGACCAACGGGTGAAGGTAAATTCTATACGGAGAATAGTAGTGATGGCCCTAATATATCTATTTATATCACTGTTGACTAAGTAACAGGTAAGTAATTACAGAATCAATTCAAAATTTTCAGGAGCAGAGTCCTATAATCATGATTAGATTTCAACCAATAAACCATCGGTAGGTGTGTTCATTGCATCGCCCGATGGTTTTTTTGACATAACTGCTTTTGAGATACAGCTATATATTTTAGTTCCGCTTAACCGCTCCATCCAGAAATAGCGCCACCAGTTCCTGCGCGAGTTCCTCGATGCTGCCGCCATTCATATTGCGTACATCTTCGCGGTTCGCGAGCATCAGCAGTGACGTAAATGCATGGGCAAGCAGCATAGGGTTCCCGACCCGCAAATAACCATTATCCATCTCCTTCTGAAAATGGGTAGCTAGTACTTCGAATATGCGAACCTCCGCTTCCCGAATCTGAGCGAGCTGCTCCGTGTCCAGATGTTTCTCGGCTTCTCGCATCATGGTCTCCGTTTCAATATGGGAATGCTGCATCTTGGCTTCGGCAACCTTAACCAGTCGTTCTTGCAACGTACCAGGTTCATCCAGACGGAGCGAAGTCTGCTGCATGCCCATCGCCATCATGCGGGTGATGGCAACGGTGAACAGGTCGGCTTTGCTGGTGAAATGATAATAGATTGATGCTTTGGTCACATTACATAACGAAGCGATCTGCTGGAGAGAGACGGGTTCATACCCGTACTCCATAAACAGACGTGACGCGGTCATCAATATGTTGGTTTGAACAGACGCTTGATCCACACCAGTTTTGGGTCTACCCGGTGAACGGGGAATGTTTGTTTTTTTGCTCATAAGTACATACCTCTTTACGTATTTAATTGCTTGTTAGAAGTGTTCACAAAATTAGGCATTGCAAAATTAACCTTCCGGTATATATAATTAACTCGATTATACTATGACCCGTGGTTCATTACTACACCATCATATATATTAGGGCTTCATAGAAACAGAATAGGGAGATGAAGAGACAATGCAGGAAGGTTCGGGTTACGGCCGCTGGGTTGCCGGCAAACGAAGCAAATGGATTACGCTGTTGGTATGGATCATTATCGCCGTTGTGCTTGGCATGGTATGGCCTGCTGTAGGTGATCGTGAAACCAATAACGCACAGGATCTGAGTGAATCTAAACCATCGGTTCAGGCAGCTGCACTTGCTGAGAAGGAATTCCCTGGTGGTGAGGGATTGCCCGCACTGATCGTATGGCGTCAAGCCGGCGGTCTGACGGATGAGCAGATTCAGAACATTCAGGCATTAACGGAGCGACTGGATCAAGATCCGGTAGAACAACAACAGTCCGTTGTGCCACTCTATCAATTGCCACCACAGGCATTGAAAGGCCAGCTTTCGGAAGATGGAAGTACTTTGGTTATGCCACTTTTCTTCAATGAAGGTGCCGATTCAGAACAATTGAAGGAAGCTATTGAAGCACTTGAGCAAAAAACACAAGACATCTTCGGGGCAAATCCGTTCGATGTAGCCATAGATGATACCAATACACTGATTGCCCGTGTGACAGGGCCAGTAGGGATATCCATTGATGCGAGCGGGCTATTCTCCTCCGCCGATGTATCCTTGCTGATCGCTACGGTTGTACTGGTATTAGTACTGTTGCTGTTGATCTACCGCTCGCCGGTATTGGCGATTATCCCGATCATTGCCGTTGGATTCGCGTATATGGTGACAAGCCCCATTCTCGGATTCATGGCGGATCAGGGCTGGATTACGGTGGATGCACAGTCCATTTCGATCATGACCGTGTTGTTATTTGGAGCAGGAACGGATTACTGCCTGTTCATGATCTCCAGATACCGCCAGATTCTCTATCATGAGCCGGACAAAAAGAAAGCCATTTTCCAGGCAATTACCGGATCATCTGGCGCCATTGCCATGAGTGGATTCACGGTCGTTGCAGCACTACTGGTACTGTTGCTGGCTGAATACGGTGCATATCATCGCTTTGCCGTACCATTCAGTCTGTCCATCTTTATCATGTTTATTGCAAGTCTGACACTGGTTCCGGCGCTTCTGGCGATCTTCGGTCGGGGTTCATTCTATCCGTTCGTACCACGTACACATGAGATGGAAGTGGAGCGTGCGAAGAAAAAAGGCAAACCGGCTCCTGCCCCGCGCAAAGTGAAGGAAAGCTGGATTGGCCGTGTTGTAGTAACAAAGCCATGGACCGTTCTTGCAATTACGTTGGTATTGCTGGGAGGACTGGCGGCATTCTCTACTCAGGTTAAATTCACGTATGATCTGTTGTCTTCCTTCCCGGAGGATGTGCCTTCCCGCGAAGGTTTCACCGTCATCGGTGAACAATTCTCCCAAGGTGAGCTGGCTCCAGTCAAAGTGATCGTTGATGCCGAAGGCAAAGAAACTGATCTGAAGCAACGTCTCGAATCGCTGGATTACATTAGCAAAGTAGGCGATGCTCAGCAGGGTGCCGAGAATGCCAACATTACCGCCTTTGATGTGGAATTTAATCTGAATCCATATTCCATGGAGGCAATGCAGCATATTCCAGATCTGCGAGCTACTGCGGAACAGGCGCTTCAAGACGCTGGTGTAGCTAATGTGGACAGTCAGGTCTGGATCGATGGTCAGACGGCTGAACAGTATGACATTGAAGTAACCGGAGAACGGGATGCCAAGATCATTATTCCGGTGGTCATCGGCATGATTACATTGTTACTACTGTTGTACTTGCGTTCAATCGTAGCCACAGCATACCTGATTGCAACGGTTGTTCTGTCGTATTTCTCTGCACTGGGTCTGGGTTGGATCATCATTCACTACGGACTTGGCGCAGATGCCATTCAGGGAGCGATTCCGCTGTATTCCTTCGTATTCCTCGTGGCACTGGGTGAAGACTACAACATCTTCATGATCTCTAGCATCTGGCAGAAACGCAAAACGATGCCACTTCGTCAAGCGATCAGAGAAGGTGTTGGCGAGACAAGCTCTGTTATTACATCTGCAGGTCTAATCTTGGCAGGAACGTTTGCGGTTCTTGCTACATTACCAATTCAGGTGTTGGTGCAGTTTGGTATTATCACAGCCGTTGGTGTGATGTTGGATACCTTCCTGGTTCGTCCGTTCATGGTACCGGCGATCACCGCATTGCTGGGTAAATGGGCCTTCTGGCCAGGAAAGTATGTGCCGATTGCAGAGAAGAATGAAGAGAAACAGAACCAGTCCATGTAATGCATGGAATGGGTGAGATGGACGGCGGGGCTTCAAGCCTGCTGTCCATTTCTTTGTTTTCCGAACGATGATGACCTCTACCAGTTGTCCTCCTGAGATGGAATGGTGGAACTGTAAAATATCCGCAGGATGAGGCGTGATCCTTGTTTTCTTTGCATGGGGAAGGTTTACGTAACCAAGGGTTATGGGACATAATAGAGAGAGCGTCGGCCTTGGGCAGACGGATGATCAACATCAATGGGACAACCAGGGGAAGGATGAAAGCAAGCATGACGAACCAACTTAATGTGTATTTTAACCATGACGGCGGCGTGGATGACCTCGTATCGCTGTTCATGCTTCTGCAAATGGACAATGTACATGTAACCGGCGTATCGGTTATTCCGGCAGACGGATATCTGGAGCCAGCAACAGATGCCAGCCGTAAAATTATCGATCGTTTCGGTACATATTCCGTAGAGGTATCCAAATCCAACTCCAGAGGGAAAAATCCATTTCCTGCGGCGTGGAGACTGCATTCCTTCTATGTAGATGCACTTCCTGTACTGAACGAATCCGGCAAAATGGAAGCACCACTCTCTGCCATTCCGGCACACCAGCATCTGATCGAGAAAGTGCGCAATACCGAAGGCAAAACGTTGCTCCTGTTCACAGGCCCACTGACTGACCTTGCGCGTGCACTGGACGAAGCACCAGACATTGAAGAGAAAATCGACAAGCTGGTATGGATGGGCGGTACATTTGAGCGTGGTAACGTAGAAGAACCTGAGCATGATGGCACAGCAGAGTGGAACGTATTCTGGGACCCGGAAGCGGCTTACCGTGTATGGCAGAGTGGTATCCAGATCGATCTGGTTGCACTGGAAAGCACGAACAAAGTACCTCTGACTCCAGCCGTTCGTAACCGCTGGGCAGCAGAGCGTCGCTTCGAAGGCGTTGACTTCTTGGGTAACTGTTACGCAGGTTGTCCGCCACTGGTGTACAGTGAGACGAATTCCACATACTATCTGTGGGATGTGCTGACAACGGCTTCCGTCGGACGCGAGGACATCGTGAAGAAAAAAACCGTAAACTGTATTGTCATCCCGGATGGTCCTAGCCAGGGCCGCACGGTGGAGCAAGCAGACGGACGTCCAGTACAACTGGTGTATGATACCGATCCAGAAGCGTTCTTTACGTATATGACGGATTTGGGTAAAAAAGCTGCTCCGCAGCGCTACTAATTCAGGCAGCCTCAGGGCTTGCCAACATTAAAGGTACAAAAATAAAGCCGCAGGCAGTGTCCGGAAATGGGATTGACCCCCATGTTCCCGTCCCTGCCGTGCGGCTTTTTGTTTTGGGCTGATCTATATAGATTGATAACAGCGATCGGAAGGTTGTTCTGTCATCGAATTGGCATGTGTGAATATTCTTTAGTTCAATCTATATAGCCGATCTATATAGCAATCTAAGCTGCCCGCTATATTTTAAATCGACCAATCAATCCGTTCAACTCACTGGACAATACCCGCAGAGATTCGGCGGATGCACTCATCTCATCCATGGATTGCAGTTGGCTTCCGGTAGCGTGCGATACCTTCTGGATGCTCGAAGAGGATTCGCGTGAGATATGTTCCATATCCTCCACGGAAGCGGACACTTCTTCTGCACTGGCAGACAGCTGCTCAGATGCTGCGGATACTTCGTGCAGACGTTCATTCATCGTCTCAATCCCGGTATGAATGGATGTGAATGAACGGCCTGCCTCCTGAACAACAACGAGACCGGATTGGACTGCTGATGTGCTGGCAGACATATGTTCTGACAACAGGGCAGTCTGGCGTGTCATCTCGGCGATCAGTTCGGTTACATGCTGGGACGATTGCTCTGATTCCCCCGCAAGCTTGCGAACCTCTGAGGCAACCACTGCAAACCCGCTGCCATACTCTCCTGCACGAGCCGCTTCAATACTTGCATTAAGTGCGAGCAGATTGGTCTGTGAAGCGATGCCTTTCATCAGATGTGCCACCGACTCAATTTTACCTGAGTACTGCTCCAGTTGAGAGGTGGAGGCCGCCATCTGCACATTCGCCTGATGAATTTTGTCCATACTGTCCATCGCCGTGTTGATGTTGGCCTGACCTTGCACCGCGTTATTGGTCGTTTCCTGTGAGACATCCGCAACCATGGAGGAAGAATTCGCAATATGCTGCATGCTGCGTGTAATCTCTTCCATAGCTACCGTAACTTCGCCCGCACGAGCCACCTGTTCAGCAGCTCCATTGGCCGTATGATTCGTATGCTCGGCAATACGCTGGCTAGCTTCGGCAGTTGCCTGCGAATGTTTGGATACTCCTTCTGCAGCTTGTAGCAGAGAATCGGAGCTTTGACGGATGCCAGTCATGACATCACGGGTACCTGTAACCAGATGTTTGAACTCGGAAGCGAGCTGTCCCACCTCGTCCTTGCGACTAAGTTCAACGTTGACGGTCAGATCGCCTTTTCCTACCTGGGTAATTAACTTCTTCAACTTCACCAATGGTCGGGTCAAGTAATGGGCGAATCCATACACCAGCAAGACACTCAGCAGAACAATAGCCAAGGCTGTCCAGATCATGGTCATACGGTTGCGGGACATCAGTTCATAGACTGCAGTAGAGTCCAGATCCGCACCGACCAATCCTAGTACTTTCCCGTCAGTCCCATGGATCGGCACATATGCTGTAATGGTAGCGCCATATTCATCCTGTGTGAGTTCACCCCGAATAGGCTCATTCTGTTCAAAAGCTTGCAGCATTCCTTCATAATGGGTCTCTTCTGCGGAACCGTAAGGGGAGAAGTCATCCTCTGCCACATCGGCAGCAGCCCCATCCACAACGTAGAAATATGTATTTGTTCCATTTTCTTCGCGTGTACCAAGGGTGTACAGATACTTGAGTCCATTGGCCTCTCGCAGCTGACTAAGCTGCTCACGCAATATGCCGTAATACGCTGTCTCGTCCTGTCCGGTACTGAGTGGTACATACAGAGAGGTGTCAATTAATGCAGCTGCCCGTTCACCCACAGCCTGTGCTTGCATCCCCATGGATTGCTCGACCAGTTGGGCCGATGAACGGTACATGGTAATGCCAAGAACCGCACCCGCGGCCAGCATCAGACAGGAAAAAAATAAAAAAATCCTCATAAACAAACTGTTCATTGGTAAAAGTGTTCCCCCTTGATCTGTTAAATCAATCGTCTTTTTGTCTCTTTACTTGGTGCTTGTCGTTCTTCTTTGGTTCGTATGTATTGTATATCAAATATACAATTTTCTACTTGAAATATCGGCATCCGGTCCATAAAGAATTAGCTCCCGAGTCAATTTGACCCGGGAGCTGGTTTCGTTTCAATCCTATATTGACCATGCTCATCATTGGAACACACCTCATTGTCACTACATAGAGGGGCTTCACATGACTGAGTGATTACGTCATTACATCGTTCCGCCGCCCTGGCGAACAGAGGCAGGAATCTTTTCAGGTCCCTGATTAATATATTTATTGATAAAAGTACCTACTTTGGCATCGTCGAATTGGTCGAGTTTCATCGTTTTGGTCCATGCGGTCACCACGACTTCACTGCCTTCGGGAATATCCTTGTTGGGTACAGCCAGAATACCTGCTCCAGCTTCGCGGAATTTGGCGAGGTATTTCAGATGTTCCTTCAAATCCTCGTTGGCGTTCTCACGATAATAGATGATGATGTCCCCGTGCTCCAGATTGTGTACCAGATAATTATAGCCCGGGAAGTCGGTGTAAAATCCAAACTTGATATCATGCGGATTATGCGGCCCCGATGTTGGAATTGTCATCTCATACTGAATGGGGTCCTCCGTATGGTCTGCCCCATAATATTTATCGTCCGTCACGTCGATTGTCGCGTTGGACTTCAGATCGGCTACATTATATGTTTTACCTGCCCCTTGCATGAAGAACAGACCAAACGTAATAATCGACACTGCCATCATTACATGTGCAGCCAGCCGAAGGGATCGACTTTGTTTCTGGATGTTCGCCCGCTCTTTCTTTTTCATGTGGCCCAGGATTTTTCCCTGTGTGCGTGATGCCCAGATATAGGCGGCGATGGAGAACAGCAATACAATCACACCTACGATGAGCCACAGGTAGGATGTACCTGCCTCGTGCTCCATTTGCATATGATTCATATGAGTCATGTCCATAGAGAGTTCCTCTGCTTTCTTTGTAAAATGAGTGATTAATACACTACACAATGTAGTGTTGGTGGCAATGGTGAATCCACTCATTACGTAACGGGAGTTGCTAGTTTTGTGTTTGTTACGTAAATAAGAACATACCTGTTGCACTACACATTATAGTGTATGATACATGCTCGGCGCAATGCTGCCTTATAAAACTAGAAAAGACCTTCCCCGTGTGAGCAGGGAACGTCTTAATATAATCTAATGAGATAACAGCGATCGGAAGGTTGTTCTGTCATCGAAGTAACAAGTGTAAACAGCTTTATTCCAACTGATATAGTTTACAGACGTCCAAAAGGCGAAAGCATCAAGCGGATCAGCCCAATGATAATCTCACCCAACAATCGATACAGAATAAAGAACACGACCACATTGGCGATCAGCACGCTGTACATGCTGTCGATGGCTGCTTTGGTACGATTCAGTGGATATTGGAACAGCACCGAGTTCAGCGCAACAAAGATAATGATATACGAGACAGCAAGCAATGAAATCGCGATGGAATACGAGATGATAATAAACAGATTCGCCAGAACAAGGGATACGACAGCAGGAACAAGCAATGTACCAAACTGGGCAACCAGTGTTTTGGGACGGAAGGTTATTTTTTCAATCTTTAGAATAGCGTACATCAGTGCAATAGAGGCAATCAGGATAATGACGGTGAACAACAGCGGTCTTAAAAATCCACCAATGAACAAGCCGTCCATGCCTATGCGACTAAAGGTAATTAAGAAGTATGTAGAAGATAGAACTGCAATTAGCGCCATCGTTAGCCATCCGTTTAGGGAATGCTGGTCACCAACGGTTTTCACCGTCTGATAAGGACGGGCCAATACACTGAGGAAATAGGATAGATACTGTTTGCTTACTTCTTTGGCTTGCTGAACCTTCTCATTCTGCACAATATTATTCCACTGATTGGAGCTATTGTCTCCTGCAGAAGCATGGTCATTGGTACCTGTTGATTCTCTCGCCTGTTCCTTGTGAATGGAGACGGATGGTGTGTTGGATGGAACGGATGCCTGGGAAGAGGTAGCCTGCGTGCTGGACCAACGGGTATATTCGGGTTCGGAAGCAGCAGATTTCGAGTTCGGTACAGGAGTTGGTGATGAGGTTGTTTGCGTTAGATTAGAGCCGCACCTCTCGCAAAAATGGGCATCTCCATTTTCGTGATTACATACTGGACATTTCATGGTATAAGCCTCCAATTTCTAGAAAATAAAAACATGTCAACATTGTGTCTCATTTTAACGGTTAATGACGAAGTTTGTCTATGTTTCGCAGGAATTAGTACCCATTTAGGGAAAGTTGAAACAAAGCCTCGAATCCTGTGTATGAAAACGGAGTATAGAAGCAACAATAGTATAGGAATGACATGCAGGCATATTAATGTAAATTCACTGTGGTTTAAGACGAATTGTTTTTAGTTGTTAATGTCTCATCGTTCGCTTTTATGTGTTATTCTCATGTTAACTATATCTTTTGGGTTGCCTATGATCGTATATTTATGTATAATCAATCGTGTTAACACGTCGAATGTACGGTAGTAAGAGATGTGGGTGAGTTCATGGAACTACTGGACAGCAATGAGAGCAAGAAGAAGATGTGCCAGTATTATAACGAAATCTCGAAGGAACTGTTCGGATTTGGCACCACTCTCCTGAGAGTGACCATTGACCAGAATATTGTGACCTTCTACGCGAAGCACCGACGTTCACCGCGCTCTGACGCCCTGGAAGGGGAGGCCCCCGGCTTAAAGCTGGAAGTGGACTTCCGCATGTCTGTCTTATATAAGAAGAAATTCCGGGAGAAGCTCGAGCAACACATGGGTTTGCCAATTGAAGCTATATTGCGGGATTATGATGCGTCCACTCAGTGGGCAATCACAAATGTGATTCTGGAACAGGCCTAAGGATGGATCGGCAGGATTGATTCTTGTTGATGTATGCAGAGGTTATGGCCCGGATTCATGATCAGGTTCCGTACAATTTCATATGATGGCGTCTGTCTTTGGATTGATTCTGAAGCAGAAACCGATGATGTACCGGCAGCGGGTGTCGCTTTCCTTTGTTTACGAAGAAAAGTGTTCTTGTTTATACAAGAGCACTTTTCTTTTTGTTTTTTCATACACATCACACATATCAGGGGGAATAAGGATCATGATGAAAAAGTGGATTAGCGGTTTGGCAGCAGTGGCAATGACATCAGTATTACTTGCAGGTTGTGGCAGCAGCACGGATGATGCAACAGGCGGATCAGGGAGTGGGGGAACCGCAGCGAACAAATTGGTTATCTCCACTTGGGGCTTCTCCGAAGATTTCTTTAATGAAGAAGTATTTGGTCCATTCGAAAAAGAACATAATGTAGACATCGTGCTCGAAGTCGGCAATAACGCTGAACGTCTGAATAAAATTCGTCAAGGTACATCCAATGTCGATGTTATCTACCTGTCTGATTACTATGCACAGCAAGGTATCGATGAAGGTCTGTTTGAGAAAATCGACCGCTCCAAAATTCCAAATGTAAATGACATTTATGATATTGCCAAAGCACCACTTGGTGAAGATTATGGCCCAGCCTACACGGTTGGACAGCTCGGTATCGCTTATAACCCGGATCTCGTATCCAAAGAAGTGACTTCATGGAGTGACCTGTGGGACCCGGCGTTCGAAGGTAACCTGACCATCCCGAATATTACGGCAACAGCAGGCCCAATGGTTGTGGATGCAGCTTCCCGTGTAGCCGGTAACGATACGTTTAATGAAGATGCGGCATTTGCTGAACTGAAAAAACTGAGCGGCAATGTGGTGAAATTCTACAGTCAAACATCCGAATTCGTGAACATGTTCTCCCAAGAAGAGATTGCAGGCGGACCGATCATGGAAATGTATTTCAAAGATCTGAAAGCAGCCGTGCCTAATGCGAAGTTTGTTACACCTAGTGAAGGTGCATATGCCGTGATGAACACAATCAATGTTGTCAAGGGCAGCAAAAACAAAGAACTCGCTGAAGAGTTCATCAACTGGCAGCTTAGCCAGGATGTACAAGCGAAATCTGCTAAAGCAAAAGTCGATTCCCCGGTTAATACAAAGGTTGAACTGACTGCTGAAGAAGCAGAAGGCGTAACATACGGCGCTGAAGTTGTTGAGAAGCTGAACAAACTGGATATGGAATTCGTGAATCAACAGGTTAAAGGCTGGACAGATCGCTGGAACCGTGAGATTGCACAATAAAAACAAGTAACCGACTGACTTAAAAGTTATCTTTGGTCAACATGTTTAACTTATATCATTTGCAGCAAGCAACCAATTACCGTATAGGAGTTGAGAACGGATGAGTGAAGCGCAAAATCGCATCATTCTGGACGTGGACACGGGGATTGACGATGCACTGGCGATTTTGCTGGCCGTCAAAAGTCGGAAGTTGGACATTCTCGGCATCACCACAGTCTGTGGGAACGTATCACTCCAGCAGGCAACAGAGAATACATGCAAAATTCTTGAACTCGCGGGTGCACCTGAAATTCCGGTCATTGCCGGAGCAGCTGGGCCGCTCACTCGCAAGTCGCATTATGAACACCGGGTACATGGACAGGACGGATTGGGCGGTGCGCTGCCTGATCCGGCCGTGTCTAAGAAAGCCGAGGAAGGTTTTGCGCCAGACTTTATCGTGGAACAAGCCAAGCAATATCCGGGCGAACTGACATTAATCATGACCGCACCCTTAACGAACCTGGCACTCGCGCTGATGAAGTGTCCTGAATTGCCTTCTTTATTGAAGGAAGTCATCTTCATGGGTGGCGTAGTTCGTGGACATGGCAACATTACACCAACCGCCGAGTACAACACCTACGCTGATCCAGAGGCCGCACGTATCGTACTGCACGCAGGTATTGATAAGCTTACCCAAGTCGGACTGGATGTGACGCGTCAAACATTGCTGAATGAAGCAACGATTGAGCGTCTCACTGATCCTGCACTGCGCGCATACGTTGCTCAGAGCACGGAGATTTACATCAACCGTTACGAACAAATGAACGGCGTCCGCGCTTGCGCTTTACATGATCCACTAGCCGTAGGCGTAGTCCTTGCCCCGGAACTGGTAGGACGCAAATCGTATTACGTCGATGTCGAAACCGCCAGCCGCCTGTGCGATGGCCAGATGGTATGCGACTTCCAAAATCGTTTGGGTGAGCAGCCCAACACCCTCGTCTGCGAAACCGTAGATGCGGAAGCATTCCTTGAACTGTTTATCAACGCATTAAACGCGTAGTTATGAACTTCACGGCATTGGAGTTCAGTCTAAAATTAACCCACCTATTTCGCTGGTAGTGTAGGGGACGAAATCGATTCTGAAGAAGCGAAGCGTTCGCCTTTATCCTTGGATTTTTCCTTCTACTAAGAAGGAGATCAAGAAAATCCAAGGATAACAGCGATCGTAAGAACGATTCGTAACCGGAACGGCTGGTGCGATAAACATGGACGTTTATTTTTGAAATGTGCGCCAGTGAAACGTGTGAATAAAACCATTTTACAAGTCAGGAGTATCGCGATGAAGAAATCAGTAATCTACTGGCTATTGCTGCCGGGATTCGTGTTTTTGGCGGCATTTATGATCATTCCGATTGTCCTGACGATCGGGTCGACGTTTTTCCAAGAAAACTCCTTCACGTTTGAAGGATACATGCATTTTTTCAGAGACCCATACTTTTTGAAAATATTGCTTACGACGCTGCAAGTCAGCGTGGTCACCACCATCGTCTGTGTGGTGCTCGGATTCCCGACAGCTTATTATATTTCGCAGAAAGCGCCGCGCCGCAAAGGCATTTTGCTGGCATTGGCGATCTTCCCACTGCTGACGAGCCCGGTCGTGCGCTCGTTTAGCTGGATGATCATTCTTGGACGCAAAGGGTTGATCAATAACACCCTTGTTGGTCTGGGTATCGTGGACAAGCCGCTGGATATTCTGTATACACCAGCAGCGATGATGATTGGTCTGACGCATCTGTTCCTGCCACTGATGATTATCTCTCTGGTGGGCGTGCTGGAAAACATTGACGGTGACCTGCTCAAGGCAGCACAAAGTCTGGGCGCCTCGCGTATTACGGCATTCCGCCGGGTTGTGTTCCCACTGGCTGTGCCAGGACTTGTGATCGGAGCTGTGCTTGTTTTTGTCGGAAGCCTGACGGCGTATACCACACCTGCCCTCCTTGGAGGAAAGCAACGCGTGATTGCTACGTTCCTGTATCAAAACGCCATGACTCTCAACGACTGGTATCTGGCCTCGGTTGTTGCCGCGATTATGATTGTAATTACATTTGTCGTGGTTGGTGTCATGAACAAAATGGCCAAAACTTTAAATCCGAAGGGGTAGACATATGCGGGAGAAACATATCGGGCTGGGCCTGTTCAGTCTGCTGGTCTTTATCTTTCTGCTGGGCCCGCTTCTGATCATATCGGTCACTTCGTTTGAACCGGGAACGGTACTCAAATTTCCGCCGGAAGGGTTCTCCTTCCGCTGGTATGAGAATATTTTCAACACAGGCGGTTTCCTCCGCACATTCCAGACGTCCATCATCATTTCCTTACTGGGAAACTTGTTGGCGCTGGTGCTCGGAGTACCGGCTGCGTATGCACTTAGTCGTTACGATTTCAAAGGCAAGTCCGTGCTGAACGCACTGTTCCTGTCCCCGGTACTGATTCCGGGAATCGTACTTGGTTTTACATTGATGAAATACCTGATCGTAATCTACCATCTGCCGATTTATCTCGGATTGTTGATCGGTCATACGATTATCATGCTTCCATTCATCATTCGGGTTATCGCGTCGAGTCTGTCGAGCTTTGACTTTGCAGTGGAAGAAGCTGCGCTGAGTCTTGGTGCGGGACGGGTAAGAACGTTCTTCACGATCGTGTTGCCTAATATCCGTTCAGGAATTATCGCTGCGGTGCTGATTGCCTTCCTGGAGTCCTTCAACAACGTGGACATCTCGGTGTTCATGACCGGACCAGGGGTAAGCACATTACCGATCCAGATGCTGACGTATGTGGAGAATTATTTTGACCCAACGATTGCAGCGATTTCCGTGCTGTTGATGGTACTGACCGGACTATTAATGTTCGTGATCGAACGGATCATGGGCGGATTTTCATACTTTACTAAACGTTAATTGGAGGCGCAGAACGCTATGGCATTGCTGACATTAGACCACGTATCCGTGGCATACGATAAGCAGACAATCCTGAAGGATTTTCAGTTGGAGCTGGAAAAAGGTAAACTGCTCTCCCTGCTCGGACCGAGCGGTTGCGGCAAAACAACTACGCTGCGCCTCATCGCCGGATTTCTGGAAGCATCACAGGGCAAGTTTATGTTCGGTGGCAAGGATTATACGAAGGTTCCGGCGAACAAGCGGAACTTCGGATTTGTATTTCAGAGTTATGCGTTATTCCCGCATCTGTCTGTCTATGACAACGTGGCCTTTGGCCTGCGGATGCGTAAGGTAAAAGACAAGGATATCTCTTCCCGTGTGATGAGAATTCTGGAAGTCGTTAACCTGAATGGATTTGAGAAACGTTTTCCACAAGAACTGTCCGGTGGACAGCGTCAGCGTGTAGCCATTGCTCGTGCATTGGTCATTGAGCCTGACCTGCTCTTGTTCGACGAACCACTCAGTAACCTGGATGCCAACCTGCGCCTTAACATGCGGGTGGAGATTCGCCGTATTCAGCAAGAGTTGGGCATCACAACGCTGTATGTCTCTCATGACCAGGAAGAGTGTTTCTCGATCTCGGATCAGGTAGCGATTATGAACAAAGGCGTGGTCGAGCAGCTCGACCGCCCGGAAACGATTTTCAAATATCCGGCAACGGAGTTTGTAGCACGATTCATCGGGTTCCATAATTTCATTGAATTCGCGGAGCGCAGTGATGCAGGTGAAGTGATTACACTGACCGCAGGTGGACGCACATTTACAGCAACCGCACATCCTGGAACAGCACGTCCTGGTGCACGCAAAGGTGCAATTCGCCCGGATGATCTGATCGTTAGTGGAGATACTTCTGCGGATGTGGTGAATGCTTTGCCGGGGATTATCAAGGTCAGCACGTATCTGGGACGCAGTTATCAGTATGTGATCGAGACGGAACTCGGTGACTTTACAGCAAATCAGGAGATGGAAACACCATACCTTAGCGGGCAACGTGTTAGCCTGATCTTCCCACAGGACAAGCTTGTGCTGGTGGAGTAGTCGTGAATGTAAGGAACAGTATTAAGAAATAAGAGCAGCAAAGAAGGCATTTCATGCGGTGATTCCGGACGAGGCAGTGGTACGCAATCAAGTGTAGTGCATCTGATTAAAGTGCAGGTTCATTGTTCAGTCCGGATCTGGTGAAATGCTTGTGAAAAAGGAGATTATGCCCCATGCGTGCAGATCAACTGATTGTGAATGTACATGTGTATAACAGTTATTATAAACGGTTTGAAATGAACAACGTCGCTGTATTGGACGGCAGATTCCTATATGTTGGACCCGGTGGACCTGAGATGATTCAGGCAGACGAAGTCATTGATGCGCGGGGAAGATACATGATTCCTGGCTTGATCGATATCCATCTGCATATCGAAAGTACGATGGTGACACCGGAAACCTTTTCTCATGGTCTGATTGGCTGTGGAGTAACGTCTATTGTCGCAGAACCGCATGAGATGGCGAATGTATTTGGGCTGGAAGGTGTGCAGGAGATGATGGCTGTGAGTCGGGACACCACCGTGGATATGTTCTATGCGATCCCAAGTTCCGTTCCGGCAACCCCGATGGAGACAACAGGCGGTTCGATTGAAATCGAAGATATGGACGTGCTGCTAGCCACTGGCGAGATCATCTGTCTGGGCGAGATCATGAACTATGTCGATGTCATCCGTGATCCCGAGTGCAAGACAAACCAGATTTTACAGCATATTCGCAAAAACTATCCCGATCTGGTGATCGAAGGACATACACCGAAACTGCTTGGACTCGATCTGCATCAACTGATCTACGCAGGTATTGATTCCGATCATACTCATCAGAGCATTGAGGGATTACAGGCGCGGATTGCGGCAGGTATGTTTATTGAAATTCAAGAGAAATCAATGACCCCGGAAGTCATGGAGTATCTGATTCAACATGATGTGGCGCAGCATTTCTGCTTCGTAACAGATGATGTAATGCCGGATTCACTGGTGGAGCATGGTCATCTGAATCATATCGTACGTAAAGCAATTCAGATGGGGATGCGTCCGGAAGATGCGATCTACGCCGCAACATCTACCCCTGCTTCCCGGATGAAAATGACCGATCGTGGCAGCGTGGCCCCGGGCAAAGTGGCCGATTATGTGTTGGTATCCAACTTGAATGATCTCTCTATTGATCAGGTGTACAAAAACGGTCGCAAAGCTTATGACGATTACGAACCGTATAAGCAGGAACGCATAACCGGGCAGTTCCCACCTCACTTCTATAAGAGTGTACAGTTGGAGAAGCTGGGCGTAACAGATTTTGCAATTCAGTTGTCAGACCCAAAAGTCAGTGGATCAGGTGTTGAACTTGCTGGTGAAGGTGAATACCAATGCCGTGTCATGATGGTGAAGGATGGTTCTACTTTTGTGGAAGAACATATTGCACCGATCCAGTCTGCGGATGGCGAATTGTTATGGGAAGAAAGCGGATATGCGCAAATCGCAACCTTTGAACGTTATGGTGTGAACGGCAATCGTGCACATGGTCTGATCGGTGGAGACACCATCAAACGCGGTGCCATTGCAACGACATATTCACACGACAATCACAACCTGCTGGTTGTAGGACGTAATCGTGAAGATATGATATTGGCAGCTAACACGGTAATTTCGAGCCAGGGCGGCTTCTGTGTAGTGGAAGATGGTAAGGTGCTGTCCCATCTGGAACTTCCCGTAGGTGGCATTTTGACGGAAGAACCACTTGCAGTGGTATCCCATCAAGTGAAGGAACTGAGAGCAGCGATGTTGTCTCTTGGGTACGTGCATTACAATCCGATCATGTCGATTAGCACGCACTCCCTTGCGGTAAGTCCAGCGCTGAAGATTACGGACCATGGCTTGATTGATGTGAATGCAGGTAAGGTTGTATCATTAATTGTTTAATCTGAGAAAACACCCCTGCTCACAAGTGTGAGCAGGGGTGTTTCTCAATGTATTAAAAATAATCGTCAGCATGCCTTCAATAAAGTGTGCTGCTCTTCATATCGTATATCGTTTGCTTATGATTATAATAATTTCTCTGGATTCTTTACTTTTATTGAAACAACCTCACCGGAATCTAAACAAACCGTAAATACTCTTTCCGAACCTAGTGCCATTTTCTTGTCCAATGGACGAAGATTGATGAAGTCCGAGGCTTGTACGAAAGACGTGCCTCCGCAATCCGTGCATTTCTTTTCAGAAGTATTCATCGCGTATTCCACCTTTTAGTAATTAGTGTTTAATGTGTTATTAGATAATTGTATTCCATTAAATGGAATAAAATTATCTATATGCCAGCTGAATAATGGGCTAATCCTCCCATGGAATTAATGTATCTCCATAGCATGATGTTTCATGGTTTGGACGAGGCATAGGAATACATATATAGTAAGAAGAGAATGTTTGGACGCAAAAGCAGGAGGATAGACAATCATTATGAATGAAATAAATGATGCTAAAACCATATTTTTCGACGTAGATGATACCTTATATGATCACTTGCAGCCGCTTCGTGGCGCATTACAGGATGTTCTTGGCCTGCCAGATGATTTTCCTTATGCTGAGGCATATCACCGTTTTCGTTATTATAGTGACTGGTTGTCTGCACAAGAAGATCTGTCCGCTGTACCGGAGCCGGATGCGGTGGAGCGAATGCGCCGTCGGAGGTTTGAGCTGACGATGGGGGAGTTTGGACTCCCACTACAATCGGGACAAGCTGGAGAACTGCAAGCACAGTATCTGAGCAGACAGTTCGAGATTGTACCTTTTGAAGGAGCATACGAGCTAATCAGAAGGCTTCAGGCAGAAGGCCATACCGTTGGTCTAATCACCAATGGAGAAGGAGAGCATCAACGGCGTAAGCTTGAAGCACTGGATGTGCTTAGTCTCGTAGACGAGCATCTGATTTTCATCTCCGGTACGACTGGTTATGCGAAGCCGGATCGCAGGTTGTTCGAATATGTGAGTAAGCAGTCCGGGACAGATGCCCGTTCCAGCTATTATATTGGAGACTCGTGGCGTAATGATGTGGTAGGTGCGGTCGATGCGGGGTGGACAATTATCTGGTTCAACCATCGGGAGGCGCTGCCGGAGTCCGATCATCAGCCCCATTTTGTAGCATCGAGCTATGAAGAGATCAGTCGTATTCTAACTTTTGAGTGTGTTCAAGCTTAAGGAGATTTATGTTTAAAGGAGCAGTCTTGTTACCGTCTTAGGTGCAGGTCTGCTTTTTTATATTATACCTTCTATAAAGGCATCATTAATGAGGTGTCTAACTCTTCGCTTTCAATTACAATTGCCATGAGTCCAGCTTCTGTTTTGGTTTCGTGCCATTCATGTTTATCCCAGAGAACCGCTTCGCCACAATGCACTTTGATGTATTCATTTGCTTCCCCTCTAACCCAGCCCTCTCCACTTACGATTAAAAGGAGTTGAGGAACTACAGCTTGATGATAACCTATGACCCCACCCTCAGTTAAATGCATACATCCAATATGAGCTGCTTTGTTGGTCTGCGTTATACGTGACATTACGAAATTAGAATCGAATTTGATAGTCTTCTTCCCTGACTCTTGTTTAAATTGAAATATCCTCATGTTTACCTCCGCAATAGTGACTAAGTTAACTTCCTATGATGGTAACTATCTTTATGATGGGTATCATCCTATTTCACTAATTTATGGATAATCCGATCAGATGAGTCTATCATAACTCCAATAGGTTGGGGAGAGTTTGCTTAAAATCATCTTTTTTTATTAGCCTGTTCCAACGTTTCTATGAAGCTGTACTTCATGGAATCTTCATTTGAAAGAGTATCTCAGAGCCTTCCCAAACAGGATATGCGGTGTTATAATTAAAACAAGATTTAGATTAAGTCTAAATTAAAAAGAAGCGAATCAAAGCAATCCATTATAAAATTCAAATTCTATTTTTATATTCGAGAGGGGATAAATTCCATGAGCACAATCCAAACTAGAAACAACACTTTTACTAACAACGCCACAGCACTTCAAGAGGTCCTGAACCGTCAGATCGCAGGTTGGTCCGTGTTGTACACGAAACTGCATAACTTCCACTGGTATGTTCAAGGACCTCATTTCTTCACACTGCATGCCAAATTCGAAGAACTGTACAACTTGGCTACGGCAAATATGGACGAAGTTGCAGAACGTTTGCTTGCTATTGGTGGACGTCCGGTGGCTACAATGGCTGAACAGCTGCGTCTGTCTCCAATTGAAGAGGCACAAGGACAGTTGTCTGCTGAGCGTATGGTAGAATCGGTAGTTGCTGATCTGCGCACAATGGTGGAAGTGATTCGTCAAGGCATTCACGAAGCAGGAGAAGCGGAAGATAACGCAACGGAAGATATGCTGATTGGATTCACCGCTGCGCTGGATAAAGAGGTATGGATGTTAACCGCATTTCTGGGCAAATAAGCAAAGTCACCCTACATCCTGACAACGATATGTAGAGTCCGTGAACAAAGTGTCCGTTCGCTTACAAAACCGGTGCGCTTGCCGTATAATGATGGCATTCAAGATGTACAGAATGGTGGAATGAACAATGCGGTCAGACCTGGAACAATTGCAGGAAGAAGCTGAACGGTTTATATATACATGTTATGAAGAGCTGGGCCATTCGCGTGAAGACGCGCAGGCCCGGCTTGTTGCCGTTATTGGCGAGATTGAAGTGACGGGTACCTATGTGCATACCACAAAAGAATTGGAGCAGGGTTGTAAAATGGCATGGCGCAACAGCAACCGCTGCATCGGGCGGCTGTTCTGGGATAAATTGCGGATCGTGGACGCCCGTCACGCTGATACGGCAGGAACGGCAGCGGAAGCTGTGTTGAATCATATCCATGTGGCATCCAACGGTGGCAAAGTAATCCCGATGATTACCATCCTTCCACCGGATGGACCGGAAGGAACTCCGGTACGCCTCTGGAATCATCAACTTGTTCGTTATGCGGGATATGAGACAGAGCAAGGTATTATCGGAGATCCTGCTTCGGTGGAGCTGACCAAGGCGGCGATGTCACTTGGCTGGCAAGGGGCAGGTAGCCCCTATGATGTGTTACCGCTCATTATTCAGGCACAAGGACAAGCCCCAGAGTGGTATGTTGTGCCAGAAGAAGAGATTGTGGAAGTTCTTATTGAACATCCGGAGCAAGCGGAAATTGCCGAGCTGGGCATGCGCTGGTACGGTGTGCCGATGATTGCTGATATGCGACTGGAGATTGGCGGTATATCTTATCCGGCAGCGCCGTTTAATGGTTGGTATATGGGTACAGAGATCGGCGCCCGTAATCTGGCGGACACGTTCCGGTATAACAAGCTGCCTGTGGTGGCGGAAGCATTTGGATTGAATACGTCGAGTGAAACGACGCTGTGGAAGGATCGTGCGTTGGTTGAGTTGAATGTAGCTGTGCTGCATTCGTTCAAAAAAGCAGGTGTGAGCATTGTGGATCACCACACGGCGGCAACGCAGTTCGATTTATTTGAACAGCGGGAAGAGAAGGCTGGGCGTGAGCTAACCGGAGATTGGGTGTGGCTAATTCCGCCAGTATCCCCGGCGACAACACATATTTTCCACAGCTCCTATCGTAATGAGATCGTGAAGCCGAACTTTTTCCGTCAGGATCAGGCGTATACCCTGAAAGATGGCGTGGAATCTGCCGCAGAACTGCGAATCAGTGAGCAGCAGAATGCACAGGTAGAGAATCACCAGCCGCAGGCCGGAGATGCACCAATGAAATGCCCGTTTGCACACTAAATTATGCAGATGGGTTATTTTTTGTGATCCTTTTTTATCAAACGAAGAACTACCCCTCTTTCAATCGATACCGACTGCGCATCACAGCCTGAACTACAATGGCAACAGCAATCAGCACCAGATTGAACACAAACACGGAGTACAGCGAGCCAACTTCCATAAGTAGCGCTGCAACCAGTGGAGACACGATGGAGCCGATCTCGGCAGCAGAGACAATTTTGCCTATGACAGAGCTTCGACTCTCGTCTGGGATGTGATCACCAATATGAGCAAAGAACGAATCCATATAACATGCACCGCCAACCCCGCCAATCAGCATGCCAACGTAGACCCATAGATGAGAGGACGTGCTTAGAAATACAACAACTTCGATTCCAATCAGGAACATGCCAAGCATGCAGAGCAGCAGACGATCGCCCATCCGGTCAGAGAGATAACCGACAAAGGGAGCAGCGGCAAGCGTAGAAATCCCTGAGACGGTGAAGGCGAGACTGGTTGCAAACGGGTCCCAATGCATGATGTGAGCTGCATACAGTGCAAAATAGGTGAGGAATACGGCGTAGGCGCTCATCTCCAGAAAATGTACCGTACCGTAGCCAACAAGCTGTTGACGCTGTGTGAGCCTTGCAGTTGGGCCAGACATTGTTGAATTGAGAGCTTGGTTGGATAGGGCGGTATCCGCAGCTTGCGTATGCAGTGCATCAGATGTTGTTGAAGATAAAGGAGGGGCAGTCGATACAGTAGTATGAGGGTGGGAGTCACTTGTGGTGGGTTCTACAACTTCATCCGTGGAGGGTACTGAGTGTGCTGAGTTGTCCAGAGGTTTTTGCTTAACGACAGCCGAATGATCTTCTAATAGGTGATCACTTAACGTACTCCCGGATTCATGTGTTGCTCTAGCTTGTGCCGTCGTCTTCATCCCCATCGCAGCGACCACGGCCATTAGACAACATACGGTAACGAGCAAAAAAGGCACCGACAATGGCCAGTGCAGCGCGAGCCAGCCACTAATGACCGGACCGAGTACCATACCGCCACCTTCACTACTGCTGATATATCCATTGTACAGGCCGCGGTTGTCTACATTACCCTCATCTCCGATGATGGAACGTACGACCACGGTAAGGCCAGTGGAAGCGAGCCCTTGCAGCAGTCGGAGCAGGCCGAATAACACCGCAGCAGTAGACAGCGCGAAGCCGCCCATACAGACAGCGAGCAGTATCAGCATGAGGATGAGAGCCTTTTTACCACCTAGTTTCTTATAAATTGCCGCTGCAGGAACGCCACCAATTACTTTCCCCACATAAAAAAGCGCAAAAATAACCCCCATCATCCAGCCGGACAGGCCGAATTCCTCAATAAACAAAGGAAATAGGGGCAGGATCATGAATCCGCCCATCTGACTTAAGAAACAAATGGTCATCAGCAAAGGCAGGTTACGGCGAATATCCAAGAGCCAAGACTCCTCTCACACATAAAATGGAATCCTAAAAATCCTTCATTTACTCCATATGGGTACGTATTATCGACATTACACGTAATGTATGCAGGATTTTTGAAAATAAGAAGAAATGACACGCGGCGTTTACATCAAAACCATTGCGGATATACCTGAATCATATATAATAGATGGGTTATCTATAAGGATGCATGAACGAAAAGTGTACAGACTTAAGAGGTACCTCAAGTATAAGGGGGCGATGTGAAGCATGTCAGAACAACAACCGATTATCCGCTTCGAAGCGGTGACTCAGCAATACGATCAGGATGAAGCCGTATTGAAGGCGGTCAGCTTTGAGATTGAGCGGGGTAAATTTTATACGCTTCTTGGCCCATCGGGCTGCGGGAAAACAACGATATTGCGGCTGATTGCCGGTTTTGCGGAGCCGACACAGGGCAGTATTTATTTTAACGGTGCGCTCATCAACCGAGTGCCTGCCCACCAGCGGCAGGTGAATACCGTATTTCAGGATTACGCGTTATTTCCACATTTGAATGTATTTGAGAACGTGGCTTTTGGTTTGCGGATCAAAAAGATGAAAACGGCTGAAATTCGCAGCAAAGTGTTGGAAGCCCTCAAATTCGTCAATCTATCCGGGTATGAAAACCGGGAAATTGGCGAAATGTCCGGCGGACAACGACAACGTGTCGCGATTGCACGCGCCATTGTGAACGAACCTGAAATTCTGCTACTGGACGAGCCGCTTTCGGCACTTGATCTGAAGCTGCGGACCGAAATGCAGTACGAGCTGCGCGAGTTGCAACAGCGACTGGGTATTACGTTTATTTTTGTTACACATGATCAGGAAGAGGCCTTGGCGATGTCGGATGAGATCTTTGTCCTGAATGGCGGTGTGATTCAACAGAGCGGTACACCGAATGATATCTATGATGAGCCGATTAACCGCTTTGTAGCAGACTTTATCGGTGAATCGAACATTGTATCGGGCAAAATGAAGCAGGACTTTGTGGTGGAATTCGCTGGCGCACAGCACGAGTGTGTCGATCAGGGTCTCCAGCGGGACGAGCCGGTAGAGATTGTCATTCGCCCAGAGGATCTGGAGATTACAACCGAAGACCAAGGCAAACTCAAGGTCAATGTGGATTCCCAGTTATTCCGCGGGGTGCATTACGAGATATCCACGTACGACGATGCGGGCAATGAGTGGCTTGTTCATTCAACCAAGAAAGCCGTTGTCGGCGCACGGATTGGACTGTATTTTGACCCGGAAGCAGTACACGTCATGCGCTTTAACGAGACCGAAGAAGAGTTCGACAAACGACTCGAAGCCTACCAAGAGGCCGCTCATGCAGACTAAGGCCAGCACACGCAATGCGTATCTGATTCCATATGTATTATGGATGGTGTTGTTTGTTGTGGCGCCGGTTCTGCTGGTCATCTATTATTCGTTCTTCGATGTGGAGGGTAACTTCACGTTTGGCAACTACGCCAGATTCTTCACACCGGTGTACTTGCAGATGACGCTCAGTTCGTTCTGGTATGCATTTCTGATTACGGCGTTCTCACTGCTGATCTCGTATCCAACGGCGTATATGCTGACCCGGACGAAGCACAAGCAGCTATGGTTGCTGCTGATCATTCTGCCAAGCTGGATCAATCTTTTGCTAAAAGCGTACGCCTTCATCGGCCTGTTCGGAACGTACGGTCTGACCAACTCCCTGCTTGAAGTGGTGGGTATTGGTACACAGCAGATTTTGTTCACCGATTTCAGCTTTATTTTTGTCTCGGTGTACATCTTCATTCCATTCATGATCCTGCCGATCTTCAATGCGCTGGAAGAGATGAATCCATCGTTGATCTATGCGGCGCGTGATCTGGGAGCCTCATCGTGGCTGACATTCCGCCGAGTTATCTTTCCACTGACGATTAGTGGAGTGAAATCAGGCTGTCAGGCTGTATTTATTCCTGCGCTGTCTCTGTTCATGATTACCCGCCTCATTGCGGGGAACCGTGTAATTACGCTGGGGACAGCGATTGAACAGCATTTTCTCGTCACCCAGGACTGGGGGATGGGTTCAACGATTGCCGTCTTTTTGATTATTGCGATGGCGATTATAATGTTCCTGACTGGATCAGGCAAGAAGGAGGTGCGTAATGGGAAGAAACGGAAAGCTGTCTAACGTCTATCTAGCCGTTGTATTCGCCATACTGTACGCACCGATTGCGTATCTGATCTTCTATTCCTTCAATAGTGGCGGCCATATGCGCAGCTTCGAAGGATTCACGCTCGAATGGTACAGAGAGGTGTTCGCTGATACTCGGCTACTCATCATTGTGCTGAATACATTTATCATTGCGCTGCTGTCATCAGCGATCTCAACGATCCTTGGTGTTGCAGGAGCACTAGCAATCTACCATGTGCGTCGCAAACGGACCAAAAATACGCTGTTGTCACTCAATAACGTGCTCATCGTGAGTCCCGATGTCATCATTGGTGCATCGTTCCTGATCCTGTTTACCATGATTGGCATCAAACTGGGCTTTACTTCGGTTCTGTTGTCTCATATTGCGTTCAGTGTGCCGATTGTTGTCATCATGGTACTGCCGAAGCTACAGGAGATGAGCCCAACCCTGATGGATGCGGCACGCGATCTGGGCGCTGGATCATGGCAGATTCTGACGCGTGTGGTGTTGCCATACGTGAAACCGGGTATTTTTGCCGGATTCTTTATGGCGTTGACGTACTCACTCGATGATTTTGCAGTAACATTCTTTGTCACGGGTAATGGATACTCCACACTCTCTGTAGAGATATACTCCAGAGCAAGGCAGGGCGTTTCGTTGTCCATCAACGCTTTGTCCACCCTATTGTTCCTGCTCACGGTGTTGCTGGTGGTTGGATATTACTTCATTAACCGCCGTGCAACACGGATACCACCCGGAGGAAAGGGGCTGCGACCATGAAGCAACTGGTACGGACATTTGCGCTTGTTTTTGTGGCCGCGTTTGCCCTGATGATCCTGGCTTCGTATCTGAACAAGAGTCAGGGGTATTCTGGCGGCAACACGCTGACCATCTATAACTGGGGCGATTATATCGACCCCGATCTGCTCAAGGAGTTTGAGGACGAGACAGGCATTAAGGTTATCTATCAGACGTTTGATTCCAATGAAGCGATGCTGACCAAGATTGAGCAAGGGGGAACCACGTTTGATGTGGCAATTCCTTCTGAATATGCGATTAGCAAAATGAAAGAGGAAGACCTACTCGTTCCACTCAATCATAGCAAATTGACCCACCTGGATAACATTGATCCGCGGTTCATGGACTTGTCCTTTGATGAAGGCAACAAGTACTCCATCCCTTATTTCTGGGGAACGGTGGGCGTTGTGTACAATCCCGAACTGGTGGATGGATTAACGTTTGATAGCTGGAATGACCTGTGGGACCCGCGCTTGAAAAATCAAATCCTGCTCCTTGACGGTGCACGTGAAGTCATTGGTATGGGATTGAACAGTCTCGGGTATTCTCTGAACGATACCAACGAAGATCATCTGCAAGAAGCGCTGAAGAAGCTGTCTACATTGACACCAAACGTCAGAGCAATTGTCGGAGACGAGATCAAAATGTTACTCGCGAATGAGGAAGCAGCCGTTGGGCTCGTATGGTCAGGGGATGCATCCGAGATTATGGATGAGAACGACAAGCTGGATTACATGGTGCCGGAAGAAGGCTCAAACCTCTGGTTCGATAACATGGTTATTCCGAAGACAGCGAGTAATATTGAAGGGGCACACCAGTTTATCAACTTTATGCTGGACCCGGATCATGCCGCCCGCAATGCCGAATATGTCGGGTATTCCACTCCAAACGCCGAGGCGCTTAAGCTGCTGCCAGAGGACATCTCCGAGGATGAACGGTTCTATCCAGACGAGACACTGACAGGTAAGCTTGAGGTCTACGATAATCTGGGCAAAAAAATGCTCTCGCATTATAACGACCTGTTCCTGGAGTTTAAAATGCACAGCAAATAAGAGGTAATAGCATCTGATAACGATTCACCGTGGCTTATTAAGTAGAGTCAATAGCGTGTGAACAGTTCGTTAGATTCTGAAAAAAAACAAAAAGGGTTGCTGCTCGTCATTCAACTGAAATGACGAGCAGCAACCCTTTTTTTGTTACCCGCATCAGAGTAATAGCGCATGAAGTGCCATATAAGATGAACATTTAAGATCAAACGTTAACGGAGGGGACAGAACAAACGAAGGAAGCGAAGCGATCGCCTTTATCAACGGATTTTCCCATTGCTAGATGGGATTCAAAAAAATCCGGGGATAACAGCGATCCGAAGTTGTGCTGTCACCGCAGTGACTCAGTTAATCGCACCCCATTCATCTTATATAATTGCCACTACATGCGTTTTTTGCGACCAACCATGATCCATGCCCCACCCATAATCAGCACAATCGCCACGAACGGTTGAATAAAGCTCAAGCTGCTCAGCATCGTACCAATCGACATGACAGCGAAGAATAGCAACGATATCACCGTTAGAATGTTGATGGGGATCAGCAACCATTTATTCCGACCACCGAACCAATACAATTCGAACAAACCAACAGCTACAGCCAGAATGAAGCCCGGCCACATCGTACCCCAGTTGTTAAACAGCATGGCGATCTGGCAGACGATACCAACCGTGAGCAGCAACCCACCAGGAACCAGAAGTCCAACCCCTCTGCCAATCATGGAGAAGTACAGCCAGTGGAAGAACAGTCCTAGTGGAATCACGAATAACGTGGGCCAGAAGGTCGCAAAGATCGTACCCGGACCGAGAGAACCTCCCTGGTTCAGAATCAGGTACACGCCCAGCAAAATGAGAACAGGCGCAAGGATCGTACGTTTAGCCATAATATCTCTCCTTCTTAATACAAGATCAATTTTCCGAACGGTTGTATGTAGAGCAATTACTTTCGTTATTCACAGCATACCATGAACTGGAAAACTCTAACCTCCGTCTTTGGAGTTAAAATGAACCTAGACCAAAGTCTAGGTAAGCATTTTGGACAACTACCTCTCTGTAGATGAGGGTGTAGTTGAACATACTAAAAACCCACTCTGTTGAAGAGTGGGTTCTGTCATTTTTTTATCCAAAACGAAGCTTGTTATTTCACCACATCCGAATGTTTCTTGCCCCAGCTGTTCACACCGTCATCCTCAATAATGGAGATGGCGGCGTCGGCGATGTCGGGGTTCGACATCAGTTTCTCCTGAATACGGAACTTGATGTCATCCGCATCAGCCAGGCTGAGTCCTTTGGTAAGTTCAATCAGACCTTCGACATGATAATAACGGCCTTCCTGAATGATACGCATCATCTGAATATCGGCAACGTGCGTGTCTGCCAGAATGGTTTGGGACACTTTGTCCTCAATATCCTGCGGAGCCGCTACTCCGATCAATCCGATCATATTATCGTAACCGACACGGAAGGCTACAGCGATCATCAAGCAACCAATAATCGTTGTCACAATGCCATCGAGCAATGCAAAATTGGTCAAGGCAATGACCACGACAGAGATCAATGCAAGCAGAGCACCGAGTACAGCGACAACATCTTCATAGAATACGAGACGGGTTGGCGGTGCAGCACGGCCTACATTTTTAATGGCAGCAGGGACCAAGGCAAATCCGGCGGCTTTGGGTGCGCGTGCTTCTTTGAGGATTTCCTTCATGGCTTTGATCAGGATGGCCCCGTCGATCAGAATGTTCAAGACGAGCACTCCGATGTTAATCCATAGACCACCGGTATGACCAACAGGATGCTGCAACAGATGGATACCTTCATGGATCGTTTCATACGCCATAATGGTAACAACAATCACGGCGATCATGCAGAAAATGTTGATGACCCGTCCGAATCCGGTCGGGAAGCGGCGTGTAGGTTTTTTCTCGGACAACACACTTCCGACAAAGACAAACCCTTGGTTAATGGCATCGGCCAATGAATGCATCGCCGAAGCGAACATGGCGCCACTGCCACTGAATAGGAAGGCTCCCCCTTTGCACACAGCAAGTACGGCATTACCTGCCATCGCTACGGCGGAGGATGTGTTTCCTTTTTTGACGAGAGACATAAAGCTCTCAGACTTCGGTTGTTCAGCCACTTCGTATGTTCCTCCCAGATCAATGTATTAGGTGTAGAAAAGGCAGTCTTATCTATACAGCATGTGCATTTCCACTAAATGTTATTATAACCGCTTTGACATATCCCAGCATTATGCAAAAAAGGTCATATCATCATGCGCATTTCAGTACTCAATGGCTTCCAAGGCACGTAAATTTCGGTTGGATTGTTCCAATAGTTCCGTAAACGTCCCAGCGACATAATATACAAAATCCGGGTCATGCACGTACATAATAATCTGTCCAACCGTTCCTTGCTCTGTCGGATCAAAGTCGAACATCAGATACAGCGAACCACCTCCAAGCATGCCAAACGTGATCCATTTCTTTTGAGAAAGGTAGGGTTTGATTCGGGGATCAAGCTCACGGATCTCTTCTTCGGTAAAATAATCATCCATGCGGTTCTCCACCAGCGTGGACTGCTCCTTTTGAATTTTTTCCAGGGATAACAGGTAAAATGGTTCGGATTCCCGTCCTTCCTCAAGGCTTGGGTACAAGACGTGAAAGCCATAACCACTCCCATTTTTACGTTTATAAAATGCACGAAAATCAGCAGGTAATCGAATACCGTGTTCCTGCTCGAATGCGTCGAGCTGCTCATCCGTCACGCCTTCAAACTCGCGATAAGCCTCCAAGAGCTCCCGGTTTTCCTCATCTTGTACCTTATCCTCCAGCAACATATCCAGTTCATCCATCAATTCATATATACGCTGTTCTGGCATCCAATTCCCTCCGTATGAGCTATTCAGATAATATGGTGAGTGATATGCGAGCAAACTGTGCCTGATTTCACCTCATATTATAGTTATAATCCGAAAAAGCACACAAGAAACCGGAGTCCTTGCTTACATACTACAATGGTCTCATTATTTATAGGCGGTAACAAAAAATAAAGCGTGGGTTACAGGGGCAATCCCTGTAACCCACGCTAATTATTTATCTACTTTATAAATGAAACTAATCTTTTACACGAAAACGTAGAGGACAGAAATAACCTGAAGAAGCGAAGTGTTCGCCTAAAAGCTTTCTGCAAGAAAGCTACATCGGAAGCATAAGCTTATCACCAGATTTTCACCTTTATATAAAGTAAATAAAAAAATCTGGGGATAACAGCGATCGGAAGGTTGTTCTGTCATCGGAGTAGCGAGTGTAAATACTTTAGTTCGTTTTATATAATCCTCTTTATTCAAACTTCCAACAGGACAAGCTCAGATTGCCATACTGATAGGCTTTAAACAGGAGCGATGCCTGTTTGTTCTGATCTCCCGCACCCATGGCGAGTAGCAGCGGTACAAAATGCTCCGGCGTAGGCACGGCGGCTTGAGCTGAAGGTGCTAGCTTATCATAAGAGAAGAGAGACTCCGTATCCCAGCTCACCAGCTTGTCATGCAGCCAGTTGTCGAACTCTGATGCCCATGGGTCAACGCCGTTACTTTCCCAGTTCAATCGACGCAGATTGTGGACAGTTCCGCCGCTGCCAATCACGAGAATGTCCTGCTCACGCAAGGAAGCGAGCGCTTGTCCGACCTGATATTGCTGCTCACCTGTCAGATAGCGATTCACGGACAAGGAAATTACAGGAATATCCGCATCTGGGTAGAGCAGGCGTAGAACGACCCAAGCGCCGTGATCCAGTCCACGAACGTCATCGGTCTGTACCGGAATCCCGGCTTCTGTGAATAAACGCTCCACCTCGGCTGTGGTTTCTGCCTGTCCTTGAGCCGGGTACTTGATCTGATACAGCTCGGGCTGGAAACCGCCGAAATCATAAATGGTTTCATAGTTGGCTACCGAGGATACAAGCTGAGTTGTGGATTCCCAGTGAGCAGAGAATAACACGATTGCTTTGGGTTTTGGCAGTTCCTGTCCAAGTTTTTGCAAAAATTCGGTGTACACATTCTCCTCCAGTGCCAGTGATGGGGCACCGTGAGCAATAAAAAGAGATGGCATCATTATGAATTCAGTCCTTTCGGGTCTTCGGTAGTCAGATTTGCATCCGTCCGAAGCCAGTGTTGAAATTCTTGATATAGATCGGGGGTCACCTGGTGTCCACCGTTGTAAGGTACATATGTGACGTGATTGGTGTGTTGACGGAAGAAATTGGCGTTATCTTCGCCCAGTTGCAGCGGGAATAGATGATCCTGATCCCCATGCGAGATGAACACAGACAGCTCCGAATCGGGGTGCAGCATGTACTCGTCTTTCACAAATTGCGGGATGTACCCACTCATCGCTACAATGCCTTTAATTGCATCTCCCATCACCAGCGATAGGGTCATGGCCATAATGGCGCCCTGGCTGAATCCGGCGATATAACGCCGCTTGGGATCAATAGCATATTTGGCGGACAGATCAACAATCAATTGTTGCAGTCCCTGAACGGAGGCATCATACAATTCACGGATGGGGTTGCCAATGCTTTTGATCTGAAAATAAGCATAACCACTACCCTGAACGATAGGTCCACGGATGGCGACGATAATAAAATCAGACTGCATAGGCTCCATCAAACGAAGCATATCTTGCTCATCTGATCCCATACCATGTAAGGCGAAGATTACGGGATAACGCTGATCTGAATTATAATGAGACGGTAATCGGACTTCATGTATATAAGGAGAATTCATTGAAACCACCACCTGAAGAGGAATGAGTTAAATATATCGTTTCGACAATAAAGTTCACCAATATGAAATAAATATTCTTATTTATGAACAAAATTTATCATGGTTTCATTGTAGGGTCAATACTTTTTTTGTATGATGAATATAAGTTGTTTATAAAAAATCTTGATTGTATCTACAATAAATGCCGCTGCGCATGGTTCATATCTTATTCCCGAGGACGTGATCAGGATGTTAAAAAGTATCGTGCCTATTTTGAGAATATTTGATGAAAATAAAGCTAGAGAGTTTTACCTTGAATACCTGGGTTTCCAATTGGATTGGGAACATCGATTTGAGCAAGATATGCCCTTATATATGCAGGTTTCGCTCGATTCCATCGTGATTCATCTGTCCGAACATCATGGAGATTGTACACCTGGAGCTGCCTTGCGCGTGGAAACGGATAACTTGGATACATTCCATGGTGCACTTCGTCAGAAAGAGTACAAACATGCGAGACCCGGTATAGAGGAGACCCCTTGGCAATCAAGAGAAATGACCGTGACAGATCCGTTTGGTAATCGGATTATATTTGTTGAGGCAAGCGCCGAATAGATAACCTGTAGTAGCTAAGCTTACGTCTGGTGTCTTATATAGATGAATAGAAGGGGAGGGACGCAATATGGATATTGGCTTGGCTATTCGTACGATCCGCAAACAGAAACAGATTACGATCATGCAGATGTGCGAGGGAACGGGGTTGTCCAAAGGTTTTATCAGCAACGTGGAAAACAACAAAACGTCACCTTCCATTGCTACGCTTGAAAGTATTGCGGATTATCTGGAAGTGCCACTTCCTTATTTGCTACTGACACCAGAGCAACGGATGAACGTGGTACGCAAGAACGAGCGTAAGGAGACGACAGCAGGAAGCGGACAGATCAAAGTGCAGCAGCTTACAGCCAAAGGTGCCATGCGTATGTCCATTGTGGAGTTACCGCCAGGTGCTTCGACCGGGATTAGCAAACATGCTGGGGAGGAGAGCCATCTGGTGTTGCAGGGCAAGATTCGTGCGGAGCAATGCGAAGATGTGGAAGTTCTTGAAGTGGGTGATTCGTTTACCTGGAATGCGATCGTGCCCCATGAAGTGACCAATATCGGTGAGGAGCCTGCGGTGGTGCTCATTGCGGTGTCCAAAGAATTGGGTCTGGATCATTTGTAAAATACAAAAAGGACGGCTCCCAAGTCATGAACATGCGAACCTGCATACATGTACAATGGGAAACGTCCTTTTATATTTCTAACGAACTGAGCGAACCCTATTAGATGATTCTAAGCAGATATCGAGATGTAACGAATCTCAGGCGCTTTATTTCACTGCTGTGTGTGTAATTTGGCTACATTCCACAGAATTCTGGCGAAATAACGTCGCTGAGATTCGTTACGTTCCTCATTTCCTGCATATGACAACAATAAGGTGCGAGAGATTCCTTAGAAAGGTCAGAAGCACCTGTCTATTGTGGATTAGTCGTCCAGATGCCTGCTGCTTTGACAAAGACACGGTCGGACAGCTTGAGCGTTGCGAGTGCAAGTTCAGCTACATCTTCCGCTTGCATCATGCGATCTTCCTCCCCAATTTTCAGTCCGGCATTGGTCGCAAGCTCCGTATTAACGGTGCTTGGAGTCAGTGCCGTTACACGAATGTTGGACTTGCGCACTTCCTGCATCAGAGATTCGGTCATGCCAAGCAATGCAAACTTGGACGCACAGTATGCCGAACCTGTAGCGAATCCGCGCTCACCTGCAGTGGAAGCAATATTGATAATGCTGCCGCTACTTTCCTTGATCATGCTCGGAAGGACAGCGCGTGTAACGTAATATGTACCCATAACGTTAACATGCAGGATGCGCTCCCACTCTTCCGGCTCCATCTCCATGAACGTTCCGAACTTTCCGATCCCCGCATTATTGATAAGGATATCCACCGCACCGAGTTCCATCTCGATGGCTGCTACAGCGGCTTCGGCCTGCGTGCGATCCGAGATATCTGCTACTGCACTGGTTACTTTCACACCGTATTCTTGACTCAGAGACTGTTGCAGAGCCTGAAGATCGGAAGCGGTACGTGCAATAAGGCCGAGGTGCACTCCTTCTTTGGCAAGAGCTTCAGCGATCGCACGGCCGATACCTTTTCCGGCACCTGTGATGATCGCTGTTTTATTTTTAAGTTCCATGTGGGTAATTCCTCCTTAGAAATGGACTAGCATTCAATTATACTATTATTACCCACAGTTCGGAAATTGGCTTCATCACTATTTGGTAATCTCGATGCTGCCAGAAGAAGTACGGGCCTTGATCACTTCCCGGCTCACCATTGGCGATTCAGGTACATCGACACTTCCGGAAGTAGCTTTAGCGTCATAAATTCCGTCAAAATCAGGTGCAGCTTGAATGAAAATATCTCCTGATGTTCCCGACGCATTAATCGGGGCGGAATGGGACTGTTCAATATGAATGCTACCCGAAGTGAATTGAACATCAGCTGCGCCGTTTAATTCAGTAATCTCAATATCTCCTGATTTAATCTTACTGTTTACATTACCGGCAATCTGATCTGCCGTAAAACTTCCGGATGTCTGTTTCACGGTCATGTCTCCATTAATCATGGAAGCGTTAATGTCGCCAGAAGTTAGAACCAATTCAATATTGGGCGCTTTGATGTTTTCCAGACGTATGGAACCTGAGGTGTTGTTCAGCTCAAGCTGATTGGCATTTAGACCTGTCAGATCCCATTCACTTGAAGAGGAGTCCAGCTTAACCTCATTTAATTGGTGTCCTTCAGGCAGAGCAACGGTTATTGTGGAGTCTTGCTCATTCCAGTACAAGGTGAAAAATTGCAATTGTTCACGTGCTGTCTGAGCCAGTTGGAATGTGCCTTTGGATAAGGTGGCTTGTTCGAAGCTTTTGACTATGGCAGGGTCCCATTTACCATCCACTTCGATATAACCATTCGAATCGGGGCATATGACAAATTCAATATCTGCACTGAAATTAGCATTCATGATAATGTTCTGCAATTCATCTGCTTTGAAATCCCATCGTTTGGAATAATGCTCCCGTTCATCCCCGAACTGAACGCCATAGATGGATGTCCCGAGCAAACCTATTCCGATACATATCACGGCAAGCGCAAGCCATTTTTTGGTACTCATGCGGAAACATCTCCTTTCATCGTGTTTTTATTCCATCTAATATATTGAAGAGTGACGATTTTGAAGGCTCTAAAGACATACTTCGATGCGATGGCAAACAAAATGCCGACACCGAAAGCGCCAATCGCAACGAAAATTTCCGGTTTATCGAGTTGGCCCAGGAATACAAAGTCCACAACTGCTGCTACAGGAGCCACTACCAGCAAGGAAAGGCTGGCAATAACAAGCCATACCGACCACATCATGAGACCAAGGGGGATGCCAAGGATCAGATTCAGGAACAACAGGCCGATGGCGGTGAAAAATTTGCGAGTGGCGCTGGTGCTGTTTCTGGGTGACCGCATCTCGCGATACGTCGGTGCATAGAACGCATCTGAACCCGGCGTATGCATGTCATAACGATCACCGAGTGCTTCCTTGGCGATTTCTTCCGGCTGTCCGAGTTCCCGAGCGATCTCTTCTTCCAGCTTGCCTTCTCGTAGTCCAAGCTCGAAATGTTGATCATAGTCGGCGAGCAACTCAGCCCGTTCGAATGGGTCCATCGGCCGTAGATGAATTTCCATGGCTTTCATAAATTGTTGTCTATTCATTGGGGATTCCTTCCTCAATCAGATTTGCGACATTGCGCACAAATTCATTCCATTCTGTCGTCAGTGCCGTCATGTAGTCGCGACCTGTATCGGATAGCCGGTAATACTTGCGCGGCGGTCCTTCGCTTGATTCTTGCAGGTAGGTGGTGCAGTAACCGTCATTCACAAGCCGGCGAAGCAAGGGATACAGTGCACCTTCAGCAACTTCGATATGTTTGGAGACCGCCTGAGCCAGTTCGTAGCCATACCGATCCTGGCGGTTAATTAATACCAGGACGCACAGCTCTAATACTCCTTTTTTGAACTGGATGTTCACATTCACACAGGTTCCTCCTTAGTAGCTTCATTTATCGCTAGTGTATATTGTTCAGTAGTGGTGAATTCATCATAGCATCCAGTACTGTTTAATGCAAGGTAGTGACTTTAAAATAGTTCCGTATCACGATTGATCGACAATAAGTTCGGTTAATACTGATGATCAGCTGAAGCTGTCTGTTTAGCTATAATTCAGCATACGCAAAAACCGGATCGGTTACTTCCGTCTGGAGGCGGATTCCGATCCGGTCTGTGAGATGAACTTTTGTTTCTTTGGTTTACAGGTTAATCGCTAAATGTCGGTTATTCTTGTGCATCCAGAACTTTAAGGTCTTCCACAGCAGGGCCCTCAATGACATGGCCTGCATAATCGAAGCGGGAACCATGGCATGGGCAATCCCACGAACGCTCGCCCTCGTTCCATTCGACTTCGCAACCCAGATGGGTGCAGGTGGTATCCACCAGAAACAGCTTGCCACTGGTGTCCTTGTAGGCGCCAGCACGTTTGCCATTATGACGAACGACGGCTCCTTCGTCTTCACCAATATCGCTAACCTTTTTGTGCACAATGCCTACTTTACCGGAGATTAATTCCTTGGCTACATTCACATTTTCCACAATAAAGTGTTTCATACCAGGATCGGCCTTGAATCTTGCCGGATCGAATATGGCAGCATGAGGGTTGTCACGACCGGTGATGCGATCCGCAAGAAGGTGTCCTGCCATCGTGCCAGTTGTCATTCCCCATTTGGCAAACCCGGTCGCCACATAGACTCGTTCATGTCTTCCGGTAATCGGTCCGATGTAAGGCACCTTGTCGATGGAGATCAGATCCTGGGCTGACCAGCGAAAAGGAATGTTGCGAATGCCAAATGTCTCCGCTGCGAACTGCTCTAGGCGTTCATAATGACCAAAGGTACAGATGCCTTGTCCAGTTTTGTGATTTTCGCCGCCAAAAAGGATGTGTTCCTTCCCGTTATGTAAGACGGTACGCAAGGAGCGGTAAGGTGTATCGTCCGAGATGTACATGCCACCCGCATAGGTTTTCTCCGGTTCGACTAATACAGCGTAGGATCGTTCGGCGTGTAATCGTGTGAAATAAAATCCGGGATCATAGACGGGAAAATGAGAAGCCACGACAATATGTTCCGCTGTTACGGATGGGCCATCTCCATAAGTTCTGACATGCAGGGAAGCATCCTCCTCCACATCGGTTACGGTGGTATGCTCATAGATCTGTACACCTTGTTTCACAGCGGAATCGAGCAAGTAGTGCAGGTAGGCCAGCGGATCAAAACGTGCCTGACCCGGCATGCGAATACCTGCCCTTGCGGGAACTGGAATAGGGAGTGGGTCTACCCACTCACCAGGGATATTGAGTTTGCCATAGGCGGTCAGCTCGATCTCCAGTTTTTTAATGTTTTCCTCTGATTGAATGTAGACGTAGGCATCTTCCTCTGCCCACTGGCAATCAATCTGTTTTTCCTTCACCAGATTGCGCATCCACTTCGCGGCATCGGCATTGCCTTCATAGTACATCCGAGCCTGTTCTTCTCCGAAGTGATGCATAATTTCATCAAATATGACGCCGTGCTGTGCAGATACCTTGGCCGTGGTATGACCGGTTGTGCCATCCAATACTTTTCCAGCTTCCAGCACGACTACACGCATACCCGTCTTCGCGAGCAGATAGGCTGTAGTAATGCCGGCAATACCGGCACCAATAATCGCTACATCAGCGGTGATATCTTCTGTCAGCTTCGGATAGCTATCGAATTCATGCGTAGCACGCCACAGTGATTCGGGGACCGGGGGCAGACCCGTCTTGGGCTGCTGATTGTCGCTCATTTTTTTTCCTCCTTGATTATCTTCAATCTATCGAATGGGATGTTGTTCAGCGCACATCGTTGTACTCTTATTCATGATTGCCAGACTATGCCAGGAAAAAACGGTGTTGTTCAGATTTTGCAGAGGGGATGTTCACAATTTCCTGTGCAGAACCTCTGTTTTTTTTGTTAAACATGCTTTATGATAAGATTACCGAAACCGTTTTAGGTTTTGGAAAGGAGATCAAGTTATACACCTGTAAACGTTGATTATAAAAGGATTAATTGATCCATCGGAAGAAGTATTTCATACGAATTAACCCTCGTTTTTTCTTGAGATATGTATTCGCTATCATTTAATTAACTACCGATAACCAAAGGAGATTCTATATGACGACCAACCAAACGAAATATCCGTTTCAAGATACAGCACTAGAGTTAGACACCCGGGTGAAGGACCTTGTATCCCGCTTGACGGAAGATGAAAAAATTGAATCCATGCTGCAATATCAACCGGCAGTAGACCGCCTGGGTGTGCCTGCATACAAACACGGCACAGAAGCGGCCCACGGCTTGGCCTGGCTTGGAGAAGCAACATCTTTCCCACAACCGGTGGGGCTTGCGTGCACATGGGATGCGGACCTGATGAAGGAGATTGGCTCCGTACTCGGAGACGAGGCGCGTGTATTTTATAAACGAAATCCGGCAGTGAACGGTCTTACGCTGTGGGCACCTACAGTGGATATGGAACGTGACCCGCGTTGGGGACGGAATGAAGAGGCGTATGGTGAAGATCCGGAACTGACAGCCGAGCTGACAACAGCATTGGTCAAAGGAATTCAGGGCGACCATCCGAAGTATTACAAAGCGGTTGCTACTTTGAAGCATTTCCTCGCCAATAATAACGAAGTGGATCGCGGAAGCGGTTCGTCCAGCATTGATCCACGTAACATGCGTGAGTATTATCTGAAGGCGTTCGAGAAGCCATTTAAGGAAGGCGGCGCACAGTCGATGATGACGGCGTACAACTCCATTAATGGTACGCCAGCGTTGTTGCATCCTTTTGTGAACGAGATTGTCAAAGGTGAATGGGGCATGGATGGTTTCATTGTCAGTGATGCAGGTGACGTAATGGGCATCATGAATGATCATAAATACTATGATTCCCACACACCAGGTACGGTAGAGTCTGTTAAAGCTGGAATTGATAGCATCACCGATGATGCTGAGCTGTCCAAACAGGCACTGCGTGAAGGATTGGAACAAGGTACACTCACGATGGATGACATCGACAAAGCGTTGTTTAATACGTTCCGTGTGCGTTTCCGTCTGGGCGAGTTCGATCCGGAAGAGGGCAACCCGTACGCTGCTATTGGTGAAGAGTCCATGATGACGGAGAAAGCAAAAGAACTGTCGCTCAGAGCTGCAAGAGAACAAGTGGTATTGCTCAAAAACGACAAAGGCACGCTCCCGCTGGACAAAACAAAAGCTGGTAAAGTGGCTGTGATTGGTCAATTGGGCGGAACCGTCTATCGTGACTGGTATGCAGGCACCATGCCTTATAACGTATCCCCGCTTGAAGCGATCCGTGGCAAAGTAGGCAGCGATAAAGTATCGTTCAAGGATGGTAATGATCGTATTACGTTAACTTCCGTAGCCAATGGGAAGAAAATTGGACTGGTAGAAGGTGAGAAATCACCTGTGATTGCTTCGGGAGAAGCGGAGACGTTCATGGTTTCCGACTGGGGCTTCGGAAGTTATACCTTGCAGGCCGAAAGCAACGGCAAATATCTGACGACAGATGAAGAGACCGTAACGGCTTCCGCTGATGAAGTATACGGCTGGTTCGTGAAGGAAGTATTCCACCTGTTGCCACAAGAGGATGGCAGTGTAGGTCTGACTACTTGGAATGGCAAAACGGTGACTGCACCTAATGGTGGAAACGATGCATTCGTAGTGTCCGAAGAACTGAAAACCTTTGGTGCCACAGAGACGTTCAAGCAGGATGTGATTGTGAACGGACTTGAAGAAGCGGTAGCAGCGGCTAAGGCTGCGGAAACGGCGATTGTCTTTGTTGGTAATAATCCGCTTGTAAATGGTAAAGAAGAGATTGACCGTCCAAGTCTGGATCTCGCCGAATCCCAGCAACGTCTGGTTGAGGCGGTCTATGCCGCGAACCCGAACACGGTAGTTGTCATCGTGGGTAGTTATCCGTTCACATCCAACTGGGTTCAGGAGAACATCCCGGCGGTATTGTATACTTCACACGCAGGACAGGAACTGGGTAACGCAGTAGCTGACGTCTTGTATGGCGACTATGCACCAGCAGGCCGTCTGAATATGACATGGGTACAATCGGCAGATCAACTGACCGACATTAAGGATTACGATATCATTCAATCCGGTCGGACATATCAATATTTTGAAGGCAATGTATTGTATCCGTTTGGACATGGTCTGACGTATGCAACGTTTAAATACAGCAATTTGGAACTTAGCCCAGCTCAAGTGGGTACAGAGGGCAACGTTACGGTAACTGTAGATGTGACCAATACCGGTACAATCGCCAGTGACGAAGTTGTACAGTTGTACGTTCGTGCAGGCAAATCCCGGGTGAAACGTCCACTCAAAACGTTAAAAGGATTCCGTCGTCTTCATGTCGAAGCGGGAGCTACAGCGAAAGTCAGCTTCACCTTGCCTGTTCAGGAACTGGCAATCTGGGATGTAACTCGTGATCGGTATGTCGTGGAAAGTGGAACTTACTCTATTATGGTTGCCAAGTCATCCTCCGATGTTCAGCTGGTTGCAGACCTGACGGTAGAAGGAGAGACGATCCCTGCCCGTAATCTGGGTGTGGCTACTCGTGCCGAGAATTATGATGCATACTTGGGTGTTGATCTGGATGAGAGCACAGAGGGCGGAAGTGCTGTCCGTGTCGTTGGAGAGCAAGGATGGATTGTCTTCAAAGATGCCGATCTGGGCAGTGGAGCAGCAGCAATTGAAGCGCGTGTATCCGCAGAACAAGAAGGCGCTGTATTGGAAGTTCGACTCGGTTCACCAGACGGTACGCTCGCAGGACGTGTGGAACTGGCACAAGGTGAAGCCCAGCAGTGGTCTACCGTGAAGGCGGAACTCACAGGTGCATCAGGCGCGCAGGATGTATACATTGTGTTGTCTGCAGGTGTGCGCATCAGTCACTTTGAGATTCGTTAAGTCAATTAGCTCATGAAAAGGCCTCCGAACTTATTCGGAGGCTTAGTTTGTTGTTTAATGACCATTTTGCATAAATCCCCTGAGCGGTAGGATTCGAATTATGCAAATTCCTATGATATGAACCGTGCTTGTATTGTCCATTATACGTATTTTTATTTTCCGTCAAACGTAATCATTTTTTGCACAAATTGCTTCAATTGTTTGTTGGTTTCATTCAGTTGCTCAATTGTGCTCATAAAATTGTTTACGAGTTCAGCCTGCTCTTGGGAGCTTGCAGTGATCTCACCAAGTTCATTCTCCATGCCTTGAATGGATTGCCGAACCGACAGAAGAGAATCTTCAATACGGGCCGTTGCTTCTTTGGTATCCACAGACAGTTTGCGAATTTCTTTGGCAACAACGCCAAAACCTGCACCTGCTTCACCTACACGAGCAGCTTCAATGGCAGCATTTAAGCCGAGCAGATTGGTTTGTTCGGAGATTTCACGAATGAAACTGGCGACTTGAGTGACATTGCCTGATTTCTGTACGGCTTGTTTGGAATTGTTCCGTATCTCTTCGGTTGTGGCACTGAGTTCCTCGGAGTGTGCAGCTACATGCTGTACACTGTCAATTAACTGGTTAGTCAGATTTTCGGTAGCATCCATGAGCTGTTGCAGCTGGTCCTGATCATCCATACTGTAGAGCAGGTTAAACAGGGCGATGACTTCACCTTGTTCATTTTTAATGGGAATAAAAGCCACGTCAAAAGGAACACCGAATAAATCTTTAGGATAGTGATCGAATCGTTTGACTGTACCGCCGTTGAGATCAGCAAAATTTCGATTTCCATCCAATAGAGGGTCGCCGGGTTGATAATTCAGTTGTTTTAACGATTCCCCCGCTGAGAAATATAGGAACTTCTCATGATCAATAACGGAGAGGGTTACATCCTGACGAATCGTATCTCGAAAGAAAGGCATACATGTAATTAATGCTTGAACAATATCCATATAAAAGATGATTCCTCCCTGGTTACCTTATGTAAACGGTTAAATTTTAAATGCTAACTTAATAACTACCTATATTATATATCGTCATGCAATAGAGAAGAAAATAGAGAGAATGGATAAAACCTATTTCTTAAAGAAGACCGCTATACGCCAACAAGACACGAATCCGCTGGGGACCCGTGTCTTGTTAGTTGGTGAGGGGAATAAAACCAATGTTTACAGCATACTGAGCTGCATTGTAACGATGGTTCGAGTGGCTAGTGTTGCACTGACATCAATCAAACGCTGATTCCGGCTGCCGCGGAAGGGAAGGGAAACATCACGCTCCGCTTCAACGTATCGACCGTCAATAATCACATCGCACAACCGGGCAAGCTCCGCTCTTGCAGGGTCGGTAATCAGTTCTTCATATTCAAATCCCGTGTAGGCCCATACCGTCAGATCAGGACGTGCAGCGCGGAGCTGCTGGACCCAAGACGTACATTCTGCTGCCGAGAAAAAGGGATCACCACCACACAACGTAACGCCATCCAGCAATGGATGGGTCGTCACTTCATGCAGAATCTGCTGCTGCCGCTCCTCTGTAAAGGGCTCACCCGCTCGAAAGCTCCATGAATCCGGACTGAAGCAGCCCGGACAGGCGTGACGACATCCGCTGATGAACAACACGGCACGCAGGCCGGCCCCTTCATTTACCGATTCCGGGATGTAACCATATAGATTCACCGGTGCTTCACCCGATCCCGCACTTCAGCTTGTTTCGCAGCATTGAAGCGTACTTTGTAATCCCCGGTCAGATAGCCAGTTACGCGGCGTAACCGCTGGAAGTGTACATGGTTCTCGTGGGCTTCACAGTTTGGGCATACATCCCCAATGACGCCTTCATAACCACATGCAGGGCAGCGATCAATTGGATGATTAATGGAGAAATAACCGATATCCTGCGCCAGTGCATACTGTACGATCCGCAGGAAAGCTGCGGTGTTGGCCCGAACGTTTCCGTCAAGCTCCACATAGGAGATTGCACCCGCGTTACATAACGTATGGAACGGTGCCTCCAGTTCAATCTTCCGATACGCTGGAAGAGTGTGGTATACCGGGATATGGAATGAGTTCGTATAATACTCCCGATCATTAACCCCGGGAATAATGCCATAACGCTCTCTGTCGATCTTCGTGAATTTGCCGGACAACCCTTCAGCAGGTGTGGCAAACAGTGTGATATTCAAGTTATGCTGCTCGCTCATCCGGTCACAGAACTCTCTCATGGTCCGAATAATGTTGAGCGCTTCGCGGTGTACATGAGGGTCCTGCCCATGATGGCGCCCATAGAGAGCTGTCATACATTCCGCGAGACCGATAAAACCAAGAGATAATGTTCCATGCTTTAAAAGCTCGGCAACCGGCTCGTTCGGGCCAAGCTGTTCTCCACCTTCCCATACACCCTCCCGCATCATGAAGTCCGATGCCTTGGCAGGCTGCAATGTCTGAATTCGGTAGCGGTGTAACAGGCCGGAAGCGGCATTATGCATAACTGACTCCAAAGCAGTATAGAATCCGGCTCGGTCAGCGACAGCTCTTGCACCTTGGCAGATGCCAAACCGGATGCCGAGCTTCACGAGGTTAATGGTGTTGAAGGACAGATTACCTTTACCACTTTGACGATTGCGACCAAACCGGTCAGCCAGTGTACGTGTGCGGCATCCCATGGTTGCGATGATCGTATCCGGATCTTCCGGATGATAAAAAGGCAGATTGAAAGAGGCATCCACATTGACAAAGTTAGGATACATCCGCCGGGATGAACAGCTGACTGCGAGCCGGAACAGATCATAGTTCGGCTCTCCTTGAGCCTGATTGATCCCCTGTTTACATTGGAAAATATGTTGAGGGAACACGGGAGTCTCCCCGTTGCCGAGCCCACGAATGGTTGCTTCCAGCAATGAGCGTGATACCAACCGTCCTTCCGCAGAAGTACATAATCCATAGTTCAGTGAAGTAAATGGAATCTGACCACCCGCCCTGCTGCTCATCGTATTCAGGTTATGAATCAGTGATTCAGCAGCTTGTCCTGTCTCCAATTCAGTCTCTTCATAGGCGAAGGCATATGCTCGCGGACATTGATTCTTCGCTTCGATGCTATCCAGATGAAGCTGTTCATCCCCGATCAGAACATTTTCACCAAAGAGCCGTTGCCCTTTGCGGTAGTGTTTGCGGAACGATCGCTGTACATAAGGGGCCAGATCCCAGTCAATTTTATTGGCCGATACACCGCCATATTGACTGTTCTGCTGGGATTGGAAGATGATCGCAACCAGAGCCATGGCAGACATGATCGTCTGAGGTGTGCGAACCGATCCGTTACCTGTGTTGAAACCCGCAGCAAGGAGACGGTCAAACGGGATAAAGATACAGTTGGTCGTTCCAAGTGCATACTGATCCAGATCGTGTACATACAGATCCCCATTCTCCACAGCTTGGGCAAGCTCTTCCGGCAATACATGACGCAGAGCATGCCACTTGGCTGTCTCCGAACCGAGCCTGCTCATCTTACCGCTGAAGGAGTCTCCGTTCAGATTCGCATTTTCCCTCAGCGTATCGGCGTCTTCAGCGCCAATAATTCGTCTTCCCAGGTCGGATAATAGATCGGATGCCGGTGGGGTGGCATACTCAAGCATGTTCATGTAAGGTTCCTCCTAAAATGATTTTGGTTATCATTCAATTCACGTTAAATACTATATGTAGATTCGTATTATCCATTTATAAACTATATGTGGTTTTTTGGGTGTGATCATGATCACACAGCTTACTGAACAAAGTGGACTTTCCTTTAATTGCTGCGGATAAAGGTTCCCAAAGTCTGAGCGGAAGCGTATAATTTCTAGTTATTCTGCAAGTATAATATCCGAAGTCGGACAAGATGGACTTTAATCAAGCTGAAAAGGCGAGTTGCAATGAATTCGCGGTCGTTAAACCATCCGTTTAAGACCTGCTTTTGTCCACAAATGGGCAATAGGCAGGGAGTATGATTCTCATATACTTCTACGGTGTTAATCATATAAGTATAGATTGTGACAGCTATTCGGATTTTTGATGACCCCTGTACGTGATTAAACATTCTGAAATACAGATTTGAAAGTGCAGCTAAGATAAGAGGGGTGAATCATGGGGACGGCAGAAGGCATTACAAGAGGCTTCTATGAAGATATAAAGGAAGCTGCGGCCCATATCGTAGACGTATTAAGCGGTATATTGAAGGTCAATACCATCTTTGTTGCCACGAATGACGGGGAGACCAATGTCATTTTGGAGGCCTTTAATCGTACGGAAGAGTTAGTTGTTAAAGGCAGTGCACTTCCATTTACGGATTCATATTGCAGCCTGGTATTAAGAGACAACGGTAACGTGCTTACGATCCCGGATACATGTGAACATCCGATGACACGATCCATGGGCGTTACGAGCGGACTTGGCAATCGCTTCTTCGTGGGCGTGCCTATTATGAGAAGATCGGGCGAAACATTTGGCACCATCTGTCTGATGGATGATCCTGGTTATGTGATCAGCGAAACCGATATGAAGACACTGAAGGCGATGGCTGTATTCCTGGGTTATGTTGTTGATCTGGAAAGCACGTTGCATGTTCAGGAGCGGAAACTGAGTGATTCGGAACAAATACAAGAACAGCTCCAGGCAGAGAAAGAACGTGCCGAATCTGAGGCTATGACCAAAACACAGATGTTGAAGCTAATGGGTCACGAGATTCGCAATCCTTTGAACGGTATTTTGGGACTGACAGATCTGATGCGCACACCGGATATGCCTGAGGAGCAGTCCGAATATGTGAACATGATTGAGACAAGCGGCAATATTCTGCTTTCCTTGCTGAATAATATGATGAATTTCAACATTAATGAAGCAGGTAAAACGGTTATACATGATGATCCGTTTGATCTGGTAGGCACCATTGAGAATACCGTGTATCTCTATGCCGGGATTGCGACGGGCAAGAACATTGAGCTGGGATTAAATCTTGAACTGAATGTATCTCAAGTGTTCGTTGGTGATGAAGTCAAGATTGGACAGTTGCTTGCACACGTCATTCAATATGCTCTCGATTCAACGCGTGAAGGTTCCGTTCTGATCACAGCAGTGGTGAACGGAGAAGAATTGGAGGAGACCGGTACACTTCAGCTCAAGGTGAAGTACACGGGTCAGATGTTATCGGACAAGAAGACACCAACCTTTAACAGCCAAGATGAAAATTTGAATATCCAAAAACTGATTGGAAGCAATCTGGGTTTAGCTGTAAGCCAGAATCTTGCCATTCTCATGCATGGCCGTATTCAGGTGAGCAGTGTGAAGGAAAATGAGACGGAATTCAACATCTCCCTTCCGTTGCGCAGATACTGGGAGTTACCTCAACTCGCAAGTGTTCAGCAGCGGTTAAAAGGGAAAAAGGTGTTGCTTGCCAAGGACCCTGACATTTTGCAAGGTGTCTCTTCCCTGATGCGTAGGTGGGAGATGGATGTACACATGACCTCGGGTGTGACATTAGCGCATGATTGGATCAAGGAAGGATTCATGCCGGATGTAGCCGTTGTGGATATGGGATTAATGGAAGGCGGCGCGGTTGATTTTGTACATGAACTGAAACAGCGACTGGAGAATCTGCCCGTCATTGTTCTTGTTCCTTATGGTATGCACATTGAATTGCATGAAGCAGAAGCCTTTGATGCTGTTCTGACCAAGCCGGTCAGACAGGCTGATCTGTTGAATGCATTGAGCATTACTTTGCCTTAGATCATGATCATAGATCTTTATTCGGCGCACCTTATAGGTGCGCTTTTTTTCATTTTCCATTTTCTGAGCCAAAGCCCTTTTATTCCGAGCTGGTTACGTTACAATAGAAAGTGAACTTCATCTTTATAACCAACAGAGGAGGATATGCAATCAATGGATTATCGCAGATTAGGTGGAAGCGGACTGAAAGTAAGCGAGATTAGCCTGGGAAGCTGGCTGACGTACGGAGGGTATGTGGAACGTGAGAATGCGGTGAAATCAATTGAAACTGCATTTGATGAAGGCATTAACTTTTTTGATACTGCCAATGTATACGAACGGGGCGCAGCAGAAGAACTGCTTGGGCAGACGCTCAAAGCATATTCCCGTGACTCTTATGTACTTGCAACCAAAGTATTTGGCAAAATGGGTGATGGTCCGAATGACCAGGGGTTATCTCGCAAACATATCAAGGAGCAATGTGAAGCCAGCTTGAAGCGCCTAGGCGTTGAATATGTGGATATCTATTATTGCCATCGTTATCATACCGAAACACCAATTGAAGAAACACTCCGTGCTCTCGATGATCTGGTACGCCAAGGCAAAGTGTTATATGTAGGCGTCAGCCAGTGGACAGCGGCTCAGATGGAAGCTGCGTTGGGTACAGCAGATCGTCTGCTTCTGGATCGTATCGTGGTCAATCAGCCGGTGTACAACATGTTTGACCGTTATATCGAAAATGAAATTATCCCGCTCGGTGAGCGTAAAGGCATCGGACAAGTTGTATACTCCCCGCTTGCTCAAGGTCTATTGACCGGGAAATATACGTCCGTTTCCGATATCCCAGAGAATAGCCGTGCTGCCAAGCTAGGATGGGACGAAGGAAAGATCAATGCGGATCGTATCGGGAAAGTTCGTCAACTGATTGAAGTGGCGGACAAGCTGGATCTGAAGGTTGGGCAACTGGCCCTTGCCTGGATTCTGCGCCAAAACAATGTATCCAGTGCACTTGTAGGGGCGAGTCGTCCCGAGCAGGTAAAAGAGAACGCGGCTGCATCTGGCGTGAAGCTGGATGCTGCCATTGTGGAGGAGATTGAGAGCATCCTTGCTTGATCTCCTGTCAGCACACAAGCTGAGATGATATGCAATGATCCATAAAGCAAGGGATGTCCTGTGCGCCTGAATGGGCGAACGAGACATCCCTTTTTTGAATAACGTTGAAAGGTTAGATCTTACTTTAAAGTGTAAGAGGCAAGGAACGAAAAGTTAAGGCACACACACGGTTACGCCCTGTATTCTTGGCTTCATATAAAGCACGATCGGCCTGTTCGAAGAAATCGTCATCGTCATGATCATCACAATGATCGGGGTACACGGCTACACCAATGGAGATGGTTAGACGTGTCGTGTGCCCGTCGGGCAGAGCAAAATGGTATTTCTCTACAGCCTGTCGTATAGATTCGGCGGTAGCCACGGCCTGACGGTGTCCACAGTCGAGCAAGAGAATGGCGAATTCTTCCCCACCATTTCGTGACACGATATCAGCAGAACGTGCATGTTCAACAAGCAGTTGTCCAAGTTGCTTCAGGACCGCATCGCCAGCGGAATGACCATAGGTGTCGTTTACCTTTTTGAATCGGTCAATATCAATGGCAAGCAAGGAAAGCTTCTGTTGATAATCCCGCGCACGCTGGAGTTCCAGTTGAAGTGATTTTTCGAACTGTCGTCGATTGCTCAGGTTGGTAAGATGATCGGTAGAAGCTCTTTTTTCCAATAGAAATAACATTTCATTAGATTTATTAATGAATTCTGCAATGAAATAGATAAATATTCCACCGGCAAAAGAAATGGTCATTTGTAACGGATATATCTTCATTAATGAATTCATGCTGTCTGTATTCAACATAAGGATGATAAAGATTAATGTCATGCCAAGCAGATTCATTGTAATTATTTTGGTCAGTCTGGACCAGGGAGCATAGGCGAAGTATACACCGGACAGTCCGATCAGAGTCATGACAAAACCTGCATCTATGGCAGAGGATGATAAGCCGAACATCAGAATACGAATGACCGAGATCATGAGTCCCGTAACGACCGAAGCCAATCCTCCCATATATACCGCTGCGGTAACGATGGCCAGATGCCGTAGATCTACAATCGTAGTTTCGTTCAGAGGGAAAGAATAGTTCATGAGTACTGTGCCATATATACCGAATAATAAGCCGCCGATCAACTGAACACGTAACGAGGGAAAAGGCAATCGGATACTATAGAACTTTGCGATGATCCCGGACACATACATAAACGTAATCATGACACAGATATTAATGAAAAAAGTGCTAAACAACCGACATTCCCCCTTTTTACGCACATCCCTATATTTTATCTGAAAAGTGGTGCTGTAGCGAACCATAATATCCCAAATTTATGAGGGGATTGCTGGGAAAGATGTTTTATTTGCATATACAGGATGTTAGAGTGATATTGACTTCAATATGCAATGAGATTTATACTTAATCTAAATCAAAATATATTCCTTCTTTTTGGGAAGACCATCATAAGTAGAAGATCAGTGTCTGATTTCATATAAAATGGATCAATAATAAAGGAGAAATGGTTGTGAGAACTTTAAATCTGACGATACAACGACAAGCAGTATATGATGTGGTGCGCCATTCAGAGGATCATCCGACAGCTGCTGATGTCATGAATCGACTCGTGGAACAAGGATATAATCTGGCCTATGGTACGGTGTATAATTCTCTTCGTTATCTGACGGACAAAGAATTGATACGGGAACTTAAACTCGGAGAGACAGCAAGCCGGTACGATGCCCGTATGGATGATCATCAGCACATTATGTGTGAAGTGTGTGGCAAAGTGGACGAGGTGATGACAGAGGTTCCTCCACAATGGATGAAACAGGTAGCTGAAGAAACCGGATATGCAATCGATCATGCTCATGTGGTCTTTGGAGGTGTCTGCGGGGAATGCAGAAACAAACGGATCAAGTGAAAATAAAATTGCCTGGCCGCCGTTTACCCCTAAGGGTTAAACCAGCCTTGTCTGACTCAACACCCCTTGTGGACAATTGTCCGGTTACACGGCGTGTTATTCTGATCAGCCCGATGCCGGGGCAGGTTCATGAACTGGTAAAAGCCTTAACGGATAGCTGCTTTGATGTACTGGTCTTCCATCGCTGGGAACCGGATCTGCATGAGCGTCTTGTCTTTGATCTGTTGATCTATGATCTGTCTGTGGCTGGAACGATCGATGCATTTGCCGGCATTAGCAGCCGATTGAATCGTGAGGCTGAGCATACAACCCCTTGTCTGTATCTGGTCGGTGAGAAGATGATTGGCAGCGCAAGTGGACCGATGCTTCAGGAGGAATTGCTGGTGTGGCCTGCACGCCCGCAGGAAGCACTTTACCGAGTGCAGCGCATGATTGGCAACAGCCCTGCTCTGCCCAACCGTGGTTTTTTGCCTGAGGAAGGGCACCGTATCGGATTCAAAGATCTGTGGCTTGATCGTGAACGGATGAGTGTACAGCGCGATAATAACCGGATTCATCTAACCAAGACCGAATATGATCTGTTACTCAAGCTGATTGATGCCAAAGGTGCAGTCATTTCCCGTGAGGAAATGCTCAGCGATATCTGGGAGACGGATTTTACAGGTGGAAGTAATGTGGTCGATGTTCATATCAAAAGCTTGCGCAAAAAATTGGGCGATAATGCGTCTTCGCCGCAATATATTGTCACTGTAAGAGGAGTGGGCTACCGCCTGGCGGATTAGTCCGCTTTTTTTTTTGCCCAAATTTTATCTTTCACTTCATGCTTTTTCGGGTACTACCTAATAGATAGGCAGATCAGAATCATTCCCTTAAAACATGTTCATAGTTCATTCATGAATGTTGAAGAACCTCATCTTAATCTCATGTGAACCTCATGCAAGAGCAGAGTGGGACATGTTAGAATCAATTTAACAGTTAGATCAAGTCTAAATGTATATTTAAACCGAAGCCGAATATGATTTTAATAGTAGATATATAACAGCCGTGAGACCCATTAGAGGAGGACGACATGATGACAGAACGTATGACAACAAATCAGGGAGCACCTGTAGGTGACAACCAGAATTCCCGCACAGCAGGCAGAAGAGGGCCGACACTGCTTGAAGACTACCATCTCATTGAGAAAATAGCCCACTTTGACCGTGAACGTATTCCAGAACGGGTGGTTCATGCAAGAGGAGCAGGTGCTCATGGCGTATTCACGCTAGAGCAAAGTATGAAGGAGTATACAACAGCTGACTTCCTACAAGATCCAGGTACGGAGACGGATGTGCTGGTTCGTTTTTCAACCGTTATTCATGGTACGGGATCACCCGAGACTGCACGAGATCCACGTGGATTTTCCGTCAAATTTTACACACGGGAAGGCAACTATGATATTGTCGGTAATCATCTGCCCGTTTTCTTCATTCGTGATGCGATGAAGTTCCCTGATATGGTGCATTCCTTGAAGCCGGCTCCGGATACAAACATTCAGGAACCTGCCCGATATTGGGACTTTATGACCCTCTCACCGGAATCAACACATATGATGACCTGGTTGTTCTCTGATCTGGGCACACCAGCAAGTTATCGGGAGATGGATGGTTTCAGCGTACATGCTTTCAAATGGATTAATGCACAGGGACAGGTCCACTATGTGAAATACAAATGGGAGTCTGCACAAGGCGTGCGAGGCTTCTCTCGTCAGGAAGCTGCCGAGGTACAGGGGCAGGACTTTAATCATGCTACCCGGGACCTGCATGAACATATCAAGAACGGGCAATACCCGCAGTGGAAGCTTCAGGTACAGCTCTTGAAGCCGGAGCAAATGGATGATTTTGCTTTTGATCCTCTCGATCCAACCAAAACATGGCCTGAAGATGTATTGCCGTTCCATACGGTAGGGACCATGACCCTGAATCGGAATCCACAAAACTTCTTTGCTGAAGTGGAGCAGGCGGCCTTTTCTCCTAGTGCGCTTGTACCCGGAATTGAGCCTTCCGAAGACAAATTGTTGCAAGGACGCTTATTCTCCTATCCAGATACACAGCGTCACCGGCTTGGACCGAACTATTTGCAAATTCCGGTGAATTGCCCGTACGCACCCGTTCGTAATCATCAGCGTGATGGACTCATGAATGTGAATCAGGACCCATCTCCGGTGAACTATGAACCCAACAGTTCAGGAAACAGCCCGCAAGAAGATCCGGCATACCGGGACAGTCAGGTTCCGTTGCAAGGGCATGTTACAAGAGAGAAAATCGAGAAGACGGATGATTATACGCAGTCAGGTGAGCTTTTCCGTTCATTTACTCCTGTAGAGCAGCAGCATTTGCTTGATAATCTGATCAATGACCTTAAGGGCGTATCTGTTGATATTCAAATGCGTGCCCTGTGCCACTTCTTCCGAGCGGATGGACAGCTTGGCGGACGTTTAGCTCATGGACTCGGCGTGGATATTTCTGCACATATGCCGTCACAGGATGGAAAATAAAGTACAGTTTGAACATGTTCTACAACATCATACGGACTGATATTCATTGAAGACCGGGCAGAACCGCGAACGTGCGGAACTCCCGGTCTTTGGCCTTTTTTACTGAAATGGAAAACAAATTTACAAATCATTTACATAAAATAGCTGACATAGAGGTTGACTTCTCATTTGATGGCACTACAATGGGTAGTGTGAGGGGTGTCAGAAAATGAGAATACACAATTTCAAAGTGGGTGAGCGTGGGCTCAACCGATTTTTCGGTCCGCTGGAAGCCAAGATTATGGACATTTTATGGGCTCATCCTGGCAGCAGCATCCGTGAAGTGCAGACCGCACTTGAACAAGACAAAGACGTCAATTTTAATACAGTCATGACCGTGATGAACCGGCTCGTAGACAAGGGACTTCTCGGAAAGTCACAAAAGGGCAGAACATCTTTGTACCAACCGGTACAGAGCAAGGAGGAGTTTATGAACGACCAATCCAAGGAACTGTCACATGAGTTGGTAGATGAATTCGGAGCTTTGGCATTGAATCATATGCTGGATGCGCTGGACGAAGCAGATGCGGGTCTGATTGAACGCTTGGAACAGAAGATCAAACAATGGAAAAAGGATAGCGATTAAGATGTGGAAGACCCGCTCGAAACTTTTGTTTACCGTCGGGTTTGGCATTCCGTTACTCGTGTTCATGCAGATGTTCATGTACGCGATGTACAAAATTTTTGGCTGGGATATCCCGTTTAACCTGCTCTGGCTCTGCAATCATTGGATGAGTCGACTGGGATGGTTATCCGTGGGACATTTCCTGCTGGCACTGGTATTGCTGACATTTGCGGGAACAGGTTGGTTGTTAATGGTGCGTATGATGAAAACCAGAGCAGCCGTACGTAAACTTCGCTCCATGGAGGTGCGTGCATTGTCTCACGAACTGGAGTCCAAGTATCACCATCTCGGACAGCCAGGATTCATTGTAGTGGACAAGCATTCTCCGGTTGCATTTACAATTGGTCTATGGAGACCTTGCATCGTACTTTCCACGGGGCTTCTGACGATGCTGGATGCAGAAGAGGAGACTGCAGTTGTGTACCACGAAGTCCATCATCTGTGGCACCGTGACCCACTGAAGACAACACTGTTATCGGTATTTGCAATCATGATGCCGTATATTCCTGTATTGAAGCATACTTCGAAACATTACAATATTGTTAGAGAAATTCTGGCAGACAATGAGGCCATTGAGCGTACAGGCAATGTGGCTGGCATTGGCAGTGCTTTGCTCAAGTTGCTCCGTGCTTGTCCTGAACCTTGGGGGGCCAAAGAACTGACCGTTCAATCCTCATTTGCGGATACGTCGGTGAATGTCCGAATTTCACGTCTGCTGGACCCGGAACAGGACGTGACGCTGAGGTTGCCACGTTATGCTGTTCTGATGTCGGCTACTGTTTTTCTATTGCTGTCTATCTTGTTTGTTTGGTCCATCGGATAGATTAATTGGGCTAAATGTGAAGTCAAATATAATGAGGAAGGAAGATGAACATGAATAATAAAAGTGTAGAGATTGGATTACTTTTCTCAAGGATTATGATCGGTTTGATCTTTGTATTGCACGGCTGGAGTAAATTTGAAGGTGGAATCAGCGGTACGGTAGGTTTTTTCGAAAGCATTGGTATTCCCGGATTTCTTGCATCCGTTGTAGCCATCATTGAGTTGGTAGGTGGTGCAGCGATGATTCTGGGTCTGGGAACACGTGTGTTTGCTGCCCTGTTTGCCATCGTGATGGTTGGCGTTCTGTTTACAGCCAAAGTGGGTGAGCCGTTCCTGAGTGGTACCGAGTTAGATTACCTGCTTCTTGCGGGTTCCCTGACACTGCTCTTCACAGGAAGCCGCCTCCTGGCCGTGGATTATCTGTTCTCCAGACAGGGGAACGCTCGCCAGAATGTGAGTGCTTGATTTGACTAACGATCGCTAAAAAATAATGAAGTGCAGGATGAGTCCTGTAACGAGGTTCTTTATTGGCCAGGCCGGTTCGGGAATTGATTTGCGAACCGGGCTGATCAGTAGAGAACTTTTTTCGTTTGGACGACATGCCTATGGTTTGTTACAATGAGAATAAGTATGCTACTAAGAAAAAATAAGGAGGATGCATTTTATGATTAACGTCATTCCATCCGATGCCCGCTCCAGCTTTGATCGAGGCTGGCTCCGTGGCAGTCACAGCTTTTCTTTCGGAGAATACCAAGACCCGGAGAATACGGCGTTTGGACCGATGCGGGTAGCGAACGACGATGTGATCGCGCCTGGTCGCGGTTTTGGGGCTCACCCGCATAGTGACATGGAGATTGTATCCATCGTACTGAACGGCAAGTTGCGACATGAAGATAACCTGGGGAATGTAGCCGTTACAGGCTTTGGTGGTATCCAGCGGATGTCAGCAGGCAGTGGCATGATTCATACCGAACATAATGCATCCGATACCGAAGAAGTACGTTTGCTTCAGCTCTGGTTCATGCCACAGACAAAAGGGTTGGAGCCCTCCTATGAGACCACATCATTTGATCCAGCGGCATTGGCAGGAGCACTCGTGCCGATTGTATCCCCAGATGGGGGACCAAGAGTTGCGACCATTCATCAGGATATGACGATCTACCTTGGCCGATTAGCCAAAGACGAAACGTTAACCTTTAATCAGGATGCAGGCCGCCGAATGTATATTTTCTCCATCGAAGGTAAACTGAGATTGGACGGAGAGTACCTGTTGAACGAAGGCGACACGGCTCGTGTGGAACAGCGGGATTCAATCGAACTGCAAGCAAACGAAGATACGTTCTATATGATTATTGATTTGCCGTAGATGGCTGATGAAATCAACTCCAAGATGAAGGAGGATATACACGTATGGCGCAACAGGAATGGTTTATGGTTAAACATGCGGTGACCGGGCGAGGATTAGCTAATAGCAAAACAGATTCCCTGTCCTATCGGTTCCAACAGGAGGGTACAGGCTTCATATTTACCGTTACGGGTCTGGACGAGCACATTGTGGAACAGATTATGGAGCTTAGACAGGAACTGAATGTATTTCGCTTCGTCCAACGCAAGGATCAGCCCCTTTTGAAACACTGGTACTACGTAGATGGTGAACGGGTAGTGTACGACAGGGAGAGTCACACGCTAAGCATCTATGCGAAGTCGGAGATTCGTTATGTGCCTGAAGATTATTTTGCGGATTAACTTATAAGTACCTATAGAACTTGGAACATCCCAGAGGTCTCTGTTAAATACAGAGGCCTTTTTGCTGTCTGAAAACGCAGAGGATTTAATCGTAATTTTGCAAAAAAGACCACATAATTCCCTGCTGTCTGGCACAAGCTACCTTGTATAAAAACAAGAACGGAGGGGCGGCATATGGCGGACAAAACATCTGGGAAAGACAAGTCCCGGCAACCGGGACGAGCTTCAGAAGAAAAAAAACATATTCCTTTGGGACTGCCGTCCCCGCCTTTTCTTCGGCAGCCGATTAGTGCAGTACATGAAACTCAGATTAAGGCGGTAAAGGAAATCTTCTCCGATTGTTCTGATGTGGTTTTTCGCAACGTCATGATTACGCCTGAAGTGAAAGGACTTCTGGTCTATATCGAAGGCATTGTTAATTCGGCTGATATCCAGGAACACATGCTGCGTCCGATTATTCGAGGGCTGGTACAGCAGCGTACAGATGAACCTGATGTTCCACTGGATGATACAACCGTTGAGCTAACACAGGTGAAGCGAGTGGATACCTGGGCTGCTGCGACAGAAGGGGTGCTGGCATCCTCTGCCCTTCTGGTGGTCGACGGAAGTAACAAAGCCTGGATGTTCAATGTCAAAGGTGGCGTCAGACGTGGTGTGGAGGAACCGCAGACAGAATCCGTGATTCGGGGACCGCGGGAGGGATTTACCGAAACGCTCCGTGTGAATACGGCCTTATTGCGGTTCAAGCTGAAAACACCTGCTCTCAAGATGGTGAGTATGACCCTTGGAACAGACACCAAGACAGATATTGTGCTGACCTACCTGGAAGGTATTGCCGATCCAAAAACGATTCAAGATGTTAAGAAACGTCTGGAAAAAATCAATATTGATGGCATCCTGGAGACGGGTTATATCGAGGAATTGATTGAAGATCATCCGTATTCCCCTTTTCCTCAGATGCACTACTCGGAGCGGCCGGATACCGTTGCAGGCAATCTGTTGGAAGGACGCTTTGCCATTATGGTAGATGGAACCCCATTCTCGCTGATTGCTCCAGTCACGATGTGGCAGATGCTGCAAGCCAGCGAGGATTATTACGAGCGATTCTTCATCAGTAATCTGGTGCGGTGGATTCGCTTCCTATTCGTAGCCATCGCTCTGTTCCTGCCAGCCTTGTATATCTCTATTACAACATTTCATCAGGACATGCTGCCAACTACGCTGATTCTAAGTATCGCAGGTGCCCGGGAAGCCATTCCTTTTCCGGCTTTGGTTGAGGCGCTCATTATGGAGCTGTCGTTCGAAGCTCTCCGGGAAGCGGGGGTCAGGTTACCCAAGACAGTGGGTCAGGCTGTCAGTATCCTCGGTGCACTCGTGATCGGACAGGCCGCAGTTCAAGCGGGGATTGTATCCGCACCGATGGTTATTATCGTATCCATGACAGGTATAGCTTCCTTCACGATTCCGCGATTTAACTTCGCGATTACGGTGCGTCTGCTGCGATTTCCGATCATGTTACTGGCAGGTATGCTCGGACTATACGGGATTGTAATCGGTTTGGTCCTGATTTCGGTGCATCTGACACAGATGACTTCGTTCGGTGTCCCATATCTTTCCGGTCTTAGCCCGTACAGTAAAACAGATACCAAAGACATTCTCATTCGTGTGCCATGGTGGAAAATGATCAATCGTCCTTCTACGGTACATCGGGATCAGAAACGGATGACCGAAAAGATCAACGGTTCCCCTGAAGCTGAGGAAGGGTGGTGAACCCATGCAGTTCATATATAAGTACCGGGCAGTGATAGCGCTGTTGTTATGTACCACTTTTATTTCAGGTTGCTGGGATCGTAAGGAGATTAACGATGTTGCCTTTGTGATTGGTATTGCTGTTGATAAGGAGGGGGACAATTACAGATCCAGTCTTCAGATTGCTCTGCCGGGACAATCCGGTTCTTCCGGTAGTGAAGGAGGCGGAGGCGGCACGAGTGGGGATAAATCCTGGTTCATGTTATCCAATACAGCCAAATCATTGCATGGTACATCTATTGAAGGTCAAAAGGAACTCTCACGAAGAATCTATTATGCGCATCGCCGTACGATGCTTATTGGTGAGGAGCTTGCCCGGGATGGCGTGGCCTCCATGCTTGATCTGTTTACGCGTTATCCGCTGAACCGATTCTCTGCATTGCCAGTGGTCACAAAAGGTGCAGCATATGAGGTCATGGATACGGATGCACCTATAGAGAAGTTTCCATCCGAGATGGTGCGGGAACTGTGTTTCCTCAATATGCGTAATCCACGTTCACTTAAAACGTTTATAGATGCCATTCTTAGTGAAGGTGTGGATCCATTCCTGCCGGTCGCTTCGAAAGTGACCAATGTTCCAAAAGGGTGGAAGGACGCCAAAACAAACATCAAGCTGGATGGATTGGCCATCTTCAAAAAAGATAAACTGGTTGGCATGATCGACAAAGCTCCAGCTGATGCCCTCATTCTTGCTATGGGCGAAGCCAATGCGCCGGAGATTATGGTTAAAGCTCCTGGCGGAGATGGAGATATGTTCATCAAGTTGAACGAGAACAACGCTTCACTACATCCCAGTATCAAGGCTGATAAGGTCACCGTGAATATTGAATTATATGCCAAAGGAGTTCTCGTAGATAACGAATCCAATTATGGTGACCGACGTGAGAATGAGATTCTGAAGATAAATGAAGCCATTCACGAGAAAATAAAATTGGATATTGAGGAAGGTGTCCGGTTGGTTCAGGGAAAATATCATGCGGACATTCTTGGAATCGGTCGATCCATTCATCAACATCTGCCGGCCAAGTGGGACACGATGAAGGATCGCTGGGATGACATATACCCTGAAGTCGAGGTGACGGTTACTCCCCATGTCATTATTGAAAACGTTGGGGTGAGCAATAAACCAATTGGCGTCGGAGAGGATGAAGTTGTACATGATTAAACCACTCTTATTTACCTTCCTGGCCATGGTAATCGTGGTCATTTTGATGGATTTCAGACATTTAAAACAGGCAGCTGCCATTAATCGCTGGCTATCCTATAGTTTGATAGCAGTGGCTACAGGCATTTGGTTCTATGTGACTAATCTAAGCAAAACCTTATTTGTGTCGGTATGGATAAGCCACGTTATCCAGCGCTTACTGCCACTGCCCTAGGTTGTCGACAGGATGCATTAAGTTTGCGAGATCGCGAGAGGGAAAGGAGGTATATCATGAATCAGAGAGTGACACACCGTCAGATGATCCTGCTCGTGCTGCTGCTCAGTATTTCAGGAACGTTAATTCAGCCTCACGCGCAAGCTATCTACTATGCGGAACAACACGCTTATCTCTCGTATATACCTGTAGTCGTAGTGATGCTTGCATCCATGTGGATGTTAAGTCGGGTCCAGCGGAGATTTCCGGATCAGGATCTATTTCAAGCCCTTGCTGGGCGATTCCCCTTTTTGGGAAGGCTCGCAGGATTGATGTACATTTTGTTTTTTTTCTTTGTGTTTGCGAGGGATATCCGGTTAACGGGGGATTATATCAGCATAACTTTGTTAGAGACCACGCCCATCTCCATCATTGTGTTATCTCTGATCGTTATGGGAGTTTTTATCGTCAGAGGTGGGCTCGGCTCCTTAATCGGTATGTCGGAGTTGTATGTGACATTGTTTCTCTTAAACTCCGTGATTGTGCCTTTCATGCTCATTCAACAGATCAATATGGATAATTTGATGCCGTATTTTCACGTTGATGTTACGGGAGTGGGCAAGGGGAGTTGGTACATATTTTCGTTTTACGGAGAGATGATTGCATTACCTTTTGTTATCAAAGGCAGTGATTTTCGATATAAATCGGTTGTGTCAGGTATTATCCTCTCTGCACTCCTGATGATGCTAATCCTTGTGGAGACCATTACCTCCATTGGAGTTCCTATCGCTTCAAGGTTGGTGTATCCCTCCTATGAACTGGCAAGACAATTGCAAATCAGTGATTTCTTGGATCGGTTTGACCTTGCGCTGGCAGCGGCAACCTTGCCTACCATGATCACGAAGATTGCATTTGACCTGTACTTTGTCTGCTGGGGATTGAAGCGAATCATTCCGAACGTATCGGGAAAGGTGTTGACAGGCCCGATTGCCCTCGTCGGATTTGTCTGTGCATTCTGGTTCTTCCGAAATGCCATTCAGCTCAATCGTTTTACTCGGGAATGGACGTGGATCGCCATTGTATTTGAAGTGATGTTCCCTATCGTGCTGTTTCTTTTCCTTCGTCCTCGCAAAAAGGATAAAAAAGAATCTACCCAACAGAGATCGGGAGAACAGTCAAAGAAAGAGAAACATGAGCCGGAACAAAAATCGGCTGATTCGGAGAAGGACGGAGAGAAAAGACGGAAAGATTCTCATGGCGGAGAACTCCAGCCTTCCTGATGCATTCCATCAAAAATCCTTATAGATGAACGGGCAAAAAGAGGGAAAGTACAGTTTCCCTCCACAGAAGTACCCTGTATACTGTAGTCAGACTGATGAACATTCGGCTGAACTAACGGGGGGAACATGAATGGCTCAACATTTGGCAGGTGTACGTGTAGCATTGACAGGACCACGAAAATCGAAAGAAATGTCCATACTGGTTGAAAAAATGGGTGGAATCCCGCTTGTGCGACCGGCACAGGGGACCGTATTCCTGGATGATCGGAGTATCAGGGATGGGCTGGTATCCTGGATCTCAGACCCGCCAGATTGGGCGGTATTAACGACGGGTATGGGATTGGATGCATTGTTTGAAATGGCTGAGGATATGGAAGTGGCAGGCCAATTGTTGGATGTATTATCAGAATCCTCAATTGCGGCAAGGGGATACAAGACGGTGAATGCGCTCAAAAAGCGCAAGCTAACACCGCTGGTACGAGATGATGACGGTAGCACGGACGGGCTCATCCGAGAATTCACCCCACATGATCTCGCAGGGAAAAAGGTTATGTTGCAGCTTCATGGGGAGACAGCTCCCAAACTCGTTGCATGGTTGGAAGAACAAGGTGCCATCGTCAGACAAGTGCTTCCTTACCGCCATGTACCGCCAGAAGAGGCAGAACTGGAACAGTTATTGAATGAAATTCTAAATTTCGAGGTAGATGCTGTTGCGTTCACAAGTGGACCGCAGGTTAGATTTCTGACGCAATATGCGGCTTCCCAGGACAAGCTTGAGCCGTTGCTTGCAGCCTTCAGACAAGGTGTAATTCCTGCGTCTGTAGGTAAAGTTACAGCAAACTCTATGCGTGAAGAAGGCATTGAGGCACTGGTCATTCCGGAGGAAGAGAAGATGGGAGCACTCATCGTTGAGCTTGGGCGTTACTTTGCAGCAGGGCGTGCGGCCAAGATTAGAGATTAGTGGCCTGCTTTTAGATCAGTTCGACAAAAAGCTTTTGGCGTCGCTTCATGAATAAAAAGTGTGCATTAATCTTAACCGCATCGCTATATGATGCGGTTTTGTTTAGATTATAGAATTTATACGTTACAACTAAAACATTAATGTACATCCTTGATAGTGCTTCGATCAGAGGCTTTTGTTATATTGACGAAAAGGTGGAAATGACGATGACCATTTCAGATCGTAATGCCAGACCCCGACTTATCATTGCAGGGACCGGAAGTGGTGCAGGAAAAACGACAGTAACCTTGGGGCTGATGAGGGCACTTGCCCAGCGTGGCTTGAGTGTACAAGGGTTCAAATGCGGCCCGGACTATATTGATCCGACATATCATACCGCCGTCACGGGCAGACCGTCACGTAATCTGGATGCATGGATGACATCGCCTGAATACGTGAGAGATACGTTCGAGAAGGCATCGGCGGGACATGATATTTCCATTATAGAAGGCGTTATGGGCCTTTACGATGGCAAAGATCCGCTCAGCAATACAGGCTCAACTGCAGAGATTGCTCTGGTCACGCAGACCCCTGTGATTCTGGTTGTGGACGTACGCAGCATGGCTCGCAGTGCGGCCGCGATTGTCCTGGGTTTTCAACAGTTGGATCCTGAATTAAATATTGCCGGAGTGATCGTCAACCGGTGTGGAAGTGCGGGTCATTATACCATTGTGAAAAAAGCCATTGAGCAGATGTGCGGAATTCCGGTGGTTGGCTGGCTGAAGCGGGATGAAGACATGTCCATTCCTGAGAGACATCTGGGACTTGTACCTGCCATTGAGCGGGGTGAATTGAAACCATTATTTCAGCGGGCTGCCGATGTGCTGATGGAAGGCACCGATCTGGATCTGCTGCTGGAGCTGGCGACAAGCGCCCCACCTTTGAATGAAGAAGAAGTGATTCCTGCAACTACTGCCCAAGCTGATTCGGCTAATGCTGAATCAGGCTCGAATTACGATCCACTTTCCAATTCAGTGATCCATGTTAATAATCGACATGTATCATATGCGATGCAGCCTGTCATTGCCGTTGCGCGCGATGCGGCATTTAATTTCTATTATCCCGATAATCTGGAATTGCTCGAAGCGGCCGGGGCTCGATTACATTACTTCAGTCCGCTCGCTGGCGAAAGTATTCCAACAGATGTGGATGGCATCTATTTGGGTGGCGGGTTTCCAGAGGAGTTTGCAGCAGAGATTGCCGGTAACCAAGATTTCTTGGAAGGACTTCGACGGGCAGCACAATCCAACATGCCTTTATTTGCTGAGTGTGGTGGTTACATGGTACTTGGAGAAACGTTGACCGACCGAGAGGGAGTTACTTTTGACATGGCGGGCATTATCCCCGCACAGGTGCAGATGCAGAAGAAGCGCGCTGCGCTTGGCTACCGTGAAGCGAGTAGCGTTCAGGATTCCTTTTTACTGAAAAAGGGTGAAGTACTTCGAGGTCATGAATTTCATTATTCGACAATGACCTATCGTGATGAAGAAACGATTCCTTATGCGTATGAGACCAAGGGGATGCGTGGCTTGAAGCAAGAGGGATATGCCGCAGGCAACATCGTGGCGGGGTATACGCACGTTCATCTGGGCTCTTATCCGGCAGCTGCTCAAAGATGGGTGGAACATTGTTTAGCCTATCGGCAGGAGCGAGATATGCAGAGATAATAACAGCTATTTATAGCTCAAATAGATAGCTGAATTCAATAAGCAAAATGGCTCTAATCTCGCTTTTACCTCCTGAGTCTTTGGTCGTGAAGTTGGCAATCCTATTCTGAATTAAAGGTTTTCAGATGAATATGTGGAATGAATAAAAGACAGAATCATTATGCGAGGGAGGGACATCATGATGAGAACCGTATGTGTAACGGGAGCTGCTCGTGGATTGGGATTGGCTTTGACGGCACAGATGCTGAAGAGAGGGTATCTCGTGTATGCGGCCGGTCTGGACGTGGAAGATTCCGAGGGAATTCGTATGCTTGCAGAAGGATATCCTGACCATCTGCGCGCCATCGAACTGGATATCGCGGACGACCTGTCGGTAGCACTGTTCACGGAGACATTGAAGCTGGATACGAATCATTTGGATATGCTGATCAATAATGCGGCTATACTAGGAAGTATTACGGACCATATCCGCGGGCCGTTGAATATGGCGGAGATGGCTGAAGTATTTAATGTGAACACCTTAGGTACACTGCGTGTGACTCATTCCCTGTTGCCCCTCCTTCTTCAAGGACAGGTCAAGCTGATTGTTGATATCTCTTCCGAGGCTGGAAGTATAGAGCAATGCAGTCGGGATGGGTGGTATGCCTATTGTATGTCCAAAGCTGCTTTGAACATGCAGGCCCGTCTTGTGCACAATGGTCTGAAGGATGAAGGCGGACAAGTGATGCTTGTGCATCCCGGTTGGGTACAGAGTTATATGAGGGGCGAATTGGATGTTGCTGCGGATCTCACGCCCGAGCAATCTGCACAGCATATCGCAGTACTTATCGACCGCCATGAACAGTTTAAAGGAGATCAGCCCGCATATGTGGACTACAAGGGAGAGAAGCTCCCCTGGTAGTTGGTTTTATACAGTGAGGTGAACAAGAAAGGAGATTAATTGAATGGATCATCGTAAAAAAGCATTATTACTTGGCGATTATACACATCCGGATTGGCACCCGCTTCAGGGGGTGGATGCGGAGATTAGCCGAATTTTCCATGATACTATGACAGTGCAGTGCAGTGAGAATCGGAATATGCTACTGCAAGAAAATATAACCGGGTTTGATGTATGTATCTCATACATGGACGATTGGAAGGGGAAAGTCTCTCCACAGCAGACAGCAGGTTTGTTGTCCTATGTAAGTAATGGAGGTGGACTGGTCATTATACATAACGGCATTTCGCTCCAAAATCGTTATGAGCTCAAACAGATGATCGGTGCCAAGTTCCTGCATCATCCGGCGTATGCACCGCTTGAATTCACTGTAACGGCGGAAAGCCATCCCGTGACGGAGGGCATTTCGAATTTCACAATGGAAGAAGAGCCGTATCAGTTCGAATTTGGTTCTTTTGCCGAAACGAAGATATTGCTTGAATATCAATCCGAAGAAGGACCAAAACCTGCGGTTTGGGCTCATCGATATGGTGTTGGGCGTATTGTTTATCTGATGCCGGGTCACCATGTGCCGTCTTTTGCACACGAAACGTACCGGAAGTTACTTCTGCAAGCAGGCAAATGGGCTGCGCGTTACGTCTGATCGGACTGACATTTTTGCATGCAGAGTATAAGGGGTATAATATAGAGATCAACGAAGAGGAGGATGACAAAAATGAGCGATTTGTTCAAAAAGGCGATCTCGTTAGGGCTTGGTCTTACTGTCGTAAGCAAAGAAAAAATTGAGAAAACCGTGGATGATTTGGTCAAGCGCGGGGAACTTGCGCCCGGTGAATCCAAAGCTTTGGTTGAACGTCTGCTGGAACGGGGCGATGAAGAACAAGGCCAGTTCAAGAGAGTGATTCAAGAACAGGTCAAGCGTGTGCTTCAGGAAGCTGGTGTGGCATCCGAAAGTGATGTAACCAGTCTGGAACAGCGCGTTGCCGTTCTGGAGAAAAAACTTGCCGAACTGGGCCACTCACCACAGCTTCAACCTGATGAATCCCCAGCTCCACTTGAAGTTCCTCCTCCTCTCAAAGGAAACGAGATCGAGTAGATGGCAGTGCGAATCAAACATGTCGGCAGATACCGTGAAATTGCCATGGCGCTAGTGCGTCATGGCTTCGGTTATATGGTCGAGGAGCTGGGCTTGTTCCAGCTGCTGGCTCTGCCCAGACGGTGGATGTCGCGTGAAGCACACACCACCAAAACGCTGAGTGAACGCATCAGGCTTGTGCTGCAGGAGCTGGGGCCAGCTTTCGTCAAGCTGGGGCAACTCGCAAGCACAAGGGCAGATCTGTTGCCTGAGTCTGTCATTCGTGAGCTGGTGAAGTTGCAGGATCAGGTCCCGCCGTTCTCTTCCGAGACGGCACGGGGTATTTTGGAACAGGAATTGGATACACCGCTGGAGGAGATCTTTTCCCGGTTCGAGGATACCCCTGTAGCTGCGGCCAGCATTGGACAGGTGCATCTGGGCAAACTTCAAAGCGGTGAATCGGTAGCCATCAAGATTCAGCGGCCGGGCATATCGCGTATTGTGCAGCGTGACCTGGATATTTTGCGTGAGCTGACAGCCATGGCCGAGAAGCGCTGGGACTGGGTGAAGCAATATCAGATTCCGCAAATGGTCGAAGAATACGCTCAGGCGTTGATGGCCGAGCTGGATTATACAGTCGAAGGCCGCAATACGGAAAAGATTGCACAGCAGTACCAACAGGACAACAAGGTCAAAATCCCGGCAATTTACTGGGATCAGACTTCGTCCCGTGTGCTCACTATGGAGTATATCGAAGGTATCAAGCTCAATGATCGTGAAGAACTGGTCAGACGCGGTCATGATCTGAATAACATTGCCGAGCGGCTGGTGGATTCATTATTAAATCAGATCTTTATTCAGGGTTTCTTTCATGCTGACCCACATCCGGGCAATCTGATGGTATTAAAGGATGGACGTCTTGCTTTTATAGACTTCGGTATGGTGGGCAGTCTGAGTGATGAGATGAAACAACAGCTCGCTTCACTTATTATTGGGTTAATGCGCAAAGATACGGACAGTATGATCCGGGCGATTGAGAAGCTCGGCATGATGCCAGATGACATGGACCTGCGTGGTCTTCATGTGGATTTGGACAAGTTGCGTACCAAATATTACGATATTCCCTTTTCCAAGATCAGTGTGGGTCAGGCATTGAATGACTTGTTCGGCGTAGCTCAGAGGCACCGGGTTGTCATGCCTGCGGATATTCTACTGCTTGGTAAATCGTTGCTGACGATGGAAGGTGTAATCGAACATCTCGATCCTTCATTGAGCATTGTAGATATGGCCGAACCCTTTGGGCGGAAGCTGATCAAGGAACGTTTTAGCGCAGGAAGAATCAAGAATCGCTTGTTCCGCAGTGCGGCTGATATGGCCGAGAGTGTCATTGGTCTGCCAGGGCAGTTAAGGCAGTTATCATCCATCATTAGCAAAGGTAAGCTGAGGCTGGAGATCAGTGTCCCTGAACTCGATGCACTCATGCGTAGAATGGACCAGATTAGTAATCGGCTGTCTTTCAGTATCGTGTTACTCGCCTTCTGTATCATTATGGTGGGATTGATTATCGGTTCGTCGATCAGTCATCAGTCCACGATGCTGTGGGATATTCCGGTCATTGAGATTGGTTTCCTGGTGGCGATTCTGATGGTGGCTTTCCTGCTCTATTCGATATTCAAATCGGGAAGGTTCTAGCAACAGCATTACATCACAAGAATACCCGTAAAGAGACTTTCTCCAAAGGATCTTTGCGGGTTATTTTTTGTGAATAGAGAATTGGTGAGTAAATTATAGAAAGATTAAGATAATAGAAGAAAAGGTTCTGTTTTTTCGCCTTAACTGTATTAGTACATATCCGGTCCTGTGACTATAATAATAGGTCAGTACATTAACGGACCCGGTCTGAGAGGGGAAAACCTATTGGCATCAGGATCAGCTCCTGATGTCGCACGAGTAAGACAACTGAGGCAGTAATGGAACACCAGCGGTACACACTGGAACGGAAAAGACATGAGTGCATATTAACCCTTCAAAGCAATATGGATGGTAAATAATGATGCAACTCAGGGATGAGCATAGGTGAATGACGCGGAGAGGAATCCGTTGTTTTGTGCTGTCCTGGGTAGATGGTTAGTGTGAACGGCTTCCGTTACTGTTCAGCGGGATTGTCCATTATAAGGAATACACGTAGGAGGAACGGCAAGAACATATGAATACTTTAAAACAACAATGGTTTGGCAACATTCGCGGAGACGTGCTGGCAGGCATTACGGTAGCGCTGGCGTTAATTCCGGAAGCCATTGCGTTCTCCATCATTGCAGGTGTTGATCCGATGGTCGGATTATACGCTTCGATTACGATTGCGATTGTGATCTCGATTGCTGGTGGAAGACCAGGCATGATCTCGGCGGCAACAGGTGCCATGGCGGTACTGATGGTTGGACTCGTCAAGGATTATGGCGTGGAATATCTTTTTGCAGCGACGATATTGACGGGCATTATCCAGTTTCTACTGGGCATATTTAGGGTTGGACGGTTTATTACGTTTGTGCCTCATTCGGTACTGACCGGATTTGTTAACGCACTGGCTATACTCATCTTTATGGCGCAGTTAACCCACTTCACGGGAGCGAACTGGATTATGTATGCGATGGTAGCGGGCACGCTGGCGATCGTTTATATTTTGCCACGGTTTTTCAAAGGTGTTCCAGCTCCACTGATTGCAATCGTCGTAATGACGATTATTACCGTGGTGTTCCATCTGGACGTAAGAACGGTAGGCAATATGGGAAATATAACGAGCACTCTGCCGATGTTCCACTTGCCAAATATTGCGTGGACTTGGGACACGCTGATGATTCTGCTACCTTATTCATTCACCATGGCACTGGTTGGATTGCTCGAATCTCTGCTGACGGCAACCATCGTGGATGAGATGACCGAGACCAAGAGCAGCAAGAACCGTGAAGTACGTGGTCAGGGTATTGCAAATTTTGTGAACGGTTTGTTTGGCGGCATGGGCGGCTGTGCGATGATTGGGCAGTCGGTCATTAATGTGAAGTCTGGCGGACGTGGAAGATTATCTACGTTTACTGCGGGTGCGTTTCTCGCGATCCTGTTGTTGCTGTTTAGCGGTGTGGTGAAACAGGTACCGATGGGGGCACTCGTCGGTGTGATGTTTATGGTGTGTATCGGGACATTCGACTGGAGTTCAATCAAAAATATAACTCGCGTGCCGCGGGCGGAAGCCTTTGTCATGATCGTGACGGTGGCGATTGTGGTCTATACCCACGATCTGTCGATCGGGGTTATGGTCGGCGTTGTGCTCAGTGTGCTGCATTTTGGCTGGAAACAGACCAAGATTCGCGTACAGACGAGCCAGGAACAAGGGCAGAAAGTATATCGGGTTCACGGACCATTCTTCTTTGGCTCTTCGTCCCGCTTTGTAGATGAGTTCGATGCAGAGGCCGATCCGAAGGAGATCACGATTGATTTCGGAGGTTCACATATCTGGGATAACACTGCGGTTGTGGCTATCGGCAAATTGAAGTTCAAATACGCGAAGCTAGGCAAAACCGTGCACCTGCGCGGGTTAAACGAGGAGAGCACTCGCATTCTTGAACGGAGTGGGTTTGCTACAGCTGGAGGGCACGGTTCGTAACTTGGTTGCAACGAAGGTTGTTGTCCAAAGGTGCAATGTCGAAACGTAGTTACGCAGACAAGGTGAAAAATGAACAGTTTAGTAAATCTGGAATTAAGGATCTAAACAAGTAATAAAGTAAAGTTATGAAGGCTACTGTCCTAAAGTAGTGTTGAGTAGACATGCGACAGCCCTGTGTAGTAGATAACATAAAAAGATACTTTCTATCAGCGGCGCACTTTTTCCTAAAATAAATTGGGGAGAGGGCGTCGTTGTTTTTATTAGAGTGTGTGGTGTGTACAGTGAAGAAGAGAACAGAAAAAGAACGAAGAAGAAGAAGTAGTAGTAGTTCTAATGGTGGTAGTGGTAGTTGTAGTAGAAATAGAAATAGAAATAGAAATAGAAATAGAAATAGAAATAGAAATAGAAGTAGAAGTTGTAGTAATAGTTCTAGTAGAAGTATAGGTAGTGCTGGTTGTTGTTGTTGTTGTTCCTAGTTCTAGTTTTTGTAGTTGGTGTTCTGGTTCTAGTAAATGTTGTTATTGCTGTAGCTGATGTTACTGTGTTGATGCTTGTGTCCTCCCTATGTGTAAACTCTAACGAACCTGGCGCGTCTTATATGGAGTTATTTCATGTTTTCGTTATTCTAACGAATCTCAGACATCTTATTTTGCTGATTCCACCCATACTGTTGCCGTTTCGCGGGTATTTCTGAGTAATTAAGTGACTGGAGTTCGTTAGAAAATCCAAACGGCTTTAATTGGCGTAATAGGGTGCTCTGGATTCGTTAGAATCAGTGGTACGTGGGAGGTTCAGCTTGAGAGCTATTTTCGAACCGCGAGAAATCTTGAATCTTGATCTCAATGTACAGAGCTATGTAAGGTACCTTTCAATTCCTGAAACTTTTGCAAGATCGCTTCCTTTTGATCTGTTTAGGATGACCTTCACAACAATTTATAGAATTATAGCAGTTATCTCAATCTCAACGATATCACTAAACTATCCTGGGGTTATGAACATAATGATCCATTACATCTTTCTCAAGGAGTACCATTAGAAAGTGTAACCCGCTATAACCTCCGCCTGACCACGTACAGTCAAGTCCTCAACCAATATACAGAGTCAAAGTCAGACTTCGAGCTAACAACTTAGCTTGTTCCACTCATCATCATTCTCAGAGGTGGTTCTGGAGTTACTCTCCAAAACCATCCTCAAACTCACTTGGTCGATACAAGTTACGCTGATCTTGGGATTTTGTGCTACAAGTTGGGGGTGTAACGCTGTATCCCCTTTTGTTTTGCTTGACTAACGTGTAAACTACAGGGTATGGAGAAGAAGAGCAACGAGTGGATTGCTTTTTAAAAAATTCATTTCATAATCATGATTGATATAAGGAAAACTAGTCTTGATGGCAGATACTGATACTAAGGTCATTATGAAATGGACTTATCTAAATGAATATACAGAGGTGTAACGATTGGCAAACTTTGAACAACTGGGCATTCGCCCGGAATGGTGCGAGATCCTGAAACATCAGGGAATCGCCGTGCCGACTCCGGTACAGGAGCGTTCGATTCCGGTACTGCTGGGTGGACGCGATATTATCGCTGAGGCACAGACAGGAACAGGGAAAACGCTGGCATTTTTGCTGCCGATTATTCAGAAAATTAACGTATCCGACCGTTCGCCACAAGCGCTGATTATCGCGCCTACGCGTGAGCTTGCGCTGCAAATTACGGAAGAAGCGAAGAAGCTTACTGCTAACGACGATAAACTGCACGTGCTTGCCGTATACGGCGGGCAGGATGTGGACAAACAACTGCGTAAATTGCAGAACGGTACCCAGATCGTTATTGGTACACCAGGTCGTCTCCTGGATCACCTGCGCCGTGGCACGCTGAAGCTGGATAATGTGAAAAAACTGGTGCTGGATGAAGCCGACCAAATGTTGCACATGGGCTTCCTGGACGATGTGGAGACGATTCTTAGCGAGCTACCACATAAACGTCAGACAATGCTGTTCTCAGCAACGATGCCTAAGGGCATTCGCAACCTGGCGAAGACCTACATGAAAGATCCGGAAGATGTAAAAGTATCTTCCCAATCTGTTATCCCGATCAAACAAATTCGCCAGCAAGTGCTGGAATGTACGGATCGTGGTAAATTAGAAGCGCTTCGCGGCATGATTGATACGTATCGCCCATACTTGGCGATTATTTTCTGTCGGACCAAACGTCGTGCATCCAAGCTGAACCAAGATCTGCGTGAAGCAGGTTATGCAAGTGATGAACTTCATGGAGATCTGTCCCAATCCAAGCGTGAGAACGTAATGAAAGCGTTCCGCGATGCCAAACTGCAAGTGCTGGTTGCTACAGATGTAGCTGCACGTGGACTTGATGTTGAAGGCGTTACGCATGTATTTAACTACGATATGCCGCATGATGCGGAAAGTTATATCCACCGGATTGGTCGTACGGGCCGTGCAGGCGGTACAGGTCTTGCTGTAACGTTTGCAACAGAGCACGACAGACCGGAACTTGCACGTATTGAACAAGGTATTGACCAAAAGCTGTCCCGTATCCAGTGGACAAGCGAAGGTCCAATTGCTTCAACTGGAGCAGCTAGACGTTCCATCAACAGTCAAGGGGATGACGAACGTTCAGGCGGACGCTCTTCCGGAACTGGTAGTGCCCGTCGCGGTGCAGGCCGTAACGATCGCAGAGATGGCGGACGTGGGGGACGTGGTTCCCGCGGTGGCGAAGGTGGCCGCAGTGAAGGCGGACGCAGTGGTGGTCGTAGCGGTGGCCGCAGCAGCGACAGCAGTCGTGGTGCAGCGGGTCAAGGTGGACGCGGTGCGGGTCGCAGTGGCGACGAGCGCAGCGCAGGTCGTGGTTCCGCGCGCAGCAGCGACAGCAGTCGCGGAGCAACGGGTCAAAGCGGCCGCGCAGCTAGCAGCGGCTGGGCTGGCCGTAGTGCCGACAAGCGCACCTCCGGGCGCAGTAGCGAAGGCTCTCGCCGTCCGGAATCCGCAGGACGCGGACCGGCGAAGGGTGACCGTCGCGATTCTCGTCGCGGACGGTAAAGCCTTGGCGCAAGCGGCGATGCAGCCGCAATTGCGCAGGCACCATGCCATGCCACAGTGATGGGCATGGCACATATGAGAGGGTTCGGGTACAGATGTACCGAACCTTCAGATCAAGGGTCGCGACGGAACCACGTCGCGGCCCTTTCACCAGGACAGATGATCATTTCCGCTTATTCTTTTTGTCATCTGTGAGTACCTGTTTGCGTGCCTACTTGATCCATGGAAGATGCCATTTAGGTATTCCCCATGTAGTTTTTCCTTTTTTTCGTGTACTGCGTATAGCACGTGGCAGACTGCCATAAAATTCAAAACACCTCATCCTAGACCTAAGGATGGGGTGTTTTTGGATTAATTCTTATATCATTAGAAGCATAACCTTCGATCTGTGGTGCTGACGCGCATGCAGGGATGGATGAAATTGCATTCGTCTATATACAGGGAGTGAGTTTGCACTAAACTACGTTTTTCTTTCTCAATATATCATCCCTACAGCTGAACATCTGCGTATTGATCCCGATATTTCTCGTTATACACCCGGCCTACCGACTCCGCCAGACCCCCGCGTGCCTTGCTCGGATAGCGTTCAATCGTGTGATAAAGTCTCATGAAGCGATCCTTGGGCATAAAGCGGGCGTAGCGGGTAATAAGACTAGGGAATAACTCAATATATTTGCTCTTGCGTACGGCAGCAGCAGCTACGGCTGTAAGTATCTGAATTCCATTGTGGAGCTGTAAAATGTTCACTTCATAGGTTGCGATATAACGAATCGCATCTTCACGGATCAAATCGGGCTTAAGCCGAGCAATCTCACCAATATATTCAGCCAGCAGCCGCTCGAAGCTACGTAAGAGCAAGGGCTTGAGCTGCAGATCCATATCACTGCGTAGGACAAAGGATTGTAACAGCGCAACCTGTTGCAGTCGAATCCGGTCATTGTAGACGAGTGAGCCGATCTCGCGGAGCATCTCATAGGCAAGTGCTTCATCCTGTTTTCGAGCTTCGGCGACCAGAGCCCAATTGCGGTTAATACCCTGGCGGATGAGTTCCTCATCCTGTTGTAACGTGCGCTTCAACTCGCGCTGCTGCTCTACCTCGAATGAACGTTTCTGCATGAAGATCAGTAAGGCCAGAAGCAACAGGGAAACGCTGGCTGCCGCCATGGTCTGATCTATGGTCTCACCGAAATAGGTAGCAGCTACACCGAACAATATCGTAATGAACAAGTCGCGTGCAATCCGACGTTTTACACGGGAAGTTGCCTTCGCTTGAACGGAATTGAGGGTACCCCGGCCACAGGCCGTGCACTCATCTTCCCACAGGCAGGTGTACTTTCCACAACGTGAGCAGACTTGCAACTTTTCATAGGCATAGGTCGTTCGATGAAATGGTCTTATGGATACAACTAGTTTAGTACTCATGCTTAATCACGCTCACCATTCAGAATAGTGTAGAGGGTACGATCCGTGTCTTCGCGGGAGATTGGTTTCCGCCGATGAAGCTGGAGTGCAGTTACCTTTATAATGACAAAAAGAAACAATATGGCGAGGCATCCGTATGTAACCATAATCCGTTCCCTTCTATGGCTTGGTGAACAAGCGCTGTTATATTGCAGTTTGCTGGCAATAACTATATCATATTTCCATAGTTGGTACTTTTGTGCCAGTTCAAGGCATGAAATCGTCGATTTTTGTCAGTCATTACAAAACTGTAACTCAAGATAGGGGTGCTTTTCAGAATTTGTTAGTAGACTGTTAAGATTTCCTTAAGGCTTGACGCCTATAATAAACTATTCCCATTTTAATCTCAAACGTGAAGGAGTACACCCAATGCTGCGGACACGCAAAATACGCTGGCTTAGTGGAACGATGGTTCTGCTGGCAATTCTAACGCTACTGTTACCTCAAGCGTTGCTGCCACAAGCTGCAGCGGCTCAGGCACAGACAAGCGGAATCGATGCGGTACTTGTAGCCGATGTAAGTAACTCAATGAATACAAGTGACCGTGACAAGATTAGTAATGAAGCCATGAAAATGTTTATTGATATGCTGCCGGTCCAGGGGGACAAGGTAGGGATTGTTGCTTATACCGATCAGGTAGAGCGGGAAAAGGCTATGCTGGAGATTCAGTCCGATGCGGACAAGAGCAGCCTGAAGGATTTTATTGATCAGCTTGGCCGGGGGCCATATACCGATGTCTCAGTTGGTGTCGCCGAAGCCGTGAACATACTGAATCATGGTGCAGACCCATCCCACTCGCCAATGATCGTGCTGCTGGCGGATGGCAACAATGACTTTAACAAAACCAAAGGCCGTACACAGGCACAATCTGATGCTGACCTGGCAAAAGCCGTGAAGGAAGCACAGGATCAGGGTATTCCGGTGTATACGATTGGATTGAACGCCGATGGCAAGCTGAACAAGAATGCACTCGCAGACCTGGCTCAGCAGACTGGAGGTAAATCATTCATTACCGATACGCCGGATGATCTGCCACAGATTCTGAGTGAGATCTTCGCGGATCATGCCAAACTGAATGTGGTAAAGCTGCCCTCTGTAACGGGAAACGGCAGTTATCAGGAAGTTACCGTGAATGTACCGAATGACAGTGTATTGGAAGCAAACATTTCGATCATGTCTTCGAAGCCGGTGGAAGTGCAATTGACGGACCCTTCCGGACAAGCCGTGGACCTGAACTCGGATGCAGCCAAGCTCTCGACGTCGAAGAGTTATTCACTCGTGAAGCTGTTGAAACCCCAAGAAGGAGACTGGAAACTTCGGGTAAAAGGGGCTCCGAAAGACAGCATCGATATCAACCTGTTGTTCAACTATGATCTTCAGCTCGTTGTGGACCCAATTAAGACCAAGTCCTATACCAAAGAGGACAAGGTTGATCTTGCAGCCAAACTGGAGAATGGCGGTCAGCCGCTTCAGGATAATGATCTGTATACAGATATGAAGGCCACGCTGGTTGTGAAAGATGTAGATACAGGTAAAAGCGAGGAACAACCGCTGGAAAACACAGGTTCTGGTTTTGCCGGAACGTTTGAAGTACCGGACAATCATAACTATGAATTAGTCATCCGTGCGGAAGAAGACAGCTTCTACCGTGAAAGTGAGCCAATCACGATCAACGCGAGTGGATCAGCCGGAAGTGGATCTCAACCAACAACGTCAGGCGGTGAACAGGACAAGCCGTTTCCTTGGTTGCCTGTCATCCTGGGTGTTATAGCCCTGATCGTGGTTGGTGTTGGTGCCTGGTTCCTGATGGGCTGGCTGAAACGCAAAAACCGGGGATTTGTAGGTCAGATGGTTGTGGAGATTCGTGATGAGAACACGGGAGACAAGTCTTATCCGCAATATAAAAAGCTGGTATCCTTCCGGGGCAGATTCCATCTACATCAGTTGTTGCAACTGGACCCTGAGCTGAAGGAAACCGAAAAATATGTATTTACGCCCAGCAATGGGGATCGAATTATAATCCGTAACACCGCAGGCGGTACCTTGGAGAAATCCGGTCGTGCAGTCGATGCAAGCTCAGGCGTTGAACTGAAGAACGGTGACCGACTGAGCATCCCGCTGCAACAGGCGGACAAGACCATTTTAATTGAATATCTGGTGTGAAGGATTATTTGATTTAAGTTGATTGTTTAGTTTAAAAGGATGCCAATAAAATTTGGGACCAACTGTTTACACGAGAACGCAGAGGACAGAAATAACGTGAAGAAGCGGAAGCGTTCGCCTTTATCCCCGGATTTTCACTTTGTAAAAGTGAATTGAAAAAATCTGGGGATAACAGCGATCGGAATGTTATTCTGTCATCGGAGTGGCAAGTGTAATGAAGTTGCAGTTCCAACTTTGTTAATCAAAGGAGGACATGGAATGAAACCGATTGTTAGAGAACATATTCAGCAACTGGATGTATCACTTGGCGGAGGTATTGTCAGTGAGAAGATCAGAGTTGATACGATTGATAATCCCATTCTGATTATCGGTCTGGGAGGAACGGGAATTGACGCACTGCTGCGTCTCAAATATCAGATCAACCGTCGTTTCAAGCTGCCACAAGACCCGGTATCCAAGAAAAAAATGGACAAGCCGGACAATGTGGAGTTTCTGGCTTTTGAGACAAACGAACAGGATCGTGCCAAAAAGTATAAAGGGATCGGACTTGATCCGATCAATGAATTCGTGCTGCTGTCCAATGCTGAGATTGGCGGACTTCTACAGAACCGCAGCGTGCTGGAGCCGTACATTACGGACTGGCTGTCTCCCGAACTGAGCATCACGGACGGTATGAACGGCGCCGCAGGTGTACGTCAGGCTGGACGTCTGCTCCTGTTCACCAAGATTAATCAGGTCGTACAGGCCATCGACAAAAAGATCAAAACCTTATCCGTAGGCACCAACAAAAAACTGATGGTGTTCCTGCTGACAGGTCTGTCCGGCGGTACAGGCAGCGGCTGTTTCCTCGATATTTCCTATATCGTGCGCGGTATTATCGAACGGGATCACGGCTCTGCCGGGATTGACCGCGTCAATACGCTTGGATACCTGTTCACGCCAGACGTGAACCTGTCCAACAAAAGCTTAAGCGAACACACTCGCGAATACATTCGCAAGAATGGATATGCTGCGCTCAAAGAGCTGGATTATTGGATGAACGTGGATAGCCGCGGTGAGCGATTTACACAGAAGTACGGCAATATTTTAACAGTTAACTCACCACTGCCGCCATTTAACCTGTGTCATCTGATCTCTGCGACGAACACCGAAGGCAAACTGCTGGAGAACGCCTACGATTACTGCATGAACGTCACGGCCGAGAACATTACCAACTTCATGGCAAGTGAGGAGAAGCAGTCTGGTGAGGAGTTTGCGATCCATGACTATATCAGCAACATTCGCACCAACATTGCACAGATGAACAAGGTGTACCCGGCAAACTATGATTACAACATCATCGGTGCATCTTCGGCTGTCCTGCCGATCGAAGAGATGACCACATATCTGGCGTATCGCATGTTCGATAAAATGAACACCATGTTCTCCAAAGCGCCAAACCAGGAGGATACCGAGAAGTTTGCCCGCAAGCTGGGCATTGATCTCGAAAGTGTGGTCAAGTCCTTTGAAGCCCGCGTGCCTGAGCCGCTACCTGGTTATCAGAACAGCGAGCGTTTATCCTATGGCAACGTGGTGAAATCACAGGTTGTGAATATGGATACTGAACTGGAGCAGAACTTCCTGGCTCGTGCTCGTGAAGAATATATTAAAGCGAAGAAACAACTGCCTGGTGAGATTGCGGGTCAGTTCACCGAACAGATCCGGCGTATGTTTTTGCATCCCGAACAAGGTCCGTTTTATGTCTCCCGTCTGATTTATACGGAAAAAGGTTTCTGTGTACTGAAGATGATTCAGTCGTACATCGAAACCCTGCGTGAGAATGCCTTCCGCATTCCGCGTGATATTGAAGCAGCTCAGGAGCAGTCCGAAGAGAAACTGGGCGATGCGAAGAGTGCTTTTGTCTCCAAAGAGAAGAAAAAGAATGCTTATATTGAAGCAAAAATTCATGAGTACTGGCTGCACGCCGACGTGGAACGCAACGATCAGATGATCGAGTTCTATGAAGATCTGTATGAGTTGCTGAACCAGGAAAACAGCCGCATTTATAACGTATTTACCGAAACGCTGAATGCCCTTAGCTCGATATTCACGAAGAACGGTGACCTCCTGACACGTGGCGAAGAACAAGCCGATCACAAAGGCAACAAAACATATTACTGGAACGTTGTAAGTGTACCGGATATCGTCAGTGTGGTGGACGGGCTGTTGGATAAACGTGATACAGATGATCTGATCCGTGACTTCTCTCGTGAATTGCTGGAAAACTCCAGCCAATGGGTGAAAGAAAACGAGATTGATATCGTCAGCTCCATCTCCGACTTCCTGAGTGAGAAATTCGGTGATCTGATTACCCGTTCCATGGAAGATTTCCTGGTGATCAAATACGGTCAGGATGAGTCAGTCGAGAAATTCGTGGAACGTTTCATTGCTGGCAAGTTGGATGATGAGGCTGTTCCGGTGTTCAATCTGAGCAACAGTACAGGCAGTCTGCATTTCCCTTCATGGGGATTTGTATCGGTACCGGCACAGGCGCCGGGCATTCTGAAAGGGATTCGCAATTATCAGAACAATGCGGTAGGCAAATCTCATTTTACCGTTAAGGAAAGTGAAGTGCGTAACCGGATATTCTGGCTGAACACCCGCAACGGGGTACCACTCTTTGTGTATACACCGCTCAAAGTATATGAGGAAAGTTATGAACGTACCATTTTGGACAAAGAAGGCATTGGTCGTCACTTGGTGCAAACGGAGAAAAACAACTGGACCTATCTGCCGTCTCCGATTCCGGAGAAATCATGGGGAGATGTGTACGAGAACGCCCGCGTGAAGCAGTATAACGCCCGTGTGCGTAACGAATTTGAGCAGGCGCTTGTATACAACATTTTGACAGCCAAATCCATTGATGAGAATACAAGCAATCGGTATGCGATTGTGACAACAGAAGCGTTTGATTTGTCTGCCAAACTGGGAGCTTACGACATGCGTCTCACGTCCACCACGCCGAACCTCGGCGAAGTGAAGCGGGCGGTGATCGAGCTAAAACGTCTGCAATCCGAAGGGTTGCCACGTGTGGGAGTTAAGGATATTTTCGGCAGTATTAATGAAGATATGGCCAAAGAAAACCTGGTACGCTCTCCGCAGCTGATCGCGCGCGTACGTGAGGAACTGGCGAAGATGAATGCCATCTCGGCCAAAGTCGCCGAACTCGAAGGCATTCTTGCCCAGTACCAGGACGAAGAGCAATGGTATGACCGCTTCATCGAAGCGTTATATACCGACACCATCGTCAAAAAAGGTGCGCTCTACGTCTATGACCGTGACCCGGAAGAAGACGCATGGGAGCCGTTCGCAAACTTGATGAAGAGCCGTAACTTTGCCGAGTATGAGGTGTTTGGCAACTTCCGCGGTCTGGCGGAGAAGGATCGCAGTACATTGCTGCGCAAAGCCTCCCGCCGCGATAACGATCTTACAGCTTCTGAGGATATCACCCCACTGCTGACAAAGCTGGATGATCTGGCTGCCCTGTTCATGGAATCGCGTGATCGTCTCGAATACGAGCGGGTAGAACTGGCTAACGGAGAAGACATCTATCAGTTCTACAGAACGATGTCGTCCAAGCTGAACGACATTCGCAGAAGGCTGAAGTAAGATGGCGGTCGGGATGGAGTTCAATTCGAACAATACCCTGAAGCGTGATCTGGAGAAGTATGCAGCGCAGTATGCAATAGAGCAGGAGCGTCAAGGCAGCCTGGGTGATGGACGCAGCAGTATCCATTACCCGGCGCTGTTCCTGTTTGTGGGTGATCTGGTTGCACCTGCAGTGTCTGCTGTGCAGGAGATCAATCGGCTAAAATGGGATAACGGAGACGGTGTGGTCTACGTTCAGATTGGTACAGAAGATCAGAAAGAGCATCCGGGTGAAAAGAGGAATATTGGCTCGTCCGATGATGGGCAGGTGACTTGTCACCGCTTGCCTCTGTCCGCTGGGCAGACGGAGCGACCGTCCAAAACACGGCGCAAGGATGTACACCGCAGTTTCCACGAATCGGATCAGGCGCTCTACGATCTGAATCGTACGCTTCGTCGGGTCAGTAACCGAATTGCCGAATATGGACGGTTATACTCGTCATTTGATCGGATTTACGTTACGGTGGTAACCAGAGCGGATGATCCGTTGAATGTATTGTTGCCAGAGCTCACCAAGCTGACGGAGACCATTTTGTCCCAAGCCTTCAAGTCGGTGCAGACGGATCTGCATGTATTGGTCAGCGAGATGGAACAGGTGGATTCCTTCGGGTATGCCAGCGCAGCAGGCCTCGCTTTTCTGCGGGAACTGGATTATATGCAGTCGCTGGACTACACGTTCAGCGGTAAACTGCTGGTGACGGAGGATGGGATCTCCATTCCGGTTACACATCCCGCGTCACCGTTGTTTGATCTGGTATATCTGTTGTCCGACAAAAATGAGCGTGGAACCGGCGTTCCCGGTGGCTGGATCGAAAATGCCGAGATCATCTGCCGCATCTGCCTGCTGAAGAACAGGAAGCAGGATGTGGATCACTCGGGTAGCGTTTCAAGCACGGGAGCGAACACGTACAACAATACATCTTTTAAAAACAATATTCGTACTACCTCTGATCAGCATGGTTATGCCAGCGCGGGTTTTGCCGAGATCAGGCGGCCAAACAAGCCGATTGCATTGGCGGTGTTATATCACATGTATCGGTATCTGCTTGCACGCATGCGGCAGGAGCCGGATTGGAGCATCAAGGACAAGCTCGCTTTCTTTGGACTGGACGCAGCCTCGGTGGAACGCAAAGTCGAAGGCCTGCTGCCCGATGAAGATCTGGTTAGTGGCATGAGTGGCATCATGACGCATAACGTCAGTTTCTCTGATCTGAAGCCGCTCTCACTTCGTGAAGCGGAGAGAGCGTTGTTTGGACAAGGAGCTGAAGCGTACTTCCGCGATAACGTTGTCCGTCTTGTCGAAGAGCGTGTGCGCGAGCGCAGCTCTAGCGGTTCCCTGCGCCGTCATGCTGAACATTCCCGCGCGGAGCATCCAGAGGTTGGTTACTTCCAGTGGGCGGCCTGGAGTGACAGTGAGCCTGGCAGTGTGCGTGAAGCGCTGCTCGGATTGATTCGGGATAAATCGATGCAGCTTGAATCGGCACGTGCTCTACTGGAGCAACGTCAGCAAGAGCGAGTGGAAGATCAGTCGTTCAAACGAGCGTTGTTCCGTGATAAACAGAATGTGCGCAATCTGATTGACTGCATGCTGGAGCGAGTGTATGTACCAAAGGTAGAATTACTGCGACTGGAAAATGAATTACATCTGCTGCGTATCTACGATACGGAGATGGAAGAACTTCATCGTTTTAGTCGTCACGTCACAGCAGCACTTGAAGCGCTGGAACGCACACTGCGAGAGACAGCTGCCCAAAGTATCGCTGCTGCCGATGAATACATCGGCCAGAACGTGATGGAGTACTACGGCAAAGTGATGGAAGAGCTAATCATCGACCTGGAAGCCAAGCGCGGACGGGATGTATGGTTTGAAGACCGTTACATGGGAGACATGAACCGGCTTGCCACGGAAGGCGATGACCGTCTGCTGAAACGGCTGATGGAGGTATGTCACTCGTTGCTGCTTACGGCAGAGCCGTTGCAATTGCCATTTGAAGAAGAGCTGTTGCAGCGTGCTAACGTTACGATTGCCTACGGAGATAAAGATGTATTAACCCGCGATGATCTGTTCCGCAGGTTGTACCACACGCTGGAGGATCAGGCGGTTGTTCGGGTCCGGGTATTCGATTATACGCAGGAACATCGATATGAAGAGAAGTATTTCTTTGGTGACCATCATAGTGCTTTCATGCACTACGCGGCACATGCCGAAGAGACGTCACGTATCTACAAGTTGGGTGTGGTGTACGAAGAACGCAGTAGTGGCGTGGAGAAGCTGAATCTGATGGGCGGTTTCCATCTGGAGGATCTCATGGTGTATCGGAACGGCAAGGTATATTATGACTCGTACACGGAGAATGGCTATGAACTTCACCCCGCTGGTCTGGTGGAAAAGTTGTCACCCATTCGTTAAGACGCCGGCGGTGTCCTGACACCCAGCACCAATCTTGTATTAACTCAGCCTGTTTACGGCTGGTATGGAAAGGATGCATGTAGACATGCAGCGAAAAATCAATCTTCTCCTGGTCCTGTTCAGCCTGATTGGCGGGGCAGTGGGCTTTGCGGCAGGAGAAATCATGCTGCGTCAATGGCTTGGGGAGATGCCACGTCTGTTGCTGATGGGATTATACTTTGGCGTACTGGCGCTGAGCGTTGGATTGTTCTGTTTGATCGCAGAGATGATCTCACCCAAGCTGAATGGCGCTTCATGGAAGCTCCGGTATCTGGGACTGTCGTGGAAATTGCTTGTTCCGGCAACACTGGCTCTGTTATTTGTTGTTGGACTCGCCCTGCAATTGTTGTATCAGATCAATCCGGGCGGTGTGAAGCAAGTGAAGGACATCGTACTGATGATCGATAACTCGGGTAGCATGAGCGAGACAGATCCGGATAACGGACGCTTTGAAGCAGCCAAGACACTGATCAGCCAAATGGAGAGTGACAAACAGGTAGCTGTCATTACGTTTGATGACCAACCGCAGTTGTTACAGCCGTTTATTGCGCTGGATAGTGAAGCGGCCAAGAATGAGGTTTATAGCAAAATCGATGGCATTGTCACGACTTCGGGCGGCACCAATTTTGATGCCGTGCTGCGGGAAGGCATGGAGCAGATTCAGGGCAAACAGGACCCGAAACGCGGTACCGTCGTCATCTTGTTATCCGATGGCTTCAGTGAAGCGGCCACGACCGATATTTTGTCCCAATATAACAACGAACAGATCTCTATTAATACAGTCGGCCTAAGCCTGGTGGACCCATCAGGTACGGATCTGCTACGTAATATTGCTCAGCAAACGGGCGGCATGTACTATGATGTACCAGATTCCGGTGGTCTGAATCTGGCATTCCAGCAGATCTACGATACGATTGATGAACGGACGCTGGTAACGGAGCGTACAGGCATGATGGAGCACAGCGTTTATCTGGCGATTTTCCGTGTAGCAGCAGTGTTACTGATTGGCGTGGCGCTGGGTGTGTCACTCGGACTCGTGTTTGATAACCGTCATCTCGCCCTCAGCTTTGGTATTGGTGGTGCGGTGTCGGGCCTACTGGCAGGGCTTCTGCTGGAGTGGGGACTCGACGGTTCGAACGTGGGGGATACATTCGTACGTCTTGGTGCGATGCTCATTTTGTCTGGCGTATTGACCCTCTTCTCCTGGATTGTTCCGATTAAGGAGAACACGCCGCGGAAGAGCAGGGGTCGTCGTGAAGCTGGCGGCGGAACTTCTTCTGCCGAAGGGTTTGGTCAGAGACCAAGAGATACACGCAGCAAAGGATTCTAACGTCGGGAGGTCAATGGAAATGCGGTTTACGGATGCAGACCCTTCGACACCCTTGATTCGAAAACTGACACTTGCGGTGGACGAAGGGCGTTGTACACTTCGCTGGCTCTGGCCGGAACGGGTAGAAGCTGTGTATGTGGAACGGCTGGAGCTGGATATGATGAGCGATGATCGTACCGGGGAAGAGCCTGCACAGGGCAAGCTGAAGCTGTACACGAGAGAGGAATATAAGGCGAGCAATGGTTACACGGATCGGATTACAGGTTTTGGTGCCATCAAGTACACCGTGTATGTGTGTCAGATGGAGGAAGAGGGACCTGTACTGATCCGTCAACGAGACGAGGACAACATGGTGATTGCAAGCGCAGGGAAGGCGGATATCCGCTTTTCCATTCGCTACAAGAGCGGTTTTTTTCAGAAACGAAAAAGTGTATTGATCACCGTCACAGCGGAAGTACCTGTTCCAAAGGAAGCCCTCTGTTATGTTCGCAAACAGGGCGGGGTTCCGCTGAATAAGGAAGATGGTACGGTGTATCCTTTTGTGAGTGATTTTGCTCCCGGAAGAAATGAGATGCCGCCCGTTGAAGTTGCCAAGGATGATTATGTGCGATTATTCTTCACGGATGGACCGAAATATGGAGCCGCCTATCGGCTTATATCAGACTAGATAGTTGGACTAGCGATTGGGAGGTTACTCTGTCATCGTAGTGCAAGTGTATATCACCTTAGTCTGACTGATCAGGGGAGGGGAGTGGCTATGAGCTTTTTTAGTCGGTTTTTGAAGAGACAACAGCCGGAGGAACGTCCGCTGTTTTACGATATTGTATGCCCTTATTGTTTCAGCAAGTTTTCACCGGAAGAGGTGGTGTTCCGCGCTGCCCATCACCGTGATGATGATGAGGACTACGCACTCGGGGAAGATGCGAAGTTGAATCGGTATCGCGAAAGGTTCGGACTCGACACGGTATTTGATATGGAGGCGGTATTGGCACCCCATGATGTACCGGAGGAACACCGTATTTATTCCGATAACATCGTGATGGGGCTGAACGATCGGTATGGTGTCGTTACGCGTCGCCGCTTGTGTCCGCAATGTCATAACGAGCTGCCTGTTACGGCGGGTAAAGCACCGAGCAATATCATATCCATCATTGGTGCATCCCAGGTGGGGAAATCCGTCTACATGACTTCATTAATTCATACATTGCAGCATTATACGGCCGATCATTTTGACGCGGCTTGCATGCCATTGAATGCGGAGATCAGCCGCCGGTTCCGTGCGGATTATGAAGAACCGTTGTTTGAACGGGGGGATCTGCTGGATTCCACACAGAAGGAGAAACTGCAGGAGCCGTTTATCTTCCAATTTGTGTTCAAGGACGAAGATAAAGCGCCGCTGACACTGGTTTTCTTCGACGTTGCGGGTGAAGGTATGGTGGAGCAGGATTATCTCGGACTTCACGGGCAGCACATCAAGAACTCGGCAGGTATCCTGTTCATGGTGGACCCGCTTCAGATTCGTTCGATTCGGGACAAAATCCGCATTAACCTGGGCAACGAGCCGGGAGAGTGGACACCACGATACGATGAGCCGCGTGATGTGGTGCTGACGATGTTTGGAGATTTTATCGCGTACCAGGACAAAGCCAAGACCAATATTCCAACGGCTGTTGTGCTCACCAAAAGCGACATGCTGCATTCCCTCAAGGATGAAGAGGGGGATTATATCAAATCCAACAGTAATGTCTTCCGCAACATGGTGCACCGCGATTGGTTCGACTTAACCGAGTTCGAGAATATCGACGGGGAGATCCGGCGTTTTATCGAGAAGGTGGATCGCCCATTCAAGGGCACGATGGATGTGTACTTCAAGGATACAGCCTATTTCGCAGTCTCTGCGCTGGGTAGCAATCCGGTGGATATGAAATTGCAGGGTGTGGTTAGTCCGATTCGCGTGGATGAACCCTTCTTATGGCTATTGTACAAGCTGAAATACATTGAGGGGAGAGTGGGATGATGCGTTCTTCCGTAACCCCGCCCATTGAACAACAGCTGTATACCCGAGAGCGGCGCGGGGTGTTTCGCACAACAGAGGGGTTTGATACGGTTGCGGCATCGCCGGGACTGGACCCTTCTTTTATTAAAAAAGTGCTTCACCCCTACTGTGTCTATGATGCTCCAGCGGAGCTAACAGGCCGTAGCGAGAAGGACGAGACGAAGTTTCCGGCTGCCATTCACCTGCTTCATCTGGAGAGTGGAGAGACGATTCTTGGGCAAAATGTGTACCAGTCTGCAGATTTCACCGGGCTACGCAGTGCCTTTTTTGCACATAATTACGTCTTGTCTCCCGAACGCTCGGAAGAGCAGATGAAACAAGGCGGCTGGCTGGATGCCGTGTTCGCCACGTCCTATGACATCGAACAAGGTACAGTTCTGCCAGCACTTGCTGAATTGCCTATATCACCTAGGAGCGGACAGGGTGGGGCGACCGATGCTGGCGTAGGATCACCCACCCAAGTGCTGAGCACCTTGAAGATGAACGAAGTGCTGTTCAAGCGCCTGCTCTATGCGGTAATGCAGTCTGTAGCGACACGCAGAAAAGTATACATTGCTCTGGACCTTCCCGCAGAGGAAGTGACCGCAGGGGCCAAAGGATTGTTACGTTTGCTGTACACGGCTTTACCATACGCATTCCGGCGGCAGCTGGGATTCATGACGTTTGCCAAGGAGCCACAGGCCAAGAAGGGCATCCACGTCCAGTTTGTTGAGCGAGGGACGTTACGTCCGAAAGACCGGAATACGGAGAAGGATTTCACCTTTGATCTCGTATCAGGCAGAGTGACACATGCGGATGCATCTGTGGCGAAGTTACCTTATGCAGAATTCGCTTGGGCCTTATTGCAGGAACCTGCGGCGGCGGATGCGTTCTATACGTTTGCGGATGAAATGTTGTCCGGCATGGAACCTGGGCGGGAACTTTCCATTGAAGCCTATGGTGAACTTGCGGTGTTCTACGGTCTTGAACAAGGCATGGAAGACCTGTATCTGGATAACAAAAGTCATGTCCTGAGTGGCTTGCTGACCTATTTGAAGCCGGATGGTGGATTACAGCAACGTTCCCGTCTGAACGAGCTGTTCCTGACCTTGCTCAGCAGGGAACTGGACAGCGTGAAGCGTGAGAACGTACCCGAAGAAGACGTCGCAGCTCGCATTGGCGAATATTTCAGTGTTGCCGCGCCCGTGGTGCAATCCCGGATAGTGGACTATTTTATCTACGGTGTGAATAATGCCCGCGCTCAGAAGCGTATGCGTGCTGTGCAGGAATTGTATGCTGTGCTGGATCGGGATCCGCAGCTGAATCGGGCTTTCTTTGATAAAGTGCTGGCCAATGAATCGCTCACTAAGCTGTTGTTCGAGCCTTATCTGGACAATCAGCTGAAACGCACGGAATCGGCAGCGAACGTTGTGGAAGTGATCCGAAGATGGGTTACGTCCCATCCATCTGCGATCCACTACAGCCTCTTGCAGGAGCGGACAGCCAATGAGCTGCGTGAACGGTTATGTTCTGCGCCTAATCCGGTACAGTCTGCGAATGAAGCCCTCCAGCGTGTTAACATACTGGATCGGGTATCCGCTGATGTCACCTATGATACAGGCATTACGGCACGAATTGGTCAATCTGAAGCTACAGCCCGTCCTAATCGCAAAGGGGGATCTCCGTCTGCCAGTCAAGATCCGGCATATCAGGAAGAGTTAACCCGCCTTGCAGACAAGCTGGCTTATGTCATTAACCTGTTTATGATTCAGGATCTGGATCTGGAACGGGTTAACCGTGAACAGCTATTAAGCATTGATATTTTACAGCATGGCAATGAGGTTCGGGATTGGGCGGCACGTCAGGGCTCTGATGTATCTGCTCGAACGAACATGATGCTGGCTGCGAGAGTGTGGCTTAGTGGCGAGGGGAATGAAGAAGAGGCATTGGAGGCACTTTCCCTGGCAGAACGCAATGAACTTCAACGCTGGACGCGTCGCTGGCTTGCCGGAGAGCTACAGGCTCATCCGGGGATTGCGGCATATGAAGCTTTGCCGATGGCTTTTTATAGGGGAGGAAGCGGCAGCAATCGGTTGGATTATCCTGGCCTGATTGAATTCATCCGCACCAATGCAAGTCGTGCTGAAGGGCTGTATCCATTCTTCGAATGGTCAGGAGATCATCGGATGTTTGTCCGGGGTTCCAATGCGCATAAAGGATATGCGGATGCCATCGTGGCGTATTTCAAAGCCCATGACCGTGAAGCTTTCAAGTCGAAGTCAGCTTTCAAACCGTATTACGTGAGAGCCAGCAAGACAATGAAGCCGGTCTATGACCGTGCGAAGACGGAATTGTCCTCTCCACTGGTGCGGATGCTAACGGGTAAAAGGAAAAATCTGTTCGGATTAATCCTCTTGATCCTGGTTCTGGGTATTGCTGGCGGTACATATGCATGGATGAAAGATTCTGTAGAGCCGCCAGCGGCATCCCCTCCATCTACCCAGGAGCCTGTCATACCGGCTGAACCGGAGGTGCAGCTCGCGGAGCAGATTGCTTATATGATTCCTGCGAGTGAACAGGAGGGTACGGAATCACCTGCTCAACTGGTGATCCGTTTCAGGAATGATACGGGAAGCACTGAGTTTGAGCAAGGCAAACTTCAATTGACGATGAAGGATGGCAGCACTCAAGATTGGGATGCTACAGGCAAGTGGGAGAGTTTTAATCGGAATGAAGAGCCTGATACCCAAGATACCTCCGATGGTGGCTCAGGAAGTACTTCCGAAGGAAGCACGGATGGTTCTTTAGCGGGAAACGCGGGGAACACAGAGCAGACGCAGGATGGCGATCAGCAGGCCGATCCTTCAACATCGGGTGATTCCACTTCAGATCCTGCTACTGATACAACAACGGATACAGGGACGAATGCACCGTCTAATGCTGGGAGTGGAGACACGGATCAAGGTACGGATGCCGATCAAGCTACTGGTTCCACATCGCCTGACACATCTGTATCCAATGAACAGGATGCGAACACTCCTGCACAGATGTCTATTGGAGAGGTAGATCGTCTCTATCCGTATGGATTGCAGATCAATCTTCCAGCGAATATGGATGCCGAGAGCATTGTCAGTGTGAAAAGTACGCAGGGCAGTATGACTGTAATTCAATTGATGCCTCAGCCGAAGCTGTAAGTTATTTTATATGAGCATGTTGCATAGATTCATTAAGTGTCTTTTGATCCAATAATGAAAAATGCTGGCTTCATTCTTATTAAACGAGCGTATGTGAGATGACCTTGAACTTTAGATTTCAAGGTCATCTTTTTTTATTTGATATGGCGGATACAGCCATTGCATGAAAAAAACTCACACATTCACAATTCAGACACAAAATTTGCGATTCAAGAGTTTGAAAAACAGTCAGAAGTGATAAAGTGCGCGGAATGAATGAGAAAAGATCTCATGTGTACTTGGGGAAAGAGCGGGATTTCTGCTACAGAAAGACCAAATAAAGCACGAAAAGAGAAGAAAATTTGGTTTTTTATGTTGACAAATGATAATGATTATCAGTATCTTTAGTGTAGAAGATATTTGCGTCGGAAATCACAGAATTACAATTTCGTTTTTGTTGTCATAGCCGGATTACATAACCGGGATAAATGAGAGAGGGATGATCGCATGTTTCGTCTGGAGACGACCAAGCTGGATATCGCTTATGAGGAAAGACTAATTGTAGAGGATCTGAATATTCAGATTCCCCAAGGAAAAATTACAGCACTTGTTGGAGCCAATGGTTCAGGGAAGTCAACCATCCTGAAAACGATGGCACGTATTATGGCTCCAAAAGCAGGTAATGTATTGCTCGACGGGAAGTCCATCCATAAACAGTCCACGCGTGAAGTTGCCAAGCAACTTGCGATTTTGCCACAGAATCCAACAGCCCCTGAAGGTCTTACCGTTACTGAATTGGTATCGTATGGTCGCTTTCCTTATCAAAAAGGATTTGGCTCCATGCGTGCGGAAGACAAACGTATGATTGAATGGGCTATTGAAGTGACAGCCATGACTGAATTCCATGATCGTCCGATTGATCAACTGTCCGGTGGACAGCGTCAACGTGCCTGGATTGCCATGGCACTTGCACAAGAAACAGATATCCTTTTCCTGGACGAGCCGACTACGTTCCTGGATATGGCTCACCAGCTCGAAGTATTGCAATTACTGGAGCAACTGAATGCCACAGCCAACCGTACCATTGTTATGGTTGTGCATGACTTGAATCATGCTTCCCGCTACGCACATCACATGATTGGTATCAAAAAAGGTAAAGCCATCGCTCATGGTTCACCTGTGGAAGTTATGAACTCAGATGTACTTCGTGAAGTATTCAACATTGAAGCAGATATCGTGATTGATCCGCGTTCCGGTGTACCGCTCTGCTTGCCTTACGCTCTTGCAGGCGAACGCCAGCAATCGAAGACGCCAGAGCAGCTGGTCATGAACAGCGCGATGGTTCATGCTGGAGGACGGGCAGAACCACGTGTTCAAGCGACAGGAAGTTAACGAAATGGGCCATATGTGGTCCTTACATTATAGAATGAAGCCGCTGTGCGCTATCGCACGCGGCTCTTTTGCATTCATGGGGGATTTGCAATGCATGGGAGCAAAGGGGACGAGTAGACCCGGGATTTGGTAATCACATTGGATCAGGTTTATAATAATAGGACAGGCTGTGGGTTCATTGGTTATGCCAACGTGCTCGCAACAGCCCAAACCAACATATGTCATGGGAGGAATCAGTCATGTCCGTATATTCATATCAGGCGGTAACCACCGCGAACCAAGAAGTCTCACTGGATCTGTATCAAGGTAAGGTATTGGTCATTGCCAATACAGCCAGCAAGTGTGGGCTGACCCCGCAATACGGTGAATTGCAAAAGCTTTATGATCGTTATCGTGATCAAGGCTTGGTTGTACTGGGTTTCCCTTGTAACCAGTTTGGAGGGCAGGAGCCAGGTACAAGTGAGGAAGCAGAATCATTTTGCCAGATTAACTATGGTGTGAATTTCCCGGTGTTTGCCAAGGTAGATGTGAATGGTGAGGGCACTCATCCCCTGTTCCAATACCTGAAGGAGCAACAACCAGGCATAGGCGAAACAAGCTACATCCAATGGAACTTCACCAAGTTCCTTGTTAACCGTGAAGGTGAAGTGGTAGGTCGTGTTGAACCAAAAGAATCTCCGGAGACAATGATTGCAGATATCGAGAAATTGCTCGGTTAATACAAGAACGTTTGAGAAGCCTGTCCTAGCATAAACAAGGATGGGCTTCTTTGATTATTTTATATACGCAGATTTATTCTCTTCACAGGTAGGAGTTGGATCCATGAAATCAACCCTGTAATGAAAATTGAAGCCATTTATTTTTTGTACAAGTAAAACATGAATGCAAGAGAGGACTCTAACTTTATACGTCCACACTGTGTTCATACAGGGATCACGGAAGCCATTACATAGCATAAACCCGCCCAAATCCGGGGACAATGAAATCAATACAATGAAGGGAAGAAAGGCGTAAATACAGGGAAATGACCTCCTTCGACAAACTTTTTTTGCTCAACCTATTGCAATGTGAAAAATATCACATTATAATGAGTGTATAAAGTGAAATAAATCACATACACAGTTTCGAATAAGAAGTGAAATGTTTCACAACCATAACAACCTTATATTCAAACTCATTTATATATTTCGAGGAGGAACTTTTAATGAAAATCGCAGTTATCGGATGTACACACGCAGGAACCGCAGCCATCGTAAATACCGCCAAATTGTACCCGGATGCTACCATCACGGTGTATGAGCGCAATGACAATATCTCCTTCCTATCTTGTGGCATTGCGCTCTACGTAGGTGGGGTTGTGAAAGACCCTGACGGTTTGTTCTATTCTTCGCCTAATCAACTGGCAGAGCTTGGTGTCGAGACCAAGATGCTTCATGAAGTAACAGCAGTAGATGCCAAGGGCCATACCCTTCAGGCTAAAAACCTGCAAACCGGGGAAGAATTTGAAGATACGTTTGACAAACTGATCGTGACAACGGGGTCATGGCCTGTCGTTCCGAAGCTTGAAGGCATCGAGATGGACAACATCTTACTTTGCAAAAACTACAATCATTCCAACACGATTATTGAAAAAGCCAAAGATGCCAAACGTGTTACCGTTGTAGGTGCAGGATATATCGGCGTAGAACTGGTCGAAGCTTTCCAAATGAACGGCAAGGAAGTTACCCTGATCGACAGTGTGGACCGGATTTTGAACAAATACCTGGACCCTGAATTCACGGATGCGATCGAAGACACGTTGACTGGACGCGGCATCAAGCTGGCTCTTGGTCAAACGGTACAGAAGTTTACTGGTGAAAATGGCAAAGTGACTAAGGTGATCACGTCCAAAGGAGAGTTTGAAACCGATCTGGTTATTCTGTGCATTGGTTTCCGCCCAAATACAGAGCTGCTCAAAGGCCAAGTGGATATGCTGCCAAACGGCGCAATCATCGTGGATAAATATATGCAAACGAGTCAAAAAGACGTCTTCGCTGCGGGTGACAGCTGTGCTATTCATTACAACCCAACAGGCAAAGCATCTTACATTCCACTGGCAACCAACGCCGTGCGGATGGGTACACTCGTAGCCCGTAACCTGGTTCGTCCTACGACACCGTATATGGGTACACAAGGAACATCGGGTATCAAAATTTATGAGCAAAATATCGCGGGTACAGGGATGACGGAAATGTCTGCTGCTGACGAAGGCTTGATTGTTGAATCCGTGGTACTGGAAGACAGCTACCGTCCGGAGTTTATGCCAACGGCTGAGAAACTGTTGCTCAAAGTGGTATATGAGCAGGCTACTCGTCGGATCGTTGGAGCACAGGTGATGTCTCAGGTTGATCTGACCCAATCGATTAATACGATCTCGGTCTGCATCCAAAATAACATGACCGTAGATGAGCTGGCCTTCATCGACTTCTTCTTCCAGCCACATTACAACAAACCATGGAACTTCCTGAACACGGCTGGTCTGCAAGCACTGCCTCCAATAGAAGTAAAAGCACCAGCAATGGTGTAAGGAAGCAGAATAGATGGTTGAACAGCGATCTTGATAAACGCCATACAAAGATAAGTCATGCTTGTCCGTAAATAAGAGCTGTGCGATAACTGCCAAGATTACGAAACAAGGCGGACGATTATAAAGGAAAGAGAAGACTGACGAGTATATCGTCAGTCTTCTTTTTTTGTTGTTTTAGCTACAAAAGGCCTTACTATACGCTTGCTGAGTTAACTATTCCAAGACACTCTTAAAGTATCTTTTTTAAACAACATTGTGATAATTTGCACAAAGTTATGTTTAGGACCGAGATACAATTAGGATGTGGTATTCAACGCATAAACAATGAAATTCAGGTCGTTTTTCCAAACGATGAACAATGAAGGAGAGGATGAATGATATGGCAGCAAAAACACCTCTTGAGGTTGCACAATATACGGCGCAGACAGGCATGAAAAAGGCTCAATATCCGGCGTCTTCTGTACTGGTGCTTAGTTTTCTGGCAGGGGCTTTTATTGCGCTGGGGTTTCTACTGGATATTCGAGTGATTGCTTCTGCGCCGGCAGAGTGGGGGAGTCTGGTCAATCTGATTGGAGCAGCAGTGTTCCCGGTTGGATTAATCTTGGTACTCATAGGTGGTGGCGAGCTGCTGACGGGCAACATGATGGCAGTTCCACTTGCAACGATTGCACGAAAATTATCTGTGGGTAGTATGTTGAAAAATCTAACCTTAGTGACGATTGGTAATTTTGTTGGAGCTTTGTTTGTCGCGTACGCGTTTGGACATGTGCTGGGTCTGACCGGAGAGGGTGTATATCTGGCAAAAGTGGTGGATATGGCTGGGCATAAGCTGCATGACGGTTTCCTGCAAGCTTTCATCTCTGGCATCGGCTGTAACTGGCTGGTCGCGCTGGCCGTGTGGTTATCTTATGCTTCGGATACGATGAGTGGCAAGGTACTGGGCATTTGGTTTCCAACGATGGCATTTGTGGCGATTGGATTCCAGCACGTTGTAGCCAATATGTTTCTCATCCCGGCGGCAATCTTTGAAGGACATTATTCGTGGGGTCAATATGTGATGAATTTCATTCCGGTATGGCTCGGGAATCTGACTGGTGGTGCTCTGTTTGTAGCTGCAGCCTATTGGGTGGTGTACCTGCGCCAAGCTGAGCCAAAAGTGAAGCCGGAGATAGCAACGTCGATCGAACCTGTGGAGACTGAGGCTAGAGTGATGTTGAGCAAACAAGCATAGAGGGCACAGCGAGGTATGGATACACGTATATTAGAAGTGAAGACGATTCTGATCTTGCTCGGTTCATGGCGAACATGCTGTGACGGAACAGGGCGGGATCGTTTTTTTGTATGGGGTTCTTGTTGGAGTTTAACGCAAAATAAATTCGCCATGACAAGGTTCGGGGGAACGAAACCTGTTCATGGCGAATTTCGGGAGTGGTCCATGATATGGCATGAGGAGGAAGTGGGGAAACACTAGCCTAATGCCTTATTTTTAATTTACCCCTGAATTCTGAAGTTGAATCAAACTCAAAAACATTTTTTTGAAAATAATTTAAAGCCGCTATAGCGGCGAATATGAAGCAAAAACATACTGTTCTCTTTACGCGATAACCTCGAAGAAGATATGATATAGGGATAGCTTTTAAAGAGGGGAGCCTTACGATGATCGATCAGGAGAATGGTATATTTGCGGCGGTGTGCCCGCTCGACTGTCCGGACACTTGTGGTCTGTTATTACATAAAGAGAACGGCAAAATTGTGAAGGTGGCAGGCAATCCGGATCATCCGATCACCAAGGGTGCCATTTGTAATAAAGTCAGAAATATGACTGAGCGGGTGTATCACCCCGAGCGTCTACAATATCCGATGAAACGTGTAGGAGCCAAAGGTGAAGGCAAGTTCGAACGAATTAGTTGGGATGAAGCGATTCGCGAGATTACGACCAAATTCACTGCATTGTCCGAAACCTACGGCCCGGAGAGCATCCTGCCCTACAGCTTTTACGGTAACATGGGCATTCTCGGCGTAGACGGCATGGACCGACGTTTCTTCAATGCGCTTGGTGCGAGTGTACTGGAGCAGACGATCTGTAACTCTGCTGGAAATACGGGCTGGAAATATACGATGGGTGCCAACCGGGGAACGGTGCCGGAAGATACGGAGCATGCGGATCTCATCCTGGTGTGGGGCGGCAATATCGTCAGTACAAATATGCACCAGGTCGTTTTGGCGGAGAAAGCCCGTAAGAAAGGCGCCAAGATTGTCGTCATCGACGTTCATCGCAATCGTACCGCCCAATGGGGCGACTGGTTTATTCCGCTGTATCCGGGCACGGACAGCGCACTGGCGCTGGGTTTGATGCATGTGCTATTCGAACGGGGGCTAACGGATGAAGCGTTTATGCAAAAGTATACGATAGGTCATGAGGCACTACGTGATCATGTCCGCAGTTACACCCCTGAACGTGTTGCACGCATTACGGGCGTGCCGGAGGAAACCATTGTGGAGCTGGCCGAACTATACGGCAACGCACAGGCAGCCCATATTCACATCGGCAATGGCCTCCAGCACCATGATAATGGGGGCATGAACGTGCGTAGCGTTGCTTGTCTGCCTGCCATTACAGGGCAATGGCTGAAGCAAGGCGGCGGTGCTGTTCGCACCAACAGCTACGCGAGCACAAATAGCGACGCGCTCGAACGTCCGGAGCTGCGGCAGAATCCGGAGCCGCGAGTGGTGAACATGAACCGGATTGGTGAAGCGTTGCTGGAAGCAGAGCAGCCAATCCGAGCGATGATGGTCTACTGCAGCAATCCACTGGTGGTGGCACCGGATACCGAGCGGGTGGAGCGAGGTTTTGCACGGGAGGATCTGTTCACGGTTGTGCATGATCTGTTCATGACGGATACGGCGAAATATGCAGATATCGTATTGCCAGCCACATCTTCATTTGAAGCGACGGACCTGTACACCTCTTATTGGCATCAGTACGTTCATCTGCAAGAGCCGGTGATTGCACCGATTGGGGAGAGCAAGAGCAATGTGGAACTGTTCTCACTGCTTGGGCAGGCTATGGGGTACGATCCTGCAATCTTCGGAGAAACGCCGGAACAGATGATTGAGGACGCACTTCAGGGCACAGGCAACCCCTACATGAATGGGGTCACGTTGGAAGGACTGAAGGAACATCGATTCGTGAAGCTGGATATGACGCCATATGCTGCATATCTAGATCAGCTGCCCACGCCTTCAGGCAAAATTGAATTATATTCGGAGACGATGGAACAGAGAGGGCTTCCGCCGCTCCCTACCTATAGTGCTCTGGTTGAAGGATACGATGGGGAGAATCCGGCTGGACCTGCCGATACGTATCCATTGATGTTCCTGTCGCCGCCAAACCATAATTTCCTGAACTCCACCTTTGGTAATTCAGCCAAACATCAGCGTTTGGAAAAGATGCCTCTATTGCAGATACACCCCGAGGACGCCATCCGTAGAAACCTGGAAGATGGAGATGCAGTGGTCGTATGGAATGATCGTGGGCGCATTGAACTTACCGCCAAGGTGAGTGAAGCCATGCTGCCGGGAACAGTGATTAGCCAAGGCTTATGGTGGGATGGTGACGGGAAGAAGCAGCGGGCGAATTCACTGACGTCCAATCGGTTGTCGGACATGGGTAACGGTGCTACCTTCTTCTCGGCCACTGTTGAAGTGAAGCGGCAATGAGTGTGCTTGCAGCGCGATTTTTTTGAGGTAATATGAACAAAGGCTAGAATTTGAGCAGGATTAAAGAGCAATAGATGTAACACTTCATAAAACCTTCGCTCTGGCTGGTTATGGTTATGCCGTCAGGGCAAAGGTCTATTTTTTATGACCATTTGTTTGTGCAGAGGTACTAAGGAGAATGAATTAACGATGATGAGATGGCTGGATAACTATCCAAAAGAAGTGAGAATATTTTTATTAGCAAGTCTGGTTAACGCAACCGGCAGTGCATTGATGTGGCCGCTGACCACCATGTATGTGTTTGATGAGCTTGGACGAACGATGGCCAACGCCGGTTTTGTGATCCTCATTCAGTCCCTGGGTGGCATCTTTGGACAATTGCTTGGTGGTTCGTTGTACCATCGGGTGGGCGTGAAGAAGCTGATCATTGGTTCACTGGCGCTTAATGCGTTAGGTTTGTTTGCGCTACCGTGGATTAGTGCGTATTGGGTCGTATTTATATGTGCTATGGGCTGGATTGGGCTGTTCAGTTCATTGTCGCTGCCAGCGATTCAGGCCTTTATTGGCTTCCGGTTTGCGGAGCGACGCGGTGAATTATTCAATATTATCTATGTGGCGAACAATATCGGGGTGGCGATTGGTACGGCGCTGAGTGGTTTTCTGGCTGACTTTTCTTATCACCTCAGCTTTGTTCTAAACGGGGTGACCTCAGCCGGGTTTGCAATTTTCTTCTGGTATTATCTGTCGCGGGTTGAACCGGATCAGGGGGAAGTACATCTGACGAAACGGAAAACCGTCCCCGATGGGCCGGGCGTCTGGGCATTGCTGGGTAATACCCGACTATATCTGTTTATGAGCTTGGGCGTACTCTTCCTGTTATTCGGCAACTCCATCTGGAACACAGGTGTGTCCCCGTATATCATCTCTGAGGGTATGGAAAAAAGAATGTACGGTCTGCTCTGGACCCTGAACGGGGTGCTGATCTTTGTGGGCCAACCTTTTACCAGCTGGGTGAAACGGACCATGGCCCGTACCTCCACTGCCCAGATGACCGCGAGTGCGGTATTCTATGGCATGGCCTACATTGTCATGATTACCATGTACAGCTATCCAGGCATGGTGCTTGCAATGGTACTTGCCACGTTTGGAGAGATGTTGATCTCCCCTGCGACACCTGCGTTTATCTCGGAGCATGCTGGCAGGGCGGCACCTTTTTACATCGGGATATCGGGTGGAATCGGTGCGGTTGGACGGGTTATCGGGCCCTATGCGATGGGGGTCATGTATGACAAACAGGGACTTATTCCGGTAGCGTGGCTGGCAACAGGCACAGCGGCGATTGCGGTACTTGGTTTTGTATTGCACGCAGTGTTGAACCGCAATCGTGAAGTGAAAGAGTATGGAATGGATACGTAACGCAGTATCGTAATTTCTTTTCCTGTACCGTAACCGTACCCTGATGATATTGTAAAATGAAGCGAGGCTAACCTTCACCCCAGTAGCGGGGTGAGGGTTGTTTTGTCTTTAGAGAGACTAACTCCAATAGCCGTGCCAGCGAATGATTTTCCCGATGAGATGAGCCAGGAATGTTCAACAATCAGACTTGTTAGGGTTCAATTCCATGTCAATCAACGTCCTCCCCTCTATTTGTGCATAATGCCCATATAATAGAATGGAACTGGTTAAAGGCAGGAGGATGCATACGATGTACAAGGTTTTGCTGGTTGATGATGAATTTATGATCTCGGACGGGATCTCCAGTGTGGTGAACTGGTCCAGATTAGGAACAGAACTGATCGGCATTGCTCAAGATGGATTGGAAGCGCTTGCTTCAATTGAGCGGCAACGCCCGGATATCATCATCTCGGACATTCGCATGCCGGGAATGGATGGGTTACAGCTGGTTGAAGCTGTGGCAGAGAAGTATCAGCATATCTCATTCATCATGCTCACGGGTTTTACGGAGTTCGAATATGCGAAAACGGCCATGCAGTATGGGGTGAAGCACTATTTGCTCAAGCCCTGCAGTGAAGAGCATCTTGTACAGGCTATTAGTGAATTGGTGAGTGAGAAGCGGGAGCTAACCGATCAGGAGCGTTTTGTGCAGTCGATCCAATATAATCTGGAGCGACTACTGCCACATGCCAAGGAATATTTTCTGAAAGAGCTAGTCACGAACAGAACATACGGGGTCAAGGAATGGAAGTATTTCGAGGAATTATTCGATGTACAGTTTCAGGATCAGCGTGTGCGGTTGCTGCTGGTAGAGATTGAGGGGGATCATGAGTATTTGCACTTGTTCGCGGTGAAGAACATTGCCGAAGATATTTTTCACAATCCAATATTAAGTGCCACGGTTGGAAGGCATGTGCTACTAATCATGGAGGACAAGTTGTCTGAAACGCAGTTGTTCCATAATATCGATGAGATTCGCGCCACATTTACCCGATATTATCATGATGATCTCACGATAGCGCTAAGCGAGCCAGGAGACCTCTCGCAGGCACGCCATTTGTACATGCAGACGCTGGTTTATCTCAATTACCGCTTTTACCTCGGTGAGGGCAGTCTCATTATGGAACGGGATATTTACTCTCCCGGAGAACGCATTCTTCCTGAATTCGAATACGATCCGGAGCGGATGGTTACTGCAATCAAGGCGGGACACTGGCAGGAAGTGGGATCAGAGCTGAACCGGATGTTTCAGTTGCTTGCCAGCTTGCGATACGATATATCCCAAACGAAGTCCTATCTTATTCAGATGTTTATGGAGATGATTCGACTCAGTGGTTCTGCCGAGATGAAAAGGTATATGGACCAGTTGCCAGGCATGATTGAATCCAGCACCCTGCATTCTTTTCAACAGTTTCTGCTTGCTGTCGCCAAAGAAATCACCTTGCGCCGCTATGATCAACATCGCTCCAGACAATCGCAGATGGTAGGCAGTGTGAAACAGTTGGTAGAGAAACGCTACAAGGACGAGACATTAACACTCCAGTCCATCGCTGGGGAAATATACATGAATCCAGACTACATCGGCAAAATGTTCAAAAAAGAAACTGGTGAGAAATTTACGAACTATGTGTTAAGCTACCGCATCCGTAAAGCGTTGGAGCTTCTGGAGCAGGACGGGAACTGCACTGTATCCTCGCTTGCCGAACAGACAGGCTTTGGTGCCAACTGGCCGTATTTCAGCAAAATGTTCAAGAAATACACGGGTTTCTCCCCTTCCGAGTATAAAAAAGTACCCTAAGACAGCGTTGCTGTCGCTTCTACATAGCTAATATTTACATCCGATCTACATCTATTCTGTGATCGGGCCCTGTACGCCATTCATCGGCAGCAGGGTCTTTTTTTGTCGGACGGAACTCGGTTTTGAACATCCATTTATCGGAAATGAGCATGGGAAGAAAAGGCGCTCGCTTCTATCATTAGAAGTGTCATGTTAGTGAATGAACATCGAGAGTGGAGGTTGAGTGGATGGAGCTGAATCGAAGCCGGGGGATTGAACCTGGGCGTTTGAAGCCAGCTGGCAAATGGAGTTCGGTGAAAAAGGAACTTGTCCGCAACAGATACGTTTATCTGATGCTCGTTCCTGTGGTAGCCTACTATCTGATTTTCAGCTATGGGCCAATGTACGGGCTACTGATGGCATTTCAGGAATCCTACAACCCGATCAAAGGAATCTTGGCAGGCGAATGGGTTGGATTTGACAACTTCACCATGTTTTTTGAAAGTTATTATTTCTGGCGACTGATTAAGAACACACTGATTTTGAGTTTTTACAGTATTGTGTTTGGTTTCCCGGCTCCGATTCTACTAGCACTGCTACTGAATGAAGTCCGGAAGAAGTGGTTCAGAGGTGCAGTACAGACCATCAGTTATATGCCGCATTTTATTTCGGTTGTCGTCGTGGTTGGAATGTTGAAAACGTTCTCATCTCTGGACGGTGGGTTATTTAACGTCATTCGTGACTTTTTCGATCTGCAGCCAATTATGTTTTTGGCGGAAAAAGATATGTTCCGTCCGATGTACATCCTGTCCAACATATGGCAGGGCGCAGGCTGGGCCTCGATTATCTTTTTGGCAGCACTAAGTGGTATTGATCCTCAGTTGTATGAGGCTTCCAAAATTGACGGCGCAGGCCGCTGGAGACAGCTGTTACATATTACACTGCCGGGCATTATGCCCACGATTGTGATCATGTTAATTTTGCGTATGGGGGCGGTCATGAATGCGGATTTTCAGAAAATATTGCTGATGCAAACAGCACCGACCTATGAGACATCGGATGTCATATCCACCTTTGTTTATCGATCCGGTATTTTGGAGGGGAACTATACGTATTCAACCGCCATCGGACTATTTAACGGCGTCATTAATTTCGCGCTGCTCATTATCGCAAACGCGATCAGCAGAAAGCTTAACTCAACCAGTCTATGGTAATCGGAAGGTGAAGCGATGAAACAGTCTATAGGGGAACGACTTTTTGATGTATTTAATACACTGCTGCTCTTGGTGATCATGGTTTTATGCTTGTACCCGATGCTGTACGTGTTCAATTCTTCAATCAGCGACCCGGACCAGATGCTACGTTCCCGTTCACTGATGCTCATTCCTGAAGGTTTTCAGCTGGGAGCGTACAAGTCGGTATTTCAGGATACTCGCATCTATACGGGATATATGAACACCTTGTTCTATGTTGTGGTGGGTACAGCCATCAATCTGCTCATGACCTCGCTGGCTGCATATGGGCTGTCACGCGGTGATCTGATGGGCAGAAAAACGTTGATGAAGTTGATTACGTTCACGATGTTCTTCGGCGGGGGTATGATTCCAACTTTTCTGCTGATTCAGAATCTGGGCATGGTTGATACCCGTTTTGCGCTTATTATTCCGGGTGCCATCAGCACGTTTTATTTCCTCATTATGAAAACAAACTTTGAGGGCATTCCGATCAGTCTGATCGAATCGGCGAAGCTTGATGGTGCCAATGACTTTCTGATTTTGTTCCGAATTGTACTGCCTTTGTCAAAACCGATCCTGGCGGTCATGATGCTGTATTATGCGGTTGACCATTGGAATGATTATGTCGGACCTATGCTCTACCTGCGCAGTCAGGAGTTATATCCAATACAGATTATTATGCGTGATATTCTGATCAGCAGCAGTACAGAGGCCATGGGCGCTGGCGCCGATACCGGCTTTGCCATTGGGGAGAACATCAAATATGCGACTATTATTATCTCCACACTGCCGATCATGCTGGTATATCCTTTCATCCAACGTTATTTTGTTCAGGGCGCTCTAATCGGTGCTGTGAAACAATAAAAAATGTATCCTATGGAGGCGAATTACGTGAAAAAAAGAATGGGGTCCATCCTGTTGTCATCGCTACTTACCATGTCTTTACTGGCGGGCTGTACAGGTGATAATGAACCAGGTAACGCAGAGCCAGCAGAAGGAACAGAACCTGCGGTTCAGGCATTAACCGAGATTCCGCTACCGATTACAAGTGAGCCATTTACCATTGATTACTGGCGCGCCAATGATGCCAAACTGACAGCTTCCTTGAACAATTTTGGCGATATGGCGGCTTATAAGGAAAAGGAGAAGCTGACAGGCATCAAAGTGAAGTTTACACATCCTCCGCTTGGACAACAGCGCGACCAGTTCAATCTGCTGATCTCCACGAAGGAGCTGCCGGATGTCATTTATTATAACTGGGCGGATGCCGTTGGCGGACCGGAAAAAATGATCAAGGACGGCCGGATCATCCGATTGAACGAACTGATCGACAGTTATGCACCAAACTTAAAGCGGATTATTGAATCCGATCCGGATGTGAAAAAGCAGATTGCACTCGACGATGGAACGATCTATATGTTCCCGCTGCTGAAGCTGGATGCATTGAAGCTGAATGCCACTTCAGGTTTAATTATGCGCCAGGACTGGCTTGATAAATTAAATCTCAAAGTACCTACCAACATTGATGAGTGGTATACGGTGCTTAAGGCATTTAAGGAACAGGACCCTAACGGCAACGGCAAGCCAGATGAGCTACCATTCACCGGAAACTGGGGACCGGGTAACCTGACCAAGCTCCATGATTTTGCCGCGGCATTTGGCGTCATTGGTGGCTTCCAGATGAATGGAGACAAGGTGGAGTTTGGACCGATTCAGCCGGGCTACCGTGATTTCTTGGAGACCATGGCCAAGTGGTACAAAGAAGGGCTGATTGATCCCGAGATCATGACCAATGACGGTAAAGCTTTCGATTACAAGGTCACCAGCAATCTGGCAGGCGCATATCAGGGTGGTGTGTTCAGCGGCATGGGGAAATACTTCAATCTGATGAGAGATACGGATCCGAACTTTAACGTGACGGGTGTACCATGGCCTGTATCTCCGGATGGAACTTCGTATGCGACATTTAATCTGGACGCTAAAGTGTTGTCTTATGGTGAGGCTATTACAGCTTCCGCAGACGAAGAAAAATTGAAATACATTGTTCAGTGGATGGACTACAACTATAGCGAAGAGGGTAGTGATCTGTTCAACTTTGGTATCGAAAATGACAGCTATGTTCGTGACGGGGAAGGTGTCAAATTCACAGATACCATCATTGATAATCCGAACGGTCTAACGTATGACCAGGCACTGGCTTCCTATGCCTTATCCATTATGGACGGTCCAATCAATCAGGATAGCCGTTATCTGGATGCCTTATTATTTGACGACGGACAGCGTGCGGCGAACGCGGAATGGATGAAAGCAAGCTCAGCATTAACGCTTCCTCCAATTCGTTTGTCAACAGATGAGGTGACCACAAGTACATCCATCATGAGTCAGGTGAATACGTATTTGAATGAAACGATGACTGCCATTATTAGCGGACAGAAACCGATCACCGAATTTGACAAGATGGTCGAAACAATCAAGAGCATGGATATTGACCGGGCGATTGAGGTTCATCAGGCTGCGTATGATCGATATCAGTCTAAATAATACGTGAGAAATCGAGCGCTAAAACTTTGGGGAAACCTTCCTGTATGTGATATACCTAGTAGTATCACGTGGTTCAAAGGAGCGCTTTGGTCATGACAGCCTACCGCAAACTCAGCATCAAAATGAAAATGTTTCTGATGATTATGTTCATGATGGCGTTTGTCATCATCCTCGCGTTTGGGTCCTTGTATTATACGTACTCGGAGTATGACAAACAGCTGTTTGATAAGTCGTCCCGACTTCTGAACCTTTCTTCGTCTACAGTGGATGTTGAACTTCAGAAGTTGGAAGCGTTATCATTAAACATGATCTCCGATACGCAGATTCAAAGAGCCTTGAAGTCGTTGCTGGATGACGATAGCGCATATTCAAGCTTTATTGAACGAAAAAAGATCACGGATCGGCTATGGGAGCATATTAGTGCGGCTGCACGATATGTGCAGTCCGTTCATCTGATTGATTCCAGGGGAAGAGTCAATAAATATGGCGAGACACTAACCGTATCTCAGGAAAAATATGATCGGATGATTGCGGCTGCGGAGCAGGCCAATGGTGCAGTGCGCTGGTTATACCCGGATGACGATGACCCGATGCTGGTTATGGTGCGTCAAGTGCGAGCCTATGAACCGATGACCCTGGAACCGGTAGGCATACTGTTTCTGCGTATTAATATCGAGCGACTCGTCGAGGAGTATGCGGGCATCGATAGCCAGGACAGTGACATTATTTTAAAAGCAGGTAGTGATGTGGTGTATCCTTATCGCCAGCTTCCAGAAGCGGTGTCCGCCGGACTGAATCCACTTCCAGGCAGTGGGGGATATGAGATCAAGAATCTGGATGGGAGGGAGATATTTCTTTCCCAGAAGAAATCCGCATACACCGACTGGGTGTATTATAATATGGCCTCTTATGATGAAATTTTTGAACGTATTATATGGTTGAAAAATAGTTTGATTGTTGTTTATCTTATCGCCATTCTGGTTGTTCTCGCGCTTGGTATGGTGTTCGCACGAAGTCTGACAAGGCCGATCAGGCAACTCATCAGTCAGATGAAGGAGGTTCAGTATGGGGATCTGGAGAATATAGACGCCAATCTGTCCATTCCAACGCACCAGCACATGGATGAACTGGGGTTACTACAGCGTACGTATCGACTGATGATTACACATATTAATACATTGATTAAAGAAAATTATGCAAGCCAGTTGGTCATTAAAGAAACGGAGTTCAAGGCGCTACAGGCGCAGATCAATCCCCACTTTCTGTATAATGCGCTGGATTCGATCCATTGGCTCGCCAAAAAGAACAGGCAGGAGCAAATCTCCAGTATGGTGTTATCACTCGGATATTTGCTGCGTTCCTCCATCAGCTTCAAACAAAATATCATTACCATTGCGGAAGAGCTGGAGATCGTCAATCATTACATCACCATTCAGACCTACCGTTTCCGGCAACGGCTGGATTTCCGTATGGATGTGCCTGCTTCTTATCTGGGTTGTGCCATTCCAAAGTTGACCCTACAGCCACTACTGGAGAATGCCATTCAATATGGTTTGGAACCACAGGTTGGATCATGTCTGATTCGAGTGTATGCCGAGATATCAGCTGGCAAGCTGGCTCTTATCGTGGAGGATCACGGTCCCGGCATGGAACCCGAATATGTGGAACAGGTGCTGCGCGGTGAAGTGAAAACCAGAGGCACAGGTATTGGTCTACTGAATATCAGGGAGCGGGTACGTCTGGCTTTTGGCGAAGAATATGACGTTCTGCTGGAGAGCAGGCCGGGGCTTGGAACGAGAGTAACGGTGCTGCTGCCACCCCCATCACCAGGTAAGGAGGAGAAGTTATGGGAAGATGGATGCGAATGATAGGCATGCTCTGCCTTATGCTGACTCTTCCTGGCTGCGTGAACCAGTTGGATCAAAGGCCAGGCATGATTGTGGAAGAAGAGCCGATAACGCTACGAATCGCTTGGTGGGGTGGAGAGTTCCGCAACAATGCAACGATTGCCGTTATCAACCTGTATGAGAAGTTGAATCCACATGTGAACATTGAATACGAATATAGCAGTTTCAACGAATACTGGAGAAAACTTGCCCCACATGCAGCAGGCAATGCGTTGCCCGACATTATCCAGATGGACATCTCCTATCTGTCCCAGTACAGTTCGCTGCAACTGTTGGAGGACATGACGCCGTACATGCAGAGCGGGCTGATTGACACGACAGATATTGAGAAGGAACAGCTGGAGAGTGGTAGCCTGAATGGAAAAACCTATGGTCTCAGTTTGGGGGTTAACGCCATGCTCAGCATCTATGATCCGGAAGTGTTAAAGGCCCATGATATTGAATTGCCAACGGATACGTGGACATGGGCGGATTTTGACCGGATGGGCGAGCAATTACTCGGGAAAGGCATCTATCTGGGAACCTATTTTACGCCGGAACAGTTTTTCGCGTATTACTTGAGACAGTATGGTTCCAAGCTATACGCGGAGGATGGCAAGAGGTTGGGTTATGAGGATGATGGGCTATTTATTGAATACTTTGGCAGGATGCAGCAGCTCGCAGAGAAGAAACTTATTTTTGCACCGGATATCTGGACATCAGATATTGGCCAGCCTGATAACGACCCGTTTTATCTGGGAGAGGCTTTGTTTAGTTGGGGGTATTCCAACCAATTTATCAGCACCGCTCAGCGTTATGGCAAACCCTTAACCATCTCCCCAATGCCTGGGCCAAATAGTCAGGATGGATTGTTCTTGAAGCCAGGCATGTTTTTCTCCATGGCGGGCAATTCCAGACATAAGGAAGAGGCAGCCAAGTTCATCAGCTTTTTTGTGAATGATTTGGATGCCAATCTGCTGCTCAAAGGGGAGCGGGGTGTGCCTGTCTCATCCAGTGTCAAAGAGCGGATGAAGCTGGTGGTTGAACCGGAGCTGGCGCAGGTGTTTGATTATATCGATTGGGTTGCGGATAACAGCACTCAGATGGACCCGCCTGATCCTGTAGGTGCGCCAGAGGTCACTGCGGTGTTACGTGAGTTGTACGATCTCCTGTTGTTTGGCAAAATTACGCCTGAGCAGGCGGCGAAGGATTTCCGTGAGCGGGCGAACGCAATTCTGGGTGGGAAGTTATAAGAATGGACTAGATCATATATGTATTTAATGGGCTTGGGGCTGTTGTCGTTCACAAGCTCAACCTTCATTCTACTCGGGTGAGGGTTTTTGTTATGGAATGGTGTATATTTCCTCTAGTATAATGAAAATGGGTAGTTGTCCTATCTGTAGATTAGATAGATTCTATCCATATATTAATGGATGAGGAGTGTCAGGACATGTCCATACATCAGATAGGTCACAAGGTGTCTTTTGCCGATATGAAAACGAAGTTGCCTCAGGAGAGCTGGATGTACACTCAGAATGAAGCGCACAACGGTGAATTTGAAGCCGAGGAAGTATGGTTACATTCTGGTGATCTTCATATCAGTGAACTGTTGTTGGATGAAGGACCTTTTTTGATCTTGGTTGAAGGAAATCTGACAGTGGATCGTTATATTGGAAATACAAGTTCCGACGCGGCCAGTTCAAATCTGGTTGTACTTGGGAATCTCATAACGCCCTATATGATCGTGGGTGGGCAGGAAATATATATTACAGGTAATCTCTATGTGGAGGATATGTTCTGGGGGGATTATAACCATGGAGAATTGACAGTGAGAGGGAATGTAGAAGGTGGATTGCTGGTAAGTACCGATCAATATACGATTCAGGTTCAAGGACAGCGTAATGTGAAGCGTCAGCTTGAAGAATGGGAGGATCTCGGACCATGGCGGGGCTTTGACATGTTGGCGTTATTCGTTCCTGAATGTGTGATTGATGAAGATACAGAGCCGTTTCCTTGGCGAGAAGAAATGTTAAAGAGGCTGCAACAAGGACAACCTGTAATCAACCGAAAGTACATTCATGCTGATGAATCAGAGCCAGATGTGCCGGATTGGTTCGAAGATCATCGGATTACCGCTGAGAACATAGAGCGTCTTACTCATCCATCTTTGTTGCCTGTAAGAGAGGAGGATGAGTTACTCAACAGCTATGAATTTTGGTTGAACGAGCAATTTTGCCGAGTATCGGTCTATGGAGATGAGCATACGGAGGGGTATTTCCGCAGTCTTTATTTTCAGGATGACCATAACTGTGCATTGTTGCTTAAGATGGAGCCATCAGATCAAGGTTCCAACACTCCTGATAAACATATCCTACAACCGGGTAAACCTGTCTGGATGATCTCAGGTGCATATCGTTATCTTCACAATGAGAATTCGGAATGGAACGTATTTTCGGAGAACTCACCTGCTGATATTCAGCAGTTAAGCGAGCAAGGATGGAGCACCTTGTTGCAGTCTGTATCGAATTATCAGTATGCCCGTTCCTTAATTTCGCACCAACTGATCCACGATTTATTAGCACTGCCTGTCGTGGAGCCATATGACGATTATTATGATGATGATCGGCACGGACTGTGGATTGGAGAGTTATATTATGCATTTCGACAAGCAGGTCAGATGTCTGATGGTGTTCCCCAGCCAGCTATGCTACGTATTGGAAGAGAGTATGTGGATGCTCAAGGGGAGAAGCAGGTGGAGAAATACTATTATACCCTGCACCAACATGCGGACGGCTCGGAAAGTGTGTTGATCGAATACTCGGCTCAGGATGACGAGGAAGAAGATCCATTGTTGCTTGAACTTCATTACATCGGCGGCTCTCAATTACTACATGCCGTTCAATTGCTCGAACGTGGACGCCAAGTACTCATTCAAGCAAATGAGGATCTACTGAATGGGGAGCTGCCTTACGCTGCTGAATCATTTGCAAAACGATTTTGGAAATCCAAAGGATACCTGAAATGAATAAAACAACCTTCACCTCTAGTTCTGAGGGAAGGTTGTTTTGTCGTTGTATTTAACCAAACTGGGCTTGATGCAGTCGGCTGTACGAGCCTTTGCGCGCGAGCAGTTCTTCATGACTTCCTTGTTCAGCAACGCTGCCGTTCTCCACCACCACGATGCGATCGGCGTGTCTAATGGTCGCCAGTCGATGGGCAATCACCAATGTCGTACGGCCTTGAGCCAGCTCGGACAAGGCCAGTTGAATGGCAGCTTCCGTCTCGGTATCGAGTGCGGATGTTGCTTCATCCAAAATGAGAATAGGTGGGTTTTTCAGGATCATTCTTGCGATGGATAAACGTTGCTTCTGTCCGCCGGACAATTTCACGCCACGTTCACCGATCATGGTGTCCAGTCCATCTGGCTGGGATTGTACCAGCTCTTCCAATTGGGCCCGGCGAATGGCTTGCCAGATTTCCTCATCGGAAGCATTCAGTTTGCCGTATGCAATATTTTCTCGAATTGTTCCATCAAACAGGAAAATATCCTGCTGCACAATCCCGATATGGGAGCGCAGTGATTCCAGCGTCATGTCCTTCACCGGAATGCCATCGATGGAGATATGTCCTGCATCCACATCGTAGAAACGTGGGATCAGACTGCATAACGTCGTTTTACCTCCGCCCGAAGGTCCAACCAGAGCAACCGTCTGGCCTGCCTGAATATCCAGATTAACCTGAGACAGCGTAGGTTTGTGTTCTCCATAAGAAAAGGTAACGTTATGGAAAGCAATATCTCCTTTGACATCCGGAATCGGCTTCGCCTGTGGTGTATCTTCTACATCCGGTACAGCTTCAAGCAGCTCCAGGTAACGTCTGAATCCGGCGATGCCTTTGGGGTACGTCTCGATGACAGAGTTAATCTTCTCGATCGGTCCGAGGAATACATTGGAGAGCATCACAAAAGCGATGAATTCCCCGTAGGTCATACTGCCTTGAATGACAAACCAGGTTCCACATACCAGTACAAACAGCGATACAAATTTCATCAGGATAAAACTGAGTGAAGAGTTCCAGGCCATAATACGGTAGGTGATTAGTTTTGTAAGCCGGAAACGTTCGTTGTTTTCAACGAAACGTCCTACTTCATGTTTTTCATTGGCAAAAGCTTGTACCACACGGATGCCGCTCACATTGTTCTCTACTCGTGCGTTATAATCGGCGATATCCGCAAACATGCGCTTGAACGCCTTGGACATTTTGCGACTGAAATACAGTGACAGGTAGATCATCAGCGGCACAATGATGAACGTCATCACAGCGAGCTGCCAGTTGATCCCCAGCATAATCCCGAAAGCTCCAGCGAGTGTCATGAGGGCAATGAATAGATCCTCGGGTCCATGATGCGCGATCTCACCAATATCCATCAGATCGTTGGTCATGCGGGAGACCAGATGCCCGGTCTTATTGTTATCGAAGAAGCGGAAGGACTGTTTCTGTACACGCTGGAACAGTTCACGCCGCATATCGGATTCGATGTTAATACCAAGCTTGTGGCCCCAATAGGTCACTGCATAATGGAAAAAGGAACTGAGCAGGTAGATGCCGAGCAACCCGACACACGCCGCTAAGATCATGGACCAATTGCCAGCCGGAAGCAGTTGATCGACCACCCGGTTAACGGCGAGTGGAAAGGCCAGCTCCAGCAGAGCGGCAGCGATGGCACAGGAGAAGTCCAAGATAAAGAGTCTTTTGTAAGGACGATAATAAGACATAAAACGGCGAAGCATATGTAAGTCCTCCTCAATATGACATAAATGCCCGAGCAGGATGATTAGCCTGTCCGGACACCTGTATTCATGCTTATGTTATTTACGGTTTTGCTCGGCACGTTCTACGATCATATCGGCGAATTCCTCAGCCTGACCTTGAATCGCAATCGGGTCGAAGTACCAGTAACGGTCTTCCAGCAACTCATACACCTGATTGTTTTTCACAGCCGGCAGGGATTGCCAGATGGAATCGCCTTGGTAATTTTTATTGTTCTCTCCAACGGTTAAGAAGATATGATCCCCTGCATAATCACCAACAACTTCACGCGAAATTTCTTTCCATTGGGTATCACCCATCAGTTCTTTTTTGGTGATTTCGAGTGGGGCAAGTTGCAAAGCACTGTAGACCGCTTGTCCTCCTCGACCAAAATTGTCTCCATATCCATAATAACTTTTGTCGGATACTTCAAGGATGGAGAAGGTTTCCTCCGGTTTAATGACTGTTTTCACCTTAGCGCGAGCGGCTTCAATCCGTTCATCGTACGTTTTCAGCCAAGCTTCGGCTGCTTCGGATTTGTTCATCAGCTCTCCGAATCCCCGGATTTCGTCGTGTACATTGGTGAAAGTACCATACGGAATGACCACGGTCGGTGCGATTTTTTGATAACTCTCAATTTCGCTGGCCTGATCAGAGTAGGTAATGATCAGATCCGGGTTCAAGGCAACAACCTTCTCCATGGATACCGCCGCCCGATCACCAATACTCTCTATGCCCGCTACCTGATCTGCATAGAACGGGTTTTCCAAATAATATTGAACAGCACCAACGGGTTTCACACCCAGTGCGAGCAGATCACTTACGTACATATCGGTAACGATTCGTTTCGGTTCAGCCGGAATTTCAACATCTCCGCTTAATGACTTGTAGATCCGTGTAGCATTTGAATTGTCTGAACCGGACGACGTGTCTGTGTTCGTCTCGGAAGAGGCTGTTGTTGTTTCGGTTCCCGCTGCCGAAGTCTGTTCAGTGGCAGTCGAGCCTGTTCCGCTGCTACATGCAGCCAGAATCATAATGATGGCGAGCATAAGCAGCAAGCCGGAAAAGCGTTTTTTTGCAGCAAACATATTTTTGTTCCCCCTGTGCATAATCAATAATGATTATTATTCTCATTAATAACATAGAGGAAGATGTGATATTTGTACATGGACAACTATGATCACTACTGCATGGACAATTATGATGTGAGGTGACGCATGATATGCTGCAACTGCTCCATAACGGACAAGGGATCAAATCCATAGAACATGTCGGCATCAATCTCGTATACACGTCCTTCACGAACGGCGGATAGGGTGCCCCAGGATTCCTGATTCAGCAGGTTATCCAGCATTTCTCGTTCGGCAGGTTCCTCAGGGAAGGCGACAAACATGTGATCTGCGGCATACAAGTGAATCTCGGACAACGGAACATGAACGTACCCCGTAAGTAACTGCCCATCCTGCTCCATACGTGACGGCGGAGTGAAGCTCAGCGATTGATACAGCACATGAGAAGCTCTGCCCCAGCCATGACCATAGATATAAGCGCCGTCCTCTCCAATCATAAACATGCAAACGGCGGACCCTCGTGTTCCTTCCATCTGTTGGTCTAACGTATGATTGGCTTCTTGCTCAAGTTGATGATATTGATCTAACAACGCCTGTGCATTGGACTCAAGCCCGGTAATTCGGCCCAAAAGAAGAAGCTGCTCCTGCCAATCAATTTCCTCAAAGGGCATCAGAATGGTTGGTGCGATCAGACGTAGTTCATCAGAAGCGGGATGTGGTGCATACCCGATAATGACATCGGGCTGAGCGTTTGCAATCAGATCCGTATGTTTAACAAGCTCATATTCGGAATGCTGCTCAAATTGCTCATGACCATCATGAACATGTTCACCACGTTTTTCTTCCATCCAGCTGGCGACGGCACCCATGTGGGGAGTGTGACCCAATGCCAGAAGTGAAGCCGTATAGTTGTAAGTCAAAGAAACAATCTTTTTGGGCATTTTCCGGTAGTGTGTTGGTGCTGATCCAACCATCTGTTTGAATTTGCGGCTCAGATAAAAGGTGTCCCTGTAGCCTGTCAGTTGTGCAATCTCCTGTAGCGTAGGGTTCGCGAACAACAGATGTTCCTGAGCCATCCTGATTCTGAGACGAGTTACATATTCAACAAACGTAAGACCTGTATGTTTCTTGAACTCCCGTGAGAAATGCTCAGGACTCACATTTGCATCCCGTGCCAATTGTTCGCGGGTTAACGGATGGGTATACATCTGATGGATATGTCTGAGCACGGCATCGAGCCAGGAGTGATCTTCATGAGCAGAATGAGCCGCATGATCCCGCAAAATATCCAGTAACTCATAGAAAAGCATATGTGGCCTGAAGGGGCTGGAATCACGGCCTGCCGTACTGGCTTGAACCAGCTCTACTGCCCTGTCGGTGAGAGTGCGACTTCCAATGGGAACTGGTATCCCGAACGGCCAGAACAGCTGTTCATTTTCAGTGGAATCAAAAGCAATAGCAATGCCCTGTACTGGCGACAGGGAGCCGCGCTTGTTCTCGTGCTGAAGCAGGCTTCCAGCTTGCCGAACGACTGCACAGCCTGCATTTAATGTCAGTTTACCCTCTGTACTGATCAGCCTGGCCTGGCCAGCAGTAATGACGTATAGCACATGAAGTGTGCTCCACATCTCATCTGTACGGGAGAACGCCTCACGGTCATGAAGTTGCACCAGATGGCGCAGCTTGAACAGGGCAGCGGGGATGGACTGAATCTTCTGCAAGGAAACGGAGCGGGACAGCGATTTTTTATGGTAAATAGGCTTGGAAATATTCATTTGATAACTGTCTCCTTACATAAGTCAGCAGGGACAGTATTCGTCTCATGCCCCTGGTGTACTGGCGTAATTCTCGGATCTCGACTATTATGCAGTATATACTATAAACGGAGTGACGTGGATGGACAGATTGAACAAATCAACTTTTTATTTGAAAAATAGATAAAGTGGTTGAAATCGCTATCAACACCGACTATAATGAAAATGTCGAAACGTTTCAATCTGGCGTTTACTGCCAGTTTCATTGTATTAGGCACGAACTGTTTATAGAGCGCCAGATTGAAAGAAGTGTCATGACCATCACTAATGGTATGGATTGGAACGGGATGCATTCAACCGTGGCCCCATAAGGATGGGAACGAGGATTTTTTTTGAGAACACCTCGAAACGTTTCGATTGACATCCATCGCTATGATATGTATAAAGATTAATAAACGATAATGAAGGATTTAGTGGTTGTTCTAACCATGTACCGTATAAAATGTGGGGTAACCTTGAATTTGTTCTTTATAGGTTCAACTAAACTTTTTACGCGAGAACGGAGAGGACAGAAATAACGTGAAGAAGCGAAGCTAAAAGCTTTCTGAAAGAAAGCTGCATCGGAAGCATATGCTGAGCCTTTATCCCCGGATTTTCCCTTTGAAGAAGGGAATTAAAAAAATCTGGGGATAACAGCGATCGGAAGGTTATTCTGTCATCGGAGTGGTAAGTGTAAATATTCTTTAGTTGAACTTATATATAGTTTAGAAGGAGCGAACGTGGAATGGCAACGATTAAGGATGTGGCAAAGCTGGCTGGTGTAGCACTCTCGACTGCTTCCTATGCGTTGAGCGGGGATAGCAAGGTTAGTGCCAAGACCAAGGCTAAAGTGCTTGAGGCAGCACGAGAACTGAATTACCGCAAGAACGGCTTTGCCATGGACCTGAAACGGAGCCGGACAAACACGATCGCTTTGATCCTGACCGATCTGTCGGGCCCGTATTACTCGGAGTTGATCCGTAGTGTACAGGATGTAGCACTCGCGAACGGGTATGACCTGATTGCTTGCAGCTCCATGGGTGGACGGGACTCAACGGCAGTGCGATTTTTGCGTGAAAAAAGAGTAGATGGAGCCATCATCCTGGCGCATAACATCCATGATGATATTCTGGTAGAATCTGCCGGTCATCGTTTTCCGATCATTGTGATGGATCGTCAGCTGTCGAGTGACCATCTGGTTAACGTGCTGGTTGATGGAGAGCAGGGGGGTTACCTTGCTACCCGCCACCTGATCCAGGCTGGACATCAGAAGATTGCTTATATCAGTGGCCCATCCAACTCGTATGACAACGCGCTCCGTTACCAAGGGTATCTGCGAGCGATGCGGGAAGCGGGACTTGAAGAAAAGTCCAAATGGCGTCTGAACGGTAATTTTGTGCGTGAGGGCGGATACAGTGCGACCAAAATGATGATCATGCAGGGCGATCTTCCCTCAGCGGTATTTTACGGTAACGATGAGATGGCGATTGGTGGCCTGAAAGCATTGGAAGAGCGTGGTGTATCGGTGCCGAATGATATTTCCGTGATCGGTTTTGATGATATTCAGTTGTCCGAATATGTGAATCCACCGCTGACAACGATACGCCAGCCGAAGCATGAAGCCGGGTCGCTCGCCGGACATCTGTTATTCCAGATGCTCAATGGCGAAGCGGTTGACCCTTCATATACGTTAACGATTAATATGATCGAGCGCAGCTCTATACGTTCGGTTTAGACCGAGTCTGAATAACAAAGAACTGCCTGCATGCTGAAGTAAAAGTTTAATGATGGGGTTATCGTCCGGACGGGCTGTAAAGAGCCGGTTTGAAGAGGCCCCTATTCTTTTTCAGATTTATCGAAACGTTTCGATTTTAACTAATTCAAGGAGTGAACCTTATGACAACGATGATTAATGAACCGATCCGGTTGAGTGCCGGAGAGTTATCCTTTACCTTTTTGAACAGTGGCGACCTGTATCAGGCTACATCCGGTACAACGATGTTGAACCAGTTGCTCAGCAACCAGATTGATGGATCATTGAACAACCTGTACCTGCGTGTACATGAGGGAGAGAATATCAGCTCGTTCCCGTTGCTCGGTGTACATTCGAACAGCAAGGTGATTACAAGCAAGGCACAATCCAGCAACCAGTTGATCTGGGAGGGCACAGTCCAGCTGGAAGGTAGCGAAAAAGGCATTGGCTATCAGGTCGTATTTACGGCTACACCGCAAGGTGTATGGTTCTGGGATGTGAAACTAACAGGACAACAACATAACGTAGACGTGGTATATGGGCAGGATGTTGGTCTTGCTGATCCAGGTGCGGTACGCAGTAATGAAGCTTATCTGTCACAATACATTGACCATACGGTGTTTGAAGATGAAGCGAAAGGTTATGTGGTGTGTTCCCGTCAAAACCAGCCTCAGGGCGGTGCATTTCCTTATATGCAACAAGGTTCCCTGACCAAAGCAGTCGGTTACTCCACAGATGGATTCCAATTCTTCGGTCTGTCGTACAAGGAAACGAATCAACCAGAGAGCTTGAATCGCCCAACGCTGGCAAATGAGACATATCAGTATGAATTTGCCTATACGGCATTGCAATCTGAACTGATGAATCTGAACGGAGAAGCTCAGGTGGTCTTCTATGGACTGGCGAAGCCTAATCATGCCGAAGGAATCTCTGCACTGGAGTTCGGAGATGAAGTTACAGCAGCATGGAATGAAGTACAGGCTCTGACTGTGGAAAATGGTGACACGTTGGAACAGGTGAAACTGTCCTCCTTCCTGGGTGAACCACTGGTAACACTCGATCTGACGCAAGATGAGATTCATGATCTGTTCCCTGATCGTCATCAGGAAGAGCACAGTGGTGAGGAACTGTTGTCCTTCTTCACAGGCAGCTATGAGCATATCGTTCTGAAAGCAAAAGAACTGCTCGTAGAGCGTCCACACGGTCACATTCTGATGAGTGGTGGCAACGTGCAACTTGGAGCACAGGTTATTACGACAACATCGTATATGTACGGTATTTTCAACTCACAACTCGTTATTGGTAACACCAATTTTAATAAAATGATCAGTAATGCTCGCAATGCATTAAACGTGCCGAAAACGGCGGGACAACGCATCTATGTGGAAATGGACGGACAATATCGTCTGCTGACGATGCCTTCCCTGTTCGAAATTGGCTTCAACTATGTACGTTGGATCTACAAAACGGCATCCGATACGATCATCGTAACGAACTATACAGGGGCACACACCACCGAAGTGAGCATGAACGTACGCTCCACAAGTGGCACAGCATACCGTTACCTGGTAACAAACCAGATTACGATGAATGTGAATGAATACGAGTATCCACTGCATATGACGCAGGACGGCGATACTTTGATCTTCAAGGCTGATCCACAAGCGATTAGTGCAGGAACGTACCCAGATCTGCAATACCGCATGTCGGTGGATGGCGCAGCTGTGAATGTAGGAGACGAAACGTTGCTGGCAAGTGGTATCCGCAGTGGTTCCGCATCTCTGGTAACGCTTAGTCTGGAAGCGAGTGCTGAATGGACGCTGAAGGTACAAGGAGTATTGGAAGGTCAAGCGGATAGCGGAGTGGTAGCAGGTTCAAGCCTTACGTTTGAAGAGGAAGTGCAGGCATACCGCGAGTTCTTCGCAGGTGTGATGAACGGGTTCCGTTTGTCCCGTGGAGAAGGTCAGAGTGCTGAGGATTTGTTCAAAGTAAATGCGCTGGCTTGGTGGTACACCCACAACATGCTGGTTCACTACTCCGTGCCTCACGGTTTGGAGCAATACGGTGGTGCGGCTTGGGGTACACGGGATGTGTGCCAAGGTCCAGTGGAGTACTTTATGGCAACACAAAAATATGAGCAAGTTCGCGATATCATCAAAATGGTTTATACCCACCAATACGAAGATGATGGCAACTGGCCGCAATGGTTCATGTTTGATAAATACTTTGCGATTCAACAGGAAGAGAGCCATGGCGATATCATCGTATGGCCGTTGAAAGTATTGGCGGACTACCTGACAGCGACTCGCGACTATGCAATCCTGGATGAGAAAGTACCTTATACCGTCAAGCATAGCTTCGGGTTCACGGAAGAGACGGCAACGGTACTGGATCACGCGAAAAAAGAAATCGAATATATCCGTTCGCACTTCCTGCACGATACGTTCCTGTCTTCCTACGGAGATGGCGACTGGGATGATACGCTCCAACCAGCCAATGCACAGCTCAAGCAATACATGGTGAGCAGTTGGACTGTGGCATTGACGTATCAGTCCGTGAACGTGCTCTCGCAAGCGCTGAAATTCAAGGATGCGGACTTTGCACAGGAGCTTGATGTGCTGGCTCAAGGCATTCGTGAGGACTTTAACCGTTACATGCTGGGCACAGATGTGATTCCAGGCTTTGTATACATGGAAGAAGCGGACCAAGCGAAGCTGATGCTTCATCCAACAGACACAGAGACAGGCATTCAATATCGACTGTTGCCAATGACGCGCAGCATGATCGGTGAATTGCTGAATGCGGAGCAAGCAGAATCGCATTATGCCTTGATCCGTGAGCAGTTCCTATGCCCGGATGGCGTGCGTCTGATGAATCGTCCAGCTCAATATGCTGGTGGTGTAAGCACACACTTCAAACGTGCAGAGCAAGCGTCCAACTTCGGACGTGAGATTGGTTTGCAATATGTGCACGCCCATATCCGTTACGTGGAAGCGATGGCGAAGCTGGGTAAGACAGATCAGGTGTGGAATGGTCTCGCGATGATCAACCCGGTTGGTATCGGCGAGGTTGTACCTAACGCGGAGATTCGCCAAGCGAACTCATACTTCAGTAGTTCGGACGGTAAGTTTAATACGCGTTACGAGGCACAGGAGCATTTTGACCAGCTTCGTAAAGGGACTGTACAAGTGAAAGGCGGATGGAGAATCTACTCCAGCGGCCCTGGAATCTACATGAACCAGCTGATCTCCAATGCGCTTGGCATTCGTCAAGAGGGCGGCGATCTGGTCATTGACCCGGTATTGCCAGCTGAGCTGAACGGCATGCAATTCGAATTCGAGTATGCGGGTGAGCCAGTGACGTTCATTTATCACTTGAACGAAGGTGCTGTGAGCCGTGTAGCGGTGAATGGCAAAGACATTCGTACTGAGCGTACAGCGAACCGTTACCGTCAAGGCGGAGTAAGCATCTCACTGGATGAGTTCAGACAAGCACGCAGTGCAACTGAGCGTACGGTTGTTGATATCTATATGTAATTTCATAGCATGATGTACACCAAGGTCATCCTCCTTTAATCAAGGCGGGATGGCCTTTTTGGCATATGCTCATAATCCACTAGCGCAGCGGGACCGCCAGCAACGTGTACAACAGCTCATTATGCCGCACATGCTTGGTTACATAGCCCTGTTGTTCCAGCCAGCTGCATAGCTCACCCAGCAGAGGGAAGTGACGCTCGCGTAAGGCGCGCAGCTGTTCCTCGTGTCCTGTGGTTTCTGCCTGCCGAATATAGGAATCACGGTGAGTCGCATCAACAAACATCAGATCCGTTAGACCGATACGTCCACGCGAGGTTAATACCCGCTGCATCTCCTGTAAAGCCAATAGTTGCTGATCTGGACTTAGATGATGGAAAGCAAAGCTGGATACAACAAAGTCGAAGGAATGATCGGTAAAAGGCAACGCCAGAAAATTACCAAGTTTCACATGCATCTCAGGATATTTGGTACGACATCTGCGTAGCATCTCCCGGGATTGGTCGATTGCAGTCATGTCTGCGCCGTGCTGTAGCAGTTTCCCAGCCAGATTACCTGTGCCTGTACCAATATCGAGTCCTTTCTCACCAAGGGCGGGAGAGATCCAATGAGCTGTCTGTTCGAGCGCTTCGTCATAGTTGTGATACAGATAAAAGGAAGACTGTACCGTATCCTTGGATTCGCCCGGCGTGGAATGATCTGTATCCTGGTGTGGATGTGCAACTTCATTCTCATCGCTTATAGGTGAGGCGTAGGCCGAATGATGCCTGCCCTCTGAATCGGGGTGTTCAGTACTGACTCTGCCTTCCGCCTGCACTCGCTGATCGTGGATGGCTGCCTGCGTGTCATAATTCCACCGATCATGCCAGTTCTGCCGGGCTTCGCGCAGGCGACGGGCACTGTCCGCGAGATCGTGTAGATGGCTGACATCCAACGGACCATCCTGACGATTCAGGTCAATCATACGCTGGGTTGTATCCATCATACGTTTCAACTCGATCCACTGGGCATATATGACGGCCTGTTGCAGTTCCAGATATTCTTCCAGCCGCTGCTGGTTTCCTTGATCAATCTCTCCGAGCGCATGTGTAATATCTTGTAGGGACATGCCAATCTCACGCAGTGCAGCAATGGTCTGAAGCCGCCAGATATCATTCTCCGTATAGGTGCGATAACCGTTACTGGACTGTTTGGCGGGGAGAATTAATCCTTTTTCCTCATAAAAACGAATGGCTCTCGCCGATATACCAAGCCTGCTTGCTGCCTCTTTGATATTCATCATGCATCCCCTCCTTATCGAATCAGTATAAACTATGACGTAACGGCAAGGTTAAGTGTTTATTTTATTTTGCGAAAAGGTTCAATACCGAGTGGAATTTTAGTCAAAGCTGAGGCTATGCTACAATATATAGAACAAAAAACTTAAATAGTGAAGTAAACGAACAATGTCTTCCTATTCCTAAGTTTCTCAACGTTCTTAACTCTCTTAACTTTCCCGACGTTGTAGCGCACAGCGTTGTCGACTATAGCACGAAAGGTTGAATCATTATGCTTACCAGCCATACATTTACGATTCGTCCATCCGAGATTAAAGATGCAGCCCAGCTAATGGAGTTGGACGCCCTGGTATGGGACAAATACACCTCTCCTGCACCGATGCATTGGCGTTCCAGACAACAATATCTGCAGCATTGCCCGCCAGGCAGTCAATTGATTGCGGTGCAGGGAGAGCGGGTATGTGGTTATGTGGGCTTTCAGCCAGCCACAGGTATGCCCGTCAACCGTCATGTCTACGAGATTCATATTGCGGTTCATCCTCATGATCGGCGTTGTGGCATTGCCACAGCTTTGATGGATGCCATTAAGCAGCATGCGGCCCAACAAGGCGTTCGCAAGCTCAGGCTGCGCGTACTTTCCAGCAATCCGGGAGCCATCACGTTTTATACACAGTGTGGATTTGTGACGGAAGGCAGGTTGGTTTCCGAGTTTTATATCGGAGGCAAATATGTGGACGATATTCTTATGGGTTATTTTATCCAGACCAAATAGAAACATAGCTGAGGAGGAGGAACAACGATGGACATGGGACTTCAAGGTAAAAAAGCACTGGTGCTGGCTTCCAGTCGCGGGCTGGGCAAAGCCGTAGCCGCTCAATTGGCAGCAGAAGGTGCTGACGTCATGCTCGCCAGCCGGAGCGAAGAAAAGCTCGCAGCAGTGAAGCAGGAGCTTCTGGCGCTTGGTGGTGGCGGACGTGTGGAATATTGTGCAACCGATGTGACACGCAAGGAAGATATTGAGGCTCTGATTCACAAGACAGCAGAAATGTTCGGACAGATTGATATTCTGGTGAACAATTCGGGTGGCCCGCCATCGGGTTCATTTGAGTCACTGACGGATGAAGATTGGGAACGTGCATTTGAATTAAATGTGCTCAGTTATGTAAGGCTGATTCGTGGCGCTCTTCCTTATATGAAAGAAAGCGGAGGACACATTGTCAATATCGCTTCAACTTCGGTGAAACAGCCCATTCCGGGTCTGGTGCTGTCCAACACGTTCCGTACCGGCGTGTTTGGGTTGGCGAAGACGTTATCCCAGGAGCTGGCTCCATACGGTATTTTGATCAACACGGTGGCGCCGGGACGTATTGCAACAGACCGTATACGTGAGCTGGATGCAGCACGGGCTGAGCAGAACGGAATCAGTGAGGAAGAGGTATCTGACCAATTCCGTAAAGAGATTCCACTGGGCCGTTATGGTCAACCAGAGGAGTTTGCCAAAGCGGTTGTATTCCTGTTATCCGGAGCCAATACGTACATTACCGGAACCTCATTGATCGTGGATGGTGGTATGGTTCGAGCACTATAAAAGTCATTGAATAAAATAAAATACCCTCTGTCACCACATTACGTGGAGATCGAGGGTATTCGTGTTGATCCATTATGTTGGGAGAGATCACTCCCGATTCATTATGTAGGCGAATTAGCGCAAGAGTTCCCATTCATGCTGAAGCATGCCGTACACCGCATGGTTCACGTAACCTTTAGGCAGTTTCTCTGCCTGACGAATGACCCCCTCGAGAACAAATCCGAGTCTTTCAGGGATAGCGCGACTCCGTTTGTTATTTGTTGCCGAGCGAATCTCGACGCGATTCAGGTCCAGGGTCACCAGAGCATAATCAACCAGAACGCGACAAGCGCTTGTCATCAAGCCCTGACCCTCAAAACCTTTGCCAAGCCAGTATCCGATGCTTACCGAGCGGTTGGTCCAGTTAATCTCGTGGAATCCAATGACGCCAGCTAGATCCCCTTTTGACCATACTCCCGCGGTGAATCCGCCATTCTCGGCACCTTGTTTTAACGCGTTGGTAATAAAGTTCGAGGTGTGTTCCACTTCTGTCACATGATCCACCCACGGCAACCAATGTCTCAGTTGATCCCGCGAGCGATCCGTCAGTTCAAACAGCGGTTTGGTATGTTCCATGGCCAGTGGCCGGAGTTCGGTATATTCATCCAATGAATAGGTAAACATGAATGCAACCTTCTTTCTTTGTATAGTGTTGTTCAAAAAAGTCCACTTTTGATTACGAATTATGCCTAGCGGCATTATTAGCATCGAATATGAAAACCAGATTTTTTGAACACGTATTTGTAGTGGATTAACGGGAAGTCTTGGGTAACTTTTGCTCCAGTGCAAACAGGTCTTCTTCCATTGAGGCCATGCGTTGATTAACCGTTGTGCGTGCGTCACGGAGTGCCTGATTATATATGTAGGGAGCGAGCTGTGTCATGAACAGGTCGAGGACACCCCAAGCGGCCAGATCGCCGAGTTCTTCGCCACGTTCCTCTTCGAAATACGACTGGATGGTGCGAATGGCTTCATCCTGCTGTTCTTTGGTCAGTTTAAGCGAGTTCGATGGAATGGGAAACCCTCCCTTTAATTTGTTTTTACTATCATGCTACATGATTCGAGCCAACCCGTCAAAATGGTTTAGGGCCTATTTATGCACGGCTTATCCTGACTTTGGTGCCGTTCTTTATTGAACTCCTCCCCCGTTAAAGGTATATTTAAATGAAACGCGTACGAAACTTTCCAAGAAAATAGATTTTTTCAGGAAATGACTTCGTTATTAAGGAATTATAGCCGGAATTGCTGCAATTCCCTAAGGCTCCAATCCATTCATGAAAGGTTTGATACCTGTGGACAATCGTACAACCCCACCTAACTTTATCAAAAATATTATTACCGAAGATCTCCGGTCTGGGAAAGTCCAGGAAGTTATTACCCGTTTTCCTCCGGAACCGAACGGTTATCTGCATATCGGCCATGCCAAGGCGATCTGGATCAACTTTACGCTGGGCGGCGAATTTGGCGGCAAAACGAATCTGCGCTTTGATGACACGAATCCGGTCAAGGAAGATGTAGAGTACGTTCAATCGATTCAGGAAGACGTGAAATGGCTCGGATACGAGTGGAACGAGAAACGTTTTGCCTCGGATTATTTTGACGAGATGTACAACCGTGCTGTCTTGTTGATTAAAAAAGGTAAAGCCTACATCGACGACCAAAGCGCCGACGAAATCCGTGAAATGCGCGGAACGCTGACGGAGCCGGGTAAGAACAGCCCGTACCGTGATCGTTCGGTGGAAGAGAATCTCGACCTGTTCACACGTATGCGTGCAGGTGAATTCAAGAACGGGGAGAAAGTGCTGCGTGCCAAGATCGATATGTCTGCACCGAATATCAACCTGCGCGATCCGGTTATTTACCGGATTTCTCATGCACATCATCATAACACGGGCGACAAATGGTGTATCTATCCAATGTACGCCTTTGCTCACCCGCTCGAAGATGCAATTGAAGGTGTAACGCATTCCCTCTGTTCCCTGGAGTTCGAGGATCAACGTCCATTCTACGATTGGGTTATTGCCGAGTGTGAGATGGAGAACCAACCACGTCAATATGAATTTGGTCGGCTGAATCTGTCCCAGATGGTGACAAGTAAGCGGAAGCTGAAACTGCTCGTAGATGAAGGACATGTGGATGGATGGGATGATCCACGTATGCCAACGATTTCGGGTCTGCGCCGCCGGGGTTATACACCGGAAGCTATTCGTGATTTTGTATATGAGACAGGCATTTCCAAAAACTATGGAGTTATCGACCTGCAAACGCTGGAGCACTTTGTACGTGAAGACTTGAAACTGAAAGCTCCGCGCACGATGGCTGTGCTGCATCCGCTCAAAGTGGTCATCACTAACTATCCTGAAGGACAAGTGGAATGGCTTGAAGCAGAGAACAATGTGGAGAACCCAGAGATGGGTAATCGCCAAATTCCGTTCTCCCGTGAGATTTATATCGAACAAGACGATTTCATGGAAAATCCGCCGAACAAATATTTCCGTTTGTTCCCTGGCAACGAAGTTCGTCTGAAACATGCATACTTCATCAAATGTAACGATGTGATCAAAGATGCAGAAGGTAATGTAACCGAGATTCATTGTACCTATGATGTGGAGACAAAGAGCGGCAGTGGATTCACTGGCCGTAAAGTCAAAGGAACAATCCACTGGGTAGAAGCGACTCAAGCGGTACCTGCTGAATTCCGTCTGTACGAGCCGTTGATCCTGGATGAAGCACCGGAAGCAGAGGTGGAAGTGGCAGTAGCTGGGGCTGAAGCTGAGGTTGTGGAAGAGCAACCGGAGAAAACGTTCCTGGATCAATTGAACCCGAACTCCCTTGAGATTGTTAATGGGTATGTGGAACAAGAGATGAAAGAAGCGAATGCTCAGGATAAATTCCAATTCTTCCGTCACGGTTACTTTAGTGTAGATCCGAAACATTCCGAACCAGGACGTCCGGTATTTAACCGGGTCGTATCCCTGAAAAGCTCGTTCCAACTGCCGAAGGCGTAATGTGAACATAGGTAGGACGATAGGTTAGCAGTAAACTTAAATCTATGAACGAAAAAGGCGTCTCCAGGGCAATAAGCCAATGGAGACGCCTTTTTCTTGTGCGCCTGCAATTGATAAAGAAGGTTGTACTAATACAAGTCCTGGTTCTGCGTGGATACACAAAAAATAATTATTAATACAACGGGATACTTAAATAAACATTTTTCCAACTTTCGGCGTTTAAGTTAATGTGAACAATAATTTCAAGGAGGAATCAAGATGAAGCGATTTGTTTCTTTATTGTTGATGTTAACTTTAGCTGTCTGTGTAGGCTCTGTTGCCTCTGCTACTTTGGACCAATCCCTAATGGATCTACCTTTTAAGGAACGTGCGGCGAATGTGTACAATTCATCACTAAAAAAAGTTGAACTAAGTGTCATAAAGGATGGAAAGGCAACAAAAACAACTTATAAATCCATTTATATCCCAGTGAAAGATGTTTTTAAACGATCTGGAGCAACGTTTAAATGGGATGGAAAGAAAAAAATCACCACGATTAAAAATGAAGGACAAGAACTGATTCTTAATTTCTCTGGCAAAGAAATCACAGCGGGTAACAATCAAGTTGTGCTCCCTCAAGAGTGGGTACAATTGAAAAACGGGGTCTCGAGTATGGATGCATTTGTCTTAGCATATATTTTTGAACTCTCGACTGATGACTCCGATCAAGAAAGAGTGGACTGGAAAGAGAAACTGAATTTCTTGGATATCAAAGGTACAACCGGTTTTCCAGGATTAGATAAGTATATGCATGTGTTTGTTCAGTTTAATGATTAGTTAAAATCTATAGAGAAACTAGCATCGTGTTCATATTATGATAGAACGAACTACAGCTCCGCTTTATCTCCGGATTTTACCCTTTGAAAAGGGAATTAAGAAAATCCGGGGATAACAGCGATCAGAAGGTTGTTCTGGCATCGGAGTGCTCAAGTAGTAACTTTAATCGTGCAAATATCCCCCTGCAACAAAAGATTATCTGTCCTCATCCATATTACCCATCTCTGTCAATACAACTGGCTGATAGCCGTTACGTCGATTCGATAACCACATGATGCTAAATCCAACAGCGCCGATGAGCGAGAAGAATACGCCAATGCTATACATGATTTCTGCACCGAAGCTCTGGAACAACCAGCCGCCGAACAGACCGGCAATCACGCCGGAGAGACCTCCCCAGGCCATCGTGTAGACCGCTTGACCGGAGGAACGGTAAGGTCTTGGAATGAACAGCATGGTCAGTTGCGTACCCACATAGAAGTACCCACCAAACGTAATGGAGTGCATCAACTGAATGAATACAATCTCCAGCGGGTTGTTAGCCAGTGCCATGAGTTGCCAGCGAAGTGCAAACAGCACACTGATCAGAATGAGAGATGCCAGGAGCATGCTCATTTTGCGTTTGAGTAAGCGGTCGAGCAGCAGGAATACGCCGACTTCGAGAATGGATGAGGTGAAGATGGCCCAGCCGACCATCTGTTTATCGCCACCCATCTCTACTATGTATAGTGACATAAACGTACTATTCATGGCATTAGGCACCGATACGAGTACACCCAGGCCGATAAATGCCATAAAATACGGATTGAACATGACTTTGCCAAACCGCCGAAAAGTAACCACCGGTGTATCCGAAGCAATCGGCTGTCTGGGTAGAAATACGGATAATACAAAGGCGGTGGCAATCATGCACGCAAATATAATGGATACACTGCCGATGCCAAAACGGTCAATGAGCGGTCCGGCTGCGACGGCAGTCAGCGCCCAACCGAGTGAACCCCAGAGCCGGAATGATCCAAATTTCTGGGTTGTACCATCGATATATCCAAGAATCAGACTGTTCGTTTGAGCAAATAATGGACTTTGAAAAAAATAAAAGAAAATCATGGCTACATAGATCCATGTATATGTGGGCGCATAGAATACACCCTGGGCGAGCACAAATGTGCCTCCCATCATAATCATCAGAATGATGCGAATGTTGCGAGATTTATCGCTCCAGAAACCCCAGAACGGGTTGGCAAACAAGGATACAAAGGGTCCAATCGCCATGAGACTGCCAATCTCCAGTTTGGTCATACCAATCTCTTGCAGATACAACTGCAGGAATCCGGCGAAGATGGAGATGGCTCCATATATGAAAAAGTTATATAGTTTCAGAGAAACCAATGAGGGATTGCCTCTTGAAGGTGCAGGTCTGTCCAATTAAGCCATTCCTTTCAAATGCATATTGTTCAATGTATCATTTGTTGAAAGGGGATTCAATGCATAGCGAACGTTTTGAAATTGATGTAGTCAAACACATACCAGGAGGGAGGATAACAACATGAACACGCGTGAATGGACAGGCATCATATTGGCAGGGGGGTTATCCAGCCGCATGGGGACCAACAAAGCCATGTTGGAACTGAACGGTTCCGTTGTACTGCAACATGTCACAAAGGCCATGAGACCCGCCGTATCCCGTATCATCGTGGCTGCCGGACCCAATGTGACAACCTACGGTGCAGTAGGCTACGACTGCGTTCAGGATCACTATCCGGGGAAGGGGCCACTCGCCGGTCTTCACGCGGCACTGGAGGCTTCCGGTACGGAATGGAATCTAGTCTGCGCCTGCGATATGCCGCTCCTGCAAACGTCTTTTTTTGATGGGATAAAAAAGCTGGCCGAGTCGCATGACTCTTATTCTGCTATCGTTCCACGCGTGGATGGACATGTCCACCCTCTTGCAGGGGCTTACCACATACGAGTGCTCCCTGATCTGGAGCAGCGTCTGATACAGGATCATCTTCGAGTCATGCGATGGCTTGAAGAGATCGGTTGCTGTTATGTCGAAGCGGAAGAGCTTGAAAGAGCGGGCGTTCATCAAGTAGCGATACAATTGAGTAATATGAACACGCCGGAAGAGTACGAGCGTATCCGTAATCAAGATTCTGGACTCGATTCCGATCTGTAGGATACAGGATCACCTGATGCATCTGCATGATGATTGCGATATTGAAGCGGGCTTTGGCCTGTCCAACGTTTGAATTGTCTGCTGAAATGGGACAGATGGGTGTAACCGAGCTTCCACGCAATTTCCCCGAGCGACAGCTCTGGCTGTTCGATCAGCACTTTGGCCTCCTGTAACTTCAAGCTGGACAGGTAAGCCCTGGGCGACCGCCCGTACACCTTGCGAAAGACCTGTAGACCATATCCCGGGCTGATGCCAAACGAGGATATAATCTGCTCTACTTTGACCGTGGATACGCTGCTTTCCTTGGTTCGAAGCTGGGCATGGAATGCCTGCTTGATCGCCTCCGCTATAGCTCCCGCATAATGCATGGCTGTTGGAGCTGGTGCATGTGAAGCAGCAACGGAAGTGGTGGACTCCGGTTCATTGTCAGCGGCTTGGGACAACAGAGCGAACAGTTCAAACATGCGGGCCTGCATGATCATTTTGTCAGTGGACGTGTAGGCCTCAGATACGTTAATCATCCCCATCCAACTCTCCAGCACAACGCGCATCTTCCTATTATCTGCCGTACCTGCTGCGTAGATTCGGCTGTGCTGTGACATCAGCTTCAGGGTGAAGACTGGATCATCCACATTAAAGTGAGCGCTAAAATAAGTCATGCCTTCCGTGGATACACATTGATTCGTATGTTTGAACCCGGGAGGAATGAGAAGAATGGAACCTTCCTCCACGGTATAGGTATACCCGTGAATCACACTCTCCTGCGTACCTTCGATGATCAACATAATCTCAAAGCCCGGATGTGATTCCTCCGGCATCGCCCATCCATAGGGTACTTGTTGGCTGTGCGCACCATAGAATTTGATGTTACTGTCGATAATAGGCAGCCAGTGGGCCAGCGTATGGTGAGGCATTTCTCGGAGCTGTGATCGGATATCCATCATATTCACCTCGGAAAAGGGTAAAAACAACTTGCCTTATACAATCGGCACCCGTAGTATACTTCATTATAATCAGTTTAACGCAAGCATGGATAATCCATCGAATACATCAGCGTTTGAAGTGGTTGCTGAACAATCCAAGTTCTTCAACCGACATTAATGTAAACGCTACCATTATGGATTGGAATATGTCAACTCTTGCACACGTCAAGATCATTATATTTTCCACCTAAAAAGGAGATTAAATCATGGACAAATTATTATATGGCGTAGCTTACTATGATGAATATATGCCTTACGAAAGATTGGACAAAGACATTCAGATGATGAAGGATGCAGGGATTAATGTGGTCCGCATTGCAGAATCAACCTGGAGTACCCATGAACCGCAGAATGGTGTATTTGACTTCTCTTCCGTGGATCGTGTGCTCAATGCCATGCATGAGGCGGGGATTCAGGTCATCGTTGGCACACCAACTTATGCTATTCCTACGTGGATGGTCAAGGAACATCCGGACGTGCTGGCTACAACCTCACAGGGACCTGGCAAATATGGCGCAAGACAGATCATGGACATTACACATCCAACCTATCTATTCTATGCCGAGCGGATCATCCGCAAGCTGATCTCTCGGGTAAGCACACATCCAGCGGTAATCGGTTATCAGACAGATAACGAGACGAAGCATTACAATACGGCTGGAGATAATGTACAACTGCAATTCGTGAAATACATGCGGAACAAGTTCAGCTCCCTGGATGAACTCAACAAGGAATTTGGCCTCGACTACTGGAGCAATCGGATCAATAGCTGGGAGGACTTCCCGTCTGTTGTAGGAACGATCAACGGCAGTCTGGGTGCTGAATTTGCCAAGTTCCAGCGACAGTTGGTAACCAACTTTTTGGCTTGGCAAGTGGGGATCGTGAATGAATACAAACAGGAAGGACAGTTTGTTACCCAGAACTTTGACTTTGACTGGCGTGGATATTCCTACGGCATTCAAGGGGATGTGGACCATTTTGCCGCATCGAAACCTTTTGACATCACCAGTGTGGACATCTACCATCCTTCCCAGGATGATCTGACCGGCATTGAAATTTCATTCGGCGGGGATGTGGCGCGTTCCACAAAACAATCGAACTATCTGGTACTGGAGACCGAAGCGCAGGCGTTCTGGCATTGGGTTCCGTATCCGGGACAACTGCGTTTGCAGGCATTCAGTCATCTGGCATCAGGGGCGAACATGGTCGCTTACTGGCACTGGCATTCGTTGCACAATTCCTTTGAGACGTACTGGAAAGGATTGCTTAGTCATGACTTCGAACCGAATCCGGTGTATAACGAAGCGAAGACCATTGGCAGGGATTTCGCCCGGCTTAGTCCGCAGCTCGTGAATCTGAAGAAAAAGAATCGAGTGGCTGTGCTGTTCAGCAATGAGGCACTGACATCCATCAAGTGGTTTGGTTTTAACTTCACCAGTGACAAGAACTACAATGATGTGGTGCGCTGGATGTACGATGAATTGTATAAAATGAACATTGGCTGTGACCTCATCGACCCATCGGTTGAGAGTTATGCGGAGTATGACGTGCTCGTTGTACCTGCTCTGTATGCTGCTTCGGATGCATTGTTGAAAAAATTAAATCAATTCGTACAGGATGGTGGACATATCGTCTACTCGTTCAAAAGCGGATTTGCAAATGAGCATATCAAGGTACGCTCTACCCGCCAGCCCGGCCTGATCAGTGAGGCCTGCGGGATCAGTTATAACCTTTTTGTAGAGCCGAAACATGTCTCGCTGCGCGATGATCCATTCGAGGTTGGTGAGGAGCAGAACCAGGTTCACACCTGGATGGAACTGATTACACCAACAACGGCTGAAGTACTCGCTTGGTATGATCATCCACATTGGGGTGAATATGCGGCAATTACCCAGAATGCCTATGGAAAAGGCAAAGCAACCTATGTCGGATGTTATACCAGTTCTGCGGTGATCCGTAAGGTGTTGGAACGTGTCATGAAGGAAGCGGGCGTATGGGGAGCTGATCAGGAGCTGGCTTTTCCTATCATTGTGAAGACAGGTGTGAACGATCAGGGGAACACGATTCGCTACTATTTCAATTATGCGGATGAGGCAACATCTTTCGTGAATGCTTATGGAGAAGGGACTGAACTTCTGGCAGGAACCCCGATTGCTGCTGGAGAGAAGATCGAACTGGAGCCATGGGGCATACGGATTGTCGAACAATAATAGGAAATAATAAATATAGGTATATAAGTTGAATTCAACATGTACACGTTAACGGAGAGGGCAGAAGAAACCTGAGGAAGCGGAGCTAAAAGCTTTCTGAAAGAAAGCTGCATCGGAAGCATATACCTCGCCTTTATCACTGGATTTTTCCCTTAGAAAAGGGAATCAAAAAAATTCGGTGATAACAGCGATCAGAGGGTTGTTCTGACCACGTAGTGATCTCGTGTAACCATTCAATCTATTGTATAACGTGATATTTTAACATTTCCAAACGAATATAAAGACCAAAGCGCCCTCAGCTTCCATGCTGGGGCGTTTGTCTATTTTAGCTCAGGAGTGGATGCGCTGTGTTTACCGAATGTTATCGGAAGCTGATAGATCCTTTCAAACGTAGCATTCGCAATAAATTGATTCTTACCATGACGCTGCTGGCCGTTCTGCCCGTCATTGCCATGACCGCTATGGCAGCCGAGAATACCCGCTCTTCCATGGAAGAGGAGATTATGGAGACCAACCGAGCCAATATGAACTGGGCCTCCATCTATCTGGGTGAACAGTTCGCGCGCATGAACAACATTATCTATTCGATTCAGATCAGTGACGAATTGCATCAATATCTGGCGTTGAACGAGGAAGCGCCGGCAGCCAGTCGGTTCGATGAACAGAAGGCCATGTTCAATATGCTCAACAGTGTATACTATTCTGCTGGCAATTATGTATTTGGCGTTGAATTGTACCTGAAGGAATTGGACACCTTGTTCACCTTCAACTCGATGGATTCTCGCATCAAAGCGGTATCGGAAATACCGGAAGGATATCATGAGCTTTTTGCACAACATAAAGATTTTACGATTATCAATGATCCGGACGATCCGCAAAAGTTTCACATGACCCGCAGCATGAACCGCTTCGAGGATCAGGCACAGATCGGGGCCATCAGTCTGGAGGTCAAGTGGGCTGAGTTCAACCAGACCCTGGAGCTGCTGGATAGCCGGGGTGACTATGCGGTATACATTGCTGACAGCACGGGGAGTCCGGTCTATCAGCCAAACCAAGATATTCAGCCTTCAGCGGAAGCACTGGAGAAATTGGCAGGCACAAAAGAAAGCTCGGGGTTTATCCGTACAGCCAAGGAGTACGTATTCTTTCATTCCATTGAGCCGTCAGGACTGCGTGTGATCAAGATTGTACCTGCCCATGTCGTTAACGAAAGTGCCTTGGAAACGATGAAATACGGATTGGTTGTGGGTGGCCTGGCCACTGTCATATCTGTGGGACTAGCTGCGCTGGTGGCCTGGCGCACATCAAAGCCCATTGTCAGACTGGCAAATTCCATGAAGGGTATTCAACTGATCAAGGACAGGGAAGTGGTGCGAAGTGGCCGGGTAGATGAGATTGGTCTGCTGGAGAAAAATCTGCACGGCATGGCTAGTCGTATTCGGGAACATATTCGCGACAACTACCTGATGAATCTGGAGAAGCAGACGGCCGAGCTCAAAGCACTGCAATCTCAGATCCATCCGCATTTCCTGCAAAATACGTTGCAGATGATTGGCGGCATGGTCTACTCGCAAAAACCGGCAGACAGTTACAAGGTCATTCGAGCCTTGAGCGAGATGTTTCGTTATATTGTGCGAGCGCCAGATGGACTGGTGCCCCTGCAGTCTGAACTCGATCAGTTGGAGCATTATATGCTGATTCAGAAGCAACGTTTTGCCGGCAGGCTTGAATATACACTGGAGATTACGGGAGAACTTCGGGCGTGTTATATCCCCAAGTTGTCTTTGCAACCCATTGTGGAGAATGCATTTTTGCATGGTCTGGAGAAGAAACAGGGCGAATGGAAGCTGGGCATTGAGGTGGTCTGTGAACCTAGAGATGTAACCATTCGAATTTGTGATAACGGCGTGGGTATGGATGCTGAGAAACTAACGGAGATGCAGTCCAGACTGGAGCGGCTTACCCGGCAGGCAGATCGGGTGTGGAGTTCAGGTACAAGTATTGGACTGGTTAATGCGGCCTCACGAATTGTAATGCATTTTGGACCTGAATATGGGATGAGCATAGAAAGTGAATACGGACAGGGGACAAGCGTTACGGTACGAATCCCCTGCAATACAGGAGGCGAAGCCTTGTGAACAAGGAACTGTACAGAGTGCTGTTGGTGGATGATGAACCGTGGAACCGGGATATTTTGCGCAACCTGGGAGATTGGAATGAACTCGGCATGACCGTTGCAGGTGAGGCAGAGGATGGTGAGCAGGCCATACAACTGGTCAAGCAGCATCAGCCTCACATTATCATTACGGACATGCGCATGCCCGGCACAGACGGTGTGGAGCTGTTGCAGACGCTTAGCGGACAATACCCACAGATCAAGGTGATCGTGGTGAGCGGATATGATGACTTCAATTATGCAAAACATGCGATCCGGCATCGGGCTGCAGATTATCTGCTCAAACCGGTGAATCCGGATGAACTGAATGGTGTACTTGCTAAATGTGCAAAGGAGTTGGAAAAGGTTGAATCAGCACCTGAATCGTGGGAATCGTACCCATCTTCGTTCGCAGGTGAGTTCTCCCTGTTTCAGCAGCAGGCTCGCTTGCGGTTTAATGACCTAAACGTTCAGAGTCTGCGGGAGTGGTTCCAGCAATTACAGCAGAAGCTGGAACGATGCGAGATTAACAGACCTCGGCAGCTTGGAAGGGTGGCTCATGAATTACAGGCTTTGCTGGACGAACTGTGCGTCTCCAATGGCTTGTACGAGCGGCCCGAAGCAACGGCGCTACCTCCTGCGGCTGCACTGGCTTCCATTGAATCCACGATCGCATGGATTTCGAGTCCGTACTATCAAGCTTTGGAGCAGCTGATTGCGCAGCGTAAATTCAAGAACAAGCTGAACCTGAATGAGGTGAAGCAATACATTGAGCAACACTGTATGGAGATGATTACGCTGGAGCAGCTCGCCCAGATCTTTTTTGTTAGTAAGGAATATCTCAGCAAGGTATTCAAGAAAGAGTATGAGGTGAATGTGACCGACTATGTTGTCCAATTACGTATGACGAGAGCGAAAGAATGGGTGATGGATGAACAGATTCCGTTCAAGCATGTTGCCGAGATGGCGGGTTATGAAGATGTGTCCTACTTCTATCGAGTGTTTAAGAAGCATTTCGGAATATCTCCAGGGGAGATGCGGAAGGGACAGGCTCGTATATCAGGTAAATCAGGCAGTAGTACGGAATGAGACATTCGAGAGAGCATTTGCGGCAGGATTAAGGTTTAAAATAATCCAATACACAAGTCTAATTTTGTCCAATGAAGCGCTTTCATTTTCTGATATATAATGATCCTATGAAAGACAAACCAGTTACACACCGGGAGGTCATAAGAGATGAAAGTATGGAAAAGCGTAGCAAGTGCGGTACTGGTCAGTGTTCTGCTCGCAGGTTGCGGTTCCAATGCAGGAACGGACAATGGGCAGGAGGAATCCGCATCAGGCAGCACGGTATCACTCAAAGTATTCGTTGCACAACCTCGGCTGAAAGAACATTACGACAAATATATAGAACAGTTCAAAGCCAAGGAGAAAGCAGAGAAAAACATTGAAGTGAACGTGCAACTGGAGATGCCGCCTGCGGACAATGCACCTCAGATTCTGAAGACTCGTCTCGCCTCCAATGATGCACCGGATGTGTTCGCCCTGCATGCAGTCAATGAGATTCCACCATTCAGCAAAGCTGGTTATCTGGAAGACCTGTCGGGCCAACCTTTTGTCGATAAGCTGCTGGATTCGGTTAAACCTTCCATAACGGATGCAGAGGGCAAAATCGTAGCTGTTCCATTGGAAACAGTATCATGGGGCTATCTGTACAATAAAGATATTTTTGAAGAGCAAGGGCTGGAAGTGCCAACGACGTTAACGGAAATGAAAGCGGTCGTGGAGAAACTCAAAGCAGCCAACATTACACCGTTTGAACTGTCCTACAAAGAAGCCTGGATTCCGCAATTATTCCTGCCACTTACCGTGGGTGCATTAACTCAGTCTGAGCACAAAGACTTCGTGGAGAAGATGAATCAGGATCAGGGCTCCTTTTCCGATATGAAAGCATTGTTTGATATCTTTGATCTCGTCAATGCCAATGGAACGGACAAAGCGCTGGAAGTGGGCGGAGATGATGGTTCAGCAGCCTTCGCATCAGGAAGCGCCGCGATGTGGATTCAGGGACCCTGGTTTGCCGAAACCATTCTGAAGTCCAACCCGGACTTGAACTTTGGTGTAGCACCAATGCCGATCAATGACAATCCGGATGATACCAAAATCAATCTGAGCACCTCCACTTCGCTGGCAGTATCGTCATCTAGCAAAAACAAAGAAGTGGCACTCGATTTCGTGAACTACATTCTCGATGACAAGGATTCAAGTGCATTCTTCGAAGCACTCAAGTTCAATCCGATTGCCAAGATCCATGACTTCAAGAGCTTCCCGTGGGTAGACGATGCCCAGAAATATGTGAGTGAAGGTAAAGCTTATGAGGATCCCTCCCTCCCTCAAGCGGTGAAAGACGAGTCAGGCAAAGCGTTGCAAGGCTACTACTCTGGGCAATTAAATCAACAGCAGGTTATCGATGCGCTCGACAAGGCGTGGAAATCCTACAACAAAGTCAACAAGTAAGGAGTTGCGAGAAATTTAGTACCTGCTTTTGTTGGCAAAATCTCAACGGTTTTGGGAGTTTTGTCAACAAATGAGCGGTACTTTGTTTCGTCAGAGTCTCCAAGCAGATGATACGGCAGGCAGAACGTTCTTTGTTCCCTCGTTTACAATCATCCGCTTCGAGTGAAAAGGGGGAGAACCAATGGCTACGAATGTGTTCAAGAAGTATCTGTCACTGCTCGCGTTCACTGCGCCTGCCTTTGTCATCTATGCGATTTTCCTGCTGTATCCCACGTTTAGTGGCATGTTCTATAGTCTGACGGATTGGAACGGACTCAATCGGGATTACAGCTTTATCGGTCTGGGTAACTTTGTGGAATTGTTCAAAGAAGATCCAGACTTTCTGAACTCTCTGTGGTTCACGATGAAATATGTAATATTTATGCTGATTCTGCAAAATGGAATTGCCTTGCTGCTCGCTGTGTTGATTGAGTCACGAACGCGTAGCAAAGGGCTTTTCCGGACGCTGTTCTTCATGCCTAACATGATCAGTACAATCATCAGTGCTTTCATGTGGACATTCATCTTCTCTCAGGTGCTGCCACAGCTCGCAGAGAAACTGGCTTTTTCGTTCCTCGACCAGCAATGGCTGGGTGATCCGAAGTTTTCATTTTACTCTATCCTGATCGTATCGCTCTGGAACGGTGTAGGGTATATGATGATCATCTATCTGGCTGCTCTCCAGGGTGTGCCAAAAAGTCTCAAAGAAGCGGCTGTTATTGATGGGGCCAACGCATTCCAGGTGCTGTGCAATGTGGTGTTGCCGATGATTACTCATGCCGTGACCATCTGTTTCTTCCTGACGCTGAACGGAGCATTCAAAGTGTTTGAAGTGGTGTATGGACTGACTGGTGGTGGACCGGGCCGGGCCACGCAGGTGATCACGATGAATATCTATGAAGAAGCGTTCTCCAACAACTTCAGATATGGCTATGCGAGTGCCAAATCGGTTGTGCTGTTCATCATCGTACTCATCTTTACACTCATCCAGATCACCGTCATGAAGAAGAAAGAGGTGGAAGCATGAGGATGCAACGACTGAACAGTTATCTGATTCGACTGCTGCTGATTCTGGGTTCTCTCGTCGCTATGCTGCCGATCTACATGGCGGTTGTGAACTCTTTCAAAACACAGGGTGAGATGTTCCAATCTTTTCTCGCGCTGCCAACAACGTTGCACTGGGAGAATTATTCGGACGCGTTTAACAAAATCAATCTGTTGGGCAGTTCCATGAACTCGGCAATTGTATCCTTTCTGGGGATCGGGGGAATCGTCTTCTGTGCCTCACTTGCGGGATACAAGTTGTCACGTACCTCCGGCCGTTTGAGTAACCTGATCTTCTTCCTGTTTGTTGCATCCATGCTGGTGCCGTTCCACTCGATCATGATTCCGCTGACACGGGTAGCCAAAGGCATGGGGGTGCAAGGAAGCACGTACGGATTGGCCCTGATCTATATCGGACTTGGCGTGAACATGGCAATATTCCTCTATCACGGGTTTGTGAAGTCCATTCCGCGTGAATTGGAAGAATCAGCTCAGATGGACGGATGTAATGAGTTCCAGACATTCTTCCAGATTATCTTCCCACTCTTGCTGCCGATCACAGTCACCATCGCGATTCTGGACTTCCTGTGGATCTGGAATGACTTCTTGTTGCCACTGCTCATGCTGACCGATGTGAATCGTTATACGCTGATTCTGTCCACAAACATGCTGTTTGGTGAATATAATAAGGAATGGCCATTGATTCTGTCCTCCCTGGTACTGACTGCGATTCCGGTTATTCTGATCTATGCGTTCTTCCAGAAGTTCATCATGGAGGGCATTGCGGAGGGTGCGGTAAAAGGGTAAAACATTCATGGGAATCCCAAAGCACAGCTGGTATTTGTCCGCTCTGGTATTTGGCCAAACTTTCGAAACTTACGCGAATAGCCTTGATCTGAAGGACATGGTCCTTCCAGGTCAAGGCTGTTTTTTGGTTGTGAAATCAGGAAACAGCATTCGTCGTAGTCAGGAGCCAGAATCCATAAGCCTGTGGACAGCTTCTGCGAGGCATTGCAGTCCACGCTCCATCTCATCAGGGGAAGCATAAGCGTAAGAGAGCCGAATGTGACTCGCATCCAGCCGATCATACAGATAGCCAGGGTGGATAAGTATATCCTGCTCCAGACAGGTATGGAACAATTGACGGATAGAGAGCGGAGAGACAGTGAATTGCAGCCAGATGTAAAACCCGCCAGCGGGTATTTCCCACTCCGCAATGTCATGAAAGTACTGTCGCAACAGATCCAGCATGAAGTCTCTGCGTCTGCGTAGTTCAGGGCGAAGGCGTTCCATATGTCCAGCGTGATGTCCTTCGGCGAACCATAGGGCAGCAGCTTCTTGGGCGAGTGAACTGGTGCCGTAATCGGTCTGCATCTTGATATCGGCGAGACGGCGAATGACCGGCTCTGGCCCAACTAGCCATCCGAGGCGCAGACCGGGGCTGACTGCCTTTGACAGGGTGCCCATATGCAGCACCCGTCCTTCCTGGTCACGCGCCTTCAGCGATGACGGAGGAGGTTTATCCAACCACAGATCACTGTAGGCGGCATCCTCCAGTATGGAGATGCCTAGTGTTCGAGCGGTGGTCATCAGTTCTTCCCGGCGGTAATCACCCATCACAGAGCCGGTGGGATTATGGAAACTCGGGATCGTATAGAGAAGCGAGATGTGGTCTTGATCTTTGACATGCTGCGCCGCGTCCTCCAGACGTGCAATGTGTACGCCTTCGTTATCCATCGGGATACCACTCATTTTCAACCCTGCTGACTGAAAGGCGTGAATCGAATAGAGATACGACGGTTTTTCCAGCAGAACCGCTGATCCGCGAGGGAGCAGTCCGACCGAAATCAAATGCAGTGCCTGAAGAGAGCCCGATACGATCAGTATGGAATCTGGAGAGGCTTGAATGCCGGTAGTCTGCAAATGGACGGATAAAGCCTCACGAAGCTCTAGGCTTCCTTGAGGTTCCAGATAGTTAAGTGTACGAGAACGATGGGACAGGGAGTACAGAATGTCGTTGAAAGCATCCTGAGGCATCAGCTCCGGGGCAAGCTCCCCTGTACCGAGTCGTATGATGCCAGGTCGGAATTCAGCCTGATTAATCTGCTGGATCTCGGGCAGGTTGGGATAATACCAGCCCTCCTCAATGGCTTCATTCCAGTTGGGCATCGCTTCGTGAGCCATACCATGCCAACCGGAGCCGGAAATATAGGTTCCCCCGCCATGTCTGCCTTCAAGTAGACTCGCGGCGGCCAGATTATCCAGGGCGGTGACCAATGTACTGCGGTTTACGCCCATGGACTTAGCCCATAATCGCTGTGAGGGGAGACGATATCCTGCGGACCATTCGCCCGTTGTGATTTTCTGCCGGATATAGGCTTCAATCTGGCGATATAAGGGCAAGTCGAGAGAAGGGTTTGGCTTCCACCCCATGCTTAGCCGAGAATCAGAACGTTCCATAACTGGCAGAATCACCTCCGGTTTTCTTTGTAACAAACAATATATCATTTGGTTGGGTCTGATGCCATCCAAGTGGTTGGTTACGTCAGCCAACATCTGCCCTAATATGGAGGACAGAGATAAGGGGGAAGAACGATGGAGGTTGTTATTCATGCAGTGGTTCTGGCGTTTGGCCTGATCTTGCCACTGGGTGTGCAGAATGTATTTATTTTTAACCAGGGCATGAGCCAGAGGCGTTATATACATGCCCTGCCTGCTGTAATAACGGCAGGGGTCAGTGATACGTTGTTGATCGGGGCAGCCGTCGGAGGGGTGTCGCTCATTTTGCTGCAATGGCCATTGCTTGCGAATGTGTTGTATGGCGCAGGAAGCTTGTTTTTGCTGTATATGGCATGGAGTATCTGGAGGTCATCCGAATCTGTGGAAGGTTCGGGGACGGTAATGTCAGCGGGGCGACAGATTGCGTTTGCCGCATCGGTATCTTTACTCAATCCCCATGCTCTGCTGGACACGGTTGCCGTGATTGGCACCAGTTCACTTCAGTATGAAGGGGTGGAGCGCATCTATTTTGCCCTGACAGCCGCGGCTGTATCGTGGATATGGTTCTTGGGACTTGCAGGCGCAGGCAGGGTGATTGGCAGAACGGATCGAACTGGACGCATCAGTCTGGTGTTTAATCGGTTGTCCGCTGTGGTCATGGTTGGTTTGGCGGTTATGATGCTGTGGAAGCTCATCTATGCATAGAAGGACCGTGATATAGCGGGCTCATTTTATTTAAAATAAAAAAACTCCCCGTGACGTCTATCGCGCAGGGAGTTCCATGTGGATGCTGAATGTGATTATCAGCATGCCTGGTGATCAAGTTATTGAGTTGGAACTGTAGTGCTCGATAATGCATCGGTATTGCGTCTCTTATATATGGTTAGTCATTTGAGTTAAGTTCATCGTAATCGGATCTATTCCGCCTTCAGCAACATGGATTCAATAAACACTTTCAGATCACGGCTTACACTGTTCAACTGATCAATGACCTCGCTGAACTCGGTTACCAGCACAGCCTGTTGGTTGCTCGACTGTGAGATCGAAGTGATCTCCTGCTCCATCTGCTGAATGGAATGCTGAACATCCTTCAAGGAACGTTCGATATTCACCGTAGCTTCTTTGATACCCGTAGAAAGTTTCCGCACTTCAGATGCAACGACGCTAAATCCGGCGCCTGCTTCACCTGCTCGGGCTGCTTCGATGGCTGCATTCAGGCCTAGCAGATTGGTCTGTTCTGAGATTTCACGGATGAATGCGGCGACTTTGTTCACTTCGCCTGAGTTCTGCACAGCCATGCGGGTATTATCCAAAATCTGCGTGGAAGATGCCGTCAATTGCTCGGATTGGGCGGCTACCGTCTGCACCATATCTGTTAATTTTCCGCTGATACCGCCGATCAATTCAGTGAAGTACTCCAGTTTTTCCTCGTTCTGAAGAGAGAAACCAATGGCAAGTGTGCCCATGATATTTCCTTGTTCATCCCGAAGTGGGGTGGCCGCCGAGTTGATTGATGTGCCATAGAATTTCGCATCAATACGGTTCGCTGAAGTTTCCCCATGTATAAGTGCCCGGCGTAGTGTAGGGTCATCGAGGGAAACGGGGTCTCCAGCCTTGATGCCCAGATCGAGTTCGTTGCTGGGAACATAATACCAGAACTTCTCCGTGTCGGTTACCGCAATCATGATATCGTGTTCTTTCAGCATAATTTTAAAATATGGACTTGCTGCAACGAGTGCTTCAACGATGTTCAATAAGGTTCAGCTCCTATAATGTATGTGTATCATCTAGATGTATTGTATACATCGTCAGAATAAGGTTAATCTTGAAGGCCTGATAAGGGCATAACGTATATTAATTAAATTTTCAACAAATGAAACAGGAGAATTGATGATTTTCAGAAATTTATGAAAATATAACGAAAAAGCAGACAAGAACATCATGTTCTTGTCTGCTTTGGCTATCCACCTATGCCTTATGACACGCTCCACTTCACGTTATGAAAGCTGATTTACGTAAGGGGTCACCGCGCGAGCGTTACCTCATCCGTTGTGTGAAGAGGTCATCCTGACGGTAAAGATATATATCCATATGCAGGAATACGCGGTTGAGTTATATTGCGTACTGTTGTTATCCGCCAATCTGGGACATGCGGCGTACCGTCGGCGTGTGCGATTGCATTTTTTGTTCCAAAGCCAGAGCCATCTCATGATTCTTTGGTTTCGTACCCAGCGCTTTGAGGAAAAGTGCCGCCATAGCGTCCGGATCATCCACGAAGCGGCGAACATTATACTCATCGGACCAGTAGAGGCAGGCTTTGATATGTCCGTCAGCGGTCAGCCGAAGTCGGTTGCAATTGTCACAGAAGTGATCGCTTACGGGATGAATCAATCCAAATGTGCCTTCGGAGCCCGCAATTTTCATATTTCGTGATGGGCCATTGCCCGCAGGGCCTTTTGTATTTTCTACCGTCCAGCCTGCTTCAGCACATACATCAGTCACGGCTTCCAGCGGCAAATAGGATTTGCGCCATGAATCCGAAGCCTGTCCAATCGGCATATATTCAATAAATCGCACATGAAGAGGTTGATCAATCGTCATTGCAATAAAATCCTTGATCTCATCATCGTTGATACCCTTCATCAGCACAACATTCAGCTTGATCGGAGCAAGGCCAGCAGCTGTTGCAGCTTCAATGCCTTTCAGTACCTTGTTCACATCTCCGCCGCGGGTAATCATGGAGAAGCGATCAGCGCGCAGGGAATCCAGACTGATGTTAATCCGGTTCAACCCAGCATCTTTCAACGCCTGAGCTTGTTTGTCCAGCAGAAGAGCGTTGGTAGTCAGGGCAATATCGTCAATCCCGTCAATTGCCGAGATCATGCTGACGAGCTTGTGCAGATCCTTCCGTACCAGCGGTTCGCCCCCCGTGAGCCGAACTTTACGCATGCCCATCGGAGCAAGCACTTTCAGCACCTGTGCAATCTCTTCGTAGCTCATAATCTCATCATGTGGAGCAAACTCCATACCCTCTGCGGGCATGCAATACACACAGCGTAAATTACAGCGGTCCGTAACAGAAATACGGATGTAGTCATGTATCCGGCCAAATGAATCCTGAAGCAGTTCCATGCAGACCACCCTTTCATCGGTTCAGATTGGAAATCTTCTATTATAAATGATACGACAATTTCAAAAGGAACAGTTGCATCAAATTTTAGCTATTTCTCCAATCCGCGTCAACGATGACGTCAGATGACAGCATTTTTGGCGGGGTGATTCAGATGGAATTGTCCCACGAGTTGTTGCAGAAAGACCGTAATGGCTTCCACATTATGCGAAGAATGCTGAACCTGCAACATATCACGGATCAGCTCCATCATCTCTGCTTCTACCTCAGCAGAAGTCGCCCGATTCTGATGGCTGATTGCAGCAATATTCTCCATCAGCATGACCACTTGATCCACGACTTGTGTGCGCTCAGGTTCTTCAGCGGTAGCATTTTGCAAAAGTTGCGAAGCGGCCTGAACCAGTGTTGTACCTTCAGCCAGCACCTGATCTCCCTCTGTGATCAATTGAGATGCCGCTCCTGCTGCCGTTGAGATTCGGTCCAGAATCTGATGGATATTTTCAGTGGAAGAGCGGGATAGCTCGGCCAGCTTACGGATTTCCCCTGCCACGACTGAGAAGCCTTGGCCATGTTCGCCCACGCGTGCAGCTTCAATGGTGGCATTCAGAGCGAGCAGGTTGGTCTGAGCTGAAATCTCATCAATGACAGCCAGTGCACGGTAAATCTCTTTCATGGTATCCATGAAGGACAGGATGGTACGGTTGGTATCGGACACCGCTCCTGAGATTTGGGTCATTTTGTCGCCGATTCGTTCCACTTCCTGCTGAGCCACGCTGATCTGTTCGGTAGCAGAGGTCTCCAGTTGTTGTAGCGTTATGCGCATGTGATCAGCAGCGATCTTGGCCTGGTCAAGATCTTCCAGTTGGGTGCGAATGGCCTGAATCATCGAACCAAGCTTGTAGTTAACACGCTCAGTCGTACCTTGGGTTGTCTCTGTTGAAGTTCGCATCTGATACTGGTTGTCCATAACGTCTACCGTGGCAAGTTGTACCTTCAGCATAATGCCTTCCAGAGAGTCAATCATGTTGTTGATCCACTTCGCCAGTTCACCTGATTCGTCTTGGGCAAAAGCAGACGTGTCCAGGCGCTGGGTCAGATCACCCCTGCCTTCGGCGTTAATTCGAATAAATCGGCTGATGCGACGCAAGTCTTCATGAACCCGTTGATATTGGCTGCGATGCAGCTGTAATGCAGCGAAGAATCCAAATAACACGTTAAAAGCGGCCATTGCTGCCGCGCTCCAACCACTACCAGTGAAGGCATAGACAAGAGCTGCTCCTGCAACGCCTGACAAAAGCGTGAAGAGACTGTGTTGCTTGAACTGGCGCCAGCCGATGCTTCGTATCCGATACACTTCCTCCAGATCCCCTTCACACATCATGCCCCAGCGATCAGGACAGTGTGGCAGCTGAAAGGTGATGCCTTTGCCGATCACAGAAATATGGCGATAATCGGAGTAGCCAGGAAAAGCTACGAACAGATTGGAACCATTCTGAATGGTGTTTGCTACTCCGGGGTGTAGTTCTCCGGTCGACGGGTCAGTGAACATGAGTTCCAGCTCGGTATGCTCCTTGACGGAAACAATACCCCATTCGGTGGTGACACCATCTTTGAGATTTTCCCCATGTGTAAAAGTACGGTCCTCGAAGCGGCTTCGGGATAAGGCGGTGCCGGGTTGCAGATGGGGCCGTAATATCGACTCAGCCATAAAGAGGTAATTGTCACCGGAATCGGGATAGATATGACCTGATTCTCGTTGGATCAGGTCACCGAGTACATCCCCGGGAACACGGCTGCATAATGAACCGACATATCGACCTTCCTGCAGGATTGGGGAGATAAACAGCAAGGTGACATCATCGTGAAAAGCGGACGAGCGGGGACCAATATCCAACGTCAGTGGATCAGAATATGGACCATACAAGCATTTTTTGCCATGACGATCTGCTCTGGAGTATTTCAATCCTGGTCCAATTAAAGCTTCGTAATCTTCATAGATCTGTCCAATATGTTTCTTATATGTAGAGAATACCACCTGATTCTGTTCGTTCAGCATGAATAGCTCCGTACTGTCTACGGCTCGAATATAACTGGATTGAAACCATGTATCTAGTTTACTTCGTTGCTGTGAACCTTGTAATACATCTTGTAATCGGACCGACTGTATCTGTTGAAGCAAACGATCCAGGTGATTCCATTGTTCATCTGCCCAGTCCATCATAAGCTGCCGTCTCGTTTCGGCAATCCCCTCAAAAATCTGTTCCACATCTTCCTTTATATGTGCGTTCAACCGATACGATCGCCACAGCGGCAATCCTTTTCTCCATCCCAGCCAATCAAACATCATGACCACCCCGATTTCTGGATTCTCTATTCAATCTTTATACAAGAAAATGAGCAAGAATACGAGGGCATATGTCATATTTTCCGAATATTTAATCAATAAATACAAATGATTGTGCGCTTGTTGTTAGGTGAAATGAATGTTAGCTATCTACGAAGAAAACTCACATGTATGTATCTGAGAACCCGTCTCATTTTACATTGTGTAACATGAACAGGCCCATACTCAAAACGCACTGTATAATGTAATCCCCGCCCAAAGCGATATAGTATTATCTAACAAGCAAAACCTGTTACGTTTGTGTATATAAACCTCCCATTCAGCCTTGGTGTGTAATGAAAACAACTTCCCACAAAGGAGAATGCCCATGTCCTCCATATCCTCAGCCACAGTCCCCGAAGCCTGCCATATTGATGTAGATCATGTGTCCGTTGTTTTTGGTACAGGTACACAACAAGTGACTGCCTTGTCGGATGTTACATTCCAGATCCAGTCTAATGAGTTTGTCTCTCTGCTGGGCCCTTCCGGCTGTGGCAAGTCGACCTTGCTCCGGCTGGTGGGTGATCTACTTCAACCTACCTCAGGCACCGTACGCATTGCAGGTCAGGAGCCTGAGCGGGCTCGACTACAGCGACAGTTCGGCATCGTTTTCCAAACACCCGCCTTGTTCGATTGGCGCACCGTTCGTCACAATGTGGAATTGCCCTTGGAACTGCTGGGTACCCGCCGGAAGGAGTGCCGCCGCATTAGCGGTGAACTGCTTGAAATGGTAGGATTAACCCGCTTCGCAGACCATTATCCATGGCAGCTCAGTGGCGGAATGCAGCAACGTGTATCCATTGCACGTGCGCTTGCACTTGATCCACCATTGCTGCTCATGGATGAACCCTTCTCTGCCTTGGACGAATTCACGAAAGAAAAGCTTCAATTGGAGCTGCTTGAGATCAAGCGCTCAACAGGCAAGACCTTCCTCTTTGTCACACACAGCATCCCCGAAGCCGTATTTCTGTCCGACCGGATCATCGTACTCTCGGCACATCCGGGGCAAGTACATTCCATTCATTCCGTCAATCTGCCTTCCGAACGTCATAGTGAACTGAGAGAAACGGAAGCCTTCTACCACATGATCACAACCATTCGCAACTGCTTCTACGAGGAGCGTGATGAATCTCATGTCCCTGCGGTTCTTTAAACCGGGATATCGATCCTGGGTTGTCATCTGGATTATGGCCATATTGGTGCTATGGGAAGGAATCGCCTGGATGCTCCAACTGTTCCTGTCACCTCAGCAGGCGGCGTCTCGCCTTCCTTATCTGCATGATGTCCTTACTGCCTTGTTTCGCTACTCGGGTACGCTGGCAGGGCAGGGGGCTGTCACCTTTGGCAATGCAGCCATTGGTTTTGCTGGGGGAACGATGCTTGGTCTGGGTCTGGCTCTACTCATGAGCGGGGCTGTCTGGCTAGAGCGCACGTTATCGCCATATGTTGTCTCCTCACAGATGGTTCCGGTTATTGGTCTCGCACCAATCGTGTACGGCATCATCCACAACGCGGAGTGGGCGCGGATTGTTATGGCTGCGTATGTCACTTTCTTCCCGATCATCATCCATACGTTAAAAGGATTGAAAAGTGCAGCACCAGAGCATTTGGAGCTTATGCGTTCCTGTGGAGCTTCATTGACTGCACGATATATCAAATGTCTGCTGCCTTCTGCACTGCCGGGACTATTTTCCGGTATGAAAATAGCTGCTCCGCTGGCGGTGACCTCCTCCATCGTTGTGGAATTGATGGGGGCCCCCGATGGGCTCGGCGTCCTGATGGTCAGTTCGTTATATTACGGCCATGCCCAAGTTGGCATGTTCTGGGCAACCATCATGCTTAGCATTGGCATTGGCCTGATCTCATATCTGGCCATCAGTCTGGCTGAACGTTGGCTAACCCCTTGGCAGCCTGAATTCAGGACCAAAGGAGGTGATGCCATATGAGTGAAGGTAGAGTTTTGCAACGGAAGCGGGATGAAGGTGTAGCCATTGCTGCTGTAACTGGCGCGGCTACGAACCTCTCTGGTTCACAGATGACGACTGTTCCAGGTTCGGAAATTCATGGACAACAGGGACAAGCCGAAAAGGCCAGATTGGGCTCTGGCGTTCGCGGACGATCGGTTGCGCTGAGTATGCTTCCTTGGGGTGCGGGTGTGTTGTTTCTCGCCCTCTGGCAGCTCAGGGTGTTTCATTGGATATTTTCGTTGGAAAGCTACCAACTGCCCGTGCCTTCCGCCATTGCGGCATCCATTCAGGAAAATGCCAATATGCTCTTTCGATATGCGATGTACAGCGGAACCGAAATGCTGGGAGGCTTTTTGCTCGGTTCATTGTTGGGTGCTCTGGCGGCAGCGGGTGCATCGTTCTTTCCAACAAGCGGCAGGGCCGCGGTTACGGTTCTGTCTGCACTTAATGCTGTTCCGATCGTGGCCCTTGCCCCGATTATGAACAATTGGTTCGGTGATGGGATCTGGTCTCGTATTGCAGTCGTCACGGTGATTACGATGGCCGCCATGGCCGTCAGCCTGTTCAAAGGACTGACTTCCATTCAGCCGCAGTACAGTGATCTGCTGAGTGGTCTAGCCGCGAGCAGGATGCAGTTTTTTTGGAAGCTGAGACTGCCTCATGCGCTGCCTTCCCTCTTCGCCGGTCTGAAGATCAACATGTCGACCAGTATTATCGGGGCCATTGTGGGTGAATTTTTCATCGCCTCCCAGGGGCTGGGGTACTTGCTCTCGGATCAGATTCGACTGGCAAACATGCCCTTGGCCTGGTCCTGCATTGTCATCGCCGCCGCGCTCGGCATTGTGTTGTATGAAGCGGTTGTCCTGGCAGAAAAACGACTCATTCCGTGGAATCGTGCACGCACAGATCACTAACATACATCAGGGTATCAACCATCCATAGATCGTAATACGTGATTGAGGTTGTTCAAAAAGTCCACGGTACTGAAAAGTAGACTTTTTGAACACGGACTGATGCTAGATAAATCGTATATAAACAGGGGGTTGTTCTGTACATGTACAAAACGTTGAAGCCGGGTTTGCTGGTATTGGTCCTGTTGGTTGTTACGATGTTGGGCGCATGTTCTACGAAGTCCGAGCCGGCGGCTGAGCCTGTTGCTGCGAGTTCAGGAGGGGCGGGCGAAGCAGATCAACCCTTAACCAAAGTGAAAATTCAACTGAAATGGGTGCCGCAGGCGCAGTTTGCCGGGATCTATGCAGCGAAGGAAAAAGGTTTTTTTGCAGATGAAGGCATTGATGCCGAGATTATTCCGGGTGGTCCGGATATCGTGATAGAGCAGCAGGTGGTCAATGGTGCGGCCGATGTGGGCATTACGGGTGTAGACAGTTTGCTGGTCAGCCGGGATAACGGTCTGCCACTCGTCTCACTCGCCCAGATCTCACAGAAGAGTAGCTATCGCTTGATTGCCAAGAAGTCCCTAGGTATTACTGATCCGGCTCAGATGAAAGGCAAGAAGGTCAGTACCTGGTTTGGCAGTCAGCAGTTTCAGGTGCTCGCGTTCATGGAGAAGAATGGTCTGGATCCGAAGAAGGATATTGAACTGGTGAAGCAGGGGTTCACGATGGATCAGTTTTTCAACGATCAGGTAGATGTGGCGACGGCAACGATCTATAACGAATTTCACGTGGTGCTGGAAAGTGGGATGAAAGAATCCGATCTGGATGTGTTCAATATTGAAGATGCCGGTGTTGGGATGCTGGAGGATACGCTGATTGCCAAGAAGGATTGGGTAGACAACAACCGCGAGCTTGCGGTCAAAGTAACCCGTGCCATTCTGAAAGGTTGGAATTACGCCATCGACAATCAGGATGAAACGGTGGATATCGTGATGAGTAATGTGACGGATGGCAGCACCACCCGTGAACATCAGGTCACGATGCTCGAAGAGATTGCAAAGCTGATTCGCCCGGAAGGATTTACGGAGCAGCAAGTCGGCAGCTTTGTGGATGAGTCGTTTACCCGAACTGCGGATATTGCACTGAACTATGGTTTGATCAAAAAAGCCGCCAACCTGGATGAAGCGCTGGAGAAAAGCATCTATGAAGAAGCGGTGAAATAAGCGCGTGGAGGAGGATGACGAATGAGTTCTGTAGATCAGCAGCCCCAGCCGCTTGGCGGTACGAAGGAAGAATGGCTGGAGAAGGATCGCAAATACGTATGGCATCACATCTCGCCTCATAACGATCATCCAATGATTGCGGTAAGTGGGGAGGGCAGCTGGATCACCGATCAGGATGGTACGCGTTATCTGGATGCGATGTCGGGACTGTGGTGTGTGAATGTGGGGCATGGCCGGGAGGAGATTGCGAGGAGTGCCTACGAACAGATGAAAGCACTCGCTTATGTACCGATGACGCAGAGTCACGAACCGGCGATTTTGCTGGCGGAGAAGCTGAATGAATGGCTGGAGGGGGAGTATCGAATATTCTTCTCCAACTCAGGTTCAGATGCAAATGAGGTGGCTTTCAAAATAGCCCGTCAGTACCACCATCAGAATGGTGAGCCTACTCGGCACAAATTCATCTCCCGTCACCGTGCCTATCACGGTAACTCCATGGGAGCGCTGGGCGCCACTGGGCAAGCCGCACGCAAGATCAAATACGAGCCACTCGGCGTAGGTTTCTCTCATGTTCCACCACCGTATTGTTACCGCTGTCCGTTTGGACGAAAAAAGGATGGATGCGGACTCGAATGTGCAACCATCTATGAAGAGGTGATTCGTTGGGAAGGTCCTGAGACGGTTGCCGCAGTAATTATGGAGCCGGTGATCACAGGGGGCGGCATGATTGTACCCCCACCGGATTATATGCGTACCGTGCAAGAGATCTGTCAGCGCTATGGCGTGCTGCTCATTGTAGATGAGGTAATCTGCGGTTTTGGCCGATCTGGGCAGAAGTTTGGTCATCAGAACTATGGCGTACAGCCAGATATTGTGACGATGGCAAAAGGCATGACCAGTGCGTATTCGCCGCTATCAGCAACGGCGGTGCGAGCCGATCTGTACGACACGTTCCGGGAACCCGGCCCGGACACCCATTTTCGCCATGTGAATACGTTTGGCGGGAATCCGGTATCCTGCCGGGTGGCACTGGCGAATCTGGAGATTCTGGAACGAGAGAATCTGGTCAGCCGGGCGGAGGAACTGGGAAACCTGCTTCGTGAGAAGCTGGAACCTTTGCTGGAGTTGTTCATTGTGGGGGATATCCGTTCATTCGGATTCGCCTGTGGCATTGAATTGATTGAAGCAGACGGATCTCCTGCGGAGGCGGATAAAGTAATGAAGGTACTCGCCAGTTGTAAAAGGGATGGCATCCTGATTGGCAAGAACGGCGATACCGTACCGGGGTTTGCAAACATTTTGACGATCTCTCCACCGTTTGTTACCACCGAGGATGAGTTGGATCTGATCGCTGGAAGTTTACTCGTTGCGCTACGTAGTCTGGACGCAGGTTAGTTGCCATACACAGGTACGACAGACGTTTACGGTTTAGCAAGCGAGATGAAAATTTTCATATCATTACGCGAAAATAAGCGCAAGGAGGCGAGGAAGGATGCAGACCACAACAGGCAAACTCATTAATCAGCTTCGGCTGAATGAGCGAATTGAGCAGTTGTCACAGATTGGCCGAATCGCGGAGACGGGTGTTTGCCGACTTGCCCTGACCCCGGAAGATATGGATGGCATCATACAAGTTCGTCTCTGGATGGAAAATGCCGGTCTGACGACGCGACTTGATCCGTTTGGCAATCTGATTGGTCGTCTGGAGGGTGCGGATCAGGCGCTGCCGCTCCTCATGATTGGTTCCCACATCGACTCTCAGCCTTATGGCGGTCGATATGATGGAGCGATTGGTGTGCTAGGCGCGCTCGAAGCAGTGCAATGCCTGATCGAAAATGGCATTCAGCCCCTAATGTCAATTGAGATAATTGCCTTTTGCGACGAAGAGGGTTCCCGTTTTAACAAAGGCCTTTTCGGCTCACGTGGCATAACGGGTCAGTTGGAAGAAGGCGAACTGGAGCGGCAGGATAAAAATGGAGTGACCCGCCGGGAGGCACTGGAAGCCTTTGGCTGTTCTCCTTCGGATTTTGAAGAGGCGATCTATCCGCCAGGTTCCATAGGCAGTTATCTGGAGTTGCACATTGAGCAGGGGCCGGTGCTGGAAGCGATGAATGCACCAGTAGGTCTGGTGACGGGCATCTCGGGTCCGTTGTGGCTTACGGTGACGATGAAAGGCATGGCGGGTCATGCCGGCTCCGTTCCGATGGGAATGCGGCATGATGCTCTGGTAGGTAGCGCCAAAGTCATTGCGGCTTTTGACGATATGGTGAGAGAAGACCCGGAAGCTCCAACTGTAGGTACGGTGGGAAGTCTGAGGGTGTTTCCAGACTCGCGTAACATTATCCCGGAGGAAGTCAGCTTCACGGTTGATTTACGAGACATGGAGATGGAACGCAGGAACCGGCTTGAAGCCCGATTGATGAACATTTTGGATGACGTGAGTTTCCGATATGGTCTAACCTACTCGCTGACAGAGGATACGAATAGTGAGCCGCGGTATTGTGCAGAGTCAATCAAGTCGGTGATTCGTTCATCCGCGGAAGAGATCGGGGTTACTTTGCCAGAACTGATGAGTGGTCCGTTCCATGATGCGTTGGCCCTTTCGCTTGTGTGTGATTATGGCATGATCTTTGTCCGCAGCAAAGACGGCATCAGTCATCATCCCAGCGAATATTCCTCCCCGGAGGATATTGGACTCGGCACGGAAGTCTTATATCGCACCATTCGGAGGATGTGTAGTGGAATGAACCAACCAATCATTTTACCTGAGGAGGCGTTGTGACGTTATGAGCAAAATCAGCATCGGATTAATCCAGGCTTCCCATGAGATTGAAGGGTCGGCTCCCGTTGAGGTACATAAGGAGGCTGCGGTTCAGAAACACATTGCGCTGGTCCGTGAAGCGGCTGCAAGAGGCGCTAAGATCATCGGGTTGCAGGAAGTATTCTATGGGCCGTACTTTTGCACAGAGCAGAATCCCAAATGGTATGCATCCGCTGAACCGGTGCCGGAAGGGCCAACGACCAGACGTTTTCAGGAACTGGCGAAGGAGCTTGCGGTGGTGATTATTTTACCTGTGTACGAGGTGGAGGGCATTGCTTCGTATTACAATACGGCAGCCGTTATTGATGCGGATGGTACGTATCTGGGCAAATACCGCAAACATCATATCCCGCATGTGGAAGCAGGTGAGGGTACGAATGGGTTCTGGGAAAAGTATTATTTCAAACCAGGTAACCTTGGGTTTCCGGTTTTTGATACGGCCTACGCCAGAGTGGGTGTGTACATCTGTTATGATCGTCATTTTCCGGAAGGCGCACGATTGCTCGGGTTGGCGGGGGCAGAGATTGTTTTCAATCCGTCCGCTACGGTTGCGGGGACATCGGAATATCTGTGGAAACTGGAACAGCCCGCTCACGCGGTAGCTAACGGCTATTATGTAGCGGCCATCAACCGGGTTGGCGTGGAAGCGCCATGGAATATGGGTGAATTTTATGGACAGTCGTACCTGGTCGACCCGCGAGGCAGAATGGTAGCGATAGGCAGCCGGGATCAGGATGAGGTCGTCATTGGCGAGATGGATACGGAGATGATTCGTGAGGTACGTAATGTGTGGCAGTTCTACCGAGATCGCAGGCCGGAAACGTACGAACATCTGGTTAGTCTGTAAAAGTAGCTGGAAGCTGCGCGGATCAAACTTCAGGAGGTGCATGACATTGATGAACAGCTCAGGAACAACGTTATCCGATTATGGGTGGGAGAGTCGTTTCGCCGAGATGAAACCCGCCATGACAGGCAAGGAAGCGATAGAGGAATCAAACCGCTGTCTGTACTGTTACGATGCACCTTGTATCAAAGCCTGTCCAACCGACATTAATATCCCTTCTTTTATTAGCAAAATATCCACAGGGCACCTGAAAGGTTCGGCCCGCACCATCATGGATGCAAATCCGGTTGGAGCCAGCTGCGCACGCGTGTGTCCCACAGAGGAATTGTGTGAAGGTGCATGTGTGCTGAACGAATCGTCGAAGCCGATTCGCATTGGTGACTTGCAGCGTTACGCCACCGACTGGGCGCGGGCGAAGAATGAGCCGTTATTCCAGGCAGCACCTGCCAATGGGAGAACCGTTGCTGTTGTGGGAGCGGGGCCAGCAGGACTGTCGGCAGCACGTGAACTGGGGCGTGCAGGATATGAGGTGACGATCTATGAAGCAAAACCCAAAGGCGGGGGGCTGAACACGTATGGCATCGTATCTTTCCGTTTGCCCGAATCGGTTGCGCTATGGGAAGTGGAGCAGGTGGAGGCACTTGGTGTGCAGATCCGTTATGGGGTGCGCATCGGTGTGGATATTCCTGCTTCGCAGTTGCTGGAGCAACATGAAGCGGTCATTCTAGCCTGTGGCATGGGTTCAGTACCTATGCTGGGCATTGAAGGGGAGACACTCGAAGGTGTCTATGATGCGATTGAACTGGTGGAGTCTACCAAGCAAGGTGTTCCACCCGCTTTGAATGGTCTGAAGGTCGCCGTTATTGGCGCGGGTAATACGGCGATAGATGCAGCAACCTGTTCGGTACGTCTTGGTGCCGAGCGGGTGCAGATGTTATATCGGCGCGGGGAAAGCCAGATGACGGCGTATGCGTTTGAATATACTTTTGCCAAGCAGGAGGGTGTGGAGTTCCGCTGGTTTACGATGCCGCAGCGTATCATTGGAGACGAGAACGGTCGGGTCCAAGCTGTGGAATGCGTGAAAATGGAGTTGATTACTCCGCCTGGAGGTGGGCGTGCGTTGCCCGTGCCTGTGGAGGGATCGGAGTTCATGATTGAATGTGATACGGTCATCCGGGCGATTGGGCAGCATCGGTTATTACCATTAATCGAAGCGTTTGGGCTGCGTCACCAATGGGGCGTCGTTGAGATCGAACCGCATACGTACCGTACCTCGCATCCTCAGATCTATGCGGCAGGAGATGTCATTTTTGGTCAGGGCCAGGGTGAGGCGATGGTTGTCTCGGCTGCACAGCAGGGTAAGCTAGCTGCCGCCGCAGTCATGAAGGCGTTGCCTGGACAGGTGGAAGAGACGGCGTGAGTTGTGAGCGAGACAAGGAAAAGTGGAGAGTACACGGAAACCGTGCAATGAAAGGGTGTAAGGAGAGAATACAAGGAGAGGCGAGGGTGGGAGGGCGCAAGGGACTGCTAGAGTGATAGAGGTGTAGATCAGATCTGAGCAAGAAGTGTGGGTACATCAAATTCTCGTGTACCTGACACGCTAACGAACCCTACACACCTTATAGTGGCAATTACCGAGGATTGGAAAATTTAACGAATCTCACACGTCTTATTTTGACGAATACCTGTTGAAATGAAGCCGAAATGAGCGATTACAGCCAAATAAGCTTTCTACGATTCGTTAGATTTTTAAAGTGCCGCTAATGAGCCCAATAAGAGGTGTACGGTTCGTTAGAATTTAGGTGTTATCCAGAAACCCCACTACTACGCAGAGATCCTGAGCACGACCAAATATCCAGTACAACGATAAAAATTGAACTAAACATTTACACGAAACGGAGAGGGCAGAAAGAACCTGAAGAAGCGGAGCTAAAAGCTTTCTGAAGGAAAGCTGCATCGCAAGCATACGCTTGCCTTTATCCCCGGATTTTCCCTTTATAAAAGGAATCAAAAAAATCTGGAGATAACAGCGATCGGAAGGTTATTCTGTCATCGGAGTGTCCAGTGTAACTAATATGTTCAAACAACACCAAGGAGGGATCGTTATGGCTGACTTATCCATTAATCTGGCAGGTATTCGATCACCCAATCCATTCTGGCTGGCTTCTGCACCCCCAACCAATACGGGATATCAGGTCCAGCGTGCGTTCGAAGCGGGCTGGGGTGGCGCGGTGTGGAAGACGCTGGGTGAGCCAATTATCAATACATCCTCGCGTTTCGCGGCGGTCCATTTTGGTGGGCAACGGGTGGCGGGGTTTAATAATATTGAATTGATATCCGATCGTCCGCTGGAAGTGAATCTGCGGGAGATCGCCGAGACCAAGAAACGCTTCCCGGACCGTGCGGTTATCGCTTCACTGATGGTGGAACCTACGCGGGAGAAGTGGCATGAGATTGTGAAAAAGGTGGAGGCTGTCGGTGTGGACGGCCTGGAGCTGAACTTTGGCTGCCCGCATGGCATGGCTGAACGTGGCATGGGAGCTGCCTCCGGTCAGCAACCTGACCTGGTCGAACTACAGACGATGTGGGTGAAGGAAGTGGCGACCACACCGGTGATTGTGAAGCTCACGCCGAATATCACGGATATTACGGCGACAGCCCGGGCAGCTGTACGAGGTGGCGCGGATGCGATCTCCCTGATCAATACAATTAACTCCCTGGCAGGTGTGGATCTGGATTCGTGGAATACCGTGCCCCATGTGGGCGGCAAAGGAGCGCATGGTGGATACTGTGGCCCAGCTGTGAAGCCAATTGCACTGAACATGGTTGCGGAGTGTGCACGTAATCCGGAGGTGGGTGTGCCAATCTCTGGCATAGGCGGCATATCTGATTGGCGGGATACCGCAGAGTTTCTGCTCATGGGCGCTACAGGGGTTCAGGTATGTACCGCAGCGATGCATCATGGATTCCGTATTGTGGAGGACATGATTGATGGGCTGAACGATTATCTGGATGAAAAGGGTCTGAGCAGTGTAGCAGAACTGGTAGGTCAGACGGTTCCACGTTACTCGGATTGGGGCAATCTCGATCTGAACTACAAAGTGGTCGCCCGCATCAACCGCGATGTCTGCATCAATTGCAACAAATGCCATATTGCTTGTGAGGACACCTCGCATCAGTGTATTGATATGTTGACCGACCCGTCCGGCTCCTATCTGGAAGTGGTGGAAGAGGACTGTGTTGGCTGTAATCTGTGTTCGATTGTTTGCCCGGTGGATGGGGCGATTGAGATGGTTGAGCTTGTGCCTGAGCAGGAACCTGTAACCTGGAATGAACGTCAGTCTGCGATTGCGATGTTGCAATCGGTTAGAGATCAATCAACCAAGGAGGCGATATCATGAGTACCCGCAAATTGATTCGTAATGGTGTGTTGGTCACGGCGTCGGATACCTTTGAAGCAGATATTTTGATCGAAAAGGGTAAAATCACACAGATTGGCATCGGACTGGTGCCAGACGAACGAATGGAGGTTGTAGATGCATCGGGCTGTTATGTCATTCCGGGCGGGATCGACCCGCATACGCATCTGGATATGCCCTTCGGTGGAACGTTAACGGCGGATGATTTTGCGACGGGAACGACAGCAGCGGCTTTTGGCGGTACAACAACGATCATTGATTTTTGTCTGACACAAAAAGGCCGTCCATTAATCGAATCTCTCCAGGAGTGGCATGCCAAAGCCGAGGGTAAAGCTGCCATCGACTACGGTTTCCATCTCATGATTGGCGAGATGAATGATCAGGTGCTGGAAGAGCTGCCGCAGATCATTGAAGAAGAGGGTGTGTCATCCTTCAAGGTGTTCATGGCGTATAAAAACCAGTTTCAGGCCGATGACGGGATTCTCTTCCAGACGTTGCAAAAGGCAAAAGAGTACGGCGCACTCGTCATGGTTCATGCCGAGAACGGGGATGTCATTGACCTGCTGGTTCGACAGGCGCTCGCCGAAGGGCGCACGGAGCCGATTCATCATGCGCTGACTCGTCCATCCATGCTGGAGGGAGAAGCAACAGGGCGTGCGGCGCGTCTGGCTGCACTTGCGGATTCACAGCTGTATGTGGTGCACGTGACCTGTGCGGAAGCAGTGGAGCAAATTGCGCGTATGCGTGAAATGGGCTACCGGATCTGGGGGGAGACCTGTCCTCAGTATTTGACACTGGATCAATCGATCATGGATCAGCCGGACTTTGAGGGTGCAAAGTATGTTTGGTCACCTCCGCTGCGGGAAGCAGCACATCAGGAAGTGCTGTGGAATGCATTGAAAAGTGGTCAACTGCAAACGATTGGCTCCGATCATTGCTCGTTTAATTTCAAAGGGCAGAAGGACTTGGGCAAGGATGATTTTAGCAAAATTCCTAACGGGGGGCCTGTCATCGAAGATCGTCTCAGCATCCTGTATTCCGAAGGTGTAGTCAAAGGAAGGATCACACTGAATCAGTGGGTTGATCTATGTTCGACAAGAGCGAGCAAGTTATTTGGACTATTTCCGCAGAAAGGGACTCTCGCTGTCGGGACAGACGCGGATATCGTTATTTTTGACCCCTCTGTAAACAGGGTGATCTCGGCAGATACGCATCATATGAACGTGGATTACAGTGCATTTGAAGGTATGCAGGTACAGGGATGTCCGGTGACGGTGTTGTGCCGCGGGGAGTATGTCATTCGAGATCGGCAGTATACCGGAACAGCAGGGGCAGGCCAATATGTGAAGCGCAACAAGTATGATGCAGGCGCGCCCATACCGATGAAACATCCTGTGACGGCAGTGAATGGAGGGAGAAGCTGATGTCGGATCATGATGTGTTTGAGACCGAGAGGATCGCCATAGAGCGAATGGTTGCACAGGGTTATCGGATCTATGCGGTACGGGAACATCTGGAGGGTGCTCACGTCATATGGGGGCACCCGGATCTTCCCGAAGAGAAACAAGAGCAATACGTAGGCACGGCGTCTGGACGGAAGTGGTTCAGTCACATCCTGATTCGCCAGCTTCAGGAGCAACGGGGAGCGTAGACCATACTGAAGCTTTTCATGCGATCGGGCCGTGTACGTACTCATAAGCGTAGATGGCAAGTTCGATCGCGACCCTTTTCTCGGGGAGGATATAGTCTTCTCCCAAAAGGGCTTCGATTTTGTCCAAACGGTGATACAGTGTCTGTCTGACGATATATAGAGCGGTGGCCGTCTCTTGCTTGGAGCAGCACAGGACCAAATATTGCTTGAGGGTCCGCAGCAGCTGACCTCCTTTCTCCACGTCGTAACGAATGAGCGGCCCCAAATATTCTTCGATGAAATCATCCAGATTGCCACTCTGCTTCATATTAGCGATGATGCGGTAACAATGAAGATTACTGTAAAAGGGCTGCTGCATCACACCGATGTCCTTCTGAATTCGCAGTGTCTCCTTCGCGGATTCCAGACTATCCTTGAGACGGGAGAGGTCTGTGCAGTTATGACTGATACCGATCAAGCCTGAGAAGAGGCAGTGGGTCTGTTCCTGCTCGTGCTGCTGCAGCTGTTCGATGCAGCGCCAGAGACTGCTTTTGCGCTGAGATCCAGGTAGTGGGTCGAGAATGATAAGAATGATCTGGTGGTTCAGAACGGTGCTGTAGAGGGTGAAGTTCTCCCGAGCAAATACCGACCGGGCGACGATGTTACGTTGGATCAACAACTTCTGAAGTCTGAGGCTATCTGTGTATGCTGGATTGTTGTCGAATAAAATAATAGTGGCTTTGCTCGTTGCGAGAAGGGGATTAACGGTAGATATATATTCATGGATTTCCTTCGTGGAGTGGTGTCCGTTAAGCCAATCAATGACCCACATATCTTCTTTGTAGCGGCGTTTCTCTTCCATGTATTTGGTTCGCATCCAGTCCTGAGCAATCGCGGCCGCGCATCGTTCCAGTGCCTGAATGACGAATTCATCCGAAGGTTTGATCGGTATGCTTGAATCTTGATCCGTCAGCTTTTGATGCATCAGCACAAGGTCGGCAAAGGTGTAGTCCAACGCCTGAACAGGCATGCTGATCACATCCAATGTGTTATCTGACAGCTGCATTAAATTCGGAATATCCTCCCCCGCCAAATGTTCCCGCTGCAAAAACCAATCCTGCCGTCGCTTCTCCAGCTGCTCTGGAGAGCAGTAGGGAACGCTACTTGCTTCCCCTTCAAGTGGATATAACGCCACGGCATATCCGGTTGTTCGTGACAATAATCGAAGCAGAGGTTGTACGCCATCTCCATTCAGAAGAAGTTGGTTAAATGAGGTGGTGAGACTATCGAGTTCAGCGATCATCCGCTGATGACTGCGAATCAGGGTGAAATGCAGGTCTTGCGTAATATCGATATAACGGACTTGTTCGTGAAACCAGATCAACGGAAAATCCGCTGCTACTGCAATTTCTTTCATAGCCCTGAGTTGCGACTTGGTGTGATCCCCCAGTTCCATACAGAGTCCGGCAGCCCCGCGTGCAATTAACTGACGCAAAAAAGACAGGCCTTGCTGCTCACCCTCCTGCCAGCCAATGCCTGTTGTCAGCACCAATTCCCCGCCATTGAGCAAGTCCCCCACCTCGGGAACCTCCATGATATGAACCCAGCGAACATACCGCTCCAGCGCACGATCACTGGCCAGGACTTCTGCCTTGCGAAACACAGGACGTTTTAACATGTCTCTGACTTGAATATGAAGCGTTGTCTCCCCCACACAACCACCATCCTTCCCAAATCACATGTGATCTATCTGGAGTCTGGAATCCGTCAACTTACATAATTAATCCATATTATAATTCTATTTACAGCCAATGGGCTGAAATCTAACGTTCATTTGTTTCAAATGACAAATGGGACTGTTCTTTTTGTGATTTTGATTAAAATAAATAATTTATATGTCAGTCTATGTCTCGTGTGAATTACATAAAAAAAAGCCCCTTAACATCACATCGGAATTCAATCATTCCAATATGCGCTAAGGGGCGAGAAGCTAATATTATAGTCTACATTTAAGTTGTACTCGAACCGTTACATGAGTACAATCAACGACTTCTTAATCGTCGATTCTTTTCTTTTTAAATTTCATCAGGAACTCATACACAATCGGTACGATAACCAGCGTGAGCAGCGTGGAGCTGATCAGACCACCGATTACGGTAATTCCTAATCCTTTCGAGATGATCCCCGCACTTTCTTCGAGGCCCGTAACCAGTGGCAACAGGGCACCGATAGTTGCGAGAGCGGTCATCAGGATTGGACGCAGACGAGTTGCACCGGCTTCCAGCAAGGCTTCACGGGTAGGCATACCCTCTTTTTCCTTGTGAATAACACGGTCGATCAACACGATAGCGTTGGTGACCACGATACCGATGAGCATCAGTCCACCCATCATGGCGGAGACGTCGAGCGTACCACCAGCGATGAACAGACCTACCATAATACCAATGACCGTAAATGGCAGGGAGAACAGGATTGCGAATGGTGCCAATCCGCCGCCGAATGTAACAACGAGCACGAAGTATACAATGGCGATGGCCGCCAGCATGGCGAGACCCAGTTGAGTAAAGGTATCATTAATCTGTTCGGTTGTACCGCCAAACTTCACTTCAACGCCATCAGGCAGATCCAGCTTGTCGATCTCAGCCTGTAGGTTACTCGAAGCTTTCGTTACATCCGAAGCCAGGATGTTGGCTGTGACTTGTACAACAACTTTACCATCAATTTGCATGATGGAGTTCGGGGATGTACCTTCTTCCACTTTGGCAACATCTTTGATTGGTACTTCGATGCCAAGCGGTGAAGTGACGGTTTCATCCTCAATCTCTTTAATGCTGCTGAATGATTTGTTGTCTGTTTCTACATATACTTTGTACGTTTTGTTATCAATATCGACTTCCGTAAGCACAGGACGTTCCCGTGCCGGGCTCAGCGTCATCGCCAGTTGGCCTGCAGTCAGGCCCAGGGAACTTAATTTCTCCTGATCCGCCACGAGCGTATACTGCCCGTAGGTGTCAGCAAGTGTTGTATCTGCTTTTTCAAAATTATCCTTATCCGCTTCAACCAGTTTCAGAATTTCATCCGATACAGGTTTGAGTTGCTCTACATTATCGCCATAGATGGAGAGACTCAGGCCGCTACCACCCAGACCGCCGGACATGTCGAGCTCATTCCAGGTACCTACGGTAACTTCTTTCTTCAGACCTTCTACAAGCTGTTCCTTCACTTTGGTAAAGTCTTTCGTATCTTCGTTATATTCAATATAGAATAGAGCCGAGTTGGAACCACCGCCACCCATGCTGCTCAGTGGGTTACTTCCGCCGATGGAATATTGCATTTTCTCCAGACCCGGTTGTTCCAGCAACCACTTCTCGGCAACAAGTGCTTCTTTTTCTACATCTTCACGTAAAGCTCCTGTTTGAGGACTGTACGTAATGGTCACATATTTATCCTGTTGTTCTGGCAAGAAGCTTGCACCGATGAACGGGTACAGGAACAAACTGCCGACCAGCAAGATCACTGCAATACTGACTGTGATGAGTTTGTGTGAAAGGGTCCAGTTCAGCAGGCGTTTGTAACCTTCCGCCATTTTGCCTGGTTTTTCTTCGTGATTCTGTTTGTTCTTCAACCCTCCACGGAACAGGGTGTGCGCAAGCATCGGCACAATGGTAATGGCAACGATCAGGGATGCCAGCAAAGCAAATACCATGGTCAGTGCAAATGGCGTGAATAACTCACCGACCATACCGCTTACCAATGCCAGTGGCAGGAATACCGCAATAGTTACGATCGTGGAAGAAAGGATTGGCACAAACATCTCGCGAGTTGCTTCGCGGACTAGTTCACGGCCTTTCAGTTTCTCACCTTTGAGTGTTAACCTGCGGTAGATGTTCTCGATAACAACGATGGAGTCATCGACAACCCGTCCGATGGCAACCGTCATCGCACCCAGCGTCATCATGTTCAAAGTAATATCCATCATATTGAGAGCAGTCAATGCCATGAGCAAGGAGAGCGGGATCGAGATAATGGAGATAATGGTTGAACGAATATTACGCAGGAAGAGCAGGATGATCAGGATGGCAAACAAGGCGCCAAAAACGGCTTTGCCCAACATCGTGTTCACCGAGTCCTGAATTGGCTTACCTTGGTCAAGCAATACAGTCAAATCAGCATTTTTGAACTGCGATTGCAACTCTTCCGCTTTATCTTTGACTGCGTTAACGACATCAACCGTGTTGGCATCGTTGGATTTTACAATGGAAATACCAATCGATTCCTTGCCGTCTGTCCGGGAAATGGATTCCGCTTGACCGATGACTTCGATCTTGGCAATTTCACTTAATTTTACTGTCGGGATACCAGCTGCGTTGGCAGCACCTGAAGGGCTACCTACACCGGCATTACCACCAGCGGCTTGGTCCGTTCCTTGTGAAGCACCTGGAGCGGTACCTTGACCAGCTTCACCAGTTGGTGCTCCAGAGCCTTGAGGGGCTGCGTTTGAACCATTGCCTGTGGAAGTACCGGCACCGCCGGGTACAACTGGAATGGCAAGGTTTTTCAGATCATCGATGTCGATGATGTTGCCATCTACAACAACGGCTTTCTGGGATTTATCCAGTTCAAACAGTCCAAGGGGCACACGAATGGATGAACCTTGAACGATGCCGTTTACCGTATCTTCGGTCAGGCCCAGCTCGGCCATTTTGGCTTGGTCAAACTTCAATTGAACTTCTTTCACATATTGACCGGACACCTGGACCTGAGCTACACCGTCAATATCTTCGAGTGCAGGCTGAATATCCGATTCAACCAGTCGTGTCAATTGTTCCAGGTCACCGCCGTCCTTGTCTGACAGGCTCAGAGATACAACCGGGAAAGAGTTAATGCTGAACTTGGAAATGGTCGGCTTCTGCACGCTGTCAGGCAATTGAACTTCATTCAGTGCCTCACGAACGGTTGCAGTTGCGTTGGTCAGATCTGTTCCATAATCAAATTCGAGTGTGATCGATGCTGCGTTCTCCATGGAAGTGGAGGTAACTGTCTTCACGCCATCTACATTGCGTAGTTTTACTTCCAGCGGCTTCGTGACATCCTCAACAATTCCCTCCGGTGCAGCCCCCGGATCAATGGCAGTGACATTCAGAAACGGTACGTTGATGTTCGGGATTGTCTCTTGTTTCATCGTCAATCCGCTGTACAAACCTGCGAAAGAGATGATAATCGTCAGAATCCAAATCGCAAACTTGTTGTTCAGTGAAAAATTAATAATACCTTTCATACGATGGTTTCTTCTCCTCTCTGTTTCTCCTGTTTATATGTGTGACGAGTCAGCCTGGATAAACCGGCTATACTTGGCATCCAGACTGTGCTTAAGCTCAGAGTGCAAAGGTTTGATGGCAGATACGCTCTCCAAATTGTGCATCATGCCGAGAATGATGGCACGCCGCGGTGTGAATTCCATCATCTCCTGTCTGAGGATGGCGATGGTTTCGAGAACATCATTCTTTGTTTGCCCTGCGGGCAAATCGGAACCAGCGATATCCTGCATTTGCTTGATGATGTGAATGGGATGACGCATCACAGTGGAGTCTGTGTTTGGATCACTACTCCATGCGGGCCAGTCTTCCAACAAAATCAAAGGCGCAGGGCGATGATCGAGCAAACCGTAAGCTGCATAATCAATCATCTGCAGCATATTGGTTGCCATTTTGGAGACGGTAAGGGAAGGCATTTCTGTAAACCAGATCTTAACGTAAGAGAGGAACAGACCCTGTATGAGCAAAATAAGATCTATCGTATAGGGTTCAATCTCCGGTCCGTACATATCTTCCAGTTTGTCCTTGAAACCGTGTAGTGTAAGGACCTCCAGATCTTTATGCTGCGGGTTGCATTTTTCCTTGCGATGTGGCTCATCATTCATCATCATGCTTTGCATTTGCACACGTAAAAATTCCTTTAGCTCGGACACATGGCCGAGCAGTGTCTCAATCTGTTTGTGTGAACGTTCTCTCGGAGTAAGGTCAGCTTCATGTTCGATCCGGGATAGTTCGTCTATGAGCGTAAATAAACAGTACTCCATCGTGCTGTCTTCCAATTCCTCTTTGGATTTGAATATAAGGTAAAGGCTTCCCTTGGACATCCCGCATATCTCAGCAATCTCCTGCATGGAGGTTGCGGCACTGCCTTTGGCCGAGAATAGCTTGAGTGCTGTAGTAATGATGAGTTTTTTCTTCTCATTCATCTCATGTATAGGGTTCATTAACGATACTTTCACCTCATCAGGGAACTTGTGAGTTCTTGAATTGACTTTAAGGTCAATTCAAGTATAAACGATCTGGTTAAAGGAATTCAAATGGGAGTAAATTGGAAAATGTATATGGGGAAAAGTGGCTGATCAAAGGGAAGGAGAGACGGCAAGTAACAAGGTGAGCTTGTATGTACGATAGGGATAAGGTATCAAGAACGTTTAAGTTAGTTTCCTCCAGTGAAGGCGTATAAGGCAAGCATAATAATAGCGACTAGAGCGATGAGATAGAAAATGGCCATGGCGATCAGAAGGGTATACCCGGTAAAAGAGCCCATGCGTGCCAATAATTTTCTCATGATTAAGACATCCTTTCTTACGTGGCAAAGTATAAAGAGGTTCCCTATTTATATCATTCCCCAAAAAAGACGACTTTCTGATCGAAGTCGTCTTTTTTATATTACAGAATTTAATAGATATCATAATGGAAGCTAAGAATTACACGATAACGGAGATTGTAGAACCAACTTGAAGAGACGAGATGTTCGCCTTAAAGCTTTCTGTAAGAAAGCTTCTTCGGAAGCATATGCTATCACCGGAGATATAAAGTATAACTTCATTTCACTTTCGTTACGTGATCAGTTTCAGACCAACGGCTGCCACCAAAATCATCGCGATAAACAGGATACGCTTCGCTTCTTTCCGTTCACCGAACAGGAACATGCCTGTTAACGTACTGCCGACCGTCCCGATTCCCGTCCACACGGCATATGCTGTGCCCATCGGAATGGACGTCATGGCGTAGGACAACAACGAGAAGCTGAACACAAACGACACCAGCATAAGTACGATGTATGGCCATCCTTTCTTGGTGGAAGCACCATTAATACCGATTACGCCGAAAATTTCACATATCCCTGCACCTACAATTGCCATCCAAGCCATTATACTGCACCTCCTTTGGCTTCTTGCTGATCCGTAACCAGCTTCAGTCCGATTACGCCGCAGAGCAGCAGCCCGATAAGCAATACTTTGGCCAAGCGGAACGGTTCACCGAACAATACCATTTCCGTAAGGACGGTACCCGCCGTACCAATTCCCGTAAAGACGGCATACACCGTACCCACAGGCAACCTTTTGGAAGCGGCAATGATCAGTCCAAAGCTGATCACGATGGCAATCCCCGTTAAAGTCCACTCCCAGGCATTCGAGGCATGTTTCAGCCCGCTTACCCAGACAATCTCAATAATTCCGCCGATAAATACATATAACCAGTTGCGGTTCATGTTGTTGAATCTCCTTCCGGCACAACGCTGTGTGCCTCGTCGTTCAAATGATGAATGCCATGCCAAAATACAGGCCAGGATGCTTCCAACCGTCTCTTATACCGACGGGAACTTCCATAGATAATCTCCACGGTAATGCCGTCGAGGAGCGTCATGAATGCAATGGCGGCTTGTTCTGCGGGAATGGCTGGAATATCTCCATTACGCATTGCCCTTTGCAGCAGACGAGTCAGTGCGCGTTCCATGCCATCGATAAACGGATACACTTGATCCATCACTTCGCCATACAGAGAAAGGGGTGGGTAGAAACAATTACGCAACATCAAACGAGCCGAAGCATGGGCATTGTATTCTTGTTCGAACCAGATCAACAAGCCTTTCAACCTCTGCTCCAATGGCAGATCCGCATGATCGCGGAAATATTCCAGTGTGTGCCGTTTCACCTCGTGAAAAGCAAAGGCCAGTGTGTGTAAAAACAAGTCATCCTTGCAGCTGAAATGCGCATATATGGACGGTTTTTTAATCCCGACTTCATCAGCAATAGCTCTTAGAGAAGCTCCCTCATAGCCATCTCTGGCAAAATGGAACAGGGCTGCATCCCGAATGGATTGTGCAGTCATTCAATCACCTTCCTAACGGTCGTTAGGTAATTATATTTCCACACTTTACATCACCTGTCAAGATGAAAATATCCGCCTGCACAGTGAGTACAGGCGGATATAACAGGTATGGATGTGGTTTCTGATCAAAAGGTCGTAAGACCCAGAATCAGTTGCAGCTTATATAGGATACCTTTCAAAAACGTAGTCTTCTCCTGGAACTCATCCAGGTCTAACGTGAACTCGGCATCATTATTATTCCAAATACGCTCAAAATAATTCGCGATATCGAGTGTGAACTTATTGTCTGGAGGTGCAGCAACCCATAGATCATTCTCCAGATTGTAGTCATTCATGTTTCGTGGTGTAAAGTTGGTTGAACCCCCTAGGACAATATGATCTCCGGTTGCTTTGGCAAGATAGATCATCTTGGTATGGTATTGCTCCTTGGTGGTGTTATACCAGCGGATCTGAATTTTACCGTCGGATTTATCATGCAATTCAGCAGCGACAGGACGGTTCGGAATACCGATCTTTTCCTGACCAAAAGCATTTTCATTTGGATCTAGTACAAGCCGGATCTCGGTTCCTCGTTTTGCCGCTTCCAGCAGGGCTTCCAATACTTTCGGAGAGGCCACATAGAACATGCCCATCCATAAGGTGTCACCTTTGCCAGCTTGATTGATCTCATGGAGTACAGCGTCATTCACTTTGCCTTCAGTTAAATAGCGTATTCGCAAATCTCCCGTATTTGAATTCGAGGAAGGAGCTGTGTAGGCAGGAACCTTGCCTCCGCCTGAGATGTCGAGAACAGCTTGCTCGGACTGAAGAATATCGCCAATGATTGGACCTGTTACTTCAAATGCAATATTCGAGTGGTAGGCACTCGCATCATGGATATTGCCAGAAGAGACAATCGCTGTCTTCTCACTAACAACAACTTTACGATGATTGGCCTTCACATTGAGCAGCTTGAGATAGGAACGCACAGTGACATCCGGACCATCCGTGGCCATCAGGTTTTTGATCCAGCCATCTCCTGATTGGCCAAACCATTGGAAGAAGGTCCGCCAGACCGCAGAGTATACTGGAGTTGAATCACGCAAAGGGTCCACATCCGTGATGACCACATGAATGCCTGCTTGTTTCATTTGTTCCAGCAACGGATTGGGTGCTGAGTTATAGTTGGTATTTACTTCATCTGTAATGAACCAAATGTCCATGTCCGGGTGCTGATTTTTTTTGGCGACCAGCGCTTCGGTGAATTCAGTACTAACGGGAGGAAAGTTTTGTCCCTTGTGCTGATAATTATTGAACAGGAACATATCCACCAGGACAAACTGCTCTGCTTCCTCCACAATCTGCATCATGCGCTGGAAAATCTGCTGCTCGTGCTCCATCTGTCCGTCGGAGGAAGGATAAGTGAGGTCATGCAGGAACTCGACTTGATCCACACGATACTCCGGACTTTCGTAGGAAATGCCCGTTGGTAATGGTTTGTAGGTCTGATAGAGCATGACGGCGATGAGCCATAGGACCAATAGGACGAGTCCTGTTCGTATGTATGGAAATTTGCCGCGTGAAGACTTGCGGTCTGATGTATGGCGGCGTAATGAGGCCAACGGTGGACTCCCCCTTCTGTACTTGCTGACTTCTATTACCACACGGATGATAACGTTGACGCAGAAGAACCCGCTAGCATAACGAATGTAGTGGTAAAATGCATATGGCAAAATTGGCAGTATGCAATCGACAGGTGTCTGAGCGTTGTGTATAATGAGTGTATTATTTTTGTAGAATGTTAGGGTTTTCATATGCCTGACAAGGACGGGGAACCAATGATATAACCTTTGAAATCTGGACATTTAGGAAAGAAAGTGGGTAATAAGGTGTATTCCATCAAACAAGTCGCTGCCATGCTCGGTATCCCGACGGTGACGCTCCGGGCTTGGGAGAATCGATATAGTGCGGTCACCCCTGAGCGGACGGAATCGGGTTATCGAATGTATACCGAAGAGAATGTTGCGGATCTGCGCTGGTTGAAAGAACAGGTTGAGCTACATCAGACCAATATTTCGGAAGCGGTACGGATGTTGAAAGTAAACAAATTAAATCCGCCCGAGGCTGTGCCCACGCCGATCATGGCTCCGGTGCCTACGATGGAAGAAGCCTACGCACGCATGGCAGATCAGATCTATGACTCGCTCTACAACTTTCAGGGTGAACGTGCCAATGGTTTGATTGATTTTGGGTTCACCATGTATGGGTATGACTCGATGTTCTATCATGTGTTGGTGCCCATTCTGGTTCGGGTTGGAGATGCATGGGAGCAAGGCAGGGCTTCGGTGGCTCAGGAACACTTCATGACACAGCTGATATCACAGCGCTTTTATCAGTTTTTCCATCTGTTCCCGATCTATCCGCATCTGCCCAAAGTTCTGGCGTTGTGTCCGGAAGGGGAGCACCATCAGGTCGGATTGCTGCTGTTCTCTCTTTTTATGCGCAAAAATGGAGCGGAAGTACTGTATCTCGGTGCGAACACGCCAGAAGAAGGTATCTTCCCGATTATCCGGGAGCAGAAGATCAAGTTGGTCTGCCTGTCGATCACAAGTCCAGGGCTTCTTGTTAAATGTGATCAACTCGTCGAGCGGATTAAAAACGAGTTCCCGCATATTCGCTTTGTACTTGGTGGAAAGGGCTATGAGCGTGCAGAGCATGCGCGTTATCCGCAATGGATTATGCCGGAGAGTTCTGCGGACTGGCAGTCGTGGATGGAGCGTGAATATCTCTCCGAGCGGTCACCTGGTGCACGGTTTGGACAGGCCAATAATTAAACATAATCTCAAATGATATGAATAGGTTAGTGTATAAAGGACATCCTTTGACGAAAGTGATCAAAGGGTGTTTTTTGTGTTTATAAATGGATTACCAGGTATTTTGACCGACGGGTCATTTTTTGGTTTACAAGCTCGTATAATATTTGTATTATATTTGTATAATGTTTTTGCTAGTTACCGCTTAAAGTGTTCTTGGGCGGTTTAATAATAGGTTAGGGGCTAGAGAACTATAGGAATTCCCTACATAGAAAGGTGAGTGGCATGATACCGAATCAACAACGCAAACGTGCAGCTGTCATTGGCGCAGGTCCAGGTGGACTTGCAGCAGCGATGTTATTGTCCGGTCAGGGGTACGAGGTAGATGTGTATGAGAAACAGCCAGTCATCGGGGGGCGTTCTGCCAGATTGGAACTAGGTGAATATCGATTCGACCGGGGTGCTACATTTTTGATGATGCCACAGCTGATCGAAGAGATGTTCGATGTGGTGGGACGCAAATTATCCGATTATGTGGATATGAAAGAGCTAACTCCGCTGTACGCACTGAACTTTGGTGACAAGGTGTTCAAGCCTTCTCGTAATCGGGAAGATACAGCTGCACAGATTAAGGAATTGTTTCCGGGCAATGAAGACAATTACCTTCGGTTCATGCAAGAAGAAGAAGTGAAGTTTGGCAAAGTCATGCCTCTGCTCCGTCGTCCTTTTGGCAAGCTGACTGACTATCTACGCAAGGATGCGGTAACAGCTCTACCTAAGCTTGATGTCCACAATACGGTCTACGGGATCTTGTCCCGCTATTTTACAGATGAGCGTCTACGCTGGGCATTTACATTCCAATCCAAATACCTTGGCATGTCTGCCTGGGATTGTCCGGGCACCTTTACCATATTATCGTTTATTGAGCATCACTACGGATTGTTCCACCCCATTGGCGGCGTGAATCGGATCTTCCAAGCCATGGCCGATGTCGTGGAAGAATACGGAGGACGCATACATACTTCCACTCCGGTGAAACAGGTCATCGTTCGCAATGGTCGTGCAGAAGGTGTGTTGCTTGAGAACGGTGAACGCATCGATGCGGACCATGTGGTGGTGAACGCCGACTTTGCACATGCGGTGAATCATCTGTTCGAACCAGGCGTGCTTAAGAAATATACCCCGGAGAAAATGAAACGCAAAAAGTATTCCTGCTCTACAGCAATGCTGTATCTGGGCGTGGATGGTGAGGTGGACCTGCCGCATCACTCGATCTATTTTCCCGAGGACTACCGGTTAAACGTTGATGAGATTACAAAGCATAAAATGTTATCAGCCGATCCATCTCTATATATTCATAACCCTTCCAGACTTGATTCGACGCTGGCACCGGAAGGGAAATCTGCTTTATATGTTCTTATGCCTACGCCTAACCTCACCGCAGACATTGATTGGGAGGCAGAACGGGAGAATGTGCAGGAGGCCATGATGAAACGCATGGAAGGCATTCCTGAGCTGGCAGACATACGCAGCCGTATTGAAGAATGTATGCTGTTCACTCCACTCGATTGGGAGACTGAATTGGATGTGTATCGCGGAGCAACGTTTAATATGGCACATAACCTGGGTCAGATGATGTATCTGCGTCCCCATAACCAGTTTGAAGAGTTGAAAAGTGTATGGCTGGTAGGCGGCGGAACACATCCGGGCAGCGGGTTGCCCACGATCTTCGAATCGGCACGGATCAGTGTCAGACTGATTCAGGAAGAGGACGCACGCACACGTTCCAAGCCATCCTCTTATGTGAAGACGGCAGAAGCCAGAGGGCATTCATGAAGCGGGCCGCTATTGTAGGCGCAGGGATTGGCGGACTTACTTCGGCACTGTTATTGAACCGTCAAGGCTGGGATGTCACCGTGTATGAACGGGGTTCCCGCGTTGGCGGACGCATTGGATATGAGCAGGAAGGCGAGTATCGGATCGATCAGGGGCCAACGATCGTACTGCTGCCGGAGATGTTACTTGGCATAATGGAGGAAGCAGGCGTAGATCGTTCGAAGATTGAGTTACTTCGCTGTGATCCGTTATACAGAGTGCATTACCACAGTGGTCGTGTCATGACCAAGATGACCTCACGTGAAGAACAGACGGCGGAGATTGAACGTTTGTTCCCGGGAGAGAGCAGGGGATTCACACGATTCATGAAAGATATGGACACGTTGTTTCCGGCAGGCCGGGCAGCGTTTCTGGAAAGGGCTTTTCCGCGCAAAAGGGATTTCTTCACCCCTTCGCTCATGTCACTCATGGGCAGATTGCGTGCACACAAAAGTGTCCGGAAAGCGGTAGGCGATTATTTTGAGCATGAGGAATTGCTTGATGCGTACTCTCTGCAAAGTTTATACATTGGTGGATCACCGTTTGGGACGCCAGGTATCTATTCCCTTTTACCTTACGCAGAGCATGAATATGGCATCTGGATGGTCAAAGGTGGATATGCAGCATTGCCGGCCATTCTGGAACAGGAACTGATATCACGTGGTGGACGTGTCGTGCTGAATTCGGAAGTGACCGGACTCAAGATTAAAAATGGTGTGTGTGAAGGTATAGAAACGGCAGCAGGCGCAGAAAATGTGGATGCAGTTATCTACAATGGTGATTTCCCCCATCTATCAGGTTTGCTTGGACAATCACCAGAGGCAGCACGTAAAAGAAAACCGTATCGTCCCTCTTCCGGATGTGTATTGCTCTATGTGGGCGTGGACAAAACCTGGGAAGATGCAACGACGCACCAGTTCTTCCTGCCACCGAGTCTTGAAGGCAGTTTGCAGGAAGTGTTCAATCAGCGACGCATTCCGGCAAAGTCCTCATTTTACGTATTTAATCCGGTCGCATTGGATGAAACTGCAGCGCCTCAAGGACAGAGTGTATTGTATTTCCTCATTCCCGTACCAGATGCCGAAGGTGTCGACTGGGATCAGGAGAGTGAAGCATTGGCAGAACGTGTACTGGAAGAAGCGGAGCAACGAGGATTCCCGGGACTTCGTGCAGCGATCAAGTGGAAAAAGGTACGTACACCCGCTGACGCAGAGCGAGACGGGCTCTATGGGGGCGGAAGCTTTGGTATAGCACCTGTATTATTCCAGTCCGGTGTATACCGACCGCAACCCAAACCATTCCCTAATATAAAGGGATTATATGCCGCAGGAGCATCTGTACATCCAGGTGGCGGAGTGCCGATTGTAATGCAGAGTGCACGGATGGCCGTCAATCAACTCATGAAGGAGATGGGAACATGAATGAAGCGATTTTGAGCAGGTGTGAAGAGTTGATGCAAAAGGGTTCTTCCTCTTTTTATCAGGCCTTTAGAGGGCTGCCAAGTCCACGTCGGGAAGCGGTATATGTCATTTATGCCTTCTGCCGCATGATTGATGACAGTGTAGACGAGCCGGAACATTCGCCCTATACGATTCACGAGATCCATGATTTGTTTGATCAGTTGGACGACGCGGAAGGACATTTTATCTGGCCAGCACTGAGATGGTTGTTCAGCAGTTTTCCTCATCTGGATAAGGGGCCATTTTTCCGTCAGATGGAAGGGCAGCTCACAGATCTTAAAGTAACGCATTATACAACGATGCAGGAACTGGAGCATTATTGTTATCTGGTGGCCGGAACCGTAGGCGAGATGTTGTTGCCTGTATTGCGGGATGATAACGGCGCGGAAGTAGCCATGAACGGGATTGCTTTGGGTAAAGGGATGCAGATCGTTAATATTATTCGGGATGTTGGTGAGGATCGGGCCAGAGTGCGTCGGTATGTTCCGCTGGAGATCATGGAGAAACATGGTTACACTGAGCAGGACTTTGAAGACGGAGTCGTGGACGAACGTTTTATTGCCATTGTTCATGAATTAAAATCTGCAGCATTGAACTGGTTCCGTATTGGCATGGATCGTCTGGATACGTACCCAACAGAAAGTGCGTTTTCCATCGAGCTGGCAGCAGCCTTTTACTCCACCATTCTACACGCGGTTGAACGCAACGACTATGACGTATATACCAAACGTGCATATGTTAGCGATGAATTGAAACTGGAGATGCTGGGTGCAATTGTGAAACGTTACCCGATGCTGGCCTATCAAGCCTCCCGAACGGCGGTATCCTGATGATCCAGTGGCTTTACTGGGCGTGGTATGTCATTGGAGCAACCTTGATGCTAACGATCGGTGTGCCTGACGTATTATCTTTTTCAAATGGTTTATTTCTAATCTTCTACGCATTGTATGTGTTGGATCTGATCTATCAAGGGCGTAATCGGACAGGCCTGTCCGACCAGTCAGTCATCTGGCTGAAACCCGGACTCTGGATATCCTCTGTGATTATCTGGCTTGGAGGTATGGGCGTAGAGTGGGTAGGCGTTCATACGCATTGGCCCTTTGGTGAGTATGCTTACTCAGACTTCTTCGGGATTCATCTGTTCAGTGTGCCAGTTACGCTGGGTTTCGCCTGGATCGCAGTGGTGGGTAACTCGGCGCTGTTAAGTGGCGGTGGTTCAACGTGGACTGGCAGACTGCTTCGAGCAGTGAAGACCGGGTTCTGGGCGATTGTACTTGATCTGGTGCTCGACCCTGTTGCGCATGCAAGAGGATTCTGGGAGTGGCAGGCTACAGGTGGTTTCTACGGTGTTCCGTGGACCAATTACATAAGCTGGTTTATCATGGGTGCATTCTTATCTCTTTTCCTTCCGGCCATGCCTAATGACCGTAGCTCATTGCTGCGTGCAAAATGGTTGTATCAGCTGTTTATTCTTCTGTTCGGCCTGCTTGCTCTAAAGGAAGGGATTACAGGCAGTTTTATCATCGCCATTGCTGGTGTGCTTCTTGCCGAAGGGAGCTGGCTCTATGATTCGCGCCGTAAAATCAAAACCGTTTAATCGTATTTTTGCCTTATACAATCACTATTATCTGCTACGTCGGCGCTTCCGCTCCTTCACGCTCACAGGGTCACTGGACCCACAGGTGGACATCAGGGACAACTCCCCGATTGAAGCGACTCGTCCGGTGATCTATTTCATGAATCACAGCTCCTGGTGGGATGGTCTGCTGCTCTATCATGCGGCCAGGCAGACATCGCGGGGTGATCATTATGTGATGATGGAGGAGCAACAGCTTCAGCAATATGCTTTTTTTCGTAAATTGGGTGCGTATTCGATCAATAAGGAGAGTGCGTCCGGTATTCGGACCTCTCTACAGTACACCAGTGAATTATTGGATTCAGGTAAAAGGGTCTGGATTTTTCCCCAAGGAGAAATATTGCATCAGGAGGCCAGACCAATTCAGTTCCGTCCAGGCATCGGATTGTTGCTTCGTCGTTCTCCGAATGCCATCGCCGTACCGGTAACCTTGTGCCATGGGATGGTCCAGCATGATCTACCGGAAATATCGATGCAGGCGGGCCCAGCTGTGATGGAAGACTGGAAGGCGTTGAAGAGTGAAGAGATTGCCGCCAGACTCGGCCATGTGCTGGAACAGCAGTTAGACGATCATAGATCAGAGCTTATACGGATGGGGCAGGGAAGTTTGCCAGATGCGATTCCACTGATTCGTCATGTACGTTCGACAAGTGAAAAATACGATGCGGCACGAAAGCGGGTGAACCGTTAGCATGAATGCATCTGAAATCTTCTGGATTGTGCTTACCTGCATATTGGGCATACAGTTGCTGTTCGCTCTATGGAATGTCTCCTGTCTGCCTAAAGTGCGTTCATTTCGAGCAGACCGAATACAACCACCAGACCTGCTGGTCTCGGTGCTGATTCCAGCCAGAAATGAAAGACTACATATTGAAGGATGTCTGGAAAGTGTGCTTGCGAGCGATACGTCGGGATTCCGGATGGAAGTATTGGTGCTGGATGATCGCTCTGAAGATGAGACAGCGGCCATGGTACAAGCGATTGCGGATCGTGATACGCGTGTGCGTTTGCTGCATGGTGTCGATCTTCCAGAGGGCTGGATGGGGAAATCCCATGCGTGTCACAGGCTGGTTCAGGAGGCCAAGGGAGAATGGTATATGTTCGTGGATGCGGATGTGCGTCTGGAGCCAAGTGCCATTCGGCAGACTCTTGCGGCAGGGTGTGAGCAGAGCGGGGGGCTGGTAACCGGTTTTCCTTATCAGGTAACAAAGACGTGGATGGAAAAGCTTGTTGTGCCCATGATGGTCTTCACCATCATCAGTCATCTGCCCATTTTCATGATACGCAGATCATCCAGTCCGATGTTTGTGGCCGCTACGGGGGCTTTTTTGCTGATTCATCGCTCCAGTTACGAGGCATCCGGCGGTCATGCTGCCATTCAGGCGCATCTGGTGGATGATATGAGTCTCGCCAAAGCAGTCAAGCGTGCAGGTCATCCGGTGATACTGACCGACGTGCATGACGTAACGAATACCCGCATGTATCAGAACGGTGCAGAAGTATGGAACGGATATAAGAAAAACATGTACGAAGGTATGGGGCGCAAAGACGTGTTGCTGCTTGTCACGATGTTAATGTATACACTGATGTATATTGTGCCCCCGCTAGGCTTGATTATTGGACTCCTTATGGGCAGTTCTATGTCCATTCTGTATGGATTGTTAGGAACATTATTAGGTATGGCTGTGAAAAGAGTAGCGGATCATGCTGGCGGACAACCCTGGTGGCTCGCCCTTCTGCAACCGGTCAGCATGGCCTGTGTCATTGCCATCGGACTTGCTTCCTGGCAGGCAGGCCGCTCCGGCAAGGGGTATGTATGGAAAGGTAGGCGGTACAGTTGAGAGGTAACGTCATTATAATCGGTGCAGGTTTTGGAGGTCTGTCGTGTGCGATACGACTGGCTTCACAAGGTGTGCAGGTGACCATTCTGGAACGGCAGAAGCACGTAGGTGGCAAGCTGCAGCAGATTGAGCGGGACGGGTATCATTTTGACCGGGGACCGAGCACAATCACGATGCCATCGACCTTTCGTTCAGTCTTCGACCATGCGGGTGTAGCAATGGAAGATTACGTACAGTTATATGAGTTAGAGCCGCGCACACGTAATATTTTCGCAGATGGCACAGTGGTAGATTTGTCAGGTAATCGTGGGTGGATGAAGGAGCAGATCGCAGCGTACAGTCCGGAGGATGCGGCTCGTTATGATGCATTTATGGATGAGTCTGCTGCGCTATATGCGGAAGCCAATCGTCATTTTCTCGGTAAGTTGCTGCTGTCTCCTTCTGACAAATACAATCTTCAAATGCTGCGCAGCCTGCTCCGCGTGCGGCCAACGGTGAAGCTGGATAAGTTGCTGCGCTCGTATTTCCGACATCCGCATACGCTGGCTATGTTCGGACGGTACGCGACCTATGTGGGCTCATCGCCGTATCAATCGCCTTCCATTTTTGCCATGATGGGGCATGTGGAAGCAGAAGTCGGCATCTACGGGGTCAAAGGTGGAACCTATCAACTGATCGAAGGAATGACCCGGCTGGCTCGGGAAAAAGGTGTACAGATCATTACCGGCACAGAGGTCCGGCAGATTGTTGTTCGGAATGGCAAAGTGGCAGGTGTGGATACGGATCAAGGCTTTCGGGAAGCCGATCAGGTGGTTGCGAATGGAGACGTGCTTAGCGTAAATCGACTGCTGCTCGCACCGGAACACCGGAAAGAGATGAGCGATGCGCGCATACAGAAGTATGAGCCATCCATTTCAGGATTTGTAACGCTGGCAGGTGTGCGAAGGCAATATGATGCGTTGTTACACCATACGGTCTTTTTCCCGGAACGGTATGAACCGGAGTTTGACCATATTTTCCGTGACCGTAAAATGCCCGCCGATCCCACGATCTATATCTGTTATTCCGGTTATTCGGAAGCGGGCATGGCTCCCGCGGGAGCCAGTAATCTGTTCATTCTGGTCAATGCCCCCTATTTGTCGGATTCATGGAATTGGGAGCAGCAGACGGAACGTTACGGAGCGTTTGTGCTGGAACAATTGGCGGCGCGGGGAATTACCGGGTTGAATGAATCCGATGTGCTGATCCGGTACACACCGCGAGATATCGAACGGGATACCTTGGCGCATCAAGGGTCGATCTACGGCATCTCGTCCAACTCGGTGAAGCAGACCTTCATGCGACCGGGCAACCGAAGCAAAGATGTACAAGGTCTCTGGTACGTGGGCGGAACCACGCATCCAGGCGGTGGAACCCCGATTGTAACGTTGTCCGGACAGCTTGTTGGTGAGCAATTGGCATCGGAAATTTTGAGATAAGTTTGTTGTGCAGATGATGGAGTGAAAATGTGTTTTGTTGATCCATGTGCGTGTGTATCGTCTCTGCTAACCAGCTTCGAAGATGCGACAGATGATCCGTGCTGTTGAGTAGGATGAGATAGTGGTGCTCCGGGATTTAAGTGAGACATTTGGTGTCGGGGCATCCTTTCAATAGCCGGTTTGGAACGTTATACTGGATAGAGTTAAACTGCTGAGCTGCAATGCTTATAGGATTAATGTTTTTGTCTTTTGCAAAAGACGTGTATACATAGAAGTAAGGAACGGGCAGGTTATCCTGTCGATCCGCGCGATTCTCACATAGGAGGTCTCATCATGAATGAACAAGAGCGAGCCGGCGAACGGCTGCTTCCCGAAGTGGCTACGGGAGAACGGAAGCTAGAGCACGTGCGCCTCTGTCTTGAGGAGAATGTGGCAGGAGAAGGGGTAACCAGCGGTATGGAGCGGTTTGCGTTTCGCCATCACCCACTGCCGGAACTGGATTTTGAAGAGGTGCATCTGGAAACTTCGTTTATTGGCAAAAAAGTACGTACACCCTTGCTCATCAGTTCGATGACGGGTGGAAGCAAAACAACGGGCGCCATCAATGAGCGCCTCGCCCGAGTAGCAAACGCCAGAGGCTGGGCACTTGGCGTAGGTTCGATCCGGGCTGCCGTGGAACAGCCAGAACTGGCAAGTACCTTCGATGTGCGGCGCTGGGCACCGGACATCCCGGTCATTGCCAACCTGGGCGCGGTGCAGCTGAACTATGGGTTCACCACGGCTGATTTCCAGCGTGCTGTAGATATTGCGGGTGCGGACATGCTCGTGCTTCACCTGAACACCTTGCAGGAAGTTTTCCAGCCGGAAGGTAACACCAACTTCAGTGGATTATTTCAACGGATTGAAAACTTGTGTCGTGAGCTAGACGTACCTGTTGGTGTGAAAGAAGTAGGTTTTGGCATCGATGGTGTGACGGCTCAACGCCTATATGAAGCAGGTGTCGCGTTTATCGATGTGGCCGGGGCTGGAGGTACAAGCTGGGTACAGGTGGAGAAGTACCGCAACAATAACCCGGTACGCCGAGCCGCAGCTGAAGCTTTTGCCGACTGGGGTATTCCGACAGCGGAATGTATTCAGGAAGTACGAGCGCTGAATCCTACTGGTTCCCTGATTGGCAGCGGTGGACTGTACACTGGCGTGGATGCGGCCAAAGCCCTCGCGCTCGGTGCAGATCTCGCTGGTTTCGGTCGATCTCTGCTCGAATCCGCAGTAGCTTCCGATGATGCGCTGAATGAGCGGCTGGAACAGGTTGAGTTTGAACTTCGTACCGTGATGTTTGGTATTGGCGCAGGTCGGATTGAGGATTTGAAGCAGACGTCACGTCTGGTGGAACGGCGTTAGACCGGGGTTGAAATGAAGATGATATAAACTTCATTAGGAGTTATTTAATTATATATTTTGAGTCTACTCGTATTGCTTCTATATAATCTGGAACAAAAATAGTGTAGAGGATACTTCATTAAGAAGTATCCTCTACACTATTTATAATATTAAAATTGTCGGGCGCTGATATTCATATCCATTTTATGACCTGTTGAACTATAGATATAAACTTTGACGTTTGTTGTGCCTATGACACCTATTCTTGTTGTTTTTTGAGTCCCTTTCTTGATTGGAATATCAATGGAGGAAAGATTGCCCACAGTAAGTTTGGCATAAATAGTATCCGTACTATTGTTTTGAATCCAAACATCTGCATCTTCCCCATTGTCAGGAACCAATGTGAATGATTTTTCGTACGCATTGTAACTGCTGTAATTGAATGGTCTGATAAGCTGTACATCCATTGGATTGATAATCGAATCCTCAGTGTTCTCCATAGTGATTGGAGAAGTAGTGAGAGCATCTTGCACTCTATCCTCTAAATCAACAGCACTAGCTGGATGTGCAGAAAGTAATATGGACAAAGCTACGCCTGCACCTAAAATTATGTTGAATAACAATGTAATTTCCTCCTTATTCAGTGTTATGTAATAATGTTTCAATTACTTACATGATCGTGTTGTCGAATTATTACATACATTCCTCTTTCACGGTGACATTCTCATTGGTTACAGTGACGTAGGAATTGCCGGACAAGTATTCGGTATAACCGCAAACTGTTTTGTTATAGGTTTTTCCGCGGCTGTCCGTAAACGCCAAGGAGACGGCCCCCTCCCCGGAACGTTTCAGCTGCGGAGCGAATTTCACGTTTGCTCCGCTGGGAATATCTTTTTTGAATATGTAGATGGAGCCACTCTCATTGTTGTTAAATGAGTTGTCGCCTTGAACTAGACTAGCCTGAATATGGGTGAGGTCATAGTCGGACTGATTGTAGATCGTGATCCTTAAGTGGCGAAAGGGATCCACTGCATTCAGAAAGCTCATAAAAGCGACTATGGCGATTCCGAGTATGATAGCGGATAAGATAATTGTTTTCTTTTTGGAGAATCGGCGACGTGTGTTCAATATGATCCACTCCTTTCCTTCATGAGGTATAAACGATGGGAAGAGATCAAAAGTTATAAATAAAATGGATGAATATGAAAATTGAAGTTCGAATCGTCAGAATAACTTCATGCGCTTAATAGGAGAAAAGGATACAATAAGATACTAGTAGTGCAAAAAGGGCTGCACAGAGATCATACATAATCAAGATCACTCGAAATAAGGAGGGGAATAACTTGGAACTTTCTCCAATGAATCAGGAAGATTATGCGAGTTTTCGCATTCGATCGATTAAGGATTTTGCAGAAGAAAAAGTAGAAGCGGGTACCTGGGCTGAGGAAGAGGCACAGCAACTGGCGGAGGAATCTTATGAACGTTATCTGCCAGAAGGCTTGAACACACCCGGAGCGTATCTCTACAATCTGGTGCATCCTGTGGACGGCAATGTAGGGTATATCTGGTTTAATATCACGGATAATCGTCGTGGAAAAGATGCTTTTTTGCTGGATATTGTGGTTGAAGAAGCACACCGTGGTAAGGGATACGGAACAGAGACGATGCAGGCGCTTGAACAGACGGCCTTGAGTCTTGGCGTGGATCGCATTGGTTTGCATGTGTTTGGACATAATGTGCGGGCGAGCAGCCTGTATCGCAAGATGGGATATGAGGTAACGGACCTGACGATGTACAAGGAAATCAGAGGGTAAATCTAAAAACGGATAATATAGGCCAAACTTAAGATCTGCGCAAAACGAATTATCAGCATTAACTGGGGATTTCGGGAAGCGGAAGGGACTCTGGTCGAATTGGCGAAGTTCCTTGATGCCTTGAGGTTTGTCATATATAATGTATAGGATTATCCATACCGAACAAGTAATCAATGAGGAGTTGTCATATACATGGCTTTGAAAGCAGGAATTGTAGGGCTTCCGAACGTCGGAAAATCTACGTTGTTTAACGCAATTACACAAGCAGGTGCCGAATCGGCAAACTATCCGTTCTGTACAATTGACCCTAACGTGGGGATCGTTGAAGTACCAGATGAGCGTCTGGACAAACTGACAGAACTCGTTGTACCTAAGAAAACAGTACCAACGGCGTTTGAGTTTGTAGATATCGCTGGTCTTGTTCGCGGTGCGAGCAAAGGCGAAGGTCTCGGTAACAAGTTCCTTGCCCACATTCGTGAGGTAGATGCGATTGTACACGTGGTACGTTGCTTTGTAGATGAGAACATTACACACGTCGATGGCAAAATTGACCCGGTAAGCGACATCCAGACAATCAATCTGGAGCTGATCCTGGCCGATATCGAGAGTGTTGAGAAGAAAATCGATCGCTCCAAGAAAAACATGAAGGGCGGCAACAAGACTGCCTCTCAAGAAGTAGAAGTATTGGAGAGAGTGAAGGCTGTTCTGTACGATGACAAGCCGGCACGTAGCATGGAACTTACGGATGATGAGCTTCTGATCGTGCGCGATCTGCACTTGCTTACCCTGAAGCCTGTTCTGTACGCAGCCAATGTAGCTGAGGACGAAATCGGCGACGTGGCGAACAATGCTTACGTGCAAAAAGTAAGAGAATTCGCAGCTGCTGAAAACGCAGAAGTGGTGCCGATCAGTGCAAAGGTTGAAGAAGAGATTTCTGAGCTGGAAGGCGAAGATAAACAAATGTTCCTGGAAGAACTCGGTATCGAGGATTCCGGTCTGAACCTGTTGATCAAAGCGGCTTACAAATTGCTCGGTCTGTACACATACTTCACAGCAGGTGTGCAGGAAGTTCGTGCGTGGACAATCCGTAAAGGTACCAAAGCACCTGGCGCAGCGGGTGTCATTCACACCGACTTCGAACGTGGATTCATCCGTGCAGAAGTGGTTTCCTACGACGATCTGGTTTCAGCGGGTTCCATGAACGGTGCCAAAGAGCGCGGACAACTTCGTCTTGAAGGTAAAGAGTACGTTGTAAATGACGGTGACGTTATGCACTTCCGTTTCAACGTATAGGTTGTTACACGTTTATATGTAGATTCAATAACATGACCCTGCGACCTTCTCGTGAAGTTCGTGGGGTCTTTGACTTAGAGTTTTGCAGATGAGGAACAAGAAAAAACATTGGGATTAGGTTGGTCGCCTTGCAATCCGGTGGTTTTTCATTCGTTTGATTGAAATTCGCCGTGGTCGCCCACCGGCCTTTGTTAGAGAAGTCACGATGTTAGCGCATCGTGGCTTTTGTTTATTTTACATTTCGGAACAACATCGAACAACAATTTCATTTTGTATTTCGCAGCACCAAAAATTAGTTCATCCGCATGCGGAACAGTTACTATTCAGAACCATAAGAATATGCTATAATTAAGAGTCGTATACCACGTTAAAATTCGCGCTTGAACAGATGAGCTTAAGCGAGTTTCATACAGGGTACGCGATTTCTTGATTTCACTTTAAAAGTAAAGGATTTGATGACGTTGTAGCGATGTTATACGTCGATCATACAGGAATGTGAATACATGCTGCAGTCAGGGGATTCGGTGAGAATCCTGTGCGTTGTGGAATATAGATTATAGATGTTATGAATAATGAAACCGAAATAATTATTAAAAACGATATTTGCATGGACAAAATAATGTGTGAGGTGACTATACATGTTGGATAAATTACAGGCGTTAGCCGACCGTTATGACAAGTTGAGCGAGCTTTTGTGTGACCCGGATGTGGCAAGTGACAACAAAAAGTTGCGGGAATACTCCAAAGAACAATCCGATCTGCAACCAACTTATGAAGCGTACAATGAATACAAACAGGTAAGTCAGGATCTCGAAGCTGCCAAGGAAATGCAGGGTGAGAAACTGGATGATGAGATGCGCGAAATGGTCAAAATGGAAATTGACGAACTGAGCACTCGCCAGAAGGAATTGGACGAATTGATTCGTGTACTCATGCTGCCAAAAGATCCGAATGACGACAAAAACGTTATTGTTGAGATTCGCGGAGCAGCTGGTGGAGATGAAGCAGCGTTGTTTGCAGCAGATCTGTATCGGATGTACACACGTTATGCAGATGCACAAGGCTGGCGTGTAGAGCTGATGGACGTTAACACAAATGATCTCGGTGGATTCAAAGAGGTTGTTTTCCTGATCAACGGACGCGGCGCTTACAGCAAAATGAAATACGAAAGCGGCGCACACCGTGTGCAGCGTATTCCAACAACTGAATCCGGCGGACGTATTCATACGTCAACTTCAACGGTTGCGGTTATGCCTGAAGCCGAAGATTTTGATATTGAAATTCATGACAAAGACATCCGTGTTGATACGTTCTGTTCCAGTGGTGCCGGTGGACAATCGGTTAATACGACGAAATCCGCAGTACGGGTAACGCACGTTCCAACGGGAATTGTGGCGACATGTCAGGATGGAAAATCACAGAACTCCAACAAGGAAAAAGCGTTGCAGGTTCTGCGTACACGTATTTTCGATATGAAACGTATGGAAGAGGAAGCAAAGATCTCTGTTGAGCGGAAAAGTAAAGTGGGAACGGGCGACCGTAGTGAGCGTATTCGTACGTACAACTTCCCGCAAAGCCGTGTGACGGATCACCGTATCGGTCTGACGATGCACAAGCTGGATCAGATCATGAACGGGGAGATTGAAGATATCTTGTCTGCACTGACGATTGCTCAGCAGACCGAGTTGATGGATAGAGGAGAATAATCTGTGACCCGCGCGCAGTTTGTCATGACGCTGGAACAGAGCTGTCGGGAAGCCTTCGTTGAGGCTTCCTCTTTTTTGGAGAAGTGCGGCGTGTACGAGCCGCAAAACAATGCCCGGCTGCTGTTGGAACATGTACTCGGCGTTTATGGCGCCGCGTATTACATGATGCAGCCGGAGCCTTTTCCCAGCGAGCATCGCAGCAGCTGGGAGGACGCCGTCACGCGCAAGGCTGCGGGTGAGCCGGCGCAATACATTATCGGCAGCCAGGAATTCTATGGGCTGCCGTTCGAGGTCACGCCGGCCGTACTGATTCCGCGGCCGGAGACTGAGCTGTTGGTCGAGGCTGTGCTGCGCGAAGCCGACCGCGTGTTTCCTGACGGCGCTCCGCTCGCCGTCGATATTGGCACGGGCAGTGGTGCCATCGCGGTGACGATGGCTTCACTGCGCCCGCGCTGGCAGGTAGGCGCCGGGGATCTCTCGGCGGCTGCCCTGCAAGTGGCCGCGCGGAACGCGGCCGCGAACGGCGTACAGATCGACTTCCGTGAAGGCGATCTGCTGGCCCCGTTCGCCGGGGCACGGGTGGACATCCTGGTGTCCAACCCGCCATACATCCCGGCGGCTGATATCGCCGGGTTACAGCAAGAGGTGCGCGATCATGAGCCGCGCATGGCATTGGACGGCGGTCCGGACGGGCTTGCACCGTACCGTATCATGCTGGAGCAGTTGGCGCTGTTGCCTGCGCCGCCGCAGATCATTGGTTTTGAGCTGGGCCAAGGGCAGGCTCGCGACATCGCAGCTTTGCTTGAAACGGCGGGACATTGGCCGGAAATTATCATTGTACCGGACCTTGCCGGAATCGAGCGGCATGTCCTGGGTGTTCGTACTTCGGAACAGGTGACGAAAATGTAAGGTTCCGCGGGTTTTCTTTTTGCCGTGAAATCCTCTACAATGAGATATACCGAAGATTTCTGAATGCTTGGGGGAACATAATTACATGCTGCACAAATTTAAAAAGATAGACTATTCTATTGTCTTTATACTCGTTATTCTGATGGGTATCAGTATTTTATCGATTTACAGTACAACGTTTGGTCGTCCAAAGCTGGAGGGACTCCCGAAAAGCGCAGTGATCTTTTATATTTTGGGCTTCGTAGTCTTTTTTGGGATGTCGATGATCAACTATAAATTCATAATCAAAAATTATTTATATATCTATGGCGTGGGGATGCTCCTGCTCATATTCGTTATGTTCTTTGGTAAGGAGTATTATGGTGCAAAAGGTTGGCTGTCCATCTTCGGGGTCAGTTTGCAACCTGCTGAATTGTTCAAGTTATGCCTGATTGTGTTTTTATCGGCCTTTTTGGCCCGAAAGAAGAACCGTCCGCTCTATTTTGGACGTGACGTTATTCCGATTTCGCTCTGTGTTCTGCCGCCGTTACTACTCGTATTGCTTCAAAATGACTTGGGAAATGCATTAAGCTATGTAGTCATTCTTGTGGGCCTACTGTGGATTGGTAACATTAAATTTACGCATGCCCTCATTGGCTTTATGATCGCAGTGGCTGCTTTTATCGGTGGTACACAGGCGTATATTCATTACCATGATGAGATTGTTAAATTCCTGAATGACATTGGACGTTCGCACTGGGCGGATCGTTTTGATCCTTGGCTTGTACCAGAGCTGACCTCAAGAGATGTACTCTGGCAGACGTATAATGCAAAGCTTGCAATTGGTTCTGGTGGGATTACAGGCAAAGGTTATATGGAAGGCACGACGATTCAGTCAAATCGGGTGCCGCTGGCCTATGCTGACTCCATCTTTGTGCAGATTGGGGAAGAATTTGGTTTCATCGGTGCCTCGGTACTGCTTCTCCTGTACTTTATCCTGATTCACAGGCTGGTGCTGATTGCACTGGAGTGTAAGGATCGCGCGGGGCCTTATCTCATTGTTGGGATCATAGCGATGCTGCTTTACCAGATCTTTGTTAATATTGGTCCATTCATTGGTCTGATGCCGTTGACAGGGATTACGCTGCCGTTTATCAGTTCGGGTGGTACCTCCATTATGATCAACATGATCAGCATGGGTCTTGTGATGAGTATTAAGGTCCACACGGAAGAGAATGAGGATATTCTTGGCTCTGCGGAACAACCGAGTATTACGGATCTGGTGAGAAAATTGCTAAGACGCAAGCCGTCCCAGCAGGAGCAATAACGTTTCTGAGTCAAACCGTGAAATAGCACGTCAGATTTATGTATATAAGCTAGATAACTATAGAACCCTGGAACAGACCAACCCAAGTTACATTGGGTGGATGTTTTGGGGTTTTTATTGTTTTTACGGCGTAATTCAGGCCGTTGAATAGTTCGTTTTTTAACCTGAAACGACCCTGATTTCCATTTTATTATCCAATTATATACAATGGTAATATTGAGTTCAATTGGAAATCATAGAATGCTAGATTTCAGGGGGATGGACAGAGTCATGTTGAGAATGTTGAAAAAGATGGACGGTGTTATTCTTTTTGTAATGCTGTTGCTCATGATTATTAGTGTATTTGCGATTTATAGCGGAACGCAGACAGATGCCAACTTGGCGAATCATCATGTCAAAACGATGTATTTCTATGTGGCCGGGTTCATTGCGGTGCTTGTGATCGGGCTTGTAAATTATAAGTTATACGTGAAATATGCGTTTTATTTGTATGGCTTGGGGATCATACTACTGATCTTGGCCAATGTCCTGGGAAGTTCAATCAATAACGCCAACGGTTGGCTGAAGCTGGGCGAAAACTTTTCTTTTCAACCGGCAGAGTTGTTCAAGATGATTCTGATTTTGTTTCTCGCCCATTTGATCGTGAAGAGACAACGAGGCACGCTGAAATTTTGGAGAGATATTGTGCCGATTGGCTGTTGGGCGTTTATTCCGTTTGCCCTTGTTATGGCTCAGAATGATTTGGGGAATGCGCTGGGGTATGTGGTGATTCTGGCTGCGGTATTCTGGATCGGGAATATGAGGCTGAAGCACGCATTGATTGCACTGGCGATTGTGGGAGTGGCGTTCTTTGGTTTTGTCAAAGCCTATACCTTCTACCATGATGAAGTATTCACTTTTCTTGAGAAGATAAAACGTGAGCATTGGGCGGAGCGGATTGATCCCTGGCTTGTACCGGAAAAGGCTACCTCAAAGGCTTCCTGGCATACGAAAAATGCAGGTTTAGCCATCGGTTCAGGGGGCATCATCGGCAAAGGTTATTTGCAAGGAACATCCGTTCAGAGTGGACGAGTCCCCTATACGTATTCTGATTCCATTTTTGTTGTGATCGCAGAGGAGTTTGGGTTTGTTGGTGCATCCGTACTGATTCTGTTGTACTTTATCCTGATCCACCGCATGGTGCTGATTGCTCTGGCATGTAGAGATCGCGCGGGACCCGTCATCATTGTAGGTATTATCGGAATGTTGTTGTATCAGGTGTTTGAGAACGTGGGGGCGTTCCTCGGACTGATGCCACTCACAGGTATTACGTTACCGTTCATCAGTTACGGCGGCACCTCTTTGCTTATTAATATGGCTTGCATCGGTGTAGTCATGAGCATTAAGTTGTACGGGCAAGAAGAGGAGGATGAACTTCTGATGGGAGAGCAGCAACCCCGGTTGTCGGAACGTTTATGGAATATGCTCAAGAAAGAGAAAAGTGCTGTGTAACTGTTGAGTCGGTGTAGGTGAAAAGTAAAGCGGTGAGACGTATAACGTGATCGTTTATAGGAATGAAGAGGTTGATTTGCCCTGTAACCAGGTGCGGATCAGCCTTTTTAACATGATGGGTGAGAAAGTGTGAATGAGAGATGAAAGAAGCAATGCATAGGTGTCTTCGAGCCTGCTGTAGGCTGAGGCGAACCTGAAAGAGTTGGAAATAGAGTGTTGAGCATTGTGTGGAGCTTCAGGTGCCAGCTGTTAGGAGTTAAGAGTTAGGTGGTGTTAGGAGCTAACGAACCACACACGTCTTATTCGGGGATTTGAAGTGTCTGGAGAAAACTAAGGAATCTGAGACACGTTATATCAGCATAAACAGCCTTCTGTAGCGTGTTGATCAGATAACTTTGGGGAATAACGTGCCTCATGTTCCTTACAATTTCAAAAGAATACCTGAAGGGCAAATAAGACGTCCTCGGTTCTTTAGAACATCGACTGGTCACTCGCGAGAGTCATTCGCCTAGGGTCAGCCAGTACAGTCTTCAAGGCTTTTTGGACGCTGACATTTTGTCATCGTATAACTTGCCTGGGTTTAACCACACATTCTAGTAGTACGTGTTCAAAAAGTTGGGTTTTCAGTACCGAGAAGATGGGATGAGGCTAGAAATGGAGTAGTGGAGCGTAGGATAAACTACGTGAGCAATCAAAATGGTTCTTTGGTAAACATACTCCGTAAGGCTCCCGCTTATTTCGGCTGAATTTGATATTCGACGTTGATGATGCAGCTGGGCATCCTTCGTAATCAAAAGCAGACTTTTTGAACAACCTCTAGTAGATTTATTACAAATGCTAGGTTTACTTCCTTCTCTACCGGGCATACTGATAGACATGAGAGAGTTGCAGGCAACGTGATCAGAGAGCCGAGGGGGAGAACGGAATGAGCAGAAGAATTGTAAAGCAAATTGGACTTATTATTGTATGTCTTATGTTGATTATCATGATGTGGGAAGGTCAGAAAACGGATGCAGCTGTGGCGGCCACAGCAATTCCGGAACAATCGATTCGCTTGCGTATTCTAGCAAACTCGGATGCACCGGGAGATCAATTGGTGAAACGTGAGATTCGGGATGCTGTCGTTGCTCAGATGGGCGAGTGGGTAGCCGAACTGGAGAATCCGCAAAGTCTGGATGAAGCGCGCAAGGTTATTCGTGAGCATTTGTCCGAGATTGAGAATAGAGTAGGAGAAGAGCTGGCCAGTCGCGGTTTAAATTATGAGTATCAGGTGGAGCTGGGTTCCGTTCCGTTCCCGACCAAACTATATGGTGGCACTGTGTATCCTGCCGGAGATTATGAAGCGGTTCGGATTACGCTGGGCGAAGGAAAAGGTCAGAACTGGTGGTGTGTGTTGTTCCCGCCGTTGTGCTTCATTGATGCAGGGACCGGGGATGCACTGGCGAAACCTTCAACCGTATCAGCCGCAGCAACTGAACCAGGAGATGCCGAGGCATCTGTGCAGGGAGACACACCGGAAGCGAGATTCTTTCTGTGGGATATGGCTGTGAAACTATGGAGTTGGGTAACTGGATTGTTCTCATAACAACGTATTTATAATATAGTAGAGGGCGACTTCGATTCAGGGAGCTGCCCTTTTAATATGAATTAGTGGTGAATTTCCGGGCGAAGTTTGAAGGGCATCCGAGTTGGGACAGGTATGTTATAATTACTTATAGTGCGCGTGTTCAAAAAGTCTGGTTTTCAGTACCAAGAAGATGGAATGAAGCTAGAAATGGAGTAGCGGAGCGTAGGCAAACTACGTGAGCAACCAAAATGTTTCCTTCGGAAACATACTTCGTAAGCCCCCGCTTATTTCGGCTGAATTTCATATTCGACGTTGATGATGCCGCTAGGCATCTATCGTAATCAAAAGCGTACTTTTTGAACAACCTCTTATATTGAATATGGATATGAACTAACCTACTTGAAGTTTAGGAATGATGATATATGAGCAGAGAAAACGAACCAGTGCAACACACCTCTGAGATGAGGGATGATAGAGAAGAACGTGATATGAAAGCTCCGGGAGAGCTGGTCACTGAGATGTGGGATGTACGCGTCTTGGTGAGCGCTGAGAACGATCACGGATTGGGTAATATTGAAATGTTGGATGTGAAAAAGGGGAGCGCCGATCAACAGGCGCTCGCCGACTTGCAGGCTGCCGCAGCCTGCATTCGTCAAGGTCAGACGGTGGCCTTTCCGACCGAGACGGTCTATGGCTTGGGTGCCGATGCGCGTAGCACAGCAGCCGTGGAGGCTGTATTTGTCGCCAAAGGCCGACCTTCCGACAATCCACTGATTGTGCATATCGCGCACCGTGACCAGTTGGATTCGCTGGTCACGGAAGTGAATGAAACGGCGGAAGCGCTGATGGCGGCCTTCTGGCCGGGACCACTGACGCTGGTGCTGCCGGTTAGGCCGGGGGCGGTGTCCCCACGTGTCACCGCCGGTCTGGACACGGTGGCCGTGCGCATGCCGGACCACCCGGTGGCTTTGCAGTTAATCGCGGCGGCGGCATGCCCTGTAGCTGCGCCAAGCGCCAACCGCTCCGGGCGGCCAAGCCCGACACTCGCGTCTCATGTACGCGAGGATCTGGATGGCCGCATCGGCGGCATTGTGGACGGCGGCCCCACCGGGGTGGGCGTCGAGTCCACGGTTGTGCAGGTCGGTGACGACGGTACCGTCACCATCCTGCGTCCTGGCGGCATTACGGCGGAACAACTGTCCGCCGTTGCCGCCCGTGTCGCCACGGACCCCGCGCTACTCGCGGAGGGGGCCGATGGCGTGGGTAGCCCGGCGCCGCGCTCGCCGGGCATGAAGTACACGCACTACGCGCCCGCAGGGGCGCTGTGCGTGGTAGAGGGGCCGCCCGCAGCGGTGGCGACCTGGATCAGCGCCGCCCTCGCAGAGGCGGCGCAGCGCGGAGAGCGCACCGCTGTGCTGGCGTTCGCCGAGCACGCGGAGCAGTACCGCGCCGATGCCGTGTTCTCGCTGGGTGACGCCAGCGAGCTGGAAGAAGCAGCGCGCCGGCTATACGCCGCGCTGCGCAGCTGCGATGAGCAAGGCGCCACATATATTGTGGCTGAAGCCTGCTCACGCGAAGGGCTGGGAGCAGCCGTCATGAATCGGCTGCTCAAGGCTGCGGGGAACCAACTCATACAAGTTGGCAACCAGCGCCCCTTATAACCTCTCCTGATCATACAGTCAGGAGAGTAATCACTCTTTTTCCAAAACAAAATCAAGATTCTATAAAGCCAGCAACTGACCAGACATCCGTCGCCGTTTGCCTTTCATCGGTCATGTTTAGGTCCTTGTCCGCATATCGTGTACAAGAACCTTTACGTGACTTGGGGGTATGGGGATGTGGGATGTGTCTGCCCATGTAGGGCAGTTGGTAACCATTTTGATCATGGCTATTGCGCTTGGCCTCGATGCGTTCTCACTCGGGATCGGAATTGGCATGAAGGGCATTCGGCTGCGGGATGTATTGCGAATCAGTATTGTAACGGCGCTATTTCATATCATCATGCCGCTCATCGGCATGTATATGGGCAAATACGTTAGCTCCCTGCTCGGTGACATTACGACGTATGCGGCAGGTGGATTGCTTGTTTTGCTGGGTGCTCATATGATTCTGAATGCATTCCGTGAAGGCGATACAAAGCTGGTGGACCACCGTTCCCTGCTCGGCGTTGTTTTGTTCTCCCTCAGCGTAAGTGTGGATTCATTCTCCGTTGGCGTATCCTTAGGGATGTTCAGCAGTGATCTGATCTTAACTGTACTTGCTTTCGGTGTGTGTGGCGGGGTGATGTCGGTTATGGGTCTGCTATTAGGCCGTCGGGTGAGCCAGAATCTCGGGGATTACGGCGAAGCAATTGGTGGCGCAATCTTGCTTGCGTTTGGACTTTTGTTTATATTTTAGAATAAAACTTGAGATATCATATCATTCGCATCATATGTAAAATGGGGAGGCTAACACAATGAAACATATTTTATTCGTGTGTACAGGAAATACGTGCCGCAGCCCCATGGCAGAGGGGCTTTTGCGAAAATTGGCATCGGAGCGTGGCATTCAGGTAGAGGTTCGCTCCGCAGGTGTGGCAGCAACGTCGGGTATGCCGATCTCCCGACATGCTGAAGCGGTTTTGAGAGATCATAACGTTGAAGGTCCACCTCATTCCACACAGCTTAGCTCTAACCTGGTAGGTTGGGCCGATCTGGTTCTTACATTAACACGGAGTCATAAGCAACATGTCATGCAGGTTTTTCCCGATTCAGTCCACAAAACCTATACATTGAAAGAATATGTGGAGGATGATGAACAGGTATTAAGTGATGTTCAGGAGTTGGACAGCCTGTTTGCAACGCTTGAGATGAAACGTGCCCTTGGCCAAGAGATCCTGGCATCGGAGCGTGAGCGAGCCATTGAGATTAGACAACGAATTCCAAGTTTCGACATCTCCGATCCGTTTGGGGGAAGTCGTGATGATTACAATATAGCTGCAGCTGAGATTCGGACGGCATTGGACCGGCTTTTGGATAAGCTGGGATAATTCTGATCCTGCGAGGCAGGTTATAGAAATAGGACACGTGATGTAAATTAACCGTTGATTTTAGCCGCGGGTTGTTTTATGATGAAGGGGAAAACAGGGATCCGGTGTAACTGGCGACGAAGTGGGCATAACCACGATGGAGCACCGGAACAAACGGCCGGTCGCCTGGGCAAAAGAGCAATTCTGCGTTACCCGCAGACTGCTCTTTTTTTCGTCTTTCATCTGATTATTCGCTATAATAGTACCTGAGATGCCGTGCAAGAATACGAAGGACAACCAAGAGACAGCGGGCATGATTTTATCGGGAGGCGATAATAGGATGACTATAGAGTTAGATTCGGAACAACCCGGATTGCAGGAACAGACCGCGTCTATTCTGCATGAACTGGCGCTTGCCGGACAGCTTGGGCCTGGACAGATCGTTGTGATCGGTACAAGCACAAGTGAAGTCGCAGGCGCTCGGATTGGTACGAGTGGTGCCATTGAAGTGGCACAGCAGCTTCTTGCGGGTATACGCGAGGTGCAGGAAGAGTTCGGTTTTGACACGGTATTCCAATGTTGTGAGCATCTGAACCGTGCGCTGGTAATGGAACGTTCTGTGCTTACTCGACTTGGATTGACCGAGGTTGGTGCTATACCCGTGCCCAAGGCCGGAGGTTCAATGGCATCCGCAGCATATCGTTCGCTGACCGATCCATGCCTGGCTGAACATGTGCAGGCCCATGCGGGACTTGACATTGGGGAGACGATGATTGGGATGCATCTCCGGCATGTAGCCGTACCCTATCGTACAGCGCTCCGCTATGTTGGAGATGCTCGTGTAACCACAGCGTTGACCCGTCCGAAGTTGATTGGCGGCGAACGCGCGGTGTATCGTGTGGAAGAACAACCAGATTCGACATTTTGTGACTGATATCTTCAACCAATATAAAGCTAAATTAGACTTTACACGAAAACGGAGAGTGCAACACCAATCTGAAGAAGCGAAGTGTTCGCCTTTATCCCCAGATTTTCCCCTTATTATAAGGGAGTTCAGAAAAAATCCGGGGATAACAGCGATCGGAAGATGGTGATGCAATCGAAGTCAGGAGTGTAACCACTGTAGTTTCGCTTTATAACTTCACTTATACCTGGGAGGAATTTAATCATGGAACAATTGCGCAAGAATGACCCGGCAGTACTGGAAGCGATGAATCTTGAACTGAAACGTCAACAGAACAACATCGAACTGATCGCATCCGAGAACATCGTAAGTGAAGCAGTAATCGAAGCAATGGGATCTGTTCTGACCAACAAGTACGCTGAAGGATATCCAGGCAAACGTTACTATGGCGGTTGTGAGCATGTGGACATCGTTGAAGACATCGCGCGTGATCGTGCAAAAGAATTGTTCGGAGCAGAACACGTGAATGTTCAACCTCACTCCGGTGCACAAGCGAACATGGCAGTTTATCTTGCAGCGTTGAAACCTGGTGATACTGTACTTGGTATGAACCTTGCCCATGGTGGACACCTCACACACGGTAGCCCGGTTAACGCATCTGGTTTGCTGTACAACTTTGTAGCATACGGCGTACAGGAAGATACATTCCTGATTGATTATGATGAAGTACGCAAAGCGGCTTTCAAACACCGCCCTCGTCTGATCGTTGCAGGTGCAAGTGCATATCCGCGTACCATTGATTTTGAAAAGCTGGCTTCCATCGCCAATGATGTAGGCGCTTTGTTCATGGTGGACATGGCTCACATCGCAGGACTGGTTGCTGCTGGTTTGCATCCAAACCCGGTTCCACATGCGCATTTCGTAACAACAACTACACACAAAACGCTGCGTGGACCTCGTGGTGGTATGATTCTGTGCCGCAAAGCGTGGGCAGCAGCGATTGATAAAGCCGTATTCCCAGGTTCCCAAGGTGGACCTTTGATGCACGTGATCGCTTCCAAAGCGGTAGCATTCGGTGAAGCTTTGCAACCATCGTTCAAAACGTATGCTGAGAATGTCGTGAAAAACGCACAGGTTCTGGCTGAAACACTGATCGCTGAAGGATTGAACATCGTATCCGGTGGTACAGATAACCACTTGATGCTGATCGACACACGCAGTGTGAACATCACAGGTAAGGAAGCTGAGCATGTGCTTGATTCCATCGGTATTACCGTGAACAAAAATGCCATTCCATTCGACCCTACAAGCCCGTTTGTAACAAGTGGTATTCGAATTGGTACACCTGCTGCAACTTCCCGTGGCATGAACGAAGAAGCGATGGTCGCTATTGGTAAGATCATTGCTAAAACGCTGAAAAATCCAAAAGATACAGCGAAGCTGGATGAAGCCCGTGCAGAAGTGACTGCACTGACAGACCAATTCCCGCTCTATACAGATCTTAAATACTAAAAAACTTTGCTCATGCTGTTTGTATTTGAGATGTTCTTAAAATGGGATACAAAAAAACGAAGCAGACAGAATGAGACCGCAGAAGCGAAGCGTTCGCCTTTATCTCCGGATTTTTCCCTTGTTAAAAGGAGAATAAAAAAAATCTGGGGATAACAGCGATCGAAGGATCATTCTGTAGGCGGAGTGCCATTGTATTCATCATTTTCATTTTCTTAACGACATAACAGCAGGAGCAAAACAGGACCGGATGGATCATTTTCCGGTCCTGTTTTTTATAGGATTCGGTAATCTGTAATGATTGGGTGCCCTTTGATGGTGTAATTCGTTGTTGGTGATGATATAATATACAGGATTTATCGAGCCCATGAATGGTGGCTAGGTATATTTGGAAATGCTGAACATGAAGAACTTACCGGAGGGACAAATTAGATGGGAAAATTAGTAATATGTGATCACCCTTTGATTCAACACAAACTGACGTTTATACGCGACATGCGTACGAATACGAAAGATTTTCGTGAATTGGTGGATGAAGTAGCAACGTTGATGGCTTATGAGATTACAAGAGATGTTGAACTGGAAACGATTGATGTACAGACACCTGTAGCTGCAACACAAGGTAAAGTCATCTCTGGACGTATGCTCGGACTGGTGCCGATTCTGCGCGCAGGACTCGGAATGCTGGATGGCGTTGTGAAATTGTTGCCAGCGGCAAAAGTTGGACATGTGGGTCTGTTCCGTGACCCGGAAACACTGCAACCGGTAGAATACTACACCAAACTGCCTACAGACGTAACAGAGCGTCAATTGATTGTAATTGATCCGATGCTGGCAACCGGTGGTTCGGCAATTGCAGCTATTGACGTGCTCAAAAAACGTGGCTGTACCCAAATCAAGATGATGAACCTGGTTGCGGCACCGGAAGGCGTAAAAGCTGTGCAAGATGCACATCCCGATGTGGACATCTATGTAGCAGCATTGGACGACCGTCTGGACGATCATGGTTATATCGTTCCAGGGCTTGGAGATGCAGGAGACCGTCTTTACGGCACTAAATAAGCATATCGCATGCTTTGTAAGAGGTTGTTCAAAAAGTCCAATTTTGATTACGAAGGATGCCCAAGGGCATCATCGGCATCGAATATGAAATTCAGCCGAAATGTCCGTGGCTCACGTAGTTTTCCCTACGCTCCGCTACTCCATTTCTACCTTCATTCCATCTTCTTGGTACTGAAAACCGGACTTTTTGAACATGAACTTATAGAAAAGGGGCTTTGCTCGAATGTCCAACAAAATTAAAGTCATGACGATCTTCGGGGTGCGTCCGGAAGCCATCAAGATGGCTCCGCTTATTTTGGAATTGCAGAAACACCCTGAGTCTATTGAATCTATTGTTTGCGTAACTGCGCAGCATCGCCAGATGTTGGATCAGGTACTTGAAGTTTTCGACATTCATCCCGATTATGATCTGGATGTGATGAAGGACCGTCAGACATTGAATGAAATCACAATTCGTGTGCTTGGCGGTCTGGAGCCAGTGTTAGCCGAAGCTAAGCCGGATATTGTACTGGTTCACGGGGATACATTAACTACCTTTGTAGCGAGCTATGCAGCATTCTTGCAACAGATTCAGGTAGGACATGTGGAAGCGGGGCTGCGGACGTGGAACAAGCTGTCTCCATATCCGGAAGAGATGAACCGTCAGCTGACGGGAGTACTGGCTGATCTACACTTTGCGCCTACGGATTGGTCTTCTTCCAATCTTGCCAAAGAAAATAAATCGGAGTCTAGTACGTACGTCACAGGCAACACGGTAACAGATGTGTTTCAATATACTGTACGGGAAGACTACACACACCCGGTACTTGATTGGGCCCAAGGCAAACGCCTAGTGCTGATGACAGCTCATCGCCGTGAATCTCAAGGCGAGCCTCACCGCAACATTTTCCAGGCCGTCAAACGGATTGCCGACGAATTCGAAGATATTGCCATCGTGTACCCGGTGCATCCAAGTCCTGCTGTGAAGGAGCCGGCTCACGCGATCTTGGGGAATCATCCCCGTATTCAATTAATTGATCCACTAGACGTGGTGGATTTGCATAACTTTTACCCGCACACTCACTTGATTTTGACCGATTCAGGCGGTTTGCAGGAAGAAGCACCTTCGTTTGGTGTGCCTGTGCTCGTATTGCGCGATACAACAGAACGCCCGGAAGGTATTGAAGCCGGAACGCTGGAATTGGTAGGTACCGAAGAGGAACGTGTGTATGAACGGACCAAAGCTCTGCTTACAGACAAAACCCTGTATGCAAGCATGAGCCAGGCTGCCAATCCATACGGTGATGGACATGCTTCGGAAAGAATTGTCAATGCGATTTTGCATCATTTCGGTGTAAATAGTGAGCGTCCGGAATCATTTCACAGAAAATTCAAAAAATAATACATTTTTTCTGACGGATTTATAAAGGGCAAGCATACAGTTAAACTGTACGGTTTACGCGGGTTTATGGGCTTTGAGGGTCTGTATTCCCGTCGTTTCCCCCTTTAAAACGCTAAAATCATTCAATTGACAAAGGCTCTCATCATTCAGTAAAATTAACTGGGATTGCAAGGGTGGCGTGGAAAATGGCCGATTCGAACAAACCAAATTCATCCCGTAACCATGACGATAATGTATGGAAAGCGATGGGACTCGTGACAGCTTTTGGGATCGAGATTGCCATTCTCGCTGTTGCCGGATATTACGCTGGCTCCTGGTTGGACAAGACCATCGGAGGTAACGGAATATGGATCGCCGTAAGCGTTCTCTTTTTTCTTGCGGCAGGCGGTGTAAGCATCTACTTTATCGCGAAAAAAATCATGGGGGAAAGTGATGAGTGAACTAACCAGATACCGCAGATCGATGACTGTTTTCGTCATGTACTTTCTTATGATTTGTTTTCTCGCAGCGGCCTTTATGCCACGTGTGGAGACAATTGCTTTGGGACTGGCCCTGGGTACAGGAGTTAGCTGGATCAATGCATTTTACCTGGGCTACAAAGTAAGGAAAATGTCTGATGATGCGGCAGAAGGTAACTTGAAGCGTGTCAACTTGGGATTTTTGACAAGAGCGGCATTCGCTGTGCTCGGTATATTCATATCGATGCGCTTTCCGCAGTACTTCAATACATATGCGGTTGCAGGCGGTCTCGTCATTGCACAATATTCCTTATTGATTATAGGGATTGTCTATTCCCGCAGAGCAGAATGATGTTAAGGGCTGCAGCTTTCAAGTCGAGAAAGGGGTGAGAAAAATATGCATGAAGCTCCAATTATTATGCTTGGCGGATTTCGACTGGATCTATCGGTTCTGTTGATGCTGGTAGTTACAGGTGCAATTGTTTTTATTTTTGCTGTACTGGCAACACGGAGATTATCCGTTGAAAATCCCGGCAAGCTGCAAAATTTTATGGAGTGGGCAGTAGAATTCGTCCGCAATCTGATTTCCAGTACAATGGATATGAAGAAAGGTAAACATTTTATCTCTCTCGCTCTTTCCATGATTATGTTCATTTTTGTAGGGAACATGCTCGGCCTTCCGCTCGTGGCTGTATCTGAGGTAACAGATGTTAATCAGGCACAGGTATTCGGTAAGCCGATTGTTACAGCGGTGGAGGCGTTTGAAAAAGCGCATGCCAAGGACCCTGAAGCACACCCACACGTTGAACTGGCTTGGTGGAAATCACCAACAGCCGACTTGTCTGTAACGATGGGACTTGCTCTCGTAGCGTTCCTTGTATCTCATGGACTTGGATTGTTCCGTAACACCAAAGGGTATCTCCAGCATTACTTCAAGCCATTCGCCTTGTTCTTGCCAATCAACTTGATTGAGACGGCATCCAAGCTGTTGACACACGGTATGCGTTTATTCGCGAATATCTTTGCAGGTGAGGTACTGATCGCAACGATCCTGAAACTGACCACATTCAAAGTGTTTGGTGCTATTGCAGCGATTCCGCTACTTATGGTGTGGCAAGGCTTTAGTATCTTTATCGGCGCGATCCAGGCATTTGTGTTTGTTATCTTGATGATGGTGTACATTTCACAGAGCATCGAGACGCATGACGAGCATTAAGTTTCAAGCCCTACGAAGATTTCTTCACCAGGCTGAACAATAAAAAATTCGATTTATCATTTTAAGGAGGATATACAAATGGGAGCAATGGCATTAATCGCAGCAGCAATTGTTGCAGGACTGGGCGCGTTTGGCGCAGGTATTGGTAACGGTATGGTAATCAGCAAAACGGTGGAAGGTATTGCCCGTCAACCGGAAGCAAAATCCACTCTTCAAACAACAATGTTTATCGGTGTAGGTTTGATCGAGGTATTGCCGATCATCGGTGTGGTACTCGCGTTCATGTTCTACGGTATGGCTTAATCAAATTTTAAAGGTTTGGCGGGGAAGGCCATAGCCATCCGCGCCTTCTTTTTAGGTAATGTCCGTTCTAACGGATGACGTTTTAAGGATACCTCCAGGAAGGAGTGAACAGATTGAGTTTCATATGGGAAAATACGCTTCTTGCGATGATTGCATTTGTAATTTTATATTGGCTGCTTAGCCGTTATGCCTTCGGGCCTTTGTTCTCCATTATGGAAAAACGTCGTGAACTCGTGATGACGCAGATGAATGAGGCTGCACAGACTCGGGAACAGGCCATTGCCTATGTGGAGGAACAAAAACAAGCTCTTGAGCAAGCACGTCAAGATGCTTACGACATCATTGAACAGTCCAAACAAACAGGTGGCAAACAAGCTGAATCGATTTTGGCTGATGCAAAAGCTGAAGCTAATCGTCTGAAAGACGATGCAGTACGCGAAATCGAGAGCGAGAAGAACAAAGCAGTCGCAGCACTTCGCAGCGAACTGGGTACAGCTTCCGTTCAGATTGCATCCAAGTTGATCAAAAAAGAAGTTGAGAACGGTCCTGCACAAGAAGAGCTTGTGAACCAATACCTCAATGAGGTAGGAGGCCGACAATGAGCCGCGATACGATAGTTGCCAAGCGTTATGCGAAAGCATTGTTCGAAGTTGCTCTTCAGCAACAGCAGGTGCTTGAGGTTGAACAGGAACTGGTTGCAGTAGTCAGTGCATTGACCGGAGATGCAGATATCGAGAAGTTTATCGTATCCCCTAACATTTCTGATGAAGCCAAACAGAACGTAATTCACTCAAGTCTTGATGGCAAGGTATCCGATTCAGTCCTTCGTACAGTCTTGTTGTTGATTGAGCGCGGGCGCGTTGAATTGCTGGGAGACTTGCTGAATGATTATCGGAAGATCCAAGGTGAGTCGCTGGGCATCGCTGATGCGCGTGTCTATTCGACTTATGCGTTGAATGATGAAGAAAAAGAAGCGGTAGCCCGTGAATTCGGTGGCCGTGTGAATAAAAAGATTCGTATCGAGAACATTGTTGATCCGACTCTGCTGGGCGGATTGAAAGTCGCCATTGGCGATACGATCTATGACGGCAGCTTGGCTGGCAAGCTCGAACGTCTTGAGCAGTCTTTTAACAGACGAGTACAGTAGATTGGGGTGAGGACACTTGAGTATCAAACCAGAAGAAATCAGTACATTAATTAAGAGCCAAATCGAACAATACAAGACTGATATCGATGTAGTCGAAGTCGGAACGGTAATCGAGGTTGGTGATGGTATCGCTCGTGTTTACGGACTTGAGAACGTCATGTCCAACGAGTTGGTTGAATTCCCAAGCGGTGTTATGGGACTCGCCATGAACGTCGAAGAAAGCAATGTCGGTGTCGTTATCCTGGGACCTTACTACGATATTCGTGAAGGTGACCAAGTGAAACGTACTGGTCAAATCATGCAAGTGCCTGTAGGCGAAGCATTGATTGGACGCGTTGTGAACCCGCTCGGTATTCCTGTAGATGGCAAAGGGCCAATCGCTACAACGGAATTCCGTCCGGTTGAAGGTAAAGCACCAGGCGTAATGGATCGTAAATCGGTTCATGAGCCGATGCAAACAGGGATCAAAGCCATTGATGCAATGGTTCCAATCGGTCGTGGACAACGTGAGTTGATCATCGGTGACCGTCAAACAGGTAAAACATCCATCGCGATTGATGCGATCCTGAACCAAAAAGGTAGCGGCATGAAGTGTATCTATGTGGCTATTGGTCAGAAACAGTCTACGGTTGCTCAAGTTGTGGAAACTCTTCGTCGTAAAGGCGCAATGGAGTACACAATCGTTGTAACTGCAGCAGCTTCCGATCCATCACCACTCTTGTACATCGCACCGTATTCCGGTTGTTCGATGGGTGAGTACTTCATGTACAAAGGCGAGCACGTTCTGGTTATCTATGATGACTTGACCAAACAAGCCTCTGCATATCGTGAGCTTTCCTTGTTGCTTCGTCGTCCACCGGGCCGTGAGGCTTATCCGGGTGACGTCTTCTACCTGCATTCCCGTTTGCTGGAGCGTGCTGCGAAGCTGAATGATGAACTTGGTGGTGGTTCTTTAACCGCACTGCCGTTTATTGAAACACAAGCTTCCGACGTATCTGCTTACATCCCAACGAACGTAATCTCCATCACGGACGGACAAATCTTCCTGGAAGCTGACTTGTTCAATGCTGGACAACGCCCGGCGATCAACGTAGGTATTTCCGTATCCCGTGTCGGTGGTTCTGCTCAGATCAAAGCGATGAAAAAGGTTGCAGGTTCCCTGCGTCTCGACCTCGCTCAATATCGTGAGCTTCAAGCGTTCTCCCAGTTCGGTTCCGATCTGGATAAAGCGACTCAGGCCCGCCTGAATCGTGGTGCGCGTATGATGGAAATCCTGAAGCAAGGTGTTAACCAGCCTCTGCCTGTAGAACAACAGGTTGTCAGCTTGTACACTGCGGTTAAAGGATTCCTGGATGAGATTCCAACAGGTGATGTTACTCGTTTCGAGCGTGAGTTCCTCGCGTTCATGGAGAGCAGCCATCCGGAGATTCTTGCATCCATCCGTGATACTAAAGAATTGACTGCAGACAACGAAAATGCACTGAAAGGTGCAATTGAGAAGTTCAGAAAGAGCTTTGCTGTCTCTGTCTAAATAAATGATTGCAGGTGCGGAGTTGTCTAACCGATTCCGCATGTCTGCATGTAATACTTTGACTCTGTCAAAAAAAGATGATGCTTACGATGTAGTTTTGACTTTGTCAAAACTAGTGGTGATGCTTACGAAGTAACTTTGACCCCGTCAAAGTAGGGTTGTGCTTACGATGTAGTTTTGACTTTGTCAAAACTTTAAGGTGGTGAAATCATGGCAAAAGGCATGCGCGAAATTAAGCGGCAAATTAAAAGCGTACAAAGCACCAAGCAGATCACCAAAGCAATGGAGATGGTAGCTGCTGCAAAACTGCGTAAAGCGCAGGAAAAAGCGGAAGCAGCCCGTCCTTATTCGGAGAAACTGAAAGAAGTTGTAGCTAGTATTGCATCAAGCACGCAAGGTATACAGCATCCGATGCTGGAGAGCCGTCCGGTCAAAAAGACAGCTTACCTGATCATTACATCGGACCGTGGTCTTGCAGGTGGATACAATGCGAACGTTTTGCGTCAGGTTAATCAGACGCTCAAAGAACGCCACAACTCCCAGGATGACTACGAATTGTTCGTCATTGGACGTAAAGGACGCGATTACTTCAGACGTCGTGAAATTGCGATGGCATCCACAACAACGGATCTGTCGGATTCGCCTTCATTTGCAGACATCAAATCCATCGCACACGAGGCTGTTCATGGGTTTGAACTGGCTGAATTTGATGAATTGTACATTTGTTATAACCGCTTTGTGAATGCGTTGACCCAGATTCCTACGGTAGAAAAACTTCTTCCGATGGAAACACCTGAGGTAACTGCTGCGGAAGGACCAACGGCAAGCTACGAATACGAGCCGTCTGCTGAAGCTGTACTTGAGGTCTTGCTTCCGCGTTACGCGGAAACGCTGATCTATGGTGCACTTCTGAACGGTAAGGCAAGTGAGCTCGGCGCGAAAATGACGGCAATGGGTAATGCAACCAAAAATGCATCCAAACTCATTAACGACTTGTCATTGACATACAACCGTGCCCGTCAAGCGGCGATTACGCAGGAGATTACGGAAATTGTGGCAGGTGCCAACGCAGCACAAGGCTAACCGTTTTTTTATTAATGAAGGCTTGCAGAGCAAAGATAAACGAACGGTACATTATTTTTGCAAAAGTAGCAGGCTTGTAGGAGGGGAACGTTAAGATGAACAAAGGACGCGTTGTGAGCATCATGGGTCCGGTTGTTGACGTCGAGTTTGATCGCGGCGGTCTGCCGGAAATCCTCAATGCCATTACGATCACTACAGTAAGTGAGAGCGGCGTTAGTGTAAACCTTACACTCGAAGCTTCGAAACATCTGGGTGACAACCGAGTACGTTGTATTGCGATGTCCTCCACGGATGGACTTGTTCGTGGTATGGAAGCTTTAGATACAGGAGCACCAATCTCTGTACCCGTCGGAGAAGCAACACTGGGTCGTGTATTTAACGTACTCGGCGAAGCGATTGATACTGGCGGTGCCGTAGCTGCTGAGCACAAGAACCCGATTCACCGTTCAGCACCTGCATTTGATGAACTGACTACCCAAGCAGAAATGTTGGAGACAGGAATCAAAGTTATCGACTTGCTCGCTCCTTACGCTAAAGGTGGTAAAATCGGTCTCTTCGGTGGTGCCGGTGTAGGTAAGACGGTAACCATTCAAGAATTGATCAACAACATCGCACAAGAGCACGGCGGTATCTCCGTATTTGCGGGTGTTGGTGAGCGTACACGTGAAGGTAATGACTTGTATCACGAGATGAGTGATTCCGGCGTTATCAACAAAACAGCAATGGTCTTCGGACAAATGAACGAGCCTCCAGGCGCACGTCTTCGTGTAGCCCTCACAGGTCTGACGATGGCGGAATACTTCCGTGATGAAGAAGGCCGTGACGTGTTGCTCTTTATCGATAATATCTTCCGTTTCACCCAAGCGGGTTCAGAAGTATCTGCCTTGCTTGGACGTATGCCTTCCGCGGTAGGTTACCAACCTACGCTGGCAACAGAAATGGGTCAACTGCAAGAACGTATCACATCAACGAAAAAAGGTTCTGTAACATCCATCCAGGCCATCTACGTGCCTGCGGATGACTACACTGACCCGGCTCCTGCAACGACGTTTGCTCACTTGGATGCAACGACGAACTTGGAGCGTAAAATTTCCGAGATGGGTATCTACCCTGCGGTAGATCCACTGGCTTCCAGCTCCCGGATCTTGTCCCCTGAAGTTGTAGGTGAAGAACACTACAGCGTAGCTCAAGGCGTTAAACGTATCTTGGCACGTTACAATGAATTGCAAGATATCATTGCAATCCTGGGTATGGACGAGTTGAGTGAAGAAGATAGAGCGCTTGTATACCGTGCTCGTAAAATCCAACGTTTCTTGTCCCAGCCTTTCCACGTTGCTGAAGCATTTAACGGTATTCCGGGTAAATACGTTCCAGTTAAAGAAACGGTGCGCAGCTTTAAAGAGATTCTCGAAGGTAAGTATGATGATCTTCCGGAAGCAGCTTTCCTCTTTGTTGGTACAATTGAAGAGGCAGTGGAGAAAGCCAAAACACTGGTTTAGTCTGAATCCAGGATTGTCCTTATGAAGCGGGCTATCCTTCGGATATTTCAGGAGGGATGGAATTGAGCACCTTTTTGTTGGAAATCGTAACACCCGAGCGTTTGGTCTATTCAGAACAGGTGAATAGCATTACGGCTCGTGGTATTGAAGGGGAACTGGGCATTCTGCCAGGTCATATTCCTATGGTTACACCTTTGCAGATTGCACCAATCTATATCCATAACGGAAAAGAAAATAAACGAGTTGCTATCGGTGGCGGGTTTATCGAAGTTCGTAAAGATAAGGTTGTTGTACTCGCAGAGAGTGCTGAATTCCCGGAAAGCATTGATGTGGATCGTGCGCGTGCGGCGAAAGAGCGGGCAGAACGTCGGCTTGCAAGCCAAAGCAATCAGGACCACTTTGATCACCGTCGTGCAGAGATTGCGCTGCAAAAAGCGGTTAACCGGATTAATGTGTTCGGCAAATAAACGATTCTTTGAAGCCTGGCGGCTTAGTCTGCCGGGCTTTTTTGAGTTTGTTTGATAGAATTGTTTTATCGAATATATCAAAAGGGCTGACCATAAATCCATCCTATCCCTTCAGTAAACAGAAGTATTTTAAGCAAACTATTCACCGATTATGATTATTTGAATAGAATGTAGGACTAAAGTAGTGGGCGCATTTACCACTAAGAGAACCATTTTTTTCATGAGTAAATTTAAATTATTTCCGAGGAAATGACAGAATCGATATCGAAATAGCGCTCTTTTATGTCGTTTTAGTCACAAAATCCCGGCATTTTAAAATTAAAATATTTTAGAAGTGGAAATCAATGTAATTGACAATGTATGATGAAAGAGCCTATATTCCATAGAGTCAGCAGAAGCAGGAAGCTGCGTAGTAGATTCCATAGTCATGCACAGCCGCATTGTTGCTGCTCGGTGATTGGGCATCAGGAGATTCCTGCCTGGCAGGAGTAAATCTGACAGTACGCTCAGTATGTTGTGCTTAAGACATTCCAGTATACTAACAAGTTATGGGTGCCGGGCATATGATATGCTGATCGCTGCAACAAATGTGGAGGTAAAGAATATATGGATACTGATCTGATGAATCAGGTGAACCAAGCGTTAAGCACCAATGGCTTGGTCTCAATCATCGTCTCCCTGTTATGTATTGCGTTGTCTTGGTGGGCTTTGACAAATCTCAAACTGGATTTAATCATCAGGCAACCACGAGGTGCTCAGGGAAGACTGTTGCATTTGTTGCTCGCCATCATTTTGGGGCATGCCGTTGCTGGCTTTGTCATTGACTACTTGTCCTGGACTCAAATGTTGCGTAATTTGTTTTAATGTTGAGATGGTTGGTTAATCATCTGTTAGGTTCTTCAAGCTGCTCATTGTCGAATAACATCGATTAATTGTGTTAACAATTAGAGTATGAGTTGTCGGTAAAGAAATTAAGAAAAAAATGTGACGTAAAATTGGATGAATTTGAGATGTTTTATGTAAAAATGCTTGTATCGTACAATTCAACAATGTTATGATGGAAGTTAGGGAATTCACAATTGTTCACTTATTTTGTAGTTATAAACGGGATATCCGGTTCATGCCGGCTAATAACCATCCCACTCTGTCTGTTCTGATGCTCTGCTGGCTTGTAAGACACTGATTTTTACATGCTGAATAGCAAGATGCACGGCACATGGTATCATTGATATGGATTATAAAAACCAATTCTTTTCTGAACAGACATCTGTGGCAATATGCCAGAATATGTCGAAATTCCACACACAGCAACAGTCCTTTCTAGCATAGTGGGGCTTACGTATTCCGGAATGAAGAAAAGGGAATAAAAGCGCGGAGGGAACCATGATGAGCAAATTTATCGTCCGCGGTGGCAAAAGGTTGACCGGAAGTGTCAAAGTTAGCGGCGCTAAAAATTCTGTTCTTCCGATCATCGCTGCCTCTCTCTTAGGGGAAGAAGGACAAAGCGTTATTATTGACGCGCCTCCTCTAGACGATGTGATGACGATTAACAAGGTGTTGGAATCGCTGGGAGCGGGAGTTACATACCGGGACGAAGTGATTACCGTAAATGCGGAGAAACTTACTTCCTGTGAAGCCCCGTATGAATGGGTAAGTAAAATGCGGGCGTCTTTCCTGGTCATGGGGCCTTTGTTGACTCGTATGGGTCATACAAGAATCTCACTTCCTGGTGGATGTGCCATCGGTACACGGCCTATTGATCAGCATTTGAAAGGTTTTGAAGCCATGGGCGCAGAGATCAGCTTGGGCCAAGGTTATATCGAAGCTCGTAGCCAAGGTCGGTTGCGTGGCGCGAAAATTTATCTGGATGTGGCTTCCGTAGGTGCCACTCAAAATATTATGATGGCTGCAACATTGGCCGAAGGTGTAACTGTTCTGGAGAACGCGGCAAAAGAACCTGAGATTGTGGATCTTGCCAACTTCCTGAATGGAATGGGTGCCATCGTACGTGGTGCTGGTACTGGAGTGATCCGCATTGAAGGTGTGGAGAAACTGACAGGTGTTACACACACCGTTATTCCGGATCGGGTAGAAGCTGGTACGTATATGGCTGCTGCTGCAATTTCGGGTGGTGACGTGTACATTGAAGGTGCAATCTCTGATCATTTAGGCTCCGTTATCGCGAAGCTTGAAGAGATGGGTGTTACAATCCAACCGGATGAGAATGGCGTGCGTGTAATCGCAGATCGCCCTCTTAAGGCTGTGGATGTAAAAACATTACCATACCCAGGATTCCCGACCGATATGCAATCCCAGATGATGGCACTCTTGCTTGCATCTGAAGGAACAAGTGTCGTGACAGAGACTGTTTTTGAAAACCGATTCATGCATGTGGATGAATTCCAATTGATGAATGCGGAGATCAAAGTTGAAGGACGTTCGTCCATCGTCACAGGTAATGCCAAACTGAAGGGTGCCAAAGTAACGGCTACCGATCTGCGTGCGGGTGCCGCACTCATTATTGCAGGTCTTGTTGCTGAAGGTACAACGGAAGTGGGCGGTGTTCATCACATCGACCGTGGCTATGTACATCTCGCTGAGAAGCTTAACGGACTTGGCGCTGACATCTATCGGATCTCGGTTGATGAGCCTAAGCTGGAAGCAACCAAAGCACCTAGTGAAAAAGTGGAGAAAGAAGTACCGATGTTTAAGGTGCAACCAACTTTGGCTTAACACTGGATTGAATAGAAAAAATATGGTCCCTCTATTATAAGTCACACAGTTGTGTGGATTATGAATGCGATGGAACGTATATTGTAAAAAAATGATAAAGCTAAGCCATCTGGCTTGGCTTTTTTTGTGTTTTAAGAAGGCAACGAGATATTTGATACCTGATTCTATTAATAGCTGGTCCTAACTTGTATAGCATAACATCGTATTCTGTATCGATTCTGAACCAAATGAAAGAGCGTACTTTATATAGAGTGTCGATTCCAGCTAACACTGGTATTCAGCGACAGATCAACGTTTCTAAGATGTACATAGCAAAAGAAAACAAGAAATTGAACAGAACGAAAAGGGCCTCGTTTCTCTCAAATCAGGTTCTATCAGATCAAGCCAGCTCATAACCTAAACTATGGATTTGAACAACACGACCGGCACATGACCGGCCATAGATAACGGAGGGTTATATTCGAATGAAAGAAGCTCGTGTACAGGTAAAGGTACCCCTTGTCCCTCGTCCAGGTATGCAAGAGCCGGAGGGAAATACCGTTTCTGGAGTGGAAAAAGACAAGCCTGCCCCATTGAACCTGAGGACTGTTCCATCACAGCCTGCAAGATTATCCAATCCAGGACGGGTGTCGGCAGATGAACTGAACCGAAAGACAACCGAGCATATTCATATACCTGTTATTGAGCTGGACCAGTTCCGCCGAGTGAAGCGTCGCCGAATGCGGACATTTGGACGAAAACCCCGATGGGGACGTAATACGACGCGATGGCAACCTGCTGCCGCTGTATCTGCCTTATTGGCGATGGCGCTGCTGATTCCGGTAATTCTGGTATGGCCGCGGACAAGCGAATCACCAAAGCCGATCCCTGCTCCAACAGATTCAAGCAGTACAAGAACCCCAGCTCCTGCGCCAGCCGTTCCTGTTACGTACCCTGAACCTAAAGTGCGCGTATACCTGTCTGCAACGGGCACAACGATGAATCTGCCATTGGAAGACTATGTTACCGGGGTTGTGGCAGCTGAGATGCCAGCGGAATTCAGACTGGAGGCGTTAAAGGCGCAGGCAATAGCTGCTCGTACATTTATCGTGCGTAGGTTAGCTGCGAGTGATACAAGCGGTGTTCCATCAGGTGCGGCGGATGTGACGGATACGGTCAACCATCAGGTGTTTATTCCGCCAGATCAGGTGAAAGCGGATTGGACGCGTCTAGGGAAGGCGAAGGAATGGGAGAAGCTGCAACAGGCTGTGCGCGAAAGTCGAGATACGGTGATGACATATCAGGGCAAGGCAATCACCGCATCCTTTTTTTCCACAAGTAATGGGTATACCGAGAATGCTGAGGATGTATGGGGAAACGCTGTGCCGTATCTGCAAAGTGTAGACAGTCCGTGGGACAAAAACCTGGCACCAGGATTCAAACAGACCGTCACCATGAAGCGTAACGAGATTCTGCAAAAGTTAAACTTGGATGCCATTCCGGTTACCGCCCAGAAGGGTGGATCGTGGATGGAAGTATTGTCTACAACCAAAGGGCATCGAATTAAGGAAATGCAGATTGCAGGTGAGACATTCAGTGGACCCGAGGTTCGTAAACTGCTTGGATTAAGATCCAGCCAGTTCAGTTGGAAGACCACAGGTGACGAAATCCAGATTACAACGTACGGTTACGGTCATGGGGTTGGCATGAGCCAATGGGGAGCAAACGGCATGGCGCAGGGGGGACACACGGCCACCCAAATTCTCAAACACTACTATACCGGCATTTCATTCGGACAGGCATCTAAGATGCTTGCGTCGAAGTAGGAGGGAATTAACAAGGATGGGTAAAGCGAAATAATTCGAATGAGTAGGAGTATGTGCGAATGTATACAAATGTATGTGAATGAGAGCAATTTAGGTTTGGAACTCATCAGACTTCCCACATACCATTGGCGCGCTAACGAATCTGAGAGACCTTATTGGGCGTTATCACAACGAATGGAAATTCTAAAAAATCTCGGACACGTTATATCACGACATACCACCGAACTGATCCGATAATAGCGCCCAAAAGAGTAATTAGCGTGTCTACGGTTCGTTAGAATTCCTAAGCCACGGTTTCCCTGCCAATAAGGCGGCCTGAGGTCGTTAGAAATATATTATTATCTAATCATTAGCAAAATTGAGGGTGCTGTCATTCACCACATGTTCATTCGCAATAAGCAGCCAAACCAAAAATAAAATCAGAACGTTGAAATCAAGTTTCCAAGCTCTAAGGTTAAAAAATTGATTTATGTTCCCCGCCTACCAAGCAACTTCTAACTATACTGTAACCATTCATGATCGAGCTTCTTTTAAATCTAGATGTTGTATTGAACAGTTATTATTGATGTGGCATCGCCAAATCTCTAATCTCACATCTCACTTTAACGAACCTAGAGCACCTTACATCTGTATTATCCAGTCACATCCTATATCATTTCGCTCTCACCGATAAATGCACTTCATAGAAGGATTGGCCTCTACAGCCAATCCGGACCAGTCTACCAACACCCATTCCGGAGCTTTCGAGATTCGGCTATATATGAGGAGAGTGCTAGCGTATGGGGAGCGCAGGGGACAGAAAAGACCTGTAGAAACAAAGTGTCCGCCTTCACTACCGGATTTCACCTTTGAAGAAGGTGATAGAAGAAATCTGGTAGTAACCAGCGGTCGAAAGGTTTTCTGGCCCCGAAGCGGCGCACGCACTAACCACTCACCCTTCACATATATAGCACTCTCTGAAACCTCCGTGAAAATAATTAGAGTCGCGCGTGTATAAAAGAGTTGCACCCGGTAACACTTGTTACTGAGGTGATTAACATGAATGAACAAAACAAAAAAACAAACCAAGAAGAAACTCCTAAAACAACTCAAGGAGTACCGGCTAGCCAGCCCTCTTCATGGAAAAGAGCAATGTCCAAACGCTGGGTCTTCCCGGCAGCCTACATCGCAGCAGCAGGCATTATACTAACCTTAGTGTGGGTCTATCAGGGCACAGGCGACAAAACGCTGAACTCGGACCCTGCTAGCGGGGTAGTAGAAACAGGCGCATCGGCGGGTACAGAAGGAACAGCAGTAGGCGGAGAAGAAGAAAGTGTGGAAGTTGTTGCAAAGTCGGAGAATTTTGTATGGCCGGTAGCGGTACCGTCTGAAATTTCGGTAGTAAAACCTTTCTATGATAGCGAAGCTTCAACCGAGGAACATGAAGCGGCAATGGTGCAGTACAATGATACATTCATCCCGAACACAGGTGTGGATCTGGCACGTGGGGATAACAAAACGTTTGAAGTAAAAGCAGCGCTTGCCGGTAAAGTTACCCGGGTTGAGCAAAATCCGCTCACAGGTCAAGTTGTGGAAATCACACACAGCGATAACCTGAAAACGGTATACCAAAGCTTGGCAGACGTCAAAGTGAAACAGGACGACGAAGTGAAACAGGGAGATGCGATTGCATCCGCTGGCGTCAATGAATTGGGTAAAACGCTTGGCAACCACCTTCACTTTGAAGTGTACGAAGACGGACAGCCAGTTAACCCGCAAGGATATCTTCCGGAAAAATAAATGAATTTTACCGCAGCAACATGACGGGCAGAGGGTTAAACCTCTGCTCTTTTTGTGCTTTTCAGAAAATAATGGGACCTTCGAAGCTTGTCACACCTCTAAACCGCGAATATATAGGCATGCTCCTCATATAATGTACCAAACTATCCACACAGTAGGGAGGCGGGAGCGTGCACGATTACATCAAGGAACGGACCATCAAAATTGGTCGCTGCATTGTTGAGACGAGGAATACGGTCCGTACCATAGCCAAAGAATTCGGCGTGTCAAAGAGTACTGTGCATAAGGATCTGACGGAGCGTCTGCCGGAAATCAACCCTGATCTTGCTGACCAGGTGAAACACATTTTGGAGTATCACAAGTCCATCCGCCATTTGCGGGGCGGTGAAGCGACCAAAATTAAATACAAAAAAACGAGTGGCAAGAAACGTGAGGTGTTGGCTTCCGCCAAATCGTAAGCATCTTCACAAAGACGTAGGCCAAAAAGCTCACACATGCATTGAATCCCTCCCCTGAAGTATGATATGTTAAATGCTGGTACAGGATCGAATTATGACATCTTATCAGCCCGATTTTTACATATATATGTTGCACTTTGTCGAACGAGCGGTGACGTGATAAGGGACTCTTTTTCACAGGATACGCTGACCAAATAATATCACTTTGGGGGCTCTTTTATGTTTAGCAAGGATATCGGTATTGATCTTGGCACGGCTAACGTGCTTATTCACGTGAAAGGAAGTGGGGTTGTCCTCGATGAACCTTCCGTCGTGACCATTGAAAGAGATACGAAGCGTGTCCTTGCTGTTGGGGAAGAAGCGCGTCGTATGGTGGGGCGTACTCCAGGTAACATTGTTGCCATTAGACCGCTGCGTGACGGCGTTATTGCGGACTTCGAGATTACAGAAGCGATGCTCAGACATTTCATTAATCGTGTGGGTGCAAGAAGCTGGTACAGCCACCCTCGGATTTTGATTTGTGCACCAACGAACATTACTTCCGTGGAGCAGAAGGCCATCCGTGAGGCGGCAGAACGCAGCGGTGCCAAAGAAGTGTTTCTGGAAGAAGAGCCGAAAGCGGCAGCGATCGGTGCGGGAATGGATATTTTTCAGCCGAGCGGCAATATGGTCGTGGATATCGGCGGCGGTACGACTGACGTTGCAGTCCTTTCTATGGGCGACGTGGTCACCGCCTCTTCTATTAAAGTCGCAGGGGACAAGTTCGACGAAGCCATTATCAAGTTTATCAAAGCCAAGTACAAGCTCATGATCGGTGAACGGACCGCTGAAGACATCAAAATTGCGATTGGTACCGTACATCCGGGTGGACATCAAACAGAGATGGACATTCGCGGACGCGATATGGTATCCGGCCTTCCTGTTACCGTAACGATATCGGGCAATGAAGTACAGGAAGCGCTTTGGGATTCCGTACAATCCATCATCGTGGCAGCCAAATCGGTATTGGAACGTACACCGCCTGAATTGTCAGCGGACATTATCGACCGTGGTGTTGTATTGACTGGCGGAGGTGCATTGCTGAACGGACTGGACGAGCTTTTGTCCAATGAATTGCATGTACCGGTATGGGTGGCGGAAGATCCAATGCACTGTGTCGTGAAGGGGACAGGCATAATGCTTAATAATTTGGATCAGGTGGTTAAGAAAAAGTTCTAATCTGTCGATATAAATAGCAAAGGTTCGCCATGCTCGGAAAGCAGAACGGACAAGCAGCCAACCTGTGATGCAGGTCAAGCGCTTGAGGAGAGGGGTTAATTCATGTTAAGAGGTCTGTACACCGCTACTGCGGGAATGATTACGCAACAACGCCGCCATGACACAGCAACACAGAATATCGTAAATATGAACACCACGGGATATAAACAGGTGAACAGCGTAAGCCGTTCCTTCCCGGAAATGCTCATTACTTTGGTAGGCGGAGATGCAAATCTTCCAACAAAGCGGCTGGGCAAGCTGAACACGGGGGTGTTCGCGGAAGAGAGTTTGTCCATGAATTTGCAGGGGACCATTATGGAGACTGGGCAGAAAAATGATTTTTCCATTTCATCCAATATGACTGTCAATGATCCGCAGACTGGACAACCTGTCCCGTTTGACGCATCAGGCAAATTTGTACGGGCCGACGGCACGGTGACTTACCAGCCTCAGGCGTATTTTACAGTTCAGGATGCAGAAGGTAACACCGGATATACACGCGATGGTCACTTCGAGATCACTGGAACGGGACAATTGCTGAGTTCAACAGGTTCACAAGTGTTGGATAATAATGGACAACCTGTAGTGTTGACAGGTTCTGTGGAGCAATTTAAAGTGGATGAGCAAGGCCGTTTGGTAGATGCAGCAACGGGTGCACCAACAGGAGTTACTCTTGGCATTAGTGTCATTGACCAGCCGAATCAACTGGTTCGTCAAGGTAATGGCAATTTCAGTCTCAGCGATGCAAACGGGGCAACGTCCCGGATGATGGCTGCCGGTGATAATGTGCAGATCCGTCAGGGATACCTGGAAGGTTCCAATGTGGATGCCTCACAGGCAACGGTTGATATGAACGCCGCATTCCGTGCGTATGAAGCAAACCAGAAGATCGTACAATTCTACGACCGCAGTCTGGATAAAGCCGTCAATGAAGTCGGGCGTGTATAACGCCGACGTTTAAATATAACCGCTCAGCGGAGAGCCAAACGCCCTTTGCGCAGCAAAGAACAGAGGCTCACGCGAAGCGCAAGACCTAGACGCAACCGAGCCTATGCGAGGAATGCGTAGCAGTACTTGAGCGAAGCGATGGTCTCGACAGTCCTTTGCGGAGCAAAGCAAGGAGAGACCCCGCGGAGCTACACGCCGCATAAAGAGCGTGCCCGACTATGATTCAGCCATGTGAAACGATGGCGGGAATCATAGTCGGGCAGTCGCGGCGAACACACACCACCGTCACTTAGCAAGATCGTACCCCACTTACCTAATCCGCCTGTTTCGGGAGTCCAGAGGGCAGCGCCATCTGGGGCCCTCCCTACTAGGGAGGGTTTGGGAGGGTGGACAGGACACAAGGGAGGGTATACCACCAATGAATAATTCCATGATTAGTGCCAAGGTTTCCATGACTGCCATACAGCAGCGTCTGGATGTCATTTCCGATAATATTGCCAACGTGAATACGGCAGGCTATAAGAGCAAGCAGGCGGCATTCGAGGATGTGCTGACCCGGGTTCAACAACAACCGGACAAGTACAAACTGGATGGACGTTCCACACCGATGGGATATAACCTCGGTTTCGGTGCTCGCTTGGCAGATGTAACGAAGGATATGTCTCAAGGCCCCATGAACGAGACTGGCCTTCCGACCGATCTGGCCATTGAAGGAAATGCGATGTTTGCAGTTGAAGCGAATGGGGAGAAAATGTGGACACGTCAAGGTGCATTTCATTTTGTACCTGATACAAGACCTAAGCCTACTCCGAATTCACCTGATATGATGGTGATGGTTAATGGCGAAGGCCACTTTGCCTTGGATCGTCTAGGCAATCGTATTACGGCACCGAATAATAGCAAAGTTGCTTTTGATGAAAATGGCAACCTGTTAATCCGACGCGGTAATGCGGCAAACGCAACCATTGGAGCACAGCTGCAAGTGGTAGACATTGAACGCCCTGAGGGGCTGGTGCAGTATGCGGATAACCTGTTTGGTCTGGATGCAGGATTGACCGAGGATGATGTATTTGGTGCTAATGCAGCTACCCGTCAAGCAGCTGCATTGATTCGTCCAGGATTCCTAGAGCAATCCAATGTGGATCTGACACAGGAGATGTCTTTGCTTATGCAAGGACAGCGGACATATCAGCTGGCGGCAAAGGCGCTAACTTCAAGTGATTCCATGTTGGGTCTTGCCAACAATATGAGAGCGTAAAAGGTGAATGTGATGACAGAAACACAGCAGCAGAACAGTAAGCCGGAGAAAAAGGAAGTCAAGAAGAAGAAGAGTGGATGGCGCATCGCAAGATGGTTCCTGGTTCCGGTTCTGCTTGTTCTTGCCCTCGCTGGCGGAATGGTAGCTGGATATGTGGTACTGGGCAAACAGGATATCGGTTCCGTATGGCAATGGAGTACATGGGAACATGTATATAATCTGGTATTCGCTCCATAATGTAACGAGTTAAGCGAAAACTCCTGCGCAGGCAGGAGTTTTCTTTTTGACGTTGAAAACAGTATAATGATGGATGACGTTTGACGTCACAAAAGAGGCCTCCCCTGCGAAAGACATTCGTCATCGCGAAGAGAGACCCCTTATCTTAACCTTCACTACTGCAGTCATGAAGGATATCACTAGTGTTAACCCAAAATATGCTTTCCATACAAAATTCAAAAATTAAAAACCCATTTATATGAGCTTTTGACTTTGTCATGTGGGGGTTGACCTTGCAGCATCGAAGTAAGTGGAGGGAACGGAATCGTTCAGAAGAAGCGAAGCGCTCGCCTTTGTCACCGAATTTTGACCTCTCTGAGGTTGATCAAAAAAATTCGGAGACAACAGCGATCAGAGGGACGCTCCGTAACCGTAACGACCACCGTAGCGCTAAGAGTCAGTCCATGATGAAGAAGGCTCATATAAACATCCCGAGAGGAGATTACACTGTGCTCGATATCAAACAGATTCAAGAAATCATCCCGCACCGCCCCCCGTTTCTGCTGGTGGACAAGATTCTAGAGATTGAGGATGGTAAACGTGCCGTTGGTTTGAAAAACGTAACCATTAACGAACCTTTCTTCATTGGTCATTTCCCAGAGTATCCGGTAATGCCGGGTGTACTGATTACAGAAGCGCTGGCGCAAGTTGGTGCAGTAGCCATTCTGAATTTGGAAGGCAACAAAGGAAAAATCGGCTTTTTGGCGGGACTGGACAACTTCCGATTCCGTGGACAAGTTGTGCCCGGAGATACGTTGATTCTGGAAGTGGAGATTACACGTCTGAAGGGTTCTATTGGTAAAGGTAAAGCAACTGCCCGAGTGAACGACAAAGTGGTCGCTGAAGGCGAGATCATGTTTGCACTGTCTGACCCAAGCTGATTACATACGTGAGCATTTACATCATGCAGGAACGTAGACGAACCGAATGATGCAAGATGCTGAAGTAACTCAGCACACCTGAATTTATATAGACGGAAGGGGTTTATCGGAATGGAACAGTTAAGCACAGCAGCAGCAGAGACGTTGCAGCAATGGTTGGAGGATGCTTCGATTGATGAAGCAACGAAACAGGAGCTTCGTGACTTGCAGGATCAGCCGAAAGAGCTGGAGGAACGTTTTTACAGAAACCTTGAGTTTGGTACAGGTGGATTGCGTGGAGTCATTGGTGCCGGAAGCAACCGGATGAACCGTTACACCGTAGGTCGGGCAACGCAAGGATTTGCGCGTTATTTGCTTGAGCAGCATGGTGATCAAGAAGGTAAACCTTCTGTTGTCATTGCTCATGATTCCCGTCATTTCTCACCTGAATTCACACTGGATGCTGCGCTTGTACTGGCTGGAAACGGCATTGTAGCCAAGCTGTTCCCATCCCTGCGTTCAACTCCTGAGTTGTCATTCGCAGTGCGTCATCAGAAGGCAACTGGAGGGATCGTTGTAACAGCGAGCCATAACCCACCGGAATATAACGGATATAAGGTCTACAATCATGAGGGCGGTCAATTGGTACCGGCTGAAGCGGAAAAGGTCATTCAGTACATTCAGGAAGTACCTTCCCTTGCTGATGTGAAGAAACTGACGCAAGAAGAAGCAGAAGCTCAAGGGCTCCTGATCTGGTTGGGTGAAGACCAAGATCAAGCGTTTGTGGATACCGTAGCAAGCCGCAGTCTGAGCCGCGAACTGATCCAATCCGGCATAGGCCGTGATTTCAAAATCGTTTACACACCGCTGCACGGAACAGGCAACATCCCTGTACGTCGCGTACTGGAGCAGATCGGATTCGAGCAAGTGCACATTGTAGCTGAACAAGAACAGCCGGATGCTGAGTTCTCTACCGTGAAATCCCCTAACCCGGAAGAACGCGAAGCGTTTACGCTTGCAATGAAGCTGGGAGAATCCGTAGGCGCTGACATTCTGATCGGAACAGATCCGGATGCAGACCGTATGGGTGCTGTCGTGAAAGACAATGATGGCAAATATTTCGTCTTGTCCGGTAACCAGTCTGGTGCCATTATGGTACATTACCTGCTCAGTCGCCTGCAAGAGACGGGTACACTTCCAAGCAACGGTGCGGTTGTGAAAACAATCGTAACAAGTGAGATGGGTGCTGTTATTGCTGAACATTATGGTGCAGAAGTGATGAACACACTGACAGGTTTCAAATATATCGGTGAAAAAATGAACCAGTTCGAAGCAACAGGCAGTCATACATTCTTGTTCGGATATGAAGAGAGTTATGGCTACCTTTCCGGTAACTATGCCCGTGACAAGGATGCTGTCCTTGCCTCGATGCTAATTGCTGAAGCAGCTGCGTATTATAAGAGCCAAGGCAAGACGCTGTATGATGTCTTGCAAGAGCTGTACAACCAATTCGGATACTTCTTGGAGAAGCTGGAGTCCCGTACGCTGAAAGGCAAAGACGGCGTAGCTCAGATTCAAGCCAAAATGACGGACTGGCGTTCTAATCCACCACAAGAAGTAGCGGGAATTGCTGTACAAGATGTACTGGACTACTCCCTTGGTCTGGACGGTCTTCCGAAGGAGAACGTACTGAAGTTCATTTTGGCAGACGGTTCATGGTTCTGCTTGCGTCCTTCAGGAACAGAACCGAAGATCAAAGTATACTTCGCCGTGCGTGGAGAGAATTTGGAAGATGCGGAAAGCCGGATCGAGCGTCTGGTGACTACAGTGATGTCGCGTGTAGACGCACAATAATACAAATGCAACAATGAGCAAGAACATGAGAAGGCCTCTCCGCACCGTAAGGTTGGTTGGCGGAGGGGTTTTTCTTTGAAATAATATTACAGATGGATCTATATAAATTGAACTGAACATTTACACGAGAACGTAGAGGGCAGAATAACCTGAAGAAGTGAAACGTTCGCCTTTATCACCAGATTTTCACCTTTATTAAAAGTGAATCAAAAAAATCGGGGGATAACAGCGATCGGAAGGTTGTTCTGCCATCGAAGTGGCGAGTGTAAATAATGCTTTAGTTCAATCTATATAGCATATAAGAGGGCTTGTTGACACAAGCTGTTTGTAACCTATTGTATAAATGTTAGATGAACGAATTACTTGAGATGAACGTGCATTTGGTTCCAACACTTGAGGAGGTACATGTAGTGCGTCAAAAATGGCTTTATTGGAATAACGCTTCTCGGAAGTGGTTGTGGCTCGTCGTTATTATCGGTCTGGTCGCGTCCATCCCTGTCATCAGTGATCGGGTGCAGACAGAATCTTCTGCCAAAAAGGTGGAGCTTGTCTTTAACTATCGAGGACTGCTGGATATCTCAGCGTATCAGGCACATCCGCAAGATTTCATGAATGAACAATTGACTCGTCTAAAAGACGCAGGCGTAACAACGATGGCTGTGTTCGAAAGTACATTGGACGAGCTGAGAAAGACACGCCGACTAATGGTATATAACGGCCAGGATCTCGCGAACCTGACCAAAGATGTGATCCCTTCTAATGCAAATTACACGTATGTGTTATTTACATCAGAGGAAAACGCACAGACGTATACCCCTATTATTGAACAAACGTTCGCTGATCGGCAGATTCCGGTAGTACCATGGGAATATGAAGGTCGTAGCGGCTTAATATTGCAGACTCCTCCGGAGAATGCCAACATGCAGCCTTTGCAGCCCGATCCGGTTGCCGTGAAGATGCTGCGTGATAAAGGTTTCTACATTTTGCCGCGGATCTCGGACAGTGTGCCATACAGCCAAGAATCGATGGAGCGCTTGCTTACCTTCTTCGAACAGAATGGCGTAACGCGCATCTTGTTTGATGGTGATGCTGTGAAAGGGTACAATGATAATGAAGAGATGAAAAGTCTCGACCAATTCGCACAGTTGCTGAACAAGCACAATATTGGTCTTGCAGCTATCGAGAACTTGAAGAAACCGCAGTCTGGGTTCGAGACCCTTGCATATAAAACGGATTACAACGTTACGCGTCTGTACTCGCTTAGTGATGGAGATGCCAATCTGGACGTAGACACGATTGCTGACCGTTTTGTTCTGGCAACCAAGGATCGCAACATTCGTATGCTCTATATGAATGCATCGCCAAGCCGGAATACAGCAAAGGCTATGATTACAGATCCAATTGAGAATCTGATCAATAGTCTGGGTGAGCCGGGTCATGCGGTAGAACGCATGGCGAAGCATGGATTCGAGCTAGGACAAGCTGAAGCATTTACAGTTAAGGATTCTTCGATTCAGCGTTATGCCAAGCTGGTTGCTCTTGTTGGTGCAATTGCCATGATTGCACTTATGGTTTCTTATTTTATCCCACTACTGACTTTGATCGCATTTGTGGTCGCTTTGGTGGGCAGTGCAGGATTGTTCCTTTTGAAACCAACGCTGCTGGAGCAAGGAATTGCCTTGCTTGTGGCAATCGCCGCGCCGACCATAGCGATGGTGCTGGCCGTTCGTACAGTGAACTATCAGCAACAGCGTCAACCCGACGCATCTGCGGGTCGTCGTTTGAAACAAACGTTGGTGTTATATGTAAGAACTTCAATTCTGTCATTCCTGGCGGTACCTTTTGTCATCGCATTGCTTAACAGTATTACGTACAGTCTGGTGATTAACCAGTTCCGCGGCGTGAGTCTGTTGCACTTTGCACCTATGGCACTGGTAGCGATCTATATTGTGTTTTATCGTGGTTCAGGTTCGTTCTCTATTAAGAAAATTAAAGAAATGCTTCGTATGCCAATTAATGTTTTAATGGTTGTTTTGGCGCTTGTTGCTGCCGTTGTTGGGTACTATTACTTGAGCCGTACAGGCAACTCGGGTTCAGTAACACCATTGGAGATGTTCCTTCGTACCACGTTGGAAGATACGTTCGGTGTACGTCCGAGATTCAAAGAATTTATGCTGGGACACCCGCTATTTATCGTTGGCGTGTTCGCCGCTTTAAAATATCGTAAAGTCATCTTTGTGCTCATTATTGCAGCGATTGGGCAATTGTCCATGGTGGATACGTTCGCGCATATCCATACGCCGGCTGTATTGTCACTCATTCGTGGAGTGATGGGATTGGGACTTGGCTTAATCTTCGGTATCATTGCTGTGGGTGTGTGGCAAGTAGCGGAAGGATGTTGGAAAAAATGGTCACCACTTCTCAAAAGTTAGTCATCTCGGGGTATTACGGATTCCGCAATAGCGGAGACGAAGCGGTGCTAAAGTCGATTTTGACAGCGCTGGAAGAGGAAAGCCAAAGGTCGAACATAACGATTGAACCTATTGTTCTCTCGGGTGATCCCGACTCGACAACCGCCATGTACGGTGTGCGCTCCGTGCATCGTATGAAATTGAAGGAAGTCCGTGAAGCACTCAAAGAGAGCGACGGGTTAATCAGTGGCGGAGGAAGTCTATTGCAGGATGCAACTGGACTGAAATCCATTCCTTATTATCTGGGTGTAATCAAGCTGGCCCAGTGGCTGAAAAAACCAACGTTTATCTATGCACAGGGGATCGGCCCTGTGAATCGTAAAATTTTTAATCCAATGATCAAATCGGTCTTTAAGGCCTGCACCTATGTATCCGTTCGGGATGAACAATCTGCAGACTACCTGCGTGGGCTCGGGTTACAGTGGAATCAGATCCATGTTGTACCCGACCCCGTAATGGGTTTGCCATTACCTGAAACAAAAGTTGAGAGGGGCGCAGGTGCTGTCTCAGCAGATGCTGCTACTCAAGCTAATCGAGTGGAACCTTCAACTGGAGGACATACCAAGCTTCCTGTGATCGGCGTATCGGTACGCTTCTGGGAGTCAGACCGGAAGGAACTTACGGCTATTGCCGCAGGATTGAAAAAGCTGTGCTCCAAAAGAGCGGTGCACTTGCGTTTTCTGCCATTTCATTTGCCGGTTGATGAACAGGCATCACGATTCCTTATGGAAATGCTAGGTGATGTGACCAGCAAAGGCAGCGAGATTAGCATCACAGAAGATCTGACCGACCCTCAGCTTATGCTGGAGGAAGTCAGCAAGTGTGATCTTGTCATCGGTATGCGTCTGCACAGTCTGATCTATGCAGCTTCGCAATATGTGCCTCCGGTGGGTATCTCGTATGATCCGAAAATCGATCAATTCCTGCTTCGTCTGGATAGTGAACCAGCAGGCAATACGGATACACTCGATGGCGACAAACTCGCTAAGACTGTCGTTGGACTGCTGGATCAACGTTCACAGTGGTTGAAGGAACATGAAGAAGGCATCACCCAACTGAAGCAGGAAGCCAGAGTGCCTGCACAGCAGATTATCAACTATTTAGGCCGCAAAGGATGAGATAAAGATGAGTCAGACCGGATCAATACCTACCGTTTCGATCTACGGCATTCCTTTTTCCAAACTGACGATGAAAGAAACGGTAAAGGTTCTCCAGGAAGCTGTGCTGTCCAAGCAGACACCACATCAGGTCATTACAGCCAATCCCATTATGGTTATGGCCGCATTGGAAAATCCCGCAATTATGGAAGTTATGCAAGCTGCGGAATTGATTGTTCCTGATGGAACAGGTGTCGTATGGGCTGCAAACTATTGTGGAGATCCTGTAGCTGAGCGTGTGCCGGGTTTTGAGCTTTTACATGAATTGCTGCGTGTTGGAGAAAACTATCGATGGGGCGTATATCTGCTGGGTTCCACCCCTGAGGTGATTCAAGAAACGGCAGTTCGGTTACAACAGCAGTATCCGGCGATTCGAATTGTGGGTTATCGCGACGGTTATTTTGGTCCGGCTGAGGATGAACAGGTCGTCGCTTCCATTCGAGAAGCAGCACCTGATCTGTTGTTTGTAGCACGTGGGGCCGACACCCAAGAACCGTGGATTCACCAGCACAAAGATGCACTACGGGTTCCTGTAACCATGGGCGTTGGCGGCAGCTTTGATGTGATTTCGGGCAAAACCAAACGTGCGCCTATGCTGTTCCAAAAGTTAAGACTGGAGTGGTTCTATCGCTTATTGCGTGAACCAAGCCGGGCTGGACGGATGCTTGCGCTTCCGAAATTCGCTGTTAAGGTGATGCGTGACAAAGAAAACGTGACGAAAGTCCGTTAAAAACAGGTAATTGCGAGATAAATGCGTGTTTTTGCTAGAAATTGAGGATGGCTTTTCGGGTGTGATGAGCGTATAATTCATTCCGGATTACATGTGCGCCACTCCATGAAAACAGAAGCGTTACACTTGGCACTACGATTGCAAGGCAACCTGTCGATCGCCGTTATCCCCAGATTTCTTTTTATCCTTTTTTAAAGGATGAAATCCGGTGATAAATGCGAACGTTACACTTCTCTAGGTTTTCCTTGCACTCTCCGTTATCGTGTAACAAGATTTTTCATCAAAAGTGACTAACAATAATTTTTTATATATAAAAAGAGATCAGGGGATTTATAATTTCGTACAGGTATTATAATTGGGGGTCGAATGTTCAAATGGTAGCGATCTTTATCATTGGATTTATCGTGTCAATGGGACTGGCTCTTGCCCTGACACCACTTGTCAAAAAGTTCGCAGTCCGCATTGGCGCAATGGATACGCCGAATGCACGTAAAGTACACACACGGATCATGCCACGTCTTGGTGGTCTGGGGATATTCCTGGCCTTTATTATTACAGTTGCTGCATTGCTTCCGTTTGTATCGGCATGGTTCACGACTCGTGATATGAGTTTTGTCAGCGCGTTTCTGATTGGTGGAACAATTATCGTGCTGATCGGCGCACTTGATGATCGGTTTGAACTATCGGCCAAAGTGAAGTTGCTTGGTCAGATCGTTGCTGCTTCTGTCGTTGTATTTGGATTTAATATCCGGGTAGATTTCGTTAACATTCCGTTTCAGGATTCCTACTCTTCACTCGAAGCTTGGGTATCCATTCCGCTGACGATCTTCTGGATCGTTGGTGTAACCAATGCGATTAACCTGATTGATGGTCTGGATGGTCTGGCAGCCGGTGTATCTGGTATTGCAATTGGTACCATTGCCGTGATGTCCTTCCTGATGGGTAACATGATGATTGCCTTGATGTGCCTTGTGTTGCTGGGTAGTATTATCGGATTCCTCTTCTTCAACTTCCACCCGGCCAAGATCTTCATGGGGGATACCGGATCACTATTCCTTGGTTTCTCTCTGGCGATGCTGTCCATGCTGGGATTCAAACAAATTGCTATCGTGTCCTTTATTACACCGCTGATCATTATCGGTGTGCCGCTCTCGGATACCTTCTTCGCGATTATTCGTCGTGCGGTACAGCGGAAACCGATTTTCGCACCGGACAAAGGTCACCTGCATCACTGCTTGCGTGAACTTGGATTCAGTCACCGTCAGACGGTGCTGATCATTTATGGAATTGCCGCATTCTTCGGAGTTCTGGCGATTATCCAATCTTCCGCTGCTATGTTCGAAGCGAACTGGGTAACATTCGTGGTCATCTGTATCATGATGTTCTTCCTCCAGGTGGGAGCAGAAGTCATCGGGCTTGTTAGCAAAACGAGAAGACCGGTTATTAACTTCCTGATGCGCATGCGCGTCAAGTTGAATCCGGAGACTCGTTCGAAATCATAAATAGATAAATGTAATGGTTACAGCTATTCTTGAATATTATTCCAGACCCAACCTTATCCCTAGTGGATAAGGTTTTTTGTTTATTTTGAGATTTTTACTAAATAATTGGAACCTTTTGCCGATATATAAAGGTAACTGACTTAAAAGAGGAGAGATGATACGTAATGCAACAAAAGAAACGGCCGTTGGTCTGGATCATGTTGGTCACCATGGTGTTCTCATTGTTCCCACAAGGTCTATTCGGTGGGGCTGTTGCTTCGGCTGCAGACGGTGATCCGGTTGGATCTAATGCTTATACCACATATTTTACGCCAGATCTTAGAACATTGCGGGAGACCGCTGCTCTATCTATAGTTCCAGATGCAACCAAGGCTTTCTTGACACGTTCGAATGCATATACAACCTCAACTTCAGCAATTACAATTTCAGGTTCATATGCATTTGTATCCAATACGAGCTTGAAGGTTAAGGTTGAACAACTAAATTTGGTGACTGACGGCGACGATAGCAAATGGGTACCGGACTCCACTAAATCAATCACAACGGCTGTTACTGCTGATCCAAGTGGTAATAACAAATTCACAGCCAATAACCTGAATCTGTTCCCGGGATTCAACCGAGTTACTTTCTCTGGTAACCAGGGATCAGTTGAACGGTCAGATACATTCTATGTATTGTACGATCAGGCTCCATTTATAGAGAGCTTCCAAGTGTTTACGGACAGTTCCGCTACAGGTGGCAACAAGTCTTATAACCTGAATGAGGGTTCCAATACGGTTGTAGATACACAACGTGTGTCCATTCAAGGTAAAGTACAGAACTCTACACTTGTAAGTGTTAAAGTGAACGGCGGGGATGAAATCAATGCCTCCATGCTGCAAGATGGGTCATTCTTCTTGCCACAGCTAGCATTAAAAGCAGGACTGAATAATCTGAAGTTCAAAATTTCAAGTGCATCCAATGCCATTGAAACTGAACGTTCGATTTACTACTTTGATAAAGACCAACCATTCACAGATTTGAAGGTACAATTGGGGGGCCAGAATAAATCTATTCTCGACAGTAATCCGGTATTTACGGGTACAACCCAAACAACAGCAACGTTAACCGGACAGGTCCTGCTTCCGTATTCAGCTAGCCCTAATCCCTTTAGTGCAACGAACGGCCAGATTACATTATCAAACGGGAACCTGACACAACCAACAAATTTTGAAATTGAAACAACACCTGCTGATGAAATACTGATTACAGGGGCAGATGGTGTAACGATTGAATACCGATTGGTTAAATTCCAGGTTAAAACGCCTTACAATCTTGAGGTAGATGGAAATGATCCGAAAAAAAATCAAACGTTGCGTATCCGCCTTGCATACGGTAACTTCAGTGCAGGCTACAATGCAAGTTATACCTACTCGGCTGGTTCACAGGATATTTCTGAAATCTACTTCCTGCCTGACTATGTTGCAGGTACAGCTGTCGATTCACAAACAAAGCTTGACGGTACGAAACTTCAAAAAAATGATTTCTTCATTATGGTAGAATCCAGTGAGCCCATTACGAGCACTGCAACGCTTGTGGGTGAATATTTACCAACAGGTACTACAAAGCTTACAATTGACCCTGTCGATACTGTTGATGCGATGAAACTGAAAAATAACCAAAAAATCTATAAAGTCTCCGGTTTTCTTGGTGGAGACCAACAAGTACGCTTTTACTATGGTAGTCCGACAAACTTGCCTAAGATTGTGAAAATTTCTTATGTAACAGCGAGCTCTATTTATGTGGAAAGTCTTCAAAACGGACAAACCTACACTTTTAACTCCAAGAGCAGTACGGATAAGCTTACGTTAAAAGGTCGTTTCATTGGTTTTAAAACCCTAGGCGGTGATAACTTTGTCGCGGAAATACTTGTAAATGGTAAAAAATTCACAACAACAACAGCATTCCCGAAAAAAGAGGATGGAACGTTCAGTGTGGACCTTCCGGTCTTGAAATCAGGACCGATTGTCTATGGTGAGAACACCATTCTGATCCGTGCTACGGACGAGGATGCGAACAAACTCCCAATCACGATCTCGACTACGTTGAAGATCAATGTCATTGACCAGAATCAATCAACAGTGACATCATTCATGCCTACGCTGATTCCTAAGGACTCACGTCAGCAGTTTATCAACAAACCAATCACGCAATATGAAGATGATGAGATGAAGCGCATTTTCTCGGTTACACCTGAATTTGCTTTCAAAGAAGACAAGTATGTAACAAGTGAAGAGAATTATGATCTCGTCATTAATGGCGGTGGCGCTGATATTGTGAATGTCTACTTCGGTTCTGATAAAATTTTCACTAAAGAGCTCACAAGTACAACGATTTTTGAAGTGAATCAACCAGCTACAGCTGGGTTGCCAAGCTATGATATTACAGGTAATAGCGATCTTTTCCTTGCACGGATTCAGAATCTTAAGTTTGATGTACCAGGAACACATGTGTACACACTCGAACTCATCAACAGCACAGGTGCGAGAACGACACAACGTCTTGAGATTGTACGTGAACCTTCGTCTTACCGTATTTTGTCTCCACAACCTACGGTAGGTAACAACATCGTTGTGAACAAAAACTTTGTTCGTTTCGATATTGAAGCTGAGGGAGCATCCCAAGTATTAATTGGTAAAGAGCCTGCAGTTAAACGTACTGACATGAATAACCGTTTTGTATTGGATTATGTAGGACTCAAAGCAGATAAAAATAATGCAATCAAGATTCAGATTATACGCGAGGGCGGCACGATCAACGATACAGTCAATGTGTATTATACAGGTGCGATCGCGATTGATTCACAATTCATGGCTCCTAAGGTAGCCAACAAGTACACCGTGTTCAACAAAAATGTGGTGCTTTCATTCCCGAAAGGAACGGTACTGCAATCGACAACAACAAGTGGCATGGTGAAGTTCTATCCAGACAATAAACTGTTGTTTGGTATCACTGATCCAAAAGATGGGGTTGTAGAACGGAAGAATGACTACGGTAATGTTATCGGGGTTAATGCAGATGACAGAAGTACCAATGGTGCCAGCGTAATCCGTATTCCTACCGAGTTGTCGAGCTTCTTCGCCTCGGTGATCAATACAGCCAACTTTACTCAAGTATCTGATATTTACTGGATCAACGGAGGTCTGGGTGAACTGGGGGATCGTGGTACGAACGGATACAAAGCAGGAACGAACGGAATCACGCCGTATTCCATTGATGGAGAGTTTACTAGATATGCTCAAGAGCGTATTCTGACCCCATCCCAGCGCGGAACGTTAACACTGAGCTATGATCCATCCATTGTTGACGATGTAGGGTCTACGATTACGGTATATCGTTACTCTGATGACTCTAATGTAGGTAAATGGGTTTCCATAGGTGGTGCAGTGGATACGAAGAGTCACACCATTACGGTGCCGTTTGATGAATTTGGTTATTATAAAGTTATGAAGCAAAGTCAAAGCTACCCGGATATCACGAATCATCCATGGGCACGGAACTTGCTGAATGCAATGTATTCCAAAGGAATTATGAATCCGCTCAGAACCAATGCATTTGGTGCGGATGATCAGACAACACGTGGTGAATTTGCCACTTTGCTTGTCAAAGGTATGGACATTCAACTGGTTAAACCAAGTAAAACAACCTTCACAGACGTTTCCGAGAACACCAAATCGGATCGTTGGACGTATGAAGCGATTGAAACAGCAGCACGCGCAGGTATTGTTCAAGGACTTAGCGATGGCTTCTTTGGACCGGATCAGCCGGTTACACGGGAGCAAGCAGCGGTTATGATTGCACGGGCGATGAATGCCAAGCTTGCAGCCAATGACAGTAAGCTGACGGCTACTTTGGCCAAATCGTTCCTGGATTCAACATCTATCGATTTCTATGCACGACCAGCCATTGTGGCGGTTACCAAAGCAAAAATCATGGAAGGAAGCCCTGTAAATATTCCAGGTGCAACCAAAACGCAATTCCAATTCAATCCAAAAGGGAATATGACTCGTGCAGAAGCAGCCAAGATTGCTGTAGAATTGCTTAAGAAGAGCACGAAGTTATTCCCTAAAACATTGAGCTAATCTAGCATAGTTGAAATAATTTTAGGAAGGACCTGTCCCTTTTACTAAAGGGATGGGTTCTTTTTATGACTGTAGAAGAGCTTATATAGAATTCATTTATAATAGAAGAAATCTGTTTTTTACCAATAACTATTTTTGTAATTTGCTAGAGATTAAGATACAATAACGGTAAATACACAATGATCTAGAGGGTGAAGTTAGCTAATGAAACCGATTTATTCGAGAGCCCAACTGGGCTACATGAAGGCAAAGACACAGTTTGAGAAGCAGGCAGTCATTCTGGAGAAAAAGTTGGAAGATACACGTAAGACAGAGGAGATCTCTCAGGAAGTCATGGAAGGACTTGTACAGTCCACTGGCTTCCATGATGCGTATAACAGTCTGGTTCTGGCCGAGAATGAATTGATTGAATGGTCTCACACCACGATGAAGCATGAGAAGACATACCGGGAGAACAGACAACCAATTGATGATATGTATCTGAGATTGAACAGTGATCCGAATATGCGTGCTCAGATTATTGAGCTAGCGATGAAGATCCGCTAAGTCATAGTCACTGATCCAAGAAGAGGGCCTTGAGGGCCCTCTTTTTTATTTTCAATTTTGTAGAATTTGTCGCTTCATTGTGGAAAATAACGGGTATAAATAAACGTCCACATCATTCCTTACACAGGGTGATTACGGAGGAAACGTCATAAATACAACTGCATTAAAGGTTTTGAACCCGTTAAAGACCCGCACTGCACCAATACATAAACAAATTCAAAACTTTTTTTGAGGAATCCGCAACTTTTTGAAATCTGCTGCGTTTAAGATGTAGAGTCGAAAACATTGGGCAACTTACCAAGAATGACCTCGTGAAGAATCTTGTCTATTTATTAGAAAAAATTGCTTTACGGCACGAGAGACCCATTGTATAATACGTAAGGTAGGATTAGGAAACTACTCTATTTACGTATGATTCTATCATTTATTCCTGTTTACAAGTTTCTGTGATATGCTCACAGACATCATTTATATTAACTTGCTCATAACTCTGGAAAGGGGGTGCGACAATAGAATGAGGAATACGAGCGACCCTATTAAAGAAAATTCCAATGTTATGAACGCCCAAGGAGGAGACAAAAAGGTTATGAAGAAAATTTTATCCGTAGCACTGTCTACAGCAATGGCATTCTCAATGTTTGCATCTGTAGCATTCGGTGACACAGCAGTAACACCACAACAACAGTTTGATGCATTGAAAGCAAAAGGTATCTTCAATGGTTACCCAGATGGCACAGCTGGTCTGGACAAAGAGATGACTCGCGCTGAGTTCGCAAAAGTTATCACTAAATTGCTTGGTCTGAAAGAGATCACTGGAACTCTTTCTTACACAGACAAAAACTACACAGCTAAAAACTGGGCTGTACCTTACATCGAAGCAGTAACTGCTGCGGGTATCATGGAAGGTAAAAACGTAGAGAAAAAAATCTTTGACTTCAACGGTAAAGTGACAGTAGCTGAAATGGCTACAATCTTGACTCGTGCACTTGATCTTGAAATCCCAACTGAAACTAACAACAATGCAGCAGCATGGGCTAAAGGTTATGTTCAAGCAGCGATCAACGCAGGTCTGATCGACGCTAACGCTAACTTCAGCGGCAACGCTTCCCGCGAATTGTTGGTAGGTGCAGCTTACTCTATCGATCAAGCTCAAAGCTTGAAAGTAGAATCTTACACAGTAACTGAAGCTGGTAAAGTAGTTGAGTTCAAAATCAGCGACGGCGAAACTGTAAAAGTAACTTTGGATAAAGCTCTTGAAGCTAACAAAGAAACTGAAGTGAAATTCACTTACAAAGATAAAGAGTTCACTGAGAAAGTTACTTATGTAGTAACTACAGCTACTAAAGTACAAAGTGCAACTGCAACTAACCTCAAAGAAGTAGTAATCAAATTTGACGGTAAAGTTGATAAAGATTCCGCAGAGAACGTAGTTAACTACACTCTGAGATCTGGTAAAGTGGTTGATAGTGTAACACTTTCCGACGATCAAACTTCTGCAACATTGCTCTTGAAAGACAGCGCATTGACTAACAACCGTGTTGATGCAGTAACTGTTTCCAACGTAAAAGCTGGAACAGCTACAGTTAGCGCTACTAACGTTGAATTCACAGCAGTAGATAACGTTCTTCCAGAAGTTACATCCGTACAATCTCTGGGAACTAAATCTGTTAAAGTAGTATTCAGCGAGCCAGTTAAAAACGTTGCTCAATCCAACTTCACTTTGGATGGCAAAGAGTACTTCGGTAAAGTAACTGTAAGCAATAACTACAGAACAGTTGTATTGACTCCATACAGCACAACTTCATTGGCTGTTGGTGATCACAAACTTACAGTAAGCGGCGTTAAAGACTTCGCTGACTTCGTATCTTTGGCTTCTACTCATGACATCAAAGTTGTAGAAGATACTACTGCTCCTACAATTGCTGAAGCAACTGCAACTTTGGAAAGTGTAACAGTTACTTTCTCTGAAGATGTAGATGTAGATACAATTGATGCTGCTAAAGTTTACTGGAAATCTGGTACTAACAAAATTACAGCAGTAAGCAAAAAGCAACTTGCTGATAACAAATGGCAGTTCACTTTCGGTGTTAACAGATCCCTTCCAACAGGTTCAGTTTCGATCTTCGTTGAAGGCGTGAAAGATTACTCCGGAAACCAAATTGCTGCAGATACATCTGTTGTTGTAACTCCAGTAATTGATCAAGTTCGTCCAGAAGTTGCTTCTGTAACTGCTGAAGACGCTAAAACAATCAAAGTAACTTTCTCGAAATCAGTGGATGCAGCTAGTGCGCAATTGAGCACTAACTACACTGTAAAAGATAAAGACGGAAAAACAGTTACAGTACAAAGCGCAACTCGTGACACTCTTGACACTAAAGTTGTTCGCGTGAAACTGTACACTAATTTGTCTGTTGGAGACAACACATTCACGATCCAAAACGTGAAAGATGACACTAAATTGCAAAACACAATCTTGGATTACACTGGTAAAGTGAACTTGGCTGATAAAGCTGCTCCAATCATGGAATCCAAAACAGTTAATACTAACGATCGTCGTGTAGTTGTTAAATTTGACAAAACTATGGATATCGAAAGTTTGACTAACTATTCTAACTACTTGGTTAGCATCGATAGCCAAACCCAATCTTTGACTCCTGCAATTGCGGAAATCACTCCATTCCAAGATGGTTCAGCGGTTTCAATCAAATTCGCAGAGAGCTTGAATGGTAAAACTGTAGCTTTGGCTGCAGGTACAGGTTCTGCAACTCAAACAAACTTCAACTCTTTGACTGTATTGGCTGTTAAGAGCAACACAGGTATTGTTCTTAAAGAATTCACTCAAGGTGGAGCTGCCAACCAAGTTCTGTTGAATGCTAACACTTCTATTGCTTTGGAAGGAAAAGCAGAATTGGTTGACAGAAGAACTGTTAAACTCAAATTTAACAGCGGAATCAACAATTATTCCTCTAGCCAAGCAATCGTTAACGCACAAAATAATCCAGCTGTATCAAGCATTGAAGTTAATGGAACTTCTACAGTAACAGTTAAATTTGCTTCTGATCTGAAAACAGATGGTAGCGACCTTAACTTGACTGTTAGTTATCCACTTCTGACAACTAATGCTGGTAATGTTGGTGCAGCAGGTACATCAGGAACAGTTACAAATGCAGCTAACTTCACTGACTCTGTGAAACCAGTTGTCGAGAAAGCAAATGATTCTTATGCTTTCGAGAAAGTAGCTAATAGCAATAATCAATTTGTAGTTGTATTCTCTGAGCCAGTTAAATCCGCTTCTGATGATCTTGCTGCTGGTGCATTCACTATTAACCGCAATAGTGACAACGAAGAATTGAAAGCTGCTAATGGTGACTTTAAAGTTGCCATTGGAACAGGCGCTAATGCAAACAGAGTAACTGTAACTGTTAATGATCTTGCAACTCGTACAGATGCTACTGCTTATAAAGTTTCTGTTAAAGAGAACAATATCATCACTGACAATGCTGGTAACTCTGTTGCTGCATTCGACGGTATGAGTGCTGAATTGGCTGAAACAGCTACAGCAACTGCTGATCAAACAGCTGTAGCTGCAGAAAAAGCTGCTCTTACTTTGTCTGTTACTGATCCTACAGCTGCTGCTACAATCGCTCTTCCAACAGGTACTAACGGAACTACAATTGCTTGGAGTGGAACAGGTGTAACTGGTAACACATACACTGCAGTTAGACCAGCAACTGCAACTCCAGATGTAACAAACGTTATTACTGCAACTATCACTAAAGGTGCAGCTACTACAACTCAAACATTTGATGTAATTGTTCCTGCTGATGCTGGTGCTGTTACAGTAACTAAAAACTAATTATTAGTTTTAAAGCAAGCTAGGTTATCCTAGCTTGCTTTTTTTTGTTTAACAACATCGTAACTTTCTCCCCTTCCCAAACGTTTATACTATAATAGCACCAAGCAACTTATGGGAGGTTTGGAAGTGGATCAAAAGAAAATGTTTGTGAGCTTGCTCGCGAGTGCAATGTTGATTAGTTCAACGGCTGGCATTGCCATGGCAGCGAGCACAACCAATAAAACGTCTGCCACCAGTTCAAATAGCAGTACATCGAAGAAAACGACATCAACCACGAAAAAGGTTGTACATACACTCGGTAACCTATCGGCTGTTAAAGTGACAGCACGAAGTTCCGTAAGATTAACAGATGTAAATATCTTGGCACAGGATGATGGTAATGTGGTTACGTATACATTGTCTTATAAGAACAATGACAGCACCCCAATGATGATGCTCGATTACTGGAGCAAAGTGAAAACCAAGGGTGGAACATCGTTCTCGCCTAAACTGATCGCAAAAGATCAGGAAAAGAAAACAGTCGCGCCTGGATCAACAGTTGACCTGACCTATGTCATGAAAGTGGGTCGCGAGGTAAAACTCAGTGATCTGAACTTCCTCATCGTGAAATGGGATTTCAGTCAAGCTAACTATGAACGTACGCTGGGTAAGTTTAACGTCCCCGCATCCTATAGCATTACTACACCTGTAGGTAAACCAAAGACGGTTCGTCTAAGCGACTCTGCGGTGAAGGTGAAAGTATCTGGCATTAAAGTGTTTCCAGGTGAAGATAAGAAACAGTATGTGAAAATTGGCGTGAATTTAAACAATATCAGTTATAAATTGCTTGAAAATCCAAATATCAAATGGATTTTGCGTACGCCAAGTGGTACGAACTATCCTTTAACTCCGGATAAAGACAGCACGAGTGTCAGCATTCAGGCTCAAGCTAATAAGGCCCTTAATCTGATGGCATCTCTCCCTACGTCAGTGAAGCTGCAAAAGTCTGAGCTGTTGCTTGTAGAGGAACAGGGTGAAGAGAAAAGTGTTCTGCCTGTTGCTGCATTGCAATTGCCAGAGGCTAGCAAAACGAATGTAGAAGTCGCCGCCAATCAACCAAACATCATTTCTGTTGAAGGACAACGATTATCGACATTGCTTGAATCTGCCAAAGTCCGGATCGAAGATGGTGAGTATAGTCTTAACCTTCAAATGAAACTCAAGAATGAAGGCAAGAAAGCCATTAAGGTGCCAACATATACCTTCGAGGTACGGAATACAGACGGAACAGTATATCCGATCGAAACCAAAGCTCTGGATACATTGAAGTTGAACCCCGGCGATATCAAGACAATTAAGCTCAGTGTAACCCTTCAGGGTGATGGTGATACAAGCAAAATCAAGCTGTATGTAATGAGTCCGGTAGACAAAAATGAGAGCACAGAATCGACAACCTCTGCTCCAACGAATGGATTTGTTTTCTCCTATCCTGTGGGTGTCTATGCGATTCCTGAATCGGTATCCAGTGGAGATGGATTGACGACCGAAACTGTCGTTAAAAATAACAAAGGTACATTTGGTGTGTCTTTTGGATCGTTACAGCGTTTGCCTTGGCTTGATAGTGATATTATTGCCGCAAAAGTGACCATTCGTAATGCAGGTAACAAAACAGTTCAACTTCCTGAACTTGAAGCGATGTTTATGATTGATTCTGCTGAGATTGAAGGAGACAAGAAGTTAATCTACACACAAAGTGGCAAGCTTCTTGGAGCCGGCATGACAACTGAGGCTTACCTGTTGACCAAGATTCCTTCTGAATTACGTATTTCGCGTCTCGAACTTAGTCTGAACGAGAAAGTTAGTGAAGAAGAAACGAATGAGTGGATTACATTGAATACGTCTGGATTAATTCCACCGGTATCTTATGTTGGAAGCGGTAAGACATATACTTTGGGTACTGCTGATAAAGAGACCGAAATGGGTGTGCGGAGAACGATTCGTTATCCGGGAACGTCATCTGACATCGTATATACCGAATTCGAAATGACGAACAAATCACTGCGTCAAAGTGGTCTCGGTAAACTGGTAGGTTACTTCAAAACATCGGATGGCCAGTATTACAGAGCAACAGCGAAGCAAGCAGAGCGACTGCCTGGACCGGGTCAGAAGTCGATTGTTACGTTCTGGGCTAAGATTCCGAAGTCCGTTACCTTCTCTGACCTGCGTCTAATTGTGGGTGAAGGTATTGCAGACAGCAAGTTTGTAACGGGTGAAGGAGAAGCGACTGCTTATGTGAATGCTCTGGCATTTGAAGTGCCGCCAACTTCCATTAGTGTTCAAGGCACGCTGACTAATATTAATCTCTATCCTTACTCCTGGACTGCCAACAGTGTGAGAGCATATCTGGCAGGCAGCTCGTCTGTACAGATCGAGATGAATTACAGCTTATCCCGTAATGAAGAGATTGAGATGGGTGAGAACGAGCACAAGTTAATCCTTACAATGACGGACCAAGCAGGTAAATCATATGAGAAAGAGCTGACTTTGGGAACCGATCTGAAAGTGGGAACCAACCAGACACTGAGCTGGAGCATAGAAGATAGCTTCTTCGAGAAGTTGCGTGGTGGTTCGTATCGCTTAAGCGTAGATGATCAGTTCCAGGGACAACGTATTCGTCTTGCAGAGCAAAGCTACGGATATGACCTGACCAAACTTCCGAAGGAAGAGCCTGTTGATTTGAGATAAATGCACATATTCGAATAATCATTAGATTTGTACACAAAACCTCGTTTCCACCTTAACGGAAACGAGGTTTTGCTTGTCGCATCCCTATTTTTTCTCTATAGTTAAAGTTAATAGATTACCAGAGGAGGAAAATGATTCACATGAAACCTTATATGAAAGTATCCCTTGCAGCGCTCGCGATTGGTGTTGGCGTGTGGGTTGGGTCGGTATACAGCAATACAGCCATCGGTGCTGGTACAAGTCAGCCAGGAACAGCAGACGATCCGGTTGTAACTAAGAGTTATGTAGACCAGCAGATTCAGAAAGCATTAGGTGGTGGCGTTAGCACTGGTTCTGGCAACTCATCTGGTAGTAACTCCGGTTCTACGGGATCCGGGAACTCAGGTAGCACAGGTGGAGACACTTCACTTCCTCCACTAGTTTCAGGCGCTTCTGATGCCGTTGAGATCGTAACGGTGAAGCCGGGTCAACAGCTGATCGGCAAGTCTGGCGCGGAGTTCATTGTACGTAGCGGTAAAGCTGTGATCGTCAGTGAGGGTACGAATGGTGTAGCTGATCTGACGGATGGGATTGATCTGACGAATGGACAGGCAGCGCCGACCAATCACCTGCTCTCTTTTCCAAGGGATGGACGGGGGATCGCCGTCTTGGAAGGAAACAAGTATAGCCTGACTGTAATGGTTCGTGGTGGATATACTCTGAAATAGGATTTGTAGCTGTTAAAGGAATTATTCATTAGTTATACATTTCATTTGCTCAGATTACCCAGTTCTAACAAACATTAATACGGCTAGCCAGCCTTGTTCCTGCTCACTCTATAACTGTTGACAATCAATTAATGGAGGTGCAGGAACCATGGCTAGAAGCAATCGCAAAGTGGTACCCGAAAGTCGTCAAATGCTGGATCAGATGAAGTATGAGATTGCTGCAGAGTTTGGTCTCAATGTGGGTTATGGTGGCAGAGGTTTGGCTGGTGCGGATACAGAATTTGGATCTGAACTGGGTGAAGTGAGTGATCACTCTTATGGGCAATACAAAGGGTGGGGACATCTGACTTCCCGCGAGAATGGATCCGTTGGTGGAGAGATCACAAAAAGGCTAATTCGTCAGGCAGAGCAGCACTTATAGGGCATTTTCCTTACCCCATTTCGTTTGACACGTCTTGACAAATACGTTAAGATGGCACTTGAGGTATGCAACCTTTTCCACTAGGGAAAGGTTGATTTTCGTTTGAGGCAATTACCTGAAAAATCCTTATCTTCGTAACTGCGGACCCTGGGTCCTTATTCCATTTTGGAAAGCTTCGAGGGTACAGTGAACGAATCGCTGTCATGTTTTGTTCGGGCAATCGCCATACTATTAGTTATGGGAGGTTGAAACTTCATGTCTGTTAAAGGCCGGCATCTATTTACATCGGAGTCTGTAACCGAAGGACATCCGGATAAAATCTGCGATCAGATCTCAGACGCCGTTTTGGACGCGTTCCTGTTGAATGATCCTAATGCTCGTGTAGCGTGCGAAGTTTCTGTAGCCACAGGCCTTGTGCTTGTTATCGGTGAGATTAGCTCAGCGTCTGAATATGTGGACATTCCGTCCATCGTTCGTAATACAATTAAGGAAATTGGGTACACCAATGCCCAGTTCGGTTTTGATTATAACACTTGTGCAGTTCTGACTTCTCTGAATGAGCAGTCCGCTGATATTGCCCAAGGCGTGAACGCAGCGCTTGAGAACCGTGACCCGGAACAAGTCGCTCGTGAAACAGAAAACATTGGTGCAGGTGACCAAGGTCTAATGTTCGGTTTTGCAACGAACGAAACACCTGAACTCATGCCTTTACCAATTGCATTATCCCACCGTATCGCACGCCGTCTGGCGGAAGTGCGTAAGAACGGTACACTGGAATATCTTCGTCCGGATGGTAAAACGCAAGTAACGATTGAATACGACGGTGACAAGCCGGTACGTGTAGATACAATCGTTGTGTCTACTCAGCATGCTGAAGAGACTCTACTTGCGCAGATCCAAAAAGACATCAAAGAACACGTAATCTTGCCTGTCGTTCCAGCTGAATTGCTGGATGAGCAGACTAAATATTTCATCAACCCAACAGGACGTTTCGTTATTGGCGGACCTCAGGGAGATGCAGGCCTTACTGGACGTAAAATCATCGTAGATACCTACGGCGGTTATGCACGTCACGGCGGTGGTGCGTTCTCCGGTAAAGATCCAACAAAAGTAGACCGCTCCGCAGCATATGCAGCTCGTTACGTAGCGAAAAACCTTGTTGCTGCAGGTCTTGCAGACAAATTGGAAATCCAGCTCGCTTACGCGATTGGTGTAGCCAACCCGGTATCGATCAATGTGGATACATACGGAACAGGCAAAGTCAGCGAAGAGAAATTGGTTGAGCTTGTGCGTAACAACTTCGATCTTCGTCCGGCTGGCATCATTCGTATGCTGGATCTGCGTCGCCCAATCTACAAACAAACCGCTGCTTACGGTCACTTCGGCCGTACAGACCTGGACGTACCTTGGGAGCAAGTGGATAAAGTAGACCTTTTGAAAACTCAAGCAGGTCTGTAATTAGCTAAAAGTAAGTGGATTATCAAATGAAGCCCTTGATTCCGTTGTGGAATCAGGGGCTTTTTGCATCTTTTTACAAAATAAAACACCATACATTTCCATTTTATTAATTGAAAATCTCCCTCTGACCGACATAAATATAGAGGTCTGTATATCAGACAATTAGGGAAATGAGATAAGGGGGAAGGTTGGGTGTTTGTGAAAAAAATGGCCCGCAGGGGATTAGCTAGTCTTATGATTTTGATGTTAGTCACTCAAGGAGTACTCGCCGGATGGGTAGGAGTAGAGTCCACGTATGCCGCCGATGAGTTGACGGGAAAAGGGATTAGTACAACGTCACCTGCTGTGAACGAACAACAGGCAAGTGGATCAGCACCACTAACGATTGATTTTATTAAGCCAGTAAAGAAAATCGACGCTTCTACAGAGGAAATCTTTATACAACGAGTCCAGGATGAATCCATTGTAACAAGAGTTCCTGTAACGGATGCAGCTGTGACTGTTGTTGCAGATGATGCTGCTATTGCGGGTTTGGGGAAACGTGTGGAAATCCAGCTTCCTGCATCTCTGCCTGGAGGTTCATTCTATGTTAGGATAGGTAGCCAGTCTTTCGTATATGGGGACGGTCAACCGGTTGAGGGATTGAACAAAGAGTGGACATTCCGTACAGCAGGAGTTAGTACAGCTCGATTAACAGGGCAGTCACCTCTTAATGCGGCATCCAATGTGTCTCCTTCAGCCAATATCCAGCTTACGTATGATCGGGCAATGAAGGTCGGTGCAGGCAAGCTTCAGATCTATAGTGGCAGTACATTATTGGAAGAAATCGATGCCAATTCAGCCCGAATTAGTTTCAACACGGCGAGAACAACGGTGACGATTGATCCAGTGAACAATTGGGCGAATAACAGCACGATTTACATAGCAGTACCGGAAGGTTTTTTGCGTGATGACATGAACAATGATACGGGAGCCATTCAGCGAACTACATGGGGATTCAATGTGATATCCGATCCCACAGCAGTGACCGTATCCACCCTGTCTCCTGCAAACGGAGCAACAGGCGTATCGCTCACCAATGAATTCACTCTGACATTCAACAAAGACCTGGACCGGAACTTTACAAGTTCGGCTACAGTTAAGAATGCAAATGGCGGAATTGTGGCTTCAACCACGTTAATTAATACGTCCAACCCTAGACAGTTGCGTATTATCCCGCAAACCACTCTGACAAGTAACACAACGTATACGATTGATATTCCTGCGAATGTGTTCCGGGATCAGACGGGAAATCTGTTTACTGGTCTGAATGGAGCCACATCGTGGACCTTTAGAACACTGACCGTAGACACAACACCACCTGTGCTGAAAACAGCCAAAATGTACAGCAATACGATCATTCGATTAACGTATGATGAGCTACTCTCTAGCCTTGATCCGTTTGCTTCCAGCTTCACAGTGACGGTTAACGGAGAAAACCGGAATGTAAGTTCTTCCTATGTTTCAGGAGACAGTGTGTACGTTGTTCTGGATACAGGTGTAGCCGTAGGGCAGGTTGTCCGCATTGCCTACGCACCGGGAACAGGAACACGTAAAATTCAGGATTTGTCTCTTAACGCGGCTCCAGCATTCGGAGCGAGAGATGTAGAGAACAGTCTCGATTCCATTATGTCTAAACCACGCGAAGGAACAGCTTATTACAATACAATCAGTCTGTACTATCCAGAGACCGTCTATATCAACTCCAGTGATGCTGTGAGACAATTCAGTGTTACAGCAGACGGGTCAGCGGTGGGCATCAGCAGCATATCCACCAATAATAGTTCGTTGGTAACGCTTAGTCTCAGTCGTTCCATCCAGAATGGTGAAGTGGTACAAGTATCCTATGCGCCAGGAACATGGCCAGTGAAAGACAGTCGTGGTCAAGCTCTTGCTGGATTCAACGGGTTCTATGTACGTAACAGTATTGATACGAAACCACCTGAGTTCAAGAGTGCAGAAGTGAGTGGTACGACGATGTGGATCAGATATAACGAGCCGCTGAGCCGGACGAACAAACCACTCAAGAGCCAATATTCCGTATTGGTAGATGGTAAAGCAGTATTTGTGAATGATTCCGAGATTGAGGATGATATGATTACATTGACGCTAGCCAACACAGTTGCCAGTACTCAAAACGTAACCTTTTCTTATGTGCCAGGCACCCTGCGGTTAACCGATCTAAACAACAATCCTGCAGGATACGTTAATCTGGCTCCAGTAAAATATACCTTTGGTAACGGGAAAATATTGTCGGCTACTCTTCAAGGGGACAAAGTGTATATTAACTTTCGAGATGCGCTTCAGGCTCAGACGGCTTTAACGGCTTCGCAGTTTAGTGTGCAGCTTGGAGGAACAACAACGAATGTTCTGAACGCTTCGATATCAGGCTCGATCGTGACTCTTAATCTTTCGAACTCCGCAACAGCAGGACAGACAGGTACTGTCAGCTATACTCCGGGAGCAGTTCCACTACGTGATGCGTTGAACAACACCATTGCTGCTTTTGGACCGCTTGCCCTGCAACAAAATGGCAGCAGCTCGACAGGCAACCAGACGAACAGCCGTCCTTCTTGGCTTACAGAAGAAGACTCGTCAACTTATGGGCAAGCTCTGCTTGTGATGAGTACCGATACGGCAGCTACAGCTTCCATGATGTCACGCAACAATCGCTCTACTCGTCAGTTCAATGTAGACGGGGCCAAGCTTTTGCAGGCCTTCCAGTACGCAACAACGACTGGCAAAACAACACAACCTGTTGTATTTGAAGTCCCTGCCAGCGAATCGTCCGCTTATGTAGGGTTCCCGCTGAATACATTGGCTCAGGTTGCATCGAGTAACCGTACAGGTTCAATTGGTGTCAAATATGGTGATCGTCTGTGGATGGTCCCACTATCCAATCTGAATGTATCCGCAATGAGTCAAGCTGTAGGGGGAAACACAACGAACACGGATGCCTCCTACTTCTATGTACAGGTGGAGACGGTTCCTGTCTCCAGTTCAGGTACGATAGATGGAATGCTGGCGGTTGCAGGCGCACAGAAACTTGGTAATGTTACAGACATCTACCTATCTGCGTTTAGTGGAAATACGAATCAACGGGTAGAACAAAATATCAAAAGCCAGCTCGCGATGCAGTTGCCTGTAAACACACCTACAGCGACTTCCGGGTTTACGTATATTGATCCCACTACACTGATCCTGGCGAATGTGCCACATACATTTGCGAATGCAACAGGAGGTTTGGTAGTTAAAGGACAACTAAACGGTAACCAGACCATAGTGCCTGTCACTCATTCTGTGAGCTATCAGGATACCTCCAGCCATTGGGCAGGTGCAGTCATCAAAGAGTTATCATCCAAGTGGATCATTGGGGCCACGAACGGCTCCTATTATGGACCTAATCAGAAAATAACGCGTGCCGAGTTTGCCGAATTGGTAGCCAAAGGCCTTGGTTTGAAAGGAGATCAGACTGCTGCACGTCGTTTCCGTGATATTCGTGGAGGAGATCTGACCAGTGCCTACATTGGTGCTGCGGCAGAAGCCGGAATTATTACAGGCAACACGGACGGTACATTCAAACCGGAAAGTGAAATCACTCGTGAACAGATGGCTCTTATGATGGTACGTGCGATGAATTACGGTGGGAAAACAGTCTCTCTTCAATCTTCGGCTGCTACCACTCTATCCAAGTTCAAGGACAGCAACAAAATCCAGTCTAAGGATTCTGTTGCCAAAGCGGTGCAGGAGGGAATCATTCAAGGCATGACAGCCAGAACGTTTGAACCTCAGGGAAATGCAACTCGTGCACAGGCTGCAGTCATGTTGAAACGGGTTTTGGATAAGTTGGAATATCTGTAATAGTAATTAGCTTTTTTATCTTAGTGAAGCGAAATCGATCAGGGGAATAAATTCAACTGATTGGTTTCGCTTTTTAATATCATAAATCATGAATTTCATGGATAGAGGGTGTAGATTTGCTCAAAAAAATACTAGTATTCTTCTTTGCTGTAGGTTTAATATCCATACCATCATTGGTTTATGCTCAAAATAATAAAGAACCCATACAACTGTACGTGAATGAAAAGCCTACAGACATTAAACTGATAACAAAATCAGGGACGGTGTATGTTCCATTTCGAGAGTTTATTCAACTAATGGGGTACCGAGCGGACTACTCAATAGAAAGTCGTGAAATTTTTGCTAGAACGGATCATTCGGAGACATATTTTATACCAGATGTAGGATACTCTGATGATAAGGAAGGATATATTGAGTTGGAAAAACCAGGTATACTCATTGATGGGAAATTCTATCTTCCTATTCGATTTGCTGCTTGGTATACAAAACATTCGATGGCTTATGATCGAAAAGCAAACACTGCGCGAATGGTAGCGTACGGCTATGGTCAAGAACAAGCGATTCTCGATCTGGTGAGGGCGTATGATAGAGCATTTACTGTAAAACTACTAGCTTCTAAACATATGCAGAGATTTTATCTGACTGAGAGTTGGATTGCACCCCAAGAAAGAGAAATCCCTGATCGAATCTACAATGTTGATATAACAAGCATTACATACGAATCTGCGAACCAGGCATTATTGTACGTTACTTATATTCATAATAATCAGGTAATAAATGACCAACATGAGGTCGTATTTCGAATTATAAAGGAGAACAATCAGTGGAAAATACTTCAGGATCGATATCTTTCCAGTAATACTGCGCTTCCAGAAGATATCGATAAATCTGTAAATATAGTAAAAGAGAATTTTAATGATGAGCAACAAAGAGTCCTATCTGACTTAAAGACATATTATAGAGCATATAATCAGAAAGATTTTGATTTAACGTATAAATATACTTCGCCATTTGATATTGAACGAATTAACGCAAATGCAGTTGATGAATGGAGGACATGGGAGCACATTACAAGAGCTTCTTTTGAGTATGGAGACACTACGTATCATATGTCTAATGAACGAGTCGTGTTCCTTGGGGAGAAGCAGGCTGTTGTTCATGCAACCTTGGAATGGAGCTACATTTCAGAGAACAGAGAGCAGAACCATTCTATATATGAGGCGCTGATCTACCTCGATTACGCCAATGGGCACTGGAATTATAGTTATGATCATGACATTGGTGTGAACGAAGAGGACCCCAATCGAATGTTACCCGAAATTCATTTCCCAGAGTTAAATTGAAAATATAACGAATATCAGTATACAGATAAATTCCCATGTATGAGTAGCTAATTCCATACATGGGTTTCTTTTTGCCAAGAATCCCCTCAAAGTTAGCTGGGGGCGTAACTTTTTCCACAAAAAGCAGTCTATTAATAGAAGAGTATACTAGAGATCTCGCTATCGGCTGCCTACTTGGCAGTGTTCGTGATGTCTAAGATTGATATACAAGATGGGAGAGACGTTTCAGACATGCTGGGGAAACATGAGAAACAGCTGGAAGACGTTAAGGGCAGTAAGGTGAAGAAATGGGCGATTGTGACGCTGGCGGGTGTGATCTGGATTGCACCGGTGATGAGCGCAGGCGGGCAGATGTGGTCAGGCACTTCGTGGCAATCGGTGGCCGCTGCAGCATCTACAAATACAAGCAAGTTGAGTGAAGAAATTCTGACTTCGGGTGCGAAGCTCATGAAATACAGATATACAACAACACGTTCCGGTTCCAAGGTCAACGTACTGGCGGATGTAATCCAGGTGGATCTGCAGAACCCGTATGTGAAGCTGGATGTAATGACAGGCAAGGGCGGTAATCTGAACAGTAAACAGAGCACAGGTGCCATGGCCAAGGAAAATGGTGCAGTAGCTGCTGTAAATGGCGATTACTTCAATGTATCCGGGGAACTCTCGCCAATTGGTGGACAGGTCTCCGATGGCGTGCTGGTCTCCACACCTTCCGAACTGTCAGGCATGTATGCCCTCACGGTGACCAAGGATGGCAAACCGATGATCGATGAGTATTCTTTTGACGGAACAGTGAAGGCACAGGATGGTTCAACCTTTGCTTTGCGTGGGATAAATAAAGAGGATTATACGGTAGAGTCGGGTGCGGTGAAGTATAGTCATGCCAACTCAATGTATATTTATACACCGGCATGGACCTCCTCCAAACGTCCAAATGATCCTTCCACAACCCCAACAGAGGTTCTCGTGCAGAACGGAGTAATCACCCAAATCTCGGATAAAAAAGCGCTAAACATGACGGTGCCGAAGGATGGGTACATTTTGCGTGCGCATGGAACAGCGGCGACATGGATCATGAGCCATCTATCCGTTGGGCAAACCTTGGATGCGGATTACAAGTTAAAAGCCAAAACAACCGGACAATCGGTTGATCCGAGTAATCTGGAGATGATGATTGGCGGTCATACGATTCTTGTGAACGGTGGAAAGGCAGCATCCTTTTCCCGTGATATCGCATCTTCCGGCATTGGTGGCATTCGTGCAAGAACGGCAGTAGGATACTCCCAGGATGGTCGGTATGTCTATATCATTGCAGCGGAGAAAAACAGTAACAGCAGCGGGATGTCGCTGACGGAACTGCAATCCTTTATGGCCAGTGTGGGTGTCTGGAAAGGCATGAACCTGGACGGAGGCGGCTCCACAACCATGGTAACCCGTCCGTTAGGTGAGCAGACCGCCGGTCTGACGTTCAACACAGAGTATGGCACCGAGCAACGTCAGGTTGTAAACACGCTAGGTGTGTTCTCTACGGCTCCTGTAGGTAAACTGAAGGGCTTTGCCGTGAGTGGCAGCCAAACGTTGCTGGTGGGTCAAGAGGGCAAGTACACAGCCAAAGGATATGACACCTACTACAACCCGATCGCAACAGGCGATATCAGCATGTCCTGGAAGTCCAGCAACAACAGCATCGTGAGTGTCAGCAACGGCACGATCAAAGGCGTGAAGCCAGGCACAGCAACACTGACGGCAACGAGCAATGGAGCTTCATCTTCTATTAAAGTATCGGTATTGGGTGGAAGTGAATTGGCTTCACTGACAGCAGGATCAGGTCTCGGTTCGCTTAAAGCAGGCACAACGATGTCCATTCCGGTAACAGCAACAACGAAGAGCGGACAAAGTGTTACGGTTCCGGCAGACTCGCTGACATGGGAATTTATCGGGTTCAAAGGTAAAGTCACTGCTGACCAATTAACCGTATCTTCTGTCAATTCTGGTGCACAAGTAGGATATGCGATTGGACGTTATGATGGTTACAGCACAGTCGTAGTACTCTCGGCTTCTGCGAGCGAAACGATCTGGGAGAACTTCGAGAATGTGAATTATCCGATCAACTTCACGACAAACGCAGCGGGTGTAACTGGTACAGCAACCGTTACAGCAGGAACTGGTGAAAAAGCCGGCTCCAATGTACTGCAACTCGGTTATGATATGACTGCTGGAACAGGCAAAATGTACGCTTATGCACAACTGAATGGCTCTACCGGTAGAGAGGTATCTGCTGCAGCTACATCGATGTCAATGGATGTTATGGGAGATAAGAGCCTAAACTGGTTACGTGCCGAATTTACGGATGCCAATGGCAAAACGGTATATGCCGATCTCGCCAAGGCAATTGACTGGAACGGGTGGAAGAAGCTGAGTGTGGACCTGAACGGACTGAACATCTCCTATCCGGCGAAGCTGAAGCGGGTCTATGTGGTGAACGTGGAGGAAGGTCAGGATGAGCGTGCGAAATCAGGTACGGTTGCTTTTGACAATATCGCATTCACGATGCCTTCCAAGTCCAGTGAAGTCGGATTGCCTACGGGGACTGCCTCACTTGTGCTTGGACAGAAATCGATGACGGTGAACGGAACGAAAAAAGCGATTGATGCAGCACCGGTCCTTAAAAATGGTACAACGTATGTGCCAATCAAACATGTTTTGGACGCTTTTGGTGGTCAGGCAAGCTGGGATAGCAAAAATCAGCGGATCACGGTATTACGTGGTGGCAAGCTGATTGATCTGGTTGTAGGGCAGAAAGAATTCATTCTGAATGGTAAAAGACAGAGCGCAACTGTTGCACCATACGTAACGGGTGGTAGGACTTTAGTCCCGCTTAGACTTGTTTCCGAGCAACTTGGTCTGACTGTAAAATGGGAACAGAAAACGAAGACCGTTACCATCTCATCGTGATATGGTATGATATATACCGGAAACGATAGAAATGGAGTCGAACAAACGTGGATTTACAAGCCGATGCCATAGACCGCGTCATTAAAAACGCCATACAAGTCATGGAAAACAGCAAATATCAAATGTTCGAGATCATGGACGCAACTCGCGATGAGCTGAAAACACTCAACGAGGAGTTAAAGTCGGTGCTGAAGGAAACGGCGGAAACGATCGAGAAAGTAGATCAATTGGAGCTGAACTACCGCCGTTCCCGGATCCGGCTGACTGAGGTTAGCCGCGACTTTGTCCGTTATTCCGAACATGATATCAAGCAGGCGTACGAGAAAGCAACACAGCTGCAGCTGGATCTGATGATTTATCGTGAGAAGGAAATGTATCTGAAGGCCCGTCGGGATGACCTACAGAAGCGTGCCAAAAATGTGGAAGCTTCTGTGGAGCGTGCCGAGACCATCGGTTCGCAGATGGGTGTTGTACTCGAATACCTGTCAGGTGAACTGGGTCAAGTGACCCGGATCATTGAAAATGCCAAAAATCGACAAATGATTGGTTTGAAAATAATTTTGGCCCAGGAAGAAGAGCGGAAACGTATTGCTCGTGAAATTCATGACGGGCCTGCCCAGATGCTCGCCAATCTAGTGCTTAGGACGGAAATTGTAGAAAGAATGCTCATTAAGCAGGATTTTAAGATGGTCCAGGCCGAAATAGTAGATTTGAAAGGCCAGGTTCGTTCCAGTCTTGAAGAAATGAGAAAAGTTATTTTCAATCTGCGTCCTATGGCACTGGATGATCTGGGACTGATTCCAACGCTTCGGAAGTACGTGCAGGATTTTGAGGTAAAAACGAAAATCCGGTCGCTTTTTGAAACAAGAGGTAAGGAACATCGTTTATCTTCAGCCATGGAGGCTGCAATCTACCGCCTTGTGCAGGAAGGTCTGTCGAATGCTGCAAAGCATGCTTATCCCACATATGTTGTAGTGGAAATTACATACCAGGCTCAGCTCGTCAAAATTGTCGTTCAGGACAATGGGCTTGGGTTCAAACCGGAGCTTCTTGCGAAGAAAAGCAAGGATCATACCCACTTCGGTCTGATTGGGATGAGAGAACGGGTTGAACTGTTAGAAGGAAGAATAGAGATTGAATCCGGAGAAAATCAAGGAACCAAAATAGTGATTCATATCCCGACAAACGTGGATAAGGGAAAGGAGTAGCAGGATGATGGAAAACCGTGATACTGGTAAAGCATCGATTAAAGTTCTTTTGGCTGATGATCATCAGCTGTTCCGTGAGGGACTGAAACGCATTTTAAATATGGAGGACGACATTGAGGTCATCGGTGAATGCGGCGATGGTATTCAAGTGCTCGAATTCTGCAATCAGGATAAACCTGATATCGTATTGATGGATATCAACATGCCAATCGAAAACGGGGTTGAGGCCACGGAGAAATTGCGTGAGCTGTTCCCTGATGTCAAAGTAATTATCTTGTCCATTCATGATGATGAAAGTTATGTGTTTGAGACGCTTCGTAAAGGGGCTAACGGATACTTGCTGAAGGATATGGAGGCCGAGTCTCTGATCAATGCGATTCGTTCCGTGCATGAAGGACATGCGTTCATACATCCGAAAGTAACAGGCAAACTGATCATGCAGCTGCGTCGTATGACGTATCTTAATGAAACAGGGGCAATGAGTGAAGGAGCTTCGAAGGAAGCAGGTGTTAAATTTGTCGCTGGCGACAATAACCCGCTCACACGTCGTGAGGCTGAAGTTCTTCGCTTGATGGCAGAAGGTAAGAGCAATAAAATGATTGGTGAATTCCTGTTCATCAGTGAAAAAACAGTAAAAAACCATGTCAGCAGTATTCTGCAGAAGATGGAAGTGGACGACCGTACTCAAGCTGTTATCAATTCGATCAAATATGGTTGGGTTACGCTCTAATACCTTATATTTTTCGTAAAGCAGTATTCTTACGGTAAGTCAGTCCATTGGTTGATTCAACCTAGACGAAGTATAGATTGGTGTTCACTCGCGCCCTTTCCAGAATGTTGGATTGGTCTGCGGGTTAATGGACTTTATCACTGCAAATGAGCAAAGTGTAAGGTTGTGCGGAACATATGTTCAAGCTTAGGTGTGAATGAATGACCTGGCCTGTCTTTCTTCGTCCGGTGTCGATCAGCGTGGAATATGAGTGATAGGAAATGCAAGTGTAACCCTTCAGGAAGTACAGCATATACTTGTTGTATACAGGGATGTTCGCCATGGGTGAGCATGACCTTCCGAGGAGGTGCAGTTGCCATGGTTGCTCATCTGACTATGATTCTGCTCATATACTTCCTGGCGGCAATGGCCGTTCATGCCATGCACCAGCGCCATCTTTCCCGTCCGGAATCTGAAGGTTTCGAGCAGATCCTGCTCATCCCTTCCAATCAGGCAGGGCGGATCGAAGGCATTGTAAGAGAACTTTGCCGGGAATTGTTATACCGTGGAAAGAGCTTCAGATTAACAGTTGTCGCTGATCGTACAGAAGCGGAAACGATTACGATTATTGAAAAGCTTATGCAAAGGCAAGGCATGGAGACATCTTATCTGCCTGCTGTCCCTGCTGATATTGAACGGGTAGCACAGACCGATCACACGTTTCGCCTGATTGATTTGCGTGAGTCAGAGCAATAAATCATCATGTGAACGGAAATGGGATTAGCATTTCGCAGATCTACAGTGAAAAGATTACAGCAGAAGCTGTAGTCTTTTTTTGTAATTGTAGCCAAGTCTGCTTTTAAATTAAAAATGGGTTTTTATGCAATCTATGGTTATTGTCTGGGTTTTGACGAGTTCATGAGTATTAAAATAAACTTTTCGAAGTCAGAACTCTTAATTTAAAAGTATAGACGATTCAGATTGGAAAAAGTTTCGCAATTTTATAGAAAGATTCTGGTTATTAGCAGAATTGTATGATGGTATCATGTTGTGTGACTAACCTTGTGATGTAAAGATTCAATTGGTATAGTGATAAATAGATTAATCATAAGAAGATGGAATATGGACATGAAGCACATGCTCCGGCGAACAGCCGGGTTGGCATGTGCTTTTTTTGCGTTCGGAGAATGTGCGATGGGGGAGGAGAGTAAATGAAGGTTGCTTTGTATATGTGCCGTGTAGGGGAAGGGTGGAGCATGATGTTATCACTCGACATTCGAGTGGATGTGGCTTGGTGGCTGGAGGGAGGATGTGGGCGACATGTGCTGCGCTGGTTGCTGTTAGACAAGGCGTTACCGTTAAGTCAGGCATCCTGGTTGGTTGAACATTATGAGATGGAGCGAGGTATGGATCAGTGGGGCAAGCGCGAATGGCAGAACTATCTTGCGCGGAAGCTGGATGTGTATGAATTGGCCTCGGGGGAAACAGAGGCCAGAAAAGGTATAGCGGGCAAAGCGGGAAGTACCGCTGTGCGTGGCAATCAGGTAGGCGGGATGCCCGAGCCGTATCCCGCCGGGCAGTGGGCTCAGCTGGAGCGGGACGCGGCCCTGCTGGCTGAGCGGATCAGCGGCCGCCAATTACTGGCGGCCGAGGCGGAGGCGTTGCTGGCGGATACCGCCCAGCCGCCAAAGGTGGCGCGCGCGCGGCTGCGCAGGCTCGCGCGCTTGCACGGGCGGCTGAGTATCACAGCCGCCCTCGAAGGGCCTGCCACGCGCCGTCGGCACGCGTGGCTTGGACGCGCGCGGAGCGCGCCCCGCTGCCACCGTTGTGGCAGCGAAGCCAGGCAGCGCGTGCCCTGCGCTGCCTGCGGCCTGGCGGCGTGCGCCTACTGCGAGGCTTGCCTCGCGCTCGGGCGCAGCCGTGCTTGTGCGCTGCTGCTACGCAGTGCAGCGCAAGAGGCCGTGCCACGACGCGGCGAAGCACCGCGTGGCACGGCCTTGGCCCCCACCGGCGGCGGGCTCGCCCGGTGGGGGCTAAGCGCAGCGCAGAGCGCGGCAGGCCGCCGCGGCGCTTGCGTTTTTGGCCCGGCCACCCGCAGGGGATGGGCCGGGGCGGTTTTTGCTGTGGGCCGTGACCGGGGCCGGCAAGACCGAAATGATATTCCCTCTACTCCAACATACATTGGATCGTGGCGGACGAGCTTTGGTCGCTACGCCGCGCAGGGATGTGGTGCTGGAACTAGCTCCGCGTCTGGCCAAAGCTTTTCCGGACACCTCGCTCGCTACTCTTTACGGGGGCAGTGACGAACGCTGGAAAGACGCTCAGCTCACGCTCGCGACCACACATCAACTGATGCGTTTTTATCAGGGGTTTGATCTCGTCATTATCGACGAACTGGATGCTTACCCGTACCACAACGATCCCATGCTCGCTCACGCGGCGGCATCCTCATGTAAACCAGACGGGAATTTCGTTTATCTATCTGCTACACCGCCAGCTCGGCTGCAGAGGGAAGCAGCACAGGGGAAACTAACCCATGCCAAAGTTCCAGTACGTTTCCACCGCCATCCTTTGCCCGTGCCAAGATTGATCAAAATGGTTACCGTTGCTGAATGTATTAAGAAACGAAATCTTCCTTCTGCCTTGAGGACTAACATCCAAATTTCATTGAAGCGTGACGCTCAGGTATTTGTCTTTGTAACACGCATTGCCCAGATTGAGGCGTTTGTGAATCTAATGCGTCGTACTTTTCCCGGAATCCATATCGAAGGAACTTCATCTCAGGACCCTGATCGCGCTAGCAAAGTTATAGCCTTTCGTGAACGCAAAATTCGTCTGCTCGTAACCACCACAATTTTGGAGCGTGGCGTTACCATTCCACGTAGCGACGTCTTTATATTGGATGCAGACAATGGTCTCTTTGATGAAGCATCGCTGGTCCAGATGGCGGGTAGAGCAGGGCGTTCCATGGATGACCCAGCGGGTAGAGTGGTTTTTGCATCATCTCGTCGGACACGTTCACAGGTGAAGGCCGTTGCACAAATTCGGAAAATGAACACCATCGCTCGTCGCAAAGGCTACCTGCACCCACCATCCTAAACTTAATCGTTATCTGACAAGTTCGTATCCACATTGCACAATACATTCCCAAGACTGGAGGTTTGCTCATCCATGTTCAACTGGTTCAGCAACATAACCGATCACGCGCAACACCTGACCCAGCGTCTCCATCACCTGCTCGCCCCGCCGGGAGCGACTTGTTTAACATGTGGTACTCGAGCGATTCTGTCTTCAATCTATCCGGGCATATGCCCACGTTGTGTGAAGCAGATTCCATGGATTCGTTCTATCCGCTGCCTGCGTTGTGGTCGGGGTGTTGGGTGCCCGGACTGTGCTCGTCCACACATGCAAAACCGTTCTTTTATCGCCAACCGCAGCGCCGTACAGTACAACGCTCTCATGAAAGAATGGATAGGCATGTACAAATTCAGAGGTCATGAAAGATACGCGCCGCTCTTAACCGCGCTGTTGATTCAAGCCTTTCAAGCGATGAGTGATGAACAGAATTCTGCTTTGGCAAAAGAACCCCCAGCCCCCGTGGCTCATTCCGCCACACATGCTCAACAAACGAAGCCGCAATGGCGGCCTGACGCGGTCACCTATGTCCCGGTGAGCAGCGAGCGTCTGGCCGAGCGCGGCTTCAATCAGGCGGAGCGGCTGGCTGCTGGGCTCGCCACCGCCTGCCGCCTACCCATCGTGGATCTGTTGCAGCGCCAGATCAACACCACCAAACAAAGCTTCAAATCACGCGGTGAGCGTATCGAAACGATGAAGAATGCTTTCTCCATCAACCCGGATGGCATGCATTTAATTGAAGAGTTATACAGGGGATTTCATCTGCCAACACATATGGGCATATCGCATGCCAAACCCTTACAGTTACTGCTGATTGATGATATTTATACAACAGGTAGCACCTTGGACGCTTGTGGCCGGGTTATTCTAAATGCTGGATTCGCTATGAAGATTCCAGTCGAGATTTACACGCTGACACTGGCAAGATCCTAGAAAGTAAATTCAAGTAATAAATGACGGCCCAGCATTCTTCAGCCACTTTAGGTGGGTGATCTATACTCTAAGATTAATAGTAGACAGGAAAATATATTCTTTTATTAAGTATTGGTATGTTAATGTGTGTCTTTTTTCCATACGTTTAAGATATAGTTGTTTGATGAAATTATAATGAAAGCGTAACAAGGAATTTTTTACATGTAAAAAAGAGGAATTGATTTTCTCGCGCAGAATAGATAGTTTTGCCGTTCACCACAGGTGACAGCATAGGGAGTGGCACAACATATCTGTTGAAGGGGAGAACAAAAGTGGTCGCAGGAAAAAGAAAAAATGGATTTTACTTATGGACTGTCCGTCTACTAGTATTCATGCTGGTATTCGGACAGTTTGGCGTGTACGGGGGGAACCGGGCACATGCAGCCGTAGGAAGTGGGATAGTCTCATCAAGTAATGATTACCAATATGTGTTGACCAACAACAACGGCCAATTACAGGTGAATCAAAAATCAGTTAAGCTGGGTTGGGTGAGATCATATGAGATTTCAACATCAGGATATTCTTTTAGGAGAAGCCAATCGATTAATGGAGCAGTTGAGGACATAACCAAGATTTCATTTGGCTCCTATACATCTACTTATGCCGGTAAAGTTACCAATGCCTTTATCATCGACTTTGCTGAGGTATGGGAGTATTACACGACTATGGAATACAGACAATCCGGAACCAGTGTTGGAGTATGGAATAATTCCACCGTTGATGAATTTGGAATGACTACGCCAAGATATGTGCAAAGCTATGAGGCTACACAGTTAAGTCTTGTGATTAATGCCGATACAGGAGCGGTAGTAGATTTTGTATCTAACCTGAATCCGTATTACATACGGAAAGCAGAATCATTCAGTTTTGTAAAAGAGCCGGGGACAACACAGCCTATTACTACAAATCCTGCTGTTCCAGCTAATTTGGCGGCTGATGCCAGTGATGTAGCTATTAATCTCAATTGGTCTGCTGCTCCACAAGCTGTTCAATATGAGATTGAAGAGAATGGCGTAGTCAAAGGGCCTTTTTACGGAATCAATTATACACGTTCTTCACTTACACCCAATACTACATACACCTATAGAGTACGTGGAATTAACAGACTAGGAGCTAGTGAGTGGAGTGAGCCGGTTGCAATAACAACCTTGCTTGAGAAACCTGTTTTGGCCGTAACGCCAGAGGAAGGCAAGAATACGATTCAGTGGATGGCGGTTGAGTCTGCAGATCGCTACCAGTTGCAGATTGATGGTGGTACACCATTTGAATTAGGAAACGTAACTTCCTATGTACATGAAGGGCTTGAAGCTAATTCAACGCATACCTATGTGCTAAAAGCCTTCTCGGCTAACAATGAGAGTGCGTGGAGTAAAATGGTGAGTCAGTTAACAGTACCTGATCGTACCAACGGGCTGACGGTTACTGATGCCACATTCAATAAATTAACGGTAGCTTGGACTGCGGTAAAGGGTGCTACAGGATATGATTTGGAGATTGATGGCACTAATGTTGCTGTAACAGGCACCACTTATAGTAAAACTGGCCTTGTAGCTAATACAGAGTACACTTTTAGAATCAGACCTAAAAATGCTGGTGGTGCAGGAAGCTGGAGTGATGTAACTACAGGAATCACCCAGATGAGTACACCCGTTATTCAGTCCAACCCTTCACAAGAAGAAGTTGTTCTCATCTGGTCACCAGTTGATGGTGCAACGTCATATGAAGTTGAGGCAGATGGCGTTGTCGTTGGAGATATATCAGATTCAATCTATACGCACACAGGGCTCAAATCTGGAACGGCCCATAAGTATCGTGTACGAGCTATAAGTGACAATAACGTTAGCGCATGGTCGGCAGTAAAATCACAGAATACGTTGCCTGATTCCGTTAATGGATTGGTGGTCAGTGCAGCGACCAATGCAGCTGTAACTGTGAAATGGACAGCAGTAACCGGAGCCACAGGTTATGATCTCGAGATCGATGGAACAGTTGTCCCTGTAACAGGAGTAACCTACACGAAGAATGGTCTCGCAGCAAATACAGATCATACCTTCCGTATTCGCTCAAAGAATGCCGCTGGTGCAGGGGCATGGAGTGATCTGATCAGCGGAATAACGCAGTTGAACACACCTATCTTGAAAGCAACATCAGAAGAAAATGCAATCAATCTGACATGGGATGATGTAGCGGACGCAACGAAATATGAAATTGAGGCTGATGGAGCAGTAGTGTCAACAGTAGAAGAACCTAGTTATAGCCATACAGCATTGCTGCCAGGAACAGCCCATAAGTATCGCATTCGTGCGTTGACGGATACCAATACAAGTGCATGGACAGCAATCCTGACGCAGAGTACATTGCCTGCAATAGTATCAGGTCTCAGTTTAACATCCACAACAAACACCACAATTGCCTTGAAATGGAGTGCAGTGACCGGTAGCTCTGGATATGACTTGGAGATTGATGGAGTGGTAGTTCCAGTTACTGGTTTAACATATACGAAGAGTGGTCTTACAGCGAATACGGACCATACGTTCCGTATCCGTTCCAAGAATACTGCAGGTGTGGGTGTGTGGAGTGACGTAGTAAGTGGCATGACTCAACTCAATACGCCTGTTCTGAAAGCATCTTCCCAAGAAGATGCAATTACAGTAACTTGGGCAGATGTTACTGATGCAACCAAATATGAAGTGGAGGCAGATGGTATTGTTGTAGCTACGGTTACGGCGCCAGTCTATACGCACGAGAGTTTGACTCCAGGAACAACGCATAAGTATCGTGTACGAGCCCTGACGGAGATGAACGTTAGCCCTTGGACTGCACTTCTCACTCAGAATACTTTACCGGGTTCAGTCACAGGATTGAGTGTAACCTCTGCAACCAATGTCGCTATCGCGCTTAAGTGGAATGCCGTAATTGGAGCAACGGGTTACGACTTGGAGATTGATGGCACGGTAGTAGCTGTAAGTGGATTAACATACAACAAGACAGGTCTTGCAGCCAATACGAATCATACGTTCCGGGTTCGCTCCAAAAATACGGCAGGTGCCGGAGTATGGAGTGATATCATTGACGGTACGACATTGTTGAATACCCCTGTTTTAAAAGCTTCCTCGGAAGAGACTGCTATTACAGTAACATGGGCAGATGTATCAGATGCGATCAAGTATGAGATTGAAGCAGATGGCTCAATTGTTGCAACAGTTAATGAGCCGAAATATGTGCATTCAAGTCTTCAGCCAGGAACAGTGCATAAGTATCGTGTACGAGCACTGGCAGATACAAACAACGGGGCTTGGACTGCTGTCTTAAATCAAAATACACTACCAGGTTCAGTTACTGGATTGGGCATTACCTCTGTAACGAACACAACAATGGCTTTGAAATGGAATGCTGTAACCGGAGCAACAGGTTATGAACTTGAAATTGATGGCACAGTTGTAGCTGCTACTGGATTAAGCTACAACAAGACCGGACTTGCGGCTAATACGGATCATACGTTTCGCGTTCGCTCCAAAAATGCGGCAGGTGCCGGAGCATGGAGTGATGAGGTAAGTGGTACAACATTATTAAATACCCCTGTTCTAAAAGCTTCCTCGGAAGACACTGCGATTACATTGACATGGGCAGATGTAACAGATGCAACCAAGTATGAGATTGAAGCAGATGGAGTCGTTACTGGTACAATTAGCGAACCGAAATATGTGCACACTAGTTTGCTTCCAGGAACGGCGCATAAATATCGTGTACGTGCACTGACGGACTCTAATACAGGTGCCTGGACTGCAGTGGTGACGCAAAGTACGATACCTGCTTCAGTTACTGGTTTAAGTATTAGCTCGGCTACGAACGTAGCCATTGCATTGAAATGGACGGCAGTAACGGGAGCAACAGGATATGATCTTGAGATCGATGGTACAGTTGTACCAGTAACGGGAGTAGCTTATACGAAGAGTGGGCTTGTGACAAATACGGATCACACGTTCCGTATTCGTTCTAAAAATACAGCAGGTGCAAGTATATGGAGTGAGATTGTAGATGGCACAACTTTACTTAACACACCTGTGCTAAAGGCTTCTTCTGAGGAACAAGCGGTCACCTTGACATGGCCTGAAGTTAAAGATGCAACCAAATATGAGATTGAAGCGGATGGAGTCTTAGTGGGTACTGTTAAGGTGCCTACTTATACTCACAATAATCTGATAGCTGGAACAGCACATAAATACCGCGTACGCGCTCTGACCGAAACCAATGTTGGAGCTTGGACTGCGGTCTTGACACAAAATACGTTGCCTGGTTCTGTGACCGGGCTAACGGTAACAAGTGTAACGAACACAGCTGTTGCTCTGAAGTGGAACGCAGTCTCAGGAGCGACGGGATATGACCTTGAAATTGATGGCACGGTGGTACCTGTTAGTGGAGTGGTTTACACCAAAACGGGACTTATCGCCAATACGGATCATACATTCCGTATTCGTTCCAAGAATACTGCTGGGGCTGGGGCTTGGGGAGATGTAACAGATGTTACAACCCAGTTAAACACACCTGCTCTGAAAGCAACATCAGAGGAAACAGCTATTACTTTGAATTGGCTTGATATCAAAGATGCAACCAGTTATGAAATTGAGGCAGATGGAGCAATTGTTTCTACAGTAACCGATCCCTCATATGTTCATAGTGATTTGCTTGCAGGAACATCGCACACCTATCGTGTGCGTGCATTAACGGATAAGAACAGCAGCGCTTGGTCTACGGTCTTGACTCAAAGCACTATACCAGGCAGTGTGACCGGATTGAGTATGAATTCTGCAACAACAGTAGCCATTGCTATGAAGTGGAATGCAGTTACGGGAGCAACAGGATATGATCTGGAAATTGACGGTAAAATAGTCGCAGTAACCGCTTTGGCTTATACCAAAACAGCACTTCTAGCCAATACAGAGCATACCTTCCGCATTCGTGCCAAAAATGCTGCTGGGATTGGTAGCTGGAGTGAGATTGTAACCGCCTCGACCCAATTAAATGTACCAACAACGCTGAAAGCTGTACCTGAAGAAACCGCAGTTACGCTGACATGGAATGAAGTTGTTGGTGCAACCAAATATGAGATTGAGGCAGATGGCATAGTGGTTGCTACTGTAAGTGATCTCTTGTATGTCCATAATGGAGTACTTGGTGGAACCATTCATAAATATCGTATTCGTGCCCTGACCGACACCAATGTGAGTGCATGGACAGCAATATTGTCGCAAACTACGTTACCTGCCAGTGTCTCCGGTTTAAGTATTAACTCTGCAACCACAGCGGCTATTGCGCTGAGATGGAGTGCTGTAACTGGAGCTACCGGGTATGATCTGGAGATTGATGGTACGGTGGTTGCCGTGAGTGGAGTAGCTTATACGAAGAGCGGACTTGCACCAAATACGGAGCATACTTTCCGGATTCGTGCCAAAAATGCTTCTGGTGCGGGAGCTTGGAGTGAGATCATAACGGGAATGACTCAATTAACTACACCTGTGCTGAAGGGAACTTCGGACAAAACAAACGTTATTCTGACATGGGAGGCGGCTATGGGTGCTTCGTCTTACGAAATTGAAGCAGATGGGCAAATTGTGGCGACTGTCAATGACACAACGTTTATTCATTCTGACCTGTTACCGTCCAGTTTGCATAAATATGGCATTCGGGCATTCAACGATCAGAACACAAGTGCATGGTCTCCTGTATTAAGTATTAGAACATTGAATTAGGGATATAAAATTTGGGAGCAGGGTTGCGTATATGTGCATCCTGCTCCCTTCTTTTGTTTTGCAAATAGACTATGGCTTCATCAGAGAAAATAAGGTAATCTATAGTTATTATCTATTCGGAAATGGAAGTTTGAGAGGGGCGTTTTAGCGATGAATCTAGGCAATTGTCCTCGCTGTGGTAAATTATATGCGTTGAATTTTCGAGATGTATGCTCGAATTGTATTAAAGAAATGGAACAGGAATATCAGATCTGTGTAGATTATTTGCGCGAAAACAAAGGCACCAATATACAGGAACTATCTGATGCAACAGAAGTTTCGATCAAAACCATTACCAAGTTCATCCGTGAGGGACGGATTTCCATCGAAAATGCCCCGAATATGATGTATCCTTGTGAAGTATGCGGAACATTGATTCGTGAAGGTCATATGTGTGACTCTTGTCGTCATCGCTTGACGAAAGACTTAGCTAGTGCAGCTCGTGATGTAGGTCAGAAGGATAACGGCAATATAGGCGGACGAACCTACAATGCTGTCGACAAACTACGCGATTCATAGGAACGAGGTCTTAAATACAGATCTTGCTATAACAAATGTTTTGAAACGTACCGATAAACTTATTAAAGATTATCGGTTTTTTTTATTATCCTAATCATTTCGATAACATAAAGATAAAGTAAGAAAAACGTATATCAACATAAACTCCTAATCATGGAAGGAAGTGTATTTTGAATGAAAATCAATGAACCGAGTAGAATTGGAGCAATCAATTCATATCAAAGGAACGTTGAATCCAATCAGCAGGCTGATGCCAAGAAGAGCCGCCGTAAGGACGAAGTATCCATTTCTCCGGAGGCGATGAAGATGCTTGAGGAACAAAGTCGTACACAGGATGCAGGACGCATACAACGGATACAGGAACTGAAAGAACAGGTGAGTTCGGGAACGTATCAGGTAGATAGTAGCAAGCTTGCTGACAAGCTGCTGCCGTATTTTAAGTCTTTTGATAAGGAATAGGTGATCACGTAATGGCAGCACTGGACAGATTGATTGCAGTTTTGCAGCAAATGGAACAAAGTCACCGCGATATGCTGGCACTCAGTGAGGTCAAGAGACAGGTCATTGTCAAAAACGATGTGGATGAACTCATTGCCATTCTGAACAAAGAATCCCGTTTCATGAAACAACAGGAGCCATTGGAGATTGAAAGGCAGAGCGCAGTTCACGAATTGCTTCAGGAGCGTGGGATCAAGTCCATGCTGAACCTGAACATTACGGAGATCTCCAAACTGATTTTTGATCCGGCTGACAAACTGCGATTGCTTGAAGTCCAGAAAAAGCTGGCGGAAACACTGCATGAATTAAAGGAAATCAATCAACTGAATCAAAAGTTGATCGAGCAATCGCTGATGTTTATTGACTTATCTATGGACATCTTTGCTTCTCGACCAGAACAGGATGCCACATATCAGCATCCTGCTGATAAGAACGGTAATCCAGGGCGAATCGGTCTGTTTGACACGCGTGCCTGATTAATTAGGGGGAAACCAGGTGACATCTACATTTCATTCAATCGAAACGGCTAAACGCAGTTTGTTCACACAGACGACGGCTCTTAGCACAACAGGTCATAACGTAGCCAATGCCAACACGGAAGGGTACTCACGCCAAAAGGTAAACATGCAGGCCTCCATTCCAATGGAGCCATTTGCATTTCTGCATAGTACAACACCAGGACAGCTCGGTACAGGGGTAGAATTTGACTCCATTACACGTGTGCGTGAGAAATTTCTGGATGACCAGTATCGCAATGAAAATACCAACTTCGGGAGTTGGTCCATTCAACGAGACACGCTTGAGAAACTTGAAGCTATTGTGAATGAACCATCAAACACCGGATTTCGGACCGTTATGGATAACTTCTACAAATCATGGTCAGATCTGAGTAAGAATCCTGAGGATGTTACAGCACGTCGGATCGTGAAAGAAACGACTCTGGCGCTGACAGATGCGATGAACCAGATTAGCCGCCAACTGGGTTCGCTTAGTCAGGATTTGGATAGCAACATCGCGGTCAAAGGTAATGAGATCCAAGGTTACCTGGGTAACATTGCGAACCTTAACAGTGCTATTGTGAAAGTAGAGTCTCTTGGCGACAATGCCAACGATTTACGTGACCAACGTGATCTGATGACGGACAAGCTGTCTAAAATCATGAATGTTACTGTTACGGATTCTCCACAAGGATATCAGATTCAAATGAATGGACAAGCACTTGTTACAGGCGGAGCAGTGCAGGTTGCAGTAGATCCTGCTTTTCTGAATGCCGCGTATACAGCAGGCACGCTCACTAATGGTGAAGTCCACGGCATGATTAAGTCCAGAGACACGTTGGTAAGTGATTACCAGAAACAAATGGATGACTTAGCTAATACGCTTGCCAACGGTGATATTGATATTACTCTTCCTGCGGGTTCTGTCTTGCCGGATAATACTATCCTGGATGGTGTTACATACACGGGTGCAGCACGGACACTAGCTACAGATCTCAAGGTTACGGTCAAAGGTCTGAACGGACTACATCAGCTTGGATACAGCATGGATGGGACAAATACGGGAGGATTACCGTTCTTTACAGCAGCGGATGGCGGGACAGCTATTACAGCTGGCAATATCTCATTAAACGCAGAGATTTTGGCTGATCCAAATAAGATTGCTACTTCGCTCCGCACAACGGATGCTTCTGGCACTGAAACTGTAATAAAAGGTAACAATACACTTGCCATTTTACTTGCGAATCTGAAAGATACGCCGATGAAATCAGCGGACGGTTTACGTAATGCCACGATTGGTGCGCAATTCAGTGCGATTGTGGGACAACTGGGGGTGCAGTCCCAGGAGGCAGCTCGTCAGACATCCAACTCGGAGTTCTTGGTGGAGCAAGTGGATACCCGTCGTCAATCTGTGAGTGGTGTATCACTGGATGAAGAAATGGCGAACATGATCAAGTTTCAACATGCATACAGTGCTTCTGCACGTTTCATGACCACATATGATCAACTTCTCGATAAATTGATTAACTCTACAGGCATGGTAGGCAGATAATAGAAGGGAGTGACCTAACAACCATGAGAATCACGAATAACATGCTTAGTTCACAATTGCTCTTGAACTTGAACCGGAATGCACAGCAGATGAACAATACTCAGACTCAACTGGCAACAGGCCGTAAAATTAACAAACCTTCGGATGATCCGGTAGGGATCACATACTCCCTTCGTTATCGGGCAGAACTTTCATCCAATGAGCAGTATCAGAAAAACGTAGATAGTGCAGTTTCCTGGCTTGAGTTTAACGATACTGTTATGAATCAGGCGGGGAATGTCGTGCAGCGTCTACGTGAGTTGACGGTACAAGCTTCGACAGGAACGAATCCTCAGTCCGCGCTGGACAGTATCAATGAAGAGGTAAAACAGCTTAATGAACAGTTAATTGATATTTCCAATAGTAAGCTTAACGGCAAATATGTATTCAATGGTGAGACCTATGATGTGAAGCCATATGATTTCCCTGCAAATCCAGATGGTACTTTGGATACAACGAATGCTGCTTCTGTTGTTACTGATAAAGGAAAAATTAACTTCATTGTAGGTGAAAGTGTTCAATTGCCTATTAATGTGAGTGGTAATGAAGTATTTGGAACAGAGACGGAAGAAGACAATCTTTTTGTCATCATGAATACGATCATGCAAGCTTTGACGGAAGGTGATCAGAAAGAGCTATCTGATCAGCTGGACAACATCGATAGTCGAATGGGTAAAATGTTGTCGATTCGATCTGAAATCGGCGCAAAGACTAACCGTGTTGACCTGATGATGGGTCGTTTGGAGGATCTCGGTATTAACCTGACAGATCTGCAATCCAAGGTGGAAGATGCGGATTACGCAGAGCTATCCTTACAATCTAAAATTCAAGAAAATATCTATAATGCTTCTCTTTCAGCAGGTGCCAAAATCATCTCGCCATCTCTGGTGGACTTCCTGAGATAATATAAGGAGGAGTTATGTTATGAACACTCTTCCTGTTGTTCAGATTCGAACTACTCCATCTATATTAAACATGGATGCTGACCCTGGACAGTACTCCATTCGTCAACCTAAGGCGGAGGTTCAACTTCATACCAAACCTGCAAAACTGACTGTACAAAGCCATCCAATTGAGCTGAATGTTGATCAAAGCAGGGCATTCTCTGCATATACTGGTGGCAACATGATTGATATGAACGCTCGTATTTATTCGGGGATCCAACAGAAATTTCTGCAAAACATAGCTTCGCGTGTGGAGCAGGGTAATCAGTTAGCGGCTATTCATAAACCGGGAAATACGATTGCTAATATTGTGGGTACCGACTGGAAGCCGCAACCTTTTCCTGAGACGAGAACCCCTGCTTCTTTTGATAATGTGGATATTCGTATCAACACAAGACCTCCAGATATCAGCTATGATCCCGCGGTCTCTGAGATGAACGTTATCGTGAATAAGCCAGAGATTGAGTATCAGAGAGGTAAGCTGGACATTTATGTGAAACAGTACGCATCAGTACAATACACTCCACCAGCCATAGATATGGAGTTATAAGTTATAATGTGAGCTATAGAGGGTCTCGGACGCAGCCCTCTATGGCTCTTTTTGTATAAATTCATCGCCAAGGAGGCGTTTATTATTCATATTCAGACAAGCATGTGGGGAGAAGTAGAGGTTCAGGAGAGAGATATATATCAATTTCCAAAAGGGTTACCTGGATTTGAAGAGGAGACTGAGTTCGCGCTAATCCCATGGGAAGACACGTCTTTTAGTTATTTACAATCTGTTCGAGAAAAGGATTTGTCTTTCTTATTGGTAAGTCCATTTACGTTTGTTACGGATTATAGTTTTGAGTTAAGCGAAGTGGATAAGGAAGAATTGGAGATTGTAGAGCAAGTATCTGTATACTCGCTGGTCACAATTCATTCCCAGACGAATCATTCCACAATGAACCTTCTTGCACCTGTTGTGCTCAATCCGGAAAAGCGTCTAGGCAAGCAAGTTATACTCCATCAGTCGATCTATGAAACGCGCCATCTAATCTGGTCAGAAGACGAAGAAGCAAACTCAGTGAAGGGTGGAGTCTAACATGCTGGTATTATCACGAAAAAAGGGTGAATCCATTGTTATTCAGGATCATATTGAGGTGACCGTACTTGCTGTAGAGGGGGATACCGTGCGAATTGGTATTTCTGCACCTAAGCATATAGATATTTTTCGGCAGGAGATATACGCGTCCATTCAGGAAGCGAATCGGGAGTCTGCTACACCTCTCGCAGCCAATATTGAAGCGTTTATGGAACGTTTAAGAAAAACAGAAAATAAAAAAGATTAAAAATATTCCAATTTGCTATAAACAGTTGCTCACCTTCCGTCGATATATAATTTAGACGCTGCTTCGGCAGGGCGGCCGACCTTAATGTCGCGGCGTTTACCACATGGATGTGGAACTAATTTATTTTCAGGGAGGAAATACTCTAATGATTATCAACCATAATATCGCGGCATTGAACACACACCGTCAATTGTCTGCAAACACTGCTAACACTAACAAAAATATCGAAAAATTGTCTTCCGGTCTTCGTATCAACCGTGCTGGTGACGATGCTGCAGGTCTGGCAATTTCCGAAAAAATGCGCGGTCAAATCCGTGGTTTGGACCAAGCTTCCCGTAACGCTCAAGACGGTATCTCTTTGATCCAAACAGCTGAGGGTGCTTTGAATGAAACTCACTCCATCCTGCAACGTCAACGCGAAATTGCTAACCAATCTGCTAACGGAACGAACACTGATTCTGATCGTCAAGCTCTGCAAGACGAAATGAACCAACTGACTTCCGAGATCAACCGTATCGGTAACACAACGGAGTTCAATACTCAAAAATTGCTGAACGGTGGTATCGGTTCAGGCGAAAGCGGTAAATTGACTGCTGCAACAAGTGCAAAAGTTGAACTCGGAGCAGTTACAGCAGGTACAGTTGCTACTGGAACTTTTATCAAAGTTGATGGTCAAACATTTAACCTTGGTGGTGTTATAACTACAGCTTTTGATGCTGCAAACGCAGATCTTTTGGGTAATGTAACATCTGGCGGAACTAAGTTGTCTGATTTGGTGGACATCAAAGTTGGTACAACTGGGTTTGAATTTACAGCTAAATCCGAAGGTAAAAATAGCAAAATCGAATTCAGCCAAGCTGCTGATGCAGCTATTGGTTTAGGGGCAGCTCAAGCTGAAACAGTTGGAGATCCAAGTACTGTAGAACGTGCTGGTCTGCAAGCAACTGCAGCATTGGGTGCTACTGCTGATACTTCAATTGCCGCTGGAAGTACTTTTAAAGTCACAGTTGGATCTGACAGTGAAGTAGAAGTTAAGCTGAATGAAGGCACTGACCCTAAAGTGTATGATACTTTTAACACAGATAAAAATATTGCAGATGCTGCTAGACAAGATCTGATCAAGGATGTTAATGCAGCATTGCAAAAAGCTGGTCTTGATTCGAAAGTAACTGCATCATTATCTTCCGATAATAAAATTCAGTTCATTTCTGAAACAGGTAAAGATATCAAATTGACTGACGGTGCTAATACACCACTTGCAAGTGCAACTGGGTTGGCTTTTACTACTGCAGGTGATATGTCAGCAGTTAAAAACGTTGAGCAAGTTGTAGGCGCAGGCGCTCAAGGCGTAGGCTTCTCCACGAAGTTCCAAATCGGTGCTAACACTGGTCAATCTATGTCTTTGACAATCAACGATGTTCGTTCTGCTGCCCTGGGTATTACAGGTAACGCTGGACAAGCTGGTTTCACGAAAGAGAACTCCGTTACTAACGGAACAAACGATATCAAGGCTGAAGCAGCTCTGAATATCTCCACTCGTGAAGATGCTTCCAAAGCAATCGATGTTCTGGACAAAGCAACTTCCCTGGTTTCAAGCGAGCGCGCTAAGCTGGGTGCTGTTCAAAACCGTTTGGAGCACACAATCAACAACTTGGGAACAGCTTCTGAGAACCTGACAGCTGCTGAATCCCGTATCCGTGACGTTGACATGGCTAAAGAAATGATGCAACAAACGAAAAACAACATCTTGGCTCAAGCAGCTCAAGCTATGTTGGCTCAAGCTAACCAACAACCACAAGGTGTTCTGCAATTGCTTCGTTAATTTCACCTTGCTTCATCTTAAACCTTGGATCTCTGATCCAAGGTTTTTTTATTGAATTTTACATATTTCCTAAAGCTGGACAGGCGAAACGCCGATATATAATATAAATGCGAAATATTTGGAGGTCGTTCAAGGGTGAACATTCAATTTTCCTTATCTGCTGCCTCATCTGCAAGTAATCCTGCTATCGAGGTACAGCACCCGGCAGGCGCTTCTCAAGCGGGAACCGACACAGTAAACATCAGGACAGCGAAAGAAGCCTATAGCAAAGAAAAGCAGGGTTTAAATCTATCCATGGGAGAAGAACTACTGATCCGTAATATTGATAGAGCAGTGAAAGCACTACAAGGTCCAGAGACAACGCTGGATATCAGCATTCACGAGAAGACTCATGATATCATGGTCAAAGTGCTGAACAAGGAAACGGGAGAAGTGCTTCGCGAGATTCCTGCTGAGAAGACATTGGATCTGGTAGCCAAGATGATGGAAATAGCGGGCATCCTGATCGACGAGAAAGTATAAAGGTACAAAGTAACTTAATGAGCGAGGAGTGAATTTATGCGTATTAACGGATTTTCCGGTATGGACATCGATAGTATGGTTAAGGAACTCATGACAGCCAAAAGGGCTCCGCTGGATAAATTGAATCAAAAAAAGACGACACTGGAATGGCAACGTGACAGTTATCGTGAATTGAATAGTAAGATGTATGAGTTCCGTAATACCAAGCTACAACAGACATATAGACAATCAACAGCGCTTAATACACAAAAGGCGGTTGTAACAGGTAATACGGATGCGGTTAAAGCTGAAGCAGGTGCAGCAGCTAATGGTATTAAAATGGAGGTTTCGGTTGCGCAGCTTGCTACTGCGAAAGCTCAAGAAACCGATGGGAAGGGCCAAGGTTATAGTTCGAGGCAGTCGTTAGCTGAATTAGCAAACGGCATAAAATTTGGAGAGCCAACTACAAGTTTAGGCGCAAGCGATAATACAAAAGAATACAAGATTAAGATTAATGATGTAGAAATGACTTTTACAGGGCAGGATACAGTCTCTTCTATTATTGCAAAAATCAATAGTAAGACGGAATTAAACGTAAAAGCTAGTTTTGATGAACTGACAGGAAAGTTTACCATTGCTTCTAAAGATCTAGGCTCTAAAGGCACACTTAAGGTTGAGGCACCAGGCGCTGGGAATAATTCGCTAATGGATTTATTTGGGCAAAACTCTACTGCAGTAATCAATGAGGTTGTAGCGAAGGATGCTATTGTTTTAATCAATGGTGTGAAGTTAGATCCTCCACCTTCAAGTAATGTGATTACTTACAATGGGGTGCAAATGAATTTGCTTTCAACGACTGCAAGTTCATTTACGGAGAATAATGGTGCAATTACATTGAATGGTGATAAACCCTTTACAATCAATACGCAAAATGATCCTGATAAGGCTCTTTCAACGGTTAAGTCCTTTATAGAAGATTATAATAAAATGCTAGAATTGTTAAATACCAAGGTTAGTGAAGAGAAGTATCGTAGCTTCCAACCGTTAACTACAGAACAACGTAGCGTTATGTCAGAAAGTGACATTAAGTTGTGGGAAGAAAAGGCCAAGAGTGGTCTTCTTAAAAACGATGATATCCTTACGAACTTAGCTTCAACGATGAGAAACATCATGGGCGAGAAAATGGGAGAACTAAGTAGTATTGGAATCACAGGTGGTAAGTATTACGAAAATGGGAAAATATACTTGGATGAGGATAAGTTTAAAAAAGCCATACTTGATAATCCTCAGCAGGTCTCTGATTTACTACAAGGTACGGGTGCCGGTGCAGATAGCTCTATTTTTGGCAAGATGTATAAAGAGATGGATACAGCAATGAGCAAAGTTGCAGAACGTGCCGGTACAACTAAATTTAGCGGTGATGTTAACAGTCTATTCAAGGAAGAGAGCGTCATGGGTAAAACGCTCAAAGGCTATAATACTCAGATTACAGCCTTGGAAAAACGCCTGAGTGCTCTTGAAAATCGTTACTACAAACAATTCACGGCTATGGAAACGGCTATGAGCAAGTATCAAAGTCAGGCTTCAAGCTTATCCAGTTTCTTCTCCAGCTAAGTTAACTTAAAGATTGAAAGGGTGTAAATATGATTAAGTCTCCATATGATCAATATCGTCAGTCGTCCGTTCAGACCTCTTCACCAGGTCAGTTGTTGATAATGTTATATGATGGGGCTATTCGTTTTGTACGGACAGCGATTGATGGATTGGGTGCCAAGGATTATCAGAAGGTTAGTTTGAATCTTGGAAAAGCACAAACCATTGTTAGCGAGTTATCAGTTACATTGGATCGCTCTTCTGATATTGCAGAGAATCTTAATGCTTTGTATGAATATATTAATTATCTTCTTATTGATGCTAATACGAAGAAGGTTGCTGAGCCAGCTGAGGAAGCTTTGGGTTATTTGAAAGAGTTGAAAGAGACCTGGGTTCAGGCAAGCAAAATGGTATCCTCATCTGAACTTGGAGCCGTTCATGGATGATTTGATTAAAGAGCTAGAGCGGCTAACGCAAGATATCATGCTTCAGATTGATGAGGTGAGTTCAGATGAATTGGAACTATTTGTGGACAAGCGTCAGAACATTATTGATTCTATGTTAAAGCAGGATCAGCGCGAAGCTTCAGTGCCTCAACAAGCACGGCTTAAGAAGATTATGGATAATGATCATGCCATTCTGATGCGCATGAACAGCTTGAAAATAGAAGCAAAAGACTGGCTCATTCAACGCAAGCAGGCTAAAGTACAAAAGAATGCATATGAGATGTCTTACGCAGTGGACAGTATTATTGTAGACACAAAAAGATATTAAATAAGAATTCAGAAGGATGTAAGATACCTGTGAGGGATATTTTGCGTCCTTTTTCTGTTGTGTTATCTTGTTTTAATTTTCTTAATATTTGGAATTATGAAATGTTTACCTACGCAAGGTGTATCTATTTCTCGTTATCTGAACAGTAAACTCTCATCCAATCGTCTATCATTAATACATCAAAAATAGACTTACCAACCCTCCAATTACCTGATATATTCAAGATATCCCACCTTTCAACACAAACCCCAATTAATCTACAAAAAATTCCAAGAAAACATTTACGTTTCCAATTGACAATGGATAACTTTGGATGGTATTATCTGAATTGTGGGCAGAGGTTAAGGCCGAAAGCTTCACTTCATTTGATGACGAAGGGAATGTTAGTGCATGCAAGGTAAAGTAAAATGGTTCAACGCAGAAAAAGGTTACGGTTTCATTGAGACTGAAGACGGCGGCGACGTATTCGTACATTTCTCCGCAATTCAATCCGAAGGATTCAAAACTTTGGAAGAAGGTCAATCCGTAGAATTCGACATCGTCGAAGGCGCGCGTGGACCGCAAGCAGCTAACGTAATCAAATTATAATCATCCGGACAATCCGACCTACATATATGGTTAGATGGTTACCAAATTGAATTATCGCTAGCATCAGACTCCGGTACTTTCCGGGGTCTTTTTTTGATTCAATAGATTAGAAATTTGAGAATCATCCCAGGAACATTTTTCTATTAAATTTAATAGATTCAAGAGACAGATTGAAGTTCATTTTACATATTAGATTGAGGTAGCTCAAAAACGGTTAAATACATCATCAAGCGCCTAATAAGACATACCATGTAAATATACGATTAGGGCTGAATATGATGAAATATCGCGAAATATGGCGTTATGCCTACGTTGGCAGATGTGGCTTGAACAGATGTCATTATTCGGTCACCGGGAGTTTTTACATGGCGCTTACATTCGTGTTATAATGAAGTGGCAAAGGAAAAAGGAGGAGTGCCCTATGAATTTAAGTATTCGAGGTCAACAAATCGAGGTTACTGATGCTTTGAAGGATTATGTCGACAAAAAGTTGAGTAGACTCGAGAAGTATTTCGATGCACCCCTTAACTCTGACGGTGCTGTTACATTGAGCACGACGAGAGGTTTGCATACGGTAGAGGTGACGATCCCTTTGAAAGGCATTGTGCTCCGCGCCGAGGATGAGAGCGACGATATGTACGCATCTATTGACTCCGTGGTGGACAAGCTGGAACGTCAGATCCGCAAACACAAAACAAAAATTAACCGTAAGTTCCGCCAGGAAGGCAGCCTGAAAACACTCTTCGTTGAAGATCCAACAGGTACTGTAGCTACAGCTGAACTGGATGCGGACACGGATGACGATGATCTGGAAGTTGTACGGACGAAACGCTTTATGTTGAAACCAATGGACGTGGAAGAGGCCATCCTCCAAATGAACATGGTTGGTCACAATTTCTTCGTATTCTCCAACATTGACAGTGAAGAAGTTAGCGTTGTTTACAAACGGAACGATGGTAAGTACGGATTGATCGAACAAGGTTAATATTAACGTACAGGATCATCGGAACGGACATGCGTATGAATATCTAATAATAATGAAGACAGGGACTGTAGTTTCCTGGATTGGACTTAACAAGAGCTTCCATCCCTTAGGGGATGGGGCTCTTTTGTGCGTAGAGAAGCTGGGAAATCACCTTTGGAAATAAAATGGTGAAACTATTCCCTATGCTGTTGCGTCTAATAGATAGTAAGAATAATCATAATTGGTACAAGTTTATCACCAGATTCCGATGCTCACGAAAATATTCGTATACCTACATTCGAGAACTGGATATTGAGATTTCCATCCAAATTTACCATCAAAATTCGTTGACAGGGCTGTCTATCCTGCAAAACGAAACATGACAATCGAACGCTTCCGCTAACGACTATGATTTTTTGCACTTAAACTCCATTTGATATGTCTCAGAAGTTCAAAGAAGTGTGCCGTGGCGTGTTGCGGCGGCTCTTACAAACTGTTACAATTTATGCAAAGAGAATCATTGTCCTGATGAGGAATTGTCAACGAATGATCGCTAATCATAATCAATGACAGGCACAGCACCATGAACATGATTCGCAAGGCTCGGGCTTCGGCTACTTTTTAATAACCGAATCCGTTTGAATACCGAATCAGCTTCATGAGGAACCCTTGGCAAGCCTGGAGTTGATTCATCCATATTACTTTTTATATTGTTTGTCACCCCCGGGCAAGTGGATGCAACATCCATCCGATGGTGTCGCGTGGCGGCAACAGGGGGTCTATTCTGTTTTGCACGAAAGGGGTATACCATGCTAGGACTTGTCAAAAAGATCTTCGGCGACATGAATGAACGTGATGTTAAACGTCTGATGAAGACGGTCGATGTGATCAATAAACTGGAACCACAATTTCAGGCGTTGTCTGATGAACAACTGAAAGGTAAAACGGACGAATACCGTGCTCGTATTGAAAAGGGAGAAACAACAGATGAGCTTCTTCCAGAGGCATTTGCAACTGTACGTGAGGCATCACGTCGTGTACTGGGCAAACGTCACTACGATGTACAGATGCTGGGCGGTATCGCTCTGCATGAAGGCCGTATTTCCGAGATGAAAACGGGTGAAGGTAAAACGCTGGTAGGAACACTTCCGGTATATCTGAACGCGTTAATGTCCAAAGGTGTACACGTGGTCACGGTCAATGACTACTTGGCACAACGGGATAGCCAGGAAATGGGACAAATCTATGAATTCATGGGCATGTCGGTAGGGGTTAACCTGAGCGGTATGGACCATGCTTTGAAACAACATGCGTATGCATGTGATATTACGTACGGAACGAACAATGAGTTTGGTTTTGACTATCTACGTGACAACATGGTGCTGTACAAAGAGCAAATGGTACAACGTCCATTGTTCTTCTGTATCATTGATGAAGTAGACTCCATCTTGGTCGATGAGGCGCGTACGCCACTCATTATCTCTGGACAAGCTCAGAAGTCGACGGATATGTACTATGCAGCAGATCGTTTTGTGAAACGTTTGGTGCCGGAAGAAGACTTTACGGTAGACATTAAGGTGAAATCCGTAGCGTTGACTGAGGCGGGCGTGGCAAAAGCAGAGAAAGCATTTGGTATCGAGAACTTGTATGATCATGCCAATGTAACTCTCAACCATCACATTGTACAGGGCTTGAAAGCTAATGCAATCATGCGTCGTGACGTGGATTATGTTGTCAGTGATGAGGAAGTCATGATCGTCGATGAATTCACAGGTCGTCTGATGTCTGGACGTCGTTACAGTGATGGATTGCACCAAGCGATTGAAGCCAAAGAAGGCATTGAAGTACAAAATGAGAGCATGACGCTTGCTACGATTACCTTCCAGAACTATTTCCGGATGTACCGTAAACTTGCGGGTATGACGGGTACAGCGAAAACCGAGGAAGAAGAGTTTAAAAAAATCTACGGTCTCGAAGTACTGCAAATTCCAACCAACCGCCCAAACAAGCGGGATGACATGGCAGATGTCGTGTACAAGAGCATCGATGGCAAGTTCAATGCCGTTGTAGAAGAGATCGTGGCACGCCACAGTAAGAATCAACCGATTCTGGTAGGTACAGTGTCCATTGAGAACTCTGAACGCCTGTCTGACATGCTTAAACGCCGTGGTGTCAAACACCAGGTACTGAACGCCAAGTACCACGCGGAAGAAGCAGAGATCATCTCAGGAGCTGGTCAAGCGGGTGCAGTAACGATTGCAACCAACATGGCAGGACGGGGTACAGATATTATCTTGGGTGATGGTGTAGCTGAAGTAGGCGGCCTTCATATCATCGGTACAGAGCGTCACGAATCACGCCGGATTGATAATCAGCTACGTGGCCGTGCGGGACGTCAAGGTGACCCGGGTTCAACACAATTCTACCTGTCACTGGGTGATGAATTGATGAGACGTTTCGGTGCAGACAATGTATTGAACATGATGGAGCGTCTTGGTTTTGAAGAAGACCAACCGATCGAGAGCCGGATGATTACCCGTGCAGTAGAATCAGCGCAGAAGCGTGTTGAAGGTAACAACTTTGACGTGCGTAAAGTCGTTCTCCAATATGATGATGTAATGAACCAACAACGTGAAATTATATATAAACAGCGCCGCGAGGTACTGGAGTCCGAAAATATCAAACAGATCGTTATGGATATGATCAAGCCTTCCATTGAACGTATCGTTGAAGCACATTGTAGTGACGATATCCCGGAAAACTGGGAGCTTCAGGAAGTTGCTGATTACATGAACAGCAAATTGCTGGACGATGGTTCCATAACTAAAGATGATCTGTGGGGTAAGGAAGCAGAAGAGATCATCGAGTTCCTGTTCACGAAAGTTCAGAACAAGTACAATGCACGTGAAGAGCGAATTGGCGAAGAGATGGTTCGTGAGTTCGAGAAAGTGGTTGTGCTCCGTGCAGTAGACAGCAAGTGGATGGATCATATTGATGCAATGGATCAATTGCGTCAAGGTATCCACCTTCGTGCCTACGGCGGTACAGATCCACTGCGTGAGTACCAGTTCGAAGGCTTCGAGATGTTCCATCAGATGATCGCTTCGATTCAAGAAGAAGTAGCGACTTATGTGATGAGAGCACAGATCGAGAGCAATCAGGAGCGTCAAGCGGTTGTTGAGGAAAGTCAGATCTCGACAAGCGGTGAACCTGCTGAGAAACGTCCAGTGAAGGTTTCTGACCAAATCGGACGTAACGATCCATGCCCATGCGGTAGTGGCAAGAAGTTCAAACACTGCCACGGTCAAGAGTAGTTGAAGGGTTCATTTATACACGAATGACATGAATGGCTCCTTGCAGCCGGGTATTCCATAGGATGAAGTGAAGGATGCAAAACCGATTAATGGTGCATAGTTATAATAATATGACCATGATCACGGGGAAGAGATATACTGATACAACAGTAGTCTCAACACCAGGGTGACGCATCGGATGCTTGATCTGGAGGGATGCCCTGGATGCGGGGAGCTTATCTTAATGAAAAGAGGAATTGCACATGATCGATCCAAACGTGAAGCATGACCTGCGTGAAATAGGCAAAAAACTAACAAACCTTAGGGGGTCTCTTTGACTTAGATCTGAAGCAAGAGATGATCGGCAACTTCGAAGTGAAGATGTCTGCCCCCGATTTCTGGGACGATAGTGACAAGGCGCAATCCGTAATCGCTGAGCTAAATGCGGTGAAGGGATCTGTGGATCAATACACCAAACTCCAACAGGACTATGATGATGCGGTGATGATGGTAGAACTGGCTGACGAGGAAGGCGACGAAGACCTCGCTGCAGAGATCGGTAGAAGCGTCACAGCGATCGTGAGCAAGGTGGCAGAGTTCGAACTTCAGCTGCTCCTGAACCAGCCGTATGATAAGATGGATGCCATTCTAGAGCTTCATCCGGGGGCAGGTGGTACCGAGTCACAGGACTGGGGACAAATGTTACTCCGGATGTACACACGTTGGTCCGAGAAGCGTGGCTTCAAGGTTGAGGTGCTGGATTATCTGCCAGGAGATGAGGCGGGGATCAAGAGCGTCACGCTATCGATCAAGGGGCACAATGCTTATGGTTATCTGAAAGCCGAGAAGGGTGTACACCGACTGGTGCGGATCTCTCCTTTTGACTCATCGGGCCGTAGACATACGTCCTTCGTATCATGTGATGTGGTTCCTGAGATTGATGATACGATTGAATTGGACATTCGAACAGAGGATCTCAAGATTGATACCTACCGTGCGAGTGGCGCGGGTGGACAGCATATCAATACCACCGACTCAGCCGTGCGGATTACCCACCTTCCGACAGGTGTAGTTGTAACGTGTCAGAATGAACGTTCACAGATCAAGAACCGTGAGCGGGCGATGAAGATGCTTCGTTCGAAATTGTATGAGCGTAAAATTGAAGAGCAAAAACAACAGCTGGATGAAATCCGAGGAGATCAGTCGGATATTTCATGGGGTAGCCAGATTCGCTCCTATGTGTTCCATCCCTATAGTATGGTAAAGGATCACCGTACAAGCGTAGAGACTGGAAATACAGGGGCAGTAATGGACGGCGACCTCGATGCATTCATCGATGGTTATTTGCGTAGCCAGATTAAAGTAGAAACCGATTAATATAAGTTCCTGTATGGACCCATACGTGTAGGCGTATGCTGGTGTATACGGGAGCTTTTTTTTGAATAATTTTATAGGATAGAAAAAATGAGCGAACAACTGATCAGTCACATAAAAGGAGAGCACGAGAACATGCAACAACGATCACAACTTCACAATAATCGCAAAAAGAGGATAACTAGCCTCATTCCACTCAATGGTCCATGGAGAAACGTCGTGGATACGGTATCTATCATTTTAGGTTCGTTTTTAATTGCCGTGGCCTTTAATTTATTTTTATTACCGAATCAGATTGCTTCGGGTGGGGTGTCCGGGTTATCGATCCTGGGCAAGGAGTGGCTTAATTGGGAGCCGGCATATACCCAATGGGCAATTAATATCCCACTTTTGATCGCTGGTTTCCTGCTTATTGGTAAGCAGTATGGTGTTCGCTCCGTATTGGGCAGTATTGTCCTGCCACTGTTAGTTTATCTGACGAAGGATTGGGCCATTCCAACAACGAATCCACTACTTGGTTCACTGTATGGTGGGATTGGCGTTGGTTTAGGGATTGGAATTGTATATAGAGGTAGAGGGTCAACAGGTGGCATGAGCATTCTTGCCAGAATCGTACAGAAATACAGTGGACTGAGTTACTCATTGTGTGTAGTCATCATGGATGCTACGGTTATTATTATGGCTGCATTTGTGCTGTCATTGGAGCAGTCTCTCTATGCGCTGATTGGGTTGTATGTTACCGGTAAAGTGATCGATGCCGTTGAGATGGGGCTGGGCTTTTCCAAGGTGGCTTATATTATCTCCAACCAGACCGAAGCGATTAGCAAAGTGATTCTGGATGACTTGGATCGTGGATTAACAAAGCTGGAGGCAAAAGGCGGTTACACCGACGACCAACGAACCGTACTGATGGTAGTGGTTGGGCAAAATGAAGTGCCAAGACTCAAGGCATTGATCCGGTCTGTGGACCCGGGAGCTTTTGTCATTATCAGTAACGCGCATGAAGTGCTTGGTGAAGGTTTTAAGCGGGGAGAGCATGTGTGAACTGGTTGAAAATATAATGAGTGAGCCAATATAGGCTCATAAGTTTGAAAATTTAAGAAAAAAAGCAGGTACGCCCTCCTCTGAGATAACGGAGAGGGAGTACCTGCTTTTCTATTATTAAAAGTTCAACTTAACATTTCACATAACGGAGAGGACAGAAATATCCTGAAGAAGTGGAACGTTCGCCTTTATCCCCGGATTTTCCCCTTTAGAATAGGGAATCAAAAAAATCTGGGGATAACAGCGATCGGAAGGATGTTCTGTCATCGGAGTGCCACCACTACAGAATCGGAGACAACAGACGGGAAATCGCTTCTTTGAAGCGAATGATCAGACTGCGTTTTTGGTATTCATCAAGCGTCATCTCCCGCGATACATGCAGGTCGTGCTCAAAGGTTTGTACAAGTGCTGTCGCAATCGCTTCATCGTACATAAAAGCATTAACCTCAAAGTTCAACCGGAAACTACGGTAGTCAATATTGGCGGTTCCCACGGATGCAACCAAACTGTCAATGATAAGTGTTTTGGCATGAATGAAGCCATTATCATATATAAATACTTTGGCGCCCACTTTTAGCAACTCACCAATATAAGATAGCGTAGCCCAATATACAAAGGCGTGGTCGGGCTTATTTGGAATCATAATGCGAACATCTATGCCGGACAGACACGCGAGACGAATAGCTTCGAATACACTGGCATCCGGGATAAAATAAGGCGTTTGAATCAGAATCGATTGTTTGGCCCCGTTAATCATCTTAAGATAACTGTTCTTGATATGTTCAGTCTCTGCATCCGGTCCACTGGAGACAATCTGCATGGCAATCTTTCCTGTACCCTCAATATGAGGGAAATGCGACGGAACATAAGGTGTGTCGTGTTGTTTGGACGCTTCATTCCAATCCAGGAGAAAACGGGTCTGCAGAGCATGAACGGCATTCCCTTGAATGCGCAGATGTGTGTCACGCCAGTAACCGAATTTCGAGTTCAAGCCAAGATACTCATCTCCAACGTTAAATCCGCCCGTGTACCCCAGGTTACCATCGATGATGACAATCTTTCGGTGGTTCCGGTAGTTCATACGTAAGTTGATCAGACTGAATTTGGAAGGGAAAAAGACTTCAACCAAACCGCCTGCTTCGCGCAATTCTTTGAAAAAGCGTTTTGATACCCGCCGTGATCCGAGCGCGTCATACAGCAAACGAACTTTGATGCCTTCCCGCGCTTTGCGGATGAGTGCATCTCGAATTCTTTTGCCCAGACGGTCGCCTCTATAAATGTAGTATTGTACGTGCACGTGATCCTGAGCCGCTTCGATGTCATCCAAGAGCCGCTGGAATTTATCTGTTCCATCCGTAATGATCTCGACCGCATTATCTTCCGTCACCAGAGCACCGTTCTGCTTCAGGTTCATATAGATCATGTCCTGGCTAGTCTCGGTTGCTTGGTTGCGGAAAGGTGTGCGGTTATCGTGCAACTGCGTGAGCTGGGCTTCAATACGTTCCTCTAGCCCGAGCTTCTTACGTTCTTTCCACTGGAAAAGCCGGTATCGGGTCAGGTTCTGACCGGTTAAAAGATAAAGTACAAACCCAAACACTGGAATAAAGTTCAAGACGAGCAGCCAAGCCCATGAAGCGCTGGCATCCTTCCGTTCGAAGAAAACGACTGCTGCCGCAAAAATAATATTCAGGCCAAGGAGTACAATAAGTAAAATGGATTCGATATGCACTATAGTCCCCCACGTCTCATAATGACCATCATGAATCTATTCATATGTCCTTGGTAGCAGGTTAGTTATGAATGAGACCCTGATTGTAATGTTTCCTACTAATACGTATTTTAACAGATGTATACCTATTCGTCCCGGATGAGAAAAAAAGATATGTTCGGATTGGATGAAAATCCATGTGAAATTGATGATAGAGTGTTGTATTTATATAACCAGAGTCGTATAATAATACACAAATATGCATATAAGCGACGGAATTGCTGTGTTCAAGTATCCTTCAGGCAAGGACATAGCACAAGTAGCGCATACATCGAGATTGGGGGAGCGAGAGTGAATAACAAATTAAAAGTAGCAATCGTCGGTTCCACCGGCTACGGCGGGGTGGAGCTGATTCGTTTTTTCCAGAACCATCCGCTGGTTGAAATCACATCGGTGATCTCATCATCGAGCAGTGGTGAGTCCATCGCAGATGGATTTCCGCATTTGACGGGCGTGATTCACAGGCCACTCGACGGTGTAGATCCGGCTGAAATTGCGAGTCGTGCGGATCTGGTATTCACAGCGACCCCGTCCGGCGTAAGTGCTAAGCTCGTACCAAGCCTGCTGGCAGCAGGACTTAAGGTGATTGACCTGTCTGGCGATTTCAGACTTAAGGATGGAACAGTGTACGAAGAGTGGTACAAACATCCGGCGCCTCCAGCTGATTTGCTGGAACAAGCGGTATACGGCATGGCTGAGGTGTATGGCGAAGAAGTGAAGGGGCAGAATTTTATATCCAACCCAGGTTGTTATCCAACGGCTACACTTCTTGGACTGATCCCTGCAGTAGAGGCAGGCTGGATTGATCCTTCAACTATTATTATTGATGCCAAATCGGGCGTATCCGGTGCAGGACGTGGAACCCATCTGTCGTACCATTATGCAGAGATGAACGAGAATCTCAAAGCCTATAAACTGAATAAACATCAACATATTCCCGAGATCGAACAAGTGCTTGGCAATATAACGGGAACGCCTGTTACAGTTACCTTCACAACACATCTGGTGCCAATGACACGTGGAATTATGAGTACGATGTATGCAAACCTCGTTGGGGAACACAGCGACCGGGAGATCGTGGATTTGTACCGCAAATATTATGAGAACCGACCTTTCGTACGTGTACGTGAACCGGGCATCTGGCCTTCTACCAAAGAAGTGTACGGATCCAACTATTGTGATATCGGATTTGCGGTGGATCCTCGCACAGGGCGTTTAACGATTATTTCGGTCATCGACAACCTGGTGAAGGGTGCTTCCGGGCAAGCGATTCAAAATATGAACCTGATGATGGGATGGGAGGAGAACCTCGGGCTGAACATGACACCGGTATATCCATAAGAGATGGAATTCAAGAAGAGCATTGGAACAATGGACGTAAGAGTGCATTCTTGGAGTTAACTTAGGGAGATCGGATCAGGGTTAAGCAGGCGGATCATCGGCATATAGCTGAACGCATACGGGGGATATGATATGGGAACGAATGTGGAGCAACAGAAATTTACCGTGGTTGAGAACGGAACAATTGTAACCCCTGGGGGATTCACTGCTGGTGGACTTCACTGCGGATTGAAAAAGACATCTCGCAATGACATCGGAGCGATCCGCTGTGATGTACCGGCTACAGCTGCTGCTGTATACACAACGAATGTGTTTCAGGCCGCACCACTCAAAGTAACGCGCGAAAGCTTGAGCAACGGACGCCTTCAGGCTGTTATCGTTAACAGCGGCAACGCCAATGCATGTACAGGGCAACAAGGTGAAGAAGATGCTTATGCGATGCGTTCGGCGGCTGCGCGTGAGTTGGGTGTGGCAGAAGAGGACGTGGCTGTGGCATCCACAGGTGTCATTGGTGAATTGCTCAAGATGGATGCTGTACATTCAGGCGTCACCGGACTTCCAGCGCATATGGGCAAGGAGTCGAATGAGGCGGAGCAATTTTCACAAGCGATTCTGACAACGGATTTGGTGAAAAAGGAAGCTTGCGTCTCCGTTATAGTTAACGGCAAGACGGTTACGATTGCGGGAGCCGCCAAAGGCTCGGGTATGATTCATCCGAATATGGCGACAATGCTCGCTTTCATGACCTCTGACGCGGTCATTGGTGCAGAAGCGTTGCAGCGCCTGCTGCGCCAGGCAACCAATCATACATTTAACATGATTACCGTTGATGGGGATACAAGTACAAACGACATGCTGGTAGCTATGTCCAGTGGTTATGCAGGCAATGAAGAGCTGACGATGGAGCACCCGGATTGGGACGCTTTTGCAGCTGGATTTACCTATGTATGCCAAGTGCTGGCCAAAGCCATTGCTCGTGATGGTGAAGGAGCAACCAAACTGGTTGAGGTAGAAGTTACAGGTGCGGTAAGTGATGAATCCGCGCAAGCAATCGCGAAAACTGTCATCGGTTCGAGTCTTGTGAAATCAGCCATGTTTGGCGCTGACGCCAATTGGGGACGGATTATTGCAGCCGTAGGGCGTGCAGGACAGCCGGTGAACCCGGATACCGTAGATATCCGTTTGGGAGATATTTCGGTACTTGCGCAGTCCCGCCCAGTCGTGTTTGACGAAGAAGCGGCATTGGCCTATTTGCAGACTGATACAGTTCGCATCGTGGTGGATTTGCACCACGGCGAAGGAACAGCAACAGCCTGGGGCTGTGACCTGACGTATGACTACGTCCGAATTAACGCAGCATACCGCACGTAATAAACCTTTGGGGTAAAGGTTTTGCGAAACAGCTGTCTTCTATTGTGAAGCTGTTTCGTGAGATGTTTCAAAATTATCAATAAAATTTAAACTTGTTGTTTGGTGTTGGACATATAGCGATAGTAATGGAGAAGACGGAATTGATTCTGCAGAAGCGGAGCGGTCGCCTTTGTCTCCGGGTGTTCCCCTATATAGGGATAATTCAAGAAACCTGGAGACAACAGCGATTGAAAGAACAATCCGAATTCGGAATGGACTCCTACCAGCCTTCGTCACCTTATAAAAGTGTTATATTTTTTTGAATATAATTTTTACTATGATAGGAGCTTGCCCTCATGAATTCAACAATGCCAAACGAGAGTACCGCAACGGAAGCGAGCACAGAGAAACAGATGTTTGTCATGAAATGTGGAGGCAGCACGCTGGCAGCATTGCCCGAGTCTTTCTTTGCGGATCTGCGTGATTTGCAGTCTCAGGGCACGCAGCCGGTAATCGTGCATGGTGGAGGTCCTGCGATCTCAGATAACCTGGCGAAGCTTGGTATCGAAACCGAATTCGTTAATGGCCTGCGCAAAACGACTGAACCTGTGCTGGACGTAGTGGAGATGGTGCTTGCGGGCAGTATCAACAAACAGATCGTGCGCCTGATTCAGCGTGTGGGCGGTCGTGCACTAGGCTTGTCCGGCGTGGACGGGGGTCTCATTCAGGCGAAGCCCGTATCGAACCACGCAGAGATCGGTTGGGTAGGCGATGTCACTGGTGTGAACGCAGAGATTATTCAAGGTATCGTGAACATGGGATACATGCCGGTTATCGCACCGGTTGGCGTAGATGCAACTGGACAACGCTACAACATTAACGCAGATACAGCTGCGGGTGCAGTGGCATCTCATCTCGGCGTAAGCCGGATGATTGTCGTGACAGACGTTCCTGGCATCATGAAGAACGTAGGCGGCGAGAAAAAAGTACTGCCATCCGTATCTGTACAAGAGATTGAGGACATGATCCAGACCGGAGAAATCTATGGCGGAATGATTCCCAAAGTGCGTGCAGCAATCGCATGTATCCATGGCCAAGTACGTGAGGTCGTCATCGTAGACGGAAGCGAACCCCAGATCCTGAGCCGAGTGCTCGGCGGAGAAATCATCGGAACTAGAATCATCCGTATGCAATAAAATTGCTCGATACGCTAGGGTCTTAATAGTCTTATTTAAATAGAAAAATATGTGCACGGCTTTTTTATATAAGAAATCTAATATTACACTCACATATCGTAGGGTGCAGAACCAATCTGAAGAATAAAAATGCATAACGGAGAGGACAGAAATAACCTGAAGAAGCGGAGCTAAAAGCTTTCTGAAAGAAAGCTACTTCGTAAGCATCATCTCGCCTTTATCACAGGATTTTCCCCATTGAAGGGAATAAAAAAAATCCAGGGATAACAGCGATCGGAAGGTTGTTCTGTCATCGAAGTGGAGTATGCATACGTTCGGAAGATGGTTCCGCAATCGGAGTGATCTAGTGTAAATAAGAGCTCTTATATAATTGCCGTTGCACCAACCAATAAGGAGTGATATGGTCATGGCAAAAGGCAACGAACTGCCAGGTTCTGGCACAGCGGTAGCTGGCGCAACAGCAACAGGTGCAGCGGCACAGACGGAAAGCTCGCTTTTCCAAACGTATGCACGTTATCCAATCAGTCTGGTCAAAGGTAAAGGCAGCTGGTTGTGGGATGACCAGGGCAACCGCTATCTCGATTTCATGTGCGGACTCGCTGTAACTAGCCTGGGCCATGCACCGGAGAAAGTTGGAGCCAAGCTGAAAGCTCAGATTGATGAGTTGTGGCATGTGTCCAACCTGTTCCAGATTCCAGGCCAGGAGAAAGCAGCAGCATTGCTGACAGCCAATACGTGCGCTGATGCAGTGTTCTTCTGCAACAGTGGTGCCGAAGCGAATGAAGCAGCTATCAAAGTTGCACGTCGTTATCACCAAAAGGTGAAAGGCACAGATCGCTATAAAGTGATCACCTTTGCCCAGTCCTTCCATGGACGGACACTCGCAACGCTGACAGCAACCGGACAGGATAAGGTGAAAGAAGGATTTTTACCATTGCCAGCCGGATTTGTAACTGTACCTTTGCATGATATCCCTGCTCTTGAAGCGGTAATTGGACCCAACACAGCAGCTATTATGCTGGAAATGGTTCAGGCCGAGGGTGGTGTATATCCGGTTGAACCGGAATTCGTCAAACATGTACGGAAATTGTGTGACGAGAATGGATTGTTGCTCATTGTTGATGAAGTACAGACAGGAATGGGACGTACGGGTAAACTGTTTGCACACGAACATTATGGCATTGAGCCAGACGTGTTCACCGTTGCCAAAGGTATCGGCAGTGGTTTCCCTGTAGGCGCAATGCTGGGTAAAGGTTTCCTGCGGGATGCGTTCACGCCAGGTAGCCATGCGACAACATTTGGCGGAACACCACTTGCTTCATCCGTTGTGATAGCAACAATCGAAACAATGCTGGAAGATCGCTTGCCAGAGCGCGCAGCGGAGATGGGCGAATACCTCATGAGCTCCCTGCGGAATCGTTTGGCGGGTAATTCCTTTGTAAAAGAGGTTCGTGGCTTGGGATTGTTGGTCGGCATAGAATGTGCTGAGCCGGTAGGTGATATTGTACTTGCTGGGCAAAAACGCGGGATTTTGTTTGTCTCTGCAGGACCGAATGTGATCCGTTTGCTTCCGAACCTGTATGTGAGCAAAGAAGAGATCGACGAGGCGGTATCCTTGGTAGCCACATTGATCGAAGAGCACGTAGCGGCGAAAGCCTAACATAAAAATGAGAACCTTTCTGTCTCGGGGCCATTACCGGCCTCGAAGCAGAACGAGATGATGAATCCCTGTAGCCGCGCGGTGAACTTGCAGAAGGCGGAAAAGAATAAACTTGAGAAGCACCAAGACAAAGTGTCAATGTTGCTCTCTCTTCTGCCCATGCGGGTGCAGGGAACCGGAAATAAGGAGGACATTATACATGACAGCACAACAGACGGAAAAGATTCAGAAAATTGATCTGAGAGGCCGGGATTTTATCGAATTCACGGACTACACAGCCGAGGAAATTCGTTATCTGCTTGATCTCGCAATTGAGATTAAAGGCAAACAAAAAAGCGGTGTACCTTTTCAACCGTTGAAAGGCAAAACGATCGGACTTATTTTTGAAAAATCATCCACACGTACGCGTGTATCTTTTGAAGTGGGTATGTTCCAATTGGGCGGACACGCGCTCTTCCTGAGCAAAAATGATATCCAGCTGGGTCGCGGGGAAACAACACATGATACAGCCAAAGTATTGTCCCGTTACCTGGACGGCATCATGATCCGTACCTTTGGACACCATAATGTAACTGAACTGGCAGAGCATGCGGATGTTCCGGTCATTAACGGCCTGAGCGATGCAGCGCATCCTTGTCAGGTACTGGCAGACTTCCAAACGGTGCTGGAGCACAAAGGCAAGCTGGCAGGTCTGAAAATGGCTTACATCGGAGATGGCAACAACATGGCTCACTCCCTGATGCTCGGAGCAGCGAAGATGGGAATGCATGTTGCTGTCGCAACGCCAGAAGGTTATGAGCCGGATAGTGCAGTTGTGGAGCAGGCGCGCATTATCGCACAGGAGAGCGGTTCTGAAGTGACTGTAACGTACAGTGCACAAGAAGCAGCCAAAGATGCAGATATCGTGTATACGGATGTATGGGCGAGCATGGGCTTTGAGGAAGAGCAGAAGATTCGTGAGCAGGCATTTGCCGCATATCAAGTGGACGAGGAACTGATGAAAGGTGCGAAGCCGGACTACATGTTCTTGCACTGTCTGCCAGCACACCGCGGCGAAGAAGTGAGTGCCGGTGTAATTGACGGACCGAACTCCCTGATCTTTGATCAGGCGGAGAATCGCTTGCATGCACAGAAAGCATTAATGGCTGCATTAATGAGCGAATAGATGCTATTTGCCTTTATGGGTTGATTTTAGGCGCAGATTTCGCGATGATAGATTCATCTATAATGTACTTTAAAAAGTTAATTAAATAAGAAGCATACACAAACACGGAGAGACAGAAAAAGCCTGAAGAAGCGAAGCGTGCACCTGAAAGCTTTCTGAAAGAAAGCTGCATCCGAAGCATAGGCTATCCCCGGATTTTACCCTTTGTCATAAAGGGATGAAAAAAATCTGGGGATAACAGTGATCGGAAGGATTTTCTGGCTCGTAGGATTCAGTGTATGAAGGCTCTGTTTAACTTAACTGATCTTGGGGAGGACCATTGAACATGGCTAAGGAAAAAATTGTACTCGCGTATTCAGGCGGGTTGGACACATCTGTAATTTTGAAATGGTTGAAAGAAACGTATGATGCTGAGATTATTGCATTCACAGCGGATATTGGACAAAAGGATGAATTGGATGGTTTGGAGGAAAAAGCACTGGCAACAGGCGCTTCCAAAGTATACATCGACGATCTGCGCGATGAATTCGCAAAAGATTTCATCTATCCGATGTTCCAGGCGGGTGCCCTCTATGAAGGACAATACCTGCTTGGTACAAGTATCGCTCGTCCACTGATCGCTAAACGTATGGTGGACATCGCTCGTGCAGAAGGGGCTACAGCCATCGCTCACGGCGCTACAGGTAAAGGAAATGACCAAGTTCGCTTTGAGCTGAACGCGGCTGCACTGACACCAGACATTAACGTAATTGCACCTTGGCGTCTGGAAGAATTCCGTAACCAATTCCCGGGACGTGCCGAGATGATCGCATACGCTGAGAAACATGGCATTCCGGTAACCGCTTCTGCGGCTAAACCATACTCCACAGACCGTAACTTGCTGCATATCAGCTATGAGAGCGGTGTGCTCGAAGATCCTTGGTTCGATCCAAGCGCGGACGAGAACAAAGACATGTTCCTGCTGAGCAGTGCACCTGAAGATGCACCAGATCAAGCGGAATATGTTGAACTGGAATTCGAACAAGGTGACTGTGTTGCACTGAACGGTGAGCGCTTGAGCCCACTGCAAGTGATGGAGCAACTGAACGAGCTGGGTGGCAAACATGGTATTGGCCGTGTAGATATGGTTGAGAACCGTTTTGTTGGTATGAAGAGCCGTGGCGTATACGAAACACCAGGTGGAACAATCTTGTTCACCGCACATCGCAAAATGGAGTCCATCACGATGGACCGTGAAGTGATGAACCTGCGTGATAGCTTGATCACACGTTACAGCACACTCGTTTACAACGGCTTCTGGTTCGCACCGGAACGTCTGGCGCTGCAAGCACTGGTGACTGAAAGTCAGAAGAACGTTACAGGTACAGTTCGTGTGAAACTCTACAAAGGCAACATCATCGGCGCAGGTGTTAAAAGTCCTGTCAGTCTCTACAATCCGGACATCGCAACGATGGAAGCTGATCCAACGCAAGCCTACGATCAAGGTGATGCAACAGGCTTTATCCGCCTGAATGCACTGCGTTTGAAAGTAAACTCCGGCGTGGAGCAAAACAAAAACTAATTTCAACCTGCATCTATAGAGCTATATCAATATAAATGACAAGGCAGGCCGTTCTTGCACATCTGGCAGGAGCGGCTTTGTCCATGAGCGAAAGGGGAGTACTCACCGTGAGCAAGCTGTGGGGAGGACGTTTTACAAAACAAACCAATCATTTGGTTGAGGAATATACGGCATCGATCAATTTTGACAAGGCTTTGGCAGAGGAAGATATTCAAGGAAGTCTGGCTCATGTAACGATGCTGGGCAAATGCGGCATTCTGCCAGCGGAAGATGTAGAGACCATCAAAGAAGGATTGATCACCGTTCTGCACAAAATCCGTGCGGGCGAAGTGGAATTCTCCGTATCGGATGAAGACATCCACATGAATATTGAGAAAAACCTGATCGAGACGATTGGTCCTGTAGGCGGTAAATTACATACAGGCCGTAGCCGGAACGATCAAGTTGCAACGGATATGCACTTGTACCTGCGTGAGCGCGTCGTTGGATTTGTAGGCATGCTGCATTCCTTGCAGGAAGCACTGATTGGACAAGCGAAAGATAACCTCGATACCATCGTACCGGGTTATACGCATCTTCAACGGGCACAGCCGATTCTGTTCGCTCATCACCTGATGGCGTATGTATCCATGTTCCAACGGGATGCGGAGCGTCTGATGGACAGCTACAAACGCATTAACATCCTGCCACTGGGCGCAGGTGCGCTCGCGGGCACAACATTCCCGATTGACCGTCATTTTGTCGCGGAACAACTGGGCTTTGATGGGGTTTACGAGAACAGTCTGGACGCAGTAAGCGACCGTGACTTTATCGTTGAGTTTCTGGCGGCAGCTTCGCTGATCATGACTCACTTGTCCCGTCTGAGTGAAGAGTTGGTGCTGTGGAGCAGCACAGAGTTTGGGTTCGTTGAACTGGACGACGCATTCTGCACAGGCAGCAGCATCATGCCTCAGAAGAAAAACCCGGACGTTCCTGAACTCGTTCGTGGTAAAACAGGACGTGTGTACGGCAACCTGATCGGTTTGCTGACAGTATTGAAATCTCTTCCACTGGCATACAACAAAGACATGCAGGAAGACAAAGAAGGTATGTTCGACACGGTAGCGACGCTGGAGGGTGCACTGCAACTGTTTGCTCCAATGATCGCGACAATGACAGTAAACAAGGATCGGATGCGTCAAGCGGTCAACCAGGATTTCTCCAATGCTACGGATATTGCTGACTTCCTCGTGGGCGAAGGCTTGCCTTTCCGTCAGGCGCATGAAGTGATTGGTAAAACGGTGCTGTACTGCATCCAGAACAACAAGTATTTGCTGGATCTGACGATTGATGAATTCCGTCAGTTCTCACCACTGTTTGATGACCGGATCTTTGATGTACTGCAACCGGAAGCGGTAGTGAACGCTCGTAATGTTTACGGCGGGACAGCTTCGGGTCAAGTTGCTGAAGCGATTGGACGCAGTGAGAAGGTACTGGAGATCACCGAGCAATGGATTACGAACCGCGGTTAATACCACCGCCACTATAAGGTACCCTTACAGATACAACAGTACAACAAAGAAGCAGGTCAGAGAACTTTGTTCTCAACGGCCTGCTTCTTTGTGTTTTACAGCGATGTGCTCTAGATATATTGAACTCAACCGCGAACGGAAGTTAGGTTGTTCTACTATCGGAGTACCAGTTTAGTTACTCGCGGTAGCTCCATTGCAATTCTCCACTAATCGCGCTTTTGTAAAGGCAACCATTTCAATACATCCTGAATCTTGGCATCCCAGTAGCCCCACTCATGTTCACCAGGCCCTTCCTCGTATGTCAGTTCGAAGTTCGTTTGTTCACAGGCTTGACGGAAGGTTTGATTATCCTCATACAGGAAATCTTCCGTTCCGCAGCATTGGTAGAGCAAAGGTCGAGGACTTTCACTAGATTGGCTTTCTTTTAACAGATGAATCAGATCGTTCTCAGTGCCTGCCACCTGTGGTCCGAAAATCCGTTGTAACTCCGTCTGTTGCAAAGCAGAGGATGCGTTTCTATCCATATGTGCAGACATATCGAGTGCTCCAGACAAACTGGCAGCAGCCGCATATTGATCTGGTTTACGAAGGGCCAGCTTGAACGCCCCATAGCCACCCATGGATAATCCGGCAACGAAGTTGTCCTCCCGTTGATCTGACAGCGGGAAGAAAGAACGAGCAAGTGCCGGCAGTTCTTCACTGATAAAGCTCCAGTAACGTCCGCCTTCTACCATATCTGTATAGAAGCTGCGATGTACCTGTGGCATAACAACGGCGATCCCGAGGTTGGCCACATAACGTTCGATGGAAGTCCGACGCAGCCAGATGGAATCATCATCAGACAGACCGTGCAGCAGGTACAGGGTTGGGTGCAGTCCTTTGCCAGTCACATTCTCCATACCGATCTGATTGTGGGTTTGTTGCGGCAGAATGACATGCATGCTGGTGCTAAGCCCGAGCGTATCCGAGTAAAAATCACATTTAATAAGTGCCATGAGTATAAGAAACCCCTTTCATAAGTTCGTTAACCACGTGTTCTGACATGAGACGATGGGATGGAAATCGGATGCCTGAGCCTCCAAAGTGTTTATATGTAACAGGTTATACGCATTACGCTTCCATTGCAATAACAAGATCTACAGTAGAAAACAAAGAATTTCACACCAGTGGTTAAAGTGGAAATCTGTAATCTGATCATCGATTTTTCAATCTGGTTTACAACGTAACAATGTTATGTTACACTCACTTCAATAAAAAGGGGGACCATATATGACGGATGATTTGATCTCCAAGAAAGAATTGTTGGACCTGACAGGAATCTCATACGGCCAGTTATACCGTTGGAAGCGGAAAAATCTCATTCCGGAAGAATGGTTCATTCGGAAGTCGTCCTACACCGGACAAGAGACTTTTTTTCCCAAACAACAGATTTTACTGCGCATTGACAAGATTCTCAATATGAAAGACGGATTATCGCTGGATGAGCTGGCAGACGTGTTCTCACCTACGTTGGGTGAAGTAGAGATGTCTGCACAGCAACTATTAGATCGAAACATTGTTTCACAAATCTCGCTGGATCTGTTAAAAGAAGCAGGTCGAGAACAACCGCTGTATGCTTTGGAGCAGATTATGATGCTCTACGTCCTTGATAAGCTGTTAATGAGCGGAGATATTACTCGGCAAGAGGGTGCGTTGCTGATCGAAGTGATGTCCGAACATTATTATCGTTTTACAGGCAAACCCAGCGAACTCGTGCTTATTCGTAAGATGGGTGTTCCTTCATTCATGCTGGTAACAGCAGGAACGGAGTTTTATTTTGACAATGGTGTGAAAGTGGTTCTTAGGCAGCCGATGGGAACATTTATGGAAGAATTAAAACTCAAATTGGGATAAGGAGAGGATCATCTATGGAAGAGCGGAATAAGCGGAATGATCTGAATGTGGCGGGCATAAGTCAAACGGCAGGCGGGAATTTTCACCGTGTATCTATTGATGGCATGGCTAAGGTGAACGGCAACCTGGACTGCACCTCTATGGAAGTGAATGGAACATTGAAGATGCACGGCGCTTTGACCTCCGAGAGTGCAGCGATTAACGGCATGTGCACGTTGAATGGACCTCTGACCAGTTCTCGTGTTCGGGTGGATGGCATGACGACGATTAACGGAGATCTCCATAGCCCTGAACTTGAAGTGAACGGAAAGTGTACCGTACGTGGAAGAGTGGATGGGGAACGAATTGATATTGGCGGTGTGATCGATATTGAAGGGGATGTCCAATGTGAGTCCCTGAATGTACGGGGCAATATTAAGATCAGCGGTTTACTGAATGCGGGAACAGTGGAGATCAGGCTGCATACATCATCTTCGGCTAAAGAGATTGGCGGAGAGCGTATCGATATTCGTCGCAAGGAACAACAGAATGGCTTTTGGAAAAGTATTGGTCTGGGCGGGACTCCTTCATTTAAGACTTCCTTAATTGAGGGTGATGAGATTGTGCTGGAAGATACCGAAGCTGACATTGTTCGGGGGAGTAACATTTTTATCGGTCGCGGCTGTAACATCAGACTGGTTGAGTATTCAGGTGAACTTGAGGTAGATCAGGATGCCAAGGTGGGCAGCAGTCAGCGAATTTAAAGTTTGGATATGGAGAGAAAGGGATGGGATCGACATGAATAACAATCCTGGGCGTTCATTGGACAAAAAAATGGATATCAGCATCGTTGGTGATGGCAGTTCTTCTGGTGGCGTGTACGGCAAGATCAAGGTTGTAGGGGACGCGTCCTTTAACGACAATCTATCTTGTGAACGATTCAAATGTACGGGTACATCGGTCATATACGGATCGCTTGAATCCACAGATATTAAAATTACCGGAACCCTGACTCTAACAGAGCGAGAGACCAGCAACGATGGTGAGGATGGAATCCAGGCATCTGGCCTGCATGCCAAAGCTGAGCATATAAAAGTGGTCGGTGAACTTCATCTGTCAGGGGATTGTCAGGCGGAAAATATCAAGCTGAACGGGCGTTTGACGATAGCGGGGATGCTAAGCGCTGAACACATGACACTCAAAATCATGGGTCCATCCGAGGTCAAGGAAATGGGTGGTTCCATCATCTCGGTGAAGAGTGGCCGGTTGAATGACTTGTTTACGGGGAATAAATCAATTCTCAAGGCACAGATTATCGAAGGTGATGACATTGAATTAGAGAATACGGAGGCCGAGATTGTCCGTGGCGATAAAATAAAAATCGGTCCTGGCTGCCGGATTGGTACAGTGGAATATCGTTCATCTCTGCAAATTCATCCGCAATCGGAAGTTTTGCTGCAAAGCAATCGGTCCTTGGACTGATTAACGCAGACTTCTTTTCGGATATACTAATGCAGTCATATGAATAGAGCGTGAATGGAGAGATTGAGTACAATGGCTGCACGTAAAAACAGTATTGGATTGGTGCTGGCAGGGTTACTGCTCAGCATACTAATGGCTTCGATGGATAATACCATCGTGGCAACAGCTATGGGGGACATTGTCGGGAAGCTGGGTGGGCTCGACAAGTTCGTCTGGGTTACCTCCGCGTACATGGTGGCTGAGATGGCAGGGATGCCGATCTTCGGTAAGTTATCCGATATGTATGGACGGAAGAAGTTTTTTGTATTTGGTATTATTGTGTTTATGCTTGGCTCAGCGCTGTGCGGAACGGCAACGTCTATTGTGGAATTGACGATGTACAGAGCGATTCAAGGTATTGGCGCGGGGGCCCTGGTACCGATAGCCTTTACGATCATGTTTGATGTCGTTGCGCCAGAATCTCGTGGTAAATTGGGTGGATTGTTTGGAGCCGTCTTTGGCCTCTCCAGCGTATTCGGACCTCTGCTCGGTGCTTACATTACCCAGTATGCGACATGGGAATGGGTATTCTATATCAACCTGCCGCTAGGCTTGATTGCATTTGTGTTTATTGCGTTCTTCTATAAAGAATCCCATCAGCATCAATCCCAACAGATCGACTGGCTGGGTGCTGTAACGCTGATCGGTGCTGTTGTGTGCCTGATCTTTGGTCTGGAACTTGGCGGCAAAACATTTGCCTGGGGTTCATGGCAGATTCTTGGCTTGTTTGCCGGATTTGTAGCATTAGCGCTGCTCTTCCTTTTTGCAGAAACCAAAGCCAAAGAACCAATCATCTCTTTCAGCATGTTCCGCAACCGGGTCTACTGGTCCAGTAACGTTATTGGTATGTTCAGTGGTGCGGCGTTCATTACAGCATCCGTGTACATTCCGATCTTCATACAGGGGGTACTCGGTGGTAAAGCGACCAACTCCGGTCTTGTGCTGCTGCCCATGATGCTTGGGTCCGTTGTGACGGCGTCCTTGGGCGGGGTGTTGATGACCAAAATCAAGTATCGTAATATCATGATTCCTACGTTGGCTTTACTTGTCATAGGACTTGGATTGTTGACTACGTTGGATGAGAACTCATCCCTTTGGACGATACGTATCTACATGGTGATGGTTGGTCTGGGTGTCGGTGCTTCGTTCTCCGTACTTAGCAATGCAGCCATGAATGCGTTTGAACCGCAAAGACGCGGTGCGGCAAGCTCCACACTTAACTTTTTGCGGTCCCTCGGTATGACGATGGGCATTACGATCTTTGGTATCGTACAGAGCCAGGTATTTACGCGTAAAATGAACGATGCTCTCGCTGGTTCAGCTGCTGAAGCAGGCGGTGCTTCAGCGGGTGGCGTGCCGCAGGGAGTGGATCTGACCGATCCACATGCGTTGCTCTCACCAGAACTCAGACAGGAGATTCCGCCTCAGGTGCTGGATACCATCACACATGCCCTGTCCTCTTCCATCGTGCAGTTATTTGCCTGGGCTGTCATTCCGGCTGCACTCGCGTTGGTCGCTTCCTTCTTCATGGGAAGAGAGAAGATGGTTGTAGGCGAAGAGCAAGGCGAATACACCGGTGGTCACTAAACCGTAATGCAGTAAACTAACTATAAGTTAAGGTAGTACAGCTGATCGTAGCTTGGTAAAACTCGAATAACATATCTTAAACCATAAAAAGACACACTTCTTGCGTATCCTTAAAAGGGGCGGGAAGTGTGTCTTTTTGTTTTCGTAGGATCAGTTTATCCTAGAATGCATGAATTACGGATTGAACTCTTTTGGCTGCTTCAGAAAAGGAGCCTAAGGTTGCTTCGTATCGCTAATCCCGTCCTCGACCACAGAAGGCCCTTGCGGGTCAGGCAGGCTACTATGACCGGATCGGGCAATTAGACGATTCTGAGCTTTGTACGTGTCCCGTGTAATCGTTTTGGATTCGACCACTTTTCCGTCCAGCCTCTTGGTTCTTACCGTCTCCACAATATATCCAGGCTGTCCGTCTTGCAGCACCTGCTGTGCACCATCAGGCAGTACCGTACTGGACACATACTTTACCGGAACACTTAATGTTTCAATGGTGCGAGATTCAAGTGCATAGCTGACATTCTCCGGGAAGGTGCCGAAAAATTTCACCATCAATTGATGGTTCTTCACCTCTGCATGAATGAGTAAGGATTTTCCTGTATTGTTCTTGAAGCGAAAGTTGATGGCTCCCGAGGCAAAGGTGGCATCCAGTCCTTTGGGTAAATATTTGACCGGCAGGGAATGGTTGCGACGCTCAATAATATCAAGACCCGTCAATAGCGCTGCGTTATACACCGTACTGGATACCTGACAGATTCCCCCGCCAATTCCGGGGGTTAGTCTGCCATTAACAATGACCGGGGCCTCACGAAACCCATACTCCTTTTCAGCTTGACGGACGACCTTCTCATAATCGAATGTGGCATCTGGTGGCAAAATCATGCCGTTAATCGCTTCCGCTGCTGCGCTGACATTATGTATCCGGCCTTCACTACTATTGCCTAGACCCGTGGAGAACTGGATGATCTTTCGGTCAATGCCTTCCTGGCGCAACGAATCAAGAGTTACTTCAGGTTTCAGCGTATACAGTGGTACCTGGATCAGCAATGGGGCGGGTTTTTCATCCGGGTTCAGTACACTGAAATCTCGGTGCAACTTGGTCTGAATGAGACTTGTGAGTGTATCCCAATCAATGCGGCGGACGCCCTTTTCCGGGATATACTGGACTTTGTCACTTGTGGTAATGCGGCGAACAGCGTCCGCAGGTGTACCAAAGGTTTCTTTTTCCCAGGCAGGGCTGAGATGTTCTTGGAGTGGTCTTGAGTTGTAGGTCATATCGAGAGAGAACTCTTTCGGAAAATGATAACGTGCATAAGCGCGTTCCCACAGGTTACCTTCCTCCAGCTGTTGTATCGCGGATTTCAAGCTGTTAACGTTGTAGCTCACCCCCACCTGAGCTGCGCTATACGACATCGTCTGGGGGTTGGGTTCAGTCACTTCAAAGGTGACAGGCCAGTCCTCCAGCTTTTGGATCTGCTCATCCAATTCATGCAATACGTTCTTGCGATTCTTCCCCTCCACCAGCATGCCGCCAACATGAACGTTTTTGGGCAGGGCAGGTTGATTCACGTACATATACAGCAATCCATAAGACGCGGAGCCGATCAAGAGGATGGAGAATAGAACAATGACCGTCAAATGTATTTTTTTCATAACCGTACGCTCCTTTATACTTCAGTTGTTCCCGACTTTGTAACACTTTCTATATATATGATCCAATGCAGGAAAACTTTCGGGTACTCAATAGGTAACAAATTTGTTACAATAAACTTCATATGAATCCATGCTTCACCATTGAAACAGGAACGAAGTGGATTTTTCCCTGATGAAATTCAGGTCTTTTTAAAGGAAATGCCGGGATTGTGTCGAAATTATAATGGCTAACTATGCGAGCAGGAAGTGATGATGTGATAGAAATGCAGGACGTGTGGAAGACCTACGCCAATGGGACCCACGCATTACAAGGGGTGTCGGTGAAGATCGACCGCAATGAATTTGTCTATATCGTCGGTCCGTCCGGCGCAGGTAAATCAACATTTATGAAATTGATGTACAGAGAAGAAGTTCCGACCAAAGGACAAATATCCATTAACGGATTTAATATTGGTAAGTTGAAGCCAAGAAAGATTCCTTATGTGCGTCGTAACATCGGCGTTGTGTTCCAGGATTTTCGTCTGCTGCCACGGATGACAGCATTTGAGAATGTGGCATTTGCCATGGAAGTTATTGAAGCACCGAAGCGTCATATCAAGAAACGAGTGATGGAAGTGCTCGACTTGGTGGGACTGCGGAGCAAGGCAAATCGCGAACCTTCACAGCTCTCGGGTGGAGAACAGCAGCGTATTGCCATTGCACGGGCTATCGTCAATAACCCATCGGTTATTATCGCGGATGAGCCTACAGGTAACCTCGATCCGGAGACGTCGTGGGGCATTATGCAACTATTGGATGAGATTAATTTCCGGGGAACAACCATTGTTATGGCAACCCACAACAAAGATATCGTGAATACGATGCGTAAGCGGGTAATTGCGATTGAACGTGGACAGATTGTACGGGATCAGATGAGAGGGGAATACGGTTATGAATTTTAGTACTCTCTTGCGCCATCTGCGGGAGGGATTCAAAAACGTATTCCGCAACGGCTGGATGTCTGTGGCCTCCATCATGTCCATCATTGTGTCGTTATTGATTCTTGGTGTGTTTATGCTACTGGTCCTCAATGTGAACTCCATGGCGAATCAGGTTGATAGCCAGGTGGAGATCAGCACGTTCCTCGAACTGAATGTGGACGAGAACCTGCGTAACACACTGGAGCAAGAAATCAGCGCGATGCCTGAAGTAAGTGAGATTCGTTTTGTTTCCAAGGAAGAAGGACTCAAGGAGTTCCGTGAGCGTCTTGGAGAGAGCGCAGATAACGTGCTTAGCGGTTTCGATGTGGACAACAACCCACTGCCGGAGACCATTGAAGTTGAGGTCATTGAACCGGAAACCGTCACTTTTGTGGCGCAAAAAATCGAAGCTTTGAACGAAAAACACCCGGAGAAGCCGATCATGAAAGTGAACTACGGCAAGGAAACGGTGGAAGTGTTGTTCAAATTTACGAAGCTTGTTCGTAACATCGGATTTATTTTTGTCGGGGGACTGGGTCTCATGTCCATGTTCCTGATCTCGAATACGATTCGCGTAACGATTCTGGCACGTCGCCGGGAGATCGGAATTATGAAGCTGGTTGGTGCAACCAATACCTTTATTCGCTGGCCTTTCTTTATTGAAGGTGCACTCATTGGATTTATTGGCTCTGTCATTACGGTTGGTGTGCTGTTTGTTGGGTACAGCCAGTTGATGAAGACGATTGGTCAGGATGTTTTCATGCAGATGCTTAACTTAATCCCGCTCGGCGAAATCTGGGGGCTGTTTGGAACACTGTTGATCGGACTTGGTGTGCTGGTAGGTATTTTGGGAAGTACGCTGTCCATTCGGAAATCACTCAACGTTTAATTTTGTTTTCAACGATCGAATTGCAGAATATGTCGAAAAGAATGGTAAAGCAGGTTCATTAATGGACGCTGTTTGACGATATGTAGGAAAGACGGAGTCTTTTAAGATTGAAGAAAGCAAAGAACATGCTGTTCACCACCTGTGCAGGTTGCTTTCTTGTGAAATCATAGGATGGGGGATCATCATTTTGAAAAAAACCGCTTCGCTGCTGGCCTTTACGTTATTGGCCAGTTTGACGCTTCAACCTTCTGACGGATATGCCAAGAGTAGCATCAGCGATATTGACCAACAGATTCAGCAACTGGAGAGCAAGGCGGCTTCTGCCAAGCAGGAGCAAAAAAAAGCGGCTTCCAACAAAAAGGAAGCACAGCATTACAAGAACAAAACCAACGCTTATCTGAAGGTTGTCATGGAACAGATCAATGTCGTTAGTGATGAACTGGCGAGTGTATCCTTGCAGATCGAGAACACGGAGGAAGATCTTCGTACAACAAAAAAAGATCTGCAAGCGGCAGAAGAACGCATTGTTGCAAGGGAGAAACTTTTGGAGTCACGCGTGCGTCTGATGTATACGGACGGTGCTGTATCCTATCTGGATGTATTGTTGTCCTCTACTAGCTTCACTGACTTCCTGACCCGTGCGGATTCACTCAAAACGATTGTGGATCAGGATCAGCATCTGCTGGATGAACATAAAGCGGACAAGCAACTGGTTGTGGACAAAAAGGCAGAATTGGATGTGCAATATGCGGAAGCCAAGAGTCTGTATGCACAGAAGAAACAGCGCAAGTCCCAATTGAATGAAAAAGAAGCGGAAAAGCAAGTGCTTCTCGCTTCATATGATGCTAAAATTGAAGAGTCAGAAGAGCTGACACAAGAGCAGGAAGATGTATTAATGCAGATTGCCAGCAAACGTTCGGCACTTCTTCAAGAGAAAAATAAATTGCGTGAACAGCAGGCAGCTGCCGCAGCCAAAGCAAAAGCCGCAGCAGCGGCTCGGGCGAAAGCTGCAGCCAAGGCGCCTACTAGAGTGAGTTCGGATAGTAGCAGTGAGGTCACGTACTCATCCGGTAATGGTATCTTCTCAAGACCGGTATCTGGAGGACGTATTTCTTCTGGATTCGGCCCCCGTACCCATCCAATTACGGGTGTAGTGGGTAAAATGCATGCCGGTGTCGATTTTGCTGTTCCTCAGGGAACTTCGGTTCACGCTGCTTCTGGCGGAATCGTGATCATGGCTGAATGGTATAGCGGTTATGGTTATACGGTTATAGTGGACCACGGCGGTGGACTATGGACGTTATATGGTCACTTGCGCGAAGGTGGATTCAAAGTCAGCAAGGGAGACACAGTGAGCAAGGGGGATACCATTGCGGAGTCAGGAAATACAGGGAACTCTACTGGACCTCACTTGCACTTTGAAGTGAGAGACAACGGTACTGCTGTAAATCCGATGAACTATTTGTAATTATTGCTCCATCGTTCGAATGGAAAAAACATATTCCGTACAAGCTAGACATATACTAAGCTGGCATGTTCAGGGAATGGATTCTGGCAACAATGGAATCGGACACGCTTCAAAACTAAAGGCGGTGACAAACGGATGATGAAGAAAAGATCGGCGCTACTGCTTGTCATTGTGGGTCTCCTGGGTGGTAGTTTGCTAACCCTGGTACTAATGACTTACCCGGGAATAGCAAACCAAACCACAGCGGGCGAAGGTTTGCTGGCTAGTGTAACCGGCAATACACAGCAGAAGAACGATTTGAAAAAGATTGAAACTGCGATGGATTTGATCTCAAGCAACTATTATAAAGACGTGGATCAGACCAAATTGATTGACGGTGCGATCAACGGCATGATGGAATCGCTTGGTGATCCGTACTCCAACTATATGGGGCAGGAAACGGCTGCTCAGTTTGAAGAGTCGATCGAAGGTTCATTTACCGGTATTGGCGCAGAGGTATCCTCCCAGGATGGAAACGTTGTTGTTGTTTCCCCAATCAAAGGATCTCCTGCCGAGAAAGCGGGTATTCGTGCAAAAGACATGATTATGTCGGTCAACGGCGAATCCCTGCAAGGTTTGGAACTGAACAAGGCTGTTAACAAAATCAGAGGTCCCAAGGGCAGTGAAGCGAAGGTACAGGTCAAACGTGCCGGATCTTCCGAGCTGATTGAATTTGTCATTGTACGGGATGACATTGATCTGGAGACCGTATATGCTCACATGGAGGATGGCGGAATTGGCGTTATTGCCATTACTCAATTCTCTTTGAATACAGGCGATCGCTTTAAGGAAGAGTTGGCGAAGCTTGAGAAGCAGAACATGAAAGGTCTGGTCATCGACGTACGGAATGACCCAGGCGGTGTATTGCAAGTCGTTATTGATATTGCTGAACAGTTTGTTCCTAAAGGCAAGGTTATTGTGCAAGTTGAAGACAAGAACGGCAAAAAGGAACAAAGCAAGTCCAATGGTTCAGCTAAAGCTTACCCAGTCACAGTCCTGATGAACAAAGGCAGTGCGAGTGCGTCGGAGATTTTGGCCGGTGCATTACAACAGTCAGCAGGTGCCAAGTTGATTGGAGAAAATTCCTTTGGTAAAGGAACCGTACAGACGAGTTATGACAAGCAGATGGGTGATGGCAGCTTGCTGAAGATCACTATTGCCAAGTGGCTCACTCCGAACGGAGACTGGATTCATGAAAAAGGAATCAAACCGGATATTGCGGTAGACCAGCCGGATTATTTCTCGGTGGCACCGATTAACAAAGAGAAGTTACCACTGAAATATGACAGTAATAGCACGGATGTGAAAAGTGCGCAGACGATGCTGAGAGGACTCGATTTCAAACCGGATCGTGTGGATGGATACTACGACCAGAAGACGGAAGAAGCGGTCAAGGCATTCCAGAAGCAAAAGGGCATTCAGGCTACAGGCCAGATTGATGAGAAAACCGCTGAATCACTGGAAGCGGCTCTGATTGAACGTATTGCCAATCCTCAATATGATGCACAGCTGAAACGCGCGATCGAAAATGTCTCAAAGGATATTTCGTCCGCTGTGTCGAAGCCATAAAGAAGGCTGATTTTCAGCCTTCTTTTTTTCTGAACCGGCTGAAAGAGAGGGGTGACCGACCACAATGGAATGGGTATGGCCGTGGTTAACTACATTAGGGGAAGCTTTGTTGCAGTTGTTTATTCAGCCGTTTTATTATATTGCGGTGATCCTGATTGCGCTGATCTATCATCGTCAGTTACTGCAGGAGCGTAAATTGTTTCATGTCCGTTTGCAAAGCTCGATAACACAGACGATTCGTGCGGTGCTTGGAGGTATACTCATCGGTACCATTGTCTCGATCGTGTCCTTATTCCTCGGTGCACATCTTACACTGGGAAGCCTCACATGCATATGGGCTGCAACATTAATTCTATCCTTGTTCCGTATCCGGTATCTGTGCTTTGCTTATGCGGCCGGGTTACTGGGTGTGTTACAATTTGGTTTGAATGTGGCTTCAGGCTGGCAACCAACGGGTTGGATGGGCACTATCACAGAAACGCTACGTACCCTGGATATGCCTGCACTGCTTGTCCTGGCGGCCCTTCTACATATGGGTGAAGCCTTGTTGGTACGCATGCAGGGGGTATCGATGGCATCACCACTTCTCTTCGAGGGAAAACGCGGGAAACTGGTTGGGGGATATCAACTGCAGCAGTTCTGGGCTATTCCTCTACTGATTCTTGTTCCAGTCACAGGAGGTGGCGCGGAGCTGGCATGGAATCCACTGATGAATGCAGGTCATAGTTACATGCTGGTTGCGTTGCCGATTATGCTCGGATTTGGTGAGATAACGCAGAGTATGCTTCCGGGACAAAAGGTACAGATCTCATCCAAGCGGTTGATGATATACGGGGCAACTTTGCTTGTGTTCAGTTTGCTTGCTGCATGGTGGTCTCCACTCATAGTGGTTGCTGCGCTGATCGCATTTATTGGACATGAATTTCTGGTATGGTACAGCGCGTTTGAAGAGCAAAACCGCAGTCCGGTATTTGTCCATCCGCAGCATGGCCTGAAGGTATTGGCTGTTATTCCGGAGAGTCCTGCTGCAGATTTGGGGATTGAAGCAGGAGAGACATTGTACAAGGTGAATGGTAAGTTGGTTCATTCACCGGAAGAGTTGCATCGTGCTCTGCGGATGAACCCGGCTTTTTGCAAACTTGAGGTTCGCAATCACCAGGGTGAAAGCAAGTTCATGCAACGAGCGATCTATGAAGGGGAGCATCATCAGCTTGGGGTCATTATGGCACCGGACAATCACGAGGTCTGGGCGATTCGGTTACGTCCACTGACGTTGTTCCATATCATCAACCTCAAATTGTTTGCCCGTCTGAAAAAACCACAAAGGGACGAAGCTCCCTTGGCGTTACCGCCAGCCCCGGTGGCCAGTGATAAAGGGTCCGTGGAGATGTAACTAGAATACGTAATGAAGTATGTTTGCATAAATCAAGCCATGAAAAAGGTATTTCCGAGCGCCGTCACAGGCAAGGGAAATACCTTTTTTGTTATTGTTTTAACATAAAGATGGCGATTTGGGTTCGATCACGCAAGCTCAGCTTGCCGAGAATATCCGTGACATAGTTTTTGACCGTGCCTTCACTGAGGAATAATTTGGCGGCAATTTCCTTATTGGATAAACCCTCCGATATGGCCTCGGCAACCGCCAGCTCCATACGTGTCAGTCCATAGGCTTCGATTGGATTCTGTGTCAGGGGAATTGCAGCGGGACGAAGAAGACCTGCCAATTTGCGGGCAATATCCGGATGAATTAACATATCACCGTTATGTACGGTCTTGATGCCTTGAATGATCCGCTCGGGTGGAACATTTTTTAGCAAATAACCGCTTGCTCCATTCTGTAATGCCTGAATAATATACTCATCGTCGTCAAACGTAGTCAGCATGAGCACCTGAATTTCAGGAAAACGTGCCTTGATGCGTTTGGTACCATCAACTCCGTCACATTCCGGCATCCGAATATCCATTAAAACCACGTCCGCAGGCGTTCCTGCTTCAAGCAATTCCAACGCTTCCTGCCCGTTTGAGGCTGTGCCTGTAACACTAATGCCGGAGCCGAGTCCAAGTAGCACTTTCAGGCTTTCGCGAATGAAATAGTCATCGTCGGCGAGAATCAGCCGGATAAGCGGAGGGTGGGCTGAATCATTCTTGTTGTTTACATCATTCCGTTCGGACATGAGAACATTCACTTCCTTTTTTCAGAGTATATTCAATTGGTTCGTTAATGGAATGCGTGTAATCACTGTATACGGATAAGCCGATTGAATCTCCAGGACTCCTCCCACCATTTGTGTGCGCAGAAGCATCCCTTCCTGTCCTATGCCATTTCGCTTGGAAGAATGAGGATTGATTTTGCCATCATTACTTACACTCATACACACTTCCTGATCCCCGAATACCAACTCCAATGTGATCGAAGAAGCATTTCCATGTCGCAGGGCATTGGTCAGGGCTTCTTTGGCATTTTTGAACAAAACGATTTGTATGCTGGGATACAGCACATGGGATGAGCCATGAACTTTATAATTTGTCTTCACGCCGGTATCTCTACCCACTTCCTCTAGGAGACGATCCAGGGCGTAGGCTTCGGATGCATAGGAATTAGGTTGCAGTTTGTGTAGTGTGCTGCGCATATCATCCATACTATCGGCCAATTGATCGCGAATCTGTCTCACCATTTCCGTTCCTTGTTCCATACTCAGGGGGAGGGTCAGCAGGGCGGCTTCCGACATCATTTTAGTGCGAATCAGTCGATGACCGATATCGTCATGAAGCTGTCTGGAGATACGGGTACGTTCCTCTGCCTGAGCCACTCCTTCAAGTTGCTTTGTAAATAACAGCAGCTGCGCACGAGTTTCTTGTAGCTCGTAATGTTTGCTGCGAAGTTCGTCATAGACTTGTTCCAGTTGTCCACGGCTGCTCGCCGTTCTTGATCCCTGCCAAGACAGAGCTGCTGTGATGAGCAGAAGCAGGTTGCCAAGAACCATCGAAGTTGTCTCTGCGGAGAGTAATGTAGTGGCGGTTGTATTTAGTGTGGTTAACCCTCGCTGCGATGCCTCTGGGACAGAATAATGCCAATGCAAAGCGACATTGTTAGCGACAAGCTGAATTGCAAACATCAACCATCTGCGACTTCCCTCCAGTCTGTATATATACACGTAGAGCACGGATAGAGAGAGGAAAAACATAAATGGTCCATATGAAGCAATCAGCCAGCAGTTCCAGAGCATTTCGGTCAGAAGCAACAGCCATTGCTGTGTACTTGAACGGTTAAAATCTTTCCACACGGAGAGTCCAAGCGCGATGATGATATATAGGGTGTAGACGGCTTCGTTTTCCAAGGGCAGCACCAACATGTACAGCACTGCTGGAACGATAATTAATCCGTATTGCAGAAACCGCATTGGCATATGTAAATGACATCCTTTATATAAAAAGTGGAGTAGAAAATCTCTTGGTAATGCGCCCTTGATTATACCATAAGCAGCATTCGAATCAGGAGATGACTTAAGTCACCTTCGATTCATGACTTTTTGTACCTTCGCTACAGATTGCGATCCGTTACAATACAAATATGAAATCCAGCGGCGGAAGCCGAAACGGAAGAGGGGCGTAAAAGGGATGGGTATACTTGAAGTGGATCATGTTGTGAAACGATACGGCAGCAAGCTGTCCGTGGATCATTTGAACCTTAGTGTTGGCAAAGGCGAGATTTTTGGATTGCTCGGTCCCAATGGAGCAGGAAAAAGTACGACCATCAGCATGATTGCAGGGCTCCTGAATATGGATCAGGGTGAAATTAGATTAGATGGCATATCGGTCAAGGAGCGACCGCTTGAAGTGAAACGCAAGATTGGACTGGTTCCGCAGGATCTGGCTTTATACGAAACCATGTCTGCTGCCGAGAATGTGACTTTTTTTGCCCGACTGTATGGACTGCGTGGGAAATTACTTAAGGAAAGAGTGCAGGAGTCCCTTGAATTTGTAGGGTTACAGGATAAAGCAAAGGATGCCCCCTCGACCTTCTCTGGTGGTATGAAACGCAGGTTAAACATCGCATGTGCGATTACACATCGCCCGGATCTAATTATCATGGACGAACCGACAGTTGGCATTGATCCGCAATCTCGGAATCATATTCTTGAATCGGTACGGACACTCAACAAGATGGGTTCAACGATCATATATACAAGTCATTACATGGAGGAAGTGGCGGCGATTAGTCACCGGGTTGCGATTATGGATCAGGGGCGAATTATTGCCTGTGGGACTGAAGCAGAGCTGAGAGAACGGGTAGCATCGGAGGAAAAAGTAGTGCTCTCCACTTCCGGTATCGGTCCCGACGTCGTGGAAGAACTGAAACTTCACCCCCGTGTGCGGATGGTAGACGTTTCAGAGAATACACTGACCATTACGCTGCCTTCGGCACAGCAGGATCTCCAGGATCTGCTCTTCATTTGCAGCAAACATGAAGTATCCATTCAGTCGCTCAAGGTCGAAGAGCCGGATCTGGAAACGTTGTTCCTCAATCTGACCGGGCGTACGCTTCGGGACTAGGGGGAGCAAGAGATGAATATATGGCATATTTGCATCTTTGAATTAAGGCGTATTCTTAAGATTCGATCTGTGGTGTTAAACCTGTTTATTTTGCCGTTGTTACTGATTTTTATATTGGGCACGGCACTTTCCAGTACGATGGGTACGGCGGATGATGTTATTCCGGATACTGTACGTGTGGGAATCATTCATTTGAGTACTGAATCTGGTGGAGGATCAAGTACGGTTAATCAAGCGCTGGATACATTCGTTAAATCCCCGGAAGTGGCTGAGATGGTCAAGGTGCAGAACTTTACGACTGAAGAAGAGGCTGTTCATTCGTTGCGTACCGACAAGCTGGACTTTGCTGTAATGATTCCTTCGGATTTTGAGCAAAACGTGGTGATGGGGAAAGAGGCCAGGTTACAGTGGATACGAGGAAAGGACAACACACTTAATACCTTGGGTGAAACTTTATTCACACGTTTTACGGATGAATGGAACCGACAGATGGCGATTACCAAAGTGCTCGGTCCGGAAGTAATTGCTGCGATGGCCTCTGCTTCGGAGTCTGGTGCGGCGAATTCCACCTCCATTGCTGTCACTAATCCTGGTAAGACAGGTACGGCGTATAGTGCCTCCCAATACTATGCAGCTTCCATGCTGGCAATGTTCATGTTGTACTCAGGCATGACTACCAGTACCAGCCTTTTTGGAGAGCGTGATAACAAAACGTTAATTCGCCTTCAGGCTGCGCCGATAGGTAATGGAGTTATTTTCGCTGGCAAAATTGCAGGTAATAGTCTACTCGCTTTCTTACAAGCAACAACGATCATACTTATGACATACTGGCTCTACGGTGTGGATTGGGGAACCCATCCTTGGTATATTGTGCTGACTTGTGTATGTATAACATTGGCCTCCATGACTCTTGGCGTGATCGTCGCACTGGTATGCAAAAGCACAGCATCGGCCAGTGCAACCTTACAAGGTATCATCGTTGCCATGACATTCATCAGCGGTGGGTTCATGCCCATTCCGATTGATTTTGTACAACGGCTTAGCCAATTTACGGTTAACCACTGGGCGCTCCAAAGTTTTCTGAGAATGATGCTGGATGCACCTGTAGCTGAGATCCTGTATAACATTCTAATGTTAGGCGTAGTATGCGCTGTATTACTGCTCATCTCAGGATTGATCTATAGAAAGGCAGGATACCGATATGAATAGTCTACACATCGCCTGGTTGATGATTAGACGTACACTTGGCCGTAAAATGGGCTTCATTACGTTTCTGCTTCTGCCTTGCCTGGTGGTTACAGGAGCGGTTGCTCTTTTTGGAAGCGAGCAGATTACACGTACTGTTATTCCCTATGTGAATGAGGATGGAGGGGTGGCAGGGCCATGGATGATTCATGAACTTGCTGACAAGGAGGAGTACTTGCTCAAACCGATGACAAACGAAGCAGAAGTGAAGGAAGCCATCGCTCAGCAAAAAGGAAGTTCTGGCATCATCATTCCGGCACATTATACGGAGGATCTGTTACAAGGAAAGCCAACCGAAATTCAATTGGTGGAACTGCGTATAAGTGAAAGTTCCTATACCCTACGAGCAGCAGTTGAAGGTTTGACGAGCGGATTGTTACAATCTGCTTCAGCTGTTAAGGTGGCGGCAGGTCCTGTCTCAAGTGAGACTGATATACTATCGAGTATACAGAAGCCATTTGAACAGCTTTTACAGGAGATAGGAAAACATCAGGTTGCTGGTGAAGTCACCGATCTGCAGATCTATCCCAAGCCAGGCCTGAACAATGTGACTGGATTTACAATCATGTTTATGATGGGGCTGTTGACCAGTGCAGTGGCTGTGATAATGGAAGATCGCAGGAAACGTACGATGGCCAGAGTATATACGGCACCCGTCCGTGCATATGAGATTGCGCTTGGTAATTTCCTCGGCAGCTTTGTCATTGGCATGATACAGATTGTTATGGTTTTGGGAGTCAGCAGGTGGCTGCTGCATTATGATGCCGGTATTCCTTTTGGCATTCATTTCATCATCTTGGCTGCATTCATGCTGGTCTCCATGGGGATCGCAAGTACCGTGGCAGGATTAATCCGTAATCCCAAAAATGCCAATATGCTGAATTCACTTGTCATTATGCCAACCTGTATGATAGGTGGTTGTTTCTGGCCGATCTCGTTGATGCCGGATTATATGCAAAAGCTCGCCAACTTTGTTCCACAGAAATGGGCGATTCAGGCGGTGGAGACGATCTCTGCTGGCGGTACATTGTCGGATATCACATTGCCACTATTGATTTTGTTTGGCATGGCTGCCATTTTACTGACTGTTGGCTCTGCGATTCTACGCCCTAGCCAGCCAGGAGTAGAGGCATAAGGTAATACGACATAAAAGAAAGCACACTCTGCTGAATTGAATTCAGTTAGAGCGTGCTTTCTTTGCATAAGGAATGATGCATTATGTGAGATATTGATGATTAAGGTTGGAGTTGACGCAGGACCGTTATTTCAACCCGACGGTTCTTTTGTCTTCCGGCGGCTGTGATGTTGTCACCCGTTGGGCGAGTATCCGCATATCCGGCATACTGGAATCCGTCCGGGTTAAGTTTCTCTGTATCCAGAAAAAATCGTAATACAGACAGTGCACGTTCCCCGGAAAGCTGCCAGTTATCGGTATAGGCGGAGTTTGCTCCCACAGGAACATTATCGGTGTGACCCTCAATGCTGACAACGGTGTTCAGATCACGGAACAGGCTGGCAAGTTTACTTAGCGTTGGTGCTGCACCGTCCTTTAGAGCGGCCTGTCCCTGATCAAACAGGAAGCGGTCACTAAGTGTAATGGATAGGCCCTGTGGCTTGTCCGCAACAAAAATCTGATTTTCCAGTTTATTATCCTCGATATATTGGGTAATCACATTGAACAGATTTTGCAATTCCTGCTCCTGTGATCTGAACTGTTCTTCCCGTTCTGTGAGGGGCTTGTTGTCATTATCTGGTGTTGCAGTCCCGGAATCGGAAGGGTTTCCTTCACCATCTGAAGGATCTTCACCCTGCACCTCGGATGGTGGAGTCTCTGTAATCGTTTGACCGGGTTTCTCACCGAGTCCCTCACCAAGCTCAAGGATTGAGTCGGACGCATTAAATGTATTTTGTAACGATTGAGTAACGACGTCATATTTACCGGAATCCAGATTGCTCATGGCATACATGATGACAAAAAAGATCAAAAGCAGAGTTATGAGATCGGCATAAGTAATCATCCAGCGATCCCGATGATCGATAGTTTCACGTTTTCCGCGCCGTTTACTGCGCCGACTCATCCAATCCCTCCTTTGCTAGGGGGCGTATATGCTGACGATGCGTAAGGGTGAAGGACTCCAGTCTTTTGCGTACAAGCTGGGGATTCTCACCGTTCTGAATGGCAAGTACACCTTCGAGAAGCATTTCCATGGTCTGTACTTCATCGGCACCTCTGGATTTGATCTTAGAGGCAATGGGCAAAAAGATAAGATTGGCACTGGCGACCCCATACAGGGTTGCGGTAAAGGCAACAGCAATGGCAGGTCCGAGTCCGGTTGGATCGGTCAAACTGCCAAGTACCTGAATAAGTCCCATCACGGTTCCGATGATCCCCATGGTTGGAGCGTACCCACCAGCGGATTCGAATATTTTGGCGTAACCCTCATGTTTTTGTTCAATAGAATCGATCTCCATCTCCAGGATCTGGCGAACTACATCCTGATCGGTACCATCAACAACCATCTGAATACCGTCTTGCAAAAATGGATGCGGATGATCCATAACCTTGCGTTCCAATGCAAGTACACCTGAGCGGCGTGCGATTGAAGACATCTCCACCAGTTCTTCAACCCACAAGCCTGACTCATTATTGTTACGTCCAAAAGCCATACGCAGGGCAGCTGGAATCGTACGAAGGCGATGCGCCGGGAAACTGGCAACCACAGCAGCAATCGTTCCACCGAATACAATTAAAGCAGCCGTTTTTTGCAGGAGACCAGACAATTGGCCGCCTTCCCACAAAAAACCGCTAATGACTGCGGCAATTCCGGCAATAATACCGATAAGTGTCGCAATATCCATAAATTAACCCACTCCTATCTTCATTTCACGTTTGCATCACTAAAACGAACGAGGTATAATTAAACGGGAACAAATATTCCTATTACTATAAGTTTTCCCATATGAAAATTCGGGGAACTTCGACAATATATAGTGACTATTATTTTAGACGATAGGGTGAGATACGGCAATGAGCGATATTATAATGAGCGACAAAACGTTCGAAATCGAGTCAGAGTTTTCTCCCCAAGGTGATCAGCCTGCAGCCATTATAGAATTGGTGAAGGGTGTTCAGGAGGGGAAGAGATACCAGACACTACTGGGTGCAACGGGTACGGGTAAGACGTTTACGATAGCCCAGACGATAGCCCAACTGCAACGTCCGACGCTGATTATTGCACACAACAAAACGTTAGCAGCGCAGCTTGCAAGTGAGTTCAAAGATTTTTTTCCTAACAACATGGTTGAGTATTTCGTCAGTTATTACGATTATTTTCAGCCAGAAGCATATATCCCGTCCTCCGATACTTATATCGAGAAGGATTCAAGTATTAATGAAGAGATAGACAAACTGCGGCACGCAGCGACAAGTTCGTTGTTTGAGCGCAGGGACGTCATCATTGTAGCGAGTGTATCCTGTATTTATGGTTTGGGTTCACCGCACTCGTATTCAAGCATGTTGCTGTCACTCCGGGTAGGCATGGAGAAACCGCGCAATCAGATTTTGTCTCGTCTGGTAGAGATCCAGTATCAGCGGAACGATATTAACTTTGTGCGGGGTACGTTCCGTGTTCGTGGGGATGTTGTTGAGATTTTCCCTGCCTCCAAGGGTGAACATGCAATTCGGGTTGAATTGTTTGGTGATGAGATCGAGAAAATTACGGAGATTGATGTGTTAACCGGAGAACTGATTGGTGAACGTGAACATATTGCCATCTTCCCGGCGTCTCACTTCGTAACGCAAGAAGAGACAATGAAGGTTGCGCTGGTGAACATTGAGCGTGAACTGGAGGAGCGTCTTGAAGTGTTGCGTGAACAGGGGAAATTGCTGGAGGCTCAGCGACTGGAGCAGCGCACACGGTATGATATCGAGATGATGAAGGAAGTTGGATTCTGTTCGGGGATTGAGAACTATTCCGGTCCGCTGACTTTCCGCGAACGCGGCGATACCCCATACACACTGATGGATTACTTCCCGGATGATATGTTGATCGTGGTCGATGAGTCTCACGTGACTCTGCCACAGATCCGTGCGATGTACAATGGTGACCAGGCGCGGAAGACGGTATTGGTTGAGCATGGTTTCCGTCTGCCGTCAGCGCTGGATAATCGTCCACTCAAATTCGATGAGTTCGAAGGCAAGATGGATCAGATCATCTATGTATCGGCCACACCAGGCCCGTATGAGATAGAGCATACCGATACGATGGTGCAACAGATTATCCGTCCAACCGGACTGCTTGATCCAATCATTGAACTGCGTCCAACAAAGGGGCAGATCGATGACTTGATTGGTGAGATTAACGACCGGATTACCAAAGACGAGCGTGTGTTGATTACAACATTAACGAAGAAGATGTCCGAGGACCTGACGGATTATCTGAAGGAAGTTGGAATCAAAGTTCGTTATCTGCACTCCGAGATCAAGACGTTGGAACGGATGGCGATTTTACGTGATTTAAGATTGGGCGTTTTCCATGTCCTAATCGGAATCAACTTGCTCCGGGAAGGTCTCGATCTGCCTGAAGTATCCTTGGTAGCCATTTTGGATGCCGATAAGGAAGGATTCCTGCGTTCCGAACGCTCATTAATCCAAACGATTGGTCGTGCCGCGCGGAACAGCGAGGGTCGCGTTATTCTATACGGTGACAAAGTGACCGATTCGATGGATAAGGCGATAAAGGAAACCGAACGCCGTCGTGAAATTCAGATCGCGTACAACGAGAAACATGGCATTACACCGCAGACGATTCGCAAAAAAGTGCGTGACGTGATTGAGGCAACCAAAGTTGCCGAATCCAAGAAAGACTATCTCACAGGCGCAGCCGAGAAGATGTCGAAGAAGGATCGCCAGGCGCTTATTCAGCGCCTAGAGGTAGAGATGAAAGATGCAGCCAAAAACCTGCAGTTTGAGCGTGCTGCCGAGCTTCGCGATGCGTTGCTGGAACTTCGCGCTGAATAAGATACAGCTCATTCATATGCTCCGGTAAAGATGGATCTGTAACAAGAGAACGGCCAATTGGCCGTTCTCTTGTTGAGTAAGGAAATCGTTGATATCTACCGATAATAAGAGATGTTGAAATCTTGAAATCAAGTCTATACTGATAGAAATGTTGAAATTGGTTAAAAGGTTTATAGGAAAGCAATTGGGAGTCGAGAGTGCCCCAGTGTTGACCTTTGGAGCCGAGCCGAAGGCAATGGCGACCTGACGCGACCAGGGCGAAGCCGAGAGCGTCCGCTCTTGACCTTGGAGCCGAGCCAAAGGCAATGGCGACCCTGTCGCGACCAAGGCGAAGCCGAGAGCGTCCCGCTCTTGACCTTGGAGCCGAGCCGAAGGCAATGGCGACTTGTCGCGACCAAGGCGAAGCCGAGAGCGTCCCGCTCTTGACCTTGGAGCCGAGCCGAAGGCAATGGCGACCCTGTCGCGAACGTGGCGAAGCCGAGAGCGTCACCTCCCAGTAGAGCGGCCACATAAGGTTCCGGCAATGAGCCGGAACCTTATGTGGAGCCGCGGGCACACGACAACCCTTCACATAGCAAGACCCGACCCCTCACCGTTGCACCGCTTGTTTCGGGTGTCCAGAGGGCTGCGCCCTCTGGGGCCCTCCCTTGGAAGGGAGGGTTTGGGAGGGATCGAAAAGCCTTTATAAAGGTTTGGATTAACACACTGAGAGGATGAATACTATTGGCGAGCGATAACATTGTCATTAAAGGCGCACGAGCGCATAACCTGAAAAATATCGACATTACCATCCCACGTGACCGCTTTGTTGTATTGACCGGCCTGAGTGGCTCAGGCAAGTCCTCGCTGGCTTTTGACACGATCTATGCCGAAGGACAGCGGCGTTATGTAGAATCATTGTCAGCTTACGCACGGCAGTTTTTGGGACAGATGGAGAAACCGGATGTGGATTCCATCGAAGGATTATCTCCTGCCATTTCAATAGATCAGAAAACAACAAGCCGTAACCCACGTTCCACAGTAGGAACCGTGACCGAAATTTATGATTACCTGCGCCTGTTATTTGCACGTGTGGGCCATCCACATTGTCCGGACCATGGCGTGGAGATCAGTTCCCAGACCGTAGAACAAATGGTTGACCGCATTATGCAATATCCAGAGCGTACCCGGTTGCAGATTTTGGCACCCATTATCTCGGGCCGTAAGGGTGAGCACAAAAGTGTATTTGCCGATGTGTCCAAACAGGGCTTTGTTCGTGTACGAGTGAACGGGGAATTGCGTGACCTGTCAGAAGATATTCAATTGGAGAAAAATAAAAAGCATACCATTGAAGTCGTTGTTGACCGGATCGTCGTTAAAGATGATGTACAGGCGCGTCTGGCCGACTCTATTGAAACAGCACTTAATTTGTCCGGTGGACAACTACTAGTGGACATTATGGGCGAAGAAGAGCTGCGCTTTAGTTCCAACTTTGCCTGCCCGGTGTGTGGATTCAGTATTGAAGAACTTGCACCGCGGATGTTCTCATTTAACAGTCCCTTCGGAGCTTGCCCGGATTGTGATGGTTTGGGTGTCAAAATGATCGTTGACCCTGATCTGCTCGTCCCGGATCGGACTAAGACCATCGAAGATGGAGCTTTTGATGCTTGGACAGGTGGTACATCCACCTATTATCCGCAGTTCCTGAAGTCAGTATGTGAGCACTTCAACATTCCGCAAAATGTACCTGTCGAAGATCTGCCAACTGAGCAGATGAACAAGTTGTTGCAGGGTACAGGTACGGAGAAAATCCGTTTCCGCTATGAGAATGATTTTGGACAACGGAAGGAAGCGCTGGTTACCTTTGAAGGTATCGTGAATAACCTGGAGCGTCGTTACCGTGATACAGCTTCTGAAGGTATTCGTGAATTCATCGAAGGTTACATGAGTGCGAAGCCTTGTGGTACATGTAAAGGTCAGCGTCTGAAACGGGAAAGTCTCGCAGTTACGATTAATGATCACAACATGGCGTATGTGACTAGTTTGTCCATTGGTGAAGCTGGCCGATTCTTCGATTCATTGGAATTGAGTGAGAAAGAGCAGACGATTGCCAAACTTATTCTGAAAGAAATCAACAGCCGTCTAGGCTTCCTCGTGAATGTCGGTCTGGATTACCTTACACTGAGTCGTGCTGCCGGAACATTGTCCGGTGGGGAAGCCCAGCGGATCAGACTGGCTACACAGATTGGTTCCAGCCTGATGGGTGTGCTGTATATTCTGGATGAGCCAAGTATCGGTCTGCATCAACGGGATAATGACCGCCTGATTTCAACCCTTGCGCATATGCGGGATATTGGTAACACATTGATCGTGGTTGAACATGATGAGGACACGATGATGGCTGCCGACTATATTATTGATATTGGCCCGGGTGCAGGTATACACGGAGGTACCATTATGTCACAGGGTACACCGCAAGAGATCATGAACGATGAGAACTCCTTAACCGGTCAATATCTGAGTGGACGCAAATTCATTCCGATTCGTACAGAACGTAGAAGTGTAGGAGACCGTTGGTTGGAAGTACGTGGAGCCAAAGAAAATAACCTGAAGAATCTGAATGTGAAGATTCCTGTAGGTGTATTTACTGCGGTAACGGGTGTGTCTGGCTCAGGTAAATCCACATTGATCAATGAGATCCTCTACAAAACGCTGGCACGTGATCTGAACCGTGCTCGGGTACGTCCGGGTCAACATAAAGAGATTCGTGGTCTGGAGCATATCGATAAAGTTATCGATATTGACCAGTCGCCAATCGGGCGGACACCACGTTCCAACCCGGCTACGTATACAGGTGTCTTTGATGATATCCGGGATCTGTTTGCTCAGACGAACGAAGCCAAGGTACGTGGATACAAGAAAGGCCGGTTCAGTTTTAATATCAAAGGTGGACGTTGTGAAGCCTGCCGTGGAGACGGTATTATCAAAATCGAGATGCACTTCTTGCCGGATGTCTATGTTCCTTGTGAAGTCTGCAAAGGCAAACGATACAACCGGGAAACACTTGAAGTGAAATATAAAAACAGAAATATTTCCGATGTGCTGGAAATGACGGTTGAAGATGCAACCCAATTCTTCGAGAACATTCCGAAGATCCATCGCAAAATGCAGACGCTGATGGATGTGGGATTGGGTTATATCAACCTGGGACAACCTGCAACCACATTGTCTGGTGGTGAAGCCCAGCGTGTGAAGCTCGCTTCCGAGCTGTATCGCCGCAGTACAGGGAAAACCATCTACATCCTCGATGAGCCGACTACCGGTTTGCATGTCGATGATATCGACCGTTTGCTGAACGTGTTGCACCGTCTGGTTGATTCCGGGGAATCGGTGTTAGTGATCGAGCATAACCTGGATGTGATCAAAACGGCAGACTATGTTGTTGATCTGGGTCCAGAAGGCGGTAGCGGTGGAGGTACCATTGTTGCAACCGGAACACCTGAGGATATCGTTAAAGTGGAAGCTTCTTATACCGGCAAGTACTTGAAGCCGGTTCTGGAGAGGGATACCGAGCGGAGCAAGGCACTGCAGTTGGTGGACTAAGGTCCTCTAACCAGTAGTTATATCAATATGAAGTGGCAGTATTGGCCCTTCTTTTCGAAAAGGTAAAGACGTTGGATTACGATCTGATGTGCTCTACTTCCGAGAAGAAGGGTTTTTCATTTTGAGTTATGCACGGTGTTTCCTTCGGACTAAGGTTATTTGGTGAAAGTGTTTACATATGCATTGCGACGAACGTTACAGGAATATTCGGCCGAATTGTCTTTTTTTCATTTTTATGGATGATAGGGCTTGCATTACAAGCAGGGTACAGATAACATAGAGGAAGATATTAGGGTATGCGTTAGCTGTTCAACTATGGTAAGGAGGTCTGTCTATCCATGCTGTTTGCAGAAGCTGCCACGGCGAGTACATCGAATTTTAATGCATTTGATATTTTTGTCATCTTATTTACGATCCTGATTTTCATCGGAGTTGTTCGGCTTCTTCGGGCACCGAAGAAAAATCTGTTTGCGATCGGATTTGCAGTAGTCAGCCTACTGGTATTTCTGATGACAGACTATGCGATGATAACCGGTTGGTTTGCTCAGTAGGAATGCCACTGAAGTGAATGGAATTTAAGCCAATAGTGCATGTTCAAAAAGATCGGTTTTCAGTACCGAGAAGATGGGATGAAGCTAGAAATGGAGTAGCGGAGCGTAGGGAGAACTACGTGAGCAACGGACATTTCGGCTGAATTCCATATTCGATGCTGATGATGCCACTAGGCATCCTTGGTAATCAAAAGCGGACTTTTTGAACAACCTCTAAAAGAGGTACAGACGAACACTTTCCAGAGAGACATGGAGGGTGTTTTTTTCATTTATACTGAAACGATTGAACAGGATTCTATCTTCTCTACTAAAATAGGACTTAAAACAATTGTATATCCAGATTCTGTATGATACATTGAGGGATACCGGAATTGCAGATGAGAGAAAGAGAGAATAGATTCAGCGATGAATCCGATGTCGAGTCGCGCAAGAAGGATGTATAGAGAGGGTCAGGTGAGAATATGAGCGTGTTGGGTAAAAAGGGGATAGCCATTCTGATGGCTGCTGTACTCTCGATTAGTGTAGCGGCAACGGCCGGTGCAGCTGAATCCAAAGCGGCGATGCAAGCGAAAGTGGTAGACGGTCAAGTCTATGTGAACACCAAGGATCTGCTCAAGGCAGTTGGTGGAAGTGGACAATATGATGCCAAATCCGGAACGTACACGTACAAGGGAAGTGAAGCCATTCCCAAAGTGATCGAAAAGGTATCTCCTTCTGTCGTAGGAATTATTGGGAAATCTACCGAAGCGCAGGACGGTGCAACATCAGACGACCGTTATAATCTTGCACATGGTACAGGTGTCATTATCCGGTCGAACGGATGGATTGTAACGAATGCTCACGTGGTCGACGGATTAACGAACCCCGTGGTCGTAACGACGGATGGCAATACATACAAAATTACGAAAACATACAGTGATGCACTAAGTGATCTGGCTCTAATCAAAATCAATGCCAAATCACTCAAACCGGCGAGCTTTGCCAAAGCTTCACAAACCACTGTTGGAGAAACGGTGATTGCCTTGGGTACGCCGATTTCCTTTTCTTTGCGCAACTCGGCAACGGTAGGGGTAATTAGCGGCTTGAATCGTGGTGTTGAGGCGACCTACCGGTTGATTCAGACCGACACGGCCATTAACCCAGGAAATAGCGGAGGACCACTGGTCAACCTGAAGGGTGAAGTGGTTGGTATCAATTCCATGAAATTTTCTGCGGTCGGCGTAGAGAGTTTGGGATTTTCGATTCCGGTGGATACCGTTCAATATATCATCGATCAGTTTTTTAAATATGGCAAAATAAAACGTGCAAGTCTGGGGCTACAGCTGGAGGAAAGTTGGTCTGCAATTGTGGGCCTGCCTACAGATGATCCCTTAACGATTACGGGCGTACTGTCTCCAGAAGCCAAGAAAGCCAAAATCAAAGAGGGCGATGTCCTTTACAGTGTTGCGGGCACACGTGTCTCTTCAGTAGTGGATATCAATGAGTTGCTCAAAAAGTATCTGCCTGGGCAAAAGGTTAAGCTGTTGATGCAATCGGATGGCGATATCGTCACCCGCACGTTGGTGCTTGCTGATCGCGCAGACATCGTAGACGAGGAAGATGAAGCGTTCCTTGCAGATGAAGAACAATAAAGCCCGGCGATCAGCCCGGATGGAGAGAGGACGAAAGAACGGAATGAAAAAGTCATGGATACGTGTGCTAAGCACAGGTGTATTAACCGGGATGCTGACCATTGGCGCGGCATTGCCTGTATGGGCATCTGATCTGACGACAAGTGAACTACGGGTGAAAGCGGGGAGCACGAGCGCCTATATCAACGGCGATAAGCAGGCCATAGCCAAACCTTACAAGTTCAAGGGTGTTACGATGGTGCCTGTGGGAGTGTTCAAGAAAGCATTTGGCAGTGAAATCCGGTTGGAGAAAAATGATGTTGTCAAAATCAAGGAAGGTCCACACACGGTTACCCTAACGATTGGCAGTTCAATTGCCTGGGTGGATGGTGTAAAACATGAGATGGGTGCCGCTCCCAAGATGGTGAATGGTGTACTTATGGTTCCACTTCGTCCGGTTGCTGCCGGTATCGGGGCGACGCTAGCTCCAACTAGCTCCGGAGAAATGGTCATTCGTCTGTTGCAAACCGATGATTCGGTGGATGACGAGGATGGCATTCATCCGGATGAAGGCAAAACCAGAATTGGCAACAGTTTTTACGGTTGGTCCATTAACTACCCGGCAGACCTTATAGTTTTCCAGACCGGTGAGCAGGAGCGCATGATGACATTCGGCGCTGCGGACAACAGTTATTATCTTGAAGTGTATGTTAGCGATCAGGATGTGGCTCTGGATGCGGATGATTTGTTGCAGCAACTTGTCCAGGAGGCCAAACAATCGGGAGATACGGTGCTGGATCGTGAAGCGGTGTCGAAAGGCAAAACACCTTATGCACGGATTATCGTGAAAGATGTAGACGGCATGTTATGGGAGATGCGTCAGTATCTGAGTGAAGGTCGTCAATATGATGTGTACCTCGCGGATTACGAAGCCCTGAATTATAAAGATCTGGGCAAACGTGCAGCGCTACTCAATTCATTCCAGCCAACCTATGCAGAGTCGGATCGAACGATTAAGGATCTATCCACCGTAGATAATGGCATGCGCTCCGCGTGGAACGATGACTATGGTATTGAATTGAAGATTCCAGCCGGCTGGTCGATGGATAACAATCAGATGATCTATGAAGCCAAGGATGGTGCGTATCTGCAATGGCGTGTCACTTCGGCGAAAGCAGGTACAACGGTAAAAGACTGGAGCGGCCAACTGGATAAGTGGATGCGCGAGACATTTACACCAGAGAGTTACGAGCCAATTGGTTCATATACGATGGATATCTCAGGAGAAACTGCCGAGGTGAATGAATTCCGTTATAACTTTGGTGGGGGCTGGCAGACCGAGTTTGATGTTCTTTTGCAGAAAAATGGGTATCGATATTATGCAGAGTATACGTTCCCTGAGGAGCAAAGTGCAGATCGGGCATGGTTTGAACGGATTATGAAGAGTGTGGAGATTGATTTTGATACGGTTGCCGATAATTTCGGTCAGCTGGATGAAGATCCGTATTTGACAGACAAAACGAAGACACTTACACGTACGTCCAAACGTTATAAATACAGTGTAGATATTCCGCGTTACTGGACGCCGTATAGTGATCGATTCGAATACTCACCTGTGGTGTACACCTTTACTGGCGGAGAATTCTCCATTGCGGCGAGCGAAGACAAGTCGATCGAGATGACGGTCAGCCAATTGAGAGAAGCCTATGCCGAAGCCACCAAAACCCGTAAGAACTTCAAGTTTCTTGGCAGTGAAGAGCTGACGTTTGCGGGTGTGCCTGCATTTTCCTTTACGTATCATGAGCTGGACAAAGGCGTGCCATATGCGGGTCGTCAGATCGTGTTTGAAAAGGACGGAACAACCTATACGATCACAAGTGGGCTGAATGATGCCAACAAGACAGAAGTTCAGGCGGCCGCCTTGGAAAAAGCAGTGAACTCATTTACTTTTATTAAATAATGTAGTGGAGCCGGAGGGTCAAAAGACCTTTCGGCTTATTTGTTTTCTGTATAAGATAAATTAAATATTTACACTGGGACGAAGAGTGCAGAACCGATCTGAAGAAGCGAAGCGTGCGCGTTTATCACCAGATTTTTCCCCTTTAGAAAAGGAAATAAAAAAAATCTGGGGGTAACAGCGATCGGAAGATGGTACTGCAATCGAAGTGTCTAGTGTAAATCTTAATGGAAATGAAAATGGTAAACGGTTTTTTCAGGAAAACGTAGAAGAGTCGGTGCAGAAGTGGTACACTATACTAGTTCAGGAGTTATGACTGCTGATCTGATGAATAGGAATGACTGTAAGCTTGGAGTTCAGGCAATACAGACATAATAGATAGATATTGTAATACCGTGACAATGCAGGTGTACCTGATAAGGTGCAGTCTTAGGCTTAGTATGTTCAGGCGTTTAAGGATATAGGGATGAAATCCGGCGGATAGCCGGTTATGGGGAGGATCTACATGAAAACAGCAACAATACGAAGAGAAGACGTTGAACTTCTGGCACCCGCTGGTGACTGGGATTGTATGCGTTCGGCGGTAGCTAATGGCGCAGATGCAATTTTCTTCGGAGTCGAAAAGTTTAATGCACGGGCACGGGCGAACAATTTCCGTATGGACGAGCTGCCGGAGATAATGGCGTTTTTGCACAGTTATGGCGTAAAAGGTTTTTTGACCTTTAATATATTGATTTTTGAAAATGAATTGACGGATGCCAAAGAACTGATTGACGCTTGTGTGGATGCAGGTGTGGACGCTGTAATTGTTCAGGATTTGGGTTTGGTGAAGATGATCCGCGAGATCTCACCGGATTTCCCGATTCACGGTTCAACACAGATGACGATTACGTCACCGGAAGCGGTCGAGTTTACGAAGCCGTTTGATATGGAACGTGTCGTTCTGGGACGGGAGAATAACCTGAAGCAGATCCAGAAGATCGGTGAGCAAGCAAAACTTCCAATGGAAGTATTTGTGCATGGTGCGCTGTGTGTATCCTACTCGGGGCAGTGTCTGACTTCCGAAATGTGGGGAGGACGTTCGGCGAACCGCGGAGAGTGCGCACAAGCTTGTCGTCTTCCATACGATCTGATGGTGGATGGGGTGCACAAACCGATGGGTGATGTAGCCTATCTGTTGTCTCCGAAGGATCTGGCAGCGATTGATCTGATGCCGGAACTGATCGAAGCAGGAGTAACTTCTTTCAAAATTGAAGGACGTCTCAAAACGCCGGAATACGTAGCAAACGTAGTAAGCAAATATCGTAAAGCGATTGACCGTTATTTTGATGGAGATAACACACCGCCAAGCAAGGAAGAAGTTCGCGAATTGCAGCAAAGCTTCTCCCGTGGCTTCACGCATGGTTTCCTCAGTGGTACAAACAACAAAGAACTGGTGGATGGAACGTTCCCGAAAAGCCGTGGTGTCTACCTCGGTCGTGTGGATCAAGTGTTGCGCGATGGTGTGGTCCTGAAGCTGGATGCACCCGTGAAACGTGGAGACGGAATTGTATTTGACGCCGGAGACCCTACTCAGAAGGAAGAGGGCGGACGTGTATACGATGTACGTCGCAAAGGCGTAAAACTCGAAGGCGAAGCCGAAGAGGGCTGGATCGTTGACGTTGTGCCAGGCCGCAGTGACGTAGATCTGCGCCGCGTGAAAGTTGGCGACAAAGTGTGGAAAACAAATGACCCGGCGCTGGATAAACGTCTGCGTCAAAGCTTCGAGACCGAGAAGCCGTACCGTGTATTCCCGGTGAAGGTGAAGGTCATCGGCAGCCCGGGGCAGCCGCTTAGCACATGGTGGACAGACGTACAGAAAGGCACGACCGTCCGGATTGATTCCGAGATGGAACTGGACATCGCGCAGAAACGTCCAATGACACATGAATTGCTCGAAGAGCAGTTCGGACGTCTGGGAGGCACCGTGTTCCAGTTGGAAGGAATGGACGTCAACCTGCACGGTGACGTCATCATCCCAATGCGCGAGTTGAATAACATTCGTCGTCAGGCGGTAGAACAACTCGCGGGCGAGCGTCCTAAACCGCCCGTCTACGTGAAACGCGCGGTAGATGTGTACGGCGATTCGGTTAAACCGGCATCACCAGTCGCTCGCGGTCAAGCAGAACTGACCGCACTCTGCCGTAGCCTGCCACAAGTGGAGGCAGCGATTGAAGCAGGAATCGGTATGATCTATGCCGACTTCGAGTTTATCAAACAGTTCCCGGCAGCCGTGGAAGCTGTGCATGCCGCTGGTCGCAAGATCGCGCTGGCAACACCGCGTATTCATATGCCTGGGGAGAACGGATATCATAATAACATCCTGCGTCTGAAGCCGGATGCGGTATTGGTTCGTAATACAGGCGCACTGTACTTCTACCTGCGCCACCGGATGGAAAACCCGGATGCGAAGCACCCGGAACTGATCGGCGACTTCTCATTGAACATCGCCAATCACAAAGCAGTAGAGTTGTTCCTGGAAGCCGGATGTGATTGGATTACCCCATCCTATGACCTGAACATTCAACAAATGGTTGATTTGCTGGGCCACTCCCGTACAAGTCAGACCGAAGTGGTCATCCATCAGCATCTGCCGATGTTCCACACCGAGCACTGTGTATATTGTACGTTCATGAGCGAAGGAACGGACTTCACGAACTGTGGCCGTCCTTGTGAGGAACAGCGTGCATCACTGCAAGACCGGATCGGCATGTCCCACCCGGTACGTGTGGATGAAGGCTGCCGTAATACGGTATACAACGCAGTGGAGCAGTCGGGTGCCGAGTATCTGACTAACTTTATGGATCTGGGTGTATCCCGCTACCGTGTGGAATTCCTGGAAGAGACACCGGAGCAGGTACGCGAAGTAATTGATCTGTACAACCGTGCACTGCGCGGCGAGATCAGTGGTACACAAGTTTGGAAAACACTCAAAGCAACGAACCAACTGGGCGTTACACGTGGTCAATTGGTGAAATAAACAGATTGTATTTTACATCAACATTTACAATCAAGCATGAAGCAACCCCAATCTCTGCTTTACGGAGCTCTTGGGGTTTTTTTACATCATGACACAGGAGGCGAAGAAGCGTGGCGCCATTCACAATTATGGATATCAAATTGCTGTGCGGGGTCACGGCATTCAAGCGCGGAGAAGATTATAACCAATCTGGCAGGGTAACTAATCTGGTGGTTAGTGAGGATCAGCTTCATTTTGAAGCACAGGTACGTGGATCGGAGCGTTATCAGGTGACGGTGGATATAGATGGATCAGGTGAGATTGTGGCAGGCTGCAGTTGTCCGGGTGACGGCAGGCATTACGACTATTGCAAACATGTCGCTGCTGTCCTGTTGGCTATTCACGAATGGGGTGAGCAGCAGGAGCGTAATGCGACGATTGCCTCTGGGAAGCCTCCTCAAACTACTACAGGCCAAGGAGCCAATACCAGTTCCAGTTCAGGTTCCAAGTCCAGGGTTGGGACGTTGGTCGAAGAGAGCATGTGGGAGCGACCGCAGTCCCCTTCACAACGAGAGCAACTGAATGATGCCCCAGAGCGTCCGCCCGTTCACTTTGCCCAAGCAGGTCGGCCAAGCTCAGCTTCGGGGTGGGGCCGCTCGGCAGATAAACCTTCTTACCGTACGGCGGATCAGATTCTGTCCATGTTTGCCAAGGATCGGAGACCGCTGCATGGAAATGATCGTAAATACACTGCCCCTGTCAGCCGTTCCTCCCTGCGGGAAGAATTGCAGGTTCAGTTTATATGTAAGCTGATACAGGTTCACAAGGGTGGTGGGAAACTTGCTCTTGAATTGAAAGTGGGTAACAAACGTCTGTATGTGGTGCAGAAAGTGAAGCAATTCCTGAACTGTATCGAGAAGGGCGAGCCCATGTCATTTACCAAGCTGTTTCACTATGATCCATTAATGCATGTTTTCACTCCGCAGGATCAGGCCATTCTCTCGATGCTTATTCGAATGAGACAGAGTGAGGAGGCCTATCGCCAATCCATCTCCGGTTATCTGGGAGCTTCGGACGGACGGGATATATTGATTGCTCCTCTCGTATGGAAGCCATTGCTGGAGTTGTTGCTACAGGCTGACAGCCGGATGGAGGGCACGGGATTTGCCAATGGACCACTCACACTGGGTGAGGGGGTACTTCCTTTATTTTACCGGATCGCCCAGGGAGCGAATGAAGGATATCAGCTTGAAATTTCTGGACTGCGTGAGCTGATTCTTCTCCCTGCTTATGATGCCGCTGTGGTGGAAGGACAGTTGCATATGTTGGAGCCGATGCAGATGCGAAGTCTGGAGGACTTGAGTGGGGCGCTCACGTCGTATGGAATCAAGGAAAGCATCGATATTTCGACTCAGCAGGTGGATGAATTCGTACAGCATGTCGTGCCAGAACTGCGTACGCTTGGACATCTGTCCATTGATTCGCAGGTGCGTGAACAGATCGCGGAACCGGAACTTTCACCGAAGCTGTACATTGACTTCTATCGTGAACGTATTACAGCGCGTCTGGAATTCGATTATGAGGTCATGGTTATTAATCCGCTTGCCGAGTATTTAATAGATGAAGAAGAGAAAAAGGTTATTTTGGTGCGTGATCGATACAAAGAGCGGAATCTGATTGAACGGCTTGATCGATCCTTTCTCGAAAGGGATGGTAGTGTTTGGGCGAGCGAACGGGAAGATGCAATATATGATGTAATGTATCATCTGTTGCCTGAGCTTGAGAAACAGGTAGATATCTATATGCCAAACGCCGTGAAGGCGATGGTGCAATCCTATCCAACACCGCCGAAAGTACGGGCAGATTTGGGAAGAGGATTGGACTGGCTGGAGATTTCATTTGAGATGGAAGGTGTGGACGAGCAGGAGCTTCAGGAACTCATGCGTCGCATTGTGGAAAAGAAACCGTATTTCCGTCTCAAGAGCGGTGTCTTTCTCTCGCTTGAAAATGAAGGTGCAGATAGCTTCGCTCACATGGCCGATTCACTTGGGCTGGGAGCAGATGACATCAAGAGTAGCCATATCCGGCTGCCAGCTGTTCGGGCGTTACAATTGCCAGGCAGGGATGAAGTTTCTGGTCATGTGAAGTGGGGAGGCTCCCTGAAACGTTTCCTTGATGATCTGCGAGATCCCGAACGGATGGATTTTGCATTGCCAGAGACACTGACCCCCATCCTGCGGGATTATCAGAACAGTGGATACCAGTGGCTGCGTACCCTCGCTTATTATCGTTTTGGCGGCATTCTGGCGGATGATATGGGACTTGGCAAAACGTTGCAAAGTATCGCCTATATCACAGCGGTTCTTCAGGAGAAGCCCGACTACAATATGGACAATACGGGCGTTGATAAATACCGGGAGAGCGGATCGCTATGGGGCGGTGAAACGTTGGCGACTTCCGACATCGATCCCGAAACTGGGCTCCCATTGGATAAGATGGGTTCAGACAATGCGGATGGCTTATGGTCCACGATGCAGCAGGATGGACTGACGATCCGAACGAGGGTCATTCATCCCCCGGTACTTGTCGTGGCGCCTGCCTCGCTAACCTATAACTGGGCTAATGAGTTTGCACGGTTTGCCCCGCATCTGAAAGTCCTGATCGCAGCCGGTCAGAAAGAAGAGCGAGCCAATATGCTTTCAGGCATGGATGAGGCAGATGTAATTGTGACGTCGTATCCTCTGTTGCGACGGGATTTGGACACCTATCTCGGCCGAACCTTCCATACGCTCATTTTGGATGAAGCTCAGGCAATCAAAAATGCTTCTTCCCAGACCGCGCAGGCAGTGAAACAAATTCAAGCCCCGCGTCGTTTTGCACTCACAGGAACGCCTGTAGAGAACTCACTGGATGAATTGTGGTCCATTTTTGAAGCGGTATTCCCTGGGTTGTTTCCAAGTTACAGAAGATTCCGCGACCTTCCTCCGGAACGGATCTCGCGGATGGTGCGTCCGTTTATTCTGCGCCGCCTGAAGAAGGATGTGTTGGAAGAATTGCCTGATCGAATTGAAACGGTACAGCGGTCAGAGCTTACGGTTGAACAGAAGAAATTGTATGCCGCATACCTTTCCCAGCTTCAGGATGAAGCATCGAAGGACATGGAGGATAACGGATTCCAGAAGAATCGTATCAAAATTCTGGCTGGCATCACGCGCTTGCGTCAGTTGTGTTGTCATCCGGCCCTCTTTGTTGAAGGCTATCAAGGCGATTCCGGGAAAATGGAACAGTTGCTTGAAACGGTCGAGGATTGTTTGGCTTCAGGCAAACGAATTCTCATCTTCTCCCAATTTGCGAGCATGTTGAACCTGATTCGTCAGACCCTTGCGGCACAGGGAAGAAACCTGTTTTACCTCGATGGTCAGACCCCTGCTCAGAGCCGGGTCGAGATGTGTCACAGATTTAATGAGGGCGAAGCTGAACTGTTCTTAATCTCCCTGAAAGCTGGAGGTACCGGATTAAACTTAACAGGGGCAGATACCGTTATATTATATGATCTGTGGTGGAATCCTGCCGTGGAAGAACAGGCAATTGGCCGTGCCCATCGCATGGGACAGAAACAAGTGGTGCAAGTCATCCGCTTGGTTACCGAGGGTACGATTGAAGAGAAGATTTTGGAACTCCAGCAGCGCAAGAAGGACTTGATTGCGGAAGTAATCGAACCGGGAGACGGGGGATCGACGACCTTATCCGAACAGGATATCCGCGAATTGTTGATGGTATAATGGAGTCCAAGCATCCTAGCAATAAGAATCATTAAATATATGAATCTATACAAGATGGACTAATCATTTACATGATAACGGAGAGGACAGAAATAACCTGAAAAAGCGAAGCGTTCGCCTAAAAGCTTTCTGAAAGAAAGCTGCATCGGAAGCATACGCTATCACCAGATTTCACCTTTGTAAAAGTGAATTAAAAAATCTGGGGATAACAGCGATTGGAAGGTTGTTCTGTCATCGTAGTGTCAGTGTAAATAATCTTTAGTTCAACTTATCTAGCAAAAGGAGTGGGTTCGTGTGCGTATTCGCAAAGCGATTATTCCAGCCGCAGGGCTGGGTACCCGGTTTCTGCCTGCCACCAAGGCGATGCCTAAGGAAATGCTACCCATCGTGGACAAGCCAACGATCCAGTACATTATTGAAGAAGCCGTAGCTTCAGGCATTGAAGATATCATTATTGTGACAGGTAAAGGGAAACGGGCCATTGAAGATCACTTCGATTATTCTTTTGAGCTGGAGCAGAATCTGGCGGATAAACAGAAGTGGGACTTGCTTAACGAAGTACGCAAACCCTCCGAGATGGCAGATATCCATTATATCCGTCAAAAGGAACCGAAGGGACTGGGTCACGCCATCTGGTGCGCCCGCAAGTTTATCGGCAACGAGCCTTTTGCCGTCCTGTTAGGTGATGACATTGTGGAAGCGGAACATCCCTGCCTGAAGCAGATGATCGATGTCTACGATGAACTGCAATCTCCGATTGTTGGTGTACAGCCTGTTGATTGGAGCGAGGTATCCCGCTACGGGATTGTAGACGGAGAATTGCTGACTCCTACCGATGATCGTGTCTTTCGCGCGCGCCGCTTAATTGAGAAACCAAAGACTGAAGATTCCCCTTCGAACCTTGCTATTATGGGACGATACATTCTTACACCGGATATCTTCGAGATCCTGGGTCAACAATCTGCTGGTGTAGGGGGAGAAATTCAGCTCACGGATGCCTTGTCCCGATTGAATGAACAGCGACAGATTCTCGCATATCATTTTGACGGACTGCGTCATGATGTTGGTGAGAAGTTGGGCTTTATTGAGACATCGATTCACTACGCAATGCAACGCCCGGATCTACGGAAAGATCTCTTAAAGTATTTGGAACAGGTCGTAAAGGATCAATAAATGGTTTTCCGCATGCCCTTGAAGTCCAGCCGAAGAATGATATCGCGGCTGGGCTTTAATTTATTTTATGGAAGAGTAAATATGAGGGTTATACAGGCCAATGAACAAACACATACCCGACACTTTACATATACATAGTCAATATGAAGAAATGATGTCAACAGCAAAACGGAGGGATGTCATGAAGGTACTTCCGCTGTTTATGGATGGCGCTGCCATATTGGAACCCAAGGTTTATGGTGATCACCGTGGATATTTTATGGAGAGTTATAATGAGCAGGTTCTGCGTGAACAGGGGATACAGCACGTCTTTATTCAGGACAATCAATCCTTGTCGGCTGAAGCAGGTGTTCTGCGTGGGCTTCATTATCAACTTCAGCCCAAAGCACAGACTAAATTGGTTAGGGTTATATCTGGGGCTATATATGATGTGATTGTGGATGTCCGCACCTCATCCCCTACTTTTGGCCGATGGAAAAGTGTCATTCTAAGTGAGTACAACCAGCGGCAACTGCTTGTTCCTCAAGGATTTGCTCATGGATTTTGTACCTTGGTGCCTAATTGCCGGGTAACTTATAAGGTAGATGCCTATTATTCGCCTGAACATGATCGTGGAATTCTGTGGAACGATCCGGCGCTCGCCATTGATTGGCCTGTGACGAAACCTATATTATCGGAGAAGGATCAGAAGCATCCTTTACTGAAAGATGCTGAACTGAATTTCGACTAATTAATCAGACTTTTCAGATACTTCTGTATCTGGAGGCAGAGGGAGAGAGACAGCATGAAACTACTGGTTACGGGTGGGGCCGGATTTATCGGCAGCAACTTTGTGTTATATATGCTTCGTGAACATCCGAGTTATGAAATTATCAATGTGGATGCATTAACGTATGCAGGGAACTTGGAGAACTTGCATACGGTAGAGTCCAATCCCCGATATACCTTCATCAAGGCAGATATTGCAGATGTACAGCAGATGGAAGCTGTTTTTTCTCAAGGCATCGATGTGGTTGTGAATTTCGCTGCCGAGTCTCATGTGGATCGAAGTATTTTGTCCCCGGATATCTTTGTGCGTACCAATGTGATGGGTACTCAGGTTCTGCTGGATGCGGCAAAGAAGTATCAAGTCACCAAATTTGTTCAGGTATCGACGGATGAGGTATATGGATCATTGGGTGCAACAGGGTTATTTACTGAAGATACACCTCTGATGCCAAACAGTCCTTACTCTGCAAGTAAAGCTGGCGGGGATCTGCTCGTAAGAGCCTATCATGAAACCTTTGGACTGCCTGTAAATATTACACGTTGCTCCAATAACTACGGGCCTTTTCAATTCCCTGAGAAACTGATTCCGCTGATTATATCCCGTGCATTAAATGATGAAGCCATTCCAGTATATGGTGACGGCCTCAATATTCGTGACTGGCTTTATGTTGAGGATCACTGCAGCGCGATTGATCTGGTGATTCATAATGGACAATCTGGAGAGGTATACAACATTGGTGGTAATAATGAACGTACTAATATATATATTGTGGAGAGCGTGTTGGAACAACTGGGTAAACCGGCGAGTCTGATTCAATATGTACAGGATCGATTGGGACATGACCGACGTTATGGTATAGATCCTACCAAGATACGTACAGAGCTCGGATGGCAACCTGCACACAATTTTGAGACAGGGATCAAGGAGACGATCCAATGGTATCTGAAACATCAAGATTGGTGGACGAGAATTCAATCAGGCACATATCAGGACTATGTTCAGCTTCAGTACGGTAAGCGGATGGGTGATTCGTCCAAATGAACTATAGAGTTATGGTGACTGGCGCGGCAGGACAGCTGGGTTATGATGTGGTGAAGACCTTTCAAGCAGAGGGTCATCAGGTATTGGCCTGTGACAAAAACCAGATGGATATTACCGATCAACAGCAGTGCACAGATATGATTACAACGTTCCGGCCTCACATCATTATTCACTGCGCTGCTTACACGGCGGTCGATCAGGCTGAGGTAGATGAGGATACAGCATACGCAATTAATGCATCAGGTACTAGAAATATCGCGGTTGCCGCCGAGAAAGTGAAAGCAAAATTGGTATATATCAGTACTGATTATGTATTTGATGGGAGCGGGAGTACACCTTACCGCGAGTACGATGTAACGAATCCGCAGAGTGTATATGGCAAGTCGAAGCTTGCTGGGGAACGGCTGGTTCAAAGTTTGTGTACGCAATGGTTTATCATTCGAACATCATGGGTGTTTGGCGTGTATGGCAGTAATTTTGTCAAAACCATGCTGGAACTTATGGAAAAACGTCCACAACTGCAAGTTGTTCATGACCAACAAGGTTCGCCAACCTATACGGTCGATCTTGCCCGATTCATTCATATCCTTTCCATAAGTGAAAAATATGGTATCTATCATGCCTCCAATTCAGGAACTTGCACATGGTACGAGTTTGCAGAGGCAATAAAAGAAGAAGCCAATAAGCAGAGTGGGTTCGAGCCTACAGCCGAACTTACGCCATGCACAACCGATCAGTTTCCGCGTCCAGCCCCTCGTCCTGCATACTCGGTGATGGATCATCTGACGATTCGAACGAACGGTCTGGAACCTCTGAGACCTTGGCGTGAGGCACTGATTGCGTTTTTGAAAGAGTTGAGTGTACAGCAAAAGGACTGAGCATGTGGAGGGTCTCTGCTTTATTCCCAAACTGCACCCACCATTTAACAGCCGCCTCGGGCGGCTATTTTGTTTTGCACCTCATCAATTCGGGTAGTTAGCTAACAAAAAGGTACTGAGGATGTGAATGCTATATGAAACGCATTGCCGCCGTGTTAATACTACTGATCGTTACCGTGGGCACACTCTTTTTCGCCTATGAAAGCGAGAGTGAGGAACAACGGGACGGATTTACCGCTTATAGATTAATCGCCCATGCGATGGGCAGCATTCGTGATCAACCATATACCAACGCCTATGAAGCGATGATTGCCAATTACGAGAAAGGCACACGTGTATTTGAGATCGACTTTATGTTAACATCGGATCGCAAAGCCGTAGCCAGACATGAATGGACCGCTAATATGAGCAAAATGCTAGGACAAGACGAAGAGCTTCCGGAGGATAAACAAGCCGGGGCACTGACACATGATGAATTTATGAATACGCCTATTTTAGGCATGTATCAACCCATGGATGCCGATGGCATTATAGATGTACTGGCCGAGTATCCGGATATGTATATCGTAACTGACACCAAGGAACAGAAGGATGAGGATATTCAGCAGGTGTTAAGATCCCTCGTGGATGCAGCCAAAGAACATGACCCATCCGTGCTGGACCGGGTGGTTGTACAGATCTATAACGAACCGATGCTCGAAACGGTGAAAGAAGTCTATGCATTCCCTTCCATTATCTATACGTTATATGCCACACAGGATACAGAAGCTCAGGTTGTTGATTTTGTGCAAAAGAATGATATTGATGCCGTGACTATGCCGGAATATAAAGTAAACCAGAATTTCGTGGCCAAGCTGAATAGTGCAGGCTCAGTCACATACGTGCATACCATCAATGACACTGAACAAGTGGCTAATTATGAGAAATGGGGCGTGTACGGGGTCTACTCGGACGTGCTGACAGAGCAAGAACTGGATGAGATGAATACACGTTTTGCCTGGAAACCGTAAAAATTCATGTTTTCCTGTTCCCCTTTTTATACGAACATTGACACTCACTGTCTGCTGACTTAGACTTAGTTTACAAGCTTTCTAGGATGCAGAAGAACCTCTGGAGGAATGTTCGTTGATAGACATGATTAAGCAGTGGAGACATGTATTTAAGCTTGACCCGGACCGGGAGATTACGGACGAAGAACTCGATCTGGTCTGCATGTCGGGGACAGATGCAATTATCGTTGGCGGATCTTCCGGAATTACCTATGATAACACGGTAGACCTGATGTCCCGAGTGCGTCGTTATGAATTGCCATGTGTGCTTGAAGTATCCGATCTGGAGGCTGTTGTTCCCGGGTTTGACGGATATTTGATCCCTATGGTCTTGAATGCAATGGACAGCAAATGGATGATTGGGCACCACCAGCAAGCCATAGAGCGTTACGGTTATCTTATCCCTTGGGATCTGCTGATTGCCGAAGGTTATATCGTCCTGAATGCAAACTCTACGGTAGCGCGGTTGACTGGTGCAGATACGGATCTGACGACAGGAGCTGCGGTGGCATATGCCCAGGCTGCGGAGCGTCTGCTCAATCTTCCAATTGTATATATGGAGTACAGCGGAACGTTCGGAGATATGGAACTTGTTGGTGAGACACACAGACAATTGGAGCGGGCACACCTCATCTACGGCGGTGGAATTGATGATCCGGAGAAAGCCACGCAAGCTGCCCAGGTGGCAGATACTGTCGTGGTAGGTAACATTGTATACAGCGATTTGACTAAGGCGCTTGAGACAGTGTTGGCTGTAAAAGGAACCATTTAATCGGTTTAGTTTACCATTCCCCCATTTTCCCCTTATGATCTGTTAAAATAGAACTTTGCCCTTACTAATTAAGCAATTCATATACAAGAGTAAGGTTTACACAGAAAAGAAGTGTTCTCTCTTGTATTTTTACTACCTTTAAATATAAGCTAAACTAATTTTTACACGAGAACGAAGAGGGCAGAAATAAGCTGGAGAAGCGGAGCGTTCGCCTTTATTACCGGATTTTTACCTTTGAAAAGTAGATCGAAAAATCCGGGAATAACAGCGATCGGAAGATTATTCTGTCAATCGGAGTGGCGAGTGTAACCTATTAATTTTGCTTTATAGACCAACCAACGAAAGGAGCATGCATGCATGCAACCTGTAAATATACATGATGCCGTTGCACGGCTTAACACCCCTCAACGGCAAGCCGTCGAGGCGACGGATGGCCCGCTGCTGATTATGGCCGGAGCCGGCTCCGGCAAGACCCGGGTGCTGACACACCGGATTGCCTACCTCATTGCAACACGGAAGGCACCCCCGTGGGGCATTTTAGCGATTACATTTACGAACAAAGCCGCCCGTGAGATGCAAGATCGTGTATCCCAACTAGTTGGTGGCTCCCAAGGCCGCGACATATGGGTATCCACGTTCCACTCCATGTGCGTGCGTATTTTGCGTCGTGATATTGAACGTATTGGCTTTACCTCCAACTTCAGTATTTTGGACTCATCGGACCAATTATCTGTTATTCGCAGCTGTATGAAAGACCAGAATATTGATACCAAGAAATTCGAGCCCAAAGCAGTTCAATCCATGATGAGCACGGCGAAGAATGAACTGATTAGTCCGGAGCAATATGAGAAGCAGGCAGGAGATTATTTCGAGGGTATTGTAGCGAAGATATATAAGATGTATCAGAAAAAGTTAAGAGCCAACAACTCACTTGATTTCGACGATCTCATTATGCAGACCATTCAACTGTTCAAGGAAGTGCCGGAAGTCCTCGACTTTTACCAAAAGAAATTCCAATACATTCACGTGGACGAGTATCAGGATACGAACCGTGCACAGTACATGCTGTGCCGTATGCTCGCTGACAGTCACCATCACATCTGCGTTGTAGGGGATAGTGACCAGTCGATCTATCGCTGGCGTGGGGCGGATATCAGCAATATCCTGAACTTTGAGAAAGATTACCCTGAAGCAAGTACGATTTTGCTGGAGCAGAACTATCGTTCAACTTCCAATATCCTGAATGCAGCGAATGAAGTGATCGGCCTGAATACAGGGCGTAAACCGAAGAAACTGTGGACGGACAAAGAGGGTGGTTCGAAGATCAAGGTGTACCGTGCGGATTCCGAGCATGATGAGGGGTATTTTGTTACCTCTGAGATTAGTAAAAATGTGAAGAACGGCAAATCCTATCAGAACCATGCCATTTTGTACCGTACCAACGCTCAGTCCCGGGTTATAGAGGAAATTCTGATCAAGTCTGATATTCCGTATCAGATTGTCGGCGGCATCAAGTTCTATGATCGTAAAGAGATCAAGGACATTCTGGCGTATCTGCGCCTGTTATCTAACCCGGACGATGATATCAGTCTTACCCGGATCATTAATGTACCGAAACGTAGCATTGGTGATACAACGGTAGCTAAGCTTGCGGCTGCGGCAGGAGAGCGTGGAATTTCTATTTTCCGTGTACTTCAGGTCGTAGATGATCTTGGTTTTGCTGGTCGTACGCGGAATGCGCTGGTGGAGTTCTATGACATGATCGCTGCGTTGCATCAGATGGTAGAGTATCTGTCTGTAACTGAACTGACCGAGAAGATTCTTGAGATGAGCCAATACCGTCTTGAGATGCAAAATGAAAACACACTCGAATCCCGTGCACGGCTGGAGAACATTGAAGAGTTCCTGTCGGTAACGATGGAATTTGAGAAAAATAATGAAGACAAAACGCTCGTGTCGTTCCTCACCGATCTTGCATTGATTGCTGACATCGACAGCATGAACGATGATGAAGAGGATCAGAGCGACGCTGTTACCCTGATGACCATGCACAGCGCCAAAGGTCTGGAGTTCCCGGTTGTCTTTATCGTGGGTATGGAGGAAGGGGTCTTCCCGCATAGCCGTGCCTTTATGGACAATGAAGAATTGGAAGAAGAACGCCGACTTGCTTATGTAGGGATCACCCGTGCGGAAGAGCAACTGTTCCTGTCTTGTGCACAGATGCGGACGTTGTTTGGACGTACAACAGCGAACCCGCCTTCCCGCTTCCTGGATGAAATTCCGGATGAGCTGAAGGAAGACACCTCCATGGCTCGTGATCGTTACCGCCGTGGCAGTATCGGAGGAGGCTCATATGGTGGACGCGGACTAGGTTCCAGTGGAGGAAGTAACTTCGGTGGTGGCACCAAGCTGTTCGATCACCAAAGTAAAAGCGGTTCATCTGCTACCTCATCCACGCCAACTTCGCGTGTGACCACAAGTGTCTCCCGCCCAACATATTCTACGCCATCATCTGCTTCCAAGCCGGTAGCTTCTGATGGTGAAGCAGGATTCAAGGCAGGAGATAAAGTGCAGCATGGCAAATGGGGGACAGGCACCATTGTTGCGGTCAAAGGGACAGGTAATGATACCGAACTGCAGATTGCCTTCCCGGCTCCGGTGGGTGTGAAACGTTTGCTTGCCGGATTTGCCCCAATTACGAAAGTAGAATAAGAACGGAACCTCCTTTTGCACGATAACAGATAGAGCAGAAATAACTTGAAGAAGCATAGCGTTCGCCTTTATCCCCGGATTTCCACCTTTTAAAATGGATTAAAAGAAATCCGGGGATAACAGCGATCGGAAAGTTATTCTGTTATCGGAGTTCACGTGCAATAGGAGTGTTCGTTCTACATAGATCAAATTAACGGAGGGATGGCCCTGTATGGACCCGATGCACCGGATGGAGCAACTCGTTACCGAGCTGAACCAGCATAATTATCAGTATTACACGATGGATCAGCCACAGATCAGCGATAAGGAATATGATCTTCTGTACGATGAACTGGTTACGCTGGAACAGGAAAGCGGCATGGTTCTGCCTGATTCTCCAACACAGCGTGTGGGTGGCGAACTGCTCAAGGGGTTTACCCCGCATCGCCACTTATCCTCCTTATGGAGTCTGGACAAAGCACAGAATATTGAGCAACTTCGGAGTTGGAATACCCGTGTACTGAAACTGATTAATGACTATAACAGTAAAAATCCCGATACGCCTTTACCGGAACCAGGTTATGTCATTGAGTTGAAGTTTGACGGATTGACGCTGAACCTGACATACACCAACGGTGAGTTGGTGCAAGCCTCTACACGAGGGAACGGTACCGTAGGTGAAGGTATTTTGGCACAGGTAAGAACGATCCGATCCGTTCCGCTCAAAATTCCTTACACAAGCGGTACAATTGAAGTACAGGGTGAAGGTATCATGAATCTGTCTGTCCTGGATCGATACAATGAGACAGCGGCAGAGCCGCTCAAAAATGCGCGGAATGCAGCAGCGGGAGCGCTCCGCAACCTGAATCCGAAGGCGACGGCTGAGCGTCGGTTGAATGCTTATTTTTATAATGTAGGTTATTCGGATGACATTCAGTTTGCCAATCATCAGCAGATGATGGACTTCCTGCGTGAGAACCGATTCAAAGTTAATCCATCCATCACATATTTCCATGAGTTTGATGATGTGATGGAACAATTGGCCGCGATTCAGGAGAACCGGGGGCAGCTAGACTATCTGATCGATGGAGCTGTTATCAAAATTACGGACATGCGCACCCGCGAGGTGTTGGGTTATACCGATAAGTTCCCTCGCTGGGCGGTAGCATATAAATTCGAAGCAGAAGAGACCACGACGGTTCTTAACGCTGTGGTATGGAATGTGGGTCGTACTGGCAAAGTAACTCCGTTGGCACGGGTAGAACCGGTTGAACTTGCCGGAGTAACGGTACAGAACTGTACTCTGAACAATGTCGGCGATATTGAGCGCAAAAATCTGAAGTTTGCTCTGGGTACACGGGTCTTTATCCGTCGCTCCAACGACGTCATTCCTGAGATTCTGGGTAAAGTGACGGAGGAGAGTGATGGCGAGGAGATCGTCTTCCCTGAGCAGTGTCCTGCATGTGGATTCCCACTGGAGCAACGCGGAGCGCATCTGTTCTGTAACAATAGACTTGCGTGTAAACCGCAAACGGTGGCACGTATTTCCCATTTTGCTTCCCGTGATGCTATGGACATCGAGACGTTCAGTGAGAAAACGGCGATTCAGTTGTATGATGAATTGAACGTACGTGAGCCTGCCGATCTGTATACGTTACAGTTTGATGATCTGGTGAAGCTGGAGCGGTTTGGGGAAAAGAAAGCGAACAATCTTATCGCTGCGCTTGAGCTTAGTAAAGATAGAGACTTGGCTTCCTTCTTATACTCACTGGGTATTCCGAACACAGGTAAATCGACAACGCGCATGCTGGCTGATCATTATCGAGATCTGCACGCCATTATGAATGCAACCGTGGAAGAACTGGTTGAACTACCCGACGTGGGTGGTATCGTTGCTGAGAGCATCGTAAACTTTTTTGCAGATCCGTTTACACAGGCTGCGATTGAGAAAATGCTCAACTTGGGCGTGAAAGCTCAGGCACCTGAGGCACCAGCCGTTGCTGTTGTGGAAGATTCCTTCTTCAGTGGTAAAACGGTTGTCTTGACCGGAACGCTGCACCAATTGACGCGGGAAGAGGCAACGCAAAGACTGGAAGCGCTCGGAGCGAAGGTTACTGGCAGTGTGTCGAAAAAGACAGATTTGGTTATTGCCGGAGAGAAGGCAGGTAGTAAACTAACCAAAGCTCATGATCTCGGTATTCCAACGATTGAGGATGAGGACGAACTTGTACGTCTTTTGAACCCACAGGGTTAAAGTGTAATCAGAGAGTTCATAATGAGGAAAAAGAAAAAAGCCCCCGAAGACACGAATATGTGATCGGGGGCTTTTGCTGTTTATTGAATTATTTTTACAACGAAAGAACGCTCACCAATCTTATCTTATCTCATCATGATCCACTTAAATTGTTAGGGATGCGCTGAGATGCCCCTGTAAGCCATGCATCCTTATCATATCCTCGTTCTTCCCAGTAACCGATATGTTCGCTGTCGATGAGTTCAATGCGATTCAACCATTTTACTGATTTATAGGCATACATCTGAGGAATGACGAGCCGTACCGGACCGCCAAGATCAGCAGGAATCGGTTTGCCATCATGCATGACAGCGACCATAATATCTTCCATTTGTGCTTGATCCATCGTAATAGCATCCGTATACACACCATCACCGGAATAAAATTTCACACTGTGAGCTTCCGGTTTGACCCCGGCTTGTTTCAAAAGCTGTGCAAGAGAGATACCTTCCCAGGTATTCTTATATACAGACCAGCCCGTTACACAGTGAAAATCACTAACCTGTACGGTGCGCGTCAGCTTCACGAATTGTTCCCAATTCCAAACCTGTGCCCGTTCAACCAGTCCATCAATTCGGAAAGACCAGTTAGCATTGGAGAAGGACGGTATAGGCGTAACCGTATATACGCGGAAATGACCTTCAGCTCCGCCTCCAATGGGAGGTGAAGAGGCAGACAGCGGTTGTGGCAGAGGAACCATACGGTTAGGATCGTTCTCCAGCATGCTATCAATACTATTATCGATCTTGAGATTTCGTCCTACCCAGGATATAAAAGTAGGACCAAGAGTCACGGCGAGACCAACCCCCACAGCAGAACGGATGAAAGCTCGTCGTGTATACAACGGTTGAGGTCGCTCCTCTGATTTGAGGGGATCTCTCTCGGAACTGCGATCAAACTGGGAAGAAGATATAGCAGCCGGAGTTTCTTTTTCATCCGATATTGAATCAGATGGATCAGCTGTATTTTGAGTTCGTGTTGAAGTTGTAGTGGTTTTAACCGCACGACGTGCAGGGTCCTTTAACCATTTGGTCCGAGTGATGGAGTGATAGATAATATAAGGTAAGCCCACCCAAGTCAGCAGGTCATGGATCAAAAGTGCAGCATTCGACCATCGAGGTCCAGCTAGCTTGAACTGCCATAATACAATACCCGAGAGGAGCCAGCCTACCAGCAGCGCAAGAACAAAGATGGTGTTCACCCTTTGCCAAGGCCTATTACGAAGCTGTCTCCAGTGCTTTCCGGCCAAAATCAAGTAATATACTACGGGTGCCAGCATAGCTAGCCCAACGATGATATGTAGCCATTTTAACCAGACACGTCCAATTCCGAGTATCTCGCGCCAAAAGCCGCCTACCAGCATAAGACCTGTTATAGCAAGGATCACAACAATCCAGGCATTCCAAGCATGGATGGAAACCAACTTTTTGCCGTAACCTTTGCGTCTGTTCTTCAACCATTGCTTCAAGTGCGATCACCCCATATAGGTTAGTAATGAGTTTATTCAGAACTTTGATATGTAATAGCTAGCTGTGAATGGAGTACGTGATCTGTGTAAAGGTGCAATGCGAGATGGTTATACGATTGTTCATAGGCTACTTATGAAAGTAGTACACTTGACTGCTTAACCTTATCTCTATATCTATATACCTTATTATAGAGTTTTTGGATCACTTTCTTCAAACCAACAGAAGGGCAGGGATCGTTATCCCATCTTGGGTTCAGAGAATGTGCTAATCTGTCGAATACAGGTTGGAAACAAGACACCGTAGATGAAGATATCATGATATCAAAAGGTTGATTAAAAATGCTTGCTAAATAAATCACTACGTGATATATTATTTCTTGTCGCTTCAAACGAATGATTGTCATAATCATTTGAAAGATGACGAAAACAAAATGTTGACAGTAAGTTAGTTAACATGATATGATAAGATTCCTGTCCGGTTGACAAACATCAACATAAACGGACATACAAGTTCCTTGAAAACTGAACAAATGGATAGTAACTTTTGATTCACAATGAATCGTCAGATTCAAAATGAGCTTATCGCTCTTTTCAATACTTTATTGGAGAGTTTGATCCTGGCTCAGGACGAACGCTGGCGGCATGCCTAATACATGCAAGTCGAGCGGAGTTGATAGGAAGCTTGCTTCCTTGATACTTAGCGGCGGACGGGTGAGTAACACGTAGGCAACCTGCCCTCAAGTTTGGGACAACTACCGGAAACGGTAGCTAATACCGAATAATTGTTTTCTTCGCCTGAAGGAAACTGGAAAGACGGAGCAATCTGTCACTTGGGGATGGGCCTGCGGCGCATTAGCTAGTTGGTGAGGTAACGGCTCACCAAGGCGACGATGCGTAGCCGACCTGAGAGGGTGATCGGCCACACTGGGACTGAGACACGGCCCAGACTCCTACGGGAGGCAGCAGTAGGGAATCTTCCGCAATGGGCGAAAGCCTGACGGAGCAATGCCGCGTGAGTGATGAAGGTTTTCGGATCGTAAAGCTCTGTTGCCAGGGAAGAACGCTTGGGAGAGTAACTGCTCTCAAGGTGACGGTACCTGAGAAGAAAGCCCCGGCTAACTACGTGCCAGCAGCCGCGGTAATACGTAGGGGGCAAGCGTTGTCCGGAATTATTGGGCGTAAAGCGCGCGCAGGCGGTCATTTAAGTCTGGTGTTTAATCCCGGGGCTCAACCCCGGATCGCACTGGAAACTGGGTGACTTGAGTGCAGAAGAGGAGAGTGGAATTCCACGTGTAGCGGTGAAATGCGTAGATATGTGGAGGAACACCAGTGGCGAAGGCGACTCTCTGGGCTGTAACTGACGCTGAGGCGCGAAAGCGTGGGGAGCAAACAGGATTAGATACCCTGGTAGTCCACGCCGTAAACGATGAGTGCTAGGTGTTAGGGGTTTCGATACCCTTGGTGCCGAAGTTAACACATTAAGCACTCCGCCTGGGGAGTACGGTCGCAAGACTGAAACTCAAAGGAATTGACGGGGACCCGCACAAGCAGTGGAGTATGTGGTTTAATTCGAAGCAACGCGAAGAACCTTACCAGGTCTTGACATCCCTCTGATCGATGCAGAGATGTATCTTTCCTTCGGGACAGAGGAGACAGGTGGTGCATGGTTGTCGTCAGCTCGTGTCGTGAGATGTTGGGTTAAGTCCCGCAACGAGCGCAACCCTTATATTTAGTTGCCAGCACTTCGGGTGGGCACTCTAGATAGACTGCCGGTGACAAACCGGAGGAAGGTGGGGATGACGTCAAATCATCATGCCCCTTATGACCTGGGCTACACACGTACTACAATGGCCGGTACAACGGGCTGCGAAATCGCGAGATGGAGCCAATCCCAACAAAGCCGGTCTCAGTTCGGATTGCAGGCTGCAACTCGCCTGCATGAAGTCGGAATTGCTAGTAATCGCGGATCAGCATGCCGCGGTGAATACGTTCCCGGGTCTTGTACACACCGCCCGTCACACCACGAGAGTTTATAACACCCGAAGTCGGTGGGGTAACCGCAAGGAGCCAGCCGCCGAAGGTGGGATAGATGATTGGGGTGAAGTCGTAACAAGGTAGCCGTATCGGAAGGTGCGGCTGGATCACCTCCTTTCTATGGAGAATCGTTTCCTGCAACGGAAACATTCAAATATGCAGGTTCTTAGAACCTGCAACAGCAACACAGTTACTTATCCATTTGTTCAGTTTTGATGGAATTTGAGGGGCCATAGCTCAGCTGGGAGAGCGCCTGCCTTGCAAGCAGGAGGTCAGCGGTTCGATCCCGCTTGGCTCCACCAAACAATTTCATCTATTTGGCTTGTTCTTTGAAAACTAGATATCGAAACGAAACAAACGCGAATTAGAACATTCCTTTAAGCTGAACTTGTGCAAACAAGTCAAGTGTATAAAGGTAGTTAAATTGCTTTTGTGATGGTATCGGGTGAGAGCGACTTTTGACTTTGCGCAAGCAAAACAAGGGAAGCGAGCGACCGAAACCGGAACAAAATGGTTAAGCTACTAAGAGCACACGGAGGATGCCTAGGCGCTAGGAGCCGATGAAGGACGTGGCGAACAACGAAACTGCCTCGGGGAGCTGTAAGCAAGCTTTGATCCGGGGGTGTCCGAATGGGGAAACCCAGCTGGGGTAATTTCCAGTTACTCATAACTGAATACATAGGTTATGCAGAGGCATACCAGGGGAACTGAAACATCTAAGTACCCTGAGGAAGAGAAAACAATAGTGATTCCGTCAGTAGCGGCGAGCGAACGCGGAGAAGCCCAAACCAGAGAGCTTGCTCTTTGGGGTTGTGGGACGTCTCACATGGAGTTACAAAGGAACCGGTTAAGCGAAGAGGTCTGGAAAGGCCCGCCAAAGAAGGTAAAAGCCCTGTAGTTGAAAGTCTGTTCCCTCCGAGACGGATCCCGAGTAGTGCGGGGCACGTGAAACCCCGTATGAATCCGGCAGGACCATCTGCCAAGGCTAAATACTTCCTAGCGACCGATAGTGAAGCAGTACCGTGAGGGAAAGGTGAAAAGCACCCCGGAAGGGGAGTGAAATAGAACCTGAAACCGTGTGCTTACAAAAAGTCAGAGCCCGTTTTAGGGGTGATGGCGTGCCTTTTGTAGAATGAACCGGCGAGTTACGTTCCCGTGCAAGGTTAAGGTGAAGAGCCGGAGCCGCAGCGAAAGCGAGTCTGAATAGGGCGATGTAGTACGTGGACGTAGACCCGAAACCGGGTGATCTACCCCTGTCCAGGGTGAAGGTGCGGTAACACGCACTGGAGGCCCGAACCCACGCATGTTGAAAAATGCGGGGATGAGGTGGGGGTAGCGGAGAAATTCCAATCGAACTCGGAGATAGCTGGTTCTCCCCGAAATAGCTTTAGGGCTAGCCTCGGAAAACAGAGTCGTGGAGGTAGAGCACTGATTGGGTGCGGGGCCCGCAAGGGTTACCAAGCTCAGTCAAACTCCGAATGCCATAGACTTACTTCCGGGAGTCAGACAGTGAGTGCTAAGATCCATTGTCAAAAGGGAAACAGCCCAGACCATCAGCTAAGGTCCCCAAGTGTGTGTTAAGTGGGAAAGGATGTGGAGTTGCACAGACAACCAGGATGTTGGCTTAGAAGCAGCCATCATTGAAAGAGTGCGTAATAGCTCACTGGTCGAGTGACTCTGCGCCGAAAATGTAACGGGGCTAAACACACCACCGAAGCTATGGCTTGGATCGACTTCACTGCTTCTTTGAGGCGGTGTTTACCACAAGAACATTTTTGTCTGACAAGAGACTCTATCTTGGATGACCAAATGCTTCCCAGGGGATAAACACAGGACTTCGAAGCTGGAGTGAAGTCGATCCAGGGGTAGGGGAGCGTTGTATAAGGGTTGAAGGTGTACCGTAAGGAGCGCTGGACATTATACAAGTGAGAATGCCGGTATGAGTAACGAAAAGATCAGTGAGAATCTGATCCGCCGAAAGCCTAAGGGTTCCTGAGGAAGGCTCGTCCGCTCAGGGTAAGTCGGGACCTAAGGCGAGGCCGAAAGGCGTAGTCGAAGGACAACAGGTCGAAATTCCTGTACCACCGTAAGCCGTTATGAGCAATGGGGGGACGCAGTAGGGTAGTGACGCGGACTGATGGATGTCCGTCTAAGCAGTAAGGCTGATGTGTAGGCAAATCCGCACATTGTAAGGCTGAGCTGTGATGGGGAGCGAAAATTATAGTAGCGAAGGTCATGATCTCACACTGCCAAGAAAAGCCTCTAGCCAGGTGATGGTGCCCGTACCGCAAACCGACACAGGTAGGCGAGAAGAGTATTCTAAGGCGCGCGGAAGAACTCTCGTTAAGGAACTCGGCAAAATGACCCCGTAACTTCGGGAGAAGGGGTGCCCCGGTAGTGTGAATAGCACGAGGGGGCCGCAGTGAAAAGGCCCAAGCGACTGTTTAGCAAAAACACAGGTCTGTGCGAAGCCGTAAGGCGAAGTATACGGGCTGACGCCTGCCCGGTGCTGGAAGGTTAAGGGGAGTGGTTAGGAGCAATCCGAAGCTGTGAACCGAAGCCCCAGTAAACGGCGGCCGTAACTATAACGGTCCTAAGGTAGCGAAATTCCTTGTCAGGTAAATTCTGACCCGCACGAATGGCGTAACGACTTGGGCGCTGTCTCAACGAGAGATCCGGTGAAATTTTAATACCTGTGAAGATGCAGGTTACCCGCGACAAGACGGAAAGACCCCATGGAGCTTTACTGCAGCTTGATATTGAATTTGGGTACGATCTGTACAGGATAGGTGGGAGCCTTTGAAACGTGAGCGCCAGCTTGCGTGGAGGCAACGTTGGGATACCACCCTGATCGTATCTAGGTTCTAACCTGGTACCGTAATCCGGTGCGGGGACAGTGTCAGGTGGGCAGTTTGACTGGGGCGGTCGCCTCCTAAAGAGTAACGGAGGCGCCCAAAGGTTCCCTCAGAATGGTTGGAAATCATTCGAAGAGTGCAAAGGCATAAGGGAGCTTGACTGCGAGACCTACAAGTCGAGCAGGGACGAAAGTCGGGCTTAGTGATCCGGTGGTACCGCATGGAAGGGCCATCGCTCAACGGATAAAAGCTACCCTGGGGATAACAGGCTTATCTCCCCCAAGAGTCCACATCGACGGGGAGGTTTGGCACCTCGATGTCGGCTCATCGCATCCTGGGGCTGAAGTAGGTCCCAAGGGTTGGGCTGTTCGCCCATTAAAGCGGTACGCGAGCTGGGTTCAGAACGTCGTGAGACAGTTCGGTCCCTATCTGTCGTGGGCGTAGGAAATTTGAGAGGAGCTGTCCTTAGTACGAGAGGACCGGGATGGACGTACCGCTGGTGTACCAGTTGTTCCGCCAGGAGCACCGCTGGGTAGCTATGTACGGACGGGATAAACGCTGAAAGCATCTAAGCGTGAAGCCCCCCTCAAGATGAGATTTCCCAGTATGTAAGACCCCTTGAAGACGACGAGGTAGATAGGCTGGGGGTGGAAGTGCAGCAATGCATGGAGCTGACCAGTACTAATCGGTCGAGGGCTTATCCAATAGCAAGTTGTAAATCGCATGTTTCGTTTCGAATCTAGTTTTCAGAGAACGATCTCTGAAATGAAAATTGGTACATCACAGAACGTGTGTATGATTTTCAGTCCATATCTGATTTTAAGAAGCTATGCTTCGACAAATCGCGTTTGGTGGCGATGGCGGAGGGGTTCCACACGTACCCATCCCGAACACGACCGTTAAGCCCTCTAGCGCCGATGGTACTTGGACCGCAGGGTCCTGGGAGAGTAGGACGCCGCCAAGCGAAGAACCACTGCCGATGTTATTCGGTGGTGGTTTTTATTTGTTTATTTTAGGGGATGCGGAAGCATCTCTTATTTGACTTTGTAAGAATCCTCTGACACACTCTAAGGGGTACATATATCAGATATCAGGCCATGATTTGGATTGATATAACTCTAGCGAATGGGGTGTAGGACAACATGGAAATTCAGAAATTGACGGTAGATGATTTTGAACCGGCGATGGCACTCTCCGAATATGCTTTTCAAGTAGTGATGAGTGAAGAACAGAAAGAAAAACGGCGGAGTCAATTTTCGTCACAGGATATATGGGGTGTATATGAGGACGGGCAGCTAGGAGCCAAACTTCACATCATTCCTTTTCAAACCTATATTCATGGCAGATCGTTCGAGATGGGCGGTATTGCGGGTGTTGCCACCTGGCCAGAGTATAGACGCAAAGGCTGGGTAGCGGGTCTGCTGAAGCATGCGTTGGAAGAAATGAATCGTAACAAACAGAGCATATCATTCTTGCATCCATTCTCTTTTGGTTTCTATCGGAAGTATGGATGGGAGACGTATGTTGAATTTAAACGTTATAAAGTACCTACAACTCATTTGCCTTCGAAAAAAGCGACACCTGGAACAATTCGGCGTGGGGATCCAGGCCTCAGCATATTAAAGGAAGTATACAGTGCTTATGCTGAGCGTTATAACGGAACTCTGGTCCGGGATGATGCAAGGTGGGAGAATTCAGTTCTTGTTAATGGGACCAGCCAGAAGGCTGTATATTACGATGAAGCTGATGCAGCACAAGGTTATCTTTTATATGAGGTTAAGGAAAATAAGTTTACCATTAAAGAGATCATCTATCTGAATGAAGAGGCTAGGCAAGGGCTGTGGACCTTCATTGCTAACCATGATTCCATGATCCAGGAAGTTACGTTGCAGGCGCCTGCCAGTGACACGCTTGCCTTCCAATTGGATAACCCACGGATTCAGCAGGAGATTGTACCTTATTTTATGGCGCGTATCGTTAGTGTAGAGCAGTTTATATCCCAGTATCCCTTTGCAAGCCAGGACTCACCGGTGCAGATTGTACTTCAGGTAGAAGATGCCCACGCTCCATGGAATGAAGGGGTATGGCAATTAAACGTGGCAATGAACGGAACGGCGTCCATATGGAAAACATCGGAGCCAATTACTGATGATCAGATCATTAAGGTGGATATTCAATCCCTTACCTCGGTGCTCATGGGATATCGCAGACCAACGGAAATGGCACGAATCGGAAGAATTCACGGACCGAACACAGCAATCAAGGCTTTGGAACAAGCGATTCCTGAACGGGAAACCTATTTGCTCGATTTCTTCTGATGACTATTCCCACTGCTCCATTTAACTTGATTAGCTTATATAGAAATACGGCGTGATTGAAAGACAAATGGACTTCTCCAGCAATTTTGGGGAGGTTTTTTTGTGTCTGGGGAATATTTCGTGTAAAATCGTAAAAAATGAATAGTGACCCCACTTGGCAAAACCACAAAATATGCTATAATGGTTATAAAGTCAAAGAAAGTCAAAGTCAACTAAAGGTTTAATACTTAAGTAGCTTTCTTTCTACAATCTGATGCATGATCGCCAATATACGGGATTCATTTCATCGGAGGATCAAGGGAATATTAAAGGACCTTCGTGCTTCCTTCGCTCTCCTGTTGACACCTGTGGAAGCAAGATTCGCTGTTTCCCTGATTGGTTAAATGGGTAGAGAAGGTGTACTCTGTGGGGGCGTGTGGGTCCTTATTGACTTAACGTTTCAGACAGTGGAGGATGATTGGATGCGTAATATCTCTGATATTATCGAACGATATCTGAAGAGTATTTTGCATGAAAGTCCCGAAGGAATGGTTGAAATTCAGCGTAATGATCTGGCAGATCAATTCTCATGTGTACCTTCCCAGATCAATTATGTCATCAGCACACGTTTTACACTCGAGAAGGGATACCTGGTAGAGAGTAAACGCGGCGGTGGTGGTTATGTTCGCATACAGCGCATTGAATTACCGGCCCAATCAGCTCTGCATAATCATTTGCACCATAGTATTGGTGAAGAGATCGGGCAGACAGCTGCCGAAGGTCTGATCTATCAATTGGAAGAAGCGCGCTTCTTGAGCAAGCGGGAAGCCGGGTTGATGCGAGCTGCTGTATCTAGAGAGGTTATATTGGTCAAACTTCCTTACCGGGATCAAATTCGTGCCAGAATGTTGAAGGCGATGTTAATATCTTTGCTCGGTAAATGAAAACTATCGGGGTCAAAGGAGGTACATCAATATGCTGTGCCAAGAATGCAATAAACGTCCGGCGACACTTCATTTTACGAAGATCGTAAATGGAGAGAAGACGGAATTCCATATTTGTGAGTCATGTGCCCGTGAAAAAGGGGAAATGATCCCTGGAACAGCAGGTGGGTTTTCCATTCACAACTTGTTGTCCGGATTGCTTGATTTTGATCCAGCCGGCAAAAGTGGATCGGCAGGAACACCACCTGCAAAAGCTCTTCAATGTGAAGAGTGTGGTATGACGTACGCACAATTTAGTAAGATAGGCCGGTTCGGCTGCAGTTCATGTTATAAATATTTTGACAGTCGTCTGGATCCTTTGTTCAAGCGGGTTCATGGTAATACGTCCCATGTAGGCAAAGTACCTGCACGAGCTGGTGGTCGCATCAAGGTGAAACGGCAAATCGCTGATCTGAAGCGTGAGCTCCAAGAGAGCATCGCGCAAGAGGAATTTGAAGAGGCGGCCCAGATCCGTGACCAGATCAGAGGACTTGAAAAAGGAATAGCTCAGGAGTAAAGTTTGTCATGAGTAGGAGGGATGCGTAATGCCTAATCTGCGCTTTACAGAGAAGGCGCTCAGCGACTGGATGCGCAGTGATGCGGCTGATTCCGAAATTGTCATTAGCAGCCGTGTCCGGATTGCACGCAACCTTCAGCATGTTCCGTTTCCGATGCTGGCTTCCAATGAGCAATCGGAAGAGGTGCTGAATAAGCTGAGCGAAGTACTTCAATACGATGACGTTCATGCCTTTGGGGATTTTCATACGTTGGATCTGATCGATATTGACGAACTCGACAAACGGGTGCTGGTGGAGAAACATCTCATCAGTCCAAGTCTTGCGAATGAATCCAGGAATGGTGCGGTTATTCTCAGTGAGGATGAGTCAGTCAGTATTATGATTAACGAAGAGGATCATCTTCGTATCCAGTGCCTCTATCCGGGGTTCCAGGTGAAAGAAGCCTGGGAGAAAGCTTCCGCAATAGATGATGCTTTTGAAGCGCACGTGGATTATGCTTTTGATGATCGCAGAGGATACTTAACCAGCTGTCCTACTAATGTAGGTACAGGTGTTAGAGCATCGGTTATGATGCACTTGCCTGCCCTGGTGATGACACAACAGATAGGCCGTATTCTAACCGCAGTTTCCCAAGTGGGATTGACGGTAAGAGGAATATACGGTGAAGGTAGCGAGGCGATGGGTAACCTGTTCCAGATCTCGAACCAGATTACATTGGGACAGACCGAACAGGAAGTCATTGAGAACCTGCATGGTGTTGTGTTACAGATGATTGGTCATGAACGTACAGCCAGAGAACGGTTAATTACCGACTCCAGACTGCGGATTACGGATCGTGTCATGCGTTCTTATGGCATATTGTCTCATGCAGCTATTGTTGATTCCAAGGAAGCTGCACAGCGCTTATCGGATGTACGCCTTGGCGTGGATCTCGGATTGTTGGATGGACTGTCCATCACGGTAATGAATGAGTTGAATGTGATGACACAGCCGGGATTTTTGCAGAAAACATTCGGGGAAGATATGCGCACAGATGAGCGTGACATATACCGTGCTCAGTTGATTCGTGATACGATCAATGCAGCGAAGCAGTCCTAGTTTAGCCTGATATAGTATTGAATTATGGTTTCATGCCGCATTGCGGCTTTTATATAATAAGGCATGTACAAATGCCGAATGACTTTATTCGCAGCACGGCTGCAAACAAAAATGATATGAAGAATACGACGGTTATTTCATTACATGACCTCGTTTTATCCAAAACCATGGAGGTGCAGGAGATATGATGTTTGGAAGATTTACGGAACGGGCCCAAAAGGTGCTCGCACTCGCGCAGGAAGAAGCTGTCCGTCTCGGTCATAATAACATCGGTACTGAGCATATTTTGCTCGGCCTCATTCGTGAAGGCGAAGGCATCGCAGCCAAAGCACTGATCGGCCTGGGACTCGGATTGGAAAAAATTCAGGATGAAGTAGAAACGCTAATTGGCCGTGGCCAAGAGCAACCTACCAACATTGCATATACGCCACGTGCGAAAAAAGTAATTGAACTGTCTATGGATGAAGCTCGTAAATTGGGCCACACTTATGTAGGCACAGAGCATATCCTGCTCGGATTGATTCGTGAAGGCGAGGGTGTTGCAGCACGTGTGCTCAATAACCTAGGAATTAGCCTGAACAAAGCACGTCAACAAGTGCTGCAATTGCTTGGCAGCAGTGAAGCTGTATCCAGCCATAATGGCACACCTGCCAATGTAAGCACACCAACGCTGGACAGTCTGGCACGTGACCTCACGGCATACGCCAGAGAGAATAACCTTGACCCGGTTATTGGACGTAGCAAAGAAATTGAACGTGTCATCCAGGTGCTCAGCCGTCGTACGAAGAACAACCCGGTATTGATCGGTGAGCCAGGTGTAGGTAAAACAGCGATTGCTGAAGGCCTTGCACAAAAAATCATTGCAAATGAGATTCCGGAAACATTGCGCGACAAACGGGTAATGACCCTGGATATGGGTTCAGTAGTCGCTGGAACCAAATATCGTGGTGAGTTTGAAGATCGTCTGAAAAAAATCATGGATGAGATTCGCCAAGCAGGTAACATTGTCCTGTTTATCGACGAATTGCATACCTTGATTGGCGCAGGCGGGGCTGAAGGTGCCATCGATGCTTCTAACATTTTGAAACCGGCTCTGGCTCGTGGAGAATTGCAATGTATCGGTGCGACAACACTGGATGAATATCGTAAATACATCGAGAAGGATGCAGCGCTTGAGCGTCGTTTCCAACCGATTACTGTAGATCAGCCTTCTCCAGAAGAAGCGATTCAAATCTTGCACGGCTTGCGTGACCGTTATGAGGCGCATCACCGCGTGAAAATTACGGACGAAGCAATTGTGCAGGCCGTTAAACTGTCTGACCGTTACATTACAGACCGTTTCCTGCCAGATAAAGCGATTGACCTGATTGATGAAGCGGGTTCCAAAGTAAGATTGAACTCTTACACGATCCCACCAAACCTGAAACAACTGGAAAGCCGTCTGGAAGATATCCGTAAGGAAAAAGACGCTGCAGTTCAAAGTCAGGAGTTCGAAAAAGCAGCAGCTCTGCGTGATACGGAACAAAAAATCCGTGAAGAGCTGGATGTAACGAAGAACCAGTGGAAAGAGAAACAAGGTCGCACCGATTCCGAGGTTACTCCTGAGGATATCGCACAAGTGGTAGCCAGCTGGACAGGAATCCCTGTGAACCAACTGAAAGAAGAAGAGACACAGCGTCTGATGAATCTGGAGTCTATTCTACATGAACGTGTCATCGGTCAGGATGAGGCAGTGAAGTCTGTCAGCCGTGCGGTTCGTCGTGCTCGTGCGGGACTTAAAGATCCAAAACGTCCGATGGGTTCATTCATTTTCCTCGGCCCTACAGGGGTAGGTAAAACAGAACTTGCTCGTGCTCTGGCTGAAGCGATGTTCGGCGATGAAAATGCAGTAATCCGGATTGATATGTCCGAGTATGGTGAGAAGCACTCGACTTCCCGACTTGTCGGAGCGCCTCCAGGATATGTTGGGTACGAAGAAGGTGGCCAGCTGACAGAGAAAGTTCGTCGCAAACCATATTCCGTAGTCCTGCTCGATGAAATCGAGAAAGCACATCCAGAAGTATTCAATATCTTGTTACAAGTGCTTGAGGATGGTCGTCTGACGGATTCCAAAGGTCGCGTCGTTGACTTCCGCAATACGCTGATCATTCTAACATCCAACGTGGGTGCCGAAGCGATCAAACGTAACTCTACACTGGGCTTCACTGCAGTTGTAGATGCAGGAGCAGATTATGACAACATGAAGGGGAAAGTGATGGATGAGCTGAAGAAAAGCTTCCGTCCAGAGTTCCTTAACCGGATTGATGAAATTATCGTGTTCCACTCACTTGAAGAAAAACACATCGCTGAAATTGTTACGCTTATGAGTGAAGAACTTCGTAAACGACTGCTCGAACATGAGGTCGATTTCGAACTCACTGATAATGCCAAGTCGTTCCTTGCGAAGTCAGGCTTTGATCCAGCTTACGGTGCGCGTCCGCTTCGTCGGGCAATCCAGAAGCATATCGAGGACAAATTGTCCGAAGAGTTGCTCACAGGTAACGTAACCAAAGGGGATTCATTGCTCATCGACGAAGAGAACGGTGCACTGTCTGTTACGAAAAAAGACGTGGTCGTTCCGTCCAATGAGGAAATCGAAACTAAATAATATTTAGCAAGCTTTGGAGTTAAACTTCAGCTTGTATTGATCCATAATCCTTAATCAAATCCTTCCCGGCTTCGGCCGGGGAGGATTTTTTGCACTTTGGACAGAAGACGGACATGATTATGTCAGGAACATGTGTAAAGTTTGCAATAATCCTTTACGAAAAATCTCAAACAATGGTAAACTTTTAGTAACCCTGCACGTCAGGGAGTTTGGGTGAAATTCGTCGAATAATGCAAAATGCTGTTATAAAATTAAATTATAGGAGTGCTGAAGTGGCCAAAGTTAAAACCAAGTTTCAATGTACGGAATGCGGCTATGAAGCCCCCAAGTGGTACGGTAAGTGTCCGGGTTGTCAGTCATGGAATTCAATGGTGGAAGAAACAGAGACGGTGGTCAAAACACAAGGGAGAAATTCTCCTCTGTTTGACAGTAAAGATAAACCGCTTCCTATCATAGATATAGATAGCGGTCAGGAACCGCGTGTACAGACTGGAATCGGAGAGTTGAACCGGGTATTGGGTGGCGGAATCGTTCCGGGTTCACTCGTTCTGGTGGGCGGAGATCCGGGTATTGGTAAATCAACGTTGATGTTGCAGACGTCTCATGCTTTGACGCATTCGGGTTTGCGTGTGTTATATGTTTCCGGTGAGGAATCAGTCAAGCAAACCAAATTGCGGGCCGACCGTCTTGGGGCACTCTCTGCCGAGTTGTATGTACTGTGTGAAACGAATATGGAACGTGTAGAGGAAGCGGTGGATCAGATCCAGCCGCATTTTCTTGTCATCGACTCCATTCAGACGGTATATCTTCCCGAAGTTACCAGTGCGCCGGGTAGTGTAGCACAGGTAAGGGAATGTACGTCAAGGTTCATGCGGATTGCCAAAGGCAGAGGCATTGCAACGGTTCTTGTGGGGCATGTTACCAAAGAAGGTGCCATTGCCGGTCCACGTATGTTAGAACATATGGTGGATTGCGTGCTTTATTTTGAAGGAGAACGGCATCATACGTATCGCCTGCTGCGTGCGGTGAAGAACCGTTTTGGTTCCACCAATGAGATTGGCATTTTTGAAATGGGTGAGGATGGACTTCGTGAGGTGGGCAATCCGTCCGAACTCTTTTTGTCGGAACGTCCACTGGGTGTAGCAGGTTCAACGGTAGTTGCCAGTATGGAGGGGACACGTCCTCTGCTCGTGGAATTACAGGCGTTGATCTCAACCACCCATTTCCCTTCTCCCCGCCGTATGGCAACAGGGGTAGATCTGCATCGATTAAATCTGATCATTGCAGTGCTGGAGAAACGGATGGGGATGTTTTTACAGACCCAGGATGCATACTTAAATGTAGCTGGTGGAGTACGGTTGGATGAGCCCGCTGTAGACTTGGCGGTTGCTGTCAGCATTGCATCCAGTTTGAGAGATGTACCGACCAAGCCAGACGACGTCATCTTTGGCGAGATCGGTCTGACAGGTGAAGTTCGAGCCGTATCACGGGCCGAACAACGAGTGAAGGAAGCCGCAAAGCTGGGCTTCAAACGAGTCATTTTACCAGAAAAAAGCTTAAAGGGCTGGAAACATCCTCGCGGGATACAACTGATCGGTGTGAATACCGTGGCAGATGCACTAGCGGTTGCTTTAGATTAGGGGGCATAACAAGATGAAAGATATGAGCCAACTGGATAATATGAATGAGTTGTTAAGGCTGATCGCACCAGGTACACCTTTCCGCGAAGGTCTGGAAAATGTGCTGCGCGCCAAGACGGGCGCACTGCTTGTTGTAGGATACAGCCCTGAAGTAATGGAAGTGGTGGATGGGGGATTCTCGATTAACTGTGATTTCTCCCCAAACTATCTGTACGAACTCGCCAAGATGGATGGAGCCATTATTCTTAGCGAGGATTTGAAGCGTATTCTTTACGCCAATACCCAGTTAATCCCGGATTCATCTATCTCTTCATCAGAGACGGGGATTCGTCACCGGACGGCAGAGCGTGTAGCAAAGCAAACGGGTAAATTGGTGGTATCCATATCACAGCGCCGGAATATCATTACCTTGTATCAGGGAACACTTCGTTATTCCCTCAAGGAAATCGGGGTTATTCTGACCAAAGCGAATCAAGCGATCCAAACCCTGGAGAAATACAAAGCGGTATTAACACAGTCCCTTACGAATCTGAGTGCTTCGGAATTTGAGGAATTAGTAACGATTCCTGAAGTGGTTAATGTGATTCAGCGTACCGAAATGGTGATGCGGATCAAAACGGAAATCCAACGGTACATTCATGAACTCGGGAATGAGGGACGACTCATTTCCATGCAAATGGAAGAACTTGTGGGTACAACGGAAGAAGAAGCCTGGTTATTGTATAAAGACTATGCCCGTGACGACAGTGATGACAAAATCCGTGAAATTATCGTGGGACTGAAAAGATTGTCGGACGATGAGTTGCTGGATGCACATCATATTGTCCGTCTTCTCGGCTATCCATCATCAGCGGCTACTTCTGAGGATTCGGTTGCCCCTCGTGGATTCCGGGTATTAAATAAGATCCCCCGCCTGCCCAATGTTATTATCCATAATCTGGTGGATCAATTCGAACAATTGCCTCATGTTATTATGGCTACAATTGAAGAACTGGACGAAGTGGACGGTATTGGTGAAGTTCGTGCCCGGACCATTAAGGAAGGCCTCAAACGTTTGCAGGAGCAAATGTTTATCGACAGACAGATGTAAGGGTTTGCCTATATAAAGGCTTGAAATGGATGAGGTGAAACAACGATGCTAACCAGATTCATTCCGAATCTCTTTACCCTGGGTAATCTGTTTCTTGGAATGATGGCAATTTTGCTTGCGATTGATGGAAATTACAGTTTGGCTGCCATTATGGTCATTGTAGCGATGCTGCTGGATGGTTTGGATGGCCGAGTGGCACGTGCACTCAATGCTCAAAGTGAATTCGGTAAGGAACTGGATTCCTTGTCTGACATGGTTTCCTTTGGTGCAGCACCAGCCCTGATCATATTTATGGTGTCGTTTCAAGATTCGATGCCGATCCTCGCCTGGATCGCAACAGCGGCTTTTCCGATTTGTGGAGCCATTCGTCTTGCTCGATTTAATGTTCGTCCGGGAATTCCCGGGTACTTCACAGGTCTGCCGATACCGGCAGCCGGCGGGGTACTGGCCACACTGTCCTTGTTCAATAAGGATATTGGCCCGGTTAGCATGATGATTGCTACGTTGCTGTTATCGTATCTGATGGTGAGTTCGCTTAAATATCCCAATTTCAAAAAGGTCGGTTTGCCACGCAAGGCAATCTGGATTGCACCATGGGTTGTGTTATTTGCCATAGCTGTAGCCGTTATTTTCCCAGAGCAGTTATCCAAATTGATCTTTATTCCGCTGGTGTTATACGCCTTGTATGGAATGAAGCATAATGTGCGAACAGCGGCCTCGCGTAGTCGGGCGAAAAAGCGCAAGGATGAGAAATCTTCCCGTCCTTCCGATCGTTAAGTCGCCTTGGGGACAGACACTATACAAAGAAAGCACGTACTCTCCTGAACTGGAGAATGCGTGCTTTTTGTTTATTCAGATCTATTTACGGTAAAAGAAACCCTTACGGACGACATACATATCTTCTTACGACAGATTAAACATCCCTAACGTTGAACACTTCTGTGATTCGTGATTTACGACCTCTTCCATGTTAATGTCCAGCAGATTGCAGAGAGCCGACATGTAGAACAGGTTACGCCCTAGCTCAGAGCTGATGACCTCTCTGCAGTTCTCACACAACTCACCTTCCACATGCGTTTCCAGCAGGCCCTTGGTTTGAGCGATATCGCTCTCCGGGGCATATTTCTGCTTGGTGGCGTGCAGCTCGATGCAGCCGCATTCGGTAATGGCTTTGGACACGGCACGGTTAACAGACGCTCCGGCTTGTCCCGTTTTGGACAGTACATCAATCAGGCTGCGATGACGCAACAACAGTTCAGAAACTTGATCCTGGAAAGCCTGTAAACTTAGCGTACTCATTTTGCCACTCACCTCGGGATATGAATTGAATTCATTATATGCCAATAATTTACCTACTTTCAACTGACGATTGCAACATTTCCAAAAAGTTCTTCCAGATGGGATTAGCAATCTAGGAATTGGATCATACTGGATATAAAGTTCGAGATACATTGAAGGAGGTGCAGGGACTAATGTGGAAAAAAGGCATTTTAACTTTTACAGGATTGTGCGGTGCATGGTTCGGCTACACGGCATATCATCTGGCAGGAAAATCGGTCCCATGGATGGCGGAGTGGATTCAGTCAGCAGGATTACTGGGAGCTGGTATATCGACGCTGCTGGGAGCTGTAATGTTTATGGCTGTATGTAATATTGGTGGAACATTGATGGCAGATAGGCTGCATAGTGGAATTGACTCATTGGCAAAAGTACCTATGAACGAATTGGCTGCAGGTGCCGCAGGTACCGTTGCAGGATTGCTGGTGGCCTTGTTGCTCTACCCTGTTGTGGGATGGATGGGGACGGCAGGAGAAGTGCTGCAAGTAGCGCTGACGGTGATTAGTGCTTATTGCGGTTATACCCTTGCCATGGCGAAGAAAGACGATCTGGGGGCCTTCTGGATGTCTGGACGATGGGGTCATCCCGAGGTGGACGAGGATAGACGGATGGAAGAACATAAAATTCTGGATACCAGTGTTATTATCGATGGGCGTATCGCTGATATATGCAAAACCGGATTTATTGAAGGCACGATCGTAATTCCGGAATTTGTTCTGGAGGAGTTACAGCATATTGCTGATTCATCGGATCTGCTCAAGCGGAACAGAGGACGGCGTGGACTGGACATTTTGAACAAAATCCAGAAGGAACTCGATGTAAAAGTCCTGATCTACGAGGGGGATTTCGAGGAAATCTCCGAGGTGGACAGCAAACTGGTTAAACTGGCTAAAGTGCTTCAGGGCAAAGTGGTCACCAATGACTTTAACCTGAACAAAGTGTGCGAACTCCAGGGTGTATCTGTGTTGAACATTAATGATCTCGCCAATGCGGTTAAGCCGGTTGTTCTGCCAGGTGAGGAGATCATGGTGCAGATCATCAAGGATGGCAAGGAGCATGGTCAAGGTGTAGCCTATCTGGATGATGGCACAATGATCGTTGTGGAGGGCGGACGCGAGTATATCGGCATGATGATGGAAGTGCTGGTGACCAGTGTGTTGCAGACTTCAGCCGGACGAATGATTTTTGCCAAGCCGAAACTGTTGGAAAAAGCCCAATAAAGCGGTATGATGGGTAGTGTATCGTTGAATGATATTGTATATCTTTGGACGATAAACTGACAGACAAGGCAGGGATTGCGGCATGGATAAAGGGTGGGGCGTTGTCATTGTGGCAGCAGGTCGCGGAACCCGGATGGGGACGACCGAGAGCAAACAGTTTCTGTTGCTGCAGGACAAGCCCGTTTTCATACATACGCTTGAGGTATTTGCTGTGCTGGACGAGATCCGCGAGATGGTGCTGGTCACAGGAACCGCAGATGTTGAACGCTGCCAGGATTGGGTAAAAGAATACCAACTGGATTCACGTGTCCGTGTTATCCCCGGAGGGAAAGAGAGACAACATTCTGTCCATAAAGGTCTTGAGGCACTTGGGACGGATTGGGTTCTCGTTCACGACGGGGTACGTCCTTTTGTGAACCATGAGCAGATCAAGGGATGCATGGCGGCCGCCATAGCCGGTGGTGGAGCAGCTGTACTGGCGGTTCCCGTGAAGGATACGATCAAACAAGTGAATGCGGAAGGAGTCGTTACGGCGACGCCAGACCGCAGCAGTCTGTGGAGCATTCAAACCCCGCAGGCTTTTCGTCTTTCTTCCCTGCTCTCCGCCTACGAATCAGCTGAGCAGGACGGATTTCTGGGAACAGATGATGCCATGCTGGCTGAACGTCAGGGAATGTCGGTCAAGGTTGTGGAAGGCAATTATACCAATATCAAATTAACAACGCCGGAAGATTTGAAATATGCTGCGTTTTTGCTGGGGGGAGAGAAGAAGCGATGATACGTGTAGGACAGGGATTTGATGTACATCAGCTGGTAGAGGGACGCCCGTGTATTATTGGCGGAGTAACGATTCCTTATGAAAAAGGTCTGCTGGGTCACTCGGACGCAGACGTGCTGTTGCACGCGATCAGTGATGCCATTTTGGGTGCACTGGCACTTGGGGATATTGGAAAGCACTTCCCGGATACCGATCCGGAATTCAAAGATGCCGACAGCCTGAAATTGCTGGAGCATGTATGGCAGCTTGTGAAGGATCGCGGGTATAAGCTAGGGAATATCGATTCAACGATTATTGCCCAGAAGCCAAAGATGGCTCCTTATATCCCACAGATGGCTGAGGTTATTGCCAAGGCACTGGAAGCGGATGTAACGCAGGTGAACGTGAAAGCAACAACGACAGAGCAACTGGGATTCCCGGGACGGGGAGAGGGCATTGCCGCTCAATCCGTTGTTTGCCTTGTACGTGTGTGATATCATCAATCAATTAGTGACGGAGGGGATCATATGAGCACGGATATTCGTGTGCGTTACGCGCCGAGCCCAACGGGACACCTGCATATCGGGAATGCCCGTACGGCGTTGTTTAACTATTTATATGCCAAACATAATAACGGTAAATTCATTATTCGTATTGAAGATACGGACGTGAAACGGAATATTGCCGGTGGTGAAGAAAGCCAACTGAAATACCTGAAATGGCTCGGAATTGAGTGGGACGAAAGTATTGACGTGGGTGGAGAATACGGACCATACCGTCAAACGGAACGTCTGGACCTCTATCGTAAATATACGCAGGAATTGCTGGATAAAGGTCTGGCTTACCGTTGCTTCTGCACGGAAGAAGAATTGGAGCAAGAGCGCGAGGAACAGTCAGCACGTGGAGAAACACCGCGTTATTCTGGCAAACACCGTGACCTGACTCCAGAGCAAATTAGTGCGTTTGAAGCGGAAGGCCGCGTAGCGAGTATTCGTTTCCGTGTGCCGGAAGAGCGCACATATACGTTTGATGATATGGTTAAAGGCACAATCTCGTTCAACAGCAAGGAATCCGGTGACTTCGTCATTGTGAAAAAAGACGGCATTCCCACATACAACTATGCCGTTGCTGTGGATGATCACTTGATGAAGATCTCCCACGTCCTGCGTGGGGAAGATCACATCTCGAACACGCCGCGTCAACTGATGATCTATGAAGCGCTTGGCTGGGAGCCACCGCAATTCGGTCATATGACGTTGATCGTGAATGAAAATCACAAGAAGCTGAGTAAACGGGATGAGTCCGTTATCCAGTTTATTGAGCAGTATGATCAGCTCGGCTATTTGCCTGAAGCGATGTTTAACTTTATTTCCTTACTCGGCTGGTCGCCGGAAGGGGAAGAAGAGATCTTCTCGCAAGAGCAACTGATCTCCATTTTTGATACGAAACGTCTGTCCAAGAGCCCTGCGGTATTTGATACCCACAAGCTGGCGCACTTGAACAACCACTATATCAAACATGCTGACCCGGAACGTATTGCCGAAATGGCCATTCCGCATCTGCAAAAGGCTGGACGTATTTCTTCCGAGCTGTCTGCTGAACAAAAAGAATGGGCTTATACTCTGGTACACCTGTACCAAGAGCAGATGAATTCTGCCTCCGATATTGTCGAATTGTCGGAAGTATTCTTCCGTTCCAATCTGGAGCTTGAAAGTGAAGGAGAAGCAGTGCTTGCGGAGGAGCAGGTGCCAACTGTACTGAAGGCATTTGCGGATAAAGTACAGGCGAGCGAAGAGTTTACTCCAAGCAAAATGGCTGCATTGATCAAGGAAGTACAGAAAGAAACCGGCTTTAAGGGCAAACAGCTCTTTATGCCAATTCGTGTAGCCTTGACTGGACAGACGCATGGACGGGATCTGAACCAAACGATCGTGCTTCTGGGTCGTGATACGGTGATCGAACGTTTGCTTGCACAAGTAAAATAATCTTAGTCGAAGACATTCCGTTTATTTGGAATCTGAACACAGTCCTACGATGGATAGATTACGTAGGAGGCTGTTGTCAGTCTGAGGCCTTTTCGCTATAATAACAACACAACGAATAATTGATATGATTTATCTAATAGAACAGCAAAGATCGGGAGGAGTAGACTGACCCGTACAGATTCAGAGAGGATGGTCCCGTAGCAAAGAGAGATTTCTTTGGATGCGGTGGCTGTGAACCATCCACTGTCCATCAGTCGAAATGCGCCCGTGAGCTGCACAGCCGAATCCGGCCCCGCCTTTGTCGATCATGACATGGGAAAACGTTAGGATAGGTTGTGACGATTGGTTTCCGTTACCAAACCGCTTGAGGGCTCATTCTATTTAAGAATGGACCGAGCAGAGTGGGACCGCGATAAACGCCTCTGCAGCTAAATGCTGCAGGGGCGTTTTTTTGTTTAGGCGAGTGTGCAGTACACTACCAAGGAACGCGCCGTCCGGTAAGCCGGAGGACGGGAACCTGAACAAGAGGGGAACGAGCATGTTCAAGAAGATCAGATCAGATATCCAGGCGGTGTTTGAAAACGATCCGGCGGCCCGAGGTTGGTTTGAGGTGGTATTTACCTACTCAGGGCTGCATGCGATATGGGCACACCGGATGGCTCATTTTTTATACAAGCGAAGATGGTTCTCGGTTGCCCGGTTCATTTCGCAGGTTAGCCGTTTTATGACAGGAATCGAGATACATCCTGGAGCTACGATCGGAAATCGGTTGTTTATTGACCATGGAATGGGCGTCGTTATTGGAGAAACATGTGAGATTGGCGATGATGTTGTTATCTATCAGGGGGTTACCTTGGGCGGAACAGGGAAAGAAAAAGGAAAGAGACATCCGACCATTGGTAATAATGTGGTTATCTCATCCGGAGCCAAGGTGCTGGGTTCATTTAGCGTGGGGGATCAATGTAACATTGGTGCGAACTCCGTTGTGCTTAAGGAGGTCCCTTCCAATAGTACCGTGGTAGGTATACCGGGCAGAATTGTTAAACAGGATGGCCGACGGGTAGATCGCCTCAGTCAGCAATTGCCCGATCCGGTCGTTGACTCCTTGCGCAGTATGCAAAAAGAACTCGAACGATTGCAGAAAGAAGTACGTACACTGCAGAATGCCCGTGAAAATGAGACTGTGCGTGATACGTGATACAATAAATAAAGGCAGTATAGGATGAAAGGATAAGTGACCATGACGCTTCAGATTTATAATACGATGAGTCGTACCAAAGAGAAATTTGTTCCCCAAGAGCCAGGGAAAGTGAAAATGTATGTCTGCGGACCAACGGTATATGACTACATTCATATCGGGAATGCACGCCCGGTTATCTTTTTCGACACGGTTCGAGGATACCTGGAACAGACAGGACATGATGTGAACTATGTGGTGAACTTCACGGATGTGGACGATAAGTTGATTCGCAAAGCAGAACAACTTGGAACAGACGTTCCTCACGTGGCTGAGAAATTTATTGCTGCCTATTATGAAGACATTGAGGGATTGGGTATTCCCAAGGCAAGCAGCAATCCGAGAGTAACGGAAAACATGCCGCTGATCATTGACTTTATCCGTGAGTTGGTTGAAAAAGGATTTGCGTATGAAAATGGCGGTGACGTCTATTATCGTACAGGCAAATTCAGCGAATATGGCAAACTTTCAAAACAAAACCTGCAGGAGCTGCAATTTGGAATCCGTGTGGGTGTGGACGAGCGCAAAGAGCATCCCGAAGATTTTGTGCTCTGGAAGGCTGCCAAACCAGGTGAGATCTATTGGTCCAGTCCTTGGGGCGATGGTCGACCAGGCTGGCATATTGAGTGCTCCGCCATGGCTAGGGAGTACCTTGGGGATACACTGGACATTCACGGGGGTGGACAGGATTTGCAGTTCCCGCACCATGAGTGCGAATGCGCCCAATCCGAGGTATTAACAGGTAAACCACTTGCGAACTACTGGATGCATAATGGATTCATCCGGATTGATAACGAGAAGATGTCGAAATCACTCGGTAATGGTGTTCTGGTTAAAGACTTGCGGAATCAATATAAACGCGAAGCGATTCGTTATTTCATGTTGTCTACCCACTATCGCAACCCATTAAACTTTACGGATGATACGATGGAGCAGGCACAGAACAGTGTGGACCGGATTGCAAATGCGGTAGGTAACCTGAATCATCGTCTGAATGCGGTGACTGTAGATCAGGATATCACAGTAGAGTTTGCGGCAAGACTCGACCAAATTCGTCAGCAGTATCACGAAAAGATGCAGGATGATTTCAATACTCCTGATGCGATCACTGCGATGTTTGAGTGGGCAGGTGAAGCCAACCAACTGTTGCAGCAAGAAGTAGTTAATGCGGCAGACATTCGCGCGCTCCTCGAGTTGTTCAGTGAATTGAATGCTGTGCTGCGCATCTATACTGACGCAGAGCCAGAACTTCTGGATGAGGAAGTAGAACGTCTGATTGAAGAGCGTGTAGAAGCGCGCAAGTCCAAAAACTGGGCAAGAGCGGATGAAATTCGCGATGAATTGTCTGCACGTGGCATTCTGCTTGAAGATACGGCGCAGGGCATGAGATGGCGGCGCAAATGAGCGAAGGACATCCAAATACACCAAAACAACAGGAGCAGGTCACAGAGGGAGGGTGGTTCCCTTATCCTCCTTCCAGACCTGCGAGGTTGATTCCACCTATTGCACTGGCCTATATTGGTGATGCGGTATATGAGGTAGCTGTTCGTCAATATCTGTTGTCGAAGGCCAACATGCGTCCCAATCATTTGCACCGTAGTGCAACCGGGTTGGTATCAGCGAAGGCACAGAGCCGCATACTTACAACGATTGAGGATGAACTGTCAGAGGAAGAACGGGATATCGTCCGGCAAGGGCGGAATGCCAAATCGGGTAGTGTACCCAAAAATGCAGATGTATTGGAGTACAGACATGCTACGGCTTTTGAATGTCTCATTGGTTACCTCTATAGCAGTGGTCATCATGATCGCATGATTGAACTGATCGGGCTTGGCATTGAGCACGCGGAACAACAATCGCCATCGCCGACAAAAAAATAGAAATTTCAACAAAACAATGCATTACAGAGAGGATCGAACAACGATGGAAGAAGAATGGATCGCCGGTAAACACTCCGTGACGGAGGCGCTGCGTTCAGGCCGGACCATTAATAAAATATGGATTGCCGATACAGCACAGAAACATCTGACTCAACCTATTATCTCGGAAGCTAAAAAACTAGGTATTGTCATTCAACACGTGGACAAGCGTAAGCTGGATCAAACGGTACCAGGCATTCAGCATCAGGGGGTAGTTGCTCAAGCAGCACCTTACGCTTATGTGGAGGTAGAAGACATTCTTGCCGCAGCAAAAGCGAAGAATGAGCATCCTTTCCTGATTCTGCTGGATGAGATTGAAGATCCTCATAACCTGGGGTCCATTTTGCGGACAGCAGATTGCACGGGTGCGCATGGCGTCATTGTACCCAAACGTCGCTCGGCAGCGGTAACCGTGACAGTATCCAAAACATCAGCAGGCGCTGTGGAGTACGTGCCAGTGGCTCGGGTAAGTAATCTTGGACAGACCATCGATCGCCTCAAAGAGGAAGGTGTATGGGTTGTAGGGACAGATGTCACCGCTCACGAAGGTGTCTTTGGTAATGGAGTCTTTACTGGCCCTGTGGCATTGGTAATCGGAAATGAGAACAAGGGGATGGGACGACTTATTCGTGAGAAATGCGATGTGCTTATCAAATTACCAATGCAAGGTCAGATTAATTCCCTGAATGCTTCCGTGGCAGCGGGGGTTGTCATGTACGAAGTGCTCCGCTCGCGTCAAGCGCAGGAATAGAAGGTATGGCTGATTCCCGTGATGTGCTTCTTGTAGACGGGTACAACATGATTGGCGACTGGCCGGAATTAACCAAACTGGCGGAAAGTGGGCTCGAAGAGGCACGTAACAGGCTTCTCTTTCGTCTTGCAGACTACCAGGCTTTCTCCGGCCGTCGAGTCATTGTTGTGTTTGACGCCTACCTCGTGCCTGGACTCGGTAAATCCTTTACTCAGAGCAAAGTGCAGATCTATTTTACAAAGGAAAAAGAGACGGCAGACGAATGCATTGAAAGACTCGTTCGGGAACTAAGCATGCGAAGACGCCAAATCTATGTGGCTACGAGCGATATGGTAGAGCAACATGTCATTTTTGGACAGGGAGCGCTACGCGTATCTGCAAGGGAGTTGCTAATTGAAGTTGAGCAGAACGAAAAAGAATTAAAAAAACGACTGGAAGAAGATCAGGCGAAGACCACGCGTAACACACTCGGGGGTAAGTTAAGTCCCGATGTATTAAAAGAGTTTGAGCGATGGCGCCGGGAATAACAGCACGTTTTTACAAAATTTAGAATATTGAAACTCTTGACATTTATGTTATTGATGTTCTTTTTTAGGCAGAGCGTGGTTGACGGTGTGAGGTACCATCATATATACTGATCCTATATTTCATAGAGTAGAGTAACGGGGTACCTTGCGTTGCAGCCGGAGGGATTGTCTGTGAGTGTCGACCTCAAAGATATCATGTTATCTAAGTATGATTACCAAAGTGACGAAGACATTGTCGAAGCTTTCCGTGAAGGCGAAAGCGAAGCGTTAGAGTTTCTAATTAACAAATATCGTAACTTTGTACGCGCCAAGGCAAGATCTTATTTTCTGATTGGGGCAGACCGGGAAGATATTATTCAAGAAGGAATGATTGGCCTCTACAAATCCATTCGAGATTTCAAAGGGGACAAGCTGGCTTCGTTCAAGGCTTTTGCCGAACTGTGTATTACAAGACAGATCATCACGGCGATTAAGACAGCAACACGTCAGAAGCATATTCCGCTTAATTCTTATGTATCTCTGGACAAGCCTATTTATGACGAAGAGTCTGATCGTACGTTACTCGATGTGATTTGTGGAACCCAGGTCAGTGATCCGGAAGAACTTATCATCAATCAGGAAGAGTTTGTGGGCCTGGAAGATAAAATGTCCGAGATTCTGAGTGATCTGGAACGTAAAGTATTGATGTTGTATCTGGACGGGAGATCTTATCAAGAGATTGCAGTAGATTTGGACAGACATGTGAAGTCCATTGATAATGCACTTCAGCGCGTCAAGCGCAAACTTGAAAAGTACCTGGAAGTTCGAGATAATTAAACACATGTTGTCGTTGACGGAAAAGGCTCGGTGTTTGAGTCTTTTTTTAGTGTCTCAAGTTTATAAAATCTAAGAATGTTTATACTAGTAATCGCTCGGTCCAAGCAGGAGAAGAGAAAAACAGAGATGAGAAACGAATGTACGTTGTACGGAAGTAATACCCAATGAATGAAAGACTATTCTTTCATTGACATGGTTATACCCTTGTGATAAAGTGTTTTAGGTAGGCCTAAATTTATGGCTTTTTTTCAGGATCAATTTAGAGACTCTGCTTGAATGTGGAAGTCTTCGGGAGGTGTACATCATGCGGGTAATTATTACTTTGGCTTGTACTAACTGCAAACAAAGAAATTACACTACGACAAAAAACAAGCGTAATCACCCCGACCGCATGGAGATGAAGAAATTTTGCAAGTTTTGTAACGAGCAGACTTCTCATCGCGAAACCAGATAGTTTTTGGAGGTGTCGGCGTGAAACGAAGTTTCAAATCTCTGATTTCCTTTTTCTCAGAAAGCTGGGCTGAACTTAAAAAAGTTCGCTGGCCTAATCGTAAAGAGCTGACCAACTACACATTGATCGTACTTGGTACTGTTGTGGTTATGACGCTGTTTTTTTGGGTCATTGACATTGGCATCTCCTTTGTGATCGAAGCGATTATTTAAGAAGGGTTCCGGTGGCTTGATATGGAAAAAAGATGGTACGTCGTTCATACCTATTCAGGGTATGAGAACAAGGTCAAAGCCAATTTGGAAAAACGCGTAGAGTCTATGGGCATGGAAGACAAGATATTCCGCGTTCTTGTTCCTATGGAAGAAGAAGTGGTAAACAAGGACGGTAAGAAAAAAACCGTTATGCGTAAAGTTTACCCCGGTTATGTCTTGGTGGAAATGGTACAGACGGATGATTCTTGGTATGTTGTTCGCAACACACCAGGGGTTACAGGATTTGTCGGTTCGACAGGTTCTGGGTCCAAACCAACTGCATTGTTGCCTGAAGAAGTGGAACAAATTCTGAAGCACATGGGAATGGTTGAACCTAAGCCGAAAATTGAGTTCGATCTTAAGGAATCCGTACGTATTAAAGTCGGTCCTTTTGCGAATTTCGTAGGCTCCGTGGAAGAAATTTTGGTAGACAAAAGCAAGTTGAAAGTGCACGTGAACATGTTTGGACGGGAAACACCGCTTGAGTTGGAATACACACAAGTGGAGAAGATCTAGTTTCTTCAAGTTTCTTGTGGGAGGGTTGAAAAACCCGTTAACCACTATTTTGCAAGGAGGTGTCAATCATGGCGAAAAAAGTTATTAAAATGGTAAAACTGCAGATTCCAGCAGGTAAAGCAAACCCAGCACCACCAGTAGGTCCAGCTTTGGGTCAAGCAGGTGTCAACATCATGGCATTCTGTAAAGAATTCAACGCTCGTACAGCTGATCAAGCGGGATTGATTATTCCAGTTGAAATTTCTGTATTCGAGGACCGTTCCTTTACTTTCATCACTAAAACTCCACCAGCAGCAGTTTTGTTGAAAGTGGCAGCTAAAGTTGAAAAAGGATCCGGCGAACCGAACAAGAAAAAAGTTGCTACTGTTAAACGTGATGCGGTACGTCAAATCGCAGAAACAAAAATGCCTGACCTGAATGCAGCAGACGTTGAGTCCGCAATGCGTATGGTCGAAGGTACTGCCCGCAGCATGGGTATCACCATCGAAGACTAATTTTCATAAGAAACATGGCTTCGTAAAACCGGTCGATTCGCGACCGGTTGATGTGGGAGGTATATCCGCTAACACCACAAAGGAGGAATAAAACATGGCTAAACACGGTAAAAAATACCTGGAAGCTGCTAAGCTGATTGACAGCGAAGCAACTTACGAGCCTTCAGAAGCTGTAGAGCTTGTGAAAAAGGCAGCTACTGCAAAATTCGATGAAACAATCGAAGCAGCAGTTCGTTTGGGTGTAGACCCTCGTAAGCAAGACCAGGCTGTACGTGGTGTTGTTGTCTTGCCACACGGCACAGGTAAAACACAACGCGTATTGGTATTTGCAAAAGGTGACAAAGCGAAAGAAGCGGAAGCGGCTGGCGCGGACTATGTTGGTGATGCAGACATGATCAACAAAATCCAACAAGGCTGGTTCGAATTCGACGTCTGCGTAGCGACACCAGATATGATGAGTGAAGTAGGTAAATTGGGCCGACTGCTCGGCGGTAAAGGTCTGATGCCTAACCCTAAAGCCGGAACGGTAACTTTCGATGTAACTAAGGCTGTTCAAGAAATTAAAGCCGGTAAAATCGAATATCGTCTGGATCGTGCAGGTCAAATTCATGCACCGATTGGTAAAGCTTCTTTCTCTTCTGAGCAACTTAATGAGAACTTCAAAGCTCTCATGGAAGCTCTGAATCGTGCTAAACCAGCGGCAGCAAAAGGTGTTTATCTGAAGAATGTTAGTCTTTCTTCCACGATGGGCCCTGGCGCACGCGTGAACGCAGCAGCTTTTAGATAATATCTCTTGACAGGCTTGTCCTGTTTTTGATAAGATATAAAAGTTGTGAGTCCGAGTGACTGACCGTTGACATTTGAATATGCTTGCCGTAGACAGTAGGTGCCATTTGGCTTAATTTCCTGCCGAGGTGTGATTATAGAACTTAGAACGATGCAAATCGATGATGAGTATATATCAAGCCTTCGTGATTCTACGGAGGCTTTTCTTAATGGGATAAATTTGATCAGGAGGTGTACAGATTGGCAAACGCAAAAGTGATTCAAGCAAAACAAGAATCCGTTGATGCAGTAACAGCAAAATTGCGCGAGAGCGTTACAACTGTTGTTGTTGATTATCGCGGATTGAACGTTGCCCAAGTAACTGAGTTGCGTAAGCAACTTCGTGAAGCAGGGATCGAATTCCAAGTGCTGAAAAACTCGTTGCTTCGCCGTGCAGCTGCAGCAGCAGAACTGACAGAACTTGAAAATGTTCTTACAGGTCCTACTGCAATTGCATTCAGCGTAGATGACGTTGTGGCTCCAGCTAAAATTCTGAACGACTTCGCGAAAAAGAACGATGCACTGGAATTGAAAGGTGCAGTCGTAGAAGGTCGCGTAATCGGAGTAGAAGAAGTTAAGGCATTGGCAGAACTGCCATCCCGCGATGGACTCCTCTCCATGCTCCTCAGCGTGCTTCAAGCGCCAGTGCGCAACTTCGCGCTTGCGGTTAAAGCAGTTGCAGAAAAAGAAGAACAAGGCGCGTAAGCAACTTGATCTGAATGCTGCTTAGGCGGCAAATGAATTAAAAAAAATAATATTATATATGGAGGTTCACTCATGAGTAAAGAGCAAATCTTGGAAGCAATCAAAGGCATGACTGTACTGGAATTGAACGATCTTGTTAAAGCAATCGAAGAAGAATTCGGCGTAACTGCTGCAGCTCCAGTAGCTGCTGCAGGTGCAGTAGCTTCTGCTGAAGCTGAGCAATCCGAGTTCGACGTAATCTTGACTAGCGCTGGTGCTTCCAAAATCAACGTTATCAAAGCAGTTCGCGAAATCACAGGTCTTGGCCTGAAAGAAGCAAAAGAATTGGTTGACAACGCTCCAAAAGCATTGAAAGAAAAAGTTGCTAAAGAAGAAGCAGAAGCGGTTAAAGCTAAGCTTGAAGAAGCAGGCGCTTCAGTTGAAGTTAAATAATTTAGCTATTACAAGCTAAATGAACAAAACAACAAACCCCTTGACTTATATCAAGGGGTTTGTTGCTGTAATTGTAAATGGAAAGTGAGTGAGGGCATGTCCAATCATTATTATTCGGACAAACCGCAAGTGGCGCATGATCGCAGAGCAACTGAAGCGGTTCTTCGCGGATTCAGTCTGCGATTCGTGACGGATGCCGGTGTGTTTTCCAAAAACGGAATCGATTATGGCAGCAGAGTATTGATTGATGCGATAGAGTTGCCATCAGGGGCTCATGTTCTCGATGTGGGCTGTGGGTACGGGCCAATGGGTCTTACAGCAGCCAAACTTGTACCGGATGGGCATGTCACCATGATCGATATCAACGAGAGAGCCGTTGAACTTTCCAGGGAAAATGCAAAAGCGAACGGAATTAACAATGTTACGGTATTGCAAAGTAATCTACTGTCTGAAGTAAAAAAGCAAGATTTTGACGTTATCCTAACCAACCCGCCTATACGGGCTGGGAAAGAGACGGTTCATACTATTTTCGAACAGGCACATCGCCATCTGAAGGTAGGCGGTTCGTTGTGGATTGTCATTCAGAAGAAACAAGGAGCCCCGTCAGCGAAAGCGAAATTGGAATCTTTGTTTGGAAGAGTGGAAGAAGTGACGAAGGATAAAGGCTATCGGATTTTCAAAGCGGTGAAATCGGAAGAGGTATCTACTAAAAGCTGAATCCGAGTTTGTAAAGTAAGCAGGGGATCATTTTTTTTGCAATAGGACTATTGACTTGAAATTCAGGTCGTGGTATAGTTGTAAAATGTCAGTATTAAGATGCCCTACTTGGCTTTAGCTAACTAAAAATGTCAACCTTTTTTTACGCCGAACGGGCTTATTATGCCTACGTTTGGCGTATAATATGTACATTTTGGGCAAACTGGGGATAAGAATGATTTGGAAAGACATCCGCCGATCAAAGTTGCTCTTTTTTCGAACGACATTTCGAGTAAGGGCTTTTCTTTATTTGTGGATGCATTGCTTTGCTCTGTATGTGTACCATTATAAGGTTACAAACAGAGGTTCGCAACGAAATTTTTAAAGTGAGTAGACATTGAGGGGTGAGTTTAAGTTGGCAGGACATCTTGTTCAATATGGTCGACGCACTCGGCGCAGTTATGCACGAATTAACGAGATACTCGAAGTTCCGAACCTGATTGAAATCCAACAAAAATCCTATGATTGGTTTTTGGAGGAAGGGTTGCGCGAAATGTTCCAGGATATCTCGCCGATCCAGGATTTTACAGGTAACTTGATTTTGGAATTTATCGATTACAGTCTCGGTGAACCGAAGTATACAGTAGACGACGCAAAAGAGCGTGACGTTACGTATGCAGCACCGCTTCGGGTCAAAGTCCGGCTCATTAATAAGGAAACCGGCGAAGTCAAAGAGCAGGAAGTATTCATGGGAGATTTCCCGCTGATGACCAACACGGGCACATTTATTATTAATGGTGCGGAACGGGTTATTGTCAGCCAGTTGGTTCGCTCTCCTAGCGTTTACTTCAGTACCAAAGTAGATAAAAACGCCAAAAAAACGTATACCGCTACAGTTATTCCTAACCGCGGCGCTTGGTTGGAACTGGAGATGGACGCGAAGGATGTTGTTTATGTCCGGATCGACCGTACACGTAAAATACCGGTTACGGTTCTCCTGCGTTCACTTGGTTTTGGCACAGATGCTGAGATTCTGGATCTGCTCGGTAATGACGAATATATCCGCAACACACTGGACAAAGACAACACGGATTCCACGGAGAAAGCACTCATTGAGATCTATGAGCGTCTTCGTCCGGGCGAGCCGCCAACGCTGGATAATGCGAAAAGCTTGCTCGTAGCACGTTTCTTTGATCCAAAACGTTATGACCTGGCTAATGTAGGTCGTTACAAAATGAACAAAAAGCTTCACATCAAAAACCGTTTGTTTAACCAGCGTTTGGCTGAATCACTTGTTGACGCTGAAACAGGCGAGATTATTGCTGAAGCAGGTCAAATGGTGGATCGTCGCTTGTTGGATGAAATCATGCCGTATCTGGAGAAGAGCGTTGGTTTCCGCACGTATCACGTGGGTAACGGTGTTCTGGATGCTAATGATGTTCCTATGCAAACGATCGATGTATTTTCACCAACAGAAGATGGTAAAGTAGTCAAACTGATTGCCAATGGAATCATTGACAAGTCCGTTAAAAACGTGACGCCGGCGGATATCATTTCGTCCATCAGTTATTTCCTTAACCTTCTGCAGGGAATTGGTAGCACGGATGATATTGACCATCTGGGTAACCGTCGTTTGCGTTCGGTGGGTGAACTCCTGCAGAATCAGTTCCGTATCGGTTTGTCCCGTATGGAGCGTGTGGTTCGTGAGAGAATGTCCATTCAGGATGCTAACGTAATTACACCACAGGCATTGATCAACATACGTCCTGTTATTGCATCGATTAAAGAGTTCTTTGGTAGCTCTCAGTTGTCACAATTTATGGATCAAACGAACCCGCTGGGTGAGTTGACACATAAACGTCGTTTGTCCGCACTCGGACCCGGTGGTTTGACACGTGAGCGCGCAGGTATGGAAGTGCGTGACGTCCATCCATCCCACTATGGCCGTATGTGTCCAATCGAGACGCCAGAGGGACCAAACATCGGTTTGATCAACTCCTTGTCTACGTTTGCCCGTGTGAATGAATATGGCTTCATTGAAGCTCCATATCGTTGGGTTGATCCGAAGACAGGTATTGTAACCGAACAAATTGATTACCTGACAGCGGACGAAGAGGACAACTATGTTATCGCGCAAGCGAATGCGAAGCTGAATGAAGATAGTACATTTGAAGAAGAAGCGATCATTGTACGTTATAACAAACAGTCGGATAACATCCTTACGATGCCGAGTGAGCGCGTTGACTACATGGACGTATCTCCTAAGCAAGTTGTATCCGTCGCTACAGCGCTTATTCCGTTCCTTGAGAACGATGACTCCAACCGTGCGCTCATGGGATCAAACATGCAGCGGCAGGCCGTTCCACTTTTGATTCCTAAAGCACCTCTTGTGGGAACAGGTATGGAACACAAAGCCGCGAAAGATTCCGGTGTATGTATTGTCTCCGATTATGACGGAATTATTGAACGATCTACTGCGAACGAGATTTGGGTCCGTCGTGTTGAAGAAGTGGACGGTCAGGAAGTTAAAGGCGATATCGTTAAATATAAATTACACAAATTTATGCGTTCGAACCAAGGAACATGCATTAACCAACGTCCGATTGTCAAAAGAGGTGTCGCTGTCAAAGCTGGTGATATCCTCGCTGATGGTCCTTCAACGGAAATGGGTGAATTGGCTCTGGGACGTAACGTTGTTGTTGCCTTCATGACTTGGGAAGGTTACAACTACGAGGATGCGATCTTGCTCAGTGAAAAACTCGTTAAGGAAGATGTATACACATCCATCCATATCGAGGAGTATGAGTCAGAAGCACGTGATACCAAACTCGGACCTGAAGAGATCACACGTGACATCCCTAACGTTGGGGAAGAAGCGTTGCGTAACTTGGATGAGCGCGGTATTATCCGCATCGGTGCTGAGATTAGTGCTGGCGACATTCTGGTTGGTAAAGTAACACCTAAGGGTGTAACAGAGCTGACAGCAGAAGAACGTCTCTTGCATGCAATCTTTGGTGAGAAAGCACGTGAAGTACGTGATACTTCCTTGCGTGTACCACATGGTACTGATGGTATCGTAGTAGACGTGAAAGTATTTACCCGCGAAAACGGTGATGAGTTGCCTCCAGGTGTTAACCAACTCGTTCGTGTATATATCGCTCAAAAACGGAAAATTTCCGAGGGTGATAAAATGGCCGGACGTCACGGTAACAAAGGGGTCGTGGCCCGCATCTTGCCGGAAGAAGATATGCCTTTCCTGCCAGACGGTACACCGGTTCAGATCGTTCTTAACCCACTGGGCGTACCTTCCCGGATGAATATCGGTCAAGTACTCGAGGTTCACTTGGGTATGGCGGCGATGCAACTGGGTATTCACGTAGCAACTCCTGTATTCGACGGAGCGAAGGAGTATGACGTCTTCGATACGATGGAAGAAGCGGGTATGCAACGTAATGGTAAAACTGTCCTGTATGATGGTCGTACAGGTGAAGAGTTTGAACGTGAAGTTACCGTAGGTGTCATGCACATGATCAAATTGGCACACATGGTTGATGATAAGATCCATGCCCGTTCTACAGGTCCTTACTCACTTGTTACGCAACAACCATTGGGTGGTAAAGCTCAATTCGGTGGACAGCGTTTCGGGGAGATGGAAGTATGGGCGCTTGAGGCATACGGTGCTGCTTATACACTGCAAGAAATCTTGACTGTTAAATCCGATGACGTTGTTGGTCGGGTTAAAACGTATGAATCCATTGTCAAAGGTGAGAATGTTCCGGAACCAGGTGTTCCTGAATCATTCAAAGTATTGATCAAAGAGCTGCAAAGCTTGGGTATGGACGTTAAGATTTTGAGTGAAGATGAGCAAGAGATTGAAATGAGAGAAATGGACGATGAAGATGACGCTGCGAGCGATAAGCTCAGCCTCAACCTTGAGGGTACAGAGGTCGGAGCGGAATAAACCGCTTCGAGCGCATGATGACCGGCGTTTTTCATCAGGCTCACGTCTTGCTCCGGCTTCGGCCGGAGTGGGCGTAACCTAGATTACAGGAATTGGTTAAGGAGGGTTGCTCCTTGTTGGACGTCAACAATTTCGAATACATGAAGATCGGGCTTGCTTCCCCAGAGAAAATTCGTTCTTGGTCCCGCGGAGAAGTGAAAAAACCGGAAACGATCAACTATCGTACGTTGAAACCGGAAAAAGAAGGGCTGTTCTGCGAAAAGATTTTTGGCCCTACAAAAGACTGGGAATGTCATTGCGGTAAATACAAACGCGTCCGTTATAAAGGCGTTGTCTGTGATCGTTGTGGCGTTGAAGTAACACGTGCGAAAGTACGCCGCGAACGGATGGGCCACATTGAGCTCGCTGCTCCGGTATCGCATATCTGGTACTTCAAAGGTATTCCGAGCCGTATGGGTCTTGCTCTGGATATGTCTCCAAGATCTCTTGAAGAGATTATTTATTTTGCATCATATGTTGTAACTGATCCAGGAGAAACTCCACTGGAGAAAAAACAGCTGTTGTCCGAGAAAGAATACCGCAGCTACCGTGAAAAATACGGCTATGGTTTCCATGCTGGCATGGGCGCAGAAGCGGTTAAAAAATTGCTTCAAGACCTTGACATAGACAAAGAGCTCGAGTTCCTGAAAGAAGAGCTCCGGACTGCGCAAGGACAACGTCGTAATCGTGCAATCAAACGTCTGGAAGTTATCGAAGCATTCCGCAACTCCGGCAACAAGCCAGAGTGGATGATCATGGATGTACTTCCTGTTATCCCGCCGGAACTTCGTCCAATGGTACAGTTGGATGGTGGACGTTTTGCAACGTCTGACCTGAATGACTTGTACCGCCGTGTAATCAACCGGAACAACCGTCTGAAACGTCTGCTTGATCTGGGCGCGCCAGATATTATCGTGCAAAATGAAAAACGGATGTTGCAGGAAGCTGTTGATGCATTGATCGATAATGGTCGTCGTGGACGCCCGGTAACGGGTCCTGGTAACCGTCCATTGAAATCTCTCAGCCACATGCTGAAAGGTAAACAAGGACGTTTCCGTCAAAACTTGCTCGGTAAACGGGTTGACTATTCTGGTCGTTCCGTTATCGTTGTTGGACCTTACCTGAAAATGTATCAGTGTGGTCTGCCAAAAGATATGGCACTTGAATTGTTCAAGCCTTTTGTTATGAAAGAGCTTGTAAATAAAGGGCTTGCCCACAACATCAAGAGCGCAAAACGTAAAGTTGAGCGTGTAAGTCCTGAAGTATGGGATGTTCTTGAAGAAGTAATCAAGGAGCATCCGGTTCTGTTGAACCGTGCCCCTACGCTTCACAGACTCGGTATTCAAGCATTTGAACCGATTCTCGTTGAAGGTAAAGCAATTCGTCTTCACCCGCTCGTATGTACGGCATACAATGCCGACTTTGACGGTGACCAAATGGCCGTGCACGTTCCGTTGTCCGCTGAAGCTCAAGCGGAAGCACGTATCCTGATGCTTGCATCGGGTAACATTTTGAACCCGAAAGACGGTAAACCGGTTGTTACTCCTTCCCAGGATATGGTGCTTGGTTCTTACTACCTCACTATGGATAACAAGGAAGAAAAGGGCACAGGTATGATCTTGCGTACAGTTAACGAAGCTGTATCGGCATACCAACGTGGTACTGCTGGTCTGCATGCGCGTGTAGCTATTCCTGTTAAGGCGCTTGGTAAAACAAGCTTCACGGAAGAACAACAAGAAGGAATGTTGCTGACAACTGTCGGTAAAATTATCTTCAATGAAATTTTCCCGGCAAGCTTCCCGTATATCAATGATGCGACTCGTGCTAACCTGTACCAAGGTACTGCAGATCACTCATTTGTATATGAAAAAGGTGCTGATCTCAGAGAAGCTATTATGAATGCTCCTCTGGCTGGCGGTGTCGGTAAAGAATACCTCGGCTCCATCATTGCACGTTGTTTTGAAATTTATCACACAACGGAAACAGCTGTTATTTTGGATAAAATCAAACAACTTGGTTTCACATACTCTACACGTGCCGGTATTACGGTTGCGGTATCTGATGTTATCGTTCCACCTGAGAAGTTTGAAATTCTTAGACAATCTGAGGAAAAAGCACAAATCGTTACGAATCAGTACCGTCGTGGTCTGATTACGAATGAGGAGCGCTATGACCGTATCATTGATATCTGGTCAAAATCCAAAGATGACATCACTGAGATTCTGATGAAGTCCATGGATCGTTACAACTCGATCATGATGATGGTAGACTCCAAAGCACGGGGTAACAAATCGCAAATCACCCAATTGGGCGGTATGCGTGGTCTGATGGCCAACCCATCCGGTCGAATTATCGAACTCCCAATCAAATCGAACTTCCGTGAAGGTCTGACGGTACTCGAGTACTTTATCTCCACTCACGGAGCGCGTAAAGGTTTGGCGGATACAGCCCTGCGTACAGCCGATTCAGGTTACCTGACTCGTCGTCTCGTAGACGTAGCCCAAGACGTAATCGTGCGTGATGATGATTGTGGTACAGATAAAGGCTTTACGGTAAGTCGTATCCAGGATGGTAAAGAGGTTATCGAAGATCTCTACGACCGTATTGAAGGCAGATACTGCTTCGAGACACTTCGTCATCCGGAAACGAAAGAAATCATTGTAGGTCGCAATGAATTGATTGACTCCGATAAAGCAGAAGCGATTATCAAAGCAGGTATTACTAAATTGCAAATCCGCTCCGTCCTCAGCTGCCGTGCAAGTCATGGTGTCTGCAAGAAGTGTTATGGTCGCAACCTCGCGACTGGTAAACACGTGGAGATCGGTGAAGCAGTTGGTATTATCGCAGCACAGTCCATTGGTGAGCCAGGAACACAGCTTACAATGCGTACGTTCCATACTGGTGGTGTAGCCGGAGACGATATTACGCAAGGTTTGCCACGTATCCAGGAGTTGTTCGAAGCTCGTAATCCTAAGGGTCAAGCAACGATCAGTGAAATCGATGGTGTGGTTAAAGAGATTCGCGAAGCGAAAGATCGTCGTGAAATCGAAATTCAAGGTGAAGCGGAATCCAAAGTATACGCCGTTACCTACGGTTCCCGTGTGCGCGTAAGCGAAGGCGCGGAAGTTGAAGCGGGTGACGAGTTGACAGACGGTTCCATTGATCCAAAAGAGATGTTACGGATTAAAGGTATACGTGGTGTACAAAACTACATTCTGCAGGAAGTACAACGCGTATATCGTAACCAAGGCGTAGAAATTAACGATAAGCACGTTGAAGTTATGATCCGTCAAATGCTGCGTAAAATCCGTATCGTAGATGCAGGAGATACAACGCTGTTGCCAGGATCGTTCGTGGATATGCATGAGTACGAAAGAGCTAACAAAATTGCGATTCTTAGTGATAAAGAGCCGGCGGTTGCTAAACCAATCCTGCTCGGTATTACGAAAGCATCCCTGGAAACAGACTCCTTCCTCTCGGCGGCTTCGTTCCAAGAAACTACACGTGTATTGACAGATGCAGCGATCAAAGGTAAAGTCGATCAGTTGCTCGGTCTGAAGGAAAATGTAATCATCGGTAAATTGATTCCTGCAGGTACAGGTATGCACCGTTACCGCAGCATCAAATTTGCTGAGCCAGAAGATGGCCAATCTTCAGTAGAAGAACTTGAGCCAGTTTCGGTTGATTAAATATATTTCTCCTCATTAGAGGAGAGTGAAAGTTTTGTGCGTCAGGAGACGGACGTTTGTATGATACAGGCGGACGAATCCTGATGTACGTAAACTTTTAAAAAATGTTTTAGGATTAGCATTGACAATGCTTGCGCTAGATGCTAATATATCAAAGGTGCGTGGGCAGCTGATTGTACATGGTTCTATTCGGAGGAATACACAATGTCTAATGAAAAAGCCTTGCAAGATGCTCATGTCAAAATAGGTACCAAACAGACCATGCGGATGGTGCAGACAGGTATGGCTTCTGAAGTCTATGTCGCAGAAGATAGTGATCCGCAGCTTACTTCCAAAATCATTGCTTTGTGTGAACAACACAATGTAAAATGCACGAAAGTGGATACAATGAAAAATCTCGGCAAGGCTTGCGGGATTGGAGTAGGAGCAGCTATGGCTGCTGTCGTAAAATCATAGGGTAAGGAACGTTTTTGTCCGAGAACTTTTAAGGATTCTCCAAGGCAAAAACTTTTCATTTGTCTTTTTATGAACCGCCTGGGTCTGTGGACTTAGTGCAAAGAGGTTTATAAAGAAACATGAATATTTGAGGAAGGGGGTGGCAATCACATGCCAACTATTAACCAACTGGTTCGTAAAGGACGTCAAGCAAAAGTTGAGAAGTCAAAATCTCCAGCTTTGCAAAAAGGATTCAACGCTTTGAAACGTGAATCTACTAACATCAGTGCCCCACAAAAACGTGGTGTCTGCACTCGTGTAGGTACAATGACTCCACGTAAACCAAACTCTGCACTTCGTAAGTATGCCCGTGTTCGTTTGACGAACCGTCTCGAGGTTACTGCTTATATCCCGGGAATCGGACATAACCTTCAAGAGCACAGTGTGGTATTGATCCGCGGAGGTAAAGTTAAAGACCTTGCAGGAGTTCGTTATCACATCGTTCGTGGAGCTCTCGATACTGCTGGTGTAAACAACCGTATGCAAGCTCGTTCGAAATACGGCGCTAAGCGTCCAAAAGCTAAAAAAGCCTAAACTATTATAGGCAGATAGCCTGAAAGCCTTCTGGTCTAAGTCTGGAAGGTACAGGATCTGCTGAACAAGAAAGAAAGGGGGATATCCATGCCACGCAAAGGTCCAGTTACGAAAAGAGACGTTCTGCCTGATCCGTTATATAACAGCAAGTTGGTTACTCGTTTAATCAACCGCATCATGATCGGCGGAAAACGCGGTGTTGCTCAAAGCATTCTGTATAATGCGTTCAAGTTGATTCAAGAACGTACGGGTAATGACCCTATGGAAGTATTTGAAGCAGCAATCAAGAACATCATGCCAGTCCTGGAAGTTAAAGCTCGCCGTGTCGGCGGTGCCAACTACCAAGTACCAATCGAGGTGAAACCAGAGAGACGTACTGCTCTGGGATTACGTTGGCTCGTGAACTACTCCCGCAACCGCGGTGAGAAAACAATGGAAGAGCGTTTGGCGGCTGAGATCATCGACGCTTCCAACAACACAGGCGCTTCCGTTAAAAAACGTGAAGATACGCACAAAATGGCTGAAGCGAACAAAGCGTTTGCTCACTACCGTTGGTAGGATTCAGTTCACAATAAAAAAACTTCAATTTTGAAGGGAGACCCATTTCATGGCTAGAGAGTTCTCCTTAAAAAATACACGTAATATCGGGATCATGGCTCATATTGATGCGGGTAAAACCACGACAACTGAGCGGATCCTGTTTTACACAGGACGTACGCACAAAATCGGTGAAGTACACGAAGGCGCTGCGACAATGGACTGGATGGAACAGGAACAGGAGCGCGGAATTACGATTACTTCCGCTGCAACTACCGCTGCTTGGAAAGGCCACCGCGTTAATATTATTGATACCCCGGGACACGTTGACTTCACTGTTGAAGTTGAACGTTCCCTTCGTGTATTGGACGGAGCAGTTGGTGTATTCAGTGCGAAAGAAGGCGTTGAGCCTCAGTCCGAAACCGTATGGAGACAGGCTGACAAGTACGGCGTACCTCGTATCGCATATGTAAACAAAATGGATATCATCGGTGCTGACTTCCTGAACGTTGTATCTGACATGCGTGATCGCCTTCAAGCGAACGCTGTTGCGATTCAACTTCCAATCGGCGCTGAAAATGATTTCAAAGGTATCATCGATATCGTTGCACAAAGAGCTCATATGTACAAAGATGACCTTGGTCAAGATATCGAAGAAACCGACATTCCTGCAGAGTTTGCAGATCAAGTTGAAGAACTTCGCAATGAGTTGATTGAACGCGTTGCTGAACTGGATGAAGATTTGACAATGAAATACCTGGAAGGCGAAGAGATCACAATTGATGAGATCAAAACCGTACTCCGTAAAGGTGTTGTAGATGTTAAGATCTTCCCAGTTATCTGTGGATCCTCATATCGTAACAAAGGTGTTCAACTGATGTTGGATGCTGTTATCGACTACTTGCCAGCTCCAACAGATGTTGCATCGATCACGGGACATCTTGAAGATGGAACTGAAGCAATTCGTAAGTCATCCGATGAAGAGCCATTCTCCGCATTGGCATTCAAAATTATGACTGACCCTTACGTTGGTAAATTGACATTCTTCCGCGTATACTCTGGTGTTCTTCAATCCGGATCATATGTATTGAATGCCACTAAAAACAAACGTGAGCGTATCGGTCGTATCCTTCAAATGCATGCGAACAGCCGTCAAGAAATCACTGTAGTTTACTCCGGTGATATTGCAGCTGCCGTAGGTTTGAAAGATACAGGTACAGGTGATACACTATGTGATGAGAAAAATCCGGTTATCCTGGAGTCAATGAACTTCCCTGATCCGGTTATCGAAATCGCTGTTGAACCTAAAACCAAAGCTGACCAGGATAAACTGGGTGTTGCTCTCGGTAAGTTGACTGAAGAGGATCCAACTCTTCGTGCTCATACTGACGAAGAAACAGGCCAAACGATCTTGGCAGGTATGGGTGAGCTTCACCTTGATATCATCATCGACCGTATGCGTCGTGAGTTCAAGGTTGAAACTACTGTGGGTAAACCACAAGTAGCTTACCGTGAAACATTCCGTGCTCCAGCGCGCGTTGAAGGTAAATTCGTACGTCAATCCGGTGGTCGTGGTCAATACGGTCACGTATGGGTTGAATTCGAACCTCTCGAGCCGGGTACAGGCAGCCAGTTCGAAAGTAAGGTTGTCGGTGGTTCCGTACCAAGAGAATACATTCAACCTGCACTGTCAGGGATTGAAGAGCAAATGAAAAACGGCGTTATTGCAGGCTTCCCGCTTGTTGACGTTAAGGCTACAATCGTAGACGGATCTTACCATGATGTCGATTCCAATGAGATGGCATTTAAAATTGCCGGATCTATGGCGCTTAAAGCGGCTAAAGACAAGTGTAAACCAGTTCTGCTTGAGCCTATCATGAAAGTAGAAGTAACTGTTCCAGAAGAGTACATGGGTGACGTAATGGGTATGTTGAACTCCCGTCGTGGCCGCATCGAAGGTATGGATTCCCGTAGTGGAGCTCAAATCATCCGTGCTAAGGTACCTCTGTCTGAAATGTTTGGTTACTCTACAACTCTTCGTTCCGGTACTCAAGGACGCGGCGTATTCTCCATGGAACTCTCTCACTATGAAGAAGTTCCTAAGAGCATCGCTGAAGAAATCGTTGCCAAAACAAAAGGCACCGAGTAGTTTTCTCACACTGGATGCAAGTGCATAAGAATTTAATTCGGAGCACTTCATTCAGTGAAAACATAAAATTATAATTTTAAGGAGGCCACGTTCAAATGGCAAAGGCTAAATACGAACGTAATAAACCCCACGTTAACATCGGTACTATTGGTCACGTCGATCACGGTAAAACAACTCTGACTGCTGCAATCACAACTGTATTGTCCAAAACTTACGGTGGTGCTGCAATTGCATTCGACCAAATCGACAAAGCTCCAGAAGAGCGCGAACGCGGTATCACAATCTCCACATCACACGTTGAGTACGAAACTGACACTCGTCACTACGCTCACGTTGACTGCCCAGGTCACGCCGACTATGTTAAAAACATGATCACTGGCGCGGCTCAAATGGATGGAGCTATCTTGGTAGTATCCGCAGCAGACGGCCCAATGCCACAAACTCGTGAGCACATCTTGCTCTCCCGTCAAGTAGGCGTACCTTACATTGTTGTATTCTTGAACAAATGTGACATGGTTGAAGACGAAGAGTTGTTGGAATTGGTTGAGATGGAAGTTCGCGACCTTCTTAACGAATATGAGTTCCCAGGTGACGATACTCCAATCACTCGTGGATCCGCTCGTGAAGCTCTGGCAAACCCAGATGGCGAATGGGCTCAAAAAATCGTTGAGATGTTCAAAGAGATCGACACTTACATCCCACTGCCTGAGCGTCAAACTGACAAGCCTTTCTTGATGCCTGTCGAGGACGTATTCTCCATCACTGGTCGTGGTACTGTTGCTACTGGCCGTGTAGAGCGTGGTACTGTTAAAGTCGGCGAAGAGATCGAAATCGTTGGTATCACTGAAGAAACTAAAAAATCCGTTGTAACAGGCGTTGAGATGTTCCGTAAATTGTTGGATTCCGCTCAAGCGGGTGACAACATCGGTGCATTGTTGCGTGGTGTTGACCGTACTCAAATCGAGCGTGGTCAAGTACTTGCAAAACCAGGTTCTGTTAAGCCACACACAGAATTCACAGCTCAAATCTACGTTCTGACTAAAGAAGAGGGCGGACGTCACAAACCATTCTTCACTGGTTACCGTCCACAGTTCTACTTCCGTACAACTGACGTAACAGGTATCATCAACTTGCCTGAAGGTACTGAAATGGTAATGCCTGGTGATAACATCACTGTTACTGTTTCCCTGATCTCCCCAATCGCGATTGAAGAAGGAACTAAATTCTCCATTCGTGAAGGCGGACGTACAGTAGGTGCCGGTTCCGTAGCATCTATCCAAAAATAATTTGGCTTAACGCTGAATAAAGCATATGTAACAGTGTACTGGAACGAGTAACATTGTATTGTAACGAAGCTTCGGAAGAGTTCTTTATCCGACATCGGATAGAGAACTCTTTTATTATGTTTAAAGTTCGGAACCTGCGTCATACGAAATGAACATCATTTACTTGTTTAGAAGGATTGGCAAGGCAGCCTGGATATTGAAGATTAACACTGCAATAAACGAAGTCATTTCATCAGAAAAGATAAGTTTAAATGTTTTTCTTAAATATGCTTGCAATACGCCTATCTTTTCTATATAATAATGAATGTTGTTCTGTGACGTTGCGATGATGTGAGAGGTTACTGGCACACCCGGCCCCTTTGCCATGGGAGAGTGGCTAGAAAATTTTCACGGAGTATGTCCGATAAAAAATTGGGCGATAGAAGGAGGGACTAAAATGGCAAAGCAAAAAATTCGTATTCGTTTGAAAGCTTACGACCACAGAATTCTTGATCAATCCGCGGAGAAAATTGTTGAAACAGCAAAACGTTCGGGTGCTGGTGTATCCGGTCCGATTCCGCTTCCTACTGAAAAACAAATCATTACTATTCTTCGTGCGGTGCACAAGTACAAGGATTCTCGGGAACAATTCGAACAACGTACACATAAACGTTTGATCGACATCGTTAACCCGACTCCACAAACTGTGGATGCCTTGATGCGCTTGGATCTGCCGTCCGGTGTAGATATCGAAATTAAATTGTAATACAAGCTACAACAAAGACCATGTATAAAGGAAAAGAGGTGTCAACATGAAAGCAATCTTAGGAAAAAAACTCGGAATGACTCAAGTATTTACTCCTGAAGGTAACGTCGTTCCAGTAACGGTTATCGAAGCAGGCCCTTGTGTTGTTTTGCAAAAGAAAGACATTGAGAACGATGGCTACGAAGCAATTCAAATCGGTTACTCCGATAAGAAAGAGAAAAATGCTAACAAGCCAGAAGCAGGTCACGCTAAAAAAGCGAACACTGCCCCTAAGCGCTACGTTCGTGAAGTTCGCGGTATCAACATCGCAGAATATGAAGTTGGCCAAGAATTGAAAGCTGACATTTTCGCTGAAGGCGAATTCGTTGACGTAACGGGTATTTCTAAAGGTAAAGGTTTTGCCGGCGTTATCAAACGTTGGGGACAAAGCACTGGACCTATGTCACACGGTTCGCGTTACCACCGTGGCCCTGGTTCAATGGGTTCGATCCAAGCTAACCGCGTTCCTAAAGGCAAACGCCTGCCAGGACACATGGGACATGATACTATTACAATTCAACGTCTTGAAGTAGTTAAAGTAGACGCTGAGCGTAACGTGTTGCTCGTGAAAGGTTCCATTCCTGGACCGAAAAACAGTCTCATCAGAGTTAAAGAAACGGTGAAAAAATAACCACTGAAGAAAGGAGGAACACAAAATGCCAAAAGTATCAGTTTACAATGTAGATGGTAGCCAAGTAGGCGAAGTTGAATTGAACGATGCGGTTTTCGGAATTGAGCCGAACCAACACGTTCTGTACGATGCAGTTCTTATGCAACGCGCTTCCCTTCGTCAAGGTACCCACAAAGTAAAAGGACGTTCTGAAGTACGTGGCGGTGGACGTAAGCCTTGGAAACAAAAAGGTACAGGTCGCGCTCGTCAAGGTTCAATTCGTTCACCACAATGGAAAGGCGGCGGTATCGTATTTGGTCCAACACCACGGAGCTATGCGTATAAACTGCCTAAGAAAGTTCGCCGCTTGGCGATCAAATCAGCCCTTTCATCCAAAGTGCTTGACAATGACATTATCGTTTTGGACGCTCTCACGTTGAGTACGCCTAAAACTAAAGAATTTGCAGCCATCTTGAGTAACCTCAAAGTGGGACGTAAAGCTTTGATCGTAGCTCCTAGCTATGATGATAATGTAGCTCTTTCCGCACGGAATATTCCAGGCGTGAAATTCGTAGCTGCTGACGGTATTAATGTTCTTGACGTGCTCTCGCACGACAAATTGATCATTACGAAAGAAGCAGTTCAGAAGGTAGAGGAGGTGCTCGCGTAATGAAGGATCCTCGTGATATTGTAAAACGTCCGATTATTACGGAACGTACTGCTGACATGATGAACGACTTGAAATATGTATTTGAAGTCGATATCCGTGCAAACAAAACCGAGATCAAAAAGGCAGTAGAAGCTATTTTCAATGTAAAAGTGAAAAACGTGAACACGCTTCGTGTTCCAGCTAAGCCGAAACGGTACGGACGTTATTCCGGATATACTAGCGAATGGAAAAAAGCGTTTGTAACGTTGACAAAAGACAGCAAAACGCTTGAGTTCTTTGAAACTGTATAATTGAATTTTTGAAGTAAGGAGGGAAACCCAGTGCCAATCAAAAAGTATAAACCAACATCCCCGGCAAGACGGAACATGTCCGTTTCTACATTTGAGGAAATCACCACAAATCAGCCGGAGAAATCGTTGTTGGCCCCGTTGAGCAAACAAGCAGGCCGCAACAACCAAGGTAAAATTACAGTTCGTCACCATGGTGGTGGACACAAACGTAAATACCGTATCATTGACTTCAAACGTACTAAAGATGGAATACCGGGCCGCGTTGCTACGATTGAGTATGACCCGAACCGTACATCCAACATCGCTCTGATTCACTATGCTGATGGTGAAAAGCGTTATATCATCGCTCCTAAAGGTTTGAAAGTTGGAGATCAAGTGTTCTCCGGACCTGAATCAGACATCAAAATCGGTAACGCACTGCCACTCGAAAACATTCCAGTAGGTACCGTTATCCACAACATCGAGTTGAAACCAGGTAAAGGCGGACAATTGGTTCGTGCTGCTGGTACAGAAGCTCAATTGCTTGGTAAAGAAGAAAAATACGTTTCCGTTCGTCTCTCTTCCGGAGAAGTTCGTCGTATTTTGAAAGTTTGCCGCGCGACAATCGGATCTGTAGGTAACCAAGACCACGAGCTCATCAAAATCGGTAAAGCCGGTCGTAGCCGTTGGTTGGGTAAACGTCCTGAGGTTCGTGGTGTAGTAATGAACCCTAACGATCACCCACACGGTGGTGGTGAAGGTCGTGCTCCAATCGGACGTAAATCGCCAATGTCACCATGGGGTAAACCTACACTTGGTTACAAAACGCGTAAGAAAAATAAAGCTTCTGATAAATACATCATTCGCCGCCGCACGAAGTAATACACACTGTGCATAACTTCGTGAGGCATCTGCGGATGCATAATAGCTATGTTTGAAGGGAGGATCTCCACATGGGTCGCAGTTTGAAAAAAGGGCCATTCATTGATGGCTACATGCTTAAAAAGGTAGAAGAGATGGAAGCTTCAGGTAAGAAGAATGTGATCAAAACCTGGTCCCGTCGTTCTACAATTTTCCCGCAATTCATCGGACACACATTTGGCGTTTACGATGGTCGTAAACACGTGCCAGTGTATGTAACTGAGGACATGGTCGGACACAAACTGGGTGAGTTCGCTCCAACCCGTACGTACAAAGGCCATACTGCTGATGATAAGAAAACAAGAAGATAAATGAATATCTTTAATGTTTGAAAGGAGGTTACACAATGGAAGCAAAAGCACATGCTAAGTTTATCCGGATTGCTCCTCGTAAAGCTCAACTCGTTGTTGACTTGATTCGTGGCAAGCAAGTAGGTGAGGCGGTTGCCATTCTCCGTCACACTCCGAAATCTGCTTCTCCAATCGTTGAGAAGTTGCTTAACTCCGCTATTGCGAATGCGGAACATAACTATTCTTTGGATGTTAACAAATTGGTTATCTCGCAAGCTTACGTGAACCAAGGACCGACAATGAAACGTTTCCGCCCTCGTGCAATGGGACGTGCAAGTCGTATTAACAAACGTACTAGCCACATTACTTTGGTGGTATCTGAGAAGTAGAAGGAGGGGAAATGTGTGGGCCAAAAGGTAAATCCAGTCGGACTCCGTGTCGGAATTATCCGTGACTGGGAATCTAAGTGGTATGCAGGCAAAGACTTCGGTGATCTTTTGATGGAAGACGTGAGAATTCGTGAATTCCTGAAAAATAAATTGAAAGACTCCGCTTTATCTCGTGTAGAAATTGAGAGAGCGGCTAACCGCGTAAACGTAACGATTCACACTGCTAAACCAGGTATGGTTATTGGTAAGGGTGGTTCGGAAGTTGAAAATCTTCGTAACCAAATTACGAAAATTGCTGGCGGTAAAAAAGTACACATCAACATTTCTGAAATTAAGAACCAAGACTTGGACGCTGTTCTTGTAGCTGAAAGCATTGCACAACAATTGGAACGTCGTGTTTCTTTCCGTCGTGCTCTGAAACAAGCAATTCAAAGAACTATGCGCTCCGGTGCTAAAGGTATCAAAACTCAAGTAGGCGGACGTCTTGGCGGTGCTGAGATCGCACGTTCTGAAGGCTACAGCGAAGGAACTGTTCCACTGCACACACTGCGTGCTGACATTGACTACGGTACAGCAGAGGCTCATACTACTTACGGACTTATCGGCGTAAAAGTATGGATCTATCGTGGAGAGGTTCTTCCTACGGCTAAGAAACAAGCTGCTAAGGAAGGAGGCAACTAATCATGTTGGTACCAAAACGCGTAAAACACCGTAAGCAACAACGTGGACATATGAAAGGCCAAGCTAAAGGCGGAACGACTCTGAACTTTGGCGAATACGGTCTGCAAGCTACGGAACCGGCTTGGATTACGAACCGTCAAATCGAAGCGGCTCGTATTGCGATGACTCGTTACATCAAACGTGGTGGTAAAGTTTGGATCAAAATTTTCCCAGACAAACCAATCACTCAAAAGCCTCTCGAGGTTCGGATGGGTAGCGGTAAAGGTAACGTAGAAAAATGGGTTGCAGTAGTGAAACCAGGTAAGATCATGTTTGAACTTGCTGGTGTACCGGAGGAAATTGCACGCGAAGCAATGCGTCTTGCCGCTCACAAACTGCCAATCAAAACGAAGTTCGTGAAACGTGAAGAATTGGGTGGTGAAGCAAATGAAAGCTAGTGAATTTCGCAACCTAACCTCTGCTGAAATCGAGCAAAAGATTGCCGGATTTAAAGAAGAACTCTTTAACCTCCGCTTTCAATTAGCTACCGGTCAGCTGGATAACCCGACTCGCATCCGTGATGTGCGGAAAGAAATAGCTCGTGCTAAAACCATTATCCGTGAGAGAGAATTGGGAATCGGTTAATTAGGGATAGGATGGACAATCCGTCCGTAATCAGGAAGGAGGCCAACAATGAGCGAAGAACGTAACGCACGTAAAGTGCAAACTGGTAAAGTGGTCAGCGATAAAATGGACAAAACGATTGTTGTTGCTGTAGAAACTTACAAAAAACACAACTTGTACCATAAACGCATTAAGGTTACTAAAAAATTCAAAGCGCATGACGAAGAAAACACTGCGAAAATCGGTGACACGGTGAAAATCATGGAGACTCGTCCGCTTTCGAAAGATAAACGCTGGAGACTTACTGAAATCGTAGAAAAAGCGGTTATCATCTAATGCATCAGCAGCATTGCTGAAAGGAGGAATACTAAATGATTCAACCATTTACACGTTTGACTGTGGCCGACAACTCCGGTGCGAAGGAACTGATGTGTATCCGCGTACTCGGCGGTACGGGACGTCGTACAGCTCAAATCGGTGATCTGATCGTTTGTTCTGTTAAACAAGCAACACCAGGCGGCGTTGTCAAAAAAGGTGATGTAGTTAGAGCGGTTGTCGTTCGTACGAAACGTTCTGTACGTCGTAAAGACGGTTCCTACATCGGTTTTGATGAAAATGCAGCGGTTGTTGTAAAAGACGACAGAAGCCCACGTGGAACACGTATTTTCGGACCAGTTGCTCGCGAACTTCGCGATAAAGACTTCATGAAAATCGTTTCCTTGGCTCCAGAAGTTATCTAAAGCTTAATCTCGTGATGTTAGAAACAGGAGGTGTACGAAATGCCAAGAGTGAAAAAAGTTCTGGAATCCCATAACAACAAACTTCACGTTAAAAAGGAAGATACGGTTATGGTGATCAGCGGTAAAGACAAAGGTAAAAAAGGCCGTGTCATCGCTGCTTATCCTCGTGAGAACCGCGTCCTTGTGGAAGGTGTTAACATGGTGAAAAAACACCAGAAGCCTAACCAGCAAAATCCGCAAGGCGGCATTATCGAGAAGGAAGCTCCGATTCACGTTTCCAACGTAATGCACATCGATCCGAAGAGCGGAAAAGTAACCCGTGTAGGTTACAAAGTTTTGGATAACGGTAAGAAAGTGCGCGTTGCTAAACGTTCCGGAGAAATTATCGACTAATTGAACCGAATGAGAAAGGAGGGCTATGATTCATGGCATCAAGAATGAAAGAACGTTACCTGCAAGAAATCGCTCCTGCTTTGATGCAGAAGTTTAACTATACAACGGTAATGCAAGTGCCGAAAATCGAGAAAATCGTTATCAACATGGGTGTGGGCGACGCTGTCCAAAACTCTAAAGTGTTGGATTCTGCAGTAAACGATTTGCAACTGATCGCGGGTCAAAAACCTGTAATCACTCGTGCTAAAAAATCTATCGCAGGTTTCAAACTGCGTGAGAATATGCCTATCGGTGCGAAAGTTACATTACGCGGTGAGCGTATGTACTTCTTCCTAGATAAGCTGCTCAACGTAACGCTTCCTCGTGTCCGCGACTTCCGCGGTGTATCGAGTAATGCTTTCGATGGACGTGGTAACTATACACTGGGTCTGAAAGAGCAATTGATCTTCCCGGAGATCGAATACGATAAAGTTGATAAAGTCCGCGGTATGGATATTGTCATTGTAACAACGGCGAAAACAGACGAAGAGTCCCGTGAATTGCTTACGCAAATGGGAATGCCTTTCGTTAAGTAATGTTGGCATAACGTTTCCGGGTGTCTGGAAAGACTCCCTTTTCTCCGAAATTATTTAGGAGGTGTCAGGCTAAGTGGCAAAAACTTCGATGAAAGTTAAACAACAACGTACACCTAAGTTTAAAGTACGTGCATATACACGCTGTGAGCGTTGCGGACGTCCACATTCGGTCCTGCAAAAGTTCAAAATTTGCAGAATTTGTTTCCGTGAATTAGCTTATAAAGGCCAGATCCCTGGCGTGAAAAAAGCAAGCTGGTAAAAAGTCCTGAACGGGAAGGAGGTTAACTCACAATGACTATGTCTGATCCAATTGCAGATATGCTTACTCGTATTCGTAACGCGAACACTGTTCGTCACGAAACGGTAGAAATGCCTGCTTCAACAATGAAAAAACAAATCGCCGATATCCTGAAGCGTGAAGGTTTCATCCGTGACGCTGAAGTTATCGATGATAACAAACAAGGGATTATCCGTGTTTTCCTGAAATACGGTCAAAATAACGAGCGCGTTATCACTGGTCTGAAAAGAATCAGTAAACCTGGTCTTCGTGTTTACACGAAAAGCAACGAAGTACCTCGTGTACTTGGTGGCCTGGGAATCGCGATCATCTCGACATCTAAAGGTATCATGACGGACAAAGAAGCTCGTCAATCGAAATCCGGCGGAGAAGTCGTTTGCTACGTTTGGTAATATAACGTCACAAGATAGGAGGTGCAACATATGTCTCGTATTGGTCGCAAACCAATCACAGTACCAAGTGGTGTAGACATCACCCTGGACAACACCGTTATTACGGTAAAAGGACCTAAAGGAACTTTGACTCGTGAGCTTCATAAAGACATGAAGGTTACAGTTGAAAATAACGAAATCACAGTTGTGCGTCCTTCCGATAACAAAACTCACCGTTCTTTGCACGGCACAACGCGTAGCGTTGTAAACAATATGGTGAGCGGCGTTACTGAAGGATTCGCGAAATCTCTGGAATTGGTTGGGGTCGGATATCGTGCAAGCAAATCCGGAGATAAAATCGTTCTGAACGTTGGTTACTCTCACCCGGTTGAAATTACACCGGAAGCGGGAATCGAATTCGAAGTACCTTCGAATACAAAAATCATCGTTCGCGGAATTGACAAAGAGCGTGTAGGTGCTTACGCTGCTAAAATCCGTTCCGTACGTGAACCTGAGCCGTACAAAGGTAAAGGTATTAAATATGAAGGCGAGCGTATCATCCGTAAGGAAGGTAAAGCCGGTAAGAAGAAATAAGATTTCTCTTACCGCCTTTGCGCGGCTTTCGGCTTGCTTGCTTCGTGTGTTTCTAATATACCCCGTGGCTTCTGCTTTGAAGCCAGCGAGGTAACCTGAAAGGAGTGAATCTTTGAGATGATTACGAAACCAGATAAAAACAAGGCTCGTCTGAAAAGACACCTTCGTGTTCGTAAGAAAATCCAAGGAACGGCAGCACGTCCTCGTTTGAACGTATTCCGTTCTGGTAAACATATGTATGCTCAAATCATCGATGATGTTGCTGGTGTAACAATCGCTTCCGCGTCTACCGTAGACAAAGAATTGAGCACTGACATCAAAAATGGTGCATCTGTTGAATCAGCTCGTAAAGTTGGCGAACTCGTTGCTAAACGTGCGAAAGACAAAGGTGTTTCCAACATCGTATTTGACCGTAGCGGTTATCTGTACCATGGTCGTATCGCAGCATTGGCTGAAGCGGCTCGTGAAGCAGGACTTGAGTTTTAAGATATTTTTCAAAAGGAGGTTAACGACTTGCGTGTAGATCCGAATACTTTGGAACTGACTGAAAGAGTTGTAAATATTAATCGCGTAGCTAAAGTAGTAAAAGGCGGACGCCGTTTCAGCTTTAGCGCACTGGTTGTAGTCGGCGACGGCAACGGCTGGGTTGGAGCTGGTATCGGTAAAGCGGGCGAAGTACCTGATGCAATTCGCAAAGGTATTGAAGACGCTAAGAAAAACCTTGTACACGTTCCACTCGTAGGAACATCGATTCCTCACTTGGTAACAGGTAAGTTCGGCGCAGGACGCGTGCTGTTGAAACCAGCATCTGAAGGTACTGGTGTTATCGCTGGTGGTCCTGTACGTGCGGTTCTCGAACTTGCTGGTGTAGGTGACATTTTGACAAAATCTCTGGGTTCTTCGAATTCCATGAACATGGTCAATGCGACTTTGGAAGGTTTGTCCCGTTTGAAGCGTGCTGAAGACGTGGCTAAACTGCGCGGAAAATCCGTCGAAGAGCTTCTGGGTTAAGGAGGGAATTCTCATGGCTAAATTAGAAATTACCCTCGTCCGCAGCTTGATCGGACGTCCGGAGACGCAAAGAACAACTGTGAAAACATTGGGTTTGCGCAAAATCAATAGCAAAGTGGTACAAAACGATAATCCTGCCATCCGTGGTATGATTAATAAAGTAAGCCACTTGGTTGCTGTTAAAGAAGTAGAAGCTTAATATCGGGTTAATCCCACAAATCTTTAAGGAGGTGCAACGAACGATGAAGTTACATGAGCTTTCACCATCTCCTGGATCCCGCAAAGAACGCAAACGTGTTGGTCGCGGTCCAAGTAGTGGTACAGGTAAAACATCAGGTCGCGGTCACAAAGGACAAAATTCTCGTTCTGGCGGTGGAGTACGTCCAGGCTTCGAAGGTGGACAAAATCCATTGTATCGTCGCTTGCCAAAACGTGGTTTTGTAAACCCAACTCGCAAAGAATATGCAGTTGTGAATACTGAAGACCTGAACAGTTTTGCTGCGGGTACTGAAGTAACTCCAGAATTCTTGATGACGAACGGCGTAGTTAAAAACGCTAAATCCGGAATCAAAATCCTGGGTAACGGTGATGTCACTGTGAAGCTGACTGTTAAAGCTAACAAGTTTTCTCAATCTGCTATTGAGAAAATTGAAGCTGCCGGCGGTACAACCGAGGTGATTTAATGTTCAAGACCCTAAAGAATATCTGGCGGGTTGAAGATCTGCGCAAAAGGGTATTATTTACCCTTTTTGTACTGATCATTTACCGCATCGGCTCCTTTGTTCCCGTACCGGGAGTTAACAAAGACGTGTTCGAAGCGACAAATTCTGCGGGTAAAGAAGTTTTTGGACTTCTCAATACGTTCTCGGGTGGAGCGCTCTTCCAGTTCTCGATATTTGCGCTCGGGATCGTGCCTTACATCACTGCGTCTATCATAGTACAGTTGCTTTCCATGGACGTTATTCCTAAATTAGCGGAGTGGGCAAAGCAAGGTGAACAAGGTAAGAAGAAATCTGCACAATTGACCCGTTATTTAACGATTGGCCTGGCATTGATTCAAGCGTTTGGTACGTCGATCGGATTCAACCGCTTGTACAATACAGACATGATTCCTAACGCTACATTTGCAGATTATATCTTGATCGCGATTGTACTTACGGCCGGTACTTCATTCCTGATGTGGCTTGGTGAGCAGATCACCGAGAAGGGCATAGGAAACGGGATTTCGATCTTGATCTTTGCGGGTATCCTATCTACGGTGCCTAACATTATCAAACAAACGATCGAATCTGACTTCATTCAACCTGACCAACTGTTTATGAATATTCTTAAAGGTGTTATCATCGCAATTGTTATTGTGTTGATCATCATAGGGGTCATTTACATTCAGCAGGCGATTCGGAAAATTCCGGTACAGTACGCTAAACGTGTCGTAGGTAACAAAATGTACGGTGGACAGAATACACATATCCCGCTGAAAATTAATGCAGCAGGTGTTATCCCTGTCATCTTTGCATCATCGCTGTTGATGTTCCCAACGATCATCGCCAACTTCTGGGCTGATCATGATTGGGCTCGGTGGATTGGACAGAATTTGACTACACACAAACCTCTGGGTATGTTGCTGTATGTCGTGATGATCTTCGGATTTACATTCTTCTATACTTTCGTACAGATGAATCCACAGCAGATGGCTGACAATATGAAAAAGAACGGCGGTTACATCCCAGGCATTCGCCCGGGTAAAGCAACCGAGAAATATCTGACCCGTGTCATGACTCGTTTGACAATGGCCGGTGCCATGTTCTTGGCAGTCATTTCCGTTCTGCCTGTAATCTTGGGGGCACTGTCTGGTTTGCCTCAATCTGCGCAAATTGGAGGAACATCCCTCCTGATCGTTATCGGTGTTGCGCTGGATACGATGAAGCAAATCGAAAGCCAATTGATCAAACGCCACTACAAAGGTTTTATCAATAAATAGGCAATAGGTACCGGTCGAGTGAAGATTTACTTGCCGGCACCTATTGTGCTGTTTGTTGATGTAGGGTAGTCTTGGAGGGAGTGACATAACGTGAACATCCTATTCATGGGCCCTCCGGGGGCAGGAAAAGGAACGCAAGCAGACGTCATCGTGAAAGAGTTCGGTATTCCCCATATTTCAACAGGCGATGCATTTCGTCTCGCGATCAAACAGGGAACTCCCATTGGCATGAAAGCCAAGGAATATATGGATCAAGGATTGCTTGTACCAGATGATGTAACCATTGGCATCGTTGAAGAACGTTTGCAGCAGCCTGACTGCAGAGAAGGTTTCCTCTTGGACGGATTTCCAAGAACCCTTTCGCAAGCAGAAGCGCTCGATGGCATTCTGGATCGATTGAACTCAGGTCTCGATCATGTAATCAACCTGAAAGTGGATCGCAACAAATTGCTCGCTCGTTTGACGGGTCGTCGAATTTGTAAAAACTGTGGTTCCACTTATCATGTGGTATTCAATCCGCCTAAGCAGGAAGGTATTTGTGATAAATGCGCTGGTGAGTTGTATCAACGCTCTGATGATAATGAAGAGAGTGTAGGTACACGACTGGACGAGTATATCAACAAAACAGCACCACTCCTCACGTTCTATGAGACTAAAGGTCTTCTTCGTCAAATGAACGGAGAACAGGATATCGATCAAGTTTCTCAAGAAATCGTGTCCTTACTGAGAGGTTAATTGATGATCATTGGTAAGTCCGAAACGGAACTGGGCTTGATGAGGGAAGCAGGGAGAATTGTTGCGGAAACGCATCGTCTCTTGGCAGAGCATATCGCTCCCGGTATTACGACTGGAGAACTTGACCATATGGCTGATCAATATATCCGCAGTCAAGGAGCTGTGCCGTCTTTCAAAGGTTATAACGGTTTCCCTGCCAGTGTGTGCGCTTCAGTCAATGAAGAGTTGGTACATGGATTTCCCGGCAAACGCAAGTTGAACGAGGGCGATATCGTTACGTTTGACATTGGCGCGCAGTACCAGGGGTATCATGGAGATTCCGCCTGGACTTATCCGGTCGGCCGTATTTCCGAAGAAGCCCGTCGTCTTCTGGACGTTACCGAGGCTTCGTTATACGCAGGTCTGGCGCTGGTAAAACCGGACGTTCGCTTGTTTACAATATCTCATGCAATTCAGAAATATATTGAAGATGAAGGGTTCTCCGTAGTTCGTGAATATGTCGGTCACGGCATAGGCGCAGATCTGCACGAAGAACCACAGATTCCGAACTATGGTCTTCCCGATCGGGGACCACGGCTTAGAGCGGGCATGGTGCTGGCCATAGAGCCGATGGTTAACGTAGGTAGACGGTATGTGAAAACGTTGGAAGATAACTGGACTGTCGTCACGGTTGATGGTAAGTTATGTGCACACTTTGAACACACCGTAGCAGTTACACCAGATGGTATGGAAATTTTCACAAAACTGAATGCGTAGGTGATGAGGCATGAACAGTCAGTCTAATCCGCAGCTCGGTCAACTTGTGAAGATCCGTAAAGGCCGCAATGCGGACCAAGCCGCAGTAATTGTTGCTATAGCGGACGGTAAGTTCGTATATATTGCGGATGGAGACAAACGTAAGTTTGATCAACCAAAGAAGAAGAATCTTCTTCATCTTGAGCTCCAGCCCATGATTAGCAGCGAGGTTGTGAACAGTTTAAACGAGAGTGGTCGGGTGACAAATGGAAAGCTCCGTTACGCGGTTCATTCATTTCTGGAATCCACCAACATTCAAGCTGAAGAGAAAGGAGACTGACTAATGGCTAAGGAAGATGTCATTGAAGTGGAAGGTACGGTTCTCGAACCGCTACCGAATGCAACATTCAAGGTTGAGCTTGAGAACGGTCATCAAATTCTCGCTCACGTTTCCGGAAAACTGCGGATGCACTTTATCCGTATCCTGACTGGAGACAAAGTAGTTGTTCAGTTGTCGCCTTATGATTTAACAAAAGGTCGCATAACTTACCGTAAATAGTAGTAGACAGTTGCAATGAACTGTGAAGCTTATGTAGCGGGTTTTGCCCGGCAAAACTTGCGAAAGCTTCGAAGCCGGTTTTACAATAGTAGAACAAGGTCAATGCTTACGAAGAGGGTTTTGCTTAGCAAAACTTTGAGGAGGTAATTCACATGAAGGTAAGACCTTCGGTCAAGCCGATTTGCGAAAAGTGCAAAGTCATTCGCCGCAAAGGGAATGTTATGGTTATCTGTGAAAATCCGAAACACAAACAAAAACAAGGTTAAAGAAGGGGGTGTAGCGTAAAATGGCACGTATATCTGGTGTGGATTTGCCACGTGATAAGCGCGTTGAGATCGCCTTGACTTATATTTTCGGAATCGGTAAAACGACTTCCCAGAAAATTCTGAGCACAACAGGCATCAATCCGGACACTCGTGTTCGTGATTTGACGGAAGATGAAGTCAGCAAATTGCGTGAAAGTATCGATAAAGAGGTCAAAGTAGAAGGTGACCTGCGTCGAGAAATCTCTTTGAATATTAAACGTTTGACGGAGATCGGTTGTTACCGTGGAGTTCGTCATCGTCGTGGTCTGCCTGTTCGTGGACAACGTACGAAAACGAATGCTCGTACTCGTAAAGGTCCTCGTCGTACAGTAGCGAACAAGAAGAAATAATAAGGGGGGATAAGAGAAAATGGCTAAACCGAAAAAAGTCGTACGTACTAAACGTCGTGACCGTAAGAATATTGAATCTGGCGTGGCGCATATCCGTTCCACTTTCAATAACACTATCGTTACTATTACGGATCCTCACGGAAACGCAATTTCGTGGGCAAGCTCCGGCGGCCTCGGATTCAGAGGTTCCCGTAAATCGACTCCGTTTGCTGCACAAATGGCTGCTGAGACTGCTGCCAAAGCTGCAATGGAACATGGGATGAAAGCCGTTGAGGTTATGGTTAAAGGACCAGGCGCAGGCCGTGAAGCAGCGATCCGCTCTTTGCAAGCTGCTGGTCTTGAAGTTAACCTGATCAAAGACGTAACTCCAGTCCCGCATAACGGATGCCGTCCTCCAAAACGTCGTCGTGTCTAATGAGATTTGCCCCTGCGTGTGGTATATTTCCGGCACAATCTGCTAATAATGGTTGTTTAGGCATACTACTACATGTTTTCGCAAGAGAAGGTAAATGTTTCATAGAGGACCGACGTTTTGAAGGAGGGGTATTGCAGTGATTGAAATCGAAAAGCCGAAAATTGAGACGGTAGACGTCAACGATGATGGCACCTATGGGAAATTCGTAGTAGAACCGCTTGAGCGCGGATACGGTACGACGCTTGGAAACTCGCTTCGCCGAATCTTGCTCTCTTCACTGCCGGGTGCGGCAGTGTCTTCGGTTCAAATCGATGGCGTTCTGCATGAATTTGCTACAGTTCCTGGCGTAATGGAAGATGTAACGGAGGTTATTCTTAACCTGAAAGCTTTGTCGCTTAAGATTCATTCAGACGAGGAGAAAGTGCTCGAGATTGATGCTGAAGGCGAAGGAGCAATTACGGCTGGAGATATCCGTGCTGACTCCGATGTGGAAATCCTTAATCCGGATTTGCACATTGCTACGCTCGGACCAGGTTCGAGACTTCACATGCGTATTTTTGCCAATCGCGGTCGCGGCTACGTCCAGGCAGATCGGAATAAACGCGATGACCAGCCGATCGGCGTCATCCCAGTCGATTCCATCTTCACCCCGATCAGTCGCGTTAACTACGCTGTGGAAAATACGCGTGTCGGTCAAGTGACCAACTATGACAAGCTCACGTTGGAAGTTTGGACTGATGGAAGTATTCGTCCTGAAGAGGCTGTAAGCCTCGGCGCTAAAATTTTGACTGAGCATTTGATGCTCTTCGTGGGTCTTACAGACGAAGCGAAAGATGCAGAAATCATGGTCGAAAAAGAAGAAGACAAAAAAGAAAAAGTACTCGAAATGACGATCGAAGAGCTGGATCTCTCTGTTCGTTCCTACAACTGCCTCAAACGTGCCGGTATTAATACCGTGCAAGAGCTGACTACGAAAACGGAAGAAGACATGATGAAAGTCCGTAACCTCGGACGCAAGTCTTTGGAAGAAGTTCAAGAGAAGCTTGAGGAACTTGGTTTGGGACTCCGTACAGAAGAATAGACAGCCGAGTGCTTGAAGTGAAGGAGGGAAAACAATGGCATACCAAAAGTTGGGCCGTAATTCCAGCGCACGTAAAGCTTTGTTCCGTGACCTGGTAACCGACCTGTTCTTATACGAACGCATTCAGACAACTGAAGCGAAAGCAAAAGAGGTTCGCTCTATTGCTGAAAAACTGATCACTAAAGCGAAAAAGGGAGATCTTCATGCCCGTCGCCAAGTGGCAGCTTATGTTCGCCGCGAAACTATCGATGGTGAGCAAGATGCAATCCAAAAACTGTTTAGCGAATTGTCCGGTCGTTACGCTGAGCGTCCAGGTGGATACACTCGTATCTTGAAACTGGGACCTCGTCGTGGTGACGCAGCGCCAATGGTTTACTTGGAACTGGTAGACCGCGCGTAAAACAGATGAGATGAGGAAAGGGGACAGAATCAACGATTCTGGATTAACCCTTTTTTTCTCTTCATTTCGGAATTCGTGCTGTAATAGAAGCTCCGTAAGGGGCTTCTTTTGCTGTTCGGGATAGGGATATGGGATATGTATAGTATGGAACAAAGGTGTGGTAATAATGCGAAACTTATGTATGACGTTAACTTATGATGGCACTGCCTATTACGGCTTCCAAGTACAGCCGGGTGGGAATACCATTCAGGATCATCTTGAAGATGCGATTCGTGCTTTAACCGGTGAGAAGGTTAAAATTACAGGTTCAGGCCGAACAGATGCAGGTGTTCACGCCCGCAGACAAATCTTCAATTTTCCTACGGAGTCCCAGATCCCGATTGAACGTTGGTGTATTGCACTCAACTCCAGATTACCCTCCGATATTGTCGTTATTGATGCGATTGAAGTTTCGGCTGATTTTCATTCTCGCTATGCAGCGAAAAAGAAAACGTATCGTTATACAGTCAATGCGAATCAATTTCCGGATGTATTCAACAGAAGACTGCAATATCATCATCATGCGAAGCTTGATATTATGGCAATGCAGGAGGGCTTACGACATTTCATAGGGACGTATGATTTTACCTCTTTTGCTTCACGCAAGTCTCAGAAAGAAAATCATGTCCGTTCGGTGTACGAAGCATGGATGGAAGTGGACCGATCAATGTGCAGAGACCATCCGCGCGATCAGGGTGTCATTCACATTTATGTGAGTGGTAACGGCTTTTTGCAGCATATGGTTCGTATCATTGTAGGGACACTGCTGGAGATCGGAGAGGGCAAACGGAAAGCCTCTGATGTACCAAAAATGATTGCTGCATGTAATCGATCTGCTACAGGACCTACTGCAGTTAGCTGCGGTTTAATGCTCTGGGATCTTGAATACAAAAAAGATTAAATTTGGTGAGTGAAAAGCTTAATTAACACTTGCGATTTAATCGCCTATCATGTAATATAAAAGTTGTGTTTTCTTAATGGCTTTCCCACAGCCCCAATTAAGAGTTTCACATCAAATTTACAATCCATCAACACCTAAAGTTATAACTTAACGAACGAAGATAAATGAAAATGATGATTTTGAACATTTTAAGGAGGAACTTTTCATGCGTACTACGTACATGGCGAAGCCTAACGAAGTTGAGCGCCAATGGCACATCATTGATGCTGAAGGCAAAACCCTCGGACGTTTGGCGAGCGAAGCAGCAGCTTTGATTCGCGGCAAACACAAGCCACAATTCACTCCACATGTGGACACTGGCGATTTCGTTGTTATCATCAATGCTGAGAAAATCGTATTGACTGGTAAGAAAATGCAAGGTAAAAAATACTACCGTCACTCAATGCACCCAGGTGGTTTGAAAGTAACTACAGCTGAAGAGATGGTTAAAAACAAACCTGAGCGTATGTTGGAATTGGCTGTTCGCGGTATGCTTCCTAAAACTCGCATGGGCGAGAAAATGAAGTTGAGACTTAAAGCGTACAGAGGCACTGAGCATCCACATGCAGCACAAAAACCAGAAGTTTACGAACTTCGCGGTTAATTAAAAGGAGGACAGTTTCATGGCACAAGTACAATACTATGGGACAGGTCGTCGTAAACATTCGGTAGCACGTGTTCGCCTTGTACCGGGTGAAGGACGCATTGTCATCAATAAACGTGATATTAATGAATACTTCGGTTTGGAAACACTCAAACTGATCGTAAAACAACCACTGAACTTGACAGAAACGCTCAACAACTATGACGTTCTTGTTATTGCTCATGGTGGCGGAATCTCCGGTCAAGCCGGCGCAATCCGTCATGGTATCTCCCGCGCTCTGCTCAAAGCAGATCCGGAATACCGTGCATCCCTGAAAAAAGCAGGATTCCTGACTCGTGACCCACGTATGAAAGAGCGTAAAAAATACGGTCTTAAAGCGGCTCGTCGCGCACCTCAGTTCTCCAAACGTTAATATTAAAAGCCTTTGGCCTCGGTCAAAGGCTTTTTTTTATATTCATGAATATTACGCCATATATTATATTAGTTTGTGCGATAGCTCTCATATCTCTGATGTCTCTCCCCGTGCTTGTGCATTTTTCCTTCATTGCCTTTTCATTGTGCTCTTAATGTCCCTCAATACAGTCCTATAATATGTACGTTGATACATCTACATCTTACTGAACCTCTCTAATCGTTTATATCATTGAATTTGCTCTTACGCTCTCACCCATCGCTCACCACACATTTTATAACAGCTCCTATAAAATCATCGATTAGAACTCACGCCGGATTTTTTGAATGCACTAGGCTTAATGTTTTTGCACTTAATTCTTTATTGCAAACCTTATCAGTATTTCTTATGGAAACGATAAAAGTCCCTTACATATCAACAGCTAAAATCCGCAAAGCTGCTCCCCTTAAAACTTTAGCTTTTCTTCCTTCAACTTCAATCGCCCAGTGATTTTTTGATGTTGTTCTTGACGACAAGAACTGTCCAAACCCAGTAACAGCAAAGGTTTCCCAGGCTAAGCGATGTATTTTTACCTGTCTAATGACCTGGGCCAATATCATTGTTTTTATCTCATTAACAGAGAAATGGATAAATTGAACCAAAATATTGTGTAATAGCGGCAATCAAAAAGGGTCAAAAACTGATTTATTTTACCATATGGCAGGCATTGACATCCCCAATGAAAGATTTATACTAAACATAATTCATATTAGATTAGTCGGCTTTAGGTGTATTGAAATGCAGAATGGGGGAAATTCACAGATGAACTTGTTGGAGAAAGAAGATTTGGCACGGACGAAGGCAGAGGAACTGGAACATGCCAGTCCAGAGGATATTATTCGGTATGCTATTGAAACATTCCCAAATATCACTTTTGCATGTAGCTTTGGTGCAGAAGATGTTGTACTTGTAGATATGGTGCAGAAAATCAGCCCATCCACAGATATTTTTTATCTGGATACAGATTTTCACTTTAAAGAAACATACGAAACACGTGATAAGATGCAGGAGAACTACAATCTTGAATTTGTACGTGTGTCTCCTAAGATTACTCCGGAAGAGCAGGCAGCTGAGCACGGTGAAGAGTTGTGGAAATCTGATCCCAATGGGTGCTGTAACATTCGCAAAGTCGAACCGTTAACACGTATTCTTTCTCAGTATGATGCATGGATTACAGGTATCCGTAGAGATCAAGCACCAACTCGTGCAAACTCAAAGAAGGTTGAATATGATTCCAAATTTGGCCTGATGAAGTTTAATCCGATTGCTCACTGGACGACTGAGGATGTATGGCAATATATTCGTGACAATAACGTTGTATATAACCCTCTTCATGATCAGAACTACCCAAGTATTGGTTGTGAGCATTGCACACGTCAAGTTATGCCTGGAGAGGACCCACGTGCCGGACGCTGGTCTGGTAATGATAAAACGGAATGTGGCCTTCATAAATAATAGATATACAAGGAGCTGACAAGATGACATCGATTCTGCCTCATGGAGGTACGTTGGTTCAACGTATCGTACAAGGAGAAGAACGGGAGCAATTGTTACAAGACAGTAAAAACTTATCCTCTTTGCGTATTAATACCTGGACAATATCAGATTTGGATCTAATTGGTGTAGGTGCGTTCTCACCACTTCAAGGTTTCTTGAATGAGGAAGATTACCTTTCGGTGGTGTCTCGCATGCGTCTCGCCGATGGAACAGTCTGGAGTATACCGATTACACTTGCTGTTGACGATAAACAAGCCGCATCCCTCCAGATTGGTGAACGTGTGAAACTTGTTGGTGACCAAGATGGAGTCACTTATGGATTGCTCGAAGTCCAAAGTATATACCAGGTGGATCAGGGTGAAGAAGCCCGGCGTGTATTCAAAACAGATGATCCCGAGCACCCGGGCGTTAAAAAACTTTTGGAGCGTCCTGCAACATACGTAGGAGGTCCAATCCAAGTGTTGAACCGTCCAAAACCTTCGAAATTTGAGGAATTCTATTATGATCCTGCAGATACCCGGAAGATTTTTCAGGAGAAGGGTTGGAAGACCGTAGTTGGTTTTCAGACACGTAATCCGGTCCATCGGGCTCATGAATACATTCAGAAGAGCGCTATGGAGATTGTAGATGCACTCTTCCTGAATCCGCTTGTTGGAGAGACGAAGTCGGACGATGTACCTGCAGATGTTCGGATGAAGAGTTATCTGGTATTACTGGAGAACTATTACCCGGCTGATCGTGCGTTTCTTGGTGTGTTCCCCGCAGCCATGCGGTATGCCGGTCCACGTGAAGCTATTTTCCATGCGATGGTTCGCAAAAATTACGGGTGTACCCACTTTATTGTTGGTCGTGACCATGCGGGTGTTGGTGATTATTATGGAACATATGAAGCACAGGAGATCTTTACTAACTTTACAGCAGAGGAACTGGGGATTACTCCGTTGTTCTTCGAACATAGTTTCTTCTGTACCAAATGTGGAAACATGGCATCCAGCAAAACTTGCCCACATGATAAAGAACATCATATGGCGCTTTCCGGCACCAAAGTACGCGGGTTGCTCCGTGACGGCCAGTGCCCTCCACCTGAATTTACACGTCCTGAGGTAGCTGAGGTGCTGATTGAAGGAATGGCGGAGCAAGTCCGGTCCTAGCGGTATATTTGTCCATCTTGTCCCATATAGATGATTAGAGTCATTTATAGGGACGAGGTGGTTTTTTTATGCGTAAAAATATGGGGAAACACTTTGTAGTCTGGATTAGGCTAAAAACAATCAAAAGGGTCATGCTGAGTCTCTGTCTACTGGCCATGTTAGTGGCGGTAATGTCCTATGAACTGCCTTCCGCTAAGACGTCAGGTTATTGGAGTTTGCCGATGGCGGGTAAAGTCATTGCCATTGATGCAGGACACGGAGGTCCAGATGGAGGAGCGGTAAGTAAACAGGGGGTTATTGAAAAAGATATCAACCTGTCTATCGCCCTGTATGTGAGAGATTATTTGCAACAGGCAGGGGCCTTAGTGGTTATGACACGAGAAATAGACACTGATTTGGCGGAATCGGACACCAAGGGGTACTCCAAACGCAAGACGGAAGATCTGAAACAAAGAGTACGACGGATAGAGGATAAGCAAGCAGATCTCTTTATCAGCATTCACATGAACAGTGTCCCATCCAACCGATGGAGTGGAGCGCAGGTTTTCTATACAACTAACCATCCGGATAACGAAGGTTTGGCTAATCTTCTTCAACAAGAGATGGTTCGTAATCTGGAGAATACAGATCGAATCGCCAAAACGGTGAATACGGTTTATCTGTTACAGGCTCTGAAGATCCCTTCAGCGCTGGTAGAAGTGGGTTTCCTTTCTCATCCGGAAGAGGCACGTATGCTTGCTGACGAAGCTTATCAACGCAAGGTAGCTGCATCGATCTATAATGGAATTCTCAGATATTCCTCAGGAGAACGGCCTAAAAGTTAGTCAGAACAAGAAAGGTAATGATATAATTGGATCAGCATACCTAATTACATGCCAATAGATAAAGCTGAGGTGCTGTCTGATGTTATCAAAAGAACAGATACTTGAACTATTACAGCCATTACAAGAACCACAATTGGGAGTAAGTCTGACCGAACTGGAATGGTTTCGAGATATTATGGTGAAAGAAAATCATGTGGCTCTGACCATAGTGACACTGGAAAATCGACCTGAGGATACAACAGCTTTGAGTGATGCAGCGCGTAATCTGTTGTCCCAGCACGGACTGAAGGATGTACATATTCGTGTGCGTGCAGCTTCTGAGCATGATCGTGAGAGCCTGAATATGGGACAACCCGATAATGAGCCAGATCGGGACGAAGTGCTCGTAAAAGGTCACGCAGCGGGTCTGGATGGACATGAGCTGTTAAGTCCTGAATCAGGTGTTCGTTTTATTGCTGTGGCCAGTGGTAAAGGTGGCGTTGGTAAATCAACGGTAACCGTTAATCTGGCTGCAGCCTTGGCACGTCAAGGCAAGAAAGTGGGCTTAATTGATGCGGATATCTATGGCTTCAGTGTACCCGACATGATGGGGATTGAAGAATATCCGGTCGTTGAAGATGGCGTTATTCAACCGATTGAACGTTTTGGCGTCAAAGTCATGTCGATGGGCTTCTTTATTCGGGAAAACAACCCGGTAATCTGGCGTGGACCCATGCTAGGTCGGATGCTTCGTCAATTCTTTACGGATGTCCAGTGGGGCGAATTGGATTATGTATTACTGGATTTGCCACCAGGTACGGGAGATGTTGCTTTGGATGTGCATCAGATGTTGCCACAGAGTAAGGAAATCATCGTTACCACGCCGCATGCAACGGCAGCTTTTGTCGCAGCACGTGCGGGTGCGATGGCCATTCAGACCGATCATGAGTTGCTTGGGGTGGTTGAGAATATGGCGTACTATGAGTGTGGCAGTTGCGGAGAGAAGGATTATGTCTTTGGTCGTGGAGGCGGGGGAAGACTTGCGGAAAGTCTGCATACAAGCCTGCTTGCCCAGATTCCATTAGGCACGCCGGATAATCATCCTTCCGAGCCTGATTTCTCACCTTCGGTTTACAAAGCAGATTCCCGTATAGGGGCTATCTACGATGAAGTTGCCCGGTCCATTGACTCCAAATTCTAATGGTATGAGTGTTATAAATACAAATAAAGCCTGCGTCCATTTGGATGCAGGCTTTTCAGTATCTGTGGTGCGTAGTAACACCTACTGTTTATGATCCGCCGCCCGAATCTCCACTGCTTCCACCATCTCCGCCATCACCACCACCTTCGCCCTGACCCTCTTGCTGTCCGCCTTGCTCTTGCCCCTGTTGTCCGCCACTTTCTACTTTGGGTTGTAATTCCTCCTGCACAACCTTTTTAAGCAAAGTGAGTACTTCCATACGGAACAACGGGTTTTGCATCACTTCCTGCATGACAGTCATCGTCTGTTTACGATAATCGGGAGTCTTCGTCATATCCATGAACATCTTGGATACCTCAGGTGACTTCATGATGTCTTCAACAGACTTTTGATATGTGGGATCTTTAATCAATTGCATATGAAGTTGTTTACTTTGTGCGTTGATCACTTTGGCAAATTCACCCGCAAACTGCGGATCGGTCATGATCTTTTCGAATTCCTTCTTATATTCGGGAGCTGTGATGGTATCTTTTACTGCAATACGTATTTGTTCCGAAGATTGCACAGGCATTAACATTTTCATACCAATGGATCCTGAAGCACCACCCGAACCGCCACCTTCTTCAGAACCGCTGCTTCCGCTGGATGAGCTTTGACCTGTAAGAGCTTCTTCCACCGCTTTCTTGCCTTCATCACTTTTCAAAATATCTACAACCATTGTTTTCATCTCTTTATAACTGCCCTGAGGAGGCGAAGAACTCTGATCTGAACCGCAGCCGGCAAGCATGACGGATAGCCCCAGTACGACACAGCATAGCTGCCACAAAGGCCGTTTCATGTGTACAATCCCTCCTTGATTAGATACTGGATGTAGTATGTGATGGGAAAGGGGGAAATATGTTGAGCAATGATGGTTTTTTGCTGAGAAGGTTGGTAAAATAAACACTCGGGGGTGGAAAACTTTTGAATTTACGTAGATGGTTTTTCCTGTTTTGGACAGCCTTGCTTATTGGGGCAGCGGGAGCATTGGGTACAGGATTGATTATGATGCTGGTGAACGGGGAGAAAACAAATGGATTGAATGATTTTCTTCTGTATCTTTTGATCTTATTTGGATCAGGGGTTATGATCAGCGTGTATTCACAAATGGGTTTCTTTGCATATCTGATATTGAATTATATGGGTAAAGGTGTATTTCCAAAGCGCGGTTGGCAGATCGTGCAGATTGTACTAACGGTGTTAGCCCTGCTTGACGTGATGTTTTTACGCCTGTTTGTTGGGGGAGACCGGGAACGCATATCGGATATTGTGTTAGGTATCATTATTTTGGCAGCTGCAATTGTTACCGCTTACGTTAAAGTAAAGCTGACTCATATCTCCGCGCTTGTACCTACACTCTTTTTCATGATTGCCGTCACCATAGTGGAGACGATCGGCGTATTACGTATTGATGTGAATGCTGCAACCATATTTATTGTGGTTCCCTTGCTCCTATGTAATGCATACCAAATGCTGATATTGCACAGGCTGGTGGATGTATCGACGAACCGGAGTGTAAGTGGAAAGGCAGAACAGTTGAAAGAAAGCCGAGCATAGAATTCATTTTGCACAAAAAACATACCAAAAAGAGCTAACCTGGTTAGCTCTTTTCAACTTTTACGCACCTATTTGAGCTATAGCTCATAATTGAGTAATCATTGACCGCTGGCTTGGTCACGAACTTCTTTGCCCTCGACACTAGAATGGTTCAGCAGTTCCGAGACGGTAACGAATTCATAGCCCTGGTTTTTTAATTTGTCGATAATGACAGGGAGTGCTTCATGCGTCTGTTTGGAGGAATCGCTTGCATGCAGCAGTACGATGTCACCCGGATGTGCTTTACTAACCACGCGATCAACAATGGTCTGTACACCAGGGTTTTTCCAATCCAAGGAGTCTGTATCCCACTGCACAACCTGATAATTCAGACTATTGGCTACCTGAAGCACTCGCTTGTCAAAGTCCCCGTTGGGCAGACGTAGTAATTTCGGTTCTTTTCCCGTTAAATCGGTTAAAATGCTATGAGCTGTCGAAATTTCTTTGCGAATTTCTTCTTCAGTCAGGCTGCTGTAGTTCTCATGTCTGTGACCATGGCTGCCAATTTCATATCCTGCCTCTTTGATGGCAGTAACAATTTCGGGGTGTGTCTTGCTCCAGGGGGAGGAAAGGAAAAAGGTTGCCTTCTGCACTTTATTCTCCTGAAGAACTTTCAGAATTGGCTCCGTCCGTTTATCCCCCCAGCTAATGTCAAAGGTAAGTGCGATTACCTTCTTCTCGGTTGGAACGCTGTAGACGGCTGATGGTGCTTCCTCCGAGAATACGGAGACATTGCCTCTCTCCAGATAGATAATACCGATCGCAAAGATGGCAGCAACGAGGACAATCAGGTACCGTTTAATCTTTTTGCCGCTAAATACATAGAACGAGTTCATTTCAATAAGCGCCCCTCTCCCATAAGAAATGCTTGTTTACTCTCCAATGTATGCTCGTACTGCCCAGTTATTCGTCACTGCTCCTTGTTTGTCCATCATTTTAGATTCTACAGGAGGTTATTATGTTAAAATTCAGTACATTTCTTAGAGATCTTGGTTCCATCCGCAGTGCATTAATCTGGTCCGTAGTTTTATTTGCTGTTGGTATAGGGGCAGGATGGGTGAGTACAGGGCCACTGGAAGAACTGTTGTTGAACCAAATCGGAGGATTACGTGAAATCAGTGAACGCTTGGAGCAGGGGGGCAATGTGCAATGGAACTTCTTTCTGTTTATCTTTTTCAATAATGCCATCAAAAGTGTACTTGTCATCTATGCCGGTATATTCTTCGGAATTCTGCCTGTCATCTTCCTGCTGATCAATGGGATGGTCCTTGGATTTGTGGTGCACACCACGATGAATTATGGAGCAAGCTTCTATGACATTGTGGTTAAAGGTTTACTTCCGCATGGCATTATTGAGATTCCGGTCATTATCATTGCTTGCGCCTTCGGACTGAAGTTTGGTGGTCTGGTTATCAAAAGCCTTGCACAACTTGGAAGTGACAAGCGAAATACGATGGGTACCCGGTGGAGAGCATTCATGAATAGGACGTTAACGGCATCCTTTTGGGTTGTCATCTTGCTTCTTGTTGCAGCAATCATCGAAAGCACACTTACGTATACTCTGGTGAGAGGATAAAATTTTGTGATGGTTGGCATTCATAAATTTTCAGAAAGTTGACCATAACAATAAAACGGGTTTCAGCAGCACCCACAAAAGCGAGAATGCACGGGGTGTTGCATGAAACTTGTGTAAGTGTGATAAAGAGGCTATGCACAAAAAGGAGAACTCTAATGCTGGGTATGTTGTTTAACGAGAAGGAATGCAAGGAACTAGACTATGTGCTGCGTAAAGAATTAGATGAGATGCTTTTCGATCTAAGTGATAATCGTCTTGACCAAGAGATCAAATATGCTATCGCGAGCCGATATAAGACTGTGTTCCGCATGTATGCACGCTTTGCCCCGCCAAAAGAGTTGTCCAAGTATGCCAGAGGTGGGAAGCTGAAAAAGTCGAAGCCATAATGCTGAAGCTGGTCATATATTCGATTTACAGTAGTGGAAGTGAGGTGCGGCTCTTCATAGCGGGTGCTGTACCTCTGAACTATGAGAATGTGAAATTGTTAAGGGTTTCATACTTTTTGTCGAAAAAAGGTTGACCTTTCTAATTTCATATGGTAAATTAATTTTCGTTCCTTTTTTAGGAGCGGTTCACGGAAACAAGCATGAAAATAAAGCGATTGAAAATAATCGAAAAAATAATGCTTGCAAAGAGAACTTCAACATGATATATTATAAAAGTCGCCGCTGAAACGACGACAACATGAAAAACAGCACTAAATTGAATGTTTGATCTTTGAAAACTGAACAACGAGTGAGTAAACATTCTACTTGCAGAATGAACGCGAAAGTTTGAAACAAGCCTTGGCTTGAATCGACTGGAGCACAAATGAGATTTTTAATCTCGTCAGATTCAAAATGAGCTTATCGCTCTTTTCAATACTTTATTGGAGAGTTTGATCCTGGCTCAGGACGAACGCTGGCGGCATGCCTAATACATGCAAGTCGAGCGGACTTGAAGAGAAGCTTGCTTCTCTGATGGTTAGCGGCGGACGGGTGAGTAACACGTAGGCAACCTGCCCTCAAGTTTGGGACAACTACCGGAAACGGTAGCTAATACCGAATAATTGTTTTCTTCGCCTGAAGGAAACTGGAAAGACGGAGCAATCTGTCACTTGGGGATGGGCCTGCGGCGCATTAGCTAGTTGGTGAGGTAACGGCTCACCAAGGCGACGATGCGTAGCCGACCTGAGAGGGTGATCGGCCACACTGGGACTGAGACACGGCCCAGACTCCTACGGGAGGCAGCAGTAGGGAATCTTCCGCAATGGGCGAAAGCCTGACGGAGCAATGCCGCGTGAGTGATGAAGGTTTTCGGATCGTAAAGCTCTGTTGCCAGGGAAGAACGCTTGGGAGAGTAACTGCTCTCAAGGTGACGGTACCTGAGAAGAAAGCCCCGGCTAACTACGTGCCAGCAGCCGCGGTAATACGTAGGGGGCAAGCGTTGTCCGGAATTATTGGGCGTAAAGCGCGCGCAGGCGGTCATTTAAGTCTGGTGTTTAATCCCGGGGCTCAACCCCGGATCGCACTGGAAACTGGGTGACTTGAGTGCAGAAGAGGAGAGTGGAATTCCACGTGTAGCGGTGAAATGCGTAGATATGTGGAGGAACACCAGTGGCGAAGGCGACTCTCTGGGCTGTAACTGACGCTGAGGCGCGAAAGCGTGGGGAGCAAACAGGATTAGATACCCTGGTAGTCCACGCCGTAAACGATGAGTGCTAGGTGTTAGGGGTTTCGATACCCTTGGTGCCGAAGTTAACACATTAAGCACTCCGCCTGGGGAGTACGGTCGCAAGACTGAAACTCAAAGGAATTGACGGGGACCCGCACAAGCAGTGGAGTATGTGGTTTAATTCGAAGCAACGCGAAGAACCTTACCAGGTCTTGACATCCCTCTGATCGATGCAGAGATGTATCTTTCCTTCGGGACAGAGGAGACAGGTGGTGCATGGTTGTCGTCAGCTCGTGTCGTGAGATGTTGGGTTAAGTCCCGCAACGAGCGCAACCCTTATATTTAGTTGCCAGCATTTCGGATGGGCACTCTAGATAGACTGCCGGTGACAAACCGGAGGAAGGTGGGGATGACGTCAAATCATCATGCCCCTTATGACCTGGGCTACACACGTACTACAATGGCCGGTACAACGGGCTGCGAAATCGCGAGATGGAGCCAATCCCAACAAAGCCGGTCTCAGTTCGGATTGCAGGCTGCAACTCGCCTGCATGAAGTCGGAATTGCTAGTAATCGCGGATCAGCATGCCGCGGTGAATACGTTCCCGGGTCTTGTACACACCGCCCGTCACACCACGAGAGTTTATAACACCCGAAGTCGGTGGGGTAACCGCAAGGAGCCAGCCGCCGAAGGTGGGATAGATGATTGGGGTGAAGTCGTAACAAGGTAGCCGTATCGGAAGGTGCGGCTGGATCACCTCCTTTCTATGGAGAATCGTTTCCTGCAACGGAAACATTCAAATACGCAGGTTCTTAGAACCTGCAACAGCGATTCATTTCGGTCCGTCACTTCGGTGTGGATGAAATGAAGAGCACAAGCAACTCACTCGTTGCTCAGTTTTGAGAGCTCAAACTCTCAAACGTTTGGTGGCGATAGCGAAGGGGTTCCACACGTTCCCATCCCGAACACGACCGTTAAGCCCTTCAGCGTCAATGGTACTTGGACCGCAGGGTCCTGGGAGAGTAGAACGCCGCCAAGCGTAACCCATTTTGGGTTCAAATAGTATATATAATGTGGGCCCTTAGCTCAGTTGGTTAGAGCGCACCTCTGATAAGGGTGAGGCCGGTGGTTCGAGTCCACCAGGGCCCACCATCTATACCTTTAAACTTTATATGGGGCCATAGCTCAGCTGGGAGAGCGCCTGCCTTGCAAGCAGGAGGTCAGCGGTTCGATCCCGCTTGGCTCCACCAAAAAAAGTTTTACAAGTTTGTTCTTTGAAAACTAGATATCGAAACGAAACAAACGCGAATTAGAACATTCCTTTAAGCTGAACTTGTGCAAACAAGTCAAGTGTATAAAGGTAGTTAAATTGCTTTTGTGAGGGTATCGGGTGAGAGCGACTTTTGGATTTGGACGCAGTCCAAACCAAGGGAAGCGAGCGACCGAAACCGGAACAAAATGGTTAAGCTACTAAGAGCACACGGAGGATGCCTAGGCGCTAGGAGCCGATGAAGGACGTGGCGAACAACGAAACTGCCTCGGGGAGCTGTAAGCAAGCTTTGATCCGGGGGTGTCCGAATGGGGAAACCCAGCTGGGGTAATTTCCAGTTACTCATAACTGAATACATAGGTTATGCAGAGGCATACCAGGGGAACTGAAACATCTAAGTACCCTGAGGAAGAGAAAACAATAGTGATTCCGTCAGTAGCGGCGAGCGAACGCGGAGAAGCCCAAACCAGAGAGCTTGCTCTTTGGGGTTGTGGGACGTCTCACATGGAGTTACAAAGGAACCGGTTAAGCGAAGAGGTCTGGAAAGGCCCGCCAAAGAAGGTAAAAGCCCTGTAGTTGAAAGTCTGTTCCCTCCGAGACGGATCCCGAGTAGTGCGGGGCACGTGAAACCCCGTATGAATCCGGCAGGACCATCTGCCAAGGCTAAATACTTCCTAGCGACCGATAGTGAAGCAGTACCGTGAGGGAAAGGTGAAAAGCACCCCGGAAGGGGAGTGAAATAGAACCTGAAACCGTGTGCTTACAAAAAGTCAGAGCCCGTTTTAGGGGTGATGGCGTGCCTTTTGTAGAATGAACCGGCGAGTTACGTTCCCGTGCAAGGTTAAGGTGAAGAGCCGGAGCCGCAGCGAAAGCGAGTCTGAATAGGGCGAATGAGTACGTGGACGTAGACCCGAAACCGGGTGATCTACCCCTGTCCAGGGTGAAGGTGCGGTAACACGCACTGGAGGCCCGAACCCACGCATGTTGAAAAATGCGGGGATGAGGTGGGGGTAGCGGAGAAATTCCAATCGAACTCGGAGATAGCTGGTTCTCCCCGAAATAGCTTTAGGGCTAGCCTCGGAAAACAGAGTCGTGGAGGTAGAGCACTGATTGGGTGCGGGGCCCGCAAGGGTTACCAAGCTCAGTCAAACTCCGAATGCCATAGACTTACTTCCGGGAGTCAGACAGTGAGTGCTAAGATCCATTGTCAAAAGGGAAACAGCCCAGACCATCAGCTAAGGTCCCCAAGTGTGTGTTAAGTGGGAAAGGATGTGGAGTTGCACAGACAACCAGGATGTTGGCTTAGAAGCAGCCACCATTGAAAGAGTGCGTAATAGCTCACTGGTCGAGTGACTCTGCGCCGAAAATGTAACGGGGCTAAACACACCACCGAAGCTATGGCTTGATGCTTTGCATCAGGGGTAGGGGAGCGTTGTATAAGGGTTGAAGGTGTACCGTAAGGAGCGCTGGACATTATACAAGTGAGAATGCCGGTATGAGTAACGAAAAGATCAGTGAGAATCTGATCCGCCGAAAGCCTAAGGGTTCCTGAGGAAGGCTCGTCCGCTCAGGGTAAGTCGGGACCTAAGGCGAGGCCGAAAGGCGTAGTCGAAGGACAACAGGTCGAAATTCCTGTACCACCGTAAGCCGTTATGAGCAATGGGGGGACGCAGTAGGGTAGTGACGCGGACTGATGGATGTCCGTCTAAGCAGTAAGGCTGATGTGTAGGCAAATCCGCACATTGTAAGGCTGAGCTGTGATGGGGAGCGAAAATTATAGTAGCGAAGGTCATGATCTCACACTGCCAAGAAAAGCCTCTAGCCAGGTGAAGGTGCCCGTACCGCAAACCGACACAGGTAGGCGAGAAGAGTATTCTAAGGCGCGCGGAAGAACTCTCGTTAAGGAACTCGGCAAAATGACCCCGTAACTTCGGGAGAAGGGGTGCCCCGGTAGTGTGAATAGCACGAGGGGGCCGCAGTGAAAAGGCCCAAGCGACTGTTTAGCAAAAACACAGGTCTGTGCGAAGCCGTAAGGCGAAGTATACGGGCTGACGCCTGCCCGGTGCTGGAAGGTTAAGGGGAGTGGTTAGGAGCAATCCGAAGCTGTGAACCGAAGCCCCAGTAAACGGCGGCCGTAACTATAACGGTCCTAAGGTAGCGAAATTCCTTGTCAGGTAAATTCTGACCCGCACGAATGGCGTAACGACTTGGGCGCTGTCTCAACGAGAGATCCGGTGAAATTTTAATACCTGTGAAGATGCAGGTTACCCGCGACAAGACGGAAAGACCCCATGGAGCTTTACTGCAGCTTGATATTGAATTTGGGTACGATCTGTACAGGATAGGTGGGAGCCTTTGAAGCATGAGCGCCAGCTTGTGTGGAGGCAACGTTGGGATACCACCCTGATCGTATCTAGGTTCTAACCTGGTACCGTAATCCGGTGCGGGGACAGTGTCAGGTGGGCAGTTTGACTGGGGCGGTCGCCTCCTAAAGAGTAACGGAGGCGCCCAAAGGTTCCCTCAGAATGGTTGGAAATCATTCGAAGAGTGCAAAGGCATAAGGGAGCTTGACTGCGAGACCTACAAGTCGAGCAGGGACGAAAGTCGGGCTTAGTGATCCGGTGGTACCGCATGGAAGGGCCATCGCTCAACGGATAAAAGCTACCCTGGGGATAACAGGCTTATCTCCCCCAAGAGTCCACATCGACGGGGAGGTTTGGCACCTCGATGTCGGCTCATCGCATCCTGGGGCTGAAGTAGGTCCCAAGGGTTGGGCTGTTCGCCCATTAAAGCGGTACGCGAGCTGGGTTCAGAACGTCGTGAGACAGTTCGGTCCCTATCTGTCGTGGGCGTAGGAAATTTGAGAGGAGCTGTCCTTAGTACGAGAGGACCGGGATGGACGTACCGCTGGTGTACCAGTTGTTCCGCCAGGAGCACCGCTGGGTAGCTATGTACGGACGGGATAAACGCTGAAAGCATCTAAGCGTGAAGCCCCCCTCAAGATGAGATTTCCCAGTATGTAAGACCCCTTGAAGACGACGAGGTAGATAGGCTGGGGGTGGAAGTGCAGCAATGCATGGAGCTGACCAGTACTAATCGGTCGAGGGCTTATCCAATAGCAAGTTGTAATTCGCGTGTTTCGTTTCGAATCTAGTTTTCAGAGAACGATCTCTGAATGTAAGCTATGCTATGCGTTTGGTGGCGATGGCGGAGGGGTTCCACACGTACCCATCCCGAACACGACCGTTAAGCCCTCTAGCGCCGATGGTACTTGGACCGCAGGGTCCTGGGAGAGTAGGACGCCGCCAAGCGAACTCTTTCATCATACATAGAAAACAGGCTCTGCATGTGGACGTTGTACGATGAATTGCATTTGCCATGCAAATGCATATTATTCCCTGATAGCTCAGTTGGTAGAGCACTCGACTGTTAATCGAGTTGTCACAGGTTCGAGCCCTGTTCGGGGAGCCATTTGCTCTCATAGCTCAGTAGGTAGAGTGCATCCATGGTAAGGATGAGGTCACCGGTTCGATCCCGGTTGAGAGCTTTGGAAATGGGGCCCGTTGGTCAAGGGGTTAAGACACCTCCCTTTCACGGAGGTAACAGGGGTTCGAATCCCCTACGGGTCATATAGTTGGAGGCTTAGCTCAGCTGGGAGAGCATCTGCCTTACAAGCAGAGGGTCGGGGGTTCGATCCCCTCAGCCTCCACCATATTTTTATTGGGGATTAGCCAAGCGGTAAGGCAACGGACTTTGACTCCGTCATGCATAGGTTCAAATCCTATATCCCCAGCCATTTTAGTATGAGTCATTAGCTCAGTTGGTAGAGCACCTGACTTTTAATCAGGGTGTCGAAGGTTCGAGCCCTTCATGACTCACCATCATATGCGCGTGTGGCGGAATTGGCAGACGCACTAGACTTAGGATCTAGCGTCTTTGACGTGGGGGTTCAAGTCCCTCCACGCGCATCCTTTATTTGCGGAAGTGGCTCAGCGGTAGAGCATCGCCTTGCCAAGGCGAGGGTCGCGGGTTCGATTCCCGTCTTCCGCTCCAATATTTTTGCGCCCTTAGCTCAGCTGGATAGAGCGTTTGACTACGAATCAAAAGGCCGGGAGTTCGAATCTCTCAGGGCGCGCCATTATTTTTTTAGTATCGGGATGTAGCTCAGCTTGGTAGAGCACCTGGTTTGGGACCAGGGGGTCGCATGTTCAAATCGTGTCATCCCGATTTTTTGTTTATGCGGGTGTAGTTCAATGGTAGAACTTTAGCCTTCCAAGCTAATAGCGTGGGTTCGATTCCCATCACCCGCTTACAGGATATAAAAAAAAGAGCCTTTGCATCTGCAAAGGCTCTTTTTTTATATTAACGTAAGAGTTAGCAGTTATTTTATATAATATTTTATGTAAGGAACAGTACAGGTTTATTTAAAAAAAGAGCCAAGACCTCCCTATTTCGATAGTAAAGGGGTCTTGGCTCTTCTGTTTATCTCTGTGGATGAGCTGCCTCTAAGACGCAGCAGCTATTATATAGTGAAGAGCGCACAATTTAACGTTCGTTATGGTCCGTTACTCTTTTACGCATGCCAGCTAATCCAAGCAGTCCCAACAAACCAAGCCAGCCCCAATCCATGCCGTTGTCACGGTCGGTTGTTGTGGCGTTTGCCCGAACATTGTTGGTACGATAGTCACCATTGTTGCGGTAGTTTCCATCCATGTTCATATTCATGTTGGAATTAGTGTTTGTGCGGTCCATGTAGTTGGTGTCCTGATAAGACCGGACACGTGAGCCGGTTGTATCCATTCCTTTGGACATATGACCATCAGCAGCAGCAGGGCCAGCCATCGCGGCCACCAGAAGCACGGAAGCAATAATTGTTGTACCTTTCTTCATCATGTGGATTCCTCCTTTTTAGTAAGAGCTACAGATTAATCTGCCCAAGAAGACAAGTACAATATGTAGAAATAGTCTGTTAAGATATACCTTTGAGTCCAATTGAATAACAACATACATAAGAAACTTGCCTAGTAAGCAGACTGTAGTGGGAAGAAAATTATAATTACATCTTTAATTTATTGCGTCACTGTGGTAAAGTATACAAAAGCTTGCTTTGCCGGTCATGTTTCTTTGTATATCATCTGTTCTCAAACAATGAAATTATGCGGTTTAACCTTAATATCAGGTACATCGGATCATATCTAAAAGAACTGTATATTTATGAGTTTTTAAGAATAGGTATGAGACTTTTGATTTATCTAAAGTACGTGAAAAAGGTATCATGCGACAGTATATGACCATTAATTGAAGCAGAACAAGAAAATGAATAAAAAAGCGTGTTTTTGTGCTGTAAATCGGGGATAATCCCCATTTTTTCTAGTAGAAAAATAAAGATTTTCGTACCATTTTATTGTATGATGTTATGAAGGTGTCAAATTTACGTGTACGAATGGAACGATCAGATGGGAGGATAAGCATGACTGAAACTATGGTAACCGCCAGCAAAAGCCAATCCAACAACCTGCTTCGGCGAGACGTGCGGTTCCTGGGCAATATACTCGGAGAAGTTCTTGTCCATCAAGGCGGCACGGAGCTTCTAGATATCGTTGAGAAGATTCGGGAAACGAGCAAATCGTTACGTGCAGAATTTCTGCCAGAACTCTATGCAGAGTTCAAAACGATGATCCAGGAATTAGACTCGGACAATCGTCACCAGGTTATTCGGGCTTTCGCTATTTATTTTCAATTAGTTAATATTGCTGAACAAAACCATCGGATCCGGCGTAAACGGGATTATGAACGTTCTGCTGGGGACGCTGTGCAGCCAGGATCGATTGAGAAAGCAGTACAGGATCTTAAGGAACGTGGACTGTCTCATACAGAGGTGGAAGAGATTCTCGACGATTTGTCGTTGGAACTCGTTATGACAGCTCACCCAACCGAAGCTATGCGCCGGGTTATTCTGGACATCCATAAACGGATATCCGAAGATGTCATGTCACTTGATAATCCTACGCTGACGTTGCGTGAACGTGAACAGTTGCGTGAGAAGCTGCTGAATGAGGTTATTACACTCTGGCAGACAGATGAACTTCGCGACCGCAAACCGACTGTACTCGATGAAGTGCGGAACGGGATGTATTACTTTCATGAAACGTTGTTCCACGTACTTCCGGATGTATATCAGGAGCTGGAACGCTGCCTGAACAAATTTTATCCTGACCATGACTGGCATGTGCCGACGTATTTGCGGTTCGGTTCCTGGATCGGTGGAGACCGGGATGGAAATCCTTCGGTAACTTCAGATGTAACATGGCAGACACTGTTGATGCAACGCAAGCTTGCTTTGCGTGAATACCAACGGATTATGATTGAACTTATGGGCCATCTCAGCTTCAGCACAAACATCATTCATGTATCGGATGAGCTGGTGCAGTCGATTGAGCAGGATCGTAATTCTGTTACATTGAAAAAAGTGGATATCTGGCGGAATGAAAAAGAGCCATACCGCATCAAATTGGCTTATATGATTGCCAAGCTGAACAATGTACTGGATGAAAACAAATTAGGTCAGCCTGACCGTTATCATAGCGCACAGGATTTGATTGATGAACTGATGATTATTGATCGAAGTCTGCGCCATCATTTTGCCGATTACGTAGCAGATACGACCATTCGCAAAATGATTCGTCAAGTCGAGTTGTTTGGTTTCCATACCGCAGCATTGGATGTGCGTCAGCACAGTAAGGAACATGAAAATGCGATGTCGGAGATTTTGGCGAAAATGAACATTGTAGAAGATTATGCGCGTCTGACTGAAGACGGTAAAATCGATCTGCTTGCTCGTTTGCTGGATGATCCACGTCCGCTTACTTCTCCTTATCACCAATACACGGAGGGAACCAAAGAGTGTCTGGAAGTCTTCCGTACCATCAAACGTGCCCAGAACGAATTTGGGAACGGCTGTATCACAAGTTACCTGATCAGTATGACGCAGGGCGCAAGTGATTTGCTGGAGGTTATGGTATTTGCCAAGGAAGTGGGCTTATTCACCAAAGGTCACAACGGTGACGTTGTATCTACACTTCAAGCGGTACCGCTGTTTGAAACGATTGATGATCTACATGCGGCTTCGGACATTATGCAGAAGCTGTTCAACCTTCCTGTATACCGCGCAAGCGTAAAAGGACGGAATGAACTGCATGAAATCATGCTTGGTTATTCAGACAGTAACAAGGATGGCGGCGTGGTTACAGCCAACTGGGAATTGCGTGTAGCAATGAATGCCATCACGGCTGTAGGTAATGAACACGGCGTTAAGCTGAAGTTCTTCCATGGACGTGGCGGGGCTCTTGGACGTGGCGGCATGCCACTCAACCGCAGTATTCTTGCTCAACCACCACATACGATTGGTGGGGGCATTAAGATTACGGAGCAGGGAGAGGTTATTTCTTCCCGTTATTCCCTTCAGGGGATTGCATACCGCAGTCTGGAGCAGGCAACTTCGGCTCTAATCACAGCAGCACTTAATGGGCTTGAGCCGCAAGAGTCAGCATCCGAACGTCATTGGGACAGCATCATCAAAGAGATTTCGGAAGTATCTCTGACGAAATATCAGGATCTGATTTTCCGTGATCCAGACTTCTTCACCTTCTTCAAAGAATCAACGCCGCTTCCGGAGGTTGGTGAGCTGAATATTGGTTCTCGTCCATCCAAGCGTAAAAATAGCGATAAGTTTGAAGATCTGAGAGCGATCCCTTGGGTATTCGCCTGGACTCAAAGTCGTTATCTGCTTCCGGCATGGTATGCGGCAGGAACAGGATTGCAAAGTTACTATCAGGATAAAGAGGAAAATCTGGTTGTCCTGAAAGAAATGTATGCAAGCTTCCCATTCTTCCGTACATTAATTGATACGGTACAGATGGCCGTAGCCAAGGCTGATTTGGTCATTGCCAAAGAATATTCAGCCATGACTTCGAACAAGGAAGCCCGTGATCGCATCTACGGTCAGATTGAAGCCGAATTCAAGCTCACAAAAGAGCTGATTCTGAAAATTACCGGAGAAGCTGAAATTCTGGATGATGTACCGGTTATTCAAGAATCCATCCGCCTTCGTAACCCTTATGTGGATCCGTTATCCTACATGCAGGTTCAACTTCTGAGCGAGCTCAGAGATATGCGTGAACGTGGTGAGGATGATACGGAACTGCTTAGAGAAGTGTTGCTGACAATCAATGGAATCGCTGCAGGACTTCGTAATACAGGTTGATTATCAATTTGTTGTGAATGATGATTATATGTAACAAAGTACCCATTACTTTGTTAACTAAAAAGCTCTATTCTCTGCTCTACGGAGTAAGAGATGAAACGGGACTCCTGCGGGAGTTCCCGTTTTTACTGTTTTTGGCGGATATTTGTCATACAGTCTTGATTTTTGACCAAAGTTGATTTACGATTTGATTGGTGAATTACAAGTGTGGACGGGTATCAGAAGACGGAAGACCCATCAGCATGTCTGGGGGAATAAGGGTGGACAATTTGGAGAATAGGCTTATTAAACTGGTGCTCAAGGGCGACCAGAGAGCCTTTGCAGAAATCGTTGAACTATATAAGGACAAGCTATTTCATTTGGCATACCGGATGCTGAACAATCGTCATGAAGCTGAAGACGTTGTGCAGGAGACGTTTTTGCGTGTGTTTCGTAATATGGAGAAGTACGATCCGAACCAGAAGTTCTCAACCTGGATCTACCGGATCGCAACGAATCTGTGTATTGACCGACTGCGCAGAAAGAAACCTTCATACTCATTGGATGCTGAACTGAATGATCAGGAAGGATCTGATGGTTATGCGATGCTCCCGAGTGATGATCGTACACCGGAGAGTGAAGCGCTCCTGTCAGAAACGCAGACACTCATTCGTGAGGCCATTGACAGTTTGCCAGCCAAGTATAAGTCCGTTATGATTCTGAGATATTTACAGGACTTGTCGCTACAGGAAATCAGTGATGTGACAGGTATGCCCGTAACAACGATCAAGACACGCGTTCATCGGGGCCGTGATTTTCTACGTAAAAAATTGGAGTATAAGTTATAAATGTTAAGTGCCTTTAAATATGGGCGAAATTATTTGAAACATATCCGAAACGGATGCGTATGTAATGTATGCAAGTCTTATGCGTGCTTTTTAATGGCACATGGACTAAGTGATTTAAGAAAGGATTGGCTCTCATATGGATTGCAACTCGGCCGTCTCTTTAATGCATGAATGTTTGGATGAGTCGTTGTCCCCGGCCCAGAAGGTTGAACTGAAAAGTCACCTTGTGATCTGTCCGGATTGTCGCATGCGCTTTAAAGAGTTGGAACAGACGGAAATGTTACTCTTTGCCATGAAACACTATTCACCGTCTGCCTCTGATGAGCTGACCAATCGAATTATGAATGCTCTGCCCCAGCCCAAGAGACAGCAAGCATGGCTCAAATGGGTCAAAGGACATCCCGCGCTGACGGCGGCAGCCTTCTTTTTGGTCGTGATGCTCTTTAGCGCCTTGAATTTCTGGAATCAGAATAACGAAATGGTTGTTAAGGGAAATAATCTGGACCAGATCGTGATTCAGGGTAACACGGTTATTGTTCCTGAAGGTAAGTCAATTGCTGGCGATCTTACGATAGAAAATGGAACCGCACAAGTATATGGTGATGTGAACGGCAATCTGACGGTTATCGACGGACAACTGTTTCAGGCTTCAACGGCGCATATTTCAGGTCAGGTGAAAAGTATTGATCAGGCGCTGGACTGGTTCTGGTACAAAATAACCAATATGGTAAATGAAGTGGCTTATCGCTAGAACAGGGTAAAATTCTTCAATGGTATATACCAAGCAGGGTACCTCCAGATTGCAGGGGTACTCTTTTTTTATACGCAAACTTTGTAATTCATGGTAAATGTGATGTTTATGTGCAGTTTGAGACTGCCGTAACTTGCAACCTGAACGTTAACGTTATAACCTAGATACTAAAGAGAACATACTACTACATATAGATAAGCATTTTGCACAAATCAAATAATGCAAAAATGCGGAGACAAAGGATTATATAAAATCCTAATGGGTTAATATGAGATCAGGGTTTACTCATCAATGGGGATAGCGGGGGCTGGCTTATGAATTATTTTGCTGACTTAACGTGGACAGAGTCCATTAAGGACGTTATCGATATATTGATCGTTACCTATATTATGTACAAACTGATTTTGCTTGTGCGGGGGACACGTGCGGTTCAGCTCCTAAAAGGGATTCTGTTCCTTGTGCTGATCTGGGCATTAAGTACGTGGCTAAACTTGTATACGCTCAAATGGTTAATGAACCAGATGTTTACGTTTGGTGTCGTTGCGGTCTTCATTATCTTTCAGCCGGAACTACGTCGTGGTCTGGAGCAATTGGGACGCGGTAAGCTGTTTGGACGTTCAGCGGCAGCGAGTGATGAAGAACTAACCGTGTTAATTGGTGAGATTATTAAGTCAGTTAATTATTTGTCACGGCGTAAAATTGGCGCTTTGGTCGTATTTGAACGTGAAACAGGTCTGAACGATTACACGGAATCGGGCATTAAGATGCACTCTCTGGTCAGCTCGGAGCTGATGATTAACATCTTTATTCCAAATACACCGCTCCATGATGGAGCCGTTATTATACAGGGAAAACAGATTTCGGCGGCAGCTTGTTATTTGCCATTATCAGAGAATCCTTTTATCAGTAAGGAATTGGGAACACGTCACCGTGCAGCAATCGGGATTACCGAAGTTGCAGATGCGATCTGTTTGGTTGTCTCCGAGGAGACTGGACAAGTGTCACTTGCAATGAATGGACAGGTCGTTCGTGATATTAAGGAAGAATCGCTGATTGCCAAACTGTATGAGGAGTTGCGCCCTACATCCAATCTGAAAAAGAATGGCTGGACAACCTTCTGGAAACGGAAGGGAGGACGTAACAATGGATAAGTGGTTTAACAATAATAACTTTGCCAAAATACTTGCGCTTGCGGTGAGCCTGTTGCTCTGGTTCATGATTCATCTGGATGAAGTACCAACCACCCCTACGATTACAACAGGGACAACCAACAAGGTTGTGGAACGTACGGTGCCTGTTCAACCTTATGGATTAGACAGCAACAGCTATGTGCTCACTTCATTAAGTACGGATGAGGTCCGGCTGGAGATTAAAGGACAGCGCTCGATGCTAACATCGATTTTTACGAATGACGATTACAAGGTACTGGTCGATCTGAGTCAGGTGAAAGATGGGTCCAATACACTGCCACTTGTACCTGATTTGCCTTCCGGGGTAGAAGTGGTCAGCATGGAACCTTCCATGGTTACGGTGAACGTAGAAAAATTGGGCACCAAATCCTTCAATGTGAATATTGTACCCGAAGGGGAACCATCCGCCGGATACAGCGCTGGAACGCCCGTAACTGAACCTTCGACGCCGGTTAAGGTAACTCTGCCCGAAGGGCAACTCGAGGCTGTAGCGAAGGTCCAGGGCAGTGTGAGCGTGAAAGATGCCAAGGAAGATGTCATACAGAAAAAAGTGAAACTTCAAGCATACGATGCTGAAGGCAAGGTCCTTGAAAATGCGATTATAACGCCTCAAACGGTTGAAGTCCGAGTTCCGGTCAATCAGCCCTATACATCTGTACCCTTAAGAATCAAATATTCGGGACAGCTTCCGGAAGGCCTGGTACTCTCCACGGTAGAGCCAAACGTGAAAGAAGTCTCGGTTTATGGATCAGAGGATGCGCTTGCAGGTATACAGTCCTACGACCAAGTAACCCTTGATCTTACACAGTTTGATCAGTCGGGTACATCGACAGTTAACGTGGACTTGACGCCGCCTTCCGGTTTTGAGAAAATCGAGCCTAGTTCGATTCAGATCAAGGTAACCATATCACCATTTGACGAGGCAGAGGAGACAACCAAAGTCTTTCCGAACGTCCCCATCACACTTACCGGTGCGGGGAATGGACTGGAAGGGACGCTGGTTACGCCTCGAAGCGGCGGTCTGAACCTCACACTTACAGGCTCAGCAAGTATGCTTGAGGGTCTGAGTAGTGATGATCTCACGTTAACCGGGGATCTTGCTGGACTTGCGGTCGGAACGCATGAGATCAAGCTTGAAGCCGACCTGCCCCGTTATGCCAAACTGGATGAATCATCCACTGCATTGAGTGCGACGGTCAAAATTAGCGAAAAGGCTGAAGACACCACGACCACTCCTGGCGAAGAACCGACGGACGAGGGAACGGTAGCACCTGACCCAACACCAGCAGAGGTTGAAAATGGGGAAACAGAGCCTGTTCCTGATGAAGAAGAAACGGAATCGAATACGGATACTCAGGATCAGGGTCAACAGGGGAGCACAAGCAGTCGAGGTAATTTAAATAATAATAACAGCGGTACTGGCAGTAAAAGTGGCGCGAATCCGTAAACGTTCTAATTTTAAAATTCTCAAAAAAATAATAATAGTGCTCGTATATGATGCGAATAGAAGGAGTTAAATCATGGGGAAATATTTTGGTACAGATGGTGTAAGAGGGGTTGCCAATAAAGAGTTAACGGCAGAGCTGGCTTACAGCATTGGACGTTGTGGTGGTTACGTGCTTGCAGGTGGTGTGGAAAGACCAAAAGTGGTTATCGGCATGGATACTCGTATCTCGGGATTGATGTTGGAATCCGCACTGGTTGCAGGTCTGTTGTCCATTGGCGCTGATGTGATCCGTCTGGGCGTTGTATCCACTCCGGGAGTGGCGTATATTGCACGTTTGTTGAAAGCTGACGCGGGCGTGATGATCTCGGCTTCCCACAATCCAGTTGAGGATAACGGAATCAAGTTCTTTGGTGGAGATGGCTTCAAGCTGTCTGATGAAACAGAGAACCGGATTGAAGAACTGATGGATGCGGAGACAGATCAATTGCCACGGCCAGTTGGTGGCGGGCTGGGTACTGTAACGACAGATGAAGAATCCCGTTATCGTTACCTTGATTTCCTGAAAACGACTGTAAATGAATCGTTCTCTGGACTTAAAATTGTTTTGGACTGTGCAAACGGAGCAGCTTATGAACTGGCACCAAAATTGTTCAGTGAACTAGGTGCAGAAGTCATTGCCATTGGCGCTGAGCCTAACGGCCTGAATATTAATGAGCAATGTGGATCAACTCATCCAGAGAACCTGAAACAAGAAGTGCTCAAACATAAAGCAGATCTGGGTCTTGCTTTTGACGGGGATGCGGATCGTCTGATTGCTATTGATGAGACAGGCGCTGAGGTGGATGGAGACTTCATTCTGTGTATCTGTGGTGATGCGATGAATCGTGCAGGCAAGTTGAAGGACAGTACTGTTGTATCGACCGTTATGAGTAACATCGGATTCTACAAAGCAACAGAGAAACTTGCACTGAAAACAGCTAAAACGGCAGTAGGTGATCGTTATGTGATGGAGGAAATGCGTCGCGGCGGTTACAACTTGGGTGGAGAACAATCTGGCCATGTTATTTTCCTGGATTACAATACAACTGGAGACGGTATGCTGACTGCGATTCAACTCGTGGATACGCTCAAGGCTTCCGGTAAAAAACTGAGTGAACTAAAAGCGCTAATGACCCAGTACCCACAAGTATTGGTGAATGTGCGTGTTGAAGATAAGAGCAAATACGAGGGCAATGCTGCAATCGAGCAAGCTATTGCTACAGTAGAACAACAACTCGGGGATAATGGACGTGTACTCGTTCGTGCTTCAGGTACTGAATCTCTGATCCGTGTTATGGCGGAAGGACCAGATAAAGACGAACTTGAACAATTTGTGTCTCAAATCGCAGATGTAGTGCAAAAAGAACTGGTATAGGACTGGAAGATGTAAGAGGCTTAATATAACATGATTTAGGACTTATGAATGGATATTCCTGCATCCCGGCCTGATGAGACCATAGGTCCGTTTATCCGGTCGGGATTGTAGGTAAATATGCTAAAATTGTCACAGGTACTTTGCTCCATTGCAAAATGGACCTGACGTGCATATAATGAGTGGAGTCGTCATTCAGACACAGAAAGTGAGGAACGTAAGGTTACAGTTATACAAGCGCCAGAGCTTGGAGTTGCGCGGGATGATGTTGATCAGGATTTCTTCTAGGTTGAAGAACGCTGATTAAGATCAACGGCAATCAAGCTGACGAGGTGGAGGTGTTCGGATTGTTCGGCGGGGACCTCCCGGTGAAGCACCAGAGCCGTAAACCGGATTGCAGAAAATGGATAGGTGACTGTCCACACAACGCGCCGGTGCAGGTGCAAGAGTTAAACTAAAATTTAAATGAATGTGCGTGAAGAGCGTAAACAGTACGCGGACGGGAAAATGATGTACATTCATGATTGCATTCATTACAGCTTATGATGACAGCGGGGCGACACGAGGTCGCTCTGATCATTGATAATTGAATAAGTACCAAGTATTCATGAAAGGCTAGGCAATCACTCATTTTTCCGATATGCCGCCTCTGCCTGTTTCTCTTCGTGACACAGTATTCATATACAAACGGAGGAAATAAATTATGTGCGGTATTGTTGGATATATTGGTAATAAGAACACTCAGTCGGTATTGGTTGAAGGATTGAAGAAACTCGAGTATCGTGGTTATGATTCTGCAGGTATCGCAGTATTCACACCGGAAGGTCTGCAAATCACGAAAGCTCTTGGTCGTCTTGCGAACCTTGAAGCCAAGCTGGATGGTGCACCACTGGTAGGTAATGCCGGAATCGGACACACACGTTGGGCAACTCATGGTAAACCATCGGATGAGAACTCTCATCCACACACAGATGGAAGCCAGAAATTCTCTGTTGTGCATAACGGTATTATTGAGAACTACCTGGATCTGAAGGACGAATTGATGGCTCAAGGTCACACGTTCACTTCCGAGACAGATACTGAGGTTATCTCTCACCTGATCGCACGTGAATACAATGGTGATATCGTCAAAACAGTACAAAAAGTGATCACGTTGTTGCGTGGCGCATTTGCACTGGGTGTATTGACAGAGCATGAGCCTGAGAAACTCGTAGCTGTGCGTCAAGCAAGCCCATTGATTATTGGTATTGGTGAAGGCGAGAACTTCATTGGTTCCGACATCCCGGCAATTCTGGAACATACACGTAACGTGTACATTCTGAATGATGGTGAAATGGCTGTATTGACACATGATGCTGTCGAATTGATGACGATTGAAGGTAACTTTATTTCTCGGGAAATGATTCGTGTCGATTGGGATGCTGTAACCGCAGAAAAAGGCGGATTTGAGCACTTCATGTTGAAAGAAATTCATGAGCAACCAAAAGCATATCGTGATACTATGCTGGGTCGCATCGATAATGAAGGCAAAAAAGTTCAACTTCCTGAGTTGAAAATGACTGAAGAACAAATTAAAAATATCCGTAACGTTCAAATCATTGCATGTGGTACAGCGTACCATGCAGGCCTGGTTGGACGTACAGTGATTGAGCAATTGGTACGTATTCCGGTTGAAACAGATGTGGCTTCCGAGTACCGCTACCGTTCCCCAATCGTGCACAAAGATACACTTGTAATCGTAGTGAGCCAATCCGGTGAAACTGCCGATACGCTTGCTGCATTGCGTGAAGCACAATCCAATGGTGCACATGTACTGGCAATCACAAACGTAGTGGGTAGCTCCATTGCACGTGATGCAGATGATGTTATCGCAACATTGGCAGGTCCTGAAATTGCAGTAGCTTCTACCAAAGCGTATACTTCGCAATTGATCGCGTTTAACTTGCTTGGTCTGTACCTTGCACAAGTTCGTGGTACTCAATCTGCAGAAGAGATTGAACACACGCTGGCAGCAATGCAAGCATTGCCTGAGCAAGTGGAATCCATGTTGGAGCAAGCGGAAGCAATCAAAGGATATGCAGAGCAAATCTCCAAACATGAACATCTCTTCTTCATTGGCCGTGGTCTTGACTATGCAGTAGCTCAAGAAGGATCTTTGAAGCTGAAAGAGATCTCTTATATTCACTCCGAGGCGTATGCTGCGGGTGAGTTGAAACATGGTACGCTTGCATTGATCGAAGATGGTATCCCTGTTATTGCCCTGGCAACGCAGGAGAACGTACTTGAGAAAACAGTGAGCAACATTAAGGAAGTAAAAGCACGTGGTGCAGATGTATTGGCAATTACGTATGAAGAGCACGTAGCACCATTGCTGAAATCCGTGGACCAAGCGTTTGCGATTCCTAAGACGCTGCCACTGCTTAGCCCTGCTTTGTCTGTAGTTGCGCTGCAATTGCTGGCATACTATGCTTCCCTGGCACTGGGTCATGATGTAGATAAACCACGTAACCTGGCGAAAAGTGTAACGGTTGAGTAAGGTATTCTGTACAAATTAGTTTATTGTCCAATGATAAATAAGTGTAGAACCATTAACAAAAGTATGGAACTACACGAACTATTGTCCGATGATATGGACAACGGGTTGATCAAAAGATTCAGTAAACTAATACAGTATAAACAAAATAATGGTCCTGATGACTCTAAGTCATCAGGACTTTTTTGATGTTTCAGGAGGGTGGTTCTAAATATTAGAACCACCTTATTTGTGTTTGTGCATTGTAAATTGCGATCATTCATTGGATGAAAATCCATCAAATTATAGAGCACCTTAGGAAGAGTACCTTTTGTAATTCTCACATTTGAAATATTCTTCGTGCACGAATGTAATCAACTACTTAAAGAGAATCATTAACATTCGCAATTCGTAAGTGCAAATATATCCCAAGAAGGATGCGGATCGGTCATAAAAGATCATTTGAATGGTAAAGGAAGATGACTGAACGTGACGGGTACATCTTTCAGCAACTCACAAAATGGTATGCCAAGAAGCAACAATGCGCTCGATGAAGAAGCTTATTACGCGAAGTAAAATTATTGACCGTTCAATTCGGACTCAGAACGCGATTGTAATCTGCATGTAAATGAGTGAAGGACATCGGAAAGCGTATAAGGGAAAACCTCACGTACGGTTTGACAAGGAGGAACAGAATATATTTCCCCTTTACTCTAACAGAGGCGTAGAGAAGAAGACGTGATACAAAACGATGTCGGCTACCATCCGTGCGGACGCTATGGCCAGTTTCCAGCCAGGCTTTCAGAAATTGGTCAGGTAATCAAGTTAAAAATTACAAAGTGCAAGGAATCGGAACACCGACAAAGAATATTTAAAGGGAATATGTACCAAATTTACCTGTTAAGTGACTAAATGTCAACACTCGTCGAATTCCTTGATTGATGTCAAATCATGCCCAACGTTTCTTCTCCATTCACTATTTTTAACGAAAAATGTTAACACATAATGTTTTATGAACCAAATTTAACAATATAATGACTATATTTAACAAAAATTTCACTATACATTCTTGTAAATTTTGATATAATTCAACCTAGGTCTTATTCCCTATTATTCTAATAAATGGAATTGTAGGGTTTTTTATACCCATCCAAGCTGTGTGCGAGAGACCAGTATACTGGCTTACCAACAAGCCGGCATGTGGGGACCAACAATTGTGGAAAATGACAGCCTAGAATATGTTGCTCCATGACGTCAGAAGGTTTAGAAAGGAAGGTTCGGAAAGATAGAGCCAACCTTATCCCAATTCCGATGGAGGATGAAGCGAGTGAGCATTTTTGAAAAGCTGGAATCCAACGTAAGATCTTACTGCAGAAGCTTTCCGGTGGTATTCGACCGGGCCAAGGGAGACCTTTTATATTCTGAGGACGGAAGAGCATATATTGATTTCTTTGCAGGTGCCGGGGCACTCAATTACGGCCATAACAACGATTATATTAAAGACCGGGTTCTCGATTACTTGACCTCCGACCGGATTATGCACGGTCTGGATATGTATACAATGGCCAAGCGTGAATTCATCCAGAGCTTCTCCGAGCGGATCCTGGAGCCGAAGAAGCTGAATTACAAGCTTCAATTCTGCGGTCCAACAGGGACGAATGCGGTGGAAGCGGCCCTGAAGCTCGCACGCAAGGCGAAGAAGAGAAGTGGAATATTCGCATTCATGGGTGGCTTCCACGGCATGTCGCTCGGCAGTCTGTCGGCGACAAGCTCCAAGTCCATGAGAGAAGGGGCGGGGCTTCCTCTGGACGGAGTTACGTTCATGCCGCACCCGAGCGGGGCTTTCGCAGAAATGGATACGCTCGGTTATATCGAGAATATCCTGACTGATTCGCACTCCGGAATCGACAAGCCGGCCGCGATTCTGCTTGAAACGGTACAAGCCGAAGGCGGAATTCACGTTGTCGATGCGCAGTGGCTACGTGAGCTACAGCAGATTTGCCGCAGGCACGATATTCTGCTCATTACAGACGAGATTCAAGTAGGATGCGGCCGGACAGGCGAATTCTTCTCCTTCGAACGTGCGGGGATCGAGCCGGATCTCATTACCCTGTCGAAGTCGATCAGCGGGTACGGCCTGCCAATGTCCCTCCTGCTGCTGAAGCCCGAACTGGATATCTGGACGCCGGGCGAGCACAACGGCACCTTCCGCGGCAACCAGCTGGCTTTTGTGGCCGCGAAGGCTGCTCTCGAGTTCCGGGACAGAACCGAACTGGAAGCTCAGGTGAAGCAGAAGGAAGAATATGTGCGCTCGTTCCTTGATCAAGAAATTAAGCCTCTGCATCCGTCCATCGCCATCCGCGGACTCGGCCTGATCTGGGGCATTGACGTCTCGGGGTTCATGGATGAAGCCGGGGCGAAGCGGGTGACGGATATCAGCTTCGAGAACGGGCTCATCATTGAAAGAGCCGGCAGAGGAGATTGTGTGCTGAAGATCATGCCTCCGCTGACCGTCTCGATGGAGCATCTGGCCGCCGGCTGCGACATTATCAAGTCCAGTATGCAGCAGGTGATCTCTCAGGAGACCAAGGATTTACTAGTAACGACCTAAGCTTGGCCAAGCCGATGGTCGCCCCCGGCAAGAGGCACGAAAGTGCCTTCCGGAGGGCGTGCGGACTTGATGTTAAGGTAGCGCTTTCACCTCATGCTACCTGCGGTAACGTCAATCAGCATGGAATTCTCCGGCAATCCAAGCGCAGTCCCGTTCGTGCCATACGGAACATTCTTTGAGCCTTATGCAGTACCCTCGTTAAATTTAATCGTCAGGAAAAGCTCACTACCCCGCAGCCGAATCTTTACTTATCCACACCAGGGCTGTGGGGGAATAATCAAATCGTACATAGAGTGTATCAATACCCCTTAAACATAGGCTTCGTCAAAGGCAGCTCGGGTGCCAAATCAGGAGGTACGGTCGACTTCCTGCTGGTCGGCCGGAACCCTGCGGCAAGCCTTACATCGACAGGAGGAACATTCCTTGTCGTCTATCCCCAAATCCAATTCCGAAACCCATGTTAAACCAAATCCCGTCTTCAGGTGGCTCGTCCGCGGCAATCATATTGAAGCAGAGGAGTCCGAAGCAGCCGCATCTCTTGCGTAGAACGATGTTTGTTGTCCTTAACGCATGGGAGCCGAGCGGTACAGCTGCTAGCCAGAGGATTGCCGCATGCGATCAACCGGGCAATCGAAGCGTGACGTTGCGCAAGCCATTGATATTGTTGTCAGATGTTTGAAAAAGAGAGGAGCGAGGCTGGAGCGTTGCTTCGGCATATGCTCCGCCGGATTGCTTTTACCGATGAAGAGAGGGGAACGATCCAGATGGCTTTTGAAAAAGAAACGTTGTTTTGGAACGAAAAATTCGGTATTGACGATTATACCTTGACGCGGTTGCCTTACAGCAAGGCTCCAAACTCCCTGGTGCCCAATGTGAAAACCGTTGGCGGTTCGCTTTCGGAGGAAGCGGCGCAGCGGGTCCTTCAAATGAGCAAGGGTGCTCCGCTGGCTGCTTTTATGATTTTGCTCGCCGGTGTTCAGGCACTCTTGCATAAATATACAGGTGCTTCAGACATTCTGGTTGGCATGCCGGTTGTGCCGAAAAAGGGGGAGACGCGTCGATCCGTTAATCATACGGTCATTTTGAAAAACTCGCTTTCGGTGGGGGCAACTTTTAAGACGCTTCTGAGCGAACTGAGGACTTCCTTGCCGGAAGCCATTCAGCATCAACATATTCCGTTCTTGAAAATGACGGAGAAGCTGGATCTGCAATATGCAGAAGGTATACCCTTCGTCCATACGCTAGCATCCCTTAAGGAGCTGCATCTGGACGAAATTGGGCAAAACGTGGTCACAGACTGTTCATTTGAATTCAGTTTAGCCAATGGGACGATACACCTAGCGCTGTCATATAACGAGCACTTATATGACTCCGAGTTCATGAATCGGGTCGTCGGCCATCTGAATCGCCTGCTGTCCGTCGGGCTTCATGAGCTGGAGCTGGACATCGTGCGAGCGGATATGCTGTCGGAGGACGAAAAATTTAAATTAATACAAAGCTTCAACGATACCGAGAAGGACTATCCTCGTGATCGGACGATTCATCAGCTTGTGGAGGAGCAAGCGAAGCGTGTGCCCGAGGCGACGGCGGTTGTTTTTGAGGGGCAGCGGCTTTCATACGCAGAGTTGAACGAACGGGCGAACCAGCTGGCGCGTACGCTACGATCGGTCGGTGTGCTGCCCAATCAGTTGGTAGGCTTGATGGTTAGGAGATCGCTGGAGACGGTCATTGGCATTTTGGCGGTTCTGAAAGCTGGCGGTGCCTACGTGCCGATCGACCCGGAGTACCCGGAAGAACGTATTCGCTACATTCTGGAGAACTCGAACGCGCAGTTGCTGCTGACTCAAAGAGAGCTGTTACAGCAAGTCCCGTTCGAAGGGACCGTATTGGCGCTAGATGACAAGCAGGCCTATAGCGACGATGGCTCGAACCTGGAGGCGGCCAGTGGTCCACATGATCTTGCTTATGTCATTTATACGTCAGGTACAACGGGCAAACCCAAAGGGGTCATGCTGGAGCATCGTGGTTTGGTCAGCTTGAAGTTGATGTTCGCAGACAGGCTGGGCATTACGGAGCATGACCGGATCGTTCAATTTGCGAGCTTGTCCTTCGACGCATCCTGCTGGGAAGTGTTCAAAGCACTCTATTTTGGCGCGGCTTTGTACATCCCGACGGCCGAGACAATTCTCGACACTCGTCTGTTCGAGAGTTATATGAACGAGCATGCGATTACGGCGGCGATTCTGCCCCCGACGTACAGCGCTCATTTGAACCCGGACCGTCTTCCCAGCTTAACAAAGCTTGTAACGGGAGGTTCGGCGGTATCGGCCGAATTCGTGCAGCAGTGGAAAGCGAAGGTTCACTATTTCAATGCTTACGGCCCTACCGAAGCTTCGATTGTTACGACGCTTTGGGATGCGGATGAGCAGCAGCCGGAGCGTAGAGTCATTCCGATTGGGCGCCCGCTGTCTAATCATCAGATTTTTATTTTGGATGCCCACCTGCAACTTGTGCCTCCGGGAGTGGACGGCGAGCTGTGCGTTGCAGGCGTGGGGCTTGCGAGAGGTTACCTGAACCAGCCGGAGCTGACGGCAGAGAAATTTGTGGAACATCCGTTTGCGCCGGGAGAACGCCTTTACCGGACAGGAGATCTCGCCCGCTGGCTGCCGGACGGTAATATGGAGTATTTGGGCCGGATCGACCATCAGGTGAAAATCCGTGGATTCCGAATCGAGGTCGGTGAGATTGAAGAGCAGCTTCTGAAGATCGACTCGGTGCAGGAGACGATTGTGATTGCGCGGGAAGGCAAAAGTGGGCAAGAACTGTGCGCTTACCTGGTCGCTAGTCTCCCTCTTACGCTCGGCGAGCTGAGAAGCGCGCTGGCGCAAAAATTGCCGAATTACATGATTCCGGCACATTTTGTTCAGCTTCCGCAGATGCCGCTCACGCCGAACGACAAAATCGACCGCAAGGCTTTGCCTGCCCCAGAAGGAAACGCACTGACCGGCGGCGAGTACGTAGCTCCACGCAATGAAGCCGAGCGGACGCTTGCCGATGTGTGGCAGGCGGTATTGAACGCCGATCGCGTTGGGGTAACGGATCATTTCTTCGAGCTGGGCGGAGACTCGATCAAGTCCATTCAAGTATCTTCGCGGCTTCATCAAGCCGGGTACAAGCTGGAAATCCGGGATTTGTTCAAATATCCGACGATCTCACAGCTTAGCCTACATGTGATACCGATCGGACGTACCATCGATCAAGGCGAAATTACGGGTGAAACGGCGCTGACGCCGATTCAGCATTGGTTTTTCGAGAGCTCCTTTGCGGACCCGCATCATTTCAACCAGTCGGTGATGCTGTACCGGAAGGAACGCTTCGACGAAGAGATGGTACGTCAGGTGCTGCAAAAGCTGGCCGAGCATCATGACGCCTTACGGATGGTGTTCCGCAAAACGGAACAAGGGTTTAGCGCACGGACCCGCGCGATTCAGGAAGACGAGATGTTCACGCTGGACGTGTTCGACTTCAAAGATGCGGAGAATCCCACGCAGACTGTGGAAGCGAAGGCAACGGACATTCAAGCGGGCATCGATCTGGAGAACGGGCCCCTCATGAAGGCGGGACTGTTCCAGTGCGCGGACGGTGATCATTTGCTGCTCGGGGTTCATCATGCCGTGGTAGATGGCGTGTCTTGGCGCATTTTAATGGAGGATTTCACTCTAGGTTACGAGCAGACTGGCAAAAGCGAAGAAATTCGTTTCCCGGCGAAAACAGATGCGTACCGTACTTGGTCCGAGCAGTTGGCTGCTTACGCGCAAAGCCCGGAGATGGCGAAGGAACGGGCCTATTGGCAGGCCGTGGATCAAATGGAGGTTCCGGCCGTGCCGAAGGATACGGAGGCGGACGTTACGACGCAGCAGGACAGCGAATCGCTGTTTGTCCGTTTGGCTCCCGAAGAAACGGAGCTGCTACTGAAGCGGGTTCACCGTGCCTTCAACACCGAAATGAATGATATTTTGGTAACGGCGCTCGGCATAGCCTTACGCAAATGGACGGGGCACGAACGGGTGCGGATCAATCTCGAAGGACACGGACGTGAATCGATCGGAACGGATATCGATATCACGCGTACAGTCGGCTGGTTTACGACCAAGTTTCCGGTCGTCCTAGAGCCGGAAACTGACCGGGATTTGACCTATCAGATTAAACAGGTCAAGGAAAACTTGCGCCGCATTCCGAACAAGGGGCTTGGGTACGGCATATGCCGCTATCTTTCGAAATCGGAGGAAGGCTTGGTTTGGGGCGCAGAGCCGGAAATTAATTTTAACTACCTCGGCCAGTTCGACGATGATGTCAACCAGGGCGAGATCGGCATATCTTCTTATTCCAGTGGCAGCCCGGCTAGCGACCGGCAGGCCCGCAGCTTTGTGCTGGATATCAACGGTATGGTGCTGGACGGTGCTTTATCGCTCGATCTCAGCTACAGCCGGAAGCAGTATCGCAAGGAAACGATGGAAGCCTTCGCTCAGCGGCTTGAGCAAAGTCTCCGAGAGCTCATTACCCACTGCGCAGGCAAAGAGAACACCGAATTGACGCCAAGCGACGTGCAATTTAAAGGCTTGACCATCACAGAATTGGAGCAAATCGCCCAGCGCTCGAGTCATCTCGGGGAAATCGAAAATATTTACTCGCTGACGCCGATGCAGAAGGGTATGTGGTTCCACAGCGCGCTTGACCGGCAAGCGGCAGCTTACTTTGAGCAGACGCGGTTTACGATGCGGGGAGCGCTCGACGTCCAGCTTTTTGAGAGGAGCTGGATGGAGCTTGCAAAACGTCATCTGGTGCTGCGGGCGAATTTTGCGAATGGACCAGCGGGCGAGCCGCTGCAAATCATATACCGCGATAAGCCAGTCGGCTTTGAATATGAAGAGCTGCTTCATTTGCAGGTACACGAGAAACAAGCTTACTTGGATGAAAAGGCCGAGGAGGACAAGCTTCGTGGCTTCAACATGGAACATGATGCGCTCGTTCGGTTTACGATTCTGCGCACCGAAGAGCAAAGTTATCATGTGCTGTGGAGTTTCCAACATATTTTGATGGACGGCTGGTGCCTGGCTCAACTGACGCAGGAGTTGTTTGAGATATACTCGGCCCTGACCTCTGGTAAGCAGCCAGCGGGAGGTAAAGGATCGGATTATGGCGATTATATCGAATGGTTGGAGAAACAGGACGATCAGGCGGCATCCGGCTATTGGACAGCGTTCCTGGCAGGCTACGAAGGGCAAACCGTACTTCCGGGGCAAAAGGAACCAGCGGCGAGCGGCAGATTTACGGCTGATCACGTCACCGCCGAACTAGGCAAGGACTTGAGCAAACGGATGGACCGGGTGGCGAAACAGCACCTGGTTACAGTCAATACGCTGTTGCAAGCCGTTTGGGGCGTGATGCTGCAAAAATATAACGGAACAAACGATGCCGTATTCGGCAGTGTCGTTGCCGGAAGACCGGCGGAAATCCCGGGCATTGAGTCTATGATCGGGCTGTTCATCAATACGGTGCCGGTCCGCGTCGATAGCGAAGTGGACACCGTGTTCGCCGACCTGATGGCGAAGCTCCAAGAGCGGGCGCTGGATTCCGGGCGTTATGATTACTATCCGCTGTATGAAATTCAAGCGCGTAGCGTGCAAAAGCAGAATCTGATCAACCATATCATCGCTTTCGAGAACTATCCGGTGGACGAGCAGATGGAGCAGGCGGGGGACCAGCAGCACGGCGGCCTGACAATTGCTGACGTTCAGATGGAGGAGCAGACGAACTATAACTTCAACGTGACTGTGATGCCGGGAGCCGAGATCGAAATTAGATTCGACTTTAACGCCGAAGTGTTCGATAAAGACAGCATCGAGCGGCTCAAGGGGCATCTCGTGCATCTGCTGGAGCAGGTAACGGATAACCCAGAAATTACTGTGGGCGAGCTGGAACTTGTGACGGAGGCAGAAAAGGCCGACCTTCTCGGACGTTTTAACGACACCAAGACGGAATTTCCGCGCGGGCAGACGCTCATTCAATTGTTCGAAGAGCAGGCGGAGTACATCCCGGATGCAGCCGCCATCTCCATGAATGAGCAAGAGATGACTTACCGGGAGCTGAACGAACGTGTCAACCGCCTTGCCCGTACCTTGCGCAGCCACGGGATATCCCAAGGACGTCTGGTCGCCATTATGGCTGAGCGTTCCATCGAAATGGTTATAGGTATACTGGCAGCACACAAAGCCGGAGCCGCTTACGTACCGATTGACCCGGAATATCCAGAGGAGCGTATCCGTTTCTTGATAGAGGATTCAGGAGCGCAGGTCATGCTGACACAAAGCCGCTTGCGCGAGCGACTGGCGGGTTTGGACTCGGTGATTTTACTGGATGACGAGTCTTTCTATCACGAGGACGGAACAAACCTAAATCAAGGGATTGAAGCGACAGATCTGGCCTGCGTGATCTATACATCAGGCACGACGGGCAAGCCAAAAGGAAACCTTGTTTCACACCGCAACATCGTGCGCGTTGTGCAAAATACAAATTATATCGACATCACCAATCGCGATCATGTCCTCCAGCTTTCGAGCTATTCGTTCGACGGAGCGATTTTCGATATTTTTGGTGCTTTGACCAACGGGGCGCGGCTGGTGCTGGTTCCCCGCGAGACGTTGCTGGAAATTGGTCTACTGGCGGATCTCATCCAGCGCCAGCGCATATCGGTCATGTTTATTACGACGGCTTTCTTCAACGTGCTTGTAGATGTGAATGTCAATTGTTTTCGGGATGTCCGGGCGATTTTGTTTGGAGGAGAGCGTGTCTCGGTTGGTCATGTACGTAAAGCACTCGCCCATCTTGGAGCGGGTAGGCTCAACCATGTATACGGACCGACGGAAAGCACGATATTTACCACGTACCTTCCGGTCGACTTCGTTGATGAGTCGGCGCTTACCGTTCCTATCGGACGACCAATCAGCAATACGACGGTGTATATCGTCGACAGCCGGAATAAGCTGCTGCCGATCGGCGTGGTCGGGGAGCTATGTGTCGGCGGAGAAGGTTTGGTACGGGGCTACAATAACCGGCCGGAACTGACGGCGGAGAAATTTGTGCACAATCCTTTTACGTCAGGAGAGCGCATGTACCGGACGGGGGATTTGGCGAAATGGCTACCGGACGGCACGATTGAATATGTGGGACGAACGGACGACCAAGTGAAAATCCGTGGCTTCCGCATAGAGCTGGGCGAGATCGAAACTCAGCTTCAGAAAGTGGAGGGAATTCGGAAAACGACAGTATTTGCGCGGGAAAACGTGTCCGGCGAAAAGCAGCTTTGCGCCTATTATGAAGCGGACTGTGAGCTTCCGGCGGCCGAGCTGAAGAGCGTGCTGTCTCAGGAACTGCCGGCCTATATGATCCCGACGTACCTGATCAAGTTGGAGCGTCTCCCGCTGACGACGAATGGCAAGGTTGACCGCCGCTCCCTCCCGGCACCTGAGGAGAGCTTGCAACCGGGCGAAGGACATACTCCGCCTCGGACTCCGCTCGAAGCCAGCTTGGCTGAAATATGGAAAAGCGTGCTTGGATTGGAGCGCATCGGGGTTCATGACAACTTCTTTGACTTGGGCGGCCATTCCCTGCGGGCAACGACACTGGTGAGCAAGGTGCATCAGGAGTTGAACGTCGAGTTGCCTCTGCGCGACGTATTCCGCTACTCAACGATCGAACAGATGGCTCTCGCCCTCTCCCGGATCGAAGAACATTCGTTCTCGTCGATTCCGCTGGTAGGCGCAAGAGCGTATTATCCACTTTCCTCAGCTCAGAAGCGGCTGTTTATCCTGAATCAGCTGGAAGGAGCCGAGCAGAGCTATAACATGCCGGGTGTGCTGCTGCTCGAAGGATCAATTGACCATAGCCTGCTGGAGAAAGCTTTCCGCGGACTGATCCAACGTCATGAAACGTTGCGAACCGGATTTGAGGTCGTACAAGGCGAAGCGGTACAGCGTATTTACGAGAGCGTTGATTTTTCCGTCGTGTGTCGACATGCGAACGAGGAAGAAGCGTCTGCAGTCGTGCAGGCTTTTATCAGACCTTTCGACTTGGCGAAGCCACCGTTGCTGCGTGCCGAGCTCGTAGAGCTGGCAGCCGATCGTTATTTACTGATGTTTGACATGCACCATATCATCTCCGACGGGGTTTCGATGGACGTGTTCGTTGAGGAACTCGTTCGTCTGTATGGCGGTGAGTCATTAGAGCCTTTGCACATTCAGTACAAGGACTATGCGGTATGGCAGCAATCGGACGAGCAAAAAGTGCAATTGAACCGCGAGGAAGCTTACTGGCTGGACCGTTACCGGGGCGAGCTGCCGGTTCTGGAAATGCCAACGGACTATCCGCGTCCTGCTGTACAGAGCTATGAGGGACATACGCTGACGTCCTTCGTGGACGAGGCAACGAACGAAGGCTTGAAACAGCTGGCCGCTCAAAGAGGAACGACGCTATATATGGTGTTGCTTGCCGCATATACCGTGCTTTTGCATAAATACACAGGTCAGGACGATTTGATCGTCGGAACGTCGATTGCGGGCAGAACGCACGGCGACACGCAGCCTTTGATCGGAATGTTCGTCAACACGCTGGCGATCCGCAATTATCCGGCTTCGGAGAAGACCTTCCTGACGTATTTGGAAGAAGTGAAAGAAACGACTTTAGGCGCTTACGAGCATCAGAATTATCCGTTCGAAGAACTCGTCGATAAAGTGCAGGTTAGCCGGGATTTGAGCCGCAACCCGCTGTTTGACACGATGTTCTCCCTGCAAAACCTGGAGGAGTCAGAGTTTGAGCTGGAAGGGCTGAAATTGTCCCCGTACCCTAGCGAATATGGTATGGCCAAGTTCGACCTGAGTGTGGATGTTACGGAAGAAAATGGCGGACTGGAGTGCAACTTTGAATTCGCAACGGCTCTTTATAAAGAAAGCACGATCCGGCGGCTGTCGATTCAATTTGGACATTTGCTTGCGGCGATTGTAAGCCATCCGAATGCGAAGATTGCCGAGTTGGACTTGCTGACGGAAGAGGAAAAAGAACAAATTCTCGGCGCGTTTAACCCGGCGCAGCCGGAAGCGGGTCCGGCGGCCGCGTTCCACCGACTGTTCGAGGAACAGGCGGAACGTACACCGGAAGCGGAAGCCGTTGTCTACGAGAACGTTCGGCTGACGTATGCGGAGCTGAACTTACGGGCGAACGGCTTAGCGGCCACGCTGCGCGCAAGTGGAATCGGCCGGGAGGAGATTGTTGGCATTCTCGCCGAGCGCTCGGTGGACCTGTTGGTGGCCGTGCTGGCCGTCTGGAAAGCAGGCGGGGCATATGTACCGCTTGACCCGGATTATCCGGCGGACCGCGTGCGGTTTATGCTTGAAGACAGCGGAGCGAAGGTGCTGCTGACACAAACGTTGCTGAGAGAGCGTGCTGAAGCTTGGCTCAGCGAAGAGGAACTGGCACTTGCAAAGGTGTTGTACCTCGACGACGAAACGTCATACAGCGAAGAGCGGGAGAATGCACCGCTTGGCTCCAGCATGGTTTCCGGTAAAGTCTCCGGCGAGCTGACGGGTGCTGTGAACAGCGATGATCCGAGTCATCTGAAGGTTGCTGGCTTGGACAGCTTCCATGAAGCTCGTCCTGAGGACCTAGCGTACGTGATCTACACGTCAGGGACAACAGGCAAGCCGAAGGGTGTAATGATTGAGCACCGCAGCTTGGTGAACACGGCAGCGGGCTACCGGCGGGAATACCGGTTGGATCAGTTCCCAGTCCGGCTACTGCAACTCGCCAGCTTCTCGTTTGACGTGTTCGTGGGTGATATCGCACGCACGTTGTATAACGGAGGCACCATGGTCATTGTACCGAAGGATGATCGGATTGATCCGTCTCGCCTGCATCACTGGATAGAGCGGGAGCAAGTGACGATCTTTGAATCAACACCGGCACTGATCGTACCGTTTATGGAATACGTACACGAGCAAGGGCTGGAGTTGAGCGGGATGGAGCTGTTGATCACAAGCTCGGACAGTTGCAGTGTGGCGGATTACCGAACCTTACAGGAACGGTTTGGCTCGTCGTTCCGGATCATCAACGCCTACGGCGTGACGGAAGCGGCGATCGACTCCAGTTTCTATGAGGAGGAGTTGGCGAAGCTGCCGCAGACAGGCCATGTTCCGATTGGCAAAGCGTGGTTGAATGCGAAGTTTTACATCGTGGATGCACATCTGAACCCTGTTCCAGTCGGCGTGGTAGGCGAATTGGTTATCGGCGGAGTTGGGGTAGCACGTGGGTACTTGAACCGTCCAGAGCTGACGGAAGAGAAGTTTGTAGACAGTCCTTTCACCGCTGGTGAGCGGTTGTATCGCACGGGAGACTTGGCGCGGTGGATGGAGGACGGCAACGTGGACTTCATCGGCCGGATCGACAACCAGGCAAAAATCCGGGGCTACCGGATCGAGACGGGGGAGATCGAGTCGCAGCTGTTGCGGGTGGAAGGTGTGCGCGAAGCGGTGGTGCTGGTTCGAAGTGACGCGAACGGGCAGAAGGCGCTATGCGCGTATTACACGCCGGATACCGGAGTTGAGCTGGTAGTGAACGATCTGCGCAGGGCGCTGGCACAGGAGTTGCCTGGGTACATGATCCCGTCGTACTTTGTGGAGCTGGAGCGTCTACCTCTGACACCGAACGGAAAGATAGACCGGAAGGTGCTGCCAGCGCCGGAAGGGGAAGCGGGAAGCGGAACGGAGTACGTCGCACCGCGCAATGAGCTGGAAACGAAGCTGGCGGCGATTTGGCAGGAGGTGCTGGGGCTTGCGAAGGAGATTGGTGTTCACGATAACTTCTTCGACATCGGTGGCCACTCCCTGCGCGCGACAACGTTGGTCAGCAAGATTCATAAAGAGTTGAACGTGGATCTGCCACTGCGCGACGTGTTCCGCCATTCCACGATCGAGAGCATGGCTACCGCCATTTCTCGGCTGGATCAGCAGATATTTGTTTCCATTCCGGTGACGGATGGCCGAGAGGTGTACCCGCAATCTTTTGCTCAAAAACGTCTCTTTATTCTGAATCAGCTGGAAGTTGCGGAGCTTAGCTACAACATGCCGGAAGCGATGCTGCTGGAGGGTGCTTTGGACCGGGCAAGGTTCGAAGAAACGTTCCGTAAGCTCGTGGCGCGGCATGAAATGTTGCGCACCGGGTTTGAAATGGTGGATGGAGAAGCATCACAGCGGGTTTACCAGGACGTGAATTTTGCGGTGGAGTTCTATCAAGCGGATGAGCAAGAGGTCGAAGCGGTGGTTTACGGTTTCGTCCGTCCGTTTGACTTGGCTAAGCCACCGCTGTTGAGGGTAGGCCTTGTTGAGCTGGCTCCGGAACGCCATATTCTGATGTACGACATGCATCATATTATTTCTGACGGCGTTTCAATGGAAATCTTTGTTGAAGAATTCGTGCGTTTGTATGGTGGAGAGCAATTGGAGCCGCTGCGCATTCAGTACAAAGACTACACCGTTTGGCAGCATTCGCAGGAGCAGCAGGAACGGCTTCGGCATCAGGGGGCGTATTGGCTGGACATGTTCCAGGGCGAGCTTCCAGTGCTGGAAATGCCGACCGACTATCCACGTCCGGCTGTACAGAGCTACGAAGGTCAAACGCTGGAGTTTTCCTTCGACGCTTCAAAAACCGGCGGCCTGAAACAGCTGGCTGCGGAAACGGGCACGACGCTGTTTATGGTGCTGCTTGCGGCGTATAACGTGCTTTTGCATAAATATTCAGGTCAGGAAGACGTAATCGTTGGTACGCCGATTGCCGGAAGGAATCATGGAGATGTGCAGCCGTTGATCGGGATTTTCCTAAACACGCTGGCGATTCGCAGTTATCCGTCTTCGGAGAAAACATTCCTTTCATATCTGAACGAAGTCAAAGAAACAACTCTGCGTGCCTTTGAGCATCAGAACTATCCGTTTGAACAATTGGTGGACAAGGTGCAAATCACCCGTGATTTAAGCCGCAATCCGCTCTTCGACACGATGTTTACGATGCAGAATACGGAGAACGAGCAATTTGAGCTTGAAGGGCTTCGCCTGATTCCTTATCCGAGCGTACTTGATACTGCGAAGTTTGATATCAGCTTGGATGTGGGCGAGGAGAACGGCGGCTTGGATTACAGCTTTGAATATGCGACAGCTCTTTACAAAAGGGAGACGATTGAACGGCTGGCAAAACATTACGAGCAGTTGCTCCTGACAATTGTAAACCGTCCAGATGCAAAGATTGCCGAGCTGAACTTGCTGACAGCAGAGGAAAAAGAACAAGTTCTCAATGCGTTTAATCCAGCGCAGCTAGAAGCGGCTCCTGCGGCTACGTTCCACCGTCTGTTTGAGAAACAGGCAGAGTGTACGCCGGAAGCGGAGGCCGTTGTGTATGAAAATAACCGCCTAACGTATGTGGAGCTGAACGAGCGAGCGAACCGCTTAGCGGTCACGCTGCGTGCAAATGGCATCGGCCGGGAGTCAATCGTTGGCATTCTCGCCGAGCGTTCGGTGGACTTGCTGGTGGCCGTGATGGCCGTCTGGAAAGCCGGCGGGGCGTATGTACCCCTCGACCCGGATTATCCTGCGGACCGCGTGCGGTTTATGCTCGAAGACAGCGGAGCGAAGGTACTGCTGACACAAACGCCGCTGCGAGAACGTGCCGAGGCCTGGCTCCGCGAAGAGGAGCTGGCGCTGATGTCGGTGCTGTACCTCGACGACGAAGCGTCGTACAGCGAAGATCGGGCAAATGCCCCGATGTGCTTTGATCAAGGCTCCAGCATGGCTTCCAGCCGGGACTCTGGCAAACTAACGGGGGCTGTGAACAGTGCGGATCGGAACCATCTGGATGTTGTCAATGATGTTGGCATGGGCAGCTTCCATGAAGCCCGCCCTGAGGACCTAGCATACGTCATCTACACGTCCGGAACGACGGGCAAGCCGAAAGGCGTGATGATTGAGCACCGCAGCCTGGTGAATACGGCAGCGGGTTACCGGCGGGAATACCGATTAGATCAGTTCCCGGTGCGGTTGCTGCAGCTCGCCAGCTTCTCGTTTGACGTGTTCGTGGGCGACATTGCCCGGACACTGTACAACGGAGGCACGATGGTGATTGTGCCGAAGGACGACCGGATCGATCCTTCTCGTCTGCACTACTGGATAGAGCGAGAGCGAGTGACGATCTTTGAATCAACACCAGCACTGATCGTGCCGTTTATGGAATACGTACATGAACAGGGGGTGGAGTTCAGCGGGATGGAGCTGTTGATTACAAGCTCGGACAGCTGCAGTGTGGCGGATTACCGAACCTTGCAGGAACGCTTCAACTCGTCGTTCCGCATCATTAACGCTTACGGTGTGACGGAAGCGGCGATCGACTCCAGTTTCTATGACGAACCGCTGATGAAGCTGCCGCAGACAGGCCATGTGCCGATCGGCAAAGCGTGGCTGAATGCGAAATTTCACATCGTGGACGCACATCTGAATCCCGTACCAGTCGGCGTGCTGGGCGAACTGGTCATCGGCGGCGTCAGCGTGGCGCGTGGGTACTTGAACCGACCGGAGCTGACGGAAGAGAAGTTCGTAGACAGTCCGTTCGCTGTGGGCGAGCGGTTGTACCGCACGGGAGATTTGGCGCGGTGGATGGAGGACGGCAACGTGGACTTCATCGGCCGGATCGACAACCAAGCGAAAATCCGGGGCTACCGGATTGAGACGGGAGAGATCGAGTCGCAGCTGTTGCGGGTGGAAGGTGTGTGCGAAGCGGTGGTGCTGGTTCGAAATGACGCGAACGGGCAGAAGGCGCTATGTGCGTATTACACGCCGGATACCGGAGCGAAGCTGGCAGTGAACGATCTGCGCAGCGCGCTGGCACAGGAGCTGCCGGGTTACATGATCCCGTCGTACTTCGTGGAGCTGGAGCGTCTGCCTCTGACACCGAACGGGAAAATAGACCGGAGGGCGCTGCCAGCGCCGGAAGGGGAAGCGGGAAGTGGAACGGAGTATGTCGCACCGCGCAATGAGCTGGAAATGAAGCTGGCGGTGATTTGGCAGGAGGTGCTGGGGCTTGCGAAGCAGATTGGCGTTTACGACAACTTCTTCGACATCGGCGGTCACTCCCTGCGGGCTACGTCACTGGCAGGCAAGGTATTTAAGGAACTAAACGTCAACCTCCCGCTGCGCGACGTATTCCGCCACTCGACGATTGCGGCGATGGCCGAGGCGATCGCCCGGATGGAACGGCGGGAGCATGAGGCCATTCCTCAAGCGGAGCAGAGAGAGTATTACCCTCTGTCCTCCGCGCAGAAACGGCTGTTCATTCAGCACACGCTGGATGGAGCAGATCAGCTTTACAACATGCCGGAACTGGTGCAGGTGGAAGGTGAGTTTGATTTAGACCGGTTGGAAGCCGCCTTGCGGAAATTGATAACACGGCATGAATCGCTGCGCACCGGTTTTGAAATGATGAAGGGCGAAGTGGTTCAGCGGATATACCCACAGGTCGATTTTGCTATCGAGCACCATCAAGCGGATACAGAGGATTCAGATCAAATCGGGCAGATCGTCCGCAACTTCGTTCGTCCGTTTGATCTCGGCCAACCGCCGCTACTGCGCGCCGGGGTCATCGAGCTGGAGCCGAACCTGCGTATTCTCCTTTTCGATATGCACCATATCGTGTCCGACGGTGTATCGATGGCGATTGTGATGGAGGAGTTCTCGAGTTTCTACGCCGGAGAACAGCTGCCACCCCTGCGCATTCATTACAAGGATTATGCCGTTTGGCAGCAGTCGAAGGCCCACCGAGAGCGAATCGGGCGGCAGGAAGCGTACTGGCTGCAAACCTTCGAAGGCGAGCTGCCCACGGCGGACCTGCCGATGGACTACGAACGGTCTGCCGTTCGTAGCTACGAAGGCGCGCATGTGGAGTTCGACGTCGAAGCTTCTCTCTCTGCGCAGTTACGCGAATTGGCTGCCGAGTGTGAAAGCACACTGTTCATGGTGCTGCTTGCGGCCTATACTGTGTTGCTGTCCAAGTACAGCGGTCAGGAGGACTTGATCGTGGGCACCCCGGTGGCTGGAAGAACTAACGCCGATTTGGAGCGGGTCATCGGCATGTTTGTTAATACGCTGGCGCTCCGCAATCGTCCGTCTGGCGACAAAACGTTCTTGTCCTACCTGGAAGAAGTGAAGGAAACGGCTTTGGGTGCTTTTGAGAACCAGGATTATCCATTCGAGGATCTCGTGGAACGTTTGAATGTGAAACGGGAGCCGGGCCGCTTCCCGTTGTTCGATGCCGTTTTCGACTTGCAAAATATTGAAGAACGAGACGCCGAACTGGAAGGGGTCAGCCTGAAGAATTACGAGCTTGACCCATTGGAAGAAGCGAAGTTTGATCTGACGCTGTTTATGTATGAAAACGAAGGGGCGTTGAGCGGGGGCTTCTTCTACGCCACCAAGCTGTTCAAAGAAACGATGATCCGCACCTTGACTGAGGATTACCTGCGGGTACTGTCTCAAATTGCGGAAAATCCACAACTCGAGCTAAGCCGAATTGAATGTCATAAACCGGCGGCAGGCGCAAAGAGTGCTGTTGATACGATCGAATTCGCATTCTAATGTTACAAGCGCGCTTCCGTCATCAAGCGACAGCGCGTGTATCCCAAGGAAAACGCGAACAACATGCAAGCCCGTAAACGCGCAGGCCGAAAGCAAGCTCTTTCGGACCTGCGTCGGGGTATGCGGTCACTTCATTTTTAGGGGAGGTACGAATGAAATCGTTATTTGAAAAGGAAGAACGGTACTGGAGCGGCAAGTTTGACGCAGATGATAGCCTGAGCTTCCTTCCCTACAGTCAATCCTCCAAATTATCTGTGGGTGGCGAAGCTGCGGCAGAGCCGGACTTGCTTCATCGTACTCTGCCGAGCGAACTCTCGGAGAGAATCATTGGCCTCGCCAGCGGTTCGGATTTGGCTCTGTACATGATTGTTTTGGCAGGAGTCAAAAGCCTGCTGTTCAAATATACCGGGCGGGACCAAGTGCTGGTCGGCATGCCTTCGTATAGCGCAGACCAGGGCGAGACGCCGCCGCATGACATCTTGGTGATCAAGACATCGGTAAGCAGCCAGACTACGCTGAAAACGCTGCTTGGGGGCATCAAAGGCTCCATCGGCGAGGCGCTGGAGCATCAGCACCTGCCTTTTCGAAAAATGGTGGAGCCGCTCCATTTGGACTATACGGGGCATGGTCTCCCGGTCGTCAACACCATCGCATCCTTCGCCCCGATTCATCCGGGACCGCTGAGTAACCGTGTGGCGGCTGATACCGTTTTTCGCTTCGACCGCCAAAACCACTCCATCGAGCTGGAAATAAGCTTTGACGGACAGCGGTACGAGCGGGCATTTATGGAGCAGGTGGCCGACCATCTTGTTCGTTTGCTGTCCATGCTTTTATTTCAGCCAGATCTGGAGCTTGGACAAGTCGATATGCTGTTCCCAGTCGAGAGGGAGATGCTGCTCAAGGGATTTAATGACACCGAAACCGAGTTCGAGCGGGGGAAAACGATTCATGGCTTGTTCGAAGAACAGGCGGAGCATCGCCCGGATAACGTGGCCATCGTCATGAACGAGCGGCAATTGACCTACCGCGAGCTGAACGAGCGATCCAACCGCCTTGCGCGGAAGCTGCGGGAAAAAGGAGTAGAAGCAGATCAGCTGGTAGCAATTCTGGTCGAACGCTCGCTTGATATGGTCGTCGGCATTCTGGCAATTCTTAAAGCGGGCGGAGCCTTCGTGCCTGTCGATCCCGACTACCCGGAGGAGCGCATCCGCTTCATGATCGAGGATTCAGGCGCACCGTTATTGCTGACTCAAAAACATCTGCACGAGAAAACCGACTTTGAAGGAACACGCCTTGAATTAGACGATTTTGTTTGGGGCGATAGCGGGGCGGAATCCACTGGTGTGCTGGATGCTTCGAATCTGGAGCCGGCCAGCGGTCCGAATGATCTGGCTTATGTCATCTATACATCAGGTACGACGGGCAAACCCAAAGGGGTCATGCTGGAGCATCGTGGTTTGGTCAGCTTGAAGCTGATGTTCGCGGACAGACTGGGCATCACGGAGCATGACCGGATCGTTCAATTCGCCAGCCTGTCATTCGACGCGTCCTGCTGGGAAGTGTTCAAAGCGCTCTATTTTGGCGCGACTTTGTACATCCCGACGGCCGAGACGATTCTCGACAACCGCCTGTTCGAGAGTTATATGAACGAGCATGCGATTACGGCGGCGATTTTGCCTCCGACGTACAGCGCATATTTGAACCCGGACCGCCTTCCCAGCTTAACGAAGCTTGTAACGGGAGGTTCGGCGGTATCGGCCGAATTTGTGCAGCAGTGGAAGGAGAAGGTCCACTATTTCAATGCTTACGGGCCTACTGAAGCTTCGATTGTTACGACGCTTTGGGATGCAGATGAGCAGCAGCCGGAGCGCAGAGTTATTCCGATCGGGCGCCCGCTGTCCAATCACCGGATTTTTATTTTGGATGCCCACCTGCAGCTTGTGCCTCCTGGAGTGGACGGCGAGTTATGCGTGGCAGGCGTAGGGCTTGCGAGAGGTTACCTGAACCATCAGGAGCTAACGGCAGAGAAGTTTGTGGAACATCCGTTTGCGTCGGGAGAACGCCTTTACCGGACGGGAGATCTCGCCCGCTGGCTGCCGGACGGCAACATCGAATACCGGGGGCGGATCGATCATCAGGTGAAAATCCGCGGCTACCGGATCGAAATCGGCGAGATTGAAGAGCAGCTGCTGAAGATCGCCGCCATGCAAGAAACGGTGGTGCTCGCCCGCGACGACGCGAACGGCCATAAGCAGCTTGTTGCTTATTACGTTGCGGAAACAAGGCTGGCGGCGCATGAACTCAAGGAGCAGCTCGCCAAGCAGCTTCCGGGATATATGATTCCTTCGTACCTCGTGCAGCTTTCGCGGATGCCGCTGACCCCGAACGGGAAAATCGACCGCAAAGCGCTACCCGCGCCAGAGGAAGCCGCCACTGGAAGAACGGAATATGTCGCGCCGAGAACACTGCTCGAGATGAAGATCGTCCGTGTCTGGCAGGATACACTTGGCATTCCACAGGTTGGCGTAAAGGATAACTTTTTTGAGCTGGGAGGCAATTCCTTAAGTCTGATTAGACTCGTTCAAGCCGTTTACGATGAAACGGGCATCGAGATACCGCTGAATCGCCAATTCCATTATGTAACCGTTGAAGCCATGGCTTTTGGAGAGGGGGATCTGGGTCTGGATAAAGGGGGAGACTCCTTCATTAAGCTAAATAAAACAGGGGATCTGAACGTGTTCTGCTTCCCTCCAGGCAGCGGCTTCGGCATCGGTTACCGAGAGCTTGCAAGCAGACTAGACGGCCGATTCGTGCTTTACGGCATTGATTTTATCGACGATGTCATCGATTACGAGGCCATGCTGAACCGTTATGTGGATGAGATTGTTCGTATCCAGCCTGAAGGACCTTACGTGCTGCTCGGTTACTGCTTCGGAGGCAACCTGACGTTCGAGGTAGCCAAATCGATGGAAAGAAGAGGGTATTCCGTAACGGACGTGCTCATGGTGGACTCGTGGATTAAGGACACACTCACACCTTATGAAACGTCTGAGAAAGAGCTTGAAGAGATGCTTGCGGATTTCGACGAAGAAGAGAAGGAATTAATGAGCAATCCGCTCGTGCGGGAGCGTGTTCATCGGAAGATCAAAGCCACATTGACGTACGAAGCGCAGCTTATTAATTCAGGAACGATAACTGCCCGGATTTACGAACTGATTGCGAAGGACAGTGAAGCGTTCCGCCTGGAGCACCAGTTGCCGTCTTGGCAGAGGGCAACGACGCAAGCTTACGCCAATTACCGTCTGGAGGGCGCACACGAGGAGTTACTGGAACTCACGCGCGTGGACGAAACGGCCGTTGTCATCCGTGACATCTTAGTGCAAATCAAGCAGCAGATCGAAGCGGAGGCCGGGGTCCTGCATGGGAGCTGACCGGCAGACGTCTGTTCAAGGACAAGGCACAGCGGCGCCTTCCAAGCGCCGAACCGCTTATGCCACCTGGAAAGCGTTCCGCTGGCTGATGTCCTATGTAAGCCGTCACAAAGGCTGGATGATCGTCGGTATCCTGTCCGCAATTGCCGCCGCGGTTATTGAGATATGGACGGGACGTTTGGTCGAGCAGCTGACCACACAGGCTGAGAATGGGGCGGGGCCCATCGTTCTGCAGATCGTGTACACGGTCTTTGTGGTCATCTTGATCGGTGTGCCGGCGAAGTTTTTCATGAGCTTTGGTGTGGAGCGAAGCAGTGCCTCTGCGGTGCGGGATATCCGTAACCATGTCATGCGTCATATCGGCAAACTTCCGGTCCCCTATTTGGAAAAGCAGCACTCCGGCGACGTATTGTCGCGGATCAACAACGATCTGCAGCTCATCCAGCAATTTATGATTCGGGACCTCGCCCAGTGGTTTTATCATCCGCTATTATTTATCGGCTGTTTCGCTTATTTGATGTATCTCCAATGGGAGCTGATGCTGTACAGCCTGCTGTTATTTCCCGTAGCACTGCTGGTTTCCCAATGGATCGGCAAGCAGTTGGAACAGTTGACGGAGGAAGCCCAGGCGAACATGGGCCGAATGAACGTCAACCTCCAGGATACGCTTGGGGGGATGCCTATTGTAAAAAGCTACCTGCTATCTGGTATGTTATCTCGTTCCTACCAAGTGCTACTGCAATTGACGGCTCAAAAAAAGCTGGCCGTGAAAAAGCGGGAAGCCTGGGTCAACCCGCTGCTTTCTACGTTGATGATTAGCCCGATCATTTTCGCCGTCAGTTACGGAAGCTATTTGATCTACAACGGGCAGCTAGGCGCGGGAGAACTGATCGCCTTCCTGTACTTGCTTAATCTGTGTCTGGAGCCGCTGGAGCATATTCCCGAGCTCATCACGCGCACGTTCGAAATGACCGGTGCCCTGAGAAGGGTCTCCGAAATCGTCGAGCAGCCGACCGAAACAGAAAATGGCCGTTTGCTTCCAAAAGCGAGTGCCGCCCCCATCCAGTTTCAGAACGTAACCTTCGGGTATGAAGAAAGTTCCCCGATTCTGCGGAATGTTAACTTCTCGGTGCCGGAAGGCAAGACGATTGCGCTTGTCGGAGCGAGCGGCGGAGGGAAGAGTACGGTGTTTAAGCTGGTATGCGGCTTTTATCCGCTTCCGGAGGATCAGGGCGAGATCCGCGTGTTCGGAAGCCTGATCCACGGTGCAGATCCGGAGCAGCTTCGGTCACATTTTTCCGTGGTAACCCAAGATTCATATTTGTTTAGCGGTACGATCGCCGAAAATATCGGCTATGGGCGGCAAGAAGCGTCGATGGACGAGATTATCGAAGCCGCCAAAGCCGCTCAGGCTCATTCTTTCATTATGCAGCTTGAGGACGGTTACCAGACGTATGTCGGAGAGCGCGGCGGGTTTTTGTCCGGTGGGCAACGGCAGCGCATTGCAATGGCTCGGGCGTTTCTGAAGGATGCTCCCGTTCTGCTGTTGGACGAGCCCACATCGGCACTTGATCCGGAGTCGGAAAGCGCGGTTCAGGAAGCGTTGGGCGTATTGATGAAGCAGAGAACGACCATGGTTATTGCCCACCGGCTTTCTACGGTACAAAACGCCGATGAAATTTGGGTTATGGAACAAGGAAGTATTGTCGAAAAGGGCACTCATGAACAATTGCTCGAGAGGAAGGGACTGTACGCCCAGTCGTATTACCAGGAGTTTACCGAGTCTGCCGAACGCAGGGAGGTGTCGTACACATGAAAAAGGGCGGAAGGCTATCACAAGTGAAAGAACTCGGCTACTTGCTGACGTTTATGAACCGCAAGCGCAAAACCCAGTACGCGATTGGCCTTGCTGTAACGGCGCTCACCCAGACATTGTTTCTGATCGCCTTCAGCTTGGTCGTACATAACTTGGTTGATTTCGCCGTGTCCCGAGATACGTCCCTGATGGTAGAAGCTTTTGTTATTTTGGGCGCGGCCCTGTTCCTGGAAAATATAATTTCTCCCTGGTTCATTTACTTATACCAGCGCAGTGTCGAGCTGACTGTGCTGAATATCCGCAAACGTCTTTATGACAAGCTGTGCCGGGTGCGGCCGAGATTCCTGGAGCAGAACCATCATGGGGACTTGCTGTCGCGAGTGAACAACGATGTAACGACCGTTGAGTTTACATTCTCGCAGGTTTACTTCGTTTTGCTGCTTCAAGTTGTCTTCTGTATCGGCTCCATTGTCTCTATGGCGGTGATTGATTGGCGGTTTGCTGGCGTATCCTTCGTCATTCTGCTGCTGTCCTCTCTGGTCAGCCTGAAATTTGCACGGGATATCCGCGCTTTGTCCGAACAAGGCTTGCGTACGCTCGGTAAAATGACCGAAAAATTCAAAGATTTTATGGGCGGCATTCAAATTGTGAAGCTGTTTCGCATCCGCACGATTTACGGCCAGTACGAGGCGTTGAACGAGCAAATGACGCAAACGCTTCGGCAAACGGCGAAAAAGAACGGTATGCAGGCTGCGGTGAACCATTTTATCAGCTACGTCACGTTCTGCGGCATCATCGTCATCGGCAGTCTTCTTTATGCTTACGGATTGATGGGAATGGGAAGTGTCGCCGCTCTGGCAGTTTTGCAAGTGAATCTGACGCACGCCTTGTTGAACTTGGGGATGGTTCTGTCGATGACCCAAAATTCGCTCGCGGGTGCTCACCGGATTCAAGAGGTACTAAGCGAGGAAGAGGAACCGGAGCGTTTGGGATCTTCTCATAGCGAGCTTGTATCGGAGGCTGCGGTGGAGTTTCGCGATGTGGAGTTTTCCTATCAGACAGATAAAAAGGTGCTTGTCGACATGTCCATGCAGGTGTTTCCTGGTCAGGTCGCTGCGATCGTGGGAGCCAGCGGCAGCGGCAAAAGTACGCTGATCAAGCTGCTGCTCGGCTTTTATCCTGTGGACAGCGGAGATATCCTGCTCCAGGGCAAACCGTTCGGCCATTACACGCTGGAAGAAATCCGCAGGCAGATTGCATATGTTCCGCAGGAGCCGTTTTTGTTTACTGGCACGATTGAGGAAAATATCCGTTATGGCAACCCGGATGCAACGGATGAAGAAGTGGTTGAAGCGGCCAAAGCGGCGTACGCTCACCATTTCATTCAGGAACTTCCTGAACAGTATAAAACGCCGGTGGGAGAGAGGGGAGCGTCGTTGTCAGGTGGACAAAGGCAGCGAATTGCGATCGCCCGGGCGATTCTCAAAAACGCCCCGATTCTACTGCTGGACGAAGCGACTTCTGCATTGGATAACGAATCCCAGCATTGGGTACAGCAAGCTCTGAACGTATTGATGAAGGGGCGCACCACCATTCTGATTGCCCACCGTCTCAGCACTGTGGAACATGCGGATTTGATTACAGTCATGAATCAAGGAACGGTCGTGGAACTGGGCCGCCATCAGGAACTGCTGGCGCTCGGAGGTTACTACGCGCGGCTGTACGGCTAGACCCGCTTTTTGGCGGGCGGCTTCCTGCTGATATTCAGGTACAAAGCCTATCTACAAACAATCTCTAATACGGGAGTGTGTCGATGTGAGAGAGAATACGAACAAGCAATATGGATTAACGCAAGCCCAGCGCCGGATATGGTTCATGGAAATTATGAATCCGGGCACATCCATCACGATGCTTTCCGCGACCTACCAGATTACGGGCGAGATCGACACCAAGCTGCTTGAGCAAGCGGCGGCAGAGATTGTCAAAACCTATGATGCTTTCCGAATCCGCATTAGCGGGGATATGCAAAATCCAACGCAGTGGTTCGAAGAGCTGCAGAATGTCCAAACCAGGATAAGCCACCTCGAAATAGGCACAACCGAACAATTCTATGCTTGGGTGAAAGAAGTAACCGAAAAACCGGCGAGTGTGTTCGACGAACACCTCTATCAATTTACGATGATCCATTTTGCGAACGGCCAAGTATGGCTTAATTTGACTATAAATCATATCATCGCCGATGGCTTGTCCGTCACTGCTTTGCTGCATGCGGTGATGGAAAAATACCTGGAACTGCGCAATGGCATCTTCAGCAGTTACCAGGCCCCATCCTATCTGGATTATATTTCAACTGAGCATGAATATGAGCAATCGCAGCGTTATCAAAAAGGCAAGGAATATTGGCTAACCAAGTACAACACTTTGCCTGAAACGAGCGGCATTAAATCAGTTCCGCCATTCTCGATTGGCAGCGAATCGAATAAACGTTCCATCACTTTGGATGGTTCCCGCTATGACCGCATTCTGGCTTTTAGCGAACAATATCAGGTTAGTTTATATACGTTATTTTTGTCCGCCATGTACGTCTTATTGTATAAGCTGACCGACAGCACCGATGTTCCAGTCGGCACGGTGTTTGCCAATCGCACCAGCAAGAAGGAAAAAGAAACGATCGGTATGTTCGTCAGCACTGTGGCTACGCGGATTAGTCTGAATCCAGTTGGGTCCGTGCTTTCCTTGATCCAAACGGTTTCCAAGGAAAATACGGCGGATCTGCGGCATCAGAAATATCCGTATAACCAATTGATTCAGGATTTACGCGAACAACACGGCCGCAACGATCTTTCGGAGTTGTTCCGCACGTCTCTGGAATATCTACCTTTGAAAATCGTGGAGTACGAAGAAATCAAGGTACGTCTGGAGGCTCACTTTGCTAGACACGAGATGGACGATCTACTGCTGCGCTTCGACCATATGCTGAATGAAGGCCATGTCATTCTCCATGCTTCCTATCGTACCGACCTGTTCGAGACGACCGAGATTGATCGCATTATGGAACAGTATGTAACCGTTTTGGACCAGTTTCTTGAGACTCCCGAACTGCGGGTGCGCGAGATTTCTCTGTTGAGCGATGAGGAGAGACACCGTATTCTGGACGTGTTTAACCCGCCGGTGGCAGCACTGAGCGAGGGAATAGCGTTTCATCGGTATGTCGAAAAGTTTGCCCGAGACATTCCGGATCACCCGGCAGTTGTTTACATGGACAAAAAGCTGACTTACGGCGAATTGAACAAACGCGCTGAGCGGCTGGCTGCGCTCCTTCGTGAACAGGGAGTGGGCAGGGAGACGATTACGGGGATCTGGGCAGAGCGTTCGGTGGAACTTCTGGTCGGTGTGCTCGCCGTATGGAAAGCCGGCGGAGCTTATGTACCGCTGGACCCCGATTATCCGGCGGAGCGGATTGAGTACATGCTCAGCGATAGCGAAGCATCGGTGCTGCTTACGCAGCGTCATCTGTTGGAGGGGGCCGGAGGTTGGCTGGCCGATGACCGGCTGAAGCTTCAAGCTGTCTATGCGATGGACGATGAACAGATGTATAACGGGGATACCTCAGCCATGGAATTTGAATCTGCTGACAGTGCCCCACAAGACTTGGCTTATGTGATTTACACCTCCGGTACGACGGGACGTCCAAAAGGCGTCATGATCGAGCATGGTAGTCTCATGAATACGGCGGATGCGTACCGCCGTGAGTACCGGTTGGATCAGTTCCCGGTGCGGTTGCTGCAACTGGCGAGCTTCTCGTTTGACGTGTTCGTTGGAGACATCGCGCGGACGCTGTATAACGGAGGAACGATGGTAATTGTGCCAAAGGATGACCGGATTGATCCGAACCGCTTATACGGCTGGATTCGGGACCAAAACATTACGGTATTTGAATCGACGCCTGCGCTTATCCTGCCGTTCATGCAGCATATTTATGAAGAAGGGCTGGACGTCAGCTCCATGCATTTGCTGATTACCAGCTCGGATGCTTGCAGTGTCACCGATTACCGATTGCTGCAGGAAAGATTCGGCGGACAATTCCGTATCATCAATAGCTACGGCGTTACCGAAGCGGCCATTGACAGCAGCTTTTACGATGAGCCGCTGGACAAGCTGCCATCGTTGGGTCATGTGCCGATCGGCAAAGCCTGGCTGAACGCCCGGTTTTACATTGTAGATGCCGGGTTAAAGCCGGTTCCTGTAGGGATTCCGGGGGAGCTTGTCATCGGCGGCGCCGGGGTGGCGCGCGGGTATTGGAACCGTCCGGACCTAACCGCCGAGAAGTTTGCAGACAGCCCGTTTGTGCCTGGAGAACGTCTGTATCGGACAGGAGATTTGGCCCGCTGGCTGGAAGACGGCAACGTTGACTTCATCGGCCGGATCGACTATCAGGTGAAAATTCGCGGGTTCCGGATCGAACTCGGCGAAATTGAAACGGCCCTGCTCAGTTTCCCGGGGGTCAAGCAGGCTGTGGTGACTGACCGTACGGATGAGCAGGGGCAAAAGTATTTGTGCGGTTACGTGGCGGGGGATGTTTCCTTGCAACTGAGCGATCTGCTGTCCCAATTGAAACAAGAGCTGCCTGCGCATATGGTTCCGGCCCGGTTGGTGTCTCTTGATCAGCTTCCGCTCACACCGAACGGCAAGATTGACCGTAAAGCGCTACCTGAGCCGACCGGAGAGATAGAAGCCGGCCGTGAGTATGTGGCTCCTCGCACAACGCTGGAAACAAGACTTGCTCTTATTTGGCAGCAGGTGCTGGGTATTGCGCGAGTTGGAGTCCAAGACGATTTCTTTGACCTGGGTGGTCATTCCTTGCGGGCCTCCGCGCTTGTTTCCAAGATTCGAAAAGAGCTACAAGTCGAGGTTCCGCTGCGGGACGTTTTCCGCTACACCACGATCGAACAGCTTGCCCAAAGAATTAGCGGTTTAAAGCAGCAGGAAACCTATGAGATTACAAAGGCGGCAGAGATCGAGTACTATCCGGTTTCATCCGAGCAAAAGCGTCTGTACGTCCTGCGCCAGCTTGACGCGGCCGAGCGTAGCTACAATATGTCGGCGGCGCTTCTTCTCGAAGGCAAGCTGGACCGCACGCGCGTAGAGTACGCATTCCGGGCGTTGATTCAGCGCCATGAGACGCTGCGTACTGGGATCGAGCAGGTTCAAGGCGAGCTTGTGCAGCGCATCTATGACGAGGTGGAGTTTGCTGTAGATTATTTCCAGGCGAGCGAGCTAGAAGTGGACCATGTGGTGGAAGCATACTTTCACCCGTTTGATCTGACAAAGCCGCCACTTCTTCGCATCGGCCTGATCGAAGTCGCCGAGGATCGCCACATCCTGTTGTTCGATATGCATCACATCGTCTCGGATGGCATCTCGACAGCATTGCTTTTCGACGAGTTCAGCCGCCTGTATCGTGGTGAGGAGCTGGCTCCGTTGCGTATTCAATACAAAGATTATGCCGTTTGGCAGCATTCCGAAGCCTACGGGCAGTTGATCCAGCCGCAGAAGGAGTACTGGCTGGAACAGCTGTCGGGCGAGTTGCCTGTATTGGAACTGCCGACGGACTTCCCGCGGCCTGCGGTGCAAAGTTTTGACGGCCGGACCGTGAAGTTTGATATTGGGAAAGAACGGACGGAAAAGCTGAAAGAACTGGCCGCACGGACGGGCACGACCCTGTACATGGTGCTGTTGTCTGCTTACTCGATCCTTATGCATAAATATTCGGGTCAGGAAGATCTGATCGTGGGAACGCCGATTGCCGGAAGAACGCAGGAAGAAGTGCAGCCAATCGTAGGTATGTTTATCAACACGCTTGCCATTCGCAGCCATCCGGAGCGTTCCAAGCCGTACCTTAAGTACCTGGAAGAAATGAAGGAAATCACACTCGGGGCTTTTGAACACCAAAATTATTTGTTCGAAGATTTGGTGGAAAGTCTTCATATACCACGCGCGACCGGCCGGAATCCGCTCTTTGATACGTTCTTCTCCCTGCAAAATACGGAGAATGAGCAAATTGTCATCGAGGGGCTGGAGCAATCGTTTTATCCGTTGGAAAACCGAACGTCCAAGTTCGAGCTGCTTCTGGATATTTCGGAACTGGATGGCCAGCTCGAATGCCGGTTGGAGTACGCTACGGCTTTGTATAAACAGGAGACCGCGGAGCGGTTCGCCAGACATTATGACAAGCTACTCGAAACTATCGCAACAGCGCCGGAAGGGGATATTGCTTCGCTGGAAATGCTAACCGAGCAGGAAATCCGTGAACTGGTGCGCGGTTTTAATGATTCGGAGGCAGACTACCCGCGTCAGCAGACGATTCATGGCTTGTTCGAAGAGCAGGCGAAGCTTTACCCGGATAACGTGGCCGCCGTCATGAATGAGCGGCAGCTGAGCTACCACGAACTGAACGAGCGATCCAACCGCCTTGCGCGTAAGCTGCGGGAGACAGGAGTCGAAGCGGATCAGTTGGTAGCGATTCTGGCCGAACGTTCGCTTGATATGGTCGTCGGCATTCTGGCGATTCTCAAAGCGGGTGGAGCCTACGTGCCTGTCGATCCCGACTACCCGGAGGAACGCATACGCTTCATGATTGAGGATTCGGGCGCACCGTTATTGCTGATTCAAAGGCATTTGCATGAGAAGACCGACTTCGCAGGAACGCGCCTTGAATTGGACGATTTCGTTTGGGGCGACAAAGGGGCGGACTCCGCTGGTGCGCTGGACGCTTCGAATCTAGAACCGATTTCCGGGCCGGGTAACCTGGCTTATGTCATCTACACATCGGGAACGACCGGCAAACCCAAAGGCACGTTGATTGAGCATAAAAACGTCGTGCGCCTTTTGTTCAACGACAAGAACCTGTTCGACTTTGGGCCGTCCGACACGTGGACGTTATTCCACTCGTTCTGCTTCGATTTCTCCGTCTGGGAGATGTACGGAGCACTTCTGAATGGAGGAAAGCTGGTTATCGTACCGCCACTTACGGCGAAAAATCCGGCCGAGTTCCTGGCACTGCTGAGCTGCGAACAGGTCACGATTTTGAACCAGACGCCAACATATTTCTACCAACTGCTGCGTGAGGTTTTAGCGGACCATCCGTACAATCTGCGGATTCGCAACGTCATCTTTGGCGGCGAAGCACTCAGCCCGCTGTTGCTCAAGGGTTTCAAGACGAAGTACCCGGAGACAAAGCTGATCAATATGTACGGTATTACCGAAACGACGGTTCACGTGACGTATAAGGAAATTACATGGATCGAGATGGAGGCGGCAAAGAGTAATATCGGCAAGCCGATCCCGACGCTGAGCGTGTATGTTCTGGATGAAAACCGTCGTCCTGTTCCGATCGGCGTAGCAGGCGAAATGTACGTGGCCGGTGAAGGCCTGGCAAGAGGATACCTGAATCGACCGGATTTGACGGCGGAAAAGTTCGTTGATTCCCCGTTTGCGGAGGGGGAAAAACTGTATCGCTCAGGCGACTTGGCGGCATGGCTACCGGACGGCAACATTGAATACCTCGGCCGGATCGACCATCAGGTCAAAATCCGCGGGTACCGGATCGAGCTGGACGAAATCGAGACGCAACTTCTGAACGTGGAGGGCGTGGAAGAAGCGGTGGTGCTCGCCCGTCAGGACAACGAGGGAGAGAAGGCACTTGTTGCCTACTTTGTTGCAGACCGGACGCTGACAGTCAGCGAAATGAGAACCTCGCTGGCACAGGGAATGCCGGGATACATGATCCCGTCGTATTTCGTGCAGCTGGAGCGCATGCCGCTGACGTCTAACGGCAAAGTGGACCGCAAAGCGCTGCCGGAGCCGCAAGGTAGCCTGCAAACGGGCATCGAACACGTAGCCCCTCGTAACCTTATTGAGTCCCAGCTTGTACAGATCTGGGAGGAAGTGCTGGGTTACTCCGGCATTGGAATCCTGGACAATTTCTTCGAGCTCGGAGGGCATTCCTTGCGGGCGACAAACCTTGTCAGCAAGATTCGTAAGGAAATGAACGTTGAACTTCCGCTGCGCGATGTGTTCCGCTATATGACGGTGGAATCGATGGCCGGGGCTATTGCCAGCTTGGAAGAATCAGAGCACAGCTCCATTCCAAAAGCGGAAGAGAAAGCATACTATCCAGTTTCCTCTGCGCAAAAAAGGCTGTATGTCCTGCACCAGCTAGATAGCTCGGAGCTGAATTACAACATTCCGAGCGCCTTGCAATTGAAAGGGACTTTGAACGAGGCCAAAGTGGAAAAGGCGCTGACTACTTTGGTGGCCCGGCACGATATGCTGCGCACCGGTTTTGAAATCGTGAATGGAGAGCCGGTTCAGCGTATTCATCCGCTCGTAGATTTCAAGGTCGAGAAGCTTCAAGCAAGCAAAGATCAGGTCGCGGCCATTCTGGAAGGCTTCATTCAGCCTTTTGACTTGACCCAGCCGCCTTTGCTGCGCGTCCTGCTGATCATACTTGAAAAAGAGAAATTCCTGCTTGCGCTGGATATGCATCATATTGGTTCCGACGGTCTTTCCATGGACGTGCTACTACGCGAATTTGTGGGGCTTTACAATGGGGAAGAATTGCCGGAGCTGCGGATTCAATACAAGGATTACGCCGTTTGGCAGCAATCCGACGAGCAATGTCAGCGTATCAAACGGCAGGAGGAATACTGGCGTGGGGTATTCAGCTCCGAGCTTCCGGTTCTTGAGCTGCCTCTTGACTTTTCCCGCCCAGCCGTCCGGCAGTTTGACGGTCAAACGCTCACGTTTGCGCTGGATGCGGAGAAAAGCGAAGCTCTAAAACGGCTTGCCGGAGATTCGGGGGCGACGCTGTACATGCTTCTGCTGGCTGCTTACTCCGTATTGCTTCATAAATACGCGGGACAGGAAGATATCGTAGTCGGCACTCCGATTGCCGCTCGTTCTCACGCCGACCTGCAACCGATTATCGGCATGTTTGTCAATACGCTGGCCCTTCGCTTGGGTCCAACGGCAGAGCGGACGTTCCTGGATTACTTGCAGGATGTGAAGGAAACGACGCTTGGAGCCTACGAGCACCAGGACTATCCGTTCGAGGAGCTGGTAGAAGCTCTTCAGGTGAGCCGGAATTTAAGCCGGAATCCGCTGTTTGACACCATGTTTTCTTTGCAAAAGCACGAAAGCCTGGATTTAGCCCTGGAAGGTTTGCAATGGTCGCTGTTTGACATCGAGGAAAAGAGAGCAAAGTTTGATCTTAGCCTGGATATCGTGGAAGAGGGTAACGAGCTGGTTTGCAAGATCGAGTACGCTACCTCGTTGTTTAGACAGGAAACGATGGTACGGCTGGCGGGTCATTACGAGCAGCTTTTGGCATCGATCCTGGCTCAGCCGGGTGCGAGGATCTCGGATTTGAATATTTTGAAGGACAGCGAAAAGCATGATTTGCTGGTCGGGTTTGCCGTGTCGTCTTCGGCTCTGGCGAAGCAATCCGCCTCAGAGGGTCCAGGCTTGGAAGCGGATGAGTCGTGGAGAGAGAGAACGATCCACGAGCTGTTCGAGGAGCAAGCAGAGCGAACGCCGGAGCAGGTGGCCGTTGTCTATGAGGACAGCCGTCTGACTTACCGGGAGTTGAACGAGCGGGCGAACCGGCTGGCGCGATCCTTGCGTGCCTCTGGCGCGCAGGCCGATCAGCCGATCGCGATCATGGCCGAGCGCTCGCTGGAGATGATTGTCGGCATCTATGCGATCTTGAAGGCCGGGGGCGCCTACGTGCCGATCGACCCGCAATTCCCGCAGGAGCGTATTCGCTACATGCTCGAAGATTCGTGCGCTAGGCTGCTGCTGATTCAGAGCCATTTGCGGGAAAGCGCGTCATTTGCCGGGACAGAGCCACTTGGTGGTCTATCGCTCGTCGATCTGAACGATCCATCCGCGTATGACGAAGACGGCTCGAATCTGGAGCTGGCCAGCGGACCGGAGCATCTGGCCTACGTCATTTACACATCGGGCTCGACAGGCAAGCCCAAAGGCGTCATGGTGGAGCACCGTCCGGTGATCAACCGGCTGCTGTGGATGCAGAATGCATACCCGATCGACTCCAGGGATACGATTCTGCAAAAGACGGCGATCACCTTCGACGTTTCCGTGTGGGAGCTGTTTTGGTGGGCTTGGACGGGGGCCAAAGTTTGCTTGCTGCCGCCGGGCGGAGAGAAGAATCCCGAGACGATTCTGGACACGATCGAACGGCAATCCGTCACCACGATGCACTTTGTGCCGTCGATGCTGCACGCCTTCCTCGAATATGTCGAGCGTCAGCCGAGTGAAGATCTGGGTAACAAGCTGTCTTCGCTGAAACGGGTGTTTGCAAGCGGGGAAGCGCTGGCGACATCGCATGTGAGCCGGTTCTGGCAGTGGATTTCGTCATCCGTGAATCAAGCGCAGCTGATCAACCTTTATGGGCCTACGGAAGCGACGGTTGATGTCTCGTACTACGATTGCGGACCGGAAGAGGCGTATGTATCGGTGCCGATCGGCAAGCCGATCTCGAACATCCGGCTGCATATTGTCAAGGAAGGGACGACAGCGCTGCAGCCGATCGGCGTGCCGGGCGAGTTGTGCATCGCGGGCGTAGGTCTGGCTAGAGGCTACTTGAACCGTCCCGAGCTGACCGCGGAGAAATTCGTAGAGTGTCCGTTCGCGCCGGGCGGGCGGATGTACCGGACGGGCGATCTGGCCAGATGGCTGCCGGACGGCAACATCGAGTATATGGGCCGGATCGACCATCAGGTGAAAATCCGCGGGTACCGGATCGAACTCGGCGAGGTGGAGGCGCAGGTCCTGAAAGCGGCGTCCGTACAAGAGGGGGTTGTCATCGCCAGAGAGGACGAAGCCGGTCAGAAGCAGCTCTGCGCGTACTTCGTGGCGGACAAGCCGCTTGCGGCGAGCGAGCTGCGAAGCGCGCTGGCGGAGGATCTGCCTGCGTACATGATTCCGTCCTACTTCGTGCAGCTGGAGCGGATGCCCCTCACACACAGCGGAAAGCTTGACCGCAAGGCGCTGCCCGCACCGGAAAGCAGTATGCTCGTTGGAACGGAATACGTGGCGCCCCGGACGGCGGCGGAGCAGACGTTGGTTGCGGTGTGGCAAAAGGTGCTGGGAACGGGTCGTCCGATCGGCGTGATGGACAATTTCTTCGAACTCGGCGGGGATTCAATTAAATCGATCCAGGTGTCGTCCAGGCTATATCAGGCCGGGTACAAGCTGGAAATTAAGCATTTGTTCAAATATCCGACCGTAGCGGAATTAAGCCCGTATCTCCAGTCGGTCTTAAGACGCGCCGATCAGGGGGCAGCTAAGGGAGATACGGGGCTGACGCCGATTCAGCGCTGGTTCTTCGAGCAGTCGTTCGCCGAGCTGCACCACTTTAACCAGGCGGTGATGCTGTACCGGGAGGAAGGCTATGACGAAGCGGCGCTTCATCAGGCCGTGCGGAAGCTGGCCGAGCATCACGATGCGCTGCGCCTCGTCTTCAGCCGGACCGAGAGCGGGTATGCGGCATGGAACCGGGGCATCGCGGAAAGCGATGGCGAGCTCTACAACCTGGAAGTGATCGATTTCCGTGGAATGACGGACTGCGCGCAGGCGATCGAAGCCAAGGCGAACGAGCTTCAGCGCAGCATTGACCTGCAGGCAGGGCCTTTGCTGAAGCTCGGCTTGTTCCGTTGTACGGATGGAGATCATCTGCTGATCGCGATCCACCACTTGGTCGTAGACGGCGTATCCTGGCGGATTCTGCTTGAGGATTTTGCTGTCGGCTATGAGCAGGCGCTGCAAGGGCAGCTGATCCGTCTGCCGCTCAAAACGGATTCATTCCAAACGTGGGCGAAACAGCTCGCTGATTATGCGAACGGTCCGGCGATGGAAAGCGAGAGAGCGTATTGGCAGCATCTCGAGCAATTGACCTATGAGCCGCTTCCAAAAGATTTTGAACAAGGCACATCCAAGCTGAAGGACAGCGGGCTCGTGACCGTCCGCTGGACGGCGGAGGAAACCGAACAGCTGCTGAAGCAGGCACACCGTGCTTACCATACGGAAATGAACGATTTGCTGCTTGCCGCGCTTGGCCTCGCGGTACAAGCTTGGAGCGGTCGGGAACGCGTGCTGGTGAATCTCGAAGGCCACGGTCGGGAAGAACTTTTGCCGGATGTGGACATTACGCGGACGGTAGGCTGGTTTACAAGCCAATTCCCTGTCGTTCTGGAGCCGGGTCACGTCCAGGCGCTCGGTCATCAGGTGAAACAGGTGAAAGAAAACTTGCGCCGCATTCCGAACAAAGGAATCGGCTACGGCATCCTGCGTTATTTGTCGGCGCCGCATGACGGCGAGCGCTTTGCTTTAGAGCCGGAGATCAGTTTCAACTATCTGGGTCAGTTCGACCAGGATTACGAAAGCAGCGGCTCGCAGCCGTCTCCGTTCAGTCCGGGCTCCGATTCAAGCCCGAATGCTGTGATGAATTATGTCCTCGATATCAACGGTATGGTATCGGAAGGCGTGTTGGAACTTACGATCCGTTATGGGGAAACCCAGTATCAACGGGAGACGGTTGAGCGCCTGGGCACCCTGCTTCAATCGAGTTTGCTTGAAGTCATCAGCCATTGCGTATCGAAAGAGCGGCCGGAGCTTACGCCTAGTGACGTACTGCTTCAAGATGTGACGGTGGAGGAACTGGAGCGGCTGTCCGAACATACGACGGCACTCGGCGAACTGGAGAATGTATACACCCTTACTCCGCTGCAAAAAGGGATGTTGTTCCACAGCTTGCTGGATGCCGATTCGGAAGCCTACTTCGAACAGGTGACCTTCGATCTGTATGGAAGCCTGAATGTGGAAGCCTTCACCCGCGGATTGGATACGCTGGTACAGCGAAATGAGGCGCTGCGGACCAATTTTATTACCGGCTGGAGAGACGAGCCGATTCAAGTGGTATTCCGCGAGCGGAAGTGTGAAGTGTACTTTGAAGATATTCGCTCGGCAAGAGATGAACACCCGGAGAAGACGATAGCCGATTTTGTCAGCGCGGATAAAGCGAACAAGTTCGATTTGGCCCAAGGCTCTCTGATGCGCGTTACAGTTTTGCGTACGGGCGACGAGTCCTACCAAGTGATCTGGAGTCACCATCACATTTTGTTGGACGGCTGGTGCATGTCCTTAATGATCAAGGAAGTGTTCGACACCTACTTCGCGTTCCAGGAGCAACGGACGCTGGAGCTTCCTCCGGTTACCTCGTACTCTCGGTATATCGAATGGCTGGAAGCTCAAGATGCCGCGAAAGCTTCGCGTTACTGGTCCGAGTATTTGGCGGGTTATGATCAGCAGACCAAGCTGCCTCGGGAGAAAACAGGGCTGAAGCAGGGCACTTTTGAAGCAGCTGAGATCGATGTGGAACTCAGCAAGGAACTGACTGGGCAAATCGAGCGGGTGGCGCGCCAGCATCAGGTGACGCTTAATACATTCATGCAGACCGTATGGGGACTGGTTCTGCAGGTATACAACAACAGCGATGATGTTGTATTTGGCTCCGTCGTATCCGGGCGTCCAGCGGAGATTCCGGGTATCGAAAGCATGATCGGTCTGTTTATTAATACGATCCCCGTCCGTATTCAAGGCAAAGCCGAGGAGACGGTAGCCGATATTTTGAGAAAAACCCAGGATCAAGCGCTGACATCGGGAGCTTACGAAACGTTCCCGCTCTTCGAAATTCAGTCGCTGAGCGAGCAAAAGAGCGACTTGATCAACCATATTATGGTCTTTGAAAATTATCCGATGGAAGAACAGATTGAGCAGGTTGTCGGCGGAGGACAAGAAGCGCTGAAAATCGCTAATATCCAATCGCCGGAACAAACGAACTACGATCTGGACATTACCGTCATTCCGGAAGAGCATATTTTGCTGAGGTTTACGTACAATGCACTGACATTCAGAGAGCAAGACATCAGGCAGATCCACGGTCATTTTGCCCGTGCATTGGAGCAGGTTGCGGCTAATCCGAATGTTCGTGTACATGAGTTAGAGCTTTTGACGGCGGCGGAAAAAGAAGAAATTATCGGTGTGTTTAATCCGGTGCAGCCGGAAGTGGCTCCTGTGGCAGCGTTCCATCGACTGTTCGAGGAACAGGCGGAACGCACGCCGGAAGCGGAGGCCATCGTATACGAGAAGGATCGGCTGACGTATGCGGAGCTGAACGAGCGGGCGAACCGCCTGTCGACCACGCTACGTGCAAGCGGAATAGGCCGGGAGACCATCGTTGGCATTCTCGCCGAGCGTTCGGTCGATTTGCTGGTGGCCGTGATGGCCGTCTGGAAAGCGGGCGGGGCGTATGTACCGCTTGACCCGGATTATCCGGCGGACCGCGTGCGGTTCATGCTGGAAGACAGCGGAGCGAAGGTACTGCTGACACAAACGCTGCTGCGAGAGCGTGCCGAATCCTGGCTCGGCGAAGAGGAACTAGCACTGGAGAAGGTGCTGTATCTCGATGACGAAACGTCATACAGCGAAGACCGAGCGAATGCACCAATGGACTTCGGCCAAGGCTCCAGCATGGTTTCAGGTCTGATCTCCAGCGAGCTGACGGGTGCTGTGAACGACCGTAATGAGAGCCATCCAAATGATGTTGATGTTGTCGGTATGGGCAGCTTCCATGAAGCCCGTCCTGAGGACTTGGCGTATGTCATCTACACGTCGGGAACGACGGGCAAGCCAAAAGGCGTGATGATCGAGCACCGCAGCCTGGTGAACACGGCAGCGGGTTACCGACGGGAATACCGGATGGATCAGTTTCCGGTAAGGCTGTTGCAGCTCGCCAGCTTCTCGTTCGACGTGTTTGTGGGCGATATCGCGCGGACGCTGTACAACGGAGGGACCATGGTGATTGTACCGAAGGACGACCGGATTGATCCGTCTCGTCTGCACTACTGGATAGAGCGGGAGCAAGTGTCGATCTTTGAATCAACGCCGGCACTGATCGTGCCGTTTATGGAATACGTGCATGAGCAGGGGCTAGAGTTAAGTAGTATGGAGCTGTTGATTACAAGCTCAGACAGTTGCAGTGTGGCGGAATACCGAACCTTACAGGAACGGTTTGGCTCGTCGTTCCGCATTATTAACGCCTACGGTGTGACGGAAGCGGCAATTGACTCCAGTTTCTATGATGAGGAGTTGGCGAAACTGCCACAAACAGGCCATGTTCCGATTGGCAAAGCGTGGTTGAATGCGAAGTTTTACATCGTGGATGCACATCTGAACCCGGTGCCAGTCGGCGTGCTGGGCGAATTGGTTATCGGCGGAGTCAGTGTGGCGCGCGGGTATTTGAACCGTCCAGAGCTGACGGAAGAGAAGTTTGTAGACAGTCCTTTCACCGCTGGTGAGCGGTTGTATCGCACGGGAGACTTGGCGAGGTGGATGGAGGATGGCAACGTGGACTTCATCGGCCGGATCGATAACCAGGCGAAAATCCGGGGTTACCGGATCGAGACGGGCGAAGTCGAAGCAAAGCTGCTGAGTGTAGGTGGCGTGAAGGAAGCGGTCGTTGTTGTCAGGGAAGATCAAGAAGGGCAGAAAGCGTTGTGCGCTTATTATACAGTGGAAGAAGGCTTGACGGCGGCAGATTTGAAACGGGCGATCTCCAGCGAGCTACCGGGATACATGATTCCATCGTATTTCGTTGAACTGGAGCAATTGCCTCTAACGCCAAATGGGAAAATTGACCGGAAGGCGCTGCCAGCGCCGGAAGGGGGAGCAGGAGGAGGCCGCGAATACGTGGCACCGCGCACCGAACTGGAGGCAAAGCTAGCCGCCATTTGGCAGGAGGTACTAGTTCGGGATAAGGCGGTAGGCGTAACGGACAACTTCTTCGACCTCGGAGGACACTCCCTGCGGGCGACAACACTTGTCAGCAAAATGCATAAGGAGCTGGGCGCCCAATTCCCGCTTCGCGACGTATTCCGCTACTCGACAGTTGAGGAAATGGCTGTGGCTATGGAGCATTTGGAGATCGGCTCGTTTATGGCTATTCCGGCTGCGGAACCTAGCGAGTATTATCCGCTCTCTTCTGCGCAGAAACGTCTCTATATCTTGAACCAGCTGGAAGGAGGCGAGCTGAGCTACAATATACCGGGAGCTATGCTGCTCGAAGGGCAGCTCAACCGGCAGCGGTTTGAAGAAGCGTTCCGCGAGCTTGTAGCTCGTCATGAAACGCTGCGTACCAGCTTTGAGATGGTTGAAGGCGAAGCGGTTCAGCGGATTTACGAAGAAGTCACCTTCCAGGTGGAATATGTGCAGATCAGCGGGGAGCAGGCGGAAGAAACGGTGCGCCAATTTGTTCGTGCGTTTGATCTAGCGAAGCCGCCACTTCTGCGGGTGGGCATTGCCGAACTCGCGCCGGACCGGCACATCCTGATGTTCGATACACATCATATCGTATCGGACGGCGTTTCAATGGACGTACTGATCGAAGAGTTTGTGCACTTGTACAGCGGGGAGCCGCTCAAGCCACTCCGCATTCAGTACAAAGATTATGCAGTATGGCAGCAATCGGACGAGCAGAAAACGCAACTTGCCAAGCAGGAAGCCTACTGGATTGACATGTTCCGCGGAGAACTGCCAGTTCTGGAAATGCCAACGGACTATCCGCGCCCGGCTATGCAGAGCTATGAGGGCCGCACGCTGCAATTGTTTATGAATATTGAGAAAAGCGAAGGTCTGAAACGGCTTGCAGCTGAAAACGGCGCAACGCTTTACATGGTTCTGCTTGCGGCATATAACGTGCTTCTGCATAAATATTCAGGTCAGGAAGACGTGGTGGTAGGTACGCCGATTGCGGGCAGAAATCATAGCGACGTTCAACCGCTGATTGGGATGTTCGTTAATACTTTGGCCATCCGCAGTTACCCGGCTGCCGGTAAAACGTTCCTTGACTACTTGAAGGAAATCAAGGAGACAACGCTGGGTGCTTTTGAACATCAGAATTATCCGTTTGAGGAACTGGTGGATAAGGTAAACGTGGCTCGTGATCTACGCCGTCATCCACTGTTTGATACGATGTTTGCTTTGCAGAATACAGAAAATGTGGAAATTCAGCTTCCGGGACTGCATCTGTCGACGTATGCCAGCGAAGAAATTGTTTCCAAATTCGATCTCAGCTTGGACGTCACCGAGATTGAGGACGGCTTGGAATATCTGTTTGAATACGCCACAGCTCTATACAAAACCGAAACGGTGGAGAAATTGGCTGTTCACTACTTGCAGCTGCTTGAATCCATTCTCTGCAACCCGTCGGCGACTATTGCCGAGCTGAACTTGTTAACGGCAGAGGAAAAAGAGCAGATTGTCGGCGCGTTTAACCCTGCGCAACCGGAACAGGCTCCTATGGCAGCGTTCCATCGACTGTTCGAGGAACAGGCGGAACACACGCCCGAAGCTGAAGCTGTCGTTTACGAAAACGATCGGCTGACGTATGTGGAGCTGAACGAGCGGGCGAACCGTCTGTCGGCCACGCTGCGCGCAAGCGGCATCGGTCGGGAGACCATCGTTGGCATTCTCGCCGAGCGTTCGGTCGATTTGCTGGTGGCCGTGATGGCCGTCTGGAAAGCAGGCGGGGCGTATGTACCGCTTGACCCGGATTATCCGGTGGACCGCGTGCGGTTCATGCTGGAAGACAGCGGAGCGAAGGTACTGCTGACACAAACGCTGCTGCGAGAGCGTGCCGAGGCCTGGCTCAGCGAAGAGGAACTGGCACTGGCGACGGTGCTGTATCTCGACGACGAAACGTCATACAGCGAGGAACAAAGCAATGTGCCAATGGACTTTGGCCAAGGCTCCAACAGTGCTCCCGATCCAGTCAACGGCAAGCTAACGGGGGCTGTGAACGGTGGTGGCGAGAGTCATCCAAATGATGTTGATGTTGTCGGTATGGACAGCTTCCATGAAGCCCGTCCGGAGGATCTGGCGTACGTCATCTACACGTCGGGAACGACGGGCAAGCCAAAAGGCGTGATGATCGAGCATCGCAGCCTAGTGAACACGGCAGCGGGCTACCGACGGGAATACCGGTTGGATCAGTTTCCGGTGCGACTGTTGCAACTCGCAAGCTTCTCATTTGATGTTTTCGTGGGCGATATCGCACGCACGTTGTATAACGGAGGCACCATGGTCATTGTACCGAAGGACGACCGGATTGATCCATCTCGTCTGCACCACTGGATAGAGCAGGAGCAAGTGACGATCTTTGAATCAACACCAGCACTGGTCGTGCCGTTTATGGAATACGTGCATGAGCAGGGGCAAAAGTTAAGCGGTATGGAGCTGTTGATCACAAGCTCGGACAGTTGCAGTGTAGCGGATTACCGTACCTTGCAGGAGCGGTTTGGCTCGTCGTTCCGCATCATTAACGCCTATGGTGTGACGGAAGCGGCAATCGACTCCAGTTTCTATGACGAAGAATTGGCGAAACTGCCGCAGACAGGCCATGTGCCGATTGGCAAAGCGTGGTTGAATGCGAAGTTTTACATCGTGGATGCACATCTGAATCCCGTACCCGTCGGTGTGCTGGGCGAGCTGGTCATCGGCGGCGTTGGCGTAGCACGTGGGTACTTGAACCGTCCAGAGCTGACGGAAGAGAAGTTTGTAGACAGCCCTTTCACCGCGGGTGAGCGGTTATATCGCACGGGAGATTTGGCGAGGTGGATGGAGGACGGAAACGTGGATTTCATCGGCCGGATCGACAATCAAGCGAAAATCCGGGGCTACCGGATCGAAACGGGTGAGATTGAGTCGCAGCTGCTGCGGGTGGTAGGTATACGCGAAGCGGTGGTGCTGGTTCGAAGTGATGCGAACGGTCAAAAGGCACTGTGCGCATACTACACAACGGATATCGAACTGACGGCGGCCGACCTGAAACGAGCGATCTCCAGCGAGCTGCCAGGTTACATGATCCCGTCGTACTTTGTGGAGCTGGAGCATTTACCTCTGACACCAAACGGGAAAATCGACCGGAAAGCGCTGCCGGCGCCGGAAGAGGGAGCAAGTGCAGGGCGCGAATACGTGGCGCCACGCACCGATCTGGAGACGAAACTGGTCTCCATCTGGCAGGACGTGCTTGGGTCAGTTACGATTGGTGTGACGGACAACTTCTTCGACCTCGGCGGTCACTCGCTGCGGGCGACGACGCTGGTCAGCAAGGTGCACAAGGAGCTGCACGTGGACCTGCCACTGCGCGATGTATTCCGGTACTCGACTATTGAAGCGATGGCTGAAGTGATTAGCCGATTGGAGCAGCAGGAGTTTCTTTCCATTCCGGTTCTGGATAAAAGGGAGTATTATCCGCTTTCCTCTGTGCAAAAGCGGCTGTACATCCAGCAGCAGATGGAAGGGGCCGAGCTTAGTTACAACATGTCCGGCATGACGGTTCTCGTCGGGCGCTTGGAGCGGAATCAATTCGAGGCGGCGCTCAAAGGATTAATCGCTCGTCACGAAGTTTTGCGAACCGGCTTCGAAATGGTCGACGGCGAACCGGTACAACGGATTTATTCGGACTTGGAGTTTGCCGTCGAGTATACAAAGGCGACGGAAAGTGAAACGAAAAGCATTGCGGATGCCTTTGTACGTGTCTTTGATTTGGAGCAGCCGCCGCTACTGCGTGTGGGCTTAGTTGAATGGGAAGCGGAACGTCATCTGCTTATGCTGGACATTCATCATATCGTCACGGATGGCATGTCGATGGGTATCTTCATCGAAGAGCTGCTACGCCTGTATAACGGTGAGACGCTGGAACCGCTTCGGATTCAATACAAGGAATTCGCTGCTTGGCAGCAGTCCGAACCTGTAAAAGAACGGCTGAAATCCCAGGAAGCCTACTGGCTGGACATGCTGGAAGGTGAACTGCCAACGCTTGAGCTGCCTACGGACTTTGTCAGATCTGCCGCTCGCAGCTTTGAGGGAGATGTGCTACCTTTCAGTATCGACAAGCAGATGACTGACAACTTGCAGCGCATTGCCGATGAGAACGGTGCTACCCTATATATGGTGTTATCGGCGGCCTATTCAATCCTGCTCAGCAAGTACTCGGGACAAGAAGATTTCATTGTAGGCACACCGGTTTCGGGCCGCACACATGCCGACCTGGAGCCGCTCATCGGAATGTTTGTCAACACGTTGGCGATTCGCCATTATCCATCCGGGGAGAAGACGTTCCTTGTTTACTTGAACGAAGTCAAAGAAACGATGCTGGGGGCCTACGACCACCAGGATTATCCGTTTGAAGAGCTTGTGAAAAAGCTGCAGGTGCCGCGCGATCAAAGCCGCAATCCTGTATTTGATGTCATGTTTGCACTGGAAACGAAGGAAGATAACGTTCAAAGCTTCGGGGATATCCAGATCGAATCTTATCCGGAAACGCATGCGGTTGCTCAATTTGACCTTACCTTGGTCATTTCGTTGCTGGATGAGGGAATGAACGGGCAGTTTGAATATGCGACGAAGTTGTTTACGCGCAATCTGATCGACAATTTCGCTCAGGACCTGCTCGTGATCATCACCCAAATTGGCGAACAGCCTTCGGTGCTGCTCAAGGATATTTCCCTGAACGGGCAATCCGAACAGGAGCAAGATGAGCTAGAGGCTATTGATATTATTTTCTAATCCTTTACTCGGCTTGGGTGAAAATGGGTATTTAAGTTATGTAACAAAGGGTCCTGATGACAGTTGTCATCAGGACCCTTTGTTTATGAATATAATTAATGTTCCTATGTCCAAAACAGTATGAGGCTATTATAATGAAAGCCTTTAACTGATATAGGATGAGTACTCTGATATTATGGGATGCACATTGATTTTCATCTATTTTCAGACTTAGTATTTATTATAGCATCATCCATAGTCATTTTAGTCTTGAGAGTAGCTGTTGATTATGCCCAAGTTGTAATCGTTTCAACCGGGAGACGATAGGAAGGATAGCCATCTTTGGCTGCTTTCCCTATGGAGATCAACATCACGGGCTGGAACCGTTCTTTATCCAGGCCGAACGCTTCGGCGATTTGACCTTTGTCATAACCGGCCATAGGGTTGGTATCATAACCATGGGCACGGGCAACGAGCATGAGTTGCATGGATATGAGGCCTGAGTCAATGAGGTTCATGTCACGCAATTCGGATGCGTTTATGTTCGCATAATAAGGTTTTACCTGCTGCATCTGCATATCCATGATGTCTTGGGGCATGTACCCAAGTTCCACTGATTTGCTGAAAATCTCTTCCATGTAATCAACGTTGTTGGCATCGTAAAACACGGCAATGACAGCGGAAGACGTTAGTGCCTGTGTCTGGTTAAAAGAGGCCAGCGGTGCAAGCTTCTCTTTGCCTTCAGTACTTTCGATAACAAGAAAACGCCAAGGTTGCATGTTAATGGCCGAAGGGGCACGTGAAGCCTTCGCCAGTATTTCGGTCATCTCCTCGCGGCTGATCTTCACTTCAGGGTCGTAGGCTTTAACGGAATGGCGCTCCAAGACGATGTTATCAAAATCATTTGTTTTGTTGAATTGACCGGTAATTGTGTTCATATTAAAATCTCTCCTCATATCTATATTGGTGAGAGTAGGGTATAAATTATATCTCCATCTGTCTCACTATGAGGATTGTAAACTATGAAGTATACTTTATAGCAAGAAGAAGAAACGGGGGAAATCCATATGAAGATTAGTGAAGTAGCGAACCATGTAAACCTTCCGATATCCACGATTCGTTACTACGAGAAAATAGGTGTGATCCCGGATGAACATATGCTGAGAGATCATAATAACTATCGAATATATGCGCAGAGCATTATTCAGCATCTGGAAGTGGTCAAACAATGTTTAGCTGTTGGTTTTACGATCCATGAGATCCAATCTATGATCTCTAAACATGGGTTTTCAAGTAATGATCAAGCAAGCGTTATCCAAGCGAAAATATCAGAAATTGAAGAAATACAAAATAAATTAGAGAATTCCAAACAAAATCTGTACGAAATTCTTAAATCGGATATCACGTGTGAGGATGGTTTTGGTAAGTATTAAGCCGGAAGTCCCTCTTAAGGTTTTCATTCAGTACGTTCTTACATCATATCGATTCAATCGAGTACATATCGTCCTGTATACGCAGATTACCGGGCTGCCCAGTTTCCACCTTCACTTCCGTAGCAAATACACCAGGCATGCGTCCGTCTGGGAACCATGGCTTCTGTTTATCAATGACAATAAACATACCTTCTGCATCACCCGTGGGGGAGAATTGTTTTCCGTCTCCGGCAAATGGTTCAAGTTGATAATGCTCATTCAATGTGTTCATTGTCTCAGGAACATCATCGACAGGCAGACCGATTTCACTAATACATAACAGATGCTTCGCTTCGAAAGCTTCATCAACTGCATTATCGAATGAATGGTGAGCGATAAATTCCATCAAGTTGCCGCTTGGATCATAAAAATAGAAGGCTGTTGCATCCCAGTAGGGGAAATAAAATTCATCTTGTCCATCTTTGGATAGCAATGAAATGTTACGGTCTTGAGCCCATCTTTTTGCATCAGCAAGTTTATTCGTTGGAATCGTAAATGCTACATGATAGTAGGGCTTTTCTTGTTCTGGCGCCTTCTTGAAAGAGAGGACCGAGTTCCCCGCACGGAATGAAACGCATGTTGCAGTATCCTCCACAAGATTCAATTCCAGTAGTGTACCGTAAAACTCTTTTATGGCCTCGACCTGATGTGTCAACAAACCAACTTCTCTTATTATCATTTCAACATCCTCCTTTTAATCTCACCTTTGATTGAAATACTCGATTGTTTTCTCAATAAATGCCTTGGCCGATTGCGTCAGGTAACGGTCGGACCGATGGATGATCTCAAAGTGCCGGTATGGCGGATCGTCTGTAATTCGGATGCAACGTAGCGTGGGCTCATTCATGGCTTTGATCAGAGGATAAGGCAGCAGTGTTCCTCCGACGTTGGCTTTGACCAGGCTAATGATGGAGGTTGCCGAACTGGTCTCCATGATGGTATTTAGGGTAAATCCATATTTACGGCAATAGCCATCGACCAATTCTCTGCCCGTAAATCCTTCGGGGAACATCACCGTTTGGATATCACGTAGCTCCTGAATTTCAATTGTGCTTCGTTCAGCCCAATCATGATTCTCGGATACGACCAGTACATATTCTTCACTGCACAAAGGAATGCGTACAAGCCGCCTATCCGGGGGAGACGTGATCTCGATGCCGATGTCGACTTCATTTTCCAACACTTGATTTACTACATAGATCGAAGAGATAACCTTCAATTGTACCTTGGGGAATCGGGCATGAAAATCAACGAGCAGCGGAGTGATACGGTAATCCAAATCGGATGGAAGAACACCAATAACCAATCGTCCCCGCTGATCATTCCGAAATTCAGCTAGCGCATCCTGGGTATTCTGTAAATGCCGGATCATCTGTACACAGTGCTCCAGAAACAGAGTGCCTGCCTGGGTCATCACAATCTTTTTGCCGACGCGGTCAAACAAAGGAACACCAAGTTCATCCTCCAACCCACGTATTTGTTGACTCAACGTAGGTTGAGATATGCCAAGTTTCTCAGCTGCCCGTGTAAAATGAAGCTCCTCACACACCGTAATAAAGTTTTCCATTTGACGAATCTCCATGAATTCACCTCTAATCATTGGTTTTAGTAATCATTTTGATAGAAACAATAGTATTGTTCAATCATTATAATGAATCTATACTTAATCGTGCAACACTCAAAGATCCTGACATTAACAAATAGGATCTTTGGTGAAGGCAAGAATACTACTCCCATGAGGTGATCCATAATGAAACTTTTTTATATTGTATTGGCGCTTATTCTGGCTTCACTGAACTTAAGACCACCGATTACTTCCATTTCTCCTCTGATGAGTACCATACAGAATGATCTAGGTTTGAGCGGCATGACCGCCAGTCTGTTAACTACACTACCGGTATTATGTATGGGCATATTCGCTCCATTCTCTGTAAGACTAAGTAGAAGGTGGGGGAACGAAGGAGCCATTGTGCTGGCTTTAATCCTTATTGGGATAGGTACGGGATTACGATTGTTCGTAGGCGCAACTCCATTGATGATGTTCACTTCTTTTCTGTCAGGTGTAGGGATTGCATTGGCAGGGCCGCTGTTGTCCAGCTTCATTAAGCAGTATTTCCCTAACCGAGTGGCAGCCATGGTCGGCATCTACTCTACAGCAATGGTGATGGGGGCCAGCATTAGTGTGGGATTATCGGTCCCGCTTCAGCAGACGTTGGGTGGATCTTGGAGAGGTTCTTTGGCTACATGGGCATTACTCGCAGCCATTGCATTGCCGATCTGGTTAAAATTAGCTTGGTCTGCGCGTACAGAGCGGCAATCCGGACAAACTTCGGCTGTAGTCCATGCACCACTTCCGGTGAAGAACAGGCGTGCATGGGTGCTGACACTGTTCTTCGGATTGATGGCCGCGATCTTCTATTCATTAACCGCCTGGCTTGCGCCAGCCATTCAGAGCCATGGATATAGCCAAGAGACTGCTGGCAACATTCAAACGTTATTTACATTGATATCACTGCCCTCAACGTTATTCATTCCCATGCTTGTACATCGGTACCAAAAACGTGTCTTCTGGCTTGTTGGATGTGCGATGTTGGAGTTAATAGGTGTCCTGATGCTGAATCTCTCTGTCAGTCCGTGGCTCGCTGCGATTCCGCTCGGGATTGGTGCAGGTGGATTGTTCCCGATTGCACTTATGTTGCCGATTGATGAGACAAACAATGCTCAGGAAGCGAGTAGCTGGTCGGCTATGACTCAATCTGGTGGCTACATTCTTGGAGCACTTGGGCCGCTGGCGATTGGTTGGCTCCGCGATCTAACAGGCAGCTTTGTGCAAGCATTTTATGGTTTGGCTATCATCATCGTGTTGCAGATTATCGTTCAATTGGCTATTGGTAATAAAAAAAGTTTAAAAGTTAGCCAGGAGCAGAGCTAAAAGGCATGTAAAGTAAAATGGATATAGAAATATGATGATCTTTATACATGATCTAATAAGTCCAGGTAGTACTGCCTTAATGCTTTCTGTAAGATGACGGGCTCCATAATCTTAATCGATTTACCATAGCCCGCAAGATATCTCACTATGAAATTAAGCTCGTGAGGTTCATACGAACCGACAAGATACATGTGTCCCCTCTTCTCGCTGATCTGCATAGATGGGAAATGTTCTTGCTGGAACAGCTCAATCCCGGCTTCATCAATCAGACAATTGAATGGAATTGCTTGTTCCGATGGTTTCCATAGAGATTGGGCATCCTGTGAATAGAGTTCCTTTACATGAGTTAAAGGTTCAATCTCCGTTGTTTCGGCTGAAATGATGCGGTCGCAGCGGAATACACGATAAGCTTGTTTATGCAGATCATAGGCCTGACAATACCAATAACCTTTCCTGGCATAGAGCGCGATGGGTTGAATGGTGCGGATATTGGTGTTTGTAGAAGATGGCCTTTGATCAGAGGATCTACGCTGATTAGCGTACGTAATCTGGATCACTATATTCTGCACAGCAGCCATCAACAGAAACTCCAAATGTGCACTGTCGCGGATCTGCTCGGTATGTTGGAAGTAAACCCGGTGTTGGATGTTCTCAATATCCTGTCGTTGCTTGTCGGATAACGCGCTCATAAATTTCTCGTGAATGGTACGGAAAGAGACTTGAAAGGGTAAGCTGGAGAAGCTGCGGAGAGCCTGCATCGCAAAATAAAGGGCATGAAGCTCCCCCGTATTAAACGAAATGGGAGGCAGCTGCATCTGTTGCAGCAGTCGATATCCGCCGTAGCGTCCATATTCGACATAGATGGGCGCACCTAACTCTTCCAATGAAGCGATGTCTCTTAACGCGGTTCGTTTGGAGATCTGGAACTCCTCCATGAGATCTTGCAGGGTGAACTGTTGTTTTTGGTTAATAAAGCGCAGCATCTGGTTCATACGTTCTGATTTTTTCATATCAAACCCTCTTAATGGTGCCATAGATTGGCACCTTTCGTTGTTATAGTGATAAGTGTAATCCAATAGGAACAAGGAGGCAATATAATGAATTTTGAAGTGATACCATTTTTGTCGATGAACGGGGATGCGGCGGCAGCCATTGCTTTTTATGAAGAGTTTCTGGGCGCCAAGGTGATATTCAAGAAAAGTTATAAAGAGATGAAGGAAATGAACCCGGGTTTCGAGTACCCTGCCGGTCAAGATGAGTATATTACACATTCGGTGCTGGAGATTGGGGTTAACAAAGTCATGATTGCGGAAGAAGCAATGGACACGGAGAGAGCATGGCAGCTGGGGAACAGCACGTCACTATGTATTCAATCCAAGGATAAAGATACCATCGATCAACTGTATCATTCTCTGATGCAACATGAGGGCGTGAAGATACTGGTACCGTATGAACAAAATGAATTCAGCCCAGGATACGGTATTGTAAGGGACCCATTTGGCATTGCGATTCAGCTGTGTGTCACTGTGCACGATTTTTAAAATGAGTTCAGGCCCCCGGTTAAGCACTCGGTATGTAAACCTGTAACTAACTTAAAAACATTAAAAAAAGAAGAGCCATGGATATCATGCGCTCTTCTTTTTTCGGTTTCTATACACAGGTCGTTCGAGCAACCAATGTTAAAGCGGACCCCTTTTCGTGTAAATCATATAGGTACGGATGTCGCTGTGTAAAAGCAAGTTCAATGGATAAAGGAAAGAAGGGATAACATGATTACGAGAGGAATTGACCATATTGGAATAACTGTACCGGACATGGAGCAGGCGACACTATTTCTACAACAGGCGTTTGGAGCTCAACTTGCCTATGACCATATAACGCCGGATGATCCCCCACAGGAAGGACCCGAGGCAGAGCGTAAATTAGGACTGCGTTCAGGAGCAAAGGTTATTCATATTCGGATGTTATCGCTAGGGGAGAGCGCCAGTATAGAGTTATTTCAGTACGCGAATACAGCGCAATCGGAGCCAGTTAGGGCATCAGATTACGGATTGCAGCATATGGCGTTGTATGTGGACGATATGCAAGAAGCTGCACGACACTTCAAGGAAGCGGGCGGGGTGTTGCTAACAGAGCCTGGGGCATTGACCGGTCATATTGAAGGTGGAGAAGGCAATCAGTTTGTGTATGGAAGAGCACCTTGGGGGATGCTGATCGAGCTGATCTCCTATCCTGCGGGCATTCAGTATCCGAATCACAGTGAAACGAAGCGCTGGACACCACGAAAGAAATAATGAAGATGAGACTGGATAAGAAACAGGACGATGCATGATAAATCGTTCTGTTTTTCTTGTATATAGGGGTTAAACGGTTATTAAAAAACAGAAATTATGTTACAAATACGTTACAAATACAGAAGTGTATACCTCTTTGCCTTATGTTACGATACGTACTAGTAGATACAGAGATATTTTACGGATAAGATAAGTTATAACGTCTCTTTTCTGGACGATGAATATGCTCCGAAAGTATGTTGATGGAACCCTTTTATCCAGGATATTGGAGAAGCATTGAAACGAAGGAACAACTATATATTTTGACTTCACAGGGTTGCAATAAAAATAAATAACAACAGGTGATCCAAAATGCTGCAAATCGGGTATCCATAGTAGAGCCATCTAGAACCTGATGGATACATATGTTGTTATGATTGTTTTTTGCTAGTTAAAGGCTGTCTATTATGGAATGAACTGTGGGGGTTATCAAGTGTCTATATTAGATATGGAAAAGAAAGATGTTGTCACCGATGCAATGGTCATCAAGGCGATGGAGAAAAGTCTTGCTATCATTCGATTTGATCTGGATCGCCGGGTAACCTACGTGAATGAAGTCTTTGCCCAGACGATGGGATATACGGTAGATGAGATGTACGGCATGAAGCATCAGCAACTGTGCTTCGGTCAATTTGCAAATACTCCGGAATATGATGCTTTTTGGAATAGCATATTTAATGGTGTCAGCTTCCAGGACAAGGTTGAACGCAAGGATGCAAAGGGGAATTCCGTATGGCTTGAGGCGACATATATGCCGGTGTACGATGAGACAAATCAGAAGATACTGGGTGTATCCAAAATCGCCACCAACATTACCAACCGTCAGAACAACATTTCGGTCGTAGTGAATGAGCTGAAAACGATGTCCCATGAACTGAATGGGCAGGCAGATGTAGGCATTGAACGGAGCCAGGAATTAATGTCCAGTATCTCCTATATCTCAGAGGTGTCAACTTCTAACCGTGCAACGTTGACCCATCTGCAGGAACAGGCCGGATCGATTCAGGGCGTGGTACGAACGATACGCGAGATTTCGTCTCAGACGCAACTGCTCGCGTTGAATGCTGCCATTGAGGCTGCACATGCAGGAGAATACGGACGAGGATTTGATATCGTGGCCAAGGAAGTTAAGAAACTATCCGCAATGGTGGAGAGTTCGATTAATGAGATTCGTGATAGTGTGACTGGAATAACCAAGGAGATTGGTAATATCACGGGTGGTACCAAAAAAGTAGAAGAATATGTGGAGCAGAGCCAGAAGCAGATTGAGATCGCATTGAATGATTTTACAGCAATTGCTGCTTCAGCTCACTTGTTGGATGCCAAAGCGGAGCATGTGACCAGAATCGTATAACAATATATAGTAATAGCGGTTCCTTGCACAGGAACCGTTTTTTTGTCGTTCAGCACTCAAAAAAACGGGAATTATTGTGATCAAACGGGGACACAATACTTGGGAATACCTGCAGCTATGTCATGCAGAGAAATGTTGGGGTGGGAACATGTGGTCAACAATTGTATCCTACGTGCCGGATTGGTCCATATGGATTCAGGCATTCTTGGTCTTCATCATTCCAATTGGTATTACATTGAGCATGCGCTGGATCAATGCTGCCATTAAGCGCGGAAGCTTCTCTCGTTCCAAGCCATCGTCCATATCCTCGAAGGATATCTCGCCAGCAGCCAAAGGGCAGGGTGAAGGGACCGAAACAGGCCACTATGCCAATATTAAATTAACCGAAAAGTACAGCATAAATCTGACGAGTGTGAAAGAAAGCTTTGGACTCAATGCAGACGTGCATATTCGAGAATTTATTATTAAGGGAACGAATACACGGGCTGCGGTCATCTATACCGAAGGCCTGGTAGATCAGGACTTAGTTGATGATCACTTGATTACACCGTTGATGTTCGAAGGTGTTCCTCTACTTAAGCAGGAGGGTTTTCTCCATCCAGACAACGCACACTTACTGTCGGCATATCTGCAAGATCAATTACTTCCTGTCAGTCTGGTTGAGGAGACGAAGTCCCTCCAAGAACTCGCAGTTGGTGTGTTGTTTGGGAAAAATGCACTGCTGGTTGATGGTTTGCCAGGTGCTTTATTAATTGGAGCTCATAAGATCAAAACAAGAGGTATGAATGAACCCTTGTCAGAGGGACTGCTTCGTGGGCCTCGTATTGGTTTTACAGAGCAATTAAGCGATAATACAGGCATTTTACGTCGTTATGGAAGTGATCAGAGCCTGTTTATTAAGAAGTATGAAGTGGGTTCACGGATCAAAAAAGATTTGGCGATAGCCTATATTCAGGATATTGCCGATCCAAATCTCGTTGCAGAAGTATGCAAGCGAATCGAAGAGATGGATATGGATTCAATGCTCGAATCAGGTTATGTGGAACAACTCATCGAAGATAATACGCTGAGTCCTTTTCAGCAGGTACTGAATACGGAAAGACCTGACCGAGTGATGGGTGCCCTTCTGGAAGGCCGAGTGGCAATTTTGTTGGATGGAACGCCATTTGTATTAATTGTACCGGTGACCTTTAGCATGTTGCTTCAGTCTCCAGAGGACTATTATGAACGCTGGATTCCTGGAACATTTTTGCGAGTGCTGCGTTTTATGGCCGCGATGCTGGCATTGCTTGCTCCTGCGCTCTATATCTCGTTTATCTCGTTCCATCCGGGTCTTATTCCAACCAAGCTGGTATTGACGATTATTGAAACGCGTACCGGAGTGCCATTCCCCTCAATTATTGAGGTACTCATCATGGAGCTTTCAATTGAAATCTTGAGGGAGGCCGGGATACGCTTGCCCAAACCGATTGCGCCAGCGATGGGTATCGTAGGAGGTCTGATTATTGGCCAAGCAGCGGTGCAAGCGGGAATAATAAGCCAATTTCTGGTCATTGTCGTTGCGGTAACAGCCATATCTTCCTTTACGATTCCTGTCTATAGTGCGGGATTAACGCTAAGGATTCTACGATTTGCCGCTATGTTCAGCGCAGCCGTACTTGGATTGTTTGGCGTGGTTATGTTCTTTCTGCTTGTGTGTACACATCTGGCACGACTCTCAAGCTTTGGCGTACCTTATGTTGCACCAGCCGTTCCTTATCACATGAATGAATGGAAGGATTTTGTTATCCGTGCTCCGCTAAACATGATGAGAATGCGTCCCAAGATGACTAATCCGATCGATGATGATCGGAAAAAATAAACGGAATTCCATCTACTGAAGGTCTGGAGGTGAACTAAAGTGAATGGCTCCCAAGGAAAGCTAACCACGACACAGGCCGTTGTAATTATTGTCAATTACATGCTTGGTGCCGGGATATTGACACTACCTCGAACGACCAGCAAAGCTGTCGGAACACCGGATGTCTGGATTTCCATTATCCTATCTGGATTCATTATCTTAGGCGTCGGAATTATTCTGGTTACGCTGTGTCGCAGATTCCCGGAGAAAACCGTCTTCCAGTTCACCCGTGAGATTACGGGCAGCTGGATTGCTTACATACTGGGATTGTCTATGATTATGTATTTCATAGTTATTGCCGCATTCGAAATCAGAGTTATGGCTGAAGTAACAGGGATGTATCTGCTCGAACGCACCCCCACCTGGGTGATTGTGATGGTCTTCATGTGGATCGGTGTATATATGATTTCAGGCGGGCTTGGCGTTATCGTACGCGTGTTTGAGATCATCCTTCCGATTACGATTATTATATTTGTGATTGAAATTTTGCTTAGTAATCAGCTATTCGAGATTGGCAATCTGAGACCCGTCCTCGGTGATGGGATTATGCCCGTTTTCCAAGGGTTGAAGCCTTCACTATTATCTTATACGGGCTATGAGGTGATGTTAATCATGACTGCCTATATGAAAAATCCGAAGAAGAGCAATAAAGCGATGACCTGGGGGATACTCATATCCACTATTATCTACTTGATCACGGTGGTGATGGTTATAGGCAGTTTATCGCTCGATGGCATCAAAACTCGAACCTGGCCAACGCTGGATTTGGTAAGAAGCTTCGAAATCCAGGGTCTGATATTCGAGCGTTTTGAATCCTTATTGCTGGTCATCTGGATTATGCAAATCTTTTCGACTACAGCAATTACACATTACTGCGCTTCGGTGGGTATTCGTGATTTGTTTCGTTCCAAAAAAATCAAAGGCATCATGTACGGCCTGCTGCCGTTCATTTATCTGACAGCAATGATACCCAAAACAGTGGATGATACCTTCGTACTAGGAGATATGCTAGGCAATGTGTCCGTATTTTTGTTTGGCATTTTACCTCTGGTACTACTGTTGTTAAGTCTGATTCGCAAAAAAGGAGGCAAGCATGCATGATTACATTCCGCATGTTGTTACGCTTAGCCACTGTATTATGCATTCTCTTAACGATATCCGGATGTTGGAGCAGTCGAGAGATAGAGGATCTAAGTGTCTACGTTGGTCTCGGGATCGATATCGGCAAAGAGACGGAATTTGAGGAGAACATCGCCAATCAGGGAGGAGGGTACTCCAAGCAGAACAATTTGACGGCCACGGTACAGATTGCTCCCGGTAATTCCAGCAGTCAAAAGAGCCAACAATCCGGTTCGCCTGCTTCTGGTAAAACGTCCTATTCCAATGAACAGCTTACCGGAGATTCCTTGCTGCAAATCTTTCGTCAGTTTGCACTGAGACGAGATCATCCGCTCATCGGACATCATCTGAAGGTTATCGTTGTGTCCAAGGATATCGCCAAAAAGTATGGTCTGGACCAGCTGCTGGATTTTGTCCTTCGGGATAACGATATTCGTCCTAACTGTCTGGTGTTGATTAGCCATCATCGCGCTGTTGATGTACTGACTTCAGATGATCCTTCCCGGATTCCAGCATTTTATCTTACAGGTATTACCGGTAATTCATACTTGTCCAATAAAATCCTGGACCCCGTTCTACTCTCCAAATTAGATGCACAAATGCAATCCGGTTCCAGCTTTTTGCTCCAGAATGTACTGAACTTCAATGGAGAGGACAAGTTCTCCGGTGCCAGTATCTTTGATGGGAAAACAACAAAATTCATCGGGGAACTCAGCCAAACGGATCTAGAAGGGCTATCTTGGCTCAGACCTAAAGAAAAAGGAGGTATCTTGAAGACATACAATAAAGAGGGGTTCACTGTTGTATATGAAATGAAGAAGAAAAAAACAACAATAATTCCAAAAGTGGTTGGCGATGATATTTCATTCCATGTGAAAACTGAATCCGAAGGCTGGTTGATGGAGGATTGGCGTGCTCCCGAGGAAGAGGAAAAAGGTGCGTATCTCAGTGAATTGGAAAAAGAATTTGCTGAACTTGCCAAACAACAGATTCGACAGTTGTTATACAAACTTCAGCATACCTATAAAGTAGATGTTGCGGATTTTCGGGATAGCTTGCGTATTAAAGAACCTAAAACATGGAAAAAAGTCAAAGACGATTGGGATAAAATTTTTAGCACCGTGCCGATCACCTATGAGGTAAAGACCACCATCACGAATCCGGGGTCTTCCACCGAATAGCGAGGTGTGCCATATATTATTTAATTGTTGACACATTCATGATAGATCGCTATATTAGTAAAAAATCATTTTCTTATCCAGAGAGGTGGAGGGACTGGCCCTTAGAAACCTCAGCAACAGATCTGAAGGATACTGTGCTAATTCCAGCGGGTGAAAGCCTGATAGATAGGAGCGTTTGTTTTTATTTGTCAGTAACGGCGCACTCTTTAGGCAGAGTGGGTCTTTTTTGTTTTTTCTGGATGAAGAAGTAGGGGAGCAGCAGGTATGGAGAACAACAACGACAAAGGGCATTTTCAGCGGAAAATGCAGGCACGGCATGTGGTCATGCTCTCTCTCGGAGGAGTCATTGGAACGGGATTATTCCTCAGCTCAGGTTACACGATTCAGCAGGCGGGACCACTGGGAACCATTCTGTCCTATCTGATTGGAGCCATCGTTGTATATCTGGTGATGCTCTGTCTTGGTGAACTGTCTGTTCATATGCCAGAGACGGGAGCATTTCATAGTTATGCAGCCAAATATATCGGACCGGCAACAGGTTACACGGTGGCTTGGTTATACTGGTTAACCTGGACTGTTGCGCTTGGCTCCGAATTCACAGCCGCCGGATTGCTTATGCAGCGCTGGTTCCCATCGGTAAACGTATGGATATGGAGCGCGGTTTTTGCACTGATGATCTTTCTGTTTAACGCTCTAACGGTGAAATTTTTTGCGGAATCCGAGTTCTGGTTCTCATCTGTAAAAGTAGTGACTATCGTAATCTTCATTATTATCGGTGGCGCAGCCATGTTTGGTATCATTCCCATGGCGGATTCTGAACCGGCTCCATTTCTATCGAATATTACCGCATCCGGGTGGTTCCCTCATGGGGCTACAGCGATATTGATGACCATGCTTGCTGTAAACTTTGCCTTCTCAGGCACCGAGTTAATCGGCATTGCCGCCGGTGAGACGGAGAACCCGGAAAAGACGATACCAAAGGCTATTCATACAACGCTGTGGCGTTTGGTTATTTTCTTCATCGGAACGATTATTATCTTGTCGGCCTTGCTGCCCATGTCGGATGCCAGTGTACTGGAAAGTCCGTTTGTAGCGGTAATGGAGCGGGTGGGTGTACCCTATGCAGCAGACATTATGAACTTTGTTATTCTGACGGCGATTCTCTCTGCTGCCAATTCAGGCCTGTATGCATCTTCACGTATGCTCTGGTCTCTGGCTGACAAAAGAACGATCTCTCCGTGGTTTGCCAAATTGACCAAAAGCGGAGTACCGCTGAATGCACTTCTGATTAGTATGGTGGGTGGTGCGCTGGCTTTGCTGTCCAGCATCATTGCGCCAGGTACCGTGTATATTACACTGGTTTCCATTTCAGGTCTGGCTGTCGTTGCAGTATGGATGAGTATCAGTGCCTCCCAATACATGTTCCGCAGACAATATATCCGGGAAGGACATGCGGTCAAAGATCTGGTCTACCGCACACCACTGTATCCGGTGGTACCAATTGTTTCATTTATATTATGCCTGGCTTCATGCATAGGTATTGCCTTTGACCCGACACAGCGAATTGCGCTGTATTGTGGGGTTCCGTTTATCGCAGTATGTTACGCTGCTTATTATCTGACAGAACGTGTGAATAAGAAAAGAGGACAAGTACATGACGCAAGCACAACAGACTAACCCCATAGAACAGATCCTTCGTGAACATCCGGTCATGATTCTGGATGGAGCGTTGGCTACGGAACTCGAACAGCATGGATGTGATCTCGATGATCCACTATGGTCTGCTCGTGTGTTGCTTGAGAATCCGGATGTTATTGTTCAGGTCCATGCAGATTATTTTCGAGCAGGAGCCGACTGTGCGATTACATCCAGTTATCAGGCGACGGTGGATGGTTTCCGTAAGAGAGGGATCGATGAACAGTCAGCACTGGAGCTGATCCGGAAGACGGTGGAACTGGCTGTACAGGCGAGAGATGACGTGTGGGCAGAAGTGCAGAGTAGTTTAGTAGGGAGAGAAAGCTCGACAGGTCAGCTTGTAGAAGCTCCTTCGGTACGTTCCGAGAACGTAGAGAATGAGGAGCATATAACAGATCGTACAGTAGATCGCGAAGGAGACAGTTTTCGTCCACGTCCAATTATTGCCGGGTCCGTTGGTCCGTACGGCGCCTATCTGGCGGATGGTTCAGAGTATGTGGGACATTACGGCGTGTCGGATGAGACGCTGGCCGCATTTCACCGTCCACGTATGGCGGCGCTGCTTGAAGCGGGTGCTGATATTCTGGCGTTTGAGACGATTCCTTCCCTGCAGGAAGCACAGGTGCTGGTTGATGTACTGAAGGAGTTCCCTCATGCGTATGCCTGGTTATCATTTTCTTTAAAAGACGGGACAAGCATCAGCGAGGGCACACCGCTTGAGGTATGTGCACAGACGTTTGGCTCCGAGCCGCAGATTGCGGCGATTGGCCTGAACTGTGCTCCGATGGAAGTGGTGACGGAAGCAGTGGGTATTCTCAGCAGTGCTAGCGACAAACCTGTTATTGTGTATCCGAACTCAGGTGAGACGTATGATGCAGTGACGAAGACGTGGAGCGGACAGGGTACCTGTGGCAGCATGAGTGATGCTTCGAAACAGTGGGTTGTTGCGGGCGCGCAAATTATTGGCGGCTGCTGCCGTACTACGCCACATCAGATTGGTGCACTTGCGAAGAAATGGCGGAATTAGTTCATATCATGATAACAAGCCCTTCCACATCCTATAGAGGTATGGAAGGGCTTGTTTTATTGTGTTAAGGCATTCTGATTACATTATTCGATAACCAGTATACGTGGCGATGCTTCCCGAATGATTCTCGAAGAGAACCACGAGCCAAGACTGGCTGCAATGATGCTTAGACAGGTGAACAGTACCATTCCACCCCAATGCAGGATCAGTGGAAGCTGTACGATACCATAACCGGAAAGGACCATTTCGAGTAGAAGAGGCAGCAGGTATACGCCGACGAAAATACCCAGTATGGCTCCCACGGAGGACAGTATGAACATTCCCATGGTGAGCGACAACCGGATTTGGCGAGATGTCATTCCCAGCGATTTGTATATCCCGTACGTTCTGCTTTCTTTACGGATATTGATTCTACAGGTACTGAAAATAATGATGAACGTCACAATGATAAACAGCAATCCGATCAGGCTCATCGGATAGATCAGGATGTTAGCGGCTTCCGCGTAAACCGAATCAAGCAAAGTCTTTTGAGTGACTACCGAAGCAAAATCTTTAAATTGCTCATTTAATTCCGAGGCAACCTTACCCGCTTGTGCCATATCGTTCACATTGATGAAGATAACATCAAATTCACTATAATCCGGGTTCACACTTCTCATGGCATCAATGGTGATTCTGCCTGAAACAGACATGTTGGCGAACGCCTGATAGATGCCTGTGATGAGGAATGTACGCTTTTCTCCTTCAATATAGATATCGATAAGATCACCGAGATCTTTATTTGATGTTTTGGCTACACTTACACCAATGGCAATTTCATTCGCATGTTGTGGGTTAACCCCTTTTAACGTTTCGAATCCAAGTTCCTGATAACTCCCGTCCAGTACACTCAAGTTGAGACTGATGGATTGGCCCTCTACTGCTGCCAAAGACTCCGGGCTAATTACACCCGTTGTGTTCCCTTGCCAGCCTACATTGCTGATCCTCGAATCCTGCGCTAACACGTGCTTTAGTTCAGCCTTGGGGAAGTTACTTTTGTTCACTACGACTGTTGCGATATTGGCATTGTCATACCCCCATTTAGCTGCGGTCTGTTCAATTCCGTTTATACTGGTCAGCAGAACATACCCCAAAACTAGTACGGAGGAAGCCATGGTAGTCAGCAGGATTGTTAGAACAGAGCTTTTGGTGTTTTTGAACACATGTCGGAATCCAAGCACGGCGGTCACAGGCAGTCGTGTGAACCCGATCCAGTGCGCCAATGGCGAATTCATTTTGCCAGCCATCCGGCTGTGATCTGTCTCCGACATACCATAACGAATAGCCTGCACGGGCTGTATGCTGCGTGCCTTTTTGGCATATAACACAGTGAACAGAATCACTAGAGTAAATAGTAGTACGCCGGCCAGTATGGCCGCATCCAATCCTTGGACTGGAATGTTCTGATTCCCCACTCGAAGAGAGGATACAGAAATATTAATGATCCATTTGGATATCCATATACTGAGTGCAAGTCCTGGGATAATGGCTACGATGGATATCAATGCATATTGAATAACATAGGTGCCTATCGTTTTTCGGGAAGTCAGACCTAGTGATTTGAGGATTCCTATCGTTCTGTAATTGGCCAGGATGGCATCCGCAATCGTAAATCCGATGGTCATCAGGGCGATAGAGAGCATGACAACACCCATGAATATCATGATGAATCCAATAACCTGATTGATGATCAGATAAAAAGAGGCAATGGCCTCGAACTCCATTTTGGATTCCAGAAACGGAATACCTGTCTCACGATTGTACCGTTCCCAATACACCGAATTCATGCTGTAATCGTTAAAATGGATGCCCATCATACGATTCTCGTTGCCAGCAAGTGTAGCGAGATCATGTTGATAATCGGTAGGATTCATCCAGACCCGTGCTGTATTGGAGAAGGGTGCCCCATATGGTACATCGATGACAATGCCCGATACATTCAATTCGAGTGTGCTTGAGCCGGTTTTGAAGCCAATGGTATCACCTACCGAAATATGATAAGCATTCGCCATGGACGTTGGAATCCAGACTGAGCCTTGTTCGGGAACTGTGTCGGGCGTCCCGCTTGAGAAAATTAGTTCATCCACACCCCATGGCGGCGGAGGCGTATTAAACATATACAGGTAGATGTTAGGGATGTGAGTTTCATTCAAAATGATGCCTGACAATGTACGATACGTTAGCAAAGGGGACACCTGAGCTCCATCCTGAGAAGCCCACCAGTTGTGCACAGCGTCAGGGTCATTGAGCCCTTTTTCAAACGTCAGGATCTGATGAGATCCATGGGTTCGGGTATGCATTTCATAAAACTGATTGCCTGTGTTCGCCAGAATGACAATAGCTGTAGATACAAGAAGTGTCGAGAGTAGCAGGAGCAGCGCAATCAACGCATTTTGTATTTTGTTCCTACTCAGATACGACAAGCTAAGTTTAAACATGACTGCCATCGTTATTCCTTCCCCGTAACCAAAGCGAAGATAATCGCTTCACGATCCTGAATTTGATGTTCGTCATAAGTGTCAAACTCAAGGATTCCGCCAATCTTGCCGTCCAAAATGTAGATCAGGCGATCTGCCCGACAGGCGGCCTTGATATCATGCGTCACCATAACAACGGACTGTCCTTTCCGGTTGAGATTCGTAAGGATATCGAGAACAGCTGTGCCGTGTTCCATATTTAAGCTTCCGGTCGGTTCATCCGCAAAAATGATATCCGGCGAATTGATCAAAGCCCGTGCAATGGCAGCTCGCTGCTGCTGTCCTCCGGAAGTTTGGGAGGGAAGGCGATTACGCTGTTCATCGATATCCATGGCATTCATCAGCTCAGCAGCGCGGGATTGGATGTCCTTTGTTTTGTTTCCAGCGATATATCCCGGTAAAGCGATGTTCTCTTTGATGGAAAGGTCCGGGACCAGATTGATGCTCTGATAGATATAACCAATCCTGCGGGTGCGGAAGTTGGACATTTCTCGTTCACTGTAAGCGTCAATCCGCTGGTCGTGAAAATAGACCTCACCTGCTGTGATCTGGTCCAGTCCGCTTAGCAGATATAGGAGGGTTGATTTGCCAGAGCCAGAGTTACCCATGATGACCGTGAATTCTCCTTCATAGATGTCGATATCAACATTACGGATGGCATGATGTTGCTTACTTCCGCTGTTGTACGTTTTGCACAGATTCTGTGCACGGATAATCACTTTTTTGGACAAGTCGAATCACTCCCGAGTACAGTATAGGATTCATTCTAGAGGAGGGATGTTGAGGAAGCCTTATCAAATTATGAATAAAGTATTACAGCTGTGGAGTGTAGGTTCAGGTGGGCTCAGCAGATCGGCAGATAGAACCGGAAGGTTGTACCTTGGCCTTCTTTACTAGTAAAGGAAATATGACCTCCGTGTGCTTCAATAATGCTTTGGCAGATAGAAAGGCCCAGCCCTGTACCTTCCTGAACACGTTGTTCTGCATGACTCGTCTGGCCTCTGAAGTAACGCTGGAAAACAAAAGGCATATCCTGCACACGTATTCCCTGACCCGAATCCGCAATCGTCACTTTCAAGTGTCCGGATTCCAGTTCCATATCTATACGTATCGTGTCTCCTGGAGCTGTATGCTTGAGGGCATTGGCGGCAAGATTGGAGATCACCTGTTCAATTCGAGTGGGGTCGATAGCGATTAACACATTGGGGATGTAGTTGGGTCCTTTATAGATAAGCCCCTTTGTTAGGACAACATGTTCAATAGGTTTCAACATCGTCTCCAGTATAGGCGCACTGTACATTTCACGGGTTTCCACCGAAATTTGCCCCAATTCCTGAAGTGCATGAACCAGCAGATCCTCCACAAGGCGTGCCGTTTTATCCGTATGGGTCCGCATGACTCCCATATATTCCATCAGCGTCTCCTGATCGTTGCATAGTCCTTCCTCAATAGCTTCTATGTATGCTTTTATCGTGGTAATTGGTGTTTTAATATCATGAGATATATTGGTGATGAGTTCTTTTTGTGCTTGTTCCTGCTGGATACGCTGCTCGCTCATATGTTTAATCTCCGTGCGCATGAGATCAAACATGGCATATACTTCGAGTAATTCATCGTTCCGGTTGTACTGGATGTTTTCTTCATAATTGCCTTTAAGCATGGATTCCGCATGTTGCTTCAATTGATGGATGGGAGAGAGCAGGTGTTTGTCCAGTTTTCGTTTCATCCAGAATAGAAATAAGCTCAGGATCAGTGACAGGAGCATGAGTGCGCTAATCAATATAACCGCTAAAGTCATCGATTGCTGAACCGTAACCATGGCTTGGGGGATGGAAAAGATAGCATTGCCGATCTGACTTCCCACGGGTCCATCCATCACGGGAAAAGCAATATCAAGCAAATCGTTACCGTCCGCGGCCTGCGTGGCATGATGCAGATCATAATGAAGGGCTGAACGCAGATTAACTTGCGTTCCTTCAGAGGTGGGGTCGGAGGACAGAATGACTTTTCCATCCAAGTTTAGATAGGTAAGCAGAACCCCGGTCTCTCTGGCGGTGGAACGTATGACTTCACGAATATTTTGTTCATTAAGATGCTGATGATTTTGCTCCAAAGCGAGTAAGATTGGATTGACCTTGAGTCGAACCTGATTCAGGGACAGATTGGATTCGCCTGAATTTCGATCTTGTAACAGCATCATCGACAGTGCAAGGATACTTAAAACGATAATAATGAGAAGCCCAAGTGTTGTTAACAACCAGCGTTTGGACCAGCTGTTCAATGACATGTGGGAGCCTCCAATCTCACTTATTCGTAATTGAATTTGTAACCGACACCCCATACCGTCTTCAGAACGATCGGATGCGAGGCATCTGCCTCGATTTTCTCACGCAGTCTGCGAATGTATACGGTTACGGTATTTTCATCGCCGTAGGTTGCATATCCCCAGATGGCGTCGAGCAACTGGGCTTTGGAAAATACCTGATTCTTGTGGCTTGCCAGATAATGAAGTAGTTCGAATTCTTTGGCAGATAGAGATACTTCCGATCCGTTCAATGTAACTTTATAGGCTTTTTTATCAATCACCAGGTTTCCAAGATGCAACAGATCTGTTCTGTCTCCAACGGATGTCATACTGTCATAACGCCTGAAGTGGGCATTAATTCGTGCTAACAATTCGCTCAGCGAGAAGGGCTTGGTCATATAGTCGTCTGCTCCAAAGCCAAGACCAAGTACCTTATCGGTATCACTGCCTCTGGCACTTAGAATGAGGATGGGGATATTGTTGCGCCTTCTGATCTCTCGACAGACCTCGATCCCGTCCATGTCCGGAAGCATAATGTCCAGAATGATATAGTCTGGTTGAATAAGCTCCATAATCTGAAGTCCATCTTGTCCAGTGGCTGCCACGGCGGCTTCATATTGATTTTTGGTTAAATAATCTCGCAGAATGCGCGAAATATCTGATTCATCCTCAATGATGAGGACTTTGCGCTGGTGGGTTAGCATATGTATCGCTCCAGTATGATAGATATGGATTTAATGGATATGTATGAATTTGTAAAAAAACTGTCTCTATAATTGTACAGTCTTGTTCTGTGGGAGTCACATGAAAAAATATTGAAGTGAACTTCATTCTTATAAAAAACGTTCTGACTTCCAGTCGTACTGAAAGTTGATTACAGTTCAATGTATCAAAATAACCCATGAACCTCTTTAAGGTCATGGGTTTCTGATACTGAACATCATACATGCTCCAGATCATCGATAGGCTCATGCTGCTTGGATTTGAGATATTCCGCCGGAGACACACCAAAGTGTGCCCGGAATACCCGGTGGAAATAGGAGTAACTTGCAAAACCGCAGGATTCGGCAATATGCTCCAGTGTCATTTCACTGTATTTCATTCGTTCCAATGCCGCATTCAAACGGATCTCAATCGCATATTGAATCATGGTCTGATTGTAGTGCTCCTTAAATAAACGGACTGCACGTGACAGGCTGAGACCCGCATAACGAGCCGCTTCATCAAGCTTGAACGTAACCGTGGCATGCTCCTCTATAAAACGTTTTAACTTCAGCGCAGAGGAAACAGCCCGATCGGTCTGAATATTCTCTTTAATTGCCCGGTCAATATATAGACATAATCCGCGCAGTAACGCATCCTTTAGCTCCGCATTTTCCTCAAGAGGTCCGCGACGTTTCTCAAGTAACATATTTCTCCACAGGCTGATGAGCTTGTCATCAAGTCCAATCCGGCTCACGGTAGATCGATGCTGCCGTTTCCACCAGTTCTCGATCCAGCTGCCCTCGCAGAACAGATAATAATCTCCGCTAGACAAGCGTCCTTCCTTATGTGGTTCATCGACCACGAGATGATAGTCGTCACCAGGCTTTAAGAGCAGCAAATCCCCGCTAGTCATCCTGAATTCTTCATCCTGTACATACACTTTGCACGAGCCTTCGGTCTGCAGACGGAACAGATAGGTTTGCAACTCGCCCTTCATATTATGAGTGAACGCCTTATAGTGGTATGAGTAGTCACAGATCAGTACAGATGTCTCTAACGTATCCAAAGATAAAATCCCCCAATATGTACATCCTTTTACATCATAAGTTTAACTTAACATTTACACGAAAACGGAGAGGACAGAAAGAACCTGAAGAAACGGAGTGTTCGCCTTTATCACCGGATTTTATCCTTTTGAAAAGGAAATTAAAAAAATCTGGGGATAACAGCGATCGGAAGGTTGTTCTGTCATCGGAGTGCCAGTGTAAATATCTTCAGTTGAAATTAGGTACATTCAATTGATGCAAAATGATGGAAATAAAATTTGATCAGATAGTTCATGTTCTGACTATATTGTATATGTTCATTCTAGCCTGTTTTGCGTTAGGATGATACCAGATAGAGCAATGAAAGCAAATTTGAGAACAGAGGTGTATCCTACATGAAAAAACTTAATATTGGTTTGCAATTGTTTACACTCCGTGATGAAACTGCAGCAGATTTTCGTGGTACGTTGCGTAAGGTAGCGGCCCTTGGATATGAAGGTGTGGAGTTTGCCGGATATGGCGATATTCCAGCTGAGGAAATGAAAGCGCTACTAGATGAACTTGGACTGAAAGGATTCAGCAGCCACGTTTCACTACATGCAATGCGCGAAGACTTGCAAAAACAAATCGATTACCTAAAAACAATTGGTGCACAATATATCATTTGCCCTTACCTGATGCCAGAAGATCGTCCTGAGAATGCAGAAGGTTGGACCAAGCTATTCGCTGAGTTACAACAATATGGAGCTGAAGCAGCGAAACAAGGGTTGATCTTCGGATACCATAACCATGACTTTGAATTCCACGGCCAGGTTGGCGATGCGAATGCCTTTGATGCCATGTTCGCTCAAACATCACCGGAAGCGGTAAAAGTGGAAATGGACGTATGTTGGGTACAATTTGCGGGACAAAATCCGATCGAGTATATTAAACAATATGCGGGTCGCTTGCCGCTGCTTCATCTGAAGGACTTCAGCAAAGACGAACAGGGCCAGATGAAAACACTGGAATTGGGACAAGGTTCGGTTGACCTGCCAGCTGTTATTGAAGGCGCTACGAATGCAGGCGTGGAATGGCTGATCGTGGAACAAGACGTATGTCAGAATCCTCCGCTTGAGAGCGTATCCAATAGCTACAACTGGTTGAAAGAAAACTACTTGAATCAATTCTAATGGACCATCGAACCATGAAAAATGCTAATCTATTTGTCAAAGGAGACTTATGTACATGAGTAAAATTAAAGTTGCTGTATTCGGCTGTGGAGCCATTGCCGAGCGCAGACATATTCCAGAGTACGCTGCCAATGAGAACGTAGAACTTGTCGCTTTTGCCGATCCGGTTGTGGAGCGTGCGGAGAAGATGGCCGAGACTTACGGCGGTAAAGCGTATTCCAGTTACGAAGAATTGCTTGCAAACGAAACAGTGGATGCCGTTAGTGTGTGTACACCAAACTATCTGCATGCGCCAATGGCGATTGCTGCTGCAAATGCAGGCAAGCATGTATTGGTTGAGAAACCAATGGCAGTATCCACTGAAGAAGGCGAGCAAATGATCGAAGCTGCCAAGAAAAATGGCGTGTATTTGATGGTTGGACACAACCAGCGTTTGATGCCTCCTCACGTAAAAGCAAAAGAAATTCTCGAATCCGGCAAACTCGGTAAAGTCCTGAATTTCCGTACATCATTTGGTCACCCGGGTCCGGAAGGATGGAGTGTGGACGGAGCTGAAAGCTGGTTCTTCCGTAAAGAAGAAGCGATTATGGGCGCAATGGGCGATCTGGGCGTGCACAAATCCGACTTCATCCGTTATCTGCTGAATGATGAAGTATCTGAAGTGGCTGGTTTCATCAGCACACTGCACAAGGAAGGCACTAAAGTTGACGATAACGCAACTTGTTTGCTGCGTATGAAGAGCGGAGCGATCGGAACGCTCGTAGCGAGCTGGACACAATACAGAGCTGGAGACAACAGTACAGTGCTGTGGTGCGAGAATGGTGTTATGAAGATCGGAACAGTGGAAGGCGATGAAGTTATCGTTGAGCTGACCAATGGTACAGTTGAGACGTACAAAGTTGGTGCCATGGCTACCAACGAGAAACAAGTGCCGAGTGGTGTAATTGACGCATTTGTAGAGTCGATTGTCACCCAAACACCTCCAGCGATTTCCGGGGAAGAGGGCTTGCGTTCCCTGCAAGTGATCCTGGCAGCATTCGAATCCGAGAAAACAGGTCAGATCGTTAAACTGTAATCCAACCGAATGACATTGCAATTTCTAACATTCTATATGGCTTAATCTACGATATAAAGGACTTACCTTCAGAGATGTGCTCTGGGGTAAGTCCTTCTGTATTTGTTGATGGAATGATTAATTTTCTTTAGGTGCCAGCCGGTACATCACTGCCCAGATCCAACCATGCGATTTCAGCAGGAGTAAGCGTGATGCGTGATCCTTCGTCACAGGAGAGCAGTTCTGCCTGATTCTGGGCTCCGATCAGCGCACAGGTTGGGAACGTCTGATTCAATACATAAGCAAGTGCAATCTGGATTGGTGTTGTTTTCTTGGAATTAGCCAATTGTTCAGCCCGATGCAACCGTTCCCAGTTATCATCACTGTAGAATACACGCACCAGATCTTCGTTATCCCGAACTTCAGGTGTGAATCTTCCAGTGAAGAAACCACGTGCTTGGGAGGACCAGGATAGCAATGGTAGTTTGGTTTGCTCATGCCATGCCAGCGTCTCTGCATCTGCTGACACACAGCCTTCCCAGAAAGGTTCGTTTGCTTTGGCGAGACTGAGATTTGGACTGCTGAATGTGAAGCCCTTCAGGCCATTTGCCGCAGCGTATGCATTGGCTTCCTCGAGCCGCTGCCAGGTCCAGTTGGATGCGCCAATTGCGCCGATTTTGCCGGATTCAATATGTTCGTTCAGTGCTTCAAGAATAACACTGACAGGGGTATTGGGATCATCGCGGTGCAAGGCATACATCTCTACGTGATCTGTCTGAAGACGCTCCAGACTTTCCATCAAGTCACTGCGGATGGCATCAGCGTTCACACGTGGCCCATTCTGGTCATGATGCGCGCCTTTGGTGAGAATGACGATCTGGTCGCGGTTACCACGTTCCTTCATGTAACGACCAAGGACTTCTTCACTCTGTCCACCACAATAAATATGTGCTGTATCTACAGTGTTACCGCCAATCGACAGAAAAGCATCCATGTTCGTAGCTGCTTTATCGTAGGCATTATGCACGAAATAATCGGTTCCTTTAATCAATCTGGAGACACGTTTACCTGTACCAGCAATTTCGATATATTCCATAAGTCAGTTCATCCTCTCAATTATAGTGTAATTCGTGTACGTTCTTCCGCTGAACGAAGGCAAGCTTCCAGTACTTTCATATTAGCTACCGCATCGGAAGGGGCGAAGCGCAGATCCTTGCCCTGAAGTACAGCACGTGCCATATCATCTCCTTGTAGAGAGTAGTGGTTCACTTGCGGGACTTCAATCTCTCTCCGTTCACCACCAGCCGTTACATAGAAGTTGGAACTGCGGTCCTGTCCGCTGATAAATGCCGAAGGGACTTCAATAATTCCTTCGGATCCCAATACCTCCAGCGTGTTGCGGAATGCTGCCCACATGCTGCTGTCAAACGTCACTCCAACGTGATTATCGAATTCCAGCAGTCCGGAAGCCATCATATCGACTTGATCATGCTCTGGGGAGAACATGCCAATAACAGTGGCTGCACTTGGTTCTTGACCAAGCAGCAGACGTGCTACGCTGATGGAATAACATCCGATATCATACAGTGCACCTCCGCCCCAATCCCGCCGAAAGCGGACATTGCCGGATGCATTGGAGTTATTAAATGAAAATGTGCTGTGCATACCACGAATCTCACCAATCTCACCGCTGGCAATGATATCCCGGATCTGCTCATATCGTGGATGATGGCGGTACATGAATGCTTCAGCCAGATGCACACCTGCATCTGCACAAGCTTGAACCATCTCCTGAGCTTCCTGTTCTGTCAGAGCCAGTGGTTTTTCGCACAAAATATGTTTGCCTGCTTCAGCAGCCCGGATCGTCCATTCCCGATGAAGATGATTCGGCAGTGGGATATATACGGCATCAATGGAATCATCAGCTAGCAAAGCTTCATAACTGCCATAAGCTTTGTCGATCCCAAGTTGTTCGGCCGTCTGTTTGGCTTTATCTTCGTCTCGACTGGCAATCGCGGTTACTTCATTTAACTCGGATTGCTGCAAGCCTGGAATGACGGATTCCACAGCAATGCTAGCGCTACCAAGAATGCCCCAACGCAATTTTTGAACTGAATTCATGTGTTGTATCCTCCCGTTTATGAATGTATATTGTGATTATAAAGAATAGATCAATGAATTAAAATGATAATATATTGAAGTTAGTTAACACAATATTGTTGATCAAGGAGAACCGGCTATGATGAGACAAACCGTATTGCTTACCCTGCAGGATATTCCATATTTTTGTTATCCCGAGTCCGTTGGACATTATATGGACCACGTCCAGCATGCCGTGTTGCGTGAGGCCGGCGCACTGAACAACTTTAATATTCACTACGTGGCTTCGGGCAAGGGATATGTGGAAGTGGACGGGGTGGTACATGAGCTTCGCGCAGGTCAGGCGTTTCTCTATTTCCCGCAGCAGCGGCAGCATTATTATAGTAGTGAAGATGATCCATGGGATGTACGATGGGTTCATTTTTACGGTGAACGTCTGCATGATTATATGATCGAGCGGGGGTTACATCGCAATCTATTGTGGACACTGCGGCAACGCAGCTCTTGGGAAGAGGCTCATCTGGCCTTGCTCACTGAAGCGGAACAGAACACCATGCTACGTCCAGCTCAGCTATCCACACTGACCTATGCCGTACTTGCCGAGTTCGTGCAGCATGCAGTACCTTTAAAGAGCACACGTACCACAAGTAAGGCGGAGAATCGGGTTCTTGCACTTCTTCCACAGATGCAGCAGGAGGCCTGTCAACCTTTCCTGTTGCAGGACTGGGCGGATCTCGCAGGTGTGAGTTCGTATTACTTTTGCAAAATGTTTAAAAGTGCTGTGGAGATGACGCCCATGGAATTTATCACTCGTTCACGACTACAGATGGCAAAGCAATGGTTACTCGAACGGCCTACGGCCAACATTGGACAAATCGCAGAGGAAGCGGGGTATCCCAATGCCAGTTATTTTAACCGCCAGTTCATGGCCCATGAGGGGATGACACCTACGGATTACCGCGGATTGTATCACAATTAACCCGTATCTTTTCGATGTTGCCAGCGCTTGAGGTATAGTGGTTTGACACAGAGCTCAATCAAGTCTATTATGGATAAATTAAATCCGTGTATAATGAGGTGCCCTCATGAAATATTCAAAAGCGACAAATTATGCTTTGCATACGATGCTTCATCTTGTAAGCACTGCCCCCGAACAGCTGGTTAGTGTACATCAACTTGCAGAATTGCAGAAGGTATCCCCAACCTATCTGTCCAAAATTTTGACCAAATTGGTTAAGGCGGGCATGATTGAATCGACTTCTGGCGCCAATGGTGGCTACCGGCTTAGTCGTAAAAATCCGGATCCTTCTTTCCTGGAGATCATTCATGCGATTGAAGGTCAGGCGTCCCTGTTCGAATGTTCCCAGAATCATAACGCAGGCTGTTTGATCCAGCAGGTGATGGTGCAGGCGGAAGAAGAGATGGAAAGTTTTTTGAACAATAAAAAAATGTCAGAACTGGCTTCCCAGATGAAGGGTGCACATTCCCTGTAACTTGCAGATAGAAGTGAACTTCAATCGACGTGGTTAACTCGTCTGGCACATAGGTATATCCAGATCTTTCCCCAACCTCGCGAGAGGTAAGGAAAGATTTTTTTGTATCGTTGTACCTAATAGAAGGCGAATGGTACAATAAGGAAGGTATAGTATGCATACATACATGATCCTAATCTTACATCACATTTTACATCTCTGGAGGGACAACACATGAGCCAATCAACGATCACAGGACTGGAACAATTGCTCGCGCTTGAAAACATTAGGAACACCAAGGCGCGTTATTGCCGCTATATTGATACGAAGCAGTGGGATACCTTGGGTGATGTGTTTGCTCCGGATGCAGTGGCCGATTTCAGCACAGAAGGCAATCCAATTCCGGTATTAACAGGCCGTGATACGATCGTACAAGTATTCCGTGATCTGGTGGATGTTGCCGTAACCGTGCATCATGTACATAGCGCCGAAGTTGAATTTGTATCTGAGAACGAAGCAAAGGTCATCTCCCCAATGGAAGATTGGGTTACGTTCCCGGAGGGCAATGAGAACAAATCCTTCCACGGATTTGGGCACTACCACGAAACTTTTGTCAAAATCGACGGACAGTGGTACATCAAACATACAAGTCTGAAACGTCTTCGTTTGGACCTGTTTGAATAGTATAATCAGTGTAGAAGAATATAGAAGTTGATCAACCGTAAAATAATAGCCCCGAGGAGCGTGATGAACGCGTCCTTGGGGCTGTTTTGTGTTAGTGGGATAGGGCAGCTGACTCATGCAGAGAAAAATGGGATAGAAAAAAGCCAGGTTCAGAACCCGAGGGTCCCTTCCTGACTTCTTTTGGTTAAATATAATGTTAAATTCGGTTACTTGTTTCCGTGACTTTACGTGACTGCATTCTCAGATACACCTGAGAGAAAATAACGGATGCCAGTGCGACCACAGTCATGCCCCAGAAAATATTGGTGTAAGCCGAGGAGAGTGGCAAGTTCTGCATCGCCGTTAATGCTACACCAGTGACAGCAACGCTGAAGGCACCGCTGAAGAACTGACTAAGTTGGAACAGCCCCATACCTGCGCCCACCTGATCCATGGTCAGATTGCCAGACAATTCATTGGACACGCTGGTGGTTAGGGAAGAGAAGCCAACGCTGAGCAGGACATACACGGCCATGATGGCGTAGATGTTATTGTCTGCAAATAAGGCGAATAACCCGGCAGCTGCCAGTAGCAGCCATGGTGCAAATTTCAACAGCAACGTATTGCCGTGTCGGTCAATCATGCGGCCGATCCGGTTGGACAGCAGCATGGACACGACTGCACCCGGGAAGATGACAAGCCCGGATTGAGCAGGTGTCAGTCCATATAGATGTGCCAAAATTTGCGGTAACAGGAACAACGTTGAGAAGTTATTAATGTACGATACAATTCCCAGCGAGCTGAGCATCATATATTTTTTGTCTTTAAACAAAGCAGGTTGAACAAATGGATCTGCCGCGCGCCGAATTCGGAGCCAGAACAGAAGCAGTGCCGCAGCACCGATAACAAGCGTGTACCACTGACGGGAAGTCAGGAATAACAGCACACCCGTAGTACCGATGGCAAGAAGCACGGCACCCAGCAGGTCAAATGAACCTTTTTGCGGTGTTTCCCGCGGGAGCAGTTTGAAGAATACAGGAATCAAGAATAACGTTAATCCCGTAACGATAAACAGATCATGCCATCCCAGAAACTGAGTAATACTTCCGCCGATGACGGGACCAAGTCCAAGCCCCAGTGAACTCGCGGACATGATGACAGCCATCGATTTACCCCGGCGATCATGTGGAATGTACCGGGTAATCAGCACAATGGCAAGCCCCGGAACCGATGCAGCACCCGCAGCCTGGATCAGACGTGCAATGAGCAAAATGATGAAATGATTACTGAAGAACCCGAGAACGGATGCCGCACCAAGTAACGTAAGCCCGGTCGTGAATAATGTGCGAATAGGTATGAAATCCGATAGACGTGAGAACGTAATCGAGGAAATGGCAAATACAATGGAATACCCTGTAACAATCCATGAAGAAGCGACGGATGTAAGCATAAATTCGGCTGCAATTTTGGGCAGGGCCAGATTAAACATCATTGTATTCATAACAACGAGTACAACGGTGAAGCCAAGCAAGCTTACAATTAATCCTTCCTGTATTCCGGTCCGTTCCCCTGATGATGCGGTTGCGGTGTTGTTCATAAAAACCTCCTAAAGTGATGTGTATTTCGCAACATTTCAGAAACGGTGTGTAACATTTGCAAAATGTAGTATGATGTCAATCCCGTGCCTAACAGCAGGGGTTACATAACGAAATCATTAAAGTTCGATTGGTGTCGAACATTAGAAATATATCATGGATCTGTGTTAAAATACAATGGATAGTCTGAGAAAAGGGGACTACAGTATGAAAATTTTACATCATCCACAGGTGTCAGATATTGAACTTTCCTCCGTATTGTATGCGTTAAGCGACCCGACCCGTCTTGGGATTGTTGCGGAAGCAGCGAGAAGCGGGGAGCGGCCGTGCAGTCATTTTCATGCACCTGTTGTGAAGTCAACGATGTCGCATCACATTCGTACCTTGCGGGAAGCCGGAGTTATTCGGGTCAGAGTGCAGGGCACTCAGCATTTTCTCACCCTGCGATCCGATGATCTGGAAACGCGCTTTCCAGGACTCCTGCAACCGTTATTGCAGGCCGCAGCTCAGTCGAGCACAGATCCTTCCTAAATGTTGTCCTTTCTTCAGGTCGAAGAGGGGACATTTTTATTTTCTTTTGAAATACTTCTAATACTGATGCGACACTCTGTGTCGTACCATGCCCTATATAATAACGGTGAACACACAAACCATATCGAAAAGAGGTTCACAACCATTGGCAAAAACTAAAAGAGGACGCGTTTTGTGGAGTCTTCCTTCCAGAGGCCGGGGAACATGCCCGGTGTGTAGCAGTACCCGAATTAAATTGTTGTATACGCAAACAAAAACAGACGGTACAAGTCTGAAAGTATGCAAGAAATGCTCCAAAGCCGTGCAATCCAGAGTGGATAAGGCACATGTATAACATAACTGGCCTGTTCTTCGGAACGGGCCATGTCTTTTGATATAATCGAATATATTAAGAATGGATGAGATGGGGGCGGGAAGATGAGTAACATGCATCGGATTCACTGGTTTGACGAACAGATTCGGGGTGGACGTTTTCCGAATAGCAGCTGGCTTGCCCGTGAATTTGAAATCTCCCGTCGTCAGGCTCAGCGTGATATTGAATATATGGCAAGTTCCTTGCGAGCCCCTTTGGTGTATATGGCAAAATATCGGGGCTATTGTTATGAGGATCAGACTTTTCGATTGCCCCATTTGTATATGACCGAAGAAGAGCAGCGTGTGCTGAAATATCTGGCGCATCGTTACCGGCATTACGATTATGATCAATCGGACGCGGTGAAACGTGTAGCGCATTTGCTGGAGCGTTTTACGTTGGAGGAACAACAGATGGGAAGTAGTGAGCTCCCAGTATTTTCGGCGCAACCGAAGCAGCTGCAATTCTTTGAATTGTTGTCCCACGCCATAACTGACTTGCGCAGAGTACATATTCATTACAGGGATCACGATGGAGAACGGCAGTTTTCCTTGTGTCCATTAAAGATGATATCCCAGTTTAACGCCGATTACGTGGTGGGTTATGAAGCAGATCCTGTGCAGCAAGTGGCGATTCGCTTGGAGGGCATTGTTCATGTATCGATCTTGGATGAGAGATTTGAGTACAGGTCAGATGCCCTTCTAGGTGGATGGGAAGAACCACTGCCTGTGCGTAAACCGTTTGTAGCTGAGATTCGCTTGAAGGAATTGCAGCAAATGGACCTATGGCAAGGGTATCGTATCCAGGCTAGGCACGATCAGATTTATTCAATTGAATTTTATGACACGGATGCTTTCTTACAGCATTTGTTTGTTAGCGAATGGGAGGAACTTTTGTCTCCTGGGTGGCTTAGACGCAAGCTTCAGCAAAGCGCAGAAGGATTAATTGACAGGCTCGCGATAAAACGTAAGCAAAACGTGGAATAAAGCAGCATAGAGAGGAGAAGATCCGTCCTTGGCAGAGAATATTTTAGATAACCTCATCATGAAGCGGGAGTCCAAATCGTACGTGGATAGTCTGCATGCGATACTCACACATACAGGCCAGTTTCAAGGTTCCAAGGTTGTACTTGCCGGATATACGGGCATGGCTTTCAAGTTGTCGGTGCATCGCAGACTACTTCCCATGTCGGTTACAGCGTATGGACAATGGGGGGAAGCACATCGTCCTGGAGTCGATAACCTGGGGATATTCACGATCTGGGATGCGGGACGTACACGTCATTCCACGTTCGGTTATTATCAGCAGGATGCAGTGAATTGGGTGAGACGGAGTATTGATGAAGGCAATGGTGTGATTTACTGGATTCCTGAGTTTGGTGTTATTCATGGATATGATGACAGTGACCGCATCTTTTATGTGCAAGACGGATGGAGCAAGGAACCGCAGATTTTGTTGTATGACAATTTCGGCTTAAACTTTACCGGATTTTGGTATTGTCAGGTGTTTGGTGATCAGGTCCGCATCCCTGAACAGCAGATGCTGCTGGAATCCCTGCGACTGGCGATTGAGGATTGGGATATTCCCTATCGTCTGTTACCTGATCAGAATATTGCTTCAGGTAAAAAGGCATATGATGTGTGGGTGGAGGCCCTGCGGAGTGGGGATTTCGATGAATCTGGTGCAGGTTATATTTTGGAATCCTTCTGCCATTCGCGAACCGAAATAAGGATGTATTTGCAGGGTGTTCGAGGGATATGGAACGAACTGGACCAGGCTTGTGCATGTTATGAACAGCTTGGGACGTTAATTGCCCAAATGAAAGGATATATAGTTCAGCAGGAGAATAGACGTATCTTGCGACCAAACACCACAGAAGATTTAGCACAGGTACTAGTGAAGGCAAAAGCATTGGAAGAGCAGGCTATTGATTATTTTCGAGTGATATCCAGGAAGTATCCTGACCGTAAAAGGTCCACTATACCACGGTGGGGAGCGCATTCTGCACGATAGGATGAGAGAGGAAAGGAGTGAAGGATGATGGCGACAAAAGTAGTATTGCAGGACTGGATTCAATCCCCGCAAGCTGTGAATTTTGCTGATGAATATAGATCATGGAGCGGTGTGAGCGCGTATACAGATGCGTTATATCGCATTTTATTACATAAAAAGTGGACGGTTTTTCCACACCACATGATTGCAGGTATGACAGCAAGTGCATTCCGATTAGTGGTGGATCGGCGTCTGACGTCAGAATCAATTTCGACATACAACTGGATGGCAGAGAACTTTGTCGCAGCAGACTTCATTGGTGTGACAACGGGACAACATGGTGGATTTTCATTTGAACCGACTTTTCCGCTCTATCAGAAGCAGGCTCTGCTGGATATCAAAGCTTCCATTGACCGGGGCGTAGGTGCGATTCTCTGGCACGATCAATTTGTCATTGTTACTGGATATGATGATGCGGAACGGGTGTTATTCATCTGTGAAAGTAAAGGTAATGAAATCATTCGTCTGCCCTATGATTCGTTTGGGAGGAACAGTACACCCTACTGGTATTATCAGGTTCTGGAAGCCTGTGCACCTATCGATTTATGGGAAGTCTGCAAGGAATCGTTAATCCAGGCCGTGTACAAATGGGAAACTCATGACTATATGCTGCCGCCCCAAGATTATGCCTGTGGGGCGGCTGCGTATGCCGCTATTGTTGCTGCTTTGCAGTCAGGAACATATGACGCTGAACAAGCGGCAACTGTACTTTGCTATTATGCCAAATCAAGATTGGATATTGCCTCTTATGTTGCAGGACTTAAGCATCTGTCCATTCAAATGGACCAGGTCATAGACGAGTATGAGCTACTCGCAAACCTGTACACAATGATCATTGAGGAAATAGACAACTCCATCTCTTGGGATTCGAGAGAACCGGAATGTGTGCAAAGGGTAATTGAGCTTATCCGGAAGGCAGGGGCTACGGAACAACGTGCCATTGATGCCATTAAACGTGCCTTTCCAGAGACGATAGGCAATCGTTTTAAGGATGTTGGATTAAGATGAATGGAGCATGATAGAGAAAATTGAAAAACTCAGCAGGAATAAAACCGGACAGGCGCAGCCGATCCGGTTTATTTGTATTGAACATATATGCACATCAACTCATGTGATCCACGCTAGTCATAACTTTTACAAGAAAAAATAACCAAAATTTTAATTTTGGGGTAATCCAAATCCCCTCTTGTTCCGAATATTATATTAGATGGTCTTTTTTGGATGATGATATTCAAGGACAACAGGGGGCGGGAGTATGGTACATAATCCGGAAACCATTCAGGAATGTATCGAGAATGCACGGCAAAGACTCTACCAGATTGCAAGTCAATACCCGGAACTATGGCATCCGGAGGTTATTCGCCAATCCATGGTGCTGGATGAGTTAATTAATGAATATAACAATGCAACTCGCGGGAGAACGATCTCGAATCAACTGAAATCATGATCTTTCTGAACAAAGAATTCCAAGAGGGGATTCCGTGTGTTTGCCTTACTCTTTTACCGCCCCGAGCACAATCCCCTTTACGAAGAAACGCTGCAAGAACGGATATACGAGCAGAATCGGCAGAGCCCCAATAAAGATCTGAGCCGCGTTCACCGTACGTTGAGACATGTTCTGGAGCTGCGTCGCATCCACGTTCATATTAGAGAAATCTTGCTGTACAATTATGGTCTGCATTAACGTGGCGAGTGGATATTTGGAAGCATCATTCATATAGATCAGCCCGTCGAACCAGGAATTCCATTGACCTACCATGGTGAATAAGGAGATCGTGGCAATGGCGGGCATGGATACAGGCAGATAGATTTTGAACAGAGTTGTGATATGGTTGGCTCCATCAATGAATGCGGCTTCTTCCAGCTCTTTTGGCACGTTACGGAAAAAGTTCATCATGAGAATCAGGTTCCAGACAGCTACCGCTCCCGGCAAAATGAGAGCCCACATCGTATTAATCAGTCCAAGCTTCTGGATCAAAATATAGGATGGAATCAATCCCCCGCTAAACAGCATCGTGAAGATGAAAAACCACGCATATAACGAGCGCCCCTTGAAGTGAAGACTCTCCTTGGATAACGGATAAGCCGTCAGGAAGACAAGTGTCATACTGAGCAGTGTTCCCAGAACAGTACGCTGGACTGAAATCCAGAGTGCACTGAGAAAGTTACTGTTACCAAATGTTTTGGTGTAGGCATCCACCGTAAAATCAATGGGCCAAAGTGTCACCAGATTGGCGGATGCTGCCGCTTTACCACTGAAGGAAACCGCCAGAATGTGGACCAGCGGCAGGATGCACAGGATCGAGACGGCCGCGATGAATATCAGGTTAAAGCCATTGAATATACGGTACCCGGTTGTTTTGTGATACACCTTGATTCCTCCTTTGCATTTTGCATAATTCGATTTGAATCGCTCGCGTGTACAAGATATAGACGAACTAAACCATTTCGATCTATATCTTGCTGATTGAAAGTCGCTGTCTGGATGTATGCAAAATGCCTCTTAAAAAATACGGTAATTGGCGATTTTGTATGCCATCCGGTATGCAGAGATGACCAGGAACATCGCGACAAATGATTTGAATAGTCCAACGGCGGTGGCAAAGCTCATTTTGCCATTGAGAATTCCCATCCGGTAGACAAAGGTATCGATAATATCACCTTTCTCATATACCAGCGGATTGTACAGGTTAAAGATCTGGTCAAAGCCTGCATTCAGGATATTGCCCAGCGATAATGTACCTACCACGATAATCATCGGCACGAGTGCAGGCAGTGTAATGTGCAATGTCTGTCTGAGTCGTGTTGCCCCATCCACCTCTGAAGCCTCGTACAATGCCGGGTTAATGCCCGCAAGTGCTGCCAGAAATACAATCGTACCGAATCCAAATTCCTTCCATACATCACTGACAACCACCGTGACACGGAACCAGTCGCCATCTCCCAGAAAGAAGATCGGTTCAACACCAGCCGCGGCTAACACCTGGTTTACCAGCCCACCTTCCGGTGATAACATATCGAGCAGAATGCCGCCCAGGACAACCCAAGACAGGAAATGGGGCAGATACACCAAGGTCTGTGAGAAACGTTTGAACGTAGAGTTTCGAACCTCATTCAGCAAAATGGCAAACACCACGGGGGCCACAAGTCCGGCCACGATTTTCATCGAAGCAATCAATACCGTGTTCCAGATGACCTGAACGCTGTCGGGATATTCGAACATGAACCTGAAGTTATCCCAGCCCACCCATTTGGATCCAGTGAACCCCAGCCACGGTTTGAAGTCTTGAAAAGCAATAATAATGCCGCCCATGGGCACATAGGCGAACAGTAATGTGAGCAGTACAGCGGGCAGCAGCATCAGATGCAGCGGCCACGTGCGTTTGAAATTCCAGCGGGTACGTTTGCGTGGATGGGGTGTCATTTTTCGCACCGGCGTATTGGTTGTCAACGGTTGTTCGATAGCCATCAGGGTCCCTCCTTTATCTCGTCCACCCCCGGCATTAATGAGGCAAGCAAACCTCTGCACAGAGTGGAGCAACTGAATTATAGCAACGGAAAAGGGTGGACTATAGAACAACATTTCAATGCGGATGTTGAAATATTAACTTGTTGATGGAAACGGAGGATTTCAAGTCACAGGAAAACGGGAGAATAAAAAATCATATAGAATTGTAAGGGCTTTCAATATAAAATAGGACTTCGGTGTAGAACGACTTCAAATTCAGGGACAGGGTGAAACAATGAAATTCACAGTATTTGCGAAGACGGTCATTCTTTTAATCTGCCTGCTCGTACCCATTCTGCTGCTCTATACGTATGCGAACCAGGCAAATGTGGACATGGTCGTTGAAGAGAAACAACAGTCGAGTCTGAACCAGTTCAATTATTTCAGTTCCCAGGTGGATAAAAATATCGAGCAGCTCTCGCTGTATGGTCTGACATTGTTGCGAGATCCGAGTATCCTGCACTACCGTTACATGACGGATTCAACCAGCCAATATGAGAAAAACAGCATCTATCTGGATATTCTCGACAAATTATCGTTGTACCAGTCCACCAGCCGCTGGAAGAACGATATTACCATTGTCCTGCCACAAGCGGAACTTGTGTTATCCACCATGTCCAGCCGGACGGTCTACGATGAGAAGATGTTGACGTTCCCGCAACCTGGCCAATGGCAGCTGGAGAAGGGGAGTTTCACCTACTTTTTCACGGATAACTACGAGTGGAATGAAAAACCGATGAATACAGGCGTGCGAACGGTGATGGAGATTAATTTTGACCCGATGAACGTGGTTGCCATGTTGGATGATTTTAAAGAAACGCAGGGCGGAGATCCCTTCTTGCTGGTACCAGGTAACGATCCGTTGTTGAACCGTACGGCGGACACCGAATTGGTCGAAGCGATCATGCGTGATATGCCTTTTAACGGGCCGGAGAGGGAAGGCAATCATCAATTGGAAGTGGGCGGTAAACAATATCTGGTCAGTTACGTGCACTCCAAACAACTGCAAGCGGTATACGTGAACCCTGTGGTATTGGATGATTTGCTGACCCCAATGGACAAGAGCCGAAATATGTTTATTACCTCCATTCTGTTACTGCTCGTGCTGAGTATCGGGGCCGCACTGCTTTTGTATCGAAAAGTTCAGGTGCCCATCCATCGCTTGATGAAAGGGCTACAACAGATTCGCAAAGGGCAGCTGTCCACACGGATTCCGGTCGATCACTCTCGTGATGAATTCGCGTATCTCACCCAGAGCTTCAACCATATGGCAGAGCAGATTCAGGAACTGATCGAGAAGGTATACGAGGAACGTATTCGCTCGCGGGAAGCAACATTGAAACATCTGCAATCACAGATCAATCCGCATTTCCTGTACAATTGCCTGTTTTATATCAAAAATATGACCCAGCTCGGCAACCGTGAAGCCGTTATTGCCATGTCGCTAAGTCTGGGAGACTACTATCGCTACATTACGCGGGGCGAGAATGATATGACGACAGTAGAGGAAGAAATCCGGCTGCTGGACCATTATTTGTCCATTCAACAGATGCGGACCAACCGGCTGACCTACGAGATTGCCGTACCGCAGCAACTGATGTTGCTTCACATTCCGCGACTGCTCATTCAACCCATCGTAGAGAATGCGGTGATCCATGGCATTGAGCCGATGGAGGGCAGTGGGCATGTCGTCGTAACGGGGATGGCGGTACCCGAACATATTGAGGGTCGGACATATACAAGATATAGCCTGTTTGTTGACAATGATGGTGTCACGCTGACAGCGGAAGAGATTGCCGAATTGGAACGGGAGATCAATGAACCGATGGGTGAGGAGATTGGAACAGGCACATGGAATGTGCACCAGCGTCTCGTTACGCGATATAGGCTGTCGTCGGGGCTTCATTTTGGAGCGATTCCCTATGGTGGACTTAGTGTAGAAATTCGATGGTTTGAGGAGGAACAACCGCATGATGAATCTGATGGTCGTGGATGATGAACATTCCGCAGTAGAGTCGATCGCTGTCTCCATACCGTGGAGAGAACACGGGATTGGTCAGGTATTCAAAGCCTATTCTGTCAAAGAAGCCTTGGAACATATGGCATCACATCAGGTCCATATTATTATCACGGATATCCGTATGCCGGGTATGTCCGGTCTGGATCTGGTCAGTTACATCAGGCAAAAGTGGGAACAGACCAAATGTATTATTTTATCGGGGCATGCATCCTTCGATTATGCGAAGCAGGCGCTCAAACATGGGACAGTCAGTTACTTGCTCAAACCTGTTCGGGATGAAGAACTGATCGAATCCGTGCAGCAGGCCGCAGTGCAGATTCGCCTGGAGGGTGAGAAACAATTGCTGCATCAGCGGGCCATGTATTCCGTGAGGGAACATCTGCCCGAGAAGCGGGCGGAGCTGATGAAGGATGTACTTTTTGGGCATAAATTTGCGGATGCTGAACTCGAAGGCAAGCTGGAGCAACTGGAGATCGGGTTCCGTCCACAGGATAAAATGCAACTGCTGCTCATCCGGTATGATGACCATCAACCTACACATAAAGCGTTTCGATTGATGAAGTACGCCATCTCGAATGTAGTGGAAGAGATCTACGGCAGTACCTATCATCTCTGCCATACGGATGACGCCTATGATGATCTGGTCTTCATGGCCAGTCCCAAACAAACTCAGGCCGAACCAGAAATGTTAATGGGCCGACTTGGAGAGCGGTTGATCCACAGTGTGAGGCAGTATCTGAACGCGACCATTTCCCTGTCCGTTAGTCGTATGGGGCGTTTCCCAGATCAGGTGCCGCAGCTATATCATCAAGCTGTGAGTGCACTTCGCAAGCAGGCCGAGGCGGGCAAAGGATTACATTTGAATGCGGCGGCAGGAACCAATGGGGCCACGTTGAAGTCTCTTGCAGCGCTGTATGAACCACCGGGTCTGACGACGTTACTGGAAGCCGGGCGCATGGAGGATGCACACCGCAAGATCGATCAGATCTTTGCCGAACTGTCGAACAGTGTGTTCCCGGAGCATGTGTATGTGGCTTTTCATTATCTGGCGGCAGCATTCTCCTATATGGCTCATCGGGAAGGAAGGCAGTTAACCGAAGTGCTTGGCGAGCAATACCAGCAACTGCTCAAGGATGGATATGGTATCTCGCTGCGTAGTCTGGAAACGTGGACCAGATGTGTGATGAAGCAGTGGGAAGAGAGCACAAGCGATGCGGGACAGGATGCCGGATCAACGCTGATTCGGCAGGTGCAGCAATGGATTGACCATCATCTGGGTGAGGATCTATCATTGCAGGTCATTGCCGGAGAGGTGCATTTGCACCCCGTATATCTGTCGAAAATGTACAAACAATCCACAGGTGAAGGCATTAGTGATTATATTATCCGTTCCAGAATGGAACGTGCGGTTCATTTGCTGAAGCATACGGCGATGAAGATCTATGAAGTTGGTCAGGAAGTGGGGTACAATAACACGCCTTATTTCATTCAGGTGTTCCGCAAACATTATGGACTGACCCCGCAAGATTTTCGGAACGGTTAACAAATCGATATGAACATTGAAATTGTGATATATGTTTGCCTCCCCGGCTGCACTATCCTTTTCATGTAAGGTGCATTTGGCACATAAGGGTATCCAAGTTACCTGAGGAGGGGTTAGTTCATGTATAGAAAAATGATGACGGCATTGCTCGCAATCACGATGGTTGCTGTAACAGCATGTAGTTCGGGGGCCAAGGAAGAACCGGCGAAGGAAGCCGCTGCACCACTTGCTCTGCAAGATGGGAAGTATGAACCGGTGGTACAGATGAGTTATTTGCGGGCCTGGAATGATGACACGAAGTTCAAGAATGGGGAAACGGCACAGAACAATGTGCATACCAAATGGGCTAAGGAACGACTTGGCATCGATCTGACTACGCCATGGGCTGTATCGGTGACCAATGATGCATTTTACACGAAATTACGCTTGTCCCTGTCCGCTAACGAAGAACTGCCGGATATCGTCTCCATTCGGGGAGACTACAATCTGGTCCGGGAATTAATTGAGTCCGGCAAATTTGCCAATGCAGGCGAGTTGTTTGACAAATACGCTTCGGACACATGGAAACAGGCATCCGAATCAGCATCCGAGGAATGGTATCCATACATGTATGAGGGCGAGCGTTATGGCATTCCAATCTTCGATTATGCCTACAACGGCGATTCGGTCATGTTTATCCGGGAAGACTGGCTGAAGAAGCTGGGACTGGAAGAACCAAAAACCATGGATGAACTGGTTACGGTCATGGATGCTTTTACAAATCAGGACCCGGATGGGAACGGTAAGAAAGATACGTATGGTCTGACCGTGGGCATGAAAAATGCGCTCAATACCTGGATGACGGAATCCGGCTGGATCTTCGGCATGTACAACACGATGCCTGGACAGTGGAATGATGCCGGAGACGGAACACTGCAATATGGCTCCATTCAGCCAGGTGTGAAGGAAGGCCTTGCAACGATGAAAGATTGGTTGTCCAAAGGTTACCTGCCCAAAGAAGCGGGTGTCTATGACGAGATCAAGGCAGCAGAATTGTTCACCGCAGGTAAAGCAGGCATTATTGTGGGACCACACTGGATGCCAAACTGGCCGATTGATGATGTGAAGAAAAATGTGGACGGTGCCACGTACAAGGCCATTGCTTTACCTACAGGACCAACAGGTGAGAGCCACCAGCATGGTTCTGGTGCAAGTAACGGCGTTGTACTGATTAACAAAGACATGGCGAACCCGGAGATTTTCTTCACGTACCAAAATTATCTGTTCGACAACTTTGCTAATCCGGAAGTGGGAAGCGAGTTCGAACATGGCTTCGCACAAGGATATGATTATGACATCGTGGATGGCAAAGTCGTTGGTGAAGCTGAAGTGAAGGACGGCGTATCACCACTCAAATATACGATTACGTATGATGGTGCACGGATTCCGAATCTCATGATGGATACGCTGGCGGAACTTGCAAAGGGCAAGGAACCGGAGACTCCTTTTGAGAAAAATACGAAGATTGCCAACAAACCGGAAGTATTTGTAGCCGCTGAGGTGGTCGTTGCGAATAAAGATAACGCGATCAAGAACAAGTTCACCGGGGCACCAACCGAGACGATGAAAATGAAGAAGGACGCAATCGACAAGTTGGAGAAAGATACGTTCAGCAAGATCATCTATGGTCAGGTAGGCATTGAGGAATTTGATGCATTTGTGACGAAGTGGAAGTCCATGGGCGGCGATGATATTACCGCCGAAGTGAACGAGTGGTATAAGACAGTTAATTAATTTACAAAGCAGGGGAGAACTGATGAGTTCATCAGTCTACCCTGCTTTTTTTGTCTCGAATAACATTTATGGAAAAATAGAACCTTTGGAGTTATAACTATTAATCTATATCGTACAGATCGATTATGACTCGCAGCGGACAAAAGTTACTTGTTTTCCTAGAATCACATTCTCAACCTTCCATCCGGCATTTAACCAGGATAGTGCTTGTGTATGATTATTGGAATTATTCACCCACCATTGTTCGCGATTATACGCTGTAGGGGGTAACGTAAATCCGAGAATCTCCTCAAGCTCTGCATATGTAAGGGTGATTGAAACTTGATTCAAATAGTTTTCCAAGGGGAAGTATTTGCTGTAGCTCATTTCGTCAGACCTCCTGAAAAGGAATACAATGATTATACAACGTGGGGATGATGATAGCGAGGGCATGCCGAGAGCGTACATAAATTTGAAAAAAAAGGAATCCGTAGATCTCTTTGACCAGCAAACAACCGTGCATAAGCCTTATTGTTCCGGGTGTACTTGAGAGAGTAAAATAATAGGTAATATACGAACATCAATACGTATTTATAACATAGATGCCCCGGATTAATCCGGGATTCATAGAGGTTCAAGTGTGGTTGATGAACATCATAAGATGCATGGGAAGGCAGGAGATTAGATGAGTACACTTTATGATCAGGCGATGGAAGAGATGATGACGACGATCAATGAATGGTTTGATGAACAGGAAAAGCGGGATGACTTGGAAAGTGTTGTGAAGCGAACTACACTGCAAATGGGTATTTTTAATGATATTGTGCTGGATTACAGACCTGGACGGACCACGGTAGACAGCCTGGATCTGGGTTTGGATGATGATGATGATGATGATGTGAAATCAAAGCAGGCAGGAGCCTTTACCGAGGAACAGGTACGGAACGAGATCGGGCCTAAGCTTGTTGAGGTTGTTCAGGAAAGATTGGACAAGCTGGCAGATACTCCGTTGATTGACTACCGCTTCACCTTGCGAGGGAAATTCCCAACAACCGAAGGTAAGCTGCAACTGACTTTATTGGAATGGATCAACGAAGAGAAAAGAAAGCTGCTCCTTGATCGTATTCATACCTATGTAGACAAGAATCTGGAGAACAGTACATATCCAACGAAGCCATTGGAATCCTTCTTTTTGACGAGTCATCTGCTCGATCCAAAGCTGTTCCCGGAGTTGGATGTAGCATGGACCATCGGGCAGTATGACCGGATACAAGAGTTGAATCAGGGGCGTCAGGAGGCACTTGCAGAACATCGTGGTGAGATAACTCGTGCGGTGACGGCATGGGCGGAGAATCAGTTTTTGCCACAGTATTATGATGTTCAGTCTTCGCCTTATCGTACCAATGAATATTCACTAAAACCTGGAGCAACGCTGGAGTCGAACGTTGAGACACAGGCAGGCCAACATTTGAACGAGACTGGGAAGGCGCAAACATCCGAAACTCAACCAATCGATCTGCTATTATACGCGGCGGTCATGATTCTACGTTTTGAGCCGAGTTATAGTAAACCCAAAGGTGTGACTTTTCTGGAACTCGCTAAGCAACTCGGTAGCAAACGTGCGGCACGTATGATGACAGAAGGCAGCGGAACGTATGCGAAGGACGATATTCATGTGAAAACGGAAGAAGTAGAATGCAAAGCAAATGATGTATTTGCTCTGATGACCATTCACATTCGTAAGGAAGAGCCGGGTGCCTATCAACAGGCACTTACCTTTGTCACTCATTTATTGAAACAGGGCTTTCCGAAAAGTTATAAGATCAAGCTCAAGTCCAGCGTAAAGCAGTATTTGCCGATCAAAGGACTTGCGAAGTCGGATACCCACCGATTCTTTGCCAATGCACTGGAGTACCCGGAATTGCATCCACTTCTGGAAGAGTATGCGCGTGAGGCTATCCAGGAGTTTGAGTTTTATGAGGATACCGAGGGAGAGAAAAGCTGTATGCCGGGCAGTTATGCAACCTTTGGACTGGGGCTTGTGGATGAGCAGTATTTCCCGTTGGTTGAATATTACATGGGTGAAGTGGATGATGAGCATCAGTTGATTCAGGATAAGTTCATTGCGGCATTTGTAGAACAACAGGGTGTCACGGCTCAATCCATACCTGCGTTAGTCGCCAGCTTGCGTCGTTCGACCGATAGTCTGAAGCTGAAGATTCAGCCCGAACTGGAGAATGAGGAAATACTCGAACTGCTGGTTAGACAGATTCAAAAACTTGAGTATTATGAAGCGGAACGTGTACTCTATCTGATCTTTGGCAAAGTGGAGAAGCTCTCAACGCTTGCTCGCAAGGCCGAGGGGAGACGGAAGGAATTATTGCTGGAACTGTTGCAGGCTGCAGGGAAGTGAAAATGTAAACAACACAAGTAAGATTGTGCTGTGCCAGCCAGTAAAACATTTTAGAGAAGTGAAAGTGCATAAGGAAAGGTGGGGGAAGTTGTGGAGGCATTGAGACGAGACATGTGGCAGGCGTTGAATGCTCAGGACAAAGAGGCTTGGATGCGTAAGCTTGTTCGTCAGTTACCAGATGGTATGGTATATGAGGGCCTCGAGACATTTGAACGATTTGGTCAGCGGATGGAGACAGGTGTATTTACGGAGGATGGGCTGAGATTTGTGTTTGTCCCTGGGGATCAAGTAACACTCGGCTGGGATCGTTGGCAGCATGGTATGAACGAAGAGACCTCAGCCGACCTGCATGAAACGGTCAGTGAGTATGGTGTGGAGGACGTGGATTCGTTTCTGGCGAGTCAGATGTCACCTGTAAGAATGGTCAACATTGCGCCGATGCTTGTTGAATGCGAACTGATCTCACTTGGCTGGATTGAAGTGTCCAAGGAGGAAGCATTTGCACAGGAAAATTCTGATTTCCCGTCAGCACTGGAGCAGTTTAAGCAGTCGGAAATACGTGAATATGAATTGCATCAACAATTCCGTCTGATTCGCCAAAGTGAGAATGAAGTCCGAATTCTGTGGTTCAACGAAGGAATAGAGTTGGAAGACGTTGTGAGGGAGGAAGCTGCGGCGGGTTTTGGTTTGCTGACTGAAGACGAATGGGAGTATATCTATGGCGGCGGTTGTCGCACGTTATTTCCCTGGGGTGACAGCTTCGACTATACGATGAGATTGAAGCACTTTGGAAGTCTGGAAGGCGTGGATGAAATTGTGGATGGAGTGGCAGAGACGGCCTCTTCACGGGGTGAAGAAAAGGATGATTGTCCTTATGATCTGGAACTGCCAAATTTCTTCGGAGTGCAATTTGCCGGTGATCCCTACAAGTATGAGCTTACACTGGATTCGGTTGGGGATGTGATGCCTAAAGGCGGAGACGGAGGTAGCCTGATATGTGGTGGTACAGGGCCGCTGGTTGGTTTCTTGCCTGCTGCTGCGGTCTATTATCGAGACGTTAATGCCAGTGAACTTGACTGGGAGGATTTGATGGATGCGATGATGTATCGCAGGGTTATTCGTTTGGCTGAACTAAAGGTTTGATGGGTTAACCGAAACAGCTATTAAGCGGTAGCATCCCATACGTAGAAAGAGATTTAGTGAATTCTAAAGGGCAGTTGACAGATAAATGAATAGATCTGTCGCTGTCCTTTGGAATGTTCCATTAGGGCCAGAAGATGGAAGAAAAAGTAATGAATATTTAGATCAAAAGTTCTATACTTAACGAGTCTCAACCAAATCCATTACACAGAGAAGGAGTTAAGTATGTCCAGAATATCCAAATGGCTCATCGTCAGTTTAGTTTCAATTTTTATACTCAGCATGTCGCAATTCACAGTCTCAGCGTCCACTTCAATAGTTCAAACCACACAGAACGCAGAGCGATCCATTTCATCCAAAGATCGTGTGCAACACAACATTCGTTTTGCAGTCAGAGGAACGGAGGTGGCCGTGACTACGCTTCGAACAAGTTTTGATACTGGTGAAATCAAAGAAAATGAGCACCATTTTACCGATCCAGCTATTCTTCCTCGGATACATACTGGTCTGACGACAACTTCCCATCATTATGATCCTATTGTTAGTGACACACCAGCAGGGTTAAAAGGATACATAACTTATTATGCCACGGATGATAAGCAGCATTATTACGTTTTGTACGAGTATGACTATAGCTCGAACACACTTCGCAAGGTCCATGAGGGCGAAAACCGTATCCACTTGGAACCTCAAATCGGAATATATTATACGATCTATGAGAAAAACGCACCTAAATCCAACTACTATTCCATGGTCACAGGAAAAAAAGTATACACTCGCGGAAAGCTTTTGCTGGAAAGGGATTTTACAGATACCAAATATGTGGTATCACCGATTCCACAAACCCGTAATTTTGGGGTTTATTGCACAGATACTTTAGATTGTCACTACCTTGAATATGGCGGTATAAAGGGGAAGAAGGCCAAAGTAAGCGACTTGTGGATGAAGCCCGACCAGAAGACGGGCTTGTCTACTAAAGCTTTTCAGGTAAGTGCAGATGTTCATCTAAATGTTTCTCAAGGCAACACGAGGGATCGGAAATCAGACTGGACTGTGGTTGTAACCAAAAATGGCAAAAAAACTACACTGATTAAAGAGCGAGTGGGCTATGTGCAATCATTTATCTCACCCGAAAGAAAAACATTGGTTCTGGTCACAGAGAACGGTCTGGATAGTAAAATGGAGTCGTCCAAGGTACAAGTCTATGATTTGAAGACCCTTAAACGGATTCGTTCCTATGATTCTCCTTATCGCGCTCGTACCGAAAGTATCCAGTGGATTACTGAGGATGAGTATATTATTGAACAGTACTTTTCCAACCCGGGCTCTTATCCGCCATCCTTATATGTTATTTCAGAAAATAAACATCTTAAATTGAATTATAGTACGTACAGTGACTGGAAAAAATATTGGAATTCTTTTCAGTTCTCTAATGTGTTTTTCCCGATGGAACCTGTAGCTATTAAGTCTGATCAGGGTGTATTGGAGTATAAAGGGCAGCCCACCTTCTATATGGAAGGTCAGCATTATGTTCCTTTAGAAGAATTCACTAAAGCATTTCATATTCAATATAATCTCGGGAAGGATCGGCTCACCTTCACTCGTGGTCAGCGTTCTTCCAGTGTGAATAAACCTTCAAAACAATTGTTGACGCTATACAATCAGACCTTTATTCCTTTAGGTCAGTGGAGTAAGGACTTGGGGCTCAAAGTGTCGGAAACAAAAGCAACTGGTTACAACAAACAATTAAGCATGAGCGATGAAGAAAAGGGAACTGATCTAGCCATGGATTCCAAAATTCTTCCTTTTCATGCAAGAGCACGATGGATGGATCGGGTAGGGGACAGTTACCAATTAGATCCGGTAAATACAAGGCCGATGGAATCAGCTGTGCCAGACCGAATTGATGGTGTGGTGCTGAATTTTGATCGAACATTGACCATTTCCTCCTCTAAAGATTCAATTACAGAGTTGCTGTTCATCAATCCAGACTACACTTCGGTGCTCGGGAAAGTATCTTTAACGGACATACCTGAGAGGAAGTGGGGATTTAGCACAGCCAAGATTCCAGAAAACATGTTACAAGATGGTGTGCTTAACGTGATTGTTCCCGTGAAAGAAGGAAAATCAACGATGGTGTACTCCTTAAAGCTTCCAGAACCATTTGATAAAAATAAATTCTAAAGATTCAAAAAAACACACATCAAATCAGCCCCAGCTCATAGAGCGGGACCGAAATGATGTGTGTTTATTTTTGTTTATTTCACTTTTTGTACGGATACTGCCATTTGCTCCAGTTGAGTGTGAGTCAATTGGTTATTCGGCGAGCTGAGTGTTACATAACGATCATCCAGCTTGAATGTGAGCATATCCGTTTGGTCTGGTGTATACCATTTGGCTGATACGCCATTAGGCAGTTTTACCGTATTGCCATCATAGCTGAACGAGTAATCTTTAGGGGATACCGTTACATTCATACGATTAAAAACAAAGTTTACACCATCACCACCCGCACCTACGCTTTTGAACGTATCTCCAGCAACCATATGTTGTGGGGCATAGGCTGTTGTGAACCCGTCAAACTTCGCAAATGCTTTGCGAATGTTATCCAATTGTTGTTTGCTATAGTTCACATCTGCAAATGCAGTGATCCCTTCATTGTTGCTGTTGGCTTTCTGAACAGAGACAGCGACTTGTTGCAACTGAGCTTGGCTCAGCTTATGATCCGGGGAGCTAAGCGTAACGTAGCGATCATCCAGTTGGAATGTGAGCATGCCCGTTTGATCTGGTGTGTACCATTTGGCGATCACGCCATTGGACAGTTTCACGTCTTTGCTCGTATAACCGTCCGAATAATCTCTTGGAGACACATCCACTTTCATATGGTTGAAAACAAAACTGACGCCGTCGCCACCCGCACCTACACTTTTGAACGTGTCACCTGCGATCATCTGCTGAGGGGCATAAGCGGTCTCGAACCCATCGAATTGTGCAAAAGCTTTTTGAATCGCCTCTTTTTGTGCTGCGCTATACGTTACATTTGTCAAAGCTGATGGATTGCTTGTTGCTTGGCCGATAATGACCTGTCCTTTTTTGCCGTCATAGGATACGGGTACATGCAGTGCATCGGCAAGCGCACGTACAGGCAGATAAGTAGAGTTGTTATAAGTAATTGGCGCAAGTTTGTTGCCATTGCCATCCGTTGGTGAGTAAGTCGCGCCATCGACATTGAAGCTAATTCCATGGTTAAGATATGCGGAGATTTTCTCCAGCTGTGTTCCGGCGAATACACCCGTTGCTCCTGTTAAAGTCATGCCCAGTACCATCATCGTTGCTACGGATTTCTTCATGTTTTTTTTCATCCTATATCTCTCCTTCAAGTTGGGGTTTGGTTTGTTTAATGGGCTCGCTGTCCCTTATGGCTTTATATTAAACCCCGAACATATCCAGAATAATTCTGAATTATCTCCAACTTGTAAACATGTGTATATAAACGGAGAATGTAGAACGAAAACGGAAGCTGCTTGGTGTGTTGAACGTATTCTTTGCCGAATCGAAACATTTTAGTTAAAAAGATAGAGGATTAGTCCGCCAAAACCAAGTACAATCGCACCAACGTATACATAGGAAAGTTTGCTAAGGTTTTGCTTTGTGCGGCGATCATATTCGGGGTTGCTGGTCTGATTGGCTTTGGAATTTCCGATGATCATGGTAGCAATACCTCCAAACAAGGCAATACCCACAATTAAAACATAAGGCAACCAGGTCATGAATGGACCTCCTTCGCGAATAATATGATATGTCCTTATTGTACTTCAGGATAACCTTTGATGTAAGCTTTAGTTGAGAAATAAAGGAAAATGAAGTATCTATATTACAGTATGTATGTGGTCTTGAATCGGAAAGATCACTACAATTTTATATTTTTTTAATTCAAAAAAACCTTGATACAACAGGCGTTCGCACCTTTCTTCACTGAAGGCTGTGAATTTTTTTTGTCCACAGAGTGATCCAGAATAGAGAACCCTGCGTTACACCCTATGAAGACGACGACGAGGAAAGAAATTATACACACAACATAATCGAGGAGTGAACACGTAATGAAAATGAAAATGAAGAAGTTTATCGCACCTGTACTTAGCTTGACACTGTTGATGCCGGGGATCGCTGGAGCAGCTGCCGCACCACAGACACCAATGACCATGATGAAAGCATCCGTGAACACACCTGCGGCTGACCTGAGAGCAAACCTGGACCACCTGTTGTCCGAGCACTTTGCACTCGCAGTAACGGCAATGGCCAAAGCATATGACGGAGCAAAAGATGCAGATGCAGCCTACAAAGCACTCGACCAGAATGCACTGGATATGCAACCAGCAATTGCTTCCCTATACGGTGACGCAGGTGCCAAAGAATTCGAACGCATCTTCCGCGCTCATAACAAATACACAGATGATCTGGTGAAAGCAACCAAAATGGGCAACCAGGCTGGAATCAAACAAGCACAGGCAAACATCAACGGTTTCGTGGATGAGTTCTCCACATTCCTGAGCACAGCTACCGAAGGCAAGTTGCCAAAAGCAGCAGCCAAACAGGCGCTGAAAGTACATGAAGATCTCGTGCAAAAAGTATTTGATGAGTATGTAGCTGGAGATTACGCTGATGCATACAAGGCTTACCGTGAAGGTTTCAAGGAAATGTTCGACGTAAGTAAGGCACTCTCCACAGCAATTACGACACAAATGCCTGAGAAATTCGAAAATACCAAAGCGGATACAAAAGCAGCTGATCTGAGATCTGCACTCAACCACTTGGCTTCCGAACACTTTGCACTTTCGGCTCTGCAAATGCAAGAGGAATTCGATGGACGCACAGCAGCTTCCAACGCACTGGTTACAGCTGAAGCTGGAAACACAGCTGACTTCAAAGCAGCGATTGCTTCCGTTTATGGTAACGATGGTGCCAATGCTTTCGAGAAAATTTGGGTAACGAACCACGTTAACGCACAAAGCGACTATGTAAAAGCTGTTAAAAACAACGATGCTGCGGCTCGTGCAGCAGTAGAGAAACGTATTGATGGATTTACAACAGAATTTGCTACATTCCTGGATTCAGCAACAGCTGGCAATCTGCCAAAAGCAGCAGGACAACAAGCGCTGACAACGCATGAAAATCAAGTACAAAACGTATTGAATCAATATGCAACAGGTAACTATGATGCTTCTTACACAACGAATCGTGAAGGCTTCAAAGTGATGTTTGGTGTAGGTCAAGCCCTGGGTAACGCCATCGTGACTCAATTCAATGACAAATTCCAAGAGCCAGCAACACCAGCACCAGCGCCAGATATGACAACGGTGTGGATGCAACTGAACAGTAAAATGCTGAAAATTAACGATAAAACAACCAACATGGATACCACACCAGTGCTTTGGAAAAACACAACATACATTCCATTGCGTTTCCTGAGTGAAGGTATTGGCGCAACGGTGAAATGGGACAAAAAAGCACAACAAGTAACGGTGATGGCTGGCGATGATACCCTTGAATTCTGGGTGAACAACAACGTTATGGAAGTAAACGGCGTGAAGAAAAATGTGGGTGCAACTGTATTTGTAAACAAAGATGGACGTACGCAAGTTCCTCTGCGCTTCATTGCTGAACTTCTGAACTGGGACGTGAAATGGGCACAAAAAGATGGTTCCATTACGCTGACTAAATCGATGTAATCCAACGTTTTATATACGAATCAAACAAAAAGAGCTGCCCCATACGGCAGCTTTTTTGTATTCACCCAAAAGTTCAAATATTTGGTATAATCATCGAGTAATGACCTACATAACAGCTTGAATAGCCGATGGAGTCTAGAATGATGTATGATAATTTGGTATAAGCAAAATGAAGAGGGGGACAGAGGAATGAGTACATCATCAAAATCGGAGCGCCCAGCGAGAAATGTGGATACCCGGTTATTTGTCGCTTGGGCCGTTTCCGTTATCGCAACAGGGGGGAGTCTCTATTTCAGTGAGATCAAGGGCTTTCTTCCATGTGATCTGTGCTGGTACCAGCGCATATTCATGTATCCACTAACGATTTTGCTGGGCATTGCTTACTTTAAGGATGACGTGGGCATCACGAAATACGTACTCCCACTGAGTTTCGTCGGTGGCGGCATTTCGTTATATCATGTAACGATCCAGCGTATTTTTTCGGCTACAGGTAATGCCGTCGCGTGCGGTAAGGTTCCATGTTATACCGACTATTTGAACTGGTTTGGTTTCATCACAATTCCATTACTGGCACTGATCGCCTTTATTATCATCATCGTGATGCTGTGGGGTATCGGCAAAACACCAAAATCTTCTTAATAAGAAAGGATAGATGGTGATGAGCGGACAAGCTCGGTGGTTCATGCCCTTCGTTATTCTGCTCCTCCTGACGGTGGGATGCTCTTATGAAGAACAGTCACAATCGGGCGAGATGCCGGAGATGATCAAAGTGAAACTTGACGTTCCAGAGAAAGCTTCTCTTCATGAACCAACACGGTTGCAGGTGAAGCTTACACAGGGAGATGCACCGTTAAGTCATGCTGACCATGTGCAATTCCAGATCTGGAATGAGCTTGATGATCCGCCTTCTGTATCTCCGGAACAAGGTATGATGACAGCGGACGAACTGGAGAATCAGGGGGCTATAACTGCCAAGGAGGCAGAGGAAGGGCATTATGAAATCCAGCATACCTTTGAAGAACCAGGTACGTATGTGGTACAGGTCCATGTTACGCACGGAGCTATGCATAGCATGCCGAGAGCGAGAATTGTAGCGGAATGAAGCAGCAGGCGGGTACCAAGGCTTTGGTTCAGGTTTAACAATAGGTTTATAATGTTAAAGGTATGAAGAATGTTGTAGGAAAAGAGGCTGTTATGGCAACTATTCATGATGTTGCACTCAGGGCAGGAGTTTCTGTAACTACCGTCTCGCGTGTATTAAACAACCGGGGATATATAAGTCAGAAGACTCGGGACAAAGTGTATCAAACCATGGACGAACTGAACTATCGACCCAATGAAATTGCCCGTTCTCTTCTGCGTAAGCAATCCAATGTGATAGGCTTGATTATCCCCGATGTATCCCATCCGTTTTTTGGAGAACTGGCTAGCTATGTTGAGTATCATGCTTACCAGAATGGATTTAAAATTATGTTATGCAATTCCCACATGGACCCTTCCAAAGAGCGTGAATATGTGGAAATGCTCAAGGGTAATCGCGTGGATGGCATTATTATGGGAAGTCATACACTGGAAGTTGATGAGTATATGAATCTGCATTCCCCAATCGTGACCTTTGATCGTAAGATCGGTGAAGACATCCCGTTTATCTCATCTGATAACTATCAGGGAGGGGTTATGGCTGCTGAATTGCTGCTCTCGAAGAACAGACGACATTTGGCACATATCTGCGGTAATTTGGAATTGCAAATGCTGTCCAATCGCCGGACGACAGGTTTCGTTGATACATTGCAGGCTCATGGAGTCAAACCGGTCATGATTCATGAAACCGATCTGAATGTGTTTGATCAGCATCAGTATACGAAATTGGTGGATAAGCTGCTTGCACAACACCCCGAGGTGGATGGGCTCTTTGTAACGAGTGATCTGATGGCGGTGCATGCGCTGAAGCAGATCGTGTTAGGTGGGCGCAAGGTACCCGACGATATTGCTATTATAGGTTATGATGACAGTCGTGCGGCAGCGTATACGGTGCCTGGCATTACAACGATCAGGCAGCCGGTGGAGGCCATGGCTAAGCTGGCGATTGATCTGATTCGGCGCCAGCTCGCGGAAGAGAAGATCGGAATGGAGCATATTTTGCCAGTTACCATCGTGGAGAGAGAGACGACCTGATACAGGTCGTTTTTTCCTATTCGTCCTTTTGCCACGAAGAAATGAAGTCGAGAAAAATTTTTTTGAATGGTATGTCAAACGATTGACATGTCAAACCTTTGACATTATAATTCGATTTGTAAGCGTTTCCTTTTAAACTATTGATCGGGGGCCATAACAAGATGAAAAGAGAACAGAGATGGATGAAATTATCGGTATTGTCATTGATTATGATGCTTGTATTGTCGGCATGTGGAAGTAAAGCAGCGACGGAGTCCAACTCCTCCTCAGAGGGTAGCAGCAGTGAGAGTGTCAAAATCACCTTGCTTAATTCCAAGTCGGAAATTAACAGTCAGTTGGAACAAGCAGCTAAAGACTTTCATGCCGAAAATCAAAATATAACACTTGAAATTGTACCTGTAGGCAGTGGACAGTCTCCGTTTGAAAAAGCGTCTGCTTTGTATGCCTCTGGCAGCCCTACAACGATGATGATGCTGGATACAGGGGATGTCGAGAAATTCAAAGATCGTGTTCTGGACCTCACATCCGAGTCTTGGATGAAGGATGCTGTGGAGAATAGCACAGCGGCTACAACGTTTGATGGCAAAAATTATGCCTTCCCGTTCTCTATTGAAGGATATGGATTCATCTATAACCAGAATGTTTTGGATCAGGCGGTAGGTGGGACATTCGATCCAAAGTCTGTACAGACCACTGTACAGCTTGATGAGTTGTTCCAAAAGATCGCCGCTACTGGAAAATCACCTTTGATTGTATCTCCGATGGACTGGTCGCTTGGTGCGCATTATCTGGGGCTTGCATATGGTGGGCAGTCGCCGGACCGTGCGAAGGTGGATCAATTCATTACTGATCTGAAGGCAGGTCAAGTGGACCTTGCATCCAATGCCGTGTTTAATGGCTTGTTAGATACATTTGACCTGATGAAAACCTACAATATTGACAAGGCTTCTCCACTGTCCGGAACCTATGAGCGTGGACCGGAGGTGCTTGGCAAGGGTGAGGTTGGCATCTGGTTCCAGGGCAACTGGGCATGGCCACAAATTTCAAGCTTTGATACAGCAGATGGAAAATATGGCTTCCTCCCGGTACCTGTGAGCAATAATCCGGATGATTTCGGTAATACGCAAATCTCTGCTGCTGTATCCAAACGCATATTGCTGGATAAGGAAAAGAGCACACCAGCGCAGCAGGAAGCAGCGAAGAAATTTTTGGACTGGATCGTTTATAACGAAAAAGGTCAGGATTTCCTGGTGAATCAAGCCAGTATTATTCCGGCATTCAGCAACATTACATTGGAGCCAACCGATCCACTTGGCAAATCCATTAGTGAATACATCAAGGCAGGCAAAATCGAGGAATCAATGAGCACACTTCCTGCGGATCACTGGTCCAAACTGGGTGCATCCATGCAGAAATATTTGGCTGACGTCATTGACCGTACCGGACTTGCCAGTGAAATTCAGGCATACTGGAGCAACGTGAAATAAAGGAATTAATCATAGCCCTGTGCAGCACATAGAGAGAGACTTGCGGTACGCCGGAGATGGTGAACATACAGCTTCCACACGAGGTCTGTTCGACTTGTTTCCGGTATAACCGCCAGGCTAATCATTTGGATAGAGTGGAGGTTGACAATGCTGACCGAAAAAGGATTATGGACACGTCTGCGCACCCGCCTGATCTTTACTGGCCCGACATTATTTGCGTTTGCTACGGTGATGATTATTCCATTTTTGTATGGTATTTATTTGACGTTTACGAACTGGGATGGCATTGCCGTCGATCAAAACTTTGTTGGCTGGGATAATTACATCGGTGTGTTCAAGGACACCGTGTTCTGGAAATCATTTGGGATGACGCTGGAGTACGTATTTATTACCGTTGTGCTGACCAATGCGGTTGCCTTCCTGCTCGCTTACGTTGTAACTCGGGGAATGAAGGCACAGGGCTGGTTTCGGGCTGGATTTTTCCTGCCAAATCTGGTGGGCGGAATCGTGCTTGGTTTCATCTGGCAGTTTATTTTTAATCAGGTACTCGTCTTTGCAGGACAAAAAATGAATCTCACGCTGTTCTCCACCTCTTGGTTGGCTGATCCGGATAAAGCGTTCTGGGCTCTCGTTGTGGTGACCGTTTGGCAGTATGCCGGTTATATGATGGTTATCTACATTGCAGGACTGATGAATGTGCCAAAGGATGTTATGGAGGCAGCCAGCATTGATGGGGCAAGTAATCGCAAAATGCTGGCGCGCATTGTATTGCCACTGATGGTTCCTTCGTTTATTGTATGCATCTTTTTGTCACTGCAACGGGGATTCATGGTGTATGATCTGAACGTCTCTTTGACCAGTGGCGGGCCCTTCAAGAGCACAGAGATGGTATCCATGCATGTTTATGAGCAGGCCTTTCTTGCTCGTGACTACGGATTGGGTCAGGCAGAAGCCTTTGTTCTGTTTATCCTTGTAGCCGCCATTACATTGCTCCAGGTCTATTTCAGCAAAAAACTGGAGGTCGAGGCATGATGGCTGGACAATCGCGCATTCTCAACTGGATGAAGTTTATTGCATTAATCATTGTGATGATTTTATTTGTATTTCCGTTTGTGCTTCTAATCGTCAATTCGTTCAAGGCTAACCAGGCCATTACCTCTGATCCGCTGGGCTTGCCAAGCTCCTTTCAATTCGATAATTACGTCAATGCGTTTGACAAAATGGGATATGTATCCGCATTCAGCAATTCGTTGCTCATTACCATTGCAGGTGTATTACTGATTGCTCTTTTTGCGGCGATGACAGCCCATTACTTTGTTCGTCACAAAAGCAAGGTGAATCAGTATCTCTTTTTCCTGATGGTAGCTGCGATGATTATTCCGTTCCAGGCCATTATGATTCCATTGGTTAAAATATACGGCTCGCTCAGCCTGCTGGATAACAAGTGGTCGCTGATCTACATGTATATTGGCTTTGGCAGTCCGCTCGCCGTATTTATCTACCATGGCTTTATCAAAAGTATTCCCCTGGAGCTTGAAGAAGCGGCTCTAATGGATGGCTGCGGCAGAGTGCAGACCTTTTTCCGTATCGTACTGCCAGTGTTACTGCCAACAACCGTAACGATTAGCGTGCTGAATGTATTGTGGATATGGAATGATTTTTTGCTGCCTTCTCTGGTACTGACTTCATCCGAGCAGCGTACGCTGCCGTTGTCCACGTTTTATTTTTATGGGACATATACAGTGGATTACGGTCCATTGATGGCTGGTCTGGTGTTGACCCTGCTACCTGTCCTGATCGTTTATCTGTTTGCGCAGAAGTACATTATTCAGGGGGTCATGCAAGGGGCAATCAAATAAGTTCAGTCGGGTGATATAGAGAGAGACAGGAGTGAAGGACATATGAACCAGGAACGACACGAGAAGCAGGAAATAGACACAAGGCAAGAGACAGACCTTGGACTGACGAGTTCTTCGGCTCAAACGAAGGAGAGGTATACACTCGCCCGGGCCAACGCATATATCAAGGAGCATCGACATCAGGTTGATCCAACCTATCGAATGGCCTATCATTTGATGCCAGAGGTGGGCTGGATGAATGATCCCAACGGCTTCATATACTTCGGTGGGATGTATCATTTGTTCTATCAGCATTATCCCTATGAACCGGTATGGGGGCCGATGCACTGGGGCCATGCGGTGAGCCGTGATTTGGTTACGTGGTCTTACCTGCCTGTTGCACTGGCGCCCGATCAGAGCTACGACAGTGGAGGCTGTTTCTCCGGAAGTGCAATCGTGCAGGATGGCAAGTTGGTGCTGATGTACACGGGACATGTCGTGACTGGACCTGACAAGGATAACGATTACTTGCAGACACAGAATATCGCTGTCTCGGACAATGGGATTGATTTTGTCAAAAGCACGATGAATCCGGTCATTCGGCTGGATCAGATTCCGGAGCATACGAGTACGAAGGACTTCCGTGATCCGAAAGTGTTTGAACGAAACAGTGTGTACTATTGCGTCCTTGGATCGAATGATGCTGCGGGCAAAGGTGTCATTCTGTTATACCGCTCAACGGACTTGCTGGATTGGAGTTATGTCAACATTATGGCCCAGAGTGACGGGACGCTTGGCGACAATTGGGAATGTCCCGATCTGTTCACACTGGATGGCCGAGATATTCTGATCATGTCTCCGCAACGCATGCCTGCTCAGGGAGATAACTATCGCAACTTGCATTCGACCGTTTATATGATGGGAACGCTGGATGAAGACCAGGGTGTGTTGAAGTACGAGCAGTACGTTCCGTTGGACTGTGGCTTCGACTTTTACGCACCTCAGACGATGGAGGATGCACAGGGACGACGAATCATGGTGGCTTGGATGGATACGTGGGAAACGGAAATCCCGACACAACAGTCCCATGCCTGGGCTGGAGCGATGACGTTGCCAAGACAATTGATTCGTAGGGGAGAACGATTGATATTCCAGCCTCTTTCCGAACTTATACAGTACAGGTCGGAAGGCACCGAGCAGTATGGTATACATTTAAATGGTGATGAACATGATTTTGATCTTGGAATCAGTGGAGACCGTTACGAACTGTATGCTGTATTCGAAGCGGAACAGGCACAACACTTTGGGTTAAAGCTGCGCACGGGTGAGGATGAAGAAACCGTGATTTCCTATGATGTGGAGCAGCGGCGTTTATGCTTGAATCGCGAGCAGGCCGGACAAGGGCCGGGCGGAGAACGAGCTGCAACAGTGGAACTGCTTGACGGGAAACTGGAACTTCATATCTTTATGGATGTCAGCTCCATTGAGGTGTTCATTCAGCAGGGGGAGCAAGTGATGACAGGACGGATCTATCCTGGGCCGAACTCAACAGTTATTAAGGCTTTCTCGTCCGGAACGTGCACGTTGACCGAACTTCGGAAATGGGATTTACGAATTCCTCGATAAAATCTTTTCTAAAATACAGCCTTGACCTTGAAGTATGCTTCAAGGTTTATTCTTTTTTTATCAAGAAATATTGGAGGCTGAATAATGAGAATTTTAGAATGGATTTTGGTAATCGTGACAGTTATTAGCGCAGTGGTTATTTGGGTGGCTCCCAAACATCGGGTAGTGGGGGGCGGTACGTTGTCGGCACTGGCACTGGCTATCCTTTTGCATGGGGGAATGGATCATTTTCGTTTGCAGTTGATGCCTACCTATATCGTGGCCTTTGTTTTACTGATTGTATTGTCCGTTCAATTATGGAAGTCACGGTGCAATATTCAGAATACACAGAAACAGAAACGTCGATCGTGGTTCAAAACCATTTTGGCATCCATTCTGGTGCTGGCTCTTAGTGCAGGTACAATGGTGTTGACGTCGTTATTCCCTGCATTCACGATGCCCGAATCGACGGGTTCATTTGCCATAGGAACCTTTTCGCAGCAGTTAACGGATGATTCCCGGGAAGAAACGAAATCGGTTGAACCGGGCGACAAGCGGGAACTCATGATCAATGTCTGGTATCCTGTAGATCAGGAAACAGCCAAAGGATTGCCGCTAGAGCATTATCCTGCCGAATTGGGAGAGGCGATCAGCCTGGTATTTGGTATTCCACCAGTGGTATTCAGTTACCTTGACACGATTCCGACGCATGTTGTTAAAGGTGCCGAGGTATCTGCCGCACAGAGCAAGTATCCTGTTTTACTGTTTTCACCAGGGATACGTTCTACTCGCTTTCAAAGTATGACCGCGATTGAGGAACTTGTGAGCAACGGCTACATTGTGGTTGGTATCGACCATCCGTATACATCTGCACAAGTTACATTCTCGGATGGCGATGTCGCTTCTTATCAGCCGGACCCTGACTTCCCAACCTCCAAAGAACTATATCAATATAATATAAAAGGTATAGGTATTCGTGCAGAGGATGCAAGCTTTGTACTGGACACTCTCACACAGTGGAATTCACATGATCCGAATCAATTGCTCGAAGGCAAGCTTGATCTGGATTCTGTCGGTATCTTTGGTCACTCCTACGGCGGTGCAACCACGGCGGAAGCGCTGGCTCAGGATGACCGTTTCAAAGCAGGACTTAGTTTGGAAGGCGGTTTCTGGGGTAAAGTATCCACAACAGCCTTGAAACAGCCGTTTATGTATATCATGTCGGGTGGGACAGCCAAAAGTCTGGACCCGGACGCCACTGCCAAGGATAAAGTATTTTATCCCGAGTTTGAGCCTGATTTGGATCGGGTGATGTCAAACAGTCTTAATGATACCTATTATCTGACAGTGGAGAATTTATTTCATCAAAGCTTTACGGATATTTCGTTAATTTCACCAAAAATGTTTGCCAGAGGTATGACGCCAGAACATAATGTGGATATAACCAGATCCTATGCGCTGGCATTCTTTGACCGTTATCTGAAAGGGAAAGAGCAGCCATTGCTGCAAGGTTCTTCAGCGCAATTTCCCGAGGTCACCTATGATGCCACATATACTAAGATACGCAACGAACAAACACAATAAATCCGTAGAAAGGTGGAGGAGTAGGCATGGAAACCATGACAAGAGGAATGTTGGCCAAGCGTACCGCTGTAAGTATGGCAACCCTCCGTTATTACGAAGATAGTGGAATTCTGCCTGCTCCCCGTCGTTCCTCCAACGGATATCGGGTGTATACTGAGGATTATTTGGTGAAGATTAAATTCATTAAGGATGCCCAGTCGCTGGGTTACTCTCTAAAGGAAATACAGGATACGTTACAGTTACTCAGTCAGGAAGACATGGAAAAGGAAACGTTAAAAACCCTTGTACGCGAACGCATCACTGACATTCAGAAGCATATTGACCATCTGGAACAGCTGCAGATTAATCTGGCACGACTGTTGCATACACCGGAGGACGATATCGACAATTATATTCAATCGTTCAGGGTGCAGAAGAAAGAGCCGTAATCGCGGCTCTTTTCCTGTTTAGGAGAAAACAGGCGTGGACTATTGAGCAGGGAATCGGAGATTTAGAAAGAATACATAGTGTAGTTTGCCAATACATAATGGTGGTTAACGTGATTTCAATAATGAAATTCACACCACAAGAGGAGTAACATTTTCTATGAGGGATTTACAAGGTTTTGTATCCGATTACATCAAAGGAAAGAAACATCTGCATCTTGAGATTGGCATCATTACAAAGGGAGATATCGAATATCATTCATTGGGCAATCCCAAAAAGAAGAGTGTGGCTGCTCCTGAACATAGGTTGTTCGAAATCGGCTCTGTAACCAAACTTTTTACATCGATCCTTCTATTAGAATTGGAGCGTCAACAGCAGCTTTCCGCGGATGACACGGTTGGCAAGTACATACACAACGGTAAAAACGATTATTTGAATAAGGTTACCTTAAAAAGTCTTGCAACGCATACCTCTGGATTACCCGGAGTTGCCACAAACCTGTCCTCGAAGAAAAATCGATACAATCCGTATTCAAATTATACGGAGGATGATTTACTTGCTTTTTTATCGGATGCTGACTTTACGGATCAGATGGGTTCATTTGAGTATTCCAATACCGGCGTGGGCTTACTTGGTTATATCCTATGTAAAGTATCAGGCAGTACATATGACGATCTGCTGAAAAAAAATATCACAGGTCCATTAAACATGACGGAGACAGCTGTTATGCTGAATGCAGAACAGAATGGCAGATTTGTGGATGGACATACGTCAACGGGGAAAAATATGCCTCACTGGGATACTGGTGTACATGAAGGGGCAGGGGCAATCAAGTCATCTCTTTACGATATGTGTTTATTTGTACAGGCCAATCTGAATGAAGATCATCCGCCAGCCTCTGCAATGCAACAAAGTCACATGCCTGTAATGATTGGAGATTCGACTCATCATTACGCCTGGTTTAGTGATAACATCTCAGATCAGAATATACTCTGGCATAACGGTGGCACATTTGGTTTCTCCAGTTATTTGGCTATAAACAAGGAACAGGGTATAGGCATCGTATTATTGTCCAATTATTGTTTTGGATCAGCCTCAATTGTGGATGAGTATCTGGATGCGATATTCAAGTTTATAACTAAAAAAGACCTTTATCCACTCATGCCGCTGGATCCCGTGGGTAATAAAATACTGGAAGCCATGATGCAGAGATAAAAAAAACCTCCAATAGAGATCGCCTGAGGATGTACTTCGGCGCTCTCTGTTGGAGGTTTTTTTTCGTTCTATCTTAATAGTCTTGATCATGACATACCTGCTTCACGCAGAAAATGGTGCACAATCTTCGTCTGATACTTGATACGAGTTGAGCGTTTCAGACTCCAACAGGTCTCCACCGTGACGGAACGGGCTTGTAATAGTCTTGAAGCCGCTGTACGGGCAGATCCCGGCAATTCATGCTGCTTGAGGTTAAAATGACGATCATGAATGGCAATCGACCGATTCATCCGTTCGATAACTCTTCTGCAAGCTGGAATCGTCCGACTGCCGGGATTGGTGATCAACGTCTGTCCAAGCACTCGTGAACTCAGTTGAGACAGGCCGTTGGCTTCATGCAGATCGAGCCACCAGTCGGCCCGATGTTCACGCGCCAGCTGAAAAACTGCCGTAGCTAGCGGATGCTTGGCCTTGCCTGACATACGGCGTGGAAACGTACGATTCAGATCTGGCTTGCCTCTGATTTTCTTTGCGTAGGCTTGTTGGTTCACGCGTGGCACGATAATTAACAGCCCTCGCTGAATGGCGTGACGACCTGTCGCAATATCATCTGCGAGTTTTTGCGCAGCGGCCACACTCGCCGTTTCATTCCCGTGAACCCCGGATGTAATGAACATCACGGGTCCCGGCATCATGCCACGTACAATGAAGTAGGGAGTAGCGTGTACGGTGGATGCTAGAAGGACATGTTTGGTCACAAGCATGACACTTCACCTCCGTTATTACAGTACGCCATGTCCCTCTTTCATGTAACGGCGTAAGAACAGGTCTTCATCCTATTTCCTCACAAAATGGGCCGACTAATACACCCGATGAATGATATCTTCAAAATCGGGTTCTTTCATCTCTACATCTTCAATCTCACCCCAGTGCTCCAACTGTTTCAGAATGTCCATTGTGCTCCATTCCTTCCGGTTCACTTCCACGGTGACAATCTGTCCTTCCACTCCAGAAATATGTATCGCGGACGACACAACATCCGGGATGTGGAACTCTCCTCGGAACGTTACCCGAATCAGCGTAGGTAGTCCGATGGTTTCGCGAAGTGACGAGATCGTACCGTCATAGGTCAGTTGACCATGGTTAATCACCATGACCCGGCTGCATAACTGCTCAATGTCGTCCATGTCATGTGTAGTCAGCAAAATCGTTTTGCCAAACGTTTCATTTAATGTACGTAGAAATTGACGAATGTTCCGCTTTGCGTTCACATCCAGTCCAATCGTTGGTTCATCGAGAAAAAGCAGTTCGGGATCATGCAGCATGGAAGCTGCGAGATCGGCACGCATGCGTTGTCCAAGCGAGAGCTTGCGGACAGGCGTGGCCCAGAACGATTCAAGGTCCAGCAGCTCGGCGAACTGGGACAGCCGTTTCTTTTTATCCTCGGCACGAACGCCGTACATCTCGGCCAGAATATCATATGAATCTTTCACGGGCAGATCCCACCAGAGCTGACTGCGCTGTCCAAACACAACGCCTAGTCGACCAACGGTCCTGCGCCTGTCCTGATGTGGGTTCATACCGTCAAGCTTTACCTCACCCGAGGTTGGGTGCAGGATACCTGTCAGCATTTTGATCGTGGTAGACTTGCCAGCCCCGTTCGGACCGATGTAACCCACAAATTCCCCTGGGCCGATATCAAAACTGATATCGCGTACCGCTTCCTTGGACACATACTCACGTGAAAATAAAGTACGTAGACCGGAGAAACGTCCTTCGCGAATAACAGGAGTTTTGAATTCCTTTTGCAGATGCCGTGCTGTGATCATGTTCATGATTCGTTACGCCTCCTTAGCTACCTGTACTTTGATATTTGGTCATGCCGAATTGCCAGAAACGCAGACTTGCAGCCAAACTCAGTACGGCAACCGCCGCCACAGCAACAAGAATCCACGCTCCTCCTTCACCCCGTAGCAGGTACAGTGACGGAATGTAGTTGACGAATCCCACCGGAATCACCGTTAGCAGAATGCCAGACATCCATTTGGGATATAACGTTAGCGGATATTGGGCAGCTGTTCGTGCTGCATCCTCAGTGATCGTCTGTAATTCCTCGATACGTGTGGTCCAGAATCCGAGTGTGGCGGTAGCAAGTCCTATGGAAAAGAGAATGACTGCACCGGTCAGGATAATGAACAGGGAGAAGGGAATGGCTACCCAGCCAATCTGTCCGCTATGCATCATGCCTGCCAATGACCAGCAGAGAATGAACCCGCCTTGCAGGACTTCTCCAGCCATGATGCGGAAGTTTTGCGGCAGCAGTGCCAGCAATACGGGCATGGGACGTGTTAACAGTTGATCAAGCTCACCATTAACCAGATATTTTTCCAGATGGTGAACCTCATTACCGAATGTCCGATACAGTGTTTTGGATAACGTCATGATGGCAAAGAGATAACCGATCTCATGGAGGGACCAGCCTTTAATTGCTCCGAATTTGTGCAGCACGAGAGCAACCATCAGAAACTCGGAGATCTGAATTAAAGCGGCCAGTACGGACGCCATGATGAAATTGAACTTGTATTGCATCCGACTGCGGATGCTTGTTCGAATGAGCATTTTATATAAATTGAACCAGGAAGTTCGCTTCATCCGCCTTGTACCTCCACTTTACGACGTAACACTTGGGTAATCGCAAGACAGATCAACGTCATAAAGACACACCAAAGCAAGGTTCCCCATAACAAGGAGCCATCTTCGAAACCAAGATAGATTCGGGTAGGTACATAGAGCAGGAAAGGGTAGGGTGATATCCAGGCAAGTTGTTCAAGCCAGTTCGGTAGCCATTCCAGCGGAATGAAAAAACCAGCCAGCAGATTCATCATCGCGTGATTGCCCCAGTGAAGCCAAGAGGACTCCGTGGTCCACATCGACGTGGCACCAATGATGTAGTTCATACAGATGGATAAGTATGCGGCGCCGGCAAGACCAAGTGCGGCATAGAATAGTGTTGAAACGTCTGAGGGCCAATGCAGGGAAAAGACAATGGAGAAGAGCAGGTAGATCGGAATACTTTTGTACACGAACTGGTAGGCAATCTGCCCCCATTCGCGTGCCATCAGGTGGGTGAACAGATGAACAGGCCTCATCAGATCCAGTGCGATCTGCCCTGTCCTGACGGATAAGGGAATACCCAATCCGTTCGTGAGAAAACCCGAGATCCAGAGAGAGGATTGCGTGAACGCAATGTAACTGATCATTCCCTGTGTCCCATATTCTCCGAGAGTATGGTCGGCCCCGATGCCGATCCAGAGGCAGGCATACATGTAACCAAACATGGCGCTTGCCAAGTTATGTACCATGTGTGCCCCGCGGTATTGCAGATTCCGGGAGTAGGCTTTGGAAGCCAGAGTGAAATAAAGCATGTGACACCTCCGATAAGTGGATTGAACGGCGTTTCCGTTCACTTCAGTCAAGGCGAAAAAGAGAGAAGGACAACAGCATACCAATTTATTCCTTCACAGGCAAGACATTTTTTTAGCTAATAATGGTATTAACAGGGGTGTTCATGATTGCGCCACAAGACAACGGTCTGTCCGTTCATTTATAATTGAGAGGTAGTATCGCAAACGTTTACAATGTGAAATATTCAAATTTTAAATAAACCGCCGGGCTTGTGCTTGACGATTGAGGATACAGAACGAACAATCCGGCAAGAGAGAAGGATGTCATGAAGAAAATTGCATGGGTCACCGATAGTACCAGTACACTGGATCCCGTTTTTGCGGAGCAAAATCATATCTACATCGTACCGCTGCGCATCGTATTTGGAGAGGAATGTTACCGGGAAACCGATGACATTACATCTGAAATGTTCTATGAGAAACTTGCGGAGGCTTCACGTGCGAGCAGTTCGCAGCCACCCATTGGCGAATTCATTGAACTGTATGAGTCGCTCAAAGACAAGTACGATGAGATTATTACGATTCATTGCTCTACAGAGCTTAGCGGAACGCTGCATACGTCCATGCAGGCTGCAGAGATTGCAGGAGTGACGGTGACCGCAATTGATTCGAAGGCAGGTGCCTATCCTCACCGTGAGATGATTATGCAAGGACTGGAATGGCAGAAGCAGGGATGTTCAGCTGCCGAGATCAAAGTAAACATTGAACAGATGATTGATAACATGTCCTTTTACCTCATACCGGCCAGTCTTCAGCATCTTCACCGCAGTGGCCGGGTGTCGGGCACACAGCTGATCATCAGTCAACTGCTCAAGATCCATCTGCTGCTTCGATTTGAAGAGGGCAAAGTGGTTGTGAATGAGAAAATTCGCACGTTCAAGCGGACAAAAGAGCGCATGCTGGATATGCTCAAGCTGGATGTGGAGAAAGTAAAGCATGTGTGCATTATGCATGCGAACAATCAGGAAGAAGCCGTCACGATCAAGAAGCAGATTGCCAATCTGCTCCCTAAATTAAAGACCGAAATCATGCCGTTTATCCCTGTGGTGAGTATTCATGCAGGTGCAGGAACCATTGGACTGTGCTGGATACACAGCGAAAACGGATATAGAGACTAGACGTATAAGCACTCATCTATAAACTCTCATAGACCTGGCAGGAAACACACTTGATGTCAAAGTGTTGCTCCTGTCAGGTTTTTTCGTATATCATTGCCAATTCAAACAAACTGTGAGGTAATAAAGAAAACTGTTCATGTTGGAGGGAAACATGTGTTAAGTCACCGCTTGTTGCTTGTTGAAGATGATCGTTCAATTAGTGAGATGGTCGGGCCATACTTGGAAAAAGAGGGCTACGACGTCACTTATGCATATGACGGCTTAGAGGCAGAACGTCAGTTCAGCCAGTCACAACCCGGGTATGATCTGGTTATTCTGGATCTGATGCTGCCCCGCAAAAGTGGGATGGATGTGCTGCAAACCATTCGGGCAGTCAGTCTGGTACCTGTGCTCATTCTGTCTGCGAAGGATGGGGAGGTGGACAAAGCATTAGGTCTGGGCTTCGGTGCAGATGATTACTTGAGCAAACCTTTCTCGTTAATCGAACTGACTGCCCGCATCAAAGCTGCGATTCGCCGCGCCAATTATACCACTCCCCCTGTGGCTGAAGTGGCTAAAGATCAGCGTATTCACATTGGAGGACTCGTAGTTGACATGGAGACGTACGAGGTGGAACGTGAAGGTACACCCGTCAAGCTGACATCCAAGGAATTTGGCATTCTGAAGCTGTTAGTTACCCATCCTGGCAAAGTGTTCACCAAGGCGCAGATCTACGCTTCCGTCTGGAACGATCATTATTATGGAGACGAAAATATCATTAACGTACATATGCGTCGTCTGCGTGAGAAACTGGAGGCGGACCCTTCGGATCCCCAGTATATCAAGACACTCTGGGGCATCGGATATAAGCTGGAGGCGGAGCAGGGATGACACTGATTTTTGCCGTCACGACGGGTATTCTGGCCATTGCCGTCATTGGATTGTGGATGAGCTTGCGGAAACGCACCCAACACCTGTCTTATATTCATCAGAAAATATCTGCTATTCTGGATCAAGGCACCTTTGAGCGTTTACTTGTATTCAATAGTGATGACCAAGTCAGTCAGCTTTTGAAAGACATGAACCAGCTGCTGGATCATGCGCACCGTGCTAAGGCCGGTTATGCTAACCAGGAGAAGGAGATGCGTAATATGCTCTCCAACATTTCGCATGATCTGAAAACGCCACTCACCGTTGTGCTGGGTTATAGTGAGACCTTGCTGCACAGCCCATCACTGACCGATCAGGAACGGAAGATGATGACGGAGAAAATACAAGATAAGGCGCAGGAAGTGTTGCGTTTGATCCATTCCTTTTTTGATCTGGCGAAGCTGGAATCCGGAGATACGGAACTGGTACTTAGTCGGGTGAATTTAAGTGAATTATGCCGGTTGAAGATGCTTTCCTTTTATGAAATGTTGACGAATCTGGGGTTGCACGTGGAGCTGGAGATACCTGATGGTGATCTCTTCGTGCAAGCGAATGAAGAAGCATTGGACCGTGTGCTGGATAATCTCATTACCAATGGAATGAAATATGGAGCAGAGGGTAAGGTACTGGGACTTTCACTTGATCATTCAATAGGTGCACCTGTGACGTTACAAATCTGGGATCAGGGAAAAGGGATTCCTGAGAGCGAGCATAGCCGTGTGTTTGAACGCATGTATACACTGGAGGATTCCCGCAATCGACTCTATCAAGGCAGTGGCCTGGGTCTGACCATTACGAAACGGCTAGTTGAGCGGATGGGTGGAAGTATTCACTTGCATAGTGTGCCACATCAACGGACTGTATTCTCGGTTACCTTAAAGGCTTGGTAGACCCTGCGTTGGCGTGTCCGGTCAGACTTAAGGTTTTTGTAAGATTTGATTAATAAAAAAGAAGACTTTTCTCTTTACAATATAGATATAGGAACCCGGACAGGGGACGTAAAGGAGAACAAGGACGATGAATTATATCGCACGAACAATAGATGTGACCAAAGTATATGAAGGGGTGGAGGTTGTATCCAACGTCAATATGAATATTAAGCAAGGTGAGATCTATGGATTCCTCGGTCCGAATGGTGCTGGTAAAACAACCATCATGAAGATGCTCACCAATCTCGTCAAACCAACCACAGGGGAGATAGAACTGTTTGGGGAGAAGCTTACGCCGACCTCTTATGAAGTGCTGAAGCGAATGGGCAGCATTATTGAATATCCTTTTTTCTACGATAGGCTGTCTGCTCGCGAGAATCTGGAACTTCACTGTGAATACATGGGGTTTCACAACAAAAAGATCATCGACAATACGATGGAAATGGTAGGGCTGAAGGGTACAGGCAAGAAACCGGTCAAGGACTTCTCCTTGGGCATGAAGCAGAGGCTGGGACTGGCTCGTGCACTTATAACCACACCTGAACTGCTCATTCTGGATGAACCGATCAACGGATTGGATCCTGTAGGGATCCGGGAGATGCGAGATTTGTTCAAGCGCCTTAGCAATGAGTATCGCATTACCCTGCTGGTTTCCAGTCACATCCTTGGCGAGATAGAGCAGATTGCGGACACAGTTGGTGTCATTCGCGGCGGTCGTTTGGTGGAGGAAGTATCGATGGAGAGCATTCGTGGAAGTCAAAATGAGTACATCGAGTTACAGGCGGTGGATATCCGCAAAGCGACCTATGTCATTGAACACCAGCTTGGTTTGAGTAATTATAAACTGGTTGACGACCAAACGTTACGCATCTATGATCCGGGAATTATTCCATCAGAACTGAACACCAAGCTGATCCAACACGGCATTGAGATCGAATCGATATCCAAACGGGCTCATTCCCTGGAAGAACACTTCATGAAGCTTGTGAAAGGGGATGAAGACGTTGCTTAAACTAATCAGACTTGAGATGCGGAAGCACCGTTTTGCACGTAATTTTGCAGGTGCAGGTATTGCCAGCATAGCCATTCTTCTTTTCCTGATCATGATTGGATTCGTGGATGTGGGAGCAGAAGATTATGCCTATGCCGATTACCAGACCGCCTTTATGATTATTGATACGTTTGTGAGAGCGACCTTTATCATATTTGCAGGAGCTTTATTATCCAAGCTGGTGATCAGTGAGTATAGAAATAAAACGATGAACGTCATGTTCACCTATCCCATCCAGCGTCATAAAATCATCGCTGCCAAATTGATTATCGTGTTTGGTTTTACATTTGTGATGATTATGGTTAACGATCTGTTCATGGGCTCACTATTGTTGATTGTTAATCAATTCTACTCCTTCATTCCTGAATCACTGACGAATCTGGATATATTGGGACTTCTGGTGAAGTACAGTATAAGTTCTTTATCGGCTGCGTGTATGGCACTCATTCCCCTATTCTTCGGTATGCGTAAGCATTCTGTTACAACTACAATGGTCTCGTCCATTTTGCTGGTTTCGATTGTCTGCTCCGGATTCAACGGGTCGGAAGTTTCCATTCATTCTCTTATTATTATTCCTCTGACCCTTGGAGCAATAGGGATATGGATTGCTTCGATGTCCATGGTTCGTCTGGAGACAAAAGATGTGAACTGAATCATTCGGAAAACCATGCTCTGTATGGCTTCAGATGCCATTGACATCCGCTCGTACAAGGGATAGGATAATGTCAACTGAGACACGAAGGAGAATGCAACTACCATGACGATTCCAAAAACATTAACAATAGCTGGTTCGGACACGAGCGGCGGTGCAGGTATTCAAGCTGATTTGAAAACTTTTCAGGAGCTGGGTGTGTATGGCATGACCGTACTGACTACGGTTGTGGCAATGGAGCCCGAAACATGGGATCACCAGGTCTTTCCTGTTGAATTAAATGTGGTTGAAGCGCAGCTTCGCACGGTTCTGGACGGCATCGGTTTCGATGCAATGAAGACAGGTATGCTCGGTTCTGTAGATATTATTGAACTGGTAGCAAAACATATTCGCCGCAGCGGTCTGCCACAGATCGTTATCGATCCGGTAATGGTCTGCAAAGGTACAGACGAAGTACTGCAACCGGAAAATACGGAAGCGATGATCGAATTCCTGTTGCCAGGTGCTGATCTGGTTACACCTAATCTGTTCGAAGCATCCCAACTGGCGAAGAGCGGACCTATTCGCTCCAAGGAACAAATGGAAGCAGCGGCAGCAGCAATTCATGCCCATGGCTCGAAACATGTTCTGATCAAGGACAGAGGTGTCATTAGCCCGGGTAAAGCAATGGATCTACTCTATGATGGAACCAACTACGAATGGTTTGAAGCCGATGTTGTCGGCTCCGGATATACTCATGGTGCGGGCTGCACAACGTCTGCTGCGATTACCGCAGGGTTGGCTCGTGGTCTTTCAGTGAAAGAGGCTGTTCGTGAAGGTAAAGCCTTCGTGACCAAAGCGATTGCCGGCGGATTCCCGCTAAACCGTTTTGTTGGCCCGACACTGCATGTGGCACACCGTCTGGAGCAACAACGTTAAGTGTTGCCAGGGAGCGCGCAGTAGCGCATCAATTCTGGATAACACACTTCGATTTCATTCAAGTAGCTGTCAATGAGCAGGAGCTTGCTCGTTGATGGCTTCTTTTTTATGCGAATTTTTATAAAAACTAGTAACTTTTGGCTTATATTAATCGTATATATCATGGGAGCATTCCAAAACATGTGTGGACACATGAACGACACATGGAATAGGTATGTTATCATCAGAAATCTAAAAGGAGAGTCGGCCATGATCAGAACAGTGCTTCTGGTGGAAGATGAAAGCCGCATTCGTGAGATTGTGGCCGATTATTTCATAAAAGAACAATGGAACGTCATAGAAGCTGAACATGGAGTACAGGCACTGGAACTGTTGGCTCTGCATGAGGTAGATCTGGTTATTCTGGATGTTTTGATGCCTGAAATGGATGGATGGACGTTATGTGGGCATATTCGATCCCAATCCACCGTACCTATTATCATGCTGACTGCACGGTCCGAGGATGACGATAAAATTCATGGATTTCAGCTGGGCGTAGACGATTACGTCACCAAGCCGTTTAGTCCACGTGTGCTGGTTGCACGTGCAGAGACATTAATGAAGCGTGTTGAAGGTGCATTTGGACGAGAGCAGGGTGTGATTCGCTTCGGACAGGTAACCCTTGATCCATGGGCCAGACGTCTGGAGAAGGACGGAATTGAAGTGGAACTTGCACCAAAGGAATATGATCTGTTGCTTTATCTGGTACGTAATGCAGGCATTGTGTTGTCCCGGGATGCCATTTTGAATCGGATCTGGGGATTTGATTTTGAGGGGGACTCACGTGTTGTAGATACCCACATCAAGAAGCTGCGGAGCAAATTGGGTGATGAAGCCAAGTGTATCCGGACGGTGATTGGCACTGGATACCGTTTCGAGGCAGAAGCATGAGAAGAAATGGCGTAACGATGAAGCTTTTCCTGGTCATGGCAGGATGTCTGGTTCTTCTATATGGGACGACGGTTTTTGCCCAGTTGGTCTGGTTCCCCGACTTCTATCAGCATCAAAAGGTTAGCAGTATGAAGAAAAAGCTGTCCAAGTTCGAACAGCAATATTCCAATGGACATTGGAGTGATTTACAGCTAGCCAAGGAGACCGGGAAATTCATGCGTCAGAATCAGTCACATCTGGTCATTCTGACGAATAAAGGAAGACTGGTTAATGACCCGTTCCACATTACGTTGCTTCAAGAGGATGGAAGTCACGTGAAGGTGTCCTTGTCCTTGTTTATCAATAGTGAGAATGCTGGCTGGATTACATCCCATCTGAAATATGGGCAAGAACTGACGGTGAAAGGTCCGGCCAGCGAATCCATGGTCTATCCATTCAAAATCCAGGATGCCACTTCTGCCGCATGGGGAACAGAAAGCTTTCAGGAATCAATTGAACCGGTAAAGGAATGGTCAGGCGTATTGACCGAGGTCGTTCTTCCCAATCTGGCAACGTGGAGTCAGAGGCAGGGACTGCTGGTGCAAGCCCTGGATAGTCGGTTCCCGTTGTCCACCGAAGACCAACTGGCCTTGGCGAATGGCAAAATGCTTAATGAAGAATGGATGGATAGCTGGAGCGGTGTTCGCAATGTCATCACCATTGCTCCAGTGCATCGTTCCGGACCCGAGCAGCAACTGATTTTCTCGCTCACCTCTCTACAGGAGATGAGGGAAGCGAATGAGGCAACACGTTTGTTCTATGCGTATTTCGGCATAGGGGCATTTATATTGATTCTGTTGCTGGCGTTACTCCTGTCCCGAATTGTAACGAAGCCGCTCTTGGCCTTGAACCATGTCGCTAAGAAAATGTCTACGCTGGATTTCACGGTGAAATCACCCATCCGGCGTAATGATGAGATCGGCAGTCTGTCTAACAGCCTTAATGCCTTATCGGGAACCTTGGGTCAGACACTGGAAGAGCTGAGGCAGGCCAACTCGCAGATGCGTACAGATATGGAAATGAAGCAGGAGATTGAACAGCGTCAGCGCAAGTTTTTTGCCGATGCATCACATGAACTTAAGACTCCAATCAGCATTATTAAGGGATATTCTGAAGGGCTGAAAGATGGCGTGAGTGAGAGCAAACGGGAGCGTTACATTGAGATCATTGCCGATGAGGCGATCAAAATGGAAACGATGGTTGAAGAGATGCTGGATCTGGTGCGACTGGAATCCTCAGCGGTTCAATTGAATACGGATGCTGTTGCTCTGGCAGACATGATTGAAGATATCGCCGGCCGTCTGGGCCCGCAACTGAAGGACAAAGGATTGGATGTGGTGCTTGTATCCACAACAGAACAGACGGTTGAGGGTGACCGAAGCAAGCTGGAGCAAGTTATTTTCAATATCATGATGAATGCTATACGTCATGCGATACCACATACCGATATAACTATTGAGATTAGCAGGCGTGAAGGTTTTGTCCATATTTCCATTGAAAACAAGGGTGAGCACATTGCTGAAGCTGAGCGGCAGTATATATGGGAGAGGTTCTATCGGGTAGAGCGCTCACGTAATCGTAAAATGGGGGGGACCGGGCTTGGTCTGGCCATTGCGAAGCAGATTCTTGATCTGCATGGGTGCAGTTATGGAGTGGAGAATACACCGGATGGAGTCCGTTTTTATATTATTTTTCCTAAAGCCTAGTACGAAAGGGAGTCAAATATTATGAAGTCTTTACCATCGATTTTAACCTTGGGGAATCTGAGTTCAGGCATGCTGGCAGTCATTATGGCTATTCATGGTGAATTTGCCCTGGCTGTGATGATGATATGGGTAGCGATGTTCTTTGATCTGTTTGACGGGTATGCGGCTCGTAAATTGCATTGTGAGGGTGAGTTCGGCAAGTCCTTGGACTCGCTTGCGGATGTAGTTTCATTCGGAACAGCACCCGTGCTGATTCTGTACCTGAATTCCATGATTGAAGTGAGTGTGCTGGGGATGGCACTGACTGCATTGTTTCCGATTTGCGGTGCTTTGCGTCTGGCCCGTTATAACTGTCAGAAGACAGCAAGCAGTGGTTTTGTCGGAATGCCGATTACATTTGCGGGAGGTCTGATGTCCTTTTTCGCACTCTGGAGTCCTTATTTCACACATGGTGTAGCCTATCTTGTCATTATTGTATTATCCGGTCTCATGGTGAGCCAAATCCGATTCCCGTCTCTAAAACAAGTGTTAGCCTCACATGAGAAGGATATTGTGGAACCGAAATAAGGAGCGAGTCAGTATGGAATTTGCAAAAGAATTTATTGGTCAATATGGTTATTTCGCAATATACGGACTACTGGCTCTCGGCGTTATTGGCATGCCGATTCCGGATGAGGTGATGATGACTTTTGTCGGTTATCTCGCCTCCATCTCGGTATTGAATTACTCCGTATCCATCGCCGTCAGTTTTGGTGGCGCATTTACCGGAGGGCTGCTTAGCTACATGATTGGCAAAAAAGCGGGCAGGCCGCTGGTTGAAAAATACGGCAAGTGGGTTGGCGTTAATGCCAAACGATTCAGCAGGGTGGAGTCGTGGTTCCTCAAATATGGGTATTGGTCCATCATCCTGGGTTACTTCATTCCAGGCATTCGTCATCTGATGTGTTGTTTCTCCGGGATTAGCAAGATGGCAATTGGCAGGTACGTAGTTGTATCGGGCATTGGTGCATTCGTCTGGTGTGTTGTCTTTATCTCGATTGGTTTTTATGTTGGCGTGTTAACTTAAAATGGGACAGCCTGTTGTAACAACAGGCAAGGATGGAAGACCTCTTGAGTGTAAGGTGGTCTTTTTTTGTTTTTCTATATATGGTCGGAAACCTCATTTTAAGTGATTTAATCGACTACAAGTAATTTATCCTTGGAGCTGTAGGCTAGCCCGCAAGCTATTTCAAGTAAATTCAAGCTCAGAGCTATTCCTCCGTTTAAATCTCCATGTAACTCGTTATTGACGCAAGTATCTGACACTCTAGTAGCTAAAGTAGTTAGAATTTAGATTTAATAGTAGTAACTCCAAGCTTTTCAAAGTCATCTCCAAAATTCTAACGAACTCAGGTGAGCTTATTATCGAGATTTGAGCAATATTGAAATTCTAACGAATCTCAGCAACCCTATTTCACGAAAAAGCCCGAAAAAGTGCCCTGATCTACTTCATATCATCACAATAAGATGTCCTGAGTTCGTTAAAAAATGGATATGTACGATATCGGCGAAATAGAGTGTCTCATGTTCGTAAGATATACGTTCGATATCGTTGAGCGCCACTAGCGACATGTAATATTTGTTGATCAATCAGGCTGTGAAGAACTCTTCGAGCATGCTGATCCGTGATTCGCAGGTGTGTTGCTAGTTCCGAGGGGGCAAATGGACGAATGATGCGTCTGGCATAACGAAGAGTCTCGGCTTCAAGCCAATTTAAGGATGTCGGAACATCCGTAGCAATGAATTTTCCCATAAAAGAGAGCACAAGCTGTTGGCACCGTTTCGGTTCGTCTTTAATGGAGAGATAAGCGATCGGCAGAAAAATCCAATCATCAAGCGTTAGCAGACAATGCCGCCAGCATAAATCTTTAAAGCGCCGTACATCCAGATCACGGGCATGTGGCCCGTATCCCTGAATCTCAATACCTCCTTTAACGCCGTTACCTGGCAGATAAGCCAGATCCAGATACCGATAGCCGTTATGAAAGTCTCGAACTTCCCATTCGGGTTGCAAATGGTTAAAGTTTTTCATCACCGGAAACCAGACTGAACGCAAAAATTCCAACGTGCCATGTTCAAGTCCATTTTCTAGTCTGGACAGCACTCTGGGGTTCGTTTCCTTCTCCAGAAGGGAGTGCATCCAAACTTCGTAAGCCTCCTCAAAATCAATGCTCATCGTCTTCATCTCCTCTAAAAATAAAATAAACGAACGTGAACAGGCTTCAGGTCGTCATGTCAAAATACAAAAAGCCGCTCTGACCATTTCCAACCTTCGCGTTGAAGGGGGAGAATGGATCAAAGCGGCGTGTGCTTCACGACCGATATGTTACATTTCTAGATCAAGTATAGCTTTAAATATGGAATGATTTCAATACCTTTTCCAATAGAGGATATCTCAAGCCAAGGTCTGAATGCCAGAACGAGACTGGACGTATTCCGAGCTATTAGGTGCTACACTTTAAATGTGTGAGAACGCGTCCCTTAATGTGCGAGTAAGCGATATAGACGCTGTAAAAGTAGATTATTCTCGCCTTCAAGGCTGTTTACATTTAAATTAAGTTCTTCGTACCGCGGGTATGCGTCTTCTCTTGCTCATGCTTGGAAAGAAGCGTAGAGCGGGCAATAAGAGCTAAGGAATCTGAGACGTCTTATTCAGGGAGTTGAAGCACTCGCAGAAATGTAAGGAACCTGAGAAACGTTATTTCGGAATGTACAGCCATTTTCAGCGTTTTGTTATGAAAATTTGGGAAATAAGGTGTCTGATGTTTCTTACAATTGAAAAAGAGAGCCAGAGGACCAAATAAGACGTACTGGGTTCCTTAGAAAAAATGAAGGGTTATTCTTAAGGCGCAGCCGGCCTACATTTCAGGAATTTTACGCCCGTTGATGCTTCAAGACAGTGTTAGTATGTGTGACGACTGGATGCCTTGGGTGTGCCAAATGCGAAAAGCTTAAAGTGCAGCATATCATCAAGACACAGCTTACCTGAGTCGCAAGACACTCATAGTAATTCTGTGGACACAACTGAAGTCTAGAGTTCAGAGTGCCACAATGGAATCTGTATTGTTAAGTTTTGAACTGAGACATACCTCACCCGTTCAAATGAGAATCTTCAATTCCTTTTTCAACCCGCTGCTCCCCTTTTTTACGTGCAAAGGTGATTTTGAGGAGTGGCGGAGTAACCAGTGTAGTCACAATAACCATGATCACAACGCTGGTAAAATACTCCGAATCAAGCAAGCCCGAAGCAAGTCCGGTCGAAGCAATAATTAGAGCAACTTCCCCTCTGGAGATCATGCCTGCACCAATAGCAATAGAAGAGGAACGGTCGAACCCGGTCAGCCGGGCACCAGCTCCACCACCGATAAGTTTGGTAACAATAGCGATGAGGCTTATAACAACAATAAACCAAATCTGTGAACCCACACCATCAAAAGTGACATTTAAGCCGATACTGACAAAGAAAACTGGGACAAATATTCCGTAAGCAATCGGCTCGATTTTAGTTTCAACCTCATGTTTGAATTTGGTTTGGGAGATGGCGATACCAGCGGCAAATGCACCTATGATTCCAGCAACACCCATCCACTCTGCAAAGTATGAGAAGAGGAAACAGATAATGAGTCCTGTCGTAATCACGGTTTCCGTGACCCGCAGTGGGGCCATCCATTTCATGACCCGTGGCACAAGCCACCAGCCTGCTGCAAAGATGATGACAAAGAACAGAAGTTTCTTACCAATCAACAATCCAATAGAGACATCCCCTGCACCTGTGCCGAGCAAGCTCATCATCACGGCGAGCAGAACCACAACGAGCACATCATCCACAACGGCTGCACCCAGAATGGTGGTACCCTCCCGTGAACTCAGCTGATTCATATCCTTCAACGTCTGAACTGAGATACTGACGGAAGTAGCACAGAATAAAAGTCCGAAGAAAAGCGCGTGTGTCTGCGACATACCAAATGCTATGGCCGAACCGTATCCTCCGATAAAAGGTAAAATAACACCGCCGACCGCTACGGCAAAGGCCGCCTTCCAGTTTTTCTTCAACTGCTCCAGATCGGTTTCCAGTCCCGCAATGAACATTAACAGCAATACCCCGATCTCAGCCATATAATGAACGAAATCCGTCTTCTCCACCCAACCGAGCAGCGCAGGTCCGAGGATGACACCGACAATCAATTTCCCCAAAACGGATGGCTGACCCAATCTTACGGATAGATCACCAGCGAGTTTGGTAAAGATTAAAATAAGTGCAAGAACCAAAATAAATTCCATAGGTGTTCTTCCCTCCAGTAGTAGCGTATATAGGTTAACCAACCCAAGGGCGATCCATCCTCCGCTTCAAACAGACAAAAAGGCACAGAACGGCATTAGCAGAGTGCCGTTCTGTGCCTGAAAAAGACAAAGAGGGGCCCTTGGTGACAGGCTCCTCCAGTTTCAACGCGTATGTGATTAATTGCATTAATTATACCACAAATAAGGACTTGGGTAAATGGGAGCCGGTTTGGATTTGATTGAAAATAGCCGCAAAGGGGCATTTTATAGGGGAGTGAAGCGGTTTTTGTTCAGAGTGTTGTCACTTAACAGCCCGGAATTGGCGAGATATAATGATATAGAACATAGAAGTTAGGATATGAGGAGGATTTTGCATTGGGCAAAAATAACAAAGGGGAGCCGAACATTCAGTCCCCGACGAGTAATAAAAATTTCGCAGGCATCATTATCACGATTTCCATTCTCGCTAATGTCATTATTTTATTATTGTTCTTCGCACCGTCGATTGGTTACAAAGGTGATGTAACCTTTGATATTACGGTGTTGCCGCGGTTTAATGCCGTGTTTAACAGCTTTACCTTCATCTTCCTGCTCGCAGCACTTATTGCGATTATCAAGCGGAATGTGAAGCTGCACAAACGATTTATTCTTGCTGCATTCTCAACAACACTGTTATTCCTCGTGACCTATCTGACGTTTCATTACCTCTCACCAGAGACGTCCAAATACGGCGGCGAGGGCATCATTCGTTCGATCTATTTCTTCATTCTGATTACCCATAGTATACTGGCAGCCCTGATTGTTCCATTGGCGTTGTTCACACTTGTGTGGGGTTGGACGAATCAATTGAAGAAACACCGCAAAATTGCACGTTGGACGATGCCAATCTGGCTGTACGTCAGTTCTACAGGTGTCGTGGTATACCTGATGATGGCACCATATTATTAATGTGATGAACGTTTCATTGTGCTAATTAGTTTGACTTGCGGGTAATGTTTCCATGGAAGGAGGGTTCACATTTATGTACAGAGTTGTTTTGATTCGCCATGGACAGAGCATGTGGAATGTAGAGAATCGTTTTACCGGATGGACAGATGTGGATCTGACGACGGATGGTTACGCAGAAGCACGTAAAGCAGGTAAGATCATGAAGGAACAGGGATTTGATTTTGATTATGCCTATGCATCCGTGCTGAAACGTTCTATCCGAACACTCGATATTGCGCTGGATGAAATGGACCTCATGTGGATTCCCATTACGAAGACTTGGAAACTGAATGAACGCCATTATGGTGCGCTGCAAGGACTGAACAAACAGCAGACTGCTCTGAAGTATGGGGAAGACCAAGTAAAGGAATGGAGACGCTCCGTTAGCGTATCTCCCCCGGCACTGGACGAAACCGATGACCGATATGTGCAGGATCTGGACAAGTACAAGCGGCTCGGATGCACCATCCCTTTTACGGAGAACCTAATGGATACCTCGAAGCGTGTTCTGGAGTACTGGAATGCGGAGATTAAACCGATGGTGTCTGCTGGCAAAAGAGTGCTGATCTCTGCGCATGGGAACACGCTCCGTTCACTCGTCATGCATCTGGACCAATTGTCCGAAGCAGACGTGATGGCGCTCAATATCCCGACAGGCATTCCGCTTGTCTACGAATTGGATGAAGATCTGCATCCCATCGGACACTTTTATCTGACCGCCGATGGTTCGACCTACAAACATGAAGAAATGACCCATGTGGCAACGCCATCTGATTAATTGGACATGGACGTATGTCTTGATTGTACGAAAGCTTGTATGATTTATTTCGTTCGGTTGATGTTTCAACAGGAGGATTGAAAGATGACCGCTGAATTGAATTCGGAGGTCATCTTTTTTTCTGCGATCAAGCCTGTACTTCGTTTCGTTTTGCTCCCACAGGGTAATTGTCAAACAAGACACGATGTACATTTATCCTGAAGGAGGAGAAGCACATGTCTAAAAGAAGAGGAATTATCATGACGGCTATCGGCGCAGGTGTGACTTATCTGATGAGGAACAAACAAGCAAGAGATAAGCTGTTTAGCACTGTCTCGGGTATGATGAAAAACTCCAATTCGTCCAATGTAACAAGTAAAACCAGACCACGTGTGGAAGTGAAATAGATTGCGATAGTTCGTTTATCGATTGAATTTAAATGATGATCATGATAAACCTGGAGATGAAGTCGTTCCAGGTTTTTTTGTGCAGTTGAAAACTACCTTATGTTTCGGTGAGGCATGCGATTTTTGCCAGTAAGAATGATACAATGGATACTTGCAGAACGTATGGAGGGAGATGCACATATGAAGAAAAATCGTCTGGGTACATCCGAACTGATGGTGTCTGAGATTGGGCTGGGATGTATGTCACTTGGAACTGAAATGGAGCACGCTGTGGGCCTGGTTCATGAGGCTCTGGATCATGGGGTCAATCTGTTGGATACAGCCGATCTGTATGACGAAGGGCGTAATGAAGAGATTGTAGGACAAGCTATTAAAGGGCGTCGGGACCAAGTCATTGTGGCGACCAAAGTAGGTAATCGTCGTCTGCCTGGCAAAGAGGGCTGGTCATGGGACCCGTCCAAAGCCTACATTAAGCAGGCTGTACATGAAAGTCTGAAGCGTCTGCAGACCGATTACATCGATCTGTATCAGCTACATGGCGGGACCTTGGACGACCCCATCGAAGAGACGATCGAAGCGTTTGAGGAACTGAAGAAGGAAGGACTTATCCGATATTACGGAATTTCCTCCATTCGTCCCAATGTGATTCGGGAGTATGTAAAGAGGGCATCCATCGTCAGTGTGATGAACCAGTACAGCATTGCTGACCGCAGAGCGGAAGAAGAAGTGCTGCCTTTATTGGAACAAAAGGGGATCAGCGTAATTGCCCGCGGGCCCGTAGCTAGCGGTGTGCTTGCTGATTCCGGATCTGCCAAGGCAGACAAAGGTTATCTGGACTATACGCCAGAGCAACTATATACCATTCGGCAAGGGCTAAGTCGTCTTGTTACAGACCAACGCAGTATGGCTCAGACAGCTATCCGCTACGCGTTATCCCATCCTGCCGTAGCAACTGTTGTCCCTGGTGCCAGTTCAAGAGAGCAGTTGCTGCACAATATTGCTGCTTCGAATTCGCCTGCACTCACCGCTGCGGAAACTCAGGAAATACGAGAACTCAGTCCCGCTAATCTGTACAAGCAGCATCGTTAACTCCATTAAGCCTATTTTCAATTGTAACTATACGAGGTACAATGAAGATCAGCCAAAAAAGGAACATATAAGGGAGAGAAGACATATGGAAAGAATTCAAAGTGAACAGCAATATTTGGATACAATTAACTCTGATGGTTTTACCGTCATTAAATTTGATACAACCTGGTGTCCGGATTGCAAAAACCTGGATCGTTTTATCGGGGATGTTATCGACCAACATACGGACAAAACCTTCTATGCGCTGGATGCAGAAAAGTTCCAGCCGTTTGCTGAAGAGAATGGTGTACGCGGCATTCCAAGCCTGCTCGTCTTCCAGAACGGCAAGAAAGTCGCACATCTGCATAGCAAATGGGCTAAAACACCTGCTCAAATCTCCGAGTATCTGGAGACGCTTGAATCCAAAGTTTAAGTGTACAAAGGCATCAGCAGTTTGACTAATTAATTTAGCTAAGGAGACCTCTTCTTGTCCTGCGACAGGAAGGGGTTTTTCTGCTTCATCCCAGCACGCATGATGTGCATTCAAATGTGCATTTGAATAACTGAAGTTGAGAAACAACGCTTGTTTAGAATTTGTTCAGTGCTCCCATGTATACTGTGAGAACAAACTGAATATTTGGAGTGAACAAGATCCGTATGAAGAATGAAATTTTTGAAGAAATGCACCAATTAAGTCACAATGATGACCGAAGATACCGATTGTTGATGATTGGAGTGAAACAACTGCTGCAGGAACAAAAGGAGAATAGATATAATCTGCGTGAGAGATTGAAGAATCGAAAGAAACACCGGAACTTTCAAGTAAAAGAGTGGTATTAGACAGGCTTCTTCTCAGAAGTGAACATAAATATGGTTGTCCATGATACATAGTAAACCTAGTTGGCATCACAAGTGAACCAACCCAGCAAAGAAGGAAGTAATGAAGAGTCAAACTTCTTCTAATTACAGAAATTCCTGTCTCTGAAGCAGCAACAGAAACATGAAGTAACGGAAGTATAGCAATATAAAATATGGCGGCCTCGCTTCCCAAGGGAACGTGAGGCCGCCATTGATTTTGCCTGTCTAATTACTTGAATTGTAATGATTACATCAAAATAATAAAGAACACGGCTGCCAAGACAAAGCGATATACAGCAAAGACGGTCAGGCTCAATTTTTTCAAAATGGAGAGGAACGTCTTGATCGCAAGCATGGCGACGATGAAAGCAGCGATGAATCCAATCGCAAAGATCGGGAAATCACTGCCGTTCAGGTGATCGATACTTTTGTACAGGTCATATCCCGTAGCACCAATCATAATTGGCACAGACACGAGGAATGTGAACTCCGCAGCGGCTACACGGCTTACCCCTGCAAAGAGACCGCCTGAGATCGTTGACCCGGAACGAGAGAAGCCTGGCCACAATGCCAAGATCTGAAATATACCCACCGCGAATGCCTGTTTGTAGGAAATATCATCGACATCATGGGTAGTAATCCGCCCACTATTCCGACTCCAGCGTTCGGCTACGATCATCAATATACCACCTATAACGAGGCTGTACAGCACTGTTTCCGGACCAAACAAATGTGCTTTGATCCAGTCGCGGAATACAAGTCCGATGACTACGGCAGGAACCATCGCCAGGAAGATATGTCCCAGATTGAGGCGGCGAGAGTAAGGTCTGCTCCCTCCGGTGAAGCGGAACATATCAATGAATTTGTTCCAGTACAGTACAACAACAGCAAGTACAGCTCCGAGTTGAACAACCACCTCAAACGTTTTGACTGACTCGTTGTCCTCCGATAAACCCAGCAAGTGGGCAGTCAGAATCATGTGTCCAGTAGAGGACACGGGCAAAAACTCAGTCAAACCTTCGATGATGCCCATAATAATGGATGATATAATGTCCAATTCTCTTCCTCCTTGAAATGCAGGTGACAGCACAGGCTGTCCTGCTTGACCATGCCTGTTCATTTGAACAAGGCTATCACCTATTATGATCACAAATGCACTCAACTTCAACTTATGCTTGTAACCATTTGTTTAAAACTATATTGACAAAAACCTAGTTATCCCATAGGATATAAATTAACTGACTGACTGATCAATCGGGAGGGTTACATGAATGACCAAAATTAACGGTTTGGAACCCGGTGAAGAACGCCGGGACCAAATAATACGCATAGCGATGGAGCGTTTTGCAACCCAAGGCTACCATCAGACGAAAATTTCCGATATCGTCCGTGAGGCTGGTGTGGCGCAAGGGACGTTCTACTGGCACTTCAAGAGTAAAGAAGCCATTGCTTCGGAGATTGTCTTAACGGGCAAGGAGGAGTTGCTTGAGGCGATCGGACAAGGGTACCGCAAGGATGCCGGGTCGGTAGAAGATATGGTGAAAGCATCGGAAAGGCTGTTCACTGACTTGTTTTTGTTTGCCGCGCAGAATCGTTATTTTATGGAACTGTTACTCAAAGGCATCGTGACGGAAGAATCCGTACAACGCCTGGTTGAGGAGACACGTAATGCTGTGGAAACGGCGTTTCGTCACAATATGGAACGTGCCATCGAACTCGGCATGTTGCCTAAGGGCATGGATGTACCGCTCCGAGCAGCGTTATTGGTAAGCATGATTGAAGGAATGATATCACGCTGGTTGTTCGGTTCCGATGAGTTGCACAGCAAGTTCTCAGCCATGACAGCTTCATCGTTGGCAGCTGAAGCAGCAAGCTTTGAGTTTTACGGACTATTGGGCACATAAGATTCACATGATTAAACAAATAGCAGGGAATAATGGGTACAACTGCGGTTTAGTCACAATAAAGTAACCCAATGTACATCCAGATTAATACACGACTGAGAGGAAGTTAACGTAATGAACAAAACATATGGATCGAAAACTCGTAAAGGCTGGTCTTTGACAGCAATTCTGCTGATGACCGTGCTGGTACTTAGTGCTTGTGGAAGTAAAGCAGCAGACAATGGAAGTACAAATGGTGCACAGGCAAGTAATGAACTGGAGCAAATCAAGTCTGCTGGCGTTATCAAAGTGGGCATGATGGGCACATACGCACCGTACAACTTCCTGAACGATAAGAAAGAAATGGACGGCTATGATGCCGATATCGCACGTGAAGTTGCGAAGCGTCTGGGTGTAGAGGTTGAATTTGTATCCCAAGAGTTCTCCGGTTTGACACCAAGTCTGCAAGCGAAGAAGCTCGATGCCATTATCAGCCAGATGACGATTACCGATGATCGTAAGAAAGTACTGGATTTCAGTGATCCGTATATTACGAACCAAGTTAAAATTATTGTAAAAGAAGACAATAACGATATTACCAAGCTGGAAGACTTCAAAGGTAAGACGATTGGCGTAGGTCTGGGTACAAATGATGAATCATATCTGCGTAATGAAGTGTTGCCAAAAGTGGGAGACTTCACGATCAAAACCTATGACGATGTCATCTCTTCACTCAAAGATCTGAATGCTGGACGGATTGACGCAACAATCAACAATATGTATGCACTGAAACCGATTGTGGATGCCAACGGATTGAATATCAAAGCTGTAGGTGAAGCTATTAAGAGTGACCAGGCAGGTATTGCTGTTCGCAAAGACAATCCGGAACTTGTAGCAGCATTGAATGATGCTCTCAAAGGCATGAAAGATGATGGCACGTACAATACCATTTTCAAAAAATGGTTTGGTGAAGAGCCTGCGCAATAATGAACCTGCAAGGCGAAGGGAAGATTTGACCCATGGAACTGGTATTTGAGAATATCCCCTTCTTTCTGAAGGGGGCTTATTATACGCTGTATGTAACTGTGATCTCCATGTTTTTTGCGTTCATCATCGGGGTGCTTGTTGCGATTGCTCGTCTGAAGGGACCGATGTGGCTTAGGTTGATCGCAAGGTTTTATGTATCCATCATGCGGGGAACCCCGCTGCTGGTGCAATTATTCGTTATTTATTACGGATTGGTCGATTATGGAGTGACCTTGGGATCGCTCACCGCAGCGTGTCTGGGACTGAGTCTGAATGCAGGTGCGTTTCTATCGGAGACGTTCCGTGGAGCCATTCAGGCTGTGCCTAAAGGACAGACGGAAGCTGCATATGCAACGGGAATGACCCCGGCTCAAGCGATGAGACGGATTATCTTCCCGCAGGCTGTGCGCATTGCGATTCCGCCGATGGGGAACACCTTTATTGGCATGTTGAAGGAAACATCACTTGTGGCGGCGATTGGTGTTACCGAGTTGTTGCGTTCAGCACAACTGCTGGTATCACAATATGCATTGAACATGCCATTTTATCTGGCGATTGGTGTGATCTACTGGATCATGAGTATCGGCTTCTCGGCCATTCTGGAACAAGTGGAGCGCCGGTTGGCCCGGGCTTACTGATGGGAGGAGAGAACCGATGATTACAACAACTGGACTTACCAAACGTTTTCAGCAAAATGAAGTACTTACGAACATCGATCTTCATGTCGATGCCAAAGATATTGTTGTATTGCTCGGCCCAAGTGGTTCAGGCAAAAGTACCTTGCTGCGCTGTCTGAATGGACTCGAAGAGTTGTCCGGAGGACAGATCGAAGTGAACGGCATTGTGGTCAACAGCGCAGATCCGCTGCGAGTCCAACGTGCCCGGGTACTGGAGATTCGTCGCCAGACCGGCATGGTATTCCAGCAATTCAATCTGTATCCGCACAAGACAGTGCTGGGTAATGTGATGGAAGGTCTCGTGACGGTAAAAAAAATCAAGCGTGACGAAGCGGCTGAACGCGGCCGAATTCTTCTGGATCGGGTTGGCTTGTCAGACAAGCAGGATGCGTATCCATCCCGATTATCGGGTGGACAACAGCAGCGGGTCGCCATTGCACGTGCACTTGCAATGGAGCCGGAAGTGATGCTGTTTGATGAGCCAACTTCAGCTCTTGATCCTGAACTGGTCGGAGAGGTACTTTCCGTCATGAAGGAGTTGGCAGAGGAAGGCATGACGATGCTGGTTGTGACGCATGAATTGAAGTTTGCCCGTAATGTGGCGAACAAAATCGTCTTTATGGCGGATGGATCGATTGTAGAAGAGGCAAGTCCACAGGCCTTTTTTGAACATCCAACGCAAGAACGCACCCGTCGTTTCTTGCAACAAATTACTGAATTTTGATAAAGATAACAGCGATCGGAAGAACGAACGAACCCGGAGCGGGTATTTAAGGTCGTGACGATATCAGTTCAACTAAACTTTTGCACAAGAACGGAGAGGACAGAAGAAACCTGAAGAAGCGGAGCGTGCGCCTTTATCCCCTGATATTCCCTTGAAGAAGGGAATCAAAAAAATCTGGGGATAACAGCGATCGGAAGGTTATTCTGTCATCGGATTGGCAAGTGCAAACCTTTTTCGCTTGAACTTAAACTATTGTGAGAAAGAAGGATAACATCATGAATGTAACAACCGTATGGAAAGGCAAACGCGCGTTTACTTCCGAAGGACCCTCTGGCTACGCCGTTGGCATGGATGCCACTGCTACTTATGGTGGTGACAGCAAGGGAGCTACCCCGATGGAATTGTTACTGGCGGGTCTCGGCGGCTGTATGGGAATCGATATTACGATGATTCTGGACGCTTTTCTGGACAAAATTGAGTCAATTGAGATTGAAGCGCAAGGTACACGCAGTGAAGAGATGCCTAAAGGGTTCACATCCATTGATCTGATCTTCAAAGTCGATGGCGATATCCCGGATTATCGCATCTGGAAAGCCATCCAGATGGCTGAAGAAAAATATTGTGCAGTCTCCGCTTCGCTAAACGCCGATATTCATCCTAAACTGATCCTCAATGGGGTAAGTACACCTCGTCCTTAATAACATATGAGTAAATCTCTGATACTGAGAAGGCACTTCCAATCGTGGGAGTGCCTTTTTTGGCTTTTCCAACACTTCAACAGGGATTTCGCCCATCTAGGAGTCACTAAACTTCTGTCAGTAGAAAATAATTCGGTAAGCCCAGTCGCCATGTTAATGGCGGCCTCTTCTACTAGAGGTAGCCTAGCTTGTAGCCTGGCAATATATTACCCATTGCAATGACAATCCGAATTCTGGCGGTTATGTGGTATGATTAATTCTGAGGACAGAACATCCTGATCCTGCTGTTTGTATGTAAGCGCTTATACAGATGACGGAAGGTGCAGACATGTTGAAAAGATTGATACGAACCACTAATAATCTCAAATTAAAGCATAAATTGCTCATTTCCTATGTACTGGTTGTCATGATTCCGGTCCTGATTGTTGGTCTTGCTGTGACCAGTTATTTTCGCCAGCAAGCCCTGGACAATGCGATAGGACAGACGATCATCAATGTGGACAAGATCAAGAGCCAGACGGCAACCATGCTTCGTGTACCAACCGATATATCCAATCTTTTAATGTTTAATGCGGATCTTAAGGAGATCGTAAATAAACGGTACAAGAGCGTTGTGGAGTTAACCTCAGCGTATCTTGCATACAAAGACTTTCAGGAGTACAGGCGTTTGTACCGTGAGATAGCCGGCATTCGTTTTTACTCGACTAACCCAACATTGATCAACAACCTCGAATTCATCCCGGTAGACAAGCAGACGGAAGAGAGCTACTGGTACCAACAGGCACTGAAAACAACCAGCATCGGGTGGTTCTACATTCCGGACAAGGAAGATAATCCTGTACACAAGCTCAGCCTGGTGCGCAAAGTACCTTTTGCCGAGTATCGGACCGAGGGCGTGTTGATGATTGTGATCAATCAGGATGAGCTGAATGGATTGTTGCGTCAGGAACAGTTTGAGACGATGATTACGGACGAGCAGGGGTATGTGGTTGCGGCCAAGAATACCGAGCTGGTGGGTAAAACGCTGGATGAGCTTGATTTTGGCGTTGATCTGCAGAATCAGGCGAAAGGCACCATAGAGGGGGATTTCCGAGGGGAACCATCTAATATTGTTATTGATGAGTTGGGCCCTGGATCGAGTATGAACAGCCTGAAGGTGATTTCGGTTTTTGCCACCAAAAATATCGTCAAAGACGCTAACACCGTCAGCTTGATCGGCATGATTTTCATTATCCTTGTGCTGGTGATCGCCCTACTATTCGTATATATCATCTCGTTCCTCACTTCGAATCGATTGCTCCGGCTGAGTAAACACCTCAACAAGCTGGCATTAGGAGACCTGAACGTGACTTCACGGATTGATGGAAACGATGAGATTGGGCAACTGTCACGACAGTTCAACTATATGGTGAAAAGTATCAATGAACTCATGACGCAGGTGGTAGAAGCGACCGAACAGAACAATCAATTGGAAATCGCCCAAAAAGAGATTAAATTGAAAATGATGGCGAGCCAGATCAATCCTCATTTCTTGTTTAATGCACTGGAGTCCATTCGGATGAAAGCGCATATCAAGGGAGAAGCAGAGATTGCCAACATCGTCAGGCTGTTGGGCAAGCTAATGCGCAAGAGTCTGGAGATTGGCAGTGGAAAAACAACCTTCCGGGCTGAACTTGAAATGGTACGTTCCTATTTGGAAATTCAGAAATTTCGTTACGGCGACCGCCTTGCATTCCAGATCCATATCGATCCTGAGGTGGAGAAGATGTACATTCCGCCTCTAATTATTCAACCTTTGGTTGAGAATGCGATTGTCCATGGTCTGGAGAACAAAGAGGGCACAGTCCGTGTTCATATAAGTATTCGTTTAGTAGAGAACATTTTGCAGATCCGTGTGGATGACAATGGTGCAGGCATAACGCCAGAACGACTGGCTGAGGTGATGCAGTTTATCTGTGGACCGGAGGAACAGGAGAAGAGTCGGATCGGCATGCGTAATGTACATCAACGCTTAACCTTGACGTACGGGGAGCCATATGGGTTACAGATTACGAGTGTATATGGGGAAGGAACAGAGGTTTCTTTCACTTTGCCAGCAGGAGGGGACCAACATGTATAAAGTGTTTTTGGTGGATGACGAACCGAGCATACGTGAGGGACTGACAACCATTATCGAGTGGGAAAAATACGGATTCCAGGTTATCGCTACAGCTGCCAGCGGGCGTGAGGCCATCTCCCGGTTTGAGGAATTGGAGCCTGATCTGACGATTATTGATATTCGCATGCCCGGTATGACCGGGCTGGATGTGATTGAAGAAGTGCGCCGGAATCATCCGGATTCGCACTTTTTGATATTAAGTGGTTACGCAGATTTTGATTATGCCAAAAAAGCCATCAGTTTTGGTGTGGATGGTTATCTGCTCAAACCGGTGGATGAAGAAGAGATTATTGGTGAACTGGAGCGTATTGCTACAATCCTGACCCGTGAACGGGAGACAATGGCACGTCATGCTGGTGAAGATACCGTCTTTAGGGAGCATCAGATCGAGGCTTTGCTCTTTGACAGTCTGGAGGGTGCGGGTAGCACGGAAGAAGATAGCCTGGGGCTGCACTGGCCTCACTATCAGATTGTGCTGCTTGAGATGCATGTAACCCCCGACCTGCAACGGGGAAGTGTTATGAAACGCAAACTGATTGAAGCATTTGACCATAAAGACCGAGGCATTGTATTCTCGTTCCATTCTGGTCTGGGGCTGTTAAGTAAGGAAATAATCACATCCGAGTCATCTGCAAGAAATCTGTATGATGAGCTGGAAGGACTTCTTGGAGAATGGGAGGTTCATATGTATGGTGCTGCAGGTGAACCCGTACATTCCACTTCTGAAATTGCCCGGTCATACACGCAGGCGAATCGTATACTCGGTGAACGCTTTTTGTTCACGGAGAAACGTATCATGCTGTGGACTGAAGGTAGCGAAGGCGAAGAGGTTGTTAAGCCAGGAGTTGAAGCTGTGGACGGAACACATGAGCCAGTTGAGGACGAACTCGCGGACAAGCTGTATTATGCGTTAGACATCCGCAGTAGTGAGTCAGTCATGCGGGTACTGGGTGAGATGGAAGAGCGCTTGGTTCCATATCACCGAACAGAGCAAGCGATTAAGACGGCGTTCTCACAGGTATTTTCCCTGGCGTTCAACAAACTTGCAGCGACGAATCAACATATGCACTCCATTATGCAGGAACATTCGGTTCTGATTAATGAAGTCTATCATCAATTTACGATGTCTGATCTCAAAGTTATAGCAGCGGAACATTTTAATCGACTTATTCAACGTATGGGTGGGGGAAGCAAGGATACTGTATTGAAACAGATGATTGAATTTATCCAGCGTAACCCTGGCGAAAATCTCAAACTCGAAGTGCTGGCAGAAGTGTTTAACTATAACAGCAGTTACTTGGGTAAGTTGTTCAAGAATCATACTGGAGAATATTTCAATGCATTTCTGGACAAGGTTCGTATGGAAAAGGCCAAGGAATTGCTGGACGAAGGACTGAAGGTCCATCAGGTCGCGGCGAGAGTGGGATATGCTAATGTGGACTACTTCCACGGTAAGTTCAAGAAATATGTAGGGGAATCCCCATCCGCTTACAAACAGGCCAGAACCCAATCATCAATTAAAGGAACGGCTACGGATATAAACGAGGAATAAGTACGGAGTGCTGGGCTTTGCCCCTACCTATTGTGTAAAACGTTTTCGGTATTCCTGAGAAGTTTCCAGATTCATCATATTGTCCATGCACTTCCCATGATAAGCAATGGTCACCGAATGCTTCACATTTTAGACTGGATTTACAAGTATCCAGATGAAGGGATGGCTATACGATATGAATTTGTCTGATATAGGCGCTGTGCGTCATACATTGAACTTAAATGGAACATGGCAGTTTTGTTTGGATCTGGAGTCCGATATACTCGTTGAACAAGAGATATTACCGCCATCACAGTGTGAAAATACATCATGGGAGACCATTCAAATTCCCGGTTCATGGGAAGAGCAAGGGTACGGAGATGAGCCTGAATACGAACGAATCGATACTTGGACCAAGGTACGTGAGTATGAAGGCTCAGCCTGGTATGCTCAGGATATTCATGTTCCATCAGATGATTCTGGCTGCCAGTATGTATTCAGGTTGGAAGGGGTCCGCTGGACAACGCATCTCTGGATCAATGGACAATATGCAGGGCAGCAGGATAGTCTGGTGAGTCTACAGAAGTGGGATGTTACCTCTCTGGTGAAGCAGGGGGAAGTGAATCGGATAGAGATTCGCGTGGATAATACGATGAAACTTCCGCTGGCGGGTAGCCATATTCATTCATTGCATACGGCCACAGCCTGGGGTGGAATCACGGGTGGTGTTTATCTGGACAGTCTGCCCCCATGCCGACTACAGACGTTACGTATTCAACCAGATGCTGAGAACGGAACCATTCTGGTTGATTGTACTGTAAGCGCTCCCGCAGATGATTCTGCTAGATCGATGCAATTACATGTGGATATCCAGCATCCGGATGGCACATGGCTTGATCGATATAGTTGTAATGTGAATCTGAGTGATCCATCACATGTGGAGATAAGCTCAGCAGGTGTAACTGAAAGCAACGCTGTAATAGATCAGTGGCGATTGGAACTTGGAACAGAGAAGTCTATCGCAAGATGGTCGGATGAATCCCCTGAATTATACAAGGCGGTGATCCGTCTCTATGACGGTGAACAGGAACTGGATCGGCTGGAGCAATCATTTGGTGTACGCTCCTTTGCAACAAACGGGAAGCAGCTTGAGTTGAATGGGACACCAGTATATTTGCGTGGATACGTCGATTGCTGTATCTTTCCACTGACGGGTTATCCCGTCTGGGACAAGGAGCATTATCTTCAGCAATTTCGAATCGCCAGATCGTATGGCTTCAATCATGTCCGACTGCATGGGTGGAGCGCGCCGGAGCCTTTCTGGGATGCTGCTGATGAAGCAGGCATGCTGGTGCAGGCAGAACTTCCCCATTGGTCTCGTTTCTTTGAGCAATCGGATCAGTCTGCGCCAGCTGAAGTATTGTCCTATCTGACACAAGAACTGGACGGGTTGCTTCAGTCGCTGCATAGACATCCTTCATTCGTCATGTTCTCCATGGGGAATGAACTCATTGGTCCGAATGGCCACCCTGAACTCAATGCATTGGTCTCAAGGGCAAAGGATATGGACCCGACCCGGTTATATACGGACAATACAGGTTTTGGACAGCTTCCGACGCAAGGGCGGGAAGGTGATTATTATATTCAGTCGTTGAACTGGCATCCCCCGTTGGAATCCGCATATTCTGCTGTGCCGGATACCACGCTGGACTATCATGCAGTCACTCGGCTCGCGGAGCATCCCGTCATTGGGCACGAACATGCACAGTACACCATGTATGTGCGGCCCCAAGAGCGAGCGAAGTATACTGGCGTATTGCGTCCTAGCTGGTTACGACCGATCGAAGAATCGTTGACAAACAAAGGTATGATGGGGGACCTGGAGCATTTTCAACAGGTCAGTGGTACCCATCTGGTACGTTCCTTAAAAGAAGCTATGGAGCGAATTCGGCGAACACCCGACGCTGCGGGCGTACAGCTTCTGGACATTCGTGATTTTCCAGGGCAGGGACATGCTACGACGGGCATTCTGGATGTATTTTGGGATGACAAAGGCATTACAACACCAGAAGAATTCATGTGTTTCAACGCAGATGTGGTGCTGTTGTTAAGCTGCAAGGAGCGTACATTTTACGCCGGAGAACCCATTCATGTCGATGTACGCATCTCTCACTACGGTAAGGAGCCGCTTGAGGACGCGGTCATTCAGTGGAGGTTAATAAGCGATGATGTGATGCTTACTGAAGGGGCATGGAAGACCGGAGATATCCAATGTGGGTCTGTCATGTCACTGGGAAGCATCGTCGCTACCGCTCCTCATGAAGGGGCAGCATCTTTTCGGATTGAAGCGGAGCTGATATCAGGCGATTCGGAAAGAACTGTAGCGAATGTATGGCATGGCTGGTCGTTTCCTTTTTATCAGTCTCATCCTAGTTCAAATCGGTTCTGGAATACCGTGGCAGAGTTGAAGCCATTATTGGGTGAAGCGCATGATGATTGCGTAGATCGCATCGATGGATTCCAGTTGTTGAAAAATCGGGAGATTGACTTGGTTATCGTTCAGTCGTTAACACCCAATGTCGTTGATTATGTGGTCAACGGGGGGAGTGTTTGGCTGCAGCCAACCGCAGAAGGGTTATATGATTCAGTGGAGACCAAGTATCTGCCTGTATTCTGGAATTACCTGATGTTTGCTACACAGCCTGGTGCAACGATGGGCATGTATTTGAGAGAACAGCTAGCACTACTAGGCTCCTTCCCGCATGATGGGGCTTCGGACTGGCATTGGTATCACTTGGTGAACGGTACACCAGCGATATGTTTGGATACGTTGCCCGGGGTGGAGCCGCTGATCGAAGTGGTGGACCATTTCCATCGGGCCAAACGACTTGCTTATGCCTTTGAGGCAAAAGTAGGGAAGGGCAAGATTTTGATCTCCTCACTTCCGTTTGCCAATCTGGCTGTAATGAAGCGTTCGGAAGCCGCCTACTTATTTCAGGAGATGCTTGCGTATCTGAATGGAGATCAATTCCGTCCAGCAACCTCCATATCCGTAGCGCAATTACTCGGCATCGTTAAACTGCAAACCATTCAGTTTACATTGTAATCAAAGGGACCCGAAAGGGTCCTTTTTGTATGCCATGTAATTGAAGTAAACGATTACTATAAAACGTTTTCGATAATTACCACTTTCAAAAGTATTTTACCTTAATATTACTTTTATATCATTTAAAAGTATAATTTATCACTGATTTTAACGAATTAATGTCTGATTATATATGTCTATATCTAATTTTTATATGATTTTCTCTAAAATCCAGATGGTATTTTGAAAACGCTCTATCGAGTATGATTATTTTATAAAACAGAGGAGGGGGAACGGAGATGGAAACGCTAACAAAAAAATCCGCTTCCGCGAACAGAAGCAGTGACCCCAAACCGCCTTTAAAGAATCGGCGGAACGGAATTTGGGACAGAATGAAACAGCAGAAATATCTCTATCTCATGTCATTGCCATTCGTAGCTTGGGTTTTCGTATTTAACTATCTGCCACTATGGGGATGGACGATGGCTTTCCAAAATTATAAACCTGCCAGATCGTTTGGTGATCAAGAGTGGGTTGGTTTTAAACACTTTGTAGAACTGTTCAGTGATGATCGATTCTATCTGGTACTTCGAAATACGCTTGCAATGAGCTTGATGGGACTGGTTGTCGGTTTTATCGTACCGATATTCTTCGCTATTCTCCTGAATGAAATGAGAGGCATGTTCTTCAAACGTGCCGTGCAAACGGTATCATATCTGCCTCACTTTGTATCCTGGGTTGTTGTAGCCGGGATCATTACGAAGATGCTCTCCACCGATGGAGGGATTATCAATGATCTATTGGTAGGACTGAACATTATCGATCAGCCGATCCAATTCATGGCCAAGGGGAACTTGTTCTGGTACATTGTAACCGCTTCAGATATGTGGAAGGAAACCGGTTGGAATGCCATCATCTATCTGGCGGCGATTACAGGTATCGACAATGAGTTGTATGAAGCTTCCCGTGTAGATGGAGCCAACCGCTGGAGACAGATGTGGCATATTACGCTGCCTGGCATACGGACCACGATTTCTGTACTTTTCATCATGTCAATTGGACATCTGATCAGTATCGGTTTCGAGAAGCAGTTCTTGCTTGGCAACAGTCTGGTCACAGACTACTCGGAAGTACTTGATCTATATGCGCTCAATTATGGTTTGAATATGGGACGATTCTCATATGGTACAGCCATAGGTATATTCAACTCCGTTGTCAGTATCATCCTTCTGTTTACTGCGAACGGCTTGTTCAAAAAATTCACAAAAGAAAGCATCATGTAGGGAGGGGACGACATTATGGCGAACAAAGCATTCAATGCTACTCGGGGCGATAAACTGTTCGATATATTCAACATCCTCGCGATGACCATGGTGCTGGTTGTAACACTTTATCCATTCCTTAACGTACTAGCCATCTCACTCAATAACTCGACAGATACAGTACGTGGCGGAATTTACTTGTGGCCTCGCGAATTCACATTACAGAACTACAAAACGATTTTCCAATATGATGGATTGTTACAAGGTTTGCAGATCTCCATTCTGCGTACACTTGTAGGTACCGTGCTCGGATTGATCAGTTCATCCATGATCGCCTTTACACTGAGCAGACCTGATTTTGGACTTAGAAAATTTGTTTCCACAACGCTCGCGCTCACGATGTATTTCTCCGGTGGTCTGATTCCGGTGTACATTCTGATGCGTGACTTGAACCTGATCGGTACATTCTGGGTATATGTATTGCCTGGCATGATCAGTGCATTTAACGTGTTCATTATCCGTTCATTCATTGATGGCCTGCCATACTCATTGCAGGAATCCGCGAAGCTGGACGGAGCGAATGACTTTACAATCTATTACAGAATCATCTTGCCACTGTGTAAACCAGTGCTTGCTACCATCGCATTGTTCCTGGCTGTAGGTCAATGGAATGCGTGGTTCGATACGTACCTGTATAATGGTTCAAAGGCACATTTGACCACGCTCCAATATGAGCTGATGAAAGTATTGCAAAGTACACAGCAGGGCTCAGGTGCTGGACGAAATGCCAATGATATGGCGCAGCAAATGACACAGATTTCACCGGAATCGATCAAAATGGCGATTACGATCGTTGTAACGGTTCCAATTCTCATTGTATATCCGTTCCTTCAGAAGTACTTTGTTGGTGGTATGACACTGGGCGCAGTAAAAGGTTAAACAAGTGGGTACAGGCTGCCACATAGAGCGGCCGTACATCTACAAATGAAGCATCAGGATATCCGAAGCGCAGCCATGTGGTCTGCGCTTCACCGTATAGGGCTGCGGTGTGGTATTCATGAAGCTATAGACAGGGACAAAAAAGTCCCGGATAAGACAGACATATGAAACAGGGAGGATTACCATTATGGCAAGTTCCAAAATGAAGATTGCACTGGCACCAGTGCTTGCAATGTCTTTACTCGCAGGTTGCGGTGGAGGAAGCGGCAGTGATACGTCGTTCAAGGATACAAGCGCAGAGACAACTCCACTTACTTTTGATTTCTTCAGCGTTGACCCCAGTCCGAACTGGAATGGCATGAAGGATGAAGTAGGTAAAGTCCTTACGGAAAAAACAGGGATAACCCTTAACGGTGAATTTGCCGTTAGTGGTGGTCAAGATAAAATATCCTTAATGGCGGCGAGCGGAGACTATCCGGATATTGTCTCCCCCAAAGGAGAACTCAGCAAACTGGTGGATGCCGGAGCAATGCTCGATCTGACAGATCTGATCGACCAATATGCTCCCAATCTGAAGAAGCTGTATGGTAATTACATGGACCGGTTGAAGTACAGTAATGAAGATCAGGCTATTTATGTGCTGCCAACGTATTATGCGGTAGACCAGAAGTACTTTGATGCAGGTGGTGGATTTGGCGTTCAGCATCGTGTACTGAAAGAACTCGGATACCCGGAAGTGCGCACACTTGAGGATTACGAGAATGTACTGAAGGCGTACAAAGAGAAACACCCAACGATTGATGGTCAGCCAACGATCCCGTTAACACTGGACGCGGATGATTGGAGAATCATGATTACCGTAACGAACCCGGCCTTCCAGGCAACAGGTGCACCGGATGATGGTGAATACTACATCGATCCAGAGACGTATGAAGCAAGTCTGCATTACAAACGTCCAGAGGAAAAAGAATACTTCCGCTGGTTGAACCATATGTACAACTCTGGATTACTGGACCAGGACAGCTTTATCCAGAAAACAGACCAATACAAATCCAAAATTGCAAGTGGACGTGTTCTTGGTGTCATTGACCAGGATTGGGGTTACTCCGATGCAGAAAATGCATTGAAATCCGCTGGTAAGACTGAAGCAACGTATTCACACTTTCCAGTAACCCTGTCCGAGGATATCAAGGATCATGCCTACCAAGACCCTGGTTTTGTATCCGGTTGGGGTGTAGGGATTACAACATCGAATCCTGACCCGGTTCGTACGATCAAATTCTTCGATTACCTGGCTTCTGAAGAAGGGCAAGTGCTGATGAACTGGGGGATTGAGGGCAAACAGTATGAAGTGCAGGACGGCAAACGTGTCATTCCTGCCGACATTCTGGATCAGAAAACCAATAATGCAGCCGTATTCCAGAAAGAAACGGGTATTGGTCTGTACACCAATATGTCTGGTCACTATGGAGACGGTGTGAAGGATTCAACGGATAACTACTACACTACGAATTTCCCTGAACAGATCGTGGCAGCATATTCCGATGCAGAGAAAGAAACACTCAAAGCTTACGGTGCTACGACGTGGAAAGATCTGTTCCCGAGTGAAGACGAGTTCCCAATCAAACCATGGGGAGCAGCATACAATCTGCCAACACCAGGTGACTCCAACTACAACGTCATCTTCAAGAAAACACAGGATATCATCCGGAAGCGTATCCCGGAAGCCATTCTGAGTACTCCTGAACAGTTCGATGCGATCTATGACGGCATGATTACAGAAGTGAACCAAGCAGGCGCAGAGGATATGGAGAAACAATACACAGAACTCGTTCAAAACCGTGTTCAATTGTGGAGCGGTGAAGAAGCTAAATAAACGATTAGCAATTCAGATCTAAAACGAAAAATAACCCAGATATTCTGGGTTATTTTTTTATCTAAAACGTTTTCTAAAAAACGTTTTCAATTTTATAAATTCACTATTGACAAGGGATATAGGAGCGATTATTATTCAAGTATGAAAGCACTTACATTCACTTGTACAACACGTGCCATACACCTGAATCTCAAAGTAAACATTTGCAGAATGAAGAGGAAGTAAAGCAAGAGAAGAACATTTGTTTATTTTTCAGAAAACGCTTCTAATGTTATAAAAACAAGAAAATTACATTTGTTTCATCTGGTCACGGTATGTGCAGGTCAGCCTGTTATACAAATATACAGCTTCATTAATATCCATAAGGGGGATTACACATGAAGGGCAAAACACCAAAAACATTCGCAATGCTTCTGTTAGCCAGTGCTCTTGCAATTACAGCAGGATGCAGCGGCAGTGGAGGAGGAACTAACGCTTCAGAGAAACCGGTTGATTCCGGAGATACAACCAGTCCAGTGACCTTTACATTCTTTGGTGCAGACGCGAGTCCGAACTGGAATAACATGAAGGATGCTGTCGGTCAAGAAATTACTAAGGCAACGGGAGTTACAATTGAAGCTGAGTATGATGTGAATAATGGTGGTGACCAAAAGATTCCTTTGATGGCTGCCAGTGGTGATTACCCTGATATTATCTATCCTAAAGGCAATTTGTCTAAGCTTGTGGATGCAGGCGCGATGCTGGACCTGACCGATCTAATTGAGGAGCATGCTCCCAACTTGAAAAAAATCTATGGTGATCAGATGAACCGTCTGAAATACAGTCTGGAAGATCAAGCCATTTACACGATCCCGACGAATATGGGTGTAGATAACGTTGAGTTTGACGCTAGGGGCGGATTCGAAATTCAACAAAGAGTATTGAAAGAGCTTGGCTACCCTGAAGTAAAAACGCTTGAGGACTACGAGAACGTATTGAGAACGTATTATGAAAAACATCCAACGATTGATGGTCAACCGACGATTCCGTTAACATTGAATGCAGATGACTGGAAAATTATGATTACGGTAACGAACCCTGCATTCCAAGCTACGGGTGGACCGGATGACGGTGAGTATTATATCAACCCTGAGACGTATGAAGCCGTTCTACACTACAAACGTCCTGAAGAAAAAGAATATTTCCGTTGGTTGAACAAAATGTACAATGAGGGTCTGCTTGATAAAGATACATTTGTTCAAAAGGATGACCAATACAAATCCAAAATTGCCAGTGGCCGTGTACTTGGTCTAATTGACCAAGAGTGGAACTATGGTGAGGCGGAGAATGCTTTGAAATCATCTAACGGTGGAGACAAAACATATGCCCACTTCTCCGTATCCCTGAACAAGGATATTGTGGATCATACGTTCCAACCGACAGGATTTGACGGTTATGGTATCGGAATCACAACTTCGGCCAAAGATCCGGTACGTATTATCAAATTCATGGATTGGCTTGCTTCCGATGAAGGTCAGGTCCTGAGAAACTGGGGCGTTGAAGGCCAACATTACCAAGTCGAGAATGGGAAACGCATCATTCCGGCTGACGTACAGGATCGCAAAACCAATGATAACTCTGCTTTTACCAAAGAATCAGGCGTAGGCATGTATAACATATTTAGCGCCAGATACGGTGATGGTGTGAAAGATGCCACGGATAACTACTATACAACGAACTTCCCTGAACAGATTCAAGCTGGTTACACTGCCGCTGAGAAGGAAACGTTGAAAGCCTATGGTATTACAACATGGAAAGATTTCTATCCTTCAGACGATGATCTGAAGCTGAAAGATTGGGGTGCAGCATACAACATGCCTGTACCATCTGACACGGATTACAACGTAACGTTCCAGAAAACACAGGATATCGTACGTAAACGTATTCCAGAAGCGATCCTTGCCAAACCTGAGAACTTCGACAGCGTATATGATAGTCTTCTGGCTGAACTCGATAAAGCGGGTGCAGTGGAGATGGAGAAACAATACACGGTTTGGATCAAAGAACGTGTAGCTCTCTGGACTGGAAAAGATGTGAAATAAGCTTGAAAACCAAGCATGAAAGCTATTGATTTTCATAGCAAAAAAAGCCCTTGAGAGAGGGCTTTTTTTATTGTTGACGTGAGGAGATGGATAGCCTATAATCTATCATGTAAGCACTTTCAGTAAGCGGTTTATTCTATTTACGAAAACGTTTTACGTTTGTTAGAAGAAGAATCTTTCTTTTTGCAGAATCGAAACGTAAGCTCCAGTAAACACGTCGGAATGAACGATATCGAAAGCGTATTCAAAAAAAGTGGTATCCTCAGGCATAAAGCCTGTTATACAGATAAAACCTTCATAAATAATAGGGGGAACTAGACAATGAGAGGCAAAATGAAAGGCAATACACCCAAGACGTTTGCAATGTTGATGCTCGCAAGTGCAATGTTGGTTACAGCAGGTTGCGGGAATTCGGGAACCAAAGAGACTTCGGAATCCAGCGGAACCGAACCGATCACAGTTACATTCTTCGGGGCGGATGCTAGTCCAACCTGGAACAAGATGCAAGATGCTGTTGGTAAAAAGATTACGGAGCAAACTGGCGTTACTCTTGAAGCAGAGTATGATGTAAACGATGGTGGTAACCAGAAGATTGCACTAATGGCTGCCAGTGGTGACTTTCCTGATATGATTTACCCTAAAGGTAACTTATCTAAGCTTGTGGATGCAGGCGCGATGCTGGATCTCACGGATCTGATTGAGGAGCATGCTCCCAATCTGAAAAAAATCTATGGGGAACAGATGAACCGTTTGAAATACAGTTTGGAAGATCAAGCGATCTATACCATTCCAACCAATATGGGTGTTGATAATGTTACGTTTGACGCTACAGGTGGATTTGAAATTCAGCAAAGAGTATTGAAAGAGCTTGGATACCCTGAAGTGAAGACACTTGAGGATTACGAGAATGTACTCAGAGCCTATTATGAAAAACATCCAACCATTGATGGTCAACCAACCATTCCATTAACATTGAATGCAGATGATTGGAAAATCATGATCACGGTAACGAACCCGGCTTTCCAAGCAACAGGTGCACCGGATGATGGTGAATATTACATTGACCCTGAAACGTATGAAGCAAAATTGCACTACAAACGTCCAGAGGAAAGAGAATATTTCCGCTGGTTGAATAAAATGTACAATGAAGGCCTACTGGACAAAGATGCCTTTGTTCAAAAGGATGACCAATACAAGTCCAAAATTGCCAGTGGTCGTGTCCTCGGTCTGATTGACCAAGAGTGGAACTATCAAGAAGCGGAGAACGCGCTTAAATCATCAGGTAAGGATGATGCCACATACGCTCACTTCTCTGTATCACTTAACGATGAGATTGTGGATCACACGTTCCAACCAGCCGGATTTGACGGTTATGGCATCGGGATTACAACTTCGGCCAAAGATCCAGTGCGTATCATCAAATTCATGGATTGGCTTGCTTCCGATGAAGGACAAGTTCTGAGAAACTGGGGTATCGAAGGTGAACATTACAACGTAGAAGATGGTAAACGCGTGATTCCAGAAGACGTTCAAGACCGCAAAACGAATGACAACTCCAATTTCAGCAAGGAAACAGGAATTGGGATGTATAACATATTTAGCGCAAGATACGGTGATGGTGTAAAAGATTCTACGGATAACTACTACACAACCAACTTCCCTGAGCAGATTGTAGCTGGTTACACGGCTGCAGAGAAAGAAACGCTGAAAGCTTACGGTATCACGACTTGGAAAGAGTTCTATCCGGCTGAAGAAGATCTGCCAGTTAAGGATTGGGGCGCAGCGTATAACATGTCCGTACCATCCGGTACAGACTATGAAGTAACTTTCCAGAAAACGCAGGATATCATCCGTAAACGGATTCCGGAAGCTGTTCTGACTACACCAGCCAACTTTGATGCAACCTATGATGCTTTACTGGCTGATTTGGACAAAGCGGGTGCAGTTGAAATGGAGAAACAATTTACGGTTTGGGTTAAGGAACGTGTCTCTCTGTGGACAGGAAAAGACGTAAAATAATATGGATTGTCTGTGATCCATGGTTACACAAGGAAAGGGCCCTATATGGGGCTTTTTTTTTGTGTAATGATGTGATGATTTGCATTGACGCAAATTTTGAAATCACATATAATTTTATTATTGTAAGCACTTACCGAAAACGTTTTATAACATAAGGAATATACAGTTGATTCAGGAACAGGAGCTAATCATGTCCCAACACAATAAACAAACTAAAATCAATCGTCTATGGTATCAACAACCGGCAAAACGCTGGGAAGAAGCATTGCCCATCGGAAACGGCCGTCTTGGAGGCATGGTGTACGGTGGCGCGGCAGATGAACGAATTCAGCTCAATGAAGATACATTATGGTCAGGGTTTCCACGGGATACGATTCAATACAGCAGTCAGTGGTATTTGAAACAGACGCGAGAGTTGATCATGTCTGGGCAGTATGGTGAAGCTGAGGATTTGTTGAACCGTGAAATGCTTGGTCGTGATGTAGAGGCCTACCAGCCGATGGGTCATTTTCTATTGCACCATGAGGGTCTGGATGATCTTTCATATGATGCATTTGAACGGGAGCTTGATCTGGAATCAGGTATTGCAACCACAAACTACTCATTGGAAGGAACTCAATACGTACGTGAAGTGTATTCCAGTGCTACGGATGATCTAATGGTCTGCACATTAACTGCTGATCAGAAGGGCGCTGTGAGTGTAAGTATTACGCTAGACAGTCCCCATCCTTATCGCGTTGAGACTTCGGGAGATGCTCTAACCATGTTCAGTCGGTGCCCAAGTCATGTGGAGTCCAATTACTTCAGAGATCACCCGGAATCCGTTCTCTATGAAGAGGATCGGGGAACGGCTTATGCTGTCCATGTAGCATTTACGGCATCTGGCGATCAGATGAAGGTCTCCAATCTGGAAGGCAAGTTACATATTCAGGGTGCTGATCAGGTTGTGTTTTATCTAGCAGCGGCTACCTCCTTTGAGAGTTACGATGTGTTACCTGTGAAGGATCATCTTGTATTGGAAGAGGAATGTAAGGAGATGATCTCCAAAGCGACCACACATGGCGCGGAAGCGCTTCGTGACCGACATATTCAGGATCACAGCGCGTTGTTTAACAGAGTCTCTATTGATTTAGGGGTATGGGCTAACGCCGAATTACCTACAGATGAGCGGCTGCAGGCTTATCAGGCAGGGCAACAAGACCCTGGACTGGAGGCACTTTATTTTCAATATGGAAGATATCTGTTAATGGCTAGTTCGCGTCCGGGCAGCCAGCCTGCCAATCTGCAGGGAATCTGGAATCATCAGGTAGAGCCGCCATGGCACAGTGACTACACGATCAACATCAACACGGAGATGAATTACTGGCCAGCAGAAGTCTGCAATCTCAGTGAATGTCATGAGCCACTGTTTGATATGCTGACCGATCTCAGTGATACAGGACGAAGAACGGCGCGGATTCTGTATGGAGCCCGTGGATGGACTGCCCATCATAACGTGGATATCTGGAGAACCTCTACACCGACAGGTGGAGATGCAAGCTGGGCTTTCTGGCCGATGGGTGGTGTGTGGCTGACCTCGCATCTATGGGAGCATTACCAATTTACCGGGGATCAGCGTTTTCTTGAGGAACGTGCGTATCCCATCATGAAAGAGGCGGCGCTGTTCTGTCTCGATTGGCTGGTGGAAGGGCCCGATGGTTATCTGGTTACGATTCCATCCACTTCACCAGAGAACAAGTTTCTCACAGATGCTGGGGAGTCACGCAGTATATCCATGGCTTCAACGATGGATATGACGTTAATTCGTGAACTGTTCAGCCGCTGTATTGAGGCCTCGAAGCAACTAAATATAGATGAGTCGTTGGCAAGCGAGTGGAGTGAGGCTCTGGAGAAACTCTATCCATTCCGAATTGGAAGCGAAGGACAATTGCTGGAGTGGTTTAAGGATTTTGCCGAATCCGAGCCAGGGCATCGTCACGTCTCCCATCTGTATGGACTGTATCCGGGAGAGCAGATCAATCGAGTGCACACACCAGAACTTGTGGAAGCTGCAAGGGTATCGCTTGAACGTCGTATCTCACAAGGTGGCGGGCATACAGGATGGAGCTGTGCATGGTTGATCAATCTGTATGCACGATTACTGGATGGCAGCCAGGCACATCAGTTTGTGCGCACGTTGCTGGCCCGATCCACACATCCGAATTTGTTTGACGATCATCCGCCGTTCCAGATCGATGGTAACTTTGGAGGCACGGCTGGCATGGCCGAGATGTTGTTGCAGAGCCACTTGAACGAGTTACATTTACTGCCGGCACTGCCTGAACTCTGGACTCAAGGTCGAGTTGAAGGGCTTCGTGCAAGAGGTGGTTATACGGTAGCAATAACGTGGACGGACAACAAGCTTGCGTCAGCGGTTATTAAGGCAGATCGAAATGAGTCGCTGACCCTTCGCAGTGCTTATCCGCTGCGTGTGGAAGGAAACGAACAAGCCAAGGCAGAGCTTACGCCTCAGGGCGATTATGTAATTATTTTAACGATGACCGCAGGACAGACGATCCGCGTGTCATCATGAGACGGAGGAGCCAACCATGACCATTTTTAAATTTCCGCAAGATTTTCGCTGGGGTACAGCAACAGCTTCCTATCAAATAGAAGGAGCGGCACAGGAAGGTGGACGCGGGGCATCCATCTGGGATACGTTTGCGCGCACACCTGGCAAGGTATATAACGGAGACAATGGGGATGTCGCGTGTGACAGCTACCACCGTTACGAGGAAGACATCGAACTGATGAAGAAACTCGGGATTAATACATACCGGTTCTCCATTGCCTGGCCGCGTATTATTCCTGACGGAGATGGTGAGATCAATCGGGAAGGTCTGGACTTCTACCACCGCTTCGTGGATGCATTGATCGAGGCTGGAATTGAACCGTTCCTCACACTGTATCACTGGGATCTTCCGCAAACGCTGGAGGATGACGGAGGCTGGGGCAACCGCAGAACTGTGGATGCTTTTGTGAAATATGCCGAAGTGATCTTCAAAGAATTCTCTGGCAAAATCAACTTCTGGCTTACATTCAACGAACCATGGTGCATCGCGTTCCTGTCGAACCTTCTCGGGATTCATGCGCCAGGAAACAAAGACCTGCAAACTTCAATCAATGTTGCTCATGGATTGCTGGTTGCTCATGGTAAAGCCGTTCAATCTTTCCGTCGCTTGGGAACAACCGGTCAGATTGGTATTGCTCCGAACGTGTGCTGGGCTGAGCCGTACAGCAAATCTCCTGAGGACCAAGCTGCGTGTGACCGATCAATTGCGCTTAATACCGATTGGTTCCTTGATCCAATCTACAAAGGTTCATATCCGCAGTTTATGGTGGATTGGTTTGCAGAAGCGGGTGCTACCGTACCAATTCAGGAAGGTGATATGGAGATCATCTCGCAACCAATCGATCTGCTCGGCATTAACTATTACACGATGGGGATCAATCGCTTCAATCCGGAGGCAGGTGCTCTGCAATCGGAAGAAGTTGATATGGGCCTCACCAAAACTGATATTGGCTGGCCTGTGGAATCACGTGGTTTGTATGAATTTATGCATTACTTGCAAAAGTACGGCAATGTGGATGTATATATCACAGAGAATGGTGCCTGCATCAATGATGATCTGGAGAACGGAAAAATTAACGATGATCGCCGGATTTCATATTATGAGCAGCATTTGGCTCAAATTCACCGCATCATTAATGACGGCATTAACCTGAAAGGGTACATGGCATGGTCACTGATGGATAATTTTGAGTGGGCAGAAGGCTACCGTATGCGTTTTGGTCTTGTTCATATGGACTATCGTTCACTCGTGAGAACACCGAAGGAGAGTTATTACTGGTATCAGAACGTCATCAAGAATAATTGGTTGGAGACACGGAACGAACATAATCCTCAATAGTTGGTTGGCAGGTTTTAAGGGTAGAGCAGGTCCTCATTATATATGGTTCCCTTATTAAAGCTGAGAATGACGGTAACATTGGAGTATTCCAATGTGCCGTCTTTTTTTTGTATTTTTACCGTTGGAAAGGAGTAGTTCATAAAGGTTTCATAAGGTCAAGTGCGGTTCCTGTTATGAAGAGACGTTTTTTGGGTTATAAGAAGTAAGGAAGAAATGAATAATGTTTTGTCAACGGATAAATTTGAAATAAAGTGTCCAAATTGCGAAGAAAATTTGAACATTTGTTGACTAAAAATCATACTGATGTGGTATATTGGTATAAGGAAAGCACTTACAAAAAGGGAAAAGGAAGTGTTTACTATGGCATCGAAGACAGCAATGGTTAGCCAATTGGAGCGCAAAGACAAAAATATGCGGCGCGCCGTCTTGACGATGACAGTTCTGGCATGGGTCGCACTCATTACGGGAGTGATCATGTGTCTGATCAATCTGAACGAATTTAATGATCGTAATCTTGGCTTGATGGTTGGTATTGGATTCCTTGTAGGTAGTGTGTTTATTTACGTTATTGCCAAAGCGATTGGCCTTGTTCATACACGCCGGGAAGACGAAGGCGCCGATTGATTATAATCCTGCGTTAATTCGTTCATAATAAGACTGGATGAGTTCCCGGAATCCAGTCAATAAAGCCCTTTGCGGATTCGTTGACACTGTTCAACGGGACTGCAAAGGGTTTTATTTTGTGACTTGATGTGTAAAGATTACGAAGTACAAATATCAAGCATGCAAGCGATTTGTGAGAAAAAATTCACACATTTAAGGTGTAAAATCGACAAATTTGTTAACAAGAACAAAAAAGTTGTTCATTTCTGATATCTTTAGTAGGAAGAGAGTAGTATACTGATTTTTCAGTATGAGCGAATTTAAGGAGAGGGGATCAAAATGAACAAGAAACCTAGGTCGCTAATCCGGATTATCATTCCGGTTGTCCTGACGTTGGTTACAATTGCATTGATTGTCTGGCCAATGCTGGCAGGCGGACAGTACGTTGTTCTGGATCCGAAGGGGCCAATTGGCGCTTCGCAGAGAGATTTGATTGTCATCTCGACAATTTTGTGTGCTGTCATTATTGTGCCAGTACTCATTTTGGCTGCCGTAATCGTATGGCGTTACCGTGAGAAACCGGACAACAAAGCAGCATATGAACCTAACTGGGCTCATAGCACCAAAGCGGAGGTTGTATGGTGGACCATTCCAATTATTATTATTGGAATACTTGCAATTGTAACGATTCGTTACACGTATGTTTTGGAACCTTCGAAGCCGTTGGCTCACGAGAAAGCACCAATTACCATCCAAGTGTCTTCACTGGACTGGAAATGGCTGTTTATGTATCCAGAACAAGGAATTGCAACGGTTAATACGTTGAATATTCCGGCAGACCGGCCCGTGAAATTTGAACTCACTGCGGATTCACCGATGAACTCATTCTGGATTCCGCAACTTGGAGGACAGATTTATACGATGTCGGGTATGGCGATGACCTTGTATCTGCAGGCAGATCATGAAGGCAAGTACTGGGGTTCAGGCGCTAACTTCACAGGTGAGCATTTTGGAGAAATGCGTTTTGATGTGAATGCTACATCGGACGAAGATTTTGACAATTGGGTAGCTGAAGTGAAACAGAGTTCTCAGGCGTTGACTACAGAAGGTTACAAAGCACTGGCTGAGCCAGGCACAAGCAACGTTGCTTATTATTCTGCCTTCCCAGAAGGATTGTTCCAAAATATTGTGACCAAGTATGTAGTAGATGGTCAAAGTGCTCACAGTAAGCATGGAACTTCAAAAGAAGCTTCTGGAGCCATTCAAAATGCAACTGATACGTCCAATCAAGACGAGGACGAGAGTGCTAACTAAAGATTCGAAAGGAGGCCCCCAATGTTAGAGGGACTTAAAGAGTTTGCATCGGAGTTTTTCGTAACCGGTGATCCGCTCATTTATGGTGCGATGGTAGCTATCGGAATTACCATGATTACTATTGTAGCGGTGCTAACTTATTTCAAAAAATGGGGCTGGCTCTGGCGTAACTGGTTAACGACTGTCGATCACAAAAAGATCGGTATCATGTATATCATTGCTTCCATTATCATGTTGTTCCGTGGTGGTGTGGATGCGCTAATGATGCGCCTTCAGCTAGCTATGCCTAACAATGAATTTCTGAATCCTGAGCATTATAATCAGGTCTTTACAACTCACGGTACGATCATGATCTTGTTCATGGCGATGCCATTTATGTTTGGTCTATTTAACGTTATCGTGCCATTACAGATCGGAGCAAGGGACGTTGCATTCCCGTTCCTGAATGCACTGAGCTTCTGGTTATTCTTCCTGGGAGCAATGCTGTTTAACCTGTCATTCGTTATCGGTGGTTCACCGGATGCAGGATGGCTGAGTTATCCGCCTCTATCGGAGCTGTCACACAGTCCGGGGGTAGGACAGAACTTCTATATATGGGGTATACAGATATCGGGTATCGGTTCCTTGGCTACCGGTATCAACTTCCTGGTTACCATCATTAAAATGCGTGCGCCAGGCATGAGATGGATGAAAATGCCGATGTTCACATGGTCGGTATTCTCCACTTGTATCATTATCTTGTTTGCTTTCCCGATCTTGACCGTGACACTTGCATTGTTATTCCTCGACAGGTTTGCCGGGGCGCATTTCTTCACACTTGATCTGGGCGGTAACCCAATGATGTATATCAACTTGATCTGGATGTGGGGTCACCCTGAGGTATACATTGTCGTCTTGCCGGCATTCGGTGTTTTCTCCGAGATTGTAAGTACCTTCTCTCGGAAAAAACTGTTTGGCTACAAATCGATGGTATTCGCGATGTTGATCATCAGCTTCCTGTCCTTCTTCACATGGGCGCATCACTTCTTCACGATGGGTTCCGGAGCAGACGTGAATGCATTCTTCGCCGTAACTACGATGTTGATTGCTATTCCAACAGGGGTTAAGATATTCAACTGGCTGTTTACCATGTATCGAGGAAGGATTCGCATGGCGACTCCGATGATGTGGACACTTGCCTTTATCCCGTGCTTTATTGTCGGGGGTATGACAGGCGTTCTGTTATCCGTTGCTCCTGCTGACTTCCAGTTCCACAACAGTTACTTCCTGATTGCCCACTTCCACCAAGTATTGATCGGTGGCGTTGTCTTCGGATACTTCGCAGGTCTGTACTACTGGTGGCCTAAAATGTTCGGTTTCCAACTCGAAGAGAAACTGGGCAAATGGGCATTCTGGACTTGGAATATTGGTTTCTATGTCTGCTTCATGCCGCAGTACGCTGTCGGTCTAATGGGTATGACACGTCGTCTGAGCACATACGGCTGGGATACTGGCTGGTGGGAACTGAACTTCGTATCCACAATCGGGGCATTCCTGATGGGTGTCGGATTCCTGTTCCAAGTTGCACAAATCGCAGACGGTATTCGCAAATACAAATCACTCAAAGCTTCCGCCGATCCATGGGATGGCCGTACGCTGGAGTGGTCAATTCCTTCACCAGCTCCTGAATACAACTTCGCCGTTACACCGCGCGGAGATGATATTGATGAGTGGTGGGAAGAGAAAGAACGTCGTGCCAAAGGCATCTATCCGCCAGAGCAACCGCTTGAGCCGATTCATATGCCGAAGAACTCTGGAATTCCGTTCATCATGTCTGTCTTCTGGTTCATCGCCGGTTTCGGCTTTGTCTTCGGATGGTTGTGGATGGCAATTCTCGGACTCGCTGGCGTAGGGATCTGTATGATCGCCCGTTCATTCTCATATGATACGGATTATTACATTCCGGTTGACGAAATTAAACGTACCGAAGCGTCGTTAAGGGGGTCGGTATAGATGGCTCAAGCAGCCGCTAAGCACGGTGAGAATCATGCACATGGTCACGACCATGGACATCATGATCCACAGGAAATGAAAATTCTCGGTTTCTGGTTCTTCCTGATTTCCGACGTTATCCTGTTCTCCGTATTGTTCGCAACCTTCATTGTGTTGCGTGACAATACGGCGGGCGGACCGATTTTGTCTGAATTGATCAAAATGCCTGGTGTTATTGCCGAAACGTTTATCTTGCTCACAAGTTCATTTACGAGCGGACTAGCCGTACTGGCGATGAATCAAGGCAAAGTAAAACAATTAATCAGTTGGCTGGCAGTTACAGCCGTTCTGGGTGCAAGCTTTATCGCACTGGAAGTATATGAGTTTATTGAGTTGATTCACGAAGGGTTCAGCTTTACAACGAGTGCTGCTTCTGGCGCATTCTTCACCCTTGTGGGAACTCACGGACTTCACGTATCGCTCGGTCTGATCTGGATGATTGGACTTATGTTACAACTGAAAAAACGTGGTATTACCGATGTTACTCGCGGTAAAATTAACGTCATCAGCTTGTACTGGCACTTCTTGGACGTCGTATGGATTTTCCTCCTGTCGATCGTCTATCTCATGGGGGTGATGTAGATGTCAGAGCACAACTCACATGATTCCCACGGTCATGAGCAACATGGTTCACTGAAGTCTTATGTCATCGGCTTCATTCTGTCCGTCGTTCTGACAATCATTCCACTTGTGGTGGTTCTCAATGATATGATGGAAAGAACAGGAACACTCATTGTTGTTCTTGGCACGGCAGCACTTCAGTTTGTGGTTCAACTCTTCTTCTTCATGCATATCCGTGAAACAGAGAAACCACGCTGGAATGTGATGGCTCTTATCTTCGGTTTGCTGATTATGATGACCATCGTAATTGGTTCGATCTGGATTATGCTTAACAATGCTGTTGCACATTAATTGATATGATGAAAGAGCTTCACGACCTTGGAATTCAAGGTTGTGGGGCTCTTTTTTTTCTAAGCAGAAGTTATCGCATATTTTAATGAAAAAAAAGTTGGATTATATCATAATAAGTCGTTGATGAAATAATTTACCAGTGATACTATTGTTATACACTCTGGAAATATATTCAATATTTTAGTTAGAGCAATTTTAGCAAAATTATTTTAGGAGATGTACTAATGAAAGCAAGGGTAATCCGTTATTATCGTTTTGGCGAACCAAGTGAAGTGTTATGTATGGAAGAAAAAGATGTGATACCCCCTGGCCCCGGTGAATTAGCAGTGAGGATGTATGCTCGACCTATTAATCCCTCCGATATTATTCCTGTTCGAGGAGCTTACCCGCATCGTACCCGATTACCAGCTGTTCCCGGGTTTGAGGGTGTGGGGGTGGTAGAAGCAGTAGGGCCGGGAGTTTCCAATCAAATGTTGGGTCGCCGTGTCTTGCCACTAAAAGGTGAGAATACTTGGCAGGACGTCGTGAAGACTTTGGAGCAACATACGATTATTGTGCCGAATGATATCGATGATCACTCAGCAAGTCAGCTCTATATTAATCCGGTTACGGCTTGGTTGATCTGTACAGAGGTGCTTAAGCTTACGTGTGGTGATACCCTGATTGTGAATGCAGGGGGATCTGCAATCGGGCGAATCTTTGCACAGATCTCAAAAATCTATGGATTTAAATTGATTGCGCTTACGAGAGATGATCGTCATACTGCTGAACTGTATCGTCTTGGAGCAGTATCTGTTATCAATACAACGAAAGAGTTGCTCCAGGCTAGGATCACGGAATTAACAGAGGGGTGCGGTGCTGATGCAGCCGTGGATTGTATTGGAGGGACAGATGGGGAACAGTTGGTGAGTTGCCTTAAGCCAAATGGAACGGTCATCAGTGTAGGACTGCTTTCGGGGATCACACCGTTATGGCATGAAGTTACCCGGGGAACACAAGTTCATGTGAAACTTTTCTGGTTAAAACATTGGGTGGAACGCTGTACGCAAGAACGCTGGGAACAGGTATTTCATGAGGTAATGGAGTTGGTCAGAGCAGGGAGGCTTGTCATGACAAACATTGGGGCGACGTATGAACTAACGAATGTACAACAGGCTATTGCAGCGGCTGAATCGGGTATCGAGGGGAAGGTTCTCTTAATACAGTAGTACATAAGACTTGGAAAAACTCAACATAAAGGATGCGTAGTTAATAACTAATTCATATTGGGGGCCTTGTTGTGAAGATTAAAGATATGATGTTTACTGCGATTATGGCAGCTGTTATTGCAGTACTTGGACTGTTACCTCCGATTCCACTACCATTTATACCTGTGCCAATTACAGTCCAAACGCTGGGCGTGATGCTGGCAGGCAGTATCCTTGGTGCTCGATTGGGAGGGGGAAGTCTCTTGCTCTTTGTTGTTCTGATCGGTTTAGGAGCTCCATTGTTGTCCGGTGGCAGAGGGGGCTTGGGTGTTCTGGTTGGACCTACAGGCGGGTATGTTCTTAGTTATCCGATTGCTGCTTTTGTGATTGGGTTGTTAGTTCAACGTACATCCGTTGCAGGCATTAAATTTTGGAACTTTCTACTGAGCAACATCGTGGGCGGAATCCTTGTTGTGTATGCAGTGGGTATTCCATTCCTGTCCTTTATAACGGATGTACCAATTACACAGGCTATCATAGGCAACCTTGTTTTCATTCCAGGCGACTTGCTCAAAGCAGTGCTTGCTTCACTTATTGCTGTTAGAATCCTCAAGGTAAGTCCTACAATGATCCAGGATACGAAAAGGCAGACTCCGGGGGTCTAACATTATGATATTCAGAGACTGCACATTCTTAAACACTTCTGTACAAGTAAATCGCGCCCAAGTGATGGAGGTACTACAGTGATTCATTTTTCCAATGTAACGTTTGGTTATGCAAACCGAGCAACAATGTTAAACGATATTAACCTTCATATTGGTTCTGGTGAATATGTGGCGTTTGCTGGAAGGAATGGAGCAGGGAAATCCACCATAGCTAGGTTAATGAACGGGTTACTCCTTCCAACCACAGGCCAAGTAACTTTTAATGATTATGTGACATCCAATGAAAATGATTTAAGTATCATTCGTCAGAGAATTGGAATGATCTTTCAAAATCCAGAGAATCAAATTGTAGCATCTACAGTGTTTGAAGATATCGCCTTCGGCCTGCAAAACGTTTGTGTCCCTACTGAAGATATCGAGCGTCATGTAACAGAGGCATTGAGGCAAGTGGGGATGCTGGATTATTATAATTCTGATGTATATTCGTTATCTGGAGGGCAAAAACAGCGTATCGCTATTGCGGGAGTTCTCGCTATGGGACCAGAAGTTATTGTTTTTGATGAATCTACCTCAATGCTCGACCCGGAAGGCAAAGATCAGATTGCATTGCTGATGGGAGAGTTGCATAAACAAGGAATTACGATTGTAACAATTACGCATGACTTAGAGGAGATTGCAGCATCTTCGAGGGTTATTGTACTTGATCAGGGTGACATTTGTTATGATGGATCGCCCGAGGCCTTGTTTCAGGGGGAATACTGGCGTTTTCCCGGGATAACGGCTCCTTTTGTTGTCGAGGCAAGAGAGACATTGAACCGGAAGGGGCTGCACTCTTCTTCGGCACTCACTCTGGAAGATTTGGTGGATGATTTATGCAAATTACACTAAAAGAAGTAGACTTCTCGTATCATGTTGGAACACCACTGGAGAACAACGTATTGAGCAACATTACACTCACCATGGGCGATAATCGTATTATTGCTGTTGTGGGGAAAACGGGATCAGGCAAGTCAACTTTTGTACAGCTGCTCAATGGGCTTCTGCAACCTATAAATGGAACAGTTGATATAGGGGATTTTCGAATGACAACCGATCGAAAAAAAACGCACGTTCTCTACGATAAAGTAGGTATTGTATTTCAATTCCCGGAGCATCAATTATTCGAGGATACGGTAATAAAAGACATTTCTTTTGGTCCCAAGAACTTGGGCTGGTCGGCCGAAAAAGTACGTAGTACATGCTTGGATGCATTACACATGGTAGGTCTGGACGAATCTTTCTGCAATAGATCACCGTTTGAATTAAGTGGCGGAGAGAAGCGGAGAGTGGCAATTGCAAGTGTGTTAGCGATGAACCCGGAGGTACTTATTCTCGACGAGCCAACGGTAGGGTTGGATTCGGAAGGAAAAGAGCAGCTGATGGAACTCTTTTGTTCCTGGCAGCAGGAACAGGGGAGTACGATCATTATGGTGACGCACGATATGGAGACTGTTGCCGAGTACGCCGAAGAAGTGATTATATTTGAACGTGGTCAAGTGCAAAGACATACGACTCCGCTCCAATTGTTCACTGAATATCAAGTTGAGTTGAAAGATATGGGATTAAAGCTGCCTAAAGCGCTCCAGCTCGTGGAAGCCATAAATGTAAAATTGAACGTTGAATTGCAGCTGGAGTCGGTAAAGAAAGAATGGATTTTGTCATATATTGCTGATTTTTTTCAGAGGAAGGAATTGTAGTTATGTCCTTATCTCAATCCTTTATCATTGGTCAGTATGTCCACAGAAACTCCATCATTCACCGGCTTGATCCAAGAGCTAAACTCGTCATCGCGTTCCTGTTCATGTTGTCTGTCATGCTGTTGAACTCATGGCTTTCATACGTATTGTCTGCGGTGTTTGTGGTGTGTGTAGTCACTATATCACAAATACCACCCTCCTATATTGTTAGAGGATTGAAACCTGTTTGGCTAATAGTCATTGTCACATCTGTGTTTCACATTTTTCTGACACAAGGGGGGGAGCTATGGCTTGAAGCGGGAGTGTTTTCGATCTACAAGGAGGGTGTCATTAAAGCAGGTAATATAGCCATTCGCATCATTCTTCTTCTCGTCATCGCTTCATTGTTGACACTTACGACAAAGCTGGGTGATCTCGCACAGGCTATTGAAGATCTGTTGAAGCCTGCCAAGCGGTTGGGTGTTCCTACACAGGAAGTTGCGTTGATGATCTCGTGGACGATCCGCTTTATTCCAATCCTGTTGAATGAAACCGACAACGTGATGAAGGCACAGCGGGCAAGAGGTGTTCGTTTTAATTCCGGTAATATCGTTCGTCGTCTGCAAAGTTTTATCCCAATTGTAGTCCCTATCCTTCTGTTAGCTTTCCAGAAAGCCGAAAGCGCTTCACTGGCCGTTGAGGCACGCGGATATAGCCCAGGCATGAATCGAACGCAACTGAGAACGTTAGCTTTCAAAAAGCTCGACTATCAAGTGCTGATCATATCCATTTTTTGTTTCGCACTTTTGTTGGCATTACGAAAGTGAGGTAAGCTATGAGGATTTACCCGACAAATCTACATGAATATCACAAACTCATATCAGTATCTAAAGGTGATCAGCCTGCGACAATGTGGTTTAGACAGGCATCTTACTTGAACGTATACACAGGGGAAGTTGAACAAGCGAATATCTATCTGTCCGGAAGTCGTATTGCCTACGTTGGAGCCAAGGAACTACCCACTTCAGACCAGACCCAGGTCATTGAATTGGAGAAAGATCATGTTGTTGTTCCAGGATATATTGAACCTCATGCACACCCATGCCAAATGTACAATCCTTATACATGGGGAGAAGCTCTGTTACAGAAGGGTACGGTCTTGTCCATTAATGATAATCTGTCTTTGTTAACGTTTCTAGGAACTGAAGCTTTGTCATTCATTGAGAAGCTGGAGGAGACAAGTCACCATATGTTCCTATGGTGGTGTAACATTGACCGTCCTGATCGAGCTGATCCAATGACTATGGACAAGTGGCTACAACATAACCTTGTGATACAGAGCGGGGAGCTGACCGAATGGCCCAAACTGCTGGCGAACGACGAAGTATTGGTAGAGCAACTTTATCTAACGAAGGCTCATCATGGGATGAGGGCGGAAGGACATTTGCCGGGCGTATCTTATGAAAAAATAAGTACTATGGCTGCAGCGGGCATCACAGCTGACCACGAAGCTCTCCATGCCGAAGATGTACTTAGACGATTAAAAGCGGGGCTGTACGCCTCTCTTCGATACTCATCTATTCGTCCTGATTTGCCACACCTCCTTAAAGGGATGAAAGGTGATTCCCGATTCAATATGAACCGAATGATGCTTACCAGCGATGGCCCGTCACCAAACTATGTGAAGAGGACGAGCTGTGCCAGCATGATCAAGATCTGTATGGAGACGGGAATATCTGTAGCGGATGCCTATCGTCTTGCTACCTTAAATCCGGCAGTATATTACGGTCTGGATGAAGACTTAGGCGGGATTGCACCAGGCAGACTGGCTTGTTTGAACGTCTTAACCTCCATAAATGAACCTGATCCACTGCATGTCCTGCAACGAGGTGATTGGGTGGTCCAAAATCAAAGGCGAGTAGTAGAGCCAGATGAAGCAGAGATACACACTTGGTTGCGCTCCACTTTTCGGTCTCGTCGAACGATCGGTAACCTGAGGCTGGACCAGATGGAAACTCGAACCGACATCGGTATTGAATTGGTGAACGATGTCATCACCCAATCGTACCATTTTGATCCCCGAGCGGAATTGGAAACGGATGAGAACTGGATGACATTACTGGATGTTAACGGAAGTTGGGTGATTAACACCCGAATCAAAGGTTTAGCGTGTGGGATCAAGGCATTAGCAAGTACTTACAACGCTTCGAACGATACACTTTTACTTGGGCGATCTCTGTCTGTCATGCGCGAAGCATCTCAGGAGTTGGAAGTTCGCGGGGAAGGAATATTAGTATATTTCGTGGATGGGGAGCAACTGTACATTCCTCTTCCTCTCAGTGGAGCTATGAGCTTGGAGAGCGTGGCATCAATCGGCGCTAGTGTGGATCATTTCAATGAGAAAATGCGTGTCCACGGTTACCGATTTGGTGATCCTCTGTATTCTCTTTTATTTCTGACAGCTTCACATTTGCCGCATATTCGTGTATCGGACAAAGGGTTGTATCTGGTTAAAACAGGTGAGATAGTGCTCCCGGCTACCCCCTTAGTTAATACAGTAAGGAAGGTGAAATGATGTTACTGGCTGATGCGATACGCATGCATGCTTCCCAGAATCCTGAGAAAACTGCCATCTTTGATGATGCCCGGCAGATTTCGTACGCCGAGCTATACCATGGAATAAAGCTGGCAGCAAATACAATTCTGGCTACTGAGGAAGATTTCGAAGCCGATGAACTTCCTCTTGTCGGCCTGCTGATGAACAATAGTGCCGTGATGATCGAATACTTTCTTGCAGCCACCAAAATTGGAATGTGTGCTGCTGTATTTGATCCCAAGTGGAGCGATGCAAATCTGACGGAGGTTATTAATGAATGTGAACCTCGTGTGCTTGTCATAGATGTGGAGTTCAAAGCCAGAATACCTCATATTCCATCGTCAACAAGGGTGATTACTGTGGATACAGGTGAACCTCATTCTCTCAGAAGGGAAGAAGCCGAACCACAGCGATCCTCAACTGAAGATAGCCTGTTCTACATGGGATATACCTCCGGGACGACCGGACGACCGAAAGGCTATCTCCGTTCTCAGCGTTCATGGATCGAGAGCTTTGCATATGCGCGTGAAACATTCGTGCATGATGCAGGAGACCATGTATTGGCGCCGGGTTCTTTGGTCTATTCACTTACGTTATATGCGTGCATTCAAACGTTGTATATTGGCGGGACATTCCATCTAACAAGCAAATTCCGAGCGGAATACGTATTGGAGACGTTAGCAACACATGCGGTTACACATCTTTATCTTGTACCTACGATGTTTGAAGCACTCTACAAAGCGTTCATGGCTTCTGATTCAGTTATTGCGCTGCCATCTGTCAGATCTCTCATTACGTCAGGTGATAAATGGTCACCAGAATCAAAACGGAAGGTGAAAGAGGTATTTGAAAATGCAGGTTTGTATGAATTTTATGGTGCCTCCGAGCTAAGCTTTGTCACAGTACTTGATCCGGAAGGAAATCGGTATAAGCCTGATTCAATCGGTAAACCGTTTGCCGGTGTGCAGGTATCCATTCGTGAAGCGGATAGTACGGAAGTAACCGAAGGCGCAGTAGGACAATTGTTTGTGAAGAGCCCGATGATCTTTACCGGATATTATGGTTCCGAGGAAGAAACCAGCCAAGTTGTACATGGTGAATGGGCAACTGTGGGAGACCTTGCAACACGAGATTCCGAAGGTTATTTATATCTGGTTGGTCGAAAGAAAAACATGATTATTAGCGGAGGGCTTAATATATATCCGGAGGAAATCGAGAAGCTGTTGTTAACATTGGAAGGTATTGAGGAGGTCATCGTTGTAGGTGTACCCGATGTATACTGGGGCCAAAAGGTGAGCGCACTTATCAAGCTCAGAATGGGTAGCGAGGTTAGTGATGATGAGATTGTATCATTGTGCCGTCGTGAGCTTGCTACCTACAAGTGTCCAAAGGAAATTATACGGGTGGATGCCTTCCCCTATACAACGAGTGGAAAGATTTCGCGAACAAAACTGAACGAGTTACTGAAAATAAAGATATGAACAATATGTTGATTCCTGTTATTCTTTCCGCGAAGCGAACTGCAATCGGCAAATACGGGGGGATGTTTAAGGAGACACCGCCGGAGATACTGGCTGCAGAAGTCATTCAGGCCATTTTAAGCGAAATTCCCATCCCTCCCGGTGACATTGATGATGTTCTATTGGGGAATGCAGTAGGCGGGGGAGGTAACATCGCCAGGTTATCCGCGTTACAAGCCAAACTCCCAGTAGAGGTCCCTGGCGTGACGATTGATCGTCAATGCGGATCTGGTCTTGAAGCCATTCATTTAGCAGCGAGGCTGATTCAATCAGGTGCCGGGGAAGTGTATCTGGCTGGTGGTGTCGAAAGCACAAGTCGTGCACCCTGGAGATTGGAGAAACCCTTGTCTCTGTACGGGAGTGTAGTACCTCAAGTAATCACTCGCACACGATTCTCTCCGGAATGGATCGGAGATCCGGATATGGGGAAGGCGGCTAACAACGTTGCTAAGAAGTACGGTGTGACTCGAATGGACCAGGACGAATATGCGCTTTCCAGTCATAGGAAAGCGATTGCTTCAATACAAAGCGGGCGTTTCGACAACGAAATCGTTCCATTGTCTATCCCGGAGGGTAAGCAACTTAGAATCATTCATACAGACGAATGTCCTCGGGCGAATACAACACTTACGATGCTTGCAGCATTGCCATCTGTTTTCGAACAGGATGGTACAGTGACGGCTGGTAATGCATGTCCATTGAATGATGGAGCCGCTATCGTTTTAATCATGTCAATGGGAAAAGCATTATCGTTAGGACTTACACCACTAATGAAATTTATCGACAGTGTGGCAGTGGGCGTTGACCCGAACTACTTGGGTATCGGTCCGGTTCCTGCCGTTACCAAGTTGCTCAGCCGAAATCGCTTGGCAATGGAAGACATTGATCTTGTGGAATTCAATGAAGCGTTCGCTTCACAAGTTCTGGCCTCTTTAAGAGAACTGCATATTTCAACTCACATTGTTAATGTGGGGGGCGGGGCACTGGCGCTTGGACACCCGTTCGGTGCATCGGGAGCCATCCTGGTTACACGCCTATTCAACGAGATGAGGCATATAAAGGGGGCTCGGGGAATCACAACACTGGGTATTGGTGGCGGGATCGGGCTTGCATCATTGTGGGAGAAGTGCGAATAGGAGGAAACAGCCTTTGTTGTTAGAGGGACAGGTAGCAGTCATTACGGGTTCCAGCCGCGGAATTGGGCGTGCAACCGCAATACGTATGGCACAAGAAGGAGCCAAGATAGTTGTCAACGGTGTACAAGAAGGTGGGGTATGGGACGTTGTTCAGTTGATTCGGAATCAGGGAGGGACCGCTATTGGGGTCGTTGAATCCGTCGCAAGCATGGCCGGTGGTGAACGCATCATATCGGAGGGTCTTCGCGAATTCGGCAAGATTGATATCCTGGTGAACAACGCCGGAGTTGTTCACGATAAGATGGCCCATAAAATGAGTGAAACCGAGTGGGATCTTGTATTGAATTCGCATCTTAAGGGAGCCTTTGCTTGTATCCGGTCCGCTCTGCCGGGCATGAGGGAACGAAGGGAAGGCAGCATTATTAATATGATCTCCGTGGCGGGCTTGACCGGAATGATCGGACAATTAAATTATAGTGCTGCCAAAGCCGGATTGATAGGCATGACGTGGACACTTTCGCTGGAACTTGAATCTTATGGCATTAATGTGAATGCAGTTTCTCCCGCAGCGCGTACTGACATGACAATGCCCTATATCGAACGGGCGAAGCAGACCGCTGAAATGAAAGGTGAGTCGTTTCCCGAGTACTGGAAAGTAGGTTCAACGGAAGATGTGGCCGAATTGATACTTTCCTTATGTCTGCCGCGTTGCCGTAGGGTTACCGGTCAGATATTCTCTGTTAATGGTGGAAAGATCGGTGTGTGGTCCCCTCCAGAGCACCGTATAGTTGCCACCCAATCCAGTAGGGAGAACGGTTGGGAAGCAGGCGAACTCTTTGAGCAAGTGTTGTCAGCCTACGTGAAAGTGTAGAACTATTTCCGAAATATACGAATTGATGGAGGAAATTTTGTTGAAGAAAAAACGCATTTTTATTGGGATGATGGCCGGGATGGGGAGAGTGAATCGTTGTCTTCCCATAGCACTAAAGTTACGAGAGATGGGACATGAGGTGGCGTTCACAATCTGGGGAAATGCCGGGGGCGCGATGGAACAGATGGGTTTTACCTATATTCCGATTCCAGTTATTCCTGCTCCCAAGGGACAGGTTTTCCACCCAAACTTCAAGGATATGAATCACTTTTTGTCCATGATGGGGTACTCGGACCCTGTTTACATGCGAAATGAGCTTGAAGCTCGTCTGCGGGTAACCATCGGTTTTAAACCGGACCTTGTTATTTCCGATTCGAGTGTCCCCGCAGCGTTCATTGCCTGTAAGCTGGACATTCCTCTCGTTTCTATGAATCAGTCCAGCACACTTCCAGGTGGTCTTCCTTTTACAACGAATTATGGATTATATGGAGACATACCAGATGTCACGAATGTGTTGAACGGAGCGTTGGTTGAGTACGGTCTGCCTAAAACGGACAACCTTCTCACATTTCTGGCGGGTAATCTTGCCCTTCTTCCGAGCATACCGGATTTTGATCCGGTACAGATCGGGAAGCTGCCCGTTCCAATTGAATATATCGGTCCCGTGGTATGGAGAGATACAAATGAGACAGGAATGCCTGCGAACTGGTTGAAGAAATCAGACAACGACAGGAGGCCACGTGTATTTGTGTACACAAGTCGTCTCGTGGAATGGGGTGTGGAGAGTGGTGGTCATATTTTCAGGGAAGCCGTTAGAGCACTCGGTAACACTTCGACGGAGCTTTTGATTGCTACTGGTTTTAATCCATTGGAAGGGGACAGCGTGGAAGTTCCCCCTAATGTACACTTCACCTCATATGTATCGGGAGTTATGGCAGCCGAGCATAGCGATGTCATGATTCACCATGGCGGACATGGAAGTTGCATGACGACGATCTTAACAGGCACGCCGTCGTTGGTCATTCCGACCTGGGCAGAACGTGAGTTTAACGCCAAGCAGTTACAGGACGTTGGCGGTGGCAGAGTAATGTCCCCAGATGAGGTTACGGGATCCGCTCTAGCTGAGACCGTTAACGCGATGATGACTAATGGAGACATGGATAAGGCTATGGCGCTGAAGGAAAACGTCTGTACTTCGCAGTACGGAGGTGCCGAGCGTGCAGCTGAACTCATTCGTCGGTTGTTGTAAAGAGGGGGCAAGGTTCTATTGAAAAGTCTTTTGGTTGTCCTGAGAAGTCCGGCCTTACTTTTATTATCCGTATGTATTTTTTTTATTGGTTTGGGATACGGATTAACGCTACCATTCATGCCATTATTCGGAGTAGAACGGGCTGGAATGAGCCCCTTATCATTAGGGATCTTTATGGCGTGTGGATCGTTAAGCGGCATTATCATTAGTACGCTGTTTAGTCGATTGTCCGATAAAAAGCCTGTGCGCAAGTGGATCATTGTTGGATCATGTGTATCTGCTTCTGTAGGCTATGTATTCTATGCAAATACGGACAGTTACATTGTGTTAATGCTGGTTTCCTGTACTTTCATGGCCTTGTCATTCTCGGCCTTTCCGCAATTATTTGCTCTTGCGAGAGAAGTAGTCGAGAGGGAGGCGAGTGAAGATGTCACCGTTGTTATGGCTGTATTGCGAGCTCTGGTGTCTCTGGCCTGGATTCTTGGTCCTGTAATGGCTTCTTTTATAATCTACCAGTTCTCGTACACAGGCCTGTTTCTGGTTGTTTCGTTGATGTACATGCTCGTTGCCGTATTTGTACTGATGATTCGAGCAGACGAGAGTCGGGAACCGGGTGGCGGAACGGAATTATCATCTGACTCAGTACGTAGCTTCAAGCGCCTGCTGATGGCACCGCAGATTGTATTTTCATTACTTGCTTTCATGGCATTTGAGTTGGCTAATACGATGGGGGGCATTGTAACTCCCTTATATGTTACGCAAGAGTTGCAAGGCGGGAAGTTGGACGTTGGCATGATCTCGGGAGTTAACGCAGCCTTGCAGGTTCCCACCATGATCATTTTGGGAATACTGGCCAAAAGGTTTGGTAGTATCACAGTTATGAAATGCGCGGGATTGTTTGGAGTCGCCTATTTTTCACTATTTTGGTTTACCCAATCGGGATGGCAGATCATTGCTATCCAGATATTCAGTGCCATTTTTATCGCGATTGTACTTGGAGTTGGAATGACTTTTTTTCAGGATTTGGTTCCTAAAATGACAGGTACGGCCACAACGTTGTACAACAATGCAAACATCATTGGTTCCATGGGTGGTGGATTACTAGCCGGAGCAGTCGGAAATTATTTTGGTTTTAAAATAGTGATTGCCTGTTCGGCAGCACTTGCCTTCCTGGGATTTGTACTATTATTGGTGCCAAACGCAAATAAAAAGGTAGTCCGGCATGTGGGAGGAGATACGTATGAAAGCTAGTGTAATTATTCTATCGCATAATCAGAAAGAAGTGATTCAGGCCTGTTTGTCTTCCTTATCGAGACAGCGTTTGTGTGAAGGCGATCAATACGAAGTTGTAGTTATCGATAACGGGTCTATAGACGGCACGGGCGAGATGATCGGCAGGCTTACGTATGATTTTCCTATACGATATAATTACATTCCTTCTACGGAGCAATCAAGTCGGGCAGCGGCACGAAACAAGGGGATTACTATCTCGAATGGAGATGTGATTGTGTTCCTTGATGGAGATCAACTCGCCGGACCGGACTTTATCTATGAACATTTGAGAGTGCACAAGCTAGCCGAGGGGAAACTTGTCATAGGGTTTCGAAGATATTTGGGTGAAGAGAGCATCGATATAACGTCGTTAAATTCGGGATGGGTGCATACTGCTATTACATCATCAGAAGCAGATGAACGATTTCAGCTCATGGAACGTTTTTCGGAAAATGGAAGCGCATTCCGCACAGCGTGGCATCTGTCTTTCAGCTGCAATTTCTCGGTAACAAGAGAAGTACTGATCCGATCGGGTATCTTTGACGAAGGGTTCAAGGGATGGGGGTTGGAAGACAGTGAGCTTGGCTATCGTCTGCAACAGGCTGGAGGAACGTTCGTATTGAACAAAAAAGCGTTAACCTTCCATATCTTTCACCCTTCCGAGTTTGATGAGAATCGTTATGATGGTTGGAAAACGAATCTAGATTATTTCCTCGAATGTCATCCGATGTTTGAAGTACAGGCGCAAAACATCTTAAAGGAATTTTTTGACCCAGAGATTAGAAAATCATGGTGGGATTGTTATATTCGCTTTGAGAAGGTTGTAAGAGCATATCAGGGTTACGAGGGGGATCGATTACCTGTCAGCATCATTGTTGTCTATGCCGAGGGCCCAGAACTGATCCAGACCATTTCGGCAGAAGCTGCCCATAGAGAAGTGTTGGTTATAGATAAGACACCATCATCGGACCTGGATATCTTGTGCCAATGTATTAACGAGAAATTTGATGTTTTGTATTACAAGCATCCTTCGGAAGATCAGTTAATCGACTTGTACCATCAGTATGCAGTCAGGGGAATTGTGAAACATGAAATTTTCAAGTGATCATGGATCAGCTGTTCTGGCCCCAAATGATGACATTTTATACGGGAGGTTGACATGAATTTTGAATTGACAGAGCAACAGAAGCAGATTCAATCCGCCGCACGCCATTTTGTGGACGAGCTACTGATTCCGTTGGAACCTGATTTATTGCGTAACGAGCGTGAGGGAAGACCCGGAATCGAACTTAGACAGATTAGAGAGCTTCAACAAAAGGCGAAAACACAGGGCCTATGGGGTATTGAGACACCAGAAGAGTATGGGGGAGCAAATCTTGGGACGGTCACTAGTGCACTCCTGAAAATGGAGCTAGGACGCACATGTATTCCGTTTGTCTTCGGGGGGGAAGCGGACAATATTCTGTACCTTTGCAACAGCAAGGCACAACAGAACAAGTATTTGCTTCCCGTTATTGCGGGCGAGAGACAGTCCTGTTTTGCAATAACGGAGCGTTTGGCAGGTTCCGATGCAAGTCGAATTCAGATGAGGGCTGAGCGTGTGGCGGATGGCTGGGTACTCAATGGAGAGAAAGTATTTATCACAAACGGGAACGAGGCGGATTTTGCAATTGTTTTTGCAGTGACTGATGTCCAGGCAGAGCCGGGCAAAGGGATCACTTGCTTTCTGGTGGACCGGGACATGGGGTGGACGTCAGAGCCGATTCCTACGATGGGTGGGGATAAAAGTCCTTCTGTACTTACGTTTAACCAAGTGTTCGTGCCAAACGGAAATGTGCTCGGTGAAGAGGGGCAGGGATTAACAACAGCGATGCAGTGGATCAGTCGAGGGCGTTGGGTGATTCCGGCTATTGCTGTGGGTGCATCTGGCAGGCTGATCCATATGGCCATTGATTACGTTAAAGAAAGGTCGACATTTGGAGAGCAGTTGGCAAGTCGGCAGAGCATCCAATGGATGATTGCCGACTCTGCGGTTGAGCTGGAGGCTCTGAAATGGCTGGTATTATATACTGCTTGGAGGGTGGATCAGGGGCTGGATGCAAGACATCATGCAACGATGTCCAAGTTGTACGGTGCAGGTAGAGCAAACGATATTGTGGATCGGGTCCTTCAGATTTTTGGTGGAATCGGATATTCGAAGGACTTGCCGATCGAGCGTTGGTATCGGGAAATGCGAGTATGGAGAATCTTCGAGGGCACAGACGAGATTCAACGCATGATTATTTCCCGCAATCTGCTTAAGGGTCATGTCCGAATTGGAGAGTGGGATTAACGGGCCGTGTAACGAACGGATCCTTCATAGGCTAGCAAGTTAGAAGGAACACCCGCTCGATGTTCAATATAGACTGTGATACTGCATGCCAGATGGGAGAGGTTATCCGTGTTGATGACACTCACGAGGACACGGACGACGTCCCCTTCCATCACGGGTGAGCGAAATCGGTATTTTATATCGCATAGAATCCAGTTATCCAACCCCAGCATTTGTAGTCGGTTTCCAATCATGCCACCGATAAGCATACCTTGTGCAATTCGGCGAGGTGCACCTGCTTCATGTGCTTTGAGAACATCCAGATGAATTGGGTTGTTATCGTTCGATGCGGCTGCATAGGCGATGAGCATAGCACTGGTTATGGTTCCAAGACAAGCGTCGAACAGGAGTTCACCAGATGAGAGACGGTGTTTCCCATCCCATTGATAATAAATCTCCGAGGGATATTGCGGATACACAGGCTCGAGTTCGGAGTACGAAGGCTGCAACGCTGGAGAGTCTAGAAGTATTAATGTGGTGTTAGCAACGAGTACGGGTTGTTTCATGACGTTCGTAACCTTCATTGTACAATCAAGGAGCTGGATCTTCCCCAAAGATCCAGTTGTTTCGCGTACGTTTGCAAGTTCAATCCTGTAAAATAAAGCTGCATCATACTTCAATTTACGTTCGTATGTAAACGATTGTTGGCCATGGATCATAATTTTCCCAGGAAGCTCCATCCAGGGTAAGTGTGTCTGTTGCCACCATATCATCGGAAAGGTGAGAGGAATGGATCTTGCGTCGGGACGAAATTCTTCTGGAAAGCCTTGTGTGAACTGGACAATCTGATCTGTGGTAATAACCATTTTCTTGGGAGGAGTAGGTACTCCGATCCACGATTGGTAATCCATAACTTGCATCTCTCCTTTGACTGACCATGTCTTGTATTATATCGAAGGCAGTTAGAATCATAAATGTTTTATCACATAAATTACTTTTTCGAAAATAAAGGTACACAAAAGATACATAATGAACTAAAATGAACTTATATGAACATTATCAAACTCAATCCCAACTAATTTAAATGACGAAAGGAATGGATTAATAATGGAAAATCGTTATGCTGCACATCCCAATGAAGTGAAAACGTATGATACATCTCGCCTGCGTGAGGAATTTTTGATGGAGCAACTGTTTGCAACTGATGAATTGGTAACGGTGTATTCTCATGTGGATCGTTATATTGTGGGAACGGCTGTACCTGAGAGCAAGGACATTACCCTTGAAGTGAACCTGAAAGATATCGGAACGAGCTTTTTCCTGGAGCGTCGTGAAATCGGTATCATTAATGTAGGTGGCCATGGAACAGTAACGGCGGATGGACAAGGCTATGAGATTGGAGCGAAGGAATGTCTCTACATCGGTAGAGGTGTGAAGGAAGTTGTGTTCACAAGCAGTGACAAGGCTCAACCTGCCCAATTCTATTTTGTATCCACACCGGCTCATCACACCTATCCAACGGTAAAAGCAACACAAGAACAAGCTCAGCCAAATCATCTGGGCAGCATCGAAACTTCCAATGAGCGTACGATCTATCGTTACATTCACCAAGGAGAAGGCGGAATTCAGAGTTGTCAGTTGGTGATGGGCATTACCGAACTCAACAAGGGTAACATGTGGAACACGATGCCTGCACATACCCATAACCGCCGTTCCGAAGTATACTTGTACTGGAACTTGCCTGAAGACGGTGTTGTATTCCACATGATGGGGGAGCCGAACGAGACGCGCCATCTAGTTGTACGTGATCGCCAGGCGATCATTTCCCCAAGCTGGTCCATTCACAGTGGTGTGGGTACAAGCAATTACACCTTCTGTTGGGCGATGGCTGGTGAGAACCAGACGTTCGAAGATATGGACGGCGTAGCGATGAAAGACCTGAAATAATAAATTACAGATGTCTGAGTTAAATTGACAGGGTAGACACTAGAACGGAGGGTACAGAAAGGACCAGAAGAAGCGAAGCGTGCGCCTTTATCACCAGATTTCTCCCTTTAAATAAGGGATCAAAGGAAATATGGGGATAAGAGTGATCGGAAGGTTTTCTGTACCCGAAGTGTAAGTGCGAAACTACCATTTAACTCAGGTAATATAGGAAGTTGATTATGATGAATCCATTGAAAAGACATGAAAAAATTATGGAGGCTCTGCTGGAACGCCAGGAAGTAACCGTCAGTGATCTGAGTGAGTTGTTGCAGGTGACGGGTAAGACTGTGCGAGAGGATCTCGACAAGTTGGAGAGTATGGGACTGCTCGTACGTGTCCATGGTGGTGCTATGCTGGCTCAGAATGACCAGTATGGCATCTTGAATAGCCGCGGAGTTACCGAGAAGCATCATTCGGAGAAGACGGAGATTGCTGAACGTGCCCTTGCTTACATTCGACCTGGAGATATCGTTGCTCTCGATGGTGGCAGCACTACGCTGGAGATGGCCAAACGTCTCGATAATCAACCGCTGACGGTGGTGACCAATGACCTGTTCATTATTGCGGAGTTGACCAAAAAGGAGCAAGTGCGACTGGTTGTGCCTGGCGGGGCTCGTGTACGGAATATGCTGGTTGGGGATGATACGGCTGCGTTTATATCCAGTCTTAACATTCATAAAGCCTTTATATCCACCACAGCCCTTCATCCGGAATTTGGATTATCCATATACACGGGAGATCTGGTTCCTTTGAAAAAAGCAATGATATCTGCCTCGCAGCAAGTATACGGCGTTGTGGATCATTATAAATTCGGACAATTTGCACTGCGAACTTTCGCCCAGTGTTCGGAACTGGACTACATTATCAGCGATAGTCGTTTGGATGAAGAGACGGTTGCTTTATACGAGCAGAGCGGTGTCACAGTGGATTATCAAAGTTAACCTCATTCATTATTCATGGGATTAAAGAACGGACGGATCTAAGGATTGCATATCAAAACCATGCGGAGGAATCATTCATGAACCCATTTGATTTAAGCGGACAAGTTGCACTGGTGACAGGTACCTCGGGAGGACTTGGACAAGGGATGGCCATTGGTTTGGCAGAAGCAGGTGCTGATGTGGTGCTGGTCTCTTATTCCAAACCTGCGGAAACGGCAAGTGCCATTGAAGCACTCGGACGCAAAGCTTATGTGATTCAAGCGGATTTAAGTCGTGAAGATGAGTTGTCGGCTGTGTTCGAACAGGCGCTTGCGTTCCAGGGCAGAGTTGACATTCTCGTCAACAATGCCGGAATCATTCGTCGCACACCTGCGGCTGATCATGCAGTGCAGGACTGGCATGATGTAATTGGTCTGAACCTGAACACTGTATTTTTCCTAAGCCAATTGGCAGGCAGACATATGATTGAACGCGGAAGTGGCAAAATCATTAATATTGCATCCATGTTGTCCTATCAAGGTGGGATCAACGTGCCAGGATATACAGCCAGTAAACATGGCGTTGCCGGTTTAACCAAAGCACTCGCCAATGAATGGGCAGGGAAGGGAATCCAGATTAACGGTATCGCACCTGGTTATATGGAAACCGATAATACTACCCAGATCCGTGCGGACGAGAATCGTTACCGGGATATTACAGCCCGTATTCCTGCGGGGCGCTGGGGAACACCTGAAGATCTGAAAGGCCCGGTTGTCTTTCTGGCATCTGCCGCTTCGGATTATCTGAATGGTCATGTGCTGAATGTCGATGGCGGCTGGATGGCACGTTAATCACTTGATCATCGGATTAGCATAAGGAGGCAGTGAGATGAAACTTGGTATTCTGGCACATACATTTGGCAAACAGCCTACAGCACAGCTTGCGCAGACGATTGCGGATAACGGATTTAATTCCGTACAGCTGGCGCTGGCCAAAGCATTATCAGATGTGGACTCATCGAATGGGAAGCTGAGCCCGGGGCTAGCGAATGAGATTGGAGATCAATTTGCACAGCGCGGGGTGAAGATTGCGGTACTGGGCTGTTATATTAATCCGATTGACCCTGATCCGGTAACAAGGCGTACGGACATTGATCGATTCAAGGAGCATCTGCGTTATGCGCGGGATTTTGGCTGCAGTATGGTTGCAACGGAAACCGGAGAACGGACCACCTATCAGGGTACGCACCCGGATGGATATGAAGAGAAGGCGTGGAGTGTGCTGAAAGAAACGGTTGAGGAGTTGGCTGAGGAAGCGGAGAAGTGGGGCGTGCATGCGGCGATTGAGCCTGTGTCCACACATACTCTTCATACCCATGAACATATGACGAGATTGTTTGAAGAGATTCCTTCATCCAATCTGGGGATGCTGTTCGACCCGTGTAATCTGATCAAGCAACCACATGCTGCAGATCAAGGGGCTTTCTTGCGCGAGGTGATGGAATCGCTGTATCAGCGCATGATTGTGATCCATGCCAAGGACGTAGCCTTCGATGCACAGGGAGAGAAATTCAATCCGGTACCTGGGGCAGGTATACTGGATTACCCGTTATTTTTTGAATTGCTAAAAACGTATAAGCCACATATCGATATCTCACTTGAAGGCGTAACTGCGGAGGAAGCTGGACCTGCGGCCAAACATTTGCGTGAAGTATGGAGTGCAGTTCGGGTCTAACCAAACCCGGGATGAGGTATTGCATACCGAAGCCAAAGTAGCTGAAAAACCTTTGCGAGTGCAAAGGTTTTTTTTGGTATAGAAATCGATAATGTACATATTTAATTTTTCTTATCGGAACAATCGGAAATAAGTCTTTTCAAATGCGACATCTTGTGAGAGAATATGGAAAACATACGCCACCATGCGAAGACATCAAGAACTTAAAGAACGTATATATCAAGGGAGGATTCAGATTTATGTCAAACGAACGTGAGCTTTCATTTGAAACATTGGCAATTCATGCAGGCCAGGAGATTGATCCAACCACCAACGCACGAGCTGTACCCTTGTATCAGACAACATCCTATGGATTCAAGGATACCGAGCATGCAGCTAACCTGTTTGGCTTGAAAGAGTTTGGCAACATCTATACCCGTCTGATGAATCCAACAACCGACGTGTTTGAGCAACGGATTGCGGCGTTGGAAGGCGGAGCTGGGGCGCTGGCTACAGCTTCTGGTCAGGCAGCCATTACGTTTTCACTTCTGAATATTGCTGGTGCAGGCGATGAGATCGTGTCTTCGGCGAGTTTGTATGGAGGTACATACAATCTGTTCTCGACGACTTTGCCGAAATTGGGTATAGACGTGAAATTTGTGGATTCCAGTGATCCTGAGAATTTCCGGGCAGCGATTACAGAGAAAACGAAAGCATTGTATGCCGAAACGATCGGTAATCCGAAGGGGAATGTACTGGATATTGAAGCGGTGGCAGCCATCGCTCATGAACATGGAATTCCTTTGATCGTGGATAATACGTTCCCAAGTCCGTACCTGCTTCGTCCAATCGAACATGGCGCAGATATTGTTGTTCACTCTGCAACGAAATTCATTGGGGGTCATGGTACATCCATTGGTGGCGTAATCGTGGATAGCGGAAAATTTGATTGGAAAGCAAGTGGCAAGTTCCCTGGATTGACGGAGCCGGACTCCAGTTATAACGGTGTAGTATATACGGAAGCGGTTGGACCGATTGCTTATATTATCAAAGCTCGTGTACAACTTCTGCGTGACTTGGGTGCAACGATCTCTCCATTCAACTCATGGTTGCTGATTCAAGGACTGGAGACATTACATCTGCGTGTAGAGCGTCATAGTAGCAATGCCCTTGCGGTTGCGGAATTCCTTGAGAAACATGAGGATGTGTCTTGGGTAAGTTATGCAGGTCTGCCGAGCCATGGTTCTTATGAGCTTGCACAAAAGTATCTGCCAAGAGGGCAGGGTGCGATTCTGACCTTTGGAATCAAAGGTGGTGCGGACGCAGGTCGCAAATTGATTGAAAGTGTTAAACTGTTCTCTCACCTTGCAAACGTGGGCGATTCCAAGTCACTGATTATTCACCCGGCAAGTACAACTCACGCGCAGTTGACCGAAGATGAACAAACTGCAGCAGGGGTTAATCCGGAGTTGATTCGTCTGTCTGTGGGTACGGAGAACATTCAAGACATTATCTATGATCTGGAGCAAGCCATCAAAGCAAGTCAGGGAGCAAGTGTAAGCGCGTAAATGGCATGGGGTGAATGTGCGAACAATCACTTAAGCGATAGGTCATAAGCAGGTCTCACGAATATCAATAGATGGTTAAAGCCGTTGTCCTCCGGGACAGCGGCTTTTTATCTTTTTGAACACGCATGTATGACTATCCATCGAAAAAAGCCCATTTACAAATGTGGATCACAGGCATATACTGATTAAAAGTTGTATTGAGTAAAAACAATTGCATAAGCGCAAAAATGATTATCATTCTCATTCGAGATTATGTCAAAATCATTCACAAAACCATGCTGCTGCGGGATTCCCGCAGCAGCATGTGTCATTTTTAGGGCATTAACAATGGCTCTCATTCTCAATACAACTTCATTTTTGGGAGCGGAATTTAGCAGACTCGTCATCCGCAAACCTACCATTCGAAAGGAACGTGATTCATATGCAAGCGATACATCAACCACTACACAGACAGAAACAAGCGGAACAGCGCTTATCCCAAACACCAGGCCCAAACCGGGGACGTAAGCCTGATTTTCGAGCCATGTTGCAGAATAAAGAGATGCAATCTGCATTGGGCAGCGGGCTGTTGATGCTGATTGCCTGGGGAACTGCACCGTATTTTGGTACCTTATCCATCATGCTCTACATTGTGGCCTATGCCGTTGGCGGTTGGACCAAAGCGAAGGAAGGTATCGAGACACTGGTCAAGGAACGTGATCTGGATGTAAACCTGCTGATGATTGCCGCATCCCTCGGGGCAGCAGCCATTGGTTACTGGAATGAAGGCGCGATGCTAATCTTTATTTTTGCACTCAGTGGTGCGTTGGAAAATTATGCGACAGAGCGCAGCCATAAGGATATCTCATCGTTGCTCGCGCTGAAGCCGGAGACTGCACTGCGTATTGAGGACGGACAGATGAACCTCGTGGCTATTGATGATCTGGAACCTGGTGATCTGCTGTTGGTCAAACCGGGAGAACTCATCCCAGCAGATGGTGTCGTGTACCGGGGGAGTTCTTTTATCAATCAGTCGTCCATCACTGGAGAATCCCTGCCTGTGGACAAAGTTGCGGGGGATGAAGTCTATGCAGGTACGGTAAACGGTGAGGGTGCCTTATACGTAGAGGTTACAAAATCGGCTGAAGGGTCACTATTCGGCAAAATCATTAAAATGGTGGAAGAAGCGCAGGCAGAAGTGCCGGATTCCCAGCGTTTTATGGAGCGGTTTGAAGGAATTTACGCACGCATTGTTGTAGGGGTGACTTTACTTGTGATTGCAGGAACTCCACTACTGCTTGGCTGGACATGGAATGAGGCATTTTATAAAGCGATGGTATTTCTAGTTGTTGCTTCGCCTTGTGCATTGGTGTCTTCCATCATGCCTGTTATGCTGTCCGCGATGTCCAGCAGCGCCCGCCGTGGCATTCTCTTTAAGGGTGGTGCCCATATGGAGAATATGGCTCGCACGCGGGTCGTGGCTTTTGACAAAACAGGTACATTGACCATGGGCACCCCGCAAGTCACCGATATTATTACGGCTGAACATGTAGATCATACCCAGCTGTTAGCTGCAGTAGCGGCGATTGAGAACCTGTCCATGCATCCTTTAGCTCGTGCCATCGTAGATCAGGCGAACAAGGAAAACATTACACTTCAGGAAGCAGAGCACGTACAGGCTCTAACAGGCTGGGGCATCGAAGGAACGGTAACCGATGTGGTCTGGAGCATTGGCAAAACAAATGTAATGGAATCGTTGCAGTCAGAGGAGATGAAAGACAGCAACGTTGATGATCCAGATGAACATGGTGCTAACCATGTGAAGGGTTCTTCTGAGTGGGGTGATGTATGCTCCCGTCTTGAGGGGGAGGGGAAAACCGTATCCGCTGTTATGGCTGATGGTGAATTGGTCGGGCTGATCGCGATGCGGGACACGGTACGGCCACAGGCAGCAGCTGCAGTGAAAAAGCTTGAAGCGATGGGTGTAAAAGTTGCGATGTTAACAGGTGATCGAGCCCGATCAGCTTCTGTAATTGCGCGTGAAACTGGAGTAAGCATGGTCTATGCAGACTTGCTGCCTGGAGATAAGGTGAAGCAGGTCCAAGCACTCCGCAAACAGTATGGTCCTGTGCTGATGGTAGGGGATGGTGTAAATGATGCACCGGCACTTGCAGCAGCTACTGTGGGTATGGGGATGGGATTGTCCGGCAGCGGAACTGCACTGGAGGTGGCTGATGCGGTACTCATGAACGATAACATTGAAGAGATTGCTTGGGTGATTGGGCAGGCCCGGCGAGCTCAGCGTACGGTGAAACAGAATATGTGTTTTGCCATCACCGTTATTCTGGCCTTAATTGCGGGTAACTTCCTCCAAGACGTCGCATTGCCTCTGGGTGTGGTAGGTCATGAAGGCAGTACAATTCTGGTTATTCTAAATGGGCTTAGACTGCTACGGTAATCAGATTTGAAGAGGAAAATGAGTAATTGGTTTCGCTGGTAGTATGCGGCTGGTGGAACAGCTTACGTTTGAACCTTGGGTCAGCGGGTAATGATTCGAAGAGACGATTCGATACTAAGGGAGCTGTGAAATATGGGACGTTATGTACAAGTGGAACCAAATGTAAAAGTATATGTTGAAGATATTGGCGAAGGAACCCCGGTTGTCTTTTTGCACGGCTGGCCTGTTAATTATAAAATGTTTGAATACCAATTGAACGTACTGCCGAACCATGGCATTCGTGCCATTGCGATAGATTTTAGAGGATATGGCTTATCGGATAAGCCTTCCACAGGATATGATTATGATCGCATGGCAGACGATGTTCGTGCCGTTATTGATGATCTGGAGCTGAAAGACGCCGTACTCGCAGGATTCTCCATGGGTGGAGCGATCGCAGTACATTACATGGCTCGCCATAAAGGATATGGTGTCTCCAAGCTGGCCTTGTTATCTGCGGCAGCACCTGTGTTCACACAGCGTGAAGGTTATCCGTATGGATTGACTCCAGAGCAGCTGAACGAGCAGATCATTGAGCCGATCTTTGCAGATCGTCCGAAGTTGCTGGAGACGTTTGGCGGCATGTTCTTCGCGAAGAAACACAGTCAGCCATTCATGGATTGGTTCCACGCCCTCGGCATGGAAGCTTCATCTTATGGTACCATTCGCAGTGCAATTGCGTTGCGGGATGAGGACTTGCGAGGTGACCTGAGTTCCATTCAAGTGCCAACAGCCATTTTGCACGGGAAAAAAGATGAGATCTGTCCGTTTGAGTTCGCCGAGCAGATGCACCAAGGCATCGCTTCGTCTCAGCTGATTGCCTTTGAAGAGAGTGGTCATGGTGCATTCTATGATGAATTGGAAAAATTCAATTCGGAACTGATTCGTTTCATCCAATCCTGATCAGGAGAGGGCATAATACCTCTGACAGACGATCCCAGTAATTTCATGGAATCTTCATTTGTGGCTAAACAAAGAACCCGGTCGACAGTCTTGGACTGTTCGCCGGGTTCTTTAGTCTTCAATTAAAACAGTTCGGTCAGACCAATCATCGTGATGAGCCCGAGCAAAAAGGACATCGTCGCCACACGTGCATTGCCATCGCCGTGACTTTCGGGAATAAGTTCCTTATAAACAATGAACATCATCGCACCGGCTGCAAAGGCCAGACCATAAGGCACAAGACCAGCTACGAGACTGCTCAAGGTGTAACCAATCATAGCTGTTATAATCTCTACCGCTCCGGTCAGGGTGGCAATACCCAGCGCTTTGAAGCGGCCAATGTTCTGGTTTACTAGGAAAAGGGCCACCAGAAATCCTTCCGGCGCATTCTGCAATCCAATGGAAAAGGCAATGAGATTGCCAAGGTTCTCATCCGAGCTTGCATAGCTGACTCCAACGGATAACCCTTCCGGCAGGTTATGCATGGTGATGGCTGCAATAATCATGAAGGCTTTGGTTTCAATTTTAAAAGGCATTTTCTCGGGATTCTCCAGATCGACGTGTGGAATCTTCATCTCCAGCACCAGTAGAACCAGGCTACCAAGCATAATACCAAATGCAAGTACAAAGAGATTCGATTGGCCAAGCGCTTCCGGAATGAGATTATACACCGAGGCCGAGGTCATAATACCTGCGGCGTATGCCAGCAAGATATCACGCAGACGGTGTGATATTTTGCGCATAAATAGAATCGGTACGGCCCCTAGGCCGGTAGACATGGCTGATATAAAACTGCCAATGAGTGCATCGTTCATGCTTCCATTTTCCCTCCTGATGAAGACTTCTTCATAATCGCTGCCGAGCATTGACACCGTACATAAAAGAGATCATAATGAACAACAGATTAGAATGATTATAAATTAGAATTCCGTTTCTGCATAGGGCCATTGTCATATCACAGGCAGGACTTGTGGACATGATGTGGGCTTTTCGTTCTAGTGTATGCAAAAGCCTAAGCTTTTGATGCCGGAGGGTCTAACCTTTTTGCAGAACCCGGGGGAGGAACTATACATGTATAAATCAATTATTATTGGAACAGGCCCTGCAGGGCTGACAGCAGCAATCTATCTGGCACGTGCCAACTTGAACCCACTCGTTATTGAAGGACCACAACCTGGTGGTCAACTGACAACAACGACTGAAGTGGAGAACTTCCCAGGTTTCCCTGATGGAATTATGGGTCCTGAACTGATGGATAACATGCGTAAACAAGCTGAGCGCTTCGGTGCTGAATTCCGTACAGGCTGGGTTAACAACATCGACATGAGCGAGCGTCCATTCAAGATTCAAGTTGAAGGTATGGGTGAACTCGTATCGGAAACATTGATCCTGTCCACAGGCGCAACTGCTAAATACCTGGGTATCCCTGGCGAAGAAACGAATGTAGGCCGCGGTGTCAGCACATGTGCAACATGTGATGGATTCTTCTTCCGTAACAAAGAAATCATCGTTATCGGCGGTGGCGACTCTGCTCTTGAGGAAGCAAGCTTCTTGTCCCGTTTCGGTTCCAAAGTAACACTGGTACACCGTCGTGAAGAACTGCGTGGCTCCAAAATCATGCAGGATCGTGCACGCAGCAACGAAAAAGTAGAAATGGCTTTGAACCGTACACCACTCGAAGTACTTGCTGGCGACAACGGCGTAACCGGATTGAAAGTGTTAAACAACGAAACAGGTGAAGAAGAAGTGATTCCAGCAAGCGGCGTATTCGTAGCTATTGGTCACACTCCAAACACTGGTTTCCTTGGCGGACAGATCACTACGGACGAACATGGATATATCCTGACTACACCAGGTACATCCGAGACAAACATCCCAGGCGTATTTGCATGTGGTGACGTTCAGGATACACGTTACAAACAAGCGATTACAGCTGCAGGTAGCGGATGTATGGCTGCCATGGACACAGAGAAATACATTGAGAGCTTGGAGCACAGCGCAGTTGTTCTGTAATAGAATGAGCTGATTCCAACCAAACGATAGATTAATAAAAAACATATGAGGTGAATTAAACATGGAAAACGTAATTTTATATACATCTACCAACTGCCCGAACTGCAAATCCGTAAAAACGTTCCTGGCTGACAAAGGTATCTCTTATGAAGAGCGCAACATCGAAACTAGCGATGAATTTGCACAACAAGTATGGGACATGGGTGTACGTGCCGTGCCATTGACTGTCATTGGTGAACACCGCATTCTGGGTATGAACAAAACTCAATTTGCCAAAGCATTGGACGCTTAAATCAGGCTGATTATCTGAATCATCATGTGTTGAAAGAAATTTTCGATTCATATGCAATTCCGGTTTTCGCGAGCCGTTAGGATATAGAAAGAACCGTACCCGGAAGGGTACGGTTTTTTGTGCAAACGCGGAATATGATCTAGAAAAAAATACTCATGAAAGTCTGAAATACAACATACACCAGCAATCCTGACAGCATGTACATGAAACCAGCCTTCTTTTTGCTCTGGAACAATCGGAGTATGCCAAGGCTGAACAGGGGCGCAAGCACAATCAGGAACAGGAGGACGGTGACAAACATTTGCGCCGAGATATCTGAAGTATCCACGTAGGTCACGCTTTTTTTCACTCCGTTTCGTTATCGGAATTAACACAGCTTGATTCACACAGCCATGACAAAAATCACATAACCCCATTATACATCTGGATTTCTTTAACAAAAAGGGAGGAAATGGGGCGAAATGATGTCAATTTTCATCTGTTATTAGACAGACACCCTAATTTTACCTAAAAACTGGGATATCGCAGAGTAAGCGGCACCAACGCGGGTGGAACGGCTGCCCAGAGCTGCCCATTCAATCTGCAAACTGCGGCGGTGATAAGGTAATGTACGTTCCTCCACAACTTGTTTTAACGCTGTTTCAATCCAGGGACCTGCTTCAGAGAGCGGACCGCCAATGATAATACGTTCCGGGTTGAAACTGTTAACGATATTGGTAATGCCAATCCCCAGTTTGCGTCCAATCGTGTTGTATAATTCTTGAACAGCATCGTGGCCTTGCTCCGCATGATGAATAAGCTCTCGTGTGGTATGAGCAGGTAATTTTAGCTGGTGATCCGGGTGCTCGTAGGCTTTTTCCGATGCGTACAACTCCCAGCAACCACGATTACCACAGGAGCAGGGCAGACCTTCCGCTTCAATGGACATATGGCCTGTTTCTCCTGCGTAGCCCCACGCGCCTTTGTATAATTCACCATCTACCATGATGCCTGAACCAATCCCCATGCCTGCACTGATGTAGATCATGTGACGTACACCGATACCTGCCCCAAAATTCAACTCTCCATGGGCACCAGCATTGGCTTCATTATCGATCGTTACAGGCAGTTGAAATTCTTCTTCAAGCATCGAGCGCAGAGCTACCTTCTCCCACCCCAAGTTGGGTGCAAACAGGACCGTTCCTGCCTCATCCACCATGCCGGGCACCCCGATGCCAATCCCAATGACTCCATGAGGGGAAGCAGGAGCTGCTTCAATGAGCTGTTTTGCTGCCAATTTCAATTGCTCCAGTACAGAGGACACGTCATGATGTTCCAAGGTCACTGCGTACTCTGTAATGATGTGTCCTTCCAGATCTGTAAGCACGCCTTTCAAATGGGTCACACTGAGTTCCAGACCGACTGCATAGCCTGATGTCCCTCGAAACAGCAGCATGAGTGGTTTACGTCCGCCGCTGGATTCCCCAGGGCCAATCTCCTGCACCAGGTCATCACTGATCAGATCAGCAACCAGGTTGGATACCGTTGCTTTGTTCAGCCCCGTAACCTCGGACACTCGTGCGCGAGAAAGAGGGGCATGGCGCCGGATCGTATCCAGAACGATCGACTTGTTTATTTTTTTGACCAGCATCTGGTCTCCGGTAATTTTCATATGGTTAAGGCACTCCTATTCTTCTGATAAAAGGGTTCTGACCCACATCCGAAACAAGTTATTCGACTATTATAGCGTAAACAACCATGTAAAAAACAATTTTATTTTACTTTGTTTAACCAATAGACAAAGTAAATTCGATGTGATAGGATAACGGTGTAAACGATTTCTTAAAACTATTGAGGAGGCATTTTACACATGGCCTATTTTGAATCCGTTAATAAAATTGCATTTGAAGGTAAAGATTCCAAGAATCCTTTTGCTTTTAAACATTATAATCCGGAAGAAGTGGTAGCCGGCAAATCGATGGAAGAACATTTCCGTTTTGGCATGGCTTACTGGCATACATTAACTGCAGGCGGCAGTGACCCGTTTGGTGCGGAGACAGCTGTTCGTTCGTGGGATAAATACTCGGGTCTGGACCTCGCGAAAGTACGCGTGGAAGCGGCATTTGAATTTTTGGAAAAAATGAATCTCCCGTTCTTCTGTTTCCACGATGTGGACATTGCACCAGAAGGCAACAACCTGCGTGAGTTCTACAGCAACATTGATACGATTGTTGATCTGATTGAAGATCATATGAAATCCAGCGGCAAAAAACTGCTCTGGAACACGGCGAACATGTTCTCGAACCCACGCTTCATGTTTGGTGCGGCTTCTACTTGCAACGCAGACGTGTACGCTCACGCTGCAGCGCAGATCAAGAAAGGTCTGGAAGTTGGTAAACGTCTGGGCGCTGAAAACTATGTATTCTGGGGCGGTCGTGAAGGTTACGACACGTTGTTGAACACAGACATGCAACTGGAGCAAGACAACATTGCTCGCATGTTCCACATGGCTGTAGACTACGCGAAGGAAATTGGCTTTGATGCACAATTCCTGATCGAGCCTAAACCAAAAGAGCCAACGAAACACCAATATGATTATGATGCAGCAACTTCGATTGCTTTCTTGCAAAAATACGATTTGGACAAACACTTCAAACTCAACCTGGAAGCGAACCATGCTACACTGGCTGGTCATACATTTGATCACGAAATCCGCGTTGCTCGTACAAACGGTATGCTCGGTTCCCTCGATGCGAACCAAGGCGACATGTTGATCGGTTGGGATACGGACGAGTTCCCGGTTGATATGTACGATGCTACATTGACAATGTATGAAGTATTGAAAAACGGCGGTATCGGCCGTGGTGGTGTGAACTTTGACGCGAAAGTACGTCGTGGTTCCTTCGAAGCTGATGATCTGTTCCTGGCACACATCGCAGGTATGGACACGTATGCAAAAGGTCTGAAAGTAGCAGCGAAGTTGATTGAAGATCGCGTATTCGATGACTTCATCGAAAAACGTTACAGCAGCTTCAGCGAAGGTATCGGTGCAGATGTGGTTGCAGGTAAAGCAACACTGGCTTCCCTTGCTGAGTATGCACTCAACAACGAAAGCCCACGCAAAAACCAATCCGGACGTCAGGAATTGCTGAGAGCACAACTCAACCAGTACATCTTGGCTGACTAATAGCGGATTAGGCAGGGTTGGTGAACGTCGACCACCGATTGTTACTCAACTCATATGTGTTGATCATTAGTATCCAAGCTTGCCTATGCACAAGATTAGCTTGTACCATGGAACGCCTGAACAAGCATGACATTCGGACCGTCCCCGACTTTCCCTTGGGAAGACGGGGGCGGTTTTTTGATTAAAAAAATAACGCGGTTTTTAAATTTTTGATATAAATGTTTGTCTAAGATGGTACATGCAGAACGAAGTGAGCAGAAAGGACCCGAGGAAGCGGAGCGTGCGCATTTATCCCCGGATTTCTCCCTTGTCAAAGGGATTAAAGGAAATCCGGGGGTAACGGCGATCCAAGGGTTTTCTGATCACGAAGTGACCATATGAGCATCAAGGGTTTCATTTATACAGTCCTGTTACAAACGAGAGGAGTTAACCTATGAGTTACGTAATTGGCGTCGATCTGGGAACCAGCGCGGTCAAAACCGTGTTGGTCAATCGCGAAGGAAAAGTGGCATTTGAAGCATCCGAGGCATACCCGTTGTACCAGCCCAAGGCTGGATACAGTGAACAAAATCCCGAAGATTGGGTAGAGCAGACCATTGTTTCCTTGCGTAAATTGCTTGAAGTGTCTGGCGTGCAGCCTTCGGAAATCGAGGGATTGAGCTTCTCCGGTCAGATGCATGGACTGGTCTTGGTAGATGCTGAAGGTAAACCGCTGCGTAACGCAATCCTGTGGAACGATACACGCACAACGGCTCAGTGCCGTCGCATCGAAAAAGTGCTGGATGGCAAGCTGTTAAGCATTGCCCGGAACCGTGCACTTGAAGGATTCACCTTGCCGAAAATTCTGTGGGTTCAGGAGAACGAGCCTGAATTGTTACAGCAAGCATCCTTGTTCCTGTTGCCTAAAGACTATGTTCGTTATCGCCTGACCGGGGATTACGCTATGGATTATTCGGATGCAGCGGGAACTTTGCTACTGGACGTTGCAGGCAAACAGTGGAGCAACGAGATTGCAGAAGCTTTCGAGCTGCCAATCTCTCTTTGTCCACGTCTTGTGGAATCGTTTGAGGAAGTGGGCACGTTGCTGCCTGAGATTGCGGATCAAACGGGTCTAGCGGCTGCAACAAAAGTATACGCAGGTGGTGCGGATAATGCGTGTGGTGCCATTGGCGCAGGCATTCTGAGTGAAGGACAGACGATGTGCAGCATCGGAACGTCCGGGGTTGTGCTTTCCTACGAAGAGCGTAAAGATCTCGACTTCGAAGGCAAAGTACACTTTTTTAACCACGGAGAGAAAGATGCCTTCTATATTATGGGTGTAACGCTTGCGGCAGGATATAGCCTGTCCTGGTTCAAGGATACGTTTGCAGCGGATAAATCGTTTGATGTGCTCTTGCAGGGCATCGATCAGATCCCGGCGGGCAGCAACGGATTGTTGTTCACACCATATATCGTTGGGGAGCGTACACCTCATCCGGATGCGAATATCCGTGGCAGCTTCATCGGTATGGATGCAGGACACAAGCTGGAGCACTTTGGACGTGCGGTGATGGAGGGCATTACCTTCTCGCTGCGCGAGTCCATTGATATTCTGCGTGGTGCAGGCAAAACCGTCAATGAAGTCATCTCCATTGGTGGCGGCGCCAAGAACGAAGCTTGGTTGCAAATGCAGGCGGATGTCTTTAACGCCACGATTGTGAAGCTGGAGAGCGAACAGGGTCCTGCGATGGGTGCAGCAATGCTGGCTGCCTATGGTTGTGGCTGGTTCCCGTCATTGCAGGAATGTGCAACAGCGTTTATTCGTCCAGCGAAGTCCTATGAGCCAAACCCGGAAACGGTTGCCGTCTATGATGGACTGTTCGCATTGTACCAGGAAGTCTATGGACAGACACGTAGTCTCAATGATCATTTGGCTGAATACCGTTAATTCATTTATTTCACTACATTAATCTTGTGATTACATTTAAAAGCATCCGCGAACGCGGGTGCTTTTTTTGTCGTTCATCAAGATTAACCCCATGAAAGGTTTACTTGGCCTGCATATCCGCATTCCGGCTCTGCATAGATTGGAAATAGAGGATTGTGATTCGTCCAGGCATCGTGTGTCCGACATTTTAATAGGTAGAAGCTTGAGCATGGGGGTGAAGCTTTGGATGGACATGAGGAACATGGAAGACCACATATTACCTTGTCGATGATCGTTCGTAATGAAGAGAATCGGTATCTCAGGCAGGCACTGGAGAGACATCGTCCCTGGATTGATCGCGCAGTAATCATTGATGACGGAAGCACGGATGCAACGGTCGCGCTGTGCAGGGAACTTCTGGACGGTATTCCACTCGTATTAGTGGAGAACACAGCTTCACGTTTTGCAGACGAGGTAAGCCTGAGAAAACAACAATGGGAAGAGACGGTGGCGACCGATCCGGAGTGGATTTTGAATCTGGATGCGGATGAGATTCTAACCAGTGACTTTGGGTTGTTACGGGATCTGCTGCTCAGTGGCAATGAAGATGCGATCTATTTCAGATTGTTTGATATGTGGAGTGAGACGCATTACCGGGAAGATGAGTTCTGGCAGGCGCATGCCTACTATCGGCCATTTCTGATTCGTTATCACCCGGGGATGAACTATGAGTGGAAGGAGACACCCCAGCATTGTGGTCGTTTTCCGTTAACGATCCAGCATTGGTCCTATGGATGTCATGCTCCCCGGGTGAAGCACTATGGTTGGGCTCGGGAAGAAGACCGTATCCGCAAATATGAACGCTATCAAGCACTGGACCCTGAAGCAAGATACGGTTGGAAGGAACAGTACGAATCGATATTGGATCAAGAGCCACGACTGTTGGCATGGTTCGAATAAGGAGAGGGGGAGTGAGCACGTTGAAGAAAGAACCGTTACGCAAATCGCAAGAAGAATCCCAACCTCAAATAGAGCTGAATTCACAAGACAAAGAGAATGAGAAAGAACATCAAAAAGAGGAGCAACATGAGAGCCTGAAAGAGAGCCAGAGTAATCATCGACCGTCCAGACGTTCTGATAATTCGCTGGAAACCCGCCAATCGGAAGAGCATGAAGCGTTTGGGCAAGAAAGAATACTGATCGCCAGCCCGATTCGCCAGACAACTCCGGTTCTCCGTGAATTTCTGGATTCTCTGCATGCACTGGAACGAACAACAGTAAAGACGGATTATCTGTTTGTTGACGATAACGTGGAAGAAGCCGCATCGAATATATTGCATGAATTTGTGCTTCAGCATGAGGGGACGGTTATTCAAGCAGATGAACATGGTAGCGGTAGTCCTGACAACAAAGGGGTGTACACCAAGGATGAGGGAGGACACTATTGGCAGGATGATCAGATTTGGCGTGTAGCCGGTTTGAAAAATCGCATATTGCAATATGCACGCGACAATCACTATGATGCGGTGTTCCTGATTGATTCTGACTTGGTGCTGCATCCGCGGACGCTGGAGCAACTCGTATCGAGTGGCAAAGACATTGTATCCAATATTTTTTGGACCCGGTGGCAGCCGGATGCCAGGGAAATGCCGCAGGTATGGCTGCAAGATGAGTATGCTTTGTTTCGCCGCGGTGGCAAAACAGTAGACGGAACCGAGACGGAGGACGAGGGCACGCAAACGACTGCTTTTCTAAATCAGCTACGGATCCCGGGTTGTTATGAAGTTGGAGGGCTGGGGGCATGTACCCTTATTCGCAAAAATGTTCTGGCAGCAGGAGTCTCATATGACCAGATTCCCAATGTATCCTTCTGGGGCGAAGATCGTCATTTCTGCATCCGTGCTCAGGCACTGGGTTTTCGTTTATTCGTCGATACTCATCTCCCGGCGTACCACATCTATCGTTTGTCCGAACTGCCGGGGGTTTCCGCCTTTAATCGCAGGGCGAGACGAGGCGAAGAGACGATCAGTATTACCCTGTGTATGATTGTGAAAAATGAAGAAGCTTCCCTTGCGAGATGTCTGGACTCGGTCAACGGTATTGCCGATGAGATTGTAATCGTGGATACCGGATCAACGGATCGCACTCGCCAGATCGCTTCCAGATATACGGATCGTATCGTTGATTTTGAGTGGGTGGATGACTTTGCAGCAGCACGCAACTATGCTTTCGATCAGGCGAAGAGTGAATATATTCTGTGGCTGGATGCCGACGATGTGTTCGAACCGGAAGATCGGGCGAAACTGATCGCCTTGAAACGTTCGCTGGACCCGGATGTTGATAGTGTCACGATGGATTACAATCTGTCATTCACAGCAGATGGCAAGGTAGCCTACAGCCTGCGCCGGAATCGTCTGGTGCGTCGGGATCGGCAATTTCGCTGGATTGGCGCGGTGCATGAATATCTGGCTGTAGCGGGTAATCTGTTGCATAGTGATATCGCGGTTACCCACAAGAAAGATAAGGAGTATACCGATCGGAATCTGCGGATCTATCGCAAAAGGGAACAGGCCGGAGAGGAATTTGGGCCACGTGACTTGTACTATTTCGGTAATGAACTGAAGGACCATGGACAGCATGAGGATGCGGTGAAGTACTATGAGAAGTTTCTGGATACCGGATTGGGCTGGGTGGAAGATCAGATCGCTGCTTGCCAGAAAATTGCGGATTGTGAAGCTGCACTTGAACATCCGGAACAGGAAGTCACGGCGTTGTTCCGATCATTTGCCTATGATTTGCCAAGAGCCGAGATTTGCTGTCGATTGGGTGGTTATTTTGCCGACCGTGAAGATTATCGCAAGGCCCTGTTCTGGTACGAACAGGCGACTCGTGCTGTACGTCCTGATGACCCTATGGTAGTGCTGAATGAAGCAGCTTGGACCTGGATGCCGCATCTGCAACTATGTGTGTGTTATGACCGGATGGGTAACCGTGCCAAGGCCCGGGAACATAATGATATCGCACTCGCCTATCATCCAACACATCCGAGCATGTTATATAACGATCGATACTTTAAAGATTTGGAGAAGGATAACGTATTGGAAAATGCCTAAAGCATGCATATAGATTGGAACTGTAGGTATAGATATTGCTGGAACAGTTGTTTGTAACAAGAGCCTCCTCTGATGAAAGAGTGGACGCAATGAGCCACTTTTATGAGAGGGGGTTATTGACGTAATTGTATTAAAGGAGTTATTGTAGATATATTAAGTCTTTTATTAGGGAGGAATGAGATGATGAAGTATTCCAAAGCTACCAATTACGCCCTGCACACGATGCTTTTTCTTGCGGCATCCAATTCAGATAAACCTGTGGGTGTGCAGCAGCTTTCAAAGTGGCAGAATGTTTCACCCACATATCTGTCCAAGATTTTAACCAAATTGACGAAAGAGGGGATGATTCATTCTTCATCTGGTGCCCATGGCGGGTATACACTTCAGGAGAAGTGGGAGGATCTTACGTTTTTGGACATCATCCAGGCCATTGAGGGTACAACCTCTCTGTTTGATTGTTGTCATCATAAACAGGGATGCTTAATTCAAGAAACCATGATCACTGCCGAAGGACAGATGGAAGAAGTGCTTAAAAATCGAAAATTATCTTCAATTGCCGGTAAAATATCAATGATGCATTAAGTATTTTTTTTGTATTTATAATAGATATAACTTATCTTTTATATCTATTATAAATTTCAACAAACGAATATATCCAGAAGATTTCACACACTATTCTTTTGAATAAAGGAGACTGAAATGAATTCATTTATTATCTATTTATTGGCTTTAGGAGCCTTTGTTGTGGGAACAGCCGAATTTGTCGTATCTGGTGTTTTAGATATCATTGCCCGCGATTTACAGGTTTCGATCTCATTAGCGGGACAATTGGTCACCGTATATGCACTATCTCATGCATTGGGAGCCTGGGCTCTGGTCATGCTGACTTCCAAGTTACAACGTAAAAAAGTACTTCTGTATTCCATGCTTATTTTTATCTTGGGAAATATCATTGCATTCTTCAGTTTGAACTTTGGCATGCTTATGTTCTCACGCATCGTATTGGCCATGAGTGGTGGTCTATATTTTGTCCTAGCCACGAACTATGCTGCAAGACTAGCTCCTTCTGGCAAACAGGGTAGTGCCATTGCAACTGTCATCACAGGATTCACCGTTTCATTGGTATTAGGAGTGCCGATTGGTACCTTCATTGCTGCCTACATGGATTGGCACTACGTTTATATCATGATTGCAATTATCGCATTTATTAATTTCATGCTGTTGTACAGATTTATTCCTCGAATGGAGGGTAACCCGTCTCTCTCCCTGAAGCAACAATTATTGATTATCAAAGATAAAAAGGTTATCACCGGATTATTAACGACTGTTTTCTGGATTCTGGGTTACACCATGGTATTTGCTTATATCGCTCCACTTTTAAGTTCAGTAGCCGATTTTTCAATAGAAATGATTAGTACGGCGTTACTTGTATTGGGTGTATTTGCATTCATAGGTTCCCGTCTTGGTGGCTATGCGGTAGATCGATGGGGACCTGTTCGCACGATTCCAATCAGTTTGATTATTCATGCTGGTGCCCTCTTTATTTTGCCCATCACAGCAGGTTCCACAATAGGTATTCTTCTGACCATCATGATTTGGGGCACAGCTGCCTGGATAACAACGCCCGCGAATCAGTTCTATTTGATAACATTGAGACCACAGTCTTCTGAAACAGTCCTGAGTTACAATACGGCAGTAATGAACATAGGTATGACTTTCGGTGCCGGATTGGGAGGTGTAGTTGTGAAATACAATTCCGTTCAAAATTTGGGGTGGATTGGTGGTATGGTCCTGCTGTTGGCTTTGGCGATTGCCCTTGTTTCCTTCAGGTTGACTACAAAACCAAGTTGAATTCAATGTCTTTTTAAAAGGAAGAAGTGAATATTGGATCAAATGATTTCATCCAGGAGAGGATATGCCTTACAATAATGAATAACGGAAAAGCGGTGACCATGATTGCCTGTCTTCGGCTGCCGAATTGATGAAGCAAGGGGAACTGGATATGAATTTGACGGAAGTACTATTGGAGTCAAGGCTAGTTGCGATTGTGCGCGGTATAAGCCGCGAAGCGGCAGTAACAGCTGGACAAGGTATGACAGGTGGCGGCATCCGACTAATGGAAGTCACACTGAACACACCTGGAGCACATGATATTATTGCAGACTGGCGTGAGCGGCATGAAGGAAAGGCTTATGTTGGAGCGGGTACGGTACTGAATGTGCAGATGGCGAAGGAAGCCGTCGCTGCAGGAGCACAATTTCTGGTATCTCCCAATGTCGATCTGTCTGTCATTGAATATGCTGTAGAACATGGTGTCGAGATCTGGCCTGGAGCCATGACACCTACGGAGATTGTCGCTGCCCATGAAGCGGGAGCACGAGTTGTGAAGTTGTTTCCGATGGCGAGTCTGGGTATACCGTATCTGCGGGAGATCAAAGCGCCACTGAATCATATTCCACTGCTGGCAACAGGTGGTGCCACACTGGAGAATATTGCTGATTATTACGCAGCAGGCGCTGCTGCAGTGGGTCTGGGAAGTGCACTTTTACCACGAGAAGCTCTTGTGGCAGGAGATCATGAGCAGATTGCAGCATGTGCACGGAGATTTGTGGAAGCAGCTGAAGCCTAGGATTCCAGCATCAGATGAGGAATATGTATATTTGGGTATATATATGATGGTTCCTTTAAATTAGTTGTTGGATTAATCTTTATCATAAAAACCCATGTCGCTTAACGTGCCGTTCATTCTATTGTTTTATGATGGATGTATGCCGGAATTCGGAGAGGAGAGATGCCCTGTGAAAGCTAAAACAATGATAGGCGGCATGCTCGCCGTGGCCGCAGTAACGGCAGGTGGATTATGGAAGGCAGCGGTAAAGAGCCAAACCCCCAAGAAGATTCCAATCACACTCACACCCCCAATGCCATTTGAGGATGTGACCTTTGACAGTGGGGGAGGTCGGGTGCATGGCTGGTTCATCCCGGCCAGAGCCGACATTCCGAAACCATGGCCGCTCGTTATTATTGCACATGGCTGGGGCTCCAATCGCTCCCGTGTTCTTCGTTACGCACGTCCGATCTGGGAAGCTGGATATGCCTTATTTATGTATGATGTGCGTAGTCATGGGGCTAGTGATCCGGTTCGTGCTGCATCTGCCTACTTGTTCCGGGATGATCTGCTCGCGGCGTTGCAGTATACGACTGCACGACCAGAGATTGATGCGGATGCCATCGGAGTGCTTGGTCATTCTTTGGGGGGATTGGGTACGATTCTTGCAGTGACGGAGGGAATTCCTGTATCAGCAGTGATTACGGACTCGATGCCATCGCAATTTGAAGTAATCGTCAGTGCAGAGCTGAGACGCCGGCGTCTGCCCTTGTTTCCACTGGCCCAGTTAATTCCGAGAATCTGGTTCTGGCGACTGGGTGAATCTCTGAAATCTTATCGTCAGCGTGATCCGGTGATGATGCTGAATGAACGGCGCAGGGGGATGCAACTGCCGATGCTTATGGTGCACTCCAAGGGAGATAATTTCATTCCCCCGAGTGAGCTTGAATATTTTATGTCCAAAGCCGATCCGCCTGTTGAACATCTATGGGTCAACAGCGGAGGACACAGTTGTTCTGAGGAAGATCCCACCTTCTGGGACACCGTTATTCCATTTTTGAAAACCCATGTCCAAGGTCAGGCGAAGTTGAACGATTCGTCTAAAGCGAGTAGTTGACAAGGTAGATTCAGCCTACATAAGAGTGCAGGCTAACAGATAAAACGCCAACGTAATTGGCGTTTTTTTTGCTGTTACTAGCAATATGCAGAAATTCACATTTGTAAAATTGCCCGGAAAACGACGATTAAAAAGGAAGCTTATGGTATCATAGAATAGACTGGCAATATTCATGCGAGGTTATTTGTTATGCTTCTTTGTATGAAATTGAAGGGAGAGGTCCAGATTTGAGTTTGAATTGGAAGTTTAATCTACGTTTGAAAATGTTCGCAACCAAAGCAACAACCGCAGCGATGGCAACACTGCTGCTTGCTTCGCAAACACCAGGTTTTGCAGGCAGTGCATCAGCCGCGCAAGCAGAGCAGTTGACCGCAGCGACAACGGGGGAAAATGAACAACTAGACGCAACGAGCAATGACGTGCCTGAGGGAGCGAAAATCTCATCCAGGCAAGCCAGTGAAAATATACTGAAATTATTTCCATTATTAAAAAAAGCAACGATCTCATCTGCACGATTCGATTCACCTAATTCCTATCCACCGCCAGACTACAAGGCGTGGGAGATCGGGTTCCAGATTACACAAGGTAATCATACGTCGGGATTCAGTGGAACTGTACATGCAGGCACAGGGGAAGTGTTAAGTGTACATTTGCCGTCGGATATCCTGGATAAACATGTCTCGGAATCAGATGTGAAGTTAACCAAAGCTCAAGCTGAAGAAAAGGCCGTGACACTGTTGTACCAAGCGATTCCGGGTCTTAAGGACAATGAATATGCTCCGCTTGGAGATATGTATTCTTCCATCGAACAAGAGTCATTGTTTGGCAGAACAGAGTATCGATACGGGTACCAGTTAAAACATGATGGATTGTTATCTGACGCAGAGACAGTCTACATTAATGTGGATGAAAGTGGTTTGGTGACAGGTTACTCACGGGGTACTATTGAAGCCAAGTATCCCTCATCGAAACCGGCAGCTTCAGAAGAGAAGGCCAGACAGCAGTTTGAAGAACAGTTCGATGTGGAGCTGGCTTATATCGCCAAAGATCGTCTATCTTCCAAACAGGGTCAGCAGTATTACCTTGCATATACACCAAAAAATATCAGTATCATTCCGATTGAAGCCAATACGTTGGAACGGATTAATACATTAACAGGTAAAGCTGTAGATGAAGATTCTTTGCAGCAGGATACGAAGTTAAAAGGTGATGTAACGCCTTTTGTCCCGGCCAATGGTACGAGGTTAAATGTTCAGCAGGCCGCCAATCGGGTCGCAACAAACTTTGATATTCCCAAGGGATATAAGCTGGAGCATAACCAGCTGGGCAAGGGATATTACTCAAGTCCGAACAATCAGGTGTGGAGTCTGAGCTGGAGCGATCGAAGTGCCAATATGTCCTATATGTTCATGCGGGATATCTCAGCACAGGTAGATGCAGTTACCGGGCAGATCTACAGTTATACGATGATGCAACGAATGGGACCGGAGATGGAACAGGAGAAGCCGGCTGAGGAGAAGGCAGGCAAATTGGTAACCCGGAAGCAGGCTGAGAAACTGGCGATGGACACGGTGATTGCGCTAGTTCCAGACGCAACGGAGCAGTTCCGACTGGCTAACGTGATTGAGGTGGATGATGCTCGCACATTTTTGTTCCAGCGTTATCTGAACGGAATTCCGGTTAAGGAAGATACGGCACAAGTACAGGTGTTAAACAACGGGACGATTAACGAGTTCTATACACGTATTGCGGCAACGCCTGAACAACTGCCAGCAGATGTTAAGCCAGCCATCAGTTATGAAGAGGCCAAGGCACTCTATCTGGAGGAATTCAAGCTGATCCTCGCATATTCCCGTTATGGCGGATATGGTATGAACGGTGGTCAAGTCATCCCAGCGGGGGTGAACCTTGCTTATATGCCTACACGTGATGAGAATTCGATCTATGGCAACTATGAAGCGCTGGATGCGAACACAGGGGAGTGGGAGCTTTTATACGGGGACACAAGCTCTGCAACCAAGGCTGAACCTACGGATATCTTGGGTCATGTGGCCGAAGCAGCTCTACGCAATATGACCCAGCATGGCGTATTGCTTGCTGATGAACAGGGACGCGTATTCCCGGATCGTGTGATCACCCGAGGAGATTGGTTTAACTATCTGGCAAGAGCGATTAATCCAAATATGGATCTGTACTACAGTGGGGACGGAGATGACAAGTTATACGCTGATGTGACACCTGACAGCCCGTATTATAAGGCAGTTCGGGCATTAATCGATCAGCGCTGGCTTGCCGGAGCGGACCCTGAACAGAATTTGAATCCGCAGGAAGAGATGACACGTGAAGAATTGGCAGTGCTGCTTGTACGTATTTTACGCTATGAGAAGCTGGCCGGATTCTATACGTTGCCATCGGATCTTCCCAACATTGCGGATGCCAGTGCCATTACGAGTAAGGGAGCGGTCTCCCTGAGTCTGAAGCTGGGATTGCTCCCTTCGATTGAAGGACGATTCATGCCTGCACGTAAAGTGACGGTAGCTGAAGCGTCACAGGTATTGGAACGGCTGGCGAAGCTTCAAGGTAAAACAGATACGTTTATGAGTGGTAATCGCCTGTATTAGACGAGGAATCACTCATATCGTGACCAAACGAAACATAGGATGAAGATAACGGGTAATCGTGATTCAATGAACTAAAGATCAAAGGGACCTTCCATAGAAGGTCTCTTTTGATTTGCTTTGACAAAACTACAATGACGACAGAGCCTTTTGTGATACAATAGGGCGTGAGAACTTTGCAAAGAAGGGTGGGTTCCTTTCATGGGTAAGAACGGGAAACGAATTATCACCATACTGCTGGCAGGCTGTCTGATTGCTGTAGCGTTACCACGTACGGTTGATCTGGATCAACTGTATGCTGCATCAGGAACATCAGATATATCCACGGCAACAGATTTGCGCCAGACCTTGCTTACCGCAATGTCACAGCGAACGGAGGAACTTGTTTTTACATACAAAGGCAATGTGAAGGGCCTCAAAAAACAATTACAAACCTCCATCGATGAGGCAATGAAGAGTGACCCCTATATCCAATATACCGTTAAAAGTTATGCATTTAATTATAAAGGCTCCAATGTGTCGGCCGAGGTGCATGTGACTCTCTCCTATCGGGAGACCAAGGAGCAGACCGATTATGTGAATCGTAAAGTCACAAACGTGTTGAAAGAAATCATCAAACCAGGCATGACGGATCATGAGAAGGTCAAGGTCATCCATGACTGGATTGTGCTTAACCTTTCCTACGATACTTCGTTGAAGAAATATACGGCCTACGACGGGCTTGTTACAGGCAGTACCGTCTGTCAGGGATATTCACTGTTGGCATATCGGATGCTGGAGCGAGTAGGTATCGATAACCGGATTGTGGAAGGTACAGCGGGCGGGCAGCTACATGCCTGGAATATTGTGAACCTGGACGGCAAGTGGTATCACATGGACACCACATGGGATGATCCTACCCCTGACCGCAAAGGTAAGGTTAGCCACAGCTACTATTTGCTGAGTGATGATGAGATGGCACGTGACCATATCTGGACAGGCAAAAGCAAGTACCCCGCTGCGCCCGCCCCATATCGAGAAGCTTTATTAAAGCTGGTGAAGGCCGGAGATAGCAAAAAAGCCGCTTATCAGAAGCTGTACCATGCTCTGGACTATTCCCTGTATGATGAACAGGATGCTGTTAAAGGCCATGCTGCGCTGAAGACCAAAGTTCAGAGTAAGCTGAAGGAAGGCGGAACCTCGCTGACATTCAGGTACAAGGGTACGGAAGCTGGACTGATTGAAGATTTGCAGGATTTGTACCAACTTGGCATGAAATCGATATCTTATTATGTATCCAAAATGGAAGGTACTACGGATCTGCGCGTCAAAATTAACTGGACATTATAACAACCGTTTGAACAGGATGCTCCGCTTGAGGAGTATCCTTTTTTGTGTTCAATTTTGTGTTCAAAAACGAGGATTTTAGTGTTGTCTATTTTTTGTATATGTAGCTTTGCTATTCTAATCTTCGGCGTATGCCAACACTACGTACGAGGAGGATATGCAAACAATGAGGAAAAAAGTGAGCATAGTGATCATTGCTCTGTTACTGGTCACGCAAATGATGCAGGGTTGGATATTTACACCAACAATGCATGCTCAGGATGAATTAACTAATTTGCCAGCCAGTGCAATCAGCGATACAGCATCAGAAGAAGGTTTGGCAGGTTCGGAAGAGGTTAACAACGTTGACGTTGCTGCCACTCCGGAAGAAGAGGGGGAGGGAAACCTCAACCAGAGCAGTTTAGCAATCGCAGCTGCAGGCCCGGTAATTACAGATCAATTGATTAACAGTGTGCAGATGTACAATCAGGCACCAGAAGACAACGGGAATGGCACGATTGAAGTCAAAGGAGATAAAATCGAGGATATTCGACCACGCATCCAGGATGAGGTGGCTGTAGTCTTTACATGGGGACTTGCAGATGCCAACCACAACTACAGTGATGGCTCTACGTTCACCTTTAACTTGCCCGATAAATTCATCATCGGATCGCAGCTTAAGGGTAATCTGGATGGCGGTGTTGGAGAGTATGTGGTGAATCCAGATGGCACAATCATCTTTACCTTTAATGAACTGATCGAGCATGCGAAGCTGGAAGGCAACTTCTACGTGTGGATTAAGTTCGATGAGAGCAAGATGGAAGATGGCTTGAAACAACAGATAGACTTTAGTTCCGTGGGGCAGGGCATCATTGATGTACATTTTGCCAACACAGCCGTAGATAAGTTGAAGAAATCGGGAAGCGCAAACAAAGAGAACTTCAACTCGGATGAAATTAAATGGACTGTAGGTTTTAACCAAGGTGAGAAGGCTATGAAAAATGCTGTTCTTGCAGACACGTTCCCAACAGGGCTAGAGCTCAAGGGCGATATCGAAATTCGCGAATTGGAAGTGCAATTGAATGGATCTGTAAAAGAAGGCCCAGTAGTTCAAACGGAACCACAGTTTCCAATTCAATTGGGAGATACAGATAAGGCCTATCGTGTAACCTATACGACAAGTGTTAAAGCACCAACCACTGCTCCGTTCACCAACGTGGAGTATCAAAACCAGGTTGCGCTTACAACAGATCAGAGCGAGCACAACGAAACAGATATTGGCCGAGTTCGTGTGAGTTTTAATGAGCCTTTGAACAAATCAGGGCAAGATAGTGCGTATGATCCGGTGACACAGACGGTCACATGGAAAGTACAATATAACTACAATCAGCAAGAAATTATGCAAACGAATGCATGGATTGAAGACCGCTTTGATACGGCAAAACAGCAACTGATCAACAATTCCGTCAAAGTGTATCAAGTGGACATTAATGCAAGTGGAGCGGCTTCCAACAGAACACTGATCAATCCAAATGAATACACACTCGAAGCGATGGGTACAGGGTTCAATGATGGCTTCAGATTACATTTTAAGAACGATATTACAAAGGCCTATGAGATCGAATATGATACTCAATCTATTCATCGTGTGTATACAAACGACACCATTACAAACACAGTGAACATGTATGATGGTACTTCCAAAACAGGCCGAAGAGACATTCAGGAAGTCATTTTTGCAAAGAGTGTAAAAAGTGAAAACTTCAACACAAAAGAAATCGAATGGCAGATTGTTTTGAACCGTGATTTGCAGGACATGACGGATATCGTCATCACCGACAATTACGAAGGCAGACATATGAAACTGATTCCGGGTAGTCTTCAAGTGAGTGGTGTTAACAAAGAGGACTTTGAACTGACTCCAGACCCGGCTGATCCAACGTATGAAAAAGGATTCTCACTTCGCTTGAAGGACGGCGTAACGCTTAGTACGGAGCATGTTATCACTTATAAGACAAGCTTCGATCCCACAGCAGGTATGCCAACGAATGATGAATATCGCAACTCGGCGAAGATCGATTGGGAAGAGTCTGATGTAAAACAGACTGCGATTACCAAATCTGCTGCGGTCAAACCACAAGACTACACGATTCAAAATGGTAACAAAAAGGGTGAATATAGCGCCAAAGATAAAAAGATCACCTGGACAATCGATGTAAACTACAATTTGTTTGATATTCAGGATGCAATCCTTAAGGATGCTTACACTGGAGACCAATCTTTCGTAGACGGCTCATTGAAAGTTCATGAGTTAGAGTTGCAGGGAGCCAATAATGTTACTGCTGTGGGTAGCGAGGTTCTGCTCACACCTGGTCAATTCCAGTTGAACCCGGACGGTAAAGGTTTTGCGTTGGATCTGGGTAACATGGGCAAAATGGCTTATCGCATTCAGTACCAAACAAGTCTGGATGGACCATATTCTGTCGCAGGCGCATATGCCAACCAGGCTGTTCTGACGGATGGTGAGGGTGGTGCAATACGATTTAATAGATCAGCCAGTGTTACACCTGCCAACGGTGGTGTATACGTGCGCAAAACAGGGAAGCAAGAAGGTACAACGGATAAAGCATCATGGACGGTAAATATCAATCCAAGTCAATCTTTCATTCCTGCGGGTAACCAATTAACAGATACCTTGTCAGAGAACCAGATTTTATTGGCTGATTCATTGAAATTATATGCAACCAATTTACCTGCCAACAATTCAGGCAATGTATCCACCAAAGCTGGACTTGTTGATCCGGCTGATTATGAATTGGACGTGGAGGGCAATACATTTACCTTTACCTTCAAGAAAGATATCCATACCGCATTCATTTTGGAATATCAGTCTTATATTAATGCCGATCATGGCGCCCGAATTGAGAATAAGGTTGAATTTGCAGGCCAATCTTCCTCGGTAATCGGGGAAGGTAATCAGTCGGGAATCAAAGTTTCCTTGGCTGGAGCAGGTGGAGGAGCCTCTACAGGTCTGGGAAAAATCAAAATTCACAAAGTCAGTGATACAGGAGTTCCGCTGGAAGGTGCAATATTTGCAATCTATAATACGTCTGGAACCACGCTTCTGGAAACATTGAAACCAACGGACGAGAATGGTGTGGTTGAAAGCTCCAGAAACTATCGATTAAACAATCTAACCAACGGTGTACCTTATAAGTTAAAAGAATTATCTGCACCGGCAGGATATTTGGTTGATCCTGAATATGGCTCTGCCTCAGGTAAAACGATTGAATTCAAGGATGCGGATATCGCTTTTGAAATTGAAAATAAAAAAATTCGCCAAGGCTTCGAATTAACCAAGGTAGATGCGGTAGACTCCTCCAAGACACTTAAGGGTGCAACTTTCGAATTGTACTCCAAGGACGGCGCAACGCGAGAGAAAATCGATGAGTTAACGACAGGGGAAGATGGGAAGATCGCCAAAGGTGGACTGTCGCCAGGGGATTATGACCTGGTAGAAGTCGTGGCACCTGAGTTTTATCAATTGGATGCTACACCAATTCCGTTTACGATTGTAGAGAATCAGACGGAGAGTATTACATTGACGAAGTCTAATGCAATGGGTTCAGGTGGTAAACTTGTCGTTACCAAAGTAAATGCCAAGGATAAGTCCGTATTAAGCGGAATTGAATTCGAATTGCGTGATCGTTCCAACATTGTCATCGATACAAAAGTAACCGACCTAAATGGGGTCATTGAATTCGATGGTTTGGATTATGGTTCATATACATTGGTAGAGACCAAGGCAGAAGGCTTTGTTATTGAACAGCCGGAGACGCTTGTATCTATTATCAAACCGGAAACTCAATTAACCATTGAAAATAAAAAAAATGATCGTTCTGTGAAATTGATTAAAACCAATGCGGGTCGAACTCAGCACCTTCAAGGAGCTGTATTTGAATTACGAGCTCAGACTGCATTGATGGATGCAAATGGGAATTGGGAGTTCCACAAGGTAACAGGTCTAGATGAAGCTTCACTGACAACCAATCAACAAGGTGAAATTGTACTTGAAGGCTTGGATATCAATAAATATCAGTTGGTTGAAATAAAAGCGCCTAACGGATACATGTTGGAAACAACACCCGTACCATTTGAAATTACGAACATACAAACCGAAGCCGTAGTTGTGGAAAAAACAAATCAGGCTATCCCGGTATCGGGTGGTGGGTCTAGTGGACCTTATAATCCGGGAACACCTACTACGGGTGTAACACCAGATCCGGAGAAACCAGTAACTCCGGAACCAGGAAAACCAAATCCGTCGGTTCCAGGCACGGTTGTAACTGAACCTACAGAGTCTGGGGGAGGAACCGAAAGTCCGACAGATGAAGATTCCGGGGTAGTGACACCGACACCAGGCGATTCCAACGGTGACGACACTGCACCTCCAGTTGGGGATACAGATGCACCGGATGGGGGTGGTGCACTTGCACCTCCTGCTGGAACGGATACAGATGGATCACAGGGCAATGGAAATTCTGGATCTCAGGGAATGCTGCCACAAACAGGTGAAGAGAGCACAATGGCTTACACTGCTGTGGGCATGATGCTGATGGCGCTAGGTAGCGCGGGATTCATGTACTTCCGCCGCAGACAACAGCTTCATCGCTAGATCGCAGCATGTAATGCAGGAACAGATCATATTTGGATAAAAAACACCCTCTAGCTTTCACAAGTGACTCAGAGTCATCATGTGAACATACTAGAGGGTGTTTTATTTTATTTCAGCTGAACCTTAGGGAATATCAAAATCCGGCAACCTCCGGATTCACTTCAATAGCTCTTACAATTAGGCGATGTGTTGGATTGACGAGTGGATCACAGGTAATCAAGGTAAGGACCTGTCCAAGCCCGGGATCCTCCAGTACAGATAAGTCAGTTGGCTCCACAACGGAGATCTGATCTACCTTATATTGAATAATCGTTCGATCTGCCAGGGTGACTTCCATTGAATCACCAATCTGGAGTTCTCCCAGACGATTGAATAGTCGTCCTTTTTTGTGGGCGCGATGAGCGGCTATGGCAGCATTACCTTTGTTCCCGATACTAGTGGTTTCAACAAGATGGGTTGCAGCTACCTTCATGTTAGCCTCCGTTGCACCCTCCAGGATCGGTAAACGGACATCAATCTTGTCAATCGATAGCACCCCCAACGTATCCGATGAGACCTCTTGCACTGTACCTGTATTGTCAGTAGTCGGCTCGGCAGAAACTGCATCCTGTATGCCTTGTTCGAAGGAGTGATTAAGCTTAGACAAGCCGTTTTGCAATTGCTCCAGATCGTTCATGACACGGGTTTGCTGCCAGTCATAATACGTTTCCCGCAGGAAAGGAAAGCTGATGATCAGGATGCCCAATAGAACGAGCAGAATAGAGAATTTTTTCATTATACATCAACTCCCGTTGTCCAAGAAAAATAGTATACCTTTCTCTATTCTACTTACCGACCTATACAAAATATGGACAGGGACGAAAGGACGTACAGGAATTGATCAGGGAAAGAGTAGACCCAAAACAAAACCTCCCCGTTTCACTACAGTAGGAAAACTGCAACGCCAAGGGGAGTTTTTTTTAATATGAAGTTAAATCGTATCAGCTGTATAAGCTGAACTAACCATTTACATGAGAACGTAGAGGACAGAAATAACGTGAAGAAGCGAAGCGTTCGCCTTTATCACCAGATTTTCACCTTTGTAAAAGTGAATCAAAAAATCTGGGGATAACAGCGATCGGAAGGTTATTCTGTCATCGAAGTGGCAAGTGTAAATATTGCTTCGTTAGTGCTTACCAGTTGGTGAATCGGTAGGTGTGAAATCACATTCCTGCAGCGGCACCACTTTGGTCTTTTTGATCCATTTGTAACCGAGCCACAACACCAGGAACAGGGGTACGCTCAGGTAGGCAACGATGGCTCCACTCCAGTCGATCTGATCACCCGTGAATGCCTGGTAGTTCTGTCCAATGATCACGATAATACACAGGACAAAAGCAAAGATCGGCCCAAACGGGAACCAACGTGCACGGTAAGGCAGATCGCTCAGATCCCTGCCTTGTGCAACGTATGCACGACGGAAGCGATAATGACTGATAGCGATACCCAGCCAAGTGATAAAACCACACATCCCGGATGCATTCAACAACCAGGTGTACACAATCCCATCACCGAACAGGGAGGCAAGGAATGCCAACATACCAACGGCTGTTGTAAGCAAAAGTGCATTCATTGGAATACCCTTTTTGTTCAACTTGCCCAAGAAACGAGGGGCTTTACCGTCACGGGCAAGGGCATAGAGAACCCGGCTTGAAGCATACATGCCTGAGTTACCGGCAGAGAGTACAGAAGTCAGAATAACGGCATTCATCACGGAAGCCGCAATGGCGAGGCCAGCTTTCTCAAACACCAGTGTGAACGGGCTGACACCGATATTCTCCAGGTCACCTTTGAGCAGATTCGGATGAGTATACGGGATGATCAGACTGATCACGGTAATCGCTAAAATGTAAAAAATTAGAATGCGCCAAAATACCTGACGAATTGCACGAGGGACATTCTCGCGCGGGTTTTCACTTTCACCGGCGGCTACCCCGATAAGCTCGGTACCTTGGAATGAGAATCCAGCAGCCATGAACACACCTAACACAGCGAAGAATCCGCCATGGATGGGCGCATCACCGATGGTGAAGTTACTGAAACCAACGGCTTCTCCGCCCATAATACCAAAGATCATGAGCACACCAACAGCCAGGAAGATGATAACAGTAGCGACTTTGATAATGGCGAACCAGTACTCGGACTCTCCATAGCCTTTAACAGACAACACGTTCAAGGAAAAGATCAGCACGAGGAACAATAAGCTCCATAACATGGATGAACTGTCGGGGAACCAGTATTTAATGAGTACAGTAGCGGCAGCAAGCTCTGCTGCAATGGTTACCGCCCAGTTGTACCAAAAGTTCCAGCCCATGGCGAACCCGAGAGCAGGATCGACAAAACGTGCGGCATACGTATTAAATGAACCGGAGTCCGGCATAAAGGTAGCAAGCTCACCAAGGCTGGTCATGAGGAAATAAACCATGATGCCAACGGCCACATAGGCAATTAATGCTCCACCAGGGCCTGCCGTTGAGATGGCGGTACCACTTGCGAGAAACAGCCCTGTACCAATTGAGCCACCGAGGGCGATCATCGTCATATGGCGTGCGCGTAATCCTTTTTTCAGGGAAGGTCCAGTTGTTGTTGGGTTACTGCGGTCTTGCATGGAAACACTCCTTCATTCGGTATACTGATGTTTGCGATACTTGAATTCATAAAAACAAAAAGACCACAGGCATTAGCCTGCGGTCTTTAATATTTCAATGTCCGCACCATGTCCCAGATGATTAAGATAGCTCAACACAGAAGAATTCATACCTTTATATTAAGGAAATGTACTTCCGTGACAGTTCTGCGCCTTTCGACAGCAGCCCCAGCTCACTTGGACCGTATAAGGAACGTCCAGCGAGCTTCGGCGGGTACACCTTTCGGCTGATCTCATAAGCGGCTCCTTAGCGCCTCCATCAGCGTACTGATCGCACCCGCGACCTCTACCTCACCATCAATGGATGAGGTGTATCTATTGTCTATGAAATTATGAACAACACAACTTAACACCGTGTGTCCTGTTTAGTAAACAGACAATCAGTATAACGCGCATGGTTTTCCAGTGCAATAACAATTGTTGGATGTGAGGTCTGAGAGACGACTATTCCTCTTTTTTGTTACGGCCAGCCATCTGCTGCCATACCGTTCCAGCAGCCTGTTCGCCCGATTCGATCCGCTCCAGAGCCATCTTGGCCTGCAGGCTGACTTCAAATTCAGGATCATCGGCTGCAACGCGCAACGCTTGCTCTGCTTCTTCAGTTCCGACCTCATAGAGAAAACGAGCTGCACGCCAGCGTACAAGTTTACTTTTATCGGATAACGTAGCTGTCATGGCTGGAGTGGCGGCAGGATCACCGATATCCGACAAGGTATCCCCGGCAGTCCGGCGTACCGCAGGAGAACTGTCCTGAAGTGCTTCATACAGCAGTTCCATCGCTTCCGGTGTACGAATGTCACCCAGGTATACGACAGCCAAGCGACGTATCTGCATTTTGTTGTCATGCAAGGCATGGGCTACGAGAGGCAGTCTTTCTGCCGTAGGCTCCATGCTGTCAAATGCCGCATAGCGAACATTCCAGTCTTCGTTTCGCAGAGCCTCTTCAAGTTCGGCTCCATCCAATTCACGGCGGCGCTCGACGAACTCTTCGGATTTGGTACCATGTTCAATGGCCTGTTTAATGACCTGCTCCAGCCGTTCCGGCGGGTAAGCGGCTTCCAATTCCTGCTCGACTTCACGTGCAATATCAGGCAATTCACCATATCGAACACCGTAATCACTCAGTTTACGTTCTTTGATCATTGTTGCACTGGCGACTTCTGTTACGGCTTTGACAAAGCGGTCTGACAACGAAATTCGTTCTTCCTTGACCCCGGCCTTGACCCTAATTTGCATCGGTACACCTCGGAAGAATTGTACAAATACCTGTGCTTCTCCGAAGTGCTCGCCTGAACCATCTTCGGATTCAATCCAGTCCAGATCGATGCCGTGCTGTCCAAGGCGATTTTGGACTTCGCCCAAAATAACGGACCAGTCGGCATTCCCTTTACGATCAAGTGCGACAAAGTCTGTTGTGTGGAACACACTCTTTACACCGGGAATATGAAGCATCTGGCGAATGAACGCCGGAGCAGATCGTTCGTTGTCCAGTGTATATGTTTTGCGAATTCCGTCCTCCAGACGTTCATCGAGATGTAACATCATCGTATTTGGACTCGGTGTTGGTTCAATGGAAACAATATTCATCAATGTAACCTCCTATAGTACCAGATTCATCTTTAACTTCCCGTAAATTAAATCACACGGGTATTTCTCTATTTTACATCAATGTGTGGAATCTGCGAAATCATCCAGAAGTGAAGTGGACGTGTCTAACACTTAATGTGAAGAAGTACGAAATTTGTTAACACTTCTTTCATGTTCACGCACAAACATTTTTAAACGAAAATTGGCACAATAAAGATAAGAATCAACTGGAGGTATACCTATGGAACCCATTACCGTGCTCTCGGATGGAAAACGTCGTATTGCATATGAGAATATTATTCAATTGTTCAGGAACTGGATTGAGGACTCAACATCTGGTTCTGCGATAGAAACACATCGGGGAAGTTGGGAAAATGCCCGTTATTGTATTGTTGATTATCAGGTTGCCGAAGAAGCGGTGTCAGCAGCAAATGCCATTCGGGCTTTTATGCCACAACTTCCGTTACTGGTCATTACGGATTTCCAATCCCTTATTCGGAAGTGTCACCTGCAAGAAATTACAGGTACAGGTGAGATGAAGATGATTCTCTGGAACGAGCAAGACCCGAATCAACTAATCAAGGATATGGAAAATTGGTTGCATTCGTCGTCTGTCCATAAATCAGAAATAGCCATACCACCCATCTTATCCATGAGATAAAAGAGGGATATGGCCAAAAGTGTTTAACTGTTTAATCGTTACGATCGTATTAGATCACATATTTATAGCCTGTTCCCCAAACCGTCTTAATATAACGTGGGTTCTTGGGGTCAGGCTCAATTTTTTTACGCAGACTTGAGATATGAACATCAATAGTACGATCCAGATAGGCGCGTTCGGAGCCTTTGATCCGATCCATCAATTCATTGCGGGTGAACACTTTGCCCGGATTTCGGTACAATTCCTTCATAATCTCAAACTCAATATGAGTGACCTCGATTTCAACGCCATCCACAAACAGAGTTCTCCTGTATTCATTCACATTCACATGTCCAGTAACCTCTGCCTGCTTATCTTCTTTTACCGGTTTATCCTTATAGGAAATGATTGATCTTCGCAGGAGTGCTTTAATCCGGGCATCCAACTCTTTCAAACTAAATGGTTTGCACAGAAAGTCATCCGCACCATTATGCAATGCGCGAAGTCGATCATTCAGCATGGTGCTTGCCGAGATCATCAGAATGGGCACAGTGGAGTGCTGGCGAAAGGCTTCTACGAGATCATTTCCATCCATTTCAGGAAGCATGAGATCCGTTACAACAATATCCGGCTGGAATTGTGGAAACAGTTGAAGTGCCTCGCGGGCATGATGAACCCGTTCAGTGATGTATCCTTCCTCCTCAAGAAAGAAAGCAATCATGTCGGCCAGATTTTTCTCATCTTCTATAAGAAGTACTTTGATAGTCATAGGGTCACACTCCTGGTGAAAATAATATGTTAAGAAAATGCTAAAAAAACAAGGTGAATTGCGAATAAATGCCGCAAATTTTTTAATGTTTCTATCCCAAAATATAGGATGTATATGTAGAGAAGAAATAAGCTTTTTGAGTGAACTTCAATATTCTAGCATGAATGTAGTTTGGTTGCCGATCAATCAGAATTTCCCAAAGCTACACCAAGTACTAATTACAGTATAATGGATCAGAACGAGTTAAGGGGAAAAAAGTAATATTGTATCCGCTTAAGTTTATAGGGGGAACCAACGTTGTTGTTGAAAACAGAAGAAAAAATGATCCATGAGGGCAATTGCTTATGGATCGTATAAAGGCAAGACAAATGCTGGATTGGGTCGTGTTGAAGCTGAGAATACCCTGGATTGGGACCAGCATTCTGATCATTCTGGGTTCACTAAGCACTATTTTTCCGTTTACTTTATTCTATGGTGTACAGTTTATGATTGGTAGCGCGGCAGCACTCATTGCTCTTCGTTTGTATGGGGCCATCTATGGATTTGTCACCCTTACAGTTATCCATCTCCTGAATACCGTCTTTGTCGGCTTTGTGCCGCACAATTTAACTGTCATGCTTGCCCACTTCATGGAATTAATCTGGATGCTCGTTTGGCAGATCCGCTGGAAGAATGGCAGCTTAATCAAGGCTAATGCTGTCTTTTGGGTAGTCATGTTACTTCCTGTTATCTATGCCGGGCATTTTATGTTGGGTTTAAATATAGATGATTTGAAGTATGAGTATATGTATATTGCTGTGATTGGTATGGTGAATGCGCTGATTGCGGGAATTGTAGTTGATTTTTGGATCACCACGGGTGAACACAAATCAAAACGCATGGGAACCATTCCACTAACAAGAATTGCGTTTAAATACGTAGTCGCCTTTGTGGTATTTGTTTCTCTCGTACTGTTATCCGCAGATAGCCGCAGACAATTGGGGCAAATGAATGATGCCATATTACGTGATATGAAATATGCAGCAACTGCGGTTGTTCAGGATCTTGATGAAGAGTACGTTACCTCTGAGAATATGGATCAGAATATGGCGCGTTATCATCATCTACTGGGTGTGAATGTGATTCTGCTGAATCGCAATGATACAGTCGTCGCTTCTGGTTTGAATACACTACAGGTGGGCGAGTATCTGGACATGGACAGATTCCGTCTTCTGAAGTCGAGGGATAACCTCATTCTGTTAAGTTCCGCAAATATCCATTACAGCGATGTATTGAATCATTGGAAACAAGCCTCTTTTATCTATGAAGCAGAAATGACAAGGTTAACACCTTATCGGGTATTCATTGTGACTGACTCGTCCGAGTATTACCCCCGAATCGAATCCATTTATCTGACCACGCTGCAATCCCTGTTCATCATCATCGTGGCTTCCATGATCGTAGCGGCTCCTCTCAGCAGTAAGGTTGTTAGCCCGCTGTTAAGACTGACCCGAATGACAGGCTCTCTTCCGAGACTGCTGTTTCGAAATGGGAAGATGGAGTGGCCAACCAGCCATGTAACCGAAGTACAGATCCTGATTGGTAATTTGCGCAAAATGGCCGATGTGCTGCTGGAACAATTCGAACAGATTCGTCACGACAAGTTAACGCTGGAGGACAGGGTTATCGAGCGTACCAAGGAACTCAAGAATAGTGAAGAGGTCAAACGTGCCATTATTGAATCCTCTATTGATGCGATTATCGCTGTGGACTCCAATGGGCTGATCGTTGAGTTTAATCCGGAGGCTGAAAGAATGTTTGGATTGCGTCGGGAAGAAGTGATCCTGCACAAGGAAGCGCCATCTCTTTTTCAAGGGGCCAGCTGCAAGGAGATCAAGAATTTGCTGGAGCGATTTGAATATGTTGAAGGTAAAAGATACACCATCGTTGAAGAAATTTCAGGTATCCGACGGGATGGTTCCGTATTTCCGATTGAGTACAAAATTGTTGAGATCCAGTTGGGCAAAAATGAGACATTATATAACCTGTTTATTAAGGATATTACGGAGCGGACCAGAGCAGAAGAAGATCGTGTACGTCATGCCCTTGCGCTGGAGAAGCTGAACTCGGAGTTGTTCAATGAGAAGATTGCCATTCAGGAACAGCGAGATATCAGTGAGCAATTTATTGAATCTGTACGAGAAGGGCTCGTGATGTCTGATCGATCAGGGACCATAACTATCGTCAACCGAAGGATAGAAGAGATGTTTGGTTTGGGTGATTTTATGGGCAGATCCATTGAAGATTTGGCGCAGGCGATTGATACGATGGTATTAACGGACAACTTCAATCTGATGGAACAGACGAGAGCATTCCTGAATGGAGAAACGGCGTTTATCGAGACCGAATTTATATTCAATAATGTGGATAAAAGTGTTTTTTCCTTGTACATGAAGCAGATGGATGTCCCGGGTAAAAACCATGGGTTTCTGCTGGTGTTCCGTGACCGGACAGGAGAAGAACGGCTGGATCGGATGAAAAATGAGCTGATCAGTGTGGTATCTCATGAACTTCGAACGCCTGTAGCCACCATTATGGGATATGTGGAATTAATGATGATGTATGACCTTCCGGCAGCTCAACAGCGGGAATTCATGCAGACCATCTCTTCGGAGGGCAAGCGGCTGAGCAGTTTGCTTGATGATGTACTTGATATTCAGCGACTGGACAACGAAGGCATGACTTACCATATGACGTATGTACCGCTGGTGGAGTTGGTAGAAGGGGTTGCCGAACAGTGGAATATGAAGTCTGCCCAACGTATCTACGTGCATACGTTTAATGGAGACTTTTTTGCTTATGCTGACCAGAACAGGATGGTTCAGGTTCTGCATAATCTGGTGGGCAATGCAGTCAAGTATTCTCCGGGAGCCGATCGTATTGATATTACGTTATGGGAAGAAGAGGAATGGTTATGTCTTGATGTGCGTGATTACGGAATAGGTATTGCGGAGCAAGAGAAGGACATGCTGTTCAACAAATTCTATCGGGTCGATAATTCGGATCATCGGCAAATTGGTGGAACAGGAATTGGGTTGTACATTTCCCGTAAAATTGTAGAGGATCACAAGGGTACGCTGACTTTTATATCTGCACCGGACAAAGGAAGTACGTTCAAGGTCCGACTGCCCAAGCAGGACGTATTGGTGTGAATTTAAGATTGGATGAAGAAATGTATTTCACTTTTTTTATGAACCAAGTTTATGTACGAGACCTACGAATAGAGCCTTTGCCCTTCAGCGCGTGAGCGTGATAAGGGGAAAGGCTTTTTTTGTTTTTCAATTTCCCCGGATAAAAAAACAACTTCTTTTGCAAACTGTCTATAGAGCCATAATTTGCATCCCATGCAAAAGGAGGACGGCAGGTATATGTTCCGTAAACAAGAGAAAACACTCATTATCGTCTGTCTGGTTGCAGCTGTGGTTGTGCTGTATGCCGTTGTGAAGAGCATCATCCGAATCATGAGTTATTGAGATACACGTTCAAGCAGAGTAACTGCTGTCGTACATAACGATTATGTGAAAGAGGAGTGTAACCATGTCATCCCTGGACCCTGTTTTGCTCAGCCGGATACTAACCGGCCTTACCCTGTTTGTACACATTATTTTTGCCTCTATCGGTGTAGGTGTTCCACTTATGATTGCCTTGGCCGAGTGGCGAGGACTCCGAACCAATGATATGCATTACACCTTGCTGGCACGCCGGTGGGCACGAGGTTTTGTCATCACCGTTGCCGTGGGCGTTGTTACAGGCACCTCGATCGGATTACAGCTCAGTCTGCTGTGGCCGATGTTTATGCGGGTAGCGGGGCAGGCAATCGCCCTGCCGCTGTTCATGGAGACGTTTGCCTTTTTTATAGAGGCGATCTTTCTTGGAATTTACCTCTATACGTGGGATCGTTTCAAAAAGAAATATACGCATATGCTGCTGTTGATTCCGGTAGCTCTCGGCTCATCTGCATCTGCGATTTTTATTACAACGGTGAACTCCTTCATGAACCAGCCTCAGGGATTTACCCTGATTAATGGCATCATGAAAGACATTCATCCGATTGCTGCCATGTTGAATCCGGCAACGCCAACCAAAGTGTCCCATGTACTCGCCTCATCCTACACCTTGAGTGCAGGTATCCTGGCGGGGATAGCCGCCTTCAGTTTGCTTCGGGGACGGGATCATGTGTATTACAAAAAAGCACTGAAACTCACGACGGTATCTGCGCTCGTATTTGCCATTAGTACCGTCATGATCGGCGATTCCTCCGGTAAATTCCTGGCGAAATATCAGCCGGAGAAGCTGGCTGCCGCAGAATGGCATTTCAAGACGATGAAAGAGGCACCGCTCGTTTATGGGGGGATTTTGGATGAGAACAATGAAGTGAAATACGCGATTGAGATTCCTTATGCACTTAGCATTTTGGCGGGGAATCGTCCCGATACGGAAGTGAAAGGTCTCGAAGAATTTCCGGCGGATCTGAGGCCACCACTGTCCATTCATTATATGTTCGACCTGAAGGTCACAACGGGAGTAATCATCCTGATGATTCCTGTGTTATATGTATTGCGACGCTGGTTGCCAGGGCGTAAGCCATACCCCAAATGGCTGTTGCTTGGCATTGTCTTGCTGGGGCCTCTGGCCATGATTGCGATCGAGTTGGGGTGGATGTTCGCTGAAGTTGGCAGGCAACCTTGGATCTTACGCGGATATATGAAGGTGGCGGAAGCGGCCACGACGTCAACTTCGGTAGGATGGATGTTAGTGTTGTTCATATTGCTGTATCTGATCCTGTGTTTCTCGTGCATTCGGGTACTCAGCAAGCTGTTCCGTAACAAGGAAGCAGAGAAGGAACTAGAGTCTCTGGGGCTTGAAGGAGGGATCGTGCATTGAGTTTCGAAATTGCAGGCATCGCAATATTGTGGACGTTTTTGTTCGGTTACCTGATCGTTGCTTCGATTGATTTTGGCGCCGGGTTCTTCAGCTTTTATAGCATTTTGACCGGGCATGAGAACAAAATTCATAACATCATTCAGCGCTACCTGTCTCCCGTGTGGGAAGTGACGAATGTGTTTTTGATCTTTTTTGTGGTCGGACTGGTCGGGTTTTATCCGGACAGCGCCTTTTATTACGGGACGGCCTTGCTGGTGCCGGGTTCCCTGGCCATTGTACTGCTTGCGATCCGGGGCGTGTATTACGCCTACAATACCTATGGCAATCATGGGCAGAACAGCCGGATCTATATGGCATTGTACGGGGCGACGGGATTGCTGATTCCAGCCGTGTTCTCCACCATTTTGGCAATATCCGAAGGTGGGATCATTGAAGAGGTGGGCGATCAGGTGTTTTTTCGCTGGCGTGAATTTTTGACGAATCCCTATACCTGGTCGGTTGTTTTGCTTGCACTGGTTAGTGTGCTCTACATCTCGGCGATGTTTCTTTCCTATTATGCAAAACGGGCGGGGGATGAGCCGGCATATGAGGTGCTTCGAGAGTACGCGCTGCTTTGGAGTTTGCCTACCATTTTTGCGAGCTTTCTGGCTTTTCTGCAGATTAACAAACAGAATCCCGAACACTTTGAGCAGATGGTAAATATTTCGTGGATGTTCATCGCTTCGTTTATTTGTTTTGTCATTGCTGTGTCGCTGGTGTGGAAAAGTAAATATCTGGGTTGGTGTTTTGTTGCTGTCATGCTTCAGTTTGCCTTTGCCTGGTATGGTTACGGGCGATCCCACCTTCCGTACATTCTGTATCCTTACATCAATATTTACGACGGCTTTACGAATCGCACGATGGGGATTGCGCTCATTACAGCGTTTAGTCTGGGGCTACTCGTGCTCATTCCTTCGCTTGTGCTGATTATGAAGCTGTTCCTGTTTGATGCCAATTATGTGCGCGGTAATTCTGGTAAAAAGAAAGGATGAGTCTGTTCATGCACCCAAACATGTTCTTACTCATGACTCCCTTGCTGGATCCACTATCTACTGAGGGAGTCACGGGGATACCCGGTATAACCGGATTGAGCTTTTTTGAGACATTCACCATTATGTACGCCCCTCCACTGATCATTGCGGCTGCTATTGTCTTTCTGTTTATATATCTGGCCGTATATAAGAACCCAAAGGATTGATTGGTTGGTACGTCCATTCCCGTTTGGGGTAATCTGTTGTTAAGAAATGAGGAAGGGAGGAGGGCCCTTTCATGCCGAAAATCCGTTATAACAATATCGATAATGTAAGTACGGACAAAACGCTGAAGGAATTCAAACAATGGAGGGAGCAACGGCGGAGCAAAGTGAAGGACTACACCTACACCGTGCCCAAACACCCGCCTGAACTGGATTATCTGCATGCCAACCGGGATGACACAAGTATTACCTGGATTGGACACTCCACGTTTTTCATTCAATATTATGGATTGAACATCGTGACTGACCCGGTGTGGGCCGAAAAAATGGGATTTCAACGAAGGCTCGGTGCCCCCGGCATTCCGATTCAGGATATTCCACCGTTGGATGTGATTCTGATATCCCATTCCCACTATGATCATCTGCATCTGGCTTCCTTGCGTAAGCTGATTACAGCCAAGACGTTGCTCATCGTACCCGATGGTCTCAAGCGCAAGATGATTCGCAAAGGATTCCATCGATGCCAGGAGATGAAATGGTGGGATCATATGACACTTGGCGGAGTCAAAATAACTTTTGTTCCTGCACAGCACTGGACGCGCCGAACGTTGTTTGACACCAATACGTCCCATTGGGGCGGTTATGTATTGGAATCGAATCAACCAGCAACGACTTCAGCAGCGGAAAGCGCTGCAACAACGAACAATCAGGATGAATCATCCACGGAATCAGGGAAGAACGAAACATCCAAAACATCAGGCGGTCCGCCTGTGTTGTATTTTGTGGGTGATACAGGTTACTTCCAGGGTTTCAAAACGATTGGAGAACGCTTTGACATTGGTGTTACCCTGATGCCCATCGGTGCCTACGATCCGGAATGGTTCATGAATTCTCAGCATGTGACACCCGAAGAAGCGCTGCAGGGGTTCGTTGAATCCGGTTCACAGCTCATGGTGCCAATGCATTACGGCACATTCAAGCTGGCGGATGATACGCCCAAGGAAGCACTGGATCGGCTGGAAGCCGAACGTGAACGGCTAGGCATTGGTAAAGAGCGGATTCGGGTGCTTGGTCATGGCGAGACACTCCGCATTCACCACGAGGAAGGTAAACGGGGCTAACAAAAGCGAGCCAAATATGTTAATGTAGGGGTATGCCTGCATGAACAGTACATTTACCAAATCTTTAATAAGTAAAAAGCGGCCAATTTTCGAATTTGCCGCTTTTTTGTGTTATAATATGGTGCCAGAATAGGCATCGGGATATTGAATCCATGATTTACGCAACTTGCTATTCATGCAGTATGCAGATTAACCAATAAAGGATGGTATGCTTAATGATCAGTACAAGCGGCATCACGCTCCGCTACGGAAAACGTGCACTTTTTGAAGATGTAAATATCAAATTCACACCAGGAAACTGTTACGGCCTCATCGGCGCCAACGGAGCCGGCAAATCAACGTTCTTGAAAATTTTGTCTGGTGAGATTGAAGCCAACTCGGGAGAGGTGCACATCACCCCGGGCGAACGTATGGCCGTTTTGAAGCAAAACCACTTTGAATATGATGAGTATCCGGTTCTCGAAACGGTAATTATGGGTCATAGTCGTCTGTATTCCATCATGAAAGAGAAGGATGCTTTGTATGCGAAGGCAGACTTCACAGAAGAAGACGGTTTGCGTGCAGGTGAGCTTGAAGGGGAATTCGCTGAGCAAAACGGCTGGGATGCTGAACCAGATGCAGCGGCGCTCCTGATCGGTCTTGGCATTGTTCGTGACATGCATGACAAAAAAATGATAGAGCTGAGCGGAAACGAAAAAGTCCGTGTATTGCTGGCACAAGCGTTGTTTGGCCGTCCAAACAACCTGTTGCTCGATGAGCCTACCAACCACTTGGATCTCGAATCCATTCAATGGCTGGAGAACTTCCTGATGGATTATGAAGGTACCGTTATTGTGGTATCCCATGACCGTCACTTCCTGAACAAGGTATGTACGCATATCGCAGATATTGACTTCGGTAAAATCCAGATGTACGTAGGTAACTATGACTTCTGGTATGAGTCCAGCCAATTGGCACTTGCTCTGCAGCGGGATGCCAACAAGAAAAAAGAAGAGAAGATTAAAGAGCTGCAAGCCTTTATTCAACGTTTCTCTGCGAACGCTTCGAAGTCCAAACAGGCGACTTCCCGGAAGAAAACACTCGACAAAATCACATTGGATGACCTTCGTCCATCCAACCGTAAATACCCGTTTATCAACTTCAAGCCTGAACGTGAAGCAGGTAAACAATTGCTGACGGTAGATCGTATTGACAAATCCATCGATGGTGTGAAAATGTTGAATGATGTGAGCTTTGTGGTGAACAAAGGTGACAAAATTGCATTTGTTGGCCCGAACGGAAATGCCAAATCACTGTTATTTGATATTCTCATGGGTGAAACCGAAGCAGATAGCGGCGAATATACTTGGGGTATAACGACGACTCAGGCTTATTTCCCGAAAGACAACTCCCAATATTTTGACGGTGTAGACATGACTCTCGTGGATTGGCTCCGTCAGTATTCGAAAGATCAGGATGAAACGTATCTGCGTGGATTCTTGGGCCGTATGCTGTTCTCCGGTGAGGAGTCCCAGAAGAAGGCTAGCGTACTCTCCGGGGGGGAGAAGGTTCGTTGTATGCTGGCGAAAATGATGCAGACAGGTGCAAACGCACTGATTCTGGATGAGCCAACGAACCACTTGGATCTTGAATCCATCACAGCACTGAATAACGGTATGATTGACTTTGACGGCACAATGCTGTTTACATCCCATGACCATCAGTTCATCCAAACGATTGCTAACCGGATTATCGAAATTACGCCAACAGGCATCATCGATCGCCAAATGAGCTATGACGAATATCTGGAAAGTGATGAAATCAAAGAACTGCGCAATAAAATGTATCCGGTAGAAGCTTAATCTAAGCATCATCTGCGGCACATGATTATAGGAACACCAAAGAACCGCAAGCCTCTGTGAAGAGGGCTTGCGGTTCTTTTTGTAATTCAATGGTTTCTCGGCGGCTTTAAGACCTAAGATCCACCAGTACGGCGACGTTGGTTGTTAGGCTTTTTGTTGTTTTGACTCTTCATCGCTTTAGGTCCGCCTTCAAAGTAGGCGCTGGATTGGTTACCAGAATTTGCTTGTTCTTTCTTTTGCGCCAGTTTTTGGCGTATAGCATCCTGCAAACTGACCTTTTTCGGTTCGTTATTTTCGCTCATCGTTATTTCCCTCCCGGTCTTACAGTGAGCCGTCCAGATTGGACGGGATGTACCTATTTTATACGTTTTACAAAAGCCCTACAAGGGCAACCTGATAAAATGCTCAAAACCTTTGGTTTTACCCAGGCCAACATTTTTTCTCAATAACTACAGCCCTGCCGTCTGGCAACTTTGTTTCGGCTTGCCTACAGCAATGCAACCTGGCAACACTGTTTCTGTAGACCCACACGCTCCGCATTTGGTAACATGGAAAAACCGTAATACGAAACGTTAAAGGGGTGTCGCCCGGTTTGAACGCTTATGAAGAAATTCGAAAAGGGGAGCGAGGGGCTTGGGTTAGTATCGTAGCCTATCTCGTCTTGTCCGCTTTTAAGCTGATCTGTGGATATTTATTTGCTTCCAGCGCCTTGCTGGCCGATGGTTTTAATAACCTTACAGATATTGTAGCATCCATTGCTGTACTGATTGGGCTTCGGATCTCCCAGAAACCACCTGATTCGGATCATGCCTATGGTCATTTTAGAGCGGAGACGGTTGCTGCTTTGGTAGCTTCATTTATTATGGCTATGGTTGGGCTGCAAGTATTGGTTGAAGCCGTTCGCTCCTGGTATGAAGGAGCCTTTGTTGCTCCAAACCTGTGGGCGGCAGCGGTGGCTGTAGTCTGTGCTGTGGTGATGTTAGGCGTGTACCGTTACAATCACCGTCTGGCAAAACAAATTAATAGTCAGGCTCTGATGGCCGCGGCGAAAGATAATCGTTCCGATGCCTGGGTCAGCATAGGCGCTGCAATTGGAATTATAGGTGCGCAGTTTGGACTTCCATGGCTGGATAAAGTAGCTGCCATTGCTGTAGGTCTGTTGATCTGCAAAACGGCTTGGGAGATTTTTCGGGATTCTACACATCGTCTTACCGACGGATTTGACCAGAAGGAACTGACGGATCTCAGATCCTCCGTAGCACGCGTTCCCGGTGTTGAGATGATCAAGGACGTGAAGGCACGTGTGCACGGCAGTCATGTACTTGTGGATGTAGTCATTGAAGTGGACGGAGGCCTAAGCTTGATTGAAGGCCATCAGATCTGTGACCGTGTTGAAGAGCGGTTGAAGCGATCGCATAACATCATGCATGTACATGTACATGTGGAACCAAAGACGGAAGAAGTCACAAGGAACCCTTGAACAGGGAGTGAACATCTTGGAAAATGAAAAGAGGACAGCCGCGATTGTGCGTGCTGTCCTCTTTACTTATCGTTAGAACGATTATACGATGTTATTGAATGGCAACGTGGATCCACGCTTTGCCTTTCCAAGTGTATACTTGTACCCACTCGCCGCCATCGAATCCATCAACCACTTCACCTGTTGTATCGATGACTTGGGAGCCTAATGCACCGATTGGTTTACCGTTAGGTGCATCATAGAACCAAGTGCGCTCCAGAAGGTTCAGCAACATCGTTGGTGCCAGTACTTCATCACCTGGTTTTACGAGTGGCTCTTCAAACATTTTCTCATCTGTAGTCGTAGCTGGCGTTTCAGTTGTAGTTGAAGTACCTTCTGCACCTGTAGTGTCTACTGTTGTACCTGTTACAGTCTCAGCAGTACCTTCTACTGTTTCTACAGCAGGTTTGTTCACTTCAACAGCCGGAGTTGTTGTTGTCGTTGTTGTAGCCTCAGTTCCTGTTTCCGGAGTTACCGTTCCAGTAACCGCTTCCTCAGCACCTGCAGCGGCAGCCATCGAACCCATCAACGTTAAAGCAGCAGCAAAACTTACGATTTTTTTCATTTTCTTTTCCTCCTCGGTTTGTTATGTAATTTGTTGTCCTGTGTTAAAAGTAACCAAGCAAGCTACCTTATGAATCACAAATTATAACAATATTTTCTTGCATTCTCCAGTGTCAACTGGCTCATATGTGGGTATATAGCAAGCCTGTAAATATCATACTTCAGTGGGATGAAACCGGGTTGGCTATCTCAAAAAGGTCCTGTTTTTTAGGATTCATACGAGAGCGGATTGGAATAAAGCAGAAGGGAGTGCAATACATAATATAGAAAAGTTGACCTATGCCTGAACGCACAAAAGCCAATCGGCTTGGGAGCACGATCGGCTTTTGTATGTATTTCGTTTAGTAAACACTCAGTCATATCAGAGCCTGAGGTTATCGCATTCGGCTGCGTCCCGTAATCAGGGAGATTACGAACAGTACAACAAAGATGAAGAAGAGTACTTTCGCGATTGAAGCAGCTGCTTCAACAATACCGAAGAATCCAAAAATACCTGCTACCAGTGCAATAATTAGAAATAATACAGACCATTTCAACATAAGTATTCATCCTTTCGTATAATTGATTGTGGAGTGAGTTGTGTTCACCTCACCGCCTTGTGTAGTCTAACTTTAACCGAGTGCTAACCGCTTGAAACATTGGTTTTTTTTCCAAGCGAAGGCATATATGAAGGGATATATAATATTGTTTCGTCCGGGAAATCGCCGGGTAACTATAGCAATAACAAACTGATGCACATATGGAAAGAGAGGTTCTTCTATGATCTATCAAATTAGCGTGGCCCTGATTGCAGTGGCATTTGCAGTACTGGTATTCTTTTTAATTCGTACCTTGAAATCCGCTCAGGGTTCTTTGGACAATGTTTCACAGACACTGCAGGAGGTACAGAAAACCATTGATGAACTTAGTTATGAAGTGAAGCAGACGGTAAGACATGCCAATGATATTACGGTGGATGTACAACACAAAATGAAAAAAATTGATCCTGTTATGGAATCTGTTGAGAATCTGGGAGAAGTGTTGAATGAAGTGACGGCAGCAGCCAAACAAGTCTCCACAACGCTGATGGCGAAATTTCAGACCAAACGTAACAACGCTGAACAGACCAAGCATGCTGAAGCGGTTCATGTAACTGCACCGCCTGCTACATCAACGGATCGTACCCTGCAATCCTATGAAGCTACATATAATGGTGAAGCTAAGGGCGGGAAAAACTGGATGAAGTATATTGATGTTGCAGCGAATGTATGGCAACGGATGCGCAAGTAACATGACCGCTTTGTAACCCATGTAGAAGCCTTCAGAGCGGTGATGAACCTGATGAAAGGGTGAGAATCATGATGAAACTACTGCTTGTGATGTTTAGCGTAATTTCTCCCTTTTCCGTTCAACCGGCAGCGGTACCCGCTGCTCACGATATGCAATGGACGGCAATGGAAGAGAAGGCGTCAGAGGTAACTCTGGCTGTTGATCGATCCGAGACTTTCCAGCATTTTCGGACTCTGAATGGCATTTCTCTGGATGACACCATGGATGATTTGTTGGCCCAAAAGGGCCAGCCGGGGCATAAGCAGGAAGATCCTTATCTGGGATGTCCTGAATATCACTTTCATGATGTGAAGGTTGGCTTGTGTGAAGATACGGATGTCATTCAATATGTGCATATCGATGCATCTGAGAATCACATCATGTTAAACGGAAAGAGAATTGAAATGAATATTGAAGCGATCCATCATGCTCTAGGGAAACCTTATTATGTGGCAGAGGACGGAGAAGTGTTTCTCCGTGGAGACCAGGCTCTGAAGGTATATATGAAGTCAGGCTCTCATAAGATTGAAGGCATTGATCTTTTTGATGACACAGTTTCCTAGGATTGGTTATTACCAAATCGTTTCAAACCCATATAGTATGGTTATATACTAAGTAGCTCGATACAGAAGATTAAATCAGAGGAGAGTGGTAACGATGAATTCAACCAATGAGCAAGCTTATGCAAAAGTGGTAGAAAACGGAGTCCAGGCGGTAGAAGCGGTGAAAGAATTGCAGATTACCGGATACCTTGCTGATCAAATCTTTGTTCTCGCCCATGAGAAGGATCGTACAGATCGAATTGCCGATACAGCAGATGCCAAAGAAATTGGTATAAAGGAAGAAGGCGTATTTGATTCCTTGGCGAATCTGTTCCGCTCACGTGGTGATGAACTCCGGGCCAAAATTGTTTCGATGGGCTTTACCGAAGCCGAAGCGGACTTCTACGAGAGTGAACTCGACAAAGGTAAAGTACTCGTTATTGCTAAAAAGAAAGATTAACTCGATAAGTTGAAGTTTGCTGAACATGGACAAGCTTCTGAATCATTTATGTAAAATGCTTAATCAAAAACATAGATAAGGAATGGGGGAAAACCCCATTCCTTATCTATGTTTTTGCAAGTTTGGAAGCGGGATCAGGACGCTGCAAAAACAGGGTGAGTCGCGGGGATATTCCCCTACGATGGTGCCATTTACTGATAGAAGTTTTTTGTTTTTACGATTATAGTTATACTAGGAATTATTATGTCTACTGCCGTTTTGTATGCAAAATTTGTATAATCAACGTTTGTTTTAACCTAATAAGAATCGACAAACCCGGACGCCACAGATAAGGAGATATCAATGAGAATACTTATTGTTGACGACAATCCGACGAATGTCATTATCATTCGAGAAATTCTGAAAAAAGAAAACTATCGTGACATTGTAACGGCGAGTTCCGCCATGGAAATGTTTGAAGTGTTAGGAATTGGGGAGGAAAGCAACGAACTTCGTCCAAGACCGTCGGATATTGACCTGATTTTGCTAGATATGATGATGCCTGAGATGGACGGTATCGAAGCCTGCAGTATTGTGCAGAAATTTGAGAATCTGAAGGATATACCGATTATTATGGTGACTGCCATCGGAGACTCCAAGAAACTTGCCGAAGCATTGGATGCTGGTGCATCTGATTATGTGACCAAGCCGATTAATAAAGTCGAACTGATGGCCAGAATTCGACTCGCACTTCGTTTGAAACAGGAGAAGGATTGGCATAAAGAGCGTGATCAACGTATTCAGGATGAGCTCAAGTTGGCAGCGATGGTCCAAAATGCTGTATTAAGTCCGGCAATTAGGGACCCGTTGTTCCAAGTGCATGCCATCTATAAACCATCCTTTGAGCTTGCGGGTGATCTGTATTCTTGGTACCCCCTTGGGGAAGGTCGTTACGGAGTACTGCTGCTCGACATGATGGGACACGGGATATCTTCATCCCTGTTTACCATGTTTATCGCTTCTGTGTTGAAAGATACGGTTACCACTTATGTGGATCCAGAGAAGGTCATTCAGGAGTTGAACCGTCGTTTTAACCAGCTCCATCTAGAGAAACAATTGGTGCAGTATTATTTCACGGCAATTTATCTGGTCGTTGATACACGGATGAAGCGCATTGATTATGTTAACGCGGGGCATCCACCTGCTTTATTTTTCCGAAACGACGGCAGTGTGACCACATTTGACAGCGTCTGCTGTCCTGTTGGTTTATTTGACAAGATGGATATTGAACCACAAACGATCCATTACGAGGGTGACGGGCATATTGCAATCTATACGGATGGCTTATTGGAAGCTGTTCAGGGCGGGCAGGAGGAGCAACATGAATTCCTGATCGAAAAACTGACCGGCTCACATCAGTGGAATGAAGCGGCCATGCAGGCCATGTTTTTTGACGACGACATTCCCCAGGAGCGGGATGATGATAAATGTCTGGTCTGGATTACTTTGAATAAAGGGGCGGGGGATGAATGAAGATCAGGAATAAACTGCTGATTGGTTTTACCGCTCTGATGGCCATTTTGATCGTGCTCACGTTTGTGAGTTATGAACGGTTAAACAGCAGTAATCAACAGATTGATCAGATGTATCAGGATCGTTATCTCAAAGTAAGGTTCACTTCTGCTGCACGTGGAGAGGTCAATGATATAGCCAAAGTGCTGGCTAACTTGTTATTGAATCCGAACAATTCGATTAATGCTGCTGAGGGTGACCTGAAGGAGATGAAGGATCGGGGGGATGGTTACCTCGCAGAAGTGAGAAACCGGGCAGACAGTGCACCTGAACATCAACTGGTGGATCGTGTGAATACGGCGTGGACCGCTTATACATCTTATGCAACGAGACAGATCAACCTGATGTCCCAAAACCGGGTAGAAGATGCGAATAACTACCGCAATTCAACAGGACTCGCGGTGCAAAAAGAAACTGTGGATAGTTTGAATGCTCTTTCACGTTATCAGGACCAAGAGATTGATGCTGAGATCAAGAACGCTAATGAAGCGTATACGAGAGCAGTACAGATCACGATAAGTATCATGATTGCGGGGTTGTTGCTTGCATTGGGTGTCATTCTGTGGGTGCTGCCGAGTATTACACGGGGTCTGAACACTGTATCTATGATGATTACCAGCTTTGGTAAAGGGCGTTACCGCACAATTAGACGCATACAGGTCAAGTCCACGGACGAGATTGGTCAGATTGCCAGTGTGTTCAAGGATGTATCCAGTGATCTGGAAGAAAAACTGGAGATCGAGAGGGCTTATGTGCAGGCTCAGCAGGATCAAAACTGGATGAGTTCGAACATCGCAAGAGTCCCGGAGCTGCTTCGGGGGATTGGCTCCATTCGCCAAATTTCACAGATGTTTATCAGTGAGTTCACACCTGTGCTTGGTGCTCAGTTGGGTGTCGTCTATCTGATCGATGAGGAGAAACATCCCGACGAACTGAGACGTTACGGTGCATACGCATTTGAAGAGAACGAAGATGTTGGTAAGGAAATGTATCGCATCGGGGAAGGCCTGATTGGTCAAGCCGCGCTGGATATGACACCGATTATTCTGGAAAATACGCCCGAAGATTACGTGCATATTGGTTCAGCTTCAGGCTCAACACGTGCTGCGGGTATCATGATCTATCCTGTCGTGTTTGAAGATGAACTGATTGGTGTAGTTGAAGTGGCTTCCTTTGAAGGTTTCAATGAACTGCACAAGCAGTTATTCACACAACTGATTATGAACCTGGGCGTAATTTTGAACAACGTTCGACGTCGTTTGCGTGTGGAGGAGCTGCTACGTGAATCCCAGGCACTGACTGAGGAACTGCAGGTTCAATCGGAAGAATTGCAGACACAGCAAGAAGAACTTCGTCGTTCCAATGAGAATCTGGAGGAGCAGACAGAGGCGCTTAAACGATCTGAGGAGTTGCTACAGCGTCAGCAGGAAGAACTGGAACATTTTAATACGGAACTCATTGCCAAGACGCGGGCGCTTGAAGAGCAGGTGCGTGAAGTTGAAGAGAAAAATGACGAAATTGAGAAAACGAAGACACAGTTGGAACAGCAAGCTACACAGCTGTCGATGACAAGCAAGTACAAGTCCGAATTTTTAGCGAATATGTCACATGAACTCCGTACACCATTGAACAGTCTGCTCATATTGTCCCAGTTATTGTCGGAGAACAAAGGTGGTAATCTGACTGACAAACAGCAGGAATATGCGCAAACCATCTACATGTCGGGCGCGGATCTGCTGAAGATGATTGATGAGATTCTGGATCTGTCCAAGGTGGACGCAGGTAAGATGGATATCAATTATGAGACCGTACGAATGGAAGAGCTGACCAGCTTTGTTCAGCAGAACTTTGGACCGATGGCGAACAAAAAGGAACTGAACTTGAATATTGATTTCGACAGCGATCTACCGGAATGGGTGTACACCGACAGCCATCGCGTCAAACAGATTTTACGGAATTTGTTGTCGAACGCATTTAAGTTCACCAATCGAGGTTCGGTTAGTCTGATTGGACGACGGATGAAACCGGAAGAACTGCCGGGTTATATGAACACCAATCAGGAATATCTCGGATTCAGTGTAAAAGACACCGGCATTGGTATTCCATCGGACAAGACGGATCTGATCTTTGAAGCGTTCCAGCAAGTAGACGGGACCACAAGTCGGAAATACGGTGGAACTGGTCTGGGATTGTCCATTAGCAGGGAACTGGCACGTTTGCTTGGTGGTGCAATACAGGTGGAATCATCCGAAGGAGAAGGTAGCTGCTTTACTTTATACCTGCCGGATAATCATGAAGAGGAAGCCTTGGCAGAGGAAGGTGCTTCAAGAGAAGCGGCTGTATCCTCAGAGGATCTTTATGAAAAGTCCATCGAAGCACGGACCATGCTTTCAAGTCATCAGTCCATTCTCTCTCCTGATCCGGAGCGTAGCGTGGGTACAGATCTGTCTCCTACCCATACTCCAGATGTTACGCAGATCGAAGATGATCGGGAGAATCTGATGGAAGGTGACAAAATCCTGCTCATCATTGAGGATGACGTGAACTTTGCACATATTTTGATGGATATGGCGAGAGGAAGAGGCTTCAAAGCACTTGTTGCCCTTCAAGGTGATAAAGGACTAGAAATGGCACGTCAATATCTGCCGGATGCCATTATCCTGGATATTCAATTGCCGGTGATGGATGGTTGGACCATTCTGGGCGAACTGAAGAGCAGTTCGGCAACACGTCACATTCCGGTTCATGTGATTTCAGTCATTGATGATATGAAGCAAGGTCTGATGATGGGCGCCATTGCGTATCTGAAAAAACCTTCGAGCAAAGATTCACTGGATAAAGCATTCTCGCATATCAAATCATATACTGAGAATCAATTGAAACGACTGTTGATCGTCGAAGATGATGAAATTCAGCGTAAAGCCATTATTGAATTGATTGGTCATGATGATGTGGCAATCACCGCTGTATCCACAGGTAGTGAGGCATTGAATGAATTACACAGCCAGCGTTATGACTGTATGGTACTGGATCTGATGTTAACGGATATGACCGGGTTTGAGTTGCTCGACCAGATTCGCGATGATGAATATCTGAACGATCTGCCGATTATAATTTATACAGGCAAAGAACTGGATTCCAAGGAAGAAATGAAGCTGCGCAAATATGCGGAATCCATCATTATCAAAGATGTGAAGTCACCGGAACGTCTGCTGGATGAGACGACTTTGTTCCTGCATCGGGTAGAAGCCAATTTGCCGGAAGACAAGCGTCGAATCTTACAGAAACTACACAACAAAGAAACGTTGTTTGAAGGCAAGAAAATATTGCTTGTAGATGACGATATTCGTAACGTATTTGCCCTTTCAAGTGTTCTTGAAGGCTATCGGATGGATGTGACGTTTGCTGAGAACGGCCGAGAGGCTTTGGAGATTTTGGACAAAAATCCGGAATTTGATCTGGTACTGATGGATATGATGATGCCAGAGATGGACGGTTATGAAGCGATGACACGAATAAGACAGATCCCGCAGTTTGAAAAGTTACCGATTATTGCGCTTACGGCCAAAGCCATGAAAGAGGATCGCGGCAAATGTATTGAGGCTGGAGCATCTGATTATGTGAAAAAACCGATCCAGACAGATCAATTGTTATCCTTAATGCGCGTATGGCTGTATTCGTAAGTTCATTATTCGTATGTTCATTGTTTGGGTAATGAAAGACAATACGACGAATACGCAAGTAACAAATGAAGAAGTGGAGAGAACTTATGACACCGTGGGAACCTACCGAGACGGGGGCAGATTTGGTCCGTATGCCGCAAGATGAAGAACGCGAGCTGATCGAGATTGAGTTGCTGTTGGAAGGCATGCACCGTTTATATGGATATGATTTTAGAAACTATGCACTGCCATCCCTGAAACGAAGAATCTGGCATCATGCACATGCTGAAGGTGTTAAGAGCATATCCGGCTTGCAGGAGCGTGTTCTTCATGACCGTTCCGCGTTTGAACGTTTTGTACAGAACTTATCCATCCCTGTAACGGAAATGTTTCGAGATCCTTCGCTTTTCCGTATGTTTCGGGAACAGATTATTCCTATCCTGAGAACCTACCCGTATATCCGAATATGGCATGCGGGATGCTCTACGGGAGAGGAAGTTTATTCCATGGCCATCATGTTGCATGAGGAAGGACTGTATGACAAGGCAAGAATTTACGCAACGGATATGAATGATCGCTCTTTGCAACAGGCCAAAGAAGGCGTATATGGTATTGAGAAAATGAAACTATTTACTACAAATTATTTGGAGGCAGGGGGTACCAGAGCCTTCTCCGAGTACTATACAGCGAAATACAATTCGGTGATATTTCATCCTTTTCTAAGGAAGAACATCATTTTCGCCGAGCACAACCTGGCAACAGACCGGTCATTTAACGAGTTTAATGTTATCTTTTGCCGTAATGTCATGATTTATTTTAATGATGAACTGCGGAACCATGTGCATGGGCTGTTTCATGAGAGCTTGAGCCACTTTGGTATTCTGGTTCTGGGGTCGAAAGAATCGATACATTTTACAGAGTTCAGTGATACCTATGAGCCGTTAGACCGGACCGAAAAAATATACCGGAAGATCAAATAGGGGGTTAGGGTTAGCCATGGGGCTCAATGAACCAATCCACATATTATTGGTAGATGACCGCCCTGAGAACTTGCTTGCTCTTGAAGCAGTTCTGGAATCGGAACAATATAAACTCGTTAAGGCAACTTCCGGAGAAGAGGCACTCCGCTGTCTGCTAAAAGACGAATTTGCGGTTATCGTTCTCGATGTGCAGATGCCTGGAATGGACGGAATTGAGACAGCGAAGTTAATTAAGGCACGGGACAAGTCCAAGGATGTGCCGATTATATTCATCTCTGCCAATAGCAGAGAAGCGGAGCACTTGTTTGCCGGATATTCAGCCGGGGCCATTGATTACATGGTTAAGCCATTTATTCCTCAGATTTTGAAATCCAAAATCGAGGGTTTTGTGGAGATGTTTATCACCAATAAACGTTTGAAGACACAGACCATGCTTCTTCACCAGAAGACACAGGAACTGGAGAAGATGAACCAACAACTCATTCAGGCCAAGGAAGAAGCAGAAATTGCAGCCAATGCAAAGACCGAGTTCCTGGCAATGATGAGTCATGAGATTCGTACACCGATGAACGGAGTTATCGGTATGGTTGATCTGCTGATGGAGACGGAACTGAGGGAAGATCAGAAGGAATATGCAGACATCGTTCGTCGCAGTGCAGATGCACTTGTCACGGTTATCAATGACATTCTTGATTTTACCAAGATGGAATCAGGCAAAATGGAACTTGAAGAGCATCCTTTTGAACTTGTCTCCTGTATTCGGGAAGTGCTGGGATTGTTTGCTGCAGAAGCAGGCAAAAAGAATCTGGAACTGGATTATTTCCTGGAAGATTCTGTCCCTGAATTAATCTATGGGGATATGGCAAGGCTACGTCAGGTTCTCTTGAATCTTATTGCCAATGCAATCAAATTTACAGACCAGGGTGGCGTATATTTGATTGTGTCAGTGAATGAAGAAAAAGACGGACAAATGGCATTGGAGTTTGCTGTTAAAGACACCGGGATAGGTATCGCTTCAGACAAAGTGGATCGCCTGTTCCAGCCTTTTTCCCAGTTGGATACATCCATGACACGTAAATACGGTGGAACTGGCTTAGGACTGGCAATATGTAAGACTCTGGTGGAAATGATGGGTGGACAGATCTATCTGGATACAACAGAGCAACGGGGAGCGACGTTTGTATTTACAATTCAGGCGAAACGTTATGTAGAAACTGAACTGGTCCAGAGGAACGGGGAAGAGAAACCAACGGATGTGAAAAATGAGAATAAATATCCTACGGTATTAATTGTGGATGATCATCCGATCAACCAGAAGTTGATGGCGATTATGCTCGGTAAGCTGGGGTTGCTCTCAGACATTGCTGAAGATGGGCAGAGCGCACTCGATATGGTAAACAGTAGCCGTTATCCCTATGACTATGTGTTTATGGATCTGCAGATGCCTGTGATGGACGGTTTGGAATGTACACGGCGGATTCGAGAGAGTCTGACCCAGTCTAATCAGCCAATCATTATAGCCATGACTGCTAACGTGATGGAAGGTATTCAGCAACGCTGTATTGCTGCCGGCATGGATGATTATATTAGTAAACCGGTGAAAATGGGCAATGTAAAACAGAAAATAGCCCAGTTTCAGAAACAACGACAAATGTTAGACCCAGGCCCTTCAGCCATGAATCAGGCCAATTGAAACATTTTCCAAACTTCTTTCTGATTCACTCGTGCTGAAGTTGGGTTATTAGGTAAGGAAACCATTGATCAGGAGAGAGATGTCTAATGAATACAAATAAAAATGAAAAATTCAATGCAAGAACTGAAACTCAGGACGGCGTGTGCACGGTGTATCTGACTGGCGAACTGGATTTGTCGGTTGCTCCTGACTTCCGCTTGGTGATGGAGCCGCTCGTGGATAACAAGGAACAGGATCTTGTGATTAACATGAAAGAATTGAAGTATATCGATAGTACAGGGATTGGTATCCTGTTATCTGTTCTGAAGGCCAGACATGGAATGGAAGCTCGCTTTGAAGTACAGGAAGTTCCTGCGCAGATTCAGAAACTTTTTGACATGACGGGCATCGCCAAATTCTTTGTCACACAGAAGAATTCCCAATAGGAAAGGATCGAAAAAGGAATGAATGCAGAAGTTCAAAGAGTCACCCTTAATTTACCTGCGACAGCTGATTACGTTGATATTGTAAGACTCAATCTCTATGGAGTAGCATCCAAAATGGGATTTTCCTACGAAGACATTGAGGATATGAAAGTTGCTGTATCCGAGGCCTGTAACAACTCTGTATTGTATGCCTACTCACACGAAGGCGGCATGGTTGAAGTTGTATTCGAAGTGGATGGCGAAACATTGTCCATTATTGTCAAGGACGAAGGTGCCAGCTTCGAGAACATGAACCCTGCTGTGTCACGTGCCGGTCTACACGACAAAGAACTGACGGAAGCACAGATTGGTGGACTTGGGTTCTACCTGATGCAAGCCTTGATGGATGATGTCAGTGTGGAAAGTGAGACGGGCAAAGGTACGAAAGTAGTACTCGTAAAACGTCTTGCAAGAAGTGAGGAGAAAGTATGAATGAAAAAGTGACTCCCCCAGAGTCCATGTCTGAAGCTATAGGTTTGATCTGGGAATACCAGCAGACCCTAGATAATGAAATTGCAACAGTTCTCATCCGTAAATATGAACCAATGGTCAAGATGGCAGCAGGTAAAATCGCTCGGAATCGCCCCGATCTATACGAAGACTTGTATCAGACCGGGCAGATGGCTTTGATTCGTTTGCTTAAGCAATACGATATCAACCTGGGTATTCCGTTTGAACCTTATGCCATGAAGAGCATGATCGGTCATATGAAGAACTACTTGCGTGATAAATCCTGGTATATTCAGGTGCCCCGGAGGATTAAGGAAAAGGGAGCCCTTGTGCAACATGCCATTGATGAGTTAACCGTTAAGCTGGAGCGCTCACCCGGTGTGAACGAAATTGCTGAATACCTTGATCTGACTGCAGAAGAGACAATTGAAGTTCTGGCTGGTCGGGAATGTTACCACTATGTATCACTGGATTCTCCTTTATCTCAGGATGACAGTGCAGCAACATTGGGAGAACTGATCAGTGCAGATGTTAATGACTATGATTCGGTCGAAAAACGGATGGACTTGCAACAGGCATTGGGACAATTGAAGGAACAAGAACAGCAGGTACTTATTCTAGCATTCCAGGATGGCCAATCTCAGCGGGCAATTGCCCAAAAGCTTGGTGTTTCACAGATGAGTGTATCTCGGATTCAGAAGCGAGCTACAGAGAAACTGAAACAGATCATGTCTAATGCTTCAATGTTATGAAAAATGGAACCCTAATGTTGTTGAGTACGGCATAAAGAAGGACACGTCAATGCGCTGAAATGCATACGTGTCCTTTTTGGGATCAAAAAGATATGGGTATGCAATGAAGAACATGAGTGCAGGAGTGGATATTGTGATTGTGAACCAAATCAAGTTGGAAGCTCGCCGTGACAAGTTATCTTGCTCGGACCATTGGCAATGGTGGGATTGGGTTGCGCCTGACACCGATAGCATGAACGATGCGTTGGGGGAGCTGACAGAGGCGTTTCCGGATATGCGGTATTGGCTTCATAAGATTCCGGAAGTGGAATCGAATTATTTGTCCGTCCGTTTCGTGAATGGTACAGAACCAGTCATATTTGGTTCATTGTTGTATGCGGTCAAGAATGAGAGAGATGACAAACGTCAAGATAATCAGATGTTTTTCTATGTCGATCGCAATAACCTGGTTACCTTGAATATGGATGACAATACACGAGGCATTATGAAGACGGATGAACGTGCCCATATGTTACAGCAATGTAGTGAAGCCAGGGACGGGATGTTTGTACTTTTTCGAGCTATACTGCATTACTACCATGTGGGGATGGATCATTTTGAGATGAACCTGCGTGAACTGGAACGGAAGATGGAATCCCGCAATGCCCGAACTTTAATGGACCAGATTTTGGCCGCCCGATTTGAACTGTTATACTGGAGCAATCTGTTTATCCCCTACTCGGAACTGATGGCCGCTGCCCATGAGGCTTATCTCAGTGAAATCAACGAAAATCGATATTTCCAGCAGCTCCAACATCGAGTAGAGCGAATGGAACGTTTGTTTAGTCACTACGAGAAAGAGATCGATACGTTAATCTCCATTGATAATGCGATCTCCGGTGTACGTGGCAATGAGATCATGAAGACGCTGACCATTGTTACTGCTGTGTTCATACCTGCCACGGCAGCTGGCGCGATATGGGGGATGAACTTTGAGAACCTGCCCTTTATCGACAAATCATGGGGAGTTGTACTGGTCCTTGTTGTCATTATCTTAAGCATGATCAGCATGTATGTATGGCTGATGATGAAAGGCTGGACAGGAGATCTGCTCAAAGTGAAATCCTCACAGCCTTCAGCTGAAGAGACAGAGAAAAAAGGAGCAACGGAAAAACGTAAGGGATAGCCTACTGTTGGTTAGTCCTCTTAGTTTTTGTAATCTTCAATATAACCAAGCAAGTCAGCGATATATTGGCCCACAATCGGCATATTCACGAATTGGCTGAGAATGAATGCCAGCAAACCGAGAACAACAAAGGTACCCACAGTCAGACCGAGACCTCGTGCCATGCCCGCTGTAAAATTGGTAATAATCCGCTTTTTGGGACTGCTGTAATTCTCAATAATATCCTTGATCTGTGCTCTCTCCAGACTGTCCGCAATCTGGTCCAGACGGGTGTTCAATCGCTTTACCTCATGACGCAATTCAAAAGGATGCTCGCTTGTATCATACTGCTGTGCAGGTGTTCCTCCCGTAATTGGAGTATTACCGTTGATTGTAACTTTACTCATATTATTTGTCCTCCTCAACTCTCATTGGATAAAAAATAGCCAGCTGGAGTGCAGCTGGCTATTAGTCACTCGATCTGTATCGCCTTACAGGCTAGTCGAGTTAAGTTCTTTACGTGCATCTTCCTTCGCTTCAACGGAAGCGGCAGCCACTTCATCAGATGCACGGGATGCTTCGTTAGCCACATCAGCGGACGCTTTTCTCACAGAGTCCATTACATCATTGCGGCCTTGATTTACCGTTTTTGCAATGTCGGAAGTTTTGGAAGAGACCGTTTTAGCCAGTTCAGAGGCTTTGTCACCTACAACAGTTGCCACTTCTTTGGTGCGGTCAGTAACGATGCCCACTTTCTCGGAAAGGTCACCACGCAATTCACGTCCCGGTTTAGGCGCAAAGAGTAGTGCTGCTGCAGCTCCCAGCAAACCCCCGATGAAAATACCTTTTGCGAAAGTCGAACCCGTCTGTACAGGATATTGCTCTTCTGCTTTATTCATGTCTAATCACTCCTTCTTCAATTTAAGAAACAAATACGAAACAACGAACACCTTGTTGCCCGAATCAGGCAGCCTGTCTTAGCAGTCTGGACACAAGCCCCAGCAAGAAAACAAAGAGCGCTGTACCAATGATGGCAGGGATAATGGCAAAGTTACCGATAACTGGTCCCCAGTTACCAAGCAAAAGTGCTCCCAGCCAGGCTCCGGCAAATCCGGCAATCATTGCACCGATTATGCCTCCAGGCATGTTGTGACCGGCAAGTGCATCTCCGATCAAACCGATGATGACAGCCATCACAATGCTGATAATGATGCCCCACATAACAACCGCCTCCTTTAAACTTGATGTAGGATGTTGTCTGTTCGCGTTTGCTTACTTCGTATATAAACCCCGTGCAACCCTGTGAAACAATAAAGATGAGGATGAATGAACTGGAAATTAGAGGAATTCATTCTTTAGCGGCTTTGTGTAATGCCTTTAACCATGCAGAAGATCCATGCCAAACCAGCGGCAAATCCAGTAAATACATCCGTAGGATAATGAACGCCCAACATGATCCGGCTGAGGCCAATCAAGAAAATAAAACTGATACCACATAGAACAGGAAGCCACACACCGGAAGTGTTATGTCGCTGCCGTTCAATGGCCCAGATTACAAAGAGCATGCCGTAGAAGCCCATGGAGATCATGGCATGTCCGCTGGGAAAGCTGTACCCGTGAACGACCAGCAGATGATCCAGTTCAGGTCTGCTTCGTCTGAAAAATTCCTTCAATAACGTGTTCAGAATCCACATCATGGCAAAACTTCCCGTGAGCGCATATCCATATACAACAAACCTTGGACTGCGTTGAATGAAGAAAAGAAGAGCAAACCCTCCTGCAGCCACAGCAGAGATTTTGAATGAACCCAGTGCGGTTATGAATGCAGTGTAAGGGAATAGATGAAGACGAGAATCTGAATTCAGATAAAATAATTGCTGAATTTGATCATCCAGACGAATAATAACATCAGCACCCAACCAGGCACCCAGACCTGCCAGGATAAATACGACCGATGCGCTGAGGGCCAGACCAGCCAAACCCCAGTTAAGGAGTGGACGTAATATCGTACCGGAATTTGAACTGAATGAGGCTGGTGAATACGTTTTGCGCGGCATAATGAGTTTCTCCTTCAGTTATTGTAGTAGATGAACATAGATGATAAAGCTATACCCGAAACGCCTGTCGAAAAAACTGTAAAAACGTCGCTTTTGTACTATACTATTTAAGATATCCCATGCGGCGTCGTGACGCAAAGCAGAGATGAAATCGGGAGCACAAAGGAGAGAACTCGCATGGAGAGTGCCTTGTTAATTAAAGAATACCGTGCAGGCGTTATGGAATGCGCCCATTACGGACACATAAGTATTACGGATGAGTATGGCCGAATCGTATACTCGGCTGGTGACCCTCATTTTAGAGCGTTCACTCGCTCATCTGCCAAACCTTTTCAAGCCATTCCAGGTATTCGGGCAGGAATTGCCAGTCACTATGGCCTATCAGCACAGGAGATCGCCATTATGTCCTCTTCGCATCGTTCGGAACCGGAACACATTCGGGTGCTGGAGCAGTTATCTGGTAAGATCGGATTGGGAGAAGAATGCCTGATCTGTGCACCAAGTTATCCGCTCAATGAAGAAAGCCGTAATCAATGGTTACGTGCACAAGGAGAGAAACGGCGTATCTTGCACAACTGCTCCGGAAAACATCTGGGAATTCTGGGTTACAGTCAGATGAAGCAGGTTGATCTGGGCAGTTACGCTGAACCGGATCATCCAGTACAACGAGAAATTCTTGAAACCTTTGCCGACCTGGCAGGTATTGAAGAAAAAGAGATTAAGCTTGGGACGGATGGCTGCGGCTTTCCGGTATTTTCTTTGCCGTTGTCGGCATTGTCGAACGCCTATCTGAAGCTCGCTTGTCCGGATCTTATCGCTGACCCTTCCACAAGAACAGCTGTAGAGACCATAACATCAGCTATGAATGAACATCCGTTGATGGTTGGTGGCACGGAGCGTGTAGATTCAGTGTTGCTGGAAGACAATAACATTGTAGCGAAGGGTGGATTCAAGGGGGTATTCGGATTTGGTCTGAAAAAAGAAAGACTGGGAATCACCTTCAAGGTGCTTGATGGTTCCGAGGAAGAGTGGGCTTTCATTACCCAATCCATCCTGAGACAGATTGGTTATTCCAATGAGAGAACCATTGCACGATTGGCTGAAGTGTTCCCTTCGGACATCCGAAATGATGCGGGTACCCTTGTAGGTCATGCAGATAGTGAGTTCATTCTTCACTCACTTGAAGATAGCGTATAACCTTAAGAAGGGGCGTGATTAGAGTTGCCGGACCCCGGGTAAAGATGACATACCAACTGGTATTCATCTATACAATTCATATACACGCATGGACTGCCGCGGTAATGTGGCAGCTCTAAACCCTTGGAGGTGGATGAACATGATTAAAGTGGTGACATCGGAAGAAAGGCACACGTCGGATCGAGGTTGGATACACAGTGAATTCAGCTTTTCCTTTGCGGATTATGATGATCCAAGCAACGCCCATTTTGGCTGTCTGTTGGCTCATAATGAAAACACACTGATGCCGCAAGAAGGCTTTAAGAAACATCCACATCATGATCTTGAACTTGTCAGCTATGTCATATCGGGTACACTCAAACATACGGATAGTATGGGAACAGAACAATTGCTTGAGCCGGGTACGGTCCAGGTGATGAGTGCGGGTACGGGAGTGGAACACTCCGAGACCAATCCGGCAGCGGATGAACCAGTACGTTTCCTCCAGATGTGGTTTTTGCCATCGGAGCGTATGCTGAAACCTTCCTATACGAATCGGAGAATAGAGCCGCAGGAGCATTTGAATCGTCTATGTCCGATTGTATCCGGGCAAGGGGGCGAGGGAAGTGAAGGCGCATTGCCTATTTCCCAGGATGTAACCTGTTACCTCTCTCATTTGGAGTCCGGAAAGAAGTTGATGTACCCGCAACACGAAGATCGACGGACACATCTTTTCCTGATCAGTGGACATGTAGAGATTCATTGTTCGGATGGCAACTTCAACCTCAAGCCGGGTGATGCCGCACGAATTCGCAAAAGCTGTGATCTGCAAATCACGAGCACAGACAGTGAACCTGCCGAATTTGTTTTGGTTGACCTGCCTTAAGGATATAAACATGTGAAAAAAGGACCTGTTCCCACGGTGATGTGGAAAACAGGTCCTTTTTTGGCTTAAGATTTACGAAGATTACCCAGTTCCGAAGCGACAGCTTCCACTTCAGAGATACTGAGATGTTCCTTGCTCAAAATCATTTCATACAGGTCAAACAGATCTTCATATTTCTCAAGTGGGAATGAAGAAGCTTGCATGGCGGCACCGCTTGCCATACGAAGTTTGGTTTTGATCGCTTCAATCATATATTCCATATTGGCTGCTGTTGCTTGTGTTAAATCCATCGTTAAGTTCATCCCTTCCGTATCGGAAACTCTTGTTATTGTATCATGATTGGAAGCGCTCAGGCTAATGCTTTTGCGAGGAAACCAAGCATCGGTTACAATGATGGATACAACAACAGGATTTAACGGAAACCTGAGTGTACTGGAGGGAATACAGCTTGGCAGCGTATAAGCGAGAAATGGTTCGCCATCAAGGAAGGGAAGTCCGCAAAGGCGTGCCTGCAGAGAATCTGGTCTTATTTTTCAAAAACATCATTCAACTTCATTCTCCAGCTGAAATCACGTTTGTCTGCATCGGTACTGATCGTTCCACCGGGGATGCTCTGGGTCCACTGACAGGAAGTTTACTGCAAGAGAGCGGAATGAAGAACGTGATTGGCACGCTGTCTTCCCCATGTGATGCAGATACGCTGGAAAAGAAATTGGCACTTATTCCTGCACACCATGCCATCATAGCAATTGATGCATGTCTAGGTCCAAAGCAGGCGGTAGGTACATACTATCTCTCGAATAACCCACTCATTCCGGCCCAATCGGTCGGAGGCAAGCTACCCCCTGTTGGACAATACAGTGTAGCAGCTGTGGTTAATGCGAATGGACCAAGGCCCTATTCCATTTTGCAGATGACCTCGCTTCACTTGGTCATGGGGATGTCCCGAACGATTGCAGACGCCGCAATTGAAGCATGGAAATGGAGACAAACGTTTCATTCATGATATGTAGGCTTAATAATATACAACCTGAATTATTTAATTCGCGCAGAGAGAGGGATTCATATGGAAAAAGTGATGTGTGATGGAACGACGATTTGTTATGCCGAACAAGGTAAGGGAGAAGCACTCATTTTGCTCCACGGATACTGTGGCAGTTCATCGTATTGGGATGAGGTCGTACCTGAACTGGCACGCAGCTATCGCTGTATCGTACCTGATCTGCGTGGACACGGAAAAACAGATGCACCTGTAGGAAGTTATACCATCGAACAGATGGGCAACGATGTATTACAGTTGATGGATGAGCTGAACGTGGAAAAAGCGGTCCTTCTGGGACACTCGATGGGGGGATACATTGCGCTCTCGATTGCGCAACGTCACCCGGAGCGTTTGAATGCATTTGGTCTGATTCATTCGACGGCCTATCCGGACAGTGAAGAAGCCAAGGAAAAACGCCTTCGTGCTGTATCCACCATTCAAACTGAAGGTATCGTGAATTTTGTAGATGGACTGGTTCCCGGACTGTTTGCACCGGAACATGTGGAATCGCTATCTAAGCATGTAACACGTGTGAAGGAAATTGGTTACCAGACTGCTCCTCAAGGTGCTGTTGGTGCTGCACTTGCTATGCGAGAACGCCCGGATCGCCGCGATGTGTTATCGGCTACACCTTTACCTGTATTGCTGGTAGCAGGAGAGAAGGATGCTGTTATCCCGCCAGAACGTACATTCACAAGTGACAAGCCACATATCGTGCAAGCCGTGATTGCGGGTGCAGGTCATATGAGCATGTATGAAGCTCCTGAAGAGTTAATTCAGGTCATTAAACAATTTATGGCTGGATTATCGAAGTAATTGATGAAGTGATTTATGTTGATATCATTAGGGCGTGTCTGAAAACTCCGAAGGAAGTAGATTTTACTGAATTTTCGTTCCAAGCAAGGAAGTTTTCCGCAGGCGTGCCGGGGCACGTCAAGGGGAAGTGACGCAGCATGGGGCGAAAAGGCGGTAAAAGATGCACTTCAGCGAGTTTTGAGACACGTCCTAGAATATAGTTTGGTTTCTGGATGATTCAACCTCTTGTGGAGGAGGAGTAACCAGTTCCATTTCAACCGAGCCCCTGCCACGTCCCTTTGGGATAGGCAGGGGTTTAGTGTGTTCATGGCCAGAGCAAAGACACGTGTGTCTTGTTTTTGGCTTTTTGTCATGGCATGAATTAAAATAAATATAAAGGAACGATATGAGAACGATTGAATGTATAGGGTCGAATGATGAGGGGGCATACAGCATGTTCAGAAAAGATTATCTGCTCCGCATGATGGAGGAAATGACTGAAGCAATAGGCAAAGTGTTCACGCTCAAACAGCAGCGTAAGCACACCGAGGCATTGTCTGAACTGGATGAGTTGATGCGCAGGCAGTTTGGGTTGAACTTATCTCTACTGAACTCATTGCCAGCAGAGGATGTTATTGAAATGTTCCGTTTTCGCGGAATGATTGAGGTAGACAATCTGCAGCAAGCCGCGAGGCTGATTGAAGAAGAGGCTTACATCTATCAAGAGAAGGCCAAAGTGGAAGGCATAGATGATCAGGAGAGAATGGACGCAGAGGATGAGGCTGTCATTCGATTGATGAGATCACTTCATTTTTACCTGTATGCATTGAATCATGGCGCTAATCCCAAGTTGTTGGACGCACCGGAACGGGTGGAGGGTGTGTTGGGGCTTACGAAAGAATATGAACTCCCTGCTCGAACCGAAAGACAGCTTGCCCTTTATCGTGAACAACAAGGGCGTTATGACCAGGCAGAGAACAGTTGGTACAGGCTGCTACAGCTTGGTGCTGAATTCCCGGTGAGCTACCGAGATGATGTACAGGCGTTCTATGAAAGGTTGAGCCCACTCACGGATGAACAACTGGAGCAGGGCGGTCTGCCACGGAACGAAGTTGAAGAGGGACTAGCTGAACTAAGTCGTCAAGAGATGAACTCATAAAATATGGATTGGATCAAGGCCTGTTACATGCCTTTACTTGGAGAGGGAACGGAATTGTGGTATGGTAACGGTTGACCAAACCAAATCGAAAGTGAGATGTACCCCGTGGATTCATTGCGAAAGCTTATACAAGACATCTTTGAACAGAATTCGCTGATTACAGCGACCTGGAGCCAGCTGCGCAGACGGGACAATGTCTCGTATACCAAAGTGCAAGTCAAGCCGGTGACACTGAAGAATCAGCTGCATTACCAATTTGCATTTCATTATAACAACAAAGTGCTGCACGAGAATTTGACTCCGGCTGAAGCGGCTGAGCGCATGACTTTGTTATGCGAAGAGACGTTTCGTCAAGGGCTGCTCTGTACGACCGAGGCAGACTATCAAATTTTGATCAGCAAAAAATATAAAGTATCCATTCTGACCAAATCTGCTTCCAAAACTGCGGTGGATCTGTCGCATAATCGCAAGAAGCAATATGTATTAGAAGAAGGCGTACCTGTATCGTTCCTCGTTGAACTTGGTATTATGAACGAAGAAGGTCGTGTGCTGGCCCGCAAGTATGACAAGTTCAGACAGATCAACCGTTTCCTCGAAATGGTGCAGGATGTCATTCCACATCTGCCGGAAGGACGTCCACTGACCATCGTTGATTTTGGTTGCGGCAAGTCTTATCTGACATTTGCGTTATATCATTATTTGTCTGTACAACAACGTCGTTCACTCAAGATTATTGGGCTGGACTTAAAGGCAGATGTAATTGAACACTGTAATGACCTGGCTAATCGATTGCATTATGGCGATCTGAAGTTTCTGGTTGGAGACATCGCGGACTACGATGAATTGAATGAAGTGGATATGGTTGTCACACTGCATGCCTGTGATACAGCTACCGATGCTGCTTTGGAGAAGGCAGTTCGTTGGGGGGCTTCTGTTATTCTGTCTGTTCCTTGCTGTCAGCATGAACTGTTTGATCAAGTAGAGGCTTCCGTGATGAATCCGTTGTTGTCCCACGGTATTCTCAAGGAACGTTTTTCCGCTCTGGCTACGGATGGGATTCGTGCCAAGTTGCTTGATCTGATGGGTTACAAGACACAATTGCTTGAATTCATCGATATGGAGAATACGCCTAAAAACATATTGATTCGTGCTGTTCGCGGTCAGGCCGGCGAAGTGACGGAGATGTGGAATGAATATACGGCTTTCCGTGATTTCATTCATGCCGATCCATATTTGGAGCGGGCTTGTGCCGATTTGCTTCCTGGCGATGGCAAGCAGGCCGACGGGAAATCAAATTCGAGCAAAGAAACCGTTCAAGATTCCGCAAATTGCGACCTTTGCTGAGTGTGCCAATGACAATTCAGGGGCATACTGCAACTAGGGTACCTGAATGTAAAATGATATTCAATGCACATACTCGTAGCAATCAACATCATAACTGTCAGATGTATATCAGACAGAAGGACCCGTTATCGGGATCTTCTGTCTTTTTGTTATGCATATGGAGCGGTGGAAGGAAGGAGGGTGTATAAGGATGAAGAATAGGACAATGCATAAGGGAGTTGTAAAGTATAGACGAGGGTATGCGGCGAATGAGGAAATGATGGAACAGGCGTTTGAACGGTCTCACCACGCAAATGGTACAGAATCTGTAGATAACAAGGACTTATGTAATGGGGACAATAAGGGCAGTAAAGACAGTACATATAATAGGGAAGATACATATAACAAAGATGATACGTATAAAAAAGAGGATGAAAATAATTCAAATGGAGCTATTCAGACCGATGCGTCAGGGAGTTTTTCTTGGACCTTGAGGAGTGAACGTATTTTAGGTTCGGGATGTACTGTTGGGTTAGGCATACTCTCTATTGTCTTGCTGCTTGCAGGATGTCTGAGTCGGGGACTGTACTATTCAGCGGATATGTACCCTGTCCTATTGATCGCAGCAGGAAGCATATTGATTATGTTTTTGCTTTTCCTTGTAGGTATTCGACTAGAGAAAGAGCAAGAGCAGGAGCAAGGAAGAAAACAAGTACCTCTGTCACCGGTACATTGGCTAGGGAACAATGAACGAATGGTTTGGCGAATGATTCGAATCCCGGGAATATTGCGGGTGTTGTGGCCGCTGGGGATGATGACATGTTTTGGGGTACATGCGTGGGCAGGTTCGGTGAGTAAACAGGGCAGCATGGATGAGATGCTGCGATGGAGCCTGCTTGCGATGTTTACTCTGCTCACTGCAATACTGGCTGCGCGCACGAATGGTGCGCGTTGGTTAGCCTGCGGTTGGCAGATGGCAGGCGGCTTGCTTGTGCTAAGCGGCATCTTTGCCGTGTGCGGGATATTGCCGCTGCCCTTCGGGGTGATGCGGACTGCTGACCCCGAGATCAGCTCCGCCGGAGCAAGGCTCGGCGGATTATTGCAGTACCCGAATGCGTACGGTGCCGTTGTTGGCATGTACGCATTGGAGCGGCTGACAGCCGCCGCGCGAGTCATAGCCCGGCCTGTGCCGGCCGGGCGACTCATCGCGGCAGTGCTGCCGCTCATGCCTGCGCAAGCCGCGCTTCTGCTGAGCGAGTCGCGCGGCGCTTGGCTGGCGACCGGCTGCGCCGCGGTCGCCGCCTTTGCTTTGCAGCGGCGCGGTGCCCGCCTGCCGCTGCTACTGCCCATGGCCGCGCCACTGGCGTGCGCGGCCTGGCTGTACCGCCAGGCTGGCTGCTGCCCAGGCGGCGCCTGCACCCGTGCCCGGCCTGCTGGCACTGGCCGGGGCATGGGCAGGCTGCGCTGCTCGGCACGCTGCTGCTGTGCCGCCTATGGCACAGCGGCGCCGCCAAGGCTCCGCGCGCCGCTGCCCTGACGGCCATTGTGCTGGCAGGAGCCGCCGCTGCCCTGATGGCCGTGGCCTCCACCGCCGATCGCCTCGCGGCGGGTGTCGGCACTGGGGTGTCCCGCCTGCAGATGTGGCGGGACGCCCTCCAGCTGTGGACCGAGGAAGCATGGCTCGGCCACGGTGGGGATACATGGCGCAACATATTCCGCGCCATTCAATCCTCGCCTTATGTCGGAGGCGAGGTCCACAACGGCCTGCTCGATCTCGCCCTGGACACGGGCATAATCGGCATCGTGCTTGTCGCAGGGTGGTTTCTCCTCACCCTGCGAAGCATCTTTCATTTTGCACCGCAGCTCATGCCTTCCGTGCTTATTTTTGGCCTGCATGGGGCGATGGACTTTGACTGGAGCTTTACACTATTTTGGATGCTTTTCATCTGGCTTGGTGCTTGGGCAACTGCATTGAAGACGGAAACAGAGGGAGTCCAGCGATCCGGCGTAACTGTGAAATATACTCCTGTCAGATCCAAATCGGGATCTAAATTGAGATCTAAATCCAGATCTCTTTTCTTGCGATATTTATCAACCCAATCCCACCCATCAGCTGTCCCGATGCGTTCCTTCTTTCATATTTTTCAGCGAGTAACTGCTCGGCTAATAAGGGTATCCACAGTGATGATCATCCTTTTCTGGATTGGGGGAACAGTCTGGCTGACCTCTCGATATGCCGTAGCAGAAGTGCAGTACCGTCAGGCGATGTCTGAACCGGATGGCACTCCAGCACAGAAGGTGCATCTTATGGCTGCCCTTCAGTCTAATCCGAATCGACCGGATATCGTGATATCTCTTGCGCGAACGCTCCCGGGACGAGAAGCAGAATCACTCCTTTTGAACAGCTTGTCCCATTCCCCGATGCACCCTCAGATTTACATCGAACTGGGGCGATTGGCAGCCCAATTCGACGAAGGACAGCAGGCTGAAGAATATTTTGAACAAGCGATCGCATTGAATCGGTATGATGGCATTGGCCAATCCGCGGCTTTGTATTGGATGGAGCAGGTAGCGAGGCGGGAATGGAAGGCAGGATATAGAGATCAAGCCCGACAGACTGCCGCCGCTGGTGTCCAGATGTATGAACGGTATCAACTGCTGGCTGAGGAAGTGGAAGCAGGAAACGTTCGCAATGATCGTCGTTTTGTACTGGAAGAACATGCTCTAGGCTATGGAGAGAACCTGCGCAGGCTTGCTTCGGCTTCTTCTCCTCCGTTTACTCCAGAGTTGACCAAGCGGAGACCTTGAATCACTGCTGGATCTTGACGTTTACCCAAGCTATATGATGATCGATGTCAGCGTTTAAAAAGTCTGGGAGTCCAAGCTGGCTGCTCCTGGCTGATGGGTATGGGATTTTCTAAGGAACACAGGACGTTTTATTTGGCCTTTAGCTCCTCTTTTCAAATTGTAAGGAACATCAGACACGTTATTTCCGGAAATTCCCTAACAAAACCCTATAAAAGGCCAAAAATTCCGATATAACGTGTCTCAGATTCCTTAGATTTCTAAGAGTGCTTCAAATCCTTGAATAAGACGCCTCAGATTCGTTACCGCTCATGGGCATGAGTATGAGTATGAGTATGAGTTATGAGTTATGAGCATGAGCATGAAAATATACTCTCAGCTTATGTTCATACTCCCCATGGTGGTCGGCTTCATGCTCTGCTCGATCCGCAAGCCAGAGGACGCCCTGCATTCCACCTGGAGCGAAGCTTTACATCATAAATGAGCAATTCCCATTTATGTTGTCTCAATCGCTTGCTCGTACGTGAAGGGGCATTAACATCACACGTTAAGGACACAGTGCCCGTGCCCTCACCCGTTCCTAACATGTTCAGATTCGCTTAAGATTCGCTTCAGCTTTGCTGCGTCTTTCAGTAGGTTTGAAGACACAGCTATCTGCCTCATTCCTCCATAATCTACAGACGATAACCGCCAAATGCGTGCTGAAACGCATCTTTTAATGGTTCAACGTCTACTTCCCACATCGCGGCAATCTCTGCACTGACATCCTTGTTCCACCACTCACATAATTTCTTGCGGTTGTCGCGATTCTCCCCAATCCAGAGCAGATTTGTGATCACTTTACCGTAATAATATTCTTCCGCCTGTTTCATCTGTTCGGGAGAGACATATACTTTTAGCCTTTTGGCTGTCCGGTACAATTCCTTGCTGCATGCTCTGCGAATTCCTCTGGCGGAAGGAAGGTTTTGACCGGATTGCGTATGTTTGACCGGCGGAGAACCGGGTATTGACTTGTGTGACATCTTCTCACGCTCCTCTCCCCATACCATATGCGGACTGCTGCGAACGGGACACTATCCCAACCTCGTGAAGTAGCAACGTCCACAGCCCTGTGATAAAATAGGGACGAACATCCATGGTGCGGAGGGGCACCGCCAATCAGGATGGAGAAAGAGGGTTGAGATGGACTTTATTCATAACCTTGTTGGCCAATTGTTCGATTGGATTCAAAGTCTTGGGTACTTTGGAATCATGCTTGGATTAATGTTGGAAGTTATCCCAAGCGAAATTGTGCTGGCGTATGGAGGTTTTCTCGTTTCACAAGGTAATATCAACTTCTTCGGTGCTATGATTTTTGGTACGGTGGGCGGTGTGATTGCCCAGTTATTTATTTACTGGATTGGCCGTTATGGCGGCAGACCTGTGCTTGAACGCTACGGTAAATACATACTCATCCAGAAAAAACACATCGACCATTCCGAGGAGTGGTTCCGCAAGTATGGTACAGGTGTCATTTTCACGGCTCGTTTTGTTCCGGTGGTAAGACATGCAATCTCCATCCCGGCTGGCATCACGAAAATGCACACAGGCAAATTCATCTTGCTTACTACACTCGCTGTTATACCTTGGACTGCATTGTTTATATATTTAGGGATGATTCTTGGAGATCAATGGAAGCATATTGATGAGAAAGCGGCACCATATGTTATGCCTATTTTGCTTGTCGCTCTCGCCCTTATGATCGTTTATGTACTTATTAAATGGATGAATGTTCGTAAAAAGAAAGGAAGTGTCTAGTCATGGGTAAACCCAACTTGTCTCACAAATTCGGTAAAGGTCTTCCACCGAAAGATTTTATCGAGAGTATGACCAAGAACCAAAGTGAATTCCAGGCCAACTATGATAGCTTTACTTGGTCGAACGAAGAGGATCGTGAGTTCTTTGAGAGCCTGAACCATCGCGATGATCTGCGTGTGTTAATTCTGGCTGCTGACTGGTGCGGGGATGTTGTCCGTAATATTCCGGTTGTGTTTCAGGCGCTTGAAATCTCAGGAATCCCAACTGAAGTTCTAATCATGGAGAACCATCCTGAAGTGATGGATGAGTTCCTGACGATGGGTGGCCGCTCCGTGCCAGTCGTTATTTTTGCAGATACAGGTGGTCATGTGTTAGGTCAGTGGGGACCTCGTCCGCAGCATGTACAGGAAGTCATGATTGAATTCAAACGCCTTAATCCGGATCGTGAAGCAGCAGATTATCAAGAAAATTTGGCTGTAGCGCGTCAAGAGATTGGTAAACGTTATGGGGAAGGAACGGAGTCACATGCGGCCATTATCCGTGAGCTGCGTGAACTGATTTCGGGTTACTAAGCCGATATGCTTAACATTCGTACGTTTACACTAGGCCCGCTTCAGACCAACGCGTATCTTCTACAAGGACATGATCCGGGCAAAGCCGTCATTATCGATCCAGGCATGAATCCAGGGCCGCTGCTTAAGGCGATCCAAGACTTGGAGATCGAAGCCATTCTCCTCACTCATGCTCACTTTGATCATATGGGTGGGGTAGATGAGATCCGTAAATTGAAGGGATGTCCCGTTTATCTTCATGACTTGGAGAGTGACTGGCTCACCACCCCGAAATTAAATGGATCTTTGAATTGGCCACAGGCGACACCACCGCTTTCGACAGATCCTGCTGAATATGCCATGGACGAAGGGCAGGAGCTGAATCTGATTGGTCATACGTTTAAAGTGTTCCATACACCTGGACATTCACCAGGCAGTGTAAGTTTGCTTTGTGATAACGACCTGTTTGCCGGTGATGTGCTGTTCCGCATGGGTGTGGGCAGAACGGACCTGACAGGAGGGCGTGAACGGGATCTGATTGATTCAATCCAGAACAAGCTTTACACCTTTGCTGATGAAGTGAAAGTATATCCAGGTCATGGTCCCAAAACGACCATTGGTTATGAGAAACAGAACAATCCTTACGTGTCCGCAAGATAATCCGACATGATATGTGAAGAAAGTCTGGACAAGTGACAACTTTTTCATTAGAATAGCAATTAGTTGTTACAAGCGTTAAGGCATCATCTAACTGAAGCATTACCAAGAAACACCCAACCTCGCGAAGCACGCAGACTGTGGTCTATACCCGGTTTGCGTTCTTTTTTTGTTTTCAGCCCCTTTTTATCACAGAATTAGCCTTTTTTACGCTACATAGAGATGCAAGATGCGCTTCATCACAAGCCAGTTTGAGACCAATAGCAAGTACAGATTGATTTAGAAATGATGAGTTTAAGAAAAATAGTATATAAGTTGAACTAATCATTTACACAATAACGGAGAGGACAGAAAAAAACTGAAAAAGCGAAGCGTTCGCCTTTATCCCCGGATTTTCCCTTTAAGAAAAGGGAATCAAAAAATCTGGGGATAACAGCGATTGGAAGGTTATTCTGTCATCGTAGTGTCAGTGTAAATAATCTTTAGTTCAAATTATATAGATCATGAGAGTGGGGAATATCAAAGTGGAGAAAACAAGAGTTATTCCGTTGAATCAGCGTGTCGAGTATCCGATCATTGAAGAAAACCGTCGCATATTGGAAAGTGGGAAAAGAGAAACAGGTACTGAGCGAGCTTTAATACATAACCCTAGCGTGACCAATGAAGTGGTGAAGTCTCAGCAGAATATATGGACAAGCCGTGTTTTAAGAAACGGAGCCCGCAACCAACCGTGGTTCGACAAGCTGCAAGATTACCGGAATCAAGTCTGATTGCCCGGGAAATTGTCGGGTTTAATTTTTTTTTGATTTCATTGAACGTTTTTGCAGAGCCTGTCGTATTAACTCCAGATTGAACGGGAAGCAGGTGATTTCATGATAAAGGCAGCTGAGCTGGAAGAGGTACGCAGAGCAGTATCGGGAGACGATAGCGCACTCGCAGCGTTGTTACAACGTCACTACACGTTTGTGTATAAGTATCTTGTCAAAGTGACGATGGACGCTAACCTCGCAGAAGAGACGGTGCAGGATACGATGATTCGTTGTATGGAAAATATCCATCGATATGATGGCACGTCTGCCTTTTCATCATGGATGATCACCATTGCGACCCGCATCTATATCGATAAGACAAGACGTAAGAAGAGAGAACAGAACTGGCTTGCTCTCATTCGGGATCAGGCTGTACGTCGATTCCGCTGGCAGCTTGAGATTCGGAATGAAGAATGGACAGATGTCATGGATGCGATGACAAGACTGACACCCGAACATCGTGTTGCAGTGTTACTGAAGCATTATTATGGATACGGGTATGACGAGATCGGGGAAATGCTGGATATTCCTGCGGGAACGGTGAAGTCACGCACAGCTTATGGTCTCCGTCAGTTAAGAAAGGAGCTGGAATAAGGATGAGCAGATCAGACGATGCACAAGAACAAGAAGTTGTGGAACGATTGCAGCAACACATGAAAGTGCTGGATGATGCATTTGATCCGACAAGTATTCCTTCTTTGGGTGCACTTGAAGCCCAAGTCAGGGAACGGAGACAGATTAGACGTCGAGCCAATTGGATTGAGATGATATGTTTCTGGTTGGTTGGATTGCTTGCCATTACCTTCGGGGCATTATTTTTCGTATCTGCTCCAGCTCTATATCTGGGAATCCAGGCGCTTGGTACAGCTGTTGCGGTGATTTTGGTTGTGATCTGGGCCGGACGGCACCGGAAGGAGGTCCATCATGAATAAAATACATTATTCATTGGATGAGATTTCTCCACTGTGGCTTACATTGCTTGGCATTTTTCTTCTGGTTCAGGGCACATGGATCTTTCAGGACGCACGCAGACGTGGACGTTTCCCTTGGTTATGGGGATTATGGGGCATCACCGGATTTCCTACGCCGCTTATAATATATTGGTTTGTCGTGATTCGATCACAGCGCAAGCCAGGTGTACGTAATCGGAAATAACATCCTTTTAAAAATGGAAAAAAAGATTTTGCACAAATATGTTGTTTAATTCTAGTATTCCTAGACATCGTTATTCTTTTCTAGTAGACTATACAAATAAATATTAATGATAGACTACCAGGAGGTTAGACGATGCTGCGATTAGGAGAGAAGGTTGTCATCGTCGCGGATGCGTTTGAGCAGAATCTTCCTGTGGGGGAATATGGTTTCATCATCGCTTATGACCGGAATCCGGACAATGCGTTCGATTACGTGCTCCGAGTGCCGCAGGTGAACCGGAACTTTTTTGTTCCATCCGGCGACGTCGATCTGGAAGAGGTTCTGCTGAAGCAGGAAGCTGAGCGGGTCGAGCGAGAAGCGTTGATAGATTACGCCCTTGCGACACACAATGAGAAGCTGTTTCATCATCTGATGAACGGAGATTTTCAAGCTGTGGAAGAGGAAGAGGAAACCGCGAACGATGTTATGTCACAGGCGGATTTTATAAAGCAGGTTAATCTGCGTGCATGGATTTAGAATTTTAAGAGTCGGCTGATGCCGGCTCTTTTTTATTTTATAAGTTTGATTTTAGCTTCCCGGAAGCCTGTCAGGTCATTTGCATTGAATTGTCGAACTATCTCACCTATAATGAAAAAAGTTATCTTGAGACTTTAGCCCGTTAAACGAGCGATTCGTTTCAGGTCGTTTCGGGAATCAGAACGAATGAAGGAGGCATCCGCTAATGAGTATTTCGAATAATGACGTTCAGCATGTGGCCAAGCTGGCCCGGCTCAACTTGACTGCTGAAGAAGAACAGACCCTGACAGGTCAGCTGAACGCGATTTTAAAATATGCAGAAAAGCTGAATGAGCTGGATACAGAAGACATCGAGCCCACCACTCACGTTCTGCACGTAAGCAATGTTATGCGTGAAGATGAGACCAAAGAAAGCCTGTCGATTGAACAGGTGATGCGCAATGCACCGGAAGAAGAAGACGGGCAGTTTAAAGTGCCTGCAGTAATGGAATAACGGATAACCGGAAGGAGGACAAAAACTGTGAGTTTATTTGAACAATCGTTGCCTGAGTTACATAACAAGCTGCATGCCAAAGAGCTGTCGGTCAGCGATTTGGTGGATCAGGCGTATCAGAACATTGGCGCGCATGATGATAAAGTTAAGGCATATTTGGCACTGGATGAAGAAAAAGCACGCGCTCGTGCACGTCAACTGGATGACCGTCTGGTTAGCGGCGAGGAGAAAGGTTTGCTTTTTGGTCTGCCTGTAGGTATTAAGGATAACATCGTTACGAACGGACTGCGCACGACGTGTGGTAGCCAATTCCTTCGTAATTTCGACCCGGTGTATGACGCGACAGTTGTCGAGAAATTGAAAGATGCGGACACCGTAACTATTGGTAAACTCAACATGGACGAATTCGCCATGGGCGGCTCCAATGAGAATTCAAGTTTCTCCCCTGTACGTAATCCATGGGCACTTGATCGTGTTCCAGGAGGTTCCAGCGGTGGTTCGGCAGCAGCTGTGGCTGCGGGAGAAGCATACTTCACGCTTGGATCAGATACAGGTGGCTCCATCAGACAGCCTGCTTCGTATTGTGGTGTTGTTGGATTGAAGCCGACGTACGGACTTGTTTCCCGCTTTGGATTGGTTGCATTTGCATCATCCCTGGATCAGATTGGTCCTTTGACGAAAAATGTTGAAGATTCTGCTTATGTATTGCAGGCCATTGCTGGTTATGACGCCAAAGATTCGACATCTGCAAAAGTAGAGATCCCGGATTATTTGAGTGGACTGACAGGTGATGTTAAAGGGCTTCGCATTGCCGTTCCGAAAGAATACATCGGTGAAGGCGTAGATCCACAAGTGAAAGAGACAGTTTTGTCTGCATTGAAAGTTCTTGAAGGGCTCGGGGCAACATGGGAAGAAGTATCCCTTCCGCATACCGAATATGCGGTGGCTACGTATTACCTGCTGGCATCTTCAGAGGCTTCTTCCAACTTGGCTCGATTTGATGGTGTACGTTATGGCGTGCGTGCTGACAATCCGGATAACTTGCTGGATCTGTACCATCAGTCCCGCAGTCAAGGCTTTGGTCCGGAAGTGAAACGACGTATCATGCTCGGAACGTATGCACTCAGCTCGGGTTACTATGATGCCTATTATCTGAAAGCACAGAAGGTACGTACATTGATCAAACAGGATTTCGACAATGTATTTGCCAAATATGATGTGATTATCGGACCAACTGCGCCAACTACGGCGTTCAAACTGGGTTCACAGGTGGATGATCCACTTACGATGTATCTGAACGATATTTTGACTATTCCGGTTAACCTTGCTGGTGTACCTGCTGTTAGCATTCCATGTGGATTCTCGGATGGATTGCCTGTTGGCCTGCAGATTATCGGTAAAGCCTTTGATGAAACAACCGTATTGCGTGTAGCGCATGCGTTTGAACAAAATACAGAATTCCACAAGCAGCGTCCGCAGCTGTAGACTGCCCGGAACGGAGGAATATAGAAATGTCCGCATCTAAATATGAAACGGTCGTTGGACTTGAAGTCCACGTGGAGTTGCATACCAACTCCAAAATTTTCTGTGGCTGCTCCACAGCTTTTGGAGCTCCGCCGAATACGCATACCTGCCCGGTCTGTCTCGGACATCCGGGCGTACTGCCTGTACTGAATCGTCAGGCGGTAGACTATGCCATGAAGGCAGCGATGGCCCTGAATTGTACGATTGCTGATGTCAGCAAGTTTGACCGTAAAAACTACTTTTACCCCGATTCACCCAAAGCCTATCAGATCTCGCAATTTGATCAACCGATCGGTGAGAATGGCTGGATTGATATCGAAGTGAATGGTGAAACGAAACGAATCGGCATTACACGTCTTCACTTGGAAGAAGATGCAGGGAAGCTTACACATATCGATGGCGGATACGCGTCTTTGGTGGACTTTAACCGTGTCGGTACTCCACTTGTGGAGATTGTATCCGAACCTGAGATTTCTTCTCCGGAAGAGGCACGTGCGTATCTTGAAAAAATGCGTGCAATCATGCAGTACTGTGATGTGTCGGACGTGAAGATGGAAGAAGGATCACTGCGTTGTGACGCCAACATCAGTTTGCGTCCACATGGACAGGAGAAGCTGGGAACAAGAGCCGAGCTGAAGAACATGAACTCCTTCCGTGGTGTTCAGCGTGGTCTGGAATATGAACAATACCGTCAGGCTGAGATTCTGGATGATGGCGGTGAAGTGGTTCAGGAGACGCGTCGCTGGGACGAAGCTCAAGGGAAAACACTGTCGATGCGTGGTAAGGAACAGGCGCATGACTATCGTTATTTCCCGGACCCGGATCTGGTGAATTTGCATATTGACGAAGCCTGGAAAGAGCGGATCAGAGCTACCATACCTGAGCTTCCAGACGAGCGCAAGGCGCGTTACACGGCTGATTATGGATTGCCTAGTTATGATGCAGAGGTTATTACCTCCTCCAAAGCTGTGGCAGATCTTTTTGAAGATAGTCTGAAATACACTCAGGATGCGAAGTCCGTATCCAACTGGATCATGGGCGACTTGCTGGGTTACCTGAATACGAGCAACCTTGAAGTGACTCAAGTTCCACTGACAGGTCAAGGTTTGGGTGAAATGATCGGACTGCTGGAGAAGGGCACCATTAACAGCAAAATCGCCAAAACGGTATTCAAGGAAATGCTGGAGAGCGGCAAGCTTCCACAGCAGATCGTTGAAGAGAAGGGTCTTGTGCAGATTAGTGATGAAGGCGCCATTCTTGCCATCGTTGAGCAGGTTGTAGCGAATAATCCTCAATCCGTGGAAGACTATAAAGCTGGTAAACAAAAAGCCATTGGCTTCCTTGTTGGTCAGGTTATGAAAGAAAGTAAAGGCAAGGCGAATCCCGCTCTAGCCAACCAACTGCTTGCAGATGTACTGAACCGCTAATCCTTCCGGTGAGGCCGGACAGAAAGAGGCTCGTCCCTGTGACAGCCTCTTTTTGGTATTGATAGATACAAATGTATTTCGGACGGGGGAACGGATATGAACATTCAACCATTGTCACTGAGTGATCTGGAGACGTTGGGACAGTTATGGAGACTACAACATGTGGCCTATCGATTGGAAGCCGAAATCATCGGATTTCAGGAGATTCCTCCTTTGATGGATACGATGGAGACACTTCGGGATTGTGGAGAGAGTTTTTATGGCTGTATCCATGATGACGGAGAGCTTATCGGGGCTGTCGCTGTAGCGGAGGAAGAGGAGAATACACTGACCATTACACGAATGATGGTGCACCCGGATCACTTTCGTAAGGGAATTGCGGCATCTTTAATGACATATGTGTTGGAACAACATGCGGATCTTCCGCGTTATATCGTCTCCACAGGAACGCTGAATCAACCCGCAGTGAATCTGTACACCAAATTTGGTTTTAATCCCGTAGAGGTCACACAGATTGCACCTGGAGTGGAATTAACGACTTTTCACAAGAATAAACTTTAATAATATTAACAACTTGAGGAGGAATACCGACTTTGGGCGATCCCTGGTTCATTGATGAGTGGCACATTTTATTACGATTATTGCTGGCTATGCTGCTTGGAGGGCTCGTAGGCCTGGAGCGGGAACGGTCCAATCATGCTGCCGGTTTGCGTACCCATATCTTGGTATGTCTTGGCTCTGCACTGATCATGATGTTATCTGTTTATGGCTTTAAAGATTTTGCTAATGAATTAAATGTAAGGATCGATCCAGCGCGTTTGGCTACTGCTGTAATTACTGGTGTCGGATTCCTGGGAGCAGGGACAATTCTCTTCACGGGAAAATCCATTACCGGACTGACTACAGCAGCTTCAATCTGGGTTGTTGCAGCCATAGGGCTCGCAGCAGGTGCGGGATTCTTTTTTGCCTCTATCGTATCCACCGTTCTGGTATTACTTAATCTCTGGGTCTTTAACAAATTAGAGCTGAGGTATTTGCGAGGGAACAAACTGCATGTTGTTACACTTCATACCTTGTCAGAACCCGGTTTTCTCGAACAACTGTCTTCATGTATGGAGCAGGAGAAGATCAAAATTCGTAAAATCACCGTAAATGAACAAGACCTGGCTTATGCAGAGATGGTGTCAGTTGAACGTAAAATTGAGATTGTGCTGCATGTTCAGGTACCGCATGATTTCCAAACGGTAGGCTTGGTATCCAAGTTAAGACAATGGGAACATGTTACCAAGGTATCGATCGAATAATGAATTACAACCCTCCCCAGGCCAGTAGTGCCGGAGGGTTTTTGGTCATATCCATATTTCTTCCAGTTACTCTCCTTGCTCTTTAGGGTACTATCTAACCAAATGCATGAAGAGCGGAAGGTCAGATCAGAAGAGAGGAGTATGTTATGAAACGGAGACTTCAATTGAACAAAAAGACCCGTACAGTTCAGACCAAACCGGTCAGAAATCGGACTCACAAGTTTATTGCGGGATTACTGAGTGCCATTATTCCTGGTCTGGGTCATATTTATCTGAGATTGTACATGAGGGGTTTGACCTTTATGCTGCTTGTTTTGCTTGATCTGTCAGCAGTGTTGTACTTCTCATCTATTGGTATACAGATCAATGTGCCATTGCTCATCTTGCTGGCTTTGTGTATTCCGGTTATTTACTTTTACAATGTATATGATGTGTTGCAATCTGCAGATTGGGTCATGATGCGCAGACGTAGAGCAGTAACCCAGGCAACTTCGGACAAGCCGATAACCAATGAACGTTCTACACGAGATGCAATGATGGTCTGGGAGAGAGGCATATCGTTTGGATTACTTCTGATTGTGGGAGGGTCTTTGATGGTACTGTTTTTCCGCAAACCACGTTGGTTTCAAGAGCTTCTCGCCATGTACGGCGGATATTCATTTGCGGTTCTCATGATCGTAGGCGGTTTGCTTCTGTTTGGTCGTGAGTTCTGGGTGATGTTGAACAAGAAAAAAATGTAGTGGAAACGATACAAGGAGGGAACGTGATGAACCGTAAAGTCCGGGTTGGCCGCTATACGGCTGCCGCCTTAATCATAGCGGTCGGTGTGCTGTTGATTTTGGATAAACGGTGGGGAACTGACTACGTATATGAGATGGTGGACTGGTGGCCATTTTTGCTCGTTGTTTTGGGTGTTGAATATATTGTGCTGTTTCTGTGGACACGCAGAAGAAACAAGGTGCAATCGGATAACCCGAGCAATCCTGATGAGCAAATCAAAGTACGTTTCAGACCCGATGCCAAAGGCATTCTAACCTCATTGATTTTGGCAGCTTCCGTATTTATCGTCACCGAGCAGGATCACTACATGCACTTATGGAATAGAGTGAGTCTAAATCTCGGAGCGGCATCTATGGACTACAGTCAAGCGGCAGGATATATGGAGGATAAGGGCACGATTCGTGTACCTGTTCGCATGGATACGTCAGATCTGGTGGTTGAAGGTGTCAACGGAGATATCTCGGTACAACGCGGAGATACGGATGAGATTGAAGTACGGACGGTGATCTGGGTAGATCAGACGACGGAAGTACAGGCAAAGGCCGTTGCAGCAGCCTCTTTTGTAGAGGCCGATGGTACAAAAGTGATTTATATCAAAGCTACAGGCAAGACGTATGGAGACAATGAAAAAACGCAGCCGCGTATGAATCTTACCATTACGATCCCGGATGATCGTCGTTTTAATCTGGATATTCGAACTTCCAATGGAGCCATATTATTAAACCGTCCGGAAGCCATTAGTACCATACTGGCTGAAACGGGTAACGGACGTATCCGGATTACCAATGCTGTTGGAGATATCTCCGGGAAAACGTTGAACGGGGATGTCATTGTAGCCAACGCCATTGGTAATGTCGATCTGGACAGTAACCGTGGAGATATGAAGGCTCGCGGTATTTCCGGCGATGTAGATCTTGCTACACAAGTGGGAAGTATCAGTATTGCGGACTCCGTTGGTGAATTCATCGCAGAGACACGCAACGGCAATATTACGCTGGATGGAGCCAATCTGGGAATCAAAGCCCAATCACTTAATGGCAGTATTAACATCGTATCTACCAAAGTCGGAGGGGACTGGGATGTGTACAGTGCGGTGGGAGCCATTAACGTATTACTTCCTGATCGTGGAGACTACAGTCTTGCGGGTTCCAGCAGTTATGGAGATTTAAGTACGGATCTGCCGTTCAAAGTACAGAATAAAACCATAGAAGGCCAGCTCGGTGAGGGCGAGTACAGGGTGAAAATTGAAGGCAACAGTGATCTCACCATTCAGAGCAACCCGGCTGTGTCTACGCCTGAAACAGTTACACCTGATTCTGAAGATACGGCTGAGAATCTGGAACAGACTACCGAGGACGGACCAAATTCCCAGTAGGATTCTACAGAGGTTCCTTGACTGCCGCGTTGACAATAAACTTGTAATCGCCGTACAATAAATGTACACTGGCAAGATTACACGGCATGAAAGATGGATTGTCGTTCTTAATGGCCGGGAATCAACTCTGAGCGAGGAGACAGTAACTTACTCTTCACCAGAGAATGAAAGGTAAGGCGGTGGGTTTTATGGCAACACGTGTCCAACATGCGTTGGAGCATCTGAAAACGACCGGTGTCCGTATTACACCCCAGCGTCATGCCATATTGAACTATCTGATGGAATCCATGGGGCATCCGACAGCCGATGAAATTTACCGAGCCCTTGAACCCCAATTTCCCAGTATGAGCGTGGCAACGGTATATAATAATTTGAAGATGTTTCTGGAAGCTGGCATGGTCCGGGAATTGACATACGGAGATAATTCAAGTCGCTTCGATGCCAATGTGACGGATCATTATCATGTTATCTGTGATCAATGCGGCAAGATTGAAGACTTCAGCTATCCTTCACTCAAAAGTGTAGAGCTTCAGGCGGAGTCTAGTACAGGATTCGAAGTACACGGTCACCGATTGGAAGTATATGGTGTTTGCAAAAGTTGCAGGGATTAAGAGAGTTGAATTACAATATTAACGTGCAGAATTCAGTATGGATTCTACACGTTTTTTTTTAGCATTTATGCAAAATGCTCATTTTTATAACAACTTATGCGCACATCCTTATGATCAGCATAATTAACGGAGGTAGACGTTTGGGTAGAAAAAGCAGATATACACGTCAGAAGCGACGTTCATTTTGGCCTGGTTTTCTCGGGGCTTGTCTGATCGCCGGGGGGGCTTACTGGCTTATAACAAATGTATGGTTGAACCAGACCCATGAAGACCCCGACTGGGTAGGAAGAAGCCAGCCTATTTTTGTAGATGGGCAACTGATGGATGGAGACGCTCTGGGTACAGGAGATCAACTCAAGTTGCCTGTAGATGTGCTGCAAGAAGCGATTGATGCAGGCATACGTTATGAATCAGAATCGGGAGATATCATTATTGCCTCTCCTCAGCGAGTCCTTCATATGAAAGATGGAAGCACACAAGCAGAACTTAATCACAAAGAATATCCTATGACAGTTAAGCCTGAGGTTAAGGACGGAGAAGCCTATATTCCGCTCAAACCTTTGAAAGAAGTATATGGCATAACCGTACAGGAAGATTCAGTAACAGGTGCTGTGCTGCTGATGCGTGGTGGAGACATGATACAGTATGCAGAGATTGATACGTTATCATCCAAAGCGGACAAGACGGTGCCGTTATATAAACGTGGGGGAGAATCCTCACCAATCATTGCCGACATGGAAAAGGATGCACGGGTACGTGTATGGCAGACGGGTGATAAACAGAGTTTTGTTCAACTCGATAATGGATATGCCGGATATGTAGATAATGATTATATTGTCCTCACCGAGAAAAAGAAGGTGGACTTGCCCAAGTATACGCTGACTGCAGCAGAGAAGAAGTGGCAGAATAAACCGGTAAATCTGGTTTGGGAAGCCGTGTACAATCGTCAGCCTGATGTGGGCTCTATCGGTAAAATGCCAGGTGTGAATGTGGTCAGCCCCACATGGTTTCATATTACGGATGGACAGGGCACTGTGAAAAGCAAGGGAAACCAAGCTTATGTGAACTGGGCTCACCGTTCGGGTATGGAAGTATGGGGACTAATGGATAACAGCTTTGATCCGGACGTTACAAAAGAAGCTGTAGCTTCTTACGAGACACGCACTCATATTATTGAGCAGATGTTAGAGTATGCACAGACGTATCAACTGGATGGTATCAACATCGATTTTGAGAACGTGTATACCGATGACGGGCCGAATATTACGCAGTTTGTGCGCGAGATCAAGGCGATGGCTCGTATACATGGATTGATGTTATCAATTGATGTAACACCAAAATCAAACAGTGAGATGTGGTCTGCCTTTCTGGATCGCCGTGCATTAGGTTCTTTTGCAGACTATGTTATTGTGATGGCTTATGATGAACATTGGGCGGCCAGTCCCAAGGCAGGTTCGGTAGCATCTCTGCCTTGGACCGAGGCTTCCATGAGACGCATACTTGAGGAGGATGAAGTCCCTTCTAACAAGTTGATCATGGCGGTTCCGCTCTATACCCGGATATGGACGGAAGAGACGAATGATCAGGGTGAGGTTAAAGTGTCTTCCAAAGCGGTGGGCATGAATGCCATTGTGGAGCTGATTCAAGAGAAGAAACTCAAACCTGAACTGGATCAGGCAAGTGGACAGAACTATGTGGAATATAAGGAAGACGGAGCTACCAAGAAAATATGGATCGAAGATGCCGTGTCCCTTCAGGCGCGTGTGGATTTGATTGCTTCGCTGAAGCTGGGCGGAGTAGCTGCGTGGAATCGAAGTTTTGCTAATGCTTCTGCATGGGAGGTATTAAAGCAGGCCGGGTACCAGAAATAATTTACTCGAACTCAGAGTGTCTGCTTGCTCCAATTTATTTTCACTAAGTTCAAATTTTCTCATTGGATACCATCATACGTACAGTCTAGCGTTTTATTGGTCGTAGAACTTATAACGTAACTTCATATTTTAGCTATCGATAACAGCAATAAGGGCTCACTTATAAGCCAAGTCCAAAAAAGGTCCGGTAAACATACCGGGCCTTTTTTTGTTATGGCTTTAGCCAGTTGAGTGCGTGAAACGCGCGAAACAAAAAACCACCCGTTATGCGGGTGGAGGGATCGAGGGTTTGACCACCAAGACCATTCCGATAAAATTGAGATGTTCAGGCTCAAAAGAAAGGAATGGTCTTCGATGGCAAACAAGAGCTATAGCCTAGCTCACACAAAGTGGATGTGCAAATACCACATTGTATTTACCCCGAAGTATAGACGGAAAGAAATCTATAATCAAGTGAGAAAAGATTTAATCGAAATTTTCAAACGTCTGTGTAAGTACAAGGGAGTAGAAATTATAGAAGGTCACATGATGCCCGATCATGTTCACATGTTGGTAGCGATTCCACCGAAAATGGCAGTCTCCACGTTCATGGGATATCTAAAGGGAAAAAGTTCACTAATGATACTCGAGAAGCATGCCCAGCTCAAGTATAAATACGGCAATCGAAAGTTTTGGGCAGAAGGGTACTATGTGAGTACAGTGGGTCTAAATGAAGCAACGGTAAGAAAGTATATTCGTGAACAAGAAGCACATGATCAAGCGTTAGATAAGCTGAGTGTAAAAGAATACGAAGATCCATTCAGCAGTAATCGGAGCAAAAAGAAGTAAAACCAGTTTAACTGGTGAGTGAAAGTGACAAATAACACTGAGCCTGAACAGCCCTGCTGTCAGGCTAGCGTCTTTAGGCGCAGTTTGGCAACAGGGGGTTATACCCCAAGAGCAAACCACCCGTTGGACGGGTGGTCCTGATTCTTCAATGAAATTAAGGTGAAAGACATTTAACGGTTGGAGACCATTTTGTGCTAACCATCGGTGGGGGGAGCTTGTGTAGAAGGCGCTTTCAGTTGTTGACTGGTCATGTTGGCTTTATTAGGGTCCAGGGTGAGGATGGTATGACAGAACATACAACGATCCGTTTTGCCAAGCATTTTGGTTAACTTCCCGCATTCCGGACAGTCGACTTGTACTGCGCTGGTGGAGAGCATACCCGCCCAGAAATAAATGGCTAGACTGGCCATCATGGCAATCAGTCCGATGACGAGTCCTACAGCTGCGAATACCTTGCCTGCATGTCCCCAGAAAACAATCCCGGCTGTTCCCAGTATCATTAGGCCCATACCTAGCATGGTCAGTAGTAATCCCCAAGTGCGAAAAGCATTAATTTTTGCTGATTTAAAAATCATGAAAAATGCTCCTATCGTATGAGTAGTATTGGACCTGGAAAAGAAGGAAACTTCAGTCTGGATGTAGAATTACATTATAACTGACTTGGCGCTTATCTGCCATGAAATGTATGGAGGGAATCGTGGAATTAAAGAACCTTGCTTTTTTGTCCGAACAGTCGGAAGAGACAGGGGCAGTTGGGGCTATCGCTTATTCCCACCCGGGAGAGCGATTCCACGGCTCCCTAATTCAAGATTTCGAATTATTAGTACTTGTTGTTCATAATGATGATCAATTGAAGTCGACGGTCGGACATTACAGATATGGTGATCTTCGTTATCAGATGATCTATGCGAGCCGTCATGAATTAAAGAGGAGTGTAGTAACCGGGAATCATAATAATCTCACCCAGTGTCTGATTGAAGGTGAGATTATCTGGGAAGCGGACAGCGCCTTAAGTGATTTGCGAGAAGAACTGTCTACCTTTGGGGCAGAATTGCGTGAGCAGAAGCTGCTTCATGAATTCACCAGTTTCTTGAGAATGTATGTGGAGGCCAAACGTCATATTCAGGAAGGTCATGTTGTAGACGCCTACTACAATGTATTAGAGGCTCTGGGGAACTGGGCAAGAATTGTATTGATTGAACAGGGGATATACCCGGATCATGCCGTCTGGACACATGTGCAGAATCTGGATCGCGCTTTATGGAAACTTTATCAAGAGCTTACCGTAAGCTCGGAGACGCTGGAGCAACGAGTAGAGCTTGTCCTGCTTGCCTGTGAGTTTTCCGTAATGTCCAAAATGAGTGAGTGCTCAGAACTGCTGCTGCGTGTGTTAAGAAGTCGCAAGGAGCCGTGGAGCATGAATGAACTTGTTCATCATCCACAGTTAAGATTTGTTCGAGAAGATCTGCCTTTGGTAATACGTAAGCTGGTCTTTCGTTCTATTGTAAAAGAATCGGCAGGATGGCCATCAATCGGAGGAGAGGGCCGGGAAATTCGGTATTGGATTGAGGCATAACCTTCTCCAGAGGCCTGACATTATATTGATAACATAAGGGAGGGGAAACCTTCCTTTTTTGTTTGTTTAATAATTTATAAAAAGATGTTGACTCTCATTCACGATATATGATACATTATATTTCGTTCCTCAAACGAGATTATCGCCAACAAACGATAAATTCTTCAGAGGAAAAGTGAAGAACTAAAGCTTCAAAAAAGAAATTAAAAAAAGTTCTTGACGAAAACAAACGAAATGTGTTACATTATTTAAGTCGCCGCCGAAACTTGGTTGAGACGAAAAAAAGTAAAACAAATCGTGTTTGATCTTTGAAAACTGAACAACGAGTGAGTAAACATTCTGCTTGCAGAATGAACGCGAAAGTTTGAGACAAGCCTTGGCTTGAATCGACTGGAGCACAAATGAGATTTTTAATCTCGTCAGATTCAAAATGAGCTTATCGCTCTTTTCAATACTTTATTGGAGAGTTTGATCCTGGCTCAGGACGAACGCTGGCGGCATGCCTAATACATGCAAGTCGAGCGGAGTTGATAGGAAGCTTGCTTCCTTGATACTTAGCGGCGGACGGGTGAGTAACACGTAGGCAACCTGCCCTCAAGTTTGGGACAACTACCGGAAACGGTAGCTAATACCGAATAATTGTTTTCTTCGCCTGAAGAGAACTGGAAAGACGGAGCAATCTGTCACTTGGGGATGGGCCTGCGGCGCATTAGCTAGTTGGTGAGGTAACGGCTCACCAAGGCGACGATGCGTAGCCGACCTGAGAGGGTGATCGGCCACACTGGGACTGAGACACGGCCCAGACTCCTACGGGAGGCAGCAGTAGGGAATCTTCCGCAATGGGCGAAAGCCTGACGGAGCAATGCCGCGTGAGTGATGAAGGTTTTCGGATCGTAAAGCTCTGTTGCCAGGGAAGAACGCTTGGGAGAGTAACTGCTCTCAAGGTGACGGTACCTGAGAAGAAAGCCCCGGCTAACTACGTGCCAGCAGCCGCGGTAATACGTAGGGGGCAAGCGTTGTCCGGAATTATTGGGCGTAAAGCGCGCGCAGGCGGTCATTTAAGTCTGGTGTTTAATCCCGGGGCTCAACCCCGGATCGCACTGGAAACTGGGTGACTTGAGTGCAGAAGAGGAGAGTGGAATTCCACGTGTAGCGGTGAAATGCGTAGATATGTGGAGGAACACCAGTGGCGAAGGCGACTCTCTGGGCTGTAACTGACGCTGAGGCGCGAAAGCGTGGGGAGCAAACAGGATTAGATACCCTGGTAGTCCACGCCGTAAACGATGAGTGCTAGGTGTTAGGGGTTTCGATACCCTTGGTGCCGAAGTTAACACATTAAGCACTCCGCCTGGGGAGTACGGTCGCAAGACTGAAACTCAAAGGAATTGACGGGGACCCGCACAAGCAGTGGAGTATGTGGTTTAATTCGAAGCAACGCGAAGAACCTTACCAGGTCTTGACATCCCTCTGATCGATGCAGAGATGTATCTTTCCTTCGGGACAGAGGAGACAGGTGGTGCATGGTTGTCGTCAGCTCGTGTCGTGAGATGTTGGGTTAAGTCCCGCAACGAGCGCAACCCTTATATTTAGTTGCCAGCATTTCGGATGGGCACTCTAGATAGACTGCCGGTGACAAACCGGAGGAAGGTGGGGATGACGTCAAATCATCATGCCCCTTATGACCTGGGCTACACACGTACTACAATGGCCGGTACAACGGGCTGCGAAATCGCGAGATGGAGCCAATCCCAACAAAGCCGGTCTCAGTTCGGATTGCAGGCTGCAACTCGCCTGCATGAAGTCGGAATTGCTAGTAATCGCGGATCAGCATGCCGCGGTGAATACGTTCCCGGGTCTTGTACACACCGCCCGTCACACCACGAGAGTTTATAACACCCGAAGTCGGTGGGGTAACCGCAAGGAGCCAGCCGCCGAAGGTGGGATAGATGATTGGGGTGAAGTCGTAACAAGGTAGCCGTATCGGAAGGTGCGGCTGGATCACCTCCTTTCTATGGAGAATCGTTTCCTGCAACGGAAACATTCAAATACGCAGCTTAGCTGCAAAACACTCACTCGTTGTTCGGTTTTGAGAGCTCAAACTCTCAAACAGCTTGCTTTTGCATGGAGCTTGTTCTTTGAAAACTAGATATCGAAACGAAACAAACGCGAATTAGAACATTCCTTTAAGCTGATCTTGTGTAAACAAGTGAAGTGTTTTTATAAGGTAGATTGCACGTACGATGGTATCGAATGGGAGCGACTTTTGGCTTTGCGCAAGCAAAACAAGGGAAGCGAGCAGTCGAAACCGGAGCACGAGGTTAAGCTACTAAGAGCACACGGAGGATGCCTAGGCGCTAGGAGCCGATGAAGGACGTGGCGAACAACGAAACTGCCTCGGGGAGCTGTAAGCAAGCTTTGATCCGGGGGTGTCCGAATGGGGAAACCCAGCTGGGGTAATTTCCAGTTACTCATAACTGAATACATAGGTTATGCAGAGGCATACCAGGGGAACTGAAACATCTAAGTACCCTGAGGAAGAGAAAACAATAGTGATTCCGTCAGTAGCGGCGAGCGAACGCGGAGAAGCCCAAACCAAAGAGCTTGCTCTTTGGGGTTGTGGGACGTCTCACATGGAGTTACAAAGGAACCGGTTAAGCGAAGAGGTCTGGAAAGGCCCGCCAAAGAAGGTAAAAGCCCTGTAGTTGAAAGTCTGTTCCCTCCGAGACGGATCCCGAGTAGTGCGGGGCACGTGAAACCCCGTATGAATCCGGCAGGACCATCTGCCAAGGCTAAATACTTCCTAGCGACCGATAGTGAAGCAGTACCGTGAGGGAAAGGTGAAAAGCACCCCGGAAGGGGAGTGAAATAGAACCTGAAACCGTGTGCTTACAAAAAGTCAGAGCCCGTTTTAGGGGTGATGGCGTGCCTTTTGTAGAATGAACCGGCGAGTTACGTTCCCGTGCAAGGTTAAGGTGAAGAGCCGGAGCCGCAGCGAAAGCGAGTCTGAATAGGGCGACTTAGTACGTGGACGTAGACCCGAAACCGGGTGATCTACCCCTGTCCAGGGTGAAGGTGCGGTAACACGCACTGGAGGCCCGAACCCACGCATGTTGAAAAATGCGGGGATGAGGTGGGGGTAGCGGAGAAATTCCAATCGAACTCGGAGATAGCTGGTTCTCCCCGAAATAGCTTTAGGGCTAGCCTCGGAAAACAGAGTCGTGGAGGTAGAGCACTGATTGGGTGCGGGGCCCGCAAGGGTTACCAAGCTCAGTCAAACTCCGAATGCCATAGACTTACTTCCGGGAGTCAGACAGTGAGTGCTAAGATCCATTGTCAAAAGGGAAACAGCCCAGACCATCAGCTAAGGTCCCCAAGTGTGTGTTAAGTGGGAAAGGATGTGGAGTTGCACAGACAACCAGGATGTTGGCTTAGAAGCAGCCACCATTGAAAGAGTGCGTAATAGCTCACTGGTCGAGTGACTCTGCGCCGAAAATGTAACGGGGCTAAACACACCACCGAAGCTATGGCTTGATGCTTTGCATCAGGGGTAGGGGAGCGTTGTATAAGGGTTGAAGGTGTACCGTAAGGAGCGCTGGACATTATACAAGTGAGAATGCCGGTATGAGTAACGAAAAGATCAGTGAGAATCTGATCCGCCGAAAGCCTAAGGGTTCCTGAGGAAGGCTCGTCCGCTCAGGGTAAGTCGGGACCTAAGGCGAGGCCGAAAGGCGTAGTCGAAGGACAACAGGTCGAAATTCCTGTACCACCGTAAGCCGTTATGAGCAATGGGGGGACGCAGTAGGGTAGTGACGCGGACTGATGGATGTCCGTCTAAGCAGTAAGGCTGATGTGTAGGCAAATCCGCACATTGTAAGGCTGAGCTGTGATGGGGAGCGAAAATTATAGTAGCGAAGGTCATGATCTCACACTGCCAAGAAAAGCCTCTAGCCAGGTGATGGTGCCCGTACCGCAAACCGACACAGGTAGGCGAGAAGAGTATTCTAAGGCGCGCGGAAGAACTCTCGTTAAGGAACTCGGCAAAATGACCCCGTAACTTCGGGAGAAGGGGTGCCCCGGTAGTGTGAATAGCACGAGGGGGCCGCAGTGAAAAGGCCCAAGCGACTGTTTAGCAAAAACACAGGTCTGTGCGAAGCCGTAAGGCGAAGTATACGGGCTGACGCCTGCCCGGTGCTGGAAGGTTAAGGGGAGTGGTTAGGAGCAATCCGAAGCTGTGAACCGAAGCCCCAGTAAACGGCGGCCGTAACTATAACGGTCCTAAGGTAGCGAAATTCCTTGTCAGGTAAATTCTGACCCGCACGAATGGCGTAACGACTTGGGCGCTGTCTCAACGAGAGATCCGGTGAAATTTTAATACCTGTGAAGATGCAGGTTACCCGCGACAAGACGGAAAGACCCCATGGAGCTTTACTGCAGCTTGATATTGAATTTGGGTACGATCTGTACAGGATAGGTGGGAGCCTTTGAAACGTGAGCGCCAGCTTGCGTGGAGGCAACGTTGGGATACCACCCTGATCGTATCTAGGTTCTAACCTGGTACCGTAATCCGGTGCGGGGACAGTGTCAGGTGGGCAGTTTGACTGGGGCGGTCGCCTCCTAAAGAGTAACGGAGGCGCCCAAAGGTTCCCTCAGAATGGTTGGAAATCATTCGAAGAGTGCAAAGGCATAAGGGAGCTTGACTGCGAGACCTACAAGTCGAGCAGGGACGAAAGTCGGGCTTAGTGATCCGGTGGTACCGCATGGAAGGGCCATCGCTCAACGGATAAAAGCTACCCTGGGGATAACAGGCTTATCTCCCCCAAGAGTCCACATCGACGGGGAGGTTTGGCACCTCGATGTCGGCTCATCGCATCCTGGGGCTGAAGTAGGTCCCAAGGGTTGGGCTGTTCGCCCATTAAAGCGGTACGCGAGCTGGGTTCAGAACGTCGTGAGACAGTTCGGTCCCTATCTGTCGTGGGCGTAGGAAATTTGAGAGGAGCTGTCCTTAGTACGAGAGGACCGGGATGGACGTACCGCTGGTGTACCAGTTGTTCCGCCAGGAGCACCGCTGGGTAGCTATGTACGGACGGGATAAACGCTGAAAGCATCTAAGCGTGAAGCCCCCCTCAAGATGAGATTTCCCAGTATGTAAGACCCCTTGAAGACGACGAGGTAGATAGGCTGGGGGTGGAAGTGCAGCAATGCATGGAGCTGACCAGTACTAATCGGTCGAGGGCTTATCCAATAGCAAGTTGTAATTCGCATGTTTCGTTTCGAATCTAGTTTTCAGAGAACAACAACTCTGAAGCATATTCCCTGATAGCTCAGTTGGTAGAGCACTCGACTGTTAATCGAGTTGTCACAGGTTCGAGCCCTGTTCGGGGAGCCATATGGAGAGGTGTCCGAGCTGGCCGAAGGAGCACGATTGGAAATCGTGTAGGCGTCACAAGCGTCTCGAGGGTTCGAATCCCTCTCTCTCCGCCATAATATTAAGGCCCGTTGGTCAAGGGGTTAAGACACCTCCCTTTCACGGAGGTAACAGGGGTTCGAATCCCCTACGGGTCATAATAACTTCAAAAAAAGAAGTTGATTTTTATAACAAGATTATGGTATGATCATAAATGTGTTGTTCGGAGGCTTAGCTCAGCTGGGAGAGCATCTGCCTTACAAGCAGAGGGTCGGGGGTTCGATCCCCTCAGCCTCCACCATATAAACTTTATAACGACGCGGGGTGGAGCAGCCCGGTAGCTCGTCGGGCTCATAACCCGAAGGCCGCAGGTTCAAATCCTGCCCCCGCAATTATACTTTCCTTTGAGAAAGTGATCTGGAACCGTGGTGTAGTTGGCCTAACATGCCTGCCTGTCACGCAGGAGATCGCGGGTTCGAATCCCGTCGGTTCCGCCATTTAATCTTTACATGAGGCAAACTGTTCACTACATCTGCTGTATGGCACTGATGCCCTATATAAAGTGTAAGGAATTAAGATTAGACTTTATTATGGCTCGGTAGCTCAGTCGGTAGAGCAGAGGACTGAAAATCCTCGTGTCGGCGGTTCGATTCCGTCCCGAGCCACCATTTTTAAAATAATTTAATAAGCCGGTGTAGCTCAACTGGTAGAGCAACTGACTTGTAATCAGTAGGTTGGGGGTTCAAGTCCTCTCGCCGGCACCATGTAATCCTGGAGGATTAGCGAAGTGGCCAAACGCATCAGACTGTAAATCTGCTCCCGTACGGGTTCGGTGGTTCGAATCCATCATCCTCCACCAGTTTTTAGGGGCATAGTTTAAAGGTAGAACAACGGTCTCCAAAACCGTTGGTGTGGGTTCAATTCCTGCTGCCCCTGCCAATTAACTTTTTAGAAATTAACCTTTTATGGCGGTCGTGGCGAAGTGGTTAACGCACCGGTTTGTGGATCCGGCATTCGGGGGTTCAATTCCCCTCGATCGCCCCTTTGTTTTTTCATTTTTTATTGGGGATTAGCCAAGCGGTAAGGCAACGGACTTTGACTCCGTCATGCATAGGTTCAAATCCTATATCCCCAGCCATTATGCGGACGTGGCTCAGCGGTAGAGCATCGCCTTGCCAAGGCGAGGGTCGCGGGTTCGATTCCCGTCGTCCGCTCCAAAATATGGCGCCATAGCCAAGTGGTAAGGCACAGCTCTGCAAAAGCTTTATCCCCAGTTCGAATCTGGGTGGCGCCTCCAGCATATGCCGGCGTGGCGGAATGGCAGACGCGCTCGACTCAAAATCGAGTGGGAAACCGTGGAGGTTCGAGTCCTCTCGCCGGTATATTGAATAGCCCTACATGTTGCTTATGCAATGTGTAGGGCTATTTTTATTTTATATGAAACGATTTATGTGCAGTAAGAAAATCTAGAGTAAGAGAAGATGGACGTTAATAAAGATTGACGTATGATTATATTGAGTATATTGTAGATAAGTAAAGTCTTTAATATGGAGGAGTGAAGTAGAGTGACTAATGGAAAAAATGTATCGGATACCGATCTGTTATTTGATCTTTCTGTATGGGAAGAGGCATGGAAGAATCGTCCGAGAAGTTCAAAATATAAGAAGAAAAGCGTCCCCTCTAATATAGAAGAAGCTTTTGAGCGATGGGCCAGGGATTATCATGCACAGTCGTTCACTGAAGAAGGAAAGCAGCGTTCTGAACGCATTATGGGCTGGATTGAAAACCAGGGTGTGGAATTCGCAGGGTTATCCATTTTGGACATTGGAGCAGCCTCAGGCATATTTACCATTCCTTTTGCGGAAAAGGGGGCAAGTGTGACGGCAGTTGAGCCTTCTGAGTTGCTTGTCTCCCTTATGAAAGAGACGATACCTCCAGCTCTGGAATCCAAAATCGAAATCGTAAACGAACGATATGAAGAAATCTCCATTAAGGATAAAGGCTGGGAGAAGAAATATGACTTTGCATTTGCATCCATGTGTCCGGCGATGTCGGATTGGGAAACCATTGAGCAGGCGATCAATTGTGCCCGGAAGTATGTGTATATAAGTACTATGGCGGGACAGAAGGAACACACACTAATGAATGAACTTAAGGATGTACTGGGGGTAACTTCTTCACACAAGGCCGGTGATATGGGGTATATCCAACAGTTGCTGTATTTGAAGGGTTATTCTTATACGATGATCATTACGAGAGAAGTTAACTCATTTGAAGTACCGGTGGAAGAGATTATCGAGAAGCTGCCAGAATGGCTTAATACGTATGAGTTACCATCGGATGAAGATTCCCTCAGATTGGCTGAGGATTACATTAACGATACGTACAAGAATAGTACGGTGGCCTTCTCACGTGGAGGAAGATTTGGTAAGATTCTAATTCAACTTGAACAGCCCAATATGAAAACAGTTCGCACTAAGGATAAGCGATAAATCGCATAAGCGTGGCACGTGTACTGATAATCAGGAATTGAGACTGAGACAATGTAGTCTAACGTCTAAGATGGCACTAGGAAGCATCACAACGCTGTGCCAAAAGATGAACGGTTGAAACATAGAAGTTAAGATTGCAGAAGTGAAGGTGTAACTGAAGGGAGCAGGTTATGTGCTCCCTCTTTTTTGGAGCCACTAATTCATCGACCGCTTTGAACCAGACCCTCGTTTATTTAGAGATGTTCGAGACAACGAAACAAAACACAGACCTAGTTTTCAGAGAATGATCTCTGAAGCATATTCCCTGATATTTCAGTTGGTAGAGCACTCCACGGTTAATCGAGTTGTCACAGGTCCGAGCCCTAGCCCTGTTCGGGGGGCCATATGGAGAGGTATCCGAGTTGGCCGAAGGAGTGCGACCTACAGTCGTGCTCCTTGTCTAATTTCTGTTCGATACTTCTGCTTTTTGCTTACGCTCCCGATACTGGCCGGGGGTGATTCCTTCCCATTTACGGAATGACCGGATAAAGTTTTGCGGATTGTTGTACCGAAGTCGTGCTGCGATATCTTTAACGGTTAGATCACTTTCGTCCAGCCATTTTTTAGCGATATTAAATCGGTACTTGGTCAGATATTCACTAAATGCACAGCCTGTCTCTTTGCGGAAAACACTACTTAAGTAGTTGGCATTGTAGTGAAGCTTAACAGCGCATTCCTCAAGCGTCAGATCCTTATCATAATCTTGATGAATCATGGCAATCATTTTCTCAGATATATGCTGATACTGGGCATATTGTCTCGCTTTAAAAACCTGAATGACGGGCAAGATGACTTGATGGTTAAACCACTCCTCAACTTCAGCAGCGTACTGCAAACCATGAAGTTCATGAAACATCGAGCCACGACCTTGGGAGATCTGTCCGAGTCGTATGCCGGATTCCTGAGTCATTTGCAAAATATGCGTGAGTAGCCTCGTAAGAGCCACCTCATACTCCTCCGGTGTAACCTCCATACCAAAGATCACTTCAAGCAGTTGTTTCAGAAGAGCAGAGGCCTGGACTTCGTCCGCATTTTGAATAGCTTGGATCAACGAATATTCCAATGATTCCGGGTAGGTCATGGACCAAGTGGGAGCGTAATGATCTATGTTCTCATATTGAAAAATAATGCCTGTTCCCAGCTTCATCCGATGCCTCAGTGCTTCCATGGCTTCTGTGTAAGCTTGAGGGATGTGATGTAGAGAGCTGTGCGGCTGGCTGAAACCTATACTGACTTGAAGAGCCAGAATCTTATCCATCTGTTGTTGTAACTGGTCTGTTAATACATATAGTTGCTGTGAAAAAATAAACTGATCCTGTTCAACGGTGCCAATCACCGTGACTACCGTATGTTCCAGCACAATGGGAAGCAATTGTTGGTTATGCACAACCGTTTCCTCCAATATATTTTGAATAGCGAATAATAAGAGGTCACGATCACTAGCTCTATATTTTGTATGATTAACGAGATCGGCCTGTAGTGTAATAACAGCAATTTGTTGCCATTCCCGAACCTGATGCGTGTAGCCATATTCATTCAGGGTGTCATGAAGAGTATGAACAGGGATCTTACCCTGGAACAGATTCATCATAAAATGATTGCGAATCTGCAATAGATGCACATTAAGTGTGTTCTCTAATTGGGAGCGAGAGGCAGATAATTGTGAGACCCCTGCTCTGATCTGTTCGAACTCATCAGAAAATGGTGGTGATTGCTGAGCTAATGTGTTTCCTTCTTTGGACAGATGGTTGTCACCAAGTTGGGTTAAAAGTTTACGAATCGGGACATGCATTCGCTTGGAGCCGAGCCAGGCGAGTAATAATGAAAGTAAAAGTAAGAAGATACTGATATACAAGGTGTGCAATCCGATATCGATATATTCTTGTGTCAGAATATTCGTAGGTGAGATTAGAACATAAGTCCATCCTTTTAAGGTAGAAGGGCTATACGTTAGAGAATAATGTGTATCGGCGATCTTAACTTCCCGTTTTTCAAAGCCTGTTGAAAATGTGATGGGTGATAGTTTGGTTATGTTGGCTTCCGTATCCCGATCCTGTAATCCAATGGCAGACAACGGTTGTCCAATGTATACAGGATCGGGATGGACCAAGATACGTTGTTCCCGATTCAAAATGATCAGTCCTGAGGCAGCATTGCCTATGGAGGCTTCTCCTAGTGTGTTTTGCAAAGAACAGGCAGGGATTCCGGCAATCAGGGCAGCATCGGAAGACGTATTCAGATTCGGAATAGATCTCGCAAGGGCAATATGATAAATACAGCCTGTACCGGGTGAACGCTCATCATTGCTGAACACCGATGAAGGGGAGAGCTGCCATCCAGAAGTTAACGTATCCGATATCAATTCTTTCATGGGAAGAGCCAGTGGAAAATCCGTATTACGATATAATCCGGCATGATCAATAAGCCAATTCTGAGATTGATTCACCAGAGTAATATCCAGCAAAGGTTCCCATGACCTCATATTCTGAAATTCGCTCTGTAGCTTGTCGGCAAGCAAAGGCCCTTTCCCCTCTAGTGAAGAAGAAGCAGACAGGGAGCGAAGGGTTACTGGAGAGCGAACGGCCTGATCAAGCATATAACTAACTGTAGCGAGTTTGTGTTCTACGTTGGATTGCATTTGTTCCAGCAACTGTCTGTTAGCCTGCGTACGATGCAGCTCTGTTTGGTTTGATGAATAGATAAATGCGGCAATTCCCGTTAACAAAATGGGCAGGGTGCTTAACAGGATTCCGAAGGTGATCATTTTATGGAGATAGCTGATTGGTCGCACAGTTTCAGTTCCACCCCTGACATTAGAAATAGTAACACTTTCTATTTTAGTAAACGCTTACATATAGAACAATCTAATTTTTGTTTATTTGGATAAATAAGTAATTTCACAAGAGGGTATAGAAGTAGAGATAAGGGATTGCTGATAGATGATTTTGCAGAAAAGGTTAGAGAAACGGCTTGGACTGACTATCCAATACGGAATCATGAGAAACGAAATTACAGTGTGAACGTAAATAGAGACATGGACATCATTCTCTCTACCTGGTGATATCGGGTGAAGTAGAGCCTGTATACGGGTAATAGAAGGTATCTTGGAGTGCTATTCAGCTTAGGTGGAACGTTGGTCTTATATAGGGACAGTCAAAGGTCCAACTAGATCCCCGACCTGAGTCTAGGATGAAAAACCGTCCACGGTCTGTTTTGAAAAGTCGCGGAATCCCCTAGAATAAGGACATAAGGTTAAACAAGAAACACGGAAACAAAAAAACAAGAAACAAACGAACAAATGACTCAACACATTAAAAGGAACGAATGGAAAGGGCGGTGAACAACAATTATGAGATTGAATAAGGGAAATGGCTGGGCGATTGTATTGATTGCGCTGGGTGCACTACTCCTCTTCGGAAAGTTAACTCCACTTCTTGGACACTTAATGGGTTATCTGATTCCGGTCCTGATGATTGCACTGGGATACTACGGAGTTAAACGAGGGAATGTGATGCTTGGCTGGATTGTTCTCATCATCGGTATCATCTCACTGATGGGTAAACTAGCATGGTTGATCGGACCGATCATCGCGATCGGGTTAATCATCTTTGGTATCTCAATGCTAAGCAATAACCGCAGTCATCGTGGACGGTACTAAGCTTTCACGATTATGAAAAGGAGGGACAGAACATAATGAGTGTATTTCGTCGAATGCGGGATATTACCGTAGCCAATCTGAACGAACATTTGGAGCAAAGTCAGGATCCAGTCAAACTGATTGATCAGTTCCTGGTCTCGACCCGCCAAGACATCGGTGAAGCCGAGAAACTTCGTCATCAATATGCAAGCCATACCAGACAAATGAAACAACAAGCCGATCAGGCAGCAGGTATGGTGAACAAACGGGAAGAACAGGCATCCATGGCTCTGAAAGCAGGGGAAGAACATCTTGCTAAGCTGGCCTTGCAGGAGAAAATACTCCACGAGGAAAAAATGGAACAGTACAATGAATTGTATGCACAAAGTTATGCGGCATTACAGGAGCTGGATGAACAGATCGACCAGCTGAAGGTTGAATATCAGAATGTATACAGCAAACGCCAATATTACTACGCTCGTATGCAGACGATTCAGTTACAACAACGTATGAACCAGAGAGGCAATCACAACGGTCAGAATGTACCCCGTATGTTTAACCGACTGGATGATCAAGTCTCCGATCTTGAATATGAAGCACAAAGTCTCCGCGATATCCGGCGGATGAATCAAGATGGTTCAGGAGTGACTGGCAGCATGTCATCCTCTACGCTGGATAAGGAACTGGAACGCTTAAGACAGAAATTAAACAATGACAGAAAGGAGTAGTCACAATGAATAAATTATACCGCTCGGCGCGTAATCGAAGGCTAACAGGTTTGATCGGCGGCATTTCTGAAAATCTCGGATTGAGTACCACGCTGCTACGTATCATTTTCTTCATCAGTATTTTCGCTACGGGAGGTACATCATTGTTGATCTACTTCATCGCTGCATTGGTGGTACCCAAGGAATCCAATCACGTTGATCCATATGCTTATGATTCCAACGTAAGAGGATACAAGTAAACGAAAGGAGCAAGCACATGAGCAAATTATACCGCTCAACGCGTGACCGGATGTTAACCGGCTTGTGCGGCGGAATTTCCGAAACCATCGGAATGGATTCCACCCTGCTGCGTATCATCTTTGTTATCAGTATCTTCGTAACTGGCGGCACGTCGTTGTTAATATACTTTATTGCAGCACTGGTGGTACCAAAAGAACCGTATCCGCCTTATGATCCATATGGCTACGGTCCGGGCCAAGGCCCTGGTCCTGGCAGAGGATACGACAACTATGATCATCAGCCACCAAGAGGTCCTTTTCAAAATAATCACAACCAACAAGGTCCTGGTAACTTCGGTCCCGGCCCTGGATTCAACGGCAGACCTCAATCTGGTCCCCGTTCTTATGACAACAACGCCTACGGAGCAGGAGCACCGCAAGAAAGTGAACTTGATTCCATGATGAAAGATATCGAGAAAAAAGCACTGAAAAAAGAAGTTGAAGAGCTTCGCCAAAAATTATCTCGTTACGAGAAGGGAGAAAAGTAAAATGGGAGTATTTAAACGGATTAAGGATATGACGAAAGCATCGGTAAATGATATGTTGGATAAAGTAGAGGACCCGATTGTAATGTTGAACCAGTACTTGCGTGATATGGAGGCTGAGATTCATGAGGCAGAGGTAACTGTTGCTAAACAAATGGCAAATGAGCGCCGCATGAAACAACGTTTGGATGAAGCGGAGCGTACTTCGGTACAACGTGAGTCCCAAGCAGAAGCTGCTCTGTCTAACGGTCAGGAAGAAGTGGCACGCAAATTGTTGGAAGAGAAAATCTACTTTGATCAAAAAATTACGGAGTACAGCGAACTGCATGCACAGTCCGAAGCACAAGCAAAAGATCTGTTGCAACAGTTGCATGATATGAAAGATGAGTTCTACAAAATGCGTAACAAACGTAATGAACTTGTATCCCGTGCACAAATGGCAAAAGCTAAAAAACAAATGTCTTCCATCAACAGCTTGCATTCGATCGAAAGTGGCGGCGCATCACTTGGATTCCACCGCATGGAAGAGAAAATCATGCAGCTGGAAGCTGAAGCTGACGTAGCTCGTGCACCTTATCGCAACACATCATCCACGTATACGAATCCTGTAGATGTGGAAAAACAATTCAAAGTGGATCAGCAATTACAAGCCCTCAAGAACAAAATGGGCAATGGTTCCAAGAATGAAGCGAACGGAACTTCAAAAGAATAACTGTTCGCTTAGTGGACAATATGATATTCTATAAATCGTGTATAATGTACGGTTGGTAGAACAAAAGTTAAGCCATACAGGACTTCATTGCCTGGTATGGCTTTTCCGTTGAATAAAGAGAGATTAACTTACAGAGGAGGTGCGGCGGGGATGAATCAAAAGAGTAAATGGCTTGCAGTTGTCATTATGATTATTGGCACAATGATGTTATTGAATGACAATATTAACTTCCTGACCGCTGCCGCACTGATTCTGTTAACGGTTGGAATGCTTCAAGTCCGCAATGGGGATACCCGCAAAGGTCATCGGTATCTTGGCATTGGTGCGGCACTGTTATTGCTGGATAATTTAATGATTGTATTTTTGATTGTACTTGCTTCTTTAGCTTACTTTTATTCAAAAAACAAAAAGATTCATCTGGACGAAGGCGTTATGAAGAAACAGAATTTCATGGCTCGGTACTACTGGGATCAATCATCCTGGACGTTACGTAGTATGAGTCTGTGGCATGCCATAGGTGAGGTTAACGCGGATCTATCTCTTTCGATTCCGGAGGAGAAACAAACAATTGTGCTGCTGCAAGGAGTTATGGGTAATGTTCGCCTTACACTACCAGAAGATTATGGTGTGGAGATTGAAGCATCGGTTCTTTTCGGCCGGATTAATCTTCTTGGAGAACAAGATAGCGGCATGATGAACAAATTAGTATGGAGAACGCCTGGATATGAATCCAGTGAACATAAAGCAAAATTTGTCATTTCTTATATTGTTGGCGACCTAAACATCAGTAATCCGTAGTAAAATAGATGAAGAGAAGGAGGAGACCCCGATGAAGACAAAACGACATACCGACATGGTAACCCGAAGTATGGGTGAAGGGATCCTCCTGGTTTTCATTGTGCTAGCTGTTATTTTGTATGTATTGTATACATATGGTTATCTTGCTCCGTTTACAGGCTGGCGGCATCTGATTCAATCGGGTCTGGCCTTATTGCTGCTTCTGATTGGGATTGGTGCGGTCTTTGGGTTCTATCAGAGTTACCGGGTTAAACGCCGGCTTGAACTGCTGCGGGAAACACTTCTACTGTGGGAGAAGGGCTCTCTATCACGCACTGTACCTGATCTGGGCGATGATGATGTGGGCCGTTTAAGTGAGCAACTCGGACGAATCGGCAAAAAGTGGGAAGATCAGATATCTACGCTCCAGCGATTGTCTACTCATAATGCACAGCTTGCTGAACAAGCCAGAATTACGGCTATTGTGGAAGAGCGGCAACGTTTGGCACGGGAACTGCATGATGCGGTATCGCAACAATTGTTTGCGATATCCATGACAGCAACGGCCGTTGGACGGAAGATGGAGAAGGATTTTGAACGTGCTCAGCGGCAGGTGGCTTTGATTGAGGAGATGGCTTCGGTAGCCCAGTCCGAGATGCGTGCGTTACTGTTACATCTGCGTCCAGTCTATCTGGAGGGTAAACATCTCGAACAAGGTCTGCGTGATCTGGTGATGGAACTGAAAACAAAAGTACCCATGGACATTGTGCTCGAAATGGACGAAGACATTGATCTGATCAAAGGCATCGAGAATCATCTGTTCCGGATCGTTCAGGAGGCTATGTCCAATACGTTACGGCATGCAAAAGCGGAAAAAATGGAGATACGGATCCAGCGCCGTACTGATGCGATCCGGGTATTGATTCGTGATGATGGGCAAGGCTTTGATCTGGATGAGAATAAACAAGCTTCTTACGGTCTGGCTAACATGCGTGAACGTGTTACGGAGATTGGCGGGGCCATACATTTTGTAACAGCGCCTGGTAAGGGAACGCGGATTGAGATTACGATACCTTTGATGAACGATGAAAGCGAGGAAGAACATGTCAATGGAACCGGAAGTCGAAACGGAGACGGAAACGTCGATCAAAGTATTGCTCGTGGATGATCATGAGATGGTACGTATTGGTCTTGCAGCGGTACTGGATACCGAAGATGGAATTGAAGTTGTTGGTGAAGCAGGTAGTGGAGAGGAAGGCATTCGGCTCGCACAGGAATATAAGCCTGATGTTGTTCTGATGGATCTGGTTATGGAAGGAATGGACGGCATTGAGGCTACTCGTCAGGTACTTAAAATGTATCCAGAGTGCAAAGTCATTGTATTGACCAGTTACTTGGATGATGAAAAAATGTATCCTGTCATTGAAGCAGGCGCATTCAGTTATCTGTTGAAAACATCAAGAGCCAATGAAGTGGCAGATGCGATTCGCGCAGCAGCTCGCGGGCAATCCGTTCTGGAGTCACAGGTGGCTTCGAAAATGATGAATCGCTTCCGGCAGCCACAGGCAGCAGCTCCTTTGCATGATGAATTGACGGACCGGGAAATGGATGTGCTCCGGTTGCTCGCCAAAGGTAAATCGAATCAGGACATCGCTGATGATCTGATCATTGGTATCAAGACGGTCAAATTCCATGTTACAAACCTACTGGCAAAATTGGGCGTAGACGACCGTACACAGGCCGCGATCTATGCTTATAAAAACGGACTTGCAGAGTAATAAGAATCATATGTAATAACATAATGAAGCCAAAGAACCGTGCTTTCATGTGCGGAAGTTATAGATAAGAGGACAGAAAGAACCTGAAGAAGCGAAGCTAAAAGCTTTCTGAAAGAAAGCTACTTCGGAAGCATAAACTTCGCCTTTATCCCCGGATTTACCCTTTATAAAAAGAATCAAAAAAATTGGGGGATAACAGCGATCGGAAGGTTGTTCTGTCAGCGGAGTGGCGAGTGTAAATATTGTGTAGTTCAATTTATATAGAAAAGATGAATGGAAAGCTCCGATCTGCCATGCAAGTGGCGGGTGGGGCTTTTTTGTTGTGTGCAGAAGAAGTATAGCAAATATGCGAAAGGGGCATGCTGTTGATAGATTCATAGAATGCAAGAAAGAAGCGGGGGATTCGAATGTTAAATCGTTGGATGACAGCAGGTCTATTGGCAATAGCTATCATAATTCTTATCGGTGTGACACAGGTATACGCAGAGAAGAACGAATCCAAAGCTGCCCAACTGGAACAGTTAATCTATACGGCTGACAGCGTGATTGATAATGTGGATCGTTTGGTTATTAAATGGCAAGGAGAAGGCCGGGGAGATGCACAAGCACAGGCAGCATTGCTGGCTGGTCACTTGGGACTGGAACAACCGGTACAGGTACGCCAGACGGGCCATGATGTGTACCGCAGTGAAGTGGTTGTCGATATGGCTAATGGAGGTGTAGGCTTGTTGGTCAATGTCGTCGATACAGGTGACATTGGTTACTATGCCATCGTACAACTCTCAGGGGATGCACACACGGATCGGAAGGCATTAATGACATTACATGAAGAGGTCGATCAACTGCTTGTAGACTCAGGGATGAAGGCAACCTGGAATATGTCTGTGCAAGGTACAGCAGTTACTGCTACGGAACATGATGCGAGTCAGCAACTGGAACTGATCGAAGAACAGCTGTCCACAAAGGTGGATATCGCCTCCGTCGAACGTTATACAGATGCAGGTACTGCAAGTGTCTCTTATAAGGCGGCTGAGCTGCCCCTATCGATCAAGAGTGGCTCGCACATGTTGAATATGCAACTCGCAGTTCACCAGGTTGGAGACGAGGTCGACAATCGAATTACAGTGGGGTTTCCGGTGATTACGATTGAATATTAAGGGATGAATTTTTCATGAATTAGGACCCAATATTGAGAATCTTTATCAGAAAAATGAGTTTGAAATAGTGCATCCATTCAGTTGATATGCTAAAATGGCATCACATCCAAGAAGGAACTTGCTGGTAATTGACAGTTGTATGTCGTGCATATATAACACCATTACATAGCTCGGGGAGAGCATGAAGGTTATCTTCCCGGAAGAAAGAGGAGCCCATGGTTGAAAAACAATTGCAAGATGAAGTACAGACACCAGGCGCAGTATTTTTCATTTTTGGAGCAACGGGTGATTTGGCCCGCCGGAAGCTGTTTCCGGCTATCTACAGTCTTTACCGTGAAGGCAAGCTTGCCGAAGACTTTGCGGTTATTGGCGTAGCACGTCGTCCGAGGTCCCCAGAAGAATTCCGGGAAGACATCTATGAATCCATTAAAGAGTTCTGCCGTTATCCAGCGGGGGAACCTGATGAGTGGAACGCTTTTGTCGATCATTTTGAATACAAAGCACTGGATATCAATAATGTGGAAGGATTCAAAGAGCTGCGTGCGCAGACGGAGCATCTGGAATCAAAGTTTAACACGCCGGGGAATCGACTGTTCTATCTGGCACTGGCACCTGAGCTGTTTGGCAGTGTCTCGTACAGTTTGCGGGACGGTGGTATGTTGGAAAGTCAGGGGTGGAACCGTTTGGTGATCGAAAAACCATTTGGTTATGATCTGCAATCGGCCGAACATTTGAATGAGCAGATTCGTGAGGTATTCCGTGAAGAGGAAATCTATCGGATTGATCATTATCTGGGCAAGGAAATGGTGCAAAATATCGAAGTGATCCGCTTCGGAAATGCTTTTTTTGAACCGCTCTGGAATAACAAACATATTGCCAACGTTCAGATTACGCTGGGTGAGACGGTAGGCGTGGAAGAACGTGGCGGTTATTATGATCACTCCGGAGCACTCCGTGATATGGGGCAAAACCATATGCTTCAGATGCTGACAATGATTGCGATGGAACCGCCGAGTCGCCTATTCCCGGAGGACATTCGGGATGAGAAGGTGAAGGTATTGCGTTCATTGCGAGCCTTTACTTCGGATGAGGAAGTGAGCAACAACGTTGTACGGGGGCAGTATGCCGAAGGGGAGTACCGTGGCAAGCAGCTTCCGGGGTATCGTCAGGAAGACAAGGTTGATCCGCAGTCGAATACGGAAACTTATTTTGCAGCACGTGTATTCGTGGATAATTTCCGCTGGGCGGGTGTTCCATTCTACATTCGGACAGGCAAGCGTCTTCCGGTGAAAACAACCGAGATCGTAGTTGAGTTCAAGTCGATGCCAAACAACGTGTACCTTGGTAAAAAGTATAAATTGGAGCCGAATCTGCTGGTCATTCGGGTGAATCCGATGGAAGGCATATATATCAAAATCAATGCCAAGAAGCCAGGCTCGGATTCTGAGATTCAGCCACTCGCAATGGATTTCTGTCAGAGCTGCATGATTGGAATTAACTCGCCTGAAGCGTATGAACGTCTGCTGCACGATGCAGCAGAAGGGGATTCTACGTACTTCACCCGTTGGGATGAAGTGGCAACAGCCTGGTCTTTTGTGGATCGGATCGCAGCAGCCTGGGGGCAGAATCAAGGAGAGCTTCATACGTACCCTGCTGGAACTTGGGGACCAGAAGCGACAGATAAGCTACTGGAGCAGGATGGATTCCACTGGTGGCCGGTGAATGGTCAGGACGAGGACAGCGTGATCTGGCAAGTGAATGGTTAGGGTAGGGTAAGGGCATTAACAACAGTATTAACAACATACACAACATGACTGAGCCTGGGGAAATCGCAAATTTTGCGGTGTACCCAGGCTTTTTAGTGGGGGAAAAGGTAGGTATCCATCATAAGGAAATAAGTAATTTAAATTAAGTTGTTGACAAAAAGTAAGTATGTAACTTATACTCAACACATGAGTTAAAGAGTTACGCAAATGACAAACTTCATTCGGGCAAACGTTTCGGATAAGTTATCATTCATGAGATAAAATGTAAACCAGTTGAAGGGGTTTGCGTCACAGAGAATCATGAAGAAAAAATGTGCATAATATCTTTAATCTAAGAATACTATTTTGTATATATCGAATGGAGGAAAAAGAAAATGATGTTGGATGTAGGATTGTTGTTGATTCGTTTGGTGATTGGATTGTCGTTCATGGCGCACGGGGCTCAAAAGCTGTTTGGTTGGTTCGGAGGTTACGGGATCAAGGGTACAGGTGGCTGGTTTGAGTCGATGGGCATGAAGCCCGGTGCATTGGTGGCGTTGCTGGCTGGACTCGCGGAATTCGGTGGCGGATTGCTGTTGGCTTTGGGTCTGCTTACACCAGTAGGTGGCATTCTGATTGCATTGACGATGGTCATTGCGATTGTGAAAGTCCATGGCGCGAACGGATACTGGTCCACACAGAACGGATTCGAATATAATCTCGCGATTCTGGTGATTGGTGTAGCGCTGGCATTGACAGGTGGCGGACAATACGCGCTGGATGCATTGATTTTCTAAAACCGATAAATAAAAATGAATGAGGAGTGCCTGGATGCCATGGAAATGGCTGAAGGGTGCTTTTTTTTTGCAAGGGAAAAGAGAAGAATCTGCGGTAGTAATCGGTTATTTTCGGTACAGATTATGGTACAATAGGAGAGTTGGGTTAAGAAGCAGTTCACGGTATACATGAAAGCACAGATTTGAGGAGGATGAACTCCATTGTAAATGTGTAAAATTAATCTAGTGTGTAAATACCTAGTACGTAAAAACTGATGTACAATCAACCGGCCTCGCCGGATTGCATAAAGATTGAATGATGGACCGGCTATGCCGGATTAACGTGAATGAACGGACGAAAGGGATTAAACCTATGAGCAAAGCTGCAAATGATATTCTTCAACAGGAAGTGGACAAACGCCGGACGTTTGCCATTATCTCTCACCCGGATGCGGGTAAAACTACATTAACCGAGAAACTGTTGCTGTTCGGGGGCGCGATTCGCCTTGCGGGAACGGTAAAAGCTCGGAAAGCCAGCAAACACGCAACAAGTGACTGGATGGAAATTGAGAAACAACGGGGGATCTCGGTTACCTCTTCCGTAATGCAATTTGATTATCTGGATCATCGCGTCAACATTTTGGATACACCGGGTCACCAGGATTTCAGTGAAGATACGTATCGTACACTGACGGCTGCCGATAGCGCGGTGATGTTGATTGACGTGGCAAAAGGTGTCGAGGCACAAACGATCAAGTTGTTCCAGGTATGTGCGAAGCGTGGCATTCCAATCTTTACGTTTATCAACAAACTCGACCGTGAGGGTAAAAGCCCATTTGACCTGATGGAAGAACTTGAAAATGTACTGGGTATTCGTTCGGTTCCGATGAACTGGCCTATTGGTACAGGTCGCGAGCTGTGTGGTGTCTATGACCGGATGAAAAATCAGGTGGAATTGTTCCAAGGGGACGATCACTCAACGATCAAAGTACAAAAGGTAGATGGCTACAAAGATCCGATTATCCGTGAGATGGCAGGAGAATACCTGCATGATCAATTGTGTCAGGATCTGGAGTTGCTGGATATTGCGGGCGACCAATTCGACATGGAGAAAGTTCAACGCGGCGAATTGACACCTATTTTCTTCGGTAGTGCGATCAACAATTTCGGCGTACAGACTTTCCTGGAGAACTTCCTGGAACTGGCACCGAAGCCTGAACCACGTCGCAGTACGGCAGGAGAGATTCAACCAACAAATGAGAAATTCAGCGGTTATGTGTTCAAGATTCAGGCAAACATGAACCCGGCACACCGGGATCGTATTGCGTTCCTGCGTATTGTGTCAGGCAAGTTCCAACGTGGAATGAGTGTGAAGCATACTCGTGTGGGCAAAGAAATCAAGCTGTCACAGCCACAGCAATTCCTGGCACAAGACCGGGATATTGTCGAAGAGGCATATGCTGGCGATATTATCGGTTTGTTCGATCCGGGTATCTTCCGGATTGGCGATTCACTGAGCCAAGGCAGCGAGATTGTCTTTGAGGAGTTGCCAACGTTCTCACCAGAGATTTTCGCCAAAGTTACTGTGAAAAATGCATTGAAACATAAACAGTACCAAAAGGGAATTGATCAGTTGACGGAGGAAGGAACCATTCAGGTGTTCCAGACGGCAAGTTTCGACGAGACTATCCTCGGCGTAATTGGTCAACTTCAGTTCGAGGTATTTGAATACCGGATGAAAGGCGAGTATGGGGTAGACGTACTATTACAACGCATGCCTTATCAGTTCGCTCGCTGGATCGTGGACGAGAATCTGGACCCAAGCAAATTCCGGATTAACTCTGCGCTTGTAAAAGATAAAAAAGGAAATTATGTAGTGCTCTTCGAAAATGAGTACGCAATGAGAACGGCTATGGATAAAAATCCTACAGCTCAATTCCTGGAGACTGCGCCTTAAGTGAAGACAAAAGTATTTCGTGGGAATTGTTAAAAAATTAGTTAAACGTGACAAGCTCATGTGATGAGATAGCTTGTTAAAAATAAGATCCCTCCGCCAATTGGCGGAGGGATCTATTGCTATACACCCTTACCTGGAGGCGGGTATGATCCAGCCGAATAAGGGAAAGCTTTCTTTTGCAGACAGAACAAACGTAATGATGGTTACCTTACCCTCCACTGCTTCGATTAGCTAAGCGGTTGGACGGGAATGGTGTGCAGATGCTCCTGCGCGATTTGAATGAGTTCTTCCTGCTTGGCAGGTTCTGTGTTCTTCCAGATCATCTCGAAAATGGCGCCAAGTCCAGGTAATGCAGCTTCCGGTCCATCTACTGAACCTTCAATCATCTCCCGGAGCTGATCATCACTCTTGTCATGAACTTTATGAACAATCGCTTCACGCAGGCTTAATGTAATGGGCATCGCAATTCCCTCCTCGTATATTCGGCTGCTCTAATACTGTTCCCTGGGAAGCGCTAGCGCATTCAAGTTTATCAGGCTTTGTGGTATACTACGAAGGATTATTTACGTTAGCATGGGTATCCGTAATGATGCGTCATGCTGATGAGCAGCGGGAGGTTAAGACCCTAATGGCCAAGAAACAGTATGCCGTAATTGGCATGGGACGGTTCGGATCAAGTGTTGCCAATGCACTGAGTGGCATGGGATTCGATGTGCTGGCAATTGATGCGGACGAGCAGCGGACTCAGGAAATGTCCAATGTGGTGACCCATGCGGTATCGGCAGATTCAACAGATGAAGAAGCGCTGCGTGCGCTGGGCATACGGAATTTCGACGTTGTCGTTGTGGCGATTGGTGAAGATATTCAGGCGAGTATTCTGACAACCCTGATATTGAAAGATATGGGCGTACCGGTGCTGATCGTAAAAGCTCAAAATGAGCTTCATGGTAAGGTATTGCAGAAGATTGGGGCGGATAAAGTCATCTATCCTGAGCGGGATATGGGACTACGCGTAGCCCATCATCTGACCTCGCCTAATATACTGGATTACATCGAGTTATCTGAGGATTACAGCATTTTGGAGATGAGAGCCTCCGAGCAAATGATCGGTAAAAACTTGATGGAATTAAACATCCGTGCACGTTTTGGTTGTAACGTGATGGCGATCCGCAGTGGGAACTCGATGAACATCTCGCCGTACGCTGAGGATCGGATCGAAGCTGGAGATGTGCTGATCATTGTGGGTCACAAGGATCATTTGACGAAAATGGAGCTTGCGTATCCGAAGTGATGGATGCAGATGGGAAGGATGGAAAGATGGATATTGTATCACCGCAAAATACACGTGTAAAAGAATGGGCGCAGTTGCTGGAGAAAAAGCATCGTACCCGTCAACATAAATATATCATTGAGGGCATTCATCTGGTACAGGAAGCATTACGTGCCGGAGCAGATCTTGAGTGTATTGTGTACGATGTAGAGCAAGGCGTACCTAGCGAACTGGCTGGACTTGAGAACCCGCTACAGCGTGTGGATTGGGTCAGTGTATCTCCTGCGGTTATCGCCAAATGTACGGATACGATGACACCGCAGCCTGTATTCGCAATTGTGCGTAAAGGCAGTGAGCCACTGGAAAGCCTGATCGCAGGAGCTCGCGGGCTTGTTGTGGTGCTGGACGGAGTTCAAGACCCGGGTAATGTGGGGACGATCATCCGTAGTGCGGACGCAGCTGGAGCCGCGGGGGTTGTACTTGGCGCGGGCTGTGCTGATGTGTATAACCCGAAGACGATTCGTTCGACGATGGGGTCATTGTTTCATTTGCCCATTGTGGAGGGCCAGTTGGAATCTTTGCTTCCCGAAGCGAAGGCTGCGGGCGTGAAGCTGGTTAGTACTTCTTTGCAGGCAGAGCATTCATGTTATAGTTATGATTTTACGCAGTCGGTATGGCTTGTGATCGGTAACGAAGGCAAAGGCATTTCGGATGCTACGGCACGTTTGGTAGATGATGCGATTACGATCCCGATGCAGGGACAGGCAGAGTCGCTTAACGCGGCAATGGCGGCAACGATTTTGTTGTTTGAGGCGATGAGACAGCGGATATTTAACAACTAAAAAATTCCCGTCCAATTTTATTTTTAACTTCCCTAACTAAAATTAACTGTCCCCAAAACACCAAAGACTGGAACTTGGTTGTCGCTATTCCCCAACCATTGTTCCAGTCTTTTTCTCTCCTCTTAAAGGATCAAAGCAGGGATTTCCCAAGCAAATACCGAATTACTACTCAAGCATAAACCCAAGCAAATCAGGGATTTCGGGGTAAGAAGAGACGGTTTTACTCAGGCATTTCCCAGGCTCATACCCAGGCGTTTTAAATGCCGCTCCTTGCTTTTCTCAGGCACTTCTCTATCCTTTCAGGGACACGAATTAAATAGTCGTTTTCGTTCACAATTGAACCAGTTTTTTTCCAGTTTTCAGGTCTTTTTCTCAGCTGTTTTGGGACAGAAATCTTCATCCCAGAATCGGCGGTGAAGCCATGTGGGGTAAGGGATTGGGAGAGTGAACAGTTATTTTTAGTTTTCTACAAAGTAGTAGTTCTAGGATCGGAGGTTTGAAGCGCATGTTAAGAAGAAAAGTTTTGAACAAGCAAAAGAAGAGCTTGTTAAACAAGCTGGGGAACTTTCCATTGCTTCAGGTAAAAAAGTTCGTGCTTTCAATTTAGACTTCAGCCTAAATTGAATGAAGTGATTAGTAAATCTGAACAGGATTGGATTGTATGCCGAGAGAGATTTTTCGAGTGGTTAGCCCATAAAGAGTTCGATTATCGCTACTATACTGATTTCAATGGCAGTATGAAGCAATTAAACGTATAGAAGTATTTGAAGACAGAATTCATATGCAAGAGGATGCTGTATTTCTTATTAAAAAAGGGTATTACGAAATCCTTCAGGAAGAATTGAAAGTCATCAGTCCTGAAGTTCAAGTTGAGGTACTCACTATAAAGCAAAGATATACGGGAGAACTCATTAAACTTCCGAATTCTCCTGGGATCTTTCGGGTATTTGAAAGTGATCTACTACTTGCTGCCTTTCCCTATGATATTGAGTAATTATTTTCCGAATTTACAAGCCGAACTGATTCTAAGTATTTTCTATTGGATTCAATCGGCTTATTTTATTGATTTCCCCTAAAGTTCTTGTTATAGCTGAATACTCTCACATTAAGAGATCAAAAGTAACAATTCCCCTTACTATCGAATACAAATCCCGATGGTAGAAGTTTTGAGTTGTACTTTCAGGATCGTGATGAAACAGTAACTTTCCGTCTTTCGAGACCCAATCATACCAATATCCCTTTTTGAGATGTTCAGTAACATATAGCATGGTATCGTCAATAAATATAATAGTTGCCCAATATGCATGCACTTTCATTCAGTGGAGCACGAAAAAAAATTTATTGAATTATGCGAAAGAGACAAAATGAATATCAAGGATGTTGAGAGACGCTCTCTCTTTTTCATCTTCGCAGGATCAGAAATGTTGTACAAAAATATAGAGATGCTTTATGATTTTGAGGATCATACTATAAGGCTGGAGGCGTAGAACGAAGCTTTTTTGACTGGCGGCACTCGTAGCTTGGTTGATCTGGCATTTAATCTGTACGGTTCGGATGCTGAATGAGAAATTCGCCATACGTTTAATACTCTTGACGACCGCAACAGTTGATTACATTACATGCAATCAAGTATCGATTTCAAATTTCAGTTGAGATTGTTGATTTGAAATAATGAGGTATAATAAAGATAATTAAATATTTCTACTTCAAATCGGAAGCACCGATCTATCCATAAGGGTTGATCTGTGCTTTTTTAATTGTTTGTAGGAAATCAAGGGGGGACAATGGTCAAGGATCAGAACAAACAAATCGTTGATTTTTAGGAGGGGAACGAAAAATGGAACCAGAGAAGCTATTTTTGGCAGTTCAGCTAATGGTCGGAGGAGGTTTATTGTTTTTAAACCGAAGTATTTACCAAATGTATGGTCACGATCTACTAAACAGACCTTTTATGCAAATTGTTTTCATTCTCATGTTTGTTGCGGCGATGCATATGTTTAGAGAATTGTCGCTTTTTCGACTTGCTTTGAAGATGTTAAAGGATTTTTATCGTTTATATATGGGGAGTCGAAGTAAGGATTAAAAATAAATCTCTCTACATTGCACAAATCAATTGTTTACTACTGACTTTCACGGCGGCAACATGATTAATCGGGGAAATTAATAGGTCAATCAAGTTGCTAAGTGAACATTATTCGAATAACATTCATGCCGTCAAGCGTCAAACATAGCATATGGCTTACTGAAAGCTCGGTTTTGACGAGAGAACGTACGAAGGGTGTGTTTACAGCTCCAACACAGGATAATTGTTCTGATCATTCTGTTCAAGAAATTGCTGACAAAGAACTATTGAGTCAATACAGTTGCATCGTGAACAACATTGAGAAGTTACTCAATTTCAAGTTTCCTCATCATCCACAGAATTGGTTGGTTTTATAAAAATTAGTTGATACGGAAAGGCTATGCCTCAGAAAAGGGAGGAACTGATTATAAGCGATTGAGATCAGAATTTGTTGATTTTTACGGAGTCGAACTGCTGGAGATCCTCCAATCATAAGCAAATGGCGAAAGTAGTTGGTTAAAGCTAATTTTCCAAAGGCATCGAAAGGGGTTTCATACTATTCGCCAACTGTTGGTCATTCAATTTTTAGGATTGACACTGGACGAAGTGTTTAATAGCCAACCGTCGGATTTGTTAGATGGTCATACGAGTAAAATATCTCTGCCAAAGAGAAAAATTATGAAGAAAACAATGACTGATGAACATAGAGGACAAGCTAAAAGGGAAAGGCGAGAAGCATGGTTGAAAATGCGAAGCCAGCATCCTGAACTTGGCAGATTAGAGTTGAGGAAGCTTAATCCCAAGGTATATGCGTGGCTCTACCTGTACGATCGAGAATTTCCTATGGATCACATGCCTGAAAAGTTGCCACCGAAGGCTGGTACTACACGTCATGATTGGGAAAAGCGAGATCTGGAGATTCTTGAAGAAGTTACTGAGATTGCAGAACAGTTGATGAGTGTGAGAGGGAAGCCACGCCGCATAACTTTAGAAAGAATACAGGAGATCATAGGTAGCAAATGTTTAATGCCCAAGCATATGAAGAAGATGCCACTAACCAAGGCGTTTCTTAAAGGAGTTGTAGAAGATGCAGAAGCATTCCGAAAACGCAGAGTTTTATGGGAAATAGGAGAATTGGAGTCAAATGATGAATCACTAACTTTGTATAAAATTAAATTGAAGGCTGGGGTCAGTCAAATTCCAGAAGAATATTTACAGGAGTTTTTGTAGTTATGCTTGGCAAACCTAACTTAGGAGGGATATTTTGGACATGTGTCGAAATGTGTTCAGTAGTTAAATATTACTTAGAATAGGAGCGGCATATAGTGAAATTGGACTCTCATCACATTGAAAGATTAGTACCTTGGTTTGGGTATGGGAATTTTAATGAAGCAGAAGTAGTCTTTTTTGGAAATGAAGAAGGACTGGGCGGCTACCCAATTGAAGCGGTTTTAGGAAGGTGTCAGCTTTACGGATATGATCCGAATACGTGGATTGATAATGATTGGAGACTTGGGTATTGGGATGAAACAAGTCATGATGGGTACTTAACCCTGGGAAGGATAACAAATGAAATAAGAACTGCAAGTGGATTGTCACCTGTTGCCCCACCTCCACCTCCAGCATCTCCGTTCTTAGAATTCCAAGCAAGGATGCTATTACATTTTGAACAAAAAGATCAAAATTGGTTCAATGTTAAGAAAAACCTTCTAAATAATCAATGGAATCAAATACAAGAGTTGAAAGAACACTTATATTCAAACAAGACTAAAATTAAGGCAGGATTAGTAGACTGGAGACCCTTGCCTCGCCCTACAGAGGATGTTTGGCCATACGATGGAATTGACGAAAAGAAGTACATTTCAGCTTTCAAATTAGCTAATGCAAATTTGAAAAAAATAACTGAATTAAACAACGGTAAATTGGCAAAAGAAGAACTCGACGAGTATTCCAAGATGCTATGGAATCGTGCTGAGCTGATTAGGAAAGTATTTGTTACATTCCCCTTCTCAACACTAATCGGTGTTGGAGATATGAACGCTAAGAAGAAACTGTTGGAATTCATTTTCAGAAATGAAAATTTAACATTCACGAAAAAGACTTTGAGAAATGGGAAATCGTATGAGATAGCTGAGTTAATTCTTCCAAACAAGAAACTTACCATTATCCTTACATTATTCTTTAATCATCGTTCTAATTGCTTACAATTAGAAGGGCTACAGCATTTATGTGAGGATGTCCTTGAACCAATTATTGGGTGTTAAAGTTAATTTCAATTATAATTAGAGTTTTCTTCTACAGAAAGTCCATAAGAATAATAAGTTGATTGTCGAGTCGATGAATTTCAGGTGTTTATTCCTGATTATTCGTTCGGCTTTTTTGTTTTACACAAAAAATTCAGTCTTTCTCTAACCTATAATTCGGCGTTCATCTCTCTATGTCAGATACCAAATCGTTATTTATTCCGAAAAGGAACGTTTTCGGAATAAATACGAATGGATAAGGGCACATAGACCTAAAGACTTTCATACTATATTTTTTCTTTCCAAATGCAGGGAATCATTTCTTTTTGTCGAATAGTATAGATCATAGATCAATGAAACTGAACAAGTAGAGAGGGATAATATGCTTATAAAATGGGCACATCTTTCAGATATTCATCATATGTACCAGAATTACAAAACCAATCTTTTAAGGGATAAGCTAATTGATTATTTATCAGAAAACAAAAGTAACATCGAATATCTTTTTGTTACTGGAGATGTTGCAGATAAAGGTGGTCAATATGACGATGAAGTCATAAACTTCTTGGATGATGTTTTGAATGCAGCAAAGATCAGTAAAAGCGAATTGTTTATGATTCCAGGAAACCATGACATTAAGAGAAATTCAATGGTGGAACGTCTGGCGAACGGAATTATTAACTCCAAAAATGCAATGCAAGAAATTAATACTTTAGATGGTGATACATATGATGCTCTTATTTCGGGTCAGAAAACATATTTTGATTTCTATAAAAGCTATCTCGGAGAGGAATATCCTGTAGATCAACTACATTATGTCAAGAGATGTCAAGGTTTCAATGTTATTCATTTAAATACTTGTCTAATCGCTGGCGTAGAAGGTGCGGAAGGGAATATTCTCATAGGGCTTAACAGGTTGTATCAGTGTCTAAAAACTATTCCCAACGACGGTGTGATTAATATTGCTATAGGACATCATACTATTGACTGTATTCATAAAGCAGAAAAAGATAGTCTACTGCATAGGTTATCGGATGCGAAAATTGATATTTATTTGAATGGACATGTTCATAAAGCTTCCTATCACCAGGAATCGAACAATTATAACGATATTCAATTTTTTACATCAGGTTCTATTTTTGAAGATGAATATGCAAACCCAATGTTTATTACTGGCGCAATTGATACTGAATTAGCTTCTGGCGAGGTAGTTTATCACCGTTGGAATAGTAGTGGAGAGTTCTGGCATGTTGATAATACGATAGGCAGAAAAACAAGTTCGGGAAGTTATAACTTTGAAATAGATCGACTAAAAAAAAAGATTGAGGAAGTCGACGATTATTCTTTGAATATTGATATCGATGACTTCAAGGAGTTTTTAATTGATTTTCACAACACCTTGACATCTAATGTCCAACTGGATGAAGCATTAGTTCCTAAAGATATTACTGAAAAATTCATTAACATGTTATGCTCTCAAACGTTTAGAAATCAATTTGATAAATGGTCAATTTATTTTCCAGTTATCAATAAGATTTTAAATACAACTTCATTTGTTGGAATTGATAAAAAACTCATAATCCCCAATGTAATTATTACTGAGTACCAAAATGTACTTTATACCTACGAGAATGGAGATCTAATTCTCCTTCATATGATTAATAATTTATTTAACAAGTATGATGGAATGGTCAGTTATTCTCAAGACAGGCTCAAATCCTATATTCGAATACTCATTTTTTGGAGCATGCATGAATGCGATATTTACAATGAAGATAAGCGACAAAAGGATGTTGTTTAAATGAATTTTTTTCTTATGAATAAATATCAGATTGTAGAAGAAAACGTTCTGGTTACATCTAAGATATTATATGAATTATTAGATAAGCAAAAACATATTGACCAACTTTTTCTGGAATTTTCCGATAAAAGGAACATCATTTTGAATCAAAATATTGAGAGAGTGCTTTACTTGTCGCTTACCTTCTTATACTCCTTTGATTTAATTCTATTGAACAATAATCTCGTGATGAGGAAGAACGATGATGATAATTAAACGATTAATTATTTACAGTAATCAACTTGAAGAGATCGTAAAAGAGTACGAGTTTAATGATTACGGTCTCAATTTAATACTTGGCGAAAAAAAAGGAAAAGGACAAGAGACTAATGGCGTTGGCAAAACCACTATGATTGAGTCAATTGAATATTTATTAGGTGGATCTTGTCCTGATGATTTTATTGGTAAACAAGCATTGATTGAAAAAGATATATTGTTAGTTCTTGAGATTTTATCTGGGAGTCAAAATATCTTTTTAGCACGCTTAGTTAATCAACCAGAAAAAGGATATATCTTACCAGGGATAACAGTCACCTTTGATTTAAAAAACTGGATTGACAAAGAAGATGATGGCTATAAAAAGTATATCAATGATATTGTTCTGGACGTGAGCAAGGATACTCCTTCATTTTCGGCATTGAGAGAATATATTATTCGCAATGAAAAGTCTGGATTCATAGGTATTGGTTTACCTGATAGAAGCGCATTGTACGAGGCAAGTTATCTTGCCTATCTGTTTGGTCTACCTCATGATTTTGAAAAAGAGATATCTAAATACAAAAAAAAGCATAGAGAGCTTAATCAGAAGCTAAGTATTATCAAATCACTTAAAGATGAAATTAGTGATTTAAAGTTACGTGAGAGAAGATTTGTTAAGGAAATTCAAGAGTTGGATAATATTATTCAAAAAGTTGATTTATCCAAAAAATTCACTAAAGACGCGGAAAATTATCAAGTCTCAAAAACAGAGTACAATCAACTTCAAAATACATTATTTGAGCTACAGCATATTAAAAAGCAATATCAGAGCAATATCCAAGATTTACAAATGAAGTTAGATGAAATCAGGAAAATGAATGATATTAAGCCATTCTACGAACAGTTGATTGGTTTCTTCCCTGAGAAGGTGAAAAAAAATCAAGAAGATATTGAACATTTTTATAGCTTTATGGTCGAAAGTAGAGGGAAATATTTTTCTCACAAGATAAGTGAGATTGATCACCAAATAGAGAAGAATCGTAAGAGAATTGATGAGTTATATAAAATTATAAAAAGACAATCAAAAACCTTCAAGAACACAGATATTATATCTGATATTACACAGATCAACGATGATAAAAACTTGAAATTTGAAGAGTTAGCCCAGATAAGAGTTAAAATTAACATGTATCAAGAAAAAACGAATATTACGGCTGAAATAAATCGATTAAAGCAAGAAGTATTGAGGCAAATAGATATAAAATTAGATATTTTTAAAAGCTACGAAAAAAAGATTATCGAAATTAAAGACATGTTTAATAAACTTGTTACAGAAGCTTACGATGAAACTGGAGTGTTTGAAATTGAGTTAGTTAATGATACTGCTTTAAATGCATCTACAGGTAGGGTGAAAATTAATTGTTCTATTGATGACGAAAAATCCCATGGACGACTGCACATGAAAATTAACATGTTTGACCTAACATGGTATTTGAATGGGCTGAATGACAGAGATAATCTGACATTTCTCATTCATGATGGTTCTTATTCAAAGCCAAATGGAGATGCTAAATTTAAGTTGTTGAAGTATATAGATCAAGAGTTAAAGTTACGAAGAAAGGGTCAGTATTTTGTTACTATTAATGTAAATGAACTTGATGATTCAGAAATATCTGAGTTGAATGATGAAAAGTGCATTATTGCAAGGCTTATACGAACAGAAGATAATAAAGAACGCTTTTTCGGGTTTCGATATACATCTTAAAATGTTGAGGCTGAAAAGATCAGTAAGTTACTGTTCTGACTCAGCCTTTGTGTATGTTTGAATGATATTTAAACGTGAAAACGTGTGTTTTCAGGTAGTTTAAACTACAATACATAAACTTTAAACAGGAGAATACGTATGACTAATCAATACATGGTTAAGTTTGAGGATGCTTGGAATAATGGATTACTTATTTTTGATACAAGTAGTTTACTCAGAATTTATGAATGGAAAATTGAAAAAGCTGTTGAACTTAAAGATGTTCTAAAATTCAAAATCAATGATATTTGGATCCCCAACCAAGTAAACTTGGAATTTACGAAACATGTTGGATATGTACAGTCTGAAAATAAGTATAACAAAATAATAGATAGATTAGAAAACACGCCAATTAAATGGAACAAAGTTAAGAAAATGCTTGATCGATGGGAAAGGAATGGTTTCGAGGACGAATTTAAGCAAAAAGTGTTGGAACTGGAGACATCAGAGATTAATTCAGATAATATATTTGAGTTAAAACAATTTGCAGATAAACTTCATCTTGAACACAGGCGCGTTGTGCCTATCGACTTGATTTTCGATGAATTGTTCTCTAATGTAGGCGAACCATTATTGAATGATGAGGAGGAACAAATAAAAAAGGAATTTGAGGACACGCCGCTTGCTCCAGGTTTTATGGATAGAGATAAAGGTAATGCAAACTCACACGGTGACTACTTTGTTTGGAAACAAATGCAAAGAAAATCCTTAGAATCGTCTCATGATATTATTTTCATTACATTGGATTTGAAAGAAGATTGGTTCCGAGATAAAGATCAACAATTACCTCGTGAAGACTTACTTAAAGAGTTTTATGAAGTAACCCAGAATCGTATTATGATCATTTCCTTGACCTCCTTTTTGGAAGAGTGTTCTGTCTATTTGAACGGAGATATACGAGAGTTAGTTGCCTATTCATCTGTTCAAGATGAAGTAAGGGGAATTTTTGATCAGTGGTATCCTGATCAACTCCTTGACAAAATTAACGAATATTTATCAGAAGAGGATACGATTAAAGACGAAATGGAGATGGTGTTGGAAGTATGCATCGACACTGTTTCTTTTGAAGGTGTTACCGAACAAAGTTTCAATCTGGATGATCATGAAATAATTAAGGATAACGCGAAATATATTACTTTTGATACTTTTGTTGATATATCGGCTGATTTTGATGCGAGCGCTCATTGTTCTAATGAGGATTTTGAGCTTGGGACTGCATCCGTGGACCTTCGAGTTTGGATTCATGTTACCGTTGAAAAAGAATGGCAATCAGAGGACTCCAAGCGAATAGCCTTTAAAAGAGAAGCTGATACTATTAAAATAATAGATATAGATTTTTTAGGAGCGTCTGGTGGCTTTGATGATGAGAGTAAGTATGATAATGATAATACAGGAGACTATGAATTTGAATATGATCAAGATGAATTTGAAGAACCAGACAATTTTGAAGTTAGAGAGTATTGTTAAGTGTTCAAGAGCATTACAATAGTTATTCCAATCTGTACTTATAAATAATTTTTTTTGCGGAGGTTAGCATGAATAGACTGACATTAGAGGTAATAATCAAACAACAAGAAAAGGATCATAAATTATATGATGCTTACAGGAATAAGCTACTTAATATGTACAAAGTTTACAGAGATCAAGTGAATGAAAAGTTAGAATATGATTATGGTAATATCAAAATTGAATTTGGATGTTTAGATGAAGATATTCAACAAAACATAAATTACGAGTACTATGAATTGCATCCTAAATGTGTTGGTTTATTTTGTAGTGATATGAATATCGGTATTGAGACATTCCAAGCAGATGAAATTAAAGGGATGTTTGAATCTGAGATTCCATTTACAGCGTATCGCTTTTTTGGTATATGGGAATATATTTGTAAATTAAATAGTGTAGACTTTCTAATTGCAACAGTTTCATTAATGACAAACGTTAATCAGAGCTCAAATCTTGAAAAATGGTTAGTTATTAATATTAGAAGATTCTTAAAAGAATTTGAACTTGATTTCATATTGGATCATCTTTCAAGCAAGCGTGTGTTTATTGCTATGTGGTTTGATAATAGCATGGATGCAGCACGAGATAGGATAAAACAAGCAGTAAGCGAAAATGGTTATGAAGCTATCCTAATTGATGAAAAAGAGCATAGTAACTCCATTGTTCCAGAGATCCTTTATGAGATAGAGAAAAGTAATTTTGTTATCACGGATTTTACAGGAAATAGAGGTGGCGTCTACTATGAGGCTGGCTATGCAAAGGCTCTGAAAAAGAAAGTTATTATGACCGTCAAAGAAACTGATTTTCATAATATCCATTTTGACACAAAACAAGTAAGTCATATTGTCTGGAGAGATGAAGAGGATTTATATAATAAACTGCTTAAAAGAATAGAAATCGAAATTTGAGTAGTAGTATGAGAGAGTTGTGCAGAGTTTATATTTTTTAATGAAGATTCTTCTTTGTAACTAACTAATAATTCCTGTCCAATTTCAAATTAACTGTCCCTAACTAAAATTAACTGTCCCCAAACCACCAAAGACTGGAACCTGGTTGACGCTTTTCCCCAACCATTTTTCCAGTCTTTTTCTCGTCCATTAAACCACCACAGCAGGGATTTCTCATCCAAATCCCGAATAGATAATCAAGCAGAAACCCAGGCAAATCAGGGATTTCGGGGTAAGCAGAGACGGTTATACTCAGGCATTTCCCAGGCTCATACCCAGGCGTTTTAAATGCCGATTCCTGCTTTTCTCAGGCATATCTCTATCCTTTCAGGGACACGAATTGTTAGTCGTTTTCGTTCACGATTGAACCAGTTTATTTCCAGTTTTTAGGTCTTTTTCTCAGCGTTTTGGGGACACGAATTTTTATCTCGGAAATGGCGGTAAAGCCTTGTGGGGTATGGGATTGGGGGATAGTGTTTTTGGGACAGTTATTTTTAGTTTTCTACAGGATATTTAACAAATAAAAAATTCCTGTCCAATTTTATTTTTACTGTCCCTACTAAAATTAACTGTCCTCAAAGCACTAAAGACTGAAATATGGTTGATGATTGTCCCAACCATGTTTCCAGTCTTTTTGTCCTTCTCTTTGAAGCACCACAGCAGGGATTTTCCATTCAAATCCCGAATAGGGGATATAGTTTCTATTTCTTAAGCTGATGGGCAGGTGTATAAATTGGAAATGAATAATAGAAAAGGAAAAACTCACCTGAGGGAATTTATGACTTGGGCAGGGGAAAAGGGCTGGGACATAATGAGTAGATCCGGTTCGCAGTCACATTTAAACAGCAGCGTTACTTCAAGATATAAAGGACTTCCAGATGAATATTTAGAATTTCTAAATGTAGTTGAAAAATGCGTTGCACCGGATGAGAAAACCTGGTTTATTTGTGAGGCTGAGTTCAACAATAGCACGGAGACCGCATTCCAATGGAATGAATTTGAAATGCTTAGTTTGGAGGCAGCAGAGGGTGATTCTATTTGGCAGTCAGAGATAACGGCCTGGTGGGATCATCACTTGCCGATCGTAATGTCTGTGGAGGATGGATATTCCTTCTATGCCATTGACTTAACAACCGACAGTGGAGCTATTGTCCGTGGATGTGAGCCTGAATTTGAAGAGGTTGAAAAGGTATCCGATTCGTTTGGAGAATTTCTGGCATGGATGATGTCGAATTCAGATTAGCGTAGCTAGGAAAGGTTGATGGTTATACTTGTGGCCATTGGCCTGACATTAGATTAACCAATGAAGGAAAAGTTAGTGCTGCTTAAATTGAAGGAGTGAAACGATATAGGAATTCTTAATTTATGATAAAAAATGGTTTATATAGCGTTTCTCTTCTCATTTAAGTAAGTTCCAAGCATGTTTTTACATATAAAATAATTCTTTACTGTTCGTTCTAGAAATGATATGCTAACAGCAAGTTAGATCTAACTACTTTTTTTTGCACAATAAAGAACGATCGTTCTCAAAACTGAGATTACACTAATCTAAAGAATATAAGGGAGAGAATATGATGAAATACACAGTGATTACAGGAGCAAGTTCAGGAATTGGATATGAAACAGCATTGGCATTTGCAACACGGGGCAAAAACTTGATTTTGGTAGCTAGAAGATTGGATAAGCTTGAAGAACTTAAATCAACTATTCAGGGTATCGACCTTAAAGTAAATGTTATCGTTCACACAAGCGACCTGTCTGTTAGCGCAGAGGCGTACACGCTATATAACGATTTGAAGGAATATGAAATTGAGACTTGGATCAATAATGCAGGGCTTGGAGAAGGCTCGTTCATTGCTGAACAGAATTTGGATAAAGTGGAGACCATGCTGCGTGTTAACATTGAATCTTTGACCATTCTATCTACATTGTATGTGCGAGATTATGCGAATGTTGAAGGTACTCAATTGATTAACGTCTCATCCGCACTCGGATATGCCATTGCTGTGGGCAGTGTAGCTTATTCTGCATCGAAATACTACGTTAGTGCCTTCACAGAAGGTCTTGCCAAAGAACTGGAACTGAAAGGTGCAAAACTAAAAGCGAAGGTGCTTGCACCAGCGATCACGGAAACAGAATTTGTGCGAAAATTAATAGATGCTGAAGGATTCGATTACAAAGCGAATATGCCCAAGTACCATACAGCTAAAGAAATGGCAGGCTTCATGATCGATCTGTATGATCACAATGAAGTGGTCGTGGGAATTGTAGACCAGAACTATGAGTTCCAACTGACAGGCGCAATCTACCCGGTGATTTCAGAATTGAATTAATACAGCAGAATCTAGAGGATACATCTACAAAATCTCAAATAAGAAGAGGAGTACATCCAAATGGAAAAGACATGGAGTAAAACAAAGATTGGCAACATGGAATTGCCTCATCGACTAGCGATGGCACCTATGACACGCAGTCGAGCACAAGAAGATGGTACACCTGGAGAGTTGGCGGCACTTTATTATGCTCAGCGTGCAACGATGGGACTCCTCATTACGGAAGGAACACAACCTTCTGATGATGGACAGGGTTACTTGTGGTCACCTGGCATCTACACCGATCAGCAGATTAAAGGATGGAAAAAGGTAACGGATGCCGTGCATGAAGCTGGCGGATATGTATACATCCAATTAATGCATGCGGGTCGCATGTCACATCCGGACAATACCCCGCATCATCGTCAACCGGTTGCTCCATCTGCAATCGCACCGGGTGTAGAAATGTTTACGGCTACAGGGATGCAGGATATCCCCGTTCCCCGGGAATTGAGTCAGGAGGATATTCAAACGACCATCTCCGATTTCCGAAAAGCAGCTGCCGCAGCGATCAAAGCGGGGGCAGATGGCGTCGAAATTCATGGAGCCAATGGCTATTTGATCAATCAATTTTTAGGAGAAAATTCAAATACACGCACAGATGAGTATGGCGGATCTATTGAAAATCGTGTTCGTTTTGCGATTGAAGTAACGAAAGCCATCGTGGAGGAAATAGGCGCAGAACGAACAGGCTTCCGTATCTCACCAGGGACACCGCTGGGTGGAATTCAAGATGGTGAACAAGGTCCGCAACTCTATCGCTATCTAGTAAAAGAATTGGCTCAATTGGATTTGGCTTACCTTCATGTTATGCATCTTGGAGATGAGAACTTACTCCAAGACATTCGTTCGATCTGGAAAAATCCACTGTTGGTCAATCGGGCTGGAAGAACGTTGGATGATCTTAGTGTCGATTTAGATCGTGGTCTCGCTGATGTGGTACCTGTAGGTGTATGGTCCTTGGCTAATCCAGATTTGGTGGAACGACTTCAACAAGGTGCGCCACTCAATGAAGCAGATCCGACAACCTTCTTTGGATTGGGAAGTAAGGGCTACACGGATTATCCTACGTTGGAAGAATTAAAGTCGCAAGAGGGGCTACACTAGCACAAGTATGGAGCATGGCGTACAACTGAACATTGCGCGCCATGTTCCTACATAAGTTGAACTAATCATTTACACGATAACGGAGAGGACAGAAAGAACCTGAAAAAGCGAAGCTAAAAGCTTTCTGAAAGAAAGCTACTTCGGAAGCATACACCTCGCCTTTATCACCGGATTTTCCATTTAGAAAGGGGATCAAAAAAATCTGGGGATAACAGCGATTGGAGGGTTGTTCTGTCATCGTAGTGTCAGTTTAAATAATCTTTAGTTCAACTTATATAGTCTATAAGCAAAGGAAGAGGATAAATGATGAGAGCGGCTCAAATAAAGAAATACTCCAAAAAAATCCAAGTGGAAGTCAATAATATTGAGATACCTCAAATTCAGAGCCATGAGGTTCTTGTCAAAGTGAAAGCTGCGGGTGTAAATCCACTGGATATCTTGAATATGAATGGCAGTGTTCGGATGATTGCCGACTATACGTTACCTTTAACTTTAGGGAATGAATTATCGGGTGTCATTGAAGCTGTCGGTGATGATGTTTTGAATTTTAAAGTGGGGGATTCGGTTTATACGAGGTTGCCACTAAATAAAATTGGTGCTTTTGCTGAATATGCGGCTGTACATGAGGATGCTTTATCTATGATGCCTGAAAATCTGTCTTTTATCGAAGCAGCTGCAGTACCCCTTACTGCCTTGACCGCGTATCAAGCATTGCATGATGTGCTCCGAGCGGAACCGAATAAAAAGTTGTTTATTCCTGGCGGAACCGGGGGATTCGGTGCGATGGCTATCCCAATTGCCAAGTCCATGGGATTAACGGTTATTACAAGTGGCAGTGAGAGGGGCAGAGCACGTACTCTATCCATTGGAGCAGATCAATTCATTGATTATAAGACTGAGCAGTATGCTGACATTCTGTCCGATATCGATTATGTGATCGACACCTTGGGTGCGGATGAGATCAAAGCTGAACTGAGCATTTTGAAACCACATGGCAAATTAGTTTCTTTGAAGGCAGGACCCAATTATCGCTTTGCAGTGGACAGTCAATTTCCGTTGTGGAAAAGAGCATTGTTTGGTCTCGTAGGTGCACGCCTGGATTCTTTAGCGCGTAAGAATCAAAATGAATATCGTTTTTTATTTGTGCATTCCAGTGGGATTCAATTGCAAGAAATCACAGCTCTTGTAGAAAAAGAAGACATTAAACCTTCGATCGATTCTACGTATACGTTTGAGGACATTGAAAAGGCATTGATTAAAGTATCAACGGGTCACTCCCAGGGCAAAGTCATTGTTACCTTTTAAAGGCTCGTTAAGATCATGCTCATGCTATTTAATGTTCGTTTTCTGAACAGGAGGGAAGCCAATGGCGAGAAGCAAAGAGTTTGAAGAGTCTGTTGTACTGGATAAAGCGATGAGACTTTTTTGGGAACAAGGTTACGAGAAGACGTCTATGACGGATCTGGTTAATCATATGGGAATTCATCGTAAAAGCTTGTATGACACATTTGGTGATAAACATACCTTGTTTCTAAGGTCAGTAGATCTGTATGATCACAAAATCAGCTCCGCTCTTGCAGCAGGCGTAAAGCGTTCTAAAACGGCAACGGAAGCACTTCAGTTTATATTTCTTTCTTTAATTCATGGAGAGGAATCTCCAGCATCAGGCTGCTTCATTGTTAATTCGACGGTAGAATTGGCGGCACGCGATGAAGACATGAACAACCGATCGACGGAGATGTTTGCAAATACCGAGAAACTAATCAAGGACATTATGGTGTGGGGACAGCAAGAAGGTGAATTCACAACGGAGTATAACGCCGAGGTATTGGCGGAATATCTGCATAACGTAAGCATTGGTTTAAGGGGGATGGCCAAGACTTCGATGACCAAGGAAAAACTGCTTCGTATAGCGATACTATCCATGGATCTCATACTAAGGTAGTCCATTTTTTACTATTATAGAATGTTCATTCTAATTGATGTTCCAGATGAAACATATTTTATAGAAAAGAGAGGCAGGCAACAACATGAGAAAGACAGTTCTAATCACAGGGGTATCGGGTGGGATCGGTAAAGAGTTAGCAGATCGGTTTGCCAAAGGTGGACATCATATTGTGCTGGTAGCACGAAGCGAGGGTAAAATACAGGATCTAGCTCAGGAGTATCGGAAAAAGTATGGCATTCAGGCGACGGTTATTGCCAAAGATGTAGCAGCACCTGGGGTACCACAGGAGATTTATCATGAGCTGAAGGAAAAGGGCATTGTTGTTGACTATCTTGTCAACAATGCAGGTTTCGGTCTGTTCGGGACGTTTATGGAAACGGATATGGAACAAGAAGTTAATATGATTGACGTGAATATCAAGGCTTTAACCGTCATGACAAAGCTATTCTTGCCGGATATGATCCAACGTGGGCAAGGCGGTGTGATGAATGTGGCTTCGTTGGTAGGTTTTTTCCCTGGGCCGTTGATGTCGGTATATTATGCAACAAAGGCATATGTACTATCGTTCACTGAGGCTTTGGAGAATGAAGTAAGCGGAACTGGCGTTACAGTAACGGCACTGTGCCCAGGCCTGACATCCACCGGGTTTGTTGATCGTTCGGGTATGGGTGTCTCGAAGATGTTGCAGGGCCCGATCATGGAAGCCGGACAGGTGGCCGAAGAAGGGTATCGAGGCTTTTTGCGTGGCAAGACATTAATTATGCCTGGTGCTCGAAATCGATTCATCGCGTTTATGCCGCGGTTGTTGCCGCGTAAGATGATGACTCGCATGATTAGATCCTCACAGGACAAGACAGGACATTAAACATTTGTAGAGGATAAATCAGATCTTCCCCAAGTCGATCGCTTCACGTTGTCCTTCATCTTGTCTTTTATGACAAACATACACAAAAACAGGAGGGAAGCTGAAGGGCACAAATTGAATTTTCTCCATCTCAAATAACTCAGTTAATTGTTTCCTCATATGAAGGGAGTACTGGTATAAAACTAACGTGCCTCCAGGTCGGAGTGCTGTATGGATCTGTGACAGGATGTTTTGTCTCATTTCTCTGGAAAAATTAAAAAAGGGCAGTCCACAAATGATATTATCCAATTGATGTATATGTTCTTGATGCATCTTTTTCACTAAATAGGATGCATTCGAATGGTACATGAATTCAGGATATGTTTTCTTCAGATCATTCCTCATTTTCGGGTCTCTTTCAAATAAAAAAACGGTAGCAGATTGGGGTAATTCAGCTCTCATAAGACGTGTGACTGCCCCTGTTCCTGGCCCTAGCTCAGCAATGGTTCTTACCTCATCCCATCGTACAGACTGGACAATTTTCTTAGCCAAAAATTTGGAGCTGGGGAGGAGACTGCCTACTCGTTTGGGGTTTCTCAGAAATCCTTGCAGGAAAAGAAGTGGTTCGGATGTTTTCATCGCGGTATCCTCCATTATCAATGCTATTGATGTTTCACTGGATGTTAGAAGGCAAGCTTAGTTGGAATATAAATACGTTACGCGTATGTTTTAGTGTTAAAGTCCCCTGATGTAAATCCGTAATGTTTCTCGCAATAGAAAGTCCCAGACCAGATCCTGATTGAATACCTTCGCTATTCCTCGAATAATCCACCTTATAAAAGCGATCAAACAGTCTGTTTTTTTGTTCTATCGTTAGTGGTATGCCTTTATTCTCTACTTCAATGGTAACGTGATTATGCTGCACACTCATTCGAACATGAATCGTGCCCGGTTTAAAGGAATACTTGAGTGCATTCATGAGGAGATTGTCGATGGCTCTAGCGATCTTATCACTATCCAGGGAAACCATGATTGGAGCATTACCGAGTGTTTTTTCAATACGAATCCCATGCTCCTGAGCTAAAGGTTCGAATTCAAACAACAATTGGTCCAATAGCTGACAGAGGTCAACATTTTTTAAATCCAATTTGGTGTTCACTTCGTTAAGACGCGTATATTCAAATAAATCATCGAGTAACTTCTTCAAATGCGTTGCTTTGTTATAGGTATTTTGGATGAAACGATCATACTCTGCTTTGTCTTGAAATGATTCTGATTTGAGAAGCTCAATATAGCCAATTATGCTGGTAAGCGGTGTACGCAGATCATGTGAGATGCCAGTGATCATGTCCATCTTGGATTGCTCCAATTCACGTTCTTTAGCAATCTGTTGCTTTAACTGTTCTGTCATGTGATTGATGTTGGAAGCAACGCGTCCAAGTTCATCTTGTCGATTAACGGGCACCCTATAATTCAAATTTCCTTCAGATATGATTTGAAGCCCTTGCTCTAATGTAATGAGATCTCTCACAATTTTTCGTGTGGAAAACAAAAAAATTAACGTGAAAATTACGATGAAGATTGGTGTTAGAACATAAGGAAAAATGTAGAGGAGCGAAGGCCAATTAAATCTTTCACTAATTTTTGCGGCAGCTATGATCAACATATTATTTACACCCACAGAGCCAACAAACGAAATCAATAAACTGATCAACATTTGATATAGGATGTTAATCTGTATCTTTTTTTTAAACTGTGGTAATCGTTTAATCAATTTTATATCCCACTCCCCATACCGTTTTAATGTAATGAGGTTCCCGCGGATTTACTTCCAATTTCTCTCGCAGGTTACGAATATGAACCATCACCGTATTATCCGAATACCCGTAAGGTTCTTTCCATACGGTTTCGTAAATTTTCTCGGAGCTAAATACTTGTCCAGGATGGCTGGCAAGCAACACCAGAATGGAAAACTCCAGTGGTGTAAGCGAAATGTCATTATCTTTGAGCTTCACAGAATGTTTACTTGTATCTATGACAAGGTCCTTGATCAGGATAAGTGAATTGAATTCGGCTTTGCCAATCAGTGTTTGACGTCGTAACTGAGATTTAACGCGAGCCAGTAACTCTAATGGATTAAACGGTTTGACCATATAATCATCAGCCCCGGTAGTCAGGCCCGTGATTTTATCAATGTCTTCTTCCTTGGCGGATAACATAATAATGGGAGTGGGTGATACTTCTCTTATTTTGAAGCAGGCTTTAATTCCATCCATAATGGGCATCATAACATCCAGAATAACGAGTTGAACCGATGTTGTTTTGATAATATTTAGCGCTTCCTCACCATTGGCTGCTTCAATGACATGATATCCTTCGTTACGTAAATAGACATGAATGACATCCCGGATATCGGGTTCATCATCAACAACGAGAACGGTATTCATAATTCAACACTCCTTTAAAAATTAGGATAACATCAGTGTAAACGATCGTCCGGAATGTTTAAATTGTTTCCTTTTTGCGACAGACATAAACGAACGCAGGTGGGATATTCAAAGGCACGAATTCTATTTTTTCGATGATAAAGTGTTCGGATAATGCTTTTTTCATTTGAAGTGAATATTGAAAGGCGATGAATAATCCTCCAGGTTTGAGTGCCTTATAGATCTGGTCTACCAACGTATTTCTTAATTCAGGCTCAAAGTTGAAGAAGGGCAGTCCGCTAAAAATGTAATCCAGTTGCTGAACGCCCTCTTGATTCATGGATTCTACCAATCGAGCAGCGTCTGGATAACAGGAGAACTCCGGGTATGCCGTCTGAAGAGTATTCCTCATCGTTTCGTTCATCTCAAACAATAGGACTTTGGTGGAATCGTGTACTTGTTGATGAATATAACGAGTGATAGGACCTGTACCCGATCCAAGCTCGGCGACAGCTTTTGCCTCTAGCCAAGAGGCTTGCTTCACCATTTTGCTGGCGAGAAACCGGGAACTGGGTATGATACTGCCGACATGTTTAGGGCTTTGCAGAAAACTTTTCAAAAATAAAACAGGTTCATTGGAATTCATAGGGTTCCTCCATAATGTGATGGTATGTTATCCAAACCAGTTAGAAATGTAATAAATGAAGCGTAGATAGAATGGGGCCACCGAAGTAAATTCCCGCTGTAAAATACGTTATGGTCCATAACAAAGCACTGGAATAGGAGATAAGAGCAAATTTTCTATACTGCACGCCACTGAGTCCCATCACCAAAGGGAGAACATACCGCACGACTGGAATGAACAAACCAACGCACATCGCCCAATTGCCACTTTTATTCAGAATCAGTTCAGCCTTAACGAAGTGTTTATGATGTTGAAATCTGTGTTTTATCTTGGTTCCAAATAACTTCCCTGCAAAATAAGCAAAGGTAATGGCCGTTAATAGTCCTGATAAAATACAGAAGTATGTGATCCATGAATTGATAACTCCTGTATGACTCAAAATGGCACCGCTGATAATCGTGATTTCATTTGGGATTGGAATACCGAAAGGCCCTAATGAGAAGGCAAAATAAAAAATCAGATAACCATACTGATGAAGTAGCTCTAAGATCGTATTACTGATCATTGTTTTGCCTCCTCTCTTGTTGATATAGCAATCTTAATTAAAAAAACTAAGGAATTAATGAGCATAAATCTAAAGAAAATCTAAAGAATACATAAGCAAAGCCAAACAACTTATGTTCAAGAGAAAAAAGCCTTGCCAACGTACTGGCAAGACTTGAACAGGTAGAACTATTCAGAAGCGGTGATCAAGTGATATAAATTCCTGAATATCAAATAAAGTTTGCCTCAAAAAGGAACGTATAAGCTAGCTCGAGTTGATTACCTATATCTTTATCTGTAAGGAAGAGGATGAGCATCAAAGAAGAGCCGAGACGTCATAATGACGACTCAGCTCTTTTTTTATGTCCCAGGGGATCAGACTTCTATGAAATCAGCTTATTGTAGGAAGTAGAACCATCTGAATTTGGTACCAGCAACAATAAACAAAACAATCCATCCCCATAGAAACAACAAACGTAAAGGTCGTGGAATCAGGAGATATTCTGAGTACAATTTGCTGAAAAGTTTCATTACAGTAGTGACCACCCCTGCTAAGTTACTCCCTTATATCCGCTTTCGAAAGAAAAAGAGACGATAAGATAACCAATATCCCAATAAGTCTGTATACCGTGGCGTAGGCCGCGAAGTAGCTTCTGGCGATTACCAATCCGATGATCGAAATAAGATAATAGCAAAAGACCAAAGGGGATCTTATAACTCAGATGCAGAAACTCCAATAATAACAAAATTAGGTATATTATATCATGATAAACACCAGATCAATAAATAAATCGAACGATATGATGCTGGCATGCCAATATATAGTGTAAGGAGGAGGGGGATAGATAATGAGTGAGCAAGATGAGTACATAGAACTTGTAACGTTAATACGGGCGGGGCATGAAGAAGCTTATGGAGAATTATATGAGAAAACAGTGACGAGGATATATCAAACTGTGCGATTTCTCATCAAGGACAAGTCTGATGCGGAGGATGTAGTACAGGAGATTTACATTCAGGCGTATCGATCATTGGCGCGATATGATGCGGAGCGTGCTTTTCGTCCCTGGTTGATGGGGGTGACGATGCGACAGGTTCAGAGTTATCGACGCAAAAGGTTGATGCAGTTTCGGTTTGGCAAGCGGATCGAAAGATCTGACGTGGGACTAGAATATGATTTTTCCACTGATCTGGTCAACAAACTGGCAAATCGTCCTCTGCTGGAACAGGTGCACCGTTTGCCGTACAAGTTGCAGCAGGTGGTTACACTTCATTATTTGAATGAATACACGCAAGAGGAGATTGCTGGCATATTGGAGATTCCGCTTGGAACCGTAAAATCGCGCATACATGCGGCGCTGGCGAAGTTAAGACAGAAAGAGAAGATGAATCCAAGATTGCGGGGAAAGGTGGAGGATCTGCATGAAACTCGATGAAAAGTTGCGAACAGCCTACCAGGAAGAGACCAAAGACTGGTCCGTTCCTGCGAGAATTAAACATAAAATGATGGATGGTATTCGAAGTAATTCGCACATCAGAAGAAATCGAAAAAAATGGCTGATCACTGGACTATTAGCTGTTGTGCTCATTATTCCCACCGGAGCCTACGCAGGATACACCTATCTCGCAGACGGAATATATGGTTCGCAGGAGAATATCAAAGCTATGGGGGGAACAGCTGAGGATTATATGAGGTTGGAAGCAAAGCTGCAGACGGCCAAGGCCCATTTCAGCGAAGAAGAATTTGTTCAATATATGGACTTGCTGAAGCAATTAGGGCAAATGGCCGTGAAGTATGCCGATTCTCAGGGCAATATGTATCCAGAGCAGTGGAGTACAGTGGAGCAGGAACGATATAACCTTCTTGTAGCTGAGCTGGAACCGTTTTTTGAGAAGCTGGAAGCTGTGAGTACTGCTTCACAAAAGGATCCTATGAATGAGCAACAATTCTGGACGGAGCAGTTGGCGCGGGCGGAGGAGATGTTAACTAAAGAGGAGTTTACCGAGTTCAAATCTGTGTATGAACAAATGAAGGCGTATGAAGTGATGGTGGTAGACAAGGATGGAAGCATTCATGATGAGCGCTTGTCAGTGGAACAGAAGGATGATTTGAGGCAATTAAGAGAGCGACTTATTCCGTATTTGGAGAAGTTGGGGCTTGATGTGCGGTGAAGCAAGTGAAATCGGTTTGTACGAGAAGAAGCGGAGAAGTGAATTCTTTCGCTTCTTTCTTGTTGTTGTGATCCATTACTTCCTCCCCTGCACTTTCAGCCGATATTGATGTGGTGTAGAGCCTGTGGTAGTACGGAATACTTTGCAAAAGTAGGAGGGGCTCGTCATACCGACACGGTGACCGATTTCGGGAACGGTGAGCGAGGATCGAGTGAGCAGCACACAGGCATGACGGATGCGGGTGGCTTGAGCATAAGCAACGATGGTGGTACCAGTCGCTTTTTTGAATACATGAGATAGATGATAGGGGGACAGATGAAGTGTATCTGCGATATGCTCCAAACGAAAAGGCTCCTGGTAATGCTGTTCAATCCATTGCATGATGGCTTCGGCATGAGGGTGAAGAACGGTTGCACTGGACGAAAGTACATCTTGGGAGCGGTGCTGCTGCCCGTCCTGCCACAGATAGCGAAGTTGTGCGAGCAGATCCAATAAAAAGAGGCGTGTATCCTCCTCTATTACGTGGGGAAGGAGAGCTGGATACGTATCTGCATATTGTTCCATTCGTTGAACGAGTGGGGATGTGGCAGCAAGTCGGATGGGCTGAATGGGGGATTGCTCTTCCAGCAGATCCTGTATGAAGTCGTGAGTAACGATAAATTGGGGCCAATGTGCCTTCAGTAGATCAAGTTCAACCATGAGTACATTTCGAATGAAAGGCTGCTGTCTGGATACTTGAATCTGGATGTGGTGCAATTGAAAAGGTCGAAAAATCATGAGCATACCGGGTTCAAGGGAGAAAACCTGACCTTCGGTTATCAACTGCCCATATCCTTCGTGAATATAGGTTATCTCCAGCTGCGAATGAGCATGGAACACTTCGCGAGACGTAGTGTTGGATGTACGACGACAGACCAGATTAAATTGTTCTCCCAGAAAGATGGACTTCATGAATGCCTCCCTTATCATGCGCAAGATAGTTTTATTTTAGCACAAGATGAACGCATAAAAGCGCTTTATTATTGTGTATTGTGAAGGGAATAAGGGAGGTATGCAACGATGTTAAAAGTGGCGATTATCGGAGCAGGTGCAATTAGTGGAGCACATATCTCAGCATATATGGCGTTCCCTGAGCGATGTCAGATTGTTGCTGTGGTCGATATCTACGTGGAAAAAGCACAGAAGCGAATTAATGAATATGGTCTGGAAGGTGCACAAGCTGTCACGGATTACACAGAGTTACTTGCCCTAAACATTGATCTGGTATCAGTCTGTACGCCGCCATATACGCATGCTCCCATTGCGTGTGATTTCATGCAAGCAGGTGCACATGTGTTGGTCGAAAAACCGATGGCTTCTTCCCTGGAGGAAGCGGATCTGATGTTGAGGGCAGCGCAAGCAAGTGGCAAGTTGTTATCCGTAGTAGCACAGAATCGTTTTACGACACCAATGATGAAACTAAAAGGTGTGCTGGACAGTAAACGGATGGGACCGATTGTACATGTTCAGGTTGATTCGTTCTGGTGGCGGGGCCACAATTATTATGATCTGTGGTGGCGCGGGACATGGGAAAAAGAAGGCGGAGGCTGTACCCTTAATCATGCGGTGCATCATATTGATGCCATGCTTTGGATGATGGGACCTCCAGTGGAATTACAGGCCATGATGGCAAATACGGCACATGATAATGCCGAAGTTGAGGATATATCCATGGCGATGCTTCGCTTCCAGGAAAGGGCGCTTGGCATAATTACCAGTTCCGTCGTACATCACGGAGAGGATCAACAGTTAATTTTTCAGGGCAAAGAAGCCCGGGTATCTGCACCTTGGAAAGTGGTTGCTTCTACCGCGCGGAATAACGGATTTCCGGAACCGAATCGAGAGTTGGAACACCAGATTCAGAAGCTCGCTGACGAATTACCAGATGTTATTCATGTCGGTCACGCTGGGCAAGTTGAGAATGTGTTAAATGCTATTGAGACAGGATCTCCCCTTCTGGTGGATGGCCAAAGTGGCCGGAATACGCTTGAACTGATTGTGGGTATCTATAAGTCGGCAAGTACGGGAGAGAAGGTTGTTTTTCCACTAGGGGCGGAAGACGTGTTTTACACAAGAGAAGGAATTATGCAACATGCCGTACACTTTTATGAAAAAAAGACGACGGTGGACAACTTCGAGGATTCGAGTATTACACTCGGGCGGAAGTTGGATTCGTAGTATTTTACGTGAAAAAGATGCCCCTCACATAAGTGAGAATGGGCATCTTTTTTTGTACTAGGTCGATTACATCTACATCACCATAAAAAATCAATACACTTGGTTTTTCCATCCATGTAACTCGTATTCACTTCAAGATCATAATCTCCATAGTCAGGGATTGGATCGATGAGAGCTACAATCAGTCTCGTAGTCGTGTGAGGGAGAATAGGAAGAATCAGTGCTGTTTAGCTTCAGCTTTTGAGCGTGTTGGTTCAACAGAAAGAGAGTGCAAATGTAACGCTTTCACAGTTAGCGGATTCACGTCATTTTAGACACTTGGAGAAGATGATGTGGTGGATTGAAAAGCATTTGGATTATGAGATCAGATTGGGCAAGATGGCGGCAGATGTTCACCTGTCCAAATCGTATGCTTCCCGCATTTTTCATCAAGAGACAGGTAGCAGCATTACGGATTACGTCACAGCTCGAAGGTTGAAGCAGGATTACTTACTCCTTGATATAACAACATTTTCGGTGGAGGAGATTGGCAGACGTGCCAGATTTCCGAACGGATGTATTTCATCCAGTTATTTCGCAAATCTGCCGGGACGAGCCCGTTGTATTATCGGCAAAAATTTGAACGGTGCAGCAAGCATTATTTTAGTTTGCATAATAATAGCGTTATTACGTCTCTATATACACAATTAGTATTTACCATTTGAATAAATAAATCCCGGATGCGGATTGCACTAGCCAGTTGCTAAATGCGATACTCACCTCCGGGATTACACATCGGTAATCTTCAAGCTAAATAAACATTAAGGTTTTCCTCAAGCTGTTACAGCCACTTATCAGCCCAACGTTCCACGGCGCTTAGCGCTCTCCCCAGTTCCGTGCCTTTTCGTGACAACATATATTCAGTCCGAACTGGACGTTCCGTGACCACATGGCGAACCACAAGTCCTTCTTCCTCCAATTCCTTCATTCGCTCATTTAACACACGTTTGCTCAAGTCAGGGATATAAGCGTGAATCTCACTGAAGCGTTTGGGTTCCTCCATCAATGCATGGATAATGAGGGCTACCCATTTTCGGCCAATGATCTGATAAGATTGTTCCACTTTTGTGCATATTTGCTTGGCATTCTCATCATCGCTCATGATTGTACTCCTTTGATTTAGTATTGCTTGTAATATCATTAGTATACTTATTGTAACCTACTTGTCCACAGGCCATATGTGTAAAATGTCACATACCAATTGTTCTTAATGTTACCACATAAAGCGTTATCATCAAATAAAAACCCTATAAACACTGGAGTTCACAGGTTCGACACGATTATTGACGAATTGTGACGACAGGTGTAATATGGGTAACGTTAATTCAAATGGTTACAATTTATAACCTAAACACAGGTTGTGGAGAGAAGGAATGTTCCATGGTTGAATTCAGGTGCGTTATATAAACGGAGGCAAGGCGGGGACCATACCCACTTATTCCGTCTTTTGTCATGCTTGGATTTGAACATTTTGCAACATCATATACTATACTGCACAGATCACAGGAGGCACTCCAATGGATGCAATGACATTTGTCCTGTTCGGGGCAACAGGCGATTTAGCCAAACGCAAGATTTACCCTGCATTATATAACTTGTACATGGATCAGAAAATGCCGAAATCTTTTTCCGTTATCGGATTGGGACGACGTGAATTGTCGGATACGGACTTCCAGGCGAATGTTGAAAAGTCACTGCATGAATTCTCACGTCAGACGCCGGAAGAAGCATCTCAGGTTCGTGATTTCATTGGCGCTTTCCGTTATTGTTCTTTAAATAATACGAAGCTTGAAGATTACACCAAATTGTTGGAACTGGTTCAACAGCGTGAACAAGAGCTTAACATTCCCGAAAACCGCATGTTCTACATGTCGGTGGCACCGGAATTCTTTGAGCCAATCGCATTGAACATTCAAGAAAGTGGCCTGGGTAACACCAAAGGCTGGAAGAAACTGATTATCGAAAAACCATTCGGACACGACCTGCAATCAGCTCGTGATCTGAACGAAAAACTGAGCAATACCTTTGCGGAAGAAGAAATCTATCGCATTGACCATTTCCTCGGTAAACCGATGGTTCAAAATATTGAGACGCTCACCTATGCAAATCCGGTGATTCAAGCGTTGTGGTCTAACCGTTATATTGCCAATGTACAGATTACGGCAAGTGAGACGGTGGGTGTTGAAGAACGTGCCGCATATTACGACCAAAGCGGTGCTCTTCGTGACATGTTCCAAAACCATATGCTTCAGTTGCTGATGATGATTGGTTTGCATTTGCCAAAACGTTGCACACCGGAAGAAATTCAATTCAAAAAGCAAAAAATTGCTGAAGCACTTCGTCCGTTGACAAAAGAAAATATCGCTTCTGAAGTTGTTCGTGCGCAATATGCAGCAGGTGAGTTGCAAGGTTCCTCGGTTGTTGGATATTTGGACGAGCCTGGCATTCCAGCCGGATCTCAGAACGAGACCTATGTTGCCGCAAGACTTTGGATCGATGATCCGTTCTGGAGCGAGGTTCCATTTTATATCCGTACAGGTAAACGCCTGGCTGAGAAATCGACCCGAATCGTTGTTGAGTTCAAGGCTCCACTGAAGACCGGTCATGAATCCGAAAACACAACAGAACCTAACCTGCTGACGATTGAAATTGGTCCGGGAGAAAGCATCTCGCTTCAATTAAATGCGAAGAATCCATTGAACCATGGTGAAGTGGAACCAATGCATATGACCTTCAACTCAGGTAAACGTAACATCCCTGAAGCTTACGAGAATCTGATCTTTGATGCGATGCGTGGAGATTCCACCTTCTTTGCTCATTGGAACGAAGTGGAGCTGGCTTGGCAATGGGTGCAACCGATTCAAGAAGCATTCGAAGCGGGCAGCGTGCCACTGGATACGTACAGTGCAGGTTCGCATGGACCAGAGTCAGCAGATCGCCTGACAGCAGCGGACGGCTTCCGTTGGTGGTAAGTGAAACGAAAGAGTGAGCATAAGAGAACACAATAGTAAAGACAACAGTACAATCTGTTCTGCTCACAAATAATCATTTGCACAAATCCAAACAAACCTTTCCAAGTTAACAGGATATAAAACGAAATGTTTTATTCCCCTAGAGCTTGTACTCAGGAGCAAGTTGGATCGAATAATGCAAAAAACTGATATATACAGTAACTATTACGAATCATACCGTTCCAATTTTGCATAAGCCCTTCCGGTTATGTTTGCCGGAAGGCCGTGAAAATTTTTGAATATAGATTAGTGGTTCAGTTTTGAAAATGGGTTGGCTTGAACGCTGAGAATGTAGTGTAGGGGACGAAATCGATTCTGTAGAAGCATAGCGTTCGCCTTTATCCCCGGATTTTCTCCTATATAGGAGATTCAAAAAATCTGGGGATAACAGCGATCAATAGAACGATTCGTGACTGGAACGGTTACTTCGCCAAACGTTAAGCACTTATTTTTAATTTTGAACGCAAATAAAAATTAAACATTGTTCATAACAGGAGGATTTTGAAATGAAACTTGGACTTGTCGGATTAGGAAAAATGGGATTGAACCTGGGTAGAAACCTGATTGATCACAAACACGAAGTGGTTGCTTTTGACCTGAACGCTGAAGCAGTAAATGAAATGAAAGAATACGGCGCTGAAGGCGTATCTTCTTATGCAGAGATGGTGGCTTCACTCGAATCCCCACGTGTATTGTGGATCATGGTTCCCCACAATGTTGTAGACGCTGTATTGGCAGAAGTTAGCCCATTGTTGTCCAAAGGTGACATCATTATTGAAGCGGGTAACTCCCACTACAAAGAATCCATCCGTCGCTACGAAGAGATGAAACCTAAAGGCATTCACTACATGGATGCAGGTACATCTGGCGGTATGGAAGGCGCACGTAATGGAGCATGTTATATGATCGGTGGAGACCCGGAAGCTTGGGCAATCGTTGAACCGGCATTTAAAGATACTTCCGTAGAGAACGGCTACCTGTATGCAGGTAAAGCGGGCAGCGGTCACTTCCTTAAAATGGTTCACAATGGTATCGAGTACGGTATGATGGCATCCATTGGTGAAGGTTTTGACGTATTGGAGAAAAGTGGATTTGATTTCGACTTCGAACAAGTGGCTCGCGTATGGAACAACGGTTCCGTTATCCGCTCTTGGTTGATGGAGCTGACAGAACGTGCCTTCTCCAAAGATGCAAACCTCGACGAAATTAAAGGCGTAATGCACTCTTCCGGTGAAGGACGTTGGACGGTAGAAACGGCATTTGACCTTCAAACCGCTACACCGGTTATCGCGTTGTCCTTGCTGATGCGTTACCGTTCCCTGGAGACAGACACATTCACAGGTAAAGTGGTAGCAGCATTGCGTAATGAATTTGGCGGTCACGCTGTAGAGAAAAATTAATTTTATATATAATTGTTAACATATGATGAGAATCGGGTAATGACTTATATCGTGTTTACGAATTCATCAAGTGGAGGTAACATATCATGAAATTTTTCTTGGATACAGGGAATGTGGAAGAAATCAAACGGATCGAACGTCTGGGTCTGGTGGATGGAGTCACGACTAACCCGTCTTTGATTGCCAAAGAAGGTCGCGTATTTAAAGAAGTCATTCAGGAGATCTGTGGCGTTGTTAAAGGCCCGGTCAGTGCTGAAGTCATCGGTCTCAAAGCCGAGGATATGTTTAAGGAAGCTTATGAAATTGCAGAATGGGCACCGAATGTAGTCATTAAATTGCCGATGACCGAAGATGGGCTGTACGCTTGTCATGAGTTGACGCAAAAAGGGATTAAAACCAATGTAACGCTGATTTTCTCCGCAGCACAGGGCCTGATGGCGGCGAAAGCCGGTGCAACCTACATCAGTCCATTCGTTGGTCGCTTGGATGATATTGCGGTGGATGGTATGAAATTGATTCGTGATCTGCGTCTTATTCTGGACATGTATGATCTGCCTTCCGAGATTATCGCAGCAAGCATTCGCAATATCAAACATGTAGAGGATGCAGCCCTTTCCGGTGCGCATATTGCCACCATTCCGGGTTCGCTTCTGCCGACACTTTGGAAACACCCACTGACAGACAGCGGGATTGAACGTTTCCTGAAAGACTGGGAATCTGTTCCGAAATAAAAGGATAGACCTGGCCTGAATCTTTGGGTGGTCTGAACATAAAACCTTTTGCCTTGCAGAGTAATTTGCGGGTGAAAGGTTTTTTTATCTCTGTTTATGTAGTTTCCGATTCGAGGTTAGTTTAACCAATGAGGAGTACTTGTCCCTTTCATGTTGTTGTTACTTTCTGTCCAGTGTCCACGTACTGTCCTTCTTTTTCGGGACAACGGTGCATAAGGTTAACATATAGCCTATAGCTCATCCCGTAGGGGAGGGACACTTCGATGATGAGAAGAAAATGGCGAAGCCGGAGACGCCGTAAGCCGCCAAGCGGCAAACGCAAAATGTGGTTGATCATTTTATTGGTCACCGCGTTTTGTTTGATGCAGGGCTTTGCTTATGTGGATAAAAAGATGAAGCCCCCCATCATGCACTTGGCCAAGATCAGAGTGAAACAGATTGCGACTGAAGCGATCAACAAGGCGATTACAGCACAGGTTGCAGATGGCAAAACCAACGAAGGACTGATTGACTGGAAGACGGATACCGCCGGGAAAGTGTCCGGTTTCATGCTGAACTACAATGAGCATATGCGAATCACCGCAAGTACGATGAATATTGTGCAATCCACGCTGCAGAATGTACACATGTTAAAAGAAAAAATCCCGCTGGGGCAGGCGCTGGGCAGTCCGGTGTTGGCTTCATTTGGCCCGAGTATACCGGTTCGTATTGAGCCCCAAGGCGCTGTCAAAGTGGATCTGAACACCCGTCAACAGAATGCGGGTATTAACATGATTTTGGTGGAAGTGTACATTCACATCATTGCTGAGGTCGCGGTCGTGGTGCCCTTCGACATGGAACCCGAAACGGTCGATACGGAAATCCCGATTTCCTACCTTTTGGTTGTCGGGGATGTGCCAATGTATTATTACGATAATCAGGGCAAGCCAGTGGGCAGTAACGGTAGTAATGCCCCTGCTATTGCGCTGCCATCAGGTCATACGGGTGTATCAAGCGGTAATGGAGTAACTACGAATCCCCCAAGCGAGAACCAGCAACAGACGCCGTCAGACCATTTGCAAGGGAATGAACTTGAAATTGAGCCGGATGATCTGCCTGATGTGAATGGGGGATTGCAGCTCAATAAGGACGCGCACCCATGATACACACAAATTTGAATTGCAAAGCAAAGAAAGGGGCCTCTATTAAAGCAATGTCATTAAGATAAGGAACAGGACCAAAAATCAATAAAAAGAGCAGGTTATCGAAAAGATAGCCTGCTCTTTTTTGTGTGAAATAAGAAAAAAGACTTGACAAGCAGGTAAAAAGGTGTGGCGAAGCCCTTGGAAAACGAGGGGGTTACGCCAATGAATGAATATGCGAATTCGCTAAAAGAAAAACTGACCTCCCTCATACGAGAAATGTCAGTTGCACCAGCACCTTATGTCAAAAATCCTGAAAAAGATTTTACCCGTAAGAAGAAGTTACCGTTTGAAACGGTTATGCAACTACTGATCTCTATGGGCGGAAACAGTTTATACAAGGAACTCTTGGAATCACAGGGCTATGATGTAAATACGGCCACTTCTTCTGCTTTTGTCCAACAGAGAAATAAAATCTTGCCGTCTGCAATGGCATATTTGTTTCAAGAATTTACGCAATCGTATACGGATCTCAAGAACTACCGAGGGTATCGGTTACTCGCCATTGACGGTTCGGATTTGCATTTCGCCACTGACCCTGCGGATACCGACACCTATTTTCAAAGTCAACCGGAAGCAAGAGGCTATAATCTGCTGCATTTAAACGCCACCTATGACCTTTGCAACAGACTTTACGTGGATGCGATTGTTCAACCGCGAAGATTAAGTAATGAGAGAAAAGCGTTAGGGGATATGGTTGACCGTTCCTGCATCGAGGGAAAAACCATTGTCATTGCCGATCGAGGTTATGAAAGTTACAACAATTTCGCACATATTGAACGCAAAGGGTGGAGCTATGTCATTCGAGTAAAAGATCTGGCCTCCAGTGGTATTCTCTCGGGCTTGCGTTTACCCGATAGCGGTTCGTTTGATCAGGAGGTTCATCTAGTGCTTACTAAAAAACAAACCAAAGAGATCAAAGCTCATCCCGAAATGTACAAGTTCATCCCTTCTAAGTCTACCTTTGATTTCTTAGATTTGAAGGAGCATCTGTACTACCCCATATCTTTTCGAGTCGTTCGGTTTGTCCTGCCGGATGGCGCTTATGAGACCGTTATTACGAATTTATCTGACGCAGATTTTCCACCCGATGAACTCAGGTCCATCTATAACATGCGGTGGGGAATTGAAACCTCGTTCAGGGCATTAAAATACACCGTCGGTCTGACCCATTTTCACGCAAAGAGACGAGAGTCCGTCATCCAAGAGATTTTTGCAAGAATGATCATGTACAATTTTGCAGAAATGATGACCTCGCACGTCGTCATTTCCCAAAAAGCTAAACAGTACCACTACCAAGTCAACTTCACGGTTGCCGTTCATGTTTGTAGACATTTCCTGCGCTCAAGAGACGATGACCCCCCGCCCGATGTTGAAGCACTGATTCGCAAAAACGTTTTGCCGATTCGACCCATTCGACCAGGGCAGCAGAATACGCGCAAAATAGGTTATAAATCATCGGTTAGCTTCGTCTACAGAGTAGCATAAATTCGATTCGTGTGAACACTTTTTTAAGCGGATCCTCCATCCGTTTGTTTGCTGTACGCTTTTTTCCTTGCATACAAAAAAAACAAACGACACGGGACTTTTTCCCATGCCGTTTCAGATTTCATTTTATTCTCAGTTTTCTCTTTAAGCTAAACTTAATGACATTGTCTATTAAAGAGGTCCCTTTTTCGAATGCTTATCGTGCATATCCTCGTCTCACTTACTTTTCTTGTTCTTTTGTTTGCGTTCATCCTGTTCCCAATGTTTCAGCTGTGGATAAGGATCGAACGACCATTCGTGCAGTCCGCTGTCGCGATAGATCCCATAGTGCAGATGTGGAGGGAATTTGCCCTGTGTCCCAGGTTTCCCGTAACCCGAACTGCCAACCCAACCTACGACCTGACCGGGGATCACAACTTCACCGATGCGTGCACTTTTGTCAAAACCCGAAAGGTGGGCGTAATAGTGATAATGATTGTTCAAATCACGGATTCCGATGCGCCAGCCACCAAACGGATTCCAGCCTTTGATTTCCACGACCCCGTAACAGGTACTGCGCACAGGCAGGCCATGCGGAGCGAAAATATCTGTTCCCTCATGAATGCGATAACCGCCCCAGCTTCTTTTTGTCCCCCAGGTACTGCGATAGGAGTAGTTGGTTCCGAGCGGGACCGGAAAGGCATGTCCGAATAGATCCAGATTGTTAAAATGCTCATATAACTTCGCGAATTGCTGTATCCGTTGCACAGCACGGGAGTTGTGATAATATTCCCACAAGGCAATGTTGAAGTCCTCTTGTTTGTTCCCGTAACCTTGAATAACAGAAGCCATGCTGTACAGCACATCCTGATCATTGTTGGCATCCGCTATACCGTCTCCTGAACCATCACGTCCATATCCTTTGAAAAAAAGAATGGATTCCGGATGTTGATCCGTCTCATCGGGATTTAGCCATCCTCTCCAGGCCGGAGGGGTCATGAAGATACCCGTAAGCCGCTCCGGATGCTTGCGATCCTTTGGGTGTGCACGAGTAATCGTTCGTTCATACTGATCAATGGCGGCAAGCCTGTACCAGGGAATCTGAGTCATCTGACCGATGGTTTCATATAAATGGCGACGTGCAGCGAAAATTTCTGCGGGTTTTAACTCGGCAACCTGTGGTTTGGGAGCGGCCTGGGCGGGTTCACCGTAAACTTCAACAGGCAAGAATGGGAGAAGCAGAGTACCTGCAAGTAATGTTTTGATCCAAAAGCGGTACGTGTGCCTGAAGGTCAAGCGTTGTTGCACTGGGATGCAGCCCCTTTCCATTAGAATGATACAAGGTACCCGATGAACCAAGCTAAAGGTTAGCGTTCTTCAAAAGTTCTCATTTTATCCATGTAAGCTCTTGGGGGGGAATCCAATTATACAAATTGTCCATATCGAGCATGAATGCACAAGATGTGACAAATGGGGGTTTTTCCAGCGCTTTCATGGTATAATATGTTCCGAGCAACAGCCTAACTTCAGTAGAAAGAAGGTTTATGCATTGGCTAAACGTGTTAAAGAACCGAAGCCGGATTGGATTCGGATCAAATTGACAACCGGCGATAACTATCAGGAAATGAAATCGATGATGCGTTCCAAAACGCTGCATACGGTATGTGAGGAAGCACGGTGTCCGAATATTTATGAATGCTGGGCCAATCGAACGGCCACTTTTATGATTTTGGGCGACATTTGCACAAGGGCATGCCGTTTTTGCGCGGTGAATACAGGCTTGCCAACGGAGCTTGATTTGCAGGAACCAGAACGTGTGGCAGAAGCAGCAGAGCAGATGAATCTGCAACACTGCGTAATTACAAGTGTAGCCCGTGATGACCTGAAAGACGGGGGAGCTACGATCTTTGCAGAGACGGTAAAGGCCGTACGGCGGCGGTTACCATTGTGCAGCGTTGAAGTACTTATTCCAGACTTTCTGGGCGAGCTGGAATCTTTGCAGATTGTAATGGATGCCAAACCGGACATTCTGAATCACAATATTGAGACGGTTGAGCGGTTGTCAGACAAAGTGCGTGCCAAGGCAAAATATAAACGTTCACTGGAATTGCTTGCTCGTGCCAAAGAAATGCAACCTAACATCCCTACGAAATCAAGTATTATGCTTGGTGTAGGTGAGGAATATAATGAAATTTTATCAACAATGGATGATCTTCGTGCGGTGAACTGTGATATTATGACGATTGGTCAATATTTGCAGCCATCGGAGAAACATCTGTATGTTGAAAAGTATTATCCGCCAGAGGAGTTTGCTGCATTGAAACAGGAAGGATTAAAACGTGGATTCAGCCACGTTGAGTCCGGTCCGATGGTACGCAGCTCCTACCATGCGCATGAACAGGTGAAATCGGCTACCAAACATGCTGAACAGGCGGCAACACACGCGTGATGGAGGATACCGGATTGGAAGAAGAAAAAATCACAGAACAGATTCAGGACCAACTTCAGGAACAGATCCAGGAGCCGGTTCAGGAATCGGTTGAAGAAAAGCCCAAAGAACCGGTCATTGTACAGATCGGCGGCAAAAATTATGAAATCGTCCAGAACCACAAAGAAGGCTGGAATCCAGAGGTTTTCCGTGATCGTTACAGTGAAGTGCTGGAGCGTTATGATTATATTATCGGGGACTGGGGTTATAGCCAGTTGAGGTTAAAAGGTTTTTACCGTGATAACCATCCGAAAGCGACGAAGGATTCCACAATCGCCAGTATGGTGGATTATATCAATGAATATTGTAACTTTGGCTGTGCGTACTTTGTGCTTCAGAAGAGCAAGGATCAACCTCAAGCCAAAGCAAAAAGCGGTTCCTGAGAAGGACCGCTTTTTTGGTGTGTTTATTTTAGTCAAGAAATGCCGTGCGAACCCGGTTCCAGAATGGATAAGGGCGGAAACGTGCAAAACTGACCTTGTGACTGGATACCTGACAACGGACGGAGATCAGATCCTCCACCATCACGTTCACATGATCAATCGTCATCAATAACCGCTGATCCTTGCGGGAGAAAATATCACAATGATGATGCTTGGGCAAAATAACCGGTGAACCAAGTGTCCGATAGACCCGGTTATTAATCGATGCAATCTCCGCAATCTGAATCGCCTCGATGGTTGGATGAACCATGGCACCACCAAGGGCCTTGTTGTATGCCGTGCTGCCTGATGGCGTGGATACACAGATGCCATCCCCACGGAACATCTCAAATGTCACATCGTTAATATCGACTTGGGCTACGACGGTACCGTCTACACCTTTTAACGTAAATTCATTAAGGGCGATGTAAGAGGAATTCCCTGACTTTTTACGAATCTCAAGCTCTAAGAGCGGATACTGTACAATGCGTGGTTTGAGACGTTCTGGATCTCCTTTTCCACTCATCAGCCTGACTAACTCGCGTAATTCTTCCTTCTTCCAATCAGCGTAAAAGCCGAGATGGCCTGTATGAACCCCAACAAAAGCAATATCCGGAATGCGGTCGATGAAATTGTGAAATGCTTGTAGCATCGTACCATCGCCCCCGATGGAGATCACAATCTCCGGCGATTCTGCATCCAGCTTGAACCCTTCTTCCTTCGCCAGCGCATGAAACTGCTGACTGAGATCAATCGATAACTGGTCTCCGCGGTCTTGAACATAGTATCTCAAGATGAAAGCTCCTTTGTGGTCATTATACTACCGATGATAATCAATTCCGCGGAAGAACACAACGTTTGGGCGCATATTCAGTTAAATATAGATGAATCGTTCACTTATTTTTTGGCATGTCGTCTAGGTTTGAGAATGGAACTTAATATCGCAAGGAATAACAACAACACGATGAGGCTTACAAAAACAATCATTCCGGATAAAAAAATCAGTCCCCAGTCCGGTGTATACGTTGATAACGATGGGATGAAACCGGGCTCCATGAGAACGGGTGAAGAGGAACGCCCCATCAGGGGTGTCCATAACAGCAGGACCAGCACAGGTGCGATTAGTGCATGAATTGCTCTGGCAAATAGAAATGGACCGTATCTCATGGGTGTGTTGCTAAGAACACTCATAATCTGTGCATGGACGGATAATCCGCCCCAGGAGAGAACAAAGGCTGCTGCTGCTACTTTATAGACGAGTGGGATGGATGCCCCGGCACTCCCAGCCTCTTTGTTCCCCAGCGTTACTTCAAACAGCCCACCGACCAAGCTAGGAGATAAGGATGGAGGCAGTCCGCTATGTCGTAACAATTGCTCGGTTATCCCGTATAATCCGCCAAGCCAACCAGTCTGGACAAGTAGCTCCATCATGACAGAGAAGAATACAACCAGCCCTCCTACGATAATAATAAGGCGAAGGGATGAGGAGACTGCCTGGCGCAGCAGTTCACCGAATGCACGTCCGTCAGCTTTTCTTGCTTCATGCATCGCATAGATGGCCCGGACCAGTCTGTTTCTAGGTATCCCCTCCGTTGGAGATCCAGAAGAACTGTCTGGGTGTGAGCCTTTTGCTGTACCCCCGTGAAAACGCATGAGCATACCCACCAGAAAAGCTGCAGCGTAATGGCTCGCAACCAATACTGGAGCAATGGCGACATTATGGAAGAACCCAACCGATACCGCTCCAATCATGAAGATCGGATCGGATGATGTAGTGAAGGCAACGAGCCGTTCTCCTTCTTCCCGGGTAACCAGCTTTTGTTCCCATAACTGAGCGGTCAGTTTCGCCCCTGTAGGATAACCGGATGCACAACTCACGGCAAATACAAAACCACCGCTTCCGGGAACACGAAACAATGGACGCATCAGTGGATTCAGCAAGGTGCCTAGAAAATGAACAATGCCAAAGCCGAGCAGCAGCTCGGACAGCACCAAAAAAGGAAAAAGGGAGGGAAACAATACGTCCCACCAGATGGACAGTCCACGTACACCTGCATGCCAGGTTTCCGCTGGATACAAGACCATTAACACACAAAGGATCAGGAGAGCGATTGTGACCAGGACATGGGTGAGTCGTTGTGAAGCAGCCATGAATTCTTCTCCTTTATATTTGGAATGGTCGGTGTGCGGAAGTCTGTGATGTTATTGCCATCAATATATGAAAAAAAGTGGACAAACAGTACAAAATTATACGTAGAAAGCGCTTGCAAAAGTGGCTGTGTTTTTGAGTGATGTGTGCTAAAATGAGAAAAACGCCTGAACGTCACCTAATTGTCTCCAAGGTGGAATTCAATTCGGATGGAGTGATGATCATGAGTCTTGTCACCGGAATCCTGGTCTGTGCTTTTGTATATGTGATACGTGCCTCGCTGGTACGCTCTGAGGAAGAGGACTGGCGGAGTTATTAATGAAATATCTAGTGCGCCAACCCAAGCGGTTGGCGCTTTTTTTGTGTTATGTTTCGAATAAGGTCCTATATACAGATGGCAGGTTACATGTCCTGATGATTTCATGTTATATAGGACTTTTTGGTTTTTTTTGATAGAATGGAGATAAAGGCTTTTGTGGCCTGGATATTGTTACTGTTTTCACAATGTTCACGGAACGTGTAATATATGGCAAAATTCGACATCAGAAAGGGGAATCAGACGAATGAATCCCAGTTTGAGTATTTATGACAATCTTGGCGGTGAGAAAGGTGTTCGCGCACTGGTCGAGGCTTTCTATCCGATCGTTCAGCAGAATGAGCAGCTGGCTCCGCTTTTCCCGGAAGATATTCAGCCGGTCATCGACAAGCAGTATATGTTTTTGTCTCAGTTTTTTGGAGGACCAGGGCTGTTTTCCGAGGCGTTTGGACATCCGATGATGCGTGCCCGTCATATGCATTTTGAAGTGACGGTTGAACGGGCTGAGGCGTGGCTTGCATGTATGGATCAAGCCTTAACACAGATTGGTGTGGAGGAGCCCTTGCATTCGTTTATCCTGCAGCGTTTATCCGGGCCTGCACATCATTTTGTGAATACACCGTAGATCCGAATATGATTACAAGCGTACGGGAGAGGGATGGAAGAGATTGGAATTAGAGCCGCTGTATAAGGTGAAAGTGACCTGCCATTATTGCGAAACCGAGTATGAAACCTCCCGGGTAAGACCGAGTTTGAAAAGGCCCTACCGGACGGATTCGGATTTTTGTGCTTACTACAAGCTGGAGAATCCAGATTTTTATGTGGTTCGCATCTGTCCGCAGTGCGGGTTTGCCACGACGGAGAACGCAACGGAGCATCTAAATGATGCTCAGCGCAAGGCTTTTAAGGAACAGATCGGTAACCGCTGGGTTAAACGTGATTATAGCGGAGCACGAACACTGGAACAGGCGCTGGCAACGTACAAGCTTGCCTTGCTGTGCGCACAGGTTATCCGGGAGAAAGATCGTGTCGTCGCTGGTCTGTTGCATCATATAGCTTGGTTGTATCGTTATATGGAGGACCATGCACAGGAACATCGTTTTCTTGAATTTAGCCTGGAAGCCTATGTGAAGGTGTTCGAACGTGAAGGAACGGGTGGCAATGAAGCCAAACTGTTGTATTTGCTCGGGGAATTGAACCGCAGGGTAGGACGGTTTAATGAAGCAGTGCAATGGTTCAGCAAGGTCATTCATGACAAGCGGATCACAGATGCGGCCATGATTCGTGCTTCAAGGGAACAGTGGGCCGTGCTGCGTGAGCAGATGATTTCAAGTAAGTTGGAACTCCCTGAAGAGATGCTGGAAACAGACAAAGAGGCTGCAAAGCGCAGCCCCCTCTAGGTTGATCTTACATTAGTTACGGACAGGACGGCTGGATAACAAATAGTCACTGTCGTTGTCGATCACGGTCATGCTTGTATTACAGCAGGGAAAGACCAGTAATTTCTTTTTGCCTTCGCGAATGAGCACAAGCTCTTTGGGTTTGAGGGGGAGCAGCACGTTGCTTGCATGACAGTAGGGACATTGCTGTACATAGATGTCTCCCATCACAATATCGTAAGGCCAGCTGTTCTCAAACGGAATCATTCTTGTTCGCCTTCTGGTGCGGAAGGTTTGGAGGTTTCTTGTTTGGCGAGTTCCGCAATCTTCTGCATCAGGATATGTTGGGGCATGTGCATCAGGTGCTCCAAAGGTACGCCTAGGGATTCTGCTAATTTGACGGCTGTATCAGCCGATACTTGTAAAGGTTTCATACGTTTACCTCCTGAAAGTTACTATAAATACATGTTCAAAAAGTCTGGTTTTCAGTACCGAGAAGATGGAATGAAGCTAGAAATGGAGTAGCGGAGCGTAGGCAAACTACGTGAGCAACGGACATTTCGGCTGAATTTCATATTCGATGCTGATGATGCCGTTAGGCATGATTCGTAATCAAAAGTGGGCTTTTTGAACAACCTCTGTAGCTATTTCTCTAGTATAGAGATATGGCTCACAGAAAACCAGTTTTTAATTCAATCCTAACCATCCAATTTATAGAGAGAGGTGCCTTATTAAATGAAAACGCCATTACACCCCGTATGGGATCTGGAGTCCATTTTTAGTGGAGGTTCTTCCTCCGAGACATTTGCTGCGTATCTGATTGAACTGGAAGAGGATGTACGTAAACTGCAGCATCTGTTGAACGAAACAGCTGCACCGACTTCAGTAGAAGAGACGGCTGCGTTTGATCCCATTTTGGAACTGCTGCAAAGCTGTTATGTTCGCGTATCGGAAGGTTCTGCGTTTGTATCCTGTCTTTCATCGCAAAACCAGAAGGATAAGAAGGCAACGCAGCTTCAGGGCGCCATCAGTTCTATTGCAGCGATGCTGAACGGCAGCAAATCGAAGTTTGATAATACACTCAGTCAGACATCGGATTTGGTGTGGGACGCTTGGATTGCTCGGGAAGATATCCAGCCGCTGGCATTTGTATTGAACGAGAGTCGCACGCTGGCTCGTGAGAAGCTGTCGCCTGAACTGGAAGGTCTTGCTCTGGATCTGGGTGTGGATGGTTACCATGGTTGGGGCAAATTCTACAACACGATTGTCAGCAAGGTGAACATTCCATTTGAGCAAGATGGGGAAACGGTGATGCTCTCCGCAGGACAGGCTGCCAACAAGCTGAGCGATAGTGATCGGAATGTACGCGAGACGGTATTCGCAAACTGGGAGCAGGCTTGGACCGATGTCGAAGATTTCTGTGCTGACACGCTGAATCACCTCGCGGGATTCCGTCTAAAGTTATATGAGAAACGTGGCTGGGATGATATCCTCAAAGAACCTCTGGCCATCAACCGGATGTCACGTCAGACACTGGATACGATGTGGGATGTGATTAACGGTGCCAAACCTGCGCTTGTTCAATATCTGGAGCGCAAGGCAGAACTGCTGGGGGTAGACAAGCTCAGCTGGAGCGACGTAGATGCACCTGTAGGTAAATCAAGTGGCAAAATCACTTACGATGAGGCAGCCATCAATATTGTTGAACAGTTTGCCAAGTTCAGTCCTAAACTTTCCACGTTTGCAGAGATGGCTTTTGAGAAACGCTGGATCGAAGCAGAAGACCGTCCTGGCAAACGTCCAGGCGGATTCTGTACGTCTTTGCCACTTAGCAAAGCAACCCGGATTTTCATGACCTTCTCCGGGACACCATCTAATGTGTCGACTCTTGCGCATGAACTTGGGCATGGATATCATCAACACATTATGGAAGAGTTGCCTGCATTGAATCAACGTTATGCGATGAATGTGGCTGAGACAGCGTCCACGTTTGCTGAACTGATTGTAGCAGATGCCCTGGTGCAGGCGGCAACAGATGAGCAAGAGAAGCTGGCTTTGCTGGAAGACAAGATACAGCGAAGTGTGGCTTTCTTTATGAACATCCATGCCCGGTTCCTGTTTGAGAATCGTTTCTACGAACAACGCAAAAAAGGCTTGGTCAACGCGGATGAATTATCCAAATTAATGGTGGAGGCGCAGCAGGAAGCGTTCTGCGGTGTGCTTGCATCAGATCATCCTCATTTCTGGGCATCCAAACTGCATTTCTATCTGACGGGTGTGCCATTCTATAATTTCCCATACACGTTCGGTTATATGTTCAGTGCGGGAATCTATGCAAGAGCGCAGCAGGAAGGTACAGCATTTGCAGATAAATATGATGATTTGTTGCGGGATACAGGGCGTATGACGGTCGAAGAACTTGCTCAGAAACATCTGGGTACGGACCTGACACAACCGGAATTCTGGCAAAATGCTGCGGACTTGGTTATTGCCGATATTGAGCAGTTTCTGCAGATGACAGCAACCGAATAATAGGTTGAATATATATGAAAAGGCTGCAAATCCGTGTTAACAGACACAGGATTGCAGCCTTTTTTTTTGTACAGAATCCTCATTTTTGATTATCGAAGATTTTGTCGTAATTAATTGAAAAAGCTCAGTTTAAGGGAGCGGAATGGCAATTAATTGTGCAAATCATAGTTAGAAATACCCAACTTTGCCGTTCTTTGTTGAATGAGCACATATGATGTCATATAATGAGTCGTAAGTCCTTGCTGTATAGGACTATAAGCATATAAGGAGAGTGTTAATATGAAAATTGATGAGCTTTCATTAGCGAGACAGTTGGATCTGGTATTCAAAGAACTTGATCATGAGTTGTCAGGGTTAGATTCAGGGGTAGTTTTTGTGCAAATACGAAACAACGTAATTGGGAAATTCGGTATTCGACATAATCCGATAGCTGGACGAGATGGGCAGATGGATATGGAGGAAGGGGGGCTAAACGAAACCCAGAGAACTTCTTTCCGGGCAATGGCACTGGAGACGTTGAAATTCAAACGTAATTGGACACATGGCGAAATATCGTACGACTTCACAGTAAGACAAGGTATGATTTTGGTAGATGCAACAATGGAGTCTAATTACAATATGGCGAGCCTGATGATTCGTTACCCTAGAACCAATACATACAAGGATTCAGATATGGAGTCGAGCTCATAATTCGTTGCACAAGAGAAAGCGGCACTTCCGAAGAAGGCCGCTTTTACTTTTGGATTCTGCTTAGGCTCAAGCAATAATTACGAGCTTACGAACGACCCGATAATTGCTGCTCAGCGATTTGCACCAGACGTTTAGTGATGTATCCACCCAGAGAACCTGTCTCACGGGAAGTATAGTTACCGTAGTAACCATCTTGTGGAATAGTTACACCCAGCTCTTGAGCAGCTTCAATTTTCAATTGTTGCAATGCTGCTGTTGCTTGGGGAACGACCAGGTTGTTGGAGCGGCTACCGCTACCTTGGTTTTGACTTCCGTACATATGTGTCACCTCCTTATGGGTTGGTGATGTTAGTATGGTTAGAGAATACGGAAATATACATGATATGGCGTAAGGGAAAATATGGATAACTATCAGTGCACAGGACACATAAAAAAGCCGACCCAATGCGGGTCGGCAAGTTGTATTTGGATATCAAAATATAGGGTGATATGCGTAAAAGCAAAATAGAGCATGATCAGCTCGCTTAGTCTGTAGGAGGTATAACCTCAATACGTGTAAATAACTCAACAGGTTGTTCTGGTTCCAAGCGAATCAACCCGGTTTGTTCATCTGATAAAGCCAAATTAGGTGCATCCGGGAGCCAAGTGTACGGTTCAATGCACAAGAACTGATCGGATTCACCTTTGGTAAAGAGAACCCAATGTTTGAAAAATGCTTCATCTGCTGAATATTTCAATGTATATCCATCTTGCCTGCGTAAGTAAGCCGTAGCCGGTTCACCTTCGGTAGCTTTCAACAGGGTATCCCAGTTACGTCCCTGCAAATTGATACCTTCGTTCAGAGCAGACCATTCACCCAGGGATTCCAGTTCACCTGTCGGTAGTTGTTCTTCATTCTGTCCGTATATTCCGGAAACAGGCAGTTGCAGTGTCCAGTCGGCAGGTTTGCCGTCTAACAAAAACCATGTATGATATCCCATCCCAAAAGGAGCAGGTGTTGAGCTCAGATTGGTGACTCTCAGACGCTGGCTAAATACAGCGTTTTGCAGACTGAACGTCATCTCAAGTTTTAGGGGAATCGGGAATTGGGCCATCCAATGCTCTTCATTTTCGGTTAGTAATTCAGTCGTAATTGCACAGCCTTCTTCATCTTCCTCAATGTCACTGACACACCAGGATTGGGTACGGTGGAGACCGTGAATATGGTTGTCATTCGCCGTGTTCTGATCGAACTGGTAACGAACGCCTTCATATTCGAATTGTCCACGATGAATGCGCCCTGGTGGAATCAGGAGAGGAACGCCAAAATGGTACGGCTTCTGCAGATAAAAGGCAAGATCGTCTTCATCCGGACGGCGGACGACATCTCTGTCCTGCACTAAATCGCGAATAGAAATAATATTATTTCCAAGACGCGGCAGCAGGGTGATTTCCAATTCACGGCTATGTAGGATATACGTGTCGTAACCATTCCATTGGCCTTTGGTCACTTGTTTCATATCGATGCTCCTTTTCCCACTTGAAATCTGTCTGCAAGCAGTTGTGATGAAGCTACTGCTGCAGGCGTGTCGTTGTGTACATGCCAGCGATTTCCTGCGCTATTTCGTGTGAAGCAGGCAACAGGATAAGCAATTCCATCATAACAGATTTTGATGTCTCGGGTAAAAAAGTTCAACTCATTTTGACATTCACGCCTGTGCGCATTAAGATGGAACTCTAAAAGCATTTATTAGAATTAAATGACATGAAATCGATGACAGGGATAAGTAGGCCAAGAGAATCCTCTCCAGAAAGCCGGTGGTTGATGTGAACCGGTGTGAGCTCTTTACCGAATGGACCCTTGAGTGTAGGTTTGAACAGGTTAAGCCAGAGATGGGCTTGCCCCACTAGAGTCTGCCGTATAATCCACGTTACGGAACAATGAAGGCATTTCTTCAGCTTGACTTGATTTCAGGGTCAGGAGCAATCGAAGAAAAGCGAATAAGGGTGGCACCACGGTCTCACGTCCCTTGCGGATGTGGGGCCTTTTTGCGTTCGCAGAGAATGGCAGGAGTTTTTTTATATACAATCAGGGAGGCGTTATGTGTAATGAAAACAGTACTTTCAGGTATTCAGCCAAGCGGTAAGCTCACATTGGGCAACTATATTGGTGCAATCAAAAATTTTGTAAAACTCCAGCATGACTATCAATGTCATTTCATGGTGGTTGATCTTCATGCCATCACCGTGGCTCAGGAGCCAGCAGCATTGCGTGAACAGTCGGAAGCGGTAGCTGCGCTGTTTATTGCAGCAGGTATTGATCCTTCGAAATCTAACGTATTTCTGCAATCCCATGTACCGCAGCACGCGGAATTGGGCTGGTTGATGACTACGCTGACCTCCATGGGTGAGCTTGAACGCATGACTCAGTTTAAGGATAAATCATCCGGTAAAGATTCGGTTGGTGCCGGACTGTTTGTGTATCCATCATTAATGGCGGCTGATATTTTGTTATACAATGCTGACCTTGTACCAGTAGGTGAGGACCAGAAGCAGCATCTGGAACTGACACGTGATCTGGCAGGACGTTTTAACCACCGTTATGGGGAGTACTTCACCATTCCAGATCCGTATATCCCGCAGGTGGGTGCACGGGTAATGTCACTTGATGATGCCTCTTCGAAAATGAGCAAAAGTAACCCTAACGCTGGCAGCTATATTGCCCTGCTGGATCCGCCGGATGTGATTCGCAAAAAAATCAGTCGTGCTACTACAGATTCGGGACGTGAAGTCGTATATGATCCGGCAAACAAACCGGAAGTCAGCAATCTGATGAGTATCTATGCTGAATGTGCAGGTATGACGCTTAAGGAAGTAGCTGAGCGTTATGAAGGCAAGATGTACGGTCCATTCAAAAAGGAACTGGCTGAAGTGGTTGTATCTGTGATTGAACCGCTGCAACAACGATATAATGAGATTCGTGAGTCTGGCGAATTGGCGGATGTTCTGGATACGTCAGCCCGTCGTGCAGAAGAAGTTGCTGCTCAAACGTTGGATGCAGTGAAAGAACGTATGGGATTTGTTCCGAGACGTAAACAGTAGTCGTGAACAAAGATCTTCATTTCATGCAATGAATAGTTAACATAAATAAAGAGGAGCCCTATTGAAGGACTCCTCTTTATTCATGTGTTCATTATTGAACTATCAAATGACCTGCTCAAGAAGTGGGCTCTGAAGCAGCCGAGCGAACTTCCTGACGTTCTTTTTTGGCGCGAATCACAAATCCCCAGCCAATGTTGGCAATGGACAGGACAAACAGTAGTGCAGCAAACCAACCGGAGTAGGAGATCATAATTGCTGAAACCGTTAACAAGATAATCGAAGAGAATGCGAACCATAAAGACAAGCCTTTACTCATTGGGAAAAACCTCCATCTACAAATTTAGTAAAACTCCGTATAACCTGTAGCCTACGAGCCATAATAATCTTGCAAGCTTGCAATTACATTACAGACACAGATTGAAGGGAGATTATAAATATGGCTCAAGGATCTCGTTCTAACAACTTGGTGGTACCTCAGGCAAATTCAGCACTGCAACAATTGAAAATCGAGGCTGCACAGGAACTGGGTGTAACTATCCCACAAGACGGTTACTATGGTAACTACACTTCCCGTGAAACAGGATCTTTGGGTGGATATATCACCAAACGTCTGGTACAAATCGCTGAGCAGTCTCTGGCTGGGTCTGGCAAATAATTCATTTTAACCAACAGCAACAAAACAGAATAAACGGAAAGCCCGGAGCGGAAACGCTCCGGGCTTTCTCGCGTATCAGTTCCTATGTCTGATTGTGCCTTGCCATGCTCACTTCGTCAAGGGCGTGCAGATAAAAGTTTTTTATCCATTTTCTCATCGCTTAACCAGCCTACATACGTATCAATCGTTTCAAAATTCCGATCCATCACAATTACAGCGACAAATGGATATTGTTTCCGGTGTCGATAACGTACATCTGCCCAGCGGACCTTGTAACCAGCAGGCAGTTCTTCAACCTCTGCCACCGCATAGGAGGTGAAATAGAGGAAGGCACTGACTTCCGGTGATTTGCGTGAAGCAGCAACGGCCGCATGAGTAGAAGACGAAGCGTGCAGACTCCATACCAGATTAGAACCATCCATTTTACCAATCACATAACTGCCGTCCTCAACTCGTTTAACCACATGCCAGCGGTTCCAGGATATCGTTGGAATGACGATGTATCTTGCCTGCTCTGGGCTGTTGTCGAGACGTCTGACTTTTCTGACCGCTTGTGCACGAGCAATCGTTCGCCATATATAATATAAACCGGTCAAACTATACAACGTAACGAAGAGTGGTGCAGGGGCGATCAGATCAAAGGCCCATAACAGGATAGCTATGACATGTGTAGTGAATAGAAACGGATCAAAAATATGAATGATGTTCCAGGCGATCCAGCGTTCCGTAAAAGGCCGAGCGGCTTGGGTTCCATAGGTGTTGAACAGATCGGTGAATACGTGAAAGCCTACGGCCACAGCGGTCCAGGTGGCAACGTGTCCAATAGGGACACCAGGGAATATCAGTGCAATGACGCCGGTGATGAGCAAAACCCATAACAGGAGAAATGGCAGAGAGTGTGACAAGCCCCGATGATTCCGAATGTAAAGCGAATTGCTTTTGAGACGTAACGCAGTATCAATGTCCGGGGCCTGGGAACCGGCGATCGTGCCAACCATTACCGCAGCTGCAAGCATGGGACTCGCCGCGACGACAGGATCGACATAAGCCAGACCGGCTAGACCAATCCCCATGACAAAATGTGTAGAGGTATCCATAAACGTCTCCTTTGTGTGGTATATCGTTCTAAGGCATATTACTTCTCTATCTAGGTGATACCCATATATAGTGTATAATATCCGTTTGTCAGGATGCAAAACATCCCTAATTTCAAAGTTATGACAATTTCCTGTGCCATACCCAATAAATGTACGTAGTTTGTCAAACTATTTTGGCATTTCCTATGATAAACTTTATATCGGATACAGTGAGAAAATCGCCAGAGAACGTAAGATACTATTTGAATGATATACAATGCTAAAATAATTTATGGGCATTGTTCCTTTAAACCGTTACAATAATATAGAATCTCATAAAAAGTAGGTTTCTTTGAATACATATGTCACAGTAGATGGATAAAGCGAAACGAACGTGATTTTGGATTCACATATGTATGCGTATTCATAAGAGGAGATACAGAAGGGACGAGGAAGATGCTGAAAAAGTACAAATGGACATGGATGCTGCTCGGGCTTGCACTGATTATGGCTGTGTATCTGATGTGGGGCACTGTATTTGCCAGTAAGGAAAAATTACCAGAGATTCGTGAAATCCAATCCTTTTCTATGGAAAATGTAGATGGCAGTACAGTATCACTGGAAGATACGCAAGGGAAAGTCCGCTTGTTCTACTTTTATTTCACCAGTTGTCCGGATGTCTGCCCGATTACGACCTTTACGTTATCCCAGGTGCAGGATCTGTTGAAAGAGGACGACACCTTTGGTAAAGATGTCTCATTTGTATCTATTTCATTCGACCCCAAAGTCGATACAAGAGAGAAGATTAAGACGTTTGCGGACCGTTTCCACGCAGATTATTCCGGATGGTACTTCTTGCGAGGGGATATGGACAAAACAAAACAGTTTGCCAAGGAATCATTCCAGATCCTGATCGATGGGGAGAGTAAGGATGATTTTGCCCATATGAATATGATTGGTCTGGTGGATGAGAACAACCAGCTGCGCAAGGTATATAACGCATTTAATACAGAGGACGTTGTGCCAGCTGTCATTGCCGAGGATATTCGCAATCTGATTAAGGAATAATCATCTGATCATCATACTGTAAAGGCTGCCTTCTGGTTGGATATCAATCCAAAGGCAGCCTTTTGGTATTATTTTAATAGGAAGGATGTTCAGGGTATTGGATGTATGTCTCTAACCCGGCCTTCTCCAACTGGGCAATGATATACTCATCAGGTGTTCCTTCCACACCCGCATATCCTCGTCGTGTATACATCTGTACTGCATCCGGGAAAGCATCCCGAAGTACACCTCTAATTTTTTTGCCGGAACTGTCATTATCCATAAATAAAAAGACTTCATCATAACCGACCTGCTTGCGCAGAGTCTCCAGCTTGAGGGAATTAAGTGTTCCAAACGTACATAGAATGTTGATTTCGGGTCCAACCAGACGTTTCAGTTTGCTTCGGTCATTCTTACCTTCCACAATGACATGAATAGGCATGATATTCACCTCTTGTTCGAGAGCTTATGTCGACATTCCCCGGGAAATGTTGCAGCGAAAATCGACTGATTATATAAAATGGACTTCTTTCTTTACACTGTTCACCACGCGGGCAGGAGCACTTCTGATTTCTAAATTCTTTTTCACATACATCAGGAATTAATTCTGATCAGTAGTGGCCGTTACGGTTACGGATCGTTCCTTCGATCGCTGTTGTCTCCAAATTTCTGATTGATTTTATTTTTTATAGGTTGAAATATGGAGACAAAGGCGAACGCTATCGCTTCTTCAAAATCGATTCCGTCCCCTTCACTACTTCCAATGATCGTCCATACCTAATGATGATATTCAAGAAAAAGATGAAATCTTAAAGACGGCGCTGATGATCCCTAGGTCGTTCCGTTCGAGTGTAAAACGTTAGTCCATTTTATATAGTTTAGCTGTAAATGGGGGAATGATGCAAAGCTAATGAAAATACTGGCCTAATTGCTGTCATAACGGTAGGGAAGAAGAGCTTGATACAGGCCTAATTTAATATACTTTTTGGATCGGACAGGGGAGCTTCGCGTCTGGATGTGTAGTATGGAAGCAGCAACATACCAATCATTAACAAAAGAAACGCGATGAAATAGGGTGATAACCCGACACGAAGTTGCCCGGCTGTGATGGGGCCGATGAAAGAGCCGATGGAGGTGGCAATGGATTGCAGCGAGAAAATGCGGCCCAACTTGCTTCCTCCGCTCAGACGGATAAATAGGGTTGCCATAGCTGGAAAGATGATGCCTTTGGACATCCCAAGTACAAATAATACAGTAGACAACGGAACTTGCGGAATGGCTGCCATCACAAAAAAACACAAGGACATTAACAGCACGCCCGCAACCAGACGCAGCTTGGGGGAATACCGGTTGAGGAATAACATGCTGAGTGTGAAGAGTGCCCCAATACTGATTATAGAGAACAGCAGTCCGGTAGACATGATGGACGATTGTCCTCCGCCCCGCAGGGGTAATTCGAAGAAGAGAATCCCTTGGGCACAGGCAATCACCAGAGGCAAGGCGAAGTATCGCCAGGACACCGGCAGGAATGCACTTGTGGCATCTGCTGGTGAAGCGTCAGGTTTAGCAGGTACCGTTACTCTCTCCTGCTGTTTGACGATACCACGGGGCATGGTCATGAAAGCAATGACACCTGTGAGAATAAGCAGATAGCCCAAACCTGAGAATGTAGCAGAGAATCCCATGGAACCCACAATGATCGCACCGGCTGCTGGTGATACGACAGATGCAAGGGTATGCACTACCCCGTGACCCGACATATACTTCCCCTGTTTCACCGGATCGCTGGATAACTGTGCAAGCAGAGCGAGACATGCAGGAGACAGGAAGGCCAGCACAAACCCGCTGATGGAACGCAGCGCCAGCAGTTGCCATGGTGTTTGGACATAGGCTTGTAAGAGCAGAATGAATCCTGCACCGAGCAGACTGAATACAATGTAGCGGCGACTGCCATGTTTATCGATTTGTGTTCCAGCAATCAGATTGCCAGGAAGATGTGTTAAGGAATAGATGCCCATCATCCAGCCAATGAAAGTAGGGGCGGCTCCCAGCGAGATGGCAAAAGGGGTCAGAATGGGATACTGGGCGTGCAAATCAAATACGGCAAGGAACAAAAACAGGTATAGCCAGATGGCCGTTTTCACATAAGCCCCTCCTTGTTAAGCGATGCATGTTCAAACTACAGGTCTTGAACGTGTTCCCCGTTCGCCCGGCAGAACCTCATGGTACTACTTGTACGCCCGGCGGGACGAACTTAGACCGTTTATTTTTAAGGGAGAGGGCTTAGCTGACAGCAGCTTCGGAAATCATGTATAATATTCGGGAGTGTTACGAATGAATTCTAATACGGAAGGTGTAGTCATGAACATAGAAGTAATCAAAGAGTTTGTGATGCAGAACTGGCTGGTGATCGTGGTTGCATTGATCATATTGTTCTTTGTTCTGAATGTGGTCAAAACCGTATTGAAATGGGCGATTGCCATCATCATTATTGCGGCTCTACTGATATACAGCGGCATCTCCATTGATCAGATCAAACAGACAGTGACAGACGTACAATCCAGCACGATGGACACATTGAAGAAGGAAGCAACCAGCATGATGCTTAAGGAGGCTTCCAAAGCGAAATACGTCAAAGGACAGGATGGAGCGTTCACCATCACAAGTCCCAATGTGGAGATTAAGGGCAGAACTCAATCGGATAAAGTTGATGTGACCTTCCGCGGAATTTCACTTGGCGAATGGAAACTCGACAATGAAACTATACGTACGTTTGTCGAACAGGCACAGGAGAACAAAACAGCACCAGCATCGTAGTAAAGGGGGAATCGGTACGTGCTGCAGAATTGGCTGGACAGCCTGAAGGAATTGAATGGCATCACGATTATGCTGTTGCTGATTGTGGCTGCTTCATTATTGCAGGGTTGGTCCAGAGGGGCTTCGCGTTCAGCAGGCAGACTCTTTGGGTTCCTGATGGATGGCATTATGGCGGTCATTGGTATTCTGTTGTCGATCGGTTTAACGTTGTGGCTTGCGCCATATGTACAGCAGTGGCTGTCTGAGTATGCTTCAGCCATGCCTAACCGTGAGTTGAACCGGTGGGAACAGATGTATTATACGTTGGTTACGGCGATTGCAGATTTTCCGCTGATGCGGTTCGCTGTATTATTTGTACTTAGCTATGGACTCATCCGACTGATTCTCGGGTTTCTCTCTTCATTTATTTTTAGCAGCAGGCAGAGGTCAGCCGAGGAAAGTGCGCCTAAAGGTATGTTTAGTCGCTTGACGGGTGCATTCATTGGCACGATCATAGGCTCCGTCCGCGGAATGATTGTCATCGCAGTTTTGTTCATGATTGTCAGTCTTTACCCTGGAAGCATGTTCAGCCGATATGTGGAAGCATCCCCGATCTATATGCAAGGGGCCAAATCGGTTATCGAACCGTTGTCTGGCACGTTTATCAAGGACAAGCTACCCGTCTTTACGCAGGCTGTGCAGAAGGAACTGGGCGGCATCCTGCAACGCAAATATGAAGTCATCGACCACAATATTCCGACGGATATTGAATCTGCAGCGAGTGAGATTGTCAAAGGCCAATCGACAGATGAAGCCAAAGCAAGAGCGCTTTACGACTGGGTAGGTTCACGTATTCAGTATGACTATGGTAAAGTGGATGACTATGAGCAAAAGGGCATATGGCATGAACAAAATCCACAGAATACATTTGATACACGCAAAGGCGTATGTATTGATTATGCCCGTCTTTATGCCGTGATGGCCCGTTCACAAGGACTTGAAGTCAAAGTTGTTACAGGACTTGGTTATAACGGCCAGGGAGGGTACGGTCCGCATGCGTGGAATGAGGTGTATTTGAGTGGTTCCGAGAGCTGGGTTCCGCTTGACCCGACATGGGCGATCAGTGGAGACTGGTTTAATCCTCCGAATTTTGCCGACACCCATCTAAAGGATCAATCAGCTTAGCAATACAACGGACATGGGTCCGGAATATGACGACGTTGCCAGGTTATCATGCCGCGAAGAATCAGATTGAGCGGTATGCATCAAGTCATGAAAGAGGTAGGATGGATGAAAAAACATTCCAATGAGAAGGATGAACTTACGGACAAACGGCGCTTCAGTTACCGAATGAACGTATTTTTCTTCGCTTCCTTTGTTATTTTTAGCGTTATTATTGTACGCTTGGCCTTTTTGCAATTCGTGGAAGGGCCTGAACTTAGCCAGGAAGAAGCAAGTAACATTACCAAGGATGTACCACTTCCTCCTGTGAGAGGCACGATTTATGATTCTACAGGTGAGGTGAAGTTGGCTTACTCCAAGCCCATTCAGTCTCTCTACCTGACACTGTATAAAAACTATGGGGATGTTGATGGGAAACCGAGTCCTAACATAGGGGAAGTGCAGGATATTGCAACCCGGTTGCACGATGTATTTGAACAGTACAAGCTGAAGGATTCAGAGTCACTTACAGTGGAGAAAATTATTGAAGAGATGGACTTGAACTCCCGCAAAGCGAACGGTTTTATGCCACGTCTGATCAAGAGTGATCTGTCCGAGGAAGAAGTTGCTTATTTCCTACAGCACAAGGACGAGTTCAAAGGTATTCAGATCGTTGAGGAGAGTGTGCGATTCTATGATCCGGATACGGTAGCGGTTCAGACCATCGGTTATCTGAAGAAGTTCAGAAGCTCGAAGTCCTTGAACAAATACAAAGAGGTGGACGAGGCCAATAAAACGCAAACGGATCCGGGCCTGGTGTATACAGAGAACGAATTCGTTGGTTTTGATGGACTGGAACTGCAATATCAGGATGCTCTCCGCGGCAAAAGCGGATATACATCCGTTGATGTTGATTTGCGTAACTTGCCTGAAGGTGTAGCAGGTTCTACCCCGCCGCAGAAAGGGTACGACCTGATTTCCAGCATTAACAAAAACGTTCAGGTGAAAACAGAACAGGCCATTCTGGATCAGTTGAGTTGGCTTCATCGGAATCAGGTTTCCGGTCGATTACATCCGAATGCCAAGACCGGATTTGCGGTTGCGATGGAAGTGGATACGGGGAAAATCGTATCTGCTGCCAGTATGCCAGATTATGATACCAACATCTGGAGAACAGGCAGTATCACAAATGATCAGTATGATGATATCAAATATGTGTATCAAAATGGTACGATTCGTTCATTCCCTCCGGATGACTCTAAAAAGCGAGCTGAATCGATCGTGCTACTCGGTTCCACCATCAAACCGCTTAGTGTCTTAATCGGTTTGAAAGAAGGTTTCTTCACTACCAATACGGTTTATTCGGATAGAGGTTCAACGACCTTTGGTGGGGACAATCGCAGAGTGCAGAACTCATCAGGGCATGTGTATGGTGCAATGTATCCTCGTGATGCGATTCGTCATTCCTCGAACGTATTCATGATTGATGAGATTGGGAAGAAGATGTACTCAAAATACGGTGCGACCGGAATTGACAAATGGGATGAATACATGAAGCAGTTCGGCCTTGGGGTATCTACAGGGGTTGATCTGCCGAATGAATTCCTGGGCATACGGGATTACATGAACGACACGGAAAGCTCGCTGACTCGTCTCGTGTATGGTTCCTTTGGACAGCAGGGAAAATACACAACCATGCAGTTAGCACAGTACACGACAATGCTGGCGAACAAAGGAAAGCGGATGGAGCCACAACTGGTTAGAGAGTTCCGGGATTCGGAAGGCAACGTGGTCGAGAAAGTAAAACCGAAGGTACTCAGCACGGTGGAGTTTAACGATGCCTACTGGAATGAAGTACAACGAGGCATGGCAACCGAGGTATCTGCATTTAGCGGATTCCCTTATGACTTTGCTAGAAAAACAGGAACATCGACACAGGTAGTAGGCGGTAAACTGGTGGATAACGGTGTATTTATCGCCTATGCACCACGTAATAATCCAAAGCTTGCTGTCGCTGTGGTTATCCCCGAAGGGGGCTTTGGATCGAGCAGTGCGGCTCCGGTTGCACGTGCGATCTTCGATGCCTATGACGAGGAATTCGGTCTCGACGGTGTACCGAAAAAGGACAAAAATAAAGATTCAGATTCGGAATCAGGCACACAGTAATGTGAGGCATTGGTTACAGAGGGGACCCTTCGTGGGTCCTCTTTTTTGTTTTTACGTGGAGAATGGATCGTAAGAGTGAACTAATTAGTTGCATTAATATGTAACCATATGAGCTGTACCACGTTTATATAAAGGAAGGGTAAACGCGATCTGGGGAACGGGATAACGTTGATATGTCAGTGTTTACATTAAAATCGGTAGATTGGGTAGTGTAACGGTTCTGTTTACGAAAATGTAACCAAATATTGAAAGACGTGACAGCTAACCTTTGGTAGACTTGGTTGAGAAAGGATTAAATATAGGATTGAACACGTTCACAAGACGGATTAAATATTTTATTTTTATAAAGGAACGGGAGAGGCTTATAACATGTTTAACCGATTGAGGAAGAAACCCATGACTGAGGAAGATACACCCGTCAACAAGCCTTCCACCGCAAGGCTGAATCTGTTTTTTTTCGCGGCATTTGTCATATTCAGTATCCTAATTTTCAGATTAGCCTTTGTGCAATTTGTCGAGGGTCCTGAACTGACGTATATGGAAACGAGTCGTAATACCAAAGACATTCCACTTGCACCTGTTCGTGGTCCCATCTATGATGCGACAGGGGAAGTCGCGCTCGCTTATTCCGAACCTGTACAGTCCCTGTATGTGCTGTTATATGAGGATTATCGGAATGATGAACGTAGACAGGAAGCAGAGGAACTGGCTCATGATCTGGCGGCTGTGTTTAAGCAGTTTAATCCAGGGGACAAAGAGCAGCCGGACGGGGAAGAGATCATCAAACGATTGGATCTGGATTACCAAAAAACGTTTGGGTATGTGCCGAGGCTTGTGAAGTCGGATCTATCGACCAAAGAAATTGCCTTTTTCATGGAGAAAAAAGCGGAATATCCGGGCGTTATGGTGCTGGAAGAAAACATAAGAAAATATGACCCGGATGGCGTGGCGGTTCAGGTTGTGGGTTACACAAGAGAGTTCAAGCGAGCACCAGATTCCATTGCCAAATATAAGGCCATCCGTGAAGGGGCAAGTACCCAGCGTGATCCAGGGCTTGTGTACCATGAAGAAGAGAAGGTTGGCTTCGATGGGTTGGAGCTTCAATACCAGGAAGAACTCCGTGGACGAAGCGGATATCAGTCCATTGATATTGACGCACGTAATCTCCCAGATGGGACGATGTTACAAACACCACCGGAGAAAGGTTATAGTCTGGTTTCCACCATTAACAAGGAGATTCAGATGGCTGCACAAGAGGCGATAACGGACGAATTGCGCAGACTGCCCAAGGCAATTACAGGATACGCAGTAGCCATGGAAGTAGATACGGGAAATGTGGTGGCTATGGCGAGTATGCCGGATTATGATCCGAACGATTGGGATTATGACAAAATTAAGTTTGTATTCCGGAACGGAACCACTGAGTCGTTCCCACCGAATGATGCCAAGCCTAGTCGGGCGGAATCCGTAGTACTTCTTGGATCGGTAATCAAACCGTTAAGTGTACTTATTGGATTGAAAGAGGGGTTATTTACAGCAGGACAGACCTATCACGATCAGGGATATGCCATTCTGGGGAAAGACGGACGACAAGTGAGGAACTCACATTCTGCTTATAATGGTTCTATTACGGCGAGAAGAGCAATCGAGAAATCCTCCAATGCTTTCATGATCGATATGGTGGGTAAGCGCCTGTTAAATAAATATGGCTCGACTAAGGGTGTTAAGGTGTGGGATGAAAATATGAAAGATTTCGGATTGGGTGTGTCTACGGGTATTGATTTACCCAAAGAATACCTAGGCACTTTAGAATATAATAATGATGAATATGAATCAGCTCTAACACGTTTGGCGTTTGCCTCATTTGGGCAACAAGCCAAGTACACTACGATGCAACTCGCACAATATACCACCATGCTTGCCAATAAGGGCAAGCGCATGGAACCACATCTGGTGAAGGAAATCCGTGACGCGGACGGCAATGTGGTGAAAGAGATCAAACCTAAGGTGCTTAATGAAGTTGATTTTGCCGATGCGCACTGGAATGAAGTGCACAAAGGAATGGTTACCAAAGTAAGTGCATTTGACGGTTTCCCTTACGATTATGCTCGGAAAACAGGAACATCAGAGCAGGGGACCGGACCGAACAAAAAAGAGAATGGTGTGTTTATTGCCTTTGCACCACGAGATAATCCGAAGCTTGCTGTAGCTGTTGTTGTACCAGAAGGTGGATTCGGGTCAGTCAGTGCTTCACCAATAGCACGAAAAATTTTCGATGCATATGATGAAGTGTATGGTCTCGATGGAACGCCGAAAGGTAAGAAAGACGAAGGGAAAGACAACGAGTAATACAAAAGAACGTCTCGGAAGTTAGCTCTTTTAACATCGTGACCGAAAGGTTTATGAAGTGAATTAAATATATTTGGACAGGCAGGGGGAAATAATCCCTTGCCTTTTTTTTTGGCTTCGGATAAAATTTGCACAAGGGAAACATTATTAGTCTTGATTAAAACTTAATACCTTGTACAACAAAATTAGATGTAGACAAGTATTTTAGGAGAGGGAAAGGGGACGGTTGAATTGTTAATGGTGAAAATGAGGAGTATTCAGAGGGGGTTCATTACGCTAGCCGCTTTGGTTCTGATTGTTGTACTTACGGCATGTTCCAGTGATGCAGAGACGAGCAGTGGTGGCAAGTTACAAGTAACCGCTACAACGGGAATGATCGCTGACGTAGCACGTGAGGTAGGCGGGGCATATGTTGATGTTACCGGGCTAATGGGCCCGGGCGTTGATCCCCACTTGTACAAGGCATCCCAAGGTGATATTCGCAAGCTGGAACAAGCAAAAGTCATTTTCTATAATGGACTGCACCTTGAAGGCAAAATGACAGACATTTTGGAGAAAATGTCCTCTAGCAAACTGGTTACTGCCGTTACAGAGACTATTCCAGTCGAGGAGTTACACTCAGGCAAAGATACAGGCGGCACCGAATATGATCCACACGTCTGGTTTAACGTCAGCCACTGGATGCATGCGGCAGAAGCCGTACGCGATACGCTCGTGGAGGCGGACCCGGACCATGCGGAAGAATACAAGGCTCAGGCAGAGGCGTATCTGGCGAAGCTCGAAGCACTGGATGCCGAGGTGCGTGAGAAGATTCTGGAGATTCCGGAAGCAAGCCGGGTATTGGTTACGGCGCATGATGCATTTGGATATTTCGGTCAGGCTTATGGCATGAAAGTGATGGGGCTTCAGGGCATCAGTACAGCAGCCGAATACGGTGCAAAAGATGTTAGTGAACTGCGGGATTATCTCGTAGATAACCATATCAAAGCAGTATTTGTTGAATCGAGTGTACCTGCAAAAGCGATGGAAGCCATTATTGCCGGAGCAGCTCAAAAAGGACATACGGTCAGCATTGGTGGAGAACTGTTCTCGGATGCCATGGGGGCTGAGGGAACGGAAGAAGGCACATACATCGGTATGATTCGCCACAATGTTGAGACGATTGTAGAAGCACTGAAATAATGAATCACATGAAGAGAGGAGTACAGGATTATGGAAGATACAACTTTATTGAAACAAACTCCTACGAAACTGAACAATAGCCACTTGCAGGGAACGCAGCCAACATCGGCTCCTCTTAGTGTGAGGGATCTGGCTGTTGCGTATCACAAAAAGCCGGTGCTTAGCAGCGTATCCTTCGATATCCCAGAAGGACAACTCATCGGAATCCTCGGACCGAATGGTGCGGGGAAATCTACCCTGATCAAAGCTGTTCTGGGACTGGTACCGAAGATGCATGGAGAGGTACGGATCTTTGGTCAATCGTACAGGGAACAACGTCGCCGCATCGGTTATGTGCCCCAACGGGAATCGGTTGACTGGGATTTTCCAACGCATGCACTCGATGTGGTGATGATGGGACGGTATGGTCATCTAGGCTGGTTCCGTCGTCCGGGGAAAAAGGAGCGAGACCTGGCGGCACACTGCCTTGAGCAAGTCGGCATGGGTGATTACATGTACCGCCAGATCAGTCAGTTGTCCGGTGGACAGCAGCAACGTGTCTTTCTGGCGCGGGCACTCGTGCAAGACGCAGATCTGTATTTCATGGATGAGCCATTTGCAGGTGTGGATGCCACCACAGAGAAAGCGATCATTTCGCTTTTGGAACAGTTGAAGAAACAAGGCAAGACGGTACTGGTCGTTCACCATGATCTAGCGACAGTCGAGGAATACTTCGACCATGTGCTACTACTCAATGGACGACTGGTGGCAGGTGGACCGACAAGTGAAGTATTTGTACCGGATACACTGCAAGAGACGTACGGAGGCCGGATTGCGATGATCGGAAGCCGGACGGAGAAAGGCCAGGTGTAGTGCATGTGGAACTGGATCGTTGCCATCTTATCTGACCCCAATACACGTTGGATATTGCTTGGCTGTCTGTTGTTAGGATTCAGTAGCGGAATTATTGGCTCCTTCACCTTTCTTCGTAAACAGAGCTTGATGGGGGATACCCTTGCTCATGCTGCTCTGCCTGGGATCTGTATTGCATTTATGTTGACGGAAACGAAGTCGGTCGGATTATTCCTGTTCGGTGCTCTGGTGGCTGGCATTGTTGCTACCTTCGGAATCTCGTGGATTACGCGCTACTCCCGAATCAAGCAGGATGCGGCGATGGGAATTGTGCTGACCGTCTTTTTCGGGGTTGGTGTAGTGATGCTGACGCGCATCCAGCATGGGGCGAGCGGAAGTCAAAGTGGACTCGATAAATATTTGTTTGGGCAGGCGGCATCCATGGTCATGACGGATGTGTATGTCATGGGTGGCGTATGTCTCGTATTACTGATTGCCTGTCTTGCCTGGTTCAAGGAATTCAAACTGGTGAGTTTTGACCCGGGATTTGCACGTGGTATGGGACTGCCAGTTGCGATGTTGGAGCAGCTCATCCTGCTCTTGACGGTAATCGCAGTGGTGGCCGGGATTCAAGCCGTTGGTGTGGTGCTTGTTGCAGCCTTGCTGGTAACTCCGGCAGCAGCGGCACGTTGCTGGACCGACTCACTCGCACTGATGGTGGTGTTGGCCGGTATATTTGGTGCATTGAGTGGTGCAACAGGCACCATCTTCAGCACGCTTGTACCTAATCTGCCGACAGGACCTGTAACCGTTCTTGCGGCTACGGTGTTGTTTGCCGGATCTGCCTTGCTGGCTCCGCGTCGTGGATTATTAGCTCGACGGTTGCGCAGTATTCAGGCAAAGTCCGCGTATATGCGTGAAGAGCGGGCTACACTTCAGACTCTCGCCACACAGCGAAATCAGCAGGAACGGGGGGAGATGTAATGGCAACGTTTTGGATTATCTTGACGGCCGTATTAGTTTCTTCTGCCTGCGCCATCCTCGGTTGTTTTCTGATTCTGCGGCGAATGGCTCTGGTCGGTGATGCGATCAGCCATGCAGTTCTCCCCGGTATTGCGATTGCTTTCCTGTGGAGCGGTTCCAGAGATTCATTGTGGATGCTGCTCGGCGCAACGGTGTTTGGACTACTGACGGTGTTCTTCATACAGAGTTTGCAGGCGGGTGGACTCTCGTCTGATGCCTCGATCGGAATTGTGTTTACAGCACTCTTCGCAGTAGGTGTCATTCTGATTAGTCTGAACGCCCAGCATATTGATCTGGATCTGGATTGTGTCTTGTTTGGTGAGATCGCTTATGTACAGTGGGATACGCTAACCCTTGGGGGTACGGATGTCGGTTCGAGGGCAGTTTGGATGCTGGGTATCACTTTGCTAGTCATCCTCGTCGTCATTGGGCTGTTCTACAAACAGTTCAAGCTATGTGCCTTCGATCCGGCGCTGGCTGCGGCCTGCGGCATTCCAGTAGTGCTGTTCCACTATCTGCTCATGGGACTCGTTTCGATGACGTCCGTGGCTTCATTTGAAAGTGTTGGTTCGATTCTCGTTGTGGGCATGCTGATTGTACCTGCGGCGACGGCTTACCTGCTCACAGATCGTCTGGGCAAAATGATACTGTATGCCGTCCTGATCGGAGCAGCATCCTCGGTTGGAGGTTATATCATGGCATATGCCCTGGATGCTTCCATCGCGGGCTGCATGGTAGCTGTTGCTGGAATTTTGTTTGTTCTTGCACTGCTGCTGTCACCGAAACATGGCATCGTATTCCGTTACGCTCGTCGCAAATTCGCGGCAAGGTAATGGAAGTTTAAGTAGATAACAGGTGAATAAACAAAATTTTAAGAAGCCGTCTGCATCGCAGGCGGTTTTTTGCTTATCTGGTCGTATTACTTTGACAAGGGCAACCGGACATAACATATGCAATATAAATTGATAATCTGGCGTCATCCTGCCGATTACGGGTTATTTTGTTGCATACAGATGATCTGTGGTAAAATGTCGTTAGCTGTGACGTCCGGAGCGTCCGTTGTTACGGGTGCCGGGCGATCTTGTTGTGAAAGAATTTTTAAAATTAGATAAAGAGAACCTTTAAGTTGAACTGGAGAACCATTGTGGAACGGAGAGGGCAGAAAACCTAGAGAAGGGAAATTTGTTTATGAATTTCCTTCTTGATGTTAGGTGTTATGAGCTCTAAATACAAAGGTGATGTAGTGAAGGGGACGGAATCGATCTGAAGAAGCGATAGCGTTCGCCTTTGTCTCCGAATTTCTAACCTTTAAGAAGAGAGAATCTAGAAAATTCGGAGACAACAGCGATCGGAAGACGATCCGTACACGTAACGATTACCTCGTATAATCTCAATACACTAAAGAAAAAGGTAATTCTAAAACAAAGATACTACGACTCGAAAGGTTTTCTGCCCGCGTAGTGCCTGAATGGATATCCATGAGTTCAACTTGGAGAGAGACAACTTAGGAGGAACTACTGTATGAGTGAACTGAAATACAAATTGCTTGCATTGGATATGGATGGAACATTACTTAACGATAATCATGAAATTACACAGGAGACCGCCAAGTGGATTCAAATTGCCATTCGTCGGGGTGTACATGTGTGCCTTTCCACAGGAAGAGCCGTATTCCACGCGATGCCTTATGCAGTCCAGCTTGGACTGGAGACACCGATGGTTACTGTTAATGGTAGTGAGGTCTGGAAAGCCCCGCATGACCTGCATATGCGTCATCTGATGGACCCGGCATTGATTCGCAGAATGCAGGAAATCGGTGAAAAATATAATAGCTGGTACTGGGCATACTCCGTGGAAGAACTGTTCAATCGTGACCGCTGGACGGACAACATTGAAGGTCTGGAATGGTTGAAATTCGGCTTCAATACGGAAGTGGATGAAGTGCGTCACCAGATCATGATGGAACTGCAACAAATGGGCGGTCTGCAAATGACCAACTCCTCACCCGTTAATATTGAGATCAACCCTGCCGGCGTATCCAAAGCCAGTGGTGTAGCCGAAGTCTGCAAGCTGCTGGGCATCGAGATGTCCGAAGTTGTTGCTGTTGGAGACAGTTTGAATGATCTGGCTGTCATTGAGGCCGTGGGTCTTGGTGTAGCGATGGGTAATGCGCAGGAGCAGGTGAAGGAAGCGGCTGATCTGATCGTAGCGAGTAACAATGAAGACGGCATCGTCGAAGTGATCCGTGAACATATTTTGAAGGGGGAGTAACCTTTGCTCGCAACCGTTGCCTGGATTTTAATTGTGCTGTTGTTTGCAGTGGGGATGGCTGGAACGGTATATCCCATACTGCCTGGTGCTGTAGCGATTTTCTTCGCGTTTCTGGTCTACGGCTGGTTCTTCAGTTTTGATCCGTTTGGTGTGTGGTTCTGGATCATTCAGATTCTGATTGTTGTTGTGTTGTTTGTGGCTGATTATGTCGTCAGTGCATGGGGCGTGAAGAAGTTCGGTGGCTCCAAGTTATCAACAACGCTGAGTACCATTGGTGTTATCATTGGCCCATTTGTCATTCCGGCATTTGGACTGGTGCTGGGACCATTTATCGGTGCATTTATCGGGGAACTGATCGGAGGGTCTTCACCTTCCAAAGCGTCGAAAGTTGGATTTGGTTCCGTTGTGGGGCTATTTACGAGTACTGTGATGAAAATTATTTTGCAAATCGTCATGATTGTTTTCTTTATTATCTGGGTGGTAAGATTCGCCTAAACGTTCAGGATTAGCTTCAACGGGATGCACGTCCGGTGTGGAGGAAAGAAGGGGAATTCGTTTGTCTAAGAAAGAAACATTCATTAGGGGTACGCTCATACTGGCGGCCGCTGCACTGATCGCAAGAGTACTCGGATTGGTTCAACGGGTGCCGCTGGAGCATATCCTCGGCGATATCGGTAACGCATCGTTTACCATCTCCAATACGGTATATTTAATGCTGTTAACTGTAGCAACGGCGGGCATACCGAGTACACTTAGTAAGATGGTATCGGAACGCTATGCGCTCGGACGCGCGAGTGAAGCCCAACAGATCTACCGTGCAGCCCTGATCTTTGCCGCTGTGGCCGGGGTAGTCATGTCTGCTTTGTTGTGGTTCGCGGCACCTTATTATGCTACGTATGTGTCCAAAGTACCGGAGTCGGTCAGCGCCATTCGCGCCTTGGCTCCAGCGTTACTACTTTTCCCGGCTATTGCGATGATGCGTGGATATTTCCAAGGACGCGGCAACATGACAGCGGGTGGTATTTCACAGATTGTTGAACAGTTCGCCCGTGTAGGTACAGCCATTATCGTGGCTTATGTCATGCTGCAATGGAATTATGATGACCAGACGATTGCTGCAGGTGCTTCATTTGGTGGGGTATTAGGAAGTGTGGGTGCCTTCGGTGTCATGCTGTACTTCACCTTGAAGCTACGTCGTAGCGACCGTGCGGCCCAATTGAATTACGAGCGTGCAGAGCAGTTGCCGATGCGAGGTATCTACAGTGATATCTTTAAGCTGTCTATTCCAATTGTGCTGTCTTCACTTGCGGTTCCAGCCATTAACTTCATCGATTCATCCCTTGTGGTACCACTGCTAAGTGGCCAGATCGGACTCGAAGAAGCGACTGGTGTACTTGCGATCCTGGGTGCGAAAGCCCAAAGTATTGCGGGTATTCCTCCGATTCTGGCTATCGCTTTGAGTCAATCATTGGTGCCTGTCATATCGGCAGCATTTGCCCGCAAGGATGAAGCGCATCTGAAAAGTCAGGTTACACTTGCCTTGCGCATTTCGATTCTGACTGGTATGCCGATTGTCATTGCACTTTGTGCGGCAGCGTATTCGGTCAACGGATTGCTGTTTACCAATCTGGATGGAACGCCGATCATTGCCTTGTTAACATTCGGTACCATTTTCCAGATTACGATGATGACCACCAACTCTATTTTACTAGGGGTAGGGAAACCGCGGATTACGATGATCAGTGTCGCAGCAGGTGTTGTGATCAAACTGATCGCAAGTCTGATTCTGGCGCCGATCTTCGGCATTTACGGCATCATTATTGCAACGGCCCTCTGCTTCTTGGTCATCACGTACCTGAATCTGCGGGTCCTTCGTAAAATCGTTGATTTCTCCATCATGGGAGATCGTTGGAAAGGATTTATCATTACAGTGTTGCTTGCAGCAGGTGTAGGATTTGCAACGAACTGGATTGGCAATACGATCTTTGGACTGTTCCTGCCAGCGCGTGTATCCTTCTTGCTTACCTGCCTTGTGGTTGGTTTGCTTGTTGTGGTGGTGTATCTGGTTCTCATGGTTGTGCTGCGTGTACTGCGCAAGGACGAGCTGGGCGGTTACCCCCGTATTCTGCAAAAAATTCTTCGTCCACTTATGCGTCTTCAACGTGGAGCTGGGCAAAGAGGTTAAACATGCAAGGAGCATCATCCATGCTCCAATATTTTGTGAAAATACGATACAAGCTCTGTCTGCTATTGAAGCGGACAGGGCTTTTTGTATAGTTAAGGAGAGTTGAGCGACTGAACTCGACATTAGCCCAGCAAGCGAGGATTAGCGGTACATCGGGTATCACATCATCCGTCTTTGCCTGCTCTATATGATTTTTAGCATTAGTGTGTGATGGCCTTGGCATCATGAGCCAGTGCTGTTTTCAGCATGCCATACCGGTGTTCGTGACTCATCTCAAACAGCCATGGCCGACGCGGTGCCGTCAGATAACCGAGACAATCCCGAGTCTGAAGCCAGTCCTGTCTGGTGATCGGTTCATAAGGCGTGTCCCCCCATACGGAGAGCAGTTCCGGACTATATAATCGTTGCCCTTCTGGAAGCCATTCTTCATCCATTAGCTCCTGAGCATAAAGTGTATGTTCCCCTGCCTCGTCTTCACGATTGGTAAACAGCCCAGGCCAATATTCAGCGCGCGAGCCACTATGGGGAACCAAGCGTGCGAACTCCAACACTTGTGTGTGTACTTGCTCCACGCCAAACAACAGGGCATATAGCCCTTTACCAAACATGATTCGCTCATCTAGTTTGCCAAAATGTTCAATGACGCGTCCTGCGAGTCCTGCTCCCTGTCCAAGAGGAAAGACGATATGATTCAGACCGGCCAGATTATGCAGATGGAATGCGGGTTTGGAAAGTACTTCTTTTTGAAAATAAGGATGTTGCACCACCCGGCTCTCGATATAGTTCTGCTCATTAATAATTAATGCCACACTTAGCAGTGAACTGCATCGTTCCAGCCAAAAGCGTTCCCAAAACGGCGTCATAAACGCCGATACGTGAAAGTGCGACAAGAGATGGAAACAGCTACGTCCGATCCGGCGACTGTTCATATACAGCAGAAGCTGTGGATATGCATCCTGGAAAATGAGTGCATTGCACCGCTCCAGCAGCCGATACATATGCTCGCGATCGCTTTGATTCTGTAGATTATGCATTAAGTCACTCTGAAGATCTGTCATGTGATATCCGCCGTTGCGAGAGACCATATGGGCCAGTAGTGCCCAATGCAGTTCGGGATATTGCTCATAACATTCCAGATAGGCTGCCGTGCGGGTGATATTACTCCGATTGTGCTCCTGAGTCAGTGTCTTAATCTCTTCCAGAATGATGCAATCTTCTTCACAGACGAGTGCGTTTTGAACCTGGTCCGTGCGTGTAAAAGATTTGTTGCTGGTAGGTAACAAGCGCTCCACCTCAGACTGTAAGGCAGCTGCCGTATCGGTATCCCACTCGATGTCACGCAATGGGTGACGAAGCTGTGCTGAAGCTTGCCATGCAGCCTGTTTGCCACGCCAGATTTCACGGGCAGCACCCGGAATGGAACGGACCATCTGCAGAAGGGACCCGTGATGTTGTTCGCTGGAAGAATCGGTTCTGGTGGAAGTCATGATGTGACATCCTTTCATGATGTTCTGGGTTTATTTTCACAGACCATGTGGTTATTCTAAGTATGCGCTGATTATTTGACTTCCACTCGCCAATTTGCTTCACTTAGGGTAAGACAAGGTACAGAAAGGGAGATGAACTGAATGGAACAGATTACTTCCAAACCGGCTTTTGATGTAGCCATCCAATCCCCACGTTTGACGATTGCCGTATTCAAGGCAGACTGGTGTGGTGACTGCAAATACATCGATCCGTTTATGCCTGAGGTTGAAGAGAAATATGCACGTGAACTGACCTTGGTTGAGGTCGACGTGGATCAGGTTGGAACCGTTAGTGAAGAGCAGAATATTCTTGGCATTCCAAGCTTTGTGGCGTATACAGATGGCCGCGAACTCGTACGGTATGTGAACAAGCTGCGCAAGTCGAGAGAAGAGATTGAGCAGTTCCTGGATCGCGCAGTTGAGGTGTACAACACGATTCATAAATGATAATAAAAGTATGACAGGTTCATGTTGTAAAAGGGTATAATAAAAAGAACGCCATTTCTCTTGAAATAGGGAAATGGCGTTTGTGTGTTCGACACGTTCTATGTAAGAAACGTTTCTGTACATATCCCAAATGACCTGTGGGTCATTATTTCACCAGACGTTAACATTTTGTCACAAAGCGCGACGTCAATGAACATTTTATCCGGTATAATGAATTTAGTTGTGAAATAAGTGTCAAAGTACCGAAACAAGCGGAGAATATTCTTCGCCATCTTAAACCAACAGCGGGTGAGAAAAAATTGAAACACTTAACTTTGTTTAAATGGTTAACCGTATTAACCTGTCTTGTCATGTTTCTGGCCACTTTTGGTGGAGGCATCGTAACCAAAACGGAATCAGGCCTTGGCTGTGGAACAGAATGGCCTTTATGTAACGGAAAACTCGTTCCCGCACATACTGTGGCTTCACTCATTGAATATTCCCATCGCGCTGTAAGTGCACTGGCTGGACTGTTGTCCATTGCCTCGTTTGTTGCTTTTCTGCGGTTTGGCAAGTCACGCCGTGACCTGCAATTGTTTTCTTTCTTAACTCTGGTATTTGTTATCGTCCAGGGAATCATGGGGGCTTTTGCCGTTGTCTTCTCCCAATCTTCAGCAGTCATGGCACTGCATTTTGGTTTTGCACTGATTGCTTTTGCGAGTTCTCTAATGATGGCGCTGGGCATAAGGCAGGAGGCCAAAGATGGCGGATTGGAGCGCCTGAATAAATACCCTCGGGTTAGCAAAAAATTCAGGAATCTGGTCTGGTTCTCCACCATTTACACATATCTCGTGGTATACACAGGTGCATTTGTGAGTCACACGGATTCTGCCGGTGGATGTTCTGGATTTCCGCTTTGTAACGGTCAGATTATTCCTGAGCTTTCGGGTGGGGTAGCGGTTGCTTTTGCTCACCGTGCAGCAGCTGCGTCGCTCGTGATTGTTATCGCAATCCTGGGTCATTTCGCTTACCGTAATCATCCGGACAACAAGGAAATGCGTACTCTGGGTGTGGTATCCGTTGTTCTTATTCTGATGCAAGTAGTCATTGGTATTTTCATGATGGTGACAATGAACCGTCCGGAAGTATACATGTTCGTAGCTCTTGCTCATATGCTGGATATCGCCATATTGTTCGGAGTCTTAACGTATATGAGTTTCCTGGTGTACAAGCTACATCGCCCGGCTAATCGTTTTTAAATATGAAAGTCCACCATCCAGTGATGTACATCATTGGACAGGTGGACTTTGTTTGATGTCAGAGGGATCAGGGCAACCTATGGCAAGCAGCAATTACACGGAATGGATGATGTGTTACGTTTACGGTGATGAATTCTTGTTGATTTGGAAAAGAGGAGGTTAGATATGCTGCGAACGTTGTTGGGGGAAAAGCCACGTATAAACGAAGGTAAATTGAAGGCAGCGATGGACGCAATGGCGCATACGCTTGAGCTATTTCAACGACAAATGCATGTGGACCATGATCCCACGCATGACTATCGGAAACTGTATGTGTGGACTCAGGGACTCATCTCCTCACTGGATGAACTGGAGCAAAGCTGTTTCGCTGCTGCTCATTTTCGTAAAAAGGTCGTTGCAGGATCAACGGATGATATGACGCCGACTGAAAAAGCCGAGTATGCTCGGTATGTGTATTTCTACAAAGATGGCTTTATCCGCTGCTTTGCCATTCTGGATAAAGTCGGCACGGTATTAAATGAAATATTCCAGTTGAATACTTCAAATACCAAAGCGCATTTTTCTTATTTTACTGTGTTAAGGCAGTTCGACTATGCGAGGGAACATCATGATCTTGCGTTGCTATTAATACAGATCAAGGACTCTTATCGTGAACCGATGAGCAAGCTGCGCAAACGACGTAATATGGAAATTCACTACATGAACTCAGAAATGCACGATGACCTGTGGCAGTTACATCAGACCTTGCAAGGTAAAGTGAAATTGGAGGATCTGAATCAGCATGTGCAGGAAATGCGTCAGGGCGTCGATATGGTCTGTGAAACGTTAACAGCCTCTTATAGTTATATCAATAAAATATGGAAAAGAAATAATTCCCTTTGACAAATCGGAATACTTGGAATATACTGAGTTTCAATCGAATGTTACACGGATATAATTGATATTTCAAAAGTTACGTTCACATTATAAAGCATAAACTACATGAACTTATAAAATCCTACAACAACATATTTCTTATCGAGAGCGGCGGAGGGACAGGCCCGATGAAGCCCGGCAACCGATTTGTAACGACATGATACATGTATCATTCGTTATAGATGTTAGGTGCTAATTCCTACAAAATGGTGCAAGACACGATTTTGGCAGATGAGAAGGTATATTCTTTCACGTGAAGAGCCCTCTTTGTATCTGCAAAGGGCTCTTTTTTTGTACTTTAAGGGGAGTTTTCCTTTAGATCGGGTAAAGATACATGTAGGTGGTTGGAAAGGGGCAAGTGCGATTGATTGAATTAAAAGGTTTAACGAAAACGTACGGCAAAGGAACAAAATCTACAACAGCGTTATCCGAGCTGAATTTGAGCATCCAAAAGGGTGAAATCTACGGTGTGATTGGCCATTCCGGAGCTGGAAAAAGCACATTGATTCGCTGCATTAATTTGCTGGAACGGCCTACGGAGGGTGAGGTATGGGTCGACGGAATCAACCTGACTGAACTGAGCAAAACCGAATTGCAGCAACAGAGACGTAAGATCGGGATGATTTTTCAACACTTTAATCTGTTATCTTCGGCAACGGTATATGACAATGTAGCTTTTCCACTAAAGCTTGTGAATACACCCAAGGAAGCCATTGATCGCAAAGTGAAGGAAATGCTTGCACTGGTTGGTCTGGAGCACCACAGCAGCAAATATCCGGCTCAATTATCGGGCGGCCAGAAACAACGTGTAGGGATTGCGAGAGCACTTGCAAGTGATCCAAATGTACTTCTCTGTGATGAGGCTACTTCGGCACTTGATCCGCAGACGACAAATTCAATCCTGAAGTTATTACTCGACATTAATGAAAAGTACAACCTAACGATTGTGCTGATCACACATGAGATGCATGTCATTCAGAACATCTGTGACAAGGTGGCTGTCATTCATCAAGGTGGCATTGTGGAACAAGGACCTGTAACAGACGTGTTCCTGAAGCCGCAGCATGCGATTACGCGGGACTTCATGATGCGTGACCATGAAGCTGGACTTGCTCTGGAAGAGACCGCTCTGGCAAATGCAGGCGTTGAATTGCAGGCAGGTGCTGCTTCCAAACTTGTGAAGATATCCTTTCTGGGTAACAAAACATATGAAGCGATTTTGTCCAGAACGGTACGCAAGACAGGCGTGGATTTTGCCATCCTGCAGGGAACAATCTCTACGATTAAACAGGTTCCTTATGGGCAGCTGACCGTTCGGTTCGAGGGTGATTCAAATGCGATTGATCGGACGATATCAGAATTAACCGCTGAGGGACTTGATGTGGAGGTGCTTCGTTAGATGGATTTTTCAACAGTTCGCTGGGAAGAGGTTGGTAAAGCTTCCATAGAGACACTGCAAATTTTGGGTGTATCAGGCTTGTTTACCGTTATCTTAGGTTTACCGCTCGGAGTACTGCTGTTCATGACAGCCCGATCTGCTTCGATGAAGTCACGGGCAGTGTACACTATACTATCCCTGATTGTGAATATTTTGCGCTCAGTCCCATTTATCATATTGATTGTTGCTCTTATTCCATTCACTCGTATACTCGTCGGTACAGCTACGGGGGTGCTCGGCGTTATACCTCCTTTGGTGATTTCAGCAGCTCCTTATTTTGCTCGTTTGGTGGAGACGACGTTGCGAGAAGTTGATCGTGGTGTCATTGAAGCGGCACAGTCGATGGGTGCATCGACCGGACAGATTGTAAGACGGGTGTTACTGCCTGAGGCACTGCCTGGACTGCTTGCTGGTATAACGATCACCATTGTTACGCTCGTCTCCTATACGGCGATGGCGGGCATGGTTGGCGGTGGAGGTCTGGGAACACTGGCAATCAACTATGGATACTTCCGTTATCAAAATGAAATTATGATCATATCCGTAGTGTCGATGATCATTCTAGTGCAAATTCTCCAGATGGCTGGAGATCGCTTGGTTACATTTTTCACCAGGAAATAACACATAGATAACATGATGGTTATGCAATAATGCGGACACCACATGACAAAAATGATTAGAGAAGGGGTTTTACACATGAAAAAATGGTCTTTTGCTCTACTTAGTCTTATGTTGATTGCGGTTCTCGCAGCTTGTGGAAACAACAAGGACGCCGATAGCGGCGCAGACAATTCAGCAGGTGCACCACGCACGGTTGAATTGAAAGTTGGAGCTTCACCTACACCACATGCAGAGATTCTGGAAAGCATCAAGCCTGAACTGGAAGCACAAGGTATTCGTCTGCAAGTCGTTACGTTCAATGACTATGTACAACCCAATCAGCAGCTTGCTGATAAAAAATTGGATGCGAACTTTTTCCAGCACCAGCCTTATCTGGACACAGAGAACAAAGAACGTGGATTCAACCTCGTTTCTGTAACACCTGTTCATGTTGAACCTTTTGGTGGATACTCCAAAAAGATTAAGTCTTTGGATGAATTGGCAGACGGCGCAAAAGTAGCAATTCCAAATGACCCATCCAATGGTGGACGTGCACTGTTGTTGCTCGCGAAGGAAGGTATTATTACGCTGAAAGACAACACAAATATCACATCTACGATTCAAGACATCACAGCCAATCCGAAGAACCTGGATATCATTGAGCTGGATGCAGCCATGATGCCTCGTCAATTGGATGAAGCGGATCTGGTATTCATCAACGCTAACTATGCGCTCGAAGCGAACTTGAATCCGGCGAATGATGCTTTGCTGATCGAAGATTTGCAAGGTAACCCATACGCAAACATCCTCGTTTCCCGTGAGGACAACAAGGATGCAGATGCGATTCAGAAGCTGGCTGCTGCTTTGCACTCCGAAGAAGTGAAAACATTCATCAAAGAACGTTATAAAGGTGCAGTTGAACCTGCAACTGAATAATTCACGATATGTATGACATGATGTGAAGCTATTAAGAATAAGCCGTATATCTCTTCAGAAGAGATATACGGCTTATTTTATGTTTCCTAATCTGTGCTGACGTGGGGATCAAAAAAGGATGGGTTAGGGCTTATCTTGTTTCTCCGCGTTGGATGGATGCCTAGATTGGCGGTAGTAGGATAATTCATTCTGATCAGCATACTGCTGCTCATCTGCTTCTTGCAGGTACGTTCTCTCGGAGGGAGAGAGTGTTTCTTCTTCTCCGTGTGAGCTTTTGATCTTGTATCTGATCCAACCGATTAACCCAAGGACGACAACGAGGATCAAAGCCCATCCTTTTTTGAGCAAAAGAAGAGCACTGAATTTCTGGGAAGCTGTGTACCCGATCCCGCCCATCAGAAGACTGTTGAGCCCTATAGTGGATGTTTTGTCAGTCGAAGCATTGTACTCCTCATAGGTGTATCCTGCATTGATGCTAAGCTTATGAAGTACGGTTTCCTCGAATGCCTGACGGCTCTGTTGAAAGTTGGCCGTATCTGTAACCAGAATGGCTGTGATGTATCCTTCGCGTGTCAGGAGTTTTACATTGTAATTGACCATGGCTTGCTGATCAGCATTCTTGAAACCAAGGGAGTAAACCAACTGGTGTTTGGTACTGTCATATGCCGGTTCGATTTCCCACCCCGTTATGTACGTTCTATATTCAGGATCAAGTTCTCTGTTATCTTCTTCTGTGCCTCGGATATAACTGCTTAACAGTTCTTCGGCATTCAAATTTTGATCGTCATCATGGATATGACCTGTCTTCACGTACTCGAAAACTACATACCACGAGCCGAATTCGCTATTGCTGGTTAGGCTTCCGATTTCGTTCCCATTAGGCTTTCCATCACTGTTAAGTATCGAGCGTTGGGTATTGGGCTTATCCAGATAGGAATGGCTTTCAGGGACTTCCAGGGTGGCCTTACCGTCCAGAGAGACAGATGCTGGTCCAGTAATCCAATCGTACTCATCAGGTGCTTGCTCATTCTCACTTGCCGCTGATACCTGTAAGGCACTAGAGATTGTGAATAAACTCAACATTAAAAGTGTAAGAAATGATATCCATCTTTTGTTCTTCATATTCATGTAGAGGTCCTTTCGGGTTATATCCTCGACAGTACCATAGGTGTTTGATTTCGATCAAGATATATCTGGAATTAAAGGTGGATAATCCCTTGTGGATAAGCGAGTTGTAGGAGGACGATAAATCTTTTATACTGGATAGTGACTGCTCTTTGAAGAGGGGGATGAACGTGAAGGGAAAGATTGCCCTCATAACGGGAAGTGCCAAAGGTCTTGGTAAAATGACGGCCCTCAGTCTGGCAGATCAAGGGTGCCATATTGCCCTGAACTATGTACACAGCAGAACAGAAGCTGAGGCTTTAAAGGCTCAGATTATAGCCAAGGGTGTGCGGTGCATTGCCATCCAGGCTGATATATCCAAGGTGGAAGATATCTCTTCATTGGTTGAGCAGGTGGAAGGTAACCTTGGCAGCATTGATATTTTGGTGAATAACGCAGGTCCATTTGTCCGTGAACGACGATTATTTGCGGATTATTCTGAAGCTGAGGTCCAGATGCTCGTGCAGGGAAATCTGTTGGGACCGATGTTACTGGATCAGCGTGTATTGCCAGAGATGAGACGCAAGCAATGGGGACGCATTATCCATTTTGGCTTCAGTCATGCTGGAGAAGCGAGATCTTGGCCTCATCGCGCCGTATATGCGGCTGCCAAGGTGGGTCTGGTATCTTTTACAAAGACACTCGCGGTTGAAGAAGCCCCGTATGGAATTACGGTTAACATGGTATGTCCAGGTGACATTCGTGGTGCGAACAAAGAGAAAACGATTGATGAAATGGCAGGCATCATCGACGAGGAAACACCAAGAGGGCGTCCAGGCAGCGGTGAAGATATTGCACGAGTGATTACGTATCTGTGCCTTGATCATTCCGATTTTATAACAGGCAACATTATGGATGTATCTGGAGGACTTGATCCGATTCGTCCGACCATACAGCGCGAGGATACTTAAAAGGTGAATTGAAGGATTGTACGTGGAAACGGGTCAAGGTGACTGTGAACATGGACTCTCTGCATATGCACACAAAAAAAGAGCCCTCCGCTTCATGCGAAGCGAAAGGCTCTTGAGGTTTATTTCGTGAAGGATTGATTAGAATACTTGTACGACTTCTTGTACACCCTCAACTTCTTCGAGAAGGGCACGTTCAATCCCGGCTTTTAAGGTAATGGTGGAGCTTGGGCAACTGCCGCAGGCACCGACCAGTTTCAGCTTAATAATGCCGTCTTCCACGTCGACCAGTTCCACGTCACCGCCATCGCGTTGCAGAAACGGACGAAGTTTGTCAAGCACATCAATTACTTCATCATACATGGTGCTTTGTGCGTTTTCGCTCATTTTTTTCAACTCCTTTCCCCTATATTATATTACAAATGGCCACAAATTAAAATGGTCAAACAAAGCAGGTGAACCTATATGAGACCGATTATTGAATTTTGTGCCAATAATATGCATTTTGGCACAGATGAAGTCATGGATCAACTGGAAGAAAATCCAGACTATGACGTGATTGAATACGGCTGCCTCACCAACTGCGGCCAATGTTCTATGACTCCATTTGCACTGGTGAATGGCGAAGTTGTCATTACGGACAAAGTGGAAGATCTATATAACGCCATTCTGGCCAAAATTGGCGAAGCCGATGCCTGGGACGAGCTCGATCTCGACTAACCGAGATGGCGCTTGGACATCCAGAGCACACCACTTTTCAAAATACGAGGTACACGTCCCATCATGGACGTTTTGCCCATCAGCCCAAACCCAGACTTCTTGCCGAGTGCACCCAGTGTGCCACGAAGCTTGAGTGGATGTGGATTGGGCTTTTCGCCTTTCCAGAGGGCATGCTGAATATGGGCGATCTGCTCACCCTGTACTTCCGCAGCTTGACCGCTAGGTGCATAAGGTACACTGGCACAGTCACCAACGACATACACATCGGTATATTCCGGGATTTGGTAGTATTCATTCAAGACGACACGTCCCTGAGGATCTTTGGTTACGTCCAGATCCTGTACCACTTTTACTGGCTGAATGCCTGCAGTCCATACGACAGCATCTGTTAGAATCTGTTCATCCCGGTTATAGATGGCATTAGGTTCAACGCGTGAAATGGCGATATGCCCGCGTGTCTCTACCTGATGTTCGTTGAACCATTCATGCACATACACGGATAGACGTTGCGGGAAAGCAGATAATACACGTTCACCACGATCCAAAATGCTGATGTTCAGATCCGGTCTGCTCTCACGAAGTTCGGCTGCTATCTCGACACCACTTAATCCGCCACCTACGATATGCACATTGCCATAGGCTTTGACTTCATTGAGGCGCAGGTAGGTCTCGCGTGTTTTGCTAAAGCTCTGAATGGTACAGCTGTAGTCTTCGGCGCCTGGCGTGTTGTGGAAACGGTCTGTACAACCAAGTCCAATGACAAGTTTGTCGTACACGAGCGGGTCTTGGCCTTCAAATTCAATCTGACGCTGTTCCAGGTCAATCGAAGTAACTTCTCCATAACGGTAAGTGACTTTATCGCTCACTGGAAATTGGATACGCAGGTCATAATCAGATACGGTTCCTGCTGCGAGTGCGTAATATTCTGTCTTTAATCCCTGAAAGGGGCTGCGGTCCACCAAAATAATTTGTGTATCGGATGGAATTTTACCCTCCAGAAGTTCCTTGATGATGGTGAGGCCGCCATAGCCGCCTCCAAGAATGACGAAATTTTTCATGACTCGGCTTCCTTTCTGCATCAGTCCCACTGAAATGGGGCTGTAAACTGTGGAGCAGCTATGCAATAACATAGCTGCTCCTTTTGTTATGATTTAAATAATTGAAAAGTAGATATTGAAAATTGAAGATATTAATCAGCAGTTTGCACCACTCGAATTCAAACGTCTCCCTATAATGAAAGCTGCGTTCTGGAGTGGTGCTGGTGCAATATTGGTTGTGAATGGAGTTATATCCTATTCGTACACTTGAATTTCATTGTAGAACGTATCACGTTCTACTGGAATACGTCCTGCACCTTTAATGAGCCATATGAGCTCTTTACGTGTAAGGCCTTCAGGTGTGAGTGCACCTGCCGCATGACTAATCCGTTCGCGAACGATCGTACCGTGTGCATCCGAAGCACCGAATCCAAGGGCAACTTGAGCTAGCTGTGGACCGATGTTAATGAAGTATGCTTTGATATGATCGATGTTATCCAGCATCAGACGGCTGATCGCAATTGTTTTGAGATCCTCATAAGCCGAGTTACGACGCATAATGCTTGCGTTTTTACTTTTTGGTTGCATGGAAAGTGGGATAAAGACCATGAATCCGTTGGTCTCGTCTTGCAATTCACGGATCTGCACCATGTGGTTGACGCGGTCCTCATAGGATTCAATCGATCCATACAGCATCGTTGTATGGGTACGCATGCCCAGGTTATGAGCAGTACGGTGCACCTCAAGATAACGATCTACGTTCGCTTTGTCTACACGCATTTTTTTGCGATATTCATCCGACAGAATCTCAGCGCCGCCACCAGTCAATGTTTTCAAACCTGCTTTTTGCAGCTCCTGCAGAACTTCCTTGATACTGAGTCCGCTGATGCGAGTGAAGAAATCAATCTCGGCTGCTGTGTAAGCTTTCAGTGTAACATCCGGATATTTCTCGTTTAAAGCACGCAGGGAATCGACATAATATTGAAAAGGAACATGGTTGTTATGTCCGCCTACGATATGGAACTCACGTACGCCCGGATGAATATGCTGTTCTACATAATCGATCATTTCCTGACCGGATAATGTATAGGAGCCTTCTTCACTCTGGTCTTTACGGAAATTACAAAAAGCGCAGTGAGCTTCACATACGTTTGTAAAATAAAGACTCATGTTTTCGATGAAATATACTTTCTTACCATTTTTCCGCAAGTTGGCCTCATTGGCCAGCTGGCCCAAAGTTAGCAGATCATCTGTTTCATACAGATATACGCCGTCTTCTACGTTCAGCCTTACGCCGTTCTGCACTTTCTCAACGATTTCAGCCATTCTTTTGTCTGTGAACGGTGTTACCAATGTAGACATACTGTTTCCTCCTGTTCTTAACCGGATTTGAGTTGTGTGTAGGATCTGTATACAGAACTACATAGAAAAGATGCGGTCAACTGCCGCCTTCTTATATGGACTAACTCTTATTTACCCGGTGCAGCGTGTGCTGCGTACGTAAAGCTAATTTTTTCATTAAAGTGAGTCTTGTGACTCTATATGCATTGGGGACTGCGGACAGTCTCGAAATGTGAAAAAAATTACAACTCTATATATGATCGTCACCTGAATAAGTCATGGCAAAATATCGACATTTCAGTGCGACCACCTATTCATTATAAACCTCGTGTCGCGGGGGTTCAATACACTGGGAAGAAAAAGGAGTTCAGGGGGAACGCGGAAAGAGGCAAACATGACTTGAGACCCTTGACGGGGTGGAGTATAATTTAAAGAAGAGTTAATGAAAAGGAGAGTGACCTGGCATGATTAACATCAGCGAAACGGCTGCTGACAGATTGAAAGAGATGCTTGCACAGCAAGAGACACCTGGTATGTTCCTGCGTCTTGGCGTAGCACCGGGCGGTTGCACCGGATTTTCGTACGCCATGGGCTTTGACGATAAAGAGTCCGATGAGGACCTGTATATGGATATTCAGAGTATGAAGGTTGTAGTTGAGAAGGAAAACCTGAAGTATCTGGATGGTCTCGAAATTGATTTTGAAGAGTCCGGTATGACGGGTGGGTTCACCATCCATAATCCGAACGCGGTAGCCACTTGTGGATGTGGATCTTCTTTCCGTACGAAGGAAGATGCGGGTGTGCCTGATAAGGATTGTTAAGAAACTGAGTTGTACAGCGGTTTCCCAATCTTGTTTTAAATAAGCAGTATGTAGTCCCTTTAATAGATAGCCTCTGAATTGTATCCGTTTTGCACGGGCATGATATCAGGGGCTTTTTTGCGTGTACTGATTGTGCATGGTTGACAAACTTAGTTGTAACAACTATAGTTACAATATAAAGTTCAAACATAAACAATATCGATAATTTAAAGGAGAGATCATGATGAACATTGCAATCATTGGTGCAACAGGCAAAGCAGGAAGTGTAATTTTGAAAGAAGCAGCAGACAGAGGGCATAAAGTAACGGCAATCGTTCGTAATGCATCCAAATTGGAAGATAAAAGCCTGAATACGCTGGAGAAAGATGTATTTGCTCTTACAGCTGAAGATCTTAAAGCATTCGATGTGGTTGTAAATGCATTTGGTGCTCCAGCTGGTAAAGAAAACCTGCATGTGGAAGTAGGACAAGCGTTGATCAACATCCTCAAGGATGCACCAAACACTCGTCTGATCGTGGTGGGTGGAGCAGGAAGCCTGTTCACAGATGAGTCCAAAACATTGCGTGTCTTTGAATCCCCGGGATTCCCGGATGCTTACAAAGCAACTGCAACGAACCAAGGCCAAAACTTGCAGGATCTGCAAGCATCTTCAGGTATTCAATGGACATTCCTGAGCCCGGCTGGATTCTTTAATCCAGAAGGTGTACGCACCGGCAAATATCAAGCAGGCAACGACGTTATTCTCGTGAATAGCGAAGGCAACAGCTACATCAGCTATGCAGACTATGCGATTGCTTTGGTTGATGAGATTGAGAACCCACAACACAAAAACGAGCGCTTTACCGTTGTTGGCGAAGTGAAGTAACACTTTTAAATGATAATATGGAACATACAAACGGACGCTGATCTCCACAGATCGGTGTCCGTTTTTTTATGTTATCGAAGAGGGAAGTTCTGCAATAACGTTAGATAGGTTAGATGAGTATCGTTCAACTTCCAACTACTCCTTTGAATCTATGTTATATTATTCTAAAGTTGGGAGGAAAGTCTGATTGTGTGAAAGCCATCTTCTCTTCATTGGAATTGCTGCGAGTTCAAAAGTACAAGGGAGTGAACAGTTGTGAAGATGTATTCTAATGGAGTTATACTATTGATCTTTTTGGTTTTTATGATGAATGAATCGAGTGGTTCAGGGTTATCCCAATATCCAAACTTTAAAAATGCGCTGAATCAAATTCACATCACTTCTCTTTATCCGAAAAATAAGAATGGACAGACATATGGTTCTAACATATATGCGTCTTCTCCAGAAACAGAACCTGATTTAATCTTGGCTATGGGTGTGGATGGTACAGAAGGATATCTGCTGAAAAAAGACATGGATGGCGAGCAACCAAAAACACCTGAAGAAGCTATTGCGATACAGAACAGCAGATCACCAGACGGATGGGATATTCCACTGTATGACAAGGATGGTGAAACCGTAATTGGTGTGTTTCATGTTGGAGGAAAGTGAAACGTTACTGAAATGAACACCATTCGGCAGTTGATCAAAAGGGTCGGCTGCTTTTTGATTTTAAGATTTATTTAGTTTGCTAAAGGATATGACGCGGTAATATGAAATACTTCATCACAAAATTTACAACATATATATTTCGACGGGTACGAAACTTAATTGCGCACAAATAGTTGCGATACGAAAACCTAACGAAACTATACTTTTGTTGAGAGGAGGGATGAGATGGATTGGCTTATGAGGATGAATCGGGCATTGGATTATATTGAAATGAACTTGGTCGGCGAGATCGAGTTGAAGGAAATTGCTCAATGTGCTTATTGTTCTTCATATCAGTTTCAGAGAATGTTCTCGTTCATTACCAATGTTTCACTTGCGGAATATATACGAAGAAGACGGCTGACTCTCGCTGCAATTGAATTGCAGAATAGTGATAGGAGAGTTGTTGATATTGCCATAAAGTATGGGTATGAATCACCGGTATCATTCGCAAGAGCTTTTCAATCATTGCATGGTGTTAATCCAGCGATGGCTCGTGAAGAAGGGACTGCCCTCAAAGCCTATCCTCGGCTTTCCTTCCTTATTTCAATTAAAGGGGAAGAGCCTATGAACTATCGTATCGAAACAAAAGAAAGCTTTGAAATATTTGGAATAGAGAAAGTGTTCCAATTAAATGGGGTAGAGACACCAGCAGAATTATGGAAGCAAAGCCACGAAAATGGCGAGGTTGAAAGACTTGCTACAAATGCCGGTGATCTACCAAACTCTTTGAATTCGAATTATCATAAAGTGCATGCTGTGTGTAGCTACAAAAAAACTGGGGAAGATACTTTCCCATACATGTTGGGTGTATTTAAAGGTGAAACAAGTAAACCCGATGGTTACACAAGTATAACGATACCAGCACATACGTGGGCGATCTTTTCCTCTGATCCCTTTACATGGGATAAATTCGATGCAACCATTGAAACCTTATATAGACGATTCTTTTCTGAATGGCTTCCTACTACAGGATATGAACAGGTCGACGGAATGGAATTTGAAATTACTGGAGTTAAAGATGGACTGAATTTTGTTGAGTTATGGTTTGCTGTAAGAAAAATATCTTAGTTTTATTTCTTTTAGATTAGTCTTGAATAATAACTTAATAAAGACAAATGGAGCAAACAATTGTGTCCGATTGGTTGCTTCTTTGTTCATTCACCTAATGGCCAGGAAAATGCAACATTTTTCCTGTTAAACAGGTCAATAAAGATGTACCAATTAACATTATGAGAAGAAGGTGGAAAAACTGAAGCTTCGTATAATCACGTTAATTTTTTTTATATCTACCGTGTTCTTTATCTCAAATGCACAAGATGTTAACGCTTTGTCATGTGTTGAATCGGGAAGCCCCCAAGAAGAGTTAGAAATATATGATGGAGCTGTATATGGTGAAGTAAAGCAAGTAAAGGTAGACTTGAAGCAAGAGGGATTTATGGGGACCAAAGAGAAAATTAGATATATTTTAGTGGAAGTTGAGAGGAGTTGGAATACTGAAGTTGACTCTCAACTAATTATTGCAACTAACTTCACATGGGGATTTGATTTCAAGGAAGGTAACAAATACTTAATATACTTTAGCGAAGTGGATGGCGAATTAAGTAGTAGTCCGTGCAGTTTGACCATCGAAATGAATCATTTGAACCAAGCAACTGAACTATTCGGGGAAGGATATCCACCAAAAAAACAAGTGAACGTAGAACACAAAATGTGGTTTATGTTTGAGCAAGATATTGATTTGTTTATCGTAGGTGTAGTCGTATTTGCGGCGATCTTTATCTTCTTCATGAGAGTAAGAAAGAAAAAGCGCAAAGCATAATTTGGTTGCGCTAAGCGGGGAATATTGCTCAAAGAAAAACTCATTTGAACTAGGCATGGATTCCTGTATGACCTATTACCCCCTTTACTTAAATGAGGATCGAGGCGTATAATCCGTTGAGATATCAGAGCAGTAAGAGGGGATACAGTTATGAATAGTGGATTAATCAACGCGATCATTGCGTATATCATGTGGGGAGTTCTCCCGCTGTATTGGAAGTTGTTTGAAAATGTACCGGCAGGCGAGATTTTATCGCACCGGGTTGTCTGGTCATTTGTCTTTATGGGGATTTTCGTTGCCGTCCAACGTCGATGGAGTGACATGAAGCGCATTCTGACCAGTCGTTCGACCCTGCTGTCCCTCACCGCGAGTGGGCTGCTAATTGCTATTAACTGGCTTATCTTCATTTGGGCGGTTAATAACGGTCATGTCGTTGAGACAAGTCTGGGCTATTATTTGAACCCGTTGCTGAACGTGTTACTGGCAGTTGTCTTCCTTCATGAAAAGCCAAACCGTGGACAATGGCTCGCGATTGCCATCGCTGGTGTCGCGGTGCTTATCATCGCTATTGACTACGGACGTTTCCCATGGGTTGCGATCTCATTGGCCGTGTCATTTGGCTTGTACGGTCTGGCGAAGAAGAAGATTAAGCAAGACGCTTCTGTGGGTTTATTTTCGGAGACAGCTGTAGTTCTGCCCGTCGCACTGGGCTACTGGATCTACTTAGCCATAGTAGGAAAAGCAACGGCATGGACGTTGCCTGCACCGATGTTCTTCGAACTGCTGCTTTCCGGTGTGGTGACGGCGTTGCCGCTGCTGTTCTTTGCACGGGCGGCTGCTCGAATGTCGTTGTCCACACTCGGCTTTGTACAGTATATTGGGCCGACAATCATGCTGATCCTGAGTGTGTTTGTGTTCAAGGAAACGGTCTCGCCAGTTCTGCTTGTTGGTTTCGCACTCATCTGGACAGCGCTTATCGTATACGCTGCCGCATCGATACGTGCTACGAGACTCGCTAAGGTAAGTTGAACAGAGGTATCTTAATCGTTATAAATGCCCTTTCTGCCAATGAGGTGGAGAGGGCAATTTTTTGTTTGTGGGGGAGCGATAGGTCGATAAAAACTAAAAAGGAAGGCTGATCAACGTTATGGTAAAATACAGGAGTAGTAATCAAAAATAGTAACCAAAAAGAGTAATAGAAAAACGAGGAGGCGACAGATATATGATGGTTAATAACCGTTACCGCAAACGTGATCCATTCTTTGTAAAGAATGCTGTAGTTCAGATACTATTTCAGTTTGCAGTTTCAGCAATAATCGGTAGTATATATGGGTTCATGATGGTCAACGAGACGATAGGTGGATATATTAATAAACTATTACCGAGCACGGATGGTCCGGATCTTCATTTATATCTGCCTGTTGTGATAACGGTGTTCATCTACTCGTGTTTAATTCAGAAGAGACAACGGATTTTACTTGAAAAAATCTCATTTAGTTGTCTCCATATTTTTGTTGCCCTGCTAGGCTGTATGTCTTCAGTTGTTGTGTTATTGGTGATCTAATCCAAATCCCTACGTATCTACACCTTCAGCACCATCAACTGCATCAATGACACCGACAGCGAGTGTTGTTACCGCAGCAGCAGCTAAAAGATTCTTGGCACCGAGCTTGACTCTGTCCTTATCTTCCTCTTTCATGCCCACAACAACATCTTTACCGCTGTTATATACATACTTGGCTGATATCGCTACACCTTTTGCAGTATTGGTTACAGCACCTCCAATATCGGCAAGCCCCGCGTCTATGGCGGTATCATCTTTTCGAATTGCACCACTGGCAAGATCATATGTCCCGCTAGCCAGTTGTCCAACGGTTTTGCCTGTATTAATCGTAGCTTTTTCTACGCCGTTCCCGATTTCTTTGATAAAGGGGCTTCCCGCGATTTCACCAACAACCCTCACGCTGCCGCCCAACACCTTCCCGGTAACTTCCCCAGCTAACTGACCGAACCCTTTTAAAAAACTCATCCATATTCCCCCGCTCTTAAAATAAGCTAACCGATGTTCTGCATGATTTTATTTTATTATATTCATATGTAAGCGAAAAAACCATTCTGCATTTAGCCTAGCTCATAAGAACGATCCGCACTGGAACAGAAACTGGCAGCGCCCCCAACGCACCAAATATGAACCCTCAGCCGTACAACTCGCTCCAACGTAAAAAAAGGCGCTAATCCCCCCGGGAACAGCGCCTCAAGCTCTTGTTTTACCTTACTACTTACCATTTGCCTACACACGGTTTTAGAAGTGCCTCATAGAGCAGCAACGTAGTGGAGGGGGCGGAATCGATTCTGAAGAAGCGAAGCGTTCGCCTTTATCCCCGGATTTCCCCCCAATAAGGGGAATTCATAAAAATCTGGGGATAACAGCGATCATAAGAACGATCCGCCACCGGAACGCCACCACGCTGCCCCCCAAAGCCCGCACTTCTACCCAACGTACCTAGTCAATAAATCCTTCCATGACAACAGTTGGCATCATATTCGACTGCCAAGCACCCTTACCATATCCACTGTTGTATCCTGGTGTAGCCTGAGGCTCCCAGTAGAATACACCTTTACCTTTGCCATTTGGCAGATTGCGGATTTGGTTTTTCATCGCGGCAACAAAACTTTTGCCAGCTGCAGCCTGGTTATTGTCCATGCCAATTTCGGAGATGATGATCTCTTTGCCATAACGGTTGATCATATCCTTGGCGTTGTTTACCGTATTTGTCACAGCGGTGTTCCAGCCGGAAGCTGAAGGATAGAGAGACATGGCAATCATGTCAAAGTTAGCTCCGTTATTAATCAGACCACCAATATTCCATACATAGAGGGCGTTATCATCCCCACCTGCCAGATGCACAATGGTTTTGGTGCCGCTGCTCAGGGATTTCACTGCGTTATGGCCTGTGTTCACCAACCACGCATAGTTTTTCATGTTGGTAGATGCTTTGCCATCTTCCCATAACATGCCGTTGCTTGTTTCATTCCCGATCTGTACCCAGTCCGGGGTAACGCCTTTGCTTTGCATCGCCGTCATAACTTCACGAGTGTGGTTCCATACCGCATCCATGAGCTGTTGGAACGTATAGTTTTTCCAGGCAGCAGGTTTAGTTTGCTGACCAGGGTCTGCCCAGGAATCGCTGTAGTGCAGGGTAAGCATCACACTCATGCCAGCATTCTTGGCACGTTGTGCGAGTGCAGCCGCACGATCCTTATTCATGTAACCGTTCCCATAATCATTCGAAGGATTAACGAATACCCGAATGCGAACGGAATTGATTTGATAGTCTTTTTTCAAAATATCAATGATGTCGCGCTGTACGCCGTTTTTATCTTTCCATTTGTAGCCTTGGGCTTCCATTCCGGGAACCCAACTGATATCGGCTCCTTTGGCGAAACTTGGTGCTGCGCTGGCATGCTGACCTGCGGGCAACATGATGGAGGTGAATAACAAAACAAAAGCCAACATGATGGATGTCTTGAAACCCCTTACATTTTTGAACATTACAAGATGCCTCCTCGGATTTAGGTTGAGTTGCATCCTAATTATAGCCATCCTGGTTTGCTCTACTAAAGGGTCCATTTCCAATATTTTGGGTGTTTTATCAACCTCTCTACAGAAAATGAGAAAACAAAAAGCCGTCCGAAGACGGCTTTTCTACCCGTGGCGCTTTTTGAAACATTGATCCGTATCCCGCGCCTCCACCAGACTCTTTTAATTTGAGCTAGTGGATCGGGTAAGGGACACGTTCAACATGACATTAGAAATGTTGACGCACCTCCTTTCCTTGTGGCAAGAGTATACAACACCTTGTTTCGGAAAGCTAGTCTTTTTTACGTATTTACGAAAAATTATTTTTCAGTCTGGAACATCGTGATATCTCGTGCATAATGGCTCTTGGTTCCGTCATTGTTTCGGATGCGCACACTGTCTTCACTGATCCGCTCCACAATGCCACAACCGACCTCGCAATAGACGCCAGCCGGGTCTTCCTGCCATGCGCTTACCATACATTGGGATAGTGCAGCCGTGAAAAACTCTATATTTTTTTGTAACGTTCTAGGTTTGTTGGATTTCATTATATACTCCTTTAATCAACTATATTTGGAATGAGAACAAGCAACCGGACCAAATCACACTGTACTTCACTTTACTCTGTCTATTGACCTTTGTAAAGGGATGGAAAAAGTTGCGGCCATGAGGTATCATTTACATAAATTTTACGTAGCGTTTACACTGCGCTGACGCTTGATGTTGATTACGAATAGTACAATTATATGAGAACTTCTAACCAAGAATAGATATGCAACACATTCGGAGGCCATACATGCATAGAGACGTCAAAACAGGCAACTACGTTAATCGTGATTTGAGTTGGGTTGAATTTAATCGGCGCGTACTTCAGGAGGCCCAGGATCCAACAACCCCTCTGCTGGAACGCATGAGATTTCTCGGCATTGTCGCTAGTAATTTGGACGAGTTCGTCAGTGTAAGGGTGGCGGAGACAAAAGAGAAGATCAAGGCCGGATTCACGCAAAAAGATTTTACAGGATACACGCCTTCGGGATTGTACCGCAGATTGATCAAACGAACCGGGACCATGGTCGCCGAACAGTATAAAACGTATCGTGAACTCATTCGTCTACTCGCCAAGAAAGGCGTGAACATTCAGGAATATACAGATCTTAATGTGACACAGCAGCGCGCAATGGACCAGTACTTTCATGAAATTATTTTTCCGGTACTCACACCGATGGCGATTGACCAGAGTCGTCCGTTCCCACTGGTACACAACAAGTCTGTCTATCTGTCCGTGATGTTACAGAAGGAAGGGGAGCAAGAGGGCGAGCCATTTATGGCTATTGTTCAGGTGCCTTCCAATCTGCCGCGGGTAGTTCAGGCTCCCATTCGGGCGAATAGCAAAAAGAAAACATTCATACTGATTGAAGATCTTATCAAACATCATATCCATACGCTCTTCAGCGGGTATATCTCGCTTGCTGCACAGGAATTCCGAGTGACCCGTAATGCGGATCTCTTTATTAATGAAGAAGAAGCGGAAGATCTGCTTGAGGCTATTGAAAAAGAATTGCGCCGCAGACGCCGCGGGGCTCCTGTACGACTGGAAGTCTGTAAGGATTTTCGTCCGGATGCTTTATTGGAATTGCAGGATGAATTTGATATTCAGGACCCGGTATATGAAATTGATGGACCACTTGATCTGAGTTTTCTGGCGGGATTCGTGGACAGTCTGGAAAGTTTCTCACATCTGAAATACAGTCCGGTGAAGCCAGTCTACCCACTTGAGTTTCTGCCAAGAGAAAGTCATTTTGAGCTGCTGCGCAAACGCGATGTACTGGTGCATCATCCGTACGAATCGTTTGAACCAGTCACTGATTTTATATTGGAGGCTTCAGAAGATCCAAGGGTTCTGGCCATCAAGATGACCTTATATCGGGTCAATGGCGATTCACGCCTTATTCCGGCACTTGCACTTGCCGCTGAGAGTGGTAAGCAGGTCACGGTGGTGGTGGAACTGAAAGCCCGGTTTGATGAAGAGCGCAACATTGCTTGGGCCCGTAAGCTGGAGAAAGCCGGTTGTCACGTGGTTTATGGACTGGTTGGACTCAAGACCCATGCCAAAATCATTCTTGTTGTACGCAGGGAACAGCAGGGGCTGAGACGTTATGTTCATGTAGGAACCGGTAACTATAATGAGAGTACAGCCAAAGTTTATACGGACGTGGGACTGTTCACCTCTAATCCAATTATTGGGGAAGATGCATCCGAATTGTTCAATGAGATTACCGGATACTCCGGTCCGAAGGCATTGCAGGCGTTCCGTGTAGCTCCGGATGGTATGAAGGATGAGTTGTTTGCACTGATTCGTAGAGAAACAGAGCACGCGCTGAAAGGCAAACCTTCCAGAATCATTGCCAAGATCAACTCCTTATCCCATCAGGAAATGATTGATGAATTGTACGAGGCTTCTCAAGCCGGCGTGCAGATCGATCTGATTGTGCGTGGTGTATGTTGTCTGCGTCCGGGGGTAGAGGGGCTCAGTGAGAATATTCGGGTCATTAGCATTGTGGATCGTTTTCTGGAGCATTCACGGTTGTTTTATTTTGAAAATAGCGGCAACCCCGATGTATTCATCTCCAGTGCAGACTGGATGACACGTAACCTGAATCGAAGAATTGAACTGATGTGTCCCGTATTTGATCCCGAGCTGAAAAAGATGCTAGTGGATATCCTTAATCTGTCCCTTATGGATAATGTCAAAGCGAGACAACTTATGCCTGGTGGCAATTATGTATTTGTAGAAAATGAAAAGCCCCCGCTGAGAAGTCAGACGGAGGCCATGGGTATTATCCCTTGGAAGCCTGCTGAATGGAGTGCGTTAACGTAACTCCCCAGGCTTCCTTCAGATCCTTGACGGCCTCTTCCAGGCCATCTAGTTCCAGTAACGGCTCAGCTGTACAGGTGAATTGCACCTGCAGCGAGTCGTTTTCTTTTGTTGCTTTGATCGCAGCGATGCTTTCGGATCGATTGATGGCTTCGGCTACGCGCAGCAGAGAGCCTAAACGATGAGCATGCCGCTCATCCGAGTTTTTCAGAATGTCCCGGTGCTTATTCAGCAGCTGGGGCGTTCTTTTTTTGGGATGATAATCAGCTGCACTGGCACTTAGAATGGTCTCCCGATGAGAAAGTCCATAAATGCTCGAATTCATAATCCAATAGGCCGAGTGCTGTGTATAACGGAAATAGTTAATCTGTTTACCTGCCATGTGCAGCATGGAGGCTGCATACAGGATTCGGGCATCTGCTTGATCAGGAGGGGTACCTTGTAATGCCGTATACAGGGTAACCGTATCCTGATGAATCCGTTGCAGACGTTTCTCTGGAATAGGCGGACCAAAATGGATAAAGTTGCGGATACTGTCTTTCAGCGCGTCCGGAACGACCGGCTGACCTCCAGCCATGTAATCACGCAACAACCCGTCTCGTAGACCCGCGCCACTAACCACATAACGATCTCCCTGTATTATCTGGAAGACAGTTCGTAGGATCAGTACGCCGGGCACAATGATGTCAGCGCGATCTTTGGCGAGCCCAGGTACCTTTTTGCGCTGTGCCGAGGTGAGATGTGGTAAGGAGCGAGCGATATTCTCCATCGCTTCCTCACTGATCTCATAATGATGGCTGACAGGCAAAGAATACTGGGTACGCTTCTGTTCCACTTTAGCGAGTGTACGCATTGTGCCGCCAAGTCCGATGAGTGGCAGACCAGGATGCTCACGAATCCAATCCTGTCCGCGGAGAGCCTCAGTGACTTCGTTGCATAATGCATTTGCATTCTCCTCAGTCCACTGATCTTCGCCCCCGTAACGGGCATGTGAATTCACTGCACCAATAGGGAGGGAGATGCTATGTAACCTTTTCCGATCCCGAAAGACCGTGATCTCTGTGCTGCCGCCTCCAATATCCACGACGTAACCGTCTGCCAGATCAATGGATTGAGTGACACCAAGGAACCCATAATAGGCCTCCCGATCTCCCGATACACATTCAATGGTAAGCCCCGTCTCTGTCTCCAGCCATTCGATAATCTCCAGGACATTGCTTGCATTACGAATAGCTGCGGTAGCTGCTGCGCGAATCAGTTTGGTCTGGTACGCTTCACAGGTCGCTTTGAATTGACTCAAGATGGTGATGGCTTTATCCAGAGAATGGCGCAGAATGGTTCCATCGGACTCAACAACGCTGCTCAGACGAGCGGCGTATTTGTCTTCATGAATGATGCGATAGGCTTCGTCCTGATCCAGTTCATAGATAACTAGACGAATGGAGTTCGAGCCGATATCAATAATTCCTAAGGTTTCATTAGTACGTGTCATAAGCATCTCCTTCTACAGAGGTTCAACTACCCGAAGTGAAGAAGGGCAGCCATGGCTTCCGGTGAACCCGGCGGTGTGGCAGAGAAGGGCGTAGTTAACATAACAACAATGATAAAGACGATGAAACAGGCAAATATAAGACAACTCACGGCAAAGCCGCGATTACGCTTTTGCATAAACAGTCGAATACCTGTGACAAAGAGAAGTACCGTAACAGCTACGAGAACGATCGACATTGCAAAATAGGCTACGCCATAAAGTGATTTGAAAAATGCTTCCATTTGTTCTTAACGCTCCTTAGATCCTCATATTTAAGCCCTTCCAAGCCATTCCTTAGTAGCATACGACAGATTGACTTGTTTGAAAAGCAAACCGGGCGCGTGTTCCCGTTTCCGCCATCACCCTGGGACAGGTTACATGGAAAAGGGGCCTTTGCCGTGGACAGACATCCAAGAAAGCAAGGCTTCTGTTGAGTATGTATAAGGAAGGACTATTGTTTCAAGGAAGGAGATCAACCCATGTCGAGACAACTTGCAAGCAAATGGCGGAAGACAGCGGCTCTGATGAAATACCCGGTAGCTGCTGTCCATATCCCACAGACCAAGGCATTCAACTCGGGTAATCTGCTGCAAATGCTCAGTCGTTATGGAATGGTGTATGTCAAACCTATTGTAGGAGGCGGAGGTTACGGTGTCATCCGGGTATCGGCTAGCGGTGGGGCTTATCGATACACCCATATGAAAACAACCCGTTCTTTCGCCAGTTTCAGCCAGATGTATCGCTCTCTGGTGCGTGTAAAGGCTAGACGCAAGTACTTGATCCAGCAAGGCATTCATCTGGCAACAATTCAAGGGAGACCTGTTGATTACAGAGTCAAAGTTGTCAAAACCCAACGAGGCTGGGTATTCCGTTCCTTAGTAGGACGACTCGCTCGTCCCGGACTCTGTGTGACGAATCTGAGCAAGGGTGGCACCATGTTATCAGGAAGGCGAGCTCTTGGTTTATCCCTGCCACATATATCCGGTCGGCACAAACGCCGGGAGATGCGTTCACTTACACTGACATGTACGTACATTATGGAAAGTCAGTTTCCTGGTGTAGGTCAGCTTGGATTTGATTATGGACTGGATTATTCAGGCAAGATCTGGATTCTGGAAGTGAATACCAGACCCCAATAGAAAATGAATGGGAAAACTCAAGAAAATTCAAGAAAAACCGATAATATATAAAAGAAAACGGTATGAAAACCGTTTGAAATTTTACATTACCGGGTAATTTACTCGCAACAAGTCTTGAAACTATGAATTTATTCCAAAAAAAATACGCTGATAAACGTTCTGACAGTAGTACAAACTCCCTGTGCATAAATATTGTCCACACTATACACGTTGATTACTCTATATTTTTTCCATTTATCAACAAACTATGCACAGGATTTCCACATATCGTTGTGGATAACAAGAACGCTTGTTCTCTATATGAATCTCTGATATGATAGTTTTGAGGAAAAAAAAGGAAAGGTTGTGGCGGGAAATGGCTATGTTATCCGATGAGATGTTGTTGGATTCCTACCATAAAGCGATTGAGTTGAATCTCGAACGAGATTTCATCGCACTGCTGTTGGCAGAAATCCATAAGCGCAAACTGGGTACCGACGTATCTGCCATTCTTCACTAGAGATCCTCATTGCAGGCAATGTTACAGGTTTCCGGACAAGTCCCATAGTGAGACTGGCCATGGCGTGCTCGTCTGACAATGGTGACAGTACATCACATGATTGCAAACGTTTTCGACTTCGTCTGCCGTGTCAGAGGAAGTTTGGAATACGTAGGGGCTGTATGGTCCGGTGTAATCATCCAATTTGCCGCATTCTAACAGTCCCTGAAGGCAGTGGGGGCAAGCCTGCTCCGGTACAACCAGACCGTTACACAGCGGGCATATATAAGACAAGGGTATCCCTCCTGATATGGATTCACTCAGGAGTAAGATACCCTTTTTTGTATCAATATATGTTATTTCAGCAAAACTAGCGTTTCATGTTACTGCTGTGTCCTGGGGACAATTTGGCATCCGGATCGAAGTATACCTTCGCATTGTTGACGGCTGTTGGAGCTTCGCCGAATCCGACAGCGATCAGCTTCAGTTTACCCGGATATGTTGTGATATCTCCGGCAGCGAAGATTCCTGGAATGGATGTTTCCATGCGGGAATCAACAACGATGGAGTTGCTGTCAATTTCGATACCCCACTCGGCAATCGGTCCGAGAGAAGAGACAAATCCGAAGTTAACGATCACGTCATCTACTTCGATTTCCTGAGTTTCTTTGGTTTTCACATGAGAAAGGGTTACCTTGGTAATCATGTCATCCCCATGAAGTTCCGTGATTTCGGTCGGTGTAACGACATTCACCTTGGAATTCATCAGGTTTTCGACACTGTGCTCATGTGCACGGAACTTGTCCCGGCGATGGATCAGTGTCACTTGCTCAGCGATAGGCTCCAGCATGAGTGCCCAGTCTACCGCGGAGTCACCGCCGCCACTGATCAGTACCTTTTTGCCAGCGAAGGCATTCAGATCACTGATGAAGTAGTGCAGGTTGCTCTTCTCGAACTTGGCAGCACCTTCAAGCTCCAGGCGACGTGGTTCGAATGCACCTACACCAGCTGTAATAATGACGGCTTTGGCATGATATTCATTCTCATCCGTCTTCACGACGAAATGTTGCTCATCCTTTTTCTCCACCGATACAACCTTTTCTTCAAGGCGGATGTTCGGGTTAAAATGATTCATTTGCTCAACCAGGTTATTCACCAGTTCCTGAGCTGTTACTTTCGGGAATCCGGCTACATCATAGATGTATTTCTCCGGGTAAAGAGCGGCAAGTTGTCCACCAAGCTGTGGCATACTTTCAACCAGTGTAACGGATGCCTGACGCATCCCACCATAAAACGCAGCGAACAGACCCGCAGGGCCTCCACCGATAATAAGTAAATCAGTCATATCATGACTGGAATTTTGTGCAGTCAAGAATCAACAACACCTTTCATATTTTAATAGGTAGTTAACAGAAAGAATGTGCAGGCTACGTATCGTAACCGGCATGGGTGCTGAACTGTCTTTCCTATTATAAACGGTGTATTCAGGGTTGCAAAGTTAGCGGCGTCACGAAACTGGGAACAATTGATGAAGATCAGATGAGAATAGGATGAAATTGGAAATGAAAGGTTATGAAAAATAACAAAAAAAACCTTGATCTTTACTAGAAATACAGATATCCTTGACCTGTACTATGTGTTTTTTTGTCTAATTTAGAGTCAATATGTAATATGAAGACAGATCCCGTGTTTTGTAGAATCTTGTGGTTAATTTCACAACTTGAAACGATAACTTGCGTGCAAACGTATCAATTTCATAAACCCTTTAGTTGCTTCAATCAAGTCTAGATATAGATCAAAACGGTTCGATACGTCGATATCTAGTTTCATAAAATCCATTTTTAGTGAGTTATGAAATTGATGCAAACGTTTAAATAAATTCGCGAAGTTAACATTTGTCGTCATAATGGGCAAGACCTCATCAATATTTGTAAGTATGTGCATTTTGCATCTCACCCAAGATCGGGCTGATGCAAGTGAAACCGGAAGGGGTATAGACATGAGCAGTATTCCCAAAATCGTCATCCTCGGCGCGGGCTATGGCGGGATTCTGACAGCCCAGCGGCTGCAGAAGGAATTGAACTATAACGAGGCCGACGTCACACTGGTGAATCGGCATGATTATCATTATATTACTACACATCTACATATGCCGGCAGCCGGCACGGATAGCATTGAGCATGCAAGAGTGCCCATTTCCAAGCTGATTGATGAGTTCAAGATTGATCTGGTCAAGTCGTCCGTGAAGGAGATTCGTCTGCAGGATCGGAAGATTATTCTGGAGGACGGCACGTTATCCTATGATTATCTGATTATTGGACTAGGCGGTGAGCCTGAGACCTTCGGTATTCCGGGGATGCTCGATCACGCCATGACAATCCGCAGCATTAACTCGGTCAGATTGATTCGAGAACACATCGAATATCAATTTGCGATGTACAAAAACGATAACAAACGAAATCGTATTCGGTTTGTCGTAGGTGGAGCGGGTTTCAGTGGTGTTGAATTCGTAGCTGAACTTGCAGATCGTATTCCACAGCTGTGCAAGGAGTTCGACGTGAATCCGAAACATGTGCATATCTATAATGTAGAGGCAGCGCCTTCGGCCTTGCCTGGATTTGACCCGGAACTGGTAGAACATGCGATGAATGTGCTCAAGAAGAAGGGCGTTACTTTCAAAATTGGTGTTCCAATCAAGCAATGTCTCCCGGACGGGGTTATTGTGGGTGAAGGTGAAAAGCTCGATGCGGCTACAGTCGTATGGACCGGCGGTATTCGTGGTAACTCACTGCTTGAACAGGCAGGTCTTGAAGTGATGCGAGGACGTGTGAAAGTAGACGACTACTTGCGTGCTCCAGGTCATGAGCATGTCTATGTCATTGGTGATAATTCACTTGTCTTCAACGCGGAAGGACGGCCTTATCCACCAACAGCCCAGATTGCGATGCAGCAGGGTGTGAACTGCGCCAAGAACGTCGTGGCATCTATTCGCAAGAAACAGCCACAACCTTTTGTATTTACGAGCAAAGGCACGGTTGCTTCATTGGGTAAAGGTGAAGCCATTGCCGTTGTAGGCGGCAAGAAATACAAGGGCTGGAAAGCGGCTCAGTTGAAGAAACTGGTTGATCTGCGTTATCTGTTCATCATTGGTGGTATTCCGCTAGTCCTGAAGAAAGGGCGGTTTTTTGGATGAGACATTGCAGTGTTCAGGTCCGGGGACTATTAACACGTGAAGAGCTGGATCGATACAACGCCCTGATGCAGGTCGGTGGTTATCTCGAGGAACAGGATCAATATGATCTGGCCTACATTGTGCAGAAAGAAGTGGATATTCTCATTTTGCCCGCGATTGAGCGTCTTAAAGAGAAGGGGCGTGACCGTGACCGGGCCACAGCCGAATTCCTCGAATCGCTGAAAGCGGTAGATGATGAGGACGAGGATTAGAGACATAACCTTCCAATCGCTGTTATCCCCAGATTTTTTTGATTCCCTTTTGTTAAAGGGAAATCCGGAGATAAAGGCGAACGCTTCGCTTTTTCAGGTTTTTTCTGTCCTTTCCGTTTTTGTGTAAATAAATAGTTCAAACAATATAGATCTAAATCAAGCTTGAGGTAGTAGAATATAGATAGATAATAAAGCACCGCTGACAATATCCTTTACAGGAGATGTCGCGGTGCTTTATTGTGCTTTGTGCTATTTCTACAGCTTAAGCATGTCTTCCAGTGTTCCTTCGTTCAACAGACTTCCCACATAGAACGAACCGAATTCGCCATAACGGGCGCTAACTTCATCGAAACGCATCTCATAGACGAGTTTTTTGAACTGAAGTGCGTCATCCGCAAATAGCGTAACGCCCCATTCCCAATCGTCGAAACCGACAGAGCCGGTAATGATCTGTTTTACTTTACCCGCATAGCTGCGGCCAATCATGCCGTGACTACGCATCATGGTGCGACGCTCGTCCATGGACAGCATGTACCAGTTGTCATTCAGCTCACGTTTTTTGTTCATTGGATAGAAGCAGATGTATTGTCGTTGTGGCAGAACAGGTTTCAGACGGGCGATAATATCCGGATTCTGCATCGGGTCTTCGCCTTCTTTGCCAAGATAATTGCTCAGTTCCACTACACTGACGTAGGAATACGACTTAGTTGTGTATTGAGCAAACATCGTTTTGTTAAACGCGTTCTCAACAGCCTTCAGATCTTCCAGCGTTTCACGAAGGTGCATCATGACGAGGTCTGCTTTTTGACCTACAACCGTATATACAACGGTACTTCCTTTGGATGAATCCTCGACTTCTTTCCATTCTTTCCAGAATTCCTGAAGCTCGTCCAGTGCTACAGCGCGTTCTTCATCATCTGCTGCTTTCCAGGCGGCCCAGTTAATCGAGCGAAAATCATGCAGGGCATACCAGCCCTCCAGTGTTGATGCGGCTTCGTTCATTGGTTGTGTTCCTCCTGCAAGGTATATTTCCAAATCCCTATAAGAGGTTGTTCAAAAAGTCCGCTTTTGATTACGAATCATGCCTGGTGGCATCATCAGCATCGAATATGGCATTCAGCCGAAATAAGTGGGAGGCTTACGAAGTATGTTTCCTTAGGAAACATTGTAGCTGCTCACGTAGCTCTATCTACGCTCCGCTACTCCATTTCTAACTTCATTCCATCTTCTCGGTACTGAAAACCAGTCTTTTTGAACACGCACTATAAGGGACGGGTGATTGCTTTATCGTTTACATTGTATCCCAACATGAAGCAGAAGGGCAAATGAACAGAGTATAAATATAGGGAAATTTGTCCAGAAAGTTCGTTGCTTCGCCACATTTTTTGCGGTACACTAACTACTATCCAGAAGTGAAACCTGAATGTGTGAAAGAAGAGGTGAATGTCGCCCGATGCAATTTATACCTGTGTTAGTATTGATGGTATTATTTTTCGTTATGATGTTTGGTATCGGTTTCATTCTGAACATGCTGATGAAGACAACCTGGTTTCCTTCCTATCTGTTCATTATTGTAATTCTGCCTATTGTTGTGTACTCTCTATGGGATCAGTCGTCATCTCTGATGTCACATCTGGGTTCTTTCCAGCTTGTAGACTATATGACGGGCATCGCTGGACTGGCTGGTGCGATAATCAGTGGCTGGACGATCCAGAAGTTGCGTTTGGGTGGGTACAGAATGTTTTAGATTGTTGGAAAGAGGCAACACATGCCACTGTAATCGCGTGAAAGTCTTGTCTTTGTCGTAAACGCTTACGAGTACAAAGGGAAGGCTTTTTTGCTATTCATTTATATTATAAGGATTATTGTACACTTGTACTTCATATACATCTGGAGAACATTCTCTTTAGATATTCCCTTGTATTCTGCGGCTACAGCTTTTATAGTATTCTAGCGGCTCTCGACATTTTATTTTAGAAATTTGCTGAATTCGGCGAAAACGTGAATGATGTCGACCTAGGACGAAACGGAACGAGAACAGGCCATCTTTTTACCTGTTTTTGAGCATTTGAGGATCAGACATTTATGATAGAATAGATAAACATACTTTTGGGGAGAAGGAGATCAGGCTATGCGCATGAAGAATCTGCACCATTATACTGAACATCATCGCTACTGCGTATACAGGGAGTTTGGACTTAGCGCCCTGGATGACCGTATGCTTACAGGAGCATATCAGCCCATGGTAGGTGCTTTTGCGGTTGGCTTGTATCGGCTGTTGTTTCAGCATCTTCCCGGTGAACAGGTCGGTTATTCGCCGCTTGAACAGCAACGGAGGCTGTTCATGACGCTTGGCTTGGAGCCAAGTGAGAAAGGGCGCAAATATTTGTTAGAGCAGACATCCAAGCTTGAGGCAGTGGGGCTACTTCAGACATCACGTCTATATATACCGGAAAATGATGATTACATCTACGAATATGAGCTGCAACCGCCGCTCTCTCCGGCAGAGTTTTTCCGGACACAGCATTTGACACTGCTGCTTCGTGACAAGATTGGTAAATTCGCAGTTCTTTCCCTGCGTTCCGGTTTCTCGGCAGTGGAAAATGGGGACGCACCTTATCCGGCAGCCAATAAAGAGAATATTTCCGTTCCCTTTTACGATATATTTGAATTGAATACCCATGTAATTGATTACGAGTTGGAGCAAGCATTGTCGGAAGTATCAACTACGGCCCAACGGACAGGCACGAATGATGCAGCGGAAGAAAATAGTTTGAACTATGCCGACATTATTTTGCGTTTCCCGCGGGAGTCCGTCAATCGCCGTCATGTAGAACAGCTGCGGTTCGACCATGAACAACTAGGCATTGTAAATTATGTAGTGAACAAGTTCAACCTCAGTGTGCAGGATGTATGCCGACTGCTGGACGAAGATGATATCTTCAGTCCGCAGGGCCAGCTGATTTTGGATGATCTCCAGCATAAGGCGAGCATGCAGTTCAGGCAGACGAAGAAGCGTCATGAGCAACAGACCGTACAGGCGGCCAAGGTCGTGGCGCTGAGACAGCATATGGAGGAGCCAGAGCGGAAAGAAGACTCCGGTGAACCACCTGTTGAGCATGGAGTGCAGATGGAATATTACGTCGAAGTACCTCCGCAATTTATGACCAAGTGTGATATTCATCAATACAATATGATGTTGCGTAATGAGCCATACACACGTCTGTTGCAGACATTTTTCCCGGGTGCAGTACCAGACAATCTGATCGATATATTTGAGAAAATTGATCTGAGCTACAAGTTGCCTGGTGAAGTCATCAATGTATTGATTCATTATTTGATGGCATTGCTTGTATCCGGCGGCGAGCAGCGGATTAACCGTAACTTCGTTGAGGCGATCGCCTCCAACATGTTGCTCAAGCAGGTGAACTCTTACGAGAAAGCTGTTCAATATATTCGTGATCAGGCCAAGGTCAAAGGCAAACAGGCTGCTGGTGCAGCTGGAACCCGTACCCGTACATACGGCAAAGGAACCAAAGCCAAGCCCGAAATTCCGATTGTACAAGACATAAGCACCGATGGAGACGCCGTATCCGAGGAAGAGTTCGAAGAGATGATGCGATTTGCCCAGCAGATGCAGGCGAGTAAGCAAAAAGGCACTTCTTAAATATTTTTAATAAAGCCAAAAAGACGAGTCCTCCGATTAATGGAGACTCGCCTTTTTGCTATATAAGTTGAACTGAAGAAACGTATTTTACGTTTAATCATTTCCATACGTTCAGGAGGGGGCCGTGTGAAATAGCGATGTCCTAATCACTTCGTTGGACAGACAGAGTTTTGTGTAAAAACGGCCACCATCCGGGAACGGCTATTCTTCGTATACATTTCCGAACTGACTTACTTGACCGGCCCCATCCAGGTTGAAATCGTCTTCTGCTGGTGCGGCAACGGCGGTTTTAACTTCCCGTTATCGATCAAATGCTTCAAAATATAAGCGACAAGCCGGCCTCCGCCGGTGTTGCCTCTCACCATGTAAGCAAGCTGCGGCTCCAAATGCTTCGGCTGATTTTGCAGGAACAGGTTGAGCATTTTGTCGTAGAGCTTGCCGACAGCAGGCGCATACAGAGCGGACAAATCCGGCATTGCTTTGTTCAACCGATCCAACGTTTGCGGAGAGTCCATCCAGACCGCATTGAACTTGTACCCCTCCTTCGTCTTGCGGATGTACCCCTTCTCCAGCAGGAACGAATATTGCTCAGCGTTCTCTTCGTTGTCGGGCAGTTCCCCTTGTTGGAACGCATGACAAATCTCGACATTCCGATATTCCAGCAAACGCCAATCCATCTGGCGGTCGCTCCAGTACGTATTGAATTGCCACAAGTATAAAGGAGAGTCTTCGACGTAGCGGAGCGACGGACCGAAGGTGACGTAACTACTCATATCAAAACCCGGATCGGCATAGTGGCTCCGATTTAACGCCGCATAGGCAATATATTGACCTCCGTCCTTTCGCATTGGTGCGACCGCATCGAAGTTTTCGCCAGCCGGCATGCTCCGCCAAGATTGCTCCTCGATGTTCTTGGGCAGCAAGGTCCAGAGCAGGAAATTATAGTCGCCGTCCGGAACGTAAACTCCGCTATCCTCGACTTGCCGGCGAACTTCCATTATTGCGTCGAAATGAACATCGGCCACTTCGGCGGCGCAATCTTGCCAGAATTGATGACCAGCTACGGCTAACTCGAAGAGGTCCCAGACGATGGTATTGCTTTGATATTTGCCGGGAGAGGTTTGGATGAGAAAATTGTAATCGGCCAGGTGCCGGACTTCGCCTTCCAGCAAAGACGGCGGCATTCCGAGCTCCTCCGCGATTTGATGTACGGTACGCGCCTTATGATAAGCCGCGTAAACGATATTTTGCGCCAAGGCGCGTCCAAGAAAATCGTTGGTTTCGCCCAGGCTGCCGGCCGAACCGGAATGGCCCATTTCCCCCATGCTGACCGGATTGACACTTAAAGTTCCTGTTGCACGCATACGTTTCATCCCTTTCCGTAACTTCTTTTTGGCCTCGCTCAAATGCCACTTCACCGTGTTGACAGGAATGTTCAGAGCAATCGCGATATCGCCGATTTTAAGCTCGTCGTAGTAATGCATGACCACGATCCGGCGATGGATGTCGGACAGAAACGCGACTTCTCGGCGGAGCTCGCGGTAAGCTTCGGTTACCAGCAACCGGTCAAGCGGTTCCCGAGAAGGGGCGGCCGACAGTTCGGACATGCCGTTGATTTCGATCGCTTGGGGAGCGTGTGCACGCTTTTTCAACCAATTCACCCAAGTGTATCGAGCAACCGTCCAGACGTAAGCGTCAAGGCTTCTAATGTCCCGCACCCCAGAGAAGGATTTCAACAACTGCAGCATAATCTCCTGAGCCAGATCCTCCGCCTCGGCCCGCTGCTTGACCCGGTTTAATGCAAAACCGAAAATCGGTTTGACATAGCTCCGAATTGCTTCCGCTGCTTCTTTTCCGTTTTTACCAATTGAATCCATCTTTTGCCTCCATAGTTGCATCTGTAATTCCTGACAATTATATAGTGTGCCAGGCGAAATAAAGGTTGGGATTATTTTTTTAAAATTTGGACGTCCTAACGGATCGCTCATACATGTATAATTACAAACATCAACATCATGAGTAGGTTATTTAAATGGTTAAAGAGACGTTATGAACTTTTTGTTAAACGAGATGAAGATTACTTTAGATGTAAAGGTCTCACTTTTAGTATATAAAGATACTTCTTTTCCGTTCAACTATGGGAGGATACAAACTAGGAGCACGAGCCGAAGTTCTTCTTCGGGTACTTGGGGTACTCCTTCGTTCCGTAGTTAACCAGGAGTGGTCTCGATTAATTATTCAAACGCATAATTGAAATTCATTATACTAACGAGAAACGTTAGCTTAATGCTCAAAGAATCGACGTAATCAACTGCGGTTTAGAACTAACGGATGACAATAGGGATCGTGCAAAAATGCTAACAATCCTTATTGGTATACCTTTAGGGGGGATGTACTCCAGAAAATACGGACAAAAAAAAGCCCAAAAGGGCTACTTCGATAATTGTCATAGTAAACTTTTCCTAGTACTCTCACTGGAAAAAAATTATATCCTTAACTTTCCCTTGTAGGAGTATGAGTAGCAACTTTCCATTTACCTTCCTCATAGGTTAAAGTTATTTTTGCAGAGAGCGACCCCTCATTGGCACGATACTTACTGACCTCTATGGCAATGTTATTATCTGATTGCTTCTCCTGCTTTTCAATTTTCAGTAAAATCCCTTTTAGCGTATTATCAGACCGTTCAGACAGTCCTTCTTCAATCAATTCTTCATAGGTTAGGTTATAAATTTTTACGTTATATTTGCTGTGAAGGTAATCGTCAATGCTTTTCTTATCAGAATCCTTTAATGAAATTCCTTTATCAAAATCCAATGAGATATACTCCATGTTTTCATTAAGAGCCGTATCTGTTGAAATTAACTCCTCCAACGCCATACGATAAGGTTCACCTGGTTCATTCTGCTGACTAGAGCCAGTAACAACACCTGCGCAAGCTGATAGTAAAAATAACGCTACAACACTGAAAATAAAATGCATTGTCTTTACTTTTATGACAATCCCCTCCTGGGTACTCGTTTCCTAAATAAACGTAATGATAAACAGAAATGTTGTATTTCAGTTTAGAAAGCAGCCCAATTTGATCTGCCTAATTAAGCTAGCAAGTAGGTTAACGGCAAGGATCGTCTGTTGAGAGAAATGTAATATCAGAAGAATTTATGGTTTTAATAGGGGATAGTGATTACTTATTATCCAGATATATGCTACTCTCTTTTTATTCCATAGTTTTCTTAACGGAGAAATGGAAATTTAAATGTTGGGGGTAATTGCTTGCTTCTATCCGAACGATTGCCAATTGCAGCAAGTCTGTACCCTGAGGAACCTGCGTTAATGAGACATGGGCAAACGATGAGTTATGGGGAGCTTTACGGTCTGGTTGAAAGATTCAGTCATACCCTGTATGTTGAAGGACTCCGGGCCGGTGATCGTATTGCCCTTTTAGGTGATCCAGATCCCCAGCTCGTTGTTGCGTTTTATGCAGCAGTTGGGATCGGCGCTATACCACTCGTTCCTTCTCCTATGCTAACAGTGCCTGAACTCGCTGCGATATTTCAGGATGCAGAACCCCATATGGTTATTCATGATGACCAACATGCTAAAGTAGCTATTGCCACGGTAAAGCTTCTTGGGTATTGTCCAAAACTGTTCACGACAGACGAAGAAGGGACGAATAACAGTTCGCTCGCTGCTCTTTTACAGCAGGAACCCGCGTTCTCTCCAAAAGACCATTTCAAACGAAGTGTAGACGATACGGCAGTCCTGATTTATACGGGTGGGACAACTGGTCGACCAAAAGGGGTCATGCATTCGCATCGTGGTATGGCTGCTTGGAATCAACTTACGCCTTCTGCAGGCTTCGGTCATGATCTCAAGCGTCGTGTGTTAGTGCTCAACTTATCCCATCTGGTGGGTCAGTTCCAGTTGTGGGCGACCATGGCTGCTGGAGGCTGTCTTGTATTTCTAGATGAATACCCAGCGGATGTACACCGCATTATAGACGTCGTTGAACGTGATCAGATTACACAACTCAGCATAGTAGGCCAACTGCTACGTGATCTTACCCGCGAGGCATCCGTAGGAAGTAGAAACTTGAAGAGTCTTTCGCTTATTGGCTGCGGAGGGTCCATTATTTCCCCGGATACACTACAGGAGGTCGTATCGCAATTTCCTGAAGTTATCATTGTGAACAACTACTCACAAGCGGAATGTGGAATGTCCATAAGCCGCCTTTTTCCTGCTCAGCATATGGGCGATCCCCATCGCCTTCGATCCGTAGGTCGTCCTGCTGACTTGGCTGCCCAAGGTGAGCAGGCCTTTGAAGTTCGGATATTAGATACGGACGGAAGTGAGACAGTTACGGGCGAGGCTGGAGAAATCGTTGTTCGAGGTGCACAGACCATGCTGGGGTATTGGCGCCAGTTGGAGGCTACTGCCGAGACCATGTCCGATGGCTGGATTCGAACTGGGGATGTCGGTTGTCTGGATGCCGAAGGTTACCTTTATGTGTTTGATCGCTTGAAGGATATGATTATTGTGGACGGTTCCAATGTGTTCTGTGCCGAAGTGGAGCATGTTATTGTGAGCCATCAGTCGGTAAGCGAGGCGGCCGTAATTGGACATCCTCTTCCTGACGAAGGCGAGGAACTTGTCGCTTTCATCGTGTTACAAGATGGTGAAAGTATGGATCTGACGCGGGTGCGAGCGTTTTGTGAGCCACACCTTACTCCGTACAAATGGCCGACTCAACTGTTCATTGTGGATACTTTGCCGAGAACAGCCGTGGATAAAATTGACAAAAAGCAGTTGCGCAAGCATCTATCCTCAATTTTATCCGAAGGACTATGCTAACGGGAATGCTGTTAAATAGCTGTTGGGCAGAATATTTATTGTTAGATCAACAAAAACAGCCCTTCAACTTCCTTTTGGAAGTGAAGGGCTGTTTTTATCTCAACTGGTATGCAGGCGTGCACGAAAATACCTTGCAGTATTACCTCAAAATCGTACTGGCCTGATTGCCCGCATAATCCTCAATGAACAGCTTCAAAGAGCTGTTGCTGGACGCTGGCGTGAAGGTCAGTTCACTCAGCTTTGTTCTTCCCCGAATGATATACGGGAATTTCTGCGAAACGTAAGTGACTCCGAACTCGCGTGCCACCCCATTTTCATAAACATAAATCTTGTACCAGTCCTCCAGATCCGGGAGGGCAAGTGTGTACTTTCCATCTTTTACCGTGACCTTTTCCTTGGCGTATGGTGTAATCTGAAGATCTGCGAGCTGTCCGGTATGGGTTACCGGGTTCTGCCCGCCAATGGCGATGTTCAGCACGTAATGCTCACCGTTGGTCGGAAGTCCGGTCAGGACGGCAGATTGTTTTCCTTTTTTGACCTGAAGCGACTTGGTGAAAGGCTCTTTTGTGTATTCTGTTTCTAGTGTGAGTTGAATAGACTCGTTGCCTTTTCCTTTGTCTTTATTTTTATCCTTGTCCTTATCCGTATTCTTATCTTTATCTTTGCCTGAATCTTTCGCTTTCTTCGGGTTTTTCCAGCTTACAATAGCATCGCCATTCTTTTTGAATTTCACATCAATATCCTGAACGGCTGCATTCAGATCGTAAGGCAGGACGGTTGCTTCACTTTCGGTACCATCTGCACCAACCGCACGGATAGACAGTTCACCAGATGGCTGTTTTAGCGATTTGATATAAAAAGTGGAATCATACACGCCGCCTACATAGGCGCCATTTTCATATAAATTGTATTGTTTGACCTCTGAATAGTCCTTCATGTCCCATGCAACAACCAGTTCATCGGTGTTGGTCAGTGCTTTGGCAATATGGAATCCGGTCGGTGCATCCGGTACAGCCGCTGAACCGTCGGACATACGGATCTCGCCTATATTCATCTGGTAATTCTCAATCTCCTTGCCATTCGGGTCGAAGGATAATCCCATAGCGGCAATGGTTTTGCCATGATATGCACTCAAATCCAGCGAAGTTGTCTTCCAACCTGTAGTATGCTGGCCTGACTGAGGCACTTCCACATTGACCACGTTGAATGGATCATCTTCGAAGATCAACCCAACATGCAGGGAGGAAGCGTCACTAGTCGACGGTTTGTTATACGTCAGTTCCAGTTTCGATTGTCCGTTGACGGACAGGTCGGTCTTGTACAGGCGCAGGAAGTTCTCCGCGTTCAGTGTGCCGTTCACCACGAGAGAGCTGCCGCCATTAAACGCGCCAATGGAGTCATAGTTGTACCTTGCGCCTTTCTCATAAGAGGGACCATAGTCAAAATCAACACTGAGCTTGTCGCCTTCACTATCCATCCACCATTGCCAAGTGACAGGGATATCCTGAATGTTGATATTGGACCATTCTTTATCGTTCGAGACAGCACCGTCTTCATAATATTTCAGGCCGTGGCCCGTATTGAAGTTGGTCGCAAAATTGGAGCCGTTGATGACGGATCGCTCGGTAAGATAAGCGGCGATTCCATCCCAATTTGCACCGGAAGCATACACATCCGACAGATCGGCAGACGCATTACGACGTGCATCTGTCGGGTCTTGATTTGGACCAGACCACCAGGCACGATCACGTACAAAGGTCATCCACTGGTAATCATCTTCCGCACGATGATTGGTGCTGCCATCGCCCATCTCTTCATCCAGAGCGTTGTGGGTGAAGTCGGCACCTAATGTCGCGATGCTGTTCATGGGTTGACCGTTCTCATCCAGGTTATGGCGCAGGTCATAGGATTGCTTCCAGCGGCCGAATTTGTCATGTCCACCTTCGACACCAGCAAATACGGTTTCCAGTGGATCCAGTCCCAGGCTAAGGGCATGATCACGGGAGTCGCGGAGCATCTTGTGGTTCCACACATAGTTCAGGAAGATGGAATCCGAGACTCTGCCGAGAACGGAATCTTGTACAAAGGGGCTGTTGAGCCCATTGAATTGGTTCTGGTATTGAATTTTGCCTGTTGTATTGATGGTGGAATCATACCACTGAACGTACAGGCCTTTATCTCTTAGATATTTCATGAATTTCTTGTAGGATGCGATATCTTCAGGGGCTACACCCCGGGCAACTTCTTCCTGATTGAAGAAATATCCATCGTAGTTGTAGTATTCTGCCATCTCGGCCAATTTCTCGGCCACAGGAAAATTACCGTTTTCATCCTGGATCAGCATTTGTTTATAGGTTTGTGGGCCACGGTCATTGTCCGAGAAAAAGATGTTAGCAATGGACTTAACGCCGTTCTTGTGGGCTGCATTGGTGTAGGCCGGATTCGGAATGTTCAAAATGCCAAACTCGAAGTATTTCTCCGTCCACTCTTTACTCGGATCGTACAGCTCCTCAGGTACTCCCGCAGAGGCCATGCCGTGCCAATAGCTGTAGTAGTCTGTATATTGCCAATAATTAAATAGATACTGGCTGAATTCATTGGTATAAGGTGTGCTATCGAAGAATGCATTGCCGTAATCGCCACTCATTGTGAATAACTGGGTGTCCGGACTAAGCTCAGGATAAGCCTGTGTGGCAGCGAACGCTTCATTACGGGGCTGCAAGGGAACATGGGCACGAAGTAAATCGCCATGGATATCACTTTCCGGTGTCCAGTTCAGAATCTGGGCCGAGGTGTATCCATGTTGATAGGGCTGATTCACCCCTTTGGCACTTTCACCGGTGTAAGGGAGCGTGTCTCCGGCATAAACGGATGATGCAACAACTTGTCCAAGCAGAGCCGTAGTCAGGACCATGGCGGTTACCTTGGGTATGATGCCTTTTGCTTTGAGTTTGCGTGTCATGCTGTTCCTCCTTCAAGTGGAATGAATGTAAGGTATTCTTTTACACAAAGCTAAACTTATGGTTAACGATAGTGGATGAAAGCGTTTTTAAATAGGGTGAAATTAAAGAAACACAGATATAAACTAAAGAAAAGTTGCAGGTGACAAGTTAATGTCAGAAGCCTGATGGTATAATTCAAGTCAGGAAAACAGCATCGGAGGGAACATGCGACTTGAAAATTGTTAGCGTTTACAATAATTTCTTCAAAAATAATATGTTTATGAAAATGCTCCTGATTTTTTCGATGATATCCATTGTAACGATCATTACATTGTCTTATATCATCTTCCTGTCGGTGTCCGACTCCACAATTCGCCGGGAACTGGCGATCCAGAAAGCGGCGATGGAACATGTGGACCGGTACATTCATCAGCAGTATGAATCGGTGCAAAACATGGTGAGGGATATGCATCAGAATGAGGCGCTGTCCGCTAACATTACTTATCTGATGAATCATTCGTACGCTGAATATGTTCAGCACATGACCAATGGATATTATGCTAATCAGGATGACTATTCGGCCGATGTATTGAAACATTTTCAAAATATTATGGATCGCAATTCGCAGATTAATCAACTCATGTTGTATAGCGCCGAACAGCAGGATCTGTCTACCTTTAATCAACACAAGCAGTTCCGCAAGCTGGACGCCAATGTAGCTCATTCCTATATTCCGGACGTGATGGCGATGGAAACGCCCAATATCAGTGCACCCAACTTCTGGATTCGCAAAGAGATTAATCAATGGGACCCTGCGCTCTACTCCATCCGCGTACCGATTAACAATACACAGACTCTTCGGAATCTGGGCCAATTTCTTGTCTTCTTTGACTCAGAAGGAATCGGTAATGCGCTGGATAACTACGAGAGTAATCTCAAGGGAGAAATCGTGGTGTTATCGGCGAAAGGGACAGTTTTATTTGACTCCAACAATCATTATTACGGGAAGAAGTATCCCTACGTGAATGTGGCCGATTCGCTGTTTGATCAGACGGATATGGATTCAATGAAAAAGGAGCAGAACATGTACGTCAACAAGTTTGTCTCCGCCGATCAGGGGTATGTGGTCATTGGTACCGTTCCGGTGGAAGAGATGGCTGAAACCTATGCGGGGATTCGCAATACCATTATCTCGATCAGTATCGTATGTATTTTGTTTGCCGTGCTGGTTCCGGCATTTTTCATTATTAACTTTGCCAAACGAACCCGTCGAATTATTCGCTTCACCCAAAAAGTGAAATATGGCAACTTGACGGCTCGCATCGACGATCCGCGAGATGATGAACTGGGGCAGATCTCACATAGCTTCAACGACATGCTGGATGAGCTGAATCTGTATATTGAACGGGTCTACAAGGCCGAGATCAAACAGAAGGAGACCGAGCTGGTCGCATTGCAGGCGCGCATCAACCCTCATTTTCTCTACAATACGCTTGAAGTGATTCGGATGAGGGCGATATCCCAAGGGGCGAGAGATGTTGGCGAGATGATCTATAGTTTATCCGTATTGTTCAAGAGCCTGGTACAGCAAAAGAAAAATTATACGCTCAAGGATGAGATGGAAGCTTGCCGCTTGTATCTGGAATTATTCCGAATCCGCTACAAGGATATTTTCATATATACGATCCAGATCGATGCTGCATATTATCAACACCCTGTGGTCAAACTTTCGCTGCAACCTATCATTGAGAATTATGTTGTACACGGCATTCAGACAGAACGTTCGGATAACCGATTATCCATTGTTGTGGAAGAGACAGATGATGTGGTGCAAGTGGAAGTCAAAGATAATGGCAAAGGCATTGATCCGGCACGCCTGACGGAAATCCTTGAAGAACTGGAACGTCCTGAAGAGTCTGGTCAGATGTTCGGGCTACGCAGTGTCCATAGTCGATTGCGCTTCCTGTATGGGCCAGAGTTCGGTATCACCATAGAGAGCACCCTCGGAGAAGGAACACGGATCAGGGTGCGTTATCCACATACAGAAGGGACAGGTGTTTAACATGTACAAGGTGTTTGTTGTGGACGATGAGCCATTCATCATTGAAGGTTTATACGATATTGTGGATTGGTCTTCATTTGGTATGGAAATTGTGAGTCATGCAGGTAATGGGCAAGCAGCGTTACAAGCGCTCTTTTCTCAGCCTGTGGACATTCTGATTACGGATATATCCATGCCACTCATGAATGGTCTCGATCTGATTCGGGAAGCAAGGCGAGTGCAACCTGAGCTTAAGGTCATTATCCTCAGTGGTTTCAATGAGTTCGAATATCTGAAGGAAGGCATGCAATTGGGGATCGAAAACTATCTGCTCAAACCGATTAATGTAGAGGAACTGGAATCCACGCTGAGCAACACGGCGTCCAAGCTGGATCATACGGTATCACCTCAAGCCGATGATGCGTATGGCATCCAGATTCTGAAAGATAACATTCTTCATCGATGGCTTACGGGGCAGATTGCAGCTACTGAATTTGAAGAACGTGCCCAGTTCATGAACCTTTCGCTGGATGCACCGGACGTTGCTGTGGCCATTCTGCGTGACAAAGGGCAAGTACCTGGCATGTTTGAACGTGTAGAAGAGATGCTGAGAGACAGACGCCATCTGAACGTATTTCATGATATCGATGGAGACATCGTCATTATTGCCAACATTCAGGGTACGAGTGACGAGGAACAGAAGTTGATGGATGGCTTGCAGGCATTATCTGATGAGATAACCGTAACCCATCCGGCGGCACGCATTGGAGCAGGCAGATTGATGAAAGGGTTATACCATGCGCCGACCAGTTATGCGGAGGCCAAAAAAGCACTCCAGTATGTGATGATTTATCCCGACCTTAAAGTCATCGACCATGCCATGCTGGAAAGGTGCGGAAATTCAACGGCGACCTTTTTTATTGAATGGAGGGAGTATGCCAAACTCATTCTGTCCCGCAATACTGAACAACTTGCTGACCGGATTCGCATGGATTTTGAACAGCATCGCGATGGGCTTACACCTGGGGAGTTACAGAATACCGCACTGGAAGTTGTGATTCGCTTCAAGATGGAACTGGAGAGCATCAAACACTCGGATGAGTCTGCCATATACCAACAAGGGCTTCAACTTGTACTGGACAGTGGCACTTTTGATGAGCTCGTGCGGGCGCTTCAGCAGGTTGGGTCGCAGACGATCCAATCCCTATTGCAGGATCTGAAAAATCCAATTGTAAACCAAGTGCTTCAGCATATCGACAAACACTACGCAGAAGAGCTCTCCTTGAAGCTATTGGGTGCCCACTATCATTTGCATCCGGTGTATTTGGGACAATTGTTCCATAAGGAGACCGGGGAGACGTTTGCCGAATATATCAACAAATACCGGATTGAACGTGCGAAGGAGCAACTACGCAATTCCAATCTGAAGGTACATGAGATCGCCCGAAATGTGGGGTATTGGGAGACAGGGTATTTCTATAAACAGTTCCGCAAATATGTGGGAATTTCACCGACTGATTTCAAGGTGTTTGGTTAATTCGGTGACGGGTAGATCCAACTATGCGGACAGAGAGCCAAGAGACATATCGGGAACAGGAATGGCATGGTAGAAAATCATGGCATACGTTACCCGGCATGTCTCTTTCATGTAAGCGATTTATTTAAATAGGTACAAAATAGATGCCCAAGGACGATTTCTCTTTAATTTGTACCTCGAAAACTTAAGTTTATCTTCTTTTTGTAAATGCTTTCATTCGATAAGGTTAAAGCAGTTAGTAAGTAGAGCCTAAGGGAACACGAAAAGGGAGGATCAAAGAAATGAGTAAACAAAGAAAACGCTTCTCACTCGTTCTTGCATTGTTAATGGCCGTTACACTTGTTCTTAGTGCCTGTGGAGGAAGCAAAGATGCTTCAGAATCCGGGGGAGCTGGAGATGACGCGGTAGAGTTGATCTGGTATACCATCGGTACCCCTCAGAAAGACGTCAATAAAGTGATGGAAGAAGTGAGCAAGTATACCAAAGAGAAAATTAATGCCACGTTAACGATGAAGATGGTTGACTGGGGTGACTACCCGCAGAAGATGCAGGTTAACGTAGCATCCGGTGAGCCAATGGACATTCTGTTCACTTCTTCTGGTGGATTCGATTATGTACAAAATGCTAGAAAAGGTGCATTCCTTGAATTGGATGACCTGCTTGCTGAATACGGTCAGGATCTTACCAAGACCATTGATCCTGCATTCCTCAGCGGTTCCAAGGTAGATGGACACAATTACGGAATTCCAGCCAACAAAGAGTTGCCACAACAAGAGGTATGGCGCTTTAACCAAATGCTGGTTGATAAATACAAGTTGGACATCTCTGGCGTTCGTACGTTAGACAGTCTGGAGCCTCTGCTCAAAACAATTAAGGAAAACGAGGCGAGTGTAACACCATTTGCCATGGATAAAAACTATGTTCCTTACGTGCCTTATGACTATGTCATTCAGAATCTGCCAATGGCAATCAAGCTGGATACAACAGACTATAAGCTTGTAAACATACTGGAAACACCTGAAATGAAAGAAGCACTTACTACGATGCACAAATACTACAAGGCTGGTTATGTATCGGCAGAAGCGGCAACAACAGGTTCCACGAACGACCTGACAACATCGGGCAACTGGTTCCTGGATCGTGCACAGACTCAGCCGCTCGCGGACAATCAATGGTCTGCAAGTTACGGTTATCAAGTCGTTTCAACACCTGCAAGTGAAGCAATTATAACAAATACATCTGTACAAGGTTCCATCATGGCCATCTCGGCCAACTCGGAATATCCGGAGAAAGCGATGGAATTCCTGAACCTGCTCAATACAGATCCTGTGCTGCGTAATATGGTGGACTCCGGTATTGAGGGCACACACTACAAAAAAGTGGATGACACACATATGGAAAATCTGCCTGAATCGAAAAACTACGATATGCCTTCATACTCCCTTGGGAACAACATGCTGCTCTATCTGAACAGCAATGACCCGGATAACAAATGGGATGAGTTCAAGAAGTTTAACGCTGAAGGTGTCAATTCCCCGATCCTCAGCTTTAACTTTGATGCAAGCAATGTATCGTCCGAACTGACAGCGGTACAGAACGTGAAAGAGCAATATTGGGCAGCACTGATGACAGGTACACTGGACCCGGCAGCCAATCTGGATCAAGTGATTGAGAAGTTCAATCAAGCCGGACTGGAGAAAGTAATGGCTGAAGCCCAAAGCCAGCTGGATGCCTGGAGAGCGGAAAACAAGTAACAGTACATCGTAAGGATCGGGCGGCTGCTTATCGCGTCCGGTCCTTTTTCATTCAAGCCTGAAGGAGGATATCCACAATGACTACATTTTTGAAAAACCTGATTAGAAACCGAGTCATGCTGCTCATGGTGCTGCCAGGCGCCATCTGGTTCTTCTTCTTCTCCTACTTACCACTTGTGGGCACAGTGGCTGCTTTCAAAGAATACCGATTCAGCCGTGAAGGGTTCTGGGCAAGTCTGATGAAGAGTGAATGGGTTGGCTGGGACAATTTCAAATTCCTGTTCAGCACAAGTGACGCATGGCTCATTACACGCAACACCCTCTTTTATAACATCGCCATTATCTTCCTCGGACTGGTATTTGCTGTGGCATTGGCAATCCTGCTCTCGGAACTAGTGAATAAACGACTCGCCAAACTGTATCAAACCGGCATGTTTCTGCCGTATTTTCTATCCTGGGTTATCGTTGGTTACTTCGCATTCAGCTTCTTGAGCATGGACCGCGGGATGTTGAATCAGATTATCGGCTGGTTTGGGATGGAACCAATTCAATGGTACTCCGAGGCGAAATATTGGCCGTATATTCTGGTATTCGTAGCGCTATGGAAAACCATAGGTTATAGCAGCGTTGTCTATCTGGCTTCCATACTGGGGATTGATAAATCACTGTATGAAGCAGCCATGATTGATGGAGCAAGCAAATGGCAGCAGATTCGCAATATTACGATTCCGTTGCTGTCGCCCATCATCACGATTATGACCTTGCTGGCCGTAGGCCGCATTTTCTATGCCGACTTTGGACTCTTCTATCAGGTGCCAAGGGATTCGGGTACGCTTTATTCCGTGACCAATGTTATTGATACGTATGTATATCGAGGTTTGAAAACTAGTGGTGAGATCGGCATGAGTACAGCAGCGGGATTGTATCAATCCGTGGTGGGCTTTGTGCTTGTTATTATCTCCAACTATGTTGTTCGCAAAGTAGATAAAGACAGCAGCCTATTCTAGGACAGGGAAAGGAGTGAACCACTATGGCTCAAGCAGGGCTTGTTAAAAAACGCGACTTCCACCACGTATCCAACGGCTGGAACGTGATCATGAACATCATCGCAGGTCTATTCGCTCTGATCTGTGTATTTCCTTTTATATTTGTAGTCATCATCTCGTTTACAGACGAGAAAGCACTGGCCCGTGATGGGTATCGTCTGATTCCGGCAGAATGGAGTCTCGCGGCATATCAGTTTGTCTGGCAGAGTGGGGACACGCTACTGCGGGCGTATGGAGTTACCATCCTGGTGACGGTACTTGGTACCATCATCAGTCTGATTCTCATGTCGCTGTATGCGTATGCGGTTTCCCGCAAGAGCTTCAGATATCGGAGATTTTTCTCCATCTTTGCAATTCTTACCATGCTGTTCAACGGCGGGATGATTCCAACCTATATGGTCGTATCCCAGCTGCTCGGTTTGAAAGATACGTTATGGGCACTTATTCTGCCGCTGGCGATGAATGCCTTCTATATTATGATCCTGCGTACATTCTACTCCACCAGTGTACCGGATGCAGTCATTGAATCGGCGAAGATTGATGGCGCCGGTGAGTTCTATACCTTTATGAAAATCGTGGTTCCACTCTCCTTGCCGGGACTGGCAACCATCGGGTTGTTCAGTACACTCGGTTACTGGAATGATTGGTTCAATGCGCTGTTATACATCGATAATCCGAATCTGGTACCACTGCAATCTATGTTAATGCGGATTGAGTCGAGTATTCAATTTATCCAACAGAACTCTGCTAACAGTTCGATGAGTCTGGCAGCCATGCAGTCCATTCCGCAGGATACGTCCCGAATGGCGATGGTTGTGCTTGCTACGTTACCGATTATATTCGCTTATCCGTTCTTCCAGCGTTATTTCGTACAGGGTCTGACGGTAGGCGCGGTCAAAGAATAACCGGATCACGTTATAGGATTGGAGAGATGCAGATTGATGACTTATAAGGACCAAAGCAAATCCGTAGAGGAACGGGTACAACACCTGCTTAGCCTGATGACTACGGAAGAAAAGGTAGGTCAACTTACGCAGCCATTTGGCTGGCAGACCTATACGAATGATCAAGGGAACATCACGTTAAACGAATCCTTTAAACAGCAAGTAGAAAATGGGGGCGTCGGCTCCCTCTATGGTGCACTTCGCGCAGATCCGTGGACGGGCGTTACGCTGGAAAATGGACTATCCGCCAGAGAAGGCGCTGAGGCGGTCAATCTGATTCAACGTTATGCAATAGAACATTCCAGACTGGGGATTCCCATTCTGATCGGGGAAGAGTGCTCGCATGGTCATATGGCTATTGACGGAACGGTCTATCCTGTCCCTCTTTTACTGGGGAGCACCTGGAATGTGGATCTGTATCGGGAGATGTGCCGGGCAGTAGCACGGGAGACACGTGCTCAAGGTGGTGCGGTCACCTATTCTCCGGTACTGGATGTTGTGCGTGATCCGCGCTGGGGACGTACGGAGGAATGTTTCGGTGAAGATCCGTTTCTCATTGGAGAGCTGGCAGTTGCTTCCGTAGAAGGGCTTCAGGGTGAAAGTCTTGACCGTGGAGATACAGTAGCGGCAACGCTGAAACATTTTGTTGGTTATGGCAGCTCGGAAGGTGGACGTAATGCAGGTCCTGTACATATGGGCTGGCGCGAACTGCTGGAAGTGGATCTCTATCCATTCCGCAAAGCGGTGGAAGCGGGCGCTGCGTCGATCATGCCAGCATATAACGAAATTGATGGCACGCCTTGCACCGTGAATACGGAATTGCTGGGAGATGTTTTGCGTAAGGATTGGGGCTTTGACGGTCTGGTCATTACGGATTGTGGTGCGATCAACATGCTGGCAAGTGGGCATGATGTCGCGGCAGATGGAATGGAAGCTTCCGTACAGGCGATTGAGGCAGGCATCGATATGGAAATGTCCGGTGAGATGTTTGGGCAATATCTGGTGCAGGCGGTGGCAGAAGGCAAGCTTGATATGCAGGTTCTGGATCAGGCTACCTCTCGCGTGCTGGCGTTGAAGTTCAGACTGGGCTTATTCGAACAGCCTTATGTGGATGCCGATCGGGCAGCAGAAGTAATTGGAAGTGAAGCGCATATTCAACTGGCACGCCAGTTGGCTGCGGAAGGGGTTGTACTTCTCAAAAATGAGGCTGACACGTTACCTCTCTCGTTAGCAAATGTGGGCCGGATTGCCGTGATCGGCCCAAATGCGGATCAGGCCTACAATCAACTGGGCGATTACACATCTCCGCAACCGAAGTCGAAAGTGGCGACGGTACTGGATGGGATTCGCATTAAGCTGGCTAATCATGTGGATGGGCAAACGGAGAAGAGTTCTGTTGGTGCTTTGACTGGTGACAGCAGTACAGATCAGGTTCTTTATGCACCAGGCTGCCGGATCAAAGGTGATTCGAAAGAAGGATTCGAGCGTGCGATCGAAGTTGCCAGTCAAGCGGATACGGTCATTATGGTGGTTGGCGGCTCCAGTGCACGTGACTTTGGAGAAGGAACAATTGATCTGAAGACGGGGGCTTCCAATGTGTCGGATAACTCCTGGAATGATATGGAGTGTGGCGAAGGGATCGACCGGATGACGTTGGGTCTTGCCGGAGTACAGTTGGAACTTATTCAGGAGATTCACAAGCTCGGCAAGAAGCTTGTCGTTGTTTACATTAATGGTCGTCCCATCACTGAACCTTGGGTGGATGAACATGCCGATGCAATTCTGGAGGCGTGGTATCCGGGTCAAGAGGGCGGTCGTGCCATTGCAGATATTTTATTCGGTGATGTGAATCCGTCAGGCAAATTGACGATCTCCATTCCGAAGCATGTCGGCCAATTACCGATCTATTATAACGGCAAACGTTCCCGAGGCAAACGTTACCTCGAAGAGGATCTGGAGCCACGTTATGCATTTGGATACGGACTTAGCTATACCACATATGAGTACAGTGAACCGCAGCTGAGTGCTGCATCTATGACAACTGATGATTCAGTTACGGTATCGGTGAACGTGACCAACACCGGCCGTTATGCAGGTGCAGAAGTTGTACAGATGTACATCTCTGACGTGGTCAGCTCACTAACTCGTCCGGCCAAGGAACTGAAGGGGTTTGCAAAAGTGAACCTGGAGCCGGGAGAGACACAGACCGTGGAATTCCACATCGGGGCCGAGCAGCTGCAGTATATTGGTCGTGATTTGAAGCCTGTCGTTGAACCGGGACAATTCCATATTCATATCGGCAGCAGCGTAAACGATACGCAAATAGCCGAACTGACCGTAAGGGAGGCGTAAGACGTTGGAACGTATCAGACGATTTATTCGCGAGTTGTCCGAACATCAGTGGCTGGAGCAATTACAGCTGCGCAACTGGGACATTACCCGCGCTTATTATCATGTGCCAGGACAGTATGAGGATCAGGGTGAGTACCCCGAAGGGCAAGATTTTGAGCGTTTTCCGAGCAAACAGGGAACGACTTATTTTTTCAGAACACGTTTGGAGATTCCTGCTACATGGCAGCAAACACCTTATGGGCTTGTATTTGAGACAGGCGGAGAAGGCTTGCTTCGGGTAAATGGGAACTCTTATCAGGGCCTTGACCGCAATCATACCTACGTCACGCTTGATCCATCAAAAGTCGGAAACGCTCCAGAACTGGAGATCGAGATGTTTGATCCGGTACCTGAACCTGTAGACCCGTTGAATCAACAGGCGGTTATTCAGCCGCCAATCACATCAATTACGAGCTTGCTGGTGAGACCCAATGAAGCGGTTCGTAGTCTGATGTATACCGTCATTATTGTCCGTGATTCGGCTGTGTTGCTACCGGAAAGTGACTTTCGGCGGGTTCGCCTGTTAGAACTGGTATATCGTGCGATGGATCAATTTGTAGGCATGTCAGCAGAAGAGATTGAGCAGGGAGAGGGTATTCGTCAGATTGAGAATAATCTGAAGCATCATGTGCGTGAGATTGGCGGAAACGCTGAAGGTCTGGAGCATATGGTGGGACAGTCACATATTGATATTGCCTGGCTGTGGCCTGTACGTGAGACGGTACGCAAAACGAGCCGTACTTTCTCCACCGTGGATGCACTCATGAATGAATATCCGGACTATGTTTATTCCCAGAGCCAACCCTTATTATATGCGTTTCTGAAGGAGCATGATCCCGAGCTGTACGCGCGGGTGAAGCAGCGGATTGTAGAAGGCCGCTGGGAACTGGTTGGCGGCATGTGGGTTGAGCCGGATCTGAACATCCCGAGCGGGGAGTCCCTGATTCGCCAGATGTTATATGGTCAGCGTTTCTATATGGAGGAGTTTGGCAAAACATCACAGATTGAATGGTTGCCGGATACGTTTGGGTATTGTGCCTCCCTGCCACAGATTTTGAAGCATGGAAATGTGGAATATTTCATGACAACAAAGCTCGGATGGAACGACACAAATGTGTTTCCATACGATCTCTTCCACTGGGTGGGCATTGACGGCACACCGATCCTGTCCTACCTCAATCATGGTGTTAACGAGCATACGTTGCCGAAGGACATTCATGATCACTGGCAGTCCTACCGTGAGAAAGCGGCTCATCCGGAGCATATGCTTCTATACGGACACGGAGATGGCGGCGGTGGCGTAACACGCGAGATGCTGGAGTATGTGGATCGCGCAGACCTGATGGTTGGACAGCCTGCGAGCCGATATAGCACAGCTGGAGCTTTCTTTGCCGGAATTGAAAAGGAGCAACCTGTACTTCCGAAGTGGCATGGCGATCTGTATCTTGAGTTACATCGAGGAACCTACACGACCCATGCGCGCAATAAGCGCAACAACCGGAAAGCGGAGGTTCTGTATCGAGAAGCTGAGCTGTGGAATACACTCGCTCTGCCAGATATGGAGGCAGATGCAGAAGCTGAAGTGCGTTCGAATCTGCATGAAGGCTGGAAGCTGATTTTGCTGAATCAATTCCACGATATTATACCAGGATCGGCAATTACGGAGTCCTACGTTACTTCGAATGAGGAATATGTACAGGTATTTGAATTAGGCAGAACCGGACTGGATCAAGGCATTGCAGCATTGACAACGGGTATCAACACAGAGGGACCGGAAGGTTCAGTAGCCTATGTTGTATTCAACAGCCTGGGCTGGAAACGGAGTGCAGTCGTTCAACTTCCTGTGCAGGATGGCTTGGATCGCTACGGCATCGATGAAAAATGCCAGCGCTTGCGGATGGATCGGGAGGATGGCAGCATGTCTATTCTCGTGACGGACATTCCGGCGTTTGGATATAAGACGATTTGGCTGGTACCGGAAAATACAAGGGAAACGAATGTACGGGAAATGACCACCCTTGCCGCACAACCAACCTTTAATGATACATGGGATACTGCCTTTTATCATGTGCAGTTCAACGAACGTGGGGAGATCACTCGCCTGTGGGATAAATCCGCGGAGCGTGAGATGTTGAAGCCGGGTGAACGAGGCAATCAACTTCACTTCTTCCACGATCGTCCAACGCTTTGGGATGCATGGGATATCGACAGTCGTTATGAGGAACAGATTGCTTGCGAAGTGGAACTGTTGGAGAAAAAGCTGGTGCTGGCGGGTACAACGAAAGATGTCCTGCGTTTCCGCTGGAAGCTACATCAATCGGAAATCACACAAGATATCGTCTTTTATCATGACTCACGACGAATTGACTTCCAGACACAGGTGAACTGGAACGAAAATCACAAACTTCTGAAAGTTGGCTTCCCGATTGATGTGGTGACCTCCAAGGCAACATTCGAGATTCCATTTGGCACACTGGAACGCCCAACACATCGCAACACAAGCTGGGAACAAGCGCAGTATGAAGTCTGTGGACATCGCTTCGCGGATGTATCCGAATATGGATACGGCGTGAGTCTGCTCAATGATTGCAAATACGGGTATGACGTGCAGGGAAGCACCATTCGTTTGTCCTTGCTGCGTGCACCCAAATGGCCTGATCGCACAGCCGATCTGGGAGAACATGAATTCACCTATTCCCTGTATCCACACGACGGAGACTGGAGAAACGCACACACCGTACGTCAGGCCGCCGAGTTAAATCATGAGGTGACGGTACAGCAGGTGAACCAAGTGCAACAAAAGGGCCAGATACAACAAGAGCAGCAGATAGAGCAGGTACAGCAGAGGGAAGAAGTACAGCAAAGCACAGGGACTGGAGTCGATCCAATTGCAGATGCAACTGCAAATGCGGCACCTGTACGTCCAGCAACAGGCTCCTGGATTAACTTTAATAGTAATCACGTCATTCTCGATACGGTCAAAATGGCAGAGGATGGGCACGGAACAGTCCTTCGTTTCTATGAATCGTCAGGCAAACGCGAAAACATCACATTGCAATGGCCACATGCCTTTGAACAGGCGTATCACTCCAACGCACTGGAAGAACCGATCCAACCACTGGCCCATACCAATGGCCAGATTACACTATCTTTTAAACCTTACGAAATACAAACCGTGCTACTGCGGTAAACCTTTTTGAAATATTTCGAGCTATATATGTTCTACTAAAAATTCACACGTTAACGGAGAGGACAGAAAGAATTCGAAGAAGCGAAGCGTTCGCCTTTATCCCCAGATTTTACCCTTTAGAAAAGGGAATCAAAAAAATCTGGGGATAACAGCGATCGGAGGATATTTCTGACCGCGTAGTGGTCCCGTGTAAATTTTTTGTTTCATCCTGTATAGCTACACCATTCAATTTGTTTAAGGAGTTGCACTCATCCATGGAACAGTTCAGATTACCCAAAATACCAATGCCGCCTGTTGGCTTGCCACAATCCATTCAGGCTGTGCTCGAAGAAGCAGAACAGAAACTGGCTCACCGACCAAAACTGCTTCAATTATTCAAAAACTGCTTCCCCAACACTATAGAAACAACAACTAAGTTGATGGAGGACGGTACGACTTTTGTTATCACAGGAGATATTCCGGCTTCCTGGCTGCGTGATTCCGTGGAGCAGGTGGTACATTACATTCCGTGTGCAAAAGAAGACGAGGACCTGCAACGTATTATTGGCGGGCTGATCAAACGTCATATCCAATATGTTCACATCGATCCATATGCCAATGCCTTCAATGAGACTGCTAACGACTGGCATTGGAACACGACGGACGAGACCGAGATGTCACCTTGGGTGTGGGAACGCAAATTCGAGATTGACTCATTATGTTTTGTTGTACGTTTGGCCTATTTATATTGGAAGGAAACCGAGCTGACCGACATTTTTGATTCAAGCTTCAAAGCAGCGATGCGTAAAATCGTGGACCTGTTCAAAGTCGAACAGCATCACATGGAACAATCTCCATATCGCTTCACTCGCAATAACGGTATCCCAACAGATTCCCTGCGCAATCACGGAAAGGGTATGCCAGTCAACTACACGGGTATGATCTGGTCCGGTTTCCGTTCCAGTGATGATGCGTGTGACTTCCACTACAATATCCCTGGCAACATGTTCGCGGTTGTCGCTCTGCGCCAAATGCAGGAGTTTGCCGAGTGGGTGTTCCGGGATATGGAACTTTTGCAGGAATTGAAGGATCTGGAGCAGGACGTGGATCACGGCATTCAGTTGTATGGTATTTATCGTCATCCGGAATTTGGACCGATCTATGCGTACGAGACGGACGGTTATGGCAACCACTGTCTCATGGACGATGCGGGTACACCGGGACTTATGTCCATTCCATATCTGGGTTACGTCACAGCGGATGATCCGATCTACCAGAATACGCGCCGTTTTGCCCTGAGCAAAGAGAACCCGTTCTATTATGAGGGTAAGGTTGCCAAAGGGATCGGAAGTCCGCACACCCCACCAGATTACATCTGGCATATGGGATTGTCCATGCAAGGACTGACTGCGCAGTCTGCCGAGGAGAAACTGGAGATTATTCGCATGCTCGAAGCGACAGATGCAGATACAGGTTATATGCATGAAGGCTTCCACGCCGATGATCCAACGATTTTTACACGAAAATGGTTTGCATGGTCCAACAGCCTGTTCTCCCAGTTGGTCTACAGATCGATGAAGGATGGCCTGTTATGAGTATCCAACCTAATGATAAAAAGCTGATTATCTTCGCTGATCCTGCGTTTCCGATGGAAGGTGCTTCTCCAACTCATGAGGCTCTGAATACATGGAAAGCAGTTGAAGAGATCACCGTTGTAAACGCCGAAGAACTCGCAGAGGCTTTGAAGACCACAGCAGGTGAAGGATGTCTGGTCAATATGCATGCACCCTATTTTCCCAAGTTCGCCTGGACGGAGATTGCCGCTTACTTGCATCAGGGCGGAAGCCTGATCAGTGTGGGGGGCGCACCCTTCAAACGTCCGGTTCGATATGAAAATGGGGCATGGGTTGTAGAGTCCGAGCAGACCGCGTATCATCAGGAACTCTATATTCATGAGGCACTGAACGTATCTTCTGCCAATGTGCAATCGTACACTTCATCCGAACAGATCCCGCTTCTCACTGGGAAAGAGGGGCTGTTCGAGAAGGCAGATACATGGAATTTGGTTCCACATACAACCAAAACAAGTGATCTGCCCCACCAGATGGGGTCATCAGGACCGATGAGTACGCAGATTTATCCATTGCTTCGTGGCATGAGTAAAGACGGGCGCAGTGTCGCCGCTCCGGTCGTTCTGTGGGAAAACTCCCGCGGGACTTTCGTTGGTTCACGTTGGATGTTTGTGCATCTGCCGCTGACCACCTCATTCTGGACGCAGGATGGTGCTGCCGAGATTGTGAAGTGGGCGCAATTCTGTGCGCAAGGTGTAAACGAGTTATCCCTCAAAACGAATTATGCTTCGTATGAGCCAGATGAGCGGGCTGTACTCACACTTCAAGGTCAGATTTTACAGCGTGCAGGCAATAGACTTACCGAATCCGAGCTGTGGACGTTTGACATAACGGTCGAGCATGAAGATCGCACAAGTGGCACGACGGAGAAGGTATGGAGCCATCGACTGGAGATGGAACTTTCCGGTGAGCAGCGGTTTGAACGCATACTTCTCCCGGTTTCCATTGAAAGTGGGCTGTATCGGATCATATGCCACGCGCAGGCTCCTGACGGTGAAGTTCGGACCTTGCGTCAAGGCTTCTGGGGACAGGATGCTGCACTGCTGGCAGAAGGGGAAGTGATTACCCGCAGCAGGGATTATTTTGTAAAAGACGGACGTCCTCTCCCTGTTGTGGGTATGACCTACATGACCTCCGATGTGGCACGGAAATTTTTATTTCTGCCCAATGCGGATGTCTGGGATCGAGACATGGCTCAGATGGCAAAAGCCGGCATCAACTGGATTCGGACGGGAATCTGGACCGCCTATCGCAACATGATGCAGGTGGACGGACATATGGCAGAGGATGTGCTTCGTGCCATTGATGCATTTATTTTAACGGCAAAACGCCACGGCTTACAGGTCACATTCACCTTCTTCTCCTTTACACCGGAGACATGGGAAGGCACGAATCCGTATTTGGACCCGCAGAGTGTCGAGGCTCAGAAACGTTTTATCCGCAGCATCGTCAGTCGTCACACGCATACAACCCATGTGGACTGGGATCTGATTAATGAGCCATCGATGTTTGATCCGGTGCGCATCTTCTCGGCTGGCCCACGCTCGGCAAGGGATTCATATGAACAGCAGGCTTATATCACTTGGCTTGAGCAGCGGCATCAGACAATTGAAGCGTTGCAGGAGGCATGGAACATGTCACCGAAGCAGCTTCCGAACTTTGCAGCCGCGGCTATCCCCGAGGCGGAAGAGATTAATTTTGATGTACAGGACATGCACAAGGCCAAAAAGGGAACACGCTGGCTCGATTACTGTCTCTTCTCTATGGAGATGCACAATGTTTGGGCAAGAGAGCTTGTAGGTACGATCAAGGATCAGGTACCGAATCATCTGGTCACTGTGGGACAGGACGAAGCCCTTGGTGCACAGCGTCCTTCGCCTTTCTTCTATGAACGTGAAGTGGATTATACAACCGTGCACTCCTGGTGGTTAAACGATGATCTGATCTGGGATGGCATTTTCGCTAAAACGCCACATAAGCCAAATCTCATTCAGGAGACGGGCATCATGTATGTGGAAACCCCCGATGGGCGAGCTAAGCGTACGGAAGAGGAGCTTCGTGGTATTCTCGAACGAAAGTACGCCTATGCTTTCTCGACAGGCGGCGCTGGCGCCGTGCAATGGATCTGGAACACCAACTTTTATATGGATAATGCCAATGAGTCCCATATTGGGGCCCTTCGTGCAGATGGTACGGAGAAACCCGAGGCGGATGTGTCTTATGATTTTGGCCGATTCATGGATGGCATTCGTGATCTCTTTGAAGACCGCGATCTGGAGGATATTGCAGTGGTGTTCCCGTATTCCAATGACTTCTCCAACCGTGCCCTCGCCTATGATGCCACAACAAAGCTTACTCGCGTGATGTCTTATGATCTGAAATTGCCATTCCGTGCGTTATCCGAATATCATCTGGAAGCGTTGGAGCAGCAGCCACCGAAACTGATTATCGTACCGAGTCCGCACAATATGGAGAGCGATGCACTTCAACAATTGCTCACGTTTGCGGAGAAGGAAGGCACAAGTCTGCTCATCACTGGACCGCTGGGGCTGGATGCATACTGGAAGGCAACTGACCGGGCCGATCATATCGTAGGTAAACGCAGTCTTGGTAATGTACAGCGGGAAGAACTGCTGAATATTAATGGCGTGAATCACCGGGTGACCTATGGACGGCGTCGTATCGCCGAGGTGGCGAAGGAGACGTTGCTTCATGGGGATAATGGTACAGCAGATGAAGTAACCGTATTGCCTTTGGGTAAAGGGAAATTAATCTGGACTCCACTGCCGCTCGAGTTAAATGGACGGGACGAGCCACTTGCTGAATTATATCGTTATGCGACTGAAATTTCGGGCATCGAACAGGAGTTGGAATGGATATCTGGCGGAGATATCGCAGGGATCTACGGCCGGAAGCTGAGTTTTCCAAAAGGGAATCTGTATGTATTTGTATCGGAGTTTGCCTTTAACCATGAAGTTCAAGTGAGAGATCAACGTACAGGTGTATCGTACTCGTTCCAATTGGAGAAAAATCGTTCGGTGTTATTTGCCACGGATGCTTCCGGAAAGCTGATTGCGGTGTATCGCCCTGATGAGGTTGAGATTGTACAACAAGAGGAAAGAGGTGGCATAACGCAATGATCAAACGGACAAACAAGTCGAAGAGAGCACATATTATTTCGCATACCCACTGGGATCGGGAATGGTACTTGCCGTATGAGAAGCATCATATGCGTCTTATTCAGCTCGTCGATTCACTGTTGGATCAGCTTGATGAGGGATCGGACTATAAAAGCTTTTATTTGGATGGACAAACGATTATTATCGATGATTATCTTCAGGTTCGCCCGGAGCAGAAGGAAAGACTGGAGAAGCATATCCGCAATGGGCGGATTGTGATTGGACCATGGTACATTTTGCAGGATGCGTTTCTGACGAGTGGAGAAGCCAATGTGCGCAACATGCAGGTTGGACATAAGGACGCCAAACGTTACGGCACCCCTTCGAAAATTGGTTACTTTCCCGATACATTTGGATTGGTCGGACAGACTCCGCAGCTGATGCAACAATCAGGCATTGATAATGTGTTTTTTGGACGTGGTGTGAAGCCTACCGGATTTAATAATACGGTATCGGATGCCGGATATGAATCAAGCTTCTCGGAGCTGATGTGGGAAGGACCAGACGGATCAAAAGTACTCGGCGTATTGTTTGCCAACTGGTACTCCAACGGAAATGAAGTTCCAGTAGACGAGGAATCGGCCCGCAAGTTCTGGGAAACCAAGCTTGCACATGCCGAGAAATATGCATCGACCAATGAGTTGTTGTACATGAACGGATGTGATCATCAACCAATTCAGCGAGACCTGCCAGAAGCGATTCGCATGGCTGAACAATTACATCCCGATATCGAGTTCATTCACTCCAACTTTCCGGATTATCTGGAAGCTTTGAGAGCATCGTCTGAACATGAACTGTCCACGGTCAAAGGAGAACTGCGCAGCCAGCGTACCGATGGCTGGGGAACTCTGGTGAACACCGCCTCGGCTCGTGTGTATCTGAAACAGATGAACCAGCTGGGCCAGACTATGCTGGAAAAAGTGGCTGAACCCCTGGCATCCTACGCCTATCTGCTTGGACATGCCTATCCACATGATCAACTGACGTATGCCTGGAAAACGCTGATGCAAAATCATCCGCATGACAGCATCTGTGGATGCAGTGTGGATGAGGTGCATCGCGAGATGGTGACACGGTTTGATAAGAGCCGTCATGTAGCAGAGGCTTTAATTGAAGAGAGCACCAGCCAGATTACTACAGCTGTCGATACCTCCATATTTGAGCGTTACGGCGAGCAGGCTCGACCTGTTGTGGTATTTAATACAACGGGTTGGGAACGCAGCGGTGTAGTTCAGATGGAACTGGACGCGGCTCGGTTGTATTTCCGGGATGGACATACGTTGGAAGAGATGGCGACGCAGATGAAAGCCGTTGACCTGTCATACCGCGTACTTGTAGATGAAAATGGTAACCACATTCCATGTACGGTGGAGGATCTGGGTCTGCAATTCGGCTATGATCTGCCGGATGATCGCTTCCGCCAACCGTATAGTTGTCGGCGAGTACGTATTCGTTTTGAAACAGAAAATGTAGCTGCATTTGGACTAAAAACCTATGCATTGGTCAACTTTGTGGATCATTCAAAGAGTGGCTCTCCATCGAAAATAAATACCTTGTTGCGTGGTGAACGTGGCATGGAGAATCAATATTTGATCGTCACGATTGCAGACAACGGTTCATTCACACTCACAGACAAACGAACAGGCCGGACTTACAAGGACCTTGGCGTGTACGAAAATGTGGGTGATATCGGTAATGAATACATGTTCAAGCAACCAGAGAATGAAGTGGCGCGAACAACACACGAGCTTCAGGCCGAGATTCGGGTCCTTGAGGATACATCATACTTGGCCTCGTTTGAAGTGATTCATCATTGGGAAATACCGGAGTCTGCGGATGAGATGCTGGATCAGGAACAACGGGAGCTGATTTATTATCCATACCGTAAAGCCCAGCGTTCAACTAAAATGATTCCGCTCCAGATTCGTACAGTGATATCACTGAGTCGTAATGGAAAAGGAGTACAAATGGAAACAACCTTCAACAATCAGGCGAAGGATCATCGGGTGCGTGCTCTTTTCCCAACGGATCTTGTATCTGCTGTTCATCATGTGGATTCCATGTTCGAAATTGCAACGCGTGATAACAAGCCTGCACCGGAGTGGCAAAATCCAAGCAATACACAGCATCAACAGAATTTTGTGGATGTGAGTGAAAAGGACGCCGGATTGGTCGTTGCCAATCTGGGCCTGAATGAATATGAAGTCCTTCAGGATGGTCGCAACACCATCGCGGTTACGCTGCTTCGTGCTGTAGGCGAACTCGGAGACTGGGGTTTGTTCCCGACACCTGAAGCACAATGCCTTGGTGAACATACATTTCAGATCGAGATCATTCCGCATGATGGAAATGGTGCAGCGTCAGGTGCATATATCGAGGCCTATCAGTTCCAGGTTCCTTGGACGCTGGCACAAACCGAAGTACACACGGGTTATCTGACACCTAACAACACACCGTTTGCATGGCAAGGAGACGGCTTGGCTTTTTCTTCACTCAAGGTAAATGAAGATTCCGGTGATGTCATGTTACGCTGGTTCAATATGACCACCGACTCTGCCACGTTGAAGCTTGCAACATCACAAGCGAATCCGCAGCCATTCGAAACGGCATACAAAAGCAACATCCTGGAGGAAGAGGGCGAAATACTTCATCTCAACAGCATAGAAGAGGCATCAACATTATCATTTGCCACCAAGGAATGGAACATACAGACAGGTTCATGCGAGATCGTTACTGTCGGCTTGCGCCGCTGAGAAAAGTTGTTTAAAGAGTCGAAAAACAGAATTTTGAACACACACTAAAAGGTACAGGACTGCAAGTGTACTATAAACTAGGCATTACGTACGGTGGCAGAAGGGTTACGCTATTTACCAGATCTATGAGTTGAGTTATTGGTTGTTTTTCTATAGAATGAACAGTAGAATTGCAAATGATCGAAAGTTCCTATGCCATCAAGATGGTCAGGGGTACATTTCATTGTTCATTCTATATTGAAACATTAAGGGGGCTTGAAGCCATGGAATCCTTGGGAGGACTGCTTCAGCAGCTGAACCCTGCCTTTCGTGAGCAATCGCGGCGGATTGCGGCGGAATTGATGGAAAATCCGTACGTACGCGAATTCCGCGCAGGTCATCCTGAACTGCAAGATGCACAGCTCATGACCGATCTGAGCAAGCTGTTTCAGTACGCCAAAGACTCTAAGAACTGTGCGAATTGCCCAGGACTCGACAACTGCCCTAACGATTTTCAGGGCCACTTTTGCAAACTGGAAGTAGAACATTTTAACGGTAAACCCGAAATCATAGATATAAAAGCACCTTGTTCCAAACATATCGCCCGGCAAAATGAACATATTATTAAGCAACGCATTCGCAGTTTCTATGTGGACGAGCGTGCGCTCAGTGCCGGATACAACGATGTGGAGATTATGGGCAAGGATCGGATGCGTGCTCCGGCAGTGAATCAGGTGCTTCGGTATATTAGCGAGACCAAGGAGAACGGATTATCTCCGCAAGGACTGTTTCTGGAAGGAACATTCGGGACGGGCAAGACGTTTCTGATGTGTTACCTGTTGCATGAACTGGCGGTTGCAGGCCACACGGGTGTCATTATTTATATGCCTGACTTTGTGGAGGATCTGAAATCCATGATCAGTGAAGGGCAGAAGCTGAAGGAAATGACGGATATTCTGAAAAGTTGTGATCTGCTTATCTTTGATGATATCGGGGCAGAGAATCTGAACCCTTGGGTTCGAGATCATGTGATGGGGTCCATTCTGAACTATCGGATGAATCGTAAACCTACGTTCTATACGTCCAATTACAATCTGGATGGGCTTGAAAAACATCTTAGTTTCACCAATCGGGACGGCGAGGAAATGAATAAAGGCCAGCGTCTCATGGACCGGATTCGTCCATTCGTGGATGTCATCTCCGTTCGGGGTGAGAATCAGCGCGGTAAACGTTAAACCGATCTAATTGAACGAAACGGTTCTGGACAAGGTTAATCTTCAAATCATCGGTGGAGCTTACGATTTAGAAGCTGAGCTGATTGCAATCAAAAGCTAAAGTAGTCCCAAAAAAAGCCTGGCTTTCGCATTGTCGCGAAAACCGGGCTTTTCTGGTCCTGCGTGAGACCTGTGAGTGTCTTATTCGGTGAGGAATTTGAAGATAACCATACCGAAAAAGATCACTGTCATCAGGCCGGCCATGCCGGCAACACCCGCGATCAGATCAAATAGATCGTTGCGGGGTTCCTCGTTCACATGTTCACGCGGGTCGCTGATCCGCACATTTGCATCCATGTTATTGCCTCCTTATGGGGAAACAGCTTGCCCGTATGGGGGCTGAAACCCGGAGTAATTTTAGTATACTTGGAAAAGAAAGCGTTTGTAAAGATTTTGCAGTTAGTATGCCACATCCTGTAATTGTGAAGATTTGATGTTGGGAAGATGAACATTGCAGCGTTCAATTCACAAGTTTGACGTACCTGTGTTATACTGGAAGTGTCGTTCACGACGTTACAGGTTAAAATAAACCGTAAGTATATATAAGGAGGACAATTTCATGGCTATTGTTAACGTATCCGATCAATCCTTCAACGCTGAAGTAGAAGGCGAAGGAACGGTTCTTGTTGATTTCTGGGCGCCTTGGTGTGGTCCTTGTAAAATGCTCGCTCCAATCCTGGAAGAGCTGTCCACAGAAGTTGGCGATGCAGTGAAAATTGCTAAAGTTAACGTGGATGAAAATCCGGAATCAGCTTCCCGCTTTGGCGTAATGAGCATTCCAACTTTGATCTTCTTCAAAGACGGTCAACCAGTAGATAAAGTGGTTGGTCTGAATTCGAAAGATGCGCTCAAAGGAATTATCGAAAAACACCAATAATTTACAGGCTTACACATACGCCTCCGGTTTACATGCCGGGGGCGTTTTGCGTCGAATACCTTTATATAGGACAATATAAAGTATACTATTTATATAAAATGAAACTGGAAATTTACATGTTAACGGAGAGGACAGAAATGAGCTGTAGAAGCGAAGCGTTCGCCTTTATCACCGGATTTTCCCTTTTAAAAAAGGGAATCGAAAAAATCTGGGGATAACAGCGATCGAAAGGTCATTCTGTCATCGGAGTAACTCATGTAAGGTGAGAATTTCAGCTTTTTCGGGAAGGAGGATTCACCGAATTATGGATCAATTCATCAATGATTTGCAGGATCAGGAAAAGGCATTGGAGCAGATTCGCCACAAGCTCGCTTTGCTGCCAGACATGTCTGGATGTTACCTGATGAAGAACAGTGAAGGCACCATTATCTATGTTGGTAAGGCTAAAGTTCTGAAGAACCGCGTACGCTCTTATTTTATCGGCAGTCATAACGGAAAGACCCAGCGTCTGGTGTCCGAAATTCGTGATTTCGAATATATCGTGACGGGCAGTAACATGGAAGCACTCATTCTGGAGTGTAACCTGATCAAGAAACATATGCCGCGGTACAACGTGTTGCTTAAGGATGACAAGACATTCCCATATCTTAAAATTACAAATGAAAAGCACCCCCGGCTGGAAGTAACCCGGCGTGTGCTGAAAGATAAAGCCAAATATTTCGGACCTTATCCGAACTCGTATGCGGCACACCAAACGAAAAAATTGCTCGATCGCATGTATCCACTGCGCAAATGTGGTGTAATGCCCAAAGAAGTGTGCCTGTATTATCATATGGGACAGTGTCTTGCCCCTTGTGTGAAGGAAGTGGAGAAGGAGCAGTACGACGAGATTTCCCAAGAGATTGGTTCATTTCTGAGCGGTGGTCACGAAGAGATCAAGAAGGATTTGCAGCGTAAGATGCAAGAGGCTGCGGAGGATCTTTATTTTGAACGTGCCAAGGAACTGCGCGATCAGGTAATCGCCATCGATGCGATGATGGAAAAACAGAAAATTACGATGGCCGATGCCAGAGACCGTGATGTATTTGGTTTTGCCATTGATAAAGGCTGGATGTGTGTCCAGATTCTATATATGCGTCAGGGTAAAATGATTGAACGTCACGTATCAACCTTCCCGTTTTACGGTGAGGCGTATAGTGACTTCATGTCCTATGTAACACAGTATTACAGCGATAATCCGGCATTGCCACAAGAAATTTTGTTGCCGGAAATGCCCAAGGATCTTGCAACGGATAACGAAAGTTTGGATACAGTATCTGATGCTGAGGGATCGGTGCCTGCCGCAGTTACGGTAGAATTCGAGCAGATGGGACAAGTGGAGCGCAGTGACGCTTCCCAGCCACTGGTTGCTGAGACTCGTGCAACTTACGGAGGTTCCACTGAGGCAGAAGGTGAACAACCTGACAGTATGCAAGAGGATGCTCCAATAATGGATCCAACTGCTTCAACTGAAAAGCTTCCATCAGGACTGGAAGACCCAACTCAGGTTGCTGCTGCTTTACAGGAGTGGTTGGAGATCAAAGTGCTCATCCCGCAACGTGGATTGAAACGCCAGATGATCACCATGGCCGTGGATAATGCACGTGTGGCATTGGAAGAGAAGTTCCGTTTGATTGAGCGAAATGAAGAACGTACATCCAAAGCTGCCGAAGGACTGGGACGTTTTATTGGATTGGATCAGCTTCACCGTATTGAAGCGTTTGATAACTCGAACATCCAGGGTACAAACCCGGTATCTGCCATGATCGTATTTACCGATGGTAAACCGGATAAGAAGGAATATCGGAAGTACAAGGTCCGTTCGGTTGAAGGGCCGGATGATTATGAAACGATGAGAGAGGTCATCCGTCGCCGTTACGAGCGGGTATTAAAAGAAAACCTGACCCAGCCTGACTTGATTGTGGTCGATGGTGGTAAAGGACAGATCTCGGCTGCGGTCGATATTTTGGAAAATGAGCTGGGGCTGTTTATTCCGGTATGTGGTCTGGTGAAGGATGCGAAGCATAAGACTTCACAGTTGATGATCGGTAATCCACCGGAAGTCATCTCCCTGCCACGGGATAGTCAGGAATTCTACCTGTTGCAGCGGATACAGGAAGAGGTCCACCGTTTTGCGATCTCGTTCCACCGCGAGCAGCGGGGTAAATCGATGGTGACGTCCCGTTTGGATGCCATTCCGGGGATCGGAGAGAAGCGGCGTAAGCTGCTGTTGAAGCATTTTGGCTCTTTACGCAAAATAAAAGAGGCCAGCGTCGAAGACTTCCGGCCTCTATCTATTGGTGACAAATTGGCAAATCAGATTATTGCAGCACTTCGGGATGAGGAGTCGTAACATACGGCTTCTCTTTTTGTTTTGGATTGAATTTGTAGACCACATATCCAACGATGGCCGGCAGTACAATCCAGAAGAGTCCAGCTGTCATATTCAGGGCATCGCCCATAAAGACCAAGCTGAGTCCCATCAGCAAGCTGTCGAAGATCACATGAGCAAATACAACGGCAATGAAGCCGTGACGCAGCATGATCAGACTAAACAGCAATCCAATCACCATCAGCTCAATGGGCCGGGTGATTACTGGATAGATCGGATACAATGTGTGTCCAAGTGCCCAAATGATGGTTGGAATCAGACATGCGATAAAAGTATTACGCACAATCTTCTGCATCATACGAATGCCGAACAGTCGATAGACGGCTTCTTCACCAATACCGGCCATCCAGGCCATAATCGGGAAGATCCATGCGTAGCTCATATTAAATGTAGATTGATCTGCTGACGTCGTTGACCATGTGCCAATGCTTCGCTCTAGTATGAAGAACAGGATGGATTGCACACCCAGTAGAATGAATGCCCACAGGTAACCAGCAACCATGCTGTGAAGTACATATTTTCCGTATCCCGGTTCTTTGGCACGAGGCCAAGGGTTCAGACCGATTTTACGCCACATGCCGTCACCGGCAACAAGGGACAGATAGATGGTTGCACTCATGACGAGCGTAATTCCCGTCTGCATTAACATCAGGAACGCTAACATGAAGCTGGAGAGCCCTTGTGCCTGAAAGAGTGGAATCATGTTCAGCGTACCAATTACCGAAGCTGCGAAATACACCACCGAGAGAATGATCCCGCGTTTGAAAGACGTATGTGTTCGGGTCAGAATGCTATAGATAATGGCCAGCACGCCCAGAACAAGGGTCAGGAACGCATAGCCGCCATAGGTCATCCAGTTGGCTTGACGCGTCTGAGCTTTCACATAATCGGTATGGGATTCAGGGACCGAGAAGCCAGGATCGAACGATCGTACCGCACCCTCTTCAAACGTAAAGTTCAGTTCCAGCTTGGAGTCTCCAATGGCTTTTGCAGAATCTGTATACTTCAGTCCCGCTTCACCATCGCGAGTCTCCAGTTGAAGTGTCGGCACCTCATAACCGAATTCGTTCAGAACGCCAGCCGCGAGCTGTTGTTTCTCGTCCAGAGACATATTGCCTTCAGCAATTACTTGCGATGTGGTCACTCGTCCACTAACCTGTTCCGCCTCAATGGCGGTATAGAGTGAAGAAGGTAGTTCTCGTTTGAAGCCGACGACTTTTCCTGTTTTCATATGTACGTCAACATTAAGATAACCGCCCTTGTCTTGATCAGGCAAACGAACGCGGAATACATCGTAAGGATAGCTTGTTTCCCATTTCTGGTTATAGGTATCAAGTTGTTTGGTTTTGGCCATATACCCGTAGATATCCGAATGTGTCTGGTAGGTTACCAGGGTTTTTGCATCATCATTTGGCAGTGTATAGTCATTCACAGAAGCTGCGAATGATCGTGCGGATTGCTTCGCCTGCTCCTTGGTTATGAAGGACGTGGATGAAATTTCTGTCGTTTGCGATGAGGTAGCAGGAAAGATCTGAAATACAAAAAATAGAATCAGGCCAATCGCCGCAAGCAACCCCAGCCGCTTGAAGTTAGCCTTGAGTTGCAAAGGCTGCCCTAAGGGATTCATGTAATGGTGTTCCTCCTTTATTGATAGAGGTAGTTCAAAAAGTTTCTATCTTCATCCCATCTTCTTGGTACTGAAAACCGCCCTTTTTGAACACGCACTAATATGGATATTAAAGTTAACATAGCACAGGCCAAGCACCGAATGCCAATGATGTAACGAAAACAGGTGTAAATCCTTGAAAATGAATGAAAAGGACCGAAAGAATCTGATCCATCCGTCGCCATATCTGAGTTCTTCCCTTTTTGGCTGAATTCGATCCGATTTACACAAAAAACGTTTTGTCTACAAACGTCGCAGCGCTTATAATTTTGAAACAAATGTGCAATGATTCGCATGTCTTTCGCCCAACAAGGGAACGAATAGGATATATTCCAACTTCATTATATATGTCGTTTTAATCTGAATCATACTTGTTTAACGTTTGGGAACAGCATTTCAAATGAAGAAGGCTCCACGGGTGTGGAGTTATTTTCATTTCAGAAGAGGTGGAAGATACTCAAGTGAAACTGAATGTGCAATGGATGCGATTATCGCCACCCCGTATTCTTGTGTTAGGGTTTGCTGGCATCATATTGGTAGGCACACTGCTGTTAATGCTTCCGGCATCCAACCGTAACGGTGACAGTCTTGCATTTATTGATGCGCTCTTTACAGCAACTTCGGCTGTTTGTGTCACTGGTTTGGTTGTGGTCGATACAGGGACTCATTTCTCGGTGCTGGGTCAGGTTGTGATCGCGATTCTGATTCAGATTGGCGGACTGGGCTTCATGACAATGTCCACATTGGTTGCCATTGCGTTCAAACGGCGGATCTCGCTCAGGGAAAGGTTGATTCTACAGGAAGCGATGAACCAGAGCACGATGGAGGGCATCGTCCGGCTAATACGGAAAGTTGTGATTTACTCACTCATTATCGAAGGCATATGTGGCACACTGTTTGCCATCCGCTGGTCGTTCGACATGCCGGTCGGACAGGCGATCTATTATGGCTATTGGCATGCGATCTCGATGTTCAACAATGCGGGCTTTGATATGTTTGGGGATTTCCGCAGTTTGACCGGTTATGTGTATGACCCGTTGGTTAATTTTACAGCAATGTTCTTGATTGTCTCTGGCGGTATCGGTTTTGTGGTGTTGTCAGACCTGGTGGATTACCGCAAAACGCGGAAGTTGTCTCTGCACTCCAAAGTTGTACTGTTAATGACTGGATTGTTGATTGTGTTTGGTGCACTTGTCATTTTCGTATTTGAATTTAGCAATCCACGGACACTGGGCGGCCTGAACTGGGGTGGCAAAATACTCGGTTCCTTCTTCCAGTCCGTTACGCCGCGAACAGCAGGAGCCAATACGGTAGATATTGCCGGACTCAGGCAGGCAACACAGTTCTTTATGATCATTCTGATGTTCATTGGTGCTTCGCCAGGTTCTACCGGAGGCGGGATCAAAACAACGACATTTATGATTATGGCTGGAGCGGTCATCGCCATGATGCGTGGACGTGAAGATATCGTGTTTTTCCGCTATCGGCTTGTACAGGAACGGATCTTCAAGGCGCTTACCATTACATTGCTGGCGCTTTTGTTCATCATAGCTGTAACGATGGCACTGAGTACCACAGAAGACGCCAGTTTTATGATGATCTTATTTGAAACGACATCGGCCTTTGGTACTGTAGGATTATCGCTTGGACTGACGCTGAAACTGACTACATTGGGCAAACTCCTGATCTGTTTTACGATGTTTGCAGGAAGGCTTGGACCGATCACATTAGCGTATGCACTTGGGCAGAAAAAGGGTAAAGAGTTATACAGGTATCCGGAAGGCAAAATGATTATTGGATAAATCTATTTTTAGTGAGTTTTGAAATTGATTTGGATAAGGGGTTCGTGAAGAACAATGAAAACACAGCAGTTTGCGGTGATTGGGCTTGGGCGATTTGGCTCCAGTCTGGCACAGGAATTAATGGAACTCGGCTACGAGGTGCTCGGGATCGATAAAAATGAAGAAGTCGTCGAAGACATTAGTGAATTGGTCACCCATGCCGTTGTAGCCGATGCCACAGATGAGGAAGTGTTACGCTCCCTGGGTATTCGAAATTTTGACTGCTGTATCGTTGCTATCGGGGATGATATTCAGACGAGCATTCTCACCGCGATTCTGTTAAAAGAGCTGGGCGTCAAGACGGTCGTGGCCAAGGCCATATCCGTCCTTCACGGACGCGCATTGGATAAACTGGGGATTGATCGTGTTGTTTATCCTGAGCGGGATATGGGCATTCGGGTTGCCCACCAGCTGGTTACCCCGAACTTGCTGGATTACATTGAATTATCCAATGATTACAGTATTGTCGAGATGAAGGTTCCCGCCTGTCTGCATAACAAAACCCTTTCTACCCTGAATGCACGTGTACGTTTTGGTTGCAGCATTGTGGCGTTACAGAAAGAAGCTGGGGTCATTATCGCTCCGACGGCACTGGATTCGCTTCAAATGGGGGATATCATGGTCATTATTGGTAATAATGCAGATATCGACCGATTTGAAGAAGAGGTTATCAGCCAAGAGAGCTGATAATTATCATGAGTTAAATATGGAAGCCAGACGTTAGAGCCTGGCTGTTTCAGATCAAGGCAAAGGCGTCGTAGCCCTCCGTGAGGGCAATGGCGCCTTTGCTGTAAAGAGTGCAGCCGTCTCCTTGACCCATTGTCTGGAGGTCTCGCTGAGGTCCTCTTTTTCCCCATAGATCATACAAGTTGTTCTGCGGGTCTGCTGTAATTGAGGCAAATGAACAGAAACAAGATCATTGTCCGCGAGCAATTGTGGACGAAGATATGACTTGGGCAATAGAGCAGCAGCTTTGGCGGAAGGCAGAAGTCGGATGATCGCTTCGAAGGAATCAATCTCCATGCGAATATCCGGCATCACGGCACAGCGCTGGAAGAGATCGTCCGTTAATTTGCGATACCAGGTGCCTTTGGAGAACGTGATCATCGGCAGATCCTGCAAATGCTCCATCCCGGCTTCTTTACCGGACAAGGGGTGTGTAAGCGGCACAACCAGTTCCAGGTGATCGTCAAAGAGCGGCACACAGTTAAGCCCCACTTCGCTGATGGAGGAGGCGACAATGCCCACATCGGCTTTTTTGTCACGCACAAACGACACAATCTCATGTGTTTTACCCGTCAACAGTTTCAGTTCGGCATTTGGATGTTTCTCCATAAAGGCATTGACGAGAGGTGGTAACGTAGTTTGAAGCGTCGTCAGACTGGCTCCAAGTGTAATGGTGCTCTGTTCTTCGTCTTTATACTGGGCCAGCATGGTGAGGAACTTCTGTTGTTGCTGCTTCTGTTCTACAGCGTAGGTATAGGTGAACTGGCCTACACTGGTTAACTCCAGCCGTTTGCCACGGCGGTGGAACAGGGCAACTCCGAGTTCATCCTCCAATTTGGCGATTTTGCGTGAGAGTGCGGGTTGGGACAAGTTCAGTAACTTGGATGCACGGTTGAGGCTGGACTGCTCCACGACCGCTGCAAATGCATTTAACTCCTCAAACATGAACAATAACCTCTTTTCCATGAATGTGATTCTTGCCCTTGCTCAATCGTTTTCCATGTTGTATAGCCTGTAAACCGAATGTTTCACTGCTTATACCTATAGGTTATAACATTTAATAATTATATTGCAATTCCCTTATAAGAAAAAAAGGAGTAACATGAACCGTGACACAAGTTGTTCACACCTGGGGAAAACGGAACAATTTGTCGAACCTTTTCATGGAAAAGGATTCGTGTCATGATAAGTGAAATCATTTATGAAAACGTTGTATTTAGCGAAAGGGGATCGACATTTTATGAAAGGGTTTTACTCCAGAAAGCTGCACTCCTTGCTTGGCGTCATTCCGCTCAGTTTGTTTTTTGTTGAGCATTTGGTGACGAACTTCACGGCAGTTGAAGGCGGCAAAGAAGCTTTTTACGGTGCCGTTGCATTTCTGAACGGTTTGCCTCTTGTTATTGTAATTGAGGCATTACTTATCTGGTTGCCGTTGTTCTATCACGGTGTTTATGGTCTTTACATTGCCTATCAGGCCAAGCCTAACGTTGGGCGTTACGGTAATGAGCGCAACTGGCGCTACACGTTACAGAGGGTAAGCGGTATTATTACGTTTGTATTCGTCATCTGGCACGTATGGGAGACGCGAGTACAGATTGCGCTGGGTAATGTATCCCATGAAGAGATTGGCGGCGTCATACATGATGCGGTGACGAATCCGATAACCTTTGCGATATATATGATCAGTGTGGTTGCGGCGTCATATCACTTTGCCAATGGTCTGTGGTCGTTCCTCGTTAGCTGGGGAATTACGGTTGGTCCGCGTGCGCAACGTGTATCCTCTTACGTATGTATGAGCTTGTTCGCTATTGTTTCCATCATGTTTATTGCTTCACTATTTGCTTTCCGGAGCATTGATTTCCAAACAGCTACTTCGATGATTGACGCAGTAAAAACAGTTCTAATTTAAGCATTTAGCGTATAAATGCTGACTTATAAGGGAGTGAACAGCAATGGCATCAACGAATGTAATTATTGTGGGCGGCGGTCTCGCGGGATTGATGGCGGCGATCAAATCGGCTGAAGCCGGAGTCCATGTTCATTTATTTTCACTGGTTCCTGTTAAACGATCCCACTCTGTATGCGCACAAGGCGGCATTAACGGAGCGGTAAATACCAAGGGTGAGGGTGACTCCCCATGGGTACACTTTGATGATACGGTATACGGCGGTGACTTCCTTGCGAACCAACCTCCTGTTAAAGCGATGTGCGAAGCAGCACCTGGCATCATTCACTTGATGGACCGTATGGGCGTAATGTTCAACCGGACACCGGAAGGTTTGCTTGATTTCCGTCGTTTCGGGGGAACGAAGCATCACCGTACGGCGTTTGCCGGAGCGACAACAGGACAACAATTGCTCTATGCATTAGACGAGCAGGTACGTCGCTGGGAAGCAGCTGGCCTGGTTACGAAATATGAGAACTGGGAGTTCCTGCAGGCAGTTTTGGATGATGAAGGCGTATGTCGCGGGATCGTGGCTCAGGATCTAAAAACGATGAAGGTACAGACCTTCCCGGCAGAAGCGGTTATTCTGGCGAGTGGTGGTCCGGGGATCATCTTCGGTAAAACGACCAACTCTGTAATTAACACAGGTACAGCGGCAAGTGCGGTGTATCAGCAAGGTGTAAATTACGCAAACGGGGAGTTCATTCAGATTCACCCAACAGCCATTCCAGGGGATGACAAGCTACGTCTCATGTCTGAATCCGCGCGTGGTGAAGGTGGACGGATCTGGACGTACAAAGACGGAAAACCTTGGTACTTCCTTGAAGAAAAATATCCATCCTACGGTAACCTGGTTCCACGTGATATCGCGACTCGTGAAATCTTCAGCGTCTGCGTAGATATGGGTCTGGGTGTGAACGGCGAGAACATGGTTTATCTCGACCTGTCGCACAAAGATCCGAAGGAACTGGATGTTAAACTCGGCGGAATCATTGAGATCTATGAGAAGTTCATGGGTGATGACCCGCGTAAAATCCCAATGAAAATCTTCCCGGCAGTCCATTATTCCATGGGCGGCATGTGGGTAGATTACAATCAAATGACTAACATTCCGGGGCTGTTCGCAGCTGGTGAATGTGAATATCAATACCATGGTGCGAACCGTCTGGGTGCAAACTCATTGGTATCTGCGATCTATGGTGGTATGGTGGCTGGACCAAAAGCGGCTGAATATATCAAAGGACTTAAAAAATCGTCCGCTGATATCCCATCTTCCGTATTTGAGAAACACACCAAACAACAAAGCGACAAGTACGAAGGCATCTTGAAAATGCAGGGCACGGAAAATGCCTATGTCATCCATAAAGAGCTTGGCGAGTGGATGACAGCCAATATGACGGTTGTGCGCTACAACGACAAGCTTGAAGCCACGATTGGCAAGATCAAGGAATTGAAAGAGCGTTATGGCAAAATCAACATGTATGACAGCTCTGGTTGGAATAACCCGAGCGCAGCATTCACTCGCCAACTGTGGAACATGATTGAACTGGCAGAAGCAATGACTCTCGGTGCTCTACTCCGTAACGAAAGCCGCGGCGCGCATTACAAACCGGAATTCACGGAACGTAATGACGAAGAGTTCCTGAAAACGACTATCGCAAGTTGGTCGAAGGAAGGCCCGAAAATCTCGTACGAGCCAGTAGACGTATCCTTGATCCCACCACGTATCCGGGATTACTCCAAGGATTAAGAAGTATCACACTATTCATGTAATGAATAGTTAAACACCTGAACGGAGAGGCAGGAGAACTTTGGAGAAGCAAAGCTTTTTCAAAGTTACTGCCATCAAAGTGAAGGAAAGACCCAGAAGAAGCAAAGCCCTAGCGATGCTTCAGAACTTCAATACTGCCTCCAGCATGAATGGAGTGCAGTTTTCCAGCAAAGTTACCCAGTGCACAACATAGCGGAAGAAGCGGAAATACCCAGAAGAAGCAAAGCGCCTTAGCGATGCTTCAGAACTTCAATACTGCCCATCCAGCATGAATGGAGTGCAGTTTTCCAGCAAAGTTACCCACGTGCACAACATAGCGGAAGAAGCGGAAATACCCAGAAGAAGCAAAGCGCCTTAGCGATGCTTCAGAACTTCAATACTGCCCATCCAGCATGAATGGAGTGCAGTTTTCCAGCAAAGTGACTCTGTGTGCACAACGTAGCGGAGGAAGTGGAATTGACCTGAAGAAGCGAAGCGTCCGCCTTTGATACCCCATTTTATTCAATAGAGATCCATTCAGTAAAATGGGGGAGCAACAGTGGTCGGAAGGTCATTCCACTGACGGAGCGCCACCCGTGCACCAAAAGAGTAACTTTGCGCATCAGCAACACCAATCATCGTCACCAGAGGAGGGGACTACGATATGGCGGAACAAGCTACAGCCAACAAAACCGTCAAGTTTATCATCACCCGTCAGGATAGCCCGGAGTCATCTTCGTACAACGAAGAATTTGAGCTTCCGTACCGTCCCAACATGAATGTGATCAGCGCCCTGATGGAGATTCAGCGGAACCCGGTCAATACAGATGGCAAATCCATTGCTCCCGTGTGCTGGGATTCCAACTGTCTCGAAGAAGTCTGCGGTGCCTGCTCCATGGTCATCAACGGCAAGCCTCGTCAAGCATGTGCAGCCCTGATCGACAAGCTCGAACAGCCCGTTCGTATCGAACCGATGAAGACATTCCCGGTGGTTCGTGACCTGGTCATCGACCGTAGCCGGATGTTTAGCGCCCTGAAACGCGTAAAAGCATGGATTCCGATCGATGGTACCTATGACCTCGGTCCAGGTCCACGGATGCCTGAGAAGAAGCGTCAGTGGGCATATGAGCTGTCCAAATGCATGACATGTGGAGTATGTCTGGAGGCATGCCCGAACGTCAATGAGAAAACAGACTTTATCGGTCCAGCAGCACTGTCCCAAGTGCGCCTGTTCAACGCTCACCCAACAGGGGAGATGAACGCCGACGATCGTCTGGAAGCGTTGATGGAAGACGGAGGCATTGAGGGCTGTGGTAACTCACAGAACTGTGTGCAATCCTGTCCAAAAGGCATTCCACTGACAACCTCCATTGCCGAAATGAACAAACAAACGACCAAGCATATGTTCAAACGCTGGTTGGGTGTATAATCTCGTCATAACATGTGCAGAAGTGTAATCTGCAACTTAAAAGAAGTCGTGATCCCGTGCAGCAACATGCCGGAGATCCCGGCTTCTTTTTGTAATGAAGCAGAGGAACCGGGCTACCCATGCAGAATATGATATACTAAGGGGATGGATTAAGAGCGTAGAAGGAGGGGGAGATATGGCAGAGACACCGCGTCAGGGCAGCAACAACTCGCCGTCCCAGCGCTCGCACAAAGCATCAGGTGCAGAAGAGTCTGTGTTTCCTGGAGAAGAAAAGGATCATGATCCCTCTCGCCGAAGTTTCTTATTGCGCATGGTTTTGATGACAGCGGGTGCCAGTTTGCTTACAGGAGGTTATGCCTGGTTATGGGAACCGCGTCGTCTGGAGATCAAGCAAGTGGAGCTGAAACTTCCGAAGTTTCCAAAGGCATTTGACGGTTTGCGTGTAGTTCAGTTCAGCGATGCCCATCTTGGTTTTCATACCGGGGTGAAAGAGCTGAAAAAGCTGGCAGCAACGATTGAGGAGCAACAACCGGACTTGATTTGTTTTACCGGAGACATAGTTGAGAGGGAAGCAGAGCCGATGCGTGAATGTATTCCGGTACTCGCCTCCATGCAAGCGAAGTATGGCAAATTTGCAGTTTTGGGGAATCATGATTATCGGGGCGGACAGCAGAATGAAGTGACAACCATGTTCCGTGAAGCTGGATTCACTTTGTTACGGAACGAACATGTGGTGATTGAACAAGGGGGCGAACGTCTGGCCATAGCTGGACTGGATGACGCACTTACAGGCAGGCCTGATCCTGCCCAAGCTATCAAGGGATTGGATCATGATGTGTGGAAATTGTTACTTATGCATGAACCGGATTATGCCGACATTGCCACTCCCTATGGTTTCGGATTACAACTTTCCGGTCATAGCCATGGTGGACAGGTACGTTTTCCCTGGATCGGGGCACTGACAACTCCGCGAGGTTCACACAAGTATGTTCAAGGATTGTATTACACGGATGTCCAGGGGGTATATTACACCACCCAGACACAGATGCCGGTGTATGTGAATCGTGGTTTTGGCATGACTCAACTGCCCATTCGTTTTCTGTGCAGACCAGAATTAACGGTGTTTGAGCTTAAAGGATCAACCACATAAAAGAATATAAGATGAATATAAAACATAAAGGATTCAACATGAATGGAGGTTATCCAGATGGAAAGAATTGCGATTGTATCCGACATTCATGGCAACATGACTGCCTGGGAAGCAGTGTTAAAAGATATCCGAAGTCGTGGCGTGGAGCGAATCTTTTGTCTTGGTGACCTCGTGGGCAAGGGACCAGAACCGGTAAAGGTTGTGGATCAGGTGAGAGCGACGTGCGAACTTGTTATCCGTGGCAATTGGGATGAACTGGTTGCGGTTAACCAAGACAACGAGAACTTTACGTGGCAAGCAGAGCGGCTGGGTGAGGAACGATTGGCGTACTTGGCGGGCCTACCCTTCAGTCATCAATTTCAACTGAGCGGTCGCACCATCCGTCTGGTCCATGCTTCACCTCAAAGTGTATACCATCGTGTACAGCCGTGGGACGCGATGGAAAAGAGGTTGGCAATGTTTGATCCTCCGGCTGATGATCCTGAGCAAGGTGTTGCAGATGTTGTAGGTTATGGGGATGTGCATAACGCATACTTGCAGTATATGAACGGCAAGTTACTGTTTAATGCAGGCAGTGTTGGTAATCCACTCGATCTTCCCCAAGCTTCCTACTGTATTCTGGAGGGTGAAGACAGCAACGATAACAATACCCCGTTCAATGTTCAATTCGTGCGGGTGCCTTATGATATTGAGCGAGAAGTACAGGTTGCACAGTCGGCGAATGTTCCTGCATTGGAGTTCTATATTCGTGAGATTCGTACGGGTATCTATCGCGGGCTGCAGGAGTAGTCAGCATCTGGACCTTTTAGCGTGATGAATTGAATGATGCAATATATTAATACTAAAATGCGAATACTAAAGTTCGTGGATCAGTTCAAATGGTATTACGCCGGATCATCATCAGAGCATGCTTGTCTTACCGGACTAGAGCCCGTTTAGGCAAAAGGAGCGATTGTCATGCTTACCCGAAAAATGCTGGTTCAAGGTCTGCCGGCTTTGTGGACAGAGCGTCTTGTCCTGCGATCATTACGTCAAAGTGATTACAGCACATTATCGGAACTCTTTTCCGATCCTCAAGTCATAAGATATGTGAATAGGGGAAGCCAGCCCACGCCAATCAGGGCGAGACGCTTATTGAACCAGATACGGAGCAGCAGCGCCAAGCTGGATTCGTTACATTATGGGATCTGCTGGAGAGGCAAGGAACAAGTTATTGGGATCACCTCATTCCAGCACTGGAATGATCAGAATGGTACCGCACAGATTGGTTATATCCTGAACAGGTCCTGTTGGGGCAGAGGTGTGGCTACCGAGGCGGTACAGCGGCTGCTGCAGTTTGGATTTGACGATCTTCATCTGGGGAGGGTGGAAGCACGTTGTTATGAGGCTAATGTATCTTCACAACGGGTGCTAAGCAAAATAGGGATGTCCTATGAGCGGAGTCTTCCCTCGTTCGGACTGAATGATGAGGATGACGAGGGATCAGAATCCCTGATGGATGTTAAAGTGTATAGCATGTATCGGGAACAATACGTACGCCCGCTTCAGGAAAAAGACCTGCAAACTCTGGTATCTGACAAGCCGCAATGACATAGAGTAAGAGTAGTCAAACGTGAATGAATCGAACTTCAATCATTTGTTACACAATTGAAATATAGCTGCAATTGAACTCTAACAGACAGGGGGTAAACTTATCTCATGACCCCCTTTTTGATAATAGATAATGCTGTTGGGACCCGCGCGAGCGGGTTCATTTTTTTGTCCATATAAGTTAACTGTGGAATATTTACACTGGCCACTCCGATGACAGAATAACTTTCCGATCGCTGTTATACCCGGATTTTTTTGATTTCCATATTTTTGAAGGGGAAATCCGGGGATAGCGTATGCTTCCGATGCAGCTTTCTTTCAGAAAGCTTTTAGGCGACCGCTTCGCTTCTTCACGTTATTTCTGTCCTCTCCGTTATCGTGTAAAATATAATTATATTTCCTTATATAGGGCAATAAAAGGCCCCCACGGCGTGAACAAGCGCGCTGTGGGGGCCTTTGTGTTTGCTATTTTTTACAGTGGAACAACCTGCATCTGTTTCTGCTTGAAGTATACCCAGTCGGTGAATCCGATCTCCTTGAGACGTGTACGAACGTCATCCAGCTCGTCTGCAACCCGCTGTGGTTTATGAGCATCCGATCCAAATGTCACCTTCACTCCATAATGATGGGCGCGTTCCAGAATGGCATCCGAGGGATACCAGCCACCGCTGAGTTTGGTTTTGCCAGATGTGTTAATTTCGATCGCTACGTTGGATCCTGCAATGACCTGCAACGTTTCATCAATGGCCTGATCAGCGATAATATCGGAGAAAGGTGGATAGTTTCCTTTCATCGCATCAATATGTCCAAGAATCTGGAACATACCGCTGCGAGCCGATTCCCGAATTAATGAATAATAACTTTCTTTCACTTCAACTTTGCGAGCATTGCTTAGGCCATTCCACCGGGTTTTGTTGAAGATACTCACATCCTCGGTATGGTGAACTGAACCAATAATATAGTCAAAAGGATACTGTCCCAGTGTGGTACGGTACAATTCTGCATGAACAGGGAAGTAGTCGGATTCAATGCCGAGCAGCACATCGATTTTACCAGCGTACTCTTCTTTCAAAGCAAGGACTTCTTCCACATAATGCTGCAATTCCGACTTGCCCATTGCGATCCGGGGAAATGCCTGCTCAAGCTCACTGCCAAAGTACGGCGTATGATCCGAGATACCGATGGCCTGAAGTCCTACCTTAATACCTGCCTCTATATAATCGCGGATGTTGCCGTCTGCGTGACCACAACGAAAATGATGTGTATGAAGATCAAATTTCATATGGAATCCTTCCTTTCTCATGGCTCATTGTCATTCTGAACTGATGAATTGGGTTTCCGGCATACCTTTGAGGTCACTTATGAACTGCTGCATCGCTGAGTTAAGGTATCGACTGGACTTATAGATGACACCAACAGGGTGACTGACCTCCAGCTCACTTAAGGGTATCATTCGCAATGTACCTTGACGCAACTCATGCGCAACAGATTGTTTGGATATGACAGCTGCCCCGAGATCAATCTCGACCATCCGTTTCACTTCTTCGCTGCTCGACAACTCCATTACAATATTAGGTTCAATATTATGTTTCTTGAAGATAGTTTCCGTAAACCTTCGTCCTACGGTATCAGGGGACAGCAGAATCAATGGTGTACTCCGGAGCACATCCACTGCAGCATGTTTTTTCTTTGCCAGCGGATGGGAAGGAGATACCACGAGTTCAAATGTGTCATAGTAGAGCACAGATGTATTCAGGTTGGGATTACGCTCCGTGAGATAACCGATACCAATATCAACCAGACCATTTTCGACCTGAGTATAGATCTGTGATGAAGGAAGGGACTGGATACTGGTTTTGATCAGCGGGAATTGATCTTGGAAATAGGATAACACCCTTGGCAAGATCTGAATAGCAATGGAAGTTGTTGTGCCTAATACGATACGTCCCTGAGGCGTTTCATCAAGATCGGACAATTTTTGTTTCAACTCATCAACGATGTCGAGCATCCGTTCAGCGTGCTCCAGGAATACCTGTCCACGGTCTGTCAGGGTAACGGGTTGGTTCCGATCCACAAGAACGGTGCTGAATTCGTCCTCCAGACTTTTGATCTGGGCCGAGACGGCAGGCTGGGTCAGGTTCAGAAGTTCTCCCGCTTTGCGGAAGCTCATCGTTTTGGAAATGGTAATTAGTGTCTCCAGTTGGCTTATGTTCATAGGTGACCTCCTTGCAGGCAAAATTTCTTGATTATGTAGTGTTTAGTGTGATGTAATCCCGTAACTGGTTATTGTTCCGTTATCTTAAATTATAGGTGATTCAGGACAGCAGAGCAATGAAGGTAATGATCAGGATCAAAAGTAGTTCAAGAGACTGTGAAAAAAACGCGAATACAAGAATTTGATTTTTTTTACAGTTGCGAAAAAGCAGTAATAAAGTCCTAAATGCCCTTTGCCACGCACGATGATCGAAATGCTTTCTTCAAAAGAAGTGAAAAGCGCTGTTTATTCGCTAGAATCAGCTATAAACATTTGCCCCACGGATGACGATAAATTATAGTACACATGGTTTAACGAATTCTTAATGAATTCTTGTACGTGATAAAGTATAATAAATTTAATGAATATGGGACTTTTGGTGTGTGACCAATAACCCAGTGCGAGGGGGACATAGACAGTGAAAGCGGAAGTGATTAATCCTTTCCTGGAATCGGCACGGAACGTATTCGAACAGCTCATCCAGGTTTCGCCTTCCACCGGGAGTCTTGGCGTGAAAAATGTAGAGTACATTGCAGACCATGTCTGGATCGTGATCGGAATGACCGGACAACTTAGCGGAAACATTGTATTTGGAATTAATGAACAAGTTGCATTGAAAATTGTATCTGCGATGATGGGTGGTTTTGTCATTACAGAAATGGATGAAATGAGCAAAAGTGCGATTTCCGAACTGGGGAATATGATCAGTGGTAACGCCAGCACGATCCTGTCAAACCAGGGTGTTGTGGTCGATATTACACCTCCACAAGTGATGAAGTCCGAACATCTGACTACATTTAGTGCAACGAAAGCACTGAGTATTCCTTTGCTGATGGACGGCATTGGTGAGATGGATATTCAGGTCATGATCTCGTAGAATAGAACCATACGCCTCAAAAGGCAATATGTGTTCAATACGGGAGGACATCACGGATGCTGAAAGATCAGGTAGTGTTTATCACAGGTGCATCGAGTGGTATCGGTGCGCTGTGTGCGCAGATGCTGATAGAAGAAGGAGCCATCCCAATTCTGGCTGCCCGTTCACGGGACAAGCTGGAAGAGATTGGTGCCTCGCTGAAAGGGCCGCATGAATTACTCACACTTGATGTTACGGATAGTGAGCAGGTTCAGGCAGCTGTGGATGCGATATTGCATAAATACGGACGAATCGACATTTTGCTGAACAACGCAGGATACGGGAAATTCGCAGCGATGACAGAGATGTCTGTACAGGAATTCGATGAGATGATGGACGTTAATTACATGGGCATTGTCCGCTGCACCAAAGCAGTCCTTCCACAAATGCTGGAACGTGGCAAAGGTCAGATTGTGAACGTGGCCTCCATGGCTGGCAAAATAGGTACAGCCAAATCCGCTTCCTATACAGCTACGAAACATGCTGTACTTGGATTTAGTAATGCGCTGCGTCAAGAGCTTCGCAAGACTGGTGTCATGGTGACAACGATTAATCCGGGTCCGATTGATACACCATTTTTCCATCGGGCTGACCCTTCTGGCAATTATGTGAATAATGTACGCTGGATGATGTTGAAACCGGAAGACGTTGCGGGTCATATGATTCGGGCGATGAAAAAGCGCAAGGAAGAAGTGAATCTGCCAAGACTTGCTTCTGCTGGCATATGGCTGTACCAGCTATTTCCTCGTCTTGCAGATCGATTGTCGCACGGTGTAATGAATCAGAAGTAAATGTGATACGAGGCATCATATACGGAATGAAAGAAAGGCTCCGCCGAGGGGCTTTTCTTTTTTTTGGCGTGTATACATACAATTCTGGAATAAGATTTGGTACACAGGCTTTTTTCGCATATAATGAAAGGTAATGTGATGACAGGCTTCGGTAATATCCGTACAAGCAAGGCTAGCATCAAAATGAATAAATTAAAAGGATGGACATACATGACGAATCAAACATTTGCTTCAATTGGCGTGGAACAGGATCTGGAGGCCGTTTTGGCGAAACATGGCATTAACGAACCTTCACCTGTACAGGCTCAGACAATCCCGGTTATTTTGGAAGGCCGAGATGTCGTATCCAAATCCCAGACGGGAACAGGAAAAACGCTGGCATATCTGCTGCCACTGTTACAATCCATCAAAATGGATATCAAAGGTACGCAGAAACTCATTATTGCACCTACGCAAGAGCTGGCGATGCAAATTGTACGTGAAGCGCAGCGTTATGCGGAAGAACGTAAGATTGGCGTATTGGGTCTAATTGGAGGCGCAGCGGCTAAACGTCAGATCGAGAAGCTGCGTGAGCATCCACAATTGGTTGTGGGTACACCGGGACGACTGAAGGAATTGATTACACTCAAAAAACTGAAAATGCACAACGTCTCTACGATTGTTATCGATGAAGCAGACCAAGTGTTCCAACTTGGCGGCGTAAGTGACGTGAACTTTGTACTTAAGAGCGCATTGCGGGACCGTCAGCTGATCTTCCTGTCAGCAACCATTGATGAGCATACAGCTGGACTCGCAAAGCGTGAGATGAAAGAGCCTGTGCAGATCGGAATTGAACCGGATCGAGCTACGGCCGCGGGCCTTGAGCATTATTATTTTGTAGAAGAAAACCGTAACAAAATTGACATGCTGCGTCGTCTGGTTAGACAGTACAATCCGGATCGGGCAATCGTATTTGTGAATGCAACCGAAGATATTGGTGAAGTTGAAGCAAAAATGAATCATCTGGGCTTGTCCGCTGCTGCGCTGTATGGGGATGCTGACAAAGTGACCCGCAGTAACGTATTGTCTGCCTTCCGTAATGGCAAACTTCAGTTGCTGATTGCAAGCGAAGTGGCTGCCAGAGGACTGGATATCGAAGGTTTGCCAATGGTCATTAACTATGACCCTGCCTTTGACTCGGAGCACTATGTTCACCGTGCAGGTCGTACAGGCCGGATGGGACGCTCGGGTATCGTTTTGTCCATTGTGGATGAAACACAGATCTTTATTATGCGTAAATTCGCACGCGAACTCGGAATCGAACTGTCAGAACGTGTACTCTTTGGCGGTAAAGTACTGGAGGCTGACCCGCGTCCGGACACGCGGCCTGAGGGACATTCGTTCTCCAGAAAACCAGGACAATCCAGAGATCGCAAACCAGGTCAGGGCAATCGTAATGGGGGAACCCGAGCTACAATCTCCAATTCGCGTCCGGAAGGTAGCAAACCAACAGGTAATACAGGCCGCACGGAGCGCGACCAGGATCGTAAAAACAAAGGAGCACCCAAGTGGAGTAAAGACAAAGCGCCACGCTCCGAAGAATAGAATCTGACGAAAGGGGTGCAGGGATAGATGGAAAACGTTCAATCGCCTGTTCTGCAAATCAGCGGGTTAAGCGGAGGTTATAGTGCCAAACGGCCCGTCCTTCACGGCATCGATCTGGAAGTTGGACGTGGAGAGATGGTCGGACTAATCGGCTTAAACGGTGCTGGCAAAAGCACAACCATGAAACACATCCTCGGCTTGATGACCCCTCAACAGGGCGAAGTGCGAGTGATGGGCAAGAAGCGGGACGAGGATGCGCAGATCTACCAATCGGCTATGGCATTTGTACCGGAATCACCCGAACTGTATGATGAGATGACGGTGATGGAGCACCTGGAGTTTACGGCAAGAGCGTACAATGTGTCTGAGGCTGATTTCAAACAACGTACGGAGAAACTGCTGGAACTGTTCCGTATGAATGAGAAAAGTACAAGTCTGTCGACTCACCTGTCCAAGGGGATGAGACAAAAGGTCATGATCATGTGTGCTTTTGTGGCCGGACCACCACTGTACATCATTGATGAGCCTTTCCTGGGACTGGACCCGCTGGGTATTCGCTCTTTGCTTGATTTTATGCTGGAGATGAAAGCTTCGGGATCATCCATCCTGCTCAGTTCACACATTCTGTCCACGATTGAAAATTACTGTGACCGTTTTATCGTTCTGCACCGTGGGCAGGTTATTGCTCAAGGTACGCTGAATGAACTGCGCTCCCAATTCGGGGAATCGGATGCCACGCTGGAGCACATGTTCTATTCCCTCGTACAAGGCAGGGATTGAGCATGGATCTCAAGCTGCTATGGAAGCAAAGACGCACAGGATTCTGGAACGGAATTCTTCCTTATCTGGGTTATGTGATCCAGAGCGGTGTAGCTATGGTCTTTTTATTTCTCGTCATTGCGTTCTCCGCCTGGTATACATCGTTTGTCCAGAACATTCCGGCGGAATTTCCGATTCGCTGGGTTGCATTGCTGCTGCTGGCACCGCTAGTGCTGTTTAGCAGTTATCGTACATATCTGCTTCCGGCAGATATCGTGTTCCTGCGACCACAGGAATACCGGATGCAGGAGTATTTGAAGAACAGCTTTGCCCGGGGCATCGTCTATAAAACTCTGGGCTTGCTGCTTGTATTTGTTACACTGTGGCCCCTCTATGTCAGAGCAGATCTGGATGCACGGCCATTTGGCTGGTTCATCGTGTTCCTGCTGCTGTGGAAAGGGTTGTCCAGTTATGGAGCATGGCAAGAGCTAAGAATGGTTCAGGTCGGGGCAGCAAGAGGATATCGTCTCTTGCGATGGGCTCTGGCAGTGCTGGCGATTGGCGCTTGGCTGTGGCAGCCACCGCAGCGCAGCGTCTGGTTCCTGCTGTTGCTGGCTGTTGTCTACATTGTCGCCTTGCGTATACCGGTGAAACATCGTGTTGCGTGGGAACGACTGATTCAGGTAGAGCAGGGTCAGGCTGGCAGGGTTATGCGTACGCTTGGCTGGTTTGTCGATGTACCTTCATCCGGACAGAAAGTAAGTTCGCGTCGCTGGCTAAGCAAATTGGGGAGTGGTCTTCCCTGGAATGCAGGGAAAGCTTACCGTTACTTGATAACCAAAACGTTTGTTCGAACCGAAGTGTTCTCAATCGTGTTACGCCTAGTTGTACTGGGCATGTTACTATCCTGGTGGACAGCAGGCAGCTACTTTGGTGTCGGGGTGTATCTGTTCTTCCTGTTACTTGCAGGTGTTCAGTTAGGTGCGCTGCGTCGCAGTCATAGTGAATCGTTCTGGATTATGATCTATCCAATCTCGGGTGAGAGTCGTCGTTCTCAGGTGTTGGGATTCATATTCCATCTACATGCACTGGCTGCGTTACTCATGTGGTTGCCTATGCTGGCTGCCGGAGCAAGCGGACTGACTGTCACCGGAGTAGCACTTATTTTGGGTATACTGGTGATTGTGATCATGCGGCGTTCGCAAGGTAACAAGTGGTTGAAGGAAGAAGAGGACGAGTAAACGATCGGACACCTGACCAACTCGGATTATTACATTGGGTTCATCAGTGAGAGGTACAAAAGATAACAAAAGAAGGGTATGCCGGGCTGTATCCCGGTATACCCTTCTTTGTGCTGTAATGGAATCATGCAATCAGATCACTTGGTTCTGCGCAAGTGTGTATTGGTACTAACAGAGGAACGATTTAGTGATGATTACGAGCAAGATGAACAGAACGAGAATAGCACCTGTGTTTGTAAATCCTCCGCCGTAACCGCCGCATCCATAACCGCCTCTTGTATCTTCAACTCCAGACATGGTCATTCCCCTTTCAAGTGGTTGTTTGGCACGCCCTTGCGTACATCGTATATTATGTGCCATGGGGGTAGGCTGATTGGGCCGATGCCCGGTAAAGCCAGAAATTAAAGCTTTTGGGCTGATAAAACACAAAAGAACCCTTCGTATATTCAGTGACATGAAGCGTCGCCGTTATACAAAGGGTTCTTATAACATTCAGGGTACAGGTCTGTGTTAACTAAGTCGTCCGCAGATCCTGAACTCCACGATAGATGGTTTCATACAGATCTTCCAACCCGGATTCTTCAATACAGGAGAAGGCGATTCGAAGATCCGATTCACCCAGCGCGATTGTACCCACACCATATTTGTGCAGCAAATGGCTTCGAAGTTCTTCAGCGCCAACTTCTTTTAGCTTCAGGCACATGAAGTAACCGGAGTTGAACGGATAATAGTCCCATGCATCTCCATACTTGCCGCTATCGAGAATGGCTTTTACCTTATTGGCGCGGCCTTTCATAATCTCGAACTTCTCCTGTTTCTGTGCTTCAAATTCCGGTGCTTTGAGCGCATCCAGTACAAAAGTCTGGGAAGGATGCGGGCCACTGGAGATCGTTGCCCGGATAATACCGAGTGTTTTTTGTTCCAATGCATGCAGAACGGCTGCATCTTCATGGGCATACGTAATGAATCCAACGCGGAAGCCCCATACGAATTCTTCCTTGGTTGCACCATCCACTTTTACGGTCAACACACGTGGATGAATGTTGGCAAGTTTGCCAAACAGGGATTCATGAATAGAATCTTCGAAGAACAGTCCAAAGTAGGCATCATCTGTTACAGCAACCACGTTAACGCCGGCTTCAGCTGCCTGAAGAATCGTGTTCACAATGGCATCTGCTTCTTCGGCTCCAGGCGTATAACCTGTAGGGTTATTCGGGAAGTTGAGCAGCACGATGGCTTTACCTTTGTCCTTTTGATCAAGCAAAGCCTGAAGAAGACCATCACTGTTGAAGTTCAACTGATCATCGAACAGGGGATAATGAACCAACTGGCCATGACGACGAATTCCGAAGGTCAGCTCGTAATTTTCCCAGTTTTTATCTGGATATATGACAGCGTCCCCTTCATCGGCGAACAGGTCGGCTACGATACTTAGTCCATGGGTTAATGCATTGGTTACAATCGGATTGCCAAACGTTTTGCCTTCCAGAGAAGGCGTTTCCTTCAGCATCTTGTCTCTCCAAACGGTCCGCAATTCAGGTTTGCCTGCAGGTGGAGCGTAAGGATACAGATCCTTTGGCTGGAATGCAGACAGCTTCTCCTGAATAACCTGAAGATGCATCGGCACACCACCCTCCAGGGCGATACCAATCGTGGCATTGTGGGTCTTGGCCAAGCTTGCTGCTTCAGCAGATTGACTCAAGATCCCCTCTTTAGGGAAATAAATTTCTTTGCCAAGCTGTGACAGCATGGAGTAGACGTGACTGCTGCCTGTCTGAATACTTTCGTTCAACTGTTCAGCCAGTGGATTCATTCTTTTCATCCTTCCAAGTCTTTGTGATTCAACTGCCTAACATTATATCACCTTGACATGCCCCCGTCACGGAAATTACGCAATATGACAGTTATATCACTTTACCGCGTTGTTGCAGAGGGTTTTCGGGTGGGTTATCGTTGTATTCGACCTTGGAGTAATCCTCAAGAAATGAAACTTATTGTTGATGAAATGGACAGTATTTCCGCATCATTTCAGCAGTTTCGGCATCTCTTCCTTCATTGCGCTGTTCCAGTTCACCACGGATATGATCCAGGCGTTCAATAGACCAATTTTGTCCAAATTTAAACTTGGCGCTGATCCGTTCAGGACTAATTCGGACTACGGCTACAGCTTTGAGGTTTCCTGTGTAACGCGAGTCAGTAGCGTCAATGGGTACATATCCGCCTTGCGGCTGGAGTTTTTCCATGAATCGTTGCAGTACCTTACCTTTGATGTCCAGATCTTTAACCGGTTCTGCCTGACCAAAGGCCATGACACTTTTGAAGAAAGAAGTCGCTGGACAAGCCAGCTCAGGATCACTGAAGTAGGATGGAATCAGGGAGAACTCTTCAGCTACCGTGAAACTGACCGACGAATCCTGTTTGATCTGTTTCATCTTCTCACCAGCCAGACTGCCGTGAAAATAAAAGCAACCGTCCATATATACGAAATTCAGCGGTGTAACCCGTGGTTGTCCGTCCGGGCTGACCGTGCCCAGAAACCCGAAGGAGCACTGATCCAGAAATGTGGTAATTTCCTGTTCTTCATCTACTGTGAATTCTTTCCGTCTCATGTGTATTCCCCCATCATTGAATGTATAATAGAACGCCATATCTTATGGATAACCATAGTTCATACATTGACAATGAAATAGATCCAATTTACATTCACTTTAGTAGGCCAATTAGTCGGGGATCACAGATGAATACAAATGAAGAGAGGTGCATGATGGAATTGTGGCTGCCGATGGATACCTATGAACTTCAGCATCGATACAAGTATGAGGCCTTGTACCATGCGTTACGTGATGCCATTCATGCAGGCACATTGGTGGGAGGCACGCGGCTTCCTTCCACCCGTGAGCTGGCAAAGCAATATGAGATGTCACGTGGTTCGGTAGCTCAGGTATATGACATGTTGCTTGCGGATGGTTATGTCCATGCACATCGGGGAAGAGGTACATTTGTCACCGAAACATTATCCACTCAGGAAAATGAAAAACAGGAAGCCGTTCTCAAGTTGTCTCCCTGGGGCGAACGAGTACAGAGGTTGAATACACAACATGAAATCCTGCGGACTCAGATGTCTTCACCGAAGGCGTCCGTCATTAATTTTCAAATGCAGCGCATGCCTGCAGAACATTTCCCGTTAGGGGAGTGGAAGAGTGCACTCGCTGCGGTTCATCGCAGTGGTTGGCGAGAATCAAGCGGTGTAGCAGGTGATCCGGAGCTGCGTGAGGCCATCGCCTCCCATCTCAGATGGACACGTGGTATTCAGGCTGAACCCTCTCAGATTGTATTGTTCAGTGGTTCAATGCAAGGCATCACCTTACTATCCCAGCTGTTGATCACAGAGGGGGCAGCAGTTGTATTGGAGAATCCGGGTTATCCAGGCATCGCCCATGCCGTCAAGTCCTGTGGTGGGCATATCATCCCGGCAGAGGTGGATGCCGCAGGCATTATTCCTCAGCCTTGGGAGGCACAGACGTTATTTGTCACCCCTACCCGGCAGTTTCCAACAGGGGCCGTGCTGGGATTGGACAGAAGACGTGCCTTGCTTGCTTGGGCCTCGAAGCGGAATGCGGTCATCATTGAAGATGATTATGACAGTGAATTCCGATGGGGTGGAAGGCCTATTGAACCCCTCAAAGTGCTTGATCGTGAACAGCGCGTCATCTATGTTGGTTCATTCTCACAAACGATGGTTGCTTCGTTTCGACTTGGCTACGCCGTCCTGCCACCTGGTCTGGTAGAACCTCTGCTTGCCGCCAAGGCGTTGTATGAACCGGTACCTCCGGCGCTGTTAGAGCAGCGCGCACTGGCAAAATTTATGACCAGAGGAGGTTACCTGAGGCACTTACGACGGTTAACCCGGTTATATGGGGAACGGCATGATTTTTTTGTCCGAGAGATGGAACTACAGTTGCCGGAGGCATTCACGATGCAGCTTGGTGATGCAGGACTGCATATCTACGCTACCTGGAATGGCGATGTGGACAGTTATCAGCGATTTAAAAAGCTTGCTCAGGAGGATGGCATACTGTTCCGTGATGCAGAGCGATATCGGCTGACTTCAGGTCATCCGGCGGCCTGTTTTGCTTTTGCACATCTGGAGAAAGAAGAGATGACAGAGGGAATCCGGCGAATGCGGCTAGCCTGGGAGAAGTGCACATTTTCGTTTCGGTGAATTCCGCTGTATAATGGGATAAGACATTTCGCTCCTGTAGGGGCAGAGATTATATATGAGCAAGTTGTATTTAATCATGCAAGATACTGAAATACATATGGCCTGGATTGAAGAAGTGAGATTCAGATCAGAATGATGCCATATGCAGAGAGATTAACTATCAAGGGGGAGTGGCGACATGCTGCAGGCATCGCCGTCATCATTTGTTATTTTGCCCGCTGTCGCCAAAATTGTCTGTGAACCGGGCTGGAAGTGGCAGAAACGGGAAAAACCGATGCAAAACTATGATTTATTTTATGTATGGAGTGGTGAAGGAACGCTTGTATTGAATGACCAGTCGTATGAAGTTGGCAAGGGGAGTTGTTTTTTGTTCAGGCCAGGAGATCATCCTACTGCAACACATAATAAGCAAAAACCGTTGGTACTTACGTATATTCACTTTGATGTGGACGTGCCTGTTGCTGACGTTCCCCAGTCCTATCGCGAGGTACAGGAAACGGTGGAGTTTGAGCATTTGCTGGCACGTTATGTAAGACTGTTCTTATCGGATGTGTACGGACGTGATGAAGAGAGCCGATTGATTCTGAAACAATTGATGATTCATCTGCTGCGTGCCGATACGGAAGAACCTGTGGAGAAAAAGGTAAGTAACCAGTTGTCCGATGTGATCCAGGAGGTCGCCAATTATGTGCGTCAGCATCCGGGGATTACGCATCGGGTGGAAGATCTGGCTGCGCGGGCTGGCTTATCGCCCCGATACTTCTCGATCAAGTTCAAGGAACTGGTGGGATCATCGGTGCAATCTTATATTATCCGCATGCGTATTGAACGGGCGGAACATCTGCTGGTGCATACCGGCATGAATGTGACCGAAGTGGCGGATGCTCTGGGCTACCGGGATATTTTCTTCTTCAGTCGTCAATTCAAGCAGTATACCGGCAAAAGCCCGTCCGAGATTCGTTAAAATTCTAATGAGAAAAACAGGACACCGTTTCAAGTCTGGAACGCAAGGGTAATTATCTAGCATTCCAGATGACCAAAAGGGGGAACTTGTGATGAACGGAAAACGTCGGGTCCGCAACCGGGGATGCTCTACGAAGGGATGCAATATTTTCCGGAACCGTCTGCGTCGCTTCAAACCGGCAGAGGACTTGCAAGATGTGTGGTTTTGAGGAGAACTCAGCAGACCAATAACGACGGAGCGAAGCTTCGTATTGCATGTATATATGGATGAATATGAATTCATAAAGAGGATGGCGCAATACCTGGTTACAGGTGCTGCGCCATCCTCTTTATTTGCGTATGGACTCATTAGTTCTTCGGTTTCAAACGACCAAGCAATGCACCCATTTTGACCGAATCGCCTGGCTGTAAGCCCGGGTTTGGTTCGAATGTGCCACTCTGCGTCAGCAGAACAACGGTGGAACCGAATTCAAAATAGGCCAGATCATCGCCTTGTGCCCAGGTACTTATGTCCGTATCAGCATATTGTATGCTACTCACGTTCATCGCACCTACTTTGACAACCGCCACTTCACCGTAATCATGTGCGATATACGTAATGAGTCGTTCGTTTCGACTAAGCACGGATCTCATATGGGTCAGGCCAAAGTCATTCACGGGATAAACTTTGCCTTTGATGTGTTCGCTCTCTATTTTGCGGCCGCTGACAGGTGCATGAATGCGGTGATAGTCGCGAGGGCTGAGATAGAGGACGAACCCGTACCCGTGCTTGTACTTCTCCAGATGGGGAGAATGGTTTAATAATTCAGCAAGTGTATAATTTTGTCCCTTAACATTCAGGAGTGTCCCTGCAGATATTGGACCAGCTGCCGTAATCTTGGCATCTACCGGGCTGATCAGTGCATGCTCTGAAAGTTCCAACGGGCGCATGCCCGGCTTTAATTTGCGGGTAAAGAAATCGTTCAGTGAACGGTATTCCTTCCAGTCTTTCTCGGCCTCCTGAACAGGGATGTCGTAGGTCCGGACAAAATAAGGGATAAATGCCTTACTTCCCCGGCTTTTGGAGAAGGCTCCCACGGTCCGGGAGATCCATTTGCGCGAAGAAAGCTCGGTCATTAATCGCAACAGCGTTTTTGCCATGAATATCCCCCTTAGGGTTAATGCGAACTTCAAGGCCGGCAAGACCGGCCGTTCTGCATAATATTGACACAGAATGCACACGAAATCAATATAGTCTCCTATCGTATGTCTGCGGTTGTCTCGGAATTCTCGAATTCTGTTCCAGCAGCAGACGCCCATAAGCCATCGGTTTGCTGTACGTTGCCTTCCAGTGTTCCGACATTCCCGCCTTGCGAAAACCGTAACGCTGATCCCGTCCATTGCATTCAATAAAATAGATCTGGCCGCTACGCGTTATCCCGAGATCAAGACCCAGATCAGCCAGATGTGGCAGACTGGCCGCCAGGTTCTGGGCAATTCGAAGTGCAACGAGTCCGATTCTGTATTCCAGTCGAGCTAGGTCGAAGCCAGATTCCCCTAATCCAAGGGCCTCTGCAAGCTTCATGACTTTACCGCCCTGGGCGATATTGCTGACAAACGTATGGGCAGGAGCCGCTTTGGCAAACATGCCTGTTATTCCCCAAAGACCATCGCCGCCACGTTGTACAGATACCCGCAAATCTACCGGCCTGCCCTCATAACGTACCAGTGGGATACGCTCTTCAATGAGGTAAGCATGGCGAAAGATCCGCCTTAGGGTGGCGGAAGGGAGCTGTCCTTTGCTCAATCGGAAGGTAGCCCACCCTTTGCGTGCAGCCTTCGTCTCACAGGTTAGTTTCCACTGTCCATCTCGCTCAAAGACTCGCATAATACCATGACCGATGCTACCGCTACATGGTTTGATGACGAGGTCATCATGTTGTTCCATCATATAGGCCAGAGACTCTGGCGTAGCTTTAACTGCATGGGGCAAGTGTTCTCGCAAGGCGAGGTCCTGCTGAAGCATGTCATGAATGTGATCTTTACGGTACCGGTTGCGAACGTTGAATACCTGGATACCCTGCAACATCAGCTTGGTAATCTGATGCTGTTCCGTCCGGCGAAGCTGGAGTGAGCGGTTATGAATGACGGAGGGCAGTGGCATGCGCTCGCGAACATATCTGCCTTCTTTTTTAACATAGGCAAGACATGTTTTTTGATCCGAATCGATATCTTCCAGCCTCAAAAAGCAGGGAGTTAATCCATAACTGGCCGCTGCCTGTTCATAATTCGCGAGTGATTCCTGACCGGTCCTTCCGGCCGGTATCCCCCGGTACATGCGTGAATCGAACATAATGCCGATCGTTTCTTGGAGCATGACCGTTCCTCCTTCGATGTTATCGCGACCATGGATCGTCCATTCATGGAATGCCGGCCTGTCACCGCATGGCTCAGACATCGCGATAACGCAGACCGGTGTGTAAGATGCATCGCCAAGCACTAGTGCTTGCTCAGGGCGTGTCTAAAACTCTGAAGGAAGCAGGTTTTGCCGAATCTTCGTTCCAAGCAAGGAAGTTTTCCGCAGGCGTGCCGGGGCACGGCTAGGGAAAGTGACACAGCAGGGGGCGAAAAGACGGTGAAAGATGCACTTCAGCGAGTTTTCAGACACGACCTAGATATAATATCCTATGACATGACTGGAACGGGGGCGTGGACAGCCGCCTTTCCTCTGCAGCCCTGACACGCCTATTTCCACGAAGATCATCGAACCTTCCTGTCTTGACGCCTGTACATTCGTGCTCTGGAATCCTCAAAAGTCATAAATGAAGTGGCAGATGCCCATATGGAAGCATATGATGCCGGAGACGAACGTTAGAGGAAGGAGCAAGCTGCATGAGTAAAAATGGCAAAAAGAAGGTTCCGACGCCGAAACTGCGGCATGTGAGCCCGAAATACAAGGAATTGGAACTGACTGATCGCCGGGCAGACAAGATGAACTCAGGTTTCACTGTGAATAGGGAAGAACGCTTGAATACGAATAAAAGGGATTCGAGAGCTGTTCAGGAGTCGGAAGAATTCCTATTCGACTCAATGGAGCTACCTTCTTCAACAAATGAGCTGGAAGAGTTGGAGATCGAAGCCGAAATCAAGCCGGAACCCGTAGAGTCTGATAGCAAGGAAATCGAGACAGAAGACAGCTCGGATAAGCAGATTCAGGTTAGCAGTGTGGCTCCGCTTGTTCTGGAAGAAGAGGTGGGTATCATCAAACAAGAAACAACAAACAAGGACCGGCTGCAGATCCTGAACCAGAACCAGATGCCGGGTCATACCGGACATTACATCTACACGGACGACTTGAGTGAATTTGCTGTTACGGAGAGCAAGTTGGCTCCTTTCTCTGTAGATGCCTCCAAGCTGAAACCGGATGCGGTCGGCAGTGAAGCATTGCAGGATTATGCGGTGACCAGCATTCACATTGCAGACGGGGCCATTGTTTCAGCAAAACTTGCGGAAGCGTCTGTATCTGAGGAGCACCTGATTGACGGTTCTGTGTCTGGTCACAAAATACGAAATGCTTCTATTGCAGGCGAGAAAATCAGAGATGGCAGTATTACTTCTCAGAAGCTTGGCAACCAGGCCATCGATTCGGCCAAAATTGCCGACGGCTCCATCAGCACAAGACATCTCAGCCGCATGCTGGTAACGGAAGAATTAATCAAGAATCATGCCGTAACTGGAGACAAGATCGCGATTAGCGGGGTGGATACAAGGCATCTCACGGGAGGAGCTGTGAATACCTCCAAACTGGCTGACGATGCAGTGACTACAACCAAAATTCGGGAAGCTGCTGTCACAGGCAGCAAAATCGAAGAACACTCCATCGAGTCTCACCATATTCAGGCAGGGGCTGTTAAACAGACACATCTGGCAGAAGGGTCTGTCGGTCGTTCACAATTATTAAATGGCAGTATTGGAAGTGACCAGATAGAGGATGGATCCATACAAACAAGACATTTAGCTGAGGGTTCATTAAGTGGAAGACATCTACTGGACGGTTCAATCGGTTCAAGCCAGATTCGAGCTCATTCCGTTGGCAAGGAGCAGATTGGCAATGGAGAAGTGGGCAGTGAGCATTTGACAGAAGGTGCAGTAACCAGTAGCAAACTGGCAGACCAGTCTGTTGGAACAGCAAAATTGCTGGAACAGTCCATTACGGCATCCAAGATCTCTGATCAGAGCGTCATTTCTTCCAAAATTGCGGATGAAGCCGTACAGGGTAAACATCTTGCCAAAGGGTCCATTCGTGCGGAACACATTGCAAATCGGGGAATTACGCCGGTACATGTGGACAATTCCGCAATTCACTCTATTCACATTGCAAGTGGAAGCATCGAGGCAGCTCATCTATCTGCCGGAAGTGTGTCCGGAGACGCTCTTGCAGACGACGTGGTGTGTGAGCGGCATCTTGCAGAGTCGGCCGTGGGTACGTATGAATTGCAGGATGCTGCCGTTACAGACGTTAAACTTGCGGATGGAAGTGTGACAACAGAAAAGCTTGGAACGGCATCGGTGAGTAGCAGAGCGCTTGCCCCGGGAAGTGTTATATCCTCGCATCTTGCGAGTGGTGGAGTCACAGGGACACATCTGGCTCCAGGCAGCGTGGGTTCCGAGGCCCTGAGACCTTATGCAGTGAAATCGGAACACTTGACAGAACATGCCGTAGGTGTACCTCATCTTCAGCCGGGCAGTGTTGAAACGGATGCGATTGCACGGGCCGCGGTCACAACAGACAAATTGGCTATTGATAGTGTAACTTCAGCCCAGCTGGCTGGCGGGTCCATTTTTCCGCCTCATCTAACAGATCATGCGGTTACCTCCCCCAAGCTCTCACCAGAAAGTGTTGCCACAGATAAACTGGCGGATTTTGCTGTCACGTCAGCTAAACTGGCAGACGGCAGCGTGACTTCTTCCAAAATTATGGCAGAGAGCATTAACGCCAAACATATTCCAGCAGGAACCATCCGCGGATATCACCTGAAGCAGCATGCCGTTTCACTGGAACATTTGTCGGAAGAAATACGCTCGCCGGAATTATTTGCTGATGGCAGTATTACCGGCAACAAACTTCAACATGGCTCCATAAGTGCGGACCATTTGACAGCAGACTCGGTATCCGGGACAGAACTGCAACAGGCTGCTGTAGGTAGCGAGCACTTGCAGCCATCCGTTGTACAATCCGTCCATCTGGCTGAAGGCAGCGTGAAATCTGACCATTTGGGGACTCAAGTAGTGAGCTCACAGCATCTGAAGCCAGACATCATTCATGAGGAGCATATTGCTGAACAGGTGGTCACATCGCATCACTTGGCACCTGGATCTGTCGAAACAGACCATCTGGCACCTTTATCCATTACAGCGGCTCACCTTCAGCCAGGTTTGATCAGTGGTTTGCATCTTCAGGCAGAGTCGACAAGTGCTGTTCACCTACAGCAAGGAGCTGTGCATTCCCGTCATATTCAAGATGGTGAAATTCTTCCTCATCATATCCATGAACGCAGCATCGGAACATCTCATCTGGAAGAAGAAGCGGTAAGTACGATTATTTTGCAGGATGAATCTGTAACACGCTCCAAACTAGCAACGGGTAGTGTGGATGGCAGCAAATTAGCCGCAGAAAGCGTATCGGCTACTCACATTGCCAATGAAAGTGTGCAAACCCGTCATATCCAAGAAGGCGCAATCCTTGCTGATCATATTCAAGAGTGCAGTATTGGCTCAGTTCATCTGGATGAGCAGTCTGTAAGTGCGGTTCATTTGCAAAATGGATCTGTAACAAGTGCCAAACTGGCGGATGGCAGTATAAACGGCAGCAAATTGCTTGAAGGAACCGTATCGGGGATTCATATTGCGTCCGAAAGTGTGCAAACCGGGCATATTCAGGCAGGGGCCATTCATGCTGACCATATTCAGGAGCGGAGCATCGGCACAATCCATCTGGAGGAGGAAGCAGTAAGTGCGATTCACCTGCAAAATGGGTCTGTCATCAGTGCCAAACTGGCCGACGGCAGTGTAACCGGCAGCAAGTTGATCGAAGATGCGGTGTCGGGAATCCATATCGCTTCTGAAAGTGTGCAATCCCGCCATATCCAGGCAGGAGTAATCCTTTCTGACCATATTCAGGAGCACAGCATTGGCATGCTTCACTTGGAACAGGAAGCAGTAAGTGCCATTCATCTGCAAAATGGATCTGTAACAAGTACCAAGTTGGCCGACGGCAGTGTAACCGGCAGCAAGTTGCTTGAAGGAGCAGTATCAGATATCCACATTGCAGACGATAGTGTGCAATCCAGTAAGATTCAGGCAGGAGCCATCCATGCTGATCATATTCAAGAGCGGAGCATCGGCACAGCACATTTGGAAGAGGAGTCTGTAAGTGCCATTCATTTGCAAAATGGAGCTGTAACGAGTGCCAAACTGGCGGATGGTAGTATAACTGGCAGCAAGTTACTCGAAGGTACGGTATCCGGGATTCATATCGCATCAGAAAGTGTGCAATCCGGGCATATTCAGGCAGGAGCTATTCATGCTGTTCATATTCAGGAGCGAAGCATAGGCACAGCCCATCTGGAGGAGGAAGCAGTAAGTGCGGTTCATCTGCAAAATGGGTCCGTAACAAGTGCCAAATTGGCTGACAGTAGCATTAGCGGCAGCAAATTGCTCGAAGATACTGTATTGGGGAGCCATATCGCGTCGGAAAGTGTGCAAACTCGCCATATCCAGGCAGGAGCGATCCTTGCTGATCATATTCAGGAGCATAGCATTGGTACGTCCCATCTGGAGGAGGAAGCAATAAGTGCGGTTCATCTGCAAAATGAATCTGTAACGAGTGCCAAACTGGCGGATGGCAGTGTGAGCAGCAACAAACTGCTTGAAGATGCGGTGTCGGATGTCCATATTGCCAATGGAAGTGTGCAATCGCGTCATATCCAAGAGAAAGCCATACATGCTGACCATATTCAAGAGCGAAGCATTGGAATCTCCCACCTCAAAGCCGAATCGGTAAGTTCGATTCATCTGCACAATGGTTCCATAACAAGTGCCAAAATGGCTGACGGCAGTGTAAACGGTAATAAATTGCTTGAAGGTGCGGTATCGGCTATCCACATAGCCGACAAAAGTGTGCAAACTCGTCATATCCAGGATGGAACCATTCTTGCTGATCATATTCAGGAACGCAGTATTCGCACAACTCATCTGGAAGAGGAAGCAGTAAGCGGGATTCATCTGCAAAATGGGTCTGTCACCAGTGCCAAATTGGCCGATGGCAGCGTGAACGGCAGCAAACTGAGTGAGCAGAGTATTACCTCTAATCATTTGAATGCGGGGATTGTAGGTCCAGCGCATCTGAGCGAAGAGATATGGAATGCGATTCGTCAGTTCAGTGGAGAAACGCTGGAGCAGCTGGCAGCTATCAAAAGACAAGAGGGATTGCTTCAACCAGAAAATGAGGTTGTACAGCAATCACAGCAGGTAATCGTTGAGGAATTACCGAGTGCTGGTCTGGAGCAACAACAAGAGCTGGTATCCCAAACAGATCAGCTTGGCGAACTACCGGCAGCTTTGTTCACAACTGAGCAGGCAGATCAGGAAGATCAGGGAGATCAGGCTCAGCAACCACAGCTTGAACGGTCACAGGAGATCGTTGGAACTACGGAGTTTATGTTAAGTGAACAATCGATTACACAGGAGCATCTGTGTGATGATGCCGTGGGCAGCAGCCAGTTGCAATCGGGGGCAGTTCAGGCCAAACATCTGGCATTCCAGCCCGTTCGCAGCGTAAGCAAACAACCGGTTGTACAACAATTCGGGATGGAAGCTTTTGTACTGCCAGAGAGTGAAGTATGCACAGAGGTAACCGTTGTTTTTGAAGAATCATTTGCTTCAGAACATTATGTGATTGTGGGTATGAGCAATGATCGGGGATTCCAGATTTCCCTGCTCTCGCAGAGTGAGGACGAAGCTGTACTTGAAGTGTCGCGTACGGCAGATTGCAAGCATACGTACGGGTTGTTGTCATGGATTGCTGCGGGACCTTCGCAAGGATAGTGCAGGTAGTATCCGTAATATATAAATGACAAAAGCGGTGTCCAGAGTTGTCCGGGACACCGCTTTTGGTTGATCTAAGCTTAATCCGTTCGGACGGTGAGGGGTGTCTGAACGTTTCCTTATCATTAGGATGAGTACATTATAAGTTCAACGACATTAATTAAAATAAGATTTTACAGGCCTACAGCTTGATACGCTTTGGTAATAGCAGTAGCTTCAGCCGAAGTTGCTCCGTACAGATCTTTGGCAGCTTGAATGGTAGCTGTTTTGGCAGCGGCAAATTTGGACGTTGGTGTCAGGTAATTCACCAGTGTGCTGTAGAAAATCTGGATCGCTTTATCCCGGCCGATTCCGGTAACAGTCACACCATTATGTGTTCCGCCTTGAGCAGCAAGGTAGTAAGCTTTGTTGATGATACCACTGTTGGTATGCACACCGCCGTTGTCCTGTGTGCCTGTGTAGCGATCGCTGTATTTGTCAGGTTGACCATACAACGTAGGATTGGAGAGGGAGCGTAGCGCATCTCCTAGAATGTTAGGTGTGTAGATATCATCACCGAGCAGCCAGTTTTTGCTTTGGATCGTATTACCGAAAATATCGGCGAAAGCTTCGTTGAGTGCACCTGGTTCATTGCGATATTCCAGATTGGCTGTATATTCAATAACACCATGCGTCAATTCATGACCCACAACATCCAGATCACCAGACAGGGATCGGAACGTCGTTCCATCTCCGTCACCAAAGACAATCTGTGTCCCGTTCCAGAAGGCGTTATTGTAATTGGAGCCGTAGTGCACGGTTGATCTGATCAACAATCCGCTACCATTAATACCGTTACGATTGAATTTGTTTTTGTAGAAATCATACGTAGCAGCTGCATGGGCGTGGGCATCTACACCTGCACGATCGGTCCATACATTATCCGAATCTGTGAGCAAGCTACCAGGCAATGAGGAGCCATTGTTCGCCGTGTACGTTTGGATGCCATTGCCGCGAGTGGTGTCTTTCAGTTGGAAGGTGCTGCCGGATTGGGTGGTTGTCAGGGTTTTGGTATCTCCAAGCACGCCTGTACCTGTTCCGGTGGCAAAGTTAATGAGGTCAAACTGGGATACGATACTGCCATCCACTGCGTTAATGAAATATTTGGTCCGTAGAGGGGCAGGTTCCAGTACGTTTACTTCCGTAATGTAAACCAGATACGTCTGACCATCTTCTTCATGATGATAGATGTTCAATTCAGCTTGAGGTGTGATTTCCGCGGCGCCAAGCTCTCCAATTCGGGAGGTTGCTTCTTCGGTTGCAATCTGGATCGCGTCTTCTCCGCTGATCTCGGCTACACCATCATTCGGAATGGCCTGCTCTTCAATCGGTGGAAGATCGCCAAGTGCGGAGCTCACGGCTCCGGTTTTGTCCAGGTGCACCGTCTGTTCTGCACCATAAACCGGGATACCTTTAATATATTGTTTCAGGCGGAAGTGTCTTACGCCAGATGTATCTGTGTTTCTTTTAACAATTTTGAGCTGGGATTTCACATCGGTATTCAGGAATTGTTCCTGCTGTCCAAGATAATTAAAGATAGTGTCATCTGTTCCACTGTTCAATGGAATACCCTCCTCAGAGGCATAAGGGGCCTGAAATGGAATGGATTGATCAGACAATGGAGCTGCAGTAGCAGAGGATACGGAAGCGAGCAAAAGAGCTCCTCCAAGAATTGTTGGCATAACTTTGGCAAATTTCATAGTAAACTCTCCCATTCTTAAACTTATTTTTGGTTGGAAAATGTTCATGCCAGTCTCGGTTGGAATTCCGTCTGCAACTTGGGCAGCGCGGAGCGTGGGGCTAGACCTGAAGCGTGGAATGAGACAAGAAACGATTGGAACAAAATCGGCTTGGCCTTAGCTCGGGAAGTGTTAAGCACGACACCAAACAAAAAGGATAACCGTTTATTCAGTTCAACCCGAAGGTTGAATCGTCTATTGTGTTCCTCTTTCAGAAAGCCGGGGGTTGTCCAATTGCGCAGGTAGAAGATACGTTCACGGAAAACTGGGGTGTTCAATCCGGGTTTACGTAAATGACAAAGGCAGTGTGTTCTGAACGGCATCACTCCTCTCAAGAGTAGAATGTATCTGCTTAACAAGATCTGTGAATGAGGTCATAATCTAATCAACCTAAGGTCAATAAATTGATTTAAAAAATATAAGGGAACTTATGTTCACCACAAGGTTATTTTTGTAAATAAAACTGCTTGGAACGTATATTATCACAATGTAAAACTTTGGAAAAGATACAATTTTAGATTTTTGTTAAATTTGTGTCTGAAGTAGGGGAGAGGTAGCGTTTTTCACATATTTTGACGTATTTTGTCTAAAAGCAAGGCCTGTACCCTCGTGTTCACAGGGAGAACCTGCTTAGTGCAAGGACAAACGCCGTTTCCACTGCTCCACGAATACATAGAATAACGTGTACTCCCTTGGCATGCCGATGATCGAATGCGGGAGGTGAAACTGTTGCGCAAAACCCGTACCACAGCACGTTATGCAACCCGAACCAATGTGACACGAAGAAAAACAGTGCTGAAGAAACGAAGATGGAAGTCTGGACACAAAAAGGGTACAAAGGCCTATACGTTCGTTATTCCATCCAAACAGCTGATGTCACAGGCTAAGGATGGAGTAGAGAATGGAGCGGAAAATGGCATGAGTGATGCTCCTTCACACAGGGGGGGTTCTCAGCGACCGATGCTCTCGGTCATTATCCCTGCTATGAATGAGGAGAAAAGGATTGGTGCAGTTGTCCGTGAAGCGCTGCGGATATGCCGTGATGCTGAAGTACTTGTCGTTGTGAATGGTTCAACAGACGGTACGGCAAACGCAGCCAAACGGGCTGGAGCACGCGTGCTCACGTATGCCGAAGCACTGGGGCATGATGGAGGACGAAAAGTAGGCGCAGCGGAGGCGCGCGGTCAGGTATTGTTATTTACTGATGCAGATATCGCAATTCCCGCAGAGCACCTTGCCCCTTACGTGAAGGCTGTGCTGAATGGAACGGATGTGGCGCTTAACGACTACCATGGGCCGGTCACTCATCATCCTGTTCATCCGGTAGTGGAGGCCAAACACATGTTGAACAGCATACTCGCAAGATCCGATCTCCGGGGGGCATCCATGACAGCTATTCCACATGCAATAAGCCGAAAAGGGCTTGAGGTCATGGGGATATCCTCACTGGAAGTTCCACCACTTGCACAAGCCAAGGCAGTGATCGGCGGACTTCGGGTACGCGCTGTTCATCACGTACCTGTGGGTAGAATGAATGCAGTACGAATCAAAAAGCGAAGCGGACCTGATCCGCTCAGTCAAGTGGTACTGAATGATCATATGGCAGCGATTAAGTGGATTACGGATACGCTCGGTCCCCGCGGAGGTTATACCGATCTGAAACGTGTTCGCAACCTGGCGAGGTAAGCATGTCGCATCGTATGATGCAGCATGCTGGAGGTGAGGAAATGAAGGGACGTTCAGGGGTTGTCCGCCGCAGGCGGACAACAAGTAGACAAACGACAGCAGGAAGAACAGTAATGAACAAGCGTCATAGGAACAAGAAACATGTAGATATTCAAAAAAAAAGAAGAAGCCGAGCAAAGTCTGGCCCAGTAAATCTGCACTTGATGTGGAAAGCGGGGCAAGTTGCAGGAAGCGAGGCAAAGGCGAACAACACAGTATCAGAAGAACATGCATGTCTCGTATGGAATGCACACGCGGCAAACGTTGCGGAGCTAAGCAACTTCGAGCTAGCTCTGAAGGCAGGTAAGGCATTTATGCAGGGTTATGCTCAGGCCTCGGGACATTCATTCCAGATCGTGCCGCTACCTCTTCGTCATTCGGCTGTTGCCGTTGTCTGTGCCTGTAATGAGGAACACACACTGGGGCAGGTGTTATTGCAACTAAAGCGGCTGCCTCTGACGGATATTATTGTGGTACTGAATGGAACGACAGATGACAGTTTGAAGCAGGTGCTAAGGCAGCCGGGACTTACAGTAATCTATGAACCGGATCGGGCAGGACATGATGTGGGCCGGGCACTTGGAGCCAAGATGACGGATGCGGAGACGGTACTTTTTGTGGATGGAGATATGGTCGTATCGGCTGAACAGCTTGCACCCTTTCTGTTCGCGGTTGATCGGGGACAGGATGTGGCGTTGAATAATCTGACGTCTTTGCTGCCTGCGTTTGCAGGGCAGGATGAGGTAAGCCGGATCAAAGCATATCTGAACCGGACATTAGGCAGGGCAGATCTTGGTTCCAATTCCATGACAGCCGTGCCTCATGCATTGTCTCGTCGTATGATTCAGACCGTGAAGCCAGCATCACTGGCCGTTCCACCTAAGGCACAAAGTCTAGCTATTCAGCATGGAATGAACGTCTCGGCACCAAGTCAGGTGGATGTTATTCGTTCCAATCGGTTGCGTCCTGGTAACACGGGAAGTGGGAATGATGTCGCCAAATTGATCATCGGAGATCATCTGGAGGCACTGGCTACATTGCTGGGTACAGGTTGGAATCCAACCCAGGCACATACACTCTCCCGTGTAGAAGTCGCTTACAGGAGGAACGCCTAATGACACTGACGAGTATGATTATCCCAACTTACAATGGGCTGGATCTGATCAGGCCCTGCATCGATGCCATACGTCAATACTCGGGCGATCCTGCGTCATATGAAATTATCGTGGTAGATAACGGTTCGACGGATGGAACGGCTGAATATTGTGCGCTGGAGCGAATTCGATTTGTAAGGTTCCCGGACAATCGGGGGTTTCCGGCAGCGTGTAACGCTGGACTTCGTGCAGCTTGCGGGGATGAGTTGTTGCTGTTGAACAATGATGTTACGGTCACGCCCCGTTGGCTGGAGAACCTGCGAACGGCTCTGTACAGTGACGCAAGTATTGGGATCACGGGTCCTGTTACGAATTATGCAAGCGGCATCCAGCAGATTAAACTGCAGTTTCGGGACATGGAACATTTTCAGGAGTTGGCCAATTCCAATAATGTTGCGGATTCTTCAAGGTGGAGGGAAGTACGCCGGATCGTCGGTCTGTGCATGCTGATGAAACGAGATGTCGTGGAATCAGTTGGGCTGCTTGACGAGGCATATTCTCCGGGACACTATGAGGATGACGATTATTGTTATAGAGCAAGATTGCAGGGATATCGCCTGCTGGTATGTGGAGATGTTCTCGTGCATCATCAGGGAAGTGCCAGCTTCCAGAAGACAGATCCGGTAGCGTGGAAACAGCTGCTTGAGCGTAATCGTTCGATTTTTATGAACAAATGGCATGTCGATCCGCTTGAATATATGGACATATCCGATGAAGGAGGGAACGTGGAATGAAAGGTGTAATTCTTGCCGGCGGAACAGGAACTAGACTGTATCCGCTGACCCGGCTCATTAACAAACATCTGCTTCCAGTCGGTAAACATCCGATGATTATGTATGGCATCGACAGGCTCCGTCAGGCAGGCATTGATGAACTATTGATTGTGATCAACAAACATTCCGCCGGGTTATATACAGAGTATCTTGGTGGGGGAGCGGATCATGGGGTCAAGTTGACTTATCGCATTCAGGAAAAGGCAGGCGGGATTGCGGAAGCGTTGGATCTGGCGACCACATTTATCCTTCCTGGCGAAAAATTCGTTGTGCTTCTCGGTGATAATCTCTTCAGCGATGATCTGAAGCCTTATGTGGATCGTTACATGCAGCAACCTGCTGGTACAGCACGAGTTCTGCTCAAAGAGGTGGATGATGCACGACGTTACGGGGTGCCTGTTTTTGATTCAAAGCATCCAGAGCGAATCTCGTACATTGAGGAGAAGCCAAGTCACCCGAAAACCTCTTATTGTGTGACGGGCATATACATGTATGACGATCATGTATTTAACCTGATTCGCAACATTGCGCCGTCTGCGCGTGGAGAACTTGAAATTACGGATGTGAATAATCACTACGCGTCTGCTGGCGGACTGGAATACGACATTTTGCAGAAATACTGGAGTGATGCAGGTACATTTGAATCGCTCCAGGAAGCAGCTGTCCGTATGAAAGGACAATTGCCCTAAAATATATGGGACTGATGCTGCCGCTGTGCGGTGCCCCATGGGAGCAGAACACTCTGCGCCGGAGCTGGAAGGATGCTCCGGCGCTTTGCGCAGCGACAATCCTCGTGCATGCCAAAGGAGGGAATGGCGTGAGAGTAGTGACACGCACCGGGGCCGCTAGGGCCTCCGTGTCGGGTAAGCCCCGGGGCATCCACCCGGCCGTATTTATGGGCAGTGGCACTCCGGCAGCAGCAGGTACAGGGTCTGCTGGAGTCAGAGGTGTGAAGTCAGGGAAACGGAGTACCCCGACCAAAGCGGGTACATCTGCAGGCGCAGCGCATAAGGCTGCTGCAAGGAAAGCGAGCAGCGCAGGCAGTATTATTGGCAGAGCAGGCAAAGCTGGCTCTGCGAGTGCGAGAAAAGCGGCAAAAGCCAGCCGCACCGGCAAAGGCAAAGCCGGTCTGCGCCAGGTCACTGCTGGGCGCAGGCCAGCATCCGCGCGGGGCCGGCGTGCCGCTTCCCGCGCCAAGCAGCGCACGGCGATGCGCCGTGCGCCCATGCCAGCACCGCAAGCCAGCACGCCACAGGCGATGCCTGCCAGCGGTGCTGGCCCCGCCCCGCGCCAGGCGACACACCCGAAGGGTGTCGCCCCCGCAGGGCGGGGAGGCGCTGCCGGCGCGCATGCGGGCAGCGCGAAGGGCTTGCCGCCTCCGCCCGCGGAGCACGCAGTGCAGGCGGAGGCCGTGCCCGGCGGCTACGCCGAGGGCTACCGCGACGGCGTATTCGCCGGCGGGGAGGCGCTGGTGGCGCAGCACATCCCGCCGGATCACATTCTGCCTGCCGTGGCGGCGGCAGATCTGATCGCGGCGGGATTCCGCCAATACGCGCCCAGCCTGGCCCGGCTGTCCAGCCCGCATGAGATGGCTGGACACATCACGGCGGCGCTGGATGCGCAGCGCCCTTTGTCTGTCGTTCGCCTCGGAGATGGCGAACTGCTCACGCTGGCAGCCGATACGGTGCTGCCAGGCCACGAAGTGCAGGAGCTGGCACCGTTTCTGCCCTATGCAGGGGTGCCATGCTCAACCCCCGACATCCGCGCGATGCTTGCGGAAGCCATACAGGCCGCCGACTGGGTTGGCGTGCCGATCTCGCGGGCACCGACATTCCAGGGGCTGTTATTCCCGGTGTTGCGCCACTTCGGGATTGACTGGTCTCGGCTGAAATTGACCAGTTCCACGATCAATTACAGTCTGCATCAGTCTGGCCTGGTGTTGCCCTTGTTGCAAGGACGGCGGGTTCTGCTCATAGGCAGCCAGGCACCAGAGCTTGCGGCACTGCTGCATAACCGGGGGATTCATGTCACAGGCATCATTGGTTCTGTGGCGGGAGTTATGGATATTCCGAGGGTGATGCAGCAAACCTCAGAACATGCTTTTGATATCGCGTTGGTGGCGGCGGGAATTCCGGCGGTCATTCTGTGTCGGCGAATTGCAGGTGAACTCGGCAAGGTTGCTCTGGACTTTGGACATTTGGCTGACAAACTGGTAACAGGAGAGCTTCAACTCTAGTGGACGTCCGGGGGCTGGTTATGTGCGTGTTAGCCTCACGGACAAGTGGAAATGGAGGGAGCAACATGAGCACACCCGATCAACAGCGCGGGGAAGAACGTCATAGCCGTAGCAACAAGGTTAAGGCTCGAAACGTAGTCCGTCGAAAGGGTCACAGTCATCTGAACATCATTCCAAATATCAGCACTCGCAGTGACAACAGCCGCAGTGAAAACAACAGGAATGGCAGCATAAGCAACGAAAAAAAAGCGGCCCGCCGTGCCACACAACACGATGTCTCGCGATCTGACATGGCAGTCCTGCATGCAGCAGGTCGTCGCTCAATACGGAAATCCAGACGTAAAGGCAAAAGCAGGCGCACACCCAAAGGCGCCAGGCTCTACAAACAGGGGTATACCAGAGGATACAACGAAGGTGTCCGCCAGGGACAGAACTCGTTTGGTCTTGTTTTTGAAGGAGTTAGCATCATTATCCCCACGTACAATCAGCGGGAGTATGTGCTGAAATGTGTGTCCAGTATCGAGAAGCATACCCCTGCTCCCTACGAAATCATTGTCGTGGATAATGCCTCAAAGGATGGAACTGCCGAGGCGATGCTCCGCAAAGGCGGCATGGTGAGGGTGGCTGCCCTGGATAAGAACCGGGGGTTTGCCGGAGGTGTCAATCATGGGCTGATGATGGCGAGAGGACGACATATCATCGTGTTGAACAACGATACGCTCGTTACTCCAGGCTGGCTGGATAACATGATGACTTGTCTTGCCAGTGATCCGAAGATTGGTGTGGTGGGTCCGGTGACCAACTATATTGGCGGGGATCAGCAGATTCAGGTTCCGTACCGTGAGGTAGAAGAGATGTGGCCTTTTGCCGCCACACATAATCGTCCGGATGCAGACAAACATCGAATAACCAATCGCCTGGTCGGATTCTGCTGGCTGTTCTCACGGGAGCTGCTGGAACGGGTAGGTTATCTGGACGAAGGGTACGCGGTGGGCAATTTCGAAGATGATGACTGGATCATCCGGGTGAAGCTGGCAGGATACCAGCTTGCGGTAGCCGGGGATACTTTTATCCACCACTTCGGAAGTGTCAGTATGAAAGCCTTGGGTGAGCAAGACTTTGCTGTAGTGAATAAGGATAACGAGCAGTTTTATAGCCAAAAGTGGGGAGATCCCCATGCGCTGGTTGCCGAAACCTCCCGCTTGGCTAGACAACAAACCTCTGGTACCCCATCCGGTCAACAAGAGGAGGGTGATACAAACCCAATGGATCCGCGTCAGCGAATCTCAACGCAGGGCAGCCAAGATCCAGCATTACAGTTCAGACACAGTTATGACTTCTACCCGGAAGGTTCGTTTCTGTCCGATGCCAAAGGAGATGTCTATACTTTAACCGGCGGTCGGCGGCGGAAGCTGAACATCCCTGTACCGCGTGGAATATCTCCTGTTCAGGTTGCCAAGCCGGATCTGCTCGCCATTCCTGCCGGAGAAGCACTGATATCAGCGGGGGACGTGCAAGGATGGCCGAGGGAATCACAACAGGTGCATACGACAGCGGTTCATGGTTCTCACCATGGATGGGCAGAAGGAAGTATTGTTGCCGCAGTGGATGCACCCGAGATTCGATATCAGATCAGCGGAGACAAGCGGAGACGATTTGTTTCTGTCTATGCGGCAGAACGTTGGGGTGTACATTCTGGGCATATTATCAGCGTGTCTGCGGACCAACTGAATGCGATGGAAGAAGGCTGGCCCATTATCGCCCCACCTCAGCTCTTGAACCCCGATCTGTAATGTCAGGCGATCTGTTTATGCGAATCAGCAGCATGATGCGGAATGGAAAATGTAGCGGTACCCTGTGTAATCGCTCTGATTCATTCCGCATCCGAATATTACATATGAGTTGGTAGCTATATAAGTTGAACTAAAGATTATTTATACTGACACTACGATGACAGAATAACCTTCCAATCGCTGTTATCCCCAGATTTTTTCGATTCCCCTTTCTCAAGGGAAAATCCGGGGATAAAGGCGAACGCTTCGCTTTTTCAGGTTTTTTCTGTCCTCTCCGTTATCGTATAAATGATTAGTTCAACTTATATAGATCACTTAAAGTATAGAGATTGAGGGAGGATAAGGGATGAAGAATTCTGTAGTCAGACAAGCCGAACAGATTGCCAGTGAGTTTCTGCTGGAACCATTAAAATGCTCACATCATATCATCGGTAAAGGTTTTGTTAATCAGGTCTGCTTGGTGGAGACGGCAAGTCATAAAGTGGTTGTACGTATGAACGATCCAGATACATATTCTACCTTTGTGAAAGAAAAATGGTGCATCGAACAAGCGGCGAGTGCCAGTATTCCTGGGCCAGAGACATTGTCCGTTGGGGTCAACGCTGAACATGCCTATATGATTCAAAAGTATGTGGAAGGGGACAACGGGTTGGACACAACAGTGCCCACGTCCGTGATCTGGAGGAAACTTGGAGAGTACACAAAACAGTTTCAATCCATCCCGGTGAATGGTTTTGGAAGGGAAATGCACGATCACGTACAAAACGAATTTTACTCTCCCCCTCATGCAGGATCAGATGGCAGTTGGCAAGGATATGTGCAATACAATATCAATAGTCTCACGGAGCAAGATTCATTGATTGAGCTTGGTGTCATTACGATGAAGGAATCACAGCTCGTAAGGCAATGGTTCGAACAATTGAAATTGCAAAAGTTCCGCTTTGGTTTATGCCATGGTGATCTCTCCTTGAAGAATACAATCGTAAGTTCAACGGGTGAGATTACCCTTCTGGATTGGGGGAATGCGGAGGTCACCGTCGTACCGTATGGCGATATCATTCAACTCATGCAATGCCAGCTACGGGGTGAGGGCCCTGATAAGGAAGGATTGAAAGCGTTTTTAGAAGGATATGGGACAAGTACACAAGAGCAAGAGCGCGAACTGAATCAAGCGAGCCATATGTTGTTATTGAAAGCTTTTGATACCCTGAGGTGGGCTATAGATCGAAGTCCGGATCAGATCGAGTTCTACACTGATTTAGCAAAACAAGCTTTTAACCAGGTTAGGAGGGGCCAATAGTGATTCATTCCTGTAAAATTAGCCATCTTCCAAATTTATAATTTAATCTTTCTATTTGGTTATAGGTTTATTCTATTAGCAGATCCATTGACGCAGGAAGGGCACAGGAGTACATTTAGAGCCATAATTCTTATTTAACAGATAGGAATTGAAGGTCTAGGGCGTTCATATTCAATCGCCCAGATCTTGATCTTAAAACTAATCAGGAGGTATGTCGATGTCATCATCAACCAAAAAAGTCGTGCTGTGGAGCAAAACAGGCTGTCATTTCTGCGGGGAAGTGAAAGCATTTCTGACAGAGCGAAACCAGCCTTTTGAGAACATTGAAGTGCAGGGCAATGACGTGCTGCGTGATGTGCTTGAAGCAAAATATGGCATTCGGCATGTACCCGTTATTGAAGTGGGAGGGGACGGCAAGTTTGAAGCTTTGCTGGAACCTGATCTGGAGAAGCTGGCTGAACTTCTGGCACGAGCGGACGAAGCGGCAACAGTCTAACGGGAGTTGATATATACCTTTGGAGCAAGCCGTTCCGGCTGCTGCATGATGCAAGATCGCATTTGTACAGCAGCCGGAACGTTCAATAAGTTATAGCTCTCTTGGGATGTAAATGGTCTTATTTACATCTTCAATGTTCATATAGAAAAAATCTATTAGTCACGCTGTTGACCCTTTTACGGTGCAGTGATAAGATTTGTGGAATTAAAACAAACCAAACTCATAGGAATAGTTAACTTTTAAGTTATTTCGCATACGTAATCAGTTCAGTTGGCCCTTGATCATTCTTTTGAAGATTCTAATCCAAGGAAGGCGGAGTGCATATGACAGCGAAACGCAGTTTGAAATTTGGAGCCATTATTCATGGGGTTGGAGGAAGCAACACCACATGGAGACACCCGGAGGTTCTGTCGGATGCCAGCGTTAACTTTGGATTCTACAAACGTCAGGCACTGAAAGCGGAGGAAGGCAAGTTCGATCTGGTCTTTATCGCAGACGGTCTGTATATTACCGAGAAATCCATTCCGCATTTCCTCAATCGCTTCGAACCAATCAGTATCCTCTCCGCTTTGGCTGCCGTTACTTCACATATTGGACTGGTAGGCACCCTCTCGACATCCTATAGTGATCCGTTCACCGTAGCCAGACAGTTCGGTTCCCTCGATCAGATCAGTGATGGCCGTGCAGGCTGGAACGTCGTGACTTCTCCGCTGGAAGGTACAGCGAAGAACTATAGCAAGAGCAGTCACCCTTCGCATCCGGAACGTTATCGCATTGCCGCGGAATATTTACAGGTAACCAAAGGGTTGTGGGACTCTTGGGAAGATGATGCCTTTGTGAGAGACAAAGAGAGCGGTGTATTCTTCGATCCATCCAAGCTGCACACGCTTAATCATGAAGGAGAGTTTTTCTCCGTACAAGGTCCGCTCAATATTGCCCGTTCACGGCAAGGACAGCCGGTGATTTTCCAGGCAGGTTCATCGGAAGATGGCAAAACGCTGGCGGCGCAAGAAGCGGATGCTGTCTTTACCGGACACGATACGATTGAAGATGCACAGGCATTTTATAAGGATGTGAAAACACGAGCGGCTTCCTATGGACGTTCTGCACAGGATATTGTTATTCTGCCAGGCATCAATCCTATTGTTGGACGGACGGAAGAGGAAGCTGAACAGAAATATCAGGAGATCGCAAGTCTGGTTACCATTGATAAAGCGCTGGATTATCTGGGACGTTTCTTCGAACACCATGATTTTTCCCAATATCCGCTGGATGAACCGTTCCCGGAGCTGAATGGCATTGGAAGCAACAGCTTCCGCAGTGGAACTGACAAGATCAAGAAGGATGCCAAAGAGCAAGGATTGACCTTGCGTGAAGTGGCTCTGCGGGCAGCAACACCACGCAGCAAATTCCTGGGCACACCAGAGCAGGTCGCTGACAAGATTCAGGAATGGTTTGAGACGGAAGCAGCAGATGGTTTCATTATTGCTTCTGAGCTGCCAAGTGGATTGTCTGATTTTGTGGAACTGGTTGTTCCAATTCTGCAAGAACGCGGTCTGTATCGTACGGACTATGAACACAATACATTGCGGGGGAATCTTGGGGTACAGATTCCGGTTAACCGTTATACGGCTGCGAAGAAGCAAGTTGTATCTGATTTGGCATAACTGAGATGAACGCTATTCACTTTACACTACGTTTCGTACTGCTTTAAAACCAACTTAACTCATGGGATATATAGAGTATTGGTATAAACATCAATTTAATGACACCTGTATACACAGAGGGGGAAGCGATATGAACAGGTCTATCTCATGGATGAAATATATGGCATTGGCAGCAGTATTGGTGATGGTATTATCCGGTTGTGGAGCGGCGGGAGGCAGCACGAACGGTGCAGCACAGGCTTCGGGCGGGGATCAGGCCGGGCAAGCTGAAGGAGGCAACCTGACTTTTGCACTCGCGACTTCACCGGATACGCTTGACCCTCATCGCAGTGGGCTTGCCGTAACAGTACGTGCCATCCGAACGATCTACGACAATCTGGTCGTGCAGCTGCCTGATGGTTCCATCAAACCTTGGCTCGCCACGGAATGGAGCGTATCCGAGGACGGCAAGAGTTATACGTTCAAGCTGCGTGAAGGCGTGAAGTTCCATGATGGTACACCTTTTAATGCGGAAGCCGTGAAATACAATCTGGACCGGGTGATTGATCCGGCCACCAAAGCTGCCAATTCTCTGGCCCTGATTAGACCGTATAGCTCCTCCGAAGTCATTGATGAATATACCATCAAGGTAAATCTGGAATCACCATCGCAAGCCTTTCTCGGCAACTTAAGCCAGGCGCTTCTGGGGATCGTATCCCCAACAGCTGCTCAAAAATATGGTGACCAGCTGGGTAAAAATCCGGTGGGAACAGGTCCGTATACCTTTGTAAAATGGGATGAAAATGCGGATATCGTCGTTGCCAAAAACAAGGATTACAACTGGGGACCTGAGACGGTTGAAAATAAAGCCGCGCCCCATGTGGATACGATCACATTCAAGATTGTACCGGAAGAAGCGACGCGTATCGGAAGTGTTCAGAGTAGTCAGGTACTCGCTGCCGAGACGGTTCCCCCGCAAAATATTGCTGCTTTGAAAAACGATCCGAACCAGCAATTGTTGCAGGCCAATACGGTTGGGTTGCCATACACACTCTTTTTCAATCTGCGCAAAGCGCCTTGGGATGATGTGAAAGTAAGGCAGGCGGTACAATCCGCTGTAGATGTGGAATCGATTGTCAAAACATTGTATCTGGGCAACTACGAACGTGCATGGTCCGCACTGTCTCCTGGAATCCTGGGTTATGATGCATCGCTGGAAGGTAGCATTAACCCGGACATCAACAAAGCCAATCAGCTGCTCGATGAACAAGGCTGGGTGAAAGGCGCTGACGGTATTCGTGCCAAAGACGGCCAGAAACTGATCCTGCGTTATGTCGATGGTTCGCCCAATCGGGAGAAACGCAATGACATTGCCGCCATTATCCAGCAACAGTTGAAACAGGTTGGCATTGCTGTTGAAGTCGAGATTACAAAAGACGTAGCAACGGTCATCTATCAGAACTGGGATTATGATCTCTATGGCAACAGTCAGGTCAATTCTGATCCTAATGCCTTGTACGCTTTCTATCATACGAGTGCAGAGGGCGAGCGCCCGACATTGTCCGGTTTGTCTGATCCAAAGATCGATGAATTGCTGGAGCAGGGAGCGGTCGAGACGGATCCTGATAAACGTGTTCAGATCTACAATCAAATCCAGCAATACCTGATTGAGCAAGCGGTAATTCTGCCGATCTATGTATTCCCGTATACCGTCGCTGCATCCAAAAAGGTCGAAGGCATCAAGTTTGATTCACTGGGGTATCCACTCTTTAACGACGTCCGCATTCAGCCCTAACAGAGGTTGTTCAAAAAGTCCACTTTTGATTACGAGTCATGCCTAATGGCATGATCAGCATCGAATATGAAAACTGGTCATTTTGAACACGCACTATAGGAACGACCAATCCAGATTCAGGAAGGAGATATCCCGGTATGGTTCAAACGATACTGTCACGACTCGCAACATCGCTTCTGGTTATTTTCGGAGCTTCGGTGCTGGTGTACTGCATCATGTATCTTCTGCCGGGTGATCCGGTTCTGCTCATGCTGGACCCGTCCTCGGCTACCCCGGAGATGATCGAGAATCTGCGGGTTCAGCTTGGACTGGATCAGCCGTTTTACATCCAGTTTGCGAACTATTTCGGTGATATGCTGCGTGGAGATTTCGGTAAATCAATGATCAATTCGGATCCGGTTTTGCCGAAAATACTGGAACATTTTCCGGCTACGCTGGCTTTGACCGCACTCAGCTCAATCATTGCCATCACGATTGGAATTACACTTGGTGTATTGTCTGCAATTCATCGCAATGGCGTGATTGATTTCGTTGCTCGGCTGGTTGGACTGTTCGGCATTTCTATGCCAACCTTCTGGACGGGGATACTGCTCATCCTGTTATTTTCAGTACAGCTTGGCTGGTTCCCGGCGATGGGGTCCGACGGATTCAGTTCACTGGTTCTTCCCGCAGCTACGCTGGGTCTCGTGGGTGCAGGATTTATTGTACGGATGGTGCGGAACAGCATGCTGGAAGTGATCAATGAACCGTTTATCGTGGCGTTACGGGCCAAAGGGCTTTCGGAACGTGCCATCATGTATGGTCATGCACTGCGTAATGCCCTTATTCCTGCTGTAACGGTAATCGGCATGCTGATTGGTGATCTGCTCGCGGGAACCGTTGTGGTGGAGACCGTCTTTTCTAGACAGGGGATCGGCCGAATTATTGCGGATGCGCTAATGGCTAAGGATCTGCCCGTGGTGCAAGGCGTTGTTTTCTTTACATCAATTATCTATGTGGTCTTGAATTTGCTGGTGGATATCTCGTATTCGTACATTGATCCCCGGGTTCGGCGTGCAGTCCGAACATGATATCGGATAGAACAGTCAGAAGTGTCCTGACACGGAGTATGAAAGGAGGAGTTGTTGCTCATGAGCATGAAACCTTTGGCTGGTGACAAAAAAGCATGGGCCGGCAGTGTAGGACGTATCCATCTGTGGAATCGCCGCCCTTGGCGTTATCGCGTCTCATTCGCGGTATCCCGATTATTCTTTTATGCAGCATTGCTGGTGGTGGTGTTTACCGTGGCATGTGCGATTGTACCGGGCTGGATTGCGCCCTATGATCCAACTCAGATGATGACGGATGCCATACTGCAGGCTCCTTCTGCTACGCATCTGTTCGGGACGGACTATTTTGGCAGGGATATCTTCAGTGTGGTTGTGCATGGAAGCAGGGATTCGCTGTTCATTGGATTTGCTTCCGTTCTAGTGGGCGGTATTGTCGGTAGTGCGCTTGGTATTATCTCCGGTTATGCCGGAGGAATTGTTGATACTGTCACGATGCGGGCTGTCGATATTCTGATGGCTGTACCCGGCGTGCTCCTAGCATTGTCTGTTGCAGCTGCTCTTGGGCCAGGACTGATGAACATTGCACTGGCTGTTGCGGTTTCCTCCATTCCGGGCTACGCACGGGTGATGCGTGGGCAGGTCATATCAGTCAAAGGTCTCCCTTTCATTACAGCGACACGTTCACTGGGCGGTTCCAATACCCGTATTTTTTGGAAACATGTACTGCCACATTCGTTGTCACCCTTGCTGGTCATGGCTACGCTGGGCGTAGGGACATCAATCCTGACGGGCTCCGGACTCAGTTTTCTGGGACTTGGGGTGTTGAAGGAAATACCGGATTGGGGCGCATTGCTCTCACAAGGTAGAGGTTATCTGACGGTTGCCTGGTGGATCTGTACGTTCCCGGGTCTGGCGATCACGTTGTTTGTACTGGCGGTTAATCTGATTGGAGACGATATTCGCGATCGGCTGGACCCCAAAGTAAAAGGAGCGGCTTGACCGCTATTCCAAAATATAAGAATTTATAAGTTTCACCCTATCCATTTTTATATTTCACTGCGAAACGGTAGCTGTGCCACCAGAGGACGGCGACAGCCGTTTACGCTTGAGGAGGAGATATTCATGTCAAATGTTGTCATTATTGCAGGATCACCTTCCAAACGTTCGCGTTTGACAGGTCTGACGGATTACAGCAACCAAAAATTAACGGAGGCAGGCATCACTGTTGAAGTCATTCATGTTGTGGACCTGCCCGCTGAGGATCTGGTGCAAGCCCGGTTTGACAGCTCATTCATTCGTGATGCACTCGCTGTCGTGGAAGCGGCGGATGCAGTTATTGTGGCTACACCGGTATACAAGGCATCGTACTCGGGAGTGCTCAAGCTGTTCCTGGATCTGATTCCGCAAGAAGGGTTGCGGGGCAAGTTGACACTTCCGCTCGTTATCGGTGGCTCTATAGCTCATCTGCTCGCCATTGATTATGCATTGAAACCTATTCTGGCAGCCCTTGGTGGAAGACATATCTTGGGTGGCGTGTATGCTGTGGATCAGGGAATCGAACGACTGGATGATGGGAAATTTGTGCTCTCGGCGGATATTACTACACGTCTGGATCGCTCACTGGATGAATTGATATTGACACTGGAAAAGAATGGGATTACGATATCATAAAACCAAGTAAGTATATTGGATAAATCAATATAAGATCAAACGTCTGCGGACGTGGATACGGAGGCGCTCATGAATATCGAGAATATTGAAGCATTTGTATATATCAATCATTATGGAAGCTTCAATAAGGCTGCCGAAGTACTCTTCTTGTCCCAACCTTCGGTCACAGCTCGCATTCAGTCACTGGAAAGGGAGCTGGGCTGCAAGTTGTTTGATCGGCTTGGCAAACAAATTGTGCTGACAGAGGAAGGCCGTAAATTCCTGCCATATGCGCAGCAAGTGCTGCAAGTGATTCAGAAGGGCAAGCAGAAGATTCAGCAACGGCGATCAACACCGGATGCTCTTCGACTTGGTAGTACAGTATCGGTATCCAACTATGTCATTCCCGATTTTTTACCCAAGATCAAGGAAGCTTACCCCGAAATTAATATCAAATTGACGACAGCAACGACGGATCAGCTGATTGCCAAACTGCTTGGTCAGGAGATCGATCTTGCTTTTGTGCGCAAGGTCATGCATCCTGCGATCCGTACGGTTGCTTTTTATGAAGATCCGATCCAGCTCTATGTGTACAAAGGGCATCCATTCATTGAGAGCGGGCATGTCAGCATGGAAGCTATCCGGAATGAGCAACTGGTCTTTTTTGAATGTGGTTCACTGGACTGGCTTCGCATTCACCGGGCTTTCGACTCGCTGGAACATCCGCCGAATATTACATATCATGTCGATAATTCGGAGACGGCGAAGAAACTGGTTATGCAAGGGGCAGGCATTGCCTTTCTCCCGGGACTTACGGTGAAGAAGGAAGTGCAGAATCAGGAGCTGTTCCCCATTCAGGTACATGAGGTAGCAGGTGTATCGTTGCAGATCAGCGTCGTTACTTTAAAGGAAGAATATTCGCCATTGGCAGAGCCCTTCGGGGAACTGCTGCGGAAGTTATAGATTGTTTGTAAGATTCAAGAACAGCGGTTCAGCACAATCAAGGAGGAGAAGAATATGAGTATTCGTGTTGGCATTTTGGATCAGACTCCCATCTATGAAGGGGAAACGGCGGTGGATGCTTTTCGCCATACGATTGAGCTGGCACAGCGTGCAGAGCAACTTGGATTCCATCGATTCTGGGTGTCGGAGCACCATGATTCAGGGCATGTTGCAGGTTCCTCCCCGGAAGTACTCATCTCCCACTTGCTTGCGCATACAAAGCGGATTCGGCTGGGGTCTGGCGGAGTAATGCTCCAGCATTATAGTCCATACAAAGTCGCCGAGAATTTCAATATCCTCGCCGCGCTCGGACCAGGAAGAGTTGACCTGGGAATCGGTCGTGCACCAGGCGGGTTACCACGTTCGACACAGGCGTTGCAGGAAGGTATTCAGGAAGCCTCATCTCTGAAGGAGAAAATTGTTCAAGTGAAACGATACATCCACAATGAGCCGCTTGAAGATCCATCACATCCACTTGCAGGTCTCAGCGCCTCGCCCTTGTCCGACATTCCAGCGGAGCTGTACGTGCTCGGAGCCAGTGTTGATAGTGCAGGCATGGCTGCTGAACTGGGACTCCCATATGTCTTTTCACTGTTCATTAACAGTAATATAGAGGTAGCACTTCAAGCGATCCGTGTATATCGTGAACAATTTGATCGTTCCCAGGGACGGGAGCCCTACGCTGCACTAGCCATATCGTTAATTGTGGCCGAGAGTGAGGAAGAAGCGGAAGGACTTGCGAGCGAGCATATGCTGGTGAAGATTCATCTGGAGAGTGGGAAGGTGCTGACGGTTGGTTCTGTGGAACAGGCGGAAGAATTCGGCCGTCAATCAAACGAAACCTATCGAATCGAAATTTTGGAGCCAAGTGTGACCCGGGGGACGAAGGAAAGCGTAGGTCAGGCACTGCTGAAGTTCCAGCAGGAGTTTGCTGTGGAAGAGTTCATTGTGACTACAGCTACACGGGACTTTACCAAGCGAATTCGTTCATTCGAATTGTTGCGTGAGATTCTGGCAGAGCAGGGACTGAGTGAATTTGCACTGGAATCCAAGGAACAGGAAGCTGCAATCGGATAGAATTAGGCAGTTAATATAGCAGTGAATATATACGAATGGGAGGCCATGTGATGAAAAGTGATCTGGAACAGCCCAAGCAGCATTCTGAGCAACAAGTACAGGGCCCCGAGCATAAACTTCATGGTGAACGGGCGGAAGAATTCGCGGAACGTTTAATCACCATTCGGCGACATCTGCATCGTAACCCGGAATTGTCCGGCGAGGAAAAGGAGACGACAGCTGCCATTCGCAGTTGGCTGGAAGAGGAAGGTGTCCGTATTGCAGACGAATATGCGCTGCGGACAGGGCTTGTCGCTGAAGTGGGTCAAGGGGACGGTCCTGTTGTTGCATTAAGAGCGGACATTGATGCGCTGCCCATTCAGGAAGAGACAAAGCTGGAATTTGCCTCCCAAGTAGATGGAAAGATGCACGCTTGCGGACATGACGCGCACACGGCAATTCTGATTGGTGCTGCACGATTACTGAAACAGCGCGAGTCCATTCTACCGGGAAAAGTACGGTTGATATTCCAGCCATCGGAGGAAAAAGCAACGGGTGCTCGGCAAGTGATCCAGAGCGGCGCATTATCCGATGTTCGGGCCGTATTTGGTTTGCATAACAAGCCTGATCTCCAGGTAGGTACGGTGGGCATTCGAGAAGGCGCATTGATGGCAGCAGCAGACGGTTTTGTTGTCAAAGTGGAAGGTGTAGGCACCCATGCAGCCGTGCCTGAAGCCGGCATTGATCCAATCGTGGTTGCCGCACATATTGTTACGGCATTACAGGCCATCGTAAGCCGCAATGTGGGAGCACAGGAGAGTGCTGTAATCAGTGTCACCAAGCTCCACAGTGGCACAGCCTGGAACGTTATTCCGGATGAAGCGATCCTTGATGGCACAGTGCGTACCTTTGATGAGAAAGTGCGTGCACGGATTCGCGAGCGTTTCAATCAGGTAGTCGCCGGTGTGGCGGCAGCCTATGGCACACGGGCTACGGTTCGCTGGATTCAGGGACCACCTGCCGTGGTCAACGATGAAGCTCTGGCATCTGCGGCGGAGCAAGTTGCAAGTCAGATTGGGCTGAATAGCATCAGACCGCTGCCTTCTCCGGCAGGTGAGGACTTCTCTTTTTATCAAAAAGAAGTTCCCGGCCTGTTCCTCTTCCTGGGCACCTCTGGTCCGCATGAGTGGCATCACCCTGGCTTTGATGTGGATGAACGGGCTCTGTCGCTGGGAGCACATCTTCTGGCTGCACTGGCTGAGAAAGCACTGTACAATGTGCAAGCACATCAAGAGTGATGAGTACAGTGAATCACGGGATCATATCCAGATCGAAACGGTTCCGTTCTGCGGCAACCGTTTTTCGTATTCCCTTTTTAAGTGAGAGCGAGGTAGGAACGACGATTCGTTGAATCTTATCAGATGGTGTAGTTATGGCTAGGGTTGGCGCAGAAGCGTCAGCTCTGTTTGGGTTTTCTTACAGGAGGTGCAGCTAAAGGTATTATGAAATTTTATTTTTTTAAATGGAAATATTTGTTGACGCTCCCCAAAAAGATGTGCTATATTTTTCTCGACATTTAATCGTAATAATTACTATTAGATAAAAAAGAAGAACAGGAGTAGTCGCTGCGATGAAACAGGAGATCGATTTTATCAAGTTCAGTCCCACCCAAAACATGACGATTCTGGTTAAAACGGATCATGCAGCCGAGAAATACAATCATATTGCAACTCGTCTAATGTCGTATGATAACGTTTACGCTGAACAAGTGGGATTCATTGAACCAACGAGGAGACCGGAAGCTGCTGCCCGTCTGGAAATGGCCGGAGGAGAGTTCTGTGGCAATGCCTGTATGGCACTTGCAGCACACCACGCATCTGAAGCAGGACTGGCACATCAGGAGTCTATGGACATCATGCTGGAGGTTTCCGGAACCGATCAATTGATCATGTGCCATGTGAAGAAGCAGCAGAACGAATATGACTGTCAGGTAACCATGCCGATACCAAAGCAGATTGAGCAGCGAACAATCCGGTACGAAGGCATCGAACTCGATATGGTGATCATCCGGTACGCTGAGTTCATCCATATCGTGATTGAAGTCGATGACTTCGACGATACGATGAAGAAGAGGGCACAGACCCTTGCAAGATTACTGGGATTAACCCTGGGAGATAAGCTGATCGGTATCTTGTTATATCAATCACACTCGGAAGAAATGGCCCCACTCATCTATGTTCCGGAGCTGGATAGTCTGATCTGGGAGAGAGGGTGTGGTTCGGGTACGGCCTCCGTCGGAGCGTATCTCGCATGGAGCCAGCAGAGGCAGATTACGCAGTACATCAAGCAGCCTGGTGGCGCGATCAAAGTGGTAGCCCAGTGGAATGGCGCAGAACTTGGGAGTATTACGATTGAGGGATCTGTTGGCATCGTGGCTCAGGGCAAAGCCTTCATAGATGCTCCAGCAGAATGGAGCATTGTAAACGCATGAGGTACATGATACATGATCGAGACAACGTATAGGGGGAAAAGAAATGATCACATTGGTCCATTTTCAGACATGTTTGAGTGAATTTGCTGAGAAATTCGATAAGCTCGCGAGCAAGTATGATCATACGATTCAGCATAGTGCAGAGCTGGAGGCTGTGATCAATGACTATTCCCGCTTTGTGACTGATCAGGACAATAAGGCAGCCTGGGAACAGTTGGAGCATTCGGAGCTGGAAGAACTGGATTCGCTTGTATGGCAGTTAAGAAATAAATCCGCCCAGTGTGTGGCGATCATGGAGAAATATCGTGCATTAAAGTTAGAGAACGGGGATGTGCAGATTGCCGATTATTTCAAAAACATAGAAGAGTGTATCGATAAAGAATTCGGCAGCTTCCATGTCACCTCCGATTCCAACGTATTGTTGGTAGGCTCCGGTTCATTCCCCATGACACCATTACTCATCGCCAAGCGAACAGGTGCACAGGTTGTCGGGATCGATATTGATGAAGAGTCCATTACACTCGGGCGAAAAGTGGTGGAGACACTGGGCACGGGTTTGAAGATTCGTTTGGAGTCAACATTGCTGGAGAATCTGGAGTATACCAAGGAAGCAACCCATATCATTTTCAGTTCTACGGTGGCCCCTAAATATGAGCTGCTTGATCAACTGCATGCCCTGACGAATGCACAGGTGGTTGTAGCCATGAGATACGGTGATCAGTTGAAGTCCTTGTTCAATTATCCGATGAGAGAGACGGACAGCAGCAAATGGAAGCTGGTGGATACGATCCTGCGCCCGGATGATGTGTTTGATATTGCGTTGTATCAAAAAGCATAGGTATGCAAGTGCATCCAAGTGCGTCCAAATGGATTACAGATTGAACATTGAATTAAGGAGGCTTATATGAGCAATCTTCAGCGAATCCTGATACTCGGAACCGGACCTGCATCCATTCAGCTTGCGGTAACACTCAAAGATCATCTCAACTGCTGTATAGGCATTACGGGGAGACAATCGGTTCGTTCAGCGTCCGTATTCTCAGCCCTCGAAGAGAGCAATCAACGTATTCAGGTCAGCATTCAAAATGAGAAACATCAATCGCTCGCAGGTGAGTATTACGTTGATCATGTGTTCAAGGGATATGACACCATTGATGGTGAATGGGATACACTCATTTTGGCGGTTACCACCGATGCGTATATCGATGTACTGGAACAAATGAATGATGAATTCATCAAACAACTGAAATGTATCATATTGATTTCTCCAACGTTTGGGTCGAATCGACTCGTGACCCATTATATGAGAGAGCGGAATGCAGCGCCGGAAGTGATCAGTTTCTCTACCTACCTCGGAGATACCCGTTGGATGCACGAACATCCGTCGAATCATGTGATTACTACAGGGGTTAAGAAAAAGGTCTATATCGGTTCCACTTGTTACCCGTCTGAACAGGTCAGTAAGCTATGCCAAGTGTATGAGCGTTTGGGTATTGCGCTGGAAGTGATGCGATCCCCACTGGAGGCGGAAACGAGAAATATTTCGTTGTACGTGCATCCACCCTTGTTCATGAATGACTTCTCATTAGAAGCCATCTTTGGAGCATTGGATACTCAGAGATATGTATATAAGATGTATCCCGAAGGCCCGATTACACAAGTTTTGATACGGGAAATGCGGGCACAGTGGCAGGAGATTAAGAATATTACGGACCGACTTGATATTCAGGGAGTGAACCTGCTTCAATTCATGACGGATGACAACTATCCGGTCCGATTAGAGAGTATATCACGCCAGGATATCGAGAATTTCAATCAGCTGCAGGTCATTCATCAGGAGTATTTATTATACATACGGTACACCTCCTTATTGATTGATCCTTTCTCGGAACCCGATACGGAAGGGAAATATTTTGACTTTTCAGCAGTCCCATTCCGCAAAACGTTTATGAACCGAGAAGGGGAACTGGACATCCCCCGTATGCCCAAGGAAGATTACTACCGCATCAAAATTATTCAGGGCATTGCCAGACATCTGGATGTAAGCTGCCCAACCATTAATCAATTTATCGCCAGATATGAAGCGAAGCTTCAGGAAGTGGCTGATGAACACCCGAATCAACGCTTGTCCGAAGCCTTTGCGATCCAATCCTTTGACGAGGATATCCGCATGATCTGCACTGGACTTGTAAGTAGTAGGGCCTAGTTACATTTAAATAATGCAAATTAAATTTTGTTTTACACAGTAACGGAGGGGGCAGAAAGAACCTGAAGAAGCGAAGCGTTCCCCTTTATCCCCGGATTTTCTCTTTAGAAAAGAGAATCAAAAAAATCTGGGGATAACAGGGATCAGAAGGTTGTTCTGACCACGTAGTGGTCTTGTGTAAAGTTTGAATTTGATTTGCTTATCAGGAGGAAATGTTGTGAAAAAGGGTCTTACTTTTACATCTATATTATTGCTGGTGTCAGCCATTGCGCTGCTCGCCGGATGCGCTCAGAACACAAAAGAGACAGAGAGCGCCCAAACGGAGCCTGCCAATAGCCAAGTACAAACAGAACTTATCTATGCTTCTGCCAAAGATATTAATGATATGAACCCCCATCTGTATACTGGCTCCATGCCTGCACAAGGGATGGTATACGAGTCTCTGGTGGAAAACACGCCTGACGGGATCAAGCCATTGCTGGCTGAATCATGGGATATCTCCGAGGATGGCAAGACGTATACTTTTCATCTGCGACAAGATGTGAAATTCCATGATGGAGAGCCGTTCAACGCAGAGGCGGTTAAACAAAATATCGATGCAGTACAGGCGAATGCCGAAAAACATGCCTGGATCAAGCTTTCTACCAAAATCACGAGTGTAAAAGTTATCGATGAGCACACGGTGGAGCTGACGCTATCGGAAGCCTATTATCCCGCACTGGTGGAATTGTCCATGACAAGACCTTACGTCTACATATCACCCAAGGATTTCAAGGATGGCGGAACCAAAGACGGAGTGAGTGGTTTCCACGGTACAGGACCTTACAAGCTTACAGCTCATAAAGTTGAAGAGAATGCCACGTTTGAAGCTAATGCAGACTATTGGGGTGGTGCACCTGCAATCAAGAAAATCACATCCAAGGTTCTTCCGGCTGGAGAAACAACATTCCTGGCATTGCAAAAAGGAGAAATCAACTTTGTGTTCACCGATGACCGGGGAGCAGATAGTATCGATGTCGAAGCCATGGACCAATTGGCTGAATCCGGTGATTATCAAGTGATCCGAAGTGATGCAATGAATACCAATATGATCGTAGCCAATAGCAGTCGCGAGAATAGTCCAGTTCAGGAAACGGCAGTGCGGGAAGCGCTATGGGTTGGCATTGATCGGGAAACGATCAGTAAAGATATTTTTAACGGGACACAGACTGTAGCGGACACGCTATTTTCAGCCAATGTCAATTACGCCAAGGTGGACCTGAAAAAACGGGAGTATGATCCGGAAATGGCTAAAAATCTTCTGGAGCAAGCTGGCTGGACATTGGCAGATGGTAAAGTGGTGAGAACGAAGAACGGTCAGCCTTTGGCCATGAAACTATACTATGACAGCAACTCGTCTTCACAGAAAATACAGGCCGAATTGATCCAGTATTCCATGAAAGAATTGGGTGTTCAGCTTGAGATTGTGGGCGAAGAGTCCACTTCCATTGCGAATCGGAGAGCTACCGGGGAATATGATCTGCTCTTTAATCAAACCTGGGGACTGGCCTATGATCCACAGAGTACCATTGCTGCATTTACATCAGATTCGGCATATAAGCATACAACAAGCGGAATTGCCCAAGCAGATGAATTGTACAAAAAAATTGATGCGGTTATGGTCTCCACGGATGAGGCTTCACGCCAATCTCTGTATGCCGACATTATGAAGATTGTCCATGATGAAGCAGTCTTCATCCCGATTACCAACGGACGTCTTACCGTAGTCGCTCCCGAGAATCTTAATGGAATCTCATTCAAGCAGACCCAATATGAACTGCCATTTGAAAAAATGAATTTTAAATATATAAATTGAACTAAACATTTACACAAAACGGAGAGGACAGAAAGAACCTGAAGAAGCGGAGCGTTCGCCTACAAGCTTTCTGCAAGAAAGCTACATCGGAAGCATACGCTATCCCCGGATTTTCCCTATATAAAAGGAATCAAAAAAATCTGGGGATAACAGCGATCGGAAGGTTGTTCTGTCATCGGAGTGTAGTGTAAATATTGTTCAGTTCAATTTAAATAGAGCGGAGATGGATATGGGAAGTTATATCGTCAAAAGGATTCTGTTAACCATCCCTTTACTGATTATCATTTCATTTATAACGTTTGTCCTGATTAATCTATCTCCCTTGGACCCGGCGGTTGTTGTCTTACAGGCACAGGAAGTTCCGCAGATTACAGAGGAATTAATTGCCCAGACCAACCAGGCATTGGGGTTCGATCAGCCGTTCATGATCCAGTATGTGAACTGGATCATGGCTGTTGTGCAGTTGGACTTTGGCAACTCTTATGTATCTGGTGAACCGGTGTGGTCATTGATGGGGCCTGCTTTTATGAACACATTGAAGTTAACACTTGTCTCATCGGTATTCATTATTGCGCTGTCCATCCTGCTGGGTGTGATCTGTGCCATGAGAGAAGGCAAGTTGCTGGATCGATCGGTCAGAGGCGTATCATTTTTCCTTACAGCCATGCCGTCCTACTGGCTTGCAGCCATGATGATCTGGTATTATTCCGTCAAGCTGGACCTGTTACCTACCAGTGGCATGGACTCGTATCGAAGCTATATTCTACCGGTGATTGTGATCACGGTGAGTTATACAGGCATTTATTTCCGAACGGTTCGAAGTTCCATGTTGAGCAATATGAATGAGGACTATGTGTTATATGCAAGGGCAAGTGGTCTGAGCGAGAAGAAAGTCACCCTGCATATTCTGAGAAATTCATTACAGGTGGCCGTTTCCATCTTTTGTATGGCGATCCCGATCGTGCTGGGCAGTACGGTAGTCATCGAAAATGTGTTTGCCTGGCCGGGGCTAGGGAGACTCAGCGTGAAATCCATTTTAAGCAGGGATTTTCCGATTATTCAGGCGTATGTTCTGATGTTGGCTGTCACCTTTGTGTTGTTTAACACGTTATCCGACATCATTAATGCGGCGATGAATCCCCGGTTGAGAAAGGAATTCTGATGCGAATATTGAAAAATCTGTGCAAAGACAAGCTTGCGTTGACCTCTTTGCTAGTGATTATGGTCACGATTATGGCGGGCGTACTGGCTCCGCTTATTGCGCCGCATGATCCAGGACAAGTGAATATGAAGCTTCGTTATGCCTCCTCGTCCTGGGAGTATCTATTAGGCAATGATCATCTGGGCAGATGTGTGTTATCCCGGCTTATCTATGGTATCCGTCCAAGTGTGTTATGGGTTCTGGTTGCGCTGAGCCTTTCTGTTCTGATTGGGGCCATTGTTGGATTCATTGCGGGTTACTTCAAGGGGAAAGTGGATGCATGGATTATGAGAGTCTGTGACATTATGCTGTCTTTTCCCGGGTACGTGATGACACTGGCGGTGGTTGGCATTTTGGGTGCAGGACTGGAGAATATTTTAATTGCCTTTGTGTGGATGAAATGGGCCTGGTTTGCCCGCGTTATTCGCACATCTGTGATGCAATTCTCCGATATGGATTATGTGAAATTCGCTAAAGCCTCCGGCACGCCTAATCTGAGAATTATAACCAAACATATTGTTCCGGTTACCTTTGCCGATATTGCCGTCATTGCCAGTGGCTCCATGTGTTCGATGATGTTGCAGATCTCCGGCCTTTCCTTTCTGGGGCTTGGAATCCAGGCTCCGCATGCGGAGTGGGGCATGATGCTCAATGAGGCGAGGGAAGTCATGTTCTCCAGACCTGAATTGATGTTGGCACCGGGCCTGGCCATTGTGGTGGTGGTGTCTGCTTTTAATTTTCTATCGGATGCCCTTCAAGTGGCTCTGGACCCCAAATTGATGACCTCTCAAGGTAAGTCTGACAAGTCTTACGAAAGTGAGGTGAGAAAGACTACTTATGAATATAGTCGAGGTTGAACATTTGAAAGTATGGGATACCAATACAGGTAAAGTGATCATTCATGATAGTTCATTTGAAGTTAAGCAGGGAAGCTGTATGGCCATCGTAGGGGAAAGCGGTAGCGGCAAGTCCGTCACGTGCAGGGCTATCATGCGACTGAACAAGCCATGGATTCGCCAATCGGGCACGATGTTATTCCAGGGCGAAGACCTGAACCAGCTTTCGGAACCGGAGATGCGGCGTAAGCGGGGCAAGCATCTATGTATGATTTTGCAAAATGGCATGAGTGCATTTGATCCTTCCTGTGTCATTGGTGTTCATATTCGGGAGACGCTTCAGCAACATTTTGGCTGGAACACCCGCGAGATTGAACGGAAAATCATCAATGCCATGGAAAGCGTCATGCTCAGACATCCGCGCGAGATTCTGAATCAATATCCACATCAGCTGTCCGGTGGGATGCTGCAACGAATCATGATTGCACTGGCATTGGTGCTGGAGCCTGATCTGATTATTGCGGATGAGCCGACAACGGCACTGGATACGATCTCTCAATATGAAGTCGTGGAGCAATTGATTCAATTACGCGAACGCATGGGCTGTTCCATGATGTTCATCTCCCATGATCTCGGCGTTGTTCAGAAGATTGCAGATGACGTGATGGTCATGAAAGACGGAAACATCGTAGAGCGTGGCAGCATGCATTCTGTTTTGACAGAGCCGAAGCATGCCTATACGCAGTATCTGGTCTCTACCCGACTGGAGCTGAGCAATCATTTTAAGGCGTTGATGCAGGAGGACTTATAGATGCTAAAGGTGGAGGGTATCGAAAAATCATATAACCAAGGCGGACTGTTCTCCAAGCACAAACAACAAGTTTTGAAACAGGTTACCTTTGAATGCCAGCAGAGTGAATGTCTCGGTATCATCGGTGAAAGCGGAAGTGGTAAATCTACGTTGGGTCGTCTGATTCTGGGCATTGAACGCCCGGATCGTGGAACGATCTCGCTCGATGGTAAAGACGTACAGGATCGTCGTGTACGGATGGGTAACATTAGCGCCGTTTTTCAAAATTATACGTCCTCCATCAATCCATTTTTTACCGTGGAAGCCGCCATTATGGAACCGATGCGAGCGCAGCAAAAGCTGCGAAAGGATCAGGGCAACTCAGAGAAGGTGGATCTGTTGCTGAACCAAGTTGGACTGGACCCTTCCTATAGATCCAAATATCAGCATGAACTATCCGGCGGGGAGGCTCAGAGAGTGTGCATTGCCAGGGCCATCTCCACCGCCCCTAAATGCATTGTGTTTGATGAAGCGATCAGCTCACTGGACGTGTCTGTTCAGATTCAGGTGTTGCAATTGTTGAAAGAGCTTAAGGAAATCTACAAGCTGAGCTGTGTCTTTATCACACATGATATACAGGCGGCAGCCTATATCTGTGACAGGGTAATCATTTTCAGAGAGGGACAGGTTGTAGAGATCGTTCCTATTGAGCAGCTAAAGGATGTTCAGTCAGACTATGCGAAGAAATTATTGAAGCATTTAATACCATTTTAGGGGGAGCATCCATTGTGAGTGGAGCGATGTCTTGGCCTTTTCTGCGCTTGTACATATTGGTTCTTCTATATTTCAGTGCCAATGCCATTCTTAACGTTATCATCCCATTGCAAGGGGCGTCTTTGGGCGCGAGCGGTACAACGATTGGACTGATCATGGGCGCTTATATGTTCACAACCATGTTTTTCAGACCATGGGCAGGTCGGATTATTCAAAAGCACGGTCCGATCAAAATATTGCGTTTGATTCTGATCATCAATGGATTTGCGCTGATTTTATATACCTTTACGGGACTCGGAGGTTATTTGGTTGCTCGTATTTTACAAGGTGTATCGACAGCGTTCTTCTCCATGGCCTTGCAGATTGGCATTATTGATGCACTTCCGGAGAAAGATCGGTCACAGGGAATTTCGTATTATTCGCTATTCAGTTATATACCGGGGATCGTGGGGCCTGTTATCGCGTTAGGAATCTGGCAGACGGGTGGTATGGATTATTTTACAGTGGTTCTGATCGGCATTGCCGTCTGTACGGGTGTCTTCGGATATACCGCCAAAATGGAACCAAACAAGGAGCAACCTGCTGAGAATCTTTCGGAGCAGAACGTCAGTATGTGGGAATCCTTTGGTCAGTTGGTGAAGAATCCACATTTATTTCGTTGCAGTGTGTTAATGCTCGCCGCTTCGGTTGTATTTGGCGCGATTACCACCTTTATTCCGCTGTATGCGAGTCAAGTACCAAATGGAAATGCGGGTGTGTACCTGATGCTTCAGGCAGGAACAGTGGTGTTGGCTCGAATTATGCTTCGAAAAAGGATTCCGTCCGATGGTAGTTGGCATTCTCCTTTCATGATGGGCACCATGTGTCTGCTCGCCGTAGCTGCGCAATGTGTCAGTTTTGCCGTGACAGGCGGGGTGCTCTTTTTCTATGTGGGCGCTGTATTCATGGGAATCGGTCAGGCGATCCTGTATCCGACACTCACGACCTATTTATCTTTTGTCTTGCCTAAGCTGAATCGAAACGTCCTAATCGGGTTATTTATCGCGATGGCGGATCTGGGGATTTCTCTGGGTGGTGTGATTATGGGACCCGTCGCTGACTTCTCTTCCTATTCATTTATGTACATGTTCTGTGCTATCCTAGGAGCGGTAATGATCGTTTTTGCCTATGAACGGCGTAGACCCGGGACAGATACATCTATGAGTTGATTGCCAGAAGAGAAAGTGGTGACGAACGTTTGAAGTCTTCGATGAATGCAACATCCAATGGGAAATTAAATCCGGTATCCTTTTCGTTTATCCGGTTTTATATGCTGGCCTTTTTATTTTTTGCGGCAAATTCAGCTTTGACGATTATTCTGCCCCTGAGAAGTGAGGCTGCGGGATTAAATCAGGCTGAGATTGGTCTGATGATGGGAGCATATATGTTCACCTGTATGCTCTTGAGACCTTTTGCAGCACAACTGCTCGGTAAGCATGGGCCACTTCGTGTGATGCAATGGTTATTGCTTTTGCATGCGGGTACGCTGTTGCTGTTTGTTGTTTTTGGTGTGGAGACGTATCTGTGGTTGCGAGCTCTGCAAGGGGTGGCTACGGCGTTTTTCTCCATGACGATGCAGGCGGGTATTGTGGAAAAGCTGGAGGACAAAGACCGGGCACAAGGGCTGTCCATGTACACCCTTTTTACGATGGTTCCTTCTCTGGTCATTCCGATCCTTGCCATACAAATCTGGGAAAATGCCAGTGATCTGGCGTTTACGCTGCTGATGATCGGACTGGCGGCGCTGCCACTTCTGCTTGGATATAATGTGGATCTGCCGCGGAGTACCGTGCAGAACAAATCGTACACCTTGGGTGACATGTTTCGTTCATTTAGCGGCATATGGCGTAGCACGCCACTGCTGATTAGCAGTGTGGTGATGTTGTTTGCGTCCTGCGTCTTTGGGGCGACAGCGACCTTTCTTCCCCTGTATATGGTATCCACCGGACTGGCGAGTGCAGGCGTATTTCTGACGATTCAGGGATTGGTTGTAATCCTGTGCAGGTTTATTTTGCGCAAAAAAATTCCGTCCGATGGTAGCTGGAATACCTGGCTGATGGCAGGGTTAATGCTATGTTCTGCACTGGGAACCCAGTTGCTCAGTCTAATGGAGACCATCGGGCCGCTAGTGTATTTATCCGCGGTGTTTAGCGGTTTTGCCCTGGCACTGTTGTACCCGACGTTAACCACATATCTGTCCTTTGTGCTGCCTGCGGATTCCAGATATGTACTCATGGGGATTTTCATGTCCTCGTATGACCTTGGATTCTCTCTGGGTGGACTGGCAATGGGGCTTATTGTGCAAGTGAGTTCGTATTCGACCATGTTTATGATCTGCACGTTGCTCTCTGTTTCAGCGATGGTACTGGTGTTGGTGTTCAGGCAACGGATGGAAGCGGGCAATAAGGCCAGATCTGGGGTGACTATATAAATTGAACTAAAGAACATTTACACGGATCACTCCAATGACAGAACAACCTTCCGATCGCTGTTATCCCCAGATTTTTTTGATTCCTTTTTATAAAGGTTAAATCCGGGGATAAAGGCGAACGTTCTGCTTCTTCAGGTTCTTTCTGTCCTCTCCGTTTCGTGTAAATGTTCAGTTCAATCTATATAGTTTTGTTGAATATGTCGCGGTACAGGCGTAATTCTAATGTATATTGATATAGTCCGCTGTCTAGCCTATCCCGCATGTATTGCGAACATTTACAGAGGAGGTTTATGACTCACTTCTTGCCAAAACGTATCCTCAGGATGCGAAAGTGCAAGGGTCGGCCATCAGCCTTTTTTTGTTTTTTTTGCAGGTTGAAATCAAAAATAGTTTGACAACGACCGTGCAACAGGATTATAGTCATTGTTGTTAATCGTAATAATTACTATTAAAGTCTAAATTACACAGACTGCAAATATAAGGAGTAGATTTCTATGACACAAAAGCAAGTTCCGGTAACCGTACTAAGTGGTTACCTCGGTTCAGGGAAAACGACGGTTTTAAATCATGTGTTAAACAACAGACAGGGGCTCAAAGTTGCGGTGATCGTTAACGACATGAGTGAGGTTAATATTGATGCTGCGCTTGTTAAGGGGGAGGCAACCTTGTCTCGAACGGAAGAGAAGTTGGTGGAGCTGTCCAACGGCTGTATCTGCTGCACCTTGCGGGATGATCTAATGCAGGAGATTGAGAAGCTGGTGAACGAAGGCAAGTATGACTATATTTTGATCGAATCCACCGGCATCAGTGAACCTGTTCCAGTTGCACAGACCTTTACATACGCCGATGAAGAGTCGGGTATTGACCTGACTAGTCTGGCCCGATTGGATTGTTTGGTAACGGTAGTAGATGCCAATCGATTCTGGCATGATTTTGGATCAGGACAGAGTCTTCTGGATCGTAATCAGGCGACCGGAGATGAGGACACCCGTGACGTTGTAGACTTGTTGATTGATCAGATCGAAACCTGTGATGTGCTGCTACTGAACAAATGTGATCTGATCGATGACACCGAGCTGAACAAGCTCGAAGGTATCATCCGGAAGCTGCAGCCTAACGCCAAGATCATTCGGACTGAGAACGGACAGGTGAACCCGTCCGAGATTCTGAATACAGGCCACTTTGATTTTGAGAAAGTGAGCATGTCCGCTGGGTGGATTCAGGAATTGGAGAAGGAGTCTCATACCCCAGAGACTGAGGAATATGGCATTGGTTCCTTTGTATATCGCCGCAGAAAGCCGTTCCATCCTTCCCGTCTGGCTGAATTCATGAGTTACTGGCCGGAAGAAGTGGTACGTGCCAAAGGTTTGGTATGGCTCGCGGCCGAGGGGGATGTTGCGGCAAGCCTCAGTCAGGCAGGGTCATCCATTCAGTTCGGTCCTGCGGGACTTTGGGTCGCGGCGTTGCCCGAAGCGGACAAAGAAGAGATTTTGCGTAACGAGCCGGATGTTCTGGAGAAATGGGATGCCCAGTGGGGAGATCGTCAGACGGAGCTTGTCATGATTGGGATCGAAATGGAGCGTGCGAGCATTGAAGATGAGCTGGACCAGTGCCTGCTCAGTGATGAAGAAATGCTGGGCGACTGGGGCCAGTTCGACAATCCACTGCCATGGCCTGTGGAAGCGGTATAACTCGGAAGATGATGTTCTAAACATAAATTCAATCAATAAGGAGCTGTAATTCATGGCTAAAAAATCAAAAGTGGTACGTGAGAAGCAACGTCAGGCGATCGTGGCAAAATATGCGGACCTGCGCCGGGAACTGAAGGAGAAAGGGGATTACGAGGCATTGCAGAAATTGCCGCGTAATGCATCTCCGACCAGACTAAAGAATCGTTGTGAAGTGACAGGTCGCCCGCGGGGTTATCTACGCAAGTTCAAGGTATCTCGGATTAAGTTCAGAGAACTGGCTCATCAAGGACAGATTCCTGGTGTAACAAAATCCAGCTGGTAAAATGATCAAGGGATGTAGCTGACCACCATTACATGAAGGCAGGTTGTTATGTGTTTGGAGCTGCATGTGGTGCGTAGAGCAGGGGTGGTATTTTTGCTGAAAGGGTGTGCATCTTCATGTTGGACTTGTTTACGTTACGAAGAATTCAGTCTGTAATGAACGGATATATTCACGAGAAGATACCTGCTCCACTGCGTTCGATGGTGAAGTTGACGTATGTGATGAATGACAATGAATTGATCCTGACCGAAGAAAGACCCGCCGAGGAACGGTATCAATGGGATAAGATGTATATTGCCCGATTTTACTGGGAAGAAAATCAGTGGAAAGTGTATGCCAGAGATGAACAGAGCAGCTGGAATCCGGTAGATGTTATTACACCTTGTTCCGATTTTGAGAATGTGCTTGAACAGGTGGAACGGGATGAGGCTGGACTGTTCTGGCGTACGTGAGGTTGACGAGGACGAAGATACAAATGAACTTATATAAAAAATGAACGAAGAAGACTCTGCATATTATATGCAGAGTCTTTTTTTGCATCAGCTTGTTCAAGGAACATATGACTATAACAAATGATTGTGCATCATTCGAAATTGCATAGGCGTTACGTTTTCCTGGGTTTTGAAACATCGGATGAAATAGCTTGACTGTGAAAATCCCGTTTCCAGCGTAATTTGTTTAATGGAAAGGTTGGTTGTTGCGAGCAGCTGTTTCGCATGTAATAACCTGGATTCCAAGAGGAATTCCGGGAAAGAGATTCCAAACGTCTGACTGAACTTGCGGCTAAAGTATGTTGTACTGTATCCGGCAATTCCGGCAGCGTGATCAAGTGTGATGTGCTCATTACTATGAGAGCGAATATAATTCCCTGCTTCTCGAATTCGCTCTGAAGTGTGATTTAACGAAACATTGATTTGACTCGCTGCGGATTGCAATCGGGTCAGAAGCTCATATAATGTTGCTGCCACACTGTGCTCGTCCTCCACCTGATAGCCTCTGCCTAGCTCCAGCAATCGATCCATGAGCGCGGTAACCACCGGAAAGTTGGAACATTGAAACAGCCAGGGCTCGTCAACGCCTTTTCCATTTAACAGCTCTTCGAGACGAATACCGTAGAAGTGAATCCAACGAATACTCCAAGGGTCATCCAAATCTGAATAGTAGGTTTGTCTGAGACCGGGACCGTAGAGGAATCCCTGTCCTCGTGTTAACTCGTAACAAGCGGTTCCTGTGTCCAGGAATCCTTTACCTTCAAGTACAAGGTGCAAATTATAGCAATGATCCAAGTTGATATCTTTCGTTCGATATTCCCGATTCACATAATGTTTCGGAAAGTCACTGTACCCTCCAATAAAATCGGGAAAGCATACATGTCTGGGGAAAACCGGCTTGGGGAGAAAGATGTGTTCTTTCACGTGCATCCTCCATTTAAACGCAATATTTTTATGTAGTGAACTGAAATAGATTCAGCCTACTGTTATTTGAATCTTGGACAATGACAATATTTTATTATAAGTCGCATAATCTTGTCATTTATTATATGTGAAGGTTCCAATAGAATGGAGGCAATATGGCAGGTTAAGGGGGCAATTAAAGGTGGCAAAATCAATCCAAATGGATGAATTAAAAATGGGGGTCTGTTATTACCCTGAGCACTGGTCGGAAGCGTTGTGGGAGGACGATTTCCGTAGAATGAAAGAGATGAATATCACAGTTATTCGGATGGCTGAATTTGCATGGTCCATCTTTGAACCGGAAGAAGGTCAGTTCGATTTTAGTTTTTTCCAGAAGGCATTGGATCTGGCGCATCAATATGGTTTAAGTGTTATTTTGGGAACACCTACTGCAACTCCACCAGCGTGGTTAACATCCAAATATCCTGAAGTATTAAACGCAAATAAGGACGGGGTATTGTATCAACACGGCATGCGGCGTCATACCAACTACAGCAGCCCAATCTTCAGACAGCAATGTGAAAAAATCGTGCGCAATATGGTGATTGCCTATAAAGATCATCCGGCTCTCATTGGATGGCAGATCGATAATGAATTCAATTGTCATATGGATGTTTTCTATGCTGAGGCGGACCATGTCGCCTTCCGTGAATGGTTAAAGGATCGTTATGAATCGTTAGAGAATCTGAACCAAGCATGGGGAACCGTTTTCTGGAGTCAGACCTATACTGACTGGGAGCAAGTTCACCTTACCCGAAATATGGTCAGTTCATCGCCCAATCCTCACCTGGCACTAGATGAAAAGAGATTCATCTCAGCAAATACCATTTCATTTGCCAAGCTTCAGGTGGACATCATTCGGGAACTGGACCCGGAACATTGGATCACAACAAACGGTACGTTTGGACACTTGGATAATCATGAAATGACAGAGGAGCTATTGGATTTCTTCTCCTATGATTCGTATCCGCAGTTTGCCACGATCTTCCCAGGGACAGACGATAACTCATTACAAGATCGGGCCTGGAGCATGAAACTGTCGAACGTACGTAACATGTCACCGAACTTCTGCGTCATGGAACAACAGTCTGGGCCAGGAGGCTGGGTCGACAGTATAGGCATGGGTACGCCAAGACCGGGACAGATCCGATTATGGTCGTATCAATCTGTTCTTCACGGAACAGATCTACTCGTTTACTTCCGCTGGCGGACGGCAACATTTGGCACGGAGATGTACTGGCATGGCATCAATGATTACCATAATCAACCCAACAGAAGAGTACGCGAGGTTGCACAAGTAGGGGAAGAGTTTGCCAAGATCGGGCGTGTTATTGCGGGCACTACATATCAAGCCGATGTTGCGATCCTACAGGATTACGATAACCTGTGGGACGGAGAGTTGGACGAATGGCACGGTCCGCTTCAGCAACAGAGTGTTCGCTCCTGGTATAAACAGCTCCAGTATCGTCATATTCCGACGGACATGGTTACACTGCAACCAACGACAACACTGGAAGAGTTATCCGATTATAAGGTGATCATCTATGCTCATCCGGCCATCATGACAGACGAGACAGCAGAACTTCTGCAAGCCTATGTCAGTCAAGGAGGCACTCTGTTTTTCGGTGCGCGCACTGGATATAAGGATCTCAGGGGGCATTGTTATATGAGACCGTTCCCTGGGGCTGTCGCTGAGTTGTGTGGTGTAACCGTAGAGGACTTTACCTTAATCAAAGGAACCATTCCAGCAGCCAAACTGCAATGGAATGGGGCGAGTGAGCGACTTCAGGAGGGAACGTCAACGGCCGGATTTAACGAAGTTCTTTATGTAGAGCATGCTGACGTGCAGGTCATGGCTGAGTATACATCTGAATATTATGCAGGTAGTCCTGCATTGACCAAACGTACGGTAGGTCAGGGGCAAGTATGGTATTATGGAGCGGCTTACAATGAACCGGTCGTAGATGCTCTCCTGGATGAAATAGAGCTATCTTCACCTGTGGGTGACCTGGTAGAGGTATCGTCCGAAGTTGAGCTTGGTATCCGTTCTGGTAAGGATAAAGCTTATGTCTTTTTACTCAACTACTCGGATCAACAAGTCCCCATTAAGCTTAAGAAGCAAGCAAAAGAGTTACTGTCAGGTACAACACTTCAGAATGAGATCAACATGCCCGCGTATGGTGTGTTCATTTTTGAGATCGATTTGCCACATTAAGCAATCCATTCATCGATATCATGCGTTATATATAGAAAGAAACACCAAAAACGCCTTGCAGCCCTTGCAAGGCGTTTTGTATATGCATGATGTAATGTGATGTGATGTGATGTGTAACATCCATTAAGCATGAGTGTTTTTGGCTGTATTTCGTATACCTATGCTTCGTACAAAATCTCACCTGTCCGGGATACGTCATATCCCTCGAATGATTGCAGTTCCTGCCTGAACTCCGGCGATTGGAGAATTCGCAGTACCAATTCGGTCCAGGCTTCATTACCTTGCTTCCTCAGCATGACCAGATCATAGCGCTCCTGAATGAGCGGGACAAAATCAACCTGACCCACAAGTCGTGCAGCTTTTTCAATGCCAACTCCGACATCAGCTTCACCTGAACTGACTTTGGCCGCCACGCCCATGTGACTGGTTTCTTCGACTTGATATCCGATCAGACCTGCGGCAGGAATTCCATGCAGTCGAAGTTGCTCATCCAGCAATACTCGCGCGCCAGAACCTATCTCCCGGTTAGCGAGTCGAAGTTCAGACTTGCTCAGATCGGTCCAATTCTGCAAGTTCTGCGGATTACCACGCTGTACATACAGTCCGGCAGGTCGTGACAGCAGGTTCACCACAACATAAGATCGTCCCGTCAGAATTTTGCGAATATACGGCAGATTATACTCACCGGTATCTCCGTCGAGCAGATGGGTGCTGACCAGATCGGACTCACCGCGATACATCGAGATAAGCCCATCCAGACTACCCATGAACGAACGTAGCGGACGAATGTCCCGAGTTTGTTTTTCCATATGGCGCATTAGAATATCCAGACTGACATCCTGTCCTGTTATGACCAGATGCCGTGGTACAGCAGTCATTGCATGAGCAGAACTCACTGGAGTAATCGCATGCGCAGACCCTACAGGTGTAGTCAATTGTAAGGAAGTTCCCTGAAAATCACCCTGACTTGGCTGAGTCACTGATTCCGAGGTCTGATGAGGAGTCGGAGTACGTTGACCTGAGGACTGAAGTTGCTTGGAGCGACGTTTATATGCCTCCAGATCGGTGGCATCAATTCGCATTTGTTTACCCACACGGTATGCAACGAGGTCTCCTTTTTTGATCAGGTCATAGACCGTCAGTTTCGATATTTTGAGCAGCTTGGATATTTCTTCGGTTGTGTAGGATTGCTCCTCCGCCATAAGTGAAGATCCTCCTTCAAAGGTATAGAGCAATTATGGTTTTGTTATGAATGTTTCTTGTACTATATCATTAATTGAGGGATGCCATAAACCTGAGAACACGCAATAAACGCATAGGACAGATAACAAAAATCAAATGTGATCTTAATCACCTTCCTATTTTTTTTGTCTTGTGTATAATTAGATATAATCAATTATAACTAGTTATATCTAAAGATAACGTTGGGGGAGAAATGAATGAGAAAGAGAATCGGATATGTGTTGGGAAGTATGTCACTGGGACTGGCTCTTGTATTGGCTGGTTGCGGCGCAAGCACGGGCACTACGGATACATCCACAGGTGCAGAACAAACAACCTCAACGCCAGCGGCATCAGGTGAAAGTTCATCAGCAGGAAATAACGATCCGCAGGAAACGGTAGATCTGACAATCTCTGCGGCAGCAAGTCTGACCGATGCGATGAAAGAGATTGAAACCAATTATGAGTTAGCTAATCCTTATATAGAACTTAATTTTAACTTTGGCGCCTCGGGTGCCTTGCAACAGCAGATTGAACAGGGTGCCCCGGCTGATGTCTTTGTATCGGCGGCAACAAAAAATATGAATGCGCTAGTGGATGAAAACCTGATTGCATCGGGCGATCAGAAGAATCTGCTACAGAATTCACTGGTGGCCATAGTGCCAGCAGATGGGACCCACACAGTAACCAGTGAAACGGATCTCACCAGCGACTCCATCAAGACGGTAGCCATTGGGATTCCGGAAAGTGTTCCTGCGGGAACCTATGCCAAGGAAGCTCTGACCAATGCCAAGCTGTGGGATGAACTGGAAAGTAAGCTTGTGCAGGGGAAAGACGTTAGACAGGTTCTTCAATATGTAGAGACGGGTAATGCAGATGCAGGATTTGTATATAAAACGGATGCTCTTACTTCGGATCAGGTGAAAATTGCGTTTGAGGTGGACAAGAACAGCTACACACCAGCCAATTATCCGGTAGGCATTATCGAAGGAACCAAACACCGTACAGAGGCCGAACAATTTTATGCGTATTTACAAACCCCTGAAGTGCTCGATATCTTCGCGAAATACGGATTCACAATTCCGGAATGAATGTGAACGCCATAGACTGGTCCGTATTCTGGTCACCGGTGCGCCTATCGCTTCAGGTAGCGTTATTATCCAGCGTAGTGGCCACTGTGCTCGGAATTGCGATAGCCTGGAAGATGTCACGTTCTTCATTTCGGGGAAAGATTCTGCTGGAAACGGCATTTATGCTGCCGCTAGTCCTTCCTCCGACGGTGGTTGGATTTCTGTTACTTGTCATATTGGGGCGTAAAAGTCTGTTTGGACAATGGATTGAAGCCATATTCTCCGCACCGGTTATTTTCACCTGGTGGGCTGCGGTGATTGCTTCGGTGGTGGTTGCTTTTCCACTGGTGTATCAGACGATGAAATCGGGATTCAGTGGTGTGGATCGTGATCTGGAGGATGCGGGTCGTTCGATTGGGGCGAATGAGTGGCAGGTCTTTCGTTACATTTCCTTGCCGCTCGCAGGCAGAGCATTGATGACCGCCTTCATCCTGGGCTTTGCCCGGGCACTCGGCGAATTCGGTGCGACACTGATGATTGCAGGCAATATTCCGGGCAAAACACAAACGGTACCCACGGCAATCTATGTCGCTGTGGATTCGGGCAATCAGACCATGGCCTGGGCATGGACTGTTTCCATTATTATCATCTCGTTTCTCATGTTACTGATGACCAGACAGCAGCGAGATGGAAAAAATGACTAATTTGATATGTGTTAATATTATATATAAAATGATGAAAAATCCGTTTTGAGGAAAGAATTTTTTCCTTAACGCGGTTTTTTATTACCAATTTCATATGTACCAATATCAATATCCTGCCAAATTGGTCTTAATGGAAATGTAAAGCTGTTTTAACATAAAAAAATAAAAATTTTCCCGAAATTTAATCGTTCAGTACTCGCTTTCAGTGGGCTTGTTCCTGTAAGATAGAAGTAATGGATTCCAGCCAAGTACTGAAATAAGGAGAGACGACGATGAACACTAAATCTGATTGCGGCGTTTCGTTGCAAATTGATGACTATCTGGATCTTTTGCATTTTGCCATCCAAATTCAGGATCAGGAATGGCAACAATCCCTTATCCGCCAACTCAAAATATTTCAGACGGCGACGGAGCAGCAACGCACACCTGAAGAGGAACTATGGACACGGTTTGATTACATCAACAGCAAACTGACAGGTCTGTGCCACCAGATTCATGCCGCTCATTCCATGGACGAACGCAAGAAGTTCGAGGAACGGATCGGTCTCTTACAATTACAGCGAGTGGAAGTAGCACGTAAAATTAAATGGGCGAGTCGCAGATAGATGAGTAGTGTACACACCAAGTGATGCACCGCCAAAATGGTATAATCAATGAGAGTCATACAAGAAGAAGCCATCCGCCAATCGATATGGGGGATGGCTTTTTCTTATACTATAGAGAAATCCTATAACCATATCAGGATGTCCTATTAGTTTAGTTATTGCCCTAAGATGACTTGTAATGATATTCTTTGTTCAACCTAATTCCGACTATACAAGTAAGAATGGTTTGTTAATAGGAAGAGGAATGGGAGTACACATCATATTTGCTGTGATAACAGCCTGTGGAGGAGATTGGGAATGGTTAAAAAACGGGGGATTCAAAAATTCCGGACAGCACTGCTGTTCATTACAATGCTGGCGGTACTGGCTGGATGCAGCACAGGAACTGCAAGTAATGATTCAGAATCTGCTTCGGCAGCAGGCGACACCAAAGTGAAAAAGATCATTGTAGGAACAGGTACACAGTTCCCAAATGTCTGCTTCATTGATGAGAATGGCAAGTTAACAGGTTATGATGTGGAACTGATCCGGGAGATCGACAAACGTTTGCCTGAGTATGAATTCGAATTCAGCACGATGGATTTCAAAAACCTGCTGCTGAGTCTGGAAACGAAAAAAATTGACCTGATCGCTCACCAGATGGAAGTGAATGATGAGAGACAGGCCAAGTTCCTGTTTAATGATGAAGCCTATAATATTTTTCCAAATAAAATTGTCGTAAGTCAGAAAAATGAGGAAGTAAAATCGATTGAGGATCTCAAAGGGAAAAAACTGATTGTTGGTGCTACAAGTAATGCGGCTGTACTTGCTGAGAAATGGAATGCAGCGAACGGCAACGGGATTGATATCGTTTATTCCGGAGCGGGTGAGGATACCATTACCCAGATCAAAACAGGCCGGGTGGATGCCACCATCAGCACGCAGTTTGCCATTGATTATCAGAATAAGGCGGTTGATGCTCAGCTGAAAACGGTAGGAGATGCCCTCTCCAACTCCAAAGTATACTTCATTCTGAACAAAGATGAGCAGGAGCTCAAAACCAAAGTGGACGAAGCGCTCAAAGCGATCAAAGAAGATGGAACGTTAGGCAAACTGAGCACAGAGTGGCTTGGAGCTGACTATACGGTTGAAGAGTAGTCTGAGAAAGGTGTGCAGCGGTAATGGGAAAATCATTTGATCTGTCATTGGTTCTGGATTTCATCCCGGAACTGCTACGATATTTGCATATAACACTGATTGTACTGGGTGGTTCCATCGTGCTCGGACTGGTGGGCGGCGTGCTTCTGGCCGTTCCCCGGCTGTATCGGATTCCGGTACTAAGCCAGTTGGCTACACTGTACGTCTCATTCATGCGGGGCACACCGATCCTGATCAAATTGTTCCTGGTGTATTACGGACTTCCCGAGTTGCTCAAACCCATTGGCATCGATCTGTCGAGAACCGACCCGTTGTTATTTGTCATTGTGACCTATGCGCTTAGTGACGCGGCATCCTTTGCCGAGATCTTTCGCGGAGCGGTGCGCAGTGTGGATAAAGGTCAGACGGAAGCAGCCTATGCTGCCGGTATGACCACATTCCAGTCTTTTCGGCGGATTGTTGTTCCGCAGGCACTGATTGTTGCTTTTCCGAACATGGCTAACACGTTAATCGGTTCATTAAAGGATACGTCTTTGGCTTTCTCCATTGGTGTCATGGATATGGTGGGCAGAGGGCAGACGTTAATTTCGGCTACATCGCACGCACTTGAAGTGTATATCAGTCTGTCTGTGGTCTATTATGTCATTGTTATTGTGCTTGAAAAAGGATTTGCCTTTGCAGAACGCAGACTCCAGCGTCATGAACGCAAGAGAGTTGTACACAAGCCGGCAATTCGAACCAAACGCCTGAAACGAATAGCGGGGTGAGCATATGTCGATTGATCTCCAGTTTATCTATACATCTTTTTTTCAAATCCTGAAGGCATTGCCACTGACACTCGTCATTACGATTGTTCCGTTGATTGCAGGCTTCGGAATCGGTCTGGCTACGGCTCTGATCCGTATCTATCGCGTGCGGTGGATTCACCGCATTGCTGACTTCTACGTTTCATTCCTGCGTGGAACACCGATGTTGATGCATCTATTCCTCATCTATTACGGTATTCCGATGATTATCGATAGGCTGGCGGAACGTTACGGTTGGGCTTTCCAATCCTCGTCGATTCCAATTCTCGTATTTGTACTGATTGCTTTCTCCCTCACTGCGGGCGCCTATATGTCCGAGATTATCCGTTCAGGCATTCTTGCTGTGGATATCGGCCAGATGGAGGCGGCTCACGCTGTAGGCATGAGCACATTCCAGGCTTTAAGGCGTATCATCATCCCTCAAGCGATCGGGGCTGTATTGCCTAACCTGTGCAGTATGTTTGTTGGGTTCCTGCATGGATCAACACTCGCTTTTACCGTGTCTCAGATGGACATCCTCGGTAAAGCGGATGTGGTGGCATCCGTCAGTCTGAAGTTTCTGGAGGCCTTTATCGCCGCAGCGTTCATCTATTGGGGGCTGACCATCATTGCCGAGCGGATCACTGCTCTGCTTGAGCGTCGGGTTGCCGTGTACAGCAAAGGAGGCGTGTCATGATTACACTAACCAACATACACAAAACTTTTGGCAAGCAGGAAGTATTGAAGGGAATTGATCTGACCGTGGAACAGGGCGATGTCGTAGCGATCCTTGGACCGAGTGGATCAGGCAAAACAACGCTGCTGCGCTGCGTCAATTTTCTGGAACGTGCCGATGAGGGCGAGGTTCAGATCAGTGGATTAACCGTCGATTGCAAGCATGCACGCAAACATGACATTGTGCAGTTGAGACGAAAAACGGCGATGGTGTTCCAGCATTATAATCTGTTCAAACACAAGACGGTGCTGGATAACGTCACGGAAGGTTTAATTATTGCCCAGAAAATGTCCAAAGCCGATGCCCGCACGCGTGCCTTGCGCGTGCTTGAACAAGTCGGACTGTCTGCCAAAATCAATGAGTATCCAAGTATGTTGTCAGGTGGACAACAGCAACGGGTGGGCATCGCCAGAGCATTGGCACTGAATCCCGAAGTGATTTTGTTTGATGAACCGACTTCTGCGCTGGACCCCGAGCTTGTGGGTGAAGTGTTGTCTGTCATCCGCTCCATTGCTCAAGAGGGGATTACCATGATTGTAGTCACCCATGAAATGGGGTTTGCCCGTGAGGTGGCAAATCGGGTTGTTTTCATGGATGGAGGTTCCGTTGTGGAGGAAGGAACCCCGGAAGAGGTGTTTGTACGTCCAAAGCAGGAACGTACTCGCCAATTCCTCAGTCGATATTCTTCCGACTGGAGTTATGTCATCTGACGATATAGGCGCAAGCTGTAGTAACTGACGATCCCGGCCCGGCATATGCTGTAACAGGCAAATGCTGATAGGCCGGGTTTTTCTATGGGTGAAGCAGGCCGTGACGGTAAGGAGGAGGACCATGCAGAGCAAAATCGATGAAATCATCACACATATTGCACACTCTCACCAGCAGATCGCACGTGTGCTGGATGCCAAACGCCAAGTCGCTGTACGCATGTCTGAAATCATCAATCATTTGCCAGATATCGAACCGGAGTTGGACGGCGTTGACGGTCTGCTGGATAGCTCTGGGCAAATCAACAAAAGCATTATCTCTTACTTGGGGGGCCTTGCAGATCTGGAAGAGGCTGTAGCCGAAACGCTGACCCAAGTCATGCGGGAGATCGCGGTTCAAGAGGAAGAATAAGCCCGGAAGGCGGGTGAAGGAACATGAGTAGAGAACAGAGCCTCATTCTGATGCTGGACGCAGCAGCCAAAATGCAGTGGAATATTGCCCTGATCCTGGAGGCAAAAGCGATTGAGGCCGAGAAGGTACGGAACTGGACGCTGAATCATTTGAATGGGGATACCTTTCTGACGCATGGGGATCAGGTAGGCGAGCCGCTTAAAATGCATGATCAGCTGGTGGAATTGCTGGAAGGATTAACCCGGATGGAGACCGGACTGTGCAACAATCTCAAAGCGGTGATGGTGCAGAACGATAGCGAAGATGGCGGCGGTATGGACGGTGGCATGTTTGGCGGCATGGATCTGGGAGACATGGGAAAATGAGTCTGATGCGGCGTGAGCAGGAAGCCAAACTGGCGCTCATTGAATCCATTGCACACAGTCAGCAGGCGCTGGCACGCATTCTGGACAGTGTAGCCAGTGTAACCGCTCATTCGGAAGTATCCGCCCGCAGTCTGGCCGAGAACATTCGTTTGCTGAGTCGCTATCAGGCAGAAATGTCTCGTATGGTTACGGGAATCAGGCTGGCCCGAATCCAGCATGGGGAGCCTGGCTTGCCGTGGCTCAAAGACCCCGGGTGTGCAATTCGTATCGTTCGGGACATACAGGAGGAATGTTGACATGTTAAAGAAGAAGAAAATACGACTGAGAACCAAAAGAGCTTTGTTAATCCGTGGAGCCCGTCTGCGCAAAATTCGCAAACTGCGTGCGCTCAGAGCCAAACGTGTTCTTCACAAACGCCCACTTAAAGGACGCAGTGCGTGGCTCAAAAAAAAGAAACGTACGGTACGGCGGCACCGGAGTCCAAAGCCCGTACAACCAGTCGTCCCGGCTACCCCTACCGATCCGAACCCGGACGGTGCGTACAGCCAGGGATACAACGAGGCGTACAACGAGGGATTCAACGCGGGTTTCGCCAAGGGATTCGAGGACGGACATCAGCTGGCTTACAAAGCACAGTAACCGATTAGACCGGATTATTCCTGCATGGAATGATACCTGTCCAACAATGCCAGTTCAAAAAGACCGGTTTTCAGTACCGAGAAGATGGGATGAAGCTAGAAATGGAGTAGCGGAGCGTAGGGAAGACTACGTGAGCAACGGACATTTCGGCTGAATTTCATATTCGATGCTGGTGATGCCTATAGGCATCCTTCGTAATCAAAAGCGGACTTTTTGAACATCCTCTAACAAATGATGTTAGCCCGGGGGGACAGATCCCTCCGGGTTATTTGCATCGCCGCAAAAGCGGACATGCCCGTACAGGCGGATGTGGAGGGCATGCGCCAATTTTGCGCCTTGCAGGACACCCGTCCATGATGCATCTGACCCCGAGGCATATCCTTTAGAGGGAAGACCAATCTCGGGGAGAGTCTGGAAGTGAGATCTCCTGAAGGAAGACAGGGTGAATAATGTGGCAAAACGAAGGCACCGTCCGCTGACCGAAGCGGAAACGGCTTACCGCGGCGGATATGCAGAAGGCCGCAGATTTGGCGGCTGTCAAGCCATGATGGAGCGGGTGCAGATGTTTGAACCGACCCTGCGGGACATGAAGGTGTTATATATCCCGCAAGGATTCGATGCCATCGATGAAGGTGTCACCTTGGCTCTGCAGCAATCTGTACGTGAATGCGTTGTTGGATCGCCAGCAGCGATGTTGCAGGAAGCCCGTCAGCATCGGCCCGATGTTGTGCTCGTCATGAATGGTCTGCATGTATTTCCCGCAGATCATGTGGAGCAGGTGAATGGCATACGTGCACTCGGTATCCGAACTGCCGTGTGGTTTGTGGATGATCCGTATTTCACCGAAGATACAACGTCCCTTTGCCAGCACTATGATGTCGTGTTCACGCATGAAGAGGCCGCGGTACCCTTCTATCTGGGACATGGAGCGAACCAGGTCATCTATATGCCACTCGCGGTGAATCCAGGTATGTTTCAACCGCGGCGCGCCGCACCGCAGCATCAGCACGACATTTGTTTTATCGGTACCGGATTCTGGAACCGGATTGCCTTGTTTGATGAGCTGGCCCCTTTTCTAGCGGACAAAAAGGTATTCATTGCGGGTAGCCAGTGGAATCGGTTGACACGCTATGATGTACTAGGCCGTTTCATCCACGAAGGATGGATTGCTCCTGGAGAGACAGTAGATTATTACAATGGCGCCAAGATTGTCATTAACATTCACCGGACTTGCGAGAATGGGGAAGACAATCGCAATACACATCATCTTAAAGGTCACTCGATTAATCCACGAACGTATGAGATCAGCGCCTGCGGCACAATGCAGATTACGGATGCACGTGCAGATTTACCCCGTTATTATAAGCCGGGATATGACATCGAGACGTTCACCAACGCAGCAGAACTTCAGCGCAAAATCCACTATTATCTGAAGCATGAAGAAGAACGACAGGCGATGGCGTGGCGTGGACTTCTCACCACGATGAACCAGCATACATTCACTCGCCGGATCGGTCAGTTGCTGGAACATTTGTAATCCCCGTCTGAAGTGCAGCATCAACATGAACACTATCCCAAAAAATAAAGGAGTGGCGGTATGTCTCTCAAACACCGTAAAACTAAAAAGATTCATGCACCCGTACTAAGCCTGGCTGATCAAGCACGCAAAAATGGGCAACATGCCGGATATGACGCAGGTAAGGAAGAAGGATATCTGCGCGGTCGCGCCAACTATATTGTGAATTGTGCACAGGAACCGTTGCCTTTCCGACAGCTTCACGTGCTGTATGTATCCTCGGGTAAAGGCTTCCCTTACTCCCCGTTGGATGAGGCCATTATGGCCACGCTACAGGGTATGGTAGCTCAAGTAACCCTCTCTGATCCGCGTCAACCGGTTTCTGAAATTGCGCTGCAGACGCGTCCTGATCTTGTGCTTGTGCTGGATGGAATGGATATCCCCATCGAGCATATCGATGCGATTCGCCAAGCGGGCATTCAGACGGCGATCTGGCTCACGGATGACCCGTACTATACAGATATGACGCTGGATATTGTGACACATTTTGACCATGTCTTCACGTTGGAACTGAACTGTATCGATCTATATCGACAAATCGGCTGCGCGTCCGTTCACTACCTCCCTTTTGCTGCATTCACTAATCATTACTTTCCGATTACAACTCCTTCCCCATTAAAACGGGATGTCAGCTTTATCGGCTCAGCCTACTGGAACCGGGTATACTTCTTCAATCCGATCATGCCTCAGTTGATGTCACACAATACAGTATTTAACGGAATCTGGTGGGATCGCCTGCCTGACTATACTGCCTATGGCGAGAAGATTGAGCTCGGCCGCTGGATGAGTCCGCCGGAGACCAATGATGTGTACAATGGCACCAAAATTGTCATCAACCTGCATCGATCCCACGAAGATGATTCCGTCAATAATAATCACCTCAAAATCGCGCCAGCTTCACCGAACCCGAGAACGTTTGAAATTGCCGCGTCCACGACGCTACAGCTGACCGACGCCCGGGATGACATTGCGCGTTTCTACAAACCGGGTGTGGAGATTGAGACATATTCCTCGCCGCAGGAGTTACTCGACAAAGTGGAATATTATCTTACTCATGAAAAGGAACGCCGTGAGATTGCACTTCGTGGACTTGAACGTACACTGAAAGACCACACGTATGGCAAAAGAATTAATGAAATGTTAACCATCATATTCCCTTAATTCTGGCCGGGAGGAGGTGTGCACAGTACCCTGTATCGGATAATCGTGTACAGGGTCCGTGCGGCCATGGCAACGAAACCAAAGATGATGTTATTTTCACATGTGTGCAATACTCGCAGCATTACAGGTGCCGAGAAGCTACTGCTTCATTTTATGAGAGAGATCGGTACGATCTTTGAATGTGTGCTCGTAGCCCCTCAGGAGGGGAAGCTTGCGGGGCTTGCGCGGAGATTCGGCATTCAGGTCAAAATATGCACTCTGCCGATGCTTCACGGTGTGTACACACCTTACCTGGGCATTGCAGATGATGCGGAGCATCTTCGTCATACACCAGCGTATCAGGAAGCAGTCTCCCTCATACGGGAGACTGCTCCCGATATGGTGTTAACGAACACCTGCGTTAATGTGATGCCGGCTATAGCAGCAAAGTCCCTTCAGATTCCGGTCATCTGGAAGATTACCGAGATCATTCATACGAATGAACATACAAACGAGGCAATCCAGATGATTGGGCGTTACGCGGATTGGATTATCGGTATATCCGAGACAGCGGTAGCCCCATTCCACGAAGCCGGCATAGGTGACAAAGTGACCATTATCTCCCCAACTTGGGAACCCGCGCTACCAGCACCGGACCGCTGGGTTCATCTGCGCGAACGCAAGCGTAAGGAGCTCGGTTTCAAATCATCGCAGACCTGTATCGGTTATATTTCTTCATTTATATATGATGCCAAAGGGTTGAAACCTTTTGTGGATATGGCCTTGAGGATCTGTGAAACACATTCGCGCTGTCGCTTCTGGATCATCGGGGCAGCATCGGATAAAAAGTATTACGACGAGTGTGTATCACGGGTGAAAAAATCCGGGTATTCACGCCGGTTTACCTTCACCACATTTGAAGAGAACGTATCTCTGGCGTATACCGCGATGGATATCCTGGTCATCCCAAGCATGGTCAAAGAAGGGTTTGGCATGACCGCACTGGAGGGTCTCTATTTTGCCAAACCGGTCATCGCTTTTGCTCAGGGTGGACTGAAGGAATTAATGGAATCCGTAGGCAGTGATGCATTTCTGGCCCCGCCGGGTGATACCGAAGCGCTTGTCACCTTGGCAACAACCTTGCTGAATGATGCAGAGCTGGCCTCGAATACGGGGTGGCGTAATCGGACAGAAGCGGAAAGGCTCTACGGCGTTGAAACCTACCGAACGAAACTGCATACGATGGTGACACAGTGGTTATTGCGTTTTCCCGGATGGTTTGCTTATATCCAACCTCCGAATGGACCTGTGTATACCCATGGGGAGGGAGGACTACGCACTGTACTGGTTCTGGAGCCAACTACGGTTCGGGCACTATTATTCCCACTGACCGTCATACAGGCGTTGCCACATTCCTCATTACCTCCAATCGCATTGGGTCACGATGCTCCTGTTGCCTCAGGTACTGTCCCGGCTGCAAAGCCGATTCAACAGAGGGGCAAAACGCGGAAACGTCGTCGCAAGCCACTTGCACCTCATTCTCGCCGAGACCGTGAGGGGCTGAAACGTACTTCCGGAACTGGCAGACGTAAGGGGAGAACCCGTACAACGAAGGGACCGCGTCCGCATATGGGGAAATCGGCTAGTCGCAGACGCAAATCTGCCAAAGCGGGACGTAGCCGAGCAGGGCGCAAGGGTTCCAATACAAGATGAAGGCAGGGATTACGATGAAGATCATGACGGTGCTGGGTACGAGACCTGAGATCATACGGCTCAGCCTGATCATCTCCAAGCTGGACCAGTACGCGTCCAAACATATTCTGGTGCATACGGGACAGAACTTCACGGAAAGTCTCAGCGGTCTCTTTTTCAAGGAAATGGGCCTGCGCGCACCGGATTACGTTCTTCAGGATGAAGCGGCCACTCTGGGACGACAGCTATCCTCGATGTTTACGCAGATGGAAGATCTGATATTGCAGGAGAAGCCCGATAAATTGCTGCTGCTCGGCGATACCAATAGCGCATTATGTGCAATATTGGCTGAGCGCATGGGTGTTCCTGTTATTCATATGGAAGCAGGCAATCGTTGCTTCGACCTGGATGTGCCTGAAGAGAAAAATCGTAAGGTTATTGATGCCATCTCCACCGTTAATATGCCTTACACGGAACAGAGCAAGAAACATTTGGTCAGTGAAGGGGTACCAAGCAGGCGTATCGTGCTAACGGGCAATCCCATCTATGAAGTAATGCAGCACTACGACGCGCAAGTAAGTTCCAGCAAAATACTCAAAAAGCTCAAGCTGAAGTCCGGGCAATACTTCCTGGTTACTGCCCATCGAGCCGAGAATGTGGATCATGCCCCTCATTTGCTGGAGATTATGAAAGGGCTGAACCAGGTCGCAGAGGAACACGGGTTGCGTGTGATCTGCAGTATTCATCCGCGTACAGCGATCCGGATTGCGGAGCATCTGCATCTGGAGATGAACCCGCTGGTGGAGTTTCACGAGCCGTTTGGATTCTTCGACTTTGTAATGCTTGAACGTCATGCACGCTGTGCGCTTACGGATAGCGGTACCGTGCAGGAGGAGTGTTGCATTATGGGCGTGCCGACCGTAACGATGCGTCGAACTACCGAGCGGCCGGAAACGGTCGATTGCGGCAGCAATGTAGTCTCCGGTCTGGATGCCGCGCGCATCGCTGATTGCGTGAAAGTCATGACAAAGATGTCTAGCGACTGGGATTGCCCGCAAGGTTACAAAGCCACAGATGTATCCAGTAAAGTGGTTAAATTTCTGCTTGGAGGGAAAATGCATGTTTGAAAATAAGCGTATACTCGTGACTGGCGGTACAGGATCATGGGGTTATGAACTTGTGGCTCAACTACTGCCCCAGCAGCCCAAAGAAATTATTGTATATTCCCGGAACGAGTCTAGCCAAGTGGCTATGAGTCGTGAATTTGAAGACCCGCGTCTTCATTTCCGGATTGGAGATATTCGTGACAAGGACGCCTTGACGGCGGCTTGCCAGCATGTGGACTATGTATTTCATCTGGCTGCGCTCAAGCATGTTCCGGTGTGTGAAGATCAACCGTACGAAGCACTCAAAACCAACGTGATTGGTACACAGAACGTAATTGAGGCCGCTATTGAGAACAAGGTGGAAAAAGTAATCTATATCTCGACTGACAAGGCTGCCAATCCGTCCAACTTTTATGGCATGACAAAAGCGATCGGCGAGAAATTAATTGTATATGCAAACTTGTTACACAGCGATACCAAGTTTGTTACGGTACGGGGTGGGAATGTACTGGGAACAAACGGCAGTGTGGTACATCTGTTCAAGAATCAGATCCGCCAGAAAGGGCAGGTCTCCATCACGGATATGAGTATGACTCGATTCTTTCTTACGCTGAAGGACGCAATTACCTTGCTGTTCAAAGCTTCGGTGGAAAGTGTCGGTGGAGAGATCTTTGTCATGACGATGCCTACCTGCAAAATCGTTGATCTCGCGGAAGTACTGATTGAGGATTCCGGTGTGGAGAATGTGAGCATTGTAGAACGGGGCATTCGTCCAGGGGAGAAAATCCATGAAATATTGATGAGTGAATTCGAGAGCATGACCACCGTTGTCTACGATGAGCAGTACCTGGTAATTCTTCCTACCCTGGGCATACCGGGCCTGCGTGAACATTATACCAACTGTCCTCCGGTCTCCTTTAACAGTTTCAGTTCTGAACACCAACTCATGACCAAAGAGGAGATTCGTGAAATTCTGAAACGCGGAGGATTCTTGTCATGAAACTGCTGATACTTGGTGGAAACGGAATGGCCGGCCATATTTTGGTCGACTATTTCCGCCGTCAAGGTGTACACAGCGTCTTCTACACATCTCGGGATGTAACAGACCCCAATGGTCTGCTCCTGGATGTGAACGACAGCTTCATGGTTGATCGATTGGTAGAAGCTGTGCACCCGGATGTGATTATTAATGCTGTAGGTGTGTTGAACAACTTCGCAGATGAGGACAAAATTACTGCATATCATATTAATGGTTTCCTGCCACATCGTCTGCGGCGGGTTGCAGATACGATTGGTGCACGCCTGATTCATATCAGCACGGACTGTGTGTTCAGCGGGGAACGGGGAGCATACCGGGAAGATGATGTTACGGATGGGACTTCAGCTTACGCTATCACCAAAGCACTTGGCGAAGTTCAGGATGAAGGTCATCTGACGATCCGTACGTCCATCATTGGACCCGAGATTCGCCAGGGCGGCATTGGTCTGATGCAATGGTTTATGTCCAGCACAGGTGAAGTCGGGGGGTATACCCGCGTATTCTGGAACGGTGTGACCACACTTGAGCTGGCCAAATGGGTAGACCATTACCTGGCCTCATCGGTTAGTGGTCTGATCCACTTAGCTCATCCGGCACCTGTCAGCAAGCATGACCTGCTTGTATTGTTCAAGCAGACCTGGGATAAGCAGGATGTGACGATTGTGCGTGATGACAGTGTAGTGCAGGACCGTACGCTGGTGTCCACTCGCGAGGATGTGAAGACAGACCTGCCGGATTATTCTACAATGCTGAAGGAGTTGGCATTATGGATGGAGCAGAGCTGAGAGGCAAAAAAGTGCTGATTACAGGCGCCTCCGGTTTTACCGGGCGACATGCCGTATCTTATTTTCGGGAAGCGGGTGCAGTGGTTGCAGCGGTAGTACGGAGGCCGGATGTGTATTCATTCGGAAAAGGTGCACAAGTCCATGTCTGTGATCTGAACGATAAACAGCAAGTACGTCATCTGATCGGCGAGGTGCAGCCCGACTATGTGCTGCATCTCGCTGGCAAAAATTCAGTGCCTGATTCGTGGTCTGATCCGCTACTGGTCCTGGAGACCAATGTGATGGCCGTGCTGTATCTGCTGGATGCGCTTCGCAGTTGTCCGACAGCACGAACCGTTATTGTAGGATCAAGGTTAAAATATACGCCGGAACCTGGCCGGATTCCCCAGCCTCCGCATCCATACAGCCTCAGTAAAGCGCTGGAAGAGATGGTGTCCTTGTCGTGGATGTCGCTCTTCGGACAACAGATCATGCTGGCGGAGCCAGGCAATCTGATTGGTGCGGGTCCTTCCACAGGCATCTGTTCACTGCTTGCACGCCATGTTGTTGCCTGTGAGCAGGCGGGCAAAACCGAGGCATTCCGTCTGTCCGGACGGGATAATACCCGTGACTTTCTGGATGTGCGGGATGCCGTCAGAGCGTATGCAACCCTCCTGGTACACGGGTCCAGCGGTACAGTATATCCGGTGGTGTCTGGAGTTGAGCGCAGTCTTGGAGAAATTGCAGATCTGCTGTTGTCCATGACAGAAGCGGAAGTCCCTGTTCGCTGGGATGGGGCATCTTCTGGTCCGGATGGTTCGGGGAAACAGGAGGAATTATCACTGCTGCGCAAGCTTGGCTGGCAGCCGATGATTCCATTTGCCACATCGCTTCAGGATATCCTGAGTGATGTTCGTGTCCAGCAAGGGAGGACGACAAGTTGAATCCGAGAGTATCCATTGTCATTCCATTCTATAACTGCCCTTATGTGCCTCAGGCGATTCAGAGTGCGCTGAACCAGACGTATCCCGATGTGGAGATCGTTGTTGTGAATGACGGTTCAACCCGGCATGCAGAGTTGCTTCAACCCTATCTTCCTTATATTAATGTGCTTGGCAAAAGCAATGGCGGGACGGCTTCGGCACTTAATCATGGCATCCGCCATGCCTCTGGTGATTATGTAGCCTGGCTCAGTTCGGATGATTATCTGTACCCGGATAAAATTCGTTATCAGCTGGAGTTTATGCAGCGTGAGAATGTGCTCGTCTCCCATACGAACTTTCATTATATCAACGAGCATTCGGCAGTTACCAAAATGCATGGTGGGCCTGAACCGATGTCGGATATGGATTTACTACGACGGTTTGTTAACGGCAATCCGGTGAATGGTTGCACGGTCATGATTCGCAAGGATCTCTTTAGCGGAGTGGGGCTGTTCGATGAACTTCTTCCCTACACCCATGATCTGGATCTCTGGATGCGTATTGTACTGAACGGTCATCGGTTCCCATACCTGAATGAACCGCTTACTGCCTATCGGTGGCATGGTGGAATGGGATCGGTACGTCATGCGGATGTCATCGGCAGAGAGGCATCCATGGTATGGTCCAGATATCGGGAACCGCTGTTGCAGCGAATAGCGACGCTTGGCGGGTAGCGTAGGGAGGGCAGTTAAGAAAGCCAAAAGATGGCTGATTAACGCCCTCTTTGCGCAGCATTTTACCTAAGACAGTAAGAGGAGGGGAAGGCCCGAATGGAGCCAAAAGTATCGATCGTCATTCCTTTTTACAATTGTGCTTATATCGAGCAGGCTGTTCACAGTGCCATTCACCAGACGTATCCGCATATCGAGGTCATCGTGGTGGATGATGGGTCAACCGAGCACGTGGAGCGGCTACAGCCATTCATGGATTCCATCCGCTATATTCGCAAGGAAAACGGTGGAACCGCGACAGCATTAAATGAGGGCATCAAACATGCAACAGGGGATTACTTTGTCTGGCTCAGCTCAGATGATGTGATGCTGCTGGACCGGGTGGAGAAACAACTGACGTTTATGCGCGAGGTCAAGGCTTCATTCTGCCATGGTGCCTACCATTATGTGAATGAGAAGAGTGAATGGTTGGATACGGTGCATCCGGAAGTGGGCAGTCGTCTGGAGATGTTGCAGGTACTGCTGGAAGGTTGTCCGATCAACGGCTGTACTGTCATGTTAGAGATGGAAGCATTTGAGCGGTTCGGACTGTTCGACACTGATTTTCGCTACACCCATGACTATGAGATGTGGATGAGGCTGTTTCCAATGTATGAGCTGTTCTACTACAATGAACCTCTGATATGCTACCGATTGCATGAGTCAATGGGAACCAAACGTCACTTCAAGGCACTGGTTGCCGAGATGGAAAAAGTTCAAGAGAAACATCGGCCTATTCTGTTTAACTTGCTTCAGGTTGGCGGGTACTGGAAGTAGATGGTTTTGGTAATGATGGCTGAATGAAATAGGTATTAAATGGACAGGAGAGCACCCTTATGAAGCACTTTTTAAGTGTTATAAGTGGAAGCTCTTTTTTTGCTTTATGGACAGATACGTGGACACAAAGGGTGATCGATTGCTGAAGTCTCTGTATAATGAAATGATTCATACACGGAAGGGACTGGACTATGCGCAGATATCAATATCTTAAACCCAACTATTAATAAACTAATGGAGGTAAGAGTATTGATTACAGAGTTACACACAGAACGGTTATATTTGCGAAAAATGAACGTATTGGATGCGGCCAGCTTGTTTAAAATTTGGTCTGATCCAGATGTAACTAGATTTATGAATATCACTCATTTTACGGATGAAAATCAAGCTATAGCCATGATTAATCTTCTGAATGATCTCGCTCAGGAAAACAAGGCCATTCGGTTCTCTATCCTTGTGCAAGAGTCCAACGAAATCATAGGTTCATGTGGTTATAATTCACTGGATTTTGACAATCTTAAAGCAGAAATCGGGTATGACATTGCCAGATCACACTGGGGGAAAGGATATGCTACGGAAGCGATCTCTTCTTTATTAGCTCATGCATTCTCGACTATGAAGCTGAATCGAATGGAAGCAAAGGTTGACCCCGATAATGTGAATTCTATCAAGCTATTACAAAAGCTCAATTTCACATATGAAGGTACTCTCAGAGCATACGAGAGGGTAGGCGAAACGTTCAGTGATCTGAATATGTATTCCAAGTTGGCGACAGATTAAAACGATCTGTAATAGCGTGTTCTCGGTCCGTTAGAACACATTTGAAGCAAGCAAGGGGTGTCCTCAGTCATTCATATGACAGATGGGACACCCCTTGTTTGATATTTCGGCATGTTATATGAAGACGGCATATCATTGGACAACTCAATCTTTTGAATTCATGATCGCCATGGATGCAGGATCGGGAAATATATATCCTTTAGGCAGCTTTTTCATCAATTCATTCATTACAGCGTAATCCACGTTGATGTGAGGTGTGGAAACTGGAGTCGAAAACCAGCGGTTGTATAGATCACTTGGTACAAGTAACGTCATATCGTATGTCCTCCTCTGTAGATGGCTTCTTGGTAGACTTGAAATGTACGAAATCCCATCACTTCCAGTGAACGGTGTTGTTCAGCCCAGGCTTTCGCCGCCGCACCCACTGTTCTTCGGGTAACATCGTCCTCAAGTAGTGCGTCCAACAGTTCACGGAGCGAGTCGACATCTTGCGGAGGAACAACCCATCCCGTACGTCCAGGTTCAACCATCTCAGGCATACCGGCTGTGCCACTGACGATAACAGGTACACCCGCCAGTTGCGCTTCGGTAACGGAGAACGGCTGGGTGTCCTGCAGGCTGGGCTGGACATAGATATCTGCATGGCGCAGGAAGGAAGGAATATTGTCCAGCTTGCCCCAGAACACAACATCCGCTCCAATCCCCGTTGACGCGGCCTGTGACCGCAATTCATCGGTTAGATTGCCTTCTCCTGCGATCCAGCAGACCCAATCGGAACGTTTATTTTTCAGACTGGCTAAGGCCTTGATTAACACATGAACGCCCTTGATGTATTCAAGTCGTCCGGTAAAGGCAATGACTTTCTTGCCCGCAGGTGGTCGCTGGCGGAACTTCACAGCTGCTGAGGCACGGTAGGCTGGGAGATCTACAGCATAGGGAATCTGTCTGAACTTTGATTCAGGAACGGCAAGCTCTGTAAGCGTACTCTTGATCCAGTGGCTTGACACGAGAATGAGCTCGGACTGTGCTGCACTTCGCTCTTCCAATGAGAGAAAATAACGTCCACGCTTGGATTGCAAATATGAAGGGAGAGTAAGCTGTGGGTTGGAATTTTGAGCATCGTAAAAGGCTTCGCGTGCAAGAGCGCCATGATAGCTTGTAACCAGTGGGATATTGCGGTTCAATATGCGTTTTATGGCTACGGCAGCTACCGGATCTTGCGCATGAATAACGTCATAGTGGTCCACCCCCAGATAAGCGGCTGCCATCTCGAAGGCATATCTATTCAGTTCATAATAAGCGAGAAGAGGATCGGCAGTGAATTGTGGCAGATCAGTCGGATTGAGTTTGGCTTGCAACATGGGCCACACCTTATCCTTGGAGAAAGCTCGGTTCAGATTACGAACATATACTTCGTTATTGGCACCATTTGTGCCCATGATATCAACCTCTACACCAAGTGCGATTAACCTGTCGGCCAGTTGTTTAACATATGTCCATATGCCTCCCATATGTGTAAGCTCCCAATACGTAACGAGCAGAACTTTCATAGCTACCTCCTTGTCACGGCCTGCACCGGCCGAGCTTCTATCCTTTTATTCTATGAAAAAAGAGGACCGGAAGGTCGGGCATTTCCGTGTAATTGGTCGAAAATGGGTGAATGCAAATGGCAATGGACGAGAGGAAGCATATCCTATGTACAGGAAGGTTCGTGTGCTCCGAAGGAGGGATCTACAGTGGCGGTATATTTACTTGAGATTCATGAGAATCTGTTACAGACATTTGTTCCCGTCAAGTACATGGATGTGGAGTTGGCCTATGTGGGCGGCGAGGAAGGGACGGATGTATTTGTTGGTGGAGCCAGTATTCACGGAGAACTGTATCGACACCTTTTTCACCTAACGTCAAATTCGGGGGGAGCGGGCGGTAATCAGGTCATTCATAATCTGGATGTGTCATCCGAGCCTTATGAAATGAGGATCATCAGCAACAGTTCTTCACCGAAGCATCTGGTTATTCGAATATATTGCAGAAGTATTCACGGTCAGACATTGGGCATACTGTCAGAATATCAGATGATGAAGCTTGCAGATTGATATGGACATCATTGCATAATCATGATTAACCAACGTGTGGAGCAGGGAAGGTGCCTGTTCCATTTTTTTTGTGGTGCATCCATAGTAGAATTGTCTGAAAAAATAGCTTGACAGCAAAGGTATTTTCATTAGAATTAGATCAGTATTAAACGAAAGTTTAAAACGACGATTTAAAACGATAGTTTGAAATTAGTCGTCAATATAGGCTGAGTGAGACGCATGGATAAGCCTGCGATCTACTGGCTGGAAAAGAGTGTGGAGAACGTGAAAGAACAAACAGCAGTACCCCAGGAGCCGGCAGAGTTTTCGCTTAAAGCCATTATACTGCCACTCCTGGCTATTATCGTCGGTATGATTATGGTTATACTGGACAGCACGGTGGTGAACGTAGCCATTCCGAATCTGGTTCAATATTTCGAGACCGACCTGAAGACCATCCAATGGACGGTTACGGGTTATACCCTGGCTTTGTCTGCGGTTATTCCACTGGCAGGCTGGTTAACGGACCGTTTTGGTGCCAAAAGAGTATTTCTGTTCACGATTGCCATGTTTACCTTGGGTTCTGTATTATGCTCGATCGCTCAATCACCTGAGCAATTAATCATTTACCGTATCATTCAAGGCCTTGGTGGAGGCATGGTTGCTCCTATTGGTATGGCGATGGTCTTTCGTCTGGCTCCGCCTGAGCGAAGAGGTTCCATCATGGGGATGCTGGGAATTCCCATGCTGCTTGCCCCCGCATTGGGTCCGGTGTTGTCCGGGTGGTTTATTGAATCACTGAGCTGGCACTGGATCTTCCTGATTAACTTGCCCATTGGTATTGCAGCTTTCATTCTATGTATCAAGTTTTTGCCGGATACAGATCGTGGACGCACACCTGCACTGGATCTGCTCGGCATGATTCTGGCGCCAATTGCGTTCTCGATGCTGGCTTACGGTGTGAGTGAGGGTGGAACGAGCTGGACGTCTGCAACAACTTTGACGGGTGTCATTGTGGGTGGTGTAGCGCTCATTTTGTTCATTATTGTGGAGCTTCGTCATCAAAATCCATTGCTCGAACTCCGGGTATTCAAATCATCTGATTTCTCACGGGGAATTATTCTCGCATGGGTGTCACAAGTGGCGCTGTTCGGTGCGATGATCCTGATCCCGCTCTATCTGCAACAGATCAAAGGGTACACTGCACTGGAAACAGGATTGATTCTACTGCCACAGGCGTTGGCTTCCGGAGTGGGTATGCCTCTTGGTGGTCGATTGTTTGATAAAATCGGTGCTAGACCTCTGGCCTTTGTGGGTCTGGGTATTATCTCAGGAGCATTGTTTATTCTGTCCTCCATTACGGCAGAGACAGGTCTTGGCCTGATTATAACGGCTCTGGTCATGATGGGTCTGGGTATGGGCTTGTCCATGATGCCACTCAATACGCATGTATTAAATGCTGCACCGCGCAAGTTGGTTGGACGGGTTACACCGCTCACGGCTGCTGCACAGCAAGTAGTCGTGTCCTTTGCGGTTGCAGGGCTTACAGGCTTCCTGACTTCAAGAATCGCAGACAATACAACGAGTACAGAGCCGACCGCTATCGTGCATGGTTTGGTGACTGGTTTCAATGATACGTTCTTCCTGGCCGCTTGTATTGCATTGTTCGGATGTTTGCTCAGTCTGATTCTGCGGAAACCAAAACCGATGCCGGAAGAAGAACTTCAAAATGGCGACAAGCCTGATCCCGCGATGATGATGGGACACTAAGACTCTATAAAAACCATACTAAGGCAGTTCAGAGAAATTTTGCTGAACTGCCTTTTTTGCTATGCTCAATGGAAAATTCGTAGTGCTGTCATCATTTCACGGAAAGAAATGGCATATCGATCTGGTGAAAAAGACAAGCTCATATGCTGTCTGCCCTGAATGCGAATATACTCACGCAGTTTCTTGTTATTCATAAGGTCCCTTGCTTCGGCTACAGCTGCCTCTACATTTCCAATCGGATAAAACTTACCAGTCTTATTATGTGTGATAAATGAACGCACACCATCCGAATCCGTGCTGAGCACCGGGCAGCCACAAGAGATGGCTTCAGCGACGGCATAACCGAATCCTTCAAGCAGGGAAGTGGATAACATGATGCCCCCTGAAGCGGCAATCATGGAATAATATGCAGGCATCTGAGAATGAGGAACATTGATAAAGATGCCAATCCGATCCTCAAGCCCGTATTCTGCCAGCATGTGCCGGAACATGACTTCATCTTCTGGATTAGCCAAAGTTGGATCGTGGAATAACCATAGTCTGGCTTCCGGATTTTTTTTGACGATTTCACTCGATATGATTAGATATTCACGCCAGTTTTTGTTGTGTTCAAGTCGTCCTACCCAAGCCAGCACCGGATAGGGTGGGGTATCCACCAAGATTGGTGCGAAGGTGTCTGTATCCAGCATATTGGGAATAACAAACCGATGAAGCCAGGGACAGATATGAATGAACATATCCAGCAGGTGGTCTGTGGGAGGTATAACGGCAGCATCACAATGAGCTTGGAGGTATGGGACACCCATCTGTATCGTTTCCAGAGCTTGATCGCGTGCTCCGAGTCCCTGCGCTTCAAAAATAATTCGTCCGGTATAACCAAGTCCTCTCAAGCGGCCAGGCATAGCGATGTCTGAAGTGGCAATGATGGCATCATAATGATGAGTATGGATGATATGATGGATATCCTCGTCACTGGACGCGGTGAAAATGGGTGTATCACTGTTGTTCTGCAATCCCGAGCCTGTACTGAGATACAATAGGTGCGCTTCAATGCCATGGCGTTTCAGAACAGCGGTGCGCAGTCGATTTAACGTATCCACGCCACCGCTCGGAACATAAAACGTGAATAATACTTTCACACGATTCACCCTCTGACTTTTGGTCAGGAGCACATTCTCCTGTACTCTATGTTACGTTAGCTTTAAGCGCAGGGTGTGGGTGTTGGTCAGAATGTTCACATTTTGGACAAATATTTTTAAGCTGTCTTTTAAGTGTCATTAAGCTGAGGCTAGGATAGCTCCCTTAATATACAAGGAACTTCCCGTGTCTATCATCTATTACATAAGTTCAACATAACATTTACACGATAACGGAGAGGGCAGAAATAACTTGAAGAAGCGAAGCGTTCGCCTAAAAGCTTTCTGAAAAGAAAGCTACATCGGAAGCATACGCTATCTCCGGATTTTTCCTTCTGAGAAGTAATCAAAAAAATCTGGGGATAACAGTGATCGGAAGGTTATTCTGCCATCGGAGTGCAAGTGTAAATATTTTCAGTTGAATTTATATAACGAACGATGCTGCACGGGTATTTTAACGGGAAAGGATGAATGATGTGCTCGAAGTGAAACAGGTCAGCAAAGTCTACGAAGGACAACGCGGCGTACATCAACTGGATTTCACCATGGAACGTGGTGAGATTGTTGGCTTTCTGGGACCCAATGGTGCCGGAAAAACAACAACGATGCGTATGATTACGGGTTATGTGCATCCAACCGCGGGTACCATTATGGTGGATGGGGTATCGGTGCATGAGCAGGGTCAGCGTGTTCGTTCCAAGATTGGGTATCTGCCTGAAACGCCGCCACTCTATCCGGATATGACCGTGCAGTCCTATCTTAAATTCGTAGCCAATTTGCGAGATGTCCCGGCACGTGAGGTTAAGCTGCGGATCAGTGAGATGGTTAGCAGACTGGGACTTCAGGGTCGGGAAAGGCAAATGGTACGTGGGTTATCCAAAGGATACAAGCAACGCCTCGGGTTAGCAGGAGCCATTATTCACAAGCCGGATCTGCTGGTTCTGGATGAGCCAACATCGGGCCTTGATCCAAATCAGATTATTGAGATCAGAGATCTGATTCGAGAACTGGGGGAGAACCATACGGTGCTACTCAGTACGCATATTTTGCCTGAAGTGAGCACGCTCTGTAATCGAATGTTGATCATCAATCAGGGACAGCTCGTGCTGGATGGTTCACCTCAGCATTTCGGATCAGCAATGGGGGATCAGTTCAAGGTATCGATAGAAGTGAAGGCCACTACGGAGCAATTACATAATGTGCTGACACCATGGGAGAAGGTGCGGAGTGAAGTCATTCAAGCATTGGATGTGAATACCGCCAAAGATACTTCACTTACTTCAGATTCAGCGGATACGGTTAAAATGCTGCTTACTGGAGAAAGCTCGGAAGATTTCCGGGAGGAGCTGTTCTACCTTTTGTCAGGTGCAGGATTACCGATACTGGAGATGAAGAAGGAGAACCTGAGTCTGGAGCAAATCTTCCTGAAGCTGACGACAACCGAGGCAACAGACACAGACGCAAATTCGGCAGATGTGGATAAGGTTGTTGGGGCAGAGATGGATCAGGACGTAACTTCGGACATCGACTCGTCGAGTATATCGGGAACATCAGTTGGTACATCAGCCGATGCTTCGCCCCAAGCTCGCAAAGGGGAGGACTCCGAATGAGACGAATGATGGCGGTATGTAATAAAGAGCTGCAAGCTTATTTTCTGTCACCAACGTCCTATTTTGCTTTTGCCGTATATGTACTGATGACCAGTCTGCTGTTCTATTCAAGCTTTGTATATTACCAGCCGAGTATTGTTGATTATCGTCTCGTGTTGGGCGATACGTTGTCCATGCTGCTGTTTGTTGTGCCATTGTTAACGATGCGACTGGTTGCAGAGGAATTCAGACAGGGAACGGATGAATTGTTGCTGACTTCTCCGGCACGTGTAACAGAAATTATTTTTGGCAAATATCTTGCTTCTCTGGCCATTTTGGTCGTGCTCATCCTGTGCAGTCTGGTGTACCCATTCATCATGTCGTTCTATGGAACATTGGATATGACGACGGTATGGATGTCTGCGCTGGGGTTATTTTTCCTGGGCGGAAGCATGATGGCGATTGGATTGTTCGCTTCTACATTATCCCAGCATCAGATGGTGTCTGCGGTGGCGGGTTTTATTATTTTGCTCGTTTTGTGGATGCTTGATTCATTCGCAGGTAATACAGGTTCTGCTTTGCAACAGTGGCTGGACCCGTTTGCTCTGACCAACCGGTTCGACAGCTTCATGAAAGGTGTGCTTAGTGGGCCGGATATCTTGTATTATGTCACCCTTTCGGGTGTGTTTCTGCTGTTAAGCATTCAAATTGTGGAACGGAAGCGGTGGAGGTGAGAAGATGAAAAAATGGTTAAGTCATACCAACAGTACCGTGCTGTCCGTAGCGGTGATTGGCATCTTTATTTTGCTAACACTGTTCCTGAACTCACTTGGCGGCTTCCAGCTGGATCTGACCTCGAACAAACAATACACGTTATCTGACCAGTCCCTTACTGCGATCAAAAATGTGAAGGATGACGTCAACATTCTGGTGTTAACGGTCGAAAATGCCAACAACACCGTCCTGAACCGTGAGGTGACGGATATGGTCGAGGAATACACGAAACGTAACAGCAAGCTGAAAATAAAACAATATAATTTGACGCAGGAACCTGCGCTTGCATCCAAATATGGCATAACAGGCAGCTCCATTGTGCTGGAGCAGGGAGATCAACACAAAGTGATTGATATCGCCAGTCTGTTCACCGCGACAGGGGACGGAAGTGACGGATCATATCAGTTCACAGGTGAGGAAAAACTTACGCAGGCGCTCATGAATATGTCATCCACGGAGATGCACAAAATGGTCTTTTTGACTGGACATGAAGAGTTAAGTCTCGCTCAGATGACTACGCTGCAATCCTCCTTGGAACAAAATAATGTGCAGACGGAAGAGTTGCAGCTGAATCAAGCAGGGAAGGTTCCCGAAGATGCAGATGTGCTCGCCATTATTGGCCCACAACGCGATCTCAGTGATACCGAAATGAAAGCCATTCGCACATATCTGAGTAATGGAGGCAAGCTGTTATTATCCCTCGGATTTGTAGAAGATATGAAATCCAGTTGGAAAAACATCGATGCCCTCATGGCTGACTATGGCGTCGTTGATGAGCATGCGGTCATGGTGGATAATCAGCAAGCCAGTACGATGGGGCCACTCTGGGTGGTGCCGGAGTATGGTACACATGCAATTACGGACAAACTCGCTGCGAGCCAATTGTATCCGATGTTGTCGCTGTCGATTGCGTTGACCAGCAAAGAACAGGATAAATATACCCTTTCACCGTTAATTCATTCTTCGAATGACAGTTATGGGGAGACAAATATCGGCGGTTTATTGCAGAATGAAACAACCAATGATGCCGAAGAGGACATTCAGGGACCCGTTGAATTAGGGTATGCAGCCGATACGACGGATGGTAAACCGAAGGCGGTTATTCTTGGCTCGTCCATTTTCATGCAGGATTCGGAAATTGCGAATGGTGGCAATCGGGACTTTATTTTGAATACGGTAAACTATTTGAGTGAGAAAGAAAATGGATTGACGATTCGTCCACGGGTACAAGCTGGGTATGAGATGGCATACCTGAATGGCGAACAGGCCAGAACGATTTTCTTCGTGGCTATTGTAGCATTCCCACTCATCTTTGTTATCATTGGTGTACTCTTATGGTGGAGGCGCAGACGAGTATGAGAAAATGGGTTCCAACAATTCTGGTGGTCATCGTACTAATTGTGGGCTGGGTGTACGCGGCCAGTCAAAATTATTTTCGGGAAGAAGAAGCGGTGCAAGCCAAGTTGCTTGGTATTCAATCCGGGGATATCCAATCCATTACAATACATGGCACAACGGAGGAGACATCCGGTACAGCAGCAACTTCGACCCTGACGCTTGATAATGGCGTATGGCACATGGTTGAGCCAAAAGCCTATCCTCTGAACGGTTACAGTGTAAGCAGCTGGCTGGATGCTCTGAGTGGTGCAAATCAGGAACTGGTGGTGGAAGAAGCGCCGACGGATCTGGATAAGTACGGATTAGGAACAGATGCTACACGTATGGATATCAAACTCAAAGATAATCGGGAGATCAAACTGGCTATTGGCGGCCAGCTTCCAGCAGATGATGCACGTTATGTGCGTGTTGATTCGGGCCCTGTGGTTGCCGTGCAGACAGAGGCGATTACCAGCATAGCTTTGTCTCGTCGTGATTTGTTGGACACGACACCTTTCAACATGGATGACACAAATGTTGGGTCTCTGGAGTGGGAGGGTGAGGCAGCTACCTGGATGTTAACATCGACATCGGAGAAAGATGCGGCAGAACAGACCTGGACACTGAATGGAAAAACGATTGAAGCCACAGATGCCGTATCTCTTATCGGCAAAATCAAAAACTTGTCGACAGCAGATGATGTGCGCAAAGCTTCCGAGCTAAAGAATTCGGTTCCCCGATTCACCCTGTCTATCGAACAGACGGTCAATGGGCAACAAGTTCGAGATGTGTATCGGGGACTTACGGTGCCATCCGAATCGGATCAGATCTGGGTCATTACACCGGATGGTCAATGGGCATATGGCATGGATGCGACAAGTCTAACGGAAGCAGAGAAATTCCCGGATACAATTAAAGCATCCACAACTTCTTCAGAAGAGTCATCGAGTTCTCCGAAGGACGAAACGACTTCCTCATCAACAGACGGGAAATGAGTGGGGCGGAAGATAAGTGATATTGTTGTGTTGAAATGCAAATATGATTTCGAGGCAGTGCTGCGAACAAGCAGCACTGTTTTTTTTATTTTATATAGCGAAGAATTTCACTGTCCACAGATCAAAACCCAAAGACTTCTAAACAAAGACCAAAACCAGAATACCTGAATCTACAGGGTAAGGTACCATATCCTTTCAGCATATCGGTACGTACAGAAGCGCATCCTATCTTTGTGACCAAAACCAACAAACATTGGAGGATGAGTACATGCCAGCAGTCAAAAAGGCAACAGCTATTACGTTATCATTATCTACTGCAATCTTTGTAATGGCCGGTTTGACAGGTTGTGGCACGAATCGGGATACCAACAATATGCATACGCAAAGTGTTCGTCAGCAAGCCAACGGCATTAACCGTTATGGTGTGGAAACAAATGGCATGGATGGCATCCGTGCGAAAAGTTATCGCATGCACAATGTGACTGACCTGAAATCCAGTGAAGAGCTGGCAAAACGTATCACGGAGATGAAGGAAGTAAAATCCGCCCGTGTCATGTTAACGGATCGTAATGCTTATGTCGCGGTTCGTTTGGCAGATGGTCATGCAGGCAAGTTGGAGAGCAAGTCCAATGGTCGTACGAGCATGCTGAATGGAACGATGCGCAATCATGCCAGTGATACCATGCGTGGGGGCAACATGAATCACGATATGGGTGGTATGCGTGTGAATGGCGGTACGGGCACAATGTCTCCGTACAGCACTAGCGGGATTGCTCCAGGACTGAACACAAATTCGGCAACGGATCGCAGCCATATGGGGAATGACCGCAGCATCTATGGAACCATGGGCACAGGCGCCGTTGGTATGATGCGTGGTCTGACAAACAGCGGCAAAGCACGTGGGACAGACGAAGGACATTATGGTATGAAAAGTGAAGGACAACGTGTAGATAGCACGGACGATAACACATCAGCTGAGATTAAGGGTAAGATTTCAGCCAAAATCAAACAGTTTGCACCAAACATCGAGAATGTATATGTATCAGCCAATCCGGACTTTGTGGAGCATGTCGAGAACTATGCCACAGATATTCGTAACGGTAAGCCAGTTAGTGGCATGATCGATACGTTCCAATCGATGGTAGAGCGCATTTTCCCAACGAACGGAACAGATACGAATAACCGTGATGGCATCCTTGACGATGGCCTGATGAACCGTAATCACAACGGTGGTGTCATGAATCGAATGGATCGGTAGTTTTTCATGACATGAACAAGCGTGCCTTTGCGCAGATGGTAACATCTGCTGCAGGGGCATGTTTGTCTTACATAATCTCAAATATATAGACAACTGCTCACGTTCTCTTTGGACAATGAATCACATGTTTACTGCCCATTTTTCTTATAAAACTGAACCAACGCCCTTGACCTTACATAAGATGAGTTGACTGTATCCCCTTAACCTTGTTACACCAACACAACCCGAGCAAGGAGGGGTGAACATTGAAGGGTATCGATCATAAAAGCAAATTTTTGTTGACCCACCGTGAACGCGAAGTATTCGAATTACTGGTTCAAGACAAAACAACGCGTGACATCGCAGGGCAGTTATTCATCAGCGAGAAAACGGTGCGTAACCATATTTCGAATGTGATGCGATTTGAAATTAATAATAAGATAGGG